>OZ244623.1:405000-3421666 GCA_965218465.1 Acidobacteriota bacterium | reverse complement strand
TTATCATACCTCCGTGAGAGGCAAACTTTACCTTGTCGACGGGATGTCCCACCTCTACCGGGCCTACTACGCCATTCGTGGACTCAGCAGCAAGAGCGGGCGGCCAACCAATGCTATCTATGGCTTCACGAATATGTTGCGGAAACTCATTGAGGAGGAGAAGCCCGCCTACTTGGCCGTGGCGATGGATACTTTCGGGCCGACGGTTCGTCACGAACAGTTCGAGAGTTACAAGGCGACTCGCCGCCCCATGCCCGATGACCTGCGGGAGCAGGTTCCCTATCTCTCCCAGGTCTGCCAAGTCCTCAGGGTGCCCGTGATCAGCTATCCCCGCTACGAAGCCGACGAT
This sequence comes from Acidobacteriota bacterium, assembly GCA_965218465.1. Lineage (GTDB taxonomy): Bacteria > Acidobacteriota > UBA6911 > RPQK01. The sequence continues at coordinate 3,421,317 of OZ244623.1, read as the reverse complement.
GTCATTGGCACGTTGGCTTCCAAAGCGGCCCAGGCAGGACTGGAAGTGGTCATCGTGACCATTGATAAAGACATGTTTCAACTGGTTAACGACCGGATTACGGTTTTGGATACCCGCCAGATGAAACGCTTGGACTCGCGAGGTGTCGAGGCCAAGTTTGGCGTGCTTCCCCCACATGTGACCGATGTATTGAGTCTGGTGGGAGATTCTTCCGACAACATTCCCGGTGCGCCTGGAATTGGAGCCAAAGGGGCACGGCAATTGATAGCCCAATTCGGCAGCCTCAACGAATTGCTGGCTCGTCGTGATGAAGTCAAGCGCAAGACCTATCGCGAGAGTCTCCAACAGCACGAGTCCCAGATTCGACAGAGTCGAGAGTTGGTGACGATTCACTGCGATCTGGATCTGGAACTCGACCTTGAAGAGTTGAGACTTCGGGAACCCGAGAAGGAAGCCACGCGACAACTCTTCTCAGAACTGGAATTTGAAAGCTTGATACCAGACTATCTTCCCTCCAGCCGAGAGTCTGAGTCTCATTATGAGGAGGCGGTTCAACTGAGCAATCTGCGCGCGCAGCTGAACGAACCCTCGGCGGCTTTGGCCTGGGATGAGGCGATCGAGGAGGGCGGCGGCGCATTGGGGCTAAGCCACGGTCCTTCTAGCGGGTATTGGCTGCCACGAGAACTGGTGCGAAAAGAAAGGGCCGAATTCGAACGGCTGCTAACGGCTGCTCAACTGTGGTGTGTCCATGATTTCAAGACCATGTTGCTGGGTTGTTGGAAGCAACATTGGCCTTTGCCGGCAACAGCTTGCGATACCATGCTGATGGCCTACCTGCTCCAGCCCAACCAGAATGACTATTCGCTGGAGAAACTCGCCTCGGACTATCTGGGCTTAAGGCTGGAACCGGTGTCGGAAGGTCTCTTCGATGATTCCATTTTGCGTAACCAGGCTGAGAGAGCCGATCTCACCTTGCGCCTTTACCACAAGCTCCAACCTCTGCTGGTCGAACAGGGATTGCAGTCGCTGCTGGAAGAGATTGAAATGCCTTTGGAAGAGGTGCTGGCATCGATGGAGCAAGTGGGCGTGAGGCTTGACTGCAAACTGTTGAAGAAGATGTCGGAGCAGATGGAATCGACGATTGCAAGTCTGTCGCAAAGAATATTCGAGCTGGCCGATGAGGAGTTCAACCTCAACTCTCCTAAACAACTGGCCGGAATCCTGTTTGAGAAGCTGGGGTTACCCCTGCCCAAGAAGACTCGCAAAGCGGGACACTACGCCACCGGAGTCGAGGTGCTGGAGAGGTTGGCCGCCGAGCATGAGATTGCCCGGCAAATCCTCGAGTATCGCGAACTGAGCAAGCTCAAGAACACTTATCTGGACGCTTTGCCCAAACTGGTCGACCCTGAAACCAGTCGTATCCATACGTCTTACAATCAGATGGTAGCCTCGACCGGACGACTTTCCTCCAGCAATCCCAATTTGCAGAACATCCCGGTCAAGAGTGCCCAGGGGCGTGAAATACGCCGTGCCTTTGTGGCCGAACCAGGTTTCCGGATCCTGGCTGCCGACTACTCCCAAATCGAATTGCGCGTGATGGCGCATCTTTCCCGCGACCCGGTGCTAATGGACGCTTTCGCGAGAGGTGAGGATATTCACCAAAGGACCGCTCGCGAGGTCTTTGGCATGGGTGCAATCATGGATCCCGGACTTTACCGGCGACACGCCAAAGTGATCAACTTTGGCATCATGTACGGGTTGAGTGCTTTCGGCTTGGCGCAAAACCTCAAGATCAGCCGCAAGGAAGCTCAACAGTTCATCGACAGTTATTTCCAGCGTTATCGAGGAGTCAAGGCCTGGATTGACGAAACTCTGGCCAAGACTCGCCAAAGTGGCATGGTCTCAACTCTTTTGGGACGGATCCGCCAGATTCCCGAAATCCACAGCAAGAACTGGAACTTACGCTCGTTTGGAGAACGCACGGCGATCAATGCGCCGATCCAGGGGAGCGCCGCTGACCTCATCAAGAAAGCTATGGTGGCCATACACCGGGAGTTGCAGCGCCGGCAAGTTGCCAGTCGGCTCATTCTGCAGGTGCACGATGAACTGATTTTGGAAGTCGCCGAGTCTGAAATCGATCTGGTAAGTGAACTGGTCAAGATCCGAATGGAACAGGTCGAGGAGCTGAACGTCCCGCTTAAGGTCGATATGGCCCTGGGACATTCCTGGTATGAAGCCAAGTAGATCAAAGGGCCGGGCTCTCAGTCTCAGCGCCGTGTTGCCGCCGGGCAACTCCGTCCTTTATACTATTTTTTCAACGACAGCCGGGTTTCGGGAACTTGTGCGCTCTTTGCTCGTGTAAAGAAGTGCTATGGCAAATGCAGTTGCCAGTGTCCAAAGTTTCGTAGGTTTTGGCGACAACGCCCTCGTGTCGGCCTATTTGGAAGGCGACGAGTTAGCCTTTGAAGCGCTGGTCTTTCGTTACCAGGATAAGCTCGTCAATTATCTGAACAACCTCCTCCACGATTATGAACTGGCGGTCGATCTGGCCCAGGAAGCTTTTATCCGCGTCTATCGCAACGCCGACCGCTACAAGGGCAAGTATCGTTTTTCGACCTGGATTTACCGTATTGCCACCAACTTGGCCATTGACGAGATCCGTCGTCGGGAACGAAAGGGACGGTTCTTTTTTTACAATGTCATGTCGTTCTTTCAAAAGGACGACCAATCGTTCCCGCTACCCCACCCTGGAGAGTCCCCCGAGAGAGCACTGGACCGCAAGGAGCAATTGCAACGGCTACAGAAAGCCATCGATACGTTACCCGAAAAATACCGCGTAGCCTTTATGCTCAAAGAGGTTCAGGAGCTCTCCTATGAAGAGACGGGCCGAGTCCTGGCCATTTCCATTGGCACCGCCAAGTCGCGGATCCACCGCGCCAAAATGCTGTTGCGAGGAAAGCTGGCAGGTGTTCTATGAACTGCAGCCAACTGGAGCAACTTTTTCTCGAGGACCTTGACAACATCCGTCAAGACGGCGTTCGAGAGCATCTTGAACAGTGCGCCGAGTGTCGCAAGCTGCAAGCCGATCTTGAGACGATCGCCGATCTTAACCAGACGCTGGCACGCAAAGCAGTCGCTCCGGGAGATTTCCCGGGCCTCCTCAACGGCCGGATGACGGGGCCCGGTCCCGGCGTCTTTTGGACCTTGGGAGCAGTAGCCATACTGCTGACGGCTGCGGCCTTGGCGGCGGGGTTCTGGCCGCTATTCGACGCGGTTCCGGAACCAGCCTCCCTGGCCCAGGAATTGCAGCCCCAACAGCACGGTGGTGCGGGAATCGAGTTCGCCTTGTCGGGGGATAGGCGGGTTGACCGAACCGGCAACCCGGCAGGGGAATTCTTTGAAGTGATTTTGCGAGATGCCTCCGGGGCACCCTCACCCTACATTGTTCGTGTGCCTTCAGAAACCAGGGTTCAGCGAACACGGGCGGAAGCGAGCCACTTGGTTCATGTCAGTCACTGACCCTTGCCGCCATGGCATCCTGACAACGAGAGTCATGTTCAACCGTTTCATGAACCCAAGCTGGATCCTCCGACTCGGAATTGGTGTTGTGCTGGCAGTGCCTTATTGGCATACCACCCTGGCTGCCGGCCGGGAGCACCTGCAAGCCGAGACCACGATTCCCCGCGAGTCGTTGGTCAGAGTGCATCTCGAGAGGTGGTCCAATGGACTGGTTGTGCGAGACCGCTTTATCCCGGGACCGCGTGTCCTGGAGACGGTCGACTTCGACGGCGTCATCGTCGGTGGTGGCCAATACGTGATCGCCTACGTAGGCGAGCACGCCTTCCAAATTCAGCCCAACAACTCACTGATTACCCTCGGGACCACGACCGGAGAACGGTTGCCTGCCGAAGTGGTCGGTATTGACGAAAGACTCTCTCTTCTCTATCTCAAGTCACGTTTCTCTGCCGATCAAGCCCTTCAGTTTGCCTCCGAAGCCTCCGCCCAACACCTCAACCTGGTGTCTTACAATCGGCGAGATTGGCAAATGGCACGCCCTTGCCTACAAGAACAGCGGCAAAAAGAATGGTTGCCGGTATGGACGCTCTTGGTGTCGGGACTGGAAGTCACCGAGAAAAAAGACTGGCGCGGAAGCGTAGCCCTGGATGAGCAAGGTCGTTTGGCGGGATTTGTCCGGGTCGCCAAGCCTCACCCCTTTTCCAAGGAATTGGCGCTGTGCGATTTGGTGCCGGGGAGAATCGTTCGCCGCTCCTTCAGCCGTATTCTCAAGGGACAAAGTCGAGTGGCAGCCGGCTGGTTAGGTGTTTACGTGGAGCCCTCCGAGGACGTTTTCCGGATCACGAAAATCGTTACCGGAAGCCCCGCCGAAAAAGCTGGACTAAGGCCCTTGGATGTCGTGATGAAACTCGATGACCAACGTTTCGGCGATCTTGCGGAACTGGCTCTTGGCTTCCGCTGGCGAGTTCCCGGATCTCGTTGCCGTCTCACGATCAATCGGGAGGGTGTGGTGCAAGAGATCGACGTCACTTTTGCTTCCCGCAGCCGGCCTCGCCAGATGGCCTGGACCATGCAGTTACCGTCAGAGTGGGGACTCGAACATTCTCCCGCGCCAATTCGTCTTTACCAGATCCCCTTATCTCCATTGCCCCAGATCGGTTTAATTGTCGACACCTTGACGCCTCAACTGGCCCAGCAATTGGGATCTCCCCAAGGGGGGCTGCTGGTTGAAGCGGTTCAGCAAAGTAGCGCCGCCGAACGTATGGGCGTTGAAGCGGCTGATATTCTGATCGCCATCAATGGTCGGACCGTCACCTCGCTGGCGGATGTGCAGCGGGTCCTAACCGAGGGGCAGACCGCTCCACTGGAGTTCAAGTTCGTGCGTTTCGGTAAGGTTTTGACTCGCCGCATCAGCTTCCACTGAAGGCCGACGCCGGACCTGAATTGGTCAAGCGACCCTATCAGAGGACTGGTCTGAACTCCGCTGTGGCCGACACCCCCGCTCACCGGAGACTTCCTTCCAACTTAGCTTGCACCCGAGAGTTTCCCCATGAAACGAGGGGCATCGACTCAAGTCAGTAAGAAGTAAGACAGGAGGGGAAGGAAAATTGAAGCTCTAGTGGGTTGGACATCACAGTGGCACGCACAGCTTCAACCTTTAGCGAGACACTAAAGTCGGGCCGATGTGTCAATGGGCTGAATCAGGCCGCCTTCTGGAGAACCCGAATGATCGGCCCGGCTTTTCGTACATTTGGGAAGCAAGGAGAAGAAGAATACCTCAAGCCTAATCTAGTCCGCAGAGTTGACACAACCACAGTCTTGGGGCCCGCAACAGGCATACTCTGTTTCGTTACCAGCGTCACACCAGACTTGGCAAGGAAAGGTCCAAGAGGAGACCCCACAATATAGCGCTCCCGGCCCTCCCGACTGACACTCCAGTCCCTCAGGAAGCATCAAGCGCAAGCCGCTTTCGACCAACTCGTTGAGGGATTCCCGGGGATCACCAGCGGACATTCGAGGGTATCTAGCCAAGCCACGACCTTCGATGACTTCTTCCGACCGATCGCCACCTCCCACCGAGAGCACGTGACGGGCTCCCTGGTCGGTCACCAAGACTAGTTCTCCTCGGTCGGAGTCCAAGGAAAGAGTCGTGAAGGCCGTATCTGAAAACTGAGAAACCAGTTGAGTGTCACTCGCGTGCTTGAAAGCGAAGAGGTAGACGTCATTGGATTCTGCTTGCTGGTCGCTGCGAGCGACCACCACCACCTCCCCGAACTGGTTGGTTCCGCCTACTACGCGTGGAACTGAGTCGGTCTTGTCAGTGCAGCCGAAGAACAAAAGCGCGATCGAAAGAAGAACCAACGTCAAAGGGGTAAATACTCTTGCCGAAAGCCCCGTGGACATGCTGTGCTCCTTCCTGAGTCACCTCATTCGAGTCAGGTCATTATTGAACTCACTACTTTACCAGATCCCCCTATCTCCATTGCCCCGGATCGGTTTAATTGTCGACACCTTGACGCCTCAGCTGGCCCAGCAATTGGGATCTCCCCACGGGGGGCTGCTGGTTGGAGCGGTTCAGCAAAGTAGCGCCGCCGGACGTATGCGTTGAAGCGGCTGATATTTTGATCGCCATCAATGGTTGGACCGTCACCTCGCTGGCGGATGTGCAGCGGGTCCTAACCGAGGGGCAGGACGCTCCGCTGGAGTTCAAGTTCGTGCGTTTCGGTAAGGTGTTGACTCGCCGCATCAGCTTCCACTAAAACTGACCCGGATAACCGAATCGGTCCTGAATCCGCTGGTGCAAATTGCCACTCCCAGGCGACCCGCCCTTGAACCCGCCTCGGAGATCTCCCACAATAAGAGTTTCGTCCGATGCGCTCGATCATTATCCGCGGAGCTCGCCACCACAATCTCCGCGACTTTGACCTGGAGATTCCACGAAATCGGCTGGTGGTGATCACCGGTTTGAGCGGTTCCGGGAAATCGTCGCTGGCCTTTGACACCCTCTACGCCGAGGGGCAGCGCCGCTACATCGAATCCCTTTCCAGCTACGCGCGGCAGTTCCTGGAGCAACTCCAAAAGCCTGATGTGGATTCAGTCGAAGGACTCTCACCGGCCATTTCAATAGAGCAAAAGACGACCAGCCGTAACGTTCGCTCGACCGTTGGGACCATCACTGAAGTCTATGACTATTTGAGACTGCTCTTTTCCAGCATCGGAGTCCCTAACTGCCCTCGTTGCGGCCAAGAGATTACCCGCCAAAGTGTCGAGCAGATCGTCGATCAAGTCTTGGCCCTCCCAGCTGAGGCACAGTTACTGATTCTGGCGCCGGTGGTGCGAGAACGGAAAGGTGAATTCAAGCAACTCTTCGATCGTTATTTGAGGGAAGGTTACCTGCGGGCTCGAGTCGACGGCCATTTAATGCTCTTGGAAGAGGTGCCTCCCTTAAACAAACGTCGCAACCACACCATCGAAGTGGTGGTAGATCGTTTGCCGGTTGGGGAGGATTTTAAAAAACGGATCGAGTCATCGGTGCGGCACGCGCTGAGGATCGCCGAGGGCCTGGTTACAGTGGCCGTAACCGGCGGCCAGGAACACCTTTTCTCGGAGAAGATGGCCTGCGTCAACTGTGGAATAAACGTCCCGGCGTTGGAGCCCCGAAGCTTCTCTTTCAACAGTCGCTTTGGAGCTTGTCCGGTTTGCCGCGGGCTGGGGCGTCAACGCCGACTCAACCTGGAACGATTGATCGAAGACCCCGAATGCACATTGGAAAGCCTTAACCTCAGGCTCAAAGATCGTGACTTCGAACGTTTTTTCCGCGAGTCGTTGTCAGCTCTGCTGGAGGCGCTTCGAATCGACCCCCAATTGCCCTTTTCCCACTATCCGAAGTCGCTGCGCGAAGCGTTGCGCAACGGGATCGACCAGCCGCTGGTCTATCGCTTCAAGGACTTCACCTACGAATCTAACTTCCCGGGAGTGGAACACTGGTTTTCCGAGCGCATTAAACGTACGACTTCGACCGCTCGCCGGGCGCAACTGATGAATTTCATGGCTGAACGTCCCTGTCGAAGTTGTGGAGGCACTCGTCTGCGACCTGAGAGCCGCGCGGTGAACGTCAATGGACTTACCATTGCCGAGTTTTGCCAACGTGACCTCAAGAGCTGTCTGGCAGCGATTGACTCTTTGGTTCTGAATGATCGCCAAGAGGCGATCGCCGGCCAGATCCTGGAGGAGATCCGCACTCGGCTGGGTTTTATGACTGAGGTGGGTTTGTCCTACCTGACACTTGACCGCCCAGCCGCCTCACTTGCCGGCGGCGAAGCGCAACGTATTCGCTTGGCCACCCAGGTGGGTTCTCAGCTGCAGGGAGTGCTCTACGTCCTGGATGAACCTTCGATCGGTCTCCATGCTCGCGACACCAGGCGTCTCCTGGCTGCTTTGCAGGCTCTGCGCGACCTAGGAAACACGATCATCTTGGTCGAGCATGATGAGGAAACCATTCGTTGCGCCGATTTTGTCGTCGACCTGGGCCCCGGGGGTGGAACTCGGGGCGGTTATGTGTTGGCAGCCGGTTCAGTCGATGACATTGTCGGCTGTCCGGAATCTCTGACCGGCCAATATTTGAAGGGAAGTTTGAGTATTCCGGTGCCGGACCGGCGTCGTTCCGGTAGCGGCAAACAGCTGCGGCTGCTGGGCGTGCGACACAACAACTTGCGCAATGTTGACGTCTCGATTCCCCTTGGCAAGCTGGTGGTAGTCACGGGCGTTTCGGGCTCGGGAAAATCGTCGTTGGTGGATGAAGTCTTGTATCGGGCCCTTTCGCAACGGTTCTATCGTTCATTGCTGGAACCGGGGGAACACGATGCAATCGAGGGATTGGAACACCTCGACAAGGTGATCGAGATCGATCAAACCCCGATCGGCCGTACCCCCCGCTCTAATCCGGCCACTTATACCGGCCTCTTTACCCCGATTCGAGCGCTGTTTGCTCGCTTGCCGGAGTCCAGGATTCGAGGCTATAAGCCAGGTCGTTTCAGCTTCAATGTCAAAGGAGGGCGCTGCGAAGTCTGTCGTGGTGCGGGTCTTCGCCGGATCGAGATGAACTTTCTCCCCGACGTTTACGTGGAATGCGAGAGTTGTCGCGGCAAACGCTACAACCGAGAAACCTTGGCGGTTCGATACAAGGGTTGCTCGATCGCAGATCTGCTGGGTCTGACGATCGAAGAAGCTTATCCGGTGCTGGAAAAAGTGCCCGCTGTGGAGACCCGTTTGCGTACTTTGTTGGATGTCGGATTAGGTTACATCTCGCTGGGACAACCGGCTACCACCCTCTCGGGAGGTGAGGCTCAGCGGGTCAAGCTGTCCCGCGAACTGAGCAAGCGGGCCACCGGATCAACACTGTATATCCTCGACGAGCCGACCACTGGACTGCATTTCGATGATGTCCGCAAGCTCTTGAACATACTTCAGGATCTGGTCGAATTGGGCAACACTGTTATCGTGATCGAACACAACCTGGAAGTGATCAAGTGTGCTGACTGGATTATCGACCTGGGACCCGAAGGAGGGAATGAAGGCGGCCAAGTCGTGGCCGAGGGGACCCCTGAGACCCTGCAGCAGGTGGCAGCTTCCTATACCGGACAGGCCTTGGCGGGTCTGTTGGCCGGAGATTGAACCGCAGGCGCCAACCGTTTTTCAATTTGGTCCCCATCAGACCTTGGGTTAGAGTGGCGGCGTGTCAAGGTACCAAAGGTTTCAAGTAGACAAGATCGTTGACTATCCCCTCGATTCTCGGCACAGCAAAGTCACGGTAGAAGATTTTTCCCGGCCGTTTCGCGGCGGCGAATTCAAGACTTTTGTCGACAGCCTGCCCCGTATTCTCGCCGTGACCGAGTTGTTGGCGCTGGCCCGGACCCTGACTCATGGCCGTCAGGCCAAGCGGACTTTGATCTGGGGGTTGGGGGGGCATGTCATCAAAGTCGGACTGGCTCCAGTGCTGATCGATCTGATGGAGCGAGGGTTCATCACCTCTTTGGCGACCAATGGTTCGGGCATCATTCATGACTTTGAGATTGCACTCAGCGGCGGCACGTCCGAGGACGTGGAAAGAGAACTCGAAAGTGGTCGCTTTGGCATGGCGCGCGAGACTGGCCAGATGCTGAACCAAGCCATCAACCGGGGAGCTGAGTCCGGTCAGGGAATTGGCGAATCGGTGGGCCGCCTGCTGGCATCGATCGAGCCGCCCTTTGGGGACCATTCGCTGCTGCTTCAGGCCTTTCGCCTCCGTCTTCCGGTGACTGTTCACGTCGCTTTTGGAACCGATACCATCCACAATCACCCGCTGGCTTCCGGCGCTGCGGTTGGGAAAGGCAGTCAGATCGACTTTCAGATCTTCACCCACCAAGTCTCGCAGTTGGGTCGGGGCGGTGTCTATCTGAACATCGGTTCGGCCGTGTTGCTCCCGGAGGTGTTTCTCAAGGCAGTGTCGCTTGTTCGCAACAGTGGCCAAGGCCTGCGAGACTTCTCCACCGCCAACCTGGACTTCATCCAGCACTACCGGCCCTCCCGCAATGTGATCGAACGCCCGCTGGCAGGAGAGGGACGGGGTGTGGCGCTCACCGGCCACCATGAAATAATGGTCCCCCTGCTGGCAGCCTTGTTACCGGCCCCCAAATAACCCACCTCTGGGGGCAATTGGGCAGTCAACCCGTCATGGTAACTCGTGCCGTCAACTGAGCAAAAGTGTCACCAACCTGCTTCAGAGTATCGGAACGTTTCCCCGAGGTTTCGATGACGTAGTCGGCGTGTTTGACTTTCTCGATCGCAGGCAACTGGCTGTCGACTCGTTTTTCAGCCTCGGCTTTGTCGATCCAGTCCCGCTCCATCAGACGTCTGACCTGTATATCCCGGCGGCAGTAGACGACAACCAAGGTGTCATAACGTTGCCAGGAGCGAGTTTCAATCATCAAGGCGGCGTCCACCATCACGATTTGAGTTTGGAGGGCATCCAGCTCCCCCTCCAGGCGCTTGAACAAGCGGTCTTGCTCCTCCCAAACGTAGGGGTGGACAATAGCGTTGAGTGCCAGCCGAGCGGACGGGTCTGAAAAGATGATTTGCCCGAGCTTCTTGCGATCAATTTCCCCGTCCGCGGCCTGGATACTGCTGCCAAATCGCTCCAGGATTTCAAGATAAGCCGGCTGACCTCGAAGAATGACGCCATGGGCTATGCGGTCGGCGTCGACTGCATAGACACCCAGTTTCTCGAATTCCCGCAACACGTAGCTTTTGCCGCAGGCGATACCCCCGGTGAGACCCACTTTAAGCACAATCGCATTCTATCAACTTGTGGGGAGGAAAAGATCGTCCGTCCGGCCCCACTGCCGTGACACTCCAGGCCATCCCAGCCGCCGGTCGCAAACTGGTGGAGGTGAAGAACTGAGTCAGCGACTGGGTTCAACGTGGCCGGCAGCGAGGCCCTGGTTGGTCACCAGCTGCAACCAAAGATCATCAAAACGGCATCTTTGAAACCGATGCGGTTGCTGTTTTTTGACGCTTGGAAAGGCCGCTACGGACTTGTCAGCAGCGAACCGTGAAGGGCGGACCCCAGGCAATCGTTACGCGATCAGTGATAGCATGGCCAACCGATGGCCGAGGTCTATCGTAAGGTTTTTGACCGCCTGCCCCGTTCTCTCCGGCGCCGGATTGATCCGCTGGAGTTTTCCATCGAGAGCTTTGTCCGATCGGCTGCCAAGGCTCCCAAAGGGGCCTTCGTGCTCGACGCCGGGGCCGGCGAATCTCGTTTCGCCGGCTTCTTTCGCGACCACCGCTACTTGGCGCTGGATTCCGGGATTGGCGACGGAAGCTGGGACTATTCCCAACTGCACCTCTGTGGCGATCTGACGGCGATTCCACTCCGCTCACAGTCCGTTGACGTGGTCCTGAACACCCAGGTCTTGGAGCACGTCCCCGATCCCGGGCTGGTGTTGGCGGAACTGAATCGAGTCCTCAAGGAGGGCGGCTTTCTCTATCTCACCGCTCCCCAGGGGTGGCCGGAGCATCAACAGCCTCATGACTATTTCAGGTTCACCCGCTGGGGGTTGGAACATTTGCTGACTGAAGCCGGTTTCTCCCAGATCAAAATCCAGCCCCAAGGCGGCTATTTTCACTATCTGGGCCACCGGCTGACTTACATTCCCCGGGTCCTTTTCGGAGGTCGCCGTAGAGTCGTGCGGGGCCTGCTTCTCCCTTTGGAACTGATCGCTGTGGGCCTGTTCTGTTTCTTGGCTCCCTTGCTCTGCTTTTACCTGGATCGTTTCGATCGTGTCCGGGAGTTCACGCTCGGATATCAGTGCATCGCTGTGCGCGGTCCGAGGCGGCCATAAATCCGCGCTCATTTGGAGCCATCGCTGGAAGTCTTGCAATCGCCCTCCATTTTTGTGTTATCCTGATCGCTGATTGGGGGCGACCGGCTTCGACGGGAGCAGTTGAAGCAGCAGATGCATGCCGAGGATGCCATGACCTCGTCAACCCATGGCAAAACGATAACTGCCAACAATCAGTTACCTCTCGCTGCGTAATTAACGCAGCCGTTTTGCTCAACCGGCCCACAGGTTGATGCAAGGCGTGACTTCGTGGGCTAGAGGGCAGCTTCGGGTTTCTCCAGCGGGACTGCCAAAGAATTTTTCTGGGGGACTCCGGGCGGGTTATTTGCCGGGATCTGTCGCCTGCCGGGAGCAAAAACGAAACCGGACAAGCATGTAGATTCTGCTCCTGAAGGCTTTCGGACGTGGGTTCGATTCCCACCGCCTCCACCATTCCCCCATCCAAATATGTCCAAAGATACGCGTTGTTGCACAATTCCGGTCGGGTCACGGACCGATCCCAGTCCTGTTTGAATGCTATCGAATTCGCACTGACTCAGGCATGCCCCGGCTTGACATACGATTCAGTACCTCACATTTGATGATGGCCTCGACCCGTTGATTGTCGAATCGTCGGGCCGACAGCTTAGGCCCAAACAACGTCTTGAATCTCGACATCGCATTCTCTGCAAGGCTTTGCCTAGTGCAACCACTGGAGATGCGCCATTCATATCGGCCGAGTCTCCTTATTTCTCGTAGATGGACATCCCGCATTGCCCGCCAGGCAGGCGGGTCCACACTTTCACTCAGCCGTGCACTGCGTCGCGGAGGGATGGTGGCGACAGCCTCCCGCTCGAGTATCGATTGATAACAGGCCCTCGTGTCATAGGCCCCGTCGCCCGAGACTTGAACGATGCGACCCGGAATCTGATCCAGCAGGGCCGGCAACAGACGACCGTCGTGGACCCGGCTCGGTGTAACCTCCACCGCCACCATCTCTTTCGTCCTCTCATCGACACCCAGGTGCAGCTTACGCCAGGCTCTGCGCCGACCATGTCGATGCTTTCGGACGTGCCCTTCACCCGAGCCGTACACTCTCAGGCCCGTCGCATCCACAACCACGTGCCGAGGCCGACTGCTTGGGCTAACAGTCAAGAACGTCGCCAAGGAACTCTGTCGTCTACTGAGAGTGCTGTAGTCTGGAACTGGCAGATCGAGTCTGAGCAACTCCAGGAGCGAAGAAACGAAGCCCTGCGTCGACCGAAGGCTAAGATGACCGACTTCAATATCAGCGCACACTGAATGGCCGTGTCGGAGTAAACCTTCGGAGCGCCGGGGCCCTTGGGCGGGTCGGCGTTCCGCCAGGCGGCAACGGCGTCCTCATCGAACCAAAAGGTCAGACGCCCCCTGGCGATCAGCGCCCGATTGTAGTCTGACCAGTTGCGTACTCGGTACCGGAACGTGTATTGATTCGGCGTCATTCCTCATGCTGGCACCCTGGCCCATCGGAGACAAGCGGACGTGCCGAAGCGATTTATGCAACAACGCGGATATCGTCAGTAAAACCACGTCTGAATACTCGATGGGGTGGCTTGGATTCTCGGCAACCGGTTAACTTGACAATGCCCACCGAGGGATACTAGCCGGTGGGAAGGAGATTCCTCAGAAGCTCGTAGCGCAGCTTTCTTACCACCTGGGATTGGGAGAAAAATTGCTGAGATCCTCCTGAGCGAAAACATGGGCGCCTTCGAAGAGGTGACATATTGCCTTTGCAGCCCCTCCAGCCATTTCATTGACTCGCCTTCTTTTCCATCAAATCTTTTCAGACCCGCTTCTCGGATCGCTTCTTTGAGCAGGCGTGTCAGCCCCTCGTCTTCGTAGGTGATTCGTTTTGCGACTTCCTCCATCCGTGCTGAGAGACGCCCGTATCCCCAGATGCATCGACGTTTGGTTTCCTCCCACCCCTCGCGCTGATAGTACAAAGGCATATTGACCTCAAAGAAGGAGAGACTGTCTGCATCCTTGAGTAGGTCCGAGCTGACCACCAACTTACTCTTCGAGCACTGGACCGAAGTGCTGGGCAACGAGCGACTCACCGGCGCTCTGCTGGACCAGATCACTCACCGCGTCCACATCATCGAGGCCAACGGTGAAAGCTACCGACTTCGGGACGCCAAGAAACGGGCCCGAAATCAACGCAGGAAACAACCCTGAAATCGTGCCCTCCCCGAGGGGAGGGGTTCAAGGACAAGAACCCCAATCTCACTTGTATGAATATGAAGAAAGCAAGATAATCAGCACCAACGGTGCTTCACTTTTACACCGCCACCCACTTCAGTTCTTCGCCGCCATTTACAAAATTGGCCAGCCCATGCCTGGGGCCTAGAGAACATCTTGCGCTGGCACCACAGCAACCAAAAATGGCGCCGCATAAGATTTGTCCCAGATGGTCACTCTCGCACGTGTGCGTCTCGAAATTCAGAAATTGCGACGCTTGCGTCCCGGCAACCCCGTTAGGTGCGGGTGTTGGAATCGGACTGAAAATCGCCACGCCCCAAGACTGCTCGTTTCGCCTCTGTCCGTTGCAGGCTAGGCTGCACCACTTTCGGCGTGCGAAACACATTTAGGCTCTTCCAGACAGCTTGGCCCCAGCTTAGAGTGCGGTACGGATACCCGTTCTTCCGGCAGAAGTCTTCCACGAGGCCGCTCATCTTCGGATAATAGACGTGACTCACACGGGGAAACAAATGATGCTCGATTTGATACTCCAAGCCCGAGCAAATGAATCGCCCCAACAGTCCGGTCCGAAAGTTGAGCGTAGTCGCGGTTAACCGCAATACGAAATCCTTCTCTCCGTGATCCTTAGCAAGGCAGACCGCTTCGGCGGGGTAGTGACCGGGGGCCAGAACTACGAACATCGCGTAACCCAGCAACCCGATGCGAAGTAGACAAAACAACACTACGTCCGTGGCTGGAAAGAAAACCATGGGAGCTCCTAGCCAGATCACCCAGTGGGTCACCATTGCGCCCAGGTCGATCCAGTGAGTCTTTTTCCTCTGCCGTGGATTTCGGAGAACGGCAAGGAGGTACCGCCATCCGGCGATTTGAAAGCTGAAACCATTGACCGCCAGTGCGAACGGGAATGCAACCGATTGAATGCGCTCGTAGTAGAAGCGGCGAAGGCCGTTCGTTTTCTGAACTTGTTTCTCGATTATGCAGAACCATGGCTCGAGATCATGATCCATATCCATTCCCACGACGTTGGGTGCAGGATGATGGCGAATCACGTGCATGTAACGCCAGTAGCTGGCGGAGAGTCCATGAAATACAGGATAACCGAAGTAAGTGAGAACCTCATTCACCCATTTCTTGTCGCTCGTTCCATAGTGAGACGAGGTGTGGCTGTTGGTGGCCACTCCCATGGCACCAGCCGTGGAAAGCAGCATGGCGCACCCGCACACAAAGATGGAATCTGAAATGATGAAAACGGCTATTCCACTCAGGGCTACGGTCAGGTGCAACGCCAACTCGAGAACTACTCTGCCAGTCGCCTTTCTGTACCATCCACGCTGCCCCAGCTCCATTCGAAGCGATGTGAAATCGTCCCTCTTCACCTTTCCTGTCGTGACCATTTCTCTCCCCTTTTAGCCTAGGGCCTTACAGCTTAAGCCCTCACAGGCGCTCGTGTCCACGGATGTGGTCCCTGTCGCAGGTTTTTGTTCGACCGAGGCACAAGCGGCCAGAGTTAGGCTCAGAAAAATGTCAGCAGACTGGCCCTCGATCTGGTGTCGTTCGACCATGTGGACGAGTTTGCCATTCCGGAATATTCCAGCACTGGGAAAGGAGGGAGGGTGAGGGAGGAACCCGTAGGGTGAAAAAACTCAGCCGACGGTGAAGTTCCGATGTCAGTAGAGCGAACGGGTCATCGGAACCGGAATTTCTGGGCGGCGGTGCGGCGGCGAGTGGGTGCCGAGCGGCAGCCGACGGATCGATTCCGGGCGCTTTCGAGCCACTATCTGTTTGAGCCCTGCTTCGCTCGGCCCGGTGAAGGGCATGACAAGGGAGGTGTGGAAGCCCGCGGCAAGGGGCTTCGACTGGAGCATCTGACGCCCATTCCTCAGGGCAGACGCTGGAGGTAATCAGCCACAGATTGCTGGAGGACCTTGTTGCATGGATCATCCCGAAGGATGCCTTATCATCGTGTTTTTCAACACAGGGGATAACCTAGATGCCACATAAGTTCAACGCAGCGGGACGGCACAAGTTTGATAAGGCGCAGTACCGGGTGATCAACTGGGCAGAATATAACGAGAGCCTGCGCCAGCGGGGTGATCTGACGATTTGGGTCAGTGATGAGGCTCAAAGTGTGTGGAGCGCGCCGCGCCGCACGTCACGGGGTGGCCAGCGGAGATACTCGGATCTGGCTATCGAGACATGCCTGACGCTGCGCACGGCGTATCGGCTTGGGTTGCGACAAACGCAGGGGCTGATGGGTTCCATCGGCACGCTCATGGGGCTGGATATACGGGTGCCGGACTTCTCCACACTGTCGCGTCGTGCAAACGGCTTGAGCATCGCTCAGGTGATGAGGCAAGCAGGATCTGTGCCTGTCCATCTGCTGGTGGACAGTACCGGCCTCAAGATCTTCGGCGAAGGGGAATGGCTCGCGCAGAAGCATAAAATCAAGGGAATACGGCGCCGCTGGCGCAAACTCCACCTCGGACTGGACCTCAATAGCGGTGCGATTGTTTGCGCCAATCTGACTCACGATGACGTTGGAGACAGCACCGCCTTACCCGGGCTCCTGGATCAACTCGATGCCCCTGTCACGGGCTTTCTGGCGGACGGCGCCTATGATGGAGCGTCCACACGGGATCTGCTGAGGCATCGGTATGGGGAGACCCTGGATGTGGTTATACCGCCGCCAAAGAACGCAGTGATCCGACCGCAATCGGCGCGGGATCCAACCGTTCGGGATCGCCATATTGCCCAGATCCGCAGCAACGGCCGCATGGCCTGGCAAGTGGCCACAGGGTACAACCAGCGCAGCCGGATAGAAACGCAGATCGGCCGTTGGAAGAGCGTCATCGGCCCCAAGCTCAAATCGCGCAGCTTCTCCAAGCAAATCACGGAGATCCAGTTCGGCCAGAAAGTTCTGAACACAATGACCGCACTCGGACGGCCTGTGTTCGAACGCACCGCCTGACGCTACGGCTTGGGAAAGGGGGAATTCCATCTCCGCCCCGATCCATGCAACAACGCTTCCCCCCTTGTGGTCGGGTTCTTTCTCTGTGGTTCTTACCCTGGCGGACGTGAGAGAATGGGCAGAACGGATTGGAGGGAAGCATGAGCGGGGAAATGATTGCAATCTTGGCTGTGGGTGTAGCGCTAGTTGGGGTGATCCTCACGAGTTTAAAAGGGACTGAGACACGGCTGCGAGAGGACATGGCGAAGCTGGAATCGCGGTTGGATGGGAAGATCGGTGCGTTGGAGTCGCAGATCGGGGAACTCCGCGAGCGTAT
Source organism: Acidobacteriota bacterium (assembly GCA_965218465.1). Classification (GTDB taxonomy): domain Bacteria; phylum Acidobacteriota; class UBA6911; order RPQK01. The sequence goes on along the minus strand of OZ244623.1, from coordinate 3,403,919 downwards.
GGCACACCTAGAAGGGTTGCTGGAAGGACTGCGCGAGGCCATCACCGGACGACGGGCAGCGGCTGGCTAGATCCTTCAATCAGGTCGAATCTGCTATCGGGTTATGGAGAATGATATGCCACACCCCGGAACCCCGCGGTGTACTCAATCGTCCAAGTCAAGGGCACTCCTCACGTAGACGGAAGAGTACACTCCCTCTTTGCCTTGACGAAGGCGCTCCAGTACGTCCGCGGCAAGGTAGTAGTCCTCCATATCCTCAAGGCCACGCTCGATCACCTCCCGCAGGTAGAAAGCCTTGGTGCGCCCGGTTTGCGAGGCCAGAAAATCAAGCCGTTTCTCGGTTTCAGGAGCAAGTCGAATTGAAGTCGCCATGTTGCCAAGCCTCCAGAGTCGCCCTATGAATATATGTATTCATCATATCACGCCTTGCGGGGCGATCGGGTTGGCCGAGATCGATTAAGGAGAGGGACAAATGAAAAACGTGGCGGTATGGCCGAGTCCATATAGAACGATAAAGGTTGTTATCGTACTAGTAGGTGAACGTGAGCGTTCCCCGCACCAGCGCACGGTCGGTGGCCTTCCCCGCCCTCCTGCAGCGCGCCGGGAAGAATGCCATCTTCGCCGCCTACGAGTTCTTCTCGGCCCGCCTCTCCAACCCCCCCACCCGCCGCGCCTATGCCCATCCCGTGGGGCGCTTTCTCGCCTGGGGCGAAGAGCAGGGGATCTAGCTGCGCCAAGTGACGCCGGGCCTCGCCGGCCTTTTCTTCCCGCATTGTCTTGCTCTGTGCCGAGCTCCGCCGTATCGTCCTCGAAATCACCGATCCCGAACAGATTTCCTTCACCAGCACGTAGCTCTGTCGCATAGCTGGCGTAAGACTTTGCGCTCTATTTCTGGAACGGATGACCCTCTTCGAAGCCGTCCGATGGTCTTGTGTGTCCAGTGCCAGTAGCCGGAAAATGATGGCAGGACGGACCTTGAACAGACAATGCCGTATAGGACCGATACGGATACCGAAGGATCACGGCAATACTTCGCCGGGAAGGGTGGAAGGTCATGACCTTGCCCCCTAAAACGAGTCCAGTTTGAATGTTAGAATTTTCGGTTTAGGAAGGAGGCAAGGATGGCGCGGAAGCGGTTTGCGGCAGAAATCGATGATTCCCCCACCGCCGGGGAAATTGGGATCAAAAGGACTTCCACCATTAGGACCCTGGAAAACCATGAACTGAAGCCGTTAAGAAACTGAAATTTAATGGTTTATGCATGCCCGTGGTAAGGGAGCGTGGATCGCGGAAAGGCTGCAAGCCCTCCACCATTCTTCCAAACACAACTCGTCTCTCCGGGATGCTTCTCCGGGGAGACGTGTGCCTGATAACCTTTTTTTTTCAAAGGGTTTGGGAGTTCCTCACATCATTCCAGCTCCATTCCCCACCAGTGGAATTCACCCTGTTTTCCGGCCTCTCATTCTCTGTTCGGCCCGTATTCTCCGTTCTTACCGGACCGAGTCCGAAAGTCGTCCGATTGGCTTAATCCCTTTGATATCAGTGGATTGAGTCCAAACAGCCGTTTTCGAGGGTTGTGGGAACACGCCCGGTGCTCGGGCTTGAGCACCCGAGAGTTCGAACGGCTCGTCCGGAAATCGACTTCCCCCCTCTGGTCTGAATCCGGATTCCTGCACCTTCCGACAGTCGGGACGGACCCGGAGATGCTTGGCGTCGAGGTCCACCACATCATCGACGTCCAGGTTGACCAGTTCCCGTAGCCGGATGCCGGTGCCCAGGAACAGCTCGACGATGAGGCGGTCGCGGCGGGCGAGCTTCGAAGATCGGCCCCGAAGATCCTTGAGCAGCCGCCGCTTCTCGGCCTCGGTCAGGAAGCTCGGCGTCGTGCGCGGCAGCCGCCGCAGGGTCACCGACCGCGCTGGGTTCTCCGCCACCTGTCCGGTCTCCTCCGCCCAGGAAAAGAACGACCGAACGGCCGCCTTGAAGCGGTGCAGCGACGCCGGGGAACGGGCGGTTCCCTTGGTCGAAATCACGACGGCCGACGAGGTCAGCGCCTCATCGAGCAGGGCGCTGGTCACGCAGTCCGGGGTCCGGTCCGGGTGGCGCTCCGAAAGAACGGCGGTCAGCCACCGCAGGTCCCACAGGTACGCGCTGATGGTGTTCGGGGAGCGACCCTCGGCGGCGAGCCTTCTACCGAAGGCCTCCACCGCGCCCGCTCGAACGGCTCAGGCCCGGGCAGCAGCCGAAGCGCGCTGTTTGTGGCGATTGTCATGCTGGCGGCCTCCTTCCTTCTTTCTTCGCGCTCCGGCCCATGGCAGTGCCCTTGGGCAGAGGCAGCTTGTCGATCCGGCCCGTCTCGTGGGCCCAGACCAGGAACATGCGCAGCACCCGCTTGGTCTTCTCGACCGTCAGCCGGGAGCGTTCCTTACCGCTGGGGAGTTTGAGGAGCACGTCGGAGCGGAAGAACTTCCCTACGTGCGGCGCCAGGATGCCCGCGAGCTTCCGGCTAGCGCCAAAGAAGGCCTCGATCTGTTCGAAGTCCTTTCCGTAGGTGTAGAGCGTGCGCTCTTTTTTTCCCTCGCCCTTCAGGTGTTCGAGGTAGCCTCGGGCGGCCTCGTGCAGTGTGTCGGTCATGGCTGATCCCCTTTCCGTTGTTTCAAGTGCTTGAAAGCTGCTGATGTGTCTGACACATGCACGCTTCGTGTCGGCCGGAAGTCAAGGCGAACCCAGTCCAGCTGGGCCAGAAAGAGCAGGCCCCCGTGCGGACCGGGAGAATTCTCAGGAGGAACTGGTATGCGTCGATCTCGCTCGGTCAAGGACAAGTGCGGCCCAGGGCAAACTGGTCAAGGCGTGCCAAGTCCCGGACGCACGAGGGAAGGTTGTTGTGGATACTAGCTCTGGTCGACGAGTATATGCGGGAATACCTGGCGCTACGGGTAGCACGGAGGCCGAACTCGCAGGATGTGATCGAGACGCTGTCGAAGGTGATGCTGTGGCGAGGGACTCCGGAGCATATCCGTTCCGGCAATGGGCCGGAGTTTGTTGCCCGGCAGCTGCGGGACTGGCTCCAGGGACTGGGAATCAGTCCCCTGTCTATCGAGCCTGGCAGTCCGTGGGAGAACGGGTACTGCGAGAGCTTCAATGGGAAACTGAGGGAGGAATGCCTGAATGGGGAGATCTTCTACTCGTTGAAGGAGGCACGGATCGTGATCGAGCAGTGGCGGCAGCAGTACAATCGGGTCAGACCCCAACGCGGAACCGGATTCCAAGGCCTCAAATGATAATGTAATATGTCTCACATCACTTGGTACAAAATCTCGGCCCGGTCACTGCCGCATCATCGGGATCCGTTCCCGAGGCTTGGTGTCGCAAGCGATCCTGTGCGGCCTGAAGATCGTGACGCCAGACCCGTTGATCGCACGCTATCCGGCCCCCGTGCTCTGGCTGTGATGGTAGCCGCCGCGCGGCGGCTGACAACAATGGTTTGGCCTGGCGAGGGATCGTCACCCCGACCGCCGAGCCCGCCGCTACTTCCCGGAGTTGTGCTTGGTCGGATCGGTGGCGGATGTTCGATGACTCAATGGAGACCGGGGGAGACGCAATCATGATCACGGGTGAACTCAAGTCCAAGGTCGACAAGATCTGGGACACCATGTGGTCTGGCGGCATCTCGAATCCGCTCTCGGTCATCGAGCAGCTCACCTATCTGCTCTTCATCAAGCGGCTCGACGAACTACACACCCTGAAGGAGCGCAAGGCCGTGCGCACCGGCACACCCATCCAGGAGCCGGTCTTCGCCGCCGACCAGGACCGGCTGCGCTGGTCGCGTTTCAAGGACGCCGCCCCCGAGCAGCTGTTCGAGACGGTGCGAGACGGGGTGTTCCCCTTTATCAAGTCGCTCGGGCAGAAGGGCGAGGCCGACGGCGAGGGGGGCTCGACGTACAGCCACCATATGAAGGATGCCCTCTTCATGATGCCCACGGCCCGTGTGCTGGCCAACGTTGTCGACCAACTCGACGGCATCGACATGGCCGACAGCGACACCAAGGGCGACCTCTACGAGTACATGCTCGGCAAGATTGCCACCGCCGGACAGAACGGCCAGTTCCGCACGCCGCGCCACATCATCCGTCTGATGGTGGACATGACCGCCCCCACGCCCAAGGACGTGATCTGCGACCCGGCCTGCGGCACGGCGGGCTTCCTCGTTGCCGCGTCTGAACACCTGGTGGAGCACCACAGCGACACTATCTACAAGGACGCCGCGGCGCGCCGCCACTTTAACGAAGGCACGTTCCACGGCTACGACTTTGACAACACCATGCTGCGTATCGGCAGTATGAACATGCTGCTGCACGGCGTGGAGAACCCAGATATCCGCTACAAGGACTCGCTGGCCCAGACCGACGACGATGACGCGGAGAAGTACTCCCTGGTCCTCGCCAATCCGCCGTTTGCGGGAAGCCTCGACTTCGAGTCCACCGCCAAGGATCTACAGCAGATCGTCAAGACAAAGAAGACCGAATTACTGTTCCTTGCGCTCTTCCTCCGCCTGCTCCAGCCCGGCGGTCGCGCCGCCGTCATCGTGCCCGACGGCGTACTCTTCGGGTCGAGCAAGGCGCACAGGACCCTGCGCACGATCCTGGTCGAGGAGCAGAAGCTTGACGCCATCGTCTCCATGCCCTCTGGCGTCTTCAAACCCTACGCCGGGGTCTCCACCGCCATCCTGCTCTTCACCAAGACCAACTCCGGCGGTACCGACCACGTCTGGTTCTACGACATGCAGGCGGACGGCTACTCGCTGGATGACAAGCGCACACCGCAGCCGGAGAAGAGCGATCTTGCCGACATTCTCGCCCGCTGGAAGAACCGCGAGGCGGAGCGCAAGCGGGCACGGACGGACCAGAGTTTCCTCGTGCCCAAGGCCGAGATCGCGGGCAACGACTACGAACTGTCCATCAACCGCTACAAGGAGCTGGAGTACGAGGCAGTGGAGTACGACCCGCCAATGGTGGTCCTGGGACGGCTAGCGGCGTTGGAGAAGAACATCGCGAAGGGACGTAAGGAGTTGGAGGAACTGCTGGGATGAAGTGGCCTGTTGAGACAATAGATGTAGTCACCCAAGTTAACCCGAAACTTGCTGCGGTCGACCGGCCAGAATTGGACGAAATAGTCTGCTTCGTGCCCATGGCCGCAGTGTCCGAAAAAACACTGAGCATCGAAGCTCAAGCCGAGCGACCGTTCTCCGAAGTTGCTAAGGGGTACACGCCGTTCAAGCGCGGTGACGTCTTGGTCGCCAAGATCACGCCGTGTTTCGAGAACGGGAAGATGGCACATGCCGACAATCTCGCTCATGAGATGGGCTTCGGGACGACGGAGTTTCACGTATTCAGGCCGTCGGAGAGAATCACGGGACCCTATCTGTTCAACCTCCTACGCGCACCGTACGTGCGCAAAGCAGGTGCGATGAGGATGAACGGGGCTGCAGGTCAACGCAGGGTTCCTGCCGATTTCTTTGCCGCGCTCCAAATCCCCCTCCCGCCGCTCGCCGAGCAGAAGCGAATTGCGGGGATTCTGGATGCGGCGGACGGCTTGCGGGCCAAGCGTCGCGAGGCCCTTGGCCAGCTCGACACCCTCCTCCAATCCACCTTCCTCGACATGTTCGGCGACCCCGTCACCAACCCGAAGGGGTGGGAGATCGATCGGTTCGACAATTGGCTCGACAACATTGACAGTGGCTGGAGTCCCAAGTGCCTAAACAGAAAAGCACTTATTGGTGAATGGGGAGTGCTAAAGCTAGGTGCAGTTACATGGTGCGAATTCGATGAATCTGCTCAGAAAGCACTGCCTCCAAGTCTTGCTCCTCGCCCAGAGCTGGAAGTTGCTCCGAGGGACTTACTATTTACGCGGAAAAATACTCACGATTTGGTTGCCGCAGTGGCTTACGTGCACAACGTGAGGCCGAGACTCATGCTTTCTGACTTGATTTTCAGACTACGCCTCAAGTCGGGAATCGCAATAAAGCCAACCTTTTTATGGCAACTGATGATCCAGCCGGAGCAGCGCCGGGTCATTCAGAAATTTGCGGGCGGTTCAGCCGGCTCAATGCCGAATATCTCCAAAGCGAAGCTCAAGACCCTGCAGTTGATCAAGCCCCCGCTCGACCTCCAACACCGCTTCGCCGCCATCGTCGAATCCGTCGAACGCCAGAAGGCCATCCAGCGCGCCCACTTGGCCGAACTCGACACCCTCTTCGCCTCCTTGCAATCCCGCGCCTTCCGGGGAGACCTCTGAGCCGCTATGGAAGTCTCTGAGAACTTCGCGTTCCTGAAACAGGAGTTCCCGCACGCGGCGGAGAGTGCGAGTTTCGCGGAGCGGCATGTCTTCGGCGACCCACGGGCGGCCTGCTTCCATGCCCGGCACGCACTGGAGCGCCTGCTCAAGCGTGTCTACAAGGTCGAGAAGGCTCTGAAGCCACCGAAGGTCACGAACTTGGACGGTTACATCAGCGACCCTGCCTTTCGCAAACTCGTGCCCGAGGTTGTTTGGCAGAAGGCCGAATACATCCGGCAGGCCGGCAACGTGGCGGTCCACGCCAACAAGTCGCCAGCACCCCAGAAGGCGCTGGATGTTGTGCGCGAGCTTTATCACGTCCTCTACTGGACGGGCCGCACCTACCTGCGCAAGGGCGCGGAGAGCCTGCAGGGCAAGAGCTTCGACGAATCCCTCGTCCCGAACGTGGAGCCGGCACCCACCCCAGCCAGCCTCCAGGAGCTGGAAGCCCTGAAGGCCCAGCGGGATGCGGAGGCGGAAGCCCGCAAGGAGATCGAGAGCGAACTGGAAGCGTTGCGTGAACGCCTCGCGGCCATCAAGGCGGAGAACGAGAGCGTCCCCGAGACCCACGACTGGAACGAGGACAAGACCCGCAAGCTCATCATCGATCTCGATCTGGAGCGCGCCGGGTGGCCTCTGGACCGGGGACAGGACCGTGAATACGAAGTGACGGGCATGCCGAACGAGTCGGGCGTCGGCTATGCCGACTACGTCCTCTGGGGAGACGACGGCAAGCCGCTGGCGGTGGTGGAGGCGAAGAAGACCACCGTCGACCCAGAAGTCGGGCAGCAGCAAGCGAAACTCTATGCCGACTGCCTGGAGGCGATGCACGGCCAGCGTCCGGTCATCTTCTACACCAACGGCTACAAGACCCGCCTGTGGGACGACCTCGCCTATCCCCCCCGCAACGTCGCCGGGTTCTACAAGAAGGACGAGCTGGCATCCTTGATCCATCGCCGAGCCCAACGAGCTCCGCTGGATGTCGCTCAGGTGAAGGATCACATCGTTGAGAGGTACTACCAGAAGCGGGCCATCGGCAGTATCGGCGAGCAGTTCGGACAGGCGCGGCGAAAGGCGCTGCTGGTGATGGCGACCGGCAGCGGCAAGACCCGCGTGGCGATCGCTTTGGTCGATCTGTTGCAGCGGGCGGGATGGGTGAAGCGGGCGCTGTTTCTGGCGGACCGGGTGGCGCTGGTGAACCAGGCGGTGGGGGCGTTCAAGGCCCACCTGCCAGAGTCGAGCCCGGTGAACCTGGTGACCGAGAAGGACAAGGCGGGCCGGGTCTATGTCTGCACCTATCCGACGATGATGGGGCTGATCGACGAGACGACGGGCACCGAGGCCCGCTTCGGAGTCGGGCATTTCGATCTCGTGATCATCGATGAGGCGCACCGCTCGGTGTATCAGAAATACAGAATGATCTTTCGGTACTTCGACTCACTACTGGTCGGCCTGACCGCAACGCCTCGGGATCAGGTCGACCGAAACACTTACGGACTCTTCGACCTGGAGCCAGGCGTGCCCACCGACGTGTACGAACTCGCGACCGCGGTGGCAGACGGCTTTCTCGTACCACCGAAGGTTCAGCAGGTGGATCTCCGGTTTCCGCGCGACGGCATCGACTACGACTCGCTCAGCGAGGAAGAGCAGGCACAGTGGGAAAGCCTCGACTGGGGCGATGACGCGGACGGCCGCGGGCTGCCGGAACGGGTCAACGCCTCCGCCATCAACAACTGGCTCTTCAACAACGACACGGTCGACAAAGTGCTGCAACATCTCATGGAGCACGGCCACACGGTCGACGGGGGTGACCGGCTGGCCAAGACGATCATCTTCGCGCGCAATCACGAGCATGCGGCGTTCATCGAAGAGCGGTTCAACCACCACTACCCGCAGCACGCCGGGCACTTCGCCCGCATCATCGATCACTACGCCACGTATCCGCAGAGCCTGCTCGACGACTTCACGCGAAAGGACAAAGCGCCGCACATCGCGATCTCCGTGGACATGCTCGATACCGGCATCGATGTGCCCGAGGTGGCCAACCTGGTCTTCTTCAAGCCGGTCTACTCGCGCATCAAGTTCTGGCAGATGATCGGGCGCGGCACGCGACTATGCCCCGATCTGTTCGGACCCGAGGACGACAAACACGACTTCCGTGTCTTCGACTTCTGCTTCAACTTCGACTTCTTCCGCGAGAACCCGGAGGGGATCGAGGTCAGTGGCGGCGTTTCCCTCCGCGCCCGGCTCTTTCGGTCGCGGGTGCAGTTGCTGACCCACGTCCAGGCGACGCCGGACCTGGACCCGGAAGCCGCGCTGGCCGGGGCACTGACGGCGGAACTCTACCGGGATGTGGCGGCGATGAATTGCGAGAACTTCATCGTGCGGATGCAGCTTGAGGCGGTTGAGCGTTTCCAGCAGCGGGAGTCATGGGAACGGCTCACCGTGTCCGATGTCGAGGTCCTGCAAAGCGAGGTGGCCGGGCTGCCCAGCGAGATCGAGACCGACGACATCGAGTCGCGCCTGTTCGATCTCACGGCACTGAAGATGCAACTGGCCCTCGCCGAGGGCGACATGGGCACCTTGGAACAGCAGCGCAGGCGGGTGGTGGAGATTGCCAGGTTGCTGGAAGAAAAGAGCACGATTCCCGCAGTGAAGGCCCAACTCGCCTACCTTGCCTCGGTGCAGGAGAGTGCCTTCTGGGAAGGCATCGCCTTGAACGGTCTTGAGGAACTGCGCCTGCGCCTGCGTGGCCTGATGCCCTTCCTGGACAAGAAGACGCGCACGATCGTCTACACCGACTTCCACGACGAGATCACGGCCGTGCGCGAGGGCGCCGCCGCCTACCTACCGAAGATGACCGGGGTCCAGTACCAGAAGAAGGTGCAGGAGTACCTGAAGAACCATCTCGATCACATCGTGATTCATCGTCTCCGAACCAACCAGCCGCTCACGGCCACCGATCTGCGGGGGCTCGAGCAGACGCTGGTCGAGATCGGCGAGGATGACGGCCAGACGCTGTTGACGTCCCTCCTGGCCCGCAGCGACGCCCCCTCACTGGCCCATTTCGTGCGGAGCATGGTGGGGATGGATCGCGCTGCCGCGCAGGAGGCCTTCTCGGAGTTCCTCTCCAACCGAAGCCTGACCACGCCGCAGATCCGTTTCATTGAGATGGTGATCGACCAACTCACTGCGCGGGGTGTCATGGAGCCATCCGCGCTCTACGAGGCACCGTTCAATAGCGTGCACGCCAGCGGTCCCGAGGCGTTGTTCGCCGGACAGGGAAACGTCATCGAGGGGATCTTCGAGAAACTGGAGACGCTTCGGTCCGAACTGCTGGCAGACATTGGCTGAAGGCAGGAGGCCTATCACGTCAGTCAGCGGGAACGGAAGCTCGTCGAGCAGGTCTTGGGGTGGATGAAAACCTTCGGCTGGCTTACGCAAGCTTCGCCATCGCAGGGCACCGCCCAGATTGCTGCAAAAATATCCTTTAAGCTCCTACTTAGTGGGGCTAGCTCTGACCTTGCTAATATTATAGCATATATGCTATAATATTAGGCTTGGTAGGTTGGCAAGTCGAGACTCTGAATACGACCGTCGATAGGGAGCTTGACGCCCTGCCCAGCGAGATGCGCGCACGGTTTGTGCGTATTTGCGGGTTGATTGCGGCTGTCGGGGTGGAACGTATGGGGGCACCGCATGTCAAGCATTTGACTGGTCCGCTCTGGGAAATGCGCCTGAGGGGCAGAGATGGGATTTCGCGGGCGCTCTACGTTACAGTCCGAGACAAGCGCGTTGTCGTGGTGCGGGTCTTCCTCAAAAAGACCCGCAAGACGCCCCGCCAAGAGATCAACCTCGCGTTGCGGCGTGCTAAGGAGGTACTGGAATGAGCAAAGTAACTGACTTGCATGAGAAATGGAGCCGTGATCCGGACTATCGAGCTGCTTATGAAAAGCTTGGCCCGGAGTTCGAATTTGCCCACTCTCTAATCGAGGCTCGAACCCGCGCTGGGATCACACAGAGTGAGCTCGCCAAGCGTATGAATACGACGCAATCGGTCGTGGCCCGGCTTGAGAGCGGTCGCGCTCACCCCTCTACCAAGACCCTGGAAAGGATTGCGCAGGCGACGGGCACCCAGCTTAGAATTAGTTTTGAGCCAGCGTGACTTTTCTACAGTACGAGAGTGGTGGCTCGATCCCCCGGCGCTGCACAAAGGTGTTGTGGATCAAATGAATAGGGTCAGTCGGCTAGTATCTTTTTGCGGACTCCCACCGCGCCTGTGGCGAAACCCGTCGCGGGTGACGATACCCCGGCACCCGCACCTGCAATCAGTTTTGGGCCACTGATCGTAGATCTCCCTGCTAGCGTTCCTCGGTCAGTTACTTCTGTTTCCTCTGTTAATCCCTAAGATCAGGAAGTTGATTCGGAGCTCCATACCCCTCTCTAAAAACGTCAACAACACCGGATTTGTGCTGCTGCATCGAGGTCTGACTGATGACGCTGTCAAAATCCTTGAGCGATCTATCGAGGAGTCTGGTGGTGAGCCTGTCGTTCTTTCCAACTATGCACTTGCCCTTGGCCTCAGCGGCAACGGAAAAAAGGCGGACGCCATTTTTGACGCAGCTAATTTCTGGGCCGCTGAGAATAGACACGCCAAGGCGGTAATCGCCTTCAGCCGTTCGATTCTTCGTTTCAGCGCTGGACAAGAGTCCGAAGGTATAAAGTTGATGAAGGTTGCCATCAGTTTATCAAAGAGCGAGATCATCAAATACTTGAAATACAGCACTCTCGTCGACGAACAGCGCAGGAGAAGTCCAGAATTGCACTCGCTTCTCAACGAGTTCGGGTTGACGAAGGGCGCATAACACCGGAACCTCCATGGCTTCGGTGAGCATTGTCTGTGCGCTGGCGCAGCAGGATTTTTGAGCCTTCCCGCAGGGAAACCGGCTCGCCCACCAGGTGGCGTAGCCACTCCCCTAGGGGGGGCTAACTCTCCCCCTTGCGGTCGGGCTTGCTTCTGTGTGGTTGGCTTGTCTGAGGAGCGTGGGAGAATGGTTAGAATGAATTGGAGAAAAGTAACGGCATCCAAACTTCAACCGATCCAAGGAGGGGACACTCCATGAGGCGGTCATTCTCGCAACGCTATGGTTATGAACCCTTACCGGAGCCCATGCGGGCGGAGGAGCTTTCAACCAATCTCCGGCAGGAAATATGGATCGAGGTTCGGGAATTTCTATTGGAAAAGAGAGAATGCAGTTTCGGTATCTATTTTTTTGACGAACAGACCAATAGGCTCATTGAGCGTGTGGTAGGACGCCACACAAAACAGCCTGGGGACACGATAAGCACTAAATATGAGCAGGTATTAAGCACCTTCAAGAATTCAATACTTAGTGGTGAGTTCAATCAAGTTCTGGATTTGATCGAGATCATGGTTAACGATAGAGATATAACGGGAGATTTCGTAAAACGTGTGAGTAATTCGTTTCAGCGGTGCGCCGCTGCGTACTGGCTCAAGACGTCACAACGGCCATACTGTTTCGTTCCGCAGTCTAGCAAGGAACAAGGAGAGGCAACACAGGAAGCCATCAAAACAATCCGCGAAAGCAATTTTGGCGGTGCAGCAGCGCATCTGCGTCAAGCAACCGAACACATCAACGCGCGGCACTATGGTGATTCGATCACCGACAGCATCCATGCTGTGGAATCCGTCGCGCGCGCGATCGACCCAAAGGCAAGCAAGACCCTCGCTCCGGCGCTCGACTCGATTGAGAAGGCCGGGTTGCTGAAACATGCAGCGCTCAAGGCCGCATTCAAAAAGCTGTACGGCTATACAAGTGACGAGCAGGGAATTCGGCATCCCCTTTTGGACCAAGATTCGCCCGATGTTGGGTTGGATGAAGCAATGTTCATGTTCGGAGTCTGTGCGTCTTTCGCCGCTTATCTGGCCCAAAAACACCGGCAGGCCAAAGGGTCTAAAGCCCTATAAAGGCACTTTTCGTTCTTGACGCCGGACGGGCTCTCCAATCTCCCCAATCCACAGACGAGCATCCCCAGGATCGCAAAAGACCAGGGACTCCTGACTGAGATTGAAGCCGCCGTCCAGAGAATCCAAACGACCCATCGCTTACTTCAGGGCGATTCTCGCGACCTATCCGTGCTGGACGATCATTCCGTGCGCTTGATCGTCACGTCTCCCCCCTACTGGACACTCAAAAAGTATCGTGATCACAGCAATCAATTGGGCGCCGTGCATGATTACGATGTTTTTCTGCAGCAATTGGACGAGGTCTGGCGACACTGTTTCCGTGTTCTCGTTCCGGGAGGCAGGCTCGTCTGTGTCGTCGGTGATGTTTGCCTGTCGCGTCGGAAGAATGGCGGGCGTCATACGGTTGTTCCACTTCACGCTGCGATTCAAGAGCATTGCCGTAACATCGGGTTCGATAATCTAGCGCCGATCATTTGGTACAAGATCGCTAACGCCGTCTTCGAGGCCAGCGGCAACGGAGGCGGATTCCTGGGAAAGCCTGTACGAATCGATCACCTAATCCTTGGTGACCGGGGAGACTTCGTCAGCTTCCAGGAGGAGGGCTGGATCTAGCCCTTGACGATTTCTCTTACGTCTCCAATGCCTTTTTCGAGAACAATCAAGGCTGTACCATTGAATAGTCGACCAAGGAGCCTCCATCCGGTGCATCCGGCCGGGGGAAGGTGACGATGGCTCGCGAGATACTTTAGCGGGATGCTGTGGGAGATTGGGACTGACCGGTGGAGGGCGCTACGCGCTGCAGAACGCATCATTCCTTATATTTGCATCTGGTGAAGCAGGGGCAGGAAGAATGAGACTTCACGGGATAATCACCGGGTTGAGATTGTCACCATTCTCTTTGACGGGAATTGCTATAAGGGTGATTGGGTGGTGACTAAAGATTTTGGGGGCAGCATTGGGGGCAACTCAAAGAAAATTAAGAACTCAATCCCCGTAAAATCAGTCATTTAAAGTATACTTTCGATTTCCACCGCCTCCACCATTTCTAACATCCAAAGCTCGACGGTCTCTGAAGCGTTACGTCGTCCGAGCCGTGTGGCAGGCTTTGGAAGATCTGCCAAGACTTGTCTGCTACTCAGACGGGAGTGTCAGCTCCCCGCCTAGGGGCTTCAGAACCGAAGCGAGGACACGGTCCAGGACGGGTCAAGCGCGCCGCGTAGCGGTCGAAGATCTTTGACTGTGTCCGCAGCGCTGGTCCCACCCCTTTAACTGGACCACCGTCAATGTACATTGCCGGGATGGGAACCCGGCTAATGTTGGACGACGTGCGATTCTTGATCAACCAACCTAGCTAGCAGGTTTCAATCCGCTCCCCTCGCCAGCGCGAAAGGGCGCGAGCCCGGGAGAGGGCAAGAGAGCCGGCGACGCAACGTGGCAAGGGGCCGCCCAGAAACTGGGCCTGCCCGTCGACCAGCAAATCGGGTGCTCTACTCGGATGCCCAGCTGGGGTACACGGATGTGAATGTCGCACCGGACGAGTCAACATCAAGGTCGCCTCAGGCCACTAACGCGGCCCATCCATCCACGCCAAGGGAGTGGCTAAGGAGCGAGTGCTGTAAGCACTCCGCAGTGGCCGGCCGGTGCGAGGCAAACGACGGCACCAATGGTCCCGCCCAGAGAGCCCCAACTGCCTTTGAGCTCTAAGAGACGATGCAGCCCTGGAAAGTCAGCGCCGGCTTGACCACCGCCTTGGCAGGGTTGGCGCTTATGCTTCTCGGCTCTCGTCTCCATTATCTGGCGCCGTTTTGGAGGGTGATCCTATCGGAGGTTGTACTTGGCAGGAAGCGGTGACAATGAAAAATCAGGGGGCAACTTTGGGGCCAAGTGAGGAATCACTACAAAGAGTTGGGTGTCGAACGATACTTTACTTTAAGCTGTAGGATCGGCGAGAATCAAACTGATCGTCGATAACTTCCGAAACGATGCTGCCCGACTTCCCCAAGCTGAAAGAACGCCTGCTGCTGTTGGCTCAATTTCATTGCCGCCAGCAAATTGAGGCGGATGGCCCAATTGGAAGGATTCCAGTCATTCCCTACTTCGAGGGTAGGAAATTCGTCACAGGTGATGTTGACGGCCACGTGGAGAACTCCGCGGAGGAGGTAATCGAAATCCCATGCGAGATTGAGAGATCAGCAATATTGAACGAGGAATCGATGCATATGTGGAGAGTCTCAAAAAGATAGCGGGGAGCCAGGTACAGGCGATGCACAAAATGCTGTTTCGGAAACATAGTGAGGCAACGGCGAGGGTCGGCAACCAAATCGACGCAGGGGGACAGCCTTTCTCCGCAGATTTATATTTCCAAATGCTGGAAACCGTCCCGATCGACTTCGATTCCCATGGTCGACCTGACATTTCAGCCACGCGGTTGGTTAGGCACCCAGACCAGGCGGAGCATGTTCAGTCACTCATGACCCAGTGGCAAGCTGACGAATCCTTTCCAAGCAGGTACAAGGAAATCATGCTCAGAAAACGAGAAGGGTGGCGTGATCGAGAGAGCAATCGAAAACTGGTTGACTAAAACTAACGAACGCAACTACCAAGCTGCGTTCTGCCAAGTACTCATGCACAAAGGGCACCGAGTGCTCTATTCTTCCTCTCACGGCCCAATGGAACAGGGCAAGGACATCATTACAGTCGCACCTGACGGGGACGGGGATTATCACGCCTATCAGACAAGACCGGCGACCTAAGTCTGAAGAAGTGGCGACGCATTGCCGATGAGATTCGAGAGTTGGTCGAACTACCTATTGACTATCCTGGGGGGGGGGTTACCCCGATAAAGCGGACACATCTAAAAAGGCCTTCTTCATCCTTGGAGGTCGTTACGTAATCGCGAGCGTTAACCTGTCACTAAATCTGGGTAGGCCTACTGCTTAATCGGAGAACGCCGATGACTGTTGATGCTGCCGGCGCCAATGCGGCATATATCGACCAACTCTACGCGCAATACCAGCGCGATCCGAGTGCCTTGGACCAGTATTGGACTGCATTCTTCAAGGGCTTCGAGCTGGGATACCAGCGCTCGGAGACCGACGATGCCGCCGCGGTTCCGGAGGACGCCTCTACCTCCGGGCCGCCCGGCCAGGACGCGTACGATATGGCCCAGCGAATCACCGATTTCGGTGTCCTGCTCGAGCTTCGCCAGTCCGTGTACAGCGTGGTCGGCGCCTATCGGCAATTCGGGCATCTCATCGCCCGTCTCGATCCGTTGGGCCACAGCGCCCGAAGTCATCCGCTGCTGGCCCTGGCCGAGTTCGGTCTGTCAGAGGACGATCTCGACAAGCCGTTGGGTGGCGGTGGTTTTCTGGGACAGACCGACGGGACCTTGCGCCACCTCATCGAGCAGTTGCACGCTACCTATGCCGGGACTCTGGGGGTGGAGTGCGAAAGCATTGCCGACAAGGATCAGCGCACCTGGCTGCAGCAGCGCATGGAACCGAGCCTCAACGAGCCCGCGCTTTCGGACTCTCGAAAGCGGCAGATCCTCGAGCGCCTGATGGCGGCGCAGGAATTTGAGCGCTTTTTGCATACCCGCCATGTTGGCAAGAAGCGCTTTTCCATTGAAGGCGGCGAGGCGCTCGTGCCCCTGCTCGACACCCTGATCGAAATCGGCTCGGCCCAGGGGCTGGAAGAGATGGTCATCGGGATGGCGCATCGGGGCCGCCTCAATGTCCTGGCCCATCTGCTGCGCAAGCCGTACCAAGTCATCCTAGGCGAATTCGAAGGGACGGCGCGGGAGGGCCATTCAGCAGAGGAAGGGGATGTCAAATACCACCTGGGCTATTCGTATGACCACATAAGCGCCCGCGGACGCAAGATCCACTTGTCACTCAGTTTCAATCCCAGCCATCTAGAGCTGGTTGATCCGGTCATCGAAGGCATCGTCCACGCCAAGCAGGATTACTTGCACGACACCGAGCGCTGCCGCGTGATGCCAGTGCTTATTCACGGCGACGCGGCTTTCACCGGCCAGGGGACCGTCGCTGAGACGCTCAATCTGTCGCAACTGGAGGGCTACCGCACGGGCGGCTCCATCCATATCGTCATCAACAACCAGCTCGGCTATACCGCGACCCCACAGGAGACGCGCTTTACACCCTACCCGACCGATGTGGCGCAACAGATACAGGCCCCTGTCTTTCACGTCAACGCCGATGACCCCGAGGCGGTGGTGCATGCCGCCGACCTGGCCATTGGCTTCCGCCACGAGTTCAAGGTCGATGTGCTGATTGACCTGTGGTGCTACCGTCGGCACGGTCACAGCGAGGGCGACGATCCTGCTTTGACACAGCCGTTGATGTACCGGGAGATCGCCCGGCATCCCACGGTGGTCGATCAGTACGCCGAGAAACTGGTCGGTGAGGGTGTTGTGGAGGCGGGCGAGATCAAGGCGATGCACCGGCACATTCGCAGCCAATTGGACAAGGCCCAGGAAATGGTCGAACAGGCGTTGCCGTTGCCCCCCCCGGTCCCTGCCTTTGGTGGGGTCTGGAAGGGTTTGGCCCCGGCCGGCGACGACTGGGACGCGGAAACGGCGGTGGACGCCGACCGGTTGACCCGGCTGGGCCAGGTGGCGACCAAGGTGCCCGAGGGCTTCGCTCTCAGCCGCACCGTGCAGCGCATCATGACGGCCCGGCGGGAAATGGCCGAGGGCAGCCAGCCGGTTGATTGGGGGTGCGCCGAAATGCTGGCCTTGGCTAGTCTGCTGCAAGAGCATATTCCGGTGCGTCTGGTCGGACAGGATAGTCAGCGGGGCACGTTCGCCCACCGCCATGCCGTCTGGCACGATGTTCGCAGCGGGCAGCGCCACGTGCCTCTGGCTCACGTGGACGAAGAGCAAGGGGCATTTGTCGTTCTCAATACCATGCTGTCGGAACTGGCTGTTCTCGGTTTTGAATACGGCATCAGTTGCGCCGATCCCCGGCGCCTGGTCGTGTGGGAGGCGCAGTTCGGCGATTTCGTCAACGGCGCCCAGTTGATCATCGACCAGTTCATCAGCGCCGGAGAGACCAAGTGGCAACGGATGAGCGGCTTGGTGCTACTCTTGCCGCACGGCTACGAAGGGATGGGCCCCGATCATTCGAGCGCCCGGCCGGAGCGTTTCCTGCAGTTGTGCGCCAAGAACAACATGCAGGTCTGCTATCCAACCACGCCGGCCCAATACTTTCATCTGTTGCGGCGGCAGATGCAGCGCCGTTTCAGAAAACCTCTCATCCTGATGATGCCCAAGAGCCTGTTGCGCAATCGGCAGGCGGTGTCCGATCTGGCTGCCTTCACTCAGGACGGCTTCCAGTGCGTCGTCGACGATCCGGAGGTGGGCGATGTCCAGTCCGTGCGCCGTCTAGTGCTGTGTTCGGGCAAGGTCTATTACGATCTGGCTGCCGGCAGGGGGGTAGAGAATGAGATCGCCCTAGTCCGCCTAGAGCAACTGTACCCCTTTCCGAGGGACCAGATCAGAACGGTGCTCGAACGCTATACCGGTATAGAGGAAGTGCTGTGGGTGCAGGAAGAGCCACGCAATATGGGGGCCTGGACTTTTGTCGAATGCCGGCTCGATGTGCTCCTCGACGGTGTGCCCTTGCGCTACGTGGGGCGCGACGAGGCAGCCAGTCCGGCCACCGGCTTCTACCGGGTGCACCAGGCCGAGCAGGAGAAAATCGTCAGGTTGGCCGCATCATTTGATAAAATATCTCCGGCTGAGGAATCGGAAAATGGCGAAAGAGGTACGAATACCTGAAGTTGGCGAGTCGATCAGCCAAGTGATGCTGGTCCGATGGCTCAAGGACGACGGTGCACTCGTCGAGCGCGACGAACCTGTCTGCCTGCTAGAGACCGACAAGGCCAGTATCGATCTGCCGGCTCCGGCCATGGGGATCCTGCGTCAAATCGAGCCAGCCAACACCGAACTCGCCGTGGGTGCTATTGTCGCCAGAATTGAAGAAGACGGGGCCGCGGGTGGGGCGGGGGTTGAAACGGCGCCTACAGCGGGGACGGACAGAGATACCGAGCCCCCGCTGGGCAAAACCGTGAAACCGGGCGCATTGAGCCCGGCCGTGCGCCGGTTGGTCAGGAAACACGGTCTGGATGCAGCTGCCCTGCAGGGCACGGGCCGGGGCGGGCGTCTGACCCGGAAGGATGTCCTGGACTATCTGGCTGCTCCGGCCGCGCCCACCGCAGTACCGGTCGATGAGCCCGCCCCCGTTGAGAAGACCGCACCAGAGCCCGGCGCGCCCACGGCTGTGCTTCCCCCAGTAGAGAGTGACGTCGAGCGCCGGCCGATGAGCCAAATACGCCGTCGCATTGCCCAGCACCTGGTGGCGGCGCAGCGTGAAACGGCCATGTTGACCACTTTCAACGAGGTCGATATGGCGGCGGTCGTGGAGACCCGCAAGCGCTATAAGAACCGCTTTGCCGAAGTCCACGGGGTCGGCCTGGGCTTAATGTCCTTTTTCTCCCGTGCCGCCGTGCTGGCGCTAGGGGAATTTCCGGTGCTCAACGCCCGCATCGACGGCAGCGACATTGTCTATCACCGCCATGTCCACATGAGTATCGCCGTCAGCACGGAGCGGGGCCTGATGGTGCCCGTGCTCAAACACGCCGAGAACATGTCCCTAGCCCGGATCGAAGCTGAGATCAAGCGTCTGGCCGGAGCGGCACGTGACAACCGCCTGGGCCTGGACGAGTTGAGCGATGGCACCTTCACCATCACCAACGGGGGTGTTTTCGGCTCCATGCTGTCCACGCCCATCCTCAATGCGCCGCAGAGCGGCATTCTGGGTCTCCACGCCATTGAGGAGCGGCCGGTGGCGATCGGGGGCGAGGTGGTAATCCACCCCATGATGTACGTGGCCCTCTCCTATGACCACCGTCTCGTCGACGGCCAGCAGTCGGTCTCTTTCCTGGTGCGGGTGAAGGAGATGCTGGAAGATCCGGTGCGGCTGCTGTTGGAACTATGAAGACTACGGTGTGAGCCCAAGGCCAGCGCTCGCAGAATTGGATGGGCTACCGTCCTGAAGGTCGCGGTCGTCCCCGTAATTGGTCCTGGCGCTGTCCCGACTTGCCGAGCTCGGGGCTCTTGACACCGAATCGCGCTAGTCTTTGCTGCGTGTCCTACTGCTGCAACTTTGGATGAACTTGGAGCCGTAGGCCTCCTGCAGGCTCACGGTGTGGCGCCAGACAGTAGCGCCAGAATCTCTTCCCCGTACCTTTCCCGCCGCCAGAGACCAAAGTCTGTGATGTCGGCCAGTTCGCCGTGGGTACGCGGAGGCCGACGAGCCAGATCCCAGAGCGCCGCGCGCGAAAGGATGACATCCGACTCCACACCGCGCGCCCGCGCCCTCTTCTTGCGCCATGTGTGCAGGCAGTGGTACCGATCGACCACGTCGTCAGACTCGCGATCAACCTGAGGCGGCTGCTGGGGCGGGCCGTGGAGTCCCTCTTGGATGGCGTGCAACAAGCCGTGCCTGTGGCGGTGGATCTGCTTGGGGGTCATCCCGGAGATGCCCTGTAGGTCTTTGGCGTGGATCGGCGCACGGAGGACGAGCTCCATCAGAGTCGCCTCTCCCATGACTTTGAAGGGGGGCCGGTCCATGCGTGCGGCCTGGCCCTCGCGGTAGGCAAAAAGTGACTTGAGGACAGCGGCCTGTGCCGACGTGAGGGCGCGCGCTCCTTTGACGCGCCAGAATGCCGCCGGGTCTGGGCCCGCGTGGTTCGAGTCGCCACGCCCTCGCGCCAGGCGTGCAAAGTCCTCTTGCGCCTCCGGCCAGTGGCCGGAGCCAGTCAACGCCTGTATTTGTCGGTCGCGCAACGCTACCAGATAGTGCGTGTCGAGCTGCGCGTAGTTCAACTGTTCCGGCTTCAGGGGGCGGAGTTTCCAATTGGAACGTTGATACTTCTTGTTCAACTTCACGCCGAAGTGGGTGTCGAGAATGGCGGCGAGGCCGGTCTGCCGCCAGCCGAGTGTGCGCGCGGCGCTCATCGTATCGAAGATGTTCGCAAACTCGAAGTGGTAGTCGCGGCTGAGGCAGATGAGGTCGTACTCGGAAGCGTGGAAGACCTTCTGCTGGCTCGGATTGGCGAAGAAGGGCGCAAGCGTTTTCAGATCAGGCAGACTGATGGGGTCGACGATGTAGTCAACTGCGGGGGTGGAAAACTGGATGAGGCAAACACGCTCGCGATAGGCGTGGAAGCTGTTGGATTCAGTATCGACGCCTACCACCGGATAAGGGGCAAGAGCGCGGACGAGCCCACCCAGGCTATCTTCGTCAGCGATGAGAATCGGAGGGGGTAACGAGACCGCACACATAGCCCTCGTATTATAGACGCTCGGGCTCCTAGTCTGGGTGTGACCGGGCCGAGTGTCGTCGGGCAGATCCTGACGGCATGATAGCAATCGAGACGGACGAATCCGGAGATCATCGAACGATGTGTGACCATTTCACCCAGCAACTGACTTGGCGTGAGATCACGATCTCTACAGCCTTACGGGACGAGCGCCGCCGCTGAATCTGCATCCTCACTACAACGAGGTGTCGGCGCAGGACTTCGCAGTGGGCCGGGTTGACGATACCGGTAACCGCACCGTCGCCAAACTCCGCTGAGGATTGGTGCCGCCTTGGGCGAAGGTGTCGGGATGGGTACGCGCGTCTCATCAACGCCCGGGCTGAGATCGTTCACACCAAGCCAGCGTTCGGGGCCGCATTCCGCTCACGTCGGCGCGTGGTACCGGCAAACGGGTGGTTCGAATGGCAACGGACCGAGCACGGAAAACAACCCTTCTTTCTGGCGCTTGAGCACGGATCGCCACTGTCGTTCGCCGCGCTCTGGGAGTACCGGGACAAGGATGGAGGCGGCCCTCGAGTCCTTCACCATTGTCACCACGGTGACCTCACCGGCGCTGGCCGACACCCACTACCACCGGAAACCGGCGATCATCGACTCCCACCGGTTTGACGACTGGTTCGATCCGGATTCGCCGGTACCGCGACTCGTCGAACTAGTGCGCGAGCCCTACACCAGCCCCTACGAGGCGTGTCCTATCAGCAAGGGTCAATACCGACCGGAACGACGGTCCCCACATCCTGGCGCGCTAGGACGGAGCTGGCGCTCTCTTGGCCGGGGGCGGAAATCGGAGTTAACTGCCGAAATCGATGATTACTCGATCGTCGGGGGAATTGGGATCAAAAGGACTTCCATCGTCGGGACCTCGCAGAACCATTCGTTGATGTTTGTAAGACTCTGTAAAAATAAATGGATCATGCATGTCCGTGGTAAGGGAGCGTAGATCGGGGGAAGGTTGCAAGCCCTCCATTTATTCTTGTTAAATGTATTGTTAACAATATCTTATGTATTTGACAAGCAGGCTTGGTCCCCCGATCAGTCCACTCAAACATTCCCTGATCCACACAACCCACTACCCGAGTCTCTGCTAATATTGCCCACAAGGAACAGGATGCAGCGAAGAAGTTTTCTGAACAGTTCGATCTGGCTGGGTTTCGGAGGAGTGCTGGCTAGCCCGTCACAGCAGCAAACCAGGCCAGCGCTGGTAAAGCCCCGTCGGCTTCGTCAAGGAGACAAGGTGGCACTCATCAATCCCGCCGGCGCCACTACCCACCGGATGGATCTGGAAATCGTCCAGGAAAGCCTGGAAGCTCTCGGCCTCAGGGTGAAACTGGGGGAGCATGTCATGGATCGACGAGGATATCTGGCCGGCAGCGATGAAGATCGAGCTGCCGATGTGAACCGCCAGTTCGAGGATTCCTCAGTGGCCGGCATAATCGCCGTTCGGGGCGGCTGGGGATGTGCCCGTATCCTGCCCCTGCTGGATTACCAACTCATCGGTCGGAATCCCAAGATTCTGGTGGGTTACAGCGATGTGACGGCGCTTCTACTGGGTATTCATTCCAAGACGGGGCTGGTCACCTTCCATGGGCCGGTCGGACTCGGCCCCTGGAATAAATTTACAGTGGAACACTTTACCAGGATTCTTTTTGAGGGTCAGGCGGCCGAGTTGTCGAACCCCAGGTTCTTGGGTGACAATTTGACCCAGGTCCGGAACAGAATCCAGACCATCGTCCCGGGGGTTGCCCGCGGTCGAATGCTGGGTGGCAATTTGACTGTTCTCTCAGCCATCGTAGGGTCTTCTTACCTGCCTGATTGGAATGATGCGATTTTGTTCCTGGAGGACATCCAGGAGAATATTTACCGAGTGGACCGGATGCTGACCCAGCTAGCTTTGGCTGGCATCTTGGATGAGATAAGCGGTTTCGTGTTTGGCAATTGCACCGACTGTGGTCCCGGAGAGAGTTACGGTTCTTTGACGATCGAACAGGTTCTGGCCGACCATGTGGGCGAACGAAACCTGCCCTCCTGGCGCGGGGCGATGATCGGTCATATTAGCCAGAAATTCACCATCCCTCAGGGGATCCCGGCTGAAATCGACGCCGCCACAGGAAGGATACAATTGCTTGAGGCAGCCGTCGCGTGAAGCCGCTCCTTGTCTTGACCGCCTTCCCGCAGGTATGGATCGGACGGGAGCGATCCTCCCAGGGGTGCCGCGCGAATGTAAATTGTGCAACTCCACTGTGCCGATCGGGTAGTTCAAAAAGGGGGAGGCGCTAATCCGGCTCTCTAGCCACGTAGCCAGCCAGGGTCGTAATGGATTTCTGAGGATCCTTCCCACTGCCGTTGGCCGCGCTCTGGGAGTACCGGGACAAGGATGGAGGCGACCCTCGAGTCCTTCACCATTGTCGCCACGGTGACCTCACCGGCGCTGGCCGACACCCACCACCGGCAACCGGCGATTATCGACTCCCACCGGTTTGACGACTGGTTCGATCCGAATTCGCCGTTACCGCGACTCGTCGAACTAGTGCGCGAGCCCCACGCCAGCCCCTACGAGGCGTGTCCTATCAGCACCAGGGTGAATACCGACCGGAACGACGGTCCCCACATCCTGGCGCAAGTGCTCGCATCGGTACGCGCGGTCCGATGGTATCGCGTTCCTCCCCTTTGTCTCGGTGCTTGTCGAGTTGGCATCCTGGCGTCACAACGCTAGGTTCGTAGCAAGCGCCGTTGCAACAACGTCTGCATGTCACGCCGCCCATCGGCCATCATGAGCACGTAAACGTTGTTCTCGACCACCCGGTAGATGATGCGGTAGGGCTTGAAGAAAACCTCCCGGTATTCCCGAATGCCGATGTCCAGTAGTTCCTTTGGATAGTTACCACGCTGGGGATGCTCGGACAGGCCGTCGAATGCCTTTGCGATGTGGTCCAGCACGTAACCCGCCCGGGCCGGCGAATCGTGCTGCTCGATGTACTCGCAAATCTCATCCAAGTCTCGCACCGCGTCACCGGTCAACTGGACGAGGAAGGACATCAACGAGTCTGCCGCCGCTCCCGAAGCCGCGCGACGACATCGGCGGAGGGCTGCACCTGGCCGGCGTCGATCTGGCGATTGCCCAGCGCGAGAATCTTGAGTAGGGCAACAGTCTCCTGCATCTGCTCGTAACTGTCGATGTCCTGAAGGACCACCTTGGCTTCACCGTTCTGGGTGATGATCAGGGGTTCGCCCTGGTCGCCGAGCGTGCGCACGATCTCGGCGGCGTGCGCCTTGAGATAACTGATCGGCTTGATCCGGCGGGAGAGTTTCATCGGCCATCTCCTTTCAGTCCAAATATAGTCCACAAACAGGTCATGTGTCGAGGCCCAGCTTCGCAGGCTTTGCCGGTCGGTTTTTGCCAGGGATGGAGGATCAGTGAGGATGAACCGCAGGCCACAAAATAACTCCGCCTGACACGTGGACAACTCTTCTCTACTACCTTTCACCCTCTAACCAATCCATAACCAATCATCAATAAAATCAACCACCTCCGCCGGACCTCAGTCTCGTGGTGTCATGCTGGACCGTCCGGGACGGCCAGGGAAAACGCGACGTCTTCTGCTATGAGGATCGGCCAGGAGGCGCCCGTTCCTGTCCAGGGCGGCATCGTCATAATCTGCGATGATCTACGAAATCTGCGTCAACATCATCGGTGGTCATGCACACCAATCTGGCGGTTCGACGTTCGCAGCCGATGACCACGATCATGCCCAAGCCTGACCGATCGTGAGATCGGCGTTGTGGATCACCGCCGATTTCCCCCATGAAATGCCTTTGTAGGCCAAACCGAGGGGACCGGGGAATATCCGTGTAGGGGCGACGCACGCGTCGCCCTCCAAGGTCAATGACCCCAGCCGCATCCACGTTCCGAGCGCCGCCGGCGTCGGTTGCCCCGAATTCCGGCGGGTACGACAAATGATGGGGGCCGGAAGAAACGAGGTTAGGACAAATCGGTGAAGGCCCCGCCGTACGTCGTCTGCGCCATCATCAACCACAATCCGCGTCATCTCCGGTTTGGCATTCTCGGTCGATGATCGCGGTCGACAACCGGGGTCGGTAATCGCCAATCTGGAGGCCGTTACGAACCGGGCGACGCATGCGTCGCCCGGTTCTACAAAGATCTATCGAACCCACCGCACCTGGAATGCCCCGTCGGTGCCCGTTGCGTTCCTGTCCAGGGCGGCATCGTCATAATCTGCGATGATCTACGAAATCTCCGTCAACATCATCGGTGGTCATGCACACCAATCTGGCGGTTCGACGTTCGCAGCCGATGACCACGATCATGCCCAAGCCTGACCGATCGTGAGATCGGCGTTGTGGATCACCGCCGATTTCCCCCATGAAATGCCTTTGTAGGCCAAACCGAGGGGACCGGGGAATATCCGTGTAGGGGCGACGCACGCGTCGCCCTCCAAGGTCAATGACCCCAGCCGCATCCACGTTCCGAGCGCCGCCGGCGTCGGTTGCCCATTCCGGCGGGTACGACAAATGATGGGGACCGGAAGAAACGAAGTTAGGACAAATCGGTGAAGGCCCCGCCCGTACGTCGTCTTCGCCATCATCAACCACAATCCGCGTCATCTCCGGTTCGGCATTCTCGGTCGATGATCGCGGTCGACAACCGGGGTCGGTAATCGCCAATCTGGAGGCCGTTACGAACCGGGCGAGGCGTGCCTCGCCCCTACAAAGATCTATCGAACCCACCGCACCTGGAATGCCCCGTCGGTGCCCGTTGCGTTCCTGTCCAGGGCGGCATCGTCATAATCTGCGATGATCTACGAAATCTCCGTCAACATCATCGGTGGTCATGCACACCAATCTGGCGGTTCGACGTTCGCAGCCGATGACCACGATCATGCCCAAGCCTGACCGATCGTGAGATCGGCGTTGTGGATCACCGCCGATTTCCCCCATGAAATGCCTTTGTAGGCCAAACCGAGGGGACCGGGGAATATCCGTGTAGGGGCGACGCACGCGTCGCCCTCCAAGGTCAATGACCCCAGCCGCATCCACGTTCCGAGCGCCGGCGTCGTCGGTTGCCCCGAATTCCGGCGGGTACGACAAATGATGGGGGCCGGAAGAAACGAGGTTAGGACAAATCGGTGAAGGCCCCGCCGTACCTCGTCTGCGCCATCATCAACCACAATCCGCGTCATCTCCGGTTCGGCATTCTCGGTCGATGATCGCGGTCGACAACCGGGGTCGGTAATCGCCAATCTGGAGGGCCGTTACGAACCGGGCGACGCCTGCGTCGCCCCTACAAAGATCTATCGAACCCACCGCACCTGGAATACCCCGTCGGCGCCCGTTGCATTCCTCTACAGGGCGGCATCGTCATAATCCGCGATGATCTACGAAATCTGCGTCAACATCATCGGTGGTCATGCACACCAATCTGGCGGTTCGACGTTCGCAGCCGATGACCACGATCATGCCCAAGCCTGACCGATCGTGAGATCGGCGTTGTGGATCACCGCCGATTTCCCCCATGAAATGCCTTTGTAGGCCAAACCGAGGGGACCGGGGAATATCCGTGTAGGGGCGACGCACGCGTCGCCCTCCAAGGTCAATGACCCCAGCCGCATCCACGTTCCGAGCGCCGCCGGCGTCGGTTGCCCCGAATTCCGGCGGGTACGACAAATGATGGGGGCCGGAAAAAACGAGGTTAGGACAAATCGGTGAAGGCCCCGCCGTACGTCGTCTTCGCCATCATCAACCACAATCTGCATCATCTCCGGTTTGGCATTCTCGGTCGATGATCGCGGTCGACAACCGGGGTCGGTAATCGCCAATCTGGAGGCCGTTACGAACCGGGCGAGGCGTGCCTCGCCCCTACAAAGATCTATCGAACCCACCGCACCTGAAATGCCCCGCCGGCGCCCGTTGCGTTCCTGTCCAGGGCGGCCGCGTGCGGAGCCACCAGCGATGTTATTTCCAGGTGACTTCCATGGCAAAGAAGTGATCAAACACCTCGCGCTTGGGATGGTTGGCCTCATTGCTCTCGGGACTCCGGATGTAGAAGTCCAGCTGCTGGAGGGCCGGGTTGACGGCGCCGGCCTGAGAGCTTTTCCCCTCGAGAGGATAGCGAACCACCAAGTTCCGGTCGCGCATGCCCTGGGTGACCATGAAATGGATCTGGTAGTCCTTATAGAGGGGCTCTCCGTTCAAGGTGGCGGAGCCGATCCCCCAGCCGGCCACGTACAGAATGCTCTTGGGCCAATTGGCGTCGCCGCAGCCGGAGTCGCCGTGCTCGAAAAGCCACGCCGCGATGCCGCCGTCCTGACAGGGTGAGAATTCCTTGAATTCTTCGAGGTCGATGACGTAGCTGCCCTCGGACAATTGGAGCTCGGCCCGGAAAGTTCCGGTGTTATTGATCTCGTCGACGTCGAACTCGACCGTGCCCTCCACCGGCTGCAGATTCGATCCGTCATTGCCCATGTGGTCCCACGGGCTATGATCGTTCAGCGTGCCGACCTGATAAATGCGGCTTCCCGAGATGATGAAACGGCCGTCGTACAGGTCGTGCTGTTCGGGGGCGTAGATTCCCATTGAGGCGCCTGGCTGGGTGCGCGGACCGCGTTCGAGGGGATCGCTTTGGGAGCGGTCGTCAGTGACCGCCACGTTGCACGCGGCCAGCCATATGGAACACAAGGACAGAAAGAACAGCGGATTTCGGTTCATCGCGTTTCTCCAAGACGGGCGGTTGCCCGTAGTGTACCAGCAGCGAGTTGGGAGGGGCGATTTGGAGTGGGGACATTCTTGTCCCCCATTCCGCATTGCTACCGTGGGAGTGCTGGCGGCCATCGAAAAATGCACACTGTTGGGTGCCGGTCGGGATCGTTCCCCGGGAGCGAGAGCTCCGGTCTCAAGGGGTTCGCCGAGGGGCCGAGATTCTGGTAGCTAGCCTCTCCACAGCAAGGAGGAAACCCCATGATGGGGAGCGAAAAGAGGGTGCATTCTACCTTCCGGGAAACAGGGTACTCATGGCCGAGCCGGAAAAAAACGAGAAGTCTAATTGGCGCCTTTATTCATGACTGTCCCCAATAGGTCGTCCTTTATTCATGACTGTCCCCAATAGGTCGTCGCCTAGGTGTTCGTCGGCATCGGCGGCGACCGGGGATGGTTCGTCAGTCCGGCCGATGCCTGGGCCGTGAACGAAGACTGGCTAATCCACCACAAGACTCGCAGTCCGCATTCGCCCTCGGCTACCACCCGTCGGCCTCTTGGCTGACAACACAAGCAGCTTCACCTGACCTACGCAAGGGTTCCGCTCAGTTACCCTTGAGCCCTATGATCGAAACCGAAGACTGTCAATAATCAACCTGGCCCTGAAGACGGGGAAAGGCTATCCGGACGGAACCGTGACGATCGATTTAGCAAACGGCCTCCCTTACTTGCTGCTCTGGTCAGCCTTGGGAATGGCCATGTTCCCGCGCGTCCGTTGGGGCTGGCCGATCTTTACCGGTCTTTCCATTGCCGCCGCGGTTATCGCCGGCATCGTCGAATGGCCGGGGCTAGCGGTCATCGCCCTCTTTGCGGGGGCGTGTCTTGCGGCCATGCGATCTACCCTTTCCACAGCTGTGCGTACCCTGGCATGGGGTGTGCTCGTGATCTGTACGGTCGCTCTAGCCGCCCATCAAGTGCCGTGGATCAACAACGTTCTCGTCTTCGATGCCGTGGCCGTATCACCCTCGGCGGAACTGTACACGCTGTATTGGAATTACGACAAGGCATTGGCGGGCGTGTTGCTCTACGGGGTATGTGTGCAGCGGCAGCGAAGGACACCGAGGAGCAGCGCGATCGTCGCCACTGCGGTGGCCGCTGTCCTTACACCCGCTTTGGTAGTCGTGCCTGCCTTGGCGATGCAGTTTGTAGTTTGGGACCCGAAATGGCCGGTAATCCTAGTCATGTGGGCGCCCGCGAATCTGTTAGTGACATGCCTCGCCGAAGAGACGTTCTTCCGTGGGATCCTGCAACGGCATCTGGCGGAAGCGTTGCGCGCGAGGATTCCTTTAGCAGGTCTTGTGGCACTGTCCGTCGCGGCAGTGGCGTTTGGTATTGCGCATATTGCCGGTGGCATTGCCTATGCCGTCCTGGCAACGCTCGCCGGCATCGGCTACGGCGCAGCCTACCACGTCACACAGCGTGTCGAAGCAAGCATACTGGTGCACTTCACCCTGAATTTGGTGCACTTGACGTTGTTTACCTACCCCTTCGTCGCATCGGGCTGAAGGGGTCCGTTGTTGTTCGTTGCAGATTCTTGGCCTCCGAGCCGGTTCAACGACTGGTTCGATCCGATGTCGCCGACGCCAAGACTCATCGACTTGATGCGCGAGCCCCATGGTGGACTGCTTGCCCGCGCGCCCGCCGATCAACGTCGTCTGGAGCGGCTGATGGCCGACGCGCTTCCGACCTCCGGCGCCGTCGCAGTCGGCAGCGGGAACGTCGAAATCGGTGCTCAAGACGCCTATATCACCAAGACGGGTGCTAGGCCGCAGAGCGCCGGGGGGGCCCACCCTCCCTGCCGGACCGCATGCAGTGCGTATGGCGAGCGCTCCCGTGCGGTTCATCCTGGCGTTGCTGAAGGAAGAATCATCATCAACGACCAAGACGCGTTTGAACGCATACTGGGATCGTGTTACGAGGCCATGCTCGACGATGCCCACTGGCCGGCCACCTCCGCCCTGATTGACGAGGCCTGCGGCACCTGCCCGACAGTCGCCTGGTGCACGTCACCGACCTGTACACGGCCGGCCCGGTCGGCATTGTGGGCGCCCCCTCAGTCTTCAGTAGTCCAGTATCCGCCCGGCTGAGAAGCGCCTGCAAGATGATTTCACGGTCCTCGACCTGTGGTAATCCTTCTTTGATCATGGCAAAAAGACATGGCTTGGCTGGTAGCGCTCCCGGGCGTCACGGAACAGGTGGTAGGCACTTGGGGAGAGCTTCACCAACAAGCGGATCACTATCGCCAAGCTGGAAAAAACGGGCGGCAAAATTGATCTGTCAGGGTTCAAATAGATCTGTGATTGGATTGGGGATGGCCCGATAAGAACCCTCAATTTCCTTGAGATTGGGCTGCAGAGCCTTCACACAGCGAAGTGACCTGTCCCATCTGGGCGGGAGGGAATAGCAGCACAACTCGACGGTTGCGCTCACTGGCGGCCTCGGTATCTTCAACGGGTTCGGACTCTCCCTTGCCCACCACGGCGCCATTCAGTTGGGCGAGCCGCTCTTCTCTCGTGCCGCCGCGAAGCGAGGACGCATAGTCAACGGCCAGGAGTTCGCGAACAATCTGTCCCCGCTTGTCAGCATCTTCCTGGAGTTCGCTTTCCAGGGGCTGCACTAAGGTTTCATCGAGGAAGTAGCGATAGACACCGAGGGCACGCTGCTCCGAAAGCCACTGGTTGTAATCGTCATCTCCAACACGATCGGTGTGGCCCTCATACCGGACCCTAGCCCCGGGAAAGAGTAACGTGCGAATTACCGTGAGCTTGGCCAGACTTTCACGTGCCGAGGGGCGGAGTTCAAAACTATTGAAATCAAATAAAATATCTGATGCCAGTGTCAACACCATGTTGCCTCCCTGTTGGGTCAATTGGCCCAGTGAGGCAAGCTGAGCGCGCAATTCGTTGCAGATTTTCTCTCGATCCTCGCCCAGTTGAACATTCAAGTCCTGCAAGGCCTGGAGCTGTTGCCGCGAGGAGTCCAGTTCCTGACGGAGATCCGCAAGGTCGGCTTCGGCTTTTTCGGCCCGTATTCCGAGCTCGTCCCGGGCGAGACCTTCCCGCTGCAAAGCTTCTTCGAGTTCCTGAATCCGTGCTGTGAGTGCCTGAATCTGCGTCGTGAGTTCTTGAGTCTGTGCCGTGAGTTCCTGAATCTGTGCTGTCAATTGGGAAGCCCTACGATTGGAATCCTCCTGCAGATTGGCAAGCTCCAATTCGCGTTGGGCCAGATTTTGCTCAAGCTTTACCAACTCCCGCTCAAGTTGCCGCAGATTGATTCCACCTACCGCCCCGATTGCCAAAGCGCGAGCATTTTCGGCAATATGGGCCGCAGTGCGGGCGAATTGTATCGCTTGACTTAAAGCGCCGCGGGACAGGAAGGTACGTTCCGCTTGTTGCAGATACCCGTTAGCCTGCTCAAGAGTGGCGCGGATACGCAACTCACCAGGCAACGGATCCTCCCCTTCGGGAGTAGGCAGTCCCAGAATGCCCGCCTTTGATGCCAGCTCGATGGCCTTTCGCGCCTGCTGCAATTCATTGGGAGTCACACGATCAACGGCAGCAGGACTGGTAGAGTATTGCGTGTAGTGTGTGTAGTAGAGCAGCTTACCTTCGACGTGCAAAGCCCGACTCTGGGAATCCGCCTGACCGGTGCTATAAAGCACTGCCACAGGGCTGGGATCATTCACCGCGAAGTCCGGCTCCGCTGTGACCAGGAGCCAGAAAGTTTGCATGGGTGTCGTGACGTTGATGCTAACGGGACGACGGCCGTCCCTAAAAGTGATTTCCCCAAGATTGGATGCCTTTCCATCTACAGAAACGGCCCACATGACATAGGTGAGGTAATCCTCACCAAAGCGCCGGGCAGGCTGAAGCCCTTGAATGTCGCCGCGATTAATATCGATTTCCAAGAATCCGGGGCGGCTCTGGACCTTCATTTTGATCGAGGCGGTTGGCTCTATCCTTGTGCCTCTCATCTGGACTACGATCGAAGCGGCAAGATGGCGAAAACTCAAGATTTGCCCGCCGGGCTCGTCTACCTCAATACTGCGGATTTCAGCCGCGGCCGGGGCCTGCTGGGCTCCTTGGGCCAGGGATGGCGCCCAGACGCCAACACAACCGATGAATAGGCCTATGAGTAAACGACCCTTCCGGATCACCCCGGCCAAGATCACACCTACCGTCAGCACCGCAATCAAGACACCGATCAGCTCGACACTCATGCTTCCTCCAATCAATCGACCCATTATTCCACGGCTGCCAGCCTAGAAACCACAAAGCAAAACAACCCGGCCACAAGCGGGCGAGTCGGCCTGCCTGATCTCTTTTCCCAAATTAGATCCAACCCAAAGTGACCTGGCCGGCGGACCCGTCGATGGCGGGCGGGGCTCCTCAACTTCACTAATCGTTGCAGCAGCTGCCAACGGCGCTGGTCAGGACCGATCCTCCTCTTCATCCGGCTCCGATTGGGAGCGGCGGCCCATGAGGCGCCGCAGGCACCGGGCGACTCTTTCCAGCAGAGGCGCCGCCTCGTCGGTCACCCCCCGGACCGCGAGCGTGATATCGGGAGAAACCCCGATTTGGAGCCACTGGTCCATCGCGGGGGACGGATACCTGCGGCGGCCCGCGATTTCCTGCAGCGCAGCCAGCGACTCGCCCAGCTCTGATTCCTCACTGAGTTGGGAGTTCCAAGCTACCGCCCCTTTGTAGTAGACAGGCGGCGAATGCCCCACCATAGTCTGCCGCTTCAGTTCGGCCGCTGGTTCGCTGCTCGGCAAGCGGCCCCGCGAGCCGTGGGCCTCAGGCAACTCGTCGTCGACCTGGTGAGGGGCGGATAAGATTCGCTCCTCCGACGTCTCAGGCGACTCAGCCTCGGCTGCGTCCTCCAGCCGATACGCCCATCGATCTGCGATCGCCGCCCGTCGCCGCGCAAGCGAACGGAGGCCGGTTGATGTCACAGTGACGATTTCCGGAGTTACGGGGGTCCGTCCGTCCGCCACCCGCGAAATCAGCTCAGACGGTGCGCGCTCGAAGATCTTACGCATGTCGTGGAGGGACACGGGTTGCACCGCCCCCGTCTGCTCCGCCTCCCGCACCTTTCGAATGAAGAGTAAGCGGTCGCGGAACAGCTTCGGGTAACGGGTTCGCGACCCACGCCTTCCAACCTTGGGCAGCAGTCTTATTTGCACGTAGTAGGCGATGGTCCTGCGATCGAACCCGGTCTCACGCTCCAGCTCCAGGGCTGTGTAGCTCTGCATCGCCCTCAGTCAACGGCCATTTCAGTGATGTTTAATGATAACTAATGTAAAATACTGTTGACTTCTGTCACCCTTCTAGTGTAATTTACTGATCTTTACTGAAGATATCAAGGAGTTGCCAATGAATCCACTGAAAACTGCTCTCTCCAACCTGAAGCTGGGAGATCCCAAGACTTGGGGAGGTCTGACATCGTTTCCGTTGTTGTCAGACGTCCCCAGTAGCCTCCGTTACCTGATGCTCGCCGACGGCCTGCGGGACGGCCTCGTCACTGTCAAAGAGGTGTCGCACGGCGGAAGCGTGCCAGACCTTGCCGTGGAGAACCGATCCAAGCTGCCTCTGCTGATCCTCGACGGCGAGGAGTTGGTGGGGGCCAAGCAGAATCGCGTCGCCAATCTCACCATGCTGCTTCCGGCGCAAAAAACCACCATCATTCCCGTGTCGTGTGTGGAGCAAGGCCGTTGGGGCTATGACAGAGACGATTTCGCGGTGACGGAGCGGTTGCAATACGCGCGGGGCAGGACCGAGAGACTCGCGAGCGTGCTCGATTCGATGGCCAAGACCGGTAGAAGGCGTTCCGACCAAGGTCGGGTCTGGGACTCCATCCAGGCCAAGGCCGCTGCCATGGACGCGGAGTCACCCACCGGAGCGATGAGTTCGATTTTTGAACGTCACGCCGCCAAGCTCGACGAATATGTCAAATCGGTAGAATCGCTTCCGGGCCAAGTAGGCGCCGTCTTCATCGTAGGGACGGAGCGCTTGGGCTTGGATCTGTTCGACCAGCCCGATACCTTTGCCTCGATGCTGCCCAAGCTCGTCCGCAGTTACGCCGTCGACGTCATCGAAGCCCCCATCTCTCAAGAGAGGTCCGGGCTGGCGTCCCAGGCGCGCCGCTTTCTCGACAGCATCCTCGAGGCGCCGTTTGATGAACACCCGGCAGTAGGGCTGGGCCGGGACCTCGGCTTCGTGGATGACAGCTTGGTGGCCGGCGCTCTCATGGTGGACGACATTGCCGTGCACTTGGCTGCCTTTTCCAATCCCCGCCGCCGACGAAGCGGATCCGGCCCGACTGAACGACACGCAAGCTACCGCCAAAGGCAGGACTCCATGCGCCGCCGCTATGAGTGAAGTCGAGTAGTGCGGCCGCAGGGCGCAGACTCCAATAACTTCGCGCCAGCGGGCGGCCTCCCCTCGACCGGCCGCCAGCCCCTGGCAGGCGGCCAGACGTGACAACCCGGACGGGCGGCGGCGGGAAATTCGCTTGCCACCGAGCCTGTCTTGGAGGCAGAGTCCAAGCTCGTTCGGGCATACCTCTCGATTGCTTGAGCCTCGGAGCGGTACGCCACCCAATCATCGCCTGGAATCGGTAGATCGGGTGAGGTAATAGAGAGCAGCGCCCACGACCAGAGCAAGTCCGCCCGCTTGCAGGTCGGTCCAACTGGCGCCGGCCAAAATCACCAGGCTCACCGTCAGCGCCAAGGCCGGGAACAGCCAGCCTCCCGGCAGTTGGAAGGCGCCAGGCGCCTGGAGGCGACGCCGTAGTACCGGGACTGCAGCGCAGGTGGCCATGTAGAAGACGATCCGCGCCACGGCACTCAGCGTTGCCAGCTGGGCAAACGTACCCGAGAAAGACAGCATCAGGGCGATACCGGCAAAGACCAGGATTGACAAGTCGGGGGTGCGGAAGCGGGGGTGCACATGGGCGAAGAGGGCCGGCAGCTGGGCCTTCTCGCCCAGCGCAAACGTGATCCGCGGGCCGGCCAACATCGATCCCGCGTTGCTGCCCGCAATCGCGATAAGGCCGCCGATTGCCACCAAGACTCCACCGGCGGGTCCCATGAATACTGCCGCTGCGTCGGCCAAAGGAGTCTGCGATGACTCCAGCCCTGCAAGTGTCCCGGCTGCCACCAACTGCACCAGAAAGTAGACTACAAAGACGATTGCGATCATCAGCAGCAGGGCAAACGGGGTGTCCCGTCGGGGTGAGCGCACCTCGCTGGCCGGAATGCTGATCAGCTCGTAGCCGCCAAAAGCGAACATCAGCATCAGAACCGCAGCACCGAATCCTTCCTGGCCCTGGCTGAGGTCGAACATCCCCTCGAAGTTCTCCGGTTGGATGAAAAAAAGCCCCATCAATATGAACAACAGCAGCGGCACCAGCTTGGACAGGGTGAAGAAGTTGATGGCCAGAGACCCGTAGCGCACGCCGAGAAGATTGATGGTCGCCAGGATGCCGATGACTGCGGTCACCACCAGAAGGCGGCCGCCGCCTTCAGTGGCCCCCGCCCAGAAACGGCCCACATAAAGGGCAAAGGCATTGGCAAGCGCCGCCTGCGAGACCACCCTGGTGACCCACATCATCCAAGCAACCTCGAAGCCTACCAAGGGACCGAAGGCCGTTCTAGCGTACAAATAAGGGCCGCCGGCGGCCCGGAATCTTCCTCCCGCCTCGGCAAAACAGAGAATGATGAGGGCGTTGGCGATGCCGGCTGCCACCCAGGGAAGAGGACTGGAGGCTGTTCCAACGGCTGCCGCTACCGCAGCCGGCATGACGAAGATCCCGCTGCCGATGACCTGGTTGACGCCCACCGCCGTCAGGCCCCAGCGTCCGATGGCACGAATCAGGGAAAGGCCTTCAGCACCACTTGGCTGAGTCGGCTCGTTCTGCTCCACAGCGAGTTGATAACAGTCGCCGCACCGGATCGTCAAGCCGACCCGTTTCCCCTCTGAGAAAGTCGGTCCTGTTTGGTGGGAGTAGGAGACCGTCTGCCCGCCGCCCAAGACAACCTGGGAGGCTTGGCGCAAGAGGGCCGCCTGTGCCCGACGGTTGGCCATGGCCCGGGCGAGGGCTGGGAGGATGAGGCGTCGGAGCGCAGCGAGCAGTAAGTGGCTCGTGCACCCCGGCAGGGCCTTTTCTTCGCCTACCGAGGGGAAGATCCTCAGTCATTGTCGGGCTTGGCCATGCGGTAGCCGACCCGCGACTCGGTGAAAATGTAAGTGGGGCGACTCGCATCGTCGCCCAGCTTACGCCGGAGCTTCTTCACGAAGGCGCGAACCAGGCGAGCATCGCTGGATTTCCGCGACCGCCACACGCGGCGCAGCAGCTGGTCGTAGGTCGAGACGCGGCCGCGCTTGGCTGAAAGGACGGCGAGCAGATCGTACTCGGTGGCGGTCAGTCTTATCGGACGCCCGGCCAAGGTCACCCGGCGTTCCTCATAGTCAATGGCGAGGTCTACCGCCCGGTAGGGTTCACCCGGCCCGGCTTGCCTCCGCAGCGCGGCCCGGATTCTGGCCACCAGCTCCGTCGGCGAAAACGGCTTGACGACATAGTCGGCTGCTCCCAGCTCCAAGGCTCTGACAATCGTTTCGTCCCGGCCGTACGCGGACAGGAAGATGACCGGTCGATCAACCAGCGCGGGCAGCTCCTGCATCAGCTCGATGCCGTCCGTCCCGGGTAGCAGCAGATCCAGCAGCACCAAGTCGGGGTTATGGCTCTTGATCAGGCCGGGCACCTCTTTGGGGTTCCCGGTCACCAGCGGGTAGTAACCCGCGTCCTTCAGAATGCTCCGAATGTAACCCAGTGTCTGCGGGTCGTCGTCGACCACCAGGATGTGCGGCTCCTGCCGCCCGGCACGCCGCCGTCGTCCCCGGGTCCGCGCTGGCGTCGTCGCGACAATGCTGTCGGCCTCCTCGGCCAGCGGAATCGTGAAGAGAAACCGTGTGCCCAGGCCCGTACCCTCGCTCTCCGCCCAGATACGGCCCCCATGCGCCTCCACCAAGCCCTTGCAGATGGCCAATCCCAGGCCCGCCCCAACACCTCGGCCGCGGTCCTCCCGGCCACTGCGGGCGAACCTCCGGAACAGGTGCGGCAGCCGCTCGGCCGGAATGCCTCGACCCTCGTCGGCCACCGAAACCGTCACATGAACGCCCTCCAGCACCGCCGTCAACCGGATGGCCGACGATTCAGGCGAGTGCCGGGCCGCGTTGGACAACAGATTGACCAGCACCTGGACGATGCGCTGCCGGTCCGCCAGCACCCGTGGCAGATCCGCCGGCAGGTTGATGTGGACCGGATTTCTGCCCCCCCCGCTCAGAAACGTGTTCCGGGCCTGATCGACTATCACCGCCAACTCCGCCCACTTGGGGGCCACCGACAACATCCCCGTCTCGATGCGTGCTGCGTCCAGCAGGTCGCTGATCAGATCTCGCATGTGATCCGCCTGTTCGTCGATGATGCGGAAAAACTGCAGCGTCTCAGCCGGGTCCAGCACCGACGAGGCGCCCAGAACGGTGCTTGCGCAACCCTTGATGGAGGTGAGCGGAGCCCGCAACTCGTGGCTCACCATACCCAGAAACTCAGCTCGCAAACGCTCCAACTCCTCCCGCGGCGTCATGTCCTGCAGGGTGACAACCACCGACTCGAGTTCCCCCTGCTCCGAGTGAATGGGCGTAGCGCTGATCAGCGTTGTGACCTGCCGGCCGTCAGGAGCCTCGAGCACGATCTCCTCGGCTCGGATCGTCGCCGCATCGCGCAGCGCCTTCGCCAACGGGGATTTCTCGAGCACGATCTCCTGCCCGTCGGCCCGTCGCACTCTCAACACGTCCAACAACTCCTCGGCCGAGCGGCCTGCCAGGTGCAGATCGCCGACAATGCGCCGCGACTCCTTGTTTATGGACACCACTTGCGCGCTTCCGGCGTCGAACACCACCACACCCACCGGCGACATTTCGATCAGCGCCTCCAGGTCGGCCCTGGCCCGCTGCTCATCGCGGTGCTTACGGGCGTTGGCGATCGCCGCCCCGGCCTGGGAGGAGAACAGCACCAACACCTCTTCGTCCTCACTCATGAACTCCTGCCCGTCCTCCTTGTCAGCCAGATAGAAGTTGCCGACCTGCTCGCCCCGGTGACGGATCGGGACCCCCAGGAAGGTCAGCGCCAGTTTCCCGTCCTCCGGGAAGCCCAGCGAGCTGAGATGGTCCTCCAGGTTCCTGAGCCGGAGCGGCTGCAGGACTTGGCTCAAGTACTTCCCCACGCCCGGTCCGTGGGGCAGCTCCAGAAACTGCTGGTTCTCTTCGGGAGTCAGACCGGAGGTAACGAAATCCTGCAGTTCTCCCGAACCGTCCAGGGTGACAATTCCGCCGCATCCGGCGCCGGTCAGCGCGCGGGCTCCTTCCACTACCTCGTGCAAGACGGTATTAACGTCCAGACTCTCGCTGATGCGAAGACTCGCTTCGCTCAGCCCGGAGAGGCGCTCCCGCAGTACCTCTATCTCCGCTCTTGGTTGGTCCGCTTTTCTCATTTCCCCGCCTCGATTCGATTGCCGGCGGCACTCGGCTCTCCACTATGGCCCGCCGGATGCCGCAACCGGACTCGACGCTAGCTTGACCCGGACGCTACCGATTGTAGCGGCCTGCAACACAATACAGCCACAAACCTGGCCTGAAAAAGCATACTAATAGCATACCCATGTGCGTTGGAATAATTATTTATCTGGGAAGTTGACTTAAGTGACCGATATCCGGGGGAACTGGGGGGTGGTATGGGGAAGAAACAAGGACAAGCGGAACATCACCCTTGAAGCTCCGACACCCACTCAGGATCAGAAGAGATCCAAACCCATGAGCAGAGATGACACCGAGTGAAAATTCCCCAAACGGGCCAATACTCGCCCATTAGGTGATTCTCTACCCCTAAGTTTGGCGGCCAACACCCTTTCCCGGCTCAATGTCCCCCTACAACTTCCACTTCATTGCTGAAGCCCCGGGTTGCCGAGCCTGGGGCCGGGGCGGCCCATGAGTCCGCGTGCCAAAAAGCGGCCGTAGGAGCGATCGCCGAGATCCACCTCGAACTGCAGGCGGATGTTGGGTCCGAACTGCAGGCGCCATCCCAGGAGCACGGAATGGGCCCGGGAGTCAGCGCCCACCAGCGACAGGTCGGCATACGATGTCTTGTCGTCCGTGAGCCTAAGCTCAGTATCCGTCACCGTCAGACCGGAGCTGGTCGTCCCGCTCACGGTGACCGTCTCGTCGCCCGTGACTTGCACTTCCACGGGGGCCACGCCGTGCAGGGGGCAATTGCCGTTCTCGTCCCACACCTCGTGGGTGATGGTCACAAACTCATCCTCATCATCTTCGTCGTCTTGGAGTGCTTCTATCCGAACGCTTCGCCATTGCGTTGGATCCGAATCTTCCTTTCCTTCCTCCCGATTGAACTCCCAGCCGACGGATGGCACCCAACTAATACCTTTTTCCTCGAGGCGGCCGTCGATGTACACCACTCCGTCGACGTGGATCCGTACCCAGCAGCCGTCGGCGGCCGGTTGCTCACTGAGCCTTATGTTGTAGCTGAGGGCTTCTCCCTCCCTGATCGTCAACGTGGACGGCGACACTTGCACTTCCCCTTGCCAGTTAAAGATCGGGGCGTCGTTCTGGGCGTGGACCTGGTGCAACGGCGACGCCTGATAAGAGCGCCGACAGCACGATGGTGGAGACGACGAGACGTGGGAATCCAGGGACCGGACTCTTTTCCAATCTCGGAACGGACCAGAAGCAGACAATTGAGTCAAACATTTTGGTCAGCCGATCACACTGACCTCGGCCCCAAGTTCTCCTCAATCGGAGACCATGACCTTCTCCGCTGCGTGCACTTGACCAAGAATCTCCCAGAACCACACCTTGGATCGGTAAGTGGAATAAGCTGTCAGCATGAAGACACTATCACCAGTCAGACTGCCAGGATTACGGCCATTTGGAGGTCCAAGTCGACACAGACGCCGGATGGGAATTCCTTGATCGATCCGCGGGATGAGCCCCGCATTTATGCCTCCAGCTGCAATGCCTTTTTCGGAATGAAATTGCTGCTTTCGACCGACCTTGGCAAGGAATTTAAGGAAACGAAATCCGTACCTGCCTTTCCGAAAGAGGATGGGCGTGCACTTGCGAATATCTGGGCGCTTGAGGCCGGAAACGACAACAAGGAGCTGTGGTGCGGCGTCGAACCCGCGGCCCTTTTCCGGAGTCAAGATGCCGGCGACTCGTGGGAAATGGTCTCCGCCATCAGCAACCACGAGCACACCCACCAGTGGCAGCCCGGCAACGGCGGTCTCTGCTTGCATACGATCCTCTGCGCGGACAATCGAGTACACCTCGGTATCTCGACCGGAGGCCATTACGTGAGCCAGGATGGCGGTGAAACTTTTGCAGCCTCCAACCGGGGAATCGGGGCCGGATTCCTACCCGACCCTTATCCCGAATTCGGCCAGTGCGTTCACAAGATCGCAAGCCATCCTGATGCTCCCGGGCGACTCTACATGCAGAATCACGGCGGCTGCCCGGACCACCCGGGAATCGGTGTCTTGCGCAGTGATGACTATGGGGACACTTGGCGATCGATCGCTGACGGGCTTCCCTCCGACTTCGGATTGCCGATCGTCGCCCATCCCCACGATCCCGACACCGTCTACGTCGTGCCCCTTGAAGGCATGACACGCACCTGTCCCGGCGGCGCTCCGGCAGTATGGCGCAGCGAGAACGGCGGCG
Source organism: Acidobacteriota bacterium (assembly GCA_965218465.1). Taxonomy (GTDB): domain Bacteria; phylum Acidobacteriota; class UBA6911; order RPQK01. The sequence continues at coordinate 3,363,632 of OZ244623.1, read as the reverse complement.
GTTCGTGGCAGCCACTTGGCAAGGGTCTTCCCAAGCAACAGAGCTTCTTCACGGTTCTCCGGGATGCGATGGGCCATGGACGATCCCGCTTCGCCTGCACTCTATTTCGGAACGACGACCGGGCAACTCTGGATCGGCCGGGACGGCGGGGAGGATTGGAGTTGCGTCTTCGATTCGTTGCCGCCCATCAACTGTGTCAAAGTCGCCCTGGTGTGAAACTCATGCCAGCCACGACGGCTGCTACTCGGCCACCAGAGTCCGGACCGCCGCTCCCTCCGTGAGTTCAGGCAGGCGGCCTGGAATGGCCCTGAGGGGTCCGTCCCGCCTCCAGAGCCGGCCGGAGTTGGGCCATGATTTCGGCGATGTGGAAGTAGCGATTCAGAACGTAGAAATGAATTCCGTCAACGCCGCTGCCGAGGAGGTCGAGGGCCTGTTCCACGGTATGCCGGATTCCGATCTCCCGGACCCGGCTCACATCCTCCTTGGCCTCCAGAAGCTCTTCCATCAGGGAGTCGGGGATGGTTGAACCGCACATGCCTGTGATTCGGCGGATCTGCGGCAGTCCAAGGATGGGGAGAAGGCCGGGGATGATGGGCTGAGTGATTCCTGAATTGCGGCAACGTTCCACGAACTCAAAAAAGTGGCGGTTGTCGTAAAAGAGCTGCGTGATGACGACATCGGCGCCGGCATCGACTTTGTGCTTGAGTTGGCGAAGATCGGATTCGAAATCGGGCGCCTCGACATGTTTTTCCGGATAGCCGGCCACCGCGATTCCAAAGCCGTCCACCTGTCTGATGTGTTCAACAAGCTGGTTGGCGTATCGAAATCCTCCCGGGGGCGGGACGAATTGGCTTTCTCCGGCTGGGGGGTCTCCCCTCAGGGCCACAATGTTCTCGATCCCTTCGGCGCGGATCTGCTCCAGGATTCGGGTCAATTCTTCCCGGGTGTGTCCCACACAGGTCAGATGGTGGGCCACCTCGTAGCGGTATCTGTTCCTGATGGTGGAGACGACCTCGAGTGTTCGCTCCCGGGTGCTGCCGAGAGCCCCATAGGTCACGGTGAGGAAGGTCGGCTCCAGAGAGATCAGTTTGGGAAGCCTCTTCTGAAGTCTCTTGGCAGCCGCCTTCGTCTTAGGAGGGAATAACTCGAAAGAGATGACCGGTGCATCCCTGGAGTAAAACTCGGGGAACTTCATAGGGTGTCATCATACCAACCGCAGAGGAGGCGTTCTAACCGGATTTGCGGAGACTTTCCGCTGCGCATGGAGATAGTGGGAGCGGTCAGGAGGGCGCGGGTCGGAGACGACAGCGGGTGGACGCCCATGGTCGTCAAGCTCGAAAAAGGGCGGCCCTCTCGTTCCAGTCTTTGGGGGAGAAACCCGCGCGCCGTTTTAGCGGTTTTTCCGGGCGGCTCTCCGGATCCGATCAGGACACGTGAGCGCCAACAAGCGCCTGCGTCTGCCGGGGAGAGGGGCCAGAGAGGAGTCTGTCTATTCGACCTCTTCTCGGATTCCCCGGGTGTCAACCTTTGCCGGAAACGTCCCCAAGATATCCTCCAGCTTCCTCATGGCGCGCTGCCGATGTTCCTGCTTGATATGCATGAGCACGGCTGCGAAGGCTAGCGCCAGTGCCCCGAGGTCGTCGGAGTATCCTGCCCCCGGCATGATGTCCGGAATGGCGTCCAGCGGCACAATGAAGTAACCGAGGGCGGCCACAATGATTCCTTTTGCCTTGGCCGGCGTGTCGGGATCTTGTAGGCAGTAGTACAACGTGAGCACCATGCGCAGGAGCTTTTTCCCGGCCAATTTTGCAGCGGCCGCGATCTTCTCCCGGAGCGCTTTCGGAGCGTATGCTGCCGAGTAGTCCTGGTTTGCTTCCGCAGGTGGGGCGTCCCGGGTGTCGTCGTTCATTCTGCCGTCCTCTGGAGTGAGATTCTTTTCCGTGCGGGTCAGTTAAGCTGCCGCCAATGGTTCCACCGACCCCTGCCCGTTATATCGAGGTCCCTGCCGGCAGATTACAAGAAAACGGGTCTGCTTTGTTGGCAAGCGTGACGGCGGGAACATCGGCGCGTGGTGGAAGAGCCTTGGCCGCGTCGATTTCGCAAACCCTTGATGCCTTGTCGTAAAGGATCTGCGGAATAATACCTTCAAGAAGGAGACGGGGTGATTCTATTGGATAGAATGTTATTCTGGTTGCCTAGGAGACGATTCGTTGCTCGTGAGGCTTTCCCGAAAAGACAATCCCATGACTCGAGGAGATGGCAAGTTGAAGAAGATTGAGTGGATGTATCACCGGCCCGGCTGAAAGTCCTGTGTTAAGGCGCAGGAGTTTCTCGCGCAAAACAAGCTGCAGGTGGATTCCGAGACCAACGCCAGGAAGCAGGTCCTGAAGCGGAAGGAGGCGTTGGAATTGGCGGCCCAGGTCGACGAAATCTTTGCTGCCAAGAGGAAGAAAGTGATTCACCTGAGGATGGCAGACGTTCCGGGCGACGACTCGGTGGCTTCCGCGCTCCTAGGACCGACCGGCAACCTGAGAGCGCCAACCCTCCACAAAGACCGGACTCTGATCGTAGGGTTCAATCAAGAGGTCTACGAATCGGTTCTGGGTAGCTAGAACTGAAACTGTTCTCCCCAAGAGGTTCGCTCCCGTCCCAACAATCCCTGCGGACTGTTTCTATAAGTTCCGTAACCTATTCACTATAAAAGAGTTATGAAATTTCCGGCACCGCTCTCTCCCCCATTCTCTCCACCGGGATGAATCGGATGTCCTTGGCCTTTCGTGGCCGTGAACGGACGGGCCGACCCTGGATCGCCATGCGCTGACGACCGCGAGGCCTGACATTTCGACGGCCGCTTTTCCTGCACTTTTTCATAGCCGCCAACACAGGGGGCACCCCGCCGCGACTTGCACGGAATATCCGACCTGTGCCGTGACCGCCATGAACCCTGCCGAGGCGGATCAGGAAAGGCACGCCGACTGCCGGGCTAAAGCCGCCAGCCGTCGAGGTCGTTGCCCACCTAGTCGCCATTGAGCGTGTGCGCGGGCGGGGAGGTGCTCCGAGGCGATCCCTATCAGGTGTCCGTACGCTTCAACTGCGACACAAGATCGACACCGAGAGTGGCTATCAAGCGAGACTCCGATAGCGGTCCAATGCAAGTTTTGTCAAGTCTGCCGGCAGATACTTGGTGACCATCTTGAACGCGCTGTCCAGTCCCCAGGCGTATCCGAGATCGATGATCGCCTGTCCGGACGGTTCAATCTCCCTCCGAGTGGGGATCTTGACTCTGTTTGCTAACTCCAAGAGTTCATGGATCTGGTCTCCATCCGAAATCACAACAGGCGCGCAGCACTCGATCGCTCTACCCATCATGAGGGTCGCGAGGCGCGCCGAGTCGGCGGGAAGCCGCTCCCAGTGATTCCAGATGATTGGAGTACACTTCATGTGCTTGGCGCGATCGAGCACCTGGAAGCACGCGGCCGCATCCAGAATGCGCTCGCTCGACACCACTCCGACGTAGACCGGACCTTGGGCGGTCTGGACCCGGAAGCCGGAATGGTCAGTTTCTCGATCCGGGCTTGCGAGGACGGCCGGCTGTCCGTCTCTCAATGCAACAGTAATGGGCTTTAGGGGCTTCCCGTTCCGTGGGCGCTTGGGTTTGTCGGCGGAGGGGATCTTTGACCAGTCGAGCGGCTCGCCGACCTTGGTCATATCGAGTTCCACCACCTAGATGCTTCCGGCCTCGCTACATTCGGAGAGAGCCTGTGCATCATCGGAACCTGCTTGCCTAGCCCAGAGTTCTGCGCCGTCGGGAGAGAACGCGAAGGGGTGGGTCTTCTTCCGGTTTACGTTGTAATGGAGCGTACAGAGACTGCAAAAGCGGTTCTCCACCGCTCGCAGCCTCAGAATCGATGACCATTTGATGGCGGTTACGTTGTCGAAACTAGGATTGACCCACAGGCGTGCGCCGCGCCGCGCGAGCGCGCGGGGAAAGAGCCCGAGATACTGATCGTGGCAGATCGTCGCCCCGGCCATCGTATCGCACAGTTCGAAGGTCGGGAGAGCAGAGCTCGGCTCCCAATCCGACTGCTCGAATGCTACGGCGTCGGCTGTGGAGTGTTTGGCATACACCCGGGAGCGGGAGCCATCGGGATCGAAATGAAGAAGAACCTGCCAGGCCCGACGGGTGGGATCGACAGTCCTGTCGATTGCCCCCACGAGCAACGGGGCGCGCAGTTCCGCGGCGAGCCTCGTCAGTGCTTTAGAGCGTTCCTGGTCGGATGCCGAAACGTAGCCTTCGGGGAAGAGCACGAAATCGACGGCCTCACCGGCGAATGAATCGGCAGTGGGAACGTCCGGTTTCTGGGTCCCGGGACCGCTGGGCGGAACACCGTTCGAGGATCGCTATTCGACATGAGGGAATACCATCCCAACGCGAAGGGTCGATTCCCGTCGCGCGGCCGACCAGCTGATTCGCACCGCCGTTCTACTGAAGCGAGCGACTCGATCATGGATCAGGTTCGAGAAGCACTCCCGGTCTGCCATGCTTTCCGGATCGAGCGAGCACCAAACCCGGTCGCGGGCGTAGAGCCGCACTGTCGGCTGCAGCCCTCTGATCGACGGGACGAGGTCACGAAGTGTGTCGTACCAGGCTCGTTGTTCGTCGCGGAACGGGGGGTTGTTGTCCCTTGCATCGTGATGTTCGCAGAGCTTGAGCCAGCGCCTCGCGGCGAACCCCAAGGGATGAGCATCAGGGTACACGGAAAGGGCGAGCTTCCGGGGGCGCGTAAAATGCTGGCTCTCATCGAACTCGACGACGAATCCAGGGTCGGGAACCCAGTAGTCACAGCCCGCCAGCACGTTGCTTCGCACGAACTCGCCGATGCCGTATCCCCGATATCCCTCCAAAACCCCGGCCACGTCCCGCAGTAACGGACCAATCGGAGTTCCCGCATAAGCGGTGAGGCTGGTCTCCCATTGGAATCGGTGGTCGCGAATGCACGCTCCGTAAATGCGCCCGAGAAGCTGCCTGACCCGGACCTTGCACTCGCGACACCGCTCGGAGTGGCGCGTGGTAGGGGCCGGACGAGTTTTTCTCTTCGATGTGGGGGAAACGGGTGGAGGGCCGCCGTGACGGACGCTGCCCCCGCAGTTGCACTCGGTGACGGCGAGGCCCCGCCGCCGGAGAAACTCATTGGATTCCGAGCCTCCTGAGAATCGATCTGGGCTCAGCAACTTCCCTGTGGCGACCAGATGGGCCACCGCAATCGTGTACTTCGGAGGCAAGTGTTCGCCTCTCGTCACCAAGCAGTAGTCTCGGCTCTTTCTGCGCAGTGGCACCCCGTCACGGATGATGAGCCGTATGGCCTTCTCGATTTGCGCCCTGGTGATGCGCTTGGGGATCATGGTTCTCTTCGTTCACCCCGAGGATCGGGATCAGTCGCTCCCATCGAGTACGAAACGGTTGAATAATACTACTCGCCCGGTCCGCCCGCCATGCGGGATCGCGCAAGGAATCATGGCCTTCGGTGTCCAATGCGGCCAGCCACGCAGCTCGCGCCGGGCGCCCGGGCGCGAGGGGCGCGCTGTCTTCACGCCACGCCGTCTCCACACCAGAGGTGTCATTTCTGGCCTTCCCGCCAGGGATTGATGGGACGGAGCGACCCTCCCACAGGATACGTGCGCGTGTGAAAATCGCGCGCACAGCAGTGCCGATCCGGGAGGCAAAAAAGGGGGGTCGCTCCCGTCCACCTCCGAAATCCCCGATCGGCCACCGGGGTCCGGAGATATGTCTGTAACCGCAAGAAGATCAAGGAGATCCGGCAAATTGGATGTGTAAGTCGGCAGACCGACGCGATGTACGTCGTGCCTTTTGTCTCCCTTACACCCCTGGATCGACACGGCGAAGCCCTTTTTTCCCTCGATCTCCGACTAGTTCTTGAACTCGCAGTCGCAAGGCATCATCGGCCCGTTCGCAAGGCCGCGATTCGCTCCTCCAGTGGGGGGTGGGTCATGAACAAAGCGCAGAATTCCACGGCTACCCCTGCCCGAAATGCCATATGCAGAGATCTGGTCGGGAAGGTGGGGCTGCTCCACCGATCTACGCAGCGACTCCAAGGCCGCAATCATGTTCTCACGGCCCGCCAAACTTGCTCCGCCCCTGTCGGCACGGAATTCCCTTTGTCGGCTAAACCACATGACGATGATACTGGCCAGAATCCCGATTACGATCTCGGCCATGATCGTCGTGATCCAGAAGGCGAGGCCGTGCCCCCGCTCGTTTTTGAAGACGGCTCGGTCCCAACGGACACCTCACTTCCTAGGAAGCCCAGTCCTCTTGGAGGGGGCTTACCACTGAAATGGGGCACATTCGGGATCTGACGTTCTGGAAAAAACCCCTGTCGCTGTTCGTCAATTCGGCGGGTGGGAACCACTCAAGAGATTCGTTACTTTGCTCTCATTTTCCCCGCTGTTTCCGCCGTTGTTCTCGCTCCAGCTGCCGCCGCTGTTCTCGTAGACTCCGAATCCCTGCTGCCTGCTCCGAAACCATCTCACCCATCACTTCCGCGTATGGCACATCTGGTTCAGCGGAAATTTTCTCGCGTGGCCGCTCTGGTTCTTGTTTTCGCTCCTGATTCACTATCTCGTGGGCCATCCGCCGAACCTCTTGGCGTAGATTCTCTCGATTGCGCTCAAGGTCCTGTCGGAATCTTGCGGCCTGCTCCGCGTCCATTTCAGCTGTCAGTTCCGCGAGTTCGATCTCTGTCAAACGCGACGATATCTTGCCGGGGTCGAGTTGCTGCCACAGCAGCAGCTCGACTCGATCTACGTTTTGAGCGGTGCGCACATATGGAGCGACGTGATTAATCGTGAGCGTCACCCACAAGATGACAAGCAGACAAGCGACAGCGCTCAGAGGACGATTCCAAATTGTCTGGAGCACTTGGAGCATAGGCATAAGATCTAGGGCGAGAATCGGATCCAGCCGCTGGTGTTGATTTTGCGCTCAGGGCGGATCAGTGTGGATGCTCTAGAAACGGCAGCGCGGGGCTGTCTTTGGTCCCCTCTCCATCGCCGATCGTAGACACTCCTACGGGCTCGACTGTTCAGCCAGATCACCCCTATTGGATGTGAGTTATCTGATCTGAGTTCAACGAAGGAAAGGGCGAGTGGCAGCAGGCCTGGATCGGGGTCGTTGCACAAGTGGATGCGGTCATTGCAGGAACACGCCGAAGACCGTAGCGACAAACAAGTCCACGGTCCTGTTGGCCTCAACGGAGATATGGGTTCTTCGGCTCAAGGCGTTCTAATGCACGGCCAGCATAGGAGTGGAGCAGCTTGGCAGCCATGCGGTACCATTTTTTGGCTTCGGCCAGATCCTTAGTCACACCAAGGCCTTCTTCGTACATTCGGCCCAGTTGGTATTGAGCATTACCATCTTTTTGCTCGGCGGCCTTGCGGTACCATTTCATGGCTTCGGCATAGTCTTGAGTTACGCCACGGCCGTCCATGTACATCTGAGCCAGATCGCTTTGTGCTCTCACCTTTCCTTGCTCGGCGGCGTCGAGCGCAAACTTGGCTTGCCGGACTTCGTTCAGGTATATCTCCAGGAAATGCTTAGCAAGCCCGTGTCCCTGCTCGGCGGCCTTGCGGTACCATTTCATCGCTTCGGAACGGTCCTTTGGCACACCAAGGCCAGTCTCGTATTGGTGACCAAGTTCCCATTGGGCGTGTTTGTGCCCCTGCTCGGCGGCCTTGCGGTACCACTTCGCAGCTTCGGCGAGACGCTCCGGATAGGACAACCCCGTCGTGTCAACGCCCCACCCGATCGTGTACCATTCCGCTACTCTGACTTGAGCGGCGGCGTCTCCCCCCTCAGCAGCCTTAAGGACTCGGTTGACGTCCCGCTGCGGCTTCCGTTGGGAATGCTCTCTTGTCGGAGATTGACACGCAATGAAAACGATGAGGGAAATGCAAACTCCGAAAACCTGAGACTTTGGAAATGACTGCATTCAATAAGTTTAATTGTGGGGTCCAATTCGTGTCAACGATCAAACGTGCGGCGACCGAAGCGACTGCTCAACCTTGCAGCTACTGGGTTACGGACACTGAGCGGAGTCCTGTCTCATGGATACACGATCCAGGGGCTGTTGGCGGAGTTCCTCAACCGGCGCAGAAAACCGGGGCGTCAGGGACGGGGCTCAGAATACGATAAAGGGGATTATGCGGAGCTTCTACGACCGGCCTGGAACTCGTCCTCAGAACCGGAGATTCAGCGTTCTTTCTTCTGCATCTGGTTCTTCCTTTCGCGCTCCCTGCAACACAGCATCGATATGAACGCGTGAGCAGCCTTTCGCCTTGGCGATGCACTCAAACGCCCTTTGATACTTCTCGTTGGTGGCGTAGTCGAGGGCCTTGATGGTCGTCCAACGGGGAAGGTCGTACCCCAACTCGCAAATCTTAGCGGCGACGATGCTGTCCAGCGGGATCTCGAGAAACGCCTCCGACCGAACGAGGCAATGTTGATCGCGAAGGTAGACGTTGTAGAGACAGTCCCTCAGAAAGACGTTCACCCCTTGCGAGCAAACCCCCACTCGCGTCCGGGAAGCTTAAACTGGAGATCGTTCGTAGTCTTGTCGAGCGCCTTCAGGAAGAGCGCCGACGTTCTGGTTCCGAACGGGGCCAAATCGAGATCTCCGAGGAAGGTGCGAGCGACAACCGTGCCCCCTCTCTCCGCTCCGCGGTAGGTACCGTATACGGAATAGCGCGCTACAAAGCACTGGATTTGAGGTAGTAGCTCGTCGCACGGGCTCCACGCTGCTCCAACTGGCATGGGTACCGGGTCGGGACGGTCAAGCCGCCGTACCACGTCCGTTCCCTAAGAAAAACTGCCGCAGCAAGTCCAGATAGCCTTCGATCCGCCCTAGTCGGTCCCGGAGTATCGGTGCGTTCCCGTGCGGCTTCTCGAAGCCGTGACTCCACCCGGTCCATCCGAAACTCGAACCCGAGACTCCATCCGAGCCATATCCCGCCGAGGGGCGCGAGACTGGGCCACGATGAGGCCAGCAAGGGCGAGGGTTGCAGTGAGCATGGATATGACGATGGTCAAGAGTTGTTCGTTGCTCAACCTGGCTCCAGTTTACCCCTTGCCGGAGTCGCCGACCAAGACAAAATCCGGGCTCCATTCCAAGATCTCGACGATAGTTCGGATCACGACACCCCCCGCGTCTTGATCTCGATGGCAGTCTCTTCCAGGTTGTCGTCCAAGCGGTCCTGGAAAATCTTCGTCTCTCAAGCATACACAGTGGCACTTGTAGCCTGTGGTCATACATAAATCATGTTGTGCCACGTGGGGGAGAATGGACGACTCAGATGGCCACAAGAGGTCTTCAGAAATCTTCGCAGGGGCCTTCCCGCCAGGGATTGATGGGACGGAGCGACCCTCCCACAGGATACGTGCGCGTGTGAAAATCGCGCGCGCAGCAGTGCCGATCTGGGAGGCAAAAAAGGGGGGTCGCTCCCGTCCATCTCCGCTCTCCCCCGTTCGGCACGTGCGAGCCGTGAGTGGAGGCGTAACTGCAACCGGAACAGGAGGTTATAGAAAAGTGTCCGTGCACGTCGAAGAGCCCTCGTTGTGAACATGCCCCCCTTTGTCCCATGTGCACTCCCCGATCGGCACGGAACCCCACTTTTCAGCGGTCAGAATCGACCTCCCGGAAGCCGGCGCGAACGCCCTGTCACGAAGCCTGTCGGGAGGACGACCGGAACCCGTGCGGCACGGCCGCGATCTTGTTCCGGTGGAGCAGGTGGCGCAGCTGCCTGTCGGCGAGCGGCTTGCCGCCCCCTCGGGTGAAGACCAGCCGAGCGGCTCCATCATCCAGCGTCCGTACTTCGTCCAGAATCTCCTTCGCCCGGTGGCAAAGCGGCATCCGGTGCTCGCGTTTGGACTTCATGCGCGTCTCGGGAACCGTCCACATCCCTTGTGTCTGATCGATCTCCGACCACTCGGCCCACCGCACCTCGCCCCACCTCGCCGCCGTGAGCACCAGGAACTCGAAGGCCAACATGGCCACGGGCGCAGCTTCCGGGCGTTGGGTGGCTTCTCGTGCCAGATCGGAGCCAGAATCCCGATCACGTCCGCAGCGGGAACAGTCTCTCTGGAAGCTCCGATAGCCGCACTCCGGACAGCGGTAAGCGCGGCGGCCGCGGAGCCTCTCCACCGCCTGCTTTCTGAGGATCTCCGGCCGTTGCTCGTGGATGTCGGGGACGCTCATGCGTCCCATCTTGCCCGCCACGGATGCCATTTATGGCCTTCCCGCCAGGGATATTTTGGACGGGAGCGACCCCCCCAGGGGGTGTTGCGCAAATGTGAATTGCGCAACACCGCCGTGCCCGCACCGGGCAGCAAAAAGGGGGGGTCGCTCCCGTCCACCTCCGATCTCCCCGATCGGCACCGCGGACCTGGGGGTATGGGGCCGTAACTGCCTGAAAGGAAAAAAGATCGGGGTAAGCGTATTTGTGAACGACTGGGACCAATTTTTGTGAATCCACCCGGCTTGTCTCATTCACACTCCCGGATCGGCACGAGACCCCCTTTGCGCCCACCCGAAACGAGTCGCCGTAAAGCTTTGCGACTGCCAAGTGCGGAACTGTCTCGGCGACCGTCTGCAACGTTCGCAATACTGCTCACCTGGTCCTACCTGATAGTCTCGGCCTCCATGTTGTGTCCATCCTGCGAGCCGGCTCGGTGGGGGACGAATTATTGTCGGTAAAGTACGTTACCGCCATCAAGTCCAGGGGACGGATCGGCCCCGGCCTTCATCCGCATCGGCCTCTACAAGACCGAGGTCATCAACCGTCGTGGACCGTGATGCTCTGTCGAAGCGCTGGAACTGGCCACCCTCAAATGGGTCGATTGGTTCAGAATGGGCGCGTTTCGTGAACGCGGCAAATATCCCGCAGGCTCCCAACATCGACATCACACGAGCTATGATGGGCTGCCGGCGCAGTCGGAGGAGCATCTACGGGCTTGAGTGTCAGAGAGACATTCTCGAAATCAAGCGCGCCCGTCGTGCTGAAGACCAACCGATACTCCTCTTGACGCGCAAACGCCAACAGTTTCGACAGGGCGATACGATCCGGCAGTGCCCACCGCGTGTCGGGATCATCCGTAGCATCGTAATACTCAACGCGCCACCCGATGCGCTCTTGTCCGGCGCGAATCGGGAACCTCGCACCTTCGGGCAGGCGAGATGCCACGCGGCTGCAGAAGGCCGGTATGTCCAAGATCTCCACGCACATGAGAGCACTAAACTCATCCCACAAGGCCGCCGAGAGTGTCCTGCTCATGCAGAACACGAAAATCTCGTCGCAACGCACCGTTGACTCGAAGGCGTGCGACGGCATCGTGAAGCTTGTGCCTCGCGTCATGTTCGTAATCTGCAGCCCACCCTTCGGCTGGAATATCCCCGTGCCTTCATACGCATCGCCGCGCCCGCCCGTATCTTCGAGATCCTTGAAATAGGCGAGCGACCAGAAGCGAAAGCGGCCCGCCAGGAACGCTTCGCCCCACCTCCGGTCTGAGTAGTACTTGAACAGGCTGCGCTGTCTCGCCATGGCCTCTTGCAGACTGGACTAGTCTGACACAAGCTCACGCTCCGGCGCTCGCGTAGATCAGAGGCTCCGGTTTCCTTCCCCATCTGCTTCCCTGGTGATGGTCCGCAAGTCTGGCCGGATGCTTAATTTGCTCCCTGCCCGGATCCGCCGCCACCAAGAGCCAGACGAGCCTCCTTTTCCCAGCCATCGACTTCAACGCCTTTTATCAGCGACGATCCGTCAATGGATGTGATTTATCGTCGGCAGGAGGCTCACCAAGTGGGGACAGAAGGGTAAGCGGCAGAGAGGGGATATACTGTCGGCGGGAGTTCCATGAGCAGCAGGCGGCGGAACGGGAGAAATTGGCCCAAGAGCACGATGCCCAAGCACCATGAATTCTAGAACTGGCCAGGAGGCTGAAAGGAGGTCACAAGTTTTTGTGGTGAGAGCGGCTATTCAAGGCCAACCTGTTCCCGGTGTCTTCTGCGAACTGAAAGCCGGCAGAGCGCGGATAGGTTGGTCTTACAAAGATAGTCAGAATCTACGGGAGATTCAGAAAAAGATTGAACAGGGTACACCTCTAGATTCTTACGAACAAGAGGCCAAGAGATGTATGGGATTCCTTGAAAGAGTCAAATATGGAGACTATCTCCTCTACCCCCATCAACCAGAGAGGGGGCAGTTCTCAGTCGTAAGGGTCACAGGCCCATATTGCTATTCCACCGCGGCGAATGGTTTAGACGGAGACTTTCGGTCATTTAGACCTTGTGAGCTTGTCACGCTGGAGCCGGTGGACATGTACGACGGGATCGTTTCGTCTCACCTCCGCTTCCGTTTGGGGCTTCCAGGTCGTTTCTACCAGATCCACGACACCACCTCTTTCACCTCGTTCTTGGGGGATCTCCCTGAGGCAGGACAACGACCAGATTCGGACCAAGTTAGATTCAGGCGGATACATAATGAGCTCCGGGAAATCCTCCCCCAGCTAATTCACAGGGAGTTCACTAGAGCCGATCTGTCTAGGCGATTCTGCCGCACCCTCTTCGAGCGCATGGGATACTCCGCAGAGGCGGTAACGGTCCAGGAAGGTTCTGGTGAAGCCGGCTCGGATATTGTTGTAACGGTGGGTGATCCCCTCTTGCTCCCGGAGTTTAGGGTCGGCGTTCAGGTGTTTTCCTACGAAGGTGTCGTCGAGAAGGGGGCTCTCCAGAAGAAGTTGAAACAACTGTTGGGGGGCTGGGAGAAAAACGACCTCGACTGCGGAGTGCTCCTTACAACAGGCCATTGTAACGAGGCCGCCTCGGCAGAGCTAGCCGACCACAATAAAGAGCATCCGGCCCAGCTTGTGCGCTTGATCGAGGGAAACGATCTCGCCGATCTTTTCTTGAAACACTATCCACCAAGTGCTTTCCAAGAATTTATTTGATCCCCCAGAACCGGCCGGTCTCGATCACGGGCTGAGAGCTCATTCGGGAAGATAGTGATCCGGGACGTTGGCGACGGCAATGGCGGTTCCGATCAGGCCGACCAGCGCGCCCACGACTCCTCCAGCATAAATCCATAGCACGCGGTAGAGTCGGGTTGCCATCTGTGCTAGGGATGCTTTCATGTCCGCTTCCAAGCCAGTCATAACTGCGGCCAAGCTGGCTTCGAGTCGATCAGCAGCGGTGAGTGTGTCGAGCATGGGATCTATCCTTCCAGTCTATCCCTTGGCCGAATCGCGGGATGGAGCGAGCACACTTTTCAGCCATCGCCAGAACTTGGTTCCCGTCTCGACGAAATCCTCCGCCCGCCGCTCGATGGAGCACCTGATTAAGACTAGGTTCTCGGGGAGTTCTTCGGTTATGCCTCGTAGCAGGGAGCGGACCCGAACGCTGACATCCACATCACGTTCCGAGTTCAGACATTCCGGGGTTCGGTCCAGGTACTCGTCCAAGAGGATGCGGAAAATCCTCATGCTTCAAGCGTACCACCGTGGCACGTGTAGCCTGTGGTCATCATAGATCATGTGCCACGTGTAAGGAACGGACGCCTTGCATAGCCATAACAGGTCTTCAGGATTCTTCGCAGGGGCCTTCCCGCCAGGGATCAGTGAGACGGGAGCGACCCCCCCAGGCGATGGCACGCCAGTGCACATCAGCCTGCCCCGCTGTGCCGTACCGGTCATCAAAACAGGGGGGTCGCTCCCGTCCACCTCCGATTTCCCCGATCGGCACGGCCAAGTCGCGCGCCGAGCCGTAACTGAAACGGGGACAGCAGGTTAGAGAGAAGTCTCCGTGCACGTCGAAAGGCCTCTTCTGTGCACATGCCCCCCGTTGTCTCATGTGCACTCCCCGATCGGCACGAAACGCCACTTTTCAGCGGTCGTAATTCCCCTCCGGACAACGCGGTGCCGATCCGGTGCAATCGCCGCCGATGACCACACCGACGGAGCGATCTTCCTTCCCTGAATGAGTAGCGAGGACTGAAACCGAACAGCTTGAGCGTGTCAACGGCCATTAAGCAAGCTAACGGACTCCATCAGCAGGTCGAAGTCGCGTACGTCGTTCCTGAGTGTGGACCCGACCTTTCCATCACCGCGTCGCGCCGTTTCGCGGCCCACACCATCGGCGCTCGTTACCCATTGTCGCCCTGGACTGTTGTGCCGCTTGCTACTTGTGCCACTCGCTGCAATATGGCCTTTTCAACAAGGCCACCCACCACGGCATCCATTCCAAGATTCCTCACCCGAGCCGAGAACGACAGAGGCCCTAGTTTTACGAACAGCTTGCCAACAAGTTCATCGGCAAAGCTACTGGACACCAAGGGCACGCCGGACCAGTCTAGCAACAGCGGCTTCGTCGGTTCGGCGTTCAGCAAGTTTATGCATTTGGTGCGCAGTTGTCGGCCGGCGGCTCTAGATCCGAACCCAGTGGATTCCTCACGCATTGTGAGAATGATGGCGTCTCCCGTTTCAGTTTCATACAGTAACTCGATGATGTCCGGCTGATGCAGTTCACCAGCGAAGCCGAGCGCCTCGGCCAAGTGAAGGTGTGTGTCAAGGCCGATTTCCGCGTAGATGACCGTGCCCTGAAGCCGTTGCGATACCCTCCTCTTGTAGACCGTCGAGTCCGGGCTTCCAGTCATCGGGTCGCTCCGAACCAAAATCCTCGCCCGTCCTGATGTGATCGAGAACGATCCTTCCGACAACATCGCGATTCTTAGGGCACCGGCAATACCATTACCTGGGCCGACATCGGGGTTTCGCGTGATTCCGGCCTTCATCGCTTCATCGATGGCCTGTGCGTCGTTCCGCAGGAGGGGGTGCCCCTCGCGGAGGGACGACAATATACCTCTTCCAGAATCAACAACCCCAAATATTACCTTTCGAGGGTCCGCTAGTGCTGACTTGGACGATCCCGCCTTCATCGCACTCTGCGTGATTGAGCACGTTATCCGTGATCTCGTTGACGGACCATTCCAGTCCGGCGATGACGTTGCGATCTAACGTCATGTTCCGCATCACAATATCCATGAATCCATTCACGAGTCTTTGCTGCTGGTTGAATTCCTTGAAGCGCTCCGTTGCCAGATGCCGGTCGTTAACCGCGACACTCTTCTGAAAGCGGTCCGGATCCAGGAAATGAGCCCAATTCGTGTTGAGGAAGAGGCGCTCTAGTTCTGGCTTCTCCGGGAGTGTGAGCGACACATAGATACGGTCACGCCGCAGTGCATCAGCGCTTGAGAGGAGTAGGACCATGCCGTCGAGATACGCCCACTCACATTTCGAAAAGTCCAGAACCACGTCCTCGTACCCGAGCCGTAGGAGGTGGTAAATGTTCCACATAAACTGGAGGTGGGCATATGCATTGACCCTACCGACGAAGCGGATGTGATTCCCGTCCCGAACCACTACACGTGGCACGTGTCTACTCCTTCTGCTGGGTGATCGTCTTGGTCATAGACTTCGACCGCGACCTCAGCGGCTATATTCGGATCAACATTACTGAGCTCGAACTGTAAGGCCCCCCGCCACGTAATCGCGATAGTAAAGAGGTGTCTGCCGCTGCGTGGCGCCCACATTGTCTCAAACTAATGGCTTCCCGATAGTCCAATCCCTTGAATTCATCTTATCGCTCATTTTCAGGCCGGGCGGGCTGCGTCGCGGCGGACCAGTTGCCCAAGGGAGCGCCGCCATTCGGAACCCTCCAAGGCGATCCATTCCGCCGTCGGTCGAAGATGTCGGGAACCTCTCGCCGCAGGGGGAACCGTATCATGAGGACCCTAGTGTTTTCGATGGCCACTGACAGGGGCAACGGCTGCAAGCCCATGGGCTTACCCTTGGCGCAAGGGAGATCGTCAATTCTAAAGCCTCTCGTAGCCTTGAATTTTTCGTGGATCCGGGAATGTCCTCGCTCCCCGCTTGTGAGCGGCTCCAGAGTTGACGATAATTGCTACCGTGACGACGACAGTGAGCCGGAGAATCCCACCGAAGCTCGCGAAGGTTAGCACGACGCCTGGCATGTAAGGCAATGAGCGACCCAACGCTGGAGGCGATGAGATGCTGATCACTCATAAGAACATACTGGACCGTTTCTCCCAAAACCTTGAGTGGGCAACCGAAATCGATCTCGCGACAGCTTGGGCAACTCCCAACCGAGGTCTTTGTGCATTGCGCCGGAAAACTCCTCCCCCTGTAGTTCGTGCGATCGTCGGCCTATGGGGCAACATAACTCATCCCAACGCATTGCGGGAATTGGCCGATATGGGGGAATTGCGCGCGGGTCCTGCCTCTAACGAAAGGCGGCGTTTTCATCCAAAAATCTACATTTTCCGAGGTGCAGGCAGGTCCCTTGCTTGGATTGGAAGCGCGAATTTCACGTGTCCCGGTTTCGGGGGGGACGAAAAGGTGCTGGGGCACGAAGAGGCGCTGTTTGAGACTTCGGACACGAAAGCCGCAGAGTGTTGGTTCAATCAGTTGCGCGCACGGTGCACTGTACTCGACGAAGTCGCCATCAACTTCTACGCGGACCATTGGAGGAAACACCGCCCTCCCCAGCAGGCAAAGACGTGGGATCCAGCGTCGCTCGATGAGTCGCCGCCCGTATGGTTGCTAAACGAAGTCGATGACTGGAGAAGCTATGTCGCAGCCTTGAAGCAATGCGACCAGTGGTGGGAGCGCTGGAGCAGGAAGCATCATCCCAACAATCCATGGTCGGTTCTGGGGGAAAGGAATAGCTGGAGGGAAACCATTCGAAAATTGGGCAGCGTCGTACGGGGAGACTGGCATGACCTTGGTGATGGCGATCAGTCTCGCCTGCTCGGTTTGGGAAAGGATAACTGGGCATTGCTCGGTCGCATGCGAGGATCTGCCAAGCCGACCGTATTTGGTCGTTACGGTGAGAAGATACAGACGGTCATTCGACGTTTATGCCTCGCCAATGATGCTGATTTTCCGGACGCAGCGATTGAAGCCTATGCGTCCCTTGTGGATCTGGATGGAATCCGTAAGGGTATTGCGAGCAGACTGCTGACGCTTGCCAAGCCAGACCGTTTCGTATCGCTGAATGACGGATCCAGGAATGGGCTGGCGACCTTCTTCGATCTTGCGCCAAGTACATTAGGGACAACGCAAAAGTACGGATGCCTTCTGGAAAAAATTAACGACCTGGCTTGGTTTCGCGATCCGCCTCCAAAGGATGCACGCAATAAAGAAATCTGGGGGATGCGGGCCGCCTTGTTGGACTGCTTCGTTTACAAGGACGCAGAGAAAAAGAGACTGTAGCGCCCCAATCATAGTGGTCGATACCGACCAGTGTGTTGTCCGTCAGAACGTTGGTGTGTCGAAACCGCGCGGCAGGTCCAACATACCGATCCGGATACTCGGGTCTTGCCTGTTGTGCCCGCGAAGCGCTGGCGGAGCCTGGACATCGTCCAAGTGCCTATACCTAACCCTTGGTCCGTCCACGCCACGCTAACATAGGCCAAATGGCGGGCTTGTTTTTTTAGGATCTCTCGAAAATTTCGCCTCAGAGAGTCTCAGGCGATGTATCGGCCTACTACGGCTTCGCGTAGGCCTTCGAGCAGGCGCTCTATGCGGCGGCGATCTTCTGTGGTGATCAGCCTACGACTCGATCCACCAGATCAGCACTAATACCCGATCATCAGGTGCAGGAGCCTGGATGGGTTGGAATCATCCGGCTCACTGCCTTCAGCTGATCCAGGTAGCTCGCCCAGTCCTCCATGAGCCGGCGCCGCCGCTCGAACAGGTCCGTGCGCCGGTAGGCCGCCTCAATCGGGTTGCGCACCTTGTGCGCCAGTGCCGCCTCCGCCACCTCGCGCGGATGATCCGTCTCCTCCGCCGCCCAGTCCCGGAAACTCGACCGGAAGCCGTGCGGCACCGCTGCGATCTTCAACCCCCGGAGCAGTTCCGACATGGCCGTGTTCCCGATTGGCTTTCCACCCACCCTCGGAAAAACGAGTGGGCTGCCGCCACCGAGCGCCTGCGCCTCCTCCAGGATCTCCAACGCTCGTCGGGACAACGGGACGCGGTGCTCCCGATTCCCCTTCGTACGTAGCGCCGGAATGGTCCACACCCCCTCGTCCCGGTCGATCTCCGACCAGACCGCCCCGCGAACCTCGCCGGAGCGTGTCGTCGTCAGCACCAGGAACTCGAAGGCCAGCTTCGTCACTGGCCGCGCATTCGACGCCCGCACCGTCCGGAGCGCGGACGCCACTTCGCCATGGGGCAACGCCCGCATGTGTCGCACGGCGTTCCCCTGCGAGCCGAGCACCGGGCCGATCCGGTCGCACGGGTTGTCGGGCCGAAGCTCCATCGCCACGGCCCATTCCAACACCGCCCGGATGCGCTGGCGCAGCTTGCGGGCGGTGGGCGCCTTCTCGTGCCAGATCGGAGCGAGGATCCCGATCACGTCCGCGCTCGTCACCTCCGCAACCGCCATCTTCCCGATATGAGGGAAGACGTGGCGCTCCAGGCTCCCCAGCCAGAGCCGCGCATGCAGCGGGGAGCGCCATCCCGGTCGTAGCTGCTTCCAGACCGTCCGGGTGGCGTCCGCGAAGGTGGGCATCGACTCGGCCCGCCGCTTCTCGGCCCGGGGGTCGCCTCCGTCGCGGGCCAGCTTCCGGTTCGCGAATGCCTTCTCGCGAGCTTCCTTGAGCGAGACCAGGGGGAATCCGCCGAGGCCGAGTTCGGTTCGGCGGCCACGGATGGTGAGGCGCTGGATCCAGCCCCGGCTGCCCGTGGGCCGCACGTCGAGATAGAGGCCCTGGCCGTCGCAGTAGCGTCCGGCTTGGCTCACGTTGCGGACAAAGGCCGGTGTCAGAGCGTTCAGGGGATGCCGGCCGCGGGGCTTGCGCTGCAGAGGTCGTTTCCTGAGTGTCATACCTACCACTATACCCCCCACCAAATGCCGGATGCAAGGGGACGGAGCGGATCAGTATGGGACAAGATCGGATGTCAGAACTAGTCATAAATCAATCAAATATAGATACTTATGTACATTAATGGACTTACCTGGACGATTTAGATGAGTCAAACTAGGAAGCCCTGCGGGAAGGCCCAGACAATGGCTTACTAGTGAGCCGCTGAAGGGCCGGGAGAGAGACGCTATGAAGTGGCGCCATGCGATTCTCATTCCGGCGGAGCGAGTATTATCCCTTTCCCCGGCCGGGTCAGAACACCATTGCGGAGCGCATCGTCTTTCACGATCCAACCTCGCATGCCGTGATCGAGACTTGGTGTTACGGTGCTGCGGGTGTCGCCGCCCTGCTCAGCGGGTGGATTTGGCCTAGCTATTTGGCACCTCTGGTTTTTGGCTGCAGGGTCGTCGGAGCCAGCCGGGGAACCTTGCCCGCTTGGCCGGCTGGAAAAGTGCACCATCCGGTGCAAGTCAGGGAGAGTCCGCCAAGGTAGGAAGCTGAAGAGTGATCGCAAAGGTGAAGCCATGAGCCGCTCCCTGAAAATTCGGAACTCTCGTGGGCTTTGCCATCGCCGCATTGTCGCGGCGCGCGCGGTGTGGGCAGCCCTCGACCACGCCGCAAACTGCTTGCTGAACGCTGCCTCCGATGGCATAATGCGTTCATGTCAGTACAGATCACCATCAGAGGCGTCCCCCAGGAAGTGCGTGACGAGCTTGCGGTGCGTGCGGCATTGCAACGCCAATCCATGCAGCAATTCCTACGCTGCGAGTTGGAACGGATCGCCTCCCGGCCCTCCGTCGGCGCGTGGCTGCAAGGAGTCCGCAACCGCAAGGAAGCGGCGGAGACCCGCGTCCAACCGTCCAACATCTTACGGGCCCGTGACGCGGACCGGATGTGACTACGGTCGTCGATGCATCCGTACTCGTCGCGGCTTTGGTCGACTCGGGACGCGAGGGGAAATGGGCGGAATCGGTGATCGCCGGGGGCTCTTTGGTCGGTCCGGAGTTGGTGTTGGTCGAGGCCAGCAACATCCTGCGCCGATTGGAAGGGGCCGGCAAAATCTCTCGACTCGAAGCCACTAGTGCACACCGGGACCTACTGCAGCTCGACATTGAGTTATTTCCTTTCACACCGTTTGCCGACCGCATATGGGCATTGCGGAACAACCTGACCAGTTACGATGCTTGGTACGTGGCGCTGGCCGAGGTGCTCGATTGTCCATTGGTGACGATTGACAGAAAGCTAACCCGTGCCAGTGGTCCCCGGTGTGAGATCCTCGTTCCGCCCCGTTCGTAGGGAAGTGAGCCCCTAAAGCGGAACCACCGGCTGAGCTAAGAAAAGAAGGCAGGTGAGGTTGATATTTTCTCCGAGCGAGCGAGGAGAAAATATCCGATGGGCAAGAGGAAGAGGAAGCGCTACAGTCCTAAGTTCAAGTTCCAGGTGGTTCTGGAGGTCCTGCGTAACCCAGGCACGGGTGCCGAGGTGGCCCGAGCCTTTCAGGTCCACCCCATCACTGTCTCGAAGTGGAAGAGGGAGTTGTTGGAGAAGGGACCCGAGGTGTTCTCGGGGAAGGAAGCCGTGCAGGGTTACGAGTCGAAGATCGCGAAGTTGGAGCGGATGCTGGGGAAGAAGGAAGTAGAACTGGCCCTTTTAAAAAACTTTTTGGGCGAGAGCTGAGTGGGGGGGAGAAAGCCGAACGTAGTCGACGGCCTGCCGACTTGCTCCCCACCGCATCTCGGGTGTGCCTACCGCCCGCTCTTGGAACCTATCGGGACCCTTGTCCAGAAGAAAGTGGCATTCAGCACAAGTAATCCCTGTAGACCACTGAAAATATTGGTGAGCCGCCAGGGAATCGAACCCCGAACCTACTGATTAAGAGTCAGTTGCTCTGCCAGTTGAGCTAGCGGCCCATCCCGGTTCAGTGAGTGCAGTCTAGCATGCGCAAACAGGCTTCAGGAAGCCTTCTGTCTGACCGGGATTCGAGGCCCAAAAACGCTCCCCAACGGAAATTGCCATAACGGAATTCCAGCCATTTCAGCCAGTCCGGAGCAATTCAAGTTCCACTCAGTCGGTAGCAAAGTCGTGTTGCCGACGATGGTGAGGGCCGTCGAAGTTCTGAGTCGACTTGAATTGCTCGCAGCGGCCATCGCCGGCCCAGGGCTTGGCGCGGGCCGCCAAGGCGCCCATCGCCGATGAGCTGAGCGGCCGGAAATCGCGGGCGATTGCCAGATCCTGCTTCAGATCCTGTTGCGACGTGATCCCAACTACCAGTGAACTGATAGGCAGACTCAAGGCATAGCGAATACATTCTTCGGCAGCCAAGTCGGTGGTCCCGGTGATGGTGCCGCGGGGAAAGCCACCGCCCAGGCTCTTCATCCCCAGAACTCCCACGTTCCTTTGTAAACAAACTGGGACCACCTCATTCTGGAAGCTGCGGTAATGGGCGTCCATGACATTGATGGGCATTTGCGCCGTATCCCAGTCAAAGGGTTTCTCCAGCATCTTGAGGTGAATACGAGGATCCTTGTGACCGGTAAACCCGATGTAACGCACCTTGCCTTGACGCCGGGCTTCCAGTGCCGCCTTGAGGCCACCTTTTTCAAACACCCAGTCGGGATCGTTGTCATAGACCAGCTCGTGAAATTGCCACAGATCGACGTAATCGGTGCGTAGCCGTCGCAGGCTGTCTTCCAGGTTTTTCAAAGAGCCGGCATAATCGCGCTCACAGTTCTTGGTCATCAGAAAGATCTTCTGGCGCCGGCCTTCCGATGCCAGAGCACGACCCATGAGCTTCTCGCTGTGACCATCTTGATAATCCCAGCAATTGTCAAAAAAAGTGATCCCCTGGTCGATAGCCGAATGCATGATGCGGATGGCCTCGTTCCCATCCTTCATTGCTCCGATGTGCCAGCCTCCCAGACAAAGAATTGGAACTCGCTCACCGGTCCGACCCAATAAACGCGTGGGAAGACCACCCGGATTCGCCTGGGTGGAAGCAAGAAGTTTGGCTCCCATGGTTGCTGCGGCTGCGCTGAGTGAGCCCATAAACTGGCGCCGGCTTGTGGTAACAGGGTTCACTGTCTTGGCCTCCGTGGAATCTCTGCCGGTGTTGACAAACGGATCAGCCGACGATAGCACAAGCGATCGTTGACTGCTCAACCGTTCAGTGACCCGGTTCGTCGGCCGAAGGTCCGTAGAGGGCCGGTACCGGGACGTCGTTTAAACGAAGATAGACGGTCAGTTGCCCTCGATGCTGAATAGCGTGGTTGATGAGAGTCGATTTGATGGCCTGCAGCCGGGGAGCTTCAAACAGTACCTTCTCCCCAGCTCGGATTCGCCAAATCCGGGACAGTTTCTCTTCACTGGCTGATTCCAGCATCCGGCGCGCCTCGTCAACCGACTGGTCGAATTTCCGGAGCAATTCCTGCCGATTTTCGGCTAGAAAGGGTTGGTAAGCGAACTCGCCTTCGAGATCCATTTCATCCACCTGAAGCATTGCTGCAACCCAACTGGGAATCTCAGCAATATGGGAGGCGAGCTGAGCCATGGTCCAAGATTTCCGGTGCGGCTTCCAGCCGAATCTCTCCTCGGGCACTCTTTCCAGAGTCCGGCGAGTTTTGCTTGCCTCCAATTGGAACTCTTCCAGCAAGGCTTGGACTGAACTCATCGAAAAATCCTCCGCGGGCCTGTGGCTCAACTCCTGTTGGCGTCAAGGGGCCAGTATGGGATATTCATTGTCCTCAAATCAAACCGCGTTGGCCGTGAAATGATCGCTCCCGGCTTCCCTACCCAGCCCGGCCTGCACCCTGACCGTAACCATCATTATTGGCGACAAAAAGCGCGATGTTGACGGCCCGGGCCATCAACCAACGAGACGTCTACGTTGCCGGTTTCAGTTTCCCGGTGGTTCCTCAGGACAAAGGCCGTATTCGGTTCAGGATTTCCGTTGCTGGCAGCAAGCCGCGACTGGGTCTCGCCGCTGCCACTCTTGAAGCGGTCGGACGGGCGGCTGGATTGGCCGGCCACTTCCGGAAATAGGTTTCCGGAAGCCCTTCCCCGCCGACAGGGTCTTGATTCTTCCAGGGTTGTCGCCTACCATTTCCAACACATAACACTTTTGACCACAACTGTTGAAAGCAAGGAGGAGTTGATGAAGATAATCCTCAAAGTCAACGGGAAGGTCCACCAGCGGGAGGTCGAGCCGCGGCAGCTTCTGGTTCACTTCTTGCGTGAGGAACTGGGGCTCACAGGCACCAATATCGGTTGCGACACCAGCCAATGCGGCGCCTGCACCGTTCACGTGAACGGTCGAGCGCTCAAGTCTTGCACTTGTCTGGCCGTCCAGGCCGACGGGCGCCAGGTGACCACCATTGAAGGGCTGGCGTCCGACGGTCGATTGCACCCGATGCAGGAAGCGTTTTGGGACAAACACGGCCTGCAATGCGGTTACTGCACTCCCGGAATGATCATGACGGCGACTGCACTGCTGGAACGGAATCCCGATCCCACTGAGGCCGAGGTGCGGCATGGCCTGGAGGGAAATTTGTGCCGCTGCACCGGCTACCAGAAGATCGTGGAGGCCGTCCTGCACGCAGCAAAGCAAGGCGGAGGTTGAGATGAGTACACGAATATTCGGTTCGGGCATTCGTCGCCGAGAAGACCCCCGGCTGCTCATGGGCAAGGCAAAATATACGGCCGACATCTCCTTGCCCGGCATGGTCCATATGGCGGTTCTGCGGAGTCCGCTGGGGCATGCCCGCATCAATGGCATCGACACGGGCGCGGCCCGAAAGGCGCCAGGTGTCGTGGCTGTTTTTACGGGAGCTGACATCGATCTGAGCCCCATGCCCTGTGCCTGGCTGATTCCCGGGTCTGACCTCAAGACTCCCGACCATCCCGCTTTGGCAGTTGACCGCGTCCGTTATCAGGGAGACGCGGTGGCCGTGGTGGTGGCCGAGAATCGCTATCAGGCCGAGGATGCTTTGGAATTGATAGAGGTCGACTACGACCCCCTCGACACGGTGGTCAACCCTGAGGACGCCACCGCGGACGGGGCCGCTCAGCTCTTCGACGATGTGCCTTCCAACACTGCTTTCCGCTGGGTAGTCAGCAGCGGCGACGACGGACTGGAGGCGGCCTTTGCCGAGGCCGATGTGGTCGTCAAGGAGCGTATCATCCAGCAGCGACTCCTCCCCACGGCCATGGAACCTCGAGCAGCCGTGGGACAATGGAATAGCGGCACCCAGGAAATGACTCTTTGGTGTACGACCCAGAATCCTCACATCTGCCGGCACGTCCTGGGTCTTGTTGCTGGCATTCCCGACCACAAGTTCCGGGTCATTGCACCCGAGGTCGGGGGCGGTTTTGGCAGCAAAATCCCCGTTTATGCCGATGAAGCCCTGGTTTGTTGGGCTGCCCGCCGGTTGGACCGTCCGGTGAGCTGGACCGAAACCAGAAGCGAGAACTACCTGGCTACCATCCACGGCCGCGACCATGTCCAATACGTCGAGATGGCAGCCCGTAAGGACGGGACCATCACGGGGATTCGCGGCCAGGTATTCGCCGCCATGGGAGCCTATCTCTCAACCGCTGCTCCGGGCATCCCCACCATCCTGCATGGGCTGATGTACAGCGGCGCCTACGACATCAAGAATATCCGCTGCGAGACGATCGGTGTCTTTACCAATACCACTCCCACCGACGCCTATCGGGGCGCGGGTCGACCGGAGGCCATCTTCCTGGTCGAGCGGCTGGTGGACAAGGTAGCCGCCGAGTTGGAGTTGGACGCGGCTGAACTACGCCGCCGCAACCTGATCCCACCCTTCGAGGACGGCCATCAGGTGGCCACCGGCCTCAGCTACGACAGTGGAAATTATGAAGGGGCCTTGGACAAGGCTTTGGAAAAAGCAGGTTACCAAGAGATGCGAGCCGCTCAGAGCGAGGGCCGCCAACAGAGCCGACTGATCGGTGTAGGAGTCACCAGCTACGCCGAAATCTGTGGCTTGGGTCCCAGCCAAGTCGCCGGCGCAATCGGCTTTCAGGGCGGACTTTGGGAGAGCGCGATTGTCCGCCTTTCCGCCACCGGAAAAGTGCAGGTCATGATCGGCGCCTCACCTCACGGACAGGGAGAGGAAACAACCTTTGCACAACTGGTTTCCAGCGAGATTGGGATTCCGGTCGAGGACATCGAAATCATCCACGGCGACACCAATCAGACTCCCATGGGTTGGGGTACTTATGGCAGCCGAACGACTCCGGTTTCCGGAGCGGCGGTCGCCCTGGCCACGCGCAAAATCAAGGAGAAAGCGCGTACCGTGGCGGCCCATCTGCTGGAGGCCGACGTGGGAGACATCGATTACGAAGACGGCAAGTTCTTGGTACGTGGCTCTCCCGATCACTTCAAGAGCATTCAGGATGTGGCCTTGATGGCCACGCTGGCTTGGGATATGCCCGAGGGTGTCGACCCCGGTCTGGAAGCTTCACAATTCTACGACCCCCCCAACTTCGTTTATCCCTTTGGGACTCATATCGCCCAGGTCGAAGTCGACCGCGACACCGGAGCCATTGATTTGCAGCGCTACGTGGCCGTAGATGATTGTGGTCCCCACATTAACCCGGTGATTGTCGAGGGACAGATCCACGGGGGCGTGGTGCAGGGGATCGGCCAAGCACTCTGGGAAGGCTGTCGCTATGACAACCAGGGACAGCTATTGACGGGAACGCTGTTGGATTACGCCATACCCAGGGCCGACCAAATACCGACTCTGGAACTGGATGCGACTGTCACCCCCTCACCCCACCACCCGGTGGGAGTCAAAGGAGTGGGTGAGACCGGAACCATTGCCAGTACGATCACCGTCTACAATGCCGTCATCGACGCACTCCGTCCTTTGGGAGTGGAGAGCATCGAGATGCCGCTCACTCCTTATCGAGTCTGGAAAGCCATTCAAGACGCCGAGAATGGAGGTGCACCATGAGGCCGGCCGGTTTTGACTATCAGCGCGCCACTTCAGTGGACGAAGCCCTTGAGTTATTGAGCCAGGATGACGCCAAACCTCTGGCTGGTGGTCACAGCCTGATCCCTGCCATGAATCTGCGGCTGGCCCAACCTGCAACCTTGGTCGACATCGGCCGACTGGACGACCTGCGCCAAATCAGCGTGTCAGGTGCCACCGTCTCGGTGGGTGCGCTCTGCACTCACGCCCAGATTGCCGCTTCCTCACCTGTTCGCCAACACTGCCCGGCTCTGGCTACAGCCACCGGCCTGGTAGGAGATCAACAGGTGCGCAACTGGGGAACGTTGGGAGGCAACTTGGCGCATGCGGACCCGGCCTCCGACCCGCCCACGGTGGCGGTGGCCCAGGACGCCGTTATCCACCTTCGAGGAGCACGAGGCAGCCGAACGATTAGAGCGGCCGATTTTTTTGTGGATCTGTTTACCACCGCCTTGGACGATGGAGAGTTGATCACTCAGGTCGATTTCCCCAGTGCCGAAGACGAACGTTCCGCCTACCTCAAACTGGCTCACCCGGCCTCACGCTACGCACTGGTGGGAGTTTGCGTCTTGCTCAAGGTGGAAGGCTCGGTTTGCCGACATGCTCGGGTGGCCATTGGTGGCGCCACCGGTCGGGCTTTGCGTTCTCCGGGGGCCGAGGCGGCGTTGATCGGCTCTGATCTGGGAGAAGGAGCTTTAGAGGAAGCGGCCGGGCAATTGCAAAACGACATCGGAGACGACTTGATCGGTGAAGCCTTTGCCCCCAAGGAATACCGCCAAGCTATGGCGGGTATCTATCTGAAACGAGCCGTCCGTCAAGCAGTGGAGAGCTGAAAACGGTCCTGCCCCGCCGCTTTTCCAAGTGCCCCATGCCCAACAGTATTGACGATCTCCACTTGGCCCTCCGGAGCCGCAAATATCTGGCGGAAAGGGGGCTGGAGACGGTCCTCTTTCTGGCGCTCAGGCTGGAGCGTCCCCTTTTTCTGGAAGGCGAGGCCGGAGTGGGGAAAACGGAAGTGGCCAAAGTTCTGGCCGACTTGCTGGGCACCCGGCTGATTCGACTTCAATGCTATGAAGGATTGGATCTCCACACCGCAGTCTACGAGTGGGACTATGCTCGCCAACTGCTTCATTTGCGGTTTCTCGAAGCCACAGGCCGTGATCGCCAGGAGATGGAGCAGGGGCTTTTTGAGCGTCGTTTTCTGCAGGCTCGACCACTCTTGGAGGCAATTGAAGCCGGCAATTCCGGGCAATCTCCAGTGCTGCTGATCGATGAGATCGATCGAGCCGACGAGGAGTTTGAGGCCTTTCTGCTGGAACTCCTCTCTGATTTCCAGGTGACGATACCGGAACTGGGGACGATTCGCGCCTCTAAGCGGCCCCCGGTCATTGTCACCTCCAACCGCACCCGCGAAGTCCACGACGCCCTCAAGCGACGGTGTCTTTACCACTGGATTGACTATCCCGATTTCCCGCGAGAGTTGGCAATCGTTCGCGCCAAGGCCCCCGAAGTTGAGGAAGAGCTGGCCCGGCAGGTCACTGCCTTTATTCAGGAGTTGAGGAGCATGGAGTTGTTCAAGGCGCCCGGAGTGGCGGAGACGCTCGACTGGACGGCTGCCCTGGTGGCACTCGATCAGCGGCAGCTGACGCTGGAGGTCGTCGAGGACACGATTGGGGTCGTGCTCAAATACGAGGACGATATCGCTACCCTTTCCGGCCCGACCCTCGGCTCGGTTTTGGAACGCTCTCGCCTGGTTGCCGCCCAGCATCAGGTTTGATTCCGATGGCTCCCCAAACCCCTCTCTATCTGGGTCCTCCCGAGACTCCCTATCGTGGAGGCCATTTGCTGGCCAATCTGGTGCTCTTTGGCCGAGTGTGCCGGGGAATTGGGCTTAGTGCCGGACCCGACCGGATCCTGGAAGTGGCTCGGGCGCTCCGTTGGATCGAGTTGGGCTCCCGAGAAGAGTTCTATCACACGCTGCGCGCTTTAATGGTCAACAACGTTTCTCAGTTGGAGCTTTTCGACGAGGCGTTTTCGACCTTTTGGCAAGTGCCTGCGCGAGAGGCTACAGCCTTGAATTTGCGGTCATTGGGAGAGCGGCGGCGGCGGCGAACCCGCGTTCTGCCGGCCGGTTCAGAGCCGACGCCTTCAGGAACCACTGCGACCGAGACTTCGTCCATGCCTGCCTTTCTGCCCACCTACAGTAATCAGGAGGTGCTCAAGCATCGAGATTTTGCCCGCATGACCGGGGAAGAACTTCGCCAAGCCCGCGAGATGATCGCCCAGCTTGATTTTTCTTTAGCATCAAAACGGAGCCGTCGTTTGGTCCCGGGTGGGGGACGTCGTTTGGACACCCGACGGCTTCTCCGCAGCAGCTTCAAGACCGGGGGAGAAGTCGTCTGGCTGCCCTGGCGCGGACGGCGACACAAGCCGCGTCCCCTGGTGCTGATCTGTGATATCAGCGGCAGCATGGAGCGTTATACGCGCCTCTTGCTGCACTTTTGTCACACCCTTGCGGGAGAGCTGAATCGGATCGAGTCTTTCGTCTTCAGCACGCGCCTCAGCCGTATCACCCGCACCTTGCGCCTGCGCTCGGTAGACCGGGCTCTGCAGGAACTGGGAACTTCAGTCGACGATTGGGCAGGCGGGACCCAAATCGGCTTCGCGCTGAAGACTTTCAACTACCGCTGGAGCCGGCGGGTGCTGGGAGGAGGCGCAGTCGTGCTCCTCATCAGCGACGGTTGGGATCGGGGCGATTCTCAAATGCTGGCGCGGGAAACGGCGCGCTTGCAGCGGAGCTGTTACCGGCTGATCTGGCTCAATCCCTTGTTGGGAGGTCCCCAGTACGAGCCTCTGACGCAAGGAGCCAGAGCGATGTTGCCCCACGTTGACGACTTTCTTTCGGTCCGCACCCTGGCCAGCCTGGAGAAGCTGGGTCAGGTCTTAAGCCGTCTCAACAACCGTCCCCATTCCAGGCGGGCTTGGTCAGTTCTTACCCGGAAAGTTGCACGTCATTGTTAGACAAGGAGCAACAACTCACCGAGATCGGCCTAACTTGGCCCGGATAGCGGGTCAATACTCCCGGTCTTTGGTTCGACCGGGTTGGGGCCAGGGGTAGCGTCCCTCGGCATCGGCGGCTAACGGAGCCGGTGAGTCCATGGTGAATTTATCCACGCCGGGAGCCAACTCGTAGGGACTGTTGAGCGCCTGCTCGTAAGTCACTATCTGACCGGTGTGAGCAGCCATCCTTCCCATTGAAGTCACCAGACTGGCCACGGCCCCTCGCCTGGCTTCGTTGAAGGGCTTGTCTTCCCGGATGGCCGCGATCAAATTGTTCCACTCCAACTGGTAGGGATTGCGTTCGGGTTGGGGATAAGCCCAGCGGATATGGGCCTGGTTGTCGAGATCCTGCCCCGAGTAAATGCGGCACTTGGCAGGAGTATGGCCTACCTCCGAGATCACTGCCGAACCGCTTGAGCCGTGCGCGTAACTGGCAAACTCGTTGTAACAACGGTTAACACAACGGCCTTGGAGCAAAAGTTTAGCCCCGTCGGCAAAGGAGTATTCAACCGAATAGTTGTCGAAATTCTGATCCACGGACTGGCCTCGAAAGTGTCGTCCGCCGGTGGCCTTCGCTTTGACGGGCCAGGCATCCTTCATCCAGCAGCACTCGTCGATATTGTGAATGTAAAAGTCACTGAAAGCACCGCCGCTGGCCCAGATAAAGCTGTGGAAACGCTGCACTTGGTAAAGCAGTTCATTCATACCTTCCGGCTTGGGGTCGGAAGAGAAGAAACCAACCGGCCCGTGCATGCGATAGGCCCGCAGCATATTGATATCGCCAATCTCACCCTGCCGGATGCGCCGGTAGAGTTGCTCCCGCGCTTCACAATGCCGACACATCAGACCGACGCCCACCTTCAGATTCTTGGCCTCGGACTGATCGGCCAGTTGGAAGAGTTTGCGGGTTGTGGGGCCGTCAACCGTCACCGGCTTCTCCATGAATACGTTGATGCCCTTGGAAATGGCGTACTGGAAGTGCACCCAGCGAAAGGCTGGAGGGGTAGCAAAGATGGCGACATCGCCCGGCTTGAGACAGTCAATGGCGTCGCGATAGGCATCGAAGCCCAGAAACTTGCGCTCCTCGGTCACTTCCAGATCGTGGCTGTGTTTTTCTTGCAGAGAATCGAAACTCCGCTTGAGACGCTCCTCGAAAACGTCCGCCATGGCGACCAGCTTGAGCGGCCCATTGTTGACTGAGAGGGCATTTGAGGCCGCGCCGGTTCCGCGTCCTCCACAGCCGATCAAAGCCACCCGAATGGTATTGTCCTCGCCAGGAAACACATGGGGGACCAGCCCCGAGGCTAAAGCCGAGCCGGCTGCCAAACGGCTGGTCTGCCTCAAGAAACCACGACGCGTCGAGCTTGTTTTCTTTTTCTTCTCCACCAGAGACACCTCCTACGTTCAATTGACCGTAGCCTACCACAATCAAGGGGGAGCTCGGGTCTTAACCGGCCAGGCCGTGTCAAATATCCCGTCCGGTCACGGTTCTCCTGCTCCACCTCGCCCAACCTGCGAGATGTAAACCAACAATGCTTGGCATCGGTTGGCACGATCTTCCGACCGAAGGCATCCGCGGATTGTCAATGCGGCGGTCTTCCGACAAAAAGCGTGCCGGAAACGCCCATGGACGCCGTTCCATTCCTCTGCGTGATCATCATCGGAATAATCTGCGGTTCCGATCGGCGATCATCTGCGCCAATCTGCATAATTTACGGTTCGGGATTCCCTGTGTCCGGAACGGTCGCGGTCAACAATCGCGGTCGATAATCGTTCACCTGGAGGTCTTTACGAACCGGGCGACGCATGCGTCGCCCCTACACAGATATGCCCCGACAAGACCGGGACAGCGTGCCCGGCCGTTTCATGGGCACCGTTGTGTTCGTCTGCGTAACCATGATTGGCGATCATCTGCGGAAATCTGCCGTTCGGCATTCCCCTGTTCCGGGGGTGGTCGCGGTCAACAATCGCGGTCGATAGTCGTTCACCTGGAGGTCTTTACAAACCGGGCGACGCAATGCGTCGCCCCTACACAGATATGCCCCGACAAGACCGGGGACAGCGTCCCCGGGCGTTTCATGGGCACCGTTGTGTTCGTCCGCGCCACCATGATCGGCGATCACCTGCGGAAATCGGCGGACCCGAAAAATTCGCGTGCCCGTCAAGACTGAAGTGTAAAGGATGTCTTGACACACGGTGTAAGGAATGTCTTGACACCAAACAGTATGCGTCGCCCAGACAAAGACAGGCTCCCGACAAAGACCGGGACAGCGTGCCGGGGCGTTCCATGGGCGCGGTCTCATTCGTCACCCCAAGAATGAGGAAACTCCAGTCTAAGAAACGTTAACTGCGATTGCGGTACAGTTCAGGATCGACAACTTCCGCCATCCTGGAGAATTGGAGCGGGAGGTCGAGGAAGCGGCCGATCCTCTCCGCCTGTTGCAGGGGGGAAGCCACCACCTGAGAATAATGGACCTCCAGCACCTGGAAGTGCCGTTGGCGGGAGAGCCAGGATCTGACCCGCTGCAGATGATCTGAGAACAACCGTTTCATCTGGCCGTCATCCTGTTTCAGCTCTTCGCCCCGGCGCAGGAGCATCTTGTTCTGAGAAGTCACCACTTCGTCGAGGTGGCGATTCATGAAAATCACCTGATAGCGATGCTCCGGAGGCAAGTCAGTGAGCAGAAAGGAAATGACCTTGACCGCCTTGCCCCGCCCTTCTCTCAACCAGCTTCTGTTCTTCTCCTTCTGAAGCTGTTTGACCCGTTCGTGCTCAAAGTAACCCCGTGGATTGTCTTCGTCCGCACGCCGAACGGAGTCGACAAAAAGATCGATTCCTCCCGCTTCAAGCATCTTCATCGCCATGGAGGTGCCCGAGCGAGGCAAACCGGACACGATCACTATCGGCTGGGTAAAGCCCCGACGAATTTTGTTCCAGATGTCCACGATTCAGATCTCCACGCCCAATAGACCCTTCAGAGAGAAGGCCGAAAACAACGAGAAGACCAGAAACAGGACCAACCATCCTGCCTCCCAACCCAGCACGGCAACCGACTGGCTCGGATAGACCACTTCGATCGAGTACAGAGGTGCTTCAGCGGGCAGCGGTGTCTCCCCCGAGTAAAGAAAAAGGTCGAGCCAGTCACGGGTCCTGATTCTCGAGACGGCGTCCCATCGATCCCCTACCACCAGTTCTTTGCTGACCGTTCGATCACCAATGTGAACGGCCAGATTGTGACGCCCGGGACGGTGCGATTTCAGACGCCAGGCTATCTCTCCCTCCGCGACCATTCTCACCGGGGGAGTCTCGATGCGGTAGGCTTCGTTTTCAGCAATCTGCGGCCTGCTTTGCATCACCTGCTCAGGGGGAAGTCGGATCTTGACGATGGTTGTTTCGCCGGGGAGAAGAGGGCGCAGGGAAAAAAAGAGGTTGAGCTGAACCAGGATCAGCAAGACGGGGACCAGCAACACCGCCACTGGCGCCAGTGAGAGTTTCAGGTAGGAAAGCATACCGCGCAAGATGCTCCCCTGAAGACGCAGCACCACGCCGATTTCATGCCGGTAGAGACGGACTCCCAACAGATTCCCCCGAATCCGCTCGCGGACCTGACCAATGGCGTCCTGGTTCGATACCCGGGCGAAGATCCAAAGCATGGCCAGGCCGCTGAGGAGCGAGACGACAGTCACCGCCCAGAACGGATCGATGCTGCGGAAAGGCCAAAGAACCACGCTGAAGAGTGCCGTAATCCCCCGGTTTATGGTGTAAACGAATGCCGCCATTTGAACCCGAATCCCGCTTCGCTCTCCCAGCGTAAGAGGCTAGGAGATATAGCCCAAGCCTTTGAGCCGTTTCTTGATTTCCTCTTCCGAATCGGCTCCCTCAAACTGGGCGATTTCTTTCTCCAGGGCGTGGGTCACGAATTCTTGGACCGATGAGTAACCCGCGACCTCAGCCACTCGAGTGATTTTTTCATAAAGTGCCCTATCGATCTTGACTTTGGGTTGTCCAAACATTCTTTTCTCCCTACCACTCCAATGGCCGGCGATCAGTTCAAGCAATTCCGGCCCGACATGGTTGCAGCTTTGGAAACGCCGAATTGGGCCAGCACACTCACCGTGAGGTCTTGCAGCGTGGGCTTGTCCAGGCTGATCTTGCGATTGGTGACCAGTATCCCCGGGACTTGGCGGTAATCGATACTGTGGTCGCCGCTCCAGGGATCGAGGTTGTCGAGGAAGATCTCAGCGGGGAACTCGCCCAACGGATTTCTCCAAGAACTGCGGTAGCCGGGCGCATAACCGACAATAATGTCGGGGGCCTGGTCGGCGCCGTGGGCCGCGGGATAGTCGCGGCCCGTCCGCAAAACGAAACTGACCACCTTCTTGCCATTGCGGGGATCGGTCATGGCCAGCAGATCTCGCTCGAGACTATCCAACAGCCGGTCTGCTTCTTCTCCCCGCGAGACGATCCCCTCCCTTTCGCGCCCCTCCAGGTTGAGATACAGACCGTTGAGACCGAGGGCGTAAGCCCGGGTCCGGCTCCAATCCACATTAATAAAAAGGGGGAAACCCTCTCGACGGGTCGGATCCAGCAAACGGACATACTCCTTTTGGGCCAGCCAGGAATTGAGATTGACTTCCCAATAGAAAGGCGCAAAACCATGATCCGACATGACGATCACCGTCGTCTCTTCGTTTACAGCTTCCAGAACGCCGCCCAGGACCTCGTCCATCTGCTCGTAAAGCCGCGGGATGGCCTTCTCCAGCACAGGGTTGGGCTTGAAGGCGGGATGCTGAGGATCCATCAGGTACCAGAGCATGTGGGAACCCTGATCGACGGTGGAGAAGTAAAAGAACAGCAGTCCCTCCTCAAAACGCTCGAGAGCATAGTCCAGCTGTCTGCGCTGTTCCCCATAGACGAATTGAAGCTGCTCCCAGAACTCATGTACACCGAAGATGCCGGCCGAGAGAGCCTTGGTTTCTTCGGGCAGTTCCTGGGTGTAAAAATCACCCAGGGCCTGACGCAGGTCTCCGGCCCACTCCGGCGGATTGGTGATGGGCATTGCCGGATCTTGGAGGCTGATCTGGAGCGGCGTCACGTAGAGTCGAAAGTCGGGTCTCACCTGCTGCAGGTAGAAGCGAGCCGTGGCGCTCACGCCAACCAGGTAGGGGAGAGCTTCGAATCGTATGGGTACCCAATCGCTCCACTCGCCCTGTTGGAGGATGAACTCGGAGTCCTGAACCACCAACTTGGCGACCGGTTCTTCGGGGTCCAGGTAAACCTGGAAGTCAGTGCTCATGTCGGGAACCTCAGGATAACCTCGGCCCAGGTCTCGAGGACTTCTGAAGGTGTTGGCGGGCCCGGTGAGAGTGGCTCTGACAAGATGGTCCTGGACCTCGACCCGATAGACCTTTCCCCCGCTGATTTGACTTTGATTGTCGGAAGGGTTGTCGGTAAAGAAGGAGAAGGTCCCCGGAGTGCCCAGGATGTCGGGTGTGCCCATTCCCGATAGCGACCGGCCTCGCGTAGAGGGTGGAAAGTTGACCGGCATGCGGTAGATGGTGGCGGGAATTCCCTTCTCTTCGAGAAGCTCCCAAAAGGCCGGCCCCTGACGCAACTGTTCGGTCTTGCCGCCGCTGAGTGGGATGACCCAGGAGCCGATCTCCAGATTCCAACTGGAGGGTGTGGTCCTGACCAGGGCGAATTCGGGGGCCAGCGAGCGGGGATCACGGTGTAGAAAATCAAAGATACGGTGATGACCGGGGTCGGTACCGGTAATGAAAGTCGACCAGGCCACGGGGCTCAAGGGAGGCATGGTCGTTTGTAAAGGCTTGAAGTCTCCTCGTTCGATCAGCTTGGAAAAATTGGGCAAGCGCCCAGCTTTCAGGAACCGGTCAAGCAGCTTGGGGTCCATCCCATCGATTCCCAGAATAACCACTTTGGGTTTGCCGGCCTGAGCTTGAGGCAGATCGAGAGCCGGTAGGATTATCAAGCCGGCCAAGGTCGTTGCCAATAGAGCCAGTTTTTTCTTCATGAAGGCAACAGCGATTCCCCGTCCATATAGCTGGGAACGGGAACGCCGAAAAGATCCAGTACCGTGGGGGCCAAATCCATAATCGAGGGAGTTTCGGTCTCGAATCGCCGATTGGCAAAAAGG
Organism: Acidobacteriota bacterium; assembly: GCA_965218465.1. Classification (GTDB taxonomy): domain Bacteria; phylum Acidobacteriota; class UBA6911; order RPQK01. Next base: position 3,328,411 of record OZ244623.1, on the reverse strand, counting down.
ATCCCCGGGACGTCAGCAGGGTCCATGCAGTGGTCGCCGCTCCAACTCTTGAGATTGTCTTCGATCGCCTCGGTGGTGACGGCTCCGGTAGCGGAGGTCCACGAGACGCGGTAGCCGGGTCGGAAACCGACTATCAAATCGGGTCCTTCCGCCACGTAGGGACCGTGATACGCATGCCGAGTATCGTGCACCTGCCGAATCGGCCGGGTCCCATCCCGGTCGCGGAGCTGAGAAAGGCCCTCCATGATCTCAAGCTTGAGCTTTTCCGCCTGCTGCCCGGAAGCAACGATTCCCTGGGCTTCTCGACCCTCGAGATTGAGATAGATTCCTCCCAGGCCGACCGAGTAGGCCCGCGTCAGTCTCCAGTCAACGTCTTGGAACCACTCGCTTCCGCTCGGCTTGCCTTTCGTCGCCAGATACCCATTTTGATAGAGCCAGGTATTCAGGTTGACCCCTCGTTTAAAGGGCTTGAACCCGTGATCGGACATGACCAGCAACACGGTTTCATCGTCGACTCTTTCCCGCACCCTGCCCACCAGTTCGTCCATCTTCAGGTAGAGATCCTTGACGGCGTCCCGATGGATTTCGGTATCCTTGCCGCTATTGGCAGGATGGTCCGGTTCCAGATAGCGGAAAAACATGTGTTGCAAACGGTCGGTGATATCGAAAACACAAACCACCGCCCCTCGCCGGGTCTTGTCGAGGGCATCAAAGAACATCCGTTCGCGTTCCTGATGGATCAGGTAGGCTTGTTTAAGAAAGGCTGTTTCGTCGAGCACCCGCTCGTTGAGAGCCCAAGTGTCTTCCGCCAGCCCAAGGGTAGAAAACCTGCCCTGTGTCTTGGCGAGGTAGACGGCGTAGGCGGCCGGCTGGGAAATCGGCAGCGCCGGCTTCTCGGGTGAGATGTTGATGGGCGACATGTAGAGCTTGAAGTCGGGCTCGACAGCCTTCAGGTAGAAGCGAACCATGCCGTGCACCCTGATTCCCAGCCCGGTAGCGAACGCCAAGGGAATCCAGGGCGTGTATTCACCCAGCGGCAAGGCGTGGCGGCGGCCGTTGAGCTTCAAGGCTGCGGGCCCTCCATTGGTGGAACACTGCACCTGGAATTCGACTGCCAGCTCCCGGCCTGGCTGGAAGGGATTTTCGGGACCAACGATCTTGGATTGGACAACCCCGTCCTGGAGAGTGACTGCTACTTGTGTGCCTCCCGTAAACTTCCCTCTATCTCCAGGATCGCTGGAAAAATAGGTAAACGTCCCCTGGGTACCCCTCAAGTCGGGAACCGACATTGCCGAGAGCAGCAATCCCTTGAATTTCTCGGGGGGAAAAGAGATGGGAACCCTTAGGATGGTGGAGAATACTCCATGATCCCCCAAAATCTTCCAGAAGGATTGGCTCTTGCGCTCAAGAGCAATCTTGGGCTTCCCCAGGGGGATTTGAAATTTCCCCAGCTTCAATTGCCGAGATGGGGGTTCGATTCGGGCTGAACAGAGTTCAGGCAAGTAGGACTTTCGGTTGGGAACCAGAAAATCGAAAACCCGGTGTCGGCCCGGATTGCAACCGGTTTGAAAAGAAGACCAGGCGACCGGTGATTCGGCCGGAAGGGTCGTTTCAAGCCGACGATAACATCCCTCTTGTTGCAGTCGTTCGAAATTGGGCAGGAGACCCTCTTTCATGAACTGTTCAGTCAATTCGGGATCCTGGCCGTCGAGACCGAGCACGATCACCCGCTTGGCGCGACTCTTACGAGCGGCGGTCTTCGAGCGAAGTGTTTGGACAATCATCCGGAAAGGCCAAGTCAGCAGGACGAAAAGGGCTAGAGCCAACGTGGTGAGGATGATCAGGAAGGAGGAAACCAGCGCGAAACCCGCACCGGGACCCACATAGGCGTGAGCCGAACCGGGAAAGATCGCCCAGAGCAGGCTCAAACCGAAAACGAAAGCCGCGGACCGCCGGTTCATCGTCCTGCCCTTCGGACCGGCAACCACCAGGGCGAGGTGACCCCGCTGTCCCGCATCCCCACCATCGGAGACCTACCCACGGAACTCCAACGCCGGGTCAAGAACAGCGCCATCAATCCTCCTGGATTCGGAATTGCCGGTGTCGGAAAGATAATCGAGACCGTCTCGCGGAGTCAACGGAGTGGCCGCATCCAAGCAGAATCTTGGGAAACCAATGATCGAGATGCCAGAGTCAGAGCGCCAACGATGCCTGCTCGTTGTCCCAATGCCGGTGGGACAATATATTTCTCAAGCGCCGGAAGCTCCCAATAATCGCCGGCCCGGACCGCAAAACGTTGCCGTATAGCCGCCATGAGTCCTGGTTTCTGCGACACGCCGCCCCCTACGATCACAATCTCCGGCGACCAGGAGGCGGTAAGATTGAGGATGGCCAGTGCCAGATAGTCGGTCTCCAAAGCCCAAGCTCGATGATCTTCCGGCAGTTCCTTGGCCGAGTGGCCCCACCGTTTTTCCAGGGCCGGTCCGCTGGCGTGGCCTTCCAAACAGGCCTCATGGAAAGAGCAAACGCCGCTGTCAGGAGGAGAGGTCGAATTCTTCTTGAGATTGTGGTCCACGAGGGGGATGAACATATGTCCTATCTCGGGGTGCAGGCGCCCGTGCAAAGGCACACCGCGATGGAGAAAGCCGCCGCCGATTCCGGTTCCGACCGTCAAATAGGCAACATGTCGGAAACCCCGGCCGGCGCCGTACTCGCCTTCACCCACCGCGGCGGCGTTGACATCGGTCTCAAAGACAATCGACGGCGGCGCCTGCCGATACATCCGTCTCAGCGTAGCGAGAAAGTCAAATCCCGCCCAGTTCGCTTTGGGAGTCTTCAGAATCGTGCCGTAGGAACCGGAGGAAGGGTTGACCCCGGCCGGACCAAAGGTCCCGATCCCAAGGGCGTGCAGCCGTCCCAGCCAGTGCTCGGCGCGGCGGAAGAATCGGGCCACGCGGGCTAGGGTCGTCTCTGGGTCCAAGGTTGGAAAACGCTCGATCTCCAGTGGCGTCAAGGGATCGGCAGCGATGGCGCAAACAAACTTGCTTCCGCCGGCCTCGATCCCTCCCAGCAGTCGAGTTTCGCTCATCTGCTCACATTCTAGCCGCAACTTCGTCCAGCAGCATGGTCCCTCCCCGATTCCGAGAGAGGAATCCGGGGCCAACTCGCAAATTAGTGACCAGCCGCACCAGGCTGGGGCCGAGGTTCGTGAGATCCGACTCCTCAGGTCAAACCCAGTCCCTATTCAAACCGCTGGACCTCGATTGGCCTGGAGAAATGCGCCTCGAGCTTGGCTGAACTGATCGACATCGGCGACGAAATGCCGGCCCGTGCCCAGATTCGATTGAAGCGCTTTCAGCCGGCGGGTGCGCCTGAGACGATAGTCTTGCTACGATCCACTTCCCCGTTGCGACGCCGTTGCCAACTTGCTGGCATTGCATCATGTCCGGGTCTGAACGCCACGGCCTAGCTCTATGGACGCGCGTCCTTCAGTCCCTGGCTCCCTGAGGCGTGTTCGTCAACGTGGACGCCGGTGGGAATTCCCAGCAGGCCGTCGGTCGCATCGTCTAGCCCGCATTTCTCAACGGGGGCGCGATGATCGCCCAGGATTTTCGCCCGTGCCACCGGCGATGATGGAGCCAAACACAAAGTGCGGCGCATCCAGGCCGACAAGCGCCAAGCGGTCGAGCAGAACCGTTCCCCCATCCGCATCTGTAAGATCAATCTGGACACCACCGCGCACCGCTTTCAGACTCAGTTTCTCGAATCCTGCCACCGGAAGCTCGCTGAGGTCGATTCGGTCTTCGCGCCGCCGGAAGTCCCTGATCCGATCAGTCCCATGCCCTTGACCGAAACGAAAAATATCCTTGCCGGGCCCGCCATTGAGGATATCGTCCCCGTTCCCGCCGTGGATGGTATCGTCGCCGAAGCCTCCGTGGATTTTGTCATTGCCGCCCGCCCCGTCCAGGGTGTCGTTGCCATGATCACCGTAGATAGTGTCGTCACCGTCCCCACCATAGATGGTGTCGTCGCCGAAGCCGCCGCGGATGTTGTCATTGCCGCCTGATCCGTCCAGGGTGTCCTTGCCGTGCCGACCGTGGATGGTATCGTCTGAGTCTGTGCCGGTGATGTTGTCCTCACCGAAGCCGCCGACGAGGCGGGTTCTGTCGTTGCCGTCTCTCCCCCTCAGGATGTCCTGGCTTGTGTCCGAAGGGCCTTCAAGACCGGTTTTGGGCCGACCAGACGACCGTAGCGCGTCGGCGCGCATGTCTTTGCCGCTACGGCTGCCCAGGACAATCAGCTCCTCGGCCTCGACCTTGTTCAGATAGCCGGTTGGGGGCGCGCCGCGGGCTGCCTGCCAATCTCGAATCGCGGCACGTGTGCCGGCGCCGAAGACACCGCCCGCGGATTCCGGATCCAGACCCGAGGCCCGCAGAGCTGCTTGAATCCGGCGGCGATCCGTTCGGAGGAGATTGAGGGCATCCTCCTCCGCCCTCGCCGTTGGGCCCTGCATCGCGGGCGTCGACACGACCGGCGCCCCGATACCGGTGTCCGCGGCTGATCGCGGCTCGACCTCTTCGAGAGACTCGGTGCTGGTGGTCAAACCAGTTGCAGGTTCGTCGCCACTGAAAAGCCAGTGGACCCAAACTCCCAAGAGGACTGCCAAGAGCCCGATCGCTACCCCGGTGTTCACCGACTCGATGACCTTTTGCACGCGCGCATCGTCTCGGGCCGGATCTTGAAGCGGCGTTCGTCCCCCATCCCCCGCCGTTGTGTCCGCCTGTGGCGGCGCGTCGCTCGGCGCCGACTCGCTCCCGATCCCGCCTGTGTCCGTCACCCCTCGCGCGGACATCGCCGACGCTTTACGCTCACGGATGTTTTCGTTATCGCCCTTGGACTCAAGCATGGTTCCGTCTCCTTTTGAGGTCATTCATGGACGTCGGTGTGTCCACAGGTGACACCAAAACCGACCAGCACCCCTCGGGCCGGACAAGCCCACCCTGAATTCGCGGTGGCCCGGTCGCTCTGGACGTGTTGTTGCGCTCTTTTCTCGATTTATAAACCGCCACTCGTTCGGGTGCATCAGTCGCTGTTCGATCCGGCGTCTTTGGGTGGCAACGGTGAGAAGTAGCCGACGACGAGGATGAGACCGCCCACGACAATGAAGGACACGATCCGAGTCACCGTTCCTGTATCGGCAAGATCGAACAGTAGCAGCTTGATCACGGTCACAGTTAGTAGGGCGGCGCCGATTTGCCATTCGGGACGCCGTCTTGTGCGGGTTGCGACGAGCATCAGGACCAGAGCAGCGGTCGTCCAGACGACAGACAGAAGGGCCTGAAACTCCCCGGAAGAAAGGAGCGCGCCGGCCTCGAACGGAATTTCGAGGAAGCGGCAGGCCATACGTGCGAGGACGCCGTTCAGCGTCACAAAGCAAATGAAGCCCAGCGTACGCCAGCGGATTTTGCTTGACATCCTGCCCCCTTCCGCCAAGGACCACTGGAGCAGGACACCGAGGGAAAACAGCTGTACGAACTCGATGGGATTCAGGAACGGAACATAGTCCTGAGGGTCGGGACCGCCTGGATGAAAGCTGGCAACCAGCACCCAACCCGAGGCAGCGATCACTAGCGGGACCTGCCCGATGCCGAGATAGATTTGCCGAAAGCGCTTGACCGGCCAGGAAAGAGGAGTCCGAAACGTCATGAGTCCCCAAAGATAGTAGGCCGGAACCAGGGCCCACATGACGAACGACCACGTTGGATCAGGAGAGATTTGCCCGCTGATCCATACGGCTTCCCGCCAAACCAAAAACACGCCGAGCCACAACGTGCCGCAGTGGTACCACAGCGCTGCTCTTGGCCACTCGGTCTCGCAACGCCACAGCACCCAATACTGAATCAGGAACACTGCCGGCCATGCTATGAGGCCCCAGCCTGTGAGCAGATGGGGCGTCATAGAGAGCCCGCGGATGGTCAGGAGCACCATAGCGGGCAGCAGGAGCAATGGCGGGTAAGCCAAGTCTTTCCAGTCGAGCCGGGTTCGCATCAGGGTGAATGTGGCGGCGCTGATCGCGAGAAACCCGAGTATTGCGCAATTCTGGTCGAGCGACGACAGATGCCATGAGATTTGGTTGACGCCGCCACCGTACCACCAGACCGATCCCCAAGCTAACGCCAGCACCGAGACCAGACGCGAGTTCACACCCGCGACCCCGCATCGACGAAGGCACCAGGCAGAAACGAGGCCGCACAGGCCCACCGTCAGGTGTCCCACCTCCAGGACCGACACCGTAGCCCACGAATTCCCGCTGATTGCAATGCAACCCGCCAGGAACTGAATCGCGAATCCCGTCAGCAGGAACAAACGGCGATTCTGGCGGGTACTGATCCAGACCATCGCCGTCCCCTCAAGCGCCAACGCGACAGCGATCCAGTGTCCGTCCGCGGCGAGCGGGATTGCGAGCGTCCCGAAGATTACCGACAGGGCAGCGAACGATTCCACCAGCGGCCGCAACGACTCCCGACCGCGACCGCGGTCACTGACCAGAACAGCCGCGACGGCATAGAAGACGCAAAATGCGATGGCACTGACCGCGGGACCGTACTCGGATCCACTCGTGAGCCGATGCTGCAGGGTGAAAGCCGCGAGCGGCACTCCGAAGACGAGGGTTCCGTCGACGAATCCAACCAGACGCAGCGGTTGACGCCATGCATGCAATACGGGAACGGCGACGAAGAGTGCGAGGAACAGCGCCAGGAACGGTTGGGTGGTAGCGAAATGCTGAGGCTGATAAAACGCAGCTCCCCACCAAGCGCCGACGAGGAACGTGAACACGAATCCCAGTAGGCTGAGCAGGCGCCACGCCCGGAACCATGCCACCGTCACAATACCGGCGTCGAGAACGGCATAGTAGGAGAAGAGCGCCACGTGGCTGGCGTCGCGGGTGACTAGGACCGGGCCGAGGAATCCCCCAAGCGAGGACAAAAGAGCCAGACTCGGCGCGTTCTGCCTAACCGCCAAAGCTCCGGTGAGCGCCACCAGCACGAGCATGGCGCCCAAACCGCCGCCGGGGCCGATCAGGCCGTAGAAGTTGGTGGCCGCAAAGGCAGTCAGATACGCAATACCTGCGCCGCCGCCTTGCAGTGCAAGCGCATACTCCCGGCGCAAGTCCCGCAGGCGCCATCCAATCGTCAGCAGCGCAACACCGGCAGCCGCGGCAGCGCTCAGGCGGAGTTTGATCGGAAACCAGCCTTGTTCGGACGCGTAGCTCAGGAAGAAAGCGAAGCCAAAGAAGAGGAGAATGATACCGATCCGCACGAGCGTGTTGCCGCCGAAGAGGAACGAGTGCAGCCTATCGGTCCACGCCGACCCGACAGGACCCGGCTCCCAATCGGATTCGGCCATACCCTCCAATTCTCCCCGCGGCCTCGCCGTCGCTGCCTCCATTTCTGCCGGAGGGCTCGGTAGCGCGACAGCGGGTGGCGTGGACGAGGACGTTCCCGGGGCCGTCTTCATCTCCAGGCTGGTGATTCGAGCGGTCAGTACACGTATCCGTCGTTGAGCTCTATACCGCAACACGCCAAGGACAGCCGGAAGAAGAAGAAAGGCTACCAGAGGCAGCAAAGGGATCAGGATTGAGATGCCCAATAAGACAATGACCAAGACCACCGTCAGGAATGGGTGGTTACCGAAGCGGAAGGGGCGCGCCGCCTCGGGCCGCGTTGGCCCGGCAGGATCCTGCTCCCCACCGGATTCCAACACGCCCTCCGTTTGCGGCGTGGCGTTTTGGCGCGACGAGGACATCTTGGGGGCCAGCTTGGTCTCCAGGGTGCCGGCCCGTGCGGCAAGCATGTCTATCCGTCGCCGGGCTCTGTACAGCGACCAGCCCAGGACGGCAATCAGGATCACCCCGGCGACGATAAAGGCCACAAAGACGAATAGGATGGTCTCTAAAAGCCATTGAAGTTCCATTCCGCCAACAGTATAATCGTCGCCTTGGCTACGTATCCAGATTACAACTCTACTGGCCTCAATTCCCAGATCGTTGCCAAGCTTCTTTTCAACCGGACACTTGCCCCAATCCAGTCTCACATCTATCTGAACCCTGACACGTGCCAAGCTTGTTTGATCTGTCCGTCGTAATTGCGGACGAGGATGGCGCGGAGCGAACAGAATCAGTGATTCCGAAAATCATCCACAGTTCGCTTGTTGGTCGCCCTTGAGGGGTGTGCAGGAATGTTTATAATGAGCCCAAGGTAAGCGCGCCCCGGGAGATTCTTGATGCTGATGCTTCCGCTGCTCGGAGTATTGTTGCTAGCTTCCGCAAACTCGCTTCCGGTTGTGTCTTCCGGCCAATCCGAGGCAACTTACATCGGGTCGGATGCCTGTGCTAGCTGTCACCAGCTCAACCACGACGAGTGGTCTCAGTCACTGCACAGTCGAATGATCCAGCCGGCAGGCCCCAAATCGATCCTGGGGGACTTTTCCCAAAACAACACGCTGGAGCACCAAGGCTGGCGGTTCAAGATGGTGCGAGATGGAGACTCGTACGTCATCAACGAGTGGGACGACGCGGGCCGTAAGACAGTCTATCCGGTCGATTACACGCTCGGCAGCAAGCGAATCCAGCACTTTCTATCGAAACGACCCGATGGGCGGATTCGAGTGACCTTGCCCACCTGGGACACTTTGCAGCAGCGCTGGTTCCACTCCTCGGAGATCATCCCTACCGGTGACCACGCTGAAGTTCCGATTCAGATCTGGAACCAGCATTGCTACAACTGCCACGTCAGTCAGGAGCAACAGGGCTTTGACCTGCGTAGCAATACCTATCGCACCAGCTTCACCCAGACGGGAATCAATTGCGAGATGTGCCACGGACCGGGAAGCGTCCATGCTGCCAACCCACTCGACAAGGAGAGCAGCATCGTTCATCCCGGCAAGTTGCCGCCGGACCAGAAAATGATGGTCTGTGTCCAGTGCCACTTTCCTCGAGTCATCGTGCAGCACGGCTACCATCCGGGAAAGAACTACTACGACTACTATTTGCCCACCCTGATGCAGTTTTTTGTCGACCGGCAATACGATCCTCCCATGTGGGCCGACGGAAGAATGCGTCGATTCGCCACTGAAGGGGCAGCCCTCTGGCAAAGCCAGTGCTACCTTAAGGGCCAAGCGACCTGCATCAGTTGCCACAATCCACATCTCAACACCGTCAGCCGGGACGAGAGGTTGCAGGGAGACACCAACGGGCTCTGCATCCAGTGTCATGAAGCCTTCGCGGAGCCGGAGCAAGTCACCGCTCACACCCATCATTCGCTCGACTCCGGCGGCAGCCAGTGCGTCGAATGCCATATGCCCAAGGAGGTCCTGATGCTGACCGACCGGGAGCGAGATCACACCATCAGCATCCCCGCCCCCGAAAATACTCTCCGCCATCAGATTCCCAACGCTTGCACCAGCACTTGTCATACCGACAAAGCAGCTCAGTGGGCCATCGCTCAGATGGACCGATGGTACCCCAACCGAGCCAAAGCCAACCTCCTACGGGCAAACGCCTTCACGCTGGCTCGCGATCGGGACCCAACGGCCATCGATGCTCTGATCGGGCTGCTACGGGACAAGGAGCAGAACCGGGTGATTCGGGGAAGCGCCGCCGGTTTCTTGGGCGAGTTCCAAGGGGAGAAGGTCGCCGAAGCGCTGGTCGATGTCCTCGACGACTCCGACGTGCTGATTCGAGCAGAGGCAGCTCGCTCGCTTTCGGAAGTGCGCCAGTCCAGTGCCGCCCAACCGCTCGCCAAACTACTGCGTGACCCCAACCGGATCGTCCGCCTCAACGCGATCTTCGCTCTCATCAAGATGGGAAGGCTGAAGCTGGAAGGCGCTTATCGACAGGATTTTGAGCGGGTACGATTGGAATTCGAGCAGTTCCTTCACGACTTTCCCGACGTCTATTCGGTGCGGGTCAATCTGGGCACCTACCATGCCATTCAGCGCCAATACCTGGTGGCCTTGCAAGAGTATCGCAACGCCATCAAGGTGCAGCCCCAGTTGCCCCTGGCCCACTACTACGAAGGCGTCACACTGGCCCAGCTCGGTCTTTACCGGGAAGCTCTGTCAAGTTTCGCCGCCACCCTCCAGCGGGAGGCGGGTTTCCGCAACACCGAGACGCTAGTCAAGCAAGTCGAAGCTGTCCTCGACAGGTCGCAGAATCAGTAGGGGCGTCCCTGGTGGGCGCCCTTGCGGACAGGGCGTTTCCCGGCGGGCGCCGACACTCTGACTGCTCAGGGTTCCATTTTCCAGAAGGCGATGCCACCGGCCTGTTTGCCCATGTCGACCGCGCCCGCCCGTTTGCCGACCTTGAGGTCGAAGACCTCGACCGTGCCCGGTTCGCCCCCTTTGCCCTCCACGGTGACAAAAGCGTAACGGCCATCGGGTGAGATCACCACGCCATGGGGAACGGTGCGGAGGGTTGGAATGCGTTTCATTTCCCGACCCGATCCAAGGTCCCAGATGCCGACGGCGTCCCCTTTCTTATAAGTGGCCACCAGCAATCGCGCGTCGGGAGTCACTGCCAAGTTGTAAGGTCCCGGGCACGTATCGTCAAAGCGCCGGGACACTTCCCAGCCGGCCAAGTCAACTTCGAAGATCTGGTTGGACTTGTTGCCGGTCACGTAAACTTTTCCGGCTACCGGAGGGGTGACCCAGGTGGGTTCAACCCGAGGCGCGTGCGACTCGTGACTCGATCCACCGGAGTGCCGGTGCGCACTCGGAGAGGCCGTCGGTCCAGCCAGCGGAAGCCGGCGTGCAATCTCAAACTTGAGTGCGTCCAGCTCGACCAACTCGTCATCCATCATGTTGACGGAGTAAAGCCGGCGGCCGGCAGCGTCCAGACGGGCGCCGTGAGGCATGACTCCCGAGGTGACGCGGGCCACTTCGATCATGGTCGCCGATTCCACAATCGAAATGGAGCTGGGCTCCATCTTGCCGTGCAAATTGAAGTTGACCACGTACATCAAACCGGTGGTAGCGGCAATATCCAGTGTGGCCGGGAAGAGACCCAACGTCACGTCCCCGACCCACTCGTCGCTGCCGGTGGCGTACTTGTGCACCGAGCCATAAGGCATCCCGTGGGCGAGAGAGACAAACCAGAAGCGGCCGCCCGGTGAAACGTTGAGACCGTGGGGTCCTTCATTTTCAGCCGGAAAGCTGCCCACAGGAATCCTCTTGAGCAGCTCCGAGCCCTGGGGTCCATGGCGAATCAGCGCTACTTCGTCGTCCGACTCGGCAGCGGCATAAACGTAATAACTTCGCTTCCCGGGATCGGACTCGACGCGTGCCTCAGGCGCGCTCCAGGCAGTGCCCAGCAATGGGCACAGCATTAGAACTGCGTTAGCGGCCACCCAGGCTTGACGGACCCGTTTCAATGAATCTCTCCAAAGCGCCAGCGGCCGCGCCGCTTCAACTCCTCCGGTTCTCCCAAACGGACACACCACAGGCCGGAGTTGTAGTCGGACAGAAAAATATTTCCCTTGTGGGGTTGGGCACCCCAACTGAAAGGAGCATTGCGGGTAAAACCCTCGGCGTCATAAGGCATCCAGAAAGCAATCTCACGCCCCTGTTTGTAGAGGTCACCCAGCAGTTCTCCGGAAACATCCACTACGCGCAAGCCACCGTTGTAATAGCCGATGTAGAGAATGTCATCCTCGATCCAAAAATTGTGCGACCCCGACTCGGGAACCTGATAGCGGGCAACCTCTCGCGGATGCTCCCACTGATCCCATTCGACGACGTGGATCCAACCGGCGGCCCGCTGAGGCACCCCCGTGCTCTCAGTGACGCTTTCATAAGGGAAGGCCTCATCACCCCCGAAGACGTAGAACTTGCCGGTCGACTTGGAGCGGTAAGGGAAGGCCGCGTGGTTCCAGCCGCTGGGATAAGCATAGCTGCCCAGTTTGACAGGATCGCTGGGCGAGCCCCCGTGTTTGCCGCCTATGTCGACGGCCACGATTCCATGCGCCCAGTTGGACGAATAAGCGATGCCATCTTCGACCCAGACATCGTGAATCCCATGTCCGGGCTCATCCAACTCGAAGCGGCCAACTCGTTGCGGGTTGCGAGGATCCTTGATGCTGATGATGTCGTAGCGGCGTCCGGCGCTGAGGGCGTAGACATGGTCCTGGTAAACAAAGACATTGTGTACTCCGCCCGTGAGTTGGTCACTATAGGAAGAGAGAATTTTGACCCCGCTCTGTACGTCCGAAACGTCCAGCACCACAAAGCCGTTCTTGCGGCTGGAAGCCCCTTCCCGACTGATGACGGCGATCCTGCCGTCTTCGGAAACCTTGACGTCGTTGACCGTGCGCGCATCGACCCGGACGACATCGACCAGGCTCATATGCTGGGGATCGGTTACATCCCAGATATAGGCATGTCCGTCAGCGCCCCAGGTTCCGGTCACAGCGTAGTCCTTCCCGTCAGTCCCTTCCCAGACCCAGAAATCGGAGGTGTGCCGGTCGCGCACCGCACCGTGACCGACTACCTCCACTTTGCGGCCGACGTTTCTGGGCTTGATTTCCACCGTATAGCGGTCACTGTGAAAACCGGCCACCGCAACCACGGTGTAGATTCCTGACCGTTCCGCGACGAAACGCCCGTCATCCGTGATTTGGGCGGTAGCGCCGGCGCCAATAATGCTGGCCTCGGTCTTGCCGGAAACGGAGTATTGCACCGGCAGGTCGACCACCTCCCCACCGGCTTTATCGCGGGCGGCCACCTGAAATTGAATGACGTCTCCCGTTCGAGCCTCATCGGCGCCGGCTTTCAGCTGGAACGAGGCTACCGGTGTCGGCTGGGCATCGACAGCTAAAGTGTCCCGGGCGGACTCAACAACCACCTCTACCTCGACCCGTCCGGGTTGGAGGAGGCTGAGCTGGCCAAAGCGATCGATCTGAGCTATCTCACTGCTGCTAACCTGGTATTGGGGTTGCTCGGCGGGTCGCTTGAAACCGGCCTGATCGATGATCTCAACTTGCAAGGGCACGGTCGTCCCGGCGTAAAAACGCGAGGGGACGTTCTTGAACTTGACCGAGGCGATGGGAGGGTTGGGAATAGTGACCTTGATCTCAGTCTGGACAACCGCTTCAGCGCGGCGCGGCGCATCCCCCGGATCCTTGGGAACCAGGGCCACCACAACGTAATCGCCGGGCCGGTAAGCTTCGACATGACCGGCGGCGTTGACTCCCACGCTGCGTCGGGCGCGGGAAAAGAAAACGACCGGAAGATCCAGCGTTTGCCCATCTGCATCTTTCACGACGGCAGTTAATGTTGCCTTTTGGCCTACTTCAAGCGTCAAAGCGGAGGGTTCGACCACGATCTCGGTCGGTGGGTTAGACTCTTGCGGCACAGCGGCCAAAACCGAGAACCAACCCAATGCACTTATCAGCACAACCTTACCCGGCATCAATCACCTCCCCTTCTCCAAAACCCATGATCGCGCACTGGCGGTGGGGCGTGACACCCCGTTAGAATCGAGAAGCACAGGCGCACATTCCGTTGGCTAAGGTACCAGAAAAGCGAACCAAAACCGAATCCGGCTCGTAACAACCACCCAAAATGGACCCGAAAAGTATCGACGCTAAAAACAGACTCAGGTCGAGTCCTCGATCCAGCGGCGAATCCCGTAAAGACCTGACCGCTGACGGCGATTCGCAGTCCGATCCGCGCAGCCTTGATTGGAACCGACTGCATGCTCGGGGCATCCGGTTGTGGCGGATCGAGAACTTGCTGGTGTCGGGGAGCGTGTTGGCAGGTGCGCTCATCGGAGGAAGCGCACTTTGGCTCTCCAGCGACAAAGTGCCGGGGTGGGCATTGGCGCCGATCTGGGGAGTGCTTATCGGCCTGGTGCTGTGGTCCACCTGCTGGCTTCCGCCTCGCACCTACGACGCTTGGAGCTATGGTCTGGACGATCGAGTCCTGGTTTTGAGGTTCGGGATCTTCTGGCAGACCTCGGTCATGATCCCGCTTTCCAGGCTCCAGCATCTCGACGTTCAACAGGGCCCACTGGAGCGCCGTTTTGGACTGGCTACCCTGATCGTGCACACCGCCGGGACCGAAAATGCCTCCCACGAGATCCCGAATCTGGAACACCGGACGGCGCTTCAGTTGCGTGAACACCTCATTGAAATGGCCGGGATTGAGGTACAGTGAACCAACCATCGGTCGACGGTCCAAATGTTTCTTCCGATCCGCAGCGAGAGAGGTTCCTGCATCCCAGTACCCTTGTGATTTCACTGCTGGGAAGCTTGGGATCGCTGATCGTGCCCACCATTTTCGTCGCCTTCTGGATGAATTGGCTGATGAAATGGCAGACCATGGCGTCGGTGGGTTTCTTTTGTGTCGTGGCGCCTGTCACCGCCTATCATGCCCTGCGCTACGCTTCCTTTCGTTATCAGTTGCAGGGATCGAAACTGATCATCCGTTCCGGTTTGCTCTGGAGAGAGGAGCGCCGTATTCCTCTGGCCCGGATTCAGGACGCCAAGACTCGCCAAGGTCTCTTTCATCAACTGCTGGGAGTCGTCAAACTGGAAATCACCACTGCCGGAGGTCAGCGGCACGAGGCGATCCTGAATGTCATCTCAATGGCTGACGCCGACTGGTTGCGGGCAGCTTTCTTTGAATATCAAGACGGAAACGAGACTGACGCCAAATCGGAAGCCGTTGTCCGACCAAGACACGACCTGTTGCGGTTGATGTTGCCGGACCTGTTGCTGGGTGGAGCCACTTCCAAGCTGGTTGCCACGGTGGGAGCTTTGCTGGGAGCGGTCCTCTACTTCGTTATCGGTGTCAGATTGTTGGCGGGCTATGCAGGCGATTGGGACTTCCTTGATTGGCCACGCCGGATAATTCCGGAAGACGGGGGCCTGATCACAAACACCCTGCACCAGTTCCTTTCCTGGAGTGACACGCTGGCCGGTACCATGATTTTAGTCATGGGTGGTCTAGGGATTGCCGTAGGCGGTTTTGCGATTCGCTACCATCGGTTTCGGCTGATGCGCAGAGACAATATTCTGAGCAAACGCCACGGACTCCTCACCATTAGAGCAGGCAGTGTGGCCCAAGAACGTATTCAGGCTCTCAAGGTGGAAGAAACCCTGTTACGACGCTGGCTGGGTCTGGCCTCCGTCTGGGCCGACAGCGGCGGAGACCGCCATAACCCGGACGAGGAGGCCTCCAAACGGGAACCCCTGGTCCCGATAGCCAATCGAGACCGAATCTATTCGCTGGTCGAAGAAGTGTTGACCGGCCTGACTGAATCCCGGCCCCGGTGGAAGAAAGTTTCCCCCAAGGCGGTTTGGAGAGGCACCCGCATAGGCTGGCTGGTGCTGATCCTGGCGACCGTCCCGACCGCGTTGCTGGCCGGCTGGTCGAGCTTGCTCTGGCTTCCGCTCTTTCCCCTCATCTATTTTCTCAATCTCAAGTGGTATCGCCACCGCGGCTATTGGCTGGACCGGAATTTCCTGATCAGCCGTCGGGGATGGTTCAATCGTCAAACCCTTTACTTGCCGGTCCGGAATCTTCAAAACCTTTCGCTGCGGCGCAACTATTTCGACCGGCGACTGGGGCTGGCAACGCTACAGGTGGACACTGCGGGACAGGCCAATACCGGAGGCGGTTTCGCGATCCACAACCTGCCGGTCCAGCAGGCCGGATCGATCCAGCGCTCCCTGGCGCAGCGAGTCGCCCACATCGCATCGGGTTGATCGGTGCCGGATCGGGTGGACATTGGCGACGTTGGAGCCGCTCCGCGCCCGGGGCGATCTATTTCGTGAGCGCACAACGACCTGATGTCCAGGATACCAACTGACTCGGCGCCCCTGTTCAGCAGGTGCCGGAACCCGTCCGGGAAATCACTTGTTACTTGTGACGGTCTTCACTACCCCAGTCGGGCCGGCTCAGACCAGATGGTTCTCGTCAAAAAGGGTCCCGTCGGCGTCGTAGATTTGCTCCACCAGGCGGGGACCGTCGAAGTTCAAAACCAGGTAACCATGGGGCACATATTCAGACTCGTAGCCCCGAATGTACTTGTTGGGACCATTGAGCACCTTGGCCCCAGGCACAACCGGATTGTGCCGCTCCAATCGCTTCCACTCCAGGTCGGACGGTGTCGGACCCAACTGCTCCACCTTCCGGAATTGGGGAAAGCCCGAGAATCCCACGCAGCGACCGAGAAAACCCCAGGCCATATGCGGATCATAGAGGATGCATTCATGCTCATGTCCCCAGTACCAGGCAAAGATCTTCCCTTGGTCCAGCAAGTTGGCCAATTGGCCGACGAACTTCGGTTCGCGATCAATGTCACCCAGAATTGAAAATGGCTGGTGATGAGAGAAAAGGATGGTCTTGCGGTCACCCGAGTCGTCAACGACCCGGCGCAGCCATTTGACCTGGTCTCCCTCCAGACTCCACTCATCGTAGGCCGTGTCCAGACCAACCAGCGTCCAATAGTCGTTCTGCATCACGCAAAAGCTGGATTGCTGCCCGAAGGCGGGAAGCAGCAGCTCGAAGTAGCCCCTGCCTCCGGTGTACATCTCGTGGTTGCCGTTGAGCGACCGGTTGACGGCCTGATCGACCGAGGGCCAGTGCTGGAGAAAATTGTCTTTCACTTCGCTTCGGGAGCCCGCATAGTAGACATCCCCCAAATGGAGAATCGACTGGAATCCCCGAGGATCGTTTTCGATACTGTCGGAGCAAACCGGCGCCCCATAGAGACCGGTTCCCCAGTCGCTCAGAAGGGCGACTCGGGCCGGATTGCCGATGGGGTCGATCCTACCGTCCCAGTCGATGAAGTCGCGGGGGAACAGTCCCCGCCACCAGTGGAAGAAGCTGCCCACCCAACCCAGGATGTCGTACTGATTGAACTTGGCCTCGAAGCCACCCGGAGCAACGGGTTTCAGAACGCGATCCCTGTTGGCATCGGTGGCCGCCTGTTTGGCGATGTAGGCCTGCAGCAGAGAAACCGTCCGGTTGCGTGGTGAGACCAGCACCTCGGGATGGATCTCCTCAGCTTCCAGAACCTGCAAGCCATGACCCAGTTTGGAGTAGACCTCGGCTTTGGTGAGTTCTTCCACGACCTCAAACGCTCTCTGAGCTACCGCCTCGAAGTCGCCGGCCAGGGACTCCTGGATTCGCTTGTGACTGACGATCACGGTTGGATTGCTCATCCCTCGGCCCCCATTGGAGTTCTTTCTATGAGATTACCCGGCTTTGCGATCTTCAGGTCCCTATTCCTCCCTTCTTTGGCCTAGAGGCACCCATTGGTTTAGTCAGGGTGGTGCTACTTGATCCACTTGGTCCATTCTCGAACATTTTCTCCATATAATCTTACTGTTCCAGGCGCTCCGGAAAGAGAATGTGAGCATCGGCAAACCTTGCCCTGTCCCATGGCCCGTCGTCATATTTCTTGCGCAGCTTCTCGTAGGGCGTTGCCGAGATGATGTATGAATCCAGCATCACATCCCGTCTTTCGCTTGTGGCGCCGATTTCCTTGGCTCGGAACTTTATGGCTCGGGTAAATCCGGTCGGGCTCTTAACCAATACTCGACAGGCCTGGACAAGAACACCTCCAAATCAATGCCGTCGCCGCCAACCGGCAGTTCGCGGGTGGGTCGAAAGGCATTGCAGAAGGCCCCTTCAAAAACGATTTACTCAATTATATGAGTAATTTTACTCACTGAGATGAGTATCTTGAGCTTCCTCCGGCTGTCCCCCTGACCTGTCCAATCGTGGAAGCAGTTGTCCAGCCAAGTAAGCGGGTGGTCGATCCGGGGGCTGATCCAGGGGAAAGCGATCATTAATCTCGGTCAAGTCACCTGAGGGATACCCGGTCTTCTCCGGTCAATTGCCACCCAAAACGAATCCAACCGAGGCGACGGGATTTCGGGAATTCCGTGTCTTCGGGACTGTCTACCCTCAGGCGAACGACTTGCCGCCGATGACTGCCCAGACGATCCAGAGGATGGCCAAGGGGCAGACGACACGCACCAGAAAGCGCCACACGCCAAAGAGCCGGAACGGGCCATGGCCCTCCTCCAGCTCCAACTGAGTGAACTTGCGGTCGAGAAACCAGCCGGTGAAGACGGCGATCAGCAGTCCCCCGATCGGCAGCAACCAGTTGGAGGCCAGGTGGTCAAGGGTGACAAAGACCCCACCCAGACCGAAGCTGCTGAGCGACGGGACCGCGCCCAGAGACAAGGCGCAGGGGATGCTGAGAAGGAATACCGCACTTCCCGCCCCCAGCGTCGCTTTGCGGCGGGTCCACCGGCGCACGTCGATGAAGTACGCTACCACTACTTCCAGCAATGAAATCGTCGACGTCAGGGCGGCGAATCCGACCAGGAGATAAAACAGGGGCGCCAGCACCGAGCCCAAGGGCAGGTCATAAAAAAGCCGCGGCAGCGTCGTGAAGAGGATGGTTGCGCTCTTGGAGAAAGTGGCGGCGCGCTCGGCGGCCGGCACTGCGAAAATGATGGAAAACATCACGAGGCAAGCCGCCATGCCCATCAGGGTGTCGAGAATGCAGACAGAGTAGGACGAGCGGACAATGGAATGCTTGCGGGCCATGTAGGAGCCATAGGTGATCATGGCGCCCATTCCCAGCGAGAGCGTGAAGAAGGCATGCCCAACGGCCTCGAGCACCGCCGCCGCGCTGATCGGACCGACATGGAAGAGGAAGCCCATCGCTTTGCCGAATCCAGGTGAGAACAGCGAATCGACCATCAGCAGGAGCAGGATGGAGACCAGTATGGGCATGAGCAACTTCACAACCCGTTCGATACCCGACTTCACCCCAAACAGCACCACACCTATGGTGAGCACCAGGAACAAGCCGGTGAATCCCACTTGAAGCGGGCCGTTGGCGAGAAACGCTCCGAATTGCTCTCCGATGTCGGCCAAACCGGCCGCGGAGAAACCACCAAACGACCACAAAAGACATTGCCCGACGTAGTACACGGTCCAGCCGGCGATCACGGCATAGTAGGAGAGGATGATAAAGCCGGCCAGGACTCCCATCCACCCCACTGGCGCCCACAGCTTGCCCCCGAGTTTGAGAAAAGCTCCCACCGGACTCATGCCGGTTTTGCGTCCGATCAGGACCTCGGCCAGCATGATCGGCACACCGATCAGCAGTACTGCCAGGAGATAGATCAGGACGAACGAACCACCGCCGTTCTCGTACACGATGTAGGGGAACTTCCAGATATTCCCCAGACCCACTGCCGAGCCTGACGCTGCCAGGATAAACCCAAATCGCCCGAAAGTTCCGCGGTTCTCTGCCATTCCTTACCTCAAACCGTTTAGTTCATTAGGTTTTTCGTCGTTGCGAAAAGGTGACACTAACACGGAGGCTGGGCGGTACGCAACATGGATACCCTCTCCCTGAACGGCGCCGGCAGGCGCCGCACGTCGGTCAATGCCGCTGATCCTCGGACAGGGCCCCAACGCCAATACAAGAGCCTTCCGGTGAAGCGTCAGGTCCTCTTCTTATCGGAAAGGCCGGTGCCCGGCGCCGCTCTTTCCGGATCGTCGTTGGCAAAGGTCTGATAAGATGGGTGGAAGGGCAAGTAGAGAGGATGATCGCCGCCTGGGCTCCGGCCCGGGGGGAGGAAAGTCCGAACACCAGCGGGCAGCGTGCTTCCTAACGGGAAGGAGGGGTGACCCTACGGAAAGTGCCACAGAAAACAAACCGCCCCGGCCATGGTCGGGGTAAGGGTGAAACGGTGGGGTAAGAGCCCACCGCTTTGGCGGTGACGTCGAAGGCACGGCAAACCCCACGCGGTGCAAGGCCAAATAGGCTCCGTCTTTAAGCAGGCCCGGCTCTCCCGCCAAGGCGGGGGCGGAGCGGGTAGGCCGCTTGAGAATTGGGGTGACTCAATTCCTAGAGGAATGATCATCCTCCTTTGTGGCATCATGAAGGAGACAGAATTCGGCTTATATCTCTGCTTGCCCGGTTCGTACCCGTTGCCGGTCCGTCTCGGTGGTGGGAACCACCCCAGCGGGAGTTCGCTGTGAAATCCACCAGCAACCAGCCTCGTCAAGACCCCCAGCTCGACCGCCGTCAGTTCAGTCGTCTGGCGCTGGGGGCGCCGCTGATGATGCCGCTGAGCCAGTGCCGCCAGATTCCCTACCGCGGCGGGTTGACCGACGTCGAGGGCCTCAAGGTCGGGCATCAACAACTATCCAAGCGGCCGACGGGCTGCACCGTGATCCTGGCCGAGAAGGGCGCCGTGGGAGGGGTCGACGTCAGAGGCTCGGCTCCGGGAACTCGCGAAACCGACCTGCTGGACCCACTCAATACCGTGCAGGAAGTCCATGCCGTGGTGTTGGCCGGAGGCAGCGCTTTTGGACTCGACTGCGCGGCCGGCGTGGTGCGTTATCTGGAGGAGAAAAAAATCGGCTTTCCCACCGCCGATATTGCAGTCCCGATCGTACCGGCGGCCATCCTCTACGATCTGGGCTTGGGCGACCCCAGCCTCCGCCCCGATCGACACACGGCCTACCGGGCCTGTCTCAACGCCGGCAGCGGTCCGGTGCCGGAAGGCAATGTGGGAGCCGGCTGCGGCGCCACCGTCGGTAAGATGCTAGGTCGCAATCGGGCCATGAAAGGAGGGCTGGGAAGCGCATCGGTCAAGGTGGGGCGCTTGGTGGTGGCCGCTTTGACCGCGGTCAACTGCGCCGGCGACGTCCTCGACCCCAAGACCGGCCGCATCCTGGCTGGCGCCCGCAGCGCGGACGGCCGGACCTTCGCCAACACGATGGAGACGCTGCGGCGGACGGCCGCACCCACCCCGCCTGAGGGAGAAAGCACCACGCTGGCGGTGGTGGCCACCAATGCTCTCTTGGACAAGGCGGCGGCCAACAAAGTGGCCCAAATGGCCCACGACGGTTTCGCCCGGGCGATCAATCCAGTCCACACCCCGGCCGATGGCGACACCGCCTTTGCCTTGGCAACGGGCAAAATCAAGGGAGTCAATCTGACTCAGGTCGGAGCCTTGGCAGCCGAAGTCACCTCGGAGGCGATTACCCGGGCAATCATTACTGCTCAGTCCCTTTCCGGCTACCCCGCCCACTGCGATTTTGTGGCTGGATAAGCTGGACCTCGAAGAACAACTCCATGAACCCTTTTCTGGTCGTGTTGATCGCCTACAGCCTGCTGCTGGTGGGATTGGGGTTGTGGGAAGGGCGGCGGGTGCGCGAGGCTTCCGACTTCTTTGTGGCGGGACGAAGACTGGGAACCGGCCTGCTTTTCTCTACCCTCCTGGCGGCCAATATTGGAGCCGGCTCGACGGTGGGAGCCGCGGGTCTGGGATACCGGCTGGGGCTGTCGGCCTGGTGGTGGGTCGGCTCGGCCGGTATCGGCTCGCTGATCCTGGCCTTCACGCTGGGCCCTCGTTTAAATCGCTTGGCCGCGCGTTACAACCTGCTGACCGTGGGTGACTATTTGCAGCGCCGCTACGACGGCACCATGCGAAGTGCCGTGGCGGTGCTGCTATGGCTGGGGAGCTTGGCGATTCTGGCTGGCCAATTCATCGCCATGGCCTGGATCCTCAACTTGGTAGTGGGCACGACCAAAGTGATGGGCTGTCTCATCGGAGGCGCCGTCGTCGTGATTTATTTCGCCGCCGGAGGGCTCCAGGGTGCGGCGCGCATCAACCGTCTCCAACTGCTGGTCAAGGGGACGGGTTTTTTGCTGGCCGTGCCGCTGGTCATTTCCGCCATCGGGGGTTGGGAGCAGATCGAGACTCACATCCTGCAGCAGTCGACTCCGGCGCCCGGCTACTTCAGCCTCACGGGAATCGGGGGCGGCGGTATTTTCCATTACCTGATCTTGCTGGTCCCCGCCTTCATCGTCTCACCCGGCCTGCTGCAGAAGATCTATGGCGCGCGCGATACGGCAACTGTGCGCCGGGGGGTTGGACTGCAAGGGCTGGTGCTGCTGATCTTCGCCTTTTTTCCGGTGCTGTTGGGAATGGCTGCAGCCGCCAGTCATCCCGGACTGGACAATCCCGAACTTGCCCTGCCGACCGTCATAGCCGAGCTGTTGCCCTTCTGGCTGGGCGCTCTCCTGATGGCGGCAGTCTTTTCGGCCGAGCTGAGTTCGGCCGACGCAGTTCTGTTCATGCTCAGCACTTCCCTCAGCCGCGACCTTTATCAGAGCTATATCAACCCGGCCGTGTCCCCCGACCGGCTGCTGCGGGTCAGCCGTTGGGTTTCCGTCTTTTCAGGAGTTCTCGCTATCGGTCTGGCGATCGTGCTGCCCTCGGTCATCGACGCCTTGACGCTCTTTTACAGTCTGATATCGGTTTCCCTGTTCGCGCCGCTGGTGCTGGGAGTCTATTACCGCTTCTGCAACGTCCGCTCGGCAAAGGCCTGTCTGTTCACCTCGGTCCCCCTGACGGTAATCGTCCATTGGTGGACCGGGGGTGACGGCTGGACCTTTTTTTCTCCCACCGCGATTGGAATCCTGGCCGGCCTGGTGGTGATGTTGGCGTGGCGCCCACCTTCCCCGACCCGGTAGATCGGCCGCGTGCGAGTTGCTGTGCCCGGGATATCCCCTGCTGCCAAGAAGCGGTTCCCCGAGACTTAGAACTTAGAAGATCCGAGGAACCGGGACGATTTCATGCCCCGATTGCTTGACTAATTTGAACTCAACGTCTGGTCGCTGCATAGCGTCTTGCTTATCGCTCCGCTGATAGGCGACCAGGTATAAGCTCTTCATGGAATCTCGGAGCGTATCGACCCGCTCCGATACCTGATTGGCTGAGTACAAGACACCACCGGTCTGGTCGACGACCTTCTTGGCCATCTTGTTCAGACCGATATTGAGGATATGGCCCAATTTGTAATCCAATGCGACCCCGAATATTCTCACCCCGGTCGATCTCAAATGATCCAGCGTGGCCTCCCCAAGATTCGGGAAACCGGCCGAAATAACCAGAATCGCTTTACCAGCGTCGGAGGACTCCCGGATCCGTCCAAGCACGCGGTCGATTGCGTAACCGGTGTTGCTGTTGCTGGGACTGAAACTGATTCCCAAAGTGGCGGCTTGCTGAAATCCATCAACGTTGGGGCTAGCCCACGACCAGCGACCGGGACGCGAGCCGGCGTAAATATTCGCCATGCCTTCCAGCAACACATGACGGTCGCTGGTGGCCTGACACAATACATCGACCTCATCCCCGAAAGTCGCCAGCAGAATCGAATCTCCGACATCCAACAAATGAATGAGATCAAAGATAAGATCCTTTCCCTTCAGAATGGACTTTTGGGACATGCCTGACCCATTGTCCAGCAGAATGGCCAGTGTCAAGGGTTCTTCCGTTTCTTCACTGAAAAAGACGATAGGACGACGTATTCCCCGTTCCGTGACTATGAAATCCTCTTTTCTCAAACCGGAAACGTGTTCGCCCTGCTGGTTCCGTACTCGCAGTTCATACAAGACGGCATCCACTTGGACCTCATAGCGAGGTTCCGGATCATCCTGAGAGAATAAAAAGGCGGGCAGGAACAACGCCAACAGAGCCGGTCGGAGTCGAGTGGACAATTGCCTATCCATTTGTCACCACGGCAGTAAGCAGCCTAGTCGTTCGACCGCCGGACTGTCAATCTTCCGGGTGGGTTCGGGACTTGTGGATTTTGAGGGCCTGCCTGACATCAGACAGGGGTTTGCGGTAAAGAAACCGCGGTCTCAGTGTCTGCGTTGGCGGTGGCAGAACGAGCATGGTCCTCTCGGATCTGGTCCATCGCAGCCAAGACCGGCAGCCGACTTTCAGGGGTCGGGTAGACAGGTTGCGGAGGAGTCGAAGGTGAAGTGGGCGCCGCTAGCTGCTAAGATAGTGCCACTTGGATGGGGACGTAGCTCAGCCCGGAAGAGCGCCTGAATCGCACTCAGGAGGTCGAGGGTTCGAATCCCTTCGTCTCCACCATTATCACATCGGTCCATACCGGAGCTGAAAAATCCCTTCGTTTTGCCATGACTCCTCATCCTTTCTGATTCAGGTCGGAGCCACCTTAGCAAATGGTCCAGTTTTCCGGGTCCACTTCTCGGTGTTGGTCCACCGGATCTTGGTAAACACAGAAGTGCAGGTGCGATTACATTACGGTTGGCGAGGATCGGCCACTAGTCCTATAATACGAGAAGATCACAACTTCCTTCCCATGGTTGATAAACCGGTGCCTCGTGCTTCTGGTTTCTTGAAAGGTGTGGCTACGGTTTCCGCCCAGACCGGCTCCCTGGCATATTGATTATCCAGTTTTACCTGTAATTCGGTGCCGTCTTCGGTGAGATCTACCGGCAACATTGCATAACCTATATTGCACCCCATTGCCGGGGAATAGAAGGCAGAGGTAACATAGCCAACAACTTCATTTTCATAAGACACATGATAAAAATCGGGTGGATACCAGTCAATCGCCTCGCCGCCCATTTTAATACCCGCCAGCTTGTGCGTGACGCCTTTGTCCTTGATCTCTTGTAGTGCATCCTTTCCGATAAAATTTTCTTTTGAAAAATCTACTTGCCAGGCAAGACCACATTGATAAGGATTGGTTTCAATATCCATATCCTGGCCCCAGGACAAAATGCCAGCCTCAATACGACGGATATGCCCTGGTGCGATGATGCGTAAGTTAAA
Source organism: Acidobacteriota bacterium (assembly GCA_965218465.1). Lineage (GTDB taxonomy): Bacteria > Acidobacteriota > UBA6911 > RPQK01. The sequence continues at coordinate 3,303,716 of OZ244623.1, read as the reverse complement.
CTCCTCGCCTGCTTCCAGTACTGCATTCCACATTCCATCCGCATGTCTTGTAGCATCATAGAGATAGATCTCATATCCCTTTTCCGTAGACCAACCCGTTTGACTGAGGATCACCTCGAGTCCATTGAGTTCTGTTTCCATGAGTCCGTAATACGGCATGGCCTTAATCTGATCACCAAATAGTTTAACCATCAGATCGATGGATTTAGGACCTTGGATCTGTACTGGACAGACATCGATTTCATTAATATCGACATCATAATCAGTGACTGCCTGAATGCCTTGCAGATAAATGCCAATGTCACTGTCTGAAAGTGAGAACCAGAATTCATCATCCGATAGTCTAAGTAAAACAGGATCATTAAGGATCCCGCCATACTGGTTGCACAAGATCACATATCGAGCTGTACCAGGTTTGATCTTGTCCACTGCCCGGGTGATAACCAGGTCGACAAATCTCGCGGCGTCGGGTCCTTTCACTTGTATCTGGCGTTCCACCGCCACATTCCACATTGAAACATGCTCTGTCAGATACTCATATTCCTTCAATAAACCGCCTTCTTCTTTGGATATATAGGCTCTTGGGTGATAAATGCGATTATAGGTCGTATAACACCAGGCCCCAGCTTTCTGTGACAGATGATGGAAGGGCGATTTGCGTATGCGCTGAGATAGCAGCATTTTTGCGTCATGGTCACCACTATTACGGAGATTTATCGGCACGCGGCGTTCGTAACTTACTTGATTTGAACTTACAATATCTTTATTCGCTGACATAATAATTACCTCAATATCGTTCGTTTTTTAGTAGTGTAACTTTTGTTCTGTACTTTCTGGTGACCTGCCCCCAGGAACGAGTCCACTCTCTAAGTTAGACCTGGGACCATTTGAAGTCCACTCCATGGTATAGAACTCTGGGCCTGGGACCTGGGTAATCTGGCCTCCGGCGCCGGCGGCTGAAGACTTTCAGTACCCCCTTGCTCAGTCGATAGGATCGCTCCAGCAAGTGGGGTCGGTCCTGTAATCTTCTCATCAGGCTCATGTAGCGTCTCGTGAAAATACTTGAAAATAGATATTAAAGATCATAAAACTGCTGGGAGCAAGGATAATAGTATATTGTTGGGAAGAAATAGAAAACTTTCCCAAACTATTTGGCCCGGAGCTAGGTTTGGAATTAAAGACACCGTGTTCTGGCGAGGATCCACATAGATGGTAGCCAAGAAGGGAGATTCGCCGAAGCAGCCCGGATCTCTCGTAGAACCGCCCTCTGCTGACCAGGAAAATCTACACTCATCAGATCCACCTGATCGGTTCGGGGGGTCAGAGTGGCTGCGTCACCTGGGAATTTTTGTCGCCATCTTTGCAGTAGCGGTGGGGCTCAGTCTGATCAACGAGCAGGACGTTTACTGGACCGGATTGATCGCCATGGTCATCTTCTACGCGCTTATGTACGTAGTGGGCCTGATGGCTGCCAATCTGAAGGGAACGCAATTGGAGGACATGATCGTAGCCGATCGCTCCATGCCCCTGTGGATCGGCGCTTTCAGCATGGCAGCTACCTGGGTGGACGGTGGCTACATCAACGGGACAGCGGAGTATACCTACTCGACGGGGCTGGTCTGGGCTCAGGCGCCATGGTGCTACGCCCTCAGCCTGATCATGGGGGGAATCTTTTTTGCCCGAAAAATGCGCCGTCACGCCTTCATGACTATGCTGGATCCTCTGGAGCAACGCTACGGCAAACGCCTGACCGCCTGTTTTTACCTCACATCGCTCACGGGGGATATCTTTTGGAGCGGAGCCATATTAACGGCTCTGGGGACGACATTTGGGACCATCCTAGGTATGGATGTGACCACAGCGATCCTTTTTTCAGCGGCAATCTCCATCGCTTACACGATGGCAGGGGGCATGTGGTCGGTAGCCTTTACCAACATCCTGCAGGTTGCGATCATAATCATAGGACTTGTGGTCGTCGTCATCGTGGCTGCCCCTCAGACGGGCGGGCTCAGCAGTGCAGTGGCAGCTTACCAGGAGGGCATGGGCGGTAACGCCTTACTCTTCCCTCCCCTTGATGGCTGGAGGGCCCCGGAATGGGGAAATCTCTACTGGAACTGGTGGGACATGGCCCTCTTGCTCATACTCGGGGGGATTCCCTGGCAGGGGTACTTTCAGCGAGTCCTCTCGGCCAGGGACGAACGCTCCGCCTGCTGGTTGTCCATTTCCGCGGGCGCGGTCTGCCTGATCGTGGCAGTACCGGCGGCCTTGATCGGAATGATCGGCTACAGCGTGGACTGGTCAGCCCACGGGGCTCCGGCCCCGCAGAGTGCGGCCATGATACTGCCCTGGGTACTCCGTTACCTGACTCCCCCCCTGATTGCCGCCGTGGGCCTGGGAGCCGTCGCTGCCGCTGTCATGTCGTCAGTAGCCTCCTCCGTACTGGCCAGTTCCTCAATGGCGGCCTGGAACATTTACCGTCCGCTGCTCCGACCCGATGCGAAACCGGCCGAACTGCAAAAGGTGATTCGCATTGCGATTCTCTTCATCGGCCTCGCTGCTTCCGGCCTCGCTCTCTATGTCCAAAGCGTCTACGCTCTCTGGTATCTTTGTGCCGACTTCGTCTACTGTATTCTCTTTCCTCAGCTGACGACGGCGCTCTTCTTTAAGCGGGCCAATCGAATCGGATCTGCCGCCGGTTTGGTGGTCTCTTTCGCCCTCCGCTTCGGCGGGGGCGAACCTTTGCTCGGTATTCCGACCGTAATCCCTTATCCAATGATAGAGAACGGAGTTGTCCTTTTCCCCTTTCGGACACTGGCCATGCTTTGCGGGTTGCTCACCATCATCCTGGTCTCAGTACTGACCCGAAAACTCTCACCCCCGATCCCCCTTATACCACCTCCTCAAGAAGGGAAAGCAGCTTCCTAGTTGTTTTCAGATTTTGGAAATATTTTTGTTTTTTGCAGAGGGATCAAGTAAGATCAGTCGCGCAAACGAGATAGCGCCGCTGGCTAGTGTCCGAACTCCAATTGCGTTTTACGCCGAGGGACACACACGACCCCAATGACGAGCAGGCGAACAAGAACGGGCAAGAAGAAGAGAGTAATCCTATCTGACGTTGCAGATCGGGCCTGCGTAAGCATTTCGACAGTCTCCCGCATCCTCAACCATTATCCTGGCATCCATCCCGAGATTCGCGACCGGGTGAAGAAGCTAGTCGCCGAACTGGGATATCGGCCTCCTGCCGGCCGCAGCAAGAGTCACGGTGCCCGCGACCACACCATTTACTTCCTGCTTCCAACCGGGACATTCATATTCCCGTTCACAGCAAGATTCTCCAAGTCGTGGAACGAGAAACCAGCGACCAGGGAGACCGCTTGGTTTTCCGAAACCTCCGCTTTGGACCTGCGACGAGTGTCACCGAGCTGGATATACCCGGTCTGCTGCATCTCAACCTCTACAAGACGGTCAATCGCGATCTCGGGGTTGTTCTCACGGGCTTGACTTATGCAAACCTGCTGCAGGGACTGGAGCAGTTCGAAATACCCTACGTTGTCCTGGGCAATAACTATGCCGGAACCGAACAGTTAACCCGGTGGTCCCTTTACTTCGACGGCTATCAGGGGGCCTATCTAGCCGCTCGCTATCTGATCGATCTGGGCCACACATCCATCCTTTTCATTGGAGACCCCGACATTGGCTGGTTCAACAGTCTTTATGCTGGTTACCGTCAAGCCATCACCGAGGCCCAACTGACACCTGTGGCTCAGATCAAGAGTCTTTCCGATAGCTTCTTTTCCAACGGTTACTCCAGCGTGGAGATGGCCTTTGAACAGGAAAAAGGGATTACCGCCATATTCGCGGGCTGCGATGAGATTGCCCTCGGAGCCTGGAAGGCCCTCAACGACAGGAACTTGTCCGTTCCCCGCGACGTCAGCCTGGTCGGTTTCGATGACGAGGAATACGCCGCATTTACCGTGCCGCCCCTGAGTACGGTGCGAATCGACACGGATTCGATTGGACGGGAACTGATCACGCGGCTCTATCAACGTCTTGAAAACCCGACTCTGGAGCAACCGACCGTGATTCTCCCAGCCACACTGATGAAGCGCGGCACCTGCCGTCCACTGGAAGTTCTCACTTCTGGCTAGAACTGATCTAATGCGACCTGCGCAGCTTACTCACCGATGTCGATCACGATGGTCTTCAAGTCTGTCATTTCCAGAAGGGCGTAGCGCCCTCCCACGCGACCCAGACCGCTGGACTTACCCGAACGCCCTCCAAAGGGAAGATGGCTTTCCCAATAGTTCGAGCTTCCGTTTATGTTGACCCAGCCTGATAGCAGTTCTTCGGCAAAGCGGAAGGCCCGCGACAGGTCTTTGGTATAGACGGCGGAAAGAAGTCCATAGGGACTGGTATTAGCGACTTCCAGTGCTTGTTCGTCGCTCGCGACTGAGATCAGTGGGGCGATGGGACCAAAGGTTTCCTCCCGTGCAACCTCCATCTCGGTCGTCACCTGTGCCAGAACAGTTGCCTCGTAGAACAGGGATGTGGGAAAGCCCTTGGCCCTGTGTCCCCCGGCCAGCACCTTGGCTCCTCGGGAGACTGCATCTCCAATGTGGCGGTCCATCCTGGATGCCACTTCTTCGTTGTTCACCGGTCCCATAGTGGTTTTCTGTTCCAGTGGGTCTCCCAAAACAATGGAGGCTGTCGCTTCAACCAGGCGTGTCGAGAGCTCATCGTAAATCCCGCGGTGCACGAGAATCCGCTCGCCTGCAGTACAGCTCTGGCCGGCACACAGAAAGCAACCTGACATGATCCCCTCTACGGCCTTTTCCAGATCGGCATCTTCCAGCACGATGATCGGTCCGTTACCCCCCATTTCAAGCAGCATCGGTTTTCCAGCTGCCCGCTTGGCGACGTGCCTTCCCACTTCTGTCGATCCTACGAAAGCGATCGCATCAGTTCCTTCGTGGCCGGCGACCTCGTCACCCACTACAGAGCCAGGCCCGGTTACCAGATTGAACACACCTTCTGGAGGCCCTGCCTCCACAATACACTCGGCCAGCTTGACCGAAACCAGCGAGGTGGAAGAGGAGGGACTCCAGACCACGGCATTCCCGCCAGCCAAAGCCGGTGCTATGAACTCGGCAGGCATGGTCAAGGGCCAGTTCCAGGGGGTGATGATGCCATAGACTCCCCGCGGTTGCCTGATCGTAAGAACCCGCTTGGAGGCACTGGCTGAAGGAATCACAGCCGTCTCCAGACGTTTGATATCCTCCGCTGCAATCCGAAAATAGTCTGCGCACTCATCGACCTCGGGGAGAGCTTCCAGGTGACAAGGCTTCCCCTGATCCAAAGTCACAATTCTGGCCAGCTCTTCTTTGCGAGCCTGAATGACATCTGCAATCCGGTGGCATAGCCTTGCACGCTCAAAAGGTGGCATGCAGCGGATCCTGTCTCGGGCGGCCCGCGCCGCCTGGACTGCTTTGTCCACGTCGGCACGATCTCCTTTCGCAATCTCTGCGATCTTTTCTCCGGTGACCGGACTGACAGCAGCAAAGGTTTCCCCGCTGATGCTTTCGATCCACCGGCCTCCCACGAACATCTTGGCCTGGGTGATTTCTACTTCCGTTAGACTTTCCTGCTCCATGGATTTCTCCGGCTAGCGATCTGAAGGTATGGTTTCTGAATTCTGTTCTTATACTATCAGCATGTTTCGTGCGGGACGTCGGATCGGACTAGCCCGGATTATGCAAGAGATCTGAATCCGAGTGAGATTCTGGCTCCAGAAAAAAGGCCGTAGCTCTCTGATATAAAAGGGTTTAGAGAAACAATGACCCTAAACAGGAGCTACGGCAATGTTGAAAGCAGTCTGCCAGAATACCCTGCCATTTCACAGCCACAGAAAGATCACGACGCGTTTTGATGGAGGGAGCCTCACTTCCGACGCAGGATGGTTGTTGTTTGGATCCCTGGATCGTCAACATCGATTGTGCGAGGGCTTCAGTTCGTGTATTGCGGAAAGTCGAGACCGACGCTACGTTCGTCATGACCTGTTGAAGTTGATCCGACTGAAGTGGTCCTGGTTCTTTGGACAGTCTGAGGGCTCAATTAAGGTGTATTCCGATGGTGAAATCATTCCCTCAGAATCAGGATAACCATGCCCGCCCGGTGATGTCCAGGGATCGTGTGGTTGCGGCCTTTGTGGTTTCCGGCCAGGACTGGCCGGAAGCTGGCTTACGGCCATGGAAGGTTTCTTTGCCACGGGCGGCGGCGGGTCACCCCAAGGGCCGGAGCGCCGTGAAGGAACCGCGAAGTGGCTGGACGCGATACCCCCCTTGGCGTACTCGGCGGCGGCTTTGGAGCGCATCAGCCTCATGCGGCATCTCCCAATTGGTAGGCTTCTCTCGGGGTTCGCCCGCCCAACGCCGAGTGGGGACGCGTGCCACTGTAGAACTCGATCCAGTCGCCGATCACTCGCTCGGCTTCAAAGCCGTCCGACAGTTCGTGCAGGTAAACCGATTCGTATTTCAGCGAGCGCCAGAGCCGCTCAATGAACACGTTGTCCAGATAACGACCGCGACCGTCCATCGAGCACTGCGCACCCGCCGCTTGCACCAGATCGGTGAAGGCCGTGCTCGTGAATTGCGCCCCCTGATCCGTGTTGAAGATCTCCGGTGTGCTGTCACCAAGCGCCACTTCAAGCGCATCGATGCAGAAATGGCTATCCATCGTGTTCGAGAGCCGCCAAGACAACACCTGACGGCTGGCCCAATCCATGACCGCCACCAAGTACAGAAAGCCAGTGCAAACAGGGATATAGGTGATGTCGGCACACCAAACCTGATCCGGCCGGTCGATCCTCAGCCCCTGGAGCAGGTAGGGATATATTCGGTGGCCCGGGTGGGCGACGCTGGTGCGCGGCTTGCAGTAGATCGCCTCCAGGCCCATCAATCGCATCAACCGCCGGACTCGATGGCGCCCCACCGATGTTCCTTCGCGCTGCAGGTGACGCACCATCTGCCGGCTGCCGTAGAACGGATACGCCAAGTACAACTCGTCGATGCGTCGCATCAACGCCAAGTTCTGTGCGCTCTCGCCTCGAGGCGTGTAATACAGCGACGAGCGACCGACGCCCAGCAACTCGCACTGGCGGCTCAAACTCAACTTCCCGTTGCGTTCGACCAGCCTCAACCGTTGCGAGCGGCTCAGCGCTTGAACCCGCGCAGAAAAAAATCCCGTTCCACCGTCAGCTCGCCGATCTTCGCGTGCAGGTTCCGGATCGTCGCTTGCTGCTCCGATGGGCGCTTCGACCCGCCGCCGGAGAACACCTCCTCCAAACCTTCGATCGCTTGCCGCTTCCAGGTGCTCACCTGGTTGGGGTGGACCTCGTGCTGCGCCGCGATGGTCTGGATCGTGCGGTCCCCGCGCAGCGCCTCCAGTGCCACACGCTTCTTGAATGTCGCCGTGAATCGTCGTCGTTTCCTCCTCATTCCAGTGCCTCCTCAAAGCTCTGGAATACACCTTAACCTCCTGTCCGAAAAAGTAGGACCACCTCAGACAACGAGTCTTGCAGATCGTGGCCGGCTACGAAGACTGTAATGACGCCGATACGCTGCGCTCGGATCCGATGCTCAAGACAGTCTGTGATCAGTTGGCAGAGAGCGATCCCGATTTGGCGACCCAGCCGACTTTTTCCCGCTTGGACAACTCCGTCACAAAGAAGGATCTGATGCGTCTGAGCCGGTGGCTGCTAGGCCGTTTTGTGCGCTCCCTGAAAAAGAGACATCCCGGCAAGATCATCCTGGATCTAGACAGTACCGATGACCACACTCACGGCCAACAGGAGTTCTCCTTCTACCACGGGTATTACCGAAACCACATTCTGCATCCTTTGCTGATCTTCGATGCCGCCACGGGCGACCTGGTGTGTGCCGTGTTGAGACCTGGCAACAAGGGGGCTGCCTCTCACATCGTGCCCGTTTTGAAGCGAGTCGTGGAGGCCATCCGACAAGCAGTGGGGACGGATGTCGAGATTGAGATTCGGGCCGACAGCGGCTTTGCCACGCCTCGGCTCTACGAGTTCTGTGAATGTGAAGAGAATAAACTCCAGTATGTCATTGGGTTAAGTCGAAACCCTCGCCTGCAGCGAGTGGTCGAGCCCCTGCTGGATTCGACTCGGCTGAGGTTCGTTGAGCTGGAGGAAAAACAGCGTCAGTTTGACGAGTTTCTTTATCGAGCCCACAGCTGGGATCGATCCCGTCGCGTCATTGTCAAAGTGGAGGTCGATCAGCGTGGGATCAATCGTCGCTTTGTAGTTACCCACCGGGACGATCTCTGCTCCCAATCACTTTATGACCACTACACAAACCGAGGGCAGACCGAGAACTTCATCAAGGCCTTCAAGAATCATCTGAGCATGGACCGACTCAGCTGTCATCGATTCCTGGCCAATCAGTTTCGACTCCTCCTGCATGCACTGGCTTACCAGATGTTCGTGCGCCTGCGCGACTATCTTCACGGAACCCCCTGGCACAAGCTCGAAATCGAAACCTTACGTCGTCGGGTCCTCAAGATTGGGGCCCGGATCCGACAAACCACTCGACGCATCTGGGTCCATCTTTCCTTAGCCTTCCCCGAACAACCCCTCTTCCACCTCGTCTTGAGTCGCCTGAACTCCAGTTAGCTTTTTCCAGCTCCCCCGAAAAACCGCTTCCGACACTCATCCAGGCCCAGATCTGTCTGAAATTCACTCCCCAAACCACTCAAACGCCTCGCCAACCCATATTCTTCGCAAATCCGCCTGTCACACCTGCCCGCTTCCGAGTTGGGCCACTTCTCGAGTCGTTTTTCAACACCGAACTACGGTACCGAACTACGGTTCTTGCATAATCCGGGCTAAGAAACTGACGAAAACTGCAAACAAAATAGCTATAAAACTTCGCATGAAGGTCCCCAAGTGGCGGATGCAGAGTCACATCGCATGGAAGGTAATCTGAGACACTTCTGATATGGATTGCAGTGTTGTTTGACCCGGGAAGAGCCCCGGCTGCTGAATTGAGCCGGGGGCTCCGGAACTATCCAAGATGCGGGCCTTGCAGGAAGTCTAAAAATCGATTCGCAGTGAAAACTGTGTTTTTCGAGCTGTGGCCATCCGCTGGGAGCCGAACGTCGAGAAGATCTGTCCACTGGAGTCGAAGCCCAGGGTGCTCGATGGATTGCCCAGATTGGCGTGATTGAAGGCATTGTAGGCATCGAAGCGGAAGGTCAGCTCAGCCTTCTCCCCCATCTGCCAGGACTTCTGAAGACTCAAGTCAACCTGGCGGAATCCCGGCCCCACAACCAGGTTGCGGGAGGCGTTGCCAAAGCGCAGCGACGGAGGCAGACCCTCCTGGCTTGTGGGCACCGTAAAGCAGTCTACATTAAACCACAACTCGGGCGTGCGTGGACCATCGTTCGGGTCACAACCGGGCACAAGGTCGGGCCGACCCGATCGGATATCGTCATTGCCACTGGAGGAAAAACGGGGGTCAATGCGCCGGCCAGTTCCCCACCGCCCAATACCCGTAACGCGCCAACCGCCGAAGACCTGAGCTGCCCAGCCGCTCTGCAGCCAGCGCTCTTGGTGTCCGAATGGCAGGTCGTAGATTACGTTCGCCTTGGCAAAATGCCGTCGGTGATCGGGGAAATCCGCATAATCCGATCTCAGGTCAAAGGCGTTTTGAGGCGATGAGCTATCAGATTCCACCTCTGAGAGGTGCTTGGCCCAGGTCCAGTTGAAAGAATAAGTTAAGCCGCGACTGAAGCGACGCCGCAACTCGAACTCCATGGCATTGTACCAGGCACTGGCCGCAGAGCTGAAGAGCCGGATGTTCGCGAAGTTTGAATCCAGCTTCGCCAGAGTGGGAATACCTGTCGCCGGGTCCGTCACGGTTTGCGCCTGATTGAAGTTCGGGCTCACCGGTAAGTTGGTGGAGCGGCTGCCCACGTAGGAGATCCGCACTCCGGTGTCCCAACCCAGGTCTTGCTCGATCGTCAAGTTCATCTGCTGGGTCAAAGAATCTTTATAGGTCGTGTCCACCCCAAAGATGCTGGCAGAGCCCAGCAATCCGGTCACACTCTCAAGACCTTCGTAAGTTAACGGGTTGGAAGGATCCAGGTTCACGTAAGAGATATTCGATGCAAAAGGTGGATTGTTGAATGCCGTGACGGGCCACGCGCCCATCCGGTTAGGGAAAAAGTACCAACCATATCCTCCCCGCAGTACAGTTTTATCGCCAAAGACGCGATAGGCAAAACCCACCCGCGGGGCAAAGTTGTTGCGATCCGTCCGACGCAGGCTGTCGGGCAAACCAGCCTCAGCCGCCGTCCGAATCGGGATGCCCGTGTCGATCCAGTCTTGCCGAACAGTTTCCATGGATGAGACGATAATCCCACTGTTGGCGAAATCGTAAGTGGAGATGCGGCCCTGCTGTTCTGTTGGTGCTGTGTGCATTTCGTAGCGAAGGCCCAGATTGAGATTAAGGTTTGACGTCACCCTCCAGTTGTCTTGCACATACCACGTATAGTAACTGCGCTCCAGCCGAGAAGGTGTCACACCCCGGATGATGGTGGCCTGAGTGGGAAGACCTAACAGGAAGTCTGCATAGGAGTGGCCCGTGAATGTGTCCCGGAAATCAAACCTGGGCCGTTTGGGCGCAGCGCGTCCCCGAACCTCCGTTTCCCCCCACGCGAGAGAAACGCCAACTTTCAGGCTGTGATCCCCCCATAAGTAGTTGAAATCATTCGCGATCGTATTGGTAAATTCGTGAGAGGACCTGGGGCTGGTCGTTTCTTTCACGGTACTGTATCCACGCATTCTCAGATCGATGAAGCCACCTTGAGCACCCGGCCAATCGGGATTCCAGAAACTACTGAGCCCCGCCTCCCCGATCACATTGCGAGTACTGTTCTCATTCTCGACCGTCTCGTACATAAGGTTTGTACCCGCACTCAACTGATTGAGAACAGTTGGGCTGACGGCCCAGTCGTGTCGAAGTGTGAAGTCACGGCCGGCATGCTTGATGTAATACTGGCCGGCAAACTGAGAACTAGGCCAATTAAACTCGTCATAATACATCAGACGGGCCAACCCCATTAACCGGTGATTGTCGTTTAACTGGTGGTCGAGTCTGAGCAGGTAGACATTGTTGTTTTGAGGCTGTGGGCGAATGAAGAAAGCGTTACCTGACGTCCCCGGCAGGTTCGGCGTAGGAATGAACTCGTCGAAGACCACGGAAGCCGGATGCCAGCGGTCTCGGGGAATGATGTTCCCTGGGAAGGGCTGTCCCGTCCCCGGATCGGTCAGCGTGACACCTGAAGCCGAGAAGTCACCGGCTCGCTCCAGTGCCGTCGGGTGTGTCCTCCGAAGCTGCGAGCTTTCCCTCAGGCGGAGATAGTCCAAGTTGGTAAAGAAGAAGGTCTTGTCTTTGACGATGGGCCCTCCAAGGCTAAAACCAAACTGATTACGGACCACTCCTGGAGGTTCTCCTGGATTAAAGGTATCACGCGCATCCCAGAAGTGCCCACGGTAATACTCGTAGACCGAACCGTGAAACTGATTTGAGCCCTGCTTAATCGCCTGCTGTACCTGAATTAATCCGAGTCCTCCATCAGCCGTGATGGAGGAGGTCTTAACAGTGAACTCTGCCACTGAATCGACTGGTGGGGCTGTGGTCTGACCGTTGTGAAGGGACCAGGACGCGTTCTTTCCTTCAACCTGGTAGTTAAAAGTTTTTGCGCGTGCGCCAGGTCCTATGAATTCTGGCCAAACCGGGTGGTACCAACCACCGGATAAGTCAATACCCGGAGTCATGGTCAGCATGAGATCCATGGTGGAGCGATTGTTCAGTGGAAGCTGTTCGATCTGCTTGTTGATCACCCGCTGTTCCAACTCCATTTTCTCGCTTTCCACAACCGGTGTCTGGGCTTCCACCGTGATCTCCTCCGTCACTTCGCCGACTTGAAGCCTCACGTCCACGCGAAGGTCCGCCTGGATGTTGAGCTCAATGCCGGTGCGAACCTCCTTCTTGAAGCCCGGAAGCTCGACAGATAAGTCGTAAGTTCCGACGGGCAAGCCGGCGATCTGGTAGTCGCCGCGGTAGTTTGTAATCGCCGTTTTGGTCAGGCCAGTGTTTACCTGAACAGCAGAGACCTCGGCACCAGGCATGAGTCCTCCGGCCTCGTCTGTGACTGTCCCTACCAGCGCTCCTGTGGTTCCTTGTGCCATCAAGACCGTCGGGCCCATCAGCACGACAGCGCCAAAGCCGAGTATTAAAAGGACCAATGCTTTCTTCATAACTTCCCTCTCAAAAGGTGTGGCGTTTGCCTCCCCCCCAGCGAAGATGACAAAGGCGGTAGAGTGAAAAACGTCATTAAATGACCCTGGATAATGGTCCGTCTAACAGATGATCATAAAATTGGAGGAATAATACACTACCAATCAAAATGTCGACAGTTAACTTAACTACCAACTACTACAAATAATACCACTTGTCAAATGTATTTTCCAGCAATTTCCGTACCGAAACCTTTTGGGTTTCTTGAAACACCAGAAAATATAACGCTGACCACACTTTAGAAATTTCTTGGCCCAGTTGAGCAAGGAGAGTTGATTCAGTAAATTTGGACTAAGACGGTCATCTTGATTCAGTTTTTTGGATGGCACGGCATCCAATGCACAGTGGGGCAAATCGAAGCGGCAACAAGATTTTTTGAAGCCGAACTCAACTTTGTCCGCGATTGTCAGTTAGTAATGGTGCCGGCTGCTTCGGGAAAAGCGCCGCTGCGGCAAAATTCTCCAGTGGCTGACTTTTCCAGTGCTCGTCGCTGCCGTGAGTTGGCCCCATCCGGAACCCTCAAGATCCACTCGCGAGATGGATCCCTGTGCATGGGCAATTCCCAGCAAATCCCCCTTTCGGCTGTAAGCGTAGAGCATCCCGTTGGTACCGCCAACCGCGATCACCCAGGTATTCGTCTCCGCGACTCGAGTCACTCCCAGCGCGGTCAGTCCGGCCGAGTGCTCTCGCCACCACAGACGTTTCCCCCGATGATCCAGCGCCACCAGGTAACCAGCTCCAGTTGCGGCAATGATCTCCGGCCGATTGTCATCATCCAGATCCTGGAGGGCCAGCGCGTTGACTTCCCCGCCCACGTTCGCGGACCAGCGAGGGCGCCCCTCCGGGCTCAGCGCATAGATCTCATCTGTCTCTGTCCCGTAGACAATGGACGGCTCCGCTCCAGGCTCCAGTTTGGCTATTTCAAGTGCGATCGCGTTAATACCCACAAACGGTGTTTGGGAGCGAGACTCACTGCCACCCCACCTCCAGGTCAGCAAACGCAAAAAACCTTCGGCATCGAGGACAACGATGGGTGTCTTGTACTCGGTACCCACCACAATCTCATATTTCCCATCCCCGTCCAGATCCGCTGTCTTCAGATCCGTCAGTGCTCCCCACCATTCCACCGCCCGCCCATGGCTTGAGAACTCCGTCGTCCCTGTTGCCGGTGTCGACCACTGCAGGTTCCCTTTCAGATCCAGCGCATGTACCCTCGGCGCTTCCGTTCCCACCAGCAGTCGCTCCCCGTGTTCCGTCAGTTGCAGGGCCATGCAGACCACCCGTTCCCGATAGCCCCAATAGCTGTCAAACTGGCGTCGCCAGCGCGTTGTTCCGTCTTCGCCGAGAGCTATTACGTTCCCCTCCCGGTCTGCCACAATCAGCCCCTCATCCTGAATCTGGACCAGCGCCCGAACTTCCGCCGGCATCTGGGCCACAGGCTGTATCCTCCCCTTGGCCTCCAACCGCAGCACTCGTCCATCCCTCAGGCCCAGCAGCCATCCCGCTCCACTCTTCGACCGCTTCATCACCTTTATACCCGACCCTGTTTCACTGGACCATTTCTGCTCCATTCCGAAACGAACCAGCCCCGATTCTGTCACTGCTACCTCACGAGCTTCGGCTCCTAACAGGCTGAATTCCTCCGCACTGAAGTTCGGGGCCTTCAATTCCACTTCATGTTCCCCGCGGCTCAGCTGGACGGTTCGAAGGTCCTGAGCAGCCTCCCGCCCAACCCCCTCCGAGAGAAAATGCCACGCCCCGCTTACCTTCACTTCCGTAGGCCCCTCGACAATCAGTCGACCCCGCCCTCTGTTATCCAGTGCCACATCAATCGGCCGATCCGTACTCAACCATGCTTGGGTCGTTCGCAGGTACGTGAGCTTGGCGGCTGAGAGCGACCGCCGGCCCAACTGGAAAAGCGCCGCCTCCACAGCGAAGCTTCCCACCTCCCGCTGCTCGGGCCCTATCCCTACCAGGACCGTTTCTCCTTCTCCCTCGATCAGGGCCACACCTGCCCCCAGCCGCTTCATCTTGAGGTCGCTTTCCTGACCTTCCGGCCGGGCGTAAAGTAGATTCATGAAATAGCTCGATTCCCCGGCTGAAAGGCGGGCTCTCTGACGCTGGGCGAGCACTTGCACCACCCCATCCGCATACGGATAGGCGCCCCAATCCCCGAGCTGCGTTCTTGCCTCCAGCGAAAGATCCACGCTGGATAGGGAAGGAAACGAGTCGTCGGCGTTCATCACCCAAAAATACGCCCCTGGCTGGGTGACTTGCAGATTCCGGCCTTGGAGCTTGATCTCTCCCAGTGTTCGCCAGTAGCACCGTAGGTCGTAGTTTGCGGACTCTAGTGCTCGCAGTTGGTCAATGACGACCACATAGCGTCCCTTTTTCCAGATTAGGTTGCGGTTCCAGTCCACCCCGTTGTAATCGACGAGATCCGAGCGCACAAAAGCCACTTTCCCCAGATCGGCCCGCACTGCCAATTTGGCCAGCGGCGGCAGCACTCCAGTTCGCCCATCCCGTGCAACATCAATCGAGTTGTGATGGCGGGGCTGCCGGCGGGTGTAGTCCAAATCTGCCAGCCAGATCCGGTCCTGCCAGGTCAGCCGTAAGATGGCGTTGGCATCCTTGTGCCCATGAGCGAAGGCTCCGATGCCGTCCAGCAACAGATATTCGTCGCGCGGATCGAAGGAAGAGCGCAGCGAGAGTTTGTCCAGGTAATCGACACCTTCCCTGGGCAGCCAGGAAGGCTTGATCACGCGGGAAGCCACCCATTGGATGGGCGCTTCATCCAGCAGCATCGCCGTGATCCCCAAGAACCGGTTCGGTTCACGGTCCGGGCCATCCGTCGCATAGAGCTGCACACCAAGTGGGGCACTCTTTCTTTCCGTTAGCCACCGATAGATCCACCGATGCATGGGATCGCGATGCAGGCCAACAGCTCGCGACAAGACCGTAGCTGTTGGCGGCCATTTTACCCGCTCCCAGGGCGTGTAAGTGCGGACATCGCCGTACGTCGCCTCGTCCCGGCGGTTGTCAGTGACAATGATCGCCAGATCACTGAGCCGGTCCAGGAATCCTTCGCGCCGCGCCCTTTCGCTGCCCTGCCGCTGGTAGTAATCGAAGGTTTGCATTGGCGTGTACCAGACGTAGCTTCCTCCGTCGTCATCCGAGCGGTAGGTGCCAAGCTGACCTTCGAAAATGCGATCCGTGATAGCCCGCCATTCAGAAGCTTCCTTGGCATAGCCGCGCCGGCCGAAATAGCGTATTGCCGCCTCCAAGGTCAGTCCCACAAAGGTGCTGTGGTTTTGCCTGGGCTCTCCCCGTAAATTAGCCTCGGGTGCCGCATAAGATAGCAAACTGACGTAGTGGGCCATGTCCAGGAGAGCCTCTGTAATCGTCTGACGCTGGGCAGGGCTGAACTGCTGGTCATCTTCGATAAGGGCCCAAACATTGATCATCTCTGAAAGTCGAAAGTAGATCGCGATCATGGGGTCAAAATCCCAGTCACCCTTTTGTCGCGCAAGAGCGATGTAGTCGAGCAGTGTCCCCTTGAACAGATGGGCCCAGACGGGATCGGCTGTGAAGTGGAAGTTCAACCCGAAACCAATGGTGTTGCTTCCTCTGAAGCTTCCTGTTTTGAGACTGCGGCGGTTCTCCTCCAGAATCTCCGCGACCTCTTTCGTCGACGGAGACTCTTCCGGAAGAAACGGGGAGACGACCGCATGCAGCGGCTCCAACTCGGCCCCGTGTGCGGACGCCAGCGACCCAAACCGTTGGACCGCTGCTCTCGTCCCCGCTTTGTTGCTTCCACCCACCAGAATCACGTTTTTCCCATAGCCCAGCGGGTTCACCAGCGTCTTCACCATCAGACCCCCTTGACCCGGAAAGGCGGCATCCAGAAAGGCCTTGTAATCGTAATAGAGCCGGGCCGTGGCCTGGTTGTCGTTCAGGTTTCCAATCAGAATCAGGTGATAGCTGCGCCAGGTTGATTCGTCTACCCGATTGTCGCTGATGATGGGCACCCGCACAGCCGCAGCACTGGCAATCTCTTTTGCCAGCCATTCCGCCAGCTCTCGGTTGTCTTCTGAAGCCACGATTCTCGAGGTCGCCGGTGAGAGGGTAATGGAGCGCGGCCCTCCTGCCAGAGCAGGGGACACTGGAATGGCAAGGATAAACAAAACGACAGCCAGAAAAGCCCGGATCCGTCCTCCGTACCTGTTCATCGCGACGGAGCCTCCAGGAAAGCCTGATCGGACCAAGGCCTGAAACATCACAGCGATTAAGTGATTCAATCTAGCTACCTCCTTATCTCACCAGATTGCTGGATCGTTCTTCCACCATTCTTCGCGGCTAATCATGCTGCCGGCTGCTTGGGGAAAGCGCCGCTCCCGCGACATTTATCCAGCCTCGATGCAGGTCTTTACCCCAGCCGGGCACCAGGCTACAACCCATGGGGATAAAGGAACGAGCGTAAGGGCCGGGGAGAACATCTCCTTTCCTCCAAGCGGCAAGACAATTCTCCAACATCGAGACCAGTATCGCAAGTAACTCGCCTAAGAATGAAGGGAAGACTATCTTCTGCGAAAAGATTTGAATCGAAGGCGGCTCGAGGACCCACATGGTTGAGGGGGTAGAGTCGCAGCCTATGCCACGGTATTTCCGGAGACGCTGGAATAATGAATCTCTATCCAGGCGAACTACCCTGGGATATGCGCGTTTTTGAGACATTACGAAACGGCCACCGGCTTGACATTGACGTGGTTGCCAGCACCACTCGGCTGACGTTTTCTGGTTGATTAGCAGGGTTGGAAACAGCTCAAAGAAAAGGTAGAGTGCCCTCCTACCCATGCGGCTAAGTTTCTAATCCTCTGATTTCAAAATGTTAGGAGGGAAGTATGAGAAAAATCTTATTGGCTCTGGTGGCCGTATTATGGACAGGTGTGGCTGTTCGAGCCCACGAACCGGAAACGGATAAGTCTTTTGTTCATCTTAATAAGGTCATCGATAAGCTTGAACGGGGTTTGCTGGCAACGGGTCTATACGTCAGCGCCCTGGATCCGTCGAATGCCCTGGGTCTGGTCAACTCGAACGGATGGCAAGCAGGTGAGGAAGTATACACAAAGCCTGCTATCGATTTTCTTCTATTAGAGCAGGAACACGAGCCTGTTGATCTTGAGAAACTGCGCACCTTTTTGCTTGCTCTGAATTCCAAACGCGAGGTCTATTTGAAGGGCAATCTACAGCCCAATCTGGTTACGTTCGTAGTCATCCCCTTCCGGGGTGACCAGCCACTCCAAACCAGTATCAAACAACTGCTGGACCTGGGCGTCCATGGGGTGATGTGCACGGTCGACAATGCTGAGCAGGCTCGGAATCTTGTGAAGGTCAGCCGTTATCCAAGACCGAGACAATCGCCAATAGCCGAGCCTCGCGGAGAGCGTGTCGCCTATCCACTGTGGGCAACGTATCTCTGGGGTTTGACGGAAAGGGAGTACATTGAGCGCGCCGATGTCTGGCCCCTGAATCCGCGGGGCGAACTGATGTTGATGGTGCATATTGAAACCAAGGAAGGGGTTGAGAACGTGGAGTCGATTGTCAAGGTACCCGGAATTGCGGCAGTCCACTTTGGCCCCCGAGACTACAGTTTCAGCATTGACCACCCGATGGAAATGTCTCATCCCGAGGTGCTGGCCGGCTTACAGAGGGTGAAGGACGCCTGTGATCGGCAGGGAATCCAGTTTATTGACTGGGCTGACGAGACGAATATTCAGCGCTTTCTGGACGAAGGTCGCAAGATGCTGATCATTGGTACCGATACCGACAATGGTTTCGCGGATCCTCAGAAATGGGGGAATCGAGGTGCGGGTAAAGTTATTGATTTCCTTCGGAAAGGAAACCAATGACGGATGACACGATTTATGTCTACTCAGGATGTGCGTCTTGCCAGGACTTTAAATTCGAAGAAACTAGTACTCCACTCGAAGCTGAACCTGTCCAGCTTCAAGCTGGATCCCCTGCAAACCCTCTTTGGCAGGCAAAACGTGCCCATTCCCTTGGATGGAGATCCTTCCAGGCTGAGTCGTCAGGACCCACACCTGTGCCGGAATTTCCGTCTGCAACCACCAGGTTTCATCGCTATCGTCTCGCGCGAGTGCCACGTCCACCGGTTGGCTGGCGGTCAGCAACTCTGTTCCTGCACGATGAGCGAAGTCGCCTGCTGAGTGGAAACGGCCACGAGGGCGTCACCCTGACGACTCAGGTAGGCAGAGCTGCCGTCCGTGAACAGGAGGGGTCCCTTGATCTCGCCCATGGAGGCGAAGAAGATCTCGTCCTGACGACTGTTGAAGAGGATTTTCCTGGTCAGCTGCTCTAGTTGATCCCGGTAGAGCATGCCTAGTTCCGAGGTAACCCAGCTGATGGGCGTCGAAAGGAAAGCATTATCAATCCGGGCGTGGCGACGAAAGGCAACCACCTCATTGTGGAAATCTCCCGTTTGCTGGCTCTCCGGATTGTCGTCGACCAGGATCGTATTGTGTCCCGCGGACTGGGTAAAGTAGGACCAGTAATAGGGATCCGTGTAATACCGGCTGTAGCCTGCCTCGCAGACCAGGTTTTCCCCGTAGGCCCAAAGACGGAAATGACCCTGGTCAAGGTGAGTGTGGTTGTAATTGGGTCCGGCGCGGTAGAGGACTAGAACGTCCTCGTCACTCCATCCTGTCCGGAAAACCACATTCCCCGTGTCGGGGAAAACACGACTGGGAGGAAGTGACTCCGGGCTCTTCCGGGGGATCGACTCATCCAGCCAAAGGAAGTCTTCCCAGTTTTGACGCCGAACTGGATCATAGAACCATTTCAGGAATGGGTCTCGGGTCTCGTGAAGAAGCCAAGCCCAGTCGCTGGATGAATAGCGACGATCACGGTTGTCTCCCATAGCCAGCACAGAGCGCCCATCGTGAAAGGAGATGTACAGGGGGAAAACATAGGAACGGTGCAAGTGAAGCGAATCGGCGAGTTTATCTACGCCGAAAATGCTCTTGAGTCCAGCCAGAACCGTCCAAGCGGTGGCCATGGTATAGATCTGGTATTCGTACCCCTCGCCGTAACTTCCGTCCGCCTTCAGAGTGGCCTGGAGGTGCACCAGCAACTTTTCGGCAAGACCCGAGAAGTACGGCTCAACATTCCCTTCCTGTTCCGAATAGAAAGCCATGACTGCCAGAAGTGCCCCCCCCACACACAGCATGGCTTATGTGGTTACTGGTGTGATTGGGAATCCGATTGTCGACAAAGTAATCTTCGTAGGTATTGACAACGGCGTTCTTCATTATTCCTTGCCGGATTTTGGCTCGGTCTTTTTCGGAGAGGAGCGGATAGATCAGGTCATGGGTAATCGCTAATTTGACGGCTGTCTGGCCAAGGGGATAGTAGGATTTCTTCCCCCGAGTCTTAAACCAGGGGTGAATCCACTGGCCCCAGTTCGACATTTTGATCAATGTGTCTCGGGCAAACTGTCCAGCCTGTTGATCACGGGTGACAAAGTACACCAATGCGTTCAACATGGCTCCATGAGCCGGGGGGCGCAACGCATTGAGCCATATTCGATACGTCGGCATGAAATAGTCTTCTTGAAAGTATTCCAATTGCGGGTCGACAGGAACATTCGCGGCATACCCAAGTTCCATCTCTGTTCCCTTTTGGCGAGCCTTTTCGGCTTCCTTTGCCAAGTTGTCCCAGATCTCTTTTCCCCGTCCGGAGCGACTGCGCTCCACGAGTCTTTGACGGTCGTCTTCGGTAAAAAAGAGCCGAGCATAACGAGCGCCCTGAACTCGCTCCAAGAGCCACAGCCGAACCACGGTCCTGGCCACTTCGCCGAATTGTGTTGTTCCCTCCAATACCAGGGACCAGGGCCCACGAGGATCTCTGTCTGAGAATCGGTAAAGGCCGATACCTGACCAAAGCTTTCCCTTTTTTGTAAGCGGCAGCTCGGAGGCGATGGTGTTGCCGTCAAAATACTCCAGGCGGGCTTTCACTTCCTTCAGATCTTCAATTTCTGCTTTAACCTCTAGGTCAAGTGGGTCCCCTGGACGGTAATGCCTTTGGCTGAAATCGAGCTTCCAATTCTTGTAGGACCGTGTTTCGGGGGACAGAATTCGGAACCCTGCCTGGCGTTCACCTCTCCAAGTCACGTTGTCGACGGCAAAGTGATGCACAGCCCCGGCATCACCTCGTTCCAGATGCGCGCTAATGGCCACGGCCTGGATTTCCAGACCCACTGGCAGCCTTAGACTTTCACTTCCAAAGGAAGCGAGCGGAATGCGGGTGGATTGCCACTGCTCCGGTTTGACCCCTGAAATTCGATGGGTGTAGACATTCCCATCCGCTCCGGCCAGCTCCACCAGCACGTCGGCAGGACTGGCAGTCAGCTTCAACCAGTAATCGAAACTGAATTGGGAGTCCTCGGCTGCATAAAGCGAGATCTTGCGTGTGAACCCTATTTTCTGGGCAGAAGCCGAGTTGGGTCGGTAGGACCGCAAAAGGTAATACCGGTTCCCTTTGGGGTGGGAAGGTGGGGCCAGACCTACGGGGTAAAGGAACTCGCCGCTGGCGACATATCCCTGCAGCTGCTAGCGGGGACGATAGTGTCCGGGAAGGATGGTGAAATCAAAGGCCGTATCCTCAAAGGGAGGGTAGCTGGACCAACCACTGATGCCCCCTTGTTCAAACGTTTCCGTCCACTCATAGCTTGTCAGAGCGGGCACGCTGTTGGGTGCCGTCCCCAGAATGGCAGTTACATAAAGTGCCGATATGACTGCCAAACAGGCGATTTTTCTGTCCATTATCGGTCTCCTCTCAGAGTTCCCGATTCTGAGTATACAAGTAAGACGCGCCTTTCGGCACAACCTCATACCACAACGATGACCTATTCTGGCCCCAGTCGGCCCATCCTTAGACCAGTCAGAATGGGGAGGATGGAGCGGTCATTCATCTCCAATGTTGGCAAGAGTGCTTGACAAAAGGCAGTTCCACGATTCTAGATTGCTGACATCTCGTGCCCTAATCCGAGACAGTGGGTAATCTTGAATAGCGAGGCTGAGCACGTGACTCGAAATGAACTGACAGTCTGCTCTAGAAGTTTCTTCAGCTTGGGAAAGTTTCTGAGGAGGACGACAATGACTGACTTAGCCAATATAACGACTAAGTTTGTGTTTCGATTGAGGGTGCACCAGCGGGAACGCGCACTTCCCCGCCGCCGCAAACTCATCTACAAGGGCCTAGTCTTAGCATTGGGCACCGCCGCGATGGCACCGGTTGCCGGTGCGCAGGGGCGAGGCACAATTGCCCTGTCGCCGGCCACATCGCGAATTGTTGCATCCGAAGAGAACCGAACGCTGGCGGAAGCCCTTGCCAAAAACGTGGTCACGGCAGCGGCTGTTCGGATACCAGTCATCAGCGACGAAGGTGTGGAGGAATCGATCTGGCGCCACTATGACCTGATTCTGATCGGCAACTTGAACGATAACCAAACAACCGCTCGGCTGTATTACGACTACAAGGCCTTTCTGGATGCCGTCTTTCCCGGGAAAGGTGGACTGATGGTGAAGACCTTGGTGGATCCGCTTGGGTATGGGAAGAACGTGGTTCTGGTAGGAGGAAGCGACGCCCGGGGCACCCAGGAGGCCATGCAGCGATTCTCCTCCCTGGTGTCTGTGCATGGCGCGAAGCTCCCTTCGCTACACGCAGTTGTCTCAAAGGCGCTCCCCGGCCCCGCTCCCGCAGCAGAAGAGGTCGAGGAGATCCTGAAGGAAAACCGGCGGAACTTCGAATCAGGAAAGGGAGGATCTTCACTGAACAATGCAATCAGTTACGGATTGAACTTTCACTTCACAGCCGATCAGGTTTGGGCACGACTTTTCAAGAGCACTCTGCTCGACTACGTGGATCTCGCCCATCGAGAGGGCGAATGGGACTTCGATCCCAATATCTCAGTTTACTTTCGATACTCGAACCTTCTCAATATCTGGGATCTGATCGAAGACGACGAGGAGTTTACTCCGGAAAGGGGAACCATTGAAAAGGCTTTTTGGGAAATGGCAAGTTATATAAGTACCACCTCCTACATGATGCCCTCTACGAATCCCCCGGGTGAACCAAGACAAAACCATACCACCTTTGCTCTGCTCAGCCTGGAAGCAGCCACCCGATATTTTGGCCGCCGTGGCTACGAAGAGGTTTCCCAATGGAAAGCGCTCACAGAAGAGTTATTCGGCAGTCAGGTTCGCACCTATCGTTCCGATGATGACGCAGCCGACTACACGTGGCTGGTACCGATGCAGACTTTCAACTACTACCAGCGCCAGGGCAGCGAGCGGGCCAGACGCAAAGGGTTTCTGGATCAGGTGGCCGATCTGGCCATTGTTGTGACTGATAATCGTCGCGATGAGGTAACCTTTGGTGATATTCTAGATTACACCCCATGGGAGCGGATTGACTGGCCTTCGACCGCCACGGTTCTGTCACGCGCAGTGTGGGCGCATCGAGATCCCGGGCAGCAGTGGGCCTATCGCTGGCTGACTCAAGGTAAGACGGTTCCGTTAGGTTCACAGGTCTACGCTGTGAATATTGGGGCGGCTGAGCCGAGGCGGCTGCTGGGGATCAGTGCCATGCTGCTGGACGGGCCGCCACTGGCTTGGGTGGCGGCTCGAGTGATGCAACCTTCCTGGCTGCCGCGGCAAGGCCTCGATTACGTGGACAAGCTCTCGCTGCGTGCCTCGTTCGATCCGGCCGACGAGTACGTTTTGTTGGATGGCACGGCCGCCTTTACCCACGGCCACAAGGACGCCAACTCCATACTGCGGCTGACCTGGCTGGATCGGATCTGGCTGGCGGATCTGGACTATGTTCACCAGCTGCCGCGTTATCACAACTCGATTGACGTGGCCCGCGAAGGACAGACCGGCGTGCTGCCTCCACTGGCCCAGTTGTCGGTGGGATCGGACCTGGGCCAAGTGGGTTTCGTGCGCTCGGTTCTGCCCGACTACAACGGGGTGGATTGGAGCCGCAACTTGATCTGGAGGAAGGGACGCTACGTTGCGGTCATCGATGAGCTGCAAGCCCGCCAGAGTGGGAACTATGACCTGCGCTGTTACTGGCGCACGCTGGGAGAGGTTCGATTGCAAGGTCGGATCCTGCAAGTGGAGCAACCGGGGGCCTATTTTCGGGTGGCGAATGGCGACGGCTCGGCCCTTTCCATGACCAAGGTGGATCCCTTGCTGGAAAAGTCCAGTCAACTGGGCAATTGGAGCGCCTATCCCTATGCCGATAACGTGGTGCGGGTTCTGGTAGAACGTCAAGATGTCTCACTTTCCCCTGGCCAGTCGAGCTACTTTGTCAATTTGCTTTACGCACGGGCTGAGGATCAAGAAAGTGACCTGGTGCTGAAGCCGCTGATGGGAGGTGTGGCCCTGTTGGAAGGGGAGGGGGAAGCGGTTTTCGTCGGAGTGGCTCGGCGGCCGCGGCAGCTGGGAAGTGTGAGGGTTCAGGCGGCGCTTTTTGAGCTCAGCTCGCAGTCGCTTTTTGCCGCCCAGCTCACTGAGGTGCGATCGCCTCAGGGGTGGTTGATGGCGGATCCTCCGGTGAATATTGCCATCGAGGCACCCGGGCAGGGACGAGTGATCGCCGATGCTCCCACAGTGATCCGGTTCAACGGGATGTGGAGCGTGGACAGCGGCACCGCTAGTCGGAACAGAAATCGGGCAGTCCAAACGGTAAAGCTCACAGCCGGGGAGCATAAAATTAGCTTGAACACGCCGTTCTTCACTGCGAATGAATTCCGTGTCTTAAGGGCCCGTGCTCGTCCCTTTCAGGCAGCGGCGGCGCCTGCTCCCGTCAGTTTTGGAATCAAACGGGAGTGGTCAAGGCAGATTGGTGCAGAGGTGACCGTCCTGCAGGAACACCAGGCCGGCGGATGGGTCTTGGGCCTGCGCGATGGACGGGTATTGCGGCTGCAACCTGGGGGGAGAACGCAGACTGTGGCGCAGATGGGGGGTGAGATCCGGGCCCTAGTGGCGCTCGATGGTGGTGAGCTTGTAGTGGGGGATCGGGAAGGCACGGTGACGGCCGTGGGGGGCGATGGAGAAGTGCGCTGGCGGCACCAGTTTGACACCTACTGGGACTACCCGGAACGCGTGACCTGCATGGCCAGGCAGTTTACTGGCAGCGGAGATCGACTGCTGGTGGGGACGGAGGGGTCCCGGGTCCATGCTTTTGATTTGCAAGGCAAGCTGCAGTGGTCGACACCGGCAACGGTGAGAACGGGATCATCCAGCCGGGGACGAGCTGTGGAGTGGTGGGGGGCCCTGACCGATCTGCAAACCGCCGACTTCGATGGGGACGAGAGCGAAGAGATCGTGGTGGGGACGGAGTATCAAACCCCCATAGCAGTGCTGGAGTCCGATGGGCAGCTGAAGTGGCTGACCTGGGGGTGGGTCTGTTGTGAGTCGCGCGCCTATATTCCCTACGTGGGGACCAGTGCCCGCACGATTGAGGTCGCCGAACTGGTAGGGGGAACAGAGTTGTCCATTGTCTACGGAACGGAGACAGATGAAGTGTATGTGTTGAGCCCCGCGGGGCAATCTCGATGGTCAACTAACGTGGGCGGAGAAGTCAATGGGCTGGTTTTCCGTGATCTGGACGGCGATGGTCGAAAGGAGGTGATGGCGGCTGCGGGGTCCGGCTATCTGACGGTATTGGATCATGCCGGCAAACGGCTGTGGTGGCGTCAGCACCCAGGGGGGCTGACGGCGCTGGCGGTGAGCACAGTGGAAGCAACCAAGAGCCCGGTCATTGCCGTGGGAAGCACAACGGGCCGGCTCTACGTCTACGACCAGCAAGGACATCTGCTGGCGACCACTGACGTGAAAGGGACCATCTCGCAGCTGCATCTGCAAGGAAATGAATGGGGTAGCCTCCTGACGGCGTCCACCCAGGGAGAGGTTAGCCACTGGCGCGTCCTGCCCCAGCGAAAATTCTCCCGAAGCAGCCGGCATCACTATTAGCCGTTGGCTGATTCCGTTGGCATGCGCCCCCAGGATGGGCGCGTGGCCCGATCATTACAGCGCAAATCGTATACAGCGCGGGAATATGTGGACGGTCATGCACAGTGGCTGGCGCGGCAAGTGCATGAAGGTGCTGGCGAACCGACCGGTTCGCGGTGGCTCAACTTGCTGTGGTTCGATCCCACGATCTTGGGCCGTCGATCTGAACTGGACCACCAGAGAGGCAACGAGGCGATGAGTTGCTACGGCGCATCCGGGCCGACATCGGCGGCAGTCAGTGGGTAAAGTGTCTTCGGCGCTTCAGAATACTCATCCGCACCCACGTCAAGGTTAAACTCACTCTGTACCTGGGGAGTGGTTACTTTCACGGTCGTATCGCGCTCTTGACCGTCCATGTCGACGTCGTATCCGGGTACGTGTTGGGCAGCCCAGTACCAGCCCCGTGCGTTATCGATCGCCGGACTGCCCTTTGCCAGCCGCCACAGGCCATCTTCTGACTTTTCAAGCTTCGGATCAACCACTCGGACGGCCTGCTCCGGCAGATCTCTGCCCACGACACAGGGGCCGTTCGGGTTCCAGAATATGTTGCCTATCCAGCGGAAGCCTGTCTCCCCGCTCCCCTTGATGAAAGGCTCGCCCGTAGAAACAACGACATTGTTCATAATAGTCCAGTCCCTTGGAGGGAGATTCTGATTGGCAAGTTCTCTTTTTCGAAAATCGCCCAGATTCAGGAAGCTAGCGCAATTCAGCCAGGTGTTAAAGGCGATATGGGCACGGGAAGCGCGGCTGTAACTGACATGCTTCACACCGAGATTGTACTTGCCAAACCAGCCGTCTTCATGTGGAAAATCCGGTAACTCGTAGTCGCCCCAAGCGGAAGACAGGCCAGGACCAGTCAAACTCTCGAAATAGTTATTGAGAACATTGCAGTCGTTACCATGGATCCGCACTCCACCGACGTCTTCCTTTCCCGAGCGGTTGAGAAAAAAGTTGTAGGCTACCGTCATCCGGTTGGCATGACGGGCCACAACCATGCCCTTGCAATCCAGGAAGGTGTTATGACTGACGCGTCCCACGCTATTCTTGAAGGAAATGATTTCCGACTCACCGTCGCAGTTCTCGAACAGGTTGTGCTCGATCAGGCCAAATAACCGAAACAAGGTTACCGGCACCAAGCCGGATCGTTTCGAAACCGTTAAAGTTGCCCACGGTTCGGCCCGCAAAGTGGTTGTGGTCGATCCGAAAATGATTCTCACCAGAGCTGATCAGCACTGTCGACCCACTGTTGCGCTGGCCCTTGATCCAGCAGTGATCAACGCGATTGTACCGCCCGCCGGCCAGATTGATCCAGTGCATCCGGGGCAGGCGCTCCTCGAGCTGCCTTGTCGTAAAACCTCGTTTTTCGTCAAGCTGAATACGTAGGCGGGTTAGACGGCAGTGGTCGCTCTGGAAGACAACAAGCGAGCCTTGATAAGGCACTTCGTCTCTCATCGCCTGCAGCCACGTATCGCTGCTCAAGGCAAATGGCAAACTGTGTTTGGCCGCCCGATTGTGTACGGCAAAACCTTCCAACGTCACGTACGAGCTGTCTTGCAGCAGGATGCCGTACTCGCCCGTGAACCTGGCTTTGCCGCGATTTTTCGCCCTGATGAGGACCGGTAACTCTTGGGTTCCCTTCAGACGAATCTGCAGAGGGGCGTCATTAAACGAGTAATCGCCGTCAGCCACCTCAATAATCGCGCCGGGAATTGCATTGGCAACCGCGGCCTTGAACTGCCCAACATCCGCGACGTTAACGGTTTGCCGCTTCTGTGAAGGACTCTCTGCACAACCGATGGCTCCACCAATAACTCCAGCCATCGTTGCAGCTTGGAAAAAGGTACGACGATCAATCCGGTCCAATGTCGTATTTCTTCCTCAATCTGCTCTTCAACTCAAGTCCCTCCACAGAACGCGAATGCATCTTCGGTGTCCTACAGTGACCAATCAAAAGTCAATCGCCCCGGCGTCAAACTCGTTGCATGCTCACTTTGCTTGTGCGAGCCTAGTTCCCAGAGTGCTCATCTGTCAACAACTGCGCGTTAAGGCTGAGGTCAGGTGCCACAGGCGAGTCGTTCTGACTCTGTTCGTTTTCGTGCTCGCGTGTAGTGCCACGAGGACATCAGTTGCTGCGGTGGCCCGGGGCTCAATCACCCTCTCGCCCACCACCGTGCGAATTGTTGCTTCCGAGAGGAACCGGGCCCTGGCAAAGTCACTAGCCCAGGAAATTGCGGACGCCGCCAGGGTGCGGGTGCCCGTCATCATCGACAACGAGGTGGAAGAGTCGACATGGCGAGACTATGACTTGATCCTGATTGGAAATCTGAACGACAATCGAGCGGTAGCACGACTGTACGACGACTACAAGGCGTTCCTGGACGCGGCTTTTCCGGGTGAGGGTGGGCTAATGGTAAAGACCTTGGCGGATCCACTCGCCCTTGGGACAAGTGTGGTATTGGTGGGAGGCAGCGACCCGGCGGGCACGAAAGCAGCCGTGGCACGGTTTGTGTCGCTGGTGTCTTCACATGGGGCCAGCCTCCCTGCTCTTCACGCCGTCGTCTCGCCGTATCTTCCCGAAACAGCTCCCTCGGCTGGACAGATCGAGGAGATCCTCGAGCAGAACCGTCGTAACTTCGAAGTCGGGGCCGGGGCAGCCTCACTGACCAGCATGATCAGTTACGGGTTGAACTTCCACTTCACGGCCCGTCCTGTCTGGGCACAGCTCTTCAAGGGAACTCTGCTGGACTACATAACCATTGCTAGACGGGAGGGACACTGGGACTTCGATCCCTTGATTGCCGCATATTTTCAGCTCTCCTCAATGATCAATGTTTGGGATTTGATCGAGGACGACTATGAGTTTACTACAAACGAGCGGGAAACCATCACGGAGGCACTGCTGGACATGGCGGGGTATGTCAGCAGGCTTTCCTACGCAGCGCCGCTGGCCTACCTGCCGGGCGAACCGAGACAAAACCACAGCACCTACGTGGGGTTGAGTCTGGAGGGTGCCGTTCGCTACTTCGGCCGGCGCGGCTATGGAGAAGTTTCCCGATGGAGGGAGATCACGGAGCGTCTGTTCGACGGCCAAGTTCGTACTTACCGTGCCGATGACGACGCTGCGGGCTATTGTTGGTATGCACCGATGCACACCTTCTCCTATTACCAGCGCCGGGGCAGCTCCCGGGCAAGGCGCAAAGGGTTTCTCGATCAGCTGGCCGATCTGGCCATCATCCTCACGGACAATCGCCGTGACGAGGCTACATTCGGAGACATCCGGACCTACACTCCATGGGAAAAGGTTGGGTGGCCCGCCACCGCCACCGTGTTAGCACGGGCAGTGTGGGTGCATGGAGACGCAGGACATCAATGGGCCTATCAGTGGCTCACCGAGGGGAAGCGTCCCCCACTTGGCCTAATATCTCGAGTGTCTGACCCTGGCGCAGCACTTACACGGGAGAGTGGAGAGCATGCCCCTTTCTTCATGGGTCAGCTCTACGGCTCCGATTCGCCAGCGGCTGATCCGACGCGGTTACTGGGTATCAGCGCGATGCTGCTGGACGCGCCACCACTAAGATGGGTGGCTTCTCGTGTGATGAAGCCTTCCTGGATGCCCCGGTCAGGGACGGACTACCTGGACAAGCTCTCGATGCGTTCATCCTTCCAACCGGTCGACGAATACCTTTTGCTTGACGGCACCGCCACCTTCGCTCACGGTCACAAGGATGCCAACGCGATTTTGCGCCTGACCTGGCAGGATCGAATCTGGTTGGCGAATCTCGATTACACTCGAAGACAACCGCGCCATACGAATTCAATCGACGTTGCGCGTGATGGGCAGACCGGCGTGCTGCCGCCGCTGGCTGAGCTGGCGGTGCGGGCCGACCTGGGCAGGGTTGGGTTTGTGCGCTCAGATCTGGTTGACTACAACGGAATGGATTGGAGCCGCAATCTTCTATGGGCAAAAGGACGCTATTTTGTGGTGATTG
Source organism: Acidobacteriota bacterium (assembly GCA_965218465.1). Classification (GTDB taxonomy): domain Bacteria; phylum Acidobacteriota; class UBA6911; order RPQK01. Next base: position 3,274,253 of record OZ244623.1, on the reverse strand, counting down.
ACCAGTTACAGGCGCGTGAGCCAGGAGACTACGATCTGCGGTGTTACTGGCGCCTGCTCGGGGACGCTCAGCTGGAGGATCGCACCCTGGAAGTGACCCAACCAGGAGCGCACTTTTACGTCGCCAACGCTGACGTGTCTATTCCTCTCCTGAAGGAGTTTGATCCTTCGCTGGAAGCACGAACCCTGGTGGGCGATTGGAGCGCTTATCCCTACGCCGATAATGTCGTGCGTGTGCTCGTCCAGCGTCAGCGGGCCCCGCTTTCTGCCGGTCAGTCGGCCTACTTTATCAACTTGCTCTACGCCCGGCCTGAGGATCGAGCACGCGACCTGACCATCAACGCCGTGATGGACGGTGTGGCCCTGGTGGAAGGGGAAGGGGAATCAGTTCTGGTTGGGGTGGCGCCACAGCCACGCGAGCTGGGAAGTCTGAGGATCGCGGCGGCGCTCTTCCAGCTAGGCGCTCGGACGCTGTGTGCAGCCAGGCTCACTGAGCTGCGATCGCCTCAGGGATGGTTGGTGGCTGATCGACCCGTGAACGTTGCGATCGAGGAAACAGGGCAAGGACGAATCATCACCGATGGACCCACGGTGGTCCGGTTCAACGGGGTGTGGCGGGTGGACTCAGGCGCGGCCAACCCGGAGGGGAATCAGGCGTTGCAGACTCTAAGGCTTCCCGCTGGGGAGTATAAAATTGCTCTGAAGGCACCAATCTTCAGTGTCGATGAATTCAGTGTCTTACGGGCGAGTGTTCGTCCATTTGCCGTGAAAGCGGCCCCTGCCCCCGTCAGTTTTGGATTAAAGCAGGAGTGGTCGACGGAGCTGGGTGGAGACGTGACGGTCATGGAACGGCTCAAGACCGGAAGGGTGCCGCATAGATGGGTTTTGGGCTTGCGCGATGGGCGCGTACTGCGCCTTGAGGCCAGGGGAACCACACAGCCCGTGGGTCAGATGGGCGGTGAGGTGCGCGCCATAGTCTCGTTCAACGATGAGGGGCTCTTGGTGGGCGACCGTGAAGGGACCGTGATGGCCCTCAGCCATGGAAAGGTCAGCTGGCGACATCAGTTTGACGAGTATTGGGGCTATCGCGAACGAGTGGTGTCCATTGCCGTACAGCCTGCGGAAAACGAGGAGCGAATCCTGGTAGCTACCGAAGCTCCGAGGATCCATGCCTTGGATCTACGGGGGAACCTGCAGTGGTCCACTCCAGCCAGGGGAACGCCGGAGTTTCCCAGTCACGGAAGGGCGGTTGAATGGTGGGGCAGCCTGACAGACCTTCAAACAGTGGACCTGGATAGCGATGGACGATATGAGATTGTCTTTGCAACTGAGTACAAAACACCGGTAGGTGTGCTGAACGCCGATGGCCTTTTGCGCTGGCTCACCTGGAGGTGGGGCGGCAGCGAGTCGCGCTCCCAAACGCCCTACCTGGGCATCAATGCCCGTGCCTTGGTGGTTACGGAACTGGAAGCGGGGGAGAGAAAGTCGATCATCTACGGGACGGAGACGGATGAAGTGTATGTAGTGAGCCCCGAGGCAAAACTTCGATGGTTCATGAATGTGGGTGGGCAAGTCAACGCGCTGGCCGTCCACGATCTGGATGGCGATGGGCATCAAGAGATAATGGCAGCTGCCGGCTCGGGCTATCTGACGGTATTGGATCATCGAGGGAATCGTCTCTGGTGGCGTGAGCACCCGGGGAGCCTGACGGCACTGGCGGTGACCGCAGTGGAAGCGACGAACAGCCCCGTAATTGCCGTAGGAAGCACAGAAGGCCACGTTTACGTCTACGACCAGGAAGGACATCTGTTGGCAACCACTGGCGTGAAGGGGGCAATCACCCAGCTGCATCTGCAGGGAAATGGATGGGGTGGCTTACTCACGGCATCCAGCCAGGGGCAGGTCAGCCACTGGACGATCCTGCCGCAGCGGCGATTCTCCCGAAGCAGTCGACATCATTATTAGGCTCTGGGGACAAGATGATTTGCTCAATCGAGAAGAGGCCACTTTCTGCGTTCCGAGCAGTTTTGCCCGGGCCTCCAGTGGTGAGAATGGCCCGGAAAGCATTGATTCGGTCCGCACTGGTTTTTGTTGTGTGGCTCCTTACAATCCCGGGATCGCGAGCTGCAGCAGAAGAACCGGGCTCCATTACCCTCTCACCGGCGACCTCGAGAATCGTGGCTTCAGAAGACAACCGAGAGCTGGTGGAATGGCTGGCAAAAGAGATTGCCAGTGCTGCGGCTGTGCGGGTGCCCATCATCAGCGACAATCGGGTAGACGAATCAACCTGGCGCAGCTATCACCTGATTCTGATTGGAAACCTGAACGACAACCAGGCCACGGCCCGGCTCTATTACGATTACAAGGCCTTTCTGGATGCCGCCTTTCCGGGTCAAGGGGGTCTGATGGTGAAGACGCTGGTGAACCCGCTGGGCTATGGGAAAAACGTGATTCTGGTGGGTGGAAGCAACAAAGCGGGGACGAGAGCAGCTGTCAAGCGGTTTGTCTCGATGGCGTCTTCGCATGGAACCGAGCTGCCTGCACTGCACGCCGTGATGTCAAAGTTGCTGCCGCAGACAACCATAACCGAGGAGCAGGCCGAGGAAATCGCCAAGCGGAACCGCCAAAACTTTGAGGCAGGAGGGGGATCGCTAAGTAACATTATCGGTTATGGGTCGAACTTTTACTTCACAACGGATCCCATTTGGGCCCGGCTTTTTAAAAGAAGCCTACTCGATTACATTTCCATCGCCAAACAACGGGGAGATTGGCTTTTCGATCCGTTGCTCGGAATGCACTTTGGACTGGCCGCCCTCATCAATATTTGGGATTTAATTGAAGACAGCAAAGAATTCACTCCTAACGAACGGAAAACAATAACGTCTGCTTTTTGGGAAATGGCCCAATACGTCAGTCGGCTTTCCTATGTAACCCCTTTGGCCAATCCACCGGGTGAAGTAAGGCAGAACCACAGCACCTTTCTCGGGCTGAGCCTGGATGCCGCGATTCGTTATTTTGGCCGGCGCGGATACAAGGAAGCTTTCGAGTGGAATACGATTACGGATCGCATTTTCGGAGGCCAGCTCCGATCTTATCGCTCTGACGATGATGCTGGAAATTATATGTGGTACGCGCCGCTTCACACCTTCGACTACTACCAGCGTCAAGGCAGCGAGCTGGCGCAGCGCAAGGGGTTTCTTGATCGGCTAGCCGATCTGGCCGTCATCGTGACCGACAATCGTCGCGACCCGGTTACATTTGGTGACGTCCAGACGTACACTCCGTGGGAAAAGAACTTGGAGATGACGACCATCGCCGAGTTTTCCAACTGGCCTGTGGCGGCCACCGTCTTAGCTCGGGCCGTCTGGGCGCATCATGATCCAGTCCACCAATGGGCCTATCAATGGCTGACAGAGCGGAAGAGAATCGATTTAACACGTTTGCTTTCTGCATTCCAACCGATGCGACTGTATGCCACAGATTTGCCGGCGGTGGAGCCGACTCGATTGGTGGGCATCAGCCAAGTGTTATTGGATGCGGCGCCCATCCAATGGGTGGCTTCCCGCGTGATCAAGCCTTCCTGGCTGCCCAGGGAAGGTGTCGATTACCTGGACAAACTCTCGCTGCGCTCTTCCTTCGATCCGCGCGACGAATATCTGTTGCTGGACGGCATCGGAGCCTTCGCTCATGGGCACAAGGATGCCAACGCCATCTTACGGCTGACCTGGCAGGACCGGATCTGGCTGGCAGATTTGGACTACACCCGCCGGCAGCCCCGCCATAACAACTCGATTGATGTTGCACGGGATGGGCGAACTGGAGTGCTCCCCCCACTGGCTGAGTTGGCGGTGGAAGCCGAGCTGGGGGAAGTGGGCTTGGTGCGATCGGATCTGGTGGACTACAACGGGATGGACTGGAGCCGCAATTTGATCTGGAGCAAGGGAGAGTACTTTGTGGTGATTGACGAGCTGCGGGCGCGGCAGAGCGGCGAGTACGACATGCGCTGTTACTGGCGCACGCTGGGAGAGGTGAAACTCGAGGGGAGCGAGCTGGAAGTCAGCCAGCCGGGAGCCTATTTTCGAGTGATTAACGCCGACGCCTCAATCCCCTCCCTGTCGCGGGTGGATCCTGTGCTGGAGGCGAGAACACAGCTGGGGAATTGGAGCGCCTATGCGTATGCGGACGGGGTGGTGCAGGTCCTGACGCAGCGTCAGCAGGCTCGACTGTCGCCGGGTCAATCCCGTTACTTCATGAATCTGCTTTACGCCCGGCCCCAGGGTAAGCCCAGTGATCTGACGATGAAGCAGTTGACCGAGGGTGTGGTGCTGATCGAAGGAGAAGAGAAAGCGGTTCTGGCGGGGGTGGGACCCCAGCGGCAGCTGGGGAGCGTGTCCATTGAAGCGGCGCTTTTTCAGCTGGGCCAGCGCTCGCTGTCCGCAGCCGAACTCACGTACCTGCGAACGACCCAAGGATGGTTGAGTACGGATCGGCCGATTGATGTGGCACTGGATAACAGGGGGCGGGGTCGACTGATTGTCGAGGGGCCGACGGAAGTGAAGGTAAGCGGGGCGTGGCATTTTCTCTCGGAGGGGGTTGGGCGGGAGGCTGCTCAGGGCCTTCGAACCGTCCAACTGAGCCGCGGGGAACATGAAGTGGAATTGAAGGCCCCGATCTTCAGCGCCGAGGAATTCAGTGTGTTAGCAGCCAGCGCGCGGACGATGGCGGTCCGAGCGGAATCTGAAGCGGTGAGTTTCGGATTGCAGCGGGAATGGTCGACAGAAGCAGGATCGGATGTGAGGGTAATGAACCGATCAAAAATGGGAGCCGGATGGGTGCTGGGTCTGAGGGATGGACGAGTGCTCCAGCTGGCCCCCACAGGGAGAACACAGTTGGTGGCCCAGCGGCCGGCCGAAGTACGAGCAATCGTCCAATTGCAGGATGGGCGACTCGTGGTGGGTGATCGGGAAGGAGCCGTGACCGCCTTTCGCAAGGATGGAAGGATCCGCTGGCGGCAGCAGTTTAACACGTACTGGGGCTATCGGGAACGGGTGGTATCGCTGCTGCTTCAGCCTTGGGAAAAAGGGGATCGGTTGCTGGTGGGAACGGAAGCCCCCAGGGTGCATGCATTGGATCTGGAGGGGAAACTGCAGTGGTCGACCCCGGCTTCTGGGACGACGGAGTCCTCAAGCCAAGGACGGGCGATCGAATGGTGGGGAGCACTGACCCAACTGAAGACGGCGGACTTGGACGGGGACGGAAGGCAGGAGATTGTGGCGGGCACCGAGTACAAAATCCCCATTGTGGTCTTGGATGCCGAAGGTTTTCTGCGCTTGCTGACCTGGAGGTGGGGCGGCAGCGAGTCCCGGGCAGAAACCCCCTTCGTGGGGATTAATGCGATCGTGGTTGAGGTAGCCGAACTGCAAGCTGGAGCGGGGCCCTCCATTGTCTACGGAACGGAGACAGATGAAGTGTATGTGCTAAACGCCGAGGGAGAGCCTCGATGGTCCACCACCGTCGGCGGAGAAGTCAACGCTTTGGCCGTATACGATCTGGATGACGATGGCCGACAGGAGGTGATGGCCGCAACCGGATCGGGTTACCTGGTGTTACTGGACCACGAGGGCAAACGCCTGTGGTGGCGTCAGCACTCGGCCGGCCTCACGACCTTGGCCCTGGCGAAGGTCGAACAAACCAACAGTCCGATCATTGCAGTCGGCAGTACCACCGGAGCACTTTATGCCTACAGCCCCCAGGGAGATCTGCTGGCGGTTGCTCGTGAGAAGGGAGCCATTTCACAGCTGGATCTGCAGAGCCCCGGATGGGGTCAACTCACGGTGGCGACCAACACTGGAAAAATCAGCCACTGGAGGATTCTGCCACAGCGGCGCTTCTCCCGCAGCAGCCGGCATCATTACTGATCTGGTCTGGAAATCGCTAGGGGTTACTGCCCAAGTAACTGAGAACGTCCGCTGCCTCCTGATCACTTAACCAGTCAGGACCAGCCAAGTATTGCATACGCCTGATGGTGTGGAGCCACTCTCGGTGTTTTTTTTCGGCTTCTTCGATCCGGCCTGCGACGTGACACTGAAGTGGTCCTGGTTCTTTGGACAGTCTGAGGGCTCAATTAAGGTGTATTCCGATGGTGAAATCATTCCCTCAGAATCAGGATAACCATGCCCGCCCGGTGATGTCCAGGGATCGTGTGGTTGCGGCCTTTGTGGTTTCCGGCCAGGACTGGCCGGAAGCTGGCTTACGGCCATGGAAGGTTTCTTTGCCACGGGCGGCGGCGGGTCACCCCAAGGGCCGGAGCGCCGTGAAGGAACCGCGAAGTGGCTGGACGCGATACCCCCCTTGGCGTACTCGGCGGCGGCTTTGGAGCGCATCAGCCTCATGCGGCATCTCCCAATTGGTAGGCTTCTCTCGGGGTTCGCCCGCCCAACGCCGAGTGGGGACGCGTGCCACTGTAGAACTCGATCCAGTCGCCGATCACTCGCTCGGCTTCAAAGCCGTCCGACAGTTCGTGCAGGTAAACCGATTCGTATTTCAGCGAGCGCCAGAGCCGCTCAATGAACACGTTGTCCAGATAACGACCGCGACCGTCCATCGAGCACTGCGCACCCGCCGCTTGCACCAGATCGGTGAAGGCCGTGCTCGTGAATTGCGCCCCCTGATCCGTGTTGAAGATCTCCGGTGTGCTGTCACCAAGCGCCACTTCAAGCGCATCGATGCAGAAATGGCTATCCATCGTGTTCGAGAGCCGCCAAGACAACACCTGACGGCTGGCCCAATCCATGACCGCCACCAAGTACAGAAAGCCAGTGCAAACAGGGATATAGGTGATGTCGGCACACCAAACCTGATCCGGCCGGTCGATCCTCAGCCCCTGGAGCAGGTAGGGATATATTCGGTGGCCCGGGTGGGCGACGCTGGTGCGCGGCTTGCAGTAGATCGCCTCCAGGCCCATCAATCGCATCAACCGCCGGACTCGATGGCGCCCCACCGATGTTCCTTCGCGCTGCAGGTGACGCACCATCTGCCGGCTGCCGTAGAACGGATACGCCAAGTACAACTCGTCGATGCGTCGCATCAACGCCAAGTTCTGTGCGCTCTCGCCTCGAGGCGTGTAATACAGCGACGAGCGACCGACGCCCAGCAACTCGCACTGGCGGCTCAAACTCAACTTCCCGTTGCGTTCGACCAGCCTCAACCGTTGCGAGCGGCTCAGCGCTTGAACCCGCGCAGAAAAAAATCCCGTTCCACCGTCAGCTCGCCGATCTTCGCGTGCAGGTTCCGGATCGTCGCTTGCTGCTCCGATGGGCGCTTCGACCCGCCGCCGGAGAACACCTCCTCCAAACCTTCGATCGCTTGCCGCTTCCAGGTGCTCACCTGGTTGGGGTGGACCTCGTGCTGCGCCGCGATGGTCTGGATCGTGCGGTCCCCGCGCAGCGCCTCCAGTGCCACACGCTTCTTGAATGTCGCCGTGAATCGTCGTCGTTTCCTCCTCATTCCAGTGCCTCCTCAAAGCTCTGGAATACACCTTAACCTCCTGTCCGAAAAAGTAGGACCACCTCAACACTTCGTACAGCGGGTTCTTACAAGTCCCTTACCGCGCTGGGCGTGTCCCTTCAGAAATGCCAGCACCGAGTAGTCGTATATGGCATCGAGCAGAGGCTCGTTGATCATTTTTTCAACCAGGACGGTCTTGTCCAGCTGCTCTTCCCGAAGATCCGCCCGGCCCACCTGCCTGTATGCTCTGGATAGCAGCCTCACGGCCGGGCCGAACATCGGATTAACTTCAAGCGTTGGCTCCAAGGTGCTTATCACATTTCGCCAATTCCTCTCCCGCGCCAGTATTCGGGCCATTCCAAGACAAGCGTCAGGTTGAAGGGGATCGTGATTCAATACGTCCTCGAATGTTGTTCCTAGCTTCTTGGACTCTTGAGTTCCTGAGAAGAAGGGTGCCTAACCTGGCTTTTGCGGCGATGTATTCAGGCACCAGCTCTATGGCGCGCCTCAGCAATTCAATTGCCCGGTCTTCCCTTCCGATTTCTTCATTGACCAGGGCCAGGTAGTAGTTCCACCTAAAATCGACCGGGGACAAATTCACAGCCGTTTCATAACACAATTAATCAGGTTTGGGAGATTGAGGAACTGTTGCTAGAGGGCAAGCAAACTCCGCACACGGGAAGATAAAACACTGCCCAATTGCGCTGGACTTGACAAGGTTTCATGCTTTAACATGGCTTTGAGAAAACCTGCATGAGATATTTCTGCTGTTCTCTGGTTCTCCTGTTGGTTGCATTTGGTTGCACTACAGAAGAGAGGGAAACTCCCAGCGCGAATCCAGCAATATTCAAGGTACGTCCCAACCTACTGCTTATCACCCTCGATACAGTCCGTGCTGACCGACTGGGTATCTATGGGTACGAGAGCGCATCCACGCCGGCTCTGGATTCACTGGCAATGGCCGGGATGCGGTTCGAGTGGGCGATAGGCCCGACCCCACTGACTTTGCCCAGTCACGCCACACTCCTGACGGGTGTTTATCCCCCGGAGCACGGCCTGCATTCCAACTTAAGCGGCGCGCTGGGAGAGGAGATCGAGACCCTGGCCAAAGTCGTGAGTCGTCAAAACTATCGGACGGCTGCCTTTATCTCGGCTTTTGTCCTCGATGCGAGGTTCGGGTTGGCCCAGGGTTTCGAAGTGTACAACGATGACTTGTCGGAGACTACTGCGGCGCGGAACGAGGTAGCGGAGGTTCCAGGCAATGTGGTCACTGATCGGGCCCTTGAATGGCTAGAGGATGAATCGGGCTCCCCTTTTTTCTGCTGGGTTCATTTGTACGATGCTCATGCCCCCTACCAGCCGCCGGAAGCATTCCGCAGCCGGTTTGATGATCCCTATGACGGGGAACTCTCGTTTGCCGACAGTCAAGTGGGACGATTGATTGCATGGCTGGACGAGAACTCCCTGCGATCAAGGACACTGGTGGTGGTGGTAGGGGACCATGGAGAATCACTGGGAGACCATGGTGAGGACCAGCATGGCTTCTTCATATATAACTCCACCATACGGGTCCCGCTGATCTTCTCCTGGCCAGAACAGATTCGGGCAAATAGCGTTGTCAGCCAGGTCGTGGGAATGGTTGACGTTTTTCCTACCATAACCGATCTTCTGCAGGTTGAGGGTCCTCGAAATATCAGTGGACAAAGCCTTTTGCCCCTCATGCGGGGAGAAAGTTTGGAAACACCTTCTGTATACTCTGAGACAGAGGTACCTCTTGAGGAGTACAACTGGAGTCCGTTGTACAGCCTAATTTCAAGTCCCTGGAAGTATATCGACTCTCCTAGCCCGGAACTCTATGATCTAGTCGAAGATCCGGGAGAATCGATGAACTTGATCGCACAGCACATGAATGTTGCCCGCCGGATGAAAAAACAACTAAATCAGTTGACCGAATCAATCACGCCTCGCGAGGTGGGGAAGACCACTTTGGACCAGGCAGCTGTTGAAAGACTGCGGGCGCTCGGGTACGTGGGAGGTAGGACGAAAAGGAGCAATGGAAAGAGAAGGCCGTCCGGGCCGCTAAAAACCCCCAAGGGTATGATAGACATATTTCGAGCGGCCCAAAAGGGTCAGCAAGCGATTCGGAGGGAAGACTATGAAACGGCCGCAAAAGTATTGCAGCCCGCCGCGAAGCTTAGTCCGGAATCGGTGCGGATTCGGTTTGATCTTGCTTCCGCATATTTTGAGTTGAAGCGATATCGGGAATGCGTCTACGAGTATGAAGCCGGGTTGGAGTTGAATCCAGACAATGCTGACGCCCACGGCCGTCTGGGAGTGGCGCTGGATAAGTTGGGAAAAACTGAAAAGGGAATCCGGCACCTTCGCCATGCGATTCGCATCCGCGCAAACAATGGGGACGCTTCTTACAACTTGGCCGACATACTAGCTCGTGAAGGTAGAGTCGACGAAGCCATGGTTTTTCTCAAAAAAGCGACTCGCATTCGGCCCGACGCGAAGCAATCCCGCTTCACAGAGGAAATGGTCAAGCTGCGGGTGAAGACACTCACCAACGTTGCCGCCGCCTTGACCGCACAGGGACGCTTCGATGAGAGTATTCCGATGCTGCGCGAAGCTCTGACGATAGATCCAGATTTTGCGAAGGCTGAAAATAACTTGGGAGCAGCGCTTCTCAATCAGGGAGATCTCAAGAAGGCCGTAGGCCATTTTCGCCGTGCCATCGAACTTGAGGCCGGCTCTGTGGAAGTTCATCACAACTTAGCGACGGCTCTGGCCAGGATGGAGCGGAATGATGAGGCTGTGGTGCATTTTTTGGAGGTCTTACGGCTCCGTCCAGAGGACGTAGAAGCCCACAACAACGTGGGAATTCTTCTATCCAGAGAAGGGGAATTGAAGGAAGCCATCGTCCACCTTTCCGAAGCCTTGCGATTACGTCCAAACGATGTACAGACACACACTAACTTGGGAATTGCCCTGGCGAAACAGGGGAAGATAGAAGACGCTATTGCCCACCTTACCGAAGCGCTGCGAATCGACCCCGATTATGATCCTGCACGTGAGAGTCTGCAGATAGTCCGCCAGCATCAGCGCGCCGGTGGTGTTCCGGGAACCCAACCTTGAGCATCGCGCAAACCTCGAAAAATATGCTGTTGACACGGCGGCTCCTGCTCGAGGTGCGCTGATGGTCGGCGTAATTGGGCCGACCGCCACCGAATCTTACGCACTTCTGGCGCCAAGTCGCGGCTCATGTCGTTGGAAGGTACCTGGTCGGTATACGTCGAGACCACATGGAGGTGCGGTTCTCGCCGCTGGCCGTTGTACTCGTAGCCCCCAAGCATCCGGCCAATGATCACGTCGGCGTGGGAATTCCGTCGATGCTCGGTATTTCTCCAGCATCATCAGGTATTTATTATGATTATAGTGTACTATCCATTCGGGTGGGGAGTGTAGGTGTCCACCGAGGCGAGTATATCGATCGGCTCGGTACCTGGCTGGAGAATCACAGGAGGAAACTTTGATCAATTGGAGATTCATCTCAAGTCACAAAGGTGAGGGACAGGTCTTTACTCGCTTCCCTCATCTGGTCCTATACCTGTTCCTATCCACAGCATCGGTGATAAGCGGATATGCAAGCATGTCAGCGCAAGAAATTGTACTGAAAGACGAACCACCCGGGCCGTTTGATCTCCAAACCGTGATTGAGAAGTACCGTTTGCACTCCTATCCCGCGTCGCTCGAAGAAATGCGCGGAATTCACCCGCGGATTTTTCTGAATGACCAGATCATCGGAGAATTGCGTGAGGCCATCAAAACCACACACGCTCGTTTCTGGGACGAGGCTCGCAGAGAGGCAGATCGCGCGGTCGAGAGCGGCCCGCCGGCCGACCTTGGTATTACTCCCGGCATGTGGGGGTTTGAGCAGGGTTGGCAAGGTCGTGTTGGCTACACCATGCCGGTGTTGGCGATGGCTTATGTGCTGACAGGGTAGCAGCGGTACGTCGACAGCGCCCGCGAGTGGGCACTTGCCTCTTGCCGGTATAAGACATGGGGAGGCTTGTGGATGGACGGCATGGACCTCGCCACAGGGCACCAGCTCTTCGGACTGGGAATTGTCTATGACTGGTGTTACGAGGAATTGGGTGAAGAAGCGCGGCGGACTATTCGGGAGACACTCGTGAGACGGACCCCGGCAATGTTCCAAGCAACGGCAACCGAGAAGAGATGGTGGCCAAGGTCAAACATTCAGAATAATTATTGGGTCCAGTGGCAGAGGGGATACCTTCAGAATCACCTTTGGATCAACATGTATGGGGTGGCGGTCTCGGGGATGGCACTCTTCGACGAGGTGGAGGAAGCGAATCAGTGGATTGGTCTGGCTACCGACAAGTTGCGCCGCACGATGCTGGCTCTGGGTCCTGACGGGGCAAGTCACGAAGGGGTAGGTTACTGGGGCTACGGCGTAAAGCACCTGCTCAGGTTTATGTTTGTTGCTCGGCAACGACTCGATTTGGACACGTATGACCATGACTGGTTTCGGCATACCGCCAAGTACCGCCAGTATCTGGCGCTTCCACGCAACGCCTGGACCCAGGACAACAATATCGTCAACATTGCAGACAGTAGGACGTGCAAACTGGGAATCCGGTCTCTTGCGCGCTCTGGCGCGCGAATATCGTGACGGTAACGCTCAGTGGCTGGCCCAGGAATTAGACGAAGCCACAGACAGTCTACCGGCAGAACGGTGGTACAACCTGCTTTGGTTCGATCCGACCGTCAAACCGCAGGCGCCGACCGATTGGCCGACGATGCATCACTTCAAAGATATGGACATCGTGTCCGCGCGTACCGATTGGTCAGGCGACGAATCGCTGGTAGTCTTCAAGTGCGGGCCGTACATTGGCCACAAAGCGGTACAAGAGGTTCAGTACAGCCCTGCCGCCGCTCACCACGTGCATCCCGATGCGAATCACTTCCTGCTATTTGGCGGTGGGGAGTGGTTGATTCGTGATGATGGCTATCATGCCAAGTGGACAGATCATCACAATACGCTGTTGATCGACGGCAGGGGACAACTTGGCGAGGGACTGATGTTGTGTTTCGATGGAAGAGAACTCCATCGACTGCAAGCACGACCTCGGACAATCCTTTCATTATCCACGCGCGAGATGGACCATATGACGGGTGATGCGACTGAGGCCTATCCGCGAGACAGCGGACTCAGGCGCTTCGGCAGACACCTGTTGTTTTTGAAACCCGACGTGTTGATCGTGGCAGACGACATCGCCCTCGATGAGGCGCGCGAACTTGACCTCCTTTTTCACCCTCAACAGCACCGTGCAAAGCGGGATGGCGAGGCCTTCCTCATTCCAGGTGAAGGGGTCGTCTTGCGGCTCGATCCATTGATCAGTGACGGTGTTAACATTAGCATCGAAGTTATACAGGATGAAGATTACTCGGGCGGCATGGGAGAGGATCCCTTGTTCACTGTGCGGCTGCGTAAGAAAAGTGATCAGTGGCGGAATGCGGTGGCGTTTTCGTGGGCTAAATCAAACAATAAACCAGCGAGGGTGACGGTGCACAAGGACGGGGATACATGGACGTTCGCCGTTGGCAATCGCATCGTGGCACTGAACTGGAAGAGTGGACAGGCAGAAACAAAGCGCTGAGCCATTACACTCGGTTGCGCGAAAACAGGCCCTCGTTTTGGCCATCTACCCGGTAGCCCCGGCCAATTACCCGCCAACTATATAGTTCGTATCCGCATCATTTCTCGGTTCTCAGCAGATTCGGTTCGGCGAGAATCGGCCCGTTCGGCGCGATGCGATTCTGCAGGAAGTTGCCTCCCTGGACCACGCCGAGCCGCATGGCGCCGAGCAAATGTGCCAGCTCACTGATCCTCCAGTTCATGACGTGAAGTGTGTCGTCGGGCAGGACCGTTGTCAATGGCCATCCATTTCAGCGGGCTGTACATCCCATACCTCTCTGCATGTCCGCCCTCGCTGCTCGTCACACTCATTGGCCTGATCTGGCTGTTCTTACTGATATTGAAAGATTCAGGTCGTCCCTCTTACCGTCAGTTCCGGACTCAGCCCCAACCTTCTCAGCGGCTGGCTGGAGCGTCACGACAAGTGATTCTGCGGCGGAAACGACTGCTCCGGACATCCGCTCATTGCATCACATGTCTATTATGTTGCACAAAACTATCTCAACCCTTAGCATCAGCGAATGGCAACTGTTGCAGTCTTTGGCGGCGACGCCGTTTTCCGAGGAGCTGTAGGCTGAAAAAAAAGGGGATATGGAAAAATCAGGCGTCAGGTCAAACTCCGGGTCTTGCCGTCATGCCGCAATCGATTAGGATTCACGTATACGCATTGGACTGATTTCGGCGGCAACTTATCGTTACCTCGACGCTCCGCTTCGCCCAGGCTCCAATCACGGCACCGCATTCGCGTCCACCTTTAACGGTTTCAACGAATCAGAAGTGACTAAAACAGATGATCTACAGGATCGGTGACCCAGACCTTGGTGTCTTCAACGTAGGTTTCGTTTAGCTGAGGATCGTGGGTGGGGAGTCGATCCAGATCACGCAACTGATTTTCTGTAATTTGTCTGGGAGTCAGGTTTCTCCGTAACCCTCCAATCATTCAGATTTAGATACTGTCGGCCGGTGATCCACTCCTCGTGTTGCTCCGCCAGCACCGCCGAGGTCAATCGCAGGACCGAAGCTTGGTTGGGAAAGATCCCCACCACTCGAGTGCGGCGGCGGATCTCCCGGTTGAGCCGTTCCAGTCCGTTGACCGTCCGGACCCTGCGATGAGTCGATCGCGCAAAACGATAGACGGTAAAGCCTTCCCCGATGTTTTCCTGCAGCCACTTGACCCACCGCGGATTCTCTGGCTGGAAACGCTCGGCCACCCGGCTGACCATCCTCTCGGCAGCGGCCAGCGACGGGCAGTTGAAGATATCCCGAATGGCTTGGCCCATCTGACGGGCTTGTGCCCGGTTGTGGGCATGGGCCTGAGCGTTCTGAGCCAAGTGAAACTGACACCGTTGCCAGGGGAGGGCAGGAAACACCGCCCGGCGAGCTGCCCGAAGCCCTACGTGATCATCACTGACCAACAGTTCAATGCCTTTTAATCCTCGTCGCTGCAGCGCTTGTAAGAACTCTCTCCAGTGGACCTCCGCTTCGCTCAGTGCCACCGAGACCCCCAGCACTTCTCGTTTCCCCCAACGGTTGACTCCAATCGCTTTCAGGAGGGCCAGGTCCCGCACCGTGCCCTGGACTCGCACCTTCTCGTAGTGGGCATCCAGGTACACCACCGGGTATTGCCCCAACTCTCGTTGCCGGAACTGCTCCAGCTCTTGATCCAGCAGCTTGGCAATCCTGGAGACCTGGGTGGCCGAGATCTCCGTCCCACACAGTTGTTCGGTGATCCGGCTCACCTTGCGGGTCGACACACCCTTGACGTACATCTCGGCAATGGCCAGCTTTAAGGCTTTCTCCGACCGGCATCCTCGCTGCAACGACTTGGGATAAAATGACAAGTGCCTCACTTGCGGGATCTTCAGCTTCAGCTTCCCCACGCGGGTGGTGACCGTCTTGTCCTTGAAGCCATTGGCATGATCCCGGCGCCGGCTCGTTCGCTGGTAGGGTTCGGCTCCCAGAAACTCAGACCGTTCCAGCTCCATGGCCAAGTTGAGCAACTTCTCCAGAACCTTTCCAAAGGCCTGGGCACCTTCCTCCATTAACTCTTCCAAAATCTCTCGTGGTAAACTTTGCTTCAGGTCTGGGTTCATCGATTCTCCTTTCAAAACTCGTTGGTTTCGTTTGGAGAATCCTGTCCCAGACCCCTGTCCTTTGGCGCTGGCCGGCTTCGACTGTGGTCGGCCCTCCGGGCCTCCCTTCATCGAAGCCGCTACTACCTGGGCAGAACTCAAATTACAGAAAGAAAGTTACACGGCTTCGATCCACAGTCGGTGGTGCGCCTCGAGTGTGAGAAGGCCGGGCTAGGAGAACGACGAGTGCCTGGACGATTAGGTGTCATTCTTTCCATCACGTTGACGTTTGCGGTCAATGTACTGCCCAACTGCTCGGCCGCTTACGAGTCTTCCCACCATTATATTCGGGCTGCCTGTCTGGGACGCCTGGATCGAGTCGCCGAAGGAATTGAGGCATTGGAAACGGCACTTAGCCTAAACCCTCAACCGGCCGTTTATCACAATTTCTTAGGGCATCTCCACTTCACTCTGGGGGAATATGACGAGGCGATCAGATACTATCGGAGGGTGATCGAAAGAGAACCGCAACAATCCGATCTATCATCTGAATCTCTCGGTGGCGTTGAGCAAGGTTGGACGGGTCGAGGAGAGCCGGAGAGAGCGTACAATCTATTCAGAGTTACTTGTCTCCAGGCGCGACCCGTGAGGTCAGTTCACAGCGTCGTGGAAGCATTCACTTGTAGAGCACTCGGGCAGCCGCTAGAAGCTTTTCCGGGTACTCCAGCGCGGGGGAGTGGCCACACCGGCCGATCACCCAGGCATCCGCCTTGGGGAGGGTGTTGGCCATCACGAGCGTCGTCTCCGCCACGGGAATGATTCGATCATCTCGACCGTGCATCAGGATGACATTCGCCTCGACCTGCCCAAACAGCTCGTCGGGAAGAACCGAAGCATCAACATAACGTTGCTTGTCACCTGAAAACATCGACGAAAAATACTCCTTGTACTCCCCTCGCTGTAGCTGCTGAAAGCGGTTGGCTACGAACTCTTCTGTTAAGAGGGACTGATCGTAGACGAGAGTTTCCAGTGCCTGTCTCAGCATATGGGCATCTTCAGGAAAGGTCCAAATCTTGTGAAGGTCGTCGTTGGCCTCGAGAGGCGTACCCATTCCGCCGGTGAGCAGCAACTTGGTCACGCGAGGATTGGTGGCGGCTTCGCTAAGGGCGAAGACCACAGCCAGGGAGTGGGCCAAGATTCCCACTTCTTCCGCCTCAATCCGTTCCACTCCAAAATGGATCTGTCGCTGCCATAAGTCCATATCGAAAAAAGGTTCAGAGGAGAGCCGGCCCGATTTTCCAAATCCTATCCAGTCCATGGCCACAACATGGTATTGACTGCACAGACCGTCGAGCACCTTGACGAAGTTTCCCAGCGTCGAGACACCGGGTCCTGAACCATGAAGCAAGAGAACAGGAAAACCGGAGCCGCCTTCATAAAAATGGATATGGGTGGTTTCAAAGTCTACATCGTATTCGCGAAGATGTGCCGTAGTTTTCATGAGCTTGCCCCGGTTTTTCAGTGGCCCGCAACTTCCTGAGCCGCTTTCAACAGATCCACCATTCCGATTCTCAACCAGTCCACGTCTCCTGCAAGCGTGATCAGATTCGAACCGTTCTTGATCGCACGGGACACGCCCTCCTGATCCAGGGACCAGGAGACGGTTGCAACATGATTTCGTTTACAAGCCTCTTCGATCCTTTTCTTGGCCTCGGCGACCCGAGGATGATCGAATTGACCCAGGACACCCAGGGCTCCAGAAAGGTCGAATGTCCCCGCCAGAACGAAGTCGAGTCCCGGAACTGTAACAATCTCATCGACATTCTCGAGTGCCTCTCGGGTCTCAATGATGACTCCGACAACGATTGCCTCATTCGCGATTTCGAGGTACTCCTGAACTCGGCCTCCCCAACCCTGGGAGCGTCCGTAGCCAATTCCGCGATTTCCTTGGGGAGGATACTTGGAGTAGCGCACTGCGTCTTCTGCGTCCTGTTTGGAAGTGATAAAGGGGACCAGAATACCTTGCACACCCGTGTCCAGTAGTTTGTTGATCAATCCCTGGTTAACCTCCGGAAGCCGAACAATAGGGACCGTTTTGCTCGCTATGAGAGGGACAACTAGGCTCTGGACTAAGTCCTCGTCGAGGTTGCTATGCTCCATATCGATAATCACCCAGTCGTACCCCGCATGGGCCAGCATTTCTGTTATTGCCGGGTCCTTCAAGTAGACCCAAGTCCCAAAAGTCGGTTCTTGGTTGGCGCGTATCTTACGGGCCGTTTCGATCTGCTGCTCGTTTTGTCCCTGAACCACCAGGAAAACGAAGCTCACAATCAAGGGGATGAGGACACATTCTCTGATCATCACGACCTCCAATTCGTTAAAAGTACATTTAGTTAGTTTATGGATTACTCAGCCAGGGCCAGCTCGTCGACCCGCGAAATAGTCGCCAATAGTATGCAGGCCGCAAGCGGGTGAAGGAGGCCCACCACCAAGAAGACCGGGCCATACGAAAAGTGGTCGACAATCCAGCCGACAAGCGGCATGAA
Organism: Acidobacteriota bacterium; assembly: GCA_965218465.1. Taxonomy (GTDB): domain Bacteria; phylum Acidobacteriota; class UBA6911; order RPQK01. The sequence goes on along the minus strand of OZ244623.1, from coordinate 3,256,408 downwards.
AATCATCCCACCCAGACTTCCTGCAGCTCCTGAAAGCCCGAAGACAGAACCAACCCACCGCGAGGGGAAAAGGTCGGCCGGAAGAGTAAACAGGTTCGTCGCCCATATCCAGATCAGGAAAACAGCGAGGCTGATCAGTGCCATCGACACGGCAACATTCTCCACAAAAGCAGCCCCAATGGCTGACGGCACGAGAAAGGCGCTGACCACAATCATACTCTTCCGGGCCGCATCCAGTGACCAGCCCTTCTTCATCAGCACACCTGGAACCATTCCGCCCAATAGATTTCCCGCCATTGCCGCGACGAACGGTATCCAGGCGAAGGCGCCGATCTCGCTGAGGGTGAACCCCCGCGATTCGCTTAAATACGCCGGGAGCCAGAATAGATAGAAGTACCAGACGGGATCGGCCAAGAATCTGGCCGCCATTAAGCCCCACACTTCCTTAAAACTGAGCAGGTATCTCCACGAAAAACGCGACTCGCCTGTCGAAGACTCACCCTGGTCTGGCTCAGCCGTCAATCTTCCACTCCCATCAAGGGAGGGCACTCGGGATGGGTAAAGAGCCAGCCAAAGGCTCACCCAGATCAGGCCCAGAGCTCCGGTGACTACAAATGCAGTTCTCCAGCTGTAAGCTAGAATCAACCAGGTCACGAGGGGTGGCGCAAGAACAGCTCCCAGGCCAATACCTACGTTGGTAATGCCGACCGCGAAGGCCCGTTCCGCTTTTGGAAACCACTCGGCCACGGTCTTGACCGAGCCGGGAAGAAGGCCGGCTTCTCCCATGCCGAGCAAGAAACGAAATCCCCCCAACGACAAGGCTCCCTGGGCAAACGCATGCAGCATATTGGCAACCGACCACCAAATAACTGCCAGTGGAAATCCTTTCCGCGTGCCCAGCAAATCGATGATTCGACCGGCGACCGGATGCATGAGGGCATAGGCTAACATGAAGGATGAGACGATCTGACCATACCTGGTATTGGTCAGTCCGAACTCATCTCGAAGAACCGGAGCGGCGACGGAAAGGCTCTGGCGGTCAACATAGTTGATCAGGGCAGCGAAAAACAAAAAGACAACGATCCACCAGCGGGTTTCGAGGTTACGTATCCTTTGAAACGCGATCAACTTCTTCTACCTTGACGTCCGGATGGAAGAGTCGGGTAGATTCTAAGGTGGCTCACCATCGCCTCACGACGGCTCGTCAATTATGGCGATCGCGCTGACCTCAACCAAAGCATCTGGATGGACCAGTGCGTTGACCTCAACGAGCGTTGCGATCGGCTTGTTGGGGCTGAAGTACTCCCTCCTGGCCGGCGCGATGACAGGCAGGTGGCGGATGTTCCTCAAATAAATCTCTACCGACACGACGTCCTGCATGGTCGCTCCCGCCTCTTCCAGAACGTCCTTCATGTTTTCAAAGACCTTGCGAGCCTGTCCCGCCACGTCACCGAGAGAAACAATTTGGAACTGGTCGTCGACAGGAAGCTGTCCCGCTACAAAGACCAGGTTGTTGACTCGAATTCCCTGCGAGTAATGAGTATTGAGTATCTTGTCGAATTTTCCTTCACCGATCACTTTCCTCATTGGTCACCTTTTCCATTTGTTCGTAAAGTGAAGCTACCCAGAAAATTACGGTTTGCCAGCGGCAAGCTGTCACAAAATGTATCGATGATATACCAGATTGTCAATCAGCAAGTTGGAGTGGGAGAGGGCCGTCTCAGGAGGCGCTGCGACAGCGGATCCGGGATCTGGCCCATAGCCGGATCCGTTACGGCTACAAACGCATCCATGTCCTGCTCAAGCCCCAGGGTATCCACGTCAACAAGAAGCGCGTCTATCGTCTGTATTGCGAGGAAGGCTTGCCGTTACGACCTCGGCGGCCCAGGCGGCACGTCACGGCGGCTAGCCGGCAACCGCCTCGAGCCCGGCCGAGGGCGCCGAACGTGGCTTGGTCGATGGACTTCATCAGCGATCAGATCGTCAACGGGCAACGCTTCCGTGCGCTCACGGCGGTGGACCTGTTTACTCGCGAGTGCCTGGCGACCGAGCCGGGTAAAAGCTTAAAAAGCGCCGATGTGGTCAAGGTCTTAAGCCGGATCGCCACCGGACGCGGCACACCGAAGCGGATCCACTGCGACAATTGCAGTGAGTTTGCCGGCCGTTTGGTCGATCTTTGGGCCTATGCCAACGGTGTGGTGATAGAGTTCTCGCGGCCCGGAAAGTCGACCGACAATGCGTTCATCGAATCATTCAACGGTAGTCTGCGGGACGAATGTCTGCATGTGCACTGGTTCGACGATTTGACCGATGCGCAGAAGAAATTGCAAGCTTGGCGGCGAGAGTACAATGAGAGTCGGCCTCACCGGTCTCTCAATGAGCTCTCGCCCTTGGAATTCAAGGCCCGTTGGGCCGAACAAAGGTCAGAAATTCGCTGACACACTGGCTCAAGAAATGGGGGCCCCTCAAGACATAAACTATCACTTAGAGAGTGGACCTTAATTCCGGGGGAAGGTCAGTGTGTCAACAAAAGAGCGTTGCCGAAGGTCGCTGGCCTACAAAAATTATGGCAACATAGAAAGTATCTGACCCGGATTACAGCATGCCTCCTCCTCCGTCCCGTTGTGGTCCTAATGCTTTAGCGCGTGCCAGCCAAACCAGTTGTCCGCCAAAAGACTTACGTAGAATTCAATTTCCAACCACCTTGGTCCATGCTCATCCAACGTAACGAAGGCAAGGCGTGCGACGCTGTTGTGAGGCACATCGAGCTGTGCACGGCCGATACGCGCAACAGCTTGCGGCACCCCGAAACCGATCACGAGGGTCCACCCGTGGATCTGCGCCTAAAGGTGGGTGCGCAGGAATATGCAATCGAGCACACGCTTCTGCAGCTGTACCCCGATATGATCAAGTACGGGGCCGCATTCAATACGATCCACAAGTTCGTTGGAAAACGGATTCCGGGCCCGTTGCCTGGGGCGGTGCACTATGAGCTGCATGTCCCGGTCAAGGTTTCTCTTCCAAGTGGAAAGAAACGTCGCGAGAGGGTTTTGCACAGCCTTGTCGAATGGATTCTGAGCTCCGCGCAGCGATTGCACCAGAGACGTTGGGAAGTACCCCCCGCGCTGTGGGTCAATAACAGCATCCGCGCCACACCCAACGGTTTTGAGCACGAGTTTGAATTATTTCGCTGGCCAGACGGGCTCCGTACGCGACAAGAACTGGGCGCCCTAGGAATGAGGTTTAGCGCTCCGGAAGACATCGAGCATCCGCTCAGATACACCCTGGCCCAGGCATTCGCCAAGAAGTTTCCCAAGCTTCATGACTGCAAGGGGCTGGGTGCGCGGACCGTACTGGTGCTGGAGAGCATTGACCCGCCCATCTGGCATTACCCTTACATCGGCAACCATCTTCCTGAACTGTTGACTCAACGTACGGACCCCCCGGATGAGATTTACCTCGTCGAACCCCACCGCGGCGAGTTAATGTGGCGCGTATGGCCGGTAAAGCGCGACGAACAGCATTGGCCCGAGATGGGTATGCCCGAACTGGGCCGGCCTTACTTCCTACTCGGCCAATCGCCGCCCCAGGACCTGCCCACGTGGCACCGTCACCTCAACACGCCCTTTGAAAATTGGCCGCTGATCCCGCTGGAGTGGTCGCCGGCGTATTTCAAGGAAGAGGAATTGCACGACCTGACGCGAAGTCGGCAACGGGCCGGAAACAAGGAGAATGTCTAGAGGAGAGAACTGGGATAAACTGTTGAGAAATAGAGATCGAGCCCGTAGCTCAGCTGGATAGAGCGCCGGACTTCGAATGCTCAGCGCAGACTGTATCTCTTGTGGTTTCATCGGGGGATCGAGCAGAAAGAATGAGCCTTCATGGGATCATCACTTTTTTGACGGGAAAGACCACTCGGGATTAGGGATAGTGGCATTCAGGAGATGGGGGCAACTATAGGGGCAACTCAATACGGCTGAATTGATCTATCTGTTTATAATCAGCTGTTTAAGGTGTTCGTGTGGTTCCCTTCGTCTCCACCATTATTTTCCGTACCGGAGACATGGGTAACACTTTGGTTTTGAAAGCGTCGTCCACGGGTTCTACCCCCGGTTGATCTTGGTCGAAGAATCCTAGGTCATAGTCCATAAAGCTGACCAGCCAGATCTTGTCGCTGACTTCGCGAGGAGATGTTGCCTCTTATCCGACAGGGAGATTTGAAAGCAGCGCGGAAGCTTGATCCTGCTGAGTTTTTGGAGTGACTCGACAAGGGGGGATAACTCGTATCCCACCATATATGATCGTCAATTCCTCAGGTTGACAATTATGCGAATAGCGGAATAGCCTTGGTAACCCCAACCCATGACCCTAAAACCTTGATCTCAAGAGAGGATTCACCTATGCGAATCGTATCCCTTGCCATCTTTTTGTGCTTGGTCTCCGGGGCGCTTTCCGAGGGAGGCCAAGTCGCCTTCAACAAACTCGATTACTTTGAATCGGTAGAAGGTAAAGAGAAGAAGCGGGACGCCCAGTTGATACTCGATTCAAATGAGCGTGCCGCCATCATCGCGGAAGAGAAAAAAGGAAACCTGGTTTACGTCACCGTTCCTTACGAGAAAATTACCAAGATCGTCTATGAACGATCCGCTCACCGAAGATACAAGTCTGGTGTTCTCCTCACTCCTTGGCTACTCCTGACGAAAGGCAAGAAGCATTGGCTGACTATCGAGTTCGAGAACATTGAAGAATATCCGCTCGGGTACGTCTACGCCCGAATGGACAAGAAGAACTATCGGAGAATTCTGGCAGCGTTAGAGGCTGTCGTCGGAATTGAAATCGAAGAGGTTATTGAGAAATGAGGTCTGGCCTTGGGACAAGAAAGCGGCTTCTAATGCTGCGTTCTCGATTTAGCCCACGCCCATAAAGCGGGACATCAAATCGTCGACCTCATCGCCAGCGACGTAGGACGCCGCGACGCACGCCGAACGCCACCGACCGAGCATCATCAAATGGGGCAGCGATGCGCCTCTCCGATTCAAACTCTGTGCTGCCCCGATTCGCAGACTGTGAGAACTGTATCCCTCGCTCGATCCCAGCACCTGCTCGATGCGTCGCTTGACAGCGAGGTTGAGATTGGTCTGATGGAGGACGAACAGCCTTCCCTTTCGAATTCCCGAGACTCGCAACCAGCGCTCGACGCGAGTCATGGTCGATTCCCGAAGCCGGACAAACGCGCCCCGTCCCTCTTGATCGCTCTTGGATCGCCTGATCCGTAGAAGCCCGTGACCCCCCAGTTGCCGGATGAAGTCTTCAACTTCAACGGCGGCCACTTCGCTGCATCTCCACAACCCGTCCGATGCAACAGAAAGCATTGCCGAGTCTCGGATGGTCCAGCCCGTCCCGACAGCGTCCAGGTGCTCGGCAATTTTTTGGACCTGGGACCAGCGGAGACCCTTAGCCTGCCCCCTGCCCCGACCGACTGCCTGTCGCTTGAAGCCCTTGAGCGTCTCACTTTGCCAGCGGCATCTCCCTCGGCCACAGGTCTCGATATTCGGTTTTCGCCAAGTGCCTGATAGCCGTCAATGCCGACGTCGCGATCGAGGCCGTCAGCCCTTTTTCGAACTGCCACTCAAGGTAGCGGTCCACCAGTTTGTCGTCCAAGTCGGAAGCAGATAAACCATTTTTTCCCAACCACTTACGAAAACTATGCAGCCGAGACTCATAGTTCCTTACGGTGTTTTCAGCCAGCGAGTGTTGCATCAGCCGAATTCCCATGTTACCCCCTGTTTTGTTGTACGCGTGAAGCGTCAAAAACACTTGATAAACGTACTTATCACACGCTAAGAGAGGGGAGAACGGGCTCTCCAAGCCCCGAGTGGGGCCGGGCGGCCCGAGCCGTTGCGGCCTTCTCGCAAGGTTCTCTTGTTGGCCGCCAACTAATTCTTGCCGGTGGTCGTCAACCGTTCTGTCCAGTTCAGAGGACTGGGAAATCCGGTCAGACATCTATATCGTGTCTACATGACTAGCTTCAGGATTGTGGTACTGGTTCTGGCTGTGTTTCACGCGATCTTCGCGGGATTCACGGCCCTGGTGGGAGCATTCGCGAACGGCGGAGATGTCTGGCAACGGCTGCTGCTGGTTTTCCTGCACCCTCTCGGCGCAGCGGGAGTGCTTCTGCTTGTGTTGCTGCCCCGCCTCGCCACCAAGAAGATCATCGCCATCGTGGCGCTCCTGACGGCCACCGTAGTCGCCGACCTGTGCACTGCGCAGTTGATTGCCACGGGCGTGGTCCGGGGAGACTGGGAGCTTGCAGTGGCATTTTCGGTGGTTCCGGCCATCGGGATTGTGTACGCGCTGGCGCTGCTCCGAAGGTCCTGCCGAGCGGCCGGGTAAGGCTCAGTCCGGAAACGGAGACGCTCAGGAGATCGTACCGCAACGGCACCGCGGCAACAGCGGCGCGCCAGCCCGTGATACACCCCGTCGGGACCGACTTGTGTCCGAGTTCTTTCAGCTTCCTGCCATCCTAGGTATAGGAACGGGACCTCTAGGGCCGGTAAACAGCGTTGCCGATGTCGGGTTTGTCGCAAGTCGGAAACCGAGCTGCTATCCCCCCATACTCGGCACCATGCGGACCGACTTGAAGCAGATGGTAGCCGTCTCTTCGGCTAAACTCCCATCCTTAGCACCAACCGATTGACCGACCTTAACGGGATCCACGAAGCCCATCGGAGTGGTGGGCTAGCGCGGACCACGTCGTCATACCGCACCAAGCAACGAATAGTAGCGTGCCACAGGCCGGACGGCGGTCCTCCCGCGGATAATCCCATTCCAGGGCTGATCGTCTCTCAAGATACCGCCCTATATACCGTGATCAATACTTGTTGCTCTGCCCCTCAGTCCGATTTCCCGCATCCGGAAGTCGCCCCTCAGGTTGTCTCAGTCCCGCAGCAGCGTCAAGAGCGGGTCCGGGCGATGAACAGTCACCTTGTTTGGGCATACTCGGTCCAAATTCGCTATACTCTTTCGTAAATAGGTCGTGTTCTTTTCGTGCCGTAAAGACTCGTTGAAAAAGCACTCACGAGCGGAAAGGGGACTACAGCGGTCTTTCCGGCGGGAAATCAGGGATTGGATCATTTCTATTTGTGCTCAGGGAAAGCGAGGAGAAGTGAAGATGAAAGCCCACCGTCTCGGATCCTTGGTCGGACTGACAACTCTGCTGGCACTGTTCTTGACGCTTCCGGCGTTAGCTCAACAGACCGCCCAGCAGGAACCATGCCTCCAGGTTCAGGTTCTGGATCCTTCGTCCGCTTCGATAGAGGGCGCCACGGTCACCATCGGGGATCGACCACAGATGACCGACGACTCGGGCATCGCCACCTTCTGCGGTCTTGGTCCCGGGCCCCACCGGGTGGTCGTGTCGGCGGAAGATTTCCAGGCCAACGAAGTCTCCGTGCAACAATCCCAGGGTATGGTCACCATTACGCTCCAGTTGTTGCTGGAAACCGAAATGGTCGTGGTCGGGAGCCGTGCGCAGCCGCGGTCGGTGACCGAATCTCCGGTCCCCATCGACGCCATCCCGTTACAAGACCTCGTCAGCCAGGGCTCCACCACTCTCGACTATCAGTTGCGGACGCTGGTCCCTTCGTTCAACGTCGCCACCCATCCCATCAGTGACGCGGCCACCCTGGTCCGACCGGCCAGCCTGCGCAACCTGGCGCACGACCACACCCTGGTGCTGGTGAACGGCAAGCGCCGCCATCGCTCGTCGGTCATCGCCTGGTTCGCCGGCGTGACGGACGGCGCGCAGGGCCCGGACATTTCGACCATTCCCTCCATCGCGCTCCGCCAAGTGGAGGTGCTTCGTGACGGCGCCTCGGCGCAATACGGATCGGACGCCATCGCCGGCGTGATCAACTTCCTGCTCAAGGATGCTCGGGAGGGAGGCAACGTGGAGTTCAACACCGGCACCTACCGCGCGGGCGACGGCGATTCCTACTCCATTGCCGCCAACATCGGCCTGCCGCTCGGCGATAGCGGGTTCGCCAACCTCAGCCTGGAATACGGCAACGCCGACCCCACCAACCGCAGCGTGCAGCGTGCCGACGCGGCGGCCCTCATCGCAGCCGGAAACACCGCCGTAGCCGATCCGGCCCAGATCTGGGGCAACCCGACCATCGAGGACGACTTGAAGTTTTTCGGCAATTTCGGCTACCTGTTCTCCCATGGCGTGCAGCTCTATGGCCATACCAACTACGCCCAGAAGAAGGTGACGGAAGGATTCTATTTCCGGAATCCCAACAATCGCACCAACATCTACAGCCTTGACGACGGCGAGACGCTGCTGATCGGCGATGTGCTCGACGCGCGCGACGGCATCGTCGACGGATCTGCGAACTGTCCCACGGTGCGGGTCACCGACAACGTGCCCGATTCGGTGGCCCTCGGGCAGGTGTTCGCGGATCCCAACTGCTTCTCCTTCCAGGAGCTCGCTCCGGGCGGGTTCACGCCTCAGTTCGGCGGCGTCGTCACCGACATGTCGGTGGTGGGCGGCGTACGGGGGGCGACGGCCAACGGCCTGACCTGGGATGCCAGCGCCAGCTACGGCGCCCACGAGTCGGACTTCTTCTTCAACAACACCGTCAACGCTTCGTTCGGCCCTGACACGCCGCGCGAATTCGATCCCGGCCTCTACCGGCAGGAGGACGTGAACCTCAACTTCGACGTCTCTTATGCCGCCACCGACATGGTCAACATCGCGGCCGGCGCCGAGTGGCGCAACGAGCGTTTCGAGATCGGGGCCGGCGGAAGACCGTCATGGGAGGTGGGACCGTACGCCGCCCAGGGCTTCGTCTCCGGCTCCAACGGCTTCCCCGGGTTTCCCGACTATACGGCCGGGGCCTGGAATCGCAGCAACGTCGCGCTCTACGGCGATGTCGAGCTGCGGGACCCGGAGGACCGGTGGACGATCGGCGGCGCGGTCCGGTTCGAGTATTTCGACCTCTTCGGCTCCACCACCAACGGCAAGCTGTCGGCCCGCTACGGGTTGACTGACGCCTTCTCCGTGCGCGGCGGCGTCAGCACCGGATTCCGCGCTCCGACGCCCGGCCAGCAGAATACCCTCAATGTCCAGACGACCATCGACCCGAAAACATTGCAGCTGGTCGACAGCGCCAACGTTCCCTCCACCTTCCGCGCGGCGCAGCTGCGAGGCGGAAAGCCGCTCGAGCCCGAGACCTCCCTCAACACGACGGCCGGGCTGGTCGTCGACACCGGACCCTTCAAGCTGACGGCCGACTACTTCCGCGTCGACGTCTCCAACCGTCTGGCCCTGTCACAAGCCTTCACGCTCACCGACGACGAGCGCTCGCTGCTGCTCTCGGAAGGCATCGCCTCCGCCGGCACGCTGGCCTCCTTCCGTTTCTTTATCAACGACTTCTCGAGCCGCAACCAGGGCATCGACCTGGTCTCGACCTACAGCCCGTCGGCACTGGACGGCAACACGGTGTTCAGCTTCACGCTCAACTACACCCACACGCAACTGACGGAGGAGTCGAAGCTACTCACCGCCGGCGACGTCCTCGGCCTGCAGCGCGGTGTGCCCCGGGTCCGCTGGAACGCGGCCGTCACCCAGCGTGTGGGACGGGTGGGACTGTTGGGCCGTCTGAACTACTTCGGCTCCTGGGTGGACCACTTCGACGCACGTTTCGTCCGCGGCGCCGACTCGCCGCTTCTGGACGGCCGCTACATCGTCGACCTGGAGGGGAGCATCGGGCTGACCAAGGCCTTGAGGCTGGCGGTGGGCGGTCAGAACGTCTTCAACACCTTCTCCCAGCGGATGGACCTCTTTGCCCAGATTTTCGGACTCCCTTACAGCCAGTTCACCCCCTGGGGCCTGAGCGGCGGATACTACTACGCCCGACTCAACTATTCCTTCGGAACCACCTTCTAGCCTGAAACCGATGCGGGAAGGGGTTGCTGGACTTTCCCCATTTTTGGGGTAGTCGCACAATTCCAGCAACCAACAATGGAATTACGCCCGTTTGGGAATCATCGTCGATGATGACGATGACTCCCTGCCAAGGAACGGAACGGGCGCCGGTGGGGCATTCCAGGTGCGGTGGGTTCGATAGATCTTTGTAGGGGTGACGCATGCGGTAAACGCCTCCAGGTGAACGACCATCGACCCCCACGGTTAATCGGGATCATCGACCGAGAATGCCAAACCGGAGATGACGCAGATTGTGGTTGATAATGGCGCAGACGACCTGCGGCGGGGTGTTTTTCGGGTTCGCCCGGTTCTCCCACCAATTTTTCATGGCCTCCGGACCCTCTTGGACAACGTCATTTGTCGTGCCCGCCGGAATTCCGGGCAACCTACGCCGGTGTTGATGGAAAGGTGGTGGGGTTGGGGTCATTGATCTTAAAGGGCGACGCACGCGTCGCCCCTACACGGATAGGCCCCTATCCACCCGGTACGGCCTCCAGGGACGTTTCATGGGAAACGTTGCGTTGGTCTGCGCGACCGGGACGATCGGCGATGATCTGTGGAATTCGCGTTATGGCGGTTCGATCTGCGGTGTTCGGGGTATTTGTGGCGGGCGACACTGGAACGGCGGACCTGCGAATGAACGTCTTGCTCTTTGATCCTGTTCTTGGTTTTTGGGAACAGCTGGTTTCCCCAGATTATTGCGGATGGCGACGATGCCGCCCTGCACAGGAACACAACGGGCGCCAACAGGACAACCTAGGTGCGGTGGGTTCGATAGATCTTTGTAGGCGTGACGCATGCGGTAAACGCCTCCAGGTGAACGACCATCGACCCCCACGGTTAATCGGGATCATCGACCGAGAATGCCAAACCGGAGATGACGCAGATGGTGGTTGATAGTGGTGCCGACGACCTACGGCGGGGTGTTTTTCGGGTTCGCCTGGTTCTCCCACCAATTTTTCATGGCCTCCGGACCCTCTTGGACAACGTCATTTGTCGTGCCCGCCGGAATTCCGGGCAACCTACGCCGGTGTTGGTGGAAAGGTGGATGGGGTTGGGGTCATTGATCTTAAAGGGCGACGCATGCGTCGCCCCTACACGGATAGGCCCCTATCCGCCCGGTACGGCCTACAGGGACGTTTCATGGGAAACGTTGCGCTGGTCTGCGCGACCGGGACGATCGGCGATGATCTGTGGAATTCGCGTTATGGCGGTTCGATCTGCGGTGTTGGGGGTATTTGTGGCGGGCGACACTGGAACGGCGGACCTGCGAATGAACGTCTTGCTCTTTGATCCTGTTCTTGGTTTTTGGGAACAGCTGGTTTCCCCAGATTAGTGCGGATGGCCACGATGCCGCCCTGCACGGGAACGCAACGGCCGACGACGGGGCATCCCACGCGCGGTGAGGTCGATAGATCTTTGTAGGGGCGACCCATGCGTCGCCCAGGTCGTCAAGGCCCCCAGGTCTCCGGTCTCGTCGATCGCGAATGTCGGACTCCTGGAATGCTGACCCAACTGGCCTGCCGGTCCGCGAACCCACATGGATTGCAGCAGGGAGTTTCCCCTTGTTGGGGAAATCCGGCTCATTCTACTTCCGGGGCGGCGGTTGGCTCATAGCAGGCGCCGGTGGCGCCTGCGGGCCGATAGAGTCGGAGGCGGTGTCCGATCCGAGTTGATCCGCCCAGGATGGGGGCACGAAAATTCGGCGCCAAAGGTATTCGAAGCCGGCATCGTCCAAGGGACGCTTCAGTTGGAAATGGTAGTTGCGACGGCCGGCTTTCCACGAGCTTTCGCTGACCGTCACACGAAGATCTCTGGCAGAACGGCGGCCCAGGTCCTCGATTTCCGTCACCAACCATTTCCTTTGGTGGCGCTGCCTATTTCCGGTAGCGAGAAAATAGAGTGCCTCCGAGGTCAAGAGCAGTTCCCCGTCGCATCCTCCACCCAAAGCGTGCCGGTGCTTGGCGGGCACTCTCTCCAAGGCATCCCGAGGGACTGCGAAAATCGTCGAGACCAGTGGAGATTGAAGTCTCGTCCTCAGAAAGTCGGCGATTTCCTCTGTCAACTCTCCTTGCTGAAGTTCGAAGCTCAACCATCGGTCTCGGTTTCCCCGCCACCACACGTCCCGGTAGCTGCGAATTTGCAGCTTTTGGGGCCCATCGATTCGCAACTCTTGAATCTCATGCCAGTGCCAACGGAGCGGAGTCTCTTGGTCGTCTTTGGGCTGAAAGACGATCCGGGTGGCCTCGAGGGTCAACACTCCGCTTCTCTTCCCCCACAAACGGTCCTGTTTCACCTCCCAGGTCACCGGAGGCTGAATCGCCCAACCCGTTTGCAAGCTGAGTCCAAGAGCCAAAACCCAACTCAACCAACGGATTCGGTTATGTTTCTCTACTTTCACGGCTCTCCCTCCTCCAACGATTTTCCAACGCCGATGCCTTGCCTGACTCACCGGACCAGTACCGTATCGAGCAGCGTTTCCAGCCGCACCAGGCTCTGAAAGTAGTCTCGCAGCTCTTCCTGGTACTGCACTTCATAGTTCAACACTGTCAGAGCATTATCGAGCAGTGTCAGAAAATCTGCCGCTCCGACCTCATAGGAAGCAAGGGCCGAATCCAGAGCTGCCAACGACTGCGGGATAATCCCTTTTTGATACAACTCGGCCAATCGGGCCGCCGTGCGGGCATTGATGTAAGCGTCCTTGATCCAAAAAACAACTTCTTGCAGCTTGTCCTGGTAGTCGTGTTGGGAACGCCTTTGGTCGAGCGCCTTCTCTTCGATGCCTCGGCCTTCCTTTCTCCAGAAAAACAGCGGCAGCTTCAATCCCAGGCGGTACTCGTACATATTGTCCAGCGGTTGGGATCGGAGAAAGTAGCTGGCCGAAAACGTCAGATCGGGGAAGACCTGTTTCTTGGAAAGACTGAACTGTGAATTAGCTTTGCGGATCTCAAGTCGCTGAATTTTCACTTCCGGATTCGATTCGCGCCCCGACAGATAAAGCTCCTCCAATGAGAACGGCAAAGGGATAAAGGCTTTTTCAATTGGATTCGGCGCCGGCAACTGCTGCTCCAGTCTGCGGTTGAGAAGCGAATTGAGGCGCGACCTTACGGACTCCCTTCGGCCGTCAACCACTTCCAGCCGCTCAACAACTAACGAAATTTCGACTTGGGCTCTCAGGACATCCGTTTGGAGACCGTCTCCGACTCCGTAACGTGCTTCCGCAATGCGGGCAAACTTCTCCACCAGATTGCGGTATCGCTCCAGAATCTCGGCACTTCGATCCAGGTACTGAAGTTGAAAATAGGCCTCTTTCAACTCCGCCACCGTCTCCAGGGTGACGCGCCGATAACGGAAGGCTTCCAAATCCGCTTCGATCGCCGCCACTTCGCCTTTGAGAGCCCGCTTGCCGGGCCAGGGAATATCTTGTTGAAACATGACACTGGACCAATTCAGCGGTTTCGGCTTCCAATTCGAGAACGGAATCGGGTTGGAACCTCCCATCGAGCCAATGCTGAATTCGGGGTTGGGCAGGGCAGCCACCTGGGAGGAACGTTTGGTCGAGGCCTGCCACTTCCGCAGAGCTCCTTGGATCCGGGGACTGTGCTGGAGCAACTCTTTCAGCAGTCGATTGAGAGGAGCCAACACGGGACTTTCGACTGAACCACTCTCCGGGGACCGGACTGCTTCCGCTGCAACTTTGGAGGTTGCTTGGCTGGGAGAAATTGCTTCTCCTTGGGCCCGGGAAGAAACGGGCGCTAACGAAAAAGCCAAGAGAAAGACGAGAAAGTCAAGGCAATTGTGTCTTCGGTTGTGCATCAAATCACCTCACCGCACCAAGACCGGAAGGCTAATGCTCTGTCTTCCGGTGGATGTCTCAAAGAGGACTTGCAAGGACCATTCCCCCCGCATCGAGAGATCGACAATCCCCAAATAGGTCCCTGTTTCGATCGTTTCCAGTTGAGGGCCGGACCGCATCGCCGGCATAGCTCCCATAGCCGGCATGCTGAATTCCAGGCTGACATTTCGCACAGCCGGCGCCTCGTCCTCTTCTGCTTGAAATTGGAGCAGGAAATGGTTGGCGCCCAGCTGAAAGCTTCCACGCTCGCCGGCTATCTGCACGGTGAGGTCCGCTATTCTCTTGCGGGCAATTGAATGGCTGAATTGCGAGACGGAAGGCGTGGACTCCTGACGCATCAAGAACATTCCCACCGGCAAAGCGACCAGCAAGATCGGAATCAAGAGCCAGATCCCCCGCTTGGCCTGTTTACCATTGCCAGGCGGAAGAAGACTTCGCCAACCCTCCATCTCGTATTGCTTCCAAACCAGGAAAATAGCGGGATAGATGGTCAGTTCCAGGATGAAGGATGTGACCAACCCTCCTACCATGGGTGCGGCCAAACGTTTCATGACGTCAGCTCCGGTTTCGTAGCTGGAAGCCCACATGATGGGCAACAATCCGATAATCGTGGTCAGTACCGTCATCACTTTGGGACGGACTCGTTTCACGGCGCCGTAGTGGATGGCTTCACGGAGATCCTTCCGGTTGCGCATGGTTCCCTGCTCCTGTCGCTTGCGGAATGCCAGCAGCAGGTACAACAACATCACCACGCCGGTTTCGGCATCCAGCCCGGCCAGGGCAATAATGCCCACCCACACCGCTATGCTCAGGTTGTAGTCGAGGTAGTAGAGGAGCCAGAACGAACCGATCAAGGAAAACGGCACCGCCAGCAAGACGATGCAGGGCGCCTCCCAGGAACCGAAATTGAGATACAACAGGAAGAAAATAATGAACAAGGTGAGAGGGATGATGTAGGTCAACCTTTGTTTGATCCGCAGCAGATGCTGGTACTGGCCGCTCCACTCGATGCGGTAGCCGGAGGGCAGTTGAACCCGGTCCCGGACCACTCGTTGCGCTTCCCGGACATAACCTTCGTAATCTTTATGGCTAACATCCACGAACACATAGCCGACCAGTTGGCCATCCTCGTCGCGAATGAGCGGCGGGCCTTGCTCGGGTTTGATATCGGCCAGAAGTGAGATGGGCACCTGAGCCCCCGTCGGCGTGGGCACCAAGACCCTGCGCAGCGCCCCCAGATCGTCTCTGAGTTCACGCGGGTAGCGGACGCTGATCGGATAACGTTCTCTCCCCTCGATGGTGTAAGCAATGTTCATCCCCCCGACAGCCGTCTCGATAATGTTCTCCACCTCTCCAACGGTCAGTCCGTAGCGCGCGGCCTGTTCTCGATGAATCTCAAAATCCAGGTAGTATCCACCCAGAAGCCGGTCAGCAAAGGCGCTGCGCGTGCCGGCCACGTCTCGAAGAACCGCCTCGATCTGGAGGCCGATCCGGTCGATGGTTTCAAGGTTGGGACCGAAAACCTTCACACCCAGGTTGCTGCGGATTCCGGTGGACAGCATCTCGGTACGGGTTTGAACCGGCATCCACCAAACATTGGCCACACCGGGAAGCTGGAGGCGGCGATCCATTTCTTCAATCAGCTCGTCCCACGACTTGAGCCGTTCTTCCGGCCACAGCCAGAGCAGGGGCTTTTTCAAGAAGGCAGGGGCCGACTTCGAATGCCAGCGCTCCCGATAGAGGGTCGGCCATTGGTCCTGGGGCTTCAGAAGCACCACCGTCTCGGCCATGCTCAATGGGGCCGGATCGGTGGCGGTGTCCGCCCGGCCCGCCTTACCGAACACTCGCTCAACCTCGGGGAATTCCCGAAGCAAGCCATCTTGCAGGCGCAATATTCGAGTCGCTTCGGTCACGCTCATTCCGGGAACGGCTGTGGGCATGAAAAGGAGCGAACCCTCGTTGAGCGGAGGCATGAATTCCGAGCCGAGCGAAAGAAACACCGGAATGGTGGAAAGCACCAACAACAAGGCCAAAAGGATGAAACTCTTGGGGAACCGCAGCACCAGGCTAAGCACCGGGGTGTATAGAGCGTGCAGAATGCGACTGACAGGATGCCTCTCTTCGGAGCGGATCCGACCTCGAATCAAGAGCGTGCCTAATGCCGGCACCGCGGTGACCGCCAACAAGGCAGCAAAAAACATGGAAAAGGTCTTGGTAAAAGCCAGAGGCTGAAAGAGGCGGCCCTCCTGATTTTGCAGGGTGAACACCGGCAGAAAACTCACGGTAATCACCAACAGCGAGAAAAAGATGGAAGGGCCCACCTCTCGAAATGACAAGACCAGCACCTGGGTGCGGGTCCCCGAGAGTTCACCGGCCTGCCAATGCTCCAAGTTCTTGTGAGCGTTTTCGACCAGCACGATGGAAGCATCCACCATCGCTCCGATGGCAATCGCAATGCCTCCCAAAGACATGATGTTGGCGGTCAATCCCAACAGGTGAAGCGGGATGAAGGAGAGCAAGACCGCCAGGGGGAGCATCACAATCGGAACCAGCGCGGTCCGGAAATGGAGCAGAAAAACAACAATGACAAGGCTGACCACCAGCATTTCTTCACTGAGCTTCCACTTCAGCGTGTTGATGGACCGCAAGATCAGATCTGATCGATCGTAGGTGGGCACCAACCGGACGCCCTCCGGCAGGGAGCCTTCCACCTCTTTTATTCGTGCCTTGACTCGACGAATCACCTCCAGTGCGTTTTCTCCGTAACGCATCACAACGATGCCGCCGACGACCTCTCCCCTGCCGTCCAAATCGGCCACTCCGCGGCGCATGTCGGGTCCATACTGAACTCGTCCCAGATCGCCCACATGGATGGGAATGCCTTCTTGGCTGGCGACGGGAATCATTTCCAGATCCCGAAGCGACTGCAGGTAGCCCCTCCCCCGAACCATGTACTCGGCCGTGGCGATTTCCAGCACCCTTCCGCCAACGTCTCGGTTGCTGTCGCGGATGGCCTCGATCACCTTCCCCAGGGGAATGCCATAAGCCAGCATCTTGTTCGGATCCAGCTCCACCTGATACTGTTTGACCATCCCGCCCACGGTGGCCACCTCGGCCACCCCGGGAACCGATTCCAGCCAGTAGCGCAGGTACCAGTCCTGGAAGGATCGGAGCTGCGCCAGGTTGTATCGCCCCGTCTCCTCGACCAGCGCGTATTCGAAGACCCAACCCACCCCGGTGGCGTCCGGCCCCAATACCGGTGTCACTCCTTCGGGCAACCGGCCCGCGATCTTTTGCAGGTATTCCAGTACTCGGCTGCGACCCCAGTAAATATCCGTTCCATCCTCAAAAATGACGTAGACATAGGAGAAACCGAAGTCGGAGATCCCTCGAACCAGCTGCACTCGGGGAGTGGCGACCAGGGCGCTCACAATGGGATAGGTGATTTGATCCTCGATCAGGTCCGGACTTCGACCCTCCCATTGGGTGAAGATAATCACCTGGGCATCGGACAGGTCGGGAATCGCATCCAGCGGAATGTTGACAAGCGAGAAAACCGCCCAGGCGATCGCAAAAGCAACCACCACAAAGACCAGAAAACGGTTTTCAACACTGAACTCGATCAGACGCGCGATCATGGGGTGTTGTCCTTGGCGGCCGCACGGCCGCCGTCATCGAGGCGAGGCGGATCGCTCTTCGGCCTCGGAGTCTCCCAGGCGGCCTCGATACCGCGCAGGCGGCTCTCGGAGTCGATGAGAAAATTGGCCGACGTCACCACTCGTTCTCCCGCTTCAAGACCTCGCAGCACGGGATAGTCGTCGTCTACTTGTGAATTCACCGACACCTCTCGCATCTGTACCAAACCCTCTCCCAGGTCGACGAAAACAAGATCACGCCTTCCGGTACGCAGGACGGCGCTTGCCGGCACGCTCAGGTGTCTTCCCAGATGGACATCGATTTCGACATCGGCGTACATCTCCGGCTTCAGCTTCAAATCGGGGTTGGGGAATTCGATCCGCGCTTGCATGGTGCGAGTCCGGGCGTTGAGATGGGGGTAAAGGTAGGCGATTTTTCCGCGAAAAACTCGTCCCGGATAAGCCGCGGTCGTCAAACGGGCCATCTGTCCTTCGCGAACGTGGTTGATATCGTCTTCGTAGATCTCGACCTGCGCCCACAAGTTTCGGTGGTCGACGATCGTGTAGAGGTTGGTTTCCGGCACCACGTACATATTGGTAAAGGCATTTCTTTCCATTACGTGCCCGGACACGCGAGCGTAAATGATCACGCTCTTCTGAACCTGCCCGCTCTCCTCCAACTGCCGGATCTGCTCTTCGGAAACGTCGAAAAGAGTCAGTCTTCGGTGGGTCGCTTCCAACAGCGCTTTCCCTCCTTGCGCTACATGCTCGAAGGGACTGTTCCGGAGTTCTTCCGCCGTCCGCCGGGCCAGCAAATATTCCTCCTGGGTGGCCACCAACTCGGGGCTGTAAATCGAAAAAAGCGGAGTCCCCGCTTGCACGTGCTGGAGGGTGTAATTGACAAAGACTTCGTCGATCCATCCTTTGATTTTGGTGCGCACATGATGGATGCGGGTCTCGTCCATCCCCAAAATGCCCACCGTGCGAATGGTTTTTCTCAAGTCCTTGACTTCCACTGCAGTGGTCCGGAGACCGATCATCTCCCGACGAACGGGGTCCACCGGAAAGATGGAGGAATCCGCAGCGCCGGCTGAATCAGGCCCTATCGTCTGCTCAATCAGAGTCAGTTCCATGCCGCAGATCGGACATCGACCGGGAGACGGCATCTTGACCGAAGTGTGCATGGGACAAGTCCAATATCGGGTACCTTCTTCACCGACCTGACGATCATCAATGGCGGTCGACTCCTGCTGGGCGCCCAATCCGAAAAACCAGGCGCGCACTTCCCCGTAGTTCCGGATCAACAGAATGACCAGGACCACCAGGCTTCCTATCCACAATCCTTTCTTCATCACGCGCACCTCGATTCAGAAACGTCTCGGGTTTGAAAATCTTCGGAGCTGCTCACCCGGTTGATGCGGTCGCCTTCAGGAGCGAAAACGTACCTCATCTCAACTTGAGCCGATCAAGACACAGTTCCGATAGGCCTAAAAAGGCAGGGGAAAAAGGAGGGGAGAACTCAAATCAGAAAGGTGCAGTTGGCGAGGTAGAACGCGCAACCGGAGGGTGGACCGGTGGCTCTCTCAGTGAGCGATCTTGGATGCGGCCCAACCAGCCCGGCCGGTACAGATTTGATTGGGGCCCCGTCCCCCTCGACCGAGGGAGGGGCAAGCTGAACTTGGGCGGGAGCTACCAGGTCGTTTTGTCGGTTCAGAAGACAGCGCTCACGGCATCGGTCGGCAGCCTCGGGTGAAGGACCGGCGGGCAGTGGGCACACCATTTGCTGTCGGGCCTGGCAGTGGGAAGCCTCTGCCGGCTGTGGCATTCCCAGGCCTTGGCAAAAAGAGTACAGGGCCAAACCCTGATAAGCTGTCAGCCACAAAATCGAAAGGATGACTCTCATTGGCCACGATTCTACCACAGAACGAACTGGAAACCGGAAACGCGTGGCGAGGTGCAGTCAGTTGCCTTGTTTTCTTTCAGGCAGACTCGCCGGATCGGTCAGTCACCGGCATTGCTACTGTTTCCAAATTAGCTGCCATCGGGGCGCGCAACCGGATCACCCCAGTGCGGCGCACACCGGGTGCCGAAAACAGCTGACGACATGGTCATTGACCATCCCGACTGCCTGCATATGGGCATACACGATGGTGCTCCCGACAAATTTGAAACCTCTTCGCTTGAGATCCCGGCTCAGGAGGTTCGACTCAGTCGAGGTGGCGGGAATGTCTGTCAACCTTTGCCATTGATTCTGGATCGGAGCGCCTCCCACAAATGGCCAGACGTAGGCGTCGAAGCTGCCGAAGTCCCTCTGTAGAGCCAGGAAGGCGCGGGCATTGTTGACGGCGGCCCGGACCTTGAGACGATTGCGGATAATGGCGGGATTCTGCAACAGCTTTGCGATCCTGTCTTCATCGAACCGGGCCACCTCGACCGGATCGAAATCAGCGAAGGCCTTTCGATAACCTTCGCGCTTGTTGAGCACCGTGGACCAACTCAGACCAGCCTGGGCTCCCTCCAGAACCAGAAATTCGAAGTGTTTCCGGTCGTCATGAACCGGGACACCCCATTCGGTGTCGTGGTAACGCAGGTACAATTCGTTCTTACTCTGTGCCCAGGCACAGCGACTTCTTGATGATGTGTTCGCCTGGGTCACCATGGTTCCAACCTACCCCGGATCTTTGCTGACATTCGCCCGGAGATTGGCTAGGGCCGGTCCGAAGTGCATGCCTCCACCAATGTTTTCAGGTCGATTTCTTTGGCAAGCCCCACCAAAATGTCTCCGCCGGTTATTGTTTCCGTTGCCCCCGGTCCGAAAACCATCTCTCCGTTTGCCTTCTTGATGGCGACCAGAACGACTCCGTAGCGTGCTCTGATTTCCGCTTCGGCGATGGACCGTCCTTCCAGGATCGAGCCCTCGCATACCCTGATTTCGCTCAAACCCAACTCCAAGTGTTGGCGGCTGGTGGCCAGTTCCATGAACTCCAGTGTGGTCGGTCGAATGGCCGCCTGAAGCATACGATGTCCCGTCATTCGATAGGGAGACACGACGTGGTCGGCGCCACCCCGTTTCAGCTTCATTTCCGCGCTCTCGTCAGAGGCTCTGGCCACCACCAGAATGTCCGGCCTGGGATCTTTCACGGTCAGCGTGACGTAAAGGTTTTCGGCGTCGGAAGGCAGGAGAGCAAAAAGTCCCTTCGCTTGGCCGATGCCGGCAGAGATCAGAGCCTCTTCGTCGGTAGCGTCGCCAACCAGATAAGGAATGCGGCGTCGAAGAAACTCTTCTTCCAGGTCCGGATCGCGCTCCAGCACGCAAAAAGGGAGACCTTCCTGCTCGAGTCCCTCCACCACGGTTTTCCCCACCCTTCCAAATCCACACACGACGTAATGATTTGTTAACTTCTCCAGCTCACTTTTCATTCGTCTCCTTCCCAGTGTCCGTGCAAGTTCCCCTTCTACGATCGCCTTTCCCAGGCTGCTGAGCGTATAGAGGACAAAGGTCAGCCCCACCAATATGACCACAATCACAAAGAGACGCCCGGAGGCGGAAAGGGGATGTACTTCCTGGAAACCCACCGTTGACAGCGTGATGACCGTCATATAGAAGGCGTCCGCAACCGACCATCCTTCAATCAGGACAAAGCCCACCGTCCCCGCAAGGATCCAGAAAATGAGCAGTCCGGCCCCCCGCACGATTCCCAACTGCTTCAGTTGAAGAAAATAAAAACGACTTTTCAGTTTTCGCGGGTTCCGCTGTCGCGGTTCAAGGTCACGCATTTCACTACTTCAACCCTTTATCGAAGGGCGGACCTCTCTGCTTGCATACGCCTCGAATCGACAGGGATGCAGGAAACAAATGTTATCATCAATATGTTAGGACGATCATCGGCAGGCTCAACGCGCGCGCACTGATCAGAAGCAGCAATTTTACTGGGCCGAATATTTTCCCGCCCCACGTTCGGGGCCTGCCTCCTGCACACACTCTACGCTCCGATCAAGCGAAATGGGCCGCGCCGGAGATCTCTATCGACACCGCCTGGGCGGCAGGTGGCTCGACCACTGTTGAGAGGCCGGAAATCGTCCAAACTGTAAAATAGTTCGGCCTCGAGGCCCCTACAAAGATCTATCGACCTCACCGCGCGTGGGATGCCCCGTCGGCGTCCGTTTCGTTCCTCTGCACGGCGTTTTCGTCATCATGTGCGCAAATCTGCGTCATCTGAGGTTCGATCTGTGGATCAGGAAATTCTTGCGCTACGGCTCGAAAAATCGGTCCTTCAGGGGCCTTTACAACCTGGGCGACGCATGCGTCGCCCCTACAAAGATATGCCCCTTACGCGACCGCTACAACCTGCCGGGGCGTTCCATGGGTACGGTTCCATTCGTGCCGCGCCGACACGATCGGCCGTCATGCGCACCAATCTGGCCGTTCGAGGATCGCGGTCGACAACCGGGGTCGGTAACCGCCAATCCGGAGGCCGTTACAAACCGGGCGACCCACGCGTCACCCCTACAAAGATCTGCCCCCTACAATGTGACTACGGGCGTGCCGGGGCGTTCCATGACCCCGTTTCGGTGGCCTGCGTGACAATGACGATCCGCGATCATCTGCGGTTGCGCCAAGCCATCGGTGCACAAATGCCCAACAGAATCTCCGCAAATCTGCTTCATATACGGTTCAATCTGTGAACCGGGAAATTCTTGCGCAACGCTGCGCGCGGACGGAATGACGGGATCAACGGTTAACGTCACCCTCCTCCCGGGGCAGTAATCCCCAGTCCGTCATTCGCGATCGTCAATCTCTACGGTACGTCGCCGCATTGGGGTGGAACGATCGTGAGTGTAGGGGCGCATGCGGCGCCCTCCAAGATCAATGACCCCAGCTGCCCAAACGGTTCCGTCGGCGTCGGCGTTGATTGCCGGAATTGTCGGCGGGAACAAATAGGGGGGTGCTGGGGCAACAGGATCCGAAGGCAGGGGAGCCTTATTTGAAACCAACGAAATGAGAGTCCGACAAGCGCTCCGGAAGCTTTGGGAACGGTCAGGTCACGGACGAGACAACATCACCCGTGCTTCTTGATTGAGTTTGATCGTCAGTTGGGTGCCGGCCTCGAGCTCGGCGTCGCGACCCCTGGTTACCAGGACATTGGCCAATCCCGCCACCGCCCCTGCGGCGGCTCCGACCCCAGCGCCCCCGGTCCCACCGGCGATGGCGCCGATTAGAGCACCGAGAGTCGAGGATCTGCCGACCTTCTTGGCGTCACGCCCCTTACTGGGACCGGACACGATGATGTCCTCGTCGTCCCGGACTTTCTCACCGCGGCCCGGCTCGACCTTCAGCACTGAGGCGTCGATGGCTGCCAGCCGTCCGTCCGGAAAGCGTAATTCGTCAAAGCGCAGACTCATCTTGGCCCGGCCTTTGATCCGCCCCGCTCGTTTGAGAAAGGAAACCGCACCGACAACCCGGGTGCCGCGTGGGATCAACTCTTGTCGCTCGAAGATCACATCCTCGACCACTCGCCCTTGGAAGGTATCTCCAACTTTGCTGTACTTGGTGCTGAGCGAGTCCAACAGATCGAGCCGGATTTTCAATTCCGCGGGGAGCAACTCATCCCTGGCCCTTGACCGCCTGATCGTTCTCGCAGGAGGTCGGCTGTCATCGGCGACCGGAACCGACATCGGGGAGGACGGGACCGGCTCTTGGCCCTCATTCTCCAAACCATAGCCCTGTTCATAGCCGTCCTCGAAGCCTCTCCTATATCCCAGGATGAAGACTTCGCGCTCGTGACGCTGCTCGTCAAAACCGTGATCGGCGCTTTGAAATTCTTGCTCGTTGGCCAAATCGAAACGCCGATTTTGGGCGCGGTCACGGGCACCGGCAATCCTGCCGTCGCGGAAGCCCTGATCATAGGCCTCCCGATAAGTTTCCGTCGCCTCGCCCGACCGGGACACTGCCTCCGGCATCCCCAACATCAGCACCAGGCACAACAGCAGCAGTCGACAAATAGGGTTCCGGCTGCAAACGACATTGCCGCCGGTCGGCTGACCTGTTTCGTAGGGGCGATTGATCACCTTACCGGTCCCCGCTGCCATCCGGAGCCAGCACCAACCGATCCTTGAGTTGCTGCCATTTCATAAGGAAAAGTGGCTTTCCCGTCATGGGGTCGATGAGTGAGCGGTTGCCGCTCGACTGAAGCTTTCCGGAATTATCAGTGAACTGAAAGTAGAAAATAGTGTAGTTGTACTCGCCTTGCTTTTCAAAAGGCACTCGATTGGAGAATTGGCCCAAGGGCTCTCCCTCCTGACCAAAGACGGTCGCACCCACCAGACTCTCCTCGGGCGCCGTCTTGAGGAGATTGGTCAAGAGTGGGAAAAAAGCTTCCGTCTTGCCGGGGGCAAAGACTTCTTGGAAGGCAAACCGACAAGGCCGGCCGGCGGTGAGCTCACGCAGGCGAGTCAAGCTCTCTTCAACCTTGTCCCAGCGCACCCGCAGCGGCTTCTTTCGGGTCTTGAGCTTGATCGGCAACTTGAGGCGGCTTGCCACCGAGGAACAATCCGGTGGCTGCAGTCCACCGATCAGCCAGACCGCCAGTGTAGTCATCAAGAGATACTTCATCGGTTCTATTGTTCTTTAGATGGTTATTGCCGGAAAATGGTTCTGTCCAACCACGATTCTTTGCCGCAAGGAGTCCAACAACGTGCTGACGCCGGCTTCTCCGTTGGCGGGAGTTTCAGCAATGTCCCCATTTTCAGAAGGCAGTCAAACCCTTTTCTAAAGAATTGCCCCCTACATTGTCAGCTGTCCGACCAACAGGTTAGCATGAACCGATCATATAGCTTGGAGGATACTCCATGACCACCGAGAAGTCACCGGACCAAGAAACCCCGGCCAACTCCGCTCCACTCTACCGAAGCCATTATCGTCCACGAACCCGGGTGGGCCGCAAGGCGACCATCGCCTTCGTCCTGCTTTTCCTTCTGACCCAACCGCCCTTGGTCCACGGACCGTTGAACCGCATCGAGCCATGGCTGCTGGGGCTTCCCTTTCTTTACGTCTATCTCTCGATCGTCTATCTGGCCCTGATCGGTGTGCTTATCTGGGCGGCTTGGCGAGACGCTTTTTAGATGCAACCCTGGATAGTCGCGACAGGCCTGATCTTCGCTTACTTGGCTCTGGCGTTGATTCTAGGGGTGCTGGCCAACCGTCGCCTCCAGGGCGGGCTGGAGGACTTTCTTCTCTACGGACGCAAAGCCGGCTTCGTGGTGCTTTATTTGACGGTGGTGGCCACTTATCACTCCGCCTTTGCTTTCCTGGGCTCGGGAGGTTTTTTCTACACTCACGGTATTGGATTCTGGGCCTCCGGAGCCTGGACCGTTCTGGTCGGCGCCATTACCGCCACGCTGGGATGTCGCATCTGGGCTCTGGGAAAACGCTTTTCCTACGTCACCCCAGCCGACATGCTGGCCGATTTCTACGAGAGCGAAGCGGTTCGAGTGGTCACCGCACTGGTCTCGGTCGTGTTTATGCTTCTTTACATCCAGGTGCAGGCCCAAGGACTCGGTTACATCCTCTCGGTGGCCAGTGGAAATCAGATTCCGTTTGAGCTGGCAACCCTGGTTCTATTACTGATTGCCGCCCTCTATTTGATGGCCGGCGGGCTGCGGGCCGTCTACTGGACCGACGTCGTGCAGGGGGTCTGGATGTACGTGGCTGTCTGGGTCGGCGCCCTGGTGCTTGCCTATCGTCTCTTTGGGGGTCCACTACAGCTCTGGCGCCGGGTGGCCGAAGAGAGGCCCGATCTGTTAACCCTTCCGGGGCCCCATGATCTATTCTCACCCGGCATGTGGTTGGGAATGACCATCGTTCTCTCTTTTGGGATCATCCTTCAGCCCCACATCCTGATCCGTTATTACACGGCGGCCTCAGCCCGCACCATCAAATGGCTGGGAGCCACGACTCCGCTATTTCTCACCACCCTTTTCATGCCGGCGGCTTTGGTGGGTTTGGGAGGGGCACTGGTACTACCCGAGTTGGAACTGCCCGATCGAATCTTCCCTGAATTGCTCTTCCGCTTTGCGCCGGCCTGGTTAACGGGCCTGATCCTGGCCGGCGCCACCGCCGCCGCCATGTCGACGCTGGATTCAATACTGCACGCCAACATGACGGTGCTGACTCGAGACGTCTACCAACGTTACTGGCGTACCGACGCCAGCGAGCAACATTACATCAACGTGGGGCGACTGATCGTCATCGGACTGCTACTGATCGGTTTCCTGCTCTCGATCTCCTCCAATCAATTTCTGGTGATTCTGACCACGCTCTCCGGCTCGGGGGCGCTTCAGTTGCTTCCCGCCGTCCTGGGCGTCTGCTATCCGAGCAGGCGGCTGGTGAGCCGGTGGGGTGTGTTGACCGGCTTGGCGGCAGGGTTGGCGACCCTGTTCTGTACCCTGGTGTTGTGGCCGCATCCGTGGGGATTGCACGGCGGCGTCTGGGGACTGTTGGTCAACTGGGCAACTTGTTGGCTGGTCTCGGCACGCACGGCGCCACCGTCCAGGGCCACCGTCAGGCGAATACACGGTGAGCTGGAATCGTTTCTCTATGGGCAATGATTGCCGTAACGGCTTGGGGCGGCAATACCGTCCGAGATATAGGTACCGCTGCCAGCCGGCCGCCCTCGATTTCTCAGCCGGGATCGGAGACCCGTGATGATTGATTTGGCGCGCAGGTCGGTTGAGGCGGGGGCAATCCCTTGGCTATAATAACGCCCTTCTTGTCGCGCTGGGGGATGGTGTAACGGCAACACACATGGCTCTGGACCATGGTATCGGGGTTCGAGTCCCTGTCCCCCAGCCACCAACGCCTTTTGGCGGCGGCGGTTGTTCCCGGTCGCACTTCAAACTTCTCACTTCCGGCTTCCAACTTCGCTATGCTCGCCGTCGATGGTTCGCCCGCTACGCGCCTGCTTGACGGTCAGCAAGGCAACCAGCCGGTCGACCAAAGCGGAAACGATCACAAAACGAACCGAAAATTAAATAGTTGTAAAGCAAGTATTAAAATGGATTAAACTAAACTAATACAGTATGATATAAAACAAACTGGTTTGAAATAAACTGAAAATTAGTCGGAAATGTCTCCTGAAAATGTCAGTCGCTATACGACCCCGCAGCGGTGGATGCGCTACGATGCCAGGGCCATATTTGACCTGTTGGTTCAGGCCAAGACCGCTGCCGGCGTCCTGAATCGGATGCCCTATCTGTCCCGATGGATCGAGCAGGCCCACGAGGAGCAGTTGCGACTGGAAGCGGTTGGTACCTCGCGCATCGAAGGCGCTTGGTTCACCCAGCGTGAACAGGACGAAGCTCTCGCTCCCGAGACTCCCGCAGGTACCGATTGGACCCGTTCCCAGCGGCAATTGCGCTCTGTTGCTGTCACCTACCGCTGGCTGCGCTCGCAGCCGGCCGATCAGCCGGTCGCTATCGAGTTCATCCGGGATGTCCACTGCCGTGTCGTGAGTGGTTGCGACGATGACCATTGCGAGCCTGGAGCGGTGCGTCCTGGCGGGTGGAACGTTACCTTCGGGACGCCACGCTGTCGAGGAGTTGAGGGTGGTGATAAGTGCCGCGCCGCCTTCAACGCTCTCGGCGCGGCGATCGACGGGGAGTTCCGGCAGCACGACCGGATTATCCAGGCCATCGCTGTCCATTACCACATCGGGGCCATGCACCCCTTCGGCGATGGCAATGGCCGGACCGCCCGGGCGCTGGAAGCGTTTATGCTGAGGCGGGCCGGCGTCAACGACAGGGTGATGATCAGCCTGTCCAATTACTACTTTGAGCACAAAGAGGAGTACGTGGCGGCACTGTACGAATCCCGGCAGAACGGACACAACCTGACGCCGTTCCTCCGGCTCGCGTTGTCGGCGGTCGCCGAGAGATGCAACGCACTCGCGGCGACAATCGTCGCCAAAAACCGGCGGACGCTATTACGGGAATTCGCCAGGTCGTTGTTCGGGCAATTGCGCAGCCCTCGCCGTCGGGTTCTGGCGGAACGACAGTTGCAAATCCTCGATATTCTGCTGGATGGTGGTTCAATCCACTTGGATGCCCTGATGAATCAAGCCCATGTACATTATCAAAGTCTCAAGTTTCCCGGACGGGCCCTGGTTCGGGATGTAATTGGATTACTTGAATTGAATGCCATCGTGCTTGAAGACGATCGACTCACCCTCAACCTGGACTGGCCGCAGGAGTTTTCCCAATCGGAATTGCTGAAACGGATTGAAAGTATGCCGTCTGCCGCATCGACCAGGCATCCGGCCATGGCGAAGTTGTCCCGGCTACTGAGAGGTCACCGGCGGCCGAGCGTGACTCCGTGGTGAGTCGCCGGCAGAGGGAAAGTGTGCCGTCCGGCAGGGCGAACCCGCAACAGAACTACCGCCCCAACGCCTTTCGGGCATCATAGCTTGGAGTCCGCGAAAATTTCGAGATCGAACCACGCCACCAAGAACTGAAGCGGGCTGCCGGCACCCCTGCTCGTCCGCCGATGCCCCCATTCGTTCAAGCTTTGAAACTTCATTTCCGACTGGTGGCCTGAATTCTGAAAACTTCGCCCACGAATCCCCGTGGACCGAGTCGGAGAAGTGAACCGACAAAGAGAAGCAGCAGCAATCCTGCCGATCCGGTCTTGAACCAGGAACGGCTCTCTTGGCCGTCGCTCAGGTCGACGGGCTGGACCGGAAGGTCGACCAGGTTGACCAAATAGCCGCAGGCCACCGCCGCTGCCAAGGTCGCCAAAGCGAAAACCAGCGCCGGGCGTCTTCCCAGCGCCGAAGCCACCACTCCGAAAGTGGTCAGGTTGGTGGCCGGTCCGGTCAGGAGAAAAGCCAGTGCCGCACCCGGAGAAATTCCCTTAATTAACAAGACCGCCATCAAAGGCGTAGCCCCTGAGGCACAGACGTACATTGGGATTCCCAGCAGAGCGAATACCGGAACCTGGACCCAGGAAGGAATCGCCGTTACCCAGCCCGGGTTGAGAAGCGGTTGCAGAGCTGCCGCCACCACCAGCCCCACCACGATCCAGGGGGCTGTCTCGTCCACGAGATCGACCAAGCCGGCCCGCAACGTGCCCTTGAGGCGCGATGGCGGGGTGGAACAGCAATCATCGACACTATCACCCGGTGTCGATATCGGCGACGACGGATTGGGATACAACCGGCCCACCAGGACGCCTACCATCAGCGCCACTGCGGCAGCGGCCACCAACCGGCCGGCGGTCATCCATCCACCCAGCAGCGGCCAGGAAAGGATGAGAGCGTCAAGACTGAGTTCAGGGGTAGCGATAAGAAAAGCGATGGCGCCGCCGGAGGCGGCTCCCTGTTTGCTCAAGGAGCGGTAGAGCGGCACCACTCCGCAACTGCAGACCGGCAGGGGTAGACCCACGACCATCCCTCGAACAGACTGGCCGAAGTTCGATCCCCGGTTGATCCAGGCCGCTGGACGACCCGGGATCCAGGTGGTCAGCGCGCCGGCCAGCAGATAAGCCAAGAGCAGAGCCGGCGCGCTTTCCAACAGCAAGGTCCACAGCGTCGAGTGAAACAGGGTGGAACCGAGCAAGCCGGAATCGGGTCTGCCCCAACTGGAGGTGACGATCATCAAGGACAGGCCCAGCAAGGCCCCCAGGCCTGCCGCCAGCCGAACCCGACTGGAGCTGGCGGTCTTCAAATGTCCCTTCAATTGGGTGGGATGAAAGACCACGTGCAGAAGTGCCCCTCCCGCCAAGGCCTTGATTTGCCCCAGGCCCCAACTGGAAAGGCCCGACAGAAAAACCTCGCTGATCGAAAAGCCAATCACGGTGCTGAGACCTACCCAAAGCAGGGCCGCGCCGGCAGCCAGTCGTCCCGAACCGGGCCGCAAGAGCCACCAGATGGTCAAGCCGACCGGGAGCCGGTGAAGCAGGATGGCCAAACCCAGCGACTGACTCTCTCCGGAGCCGGGGAGAGCTACCCCCCAGAGTACGGCGCCATCTGCCAGGGCATGAAGAGTGAGGCTCCCCAACCCCAGCAGGATTGCCACCCGGTGGGTGGGGCCGGCAATTCCCGCGAAAAAGCGCTCCAATGCCGACGGACCCAACAGTCCCAACAGGGCGGGCACAACGATCCACCAACCGCCATGGCTGAAAGCCTCGGGCAGAACATCGAACACCACCAGACCGCCAA
This sequence comes from Acidobacteriota bacterium, assembly GCA_965218465.1. Taxonomy (GTDB): domain Bacteria; phylum Acidobacteriota; class UBA6911; order RPQK01. The sequence goes on along the minus strand of OZ244623.1, from coordinate 3,226,717 downwards.
TGGCGACAAAGAGAAAGCCATCCAGCGAAGCCAACCCGGGGGCCCGCCGGGCAGCCAGGCGGAACAAGACAGGACCCAGGAAAAGAACCAGAAGGCTGCCCAAAAGTAACATCGAAAAAGACTCCCCTCGGGAAGAGTGGAGTCCTTCCCGAGATCGGAAAGCAAACCAGTATGATAGGCTCCGGCAGTCGCGTCAAACAGGCTCGGCCAGGTCGAGATGTGGCCTAAGCTCCGACGCTGAAATGCCGGCCCTCAAGGCTTCGACCGATGAAGAAGAATCCTTCCACAACCGGCTGACGTCCTCAGCGCGGCAGTTTTCGGCCGGGGGTCCAGGGTGCGCCGGCTGCTTCAAGCTCCGCTTCCAGACCGGGAATGTCTACCTCCACCAATCGCTTGACCTCCTGTCTGAGAGTGTCAAAGGCAGTCCGCGCCCACTCCAGATCCCGACGTTGGGTGGCGGTGGGCGGTTGGCGGGTTTCCCAATGTCCCTGCGCCACTTGGCTGACTCGTTCACTGATCGAGGGGACCGTGGCTTCGTTCTTACGCCGGCGGATCCGGTCGCCGGTCAGGCGGGTTCGGAGTGCGGCGGCAACCGCTTCAATCTCACCCAGCCGAGTGAAGAGGGCCGGGTCCGCACTGGCCGTGGACAACAAAGCCTGCCGGAAAAAACGCAGCCGCCGACTGCTACGGTCCAGCTCCTCCGAAGCCCCGGCTACCTGTCGCAATAGCTCCCCAGTGGCTTGCTGAAAGGCCGCTACTTCAAGACTGACATCGCTTGAGCCGGCTTCGACCGGCTTGACCTGGAACTCACGCGGCTGACTTAGCGTTTGCAACCCGGCGGACGTCAACAGAGCCATTTCAACTCGATATCGGCCGGGCGGCGCCAGCGGACCCAGCGGCTCGCCCGCCCACGGGGGGCGAAAAGCCGGAGTCTCCAGCCGGATGGGGTCGGGTGGAGAGAGCCGAAGATCCCAACTCACCCGATGGATCCCTTTCCGGGCCGGTCCCGTCAACCTCCGGATAGCCTGACCTTGAGCATCCCGCACCGTAAGCAGGATCTTGGGTTCCCGTTGCAGATCTTCCTCCAGCAGGCGCTGCCAACCCGGAAAGGGAATATCTTGGCCCTCCTCCCGCAACTTCTCCTCATTCCGGCGTCGTTGTTGGGCTGTGGTGTTGATGGTATCCCTCAGGTAATAGGTCAAAAGGGCGCCGAAGGGAGGATTCTCAGCGCTGAAATCAGTGCTCCCTTGAGAGGGCTTACCCGGAGCTTGCATGGGCACCGAGGGGACATACCACCAAGCGTCCCGGACGGCGAACAGACGGGCCTCGTCTTCCAGTGCACTCCCGGCGACCTCGCGCAAGACCGAATAATCATCCAGCACGTAAAAGCCGCGTCCGAAGCTGGCGCCGACCAGGTCGTTGTCACGCCGGTGCAATTTCAGATCCCGAAAAGCGATCGCAGGGACGCCGCCACTCAACTCCACCCAACGCTGCCCCCGATCGACAGTGAAGTAGAGACCGAACTCCGCTCCCACAAAGAGCAGATCACGGTTGATGTGGTCTTGCTCAATAGCCCACAAGATTCCACCTGGGGGCAGATCGCCGGCGATCGATTTCCAACTGCGTCCACGATCTCGACTTTCGAAAACATGGGGCCGAAAATCGCCGGTCTTATGGGCGTCGATGATGACAAATACCGTATCCGGGTCGTGGTGGGAGGCCTGCAAGTCGTTGACAAAGGCGAGGGTCGGCAACCCTGGCAGGTTGTCCACTGCACGCCAACTGCCGCCGCCGTCCTCGCTGACTTGAATCAGGCCGTCATCGCCACCCACATACAACAGACCTTCTACCAGAGGCGACTCGGAAATAGTGGTCAAAGTGGAATAGAGCGACATGGCTCCGTTGTCATAGAGCGCATCCACACTCCGGACTCGACCGGCCATCTCCAGTTGGTAGCGGTTCTGATTGCGAGTCAAATCGCCGCTGATGGGCGTCCAGGAATCGCCCCGGTCATCACTGCGCCAAAGGCGCTGGGAACCAAAATAGAGTCGTTTCGCCGAGTGGGGGCTGACAATGACCGGAGCGTCCCAGTTCCAACGCTCGGGAGGATCGCCGGGGGCGGGTTGGGGCTGGATATCCAAGGCCTCCTCACTCCGTCGATCATAGCGGTGGAGCCGTCCGACCTGCCATTGCAGATAGAGGGTGTCGGGATCTTGGGGATCGAACGCACAAGCATAGCCGTCCGCCCCCAGGGGGATGGTCCAGTCACGGTTGCTGATTCCCTCGACGTTCAGGGTGCGCGAGGGGCCCAACAGCGTACCCAGATCCTGAGCGCCCCCCAGAACGTTGTAGAAAGGCTCACTGTTGTCCAGCGCCATTTTGTAGAACTGCGCCAGCGGCAGGTTGGGAAAGTGGCGCCAAGTGACGCCGTCGTCAAAGCTCTCATAGAGACCGCCGTCAGTGCCCGCGATCAGGTGGCGGGCATCTTCAGGGTCAATCACCAGCGCGTGATTGTCGCTGTGTTTCTCCCTGCCGGTGCCCAAGATGTTGAAGCTGGCGCCCCCATCACGGGTGACATGAAAAAAGACATCCATCTGATAAATCACGTCGACGTCATGGGGAGACGCTTCTATCTCCTGGTAATAGTGGGGTCCGGTGCCATTGGAGATGTAGGAGTTGCGCCGCTCCCAACTGCCTCCCCGATCACGGGAACGATAAAAGCCTTTTTGCTCGGCCGCAGCCTCGATGGTGGCGTAGACGACATCGGGATCGGCGGGCGAAACAGCGAGAGCGATTTTACCCAGCTCCCCTTGGGGCAAGCCATTCTCCAGCCGACGCCAGCTCTCACCATTGTCCGTCGACTTGTGTATCCCTGAGCCGGGGCCTCCCGCCAAGAGAGCCCAGACGGTTCGGCGGCGCTGGTAGGAAGCGGCATAGAGCACGTCCGGATTGCGCGGGTCGAACTCAACATCGGTGACGCCGGTGTTCTCATCGATGGCAAGAACCTGTTTCCAGGTTTGACCGCCATCGGTAGTCTTGAAGAGGCCTCGCTGGCCCCCGGCTGACCAAAGTGGTCCCTCGGCGGCGACCAGCACTACGTTACCGTCACGTGGATCAACCACGATTTTGCCGATGTGCTGGGAGTCTTCCAGCCCCATCCGTTGCCAGGAGGCGCCGCCATCCCGGCTTCGATAGACTCCGTCTCCCCAGCCCACATGACGCCCGCTGACATTTTCTCCGGTGCCCACCCAGACAATCTCAGGGTTGGAGGGATCCAAGGTCAGGCAACCGATCGAGTAGGAAGGCTGTTGGTCGAAGATCGGTTTCCAAGTCGTGCCGGCGTTAACCGTCTTCCAGACTCCTCCCGAACCGGCCGCCACGTACCAGATGCTGCGGTCAGTCGGGTGGATGGCGATATCGGAAATCCGGCCACCCATCACGGCGGGACCGATGCCACGCAGTCGGAGACCACTGAGCAGTTCAGCAGAGATCGGAGAATCTCCGTCTTGAGGCGCTGCCTGAAGCCCTCCGATGGTGATGCACAAGAAGATTGCAAACAGTGACCGGCAGGGCGTGATTCTTGGCACAGAAAACCTCCTCAAGAGTAGGGTTCGGAAACCTGGTCAGAGCCTAGTCCCAAAACACTGCCAGGGCAACTCTTCAGCCGGAGAACCTTCCTGATCAGGCGGCGGGCGGCGGGCGGTCCAGTTGGCCTGCATGAACCACGCTAGGGATGGGGGGTTATCTTTAAAGTTTAGTCTAGACTAAAATAGTTTTTAAACGAGACCAAAATTATAAGGAGACGGGAAGCGTGCAACTTGTCAAATCGGCGCGGAGATTCACTTTGAGACTTGCGGTAGTGATGCTTCAGAGCGGATTGGTCCTGGCTGAACCCCAGGTTTCCGAAACGCGCTGGGGCCATGAGGCCGACCGGCTGCTCTCGCTGGAGACACGGGTGGCAAATCTGGAAGACAAGCTTCAATCGATCCTGGACCGGCTGGAGCGTTTGTCGGAGCCGGCCAAGGCGGAAATAAACAAGCAGCTACGGAGTGCAGTGGGAGAAACCGCCCAGCTGAGTGCCGCGGTGGCTACCGCTGAGCCGGGGCAACCCGGCCAAGCGGTCTCAGTACGACCGTCAACCTCGCTGCAAGCACCGAATCGCGCTGCTGACCCGTTTCCCAAACGGGTGGACTACGGCGGCTACATGGAAATGCACGTCAACCACGACAACGTCAATCCCACCACCCTTGATTTCCATCGTTTCGTCTTACTCTATGGCCATCAATTCACCGATCGGATCCGCTTTGTGGGCGAACTCGAGCTGGAACACGCCCTAGTTGAAGGCGGTGAGCGTAGCGGAGAGCTGGAACTGGAGCAGGCCTACCTCGATTTCCTGCTCACGCCGCGTTTGAGCTTTCGAGCCGGCATGATGTTGACACCGATCGGAATCGTCAACGAGCGGCATGAGCCGGCCAGTTTCAACGGTGTCGAACGTCCTTTTGTGGATACGGTTATCATTCCGTCGACCTGGTTCAGTCAGGGAGCGGGTCTGGTGGGAGACTTGGGGAGCGGCTTTTCCTTCAAGGCCTTCGCCGCCAGCTCGCTGAACGCAGTCGAGTTTTCGGCCAGTGAAGGCTTCCGTGGTGGACGCCAGAAGGGATTCTTCGACGATGCGCGCCACTTGGCCGCTGTGGCGCGACTGGAATATGCCGGAGTGCCCGATCTCAACCTGGGCGCCTCCTTCTGGATGGGCAACACCGGGTTTGGGTTTGACCTCTCAGGCCGGGCCAAGATCTTCGAGTTCGATGGCCAGTATGATTGGAAGAGGCTCAGTTTTCGTGGCCAGTTCGCGCAGACTTTTCTCGAAAATGCAATGGAGTTGAACCGACTGCAACAGTTGCAGCGAGGCATCAATCCCAATCTGGCCCAAGCGATGCGGGGTTTCTACCTGGAGGGGGCGGCCAACGTTCTTCCGGAGCGCATCGCCCATCGGTTGACGGGCTTTTATCGTTACGAGAACTTTGACACTCAATACCGAATGCCGGCCGGGTTTTTCTCCTTGCCGCAGTTTGACCGCTTCGCCCATGTTGTCGGAATGAGCTATTTCCCGCATCCCGATATAGCCTTCAAGTTCGACTACGACTTCATGGGTAACGAAAGTAGCGTAGTGCACATTCCCAACCGCTGGAATCTGGGCATCGGGTGGTGGTTCTAGCCCGAATTTCTCACCAGGTCGCTGAGTGTAGGACCAAAAGGATATTATATTCAGGCAATAATTACAGGTTTTTTTATCGAAGTCTCCCGGGCACAGACTGTGCTGGGCGCGCCCTCGCTGGTCTTTTCGTCTTCAGCGCGCACATGCTCCCGAAAACGTAGTCCCTGCTACGCTTTCGGTCACGAGCACCCGCTGAAAACGAAAATCCTGCGCGATCATCGCGCCCCCCGGTGAGAAATGCGGGCTAGTGAATTTCTCACCAAGGCGCGGAGCATATGACCAATAGCATTCGAAAAAGCATCGTAACGACAATACTGGCGATCCTCGTCTTGTGGTCCGCATCCACAACCGGGGACGGATTCGAGCAGTCCGTGAAGAGAGTTGAGATCGTTGCCAAGCGTTTCAAGTTCATCCCTTCCAAGATCAAGCTGGAGGAAGGAACTCGGCTCGAGATCGTGCTCAGCAGCCGAGACGTGGTCCATGGCTTCCACCTGATCGACACCGAGATCGACGTGCGTATTCCGGCCCGCGGTCAAGGCGAGGTCCGCTTGAATTTCGATCCGCCCGGGCCCGGCAAATATCGTTTCGTTTGTTCTCACAGTTGCGGCGCCGGTCACGCCCAAATGCGGGGAGTTATCGAGGTCAAATCGAGGCCCGACAGGGCTGATCGGAGAGAGACGGGGAACAAGAAATGATGCCGAAGCTTCACAATTACATATTCTCAGCAGCCCTGTTGCTCGGTTCGACTGTCAGTGCGTTTCAATGGCCGGGAGCGCCGGTCGGCTTGACTACGCCGCTGCACCAGGGGCCCGCCGGACAGCAACCTGGACCGGCCCAGTTGGGATCGATGCCGGGGGATCCACTGGCCGGCCTGACGCCGGAGGAATTCGAACTCTTTCGGCTGGGTCTGGAAGACTTTCTCGAAGTGGAAGAGGCTGCCGAAGGTCTGGGACCGGTGTTCAATGGGCTCTCCTGCGCCCAGTGTCACGCCATCCCTGCGATTGGAGGATCGGGCCTGGTGATGGAAACCCGGGCTGGAATCCTGCACGACGACGGAACTTTCGAGGAGTTGCCGGGTGGCTCCAACTTTCAGATGTTTGCCATTCCTGCCCATTCTCTGCAACCCGCGATTCCTCCCCAAGCCAACTCGGTAGCTCATCGCAAGAGTCTGCCGATCTTCGGCAGTGGTTTGGTCGAAGCGGTTCCCGATGAAACTTTCATGGTCATGTCCGATCCGGAGGACGCTGATGGCGATGGGATCAGCGGCCGGGCCGCCCGAGTCGTCGACCGGAACAGCGGCCGGATTCGGGTAGGGCGTTTTGGTTGGAAAGCCCAGCAGGCCACGCTGCTGATGTTTGGCGCCGAAGCCTACCGTGACGAGATGGGGATCACCAACGACCTTTTCCCCAGCGAGGCCTGCCCTTACGGCGTGGATTGTAATTTTCTGGAGTTTATCGATCCCGTTCCCGATCCCGAAGACGAACCGGAGATTCTGACCGGTTTGCGCGGCATCGACAATTTCGACAACTTCATGCGCTTTCTGGGCCCTCCACCCCGAGGGCCGATCACCCCTGAGGTGAGGGCGGGGGAAGACGTGTTCCGTAGCTTGGGTTGTCAGTCCTGCCACGTCGAGTCGATGCAGACCGGGCCCTCATCTTCAGCGGCATTGAGCAACCAGCGCTTCCATCCCTACGGAGACTTCCTGCTCCACGATATCGGCACCGGCGACGGCATTGGTCAGGCGGACGCCGGTCCGGAAGAGATTCGTACCATGCCGCTGTGGGGATTACGCTGGCGAGGGCCCTTTCTGCACGACGGCCGAGCGCCGACCCTGGATGAGGCCATTCGTGCCCACGACGCCGAGGCCCTGCTCAGCCGCGGGCGCTACCAAGAGCTGACCGAAGAGGCTCGTCGCGAGCTGATCGCCTTTCTCAAATCGCTCTAGTTGCCGACTGGGGCGTCCCAATCGACATCGAACAGCAGGGAAGATTCAGCTCCTCACACCCCGGATTCGATTACTCCTCGGAAATTCGATAGAGATACCGGCTTCCACGCAGATAGATTTCCTTGTCCACTATGGCCATCGAGGCATCGAATCTGTCGTCCAAGGTATTGCTTGCCAGGACTTCGAACTGGGGACCATTTCGGATCACCAGGGTATGGCCTTCACGGTCAGTGATGTAGACCCGACCCGAAGCCCCCACCGGGGAAGAGAAAATGTCTCCAAGTCCCGGCAGACGTTGCTGAAAATGCCGCTCGCCCATCTTGGCATCCAAGATTGACAAGATGTTGGAATTGACCTTGAGAAAATAGAGTTTGTCCCCATACAAGAGTGGCGAAGGCGTGTAAGGCGTGTCGCGATTCAGTCTCCAGATGACCGCGTCCGAATCGGTCACGTCCCCTTGGGCCTGAGACAGTCGGATCGCCAACAGAGATGCGCCTCGATAACCGCTCATCAGATAGACGATCCCCTCACCCGCAACCGGCGAGGGGATGGGGTTGCGCGTCATTCCCCTCGCCTCCCAAATCAATTCTCCCGAGGCCAAGTCGTAACTGCGGATCCGGTTGGTGGCGTTGGTAACGACCTGGGCTGCGCCCTCCAGCTCCACCACCAGCGGCGTCGCCCAAGAGGTGATCTCGTCGCGAGCTGCCTTCCAGCGTTGGCGGCCGGTGCTCTTGTCCAGTGCAACCAGGAAGGAATCTTGGTTGTGGTCCCAGGGAACCATCAGCGTCTCTTTGTAGAGCACCGGTGAAGCCCCTTCGCCAAAGCTCATGTGGGTCCTCATATCGCCGAAATCCTTCTCCCACTTGAGTTGGCCATCCTTGTCCAGACAATAAAGCCCGCGGGATCCGAAGAAGGCCCACACATGCTCGCCATCGGTGATTGCCGACCCTGAGGCAAAGTTCCCGAAGGGATGAGTTCCTTCATGGGGAATTTCCCGGCGCACTTCCTTTTCCCAAACCGTACGGCCTGATCGGCGGTCGATGGCCAGCACCAGGAATCGATGTTCGGCAGGTGAGGCGCCGCGGCGAAAGAGACCTCGCCGTCCCGGACTGGTTTCCTGCCCTGTGGGAGGCGATCCCGTCCTGACGGCGGTGGTCAAATAAAGCCTATCGCCCCAGATGACCGGTGTGCCGGATCCTCTACCCGGGATTTCCACCTTCCAAGCGACGTTTTTCTCTTCGCTCCACTCCAGCGGCGGCGCACCGTGGGGAGCAACGCCGTTGAACTGGGGCCCCCGCCACTGGGGCCAATACTTGACATCGTCAGCGGCGATTTCTGCACCGAGTACCGAGCTCGAAAGCGCCACCACGGCTGCCATTCCCATCAACCGGAACTGTTTCATCTATGATGTCCTCGCGTGAAACCTCAGGCTTGGAAGTGCCCTCCAAGCCGGCTCTTGTAAACGGGTGCCTAAAGGCCGGCGCTCATTGGGCCCCAAGTCTCCTGCCCTTGGGATATAGCCTATCATTCCTCCAACCCGTAGTGGCGGTTGGTCGAGAAGCGAGGCGTCCGAATCCGGCGATCCGGGAGATGGCGTGGATCGCCGGCAACCTCTCTCTAAGACGGCGGCCAGCCCTGGCCCAGGTTGTGCAACCCGTGAAGCAAAACAATGGTATCTTGGGACGCGCGTCTGGTAGTGCCGGTTCTGCGATTTCCAGGAGAAGCAGTCACACAGTGGAAAAGCATCAACACAGGGAGCGGAGCACGATTTCCAGGGTATTGCTGATTGTGGCTGGAAGTGTGTCGACAGGCGTGGGAATCGCGGCGATATTCGTGCCCTTGTTGCCCACGACGCCTTTTCTGCTGCTGGCTGCAGCCTGTTACGTGCGCAGTTCCGACCGTCTCTACCATTGGCTGCTGAACCATCGCTGGACGGGAACTTATATCCGTAACTACCGCGAGGGAAGAGGCATGCCCCGCCGAGCCAAGATCGTCACCATAGCCATTCTCTGGATTTCGCTGGCAATTTCAGCTTGGGTGGTTGCCCATATCTGGGTATGGGTTTTCCTGGCGGCTGTCGCCATTGGTGTGCCCTGGTTCATTCTCTCGTTGCCGACTTTGCGAGAGTAGGGCTACTCAGGTTTGGTCAAGGCCACTCTAGTCCGGAGGTTGGCTGGAGCCGCCAGGTAAATCGGGTTCCCCCCAGAAATCTTGCTGATTTGGGCCTGCAAAGATCTCGGGTCGATTGAGTCTGTTCTATTCGTTTCCCCGACCGGGACCGCTCCTTCCCTACAGGCGTCAACCTGACGAGCCGGGTGATCTAACGAGGCCCGCTAGCTCACCGAGTCATTCTACCGGTTGCCCGACGCATGCTTGGCGTGCACTTCCGGCCTCAAGGACCTTTAACCTCGAAATTCTCTTGGGCGGTGACGGTTTCGTCTCGAATCCGGTCGGTGAAGGCCACCTCGACTCGATAGCGACCCGCGGGTAGCTGGTTCAGCGGCAGGCGTTTAATCAAAACGGTGCGTTGCGGCGAGTGATACTGAATCGATTCGCCCACCTCGTCACTCTCTTCAGCAACGGTCTTGTTGCCCAAGAGAATCCGGTACCGAATCCGGAAATAGGGCTGTTGGCTGCTTTCGTCAACAGCGACATTGTAGAGTTGCATGTAAACGGCAAAATAATCATTGGCCGAGAAGCTCTTGCTTAAGCTTGGTCGAACCAGGACGTCCCCCAATACGAACATCTGATCCTCGAGCTGCGAGTCGGTGACCGGCGCGATGTAGCTGGCCAAGACCAACGGACTGGGTGTCAGCTCCTCGGTCGCAGCCGGAGCCCGAATTGCGGTGGTTTGGGTTCCGACATTCCCACTGTTCAAGTCCTTGATGACCAGTTCAAGCTTGTAGCGCTTGCCGGCGCCAAGCAAAAGCAGCCGGTTGTAAGCCGAGTTCTTTAGCAGCCCCGATTCCAAGTCGGCGGCTGAGAAAGTCGCCGTCATCTCGTCTTCAAAATCGTCTACGAAACGGTTGGAGAGATCGCGGATCAGACCGTAGACGACGACTTTAGCCCGGTGGGCATCGCCCTCGAGCGCGAAAGTGAGATCGCGGTTGTGAAGCTCCAACGTTACCGGGACCAAGGCCTGCTCCGGGCTCAGTCGAAAGGCGTCAACGCGAGTCTGGAAGGGTATCTGGTTAAAGGAAATACGGGTCTCGACCAGTTCCTTCAGTTCGGGGTTCTTCAGTTTTTGGGGTCTCTGAATATTTACGAAGCGTTCGTAGCGCGCAAAGACCGAGTCCCGCTCGTGGTAGTTCATCAAGGGGTAGCTGGCGTGAGGTGCAAAATAAGGGCGTTGACGGCGCGTCGCCAGTCCCAGCTCCTCGGCCAGGGTGAAGCCGGCATTGGGTACATGCAGAAAGGCATCCTTCTCGTCCGGAGTCAGGGCCAACCGATAGATCCCGCTGAAATCGCGGTCCACGAATTCGATCTCAATGTTGTTGCCCATCCCCTCGATGTAGCGGTACCTCCATTTTTGGAAAGGATAGACCGATGTCCTCCCGCCCCCCTCGCGTAAGGTCCTCTCGTAATGTCCCCCCGAGGGCTTATCCTCGATCTCGTCGGGCTCGCCGTGAATGATGTAGACCCTGCCGCGATCGGTCTGCCAACCGGGCCAGCCGGCCGTGAACCTGTCGTTGGTGTAGGCCAATCGCCGATAGTGTTCTTCCTTGAACTCGTTGTTGGGGGTGCGTGGATCGGGATCGCGGCGGTGCCAGAATTGCTCGATGAACTTCTCTTTTTCGTCGCCGGTGGTGAGGCGCTCGAAAACGGCCCGCTCCTCGGGAGCAATGATGTAAACGACCGTCTCCTTGAGCCATTTTTTGAAGTAGTCCTCTCTTTCCTCCTGGGGCGGTTTCTCGGCGCCGGCCTGGAAGGCCAGACCGGTCCACACCGATAAGGAGAGGAGAAGAGCCAGCGGTAATCCAAGCATAAAGGCCTGCCGGCAGTTCAAAGCAAAACAATCAGTGGACGCCCGACCGCGGAGCGGCTTTCTTGCTCTCGATAGCATCGTCTTCTCTTTCCGATTCAGTGGCCCAGCGAAAGAAGGTTGGCGAAGATTCGATAGGCTCCAGGCACGCTGTAAGGGAGCTGCCGATGAACGGCGTAGGCGAAGTAGGTGTAGTGGCCCTGGCCATATTGGGCGGTGACCCACCCTCCCCTTTGCGGTTCCTGTCCCTGATCCTGAGTTTCGATCATGGGGACGTAGGCCTCATCCCAGCTGGAAAAAAACTTGGAGCCGCGCTGTTCCACCCAGTTGTCGAAATCGGCGGCGGTGATTTGGTTGGGCCCTCCGAAGACCGCGTGACCGGCGGCAAGGATCTTCACCGGCGAGTCTTCCTCCGAAACCTCCTGGGCCCGGCGGGGGAGGTCAGCCGGAAAAGCAGCCCACTTCCCGGGAACGAACTCCTGGGTCTGATAGAGAATGATCAGATTCCCTCCCTGATGGGCGTAATCGAGGAGCCGCTGATTGTAAGTAGTCAAGTCCTGGCGCACAGCGTAAGCTCGTGTGCCGACCACGATAGTTCCGTAGTCATTCAAGTCTCCGGTAGCTAGGTCGTCACTGTCCAGAAGAGTGACTTGGGCGCCCATTTGTTCAATGCCGCTGGGAACTTCATCCCCCACGCCCATGAGGTAGCCCACCTTCAAGTCGGGAGCGATCTTGACGTCGACGCCCCTGACCTGAGTTACCGAATCCCGATACAGGTAGCGAATGTCGTAATCTCGATAGCGAATCGCCTGATAACCCTGACGGTAGTCTTGTCTTCCTGCCCGGGCGACCACCTGGAGATCGTAGATCCCCTCGCGGAGCTGCGGCACGCTGACCGAGAAACTGAAGGTCCGGCGCGCGTTGGCCTGGGCAAACTGAAAGGCCTGCCGCCTTGGCTCAGCGCTCCAACCCTTGGGCACCTCCAACGACAACTCGCCTTGGATTCCTCCAATCTGATTATTGAGCAACTCCACTTCCAGCGACACCTGGTTGGTTGTCGATCCCAGGGGGACGATCAAATTGGGCGGGGACACATTCACGACCAGAGCAGGCGCGATCTTCAGCTCGCGATGCTCATATCCATAAGGAAGATTGGCCTCCAGGCGATAAACCACTCCGCTGGCTCTGACGGACTGTCCCTCAATCAAGTAGTCGACCGAGGCCGAGAGCGCCGGTTCGCGGCCGGCCAGATGCAGGTGTTCCGGCTCCCGAACCTGGTAGCGGCTCTCTTGGACCGACCCGCGGTGAAAGTATCGGCGCGAGAGGGTTGCGTCCCGAGGCGTCGACACCGAGAAAGTCGTCACAAGCTTTTCACCCGACTGCAACGACTTGCCCGACTGCCGATCTCCATCAATCTTCCACTTCTCAGTCCCGCCCAGCGATATCCGTTCGGTTTGAATCGGAAGAGTGCTGGGATTGACCAGCGACACGTTCACTTGAAATTCTTGGCCGGGGACGATGACCCCCGTGGCGGCCGGCCGTGAGAAGGGCGAAGTGGGTGTTTCCGATCCGAGTGGAGCCGCCACGGCGCGGAACTGGAGTCCCAGCGCCGTATTGATGGCATCCTGAAACTGCCGCTCCTTGATGGTCAGCAGGAAGAGGGCCTCCTGGTGTCCTTCAGACAGCTCGATCGCCTCACGGGTCAGGCTCAACCCCTGGACCAGGTAGGGCACCACCGCGCCCGGGTTGTGGACGTTGTAGGCCGTAACGGAGTCCGCTACGCGGCTCTCGATTTCCGAGAGCAAGTTGGAAACACCCTCGGGCGGAGTAGTGCCCGCAAGAGTGTAGATTCCTGAAATTGAGGTATCGATGCCATCGAAGAAGCCGGTTTCCCTCTCCGGAGCTTCAACCCGGGAATTTACTCTTTCAAAAAACTGATGATGAGCCCCCGACCTGTCGCTTCGACGCCCACTGTTCTGGGAGCGTTGAAAGCTCAGACCCAAAGCTGCAAATTCCTGGTAACTCTCTCCCAGCCAAGGACTGAAAGTCCCCACGTTGACATCGACATTCCAGCGGTGATCGGGTGGCATGCTGCTTCCCCGGAACTGACGACTCGACCGCGACCGCAGATTGCCCCGATAAACCTTGAGCGGTTGCCAGGGACTCAGCCCCTCATCGCTGATTTGCTCCGGGAATTGATTGGGGTCGCCGGCCAGTTCAAAAGCTTCCTGGGTCACCACTCCAGCCGTTTGATGGTTACCATGACCGTCTCTCGTGCCCCCGTAAAAGCGGGCCACCAGAACCAGCGGGCGGTTGATTCGAATGACTCTCACCACGTCGCGGAGAACGTTCTCCTTCCCCCATTGACGCAGAGCCTCGTCCAGATTCTTGGAATAGCCGTAGTCGATCAAAGTGGTGAAATATTGGTCGTCAAGACCGTAGTAGCGATTGGAAACAAGAAGCTCTTCGGTTCGAATCAGGCCCACCCCGTCGAATAGCTCAGGTCCGATGGCATTGGCTCCCGACTCTCCTCGATTAAGCGTCAACAACGAGGTGCGCACACCCTGTCCCCGACTGAGATAGGTTAAAGTGCCGCCCTGTTCGTCGTCCGGATGGGCAGTGGTGTAAAGGACACTGGCGGTCGTCTGCAGGCGCAAAAGACGTTGCCACAGCCCGGGAGCGCCCCGATCGACTGACAGTGATTTGGGTCCGGTTCTGGCTTCCGCCAGCGTCAGGACTCGGTCAAGATCGGGTTCGGATTGAGGAAACAGGACTTGCATAGCAACAACCGCAATCAAAGCGGCCAGCAGGACCGAATAGACCAAGTGGGAAACCCGGAATCGAAGTCGCATAGCGCCCTCCTTGAGGTCTCAAGTTGAGTCAAGTCTCGAATTTACACTCTTAGTATAGAGTATAGAGTCAAAATCGGCCGGGGTTCAATCATCCGCGCCGGGCAGTTCAGCAGCCGACCGGCCGTTGGGCAGGGACGGCATCCCGCAGCTCGCTTGCCGAGCGCAACTCGCTCTGCTCAAGTGTGCTGCAACGGTAGGCATTCTACCGGGTCACCGGAGAGACAATCCGCTTTCCGACAACGGATGGTGTCTCGGGTGGGGGTTAAGCCAGATAGTCCAGCCAGGGAGAATGGGCTTGCCGGTAGGCGTCAACCAGTTTCTCCGCCAACTCGCGCCGTTTGACCAGGGGGTTGGCGGTCAAGGCATCGATCGCCAGTGATCGCGAGCCCTGCAGCGCGGCTGCCACAGTGACCCGCTCGAAATCCTTGACTTGAAGAACCAAATCCCTGACCTGCTGGGGGAGACGGCCGGCGGCCAACGGTCGAGCACCATTGGAGTCGATTGCACAAGGCACTTCCACCGCAGTGTCATGATCGAAGTCCTGAATCGCTCCCCGGTTTGCCACATCGACCGGCATGATCCGCAGTTGGTTGTTACCGATCGCGCCCATCACATCGAAGGCGATGCGTTCATAGCCGGCTGCGCTCTGGTAAAGTTTTTCTCTGGCCTCAGCCACTTTGCCCTGTTCCAACTGCTCTCCCGTTTCAATCGCCATATAGGAGGCGTTGCGGCTTGCCAGATAGGAGTCGTAGGCTTCCAGAATACCGGTCTCATTTCGGCCGGCCGTGGCCACCGACTGCATCAGTCGGTTCTCCAGCTTTTGGATCAGTCCGCCACGGGTGTCTCCAGAGGCCACCGTCTTGCGAAAGGCCTCGCGGGGCGAGTAGTAGAAAAAGAGGTATTCCGTGGGCAGCAGCCCCAATTGCCGCAGAAACGTTTTTGAGAAGAAGGGGATGGGATAAGCACTCTCCAACGCTTCATCCGACTCCAGCAGTTCCCGAGTCCGGTCCCGCCCCTCGACCTGGATAGCGCGGATCCACCCCAGATGGTTCAGTCCCAGGTAGTCGAAAGACGCCGCTTGAAGTGAGGTTCCGAGGGCCTCGGCGAGGTGCAGGAATTGCTCGCGGGGGGTATCGCACACCCCGATGCAGCGGTCACTCAGGCCCTCCTGTATGAATGCCTCGGCCATAATGCCGACGGGATTGGTAAAGTTGATCATCCAGGCTTGAGGGGCCAGCTCGGCCACTTTGCGGGCGTACTCCACCAAGATGGGAATGGTGCGCAAGGCCAGGGCAAAACCGCCGGGTCCAACCGTTTCCTGACCCGGCACTCCATGCTCAAGCGCGATCTTCTCGTCTTGAACCCGGCCCGGGATTCCACCCACTCGAATGCTCGAAACGACGAATGAAGCCCCCTCCAGGGCCTCTTCCAGCGTCGAAGGTTGTGTCACCTGTACCGTTCCGCCGGCCCTTCGGGCCATGGCCTCCGAGATGCGAGCAATAGTTGCCCGGCGTTCCGGGTTGATGTCGAACAAGCACAACTCGTCTACCGGCAGGGACGTTTCTTTGCGGAAGAGACCGTTGGTGACCAGTGGAACTCGAACGCCTGCGCCCCCGATAATTGTCAGCTTCATACAGCCTCCGGTTTTCCTTCAATAGTGAGACGGTCGAGCTTTTGCTCGAACTCCGCTTGAGTCGGCAAAGCCTCTACTCCTCCCGGTGAACGAGTTGAAAGGCCTCCACAGATGTTTGCCCACAACAGCGCCTCTTCCACTGTTTTTCCCGACATCCAGGCGTGCAGAAAACCACCGTTAAAGGCGTCGCCGGCTCCGGTGCTTTCGATCGCGTCGACGTCGATTCCCTCGACTCGAACGGAGGAGGCTGCCTTGTCCGAGGCCACTGCGCCCGCCGCGCCCCGCTTGATGACCACAGTATTTTCTCCATGGGAGAAAAATTCCAGGGCTTGTTGGAGAGACCTCGCTCCGGCATATTTGCGCGCTTCCATATCATTGAGAAAAAGCAGATCCAGATGTCGACACAAGTGCCGGAAGCCTTGGGAACGGCCGGCTGCAGGATCCCAGCCCAGGTCCCAGGATACTGTGACGCCGTCGGTTCGGAGTTGCTTGACCGCCGTCAGAAAGGGTTCCCAACGACTGGGGCTGAGGGCAAAGTGGACATGACCGGCGAGGCCGATTTGGGCCAACGTCTCGGCTTGCAGCAGGTACTTTTCCACCCATTTGTTGGCGCCAGGGTAAGTCAGAAAATAGCGATCTTCTCGCGTGGAAACCGCAACCGAGAGTCCGGACATCGAGTCCGACCTGGTCTGCGAGCAGGAAAAGGAAACCCCATTTCTCTTCAGTTGTCTCCGCGCTTCGGCATCCAGCATGGACTCGCCCCAAACCGTCACCAGCTTGGTAGAACGTCCCAACAGTGCTGCCGCGCTAGCGGTGATCGCAGCGCCCCCACCCAGCGAGATGGCAAAGTTGTCGGTCTTGAGTTCCTGGCCCAGCGCTGGAAGCCTCTCCAAATCGAAGAAGATCAGATCCAGAAAAAACTCACCGGCACAGACCAGTTGCTCAGGGTTGGCTGGGTCCGTCATCTTGCTTAAGCTCCACGATGAACCGGGTAGTTGCTGCAACTCTCTCACTGACGCTCTGATCTTGCTGGGCTTTCAATTCCTGGTAACGCTGAAGGATTTCCTGAGCTTCCTGCGACCGATCCAATCGTTGCAGCGCCAGCCCCAACCGATAGTGAGCCAATACATTTTTTGGATCGCGCTGGATTGCTTGGCGCAGCGCCTCCACGGCGCCGGACCAGTTCCGAAGTTCGAACTGAATCTCACCCAACAGCAGCAGGGCTTCCAAGAAATGGGAGTCCTCCCGGGTCAGCCGGCTCAGCCGTTCGACGCGGACCGTCAACTGGCTCCAATCTCCCGACCGGGAGGCTTGTCGGTAACTTGCCAGAGCCTCAAAATAACCGGCCCAAGGATTGGATGCCTCCCGTTTGAAAAACTCGCGAAAGGAGCCCACGGCATCAACAAAAGCCTCTTTCGACTGCTCAAAAGCCTGCGAGAGCAACTGGTAGCCCATCAGTGCCTCAGGCTTCAGCTCCACAGCTCTCAAGAAGGCTCGAGTGGCTTCCTCGTACCGGGTCAATCCCAGCGCCGCCGCTCCGGCCCCGACCCAGAGATCCCAGGAATCGGGGTGTTTTTCCAGAGCAGCCGAAAAGACCTTGGCCGCGGCCTCCCAGTTCCAGTGAATCAGGAACTCGTGACCCAGGGCATAGTAGTTTGCCGGCGTGGGATCGCGCACTACCGCCTGACGAAAATGAGCTACCGCCTCGAGTGGCTTTTGCTGGGCCTCCAGAAGATCCCCCAGCAGCGAGTGAACCTCTGCGGTTTCTTGTAAAGCGAGGGCCGCCTTTGCCGTCCGGGTGGCCTGGTCCAATTTGGCCAGCCCCTGTTGGGCTCGCGCCAGGTTGAGATGAGCCGGATAGAAGTTTGGCAACTGCTCGGTTACCAGCAGGAGCAGTCCCTCGGCGGGGTCCAGCAAATCCTGACTCAGGAACAGCAAAGCCACCTGAAACTGCAGTCGCGGCTGGCCGTCCAGAAGCGGTTGCATCTCTTGAAAGATTTTCTGGGTCCCGTCAGCATGCCCCAAAGCACGCGCGGTGAGTGCCTGCAACAACTGCAGCTCAACGCGAGAGGTTGCCGGGGCGGCCAATTTCTTCAGCACGGTATCCACTGCTTGGTACTGACCCAACAAGAACTGGCAGTAGGCAAGTTGGTAGCCATTCTCATAGACCTGCGGCTGAAACGCGAAGGCTTTTTCCAGCCAGGGAAGAGCCTGCTCGGGACGGCCCTGCTGCAGGAGTATGGTTCCCAAGTTGAAGCTTGCGGTGGGGTTATTCGGTTCCAGTTCGAGAGCTTTTTCGAATTCCTCAGCGGCCTCTGGCGCCCGTCCCAGGCGCATCAAACTCGCGCCCAGATTGGTTCGGAAAAGGACCGAGTCCGGCTGCAACTCGACGGCTCGCCGAAAATGTCGGTTGGCTTCTTCCGGCTTCCGATTGAGATCGAGGACGATCGCCAGCAGGTGTTGAATCTCAGCGACGCGGGGGTGGCGTTGCTCGAGTGGCTCCATAACCCGCAATGCCTCTGGGTAACTTCCCGCCCGGAAGTGATCCAGGGCCTGCTTGAACTCGGTGACGGCCTCAGCCGGGACCGGCGCCTGGGGCATGCCCAGCAGCGCCCGAAAAAGACACAGCCCAACCAACCAAGTCGACCAAGTTCGTGAAGTCAGGGTGCTGGGGGAGTCCCAGCCGAGTTCGTTCATCACCTTAGCCGGGTCAGGTTTTTGTTCAGGAGCCATCAAGAGGACCAGTGTACGCTATCTCGCCGTTGCGATTTTGCCATCTTGGCGCCAAAGAAGCGCTCGGAAAGTCATTATAATGGATGGAATGGCACCTGGAATCTCTGCTCCGAGCCGGGCCGGATTGTTCCCATACCGGCTGATCATCGGTTGGTCGAGGGAACGGATTCTCGATACCGGAGGCCAAGGTTGGCGCCGGCTCAACTGGTTCTTTCTGGTCGTGTTTCTCCTGGTCGAGCCGCCACTGCTGGGCCGGTCTCCGACCCAGCCCCACTTTATCGAGTCCGCGGATGCTGCCGGTCTGACCGGATTCCGTTTGATTAGCGGAGATCAGCAAAAGCGCTACATTATCGAAGGGATTTCCGGCGGCGTTTGTGTTCTCGACTACGACTTGGACAGCCGCCCAGATCTTTACTTCGTCAACGGCGGCCACCTCAAAGACTTCCAGCAAGGCCAGCCTTCAGCTTTGCGCCACGCCCTGTTCCGAAATCGGGGCCGACGCCGCTTCGAGGAGGTCACGCTTAAGGCGGGCGCCGGAGGAAACGGTTATTGGGGCATGGGGTGCTCGGTCACCGACTACGACGCCGACGGGTTTCCCGATCTTTACATTACGGCCTACGGCCCCAACCAACTGCTGCGGAATCAAGGCGATGGAACCTTCAAGGATGTCACCGAGCAGGCAGGCGTCAGCGACGACCGCTGGTCGACCGGATCCACCTGGTCGGATATCGACCTGGACGGGGATCTGGATCTCTTTGTTGCCAACTACGTCGAACTGGACCCCAACGACCTGCCCGAACCGGGAAGTCCGGCCTATGGCTCGATGGGAGGAACCGGTTTGAGTTGCCAATATGTGGGTCTCCCGGTCATGTGTGGTCCACGAGGACTCAAAGGGGCTGGTGACGCCTTCTTCCGCAATCGAGGTGACGGCGTCTTCGAAGAGAGGTCTCTGGCCAGCGGTTTGCACGACCCTCAAGCCTACTACGGACTGGGGGCGCTCTTCGCGGACCTGGATCAGGACGGCTTGCCGGATCTCTTTGTTGCCAACGATTCGACGCCCAACCTGCTCTACAAGAACTTGGGTAATGCCGAATTTGAAGAAGTCGGCCTCTTATCGGGTGTGGCCTTCAACGGCCAAGGCGTCGAACAGGCGGGTATGGGGATTGCCACGGGCGATTTTCTCAATCAGGGCCGACTCTCTTTGTATGTGACCCACTTTTCCGAGGACTACAACACGCTCTATCGCAACGAGGGTCGCTTCAACTTTTCAGATGTGACTATCCGGGTGGGCCTGGATCGTCCCACGTTCCCCTATGTCGGCTGGGGGACTCTCTTTTTTGATTTCGACAACGATGGTTGGCTGGACATTTTCGTGGCCAACGGACACGTCTTTCCCAGCGTGGACCGGCTCCAACAGGCCTCCGTAGCACCTTATCGTCAGAGCAGCCTCCTTTTTCGCAACCTGCGGAATGGTCGTTTTCAGGAGGAACCGGGTCACCTGGGTCTGGAAAACGAGCAATCCAGCCGGGGAGCAGCCACCGCCGACTTCGACGGCGACGGCAGGTTGGACCTGGTGCTCACCAACCTTGACGCCGGCCCCACATTCTTTTGGAACGAAACCGTCGCCGACAACCGCTATTTGAGGATCCGCTTGGCCGGCAACGATGGCAATCGCCTGGCCTTAGGGGCGCGAGTTCAAATTCGCACCGGTGACTTGTTGCAGTTGCGCGAAGTACAGAGCGGAGGGAGTTATCTCTCTCAAAGCGAAATCGTCCTCCATTTCGGGGTAGGCCAGCATACCCGAGCGGATTTGGTGGAAGTCACTTGGCCCGGAGGTCAAACCTCAACTTTGAAAGAGGTCAAGGCCGATCAAGAGATTACGATTCGGCAGCCGGCTGTGGAGCAAACGGCCACTCCCCCGCTTGGCGGGCTCTGATCATATAGAGGCAGATTCCGAGGATCAGCACCCCCAGCCCCAATCCCACGATAGTGATTCCCGTCGAGACCAGCACCAGCAGCCAGAGGATCATGGCGATGAAACTGGGGATAGGGTAGCCCCACATCTGGAATGGCCGCCGAATATCGGGTCGATACCGCCGAATCAGAGTCACAGCGACGATTTGTCCCAGCACCTGGATAATGATCTGGATGACGATCAGGGCCTGAATGATGTGGCTCAGATCAAGAAAACAGAAGACGGTTGAGCCCAAACCGAGTGTCAGCAGCGAGACGTGCGGGAACCGCTTGGTGGGGTGAAGCTTGGCAAAAACCGAAAAGAACCGCTTGTCCCTGGCGGCCGCGTAGGGGATTCTCGAATAGCCCAGCAGCAGGGCAAAAATCGATGCGGCTGATGCTGCCAAAACCAGATAGGTGAGCGCCTGGGCGGCCCAGGCCCCATAGATGATCTCCATGAAATCGGAGACTACGTGTTGTGAGGCCATCGCGTCACGCCAGGGAACGATGCCCAAAATGGTCGTATTGAGAAAGATGTAAAGCAAGGCCACCAGGAGGATCGAGGCGATGACGGCGAAGGGGATGTTTCGGCTGGGGTTCCTGACCTCTCCCCCCAGGAAGCAGATGTTGTTGTAACCGCCGTAGCCATAGATCCCGATCAGGGCGGCGCTCCCCAGACCTGAAAAGAAACCCCAGGACCAGGAGAAGGCTCCCTCCGGAATATCGAAGAGCAACTCACCGCGGATGTTGAAGAGCCCTGAAACAATCACCCAGAGAATGGTGCCGACGGCCACCAGCATGAGAATGAAGGAAAGCCGGCCGATGGTGCGAATCCCACGGTAAAGGGCGAAAGTAATGACCAGGCAAAGACCCACCGCGATGAACTGGGTGGTCAACTGAGAAAGCTCGGGTCGCAGGTAGCGGGCATACTGGGCAAAACCGACGGCCCCGGTCGCCACCGAAAGGGGCGCGGTGAAGAAGATCATCCAGACGAATAGGAAAGACATCATCTGGCCCATCTTCTTGGGGCCATAGGCTTCCCTCAGATAGATATAGGAGCCTCCCGCTCCGGGCATCGCGGCCCCCAGCTCGGCCCACACCAAACCGTCACAGATGGCCAGCAGCGCCCCCAACAGCCACCCCAGCATGGCATGGGGCCCTCCCATGGCGGCGACCAGAATGGGGATGGTGATGAAGGGCCCGATGCCGAGCATCTCGACCACATTGGCCGAGACGGCTTCCTTCAATCCCAGACCACGTATCAGACCCTCTCTCGAGTCTTCACGGGAGGCTTGCTCTGGCGCCATTTGGGATTGCTCTTGCGGGCTTCACACAACCTGAAAGCGGACTACCCGAGAGTCCTTTGGCTTGGGGCGTGCTGGCAGGCTGGGAAGAAGGGCGGGCCGCGACTGCGGCCCGCCCGGTTGGGGATTCAGTTAGAAAATGACCTTGAACCCGAATTGAATCACTCGGCCTTCGCGGGAGGGATCGAAAACACTGTTCGTTTGGCCGAACCCGCCTCTGTCCACGCGATTACCCGGGGAACTGAACTGAGGCGTATTGAAGGCATTGAAGAACTCGAACCGTACCTGCAACTTGGTCTCTTCATTGCCACCCAGGTTGAAGTTCTTGAACAGGGAAAGGTCGAAGTTGTGATGGGGCCAACCACTCAAGCTGGCGACGCCACAGTTACCGAAGGTCCCGTTCTGAGCTATCGCGAAAGCCGCCGGGTTGAAGAACTGGTCAACGGTCCCGGCGCCTCCCGGGTCTCCGATACAGTCCGCCCGGGCGTTCTGGCTTCGCGTTCCGCTCCGGTCAGGACCGCGGATCCCGACGGGAGCGCCCGAGGTGGAACTCCAAATGCCGTTAAATTGCCAGCCTCCCAACAGGTGTTTTGCAGGCACGTCGCTCCGAAAAGGAATCTCCCAAATCCAGTTCAATACTAAGCGATGCGCCTGGTCGAAGACCAGACGTCCATAGTCGGCAGCCAGATCATAGGCGTTCTGGGGCCGGACGTTGCTGAAAGCGGCTCCACCCGAGAGATTGTCCTGCGTATCCCCCAGTGCTTTGCTCCAGGTATAGCCCACGTTGAAGGCCATGCCGTGGCTCATGGCGCGCCGCAAGCTGAACTGGAGTGCGTTGTAGTTGGCGTTGCCATTGCTTTTCAAATGGTCGCCTAAAGTCCCCCAGTCAGGGAAGGGTTTAGTAACCGTTCCACCCGCACCCAATATGCCCTGGTTCAGCGCCTGCAGCTTGCGGATGTGGTTGGAGTCGCCCCCCACGTAGGAGACGTCCATCAGATAATTTTCGTGGAGCCGTAATTCGAACCCGAAACTGTACTGTTGTGCCCAGGGGGCCGTTTCGTCGAAACTGCGACTTCGGAGACCGATCGCCAGGGGATTGAATTCGTCGCTTCCCCCGGGGAAAGGATCGCGCAACAACAGCTTAGGCACCTCGTTGAATTGCGACTCGTAGCCGCGAAAATCGATCAACTGTGGCGGGTTCAAGGGAAGCGCAGCCGAGCTCCCCATTCGGTCGATCGCCTGGTAGAAAATGGCGTAACCACCCTTGACGACCGTGCGGTCGGAAACTCGATAAGCAAGTCCGACCCGGGGCGCGAAATTGTTGCGATCGGGATTGACCAAGGCCCTGCCGAAGATGCCCTCGCCCGGAAATCGCTGCACGCAGTCGAAGTCGCAGGGAACCTGCCCCAGGCTTCCCGGGTTGGCCGTTACCAACGCTCCCCTGCCACCGTTGGCGGCGGGGTCGAAATTGGACATCAGATTGTCCTGTTCAACAATGGGCGTGAAGTATTCGTATCTGACTCCATAGTTGAGCGTGAGCTTGGGAGAGGCCTTGAAGGAGTCCTGAAGATAGAACATGAAACCGTCGGTGTAGGTATGAGGCACCAGAGCCGAGGTGGCCTCGATTCTCCCCACGGTACCCAACAACAGGTTGGCGACTCCATCCCCGACATAACTTCTGGGAATGATGTAGCGGCCGTTGGGCGCTTTGACGTCCAGATAGTTATTCGCCGCTCGTTTGTATTCGAATCCGAACTTGAAAGAGTGATTTCCGCGAATCCAACTCAGGTTGTCCAGCAACTGGTAGACCTTGGACACCTGGAACTGAGGCCTCCACTCTGAGGTTCCCAGCAGGTTGTAGCCGGAAACGCGAATCGGAGGGAGACCAAAGGCAAAGGTACCGGGCAAGTTTTGCAGCCCGAATTGAGGCCCGGCATCCCCTTCGGGAGCGATCGGATCGGAAGTCGAATAGATGCGATTGAATCCGAAGCGGAGGCTGTTGAACACGGCCGGACTAATAATCCGGTTCCAAGTCGACGCCAACAGTTGTCCGCGGACATAACTGTTGGCCGTGAAGCCTCCCGTGGCTAGCGGGTTGGGAAATGGACCTTGCTCGACAATGGTTCCAGTTTGCAGAAAACTGTAGGAAGCGTAAAAGAGGTCCTTCTCCGTGAAATTGTGGTCGACCCTGATATCGAAGGAGTTCTGCGTTAGCGGCACGTCAAGAGCAGATTGATAGCGAAAAGTCCTGAAGTTGGGATCCGGATAAAGAGCGGCCAGCGCCATGCCGGCCGGGTCGCCGCAAGGCAGTCCATCGGTTCGCATCGCCGAAAGGTTGAGAACGTCGTTGACTTCGTCCACGCAAGGGACGATCTGGGGATAGAAGGGATTGCCGTCGTCATCCCGATCGATCACCAGGTTACGGTCTCCGGTAAAAATACCCTTCTTCATTTGAGCCGTTGGAACGTTGCCACCGGCGCCACCAGCCTTGCTGGACGTGGTTCGCTGATAGTCGAAAAAGGCAAAGGTCCGATCCTCCACCAGGGGCCCACCCAAGGTCAGGCCATACTGGTTACGACTCTCGACTCCTCTTGTCACACCGGCAGCGTTGTTGAAGAAGTTGTTGGCGTTCAGGCGGTCGTCACGACGAAAGAACCAACCGGAACCATGTAAAGCGTTGGAGCCCGATTTGATCTCGGCATTGATGACCGCGCCTTGGCTCCACCCAAACTCGGCGTCATAGGTCCGCGTCTGGATCTTGAAGGATTGGAGAGCATCGGGAGGAGGTTGAACCGCCTGCGGACTCCGCTCTTGCGCATTGGTGGTAAAGGTGTTGTTGTCGACGCCGTTGAGGGCAAAGTAGTTCTGGAGCGAAAAATTGCCGTCGACGTTGACTCTGGCTTCGCGTGGATTGGAGCGTACGCCGGGCGCCGGGACCGCACCTGGACTCAGCAGAATCAGGTCGGAGTAACGACGTCCATCCAACGGCAGATCGGTAATCACTTCGGAAGTGATGACGCTGCCCAACTGGCCGCTCTCGGCCTGCACGGCCGCGCCGGTGGCAACAACCTGGACTTCGTCGCTGACATCGCCAATTTCGAGGGTGAAATTGACCTCGCGACGCTGCTGGATGGAGAGCCCAACGCCGTCTTGGACTGCCGCCTTGAAACCGTCCATCTGGGCGCGGACCTGGTAGACGCCGGGACGCAGACCGGTGGCCTGAAAAACGCCGGAATCGTTGGTAATCAGATCAACGGATACGCCCAATGCCGTCAATGTGACGGTGACGTCAGCACCCGGAACCACTCCTCCTTGGGCATCACGAACCGTGCCCAGGATTGTCCCGGTGTTAATTTGAGCGAACGCCGAAAATGGCACAAGCAGAAACAAAACAAGAACCGAAATCAATGGGATTCTACACTGCATGCCTCTGACTCCTTTCTCCGGTCAATTGAGATGCGAGATTCTGTCTCCCAGACATACTATCATTGGCGTCTGTCGGAACCATCAGCCTCGCCAGATCACCCGGTGTCTGCAACCGTCCGGATGAAGACTAAATAATCAAACTACCTTCATACCTTGTTTGGGGCCACTTGTCAACGTATTCTAAGGATTGTTACGGATGACCGGTCTGATTTCGAACAAACGGTCGGTGGAAGAGGCGGAAATGAGGATCTTCGTCCCGGCGAGGCACTGGAGGGATCGTTAATAGGACCGAGAGTTCCGAGCCGTGACGTTTGGACTGAGACCTCCGGGATCGCGGCGCTGAACCCACAAGGAAGAGCCATTGGCGACCCCTTTTGGCGATTCGATGCAACTCGCCCTCAACGCAGATACTACTCCTCTATCGCAGTCCGACAGACTGGTATTCAAGTCCTGCCGGGAACGCGCTCGGGAAGCGGCCGCGGCGGGATTCGAAGCAGTCAACGTCGACCGGGAGGAGCCCGGCCTGACGCCGGCTCGGGCCCGAGCCATCCTCGATCGCGTGGGGCTAAAGGTGGCGTCAGGTTTCTTTCACGCTCCTTTTCAAATCAAAGAGGAGGAAAACAGTATCTTGGTTGAGGCCCGGCGTCAGGCTGACTTCTCCAGCCGACTGGGGCAGACCTGTCTCTTCGTTAGCGCCTTTGTTTTCTCCCAAGAACGGTTTAATCTGGCCGGTCGTATCCGACCCGGAGAAGCCGTGAGTTTCAATGAAGAAGAGATGCTGCAAACGGCTCATGTCCTGGAGAGAATCGCCGAGATCTGGTTGGAACGAGATATTCAACTCTGTTTTCATCCTCATGTCGGTAGTTATATCGAGGCCCCTCATGAAATCGAATGGCTGTTGGAAGTCAGCAATCCCGAACTGGTCAAGCTGGGTCCCGACACTGGACATCTTCTTTTTGGAGGCGCAGATCCCGGCCAGTTCATCGGCAGGCATTTGGACCGCGTCGGTGCGCTCCATATCAAGGATGTCCAGCGAGAGGTTGTGAATCGCGTCCGCCGTGAAGGCCTGAACTATCGGCAGGCCTGTGCCCTGGGGGTGTGGACGGAAATCGGCAGCGGAGATATCGATTTCCCAGCCCTCTTTTCTTATCTTAAGCAAAAAAAATGGTCGGGATGGGTGATCGTCGAAACCGATCACACCGAACTTCCCACGGCGCTGGAAAGCTCAACCGTTTCCCGCCGCTATCTCAGGAAAGTTATCGGGCTGTAATCAGGGTTCATTACCGTTTGAGGTCATCATGAAAACCGTTCGCTTGACAATGGCTCAGGCTCTGGCTGCATTTCTTGGCAATCAGTTCGTCAGTCGAGACTCCCGGCAAAATCGATTTTTTTCCGGCGTTTGGGGGATCTTTGGCCACGGCAACGTGGCCGGAGTGGGGCAGGCGCTGCAGCAATCGTCCCAGTTGCGCTACTACCTGTCGCGCAACGAACAGGCCATGGTCCACACGTCCATTGCCTATGCCAAGACCAGTAATCGGCTGCGCACCTTCGCCTGCACTTCGTCGATTGGACCTGGCGCCACCAATATGGTCACCGGAGCGGCTACGGCCACCATCAATCGAATTCCGGTGCTTCTACTTCCCGGAGACATTTTCGCGCGCCGCAACGTCGCTCCCGTTTTGCAGCAACTGGAATCGTCCTGGAGCCAGGATATTTCGGTCAACGACTGCTTCAAGCCCGTCTCCCGCTACTGGGATCGAATCAACCGTCCCGATCAACTCCCATACGCCTTGATGGAGGCCATGCGGGTCTTGACCTCTCCGGCGGAGACCGGGGCGGTGACCCTCTGTCTGCCTCAAGATGTCCAGACCGAGGCTGCCGATTACCCTACCGAGTTATTCGAAAAGAGAGTTTGGACCGTTCCGCGTCCCCGGGCCGACCGCGAGTTGCTGCGGCAGGCCGCAGGCTGGATCGGACGGTCTCAGCGGCCATTTCTGGTGGCCGGAGGAGGTGTCCACTACAGTGATGCTACCGCGATATTGAAGGATTTCGTTGCCGCAACCGGGATTGCCGTTGGCGAGACTCAGGCCGGCAAAGGGGCCCTTCCTTTCGATCATCCGCAGAACCTGGGCGCCATTGGGGTCACGGGCAGCAGCGCTGCCAACCTGATGGCTCGGGAGGCCGACCTGGTGATTTGTGTGGGGACTCGATTGAGCGATTTCACGACCGCCTCCAAGACCGCCTTTCAGAACCCGTCGGTGCGTTTCCTGAGCATCAACGTTTGTGAGATGGACGCCTACAAACATGCGGCACTCCCCTTGGTTGCGGATGCCCGGGTCACCCTCGAGGAGCTGGCCCAATCGGAATTTCGGGTTTCTTCCGACTACCGGGAAGACGCTTCTCGCCGGAGGGCAGAGTGGGATCGGGAAATGGAGCGTCTGCTGACGGCCCAAAAACCTCCTCCGCTGCTTCAGTCGCGGGTCATCGGCCTGGTCAACGAAGCCTCCAAGCCGCGCGACATTGTGGTCTGCGCCGCGGGTAGCCTGCCCGGCGACCTGCACAAGCTCTGGAAAACTTCCGACCCACGCGGCTATCACCTGGAATACGGCTACTCCTGTATGGGTTATGAGATCGCCGGAGGATTGGGAGCCAAGATGGCCGATCCCTCGCGGGAAGTTTTTGTGATGGTGGGTGACGGCTCCTATCAGATGATGTCGGCTGAGATCGTCACTTCGCTGCAGGAGGACTACAAGCTGACCATCGTGGTGCTGGACAACTACGGTTTTGCCAGCATCGGGGGCCTGTCTCAGTCGCTCGGGTCGGGCGGTTTCGGCACCAACTACCGCCGGCGTAACTCCCGCAGCGGTCAATTGGATGGCGATCCGCTGGAATTGGATTTCCAAGCCAATGCCGCCAGCCTGGGAGCGATCACCTACCGCGCCCGTAGCGAAGAAGAACTGGTCCAGGCCCTCAAGGACGCTGCCGCTCAGTCCAGGACAACGGTCATCGTGGTGGAGGTGGACAAGCATCAGACCGTTCCGGGCTACGAGTCCTGGTGGGACGTGGCGGTGGCCGAGGAATCGACCATGGAAACGGTACAAGCGGCCCGCGACAACTACGAGAGAGCTCGATTGAAAGAACGACCATTTCTCAGTACCGGCAGAAGATCGGATTCCTGAAAAAAAGGCGGTTCATTGCCAAGGGAAGGAACGGCCGGGGATGGCGCGCCCGGCAGGATTCGAACCTGCGGCCTCTGGTTCCGGAGACCAGCGCTCTCTCCACTGAGCTACGGGCGCGATGGCTCCAGTCTAGCAGAATCACCTCTAACGAAGCCTAAAGCAGCTCTTCCACCGGACTCCGGGAATTGCAGCACCGAGGAGTTCCTTTTCCTACGCTCCCAGCAGGACTGAAACTGCAATGGCGAACCGATTCCGGCATTAGAGGGAGTACAATGAGACAGACGCACTGCTGAGTTCGACCAGCAGTGCGTGTCCCGCCTTTTGATTGCATTTCGGGGGCGCTATTCTAAAAAGTGACGAGTTGCCCATGAGCACCAACCACGCCGCCGCTTTTATTTCCGATCTGCGCCGGCGTGTCCGGGGTGAGATTAAGGCGGACCCCGTCGGCCGGGGCGTTTACGCTACCGATGCCAGCATCTATCAGATCGAGCCGGTAGCAGTGGTCATCCCGGTGGATGAAGAGGACGTTCGCCAAGCCGTAGCCGTCGCCGCCGAGCACGGAGTCAGCATTCTGCCCCGCGGCGCGGGAACCAGCTTGGCCGGGCAAACCGTGGGGTCGTCACTGGTGCTGGATTTCTCCAAGCATTTGGACCAGCTACTGGAGCTGAACGTCGAAGAACGCTGGGCGCGGGTTCAACCGGGGTTGGTGCGTGACGAGCTCAACGCGCTGCTGTTGCCTCACGGCCTGCAGTTCGCCCCCGACCCGGCCACCGGCAACCGGGCCAATGTGGGAGGCATGATCGGCAACAACTCTTCAGGAACCAAGAGCATCCTCTACGGAAAGACCGTCGATCACGTGCTCGAAACTCGCGTTTTGTTGGCCGACGGTAGCGAGTTTCAGCTTGAGAACCTCACTCCCCAGTCTTATGCGACCAGGGCCGACGTCAATGATCGCCTGGGCGGCATCCTGAGCGGCTTCAAGCGGTTGATTGAGGACAACCGGCAAGAAATCGAGGACCGCTACCCCAAGGTGATGCGCCGGGTGGGCGGTTACAACCTGGATGAGTTCATTCCGCGTCAAGATTGGAACCTGTCCAAACTGATCACGGGCAGCGAGGGGACGCTGGCCTTGTTGCTGGAAGCCAAGATCAACCTCGAGCCGCTGCCCCGGGCCAAAATCACCAGTGTGATCCACTTCAGCCGGTTGCAGGAGGCCATCGGGGCGGTGGCCTCGATCGTTCGCCACGGTCCTTCGGCGGTTGAGATCCTGGACCGCACGGTGCTCACCATGGCGCGCAACAATCTGGATTTGGCGCCCCAGTGCGATTTTCTGACGGGGAATCCGGAAGCCATTCTGATTGTCGAGTTTTACGGAGAGACTCCGGCGGAAGTCCGGCAGCGGATGGAAGCACTGGTCGGGCAGTTGCAGCGGGAAGGTTTGGGTTACGCTCACCCCATCCAGCTCGATCCAGCGGCGCAGCAGCGAGTGTGGGCAGTGCGCAAGAACGGGTTGGGTCTCATGCTGGGGATCAAAGGTGATCGCAAACCCTTACCCTTTATCGAAGACGCTTGTATCCCCCTCCCGGTTCTGCCCGAATACATCGACCGGGTGTTGGCCTTGTGCCGGCGCGTGGGAGCGCCGGTCACCATGTATGCCCACGCCAGCGTGGGAGTGATCCACGTCCGGCCGATTCTGGATCTGCGGCGCGGCGACGACATCCAGCGGATGGAAACGATTGCCCGCGAGACCTTTGAGCTGGTCAAGCGATATGGTGGTTCCTGGAGCGGAGAGCACGGTGACGGGATGGTGCGGAGCCCCTTCATGGAGGAGTTTTTCGGACCCCAGCTTTACCAGGCTTTTCGCCAAGTCAAGCATCTCTTCGATCCGCACGGTTTGATGAATCCTGGCAAAATCCTGGATGCATCGCCCATGGCGCACGACCTGCGCTATGGGACCGAATACCAGGTGCAGCCGCTGGAAACGCAATTCCATTACCGGGAGGACAAGGGATTTGCCGCGGCCGTCGAAATGTGCACCGGAGTCGGCGCCTGTCGCAAGACTCTGGGGGGCACAATGTGCCCCAGCTACATGGTCACGCGGGAGGAAGAGCACAGCACCCGAGGGCGGGCCAATGCGCTCCGGCTGGCCATGACGGGCCAACTGGGACCCAATGGAATGACCGATGAGCGGCTCTACCAGACGCTCGATCTTTGTCTGGGATGCAAAGGCTGCAAAGCAGAGTGTCCCAGCAATGTCGACCTGGCCAAGTTGAAGAGCGAGTTCCTGCAGCTTTATCACAACCGCCACGGGAAGACCGTTCGCGACCGTATGATCGGAGGATCCTCTGCAGCAGCAGCCTGGTTGGCGGGAATCGGCGCACCAATGGTCAATTGGGTTCAGCGAGGTGGGTTCTTTCGGCTCCTGCTGGAAAAGACAGCCGGATTTGACCGGCGGCGGATTTTGCCGGAATACGCTTCCCGTTCCTTTGCTTCCTGGTTTGCCGCCCGGTCGGGGCGCTCATCCGGACCGCGGGTAGCGCTTTTCGTGGATACCTTCACCAACTATTTCGAGCCCCAGGTTGGCCGGGCAGCCACCCGATTGCTCGAGTCCTGCGGCTATCGGGTCGAGCTCGCTCAGCCCGGGTGCTGTCAGCGTCCGCGGATCTCCCAAGGTCTGCTGGACCAAGCCAAGCAGGAGGGACAAGAGACGTTGCAACGGTTGGACCGGTGGGTGGGGGGCGAGGTCCCGGTAGTCGTCTGCGAACCCAGTTGCGCTTCGGCCCTGACCGACGACTTGCCGGACTTGGCCGAGGATGCAGAGTTGGGCGCCCGGGTGACAGCCGGAGTGCAGATGATCGACCAGTTTCTGGCCCAGGAGTTGGCGGCAGGGAGACTGAGGACCGAACTCTCCTCTCCGGCGCGGGAGATCCTGCTGCATGGGCATTGTCACCAGAAGGCGCTTTTCGGAACCGGCGCCATGAAGCAGCTTTGGGACCAAATGCCGGAGGTGGTGGTGAGCGAGGTCGACTCCGGTTGTTGCGGGATGGCGGGATCCTTCGGTTACGAGCAGGAGCACTATGAACTCTCACGCAAGATCGGCGAACGGCGGCTCTTCCCCGCTGTTCGCCAAGCCGGACCCGAGACCTGGGTGGTCGCCAGCGGGTTCAGTTGCCGTCACCAGATCGAGCACTTTACCGGAGTCAAAGCTCGGCACTGGGTGGAGACGATCCGAGGAAATCAGTCCGAGTAGTTTGGGGCGCATCTCGCTCCGGCCCAAGCTGCCAGGTCTCTCTAGCTGCGGAGCAGCCCCAGTGCAACCATCAGTGCGTCGTCGAGACACTTGAGCTTGGTGGCGTCGAGGCTCCCGAAGAACTGAGTCAACTGCGACGTCTGCAAGCTGACAAGCTGGTCGCAGTGCACGCTGCTGTCGTGTCGAAGTCCTTCGTTCAGTCCGACATCGACTTGCGTTGCGAGTCCGTGGCGCATCGAGCACACCGGCGCGCAGATGATGGTCGAGAACCGCGAATCGATCAGCGCCTGTCGGCTGACCCAACGAACACGCGAAAGCGCTTCGGACCGGGCGCAGGAGGCCTCGCGACCCGGTAGAGCTCGCCGCGCCTCACGTTTCCACTTGATAACCCAAGACATCGACCGCTTCTTGGTTGAGTTCATCGGCGTGCGCGTTGATGAGGTTGCGGTCGCGATTGTCGATCGCGGCTCGTTCTCGCACGGCGAGGCTTTGACAAAGCAGCCGCTCAATCACCTGGGATCGGCTTTCTCCTTCGCGGGCAGCCGCTTCAACGGCTGTCACCACCTCTTTTTCAAGTGTGATAGATGTCTTCACCCTCATGCCACAATCATACTCCGTAGAACTGCGTTTTCGAGGGGCGGGAGCAAGCGGGAGCGGGAGTCGCGCGAGGGGCAGGAACGATCGACCGTGATGGCGCGAGACATCCTTGCGGCCAACGGCTCTTGCCATCTCTCCCATGCCGCCGGCGACCTTTGGCGACAACTGGGACTGCGCCATCTACGCACCCGTCCTTACCGACCTCAGACCGACGGCACAGGCGAGCGCTCGATCCAGCCTTTGCTGCGCGAGTGGCCTCCCTTGACCCAACTCACCACTGCCCGGGCAAGACTCAAATTACAGAGAGATTCTGTAATTCGGTTGGGTAACGGATGGGTCCCTGACTCTCCAATCGGTCAGACAGTTGTTCTCGTCGTCCTTTTCCCCGTTTCCGGGGCCGCAAAGACTCCGATATCGCAACACCTTTCAGACTACGTCTCAACTATTGCAGCTTGTTTTGTGGTTCGGAAAAGATGGTACCTGATCGTCTGGACGGTTCGGGGGAACACACGCTCCACCGACTGGGGTTAGATAGAAACCTCTGCCTGTGAATCGCAGAGCTCCCGCCTATCCGGACGTGTTCATCCGAGAGCCCACTGAGAGTCTCCCGCTGCGGTGTGAGGTGTCCCCAAGCTAAGGATTACCTGCCAACCTTCCCCAAGAAGTCGTTTACTCTCCTCGGATTCATCTTTTTCCTCGAACCACCCGAATCCACGATAGATATCCAGCCGCTCACCGTAAACCAGTGCGTCCACATCGAAAGTCAACAGTTCAAGAACCGGACCGTCCCCAGCAACTCCTCCGCGAGGATCACCGAACCCACGCTACGCAGTCGCCAGCTCGCACTCGCCAGAGATTCGGCCCATCTATGAGGTCATCCGGCTCAAAGCCTGCGTCGAGCCTACGCATCATCCAGTCTACCAACTCCCCACAAACCTCTGAAGGATGGAGATCAAACCCCTCGGGGAGATCGGAGCGGCGATTCGTAATCGTCACGAAGTTACCATCGCACAAAGCCCATGCGTCTGCCGGATCGTACTGTTTGCCGGGATTCGAAAGGAGACCTCGAAAACTTGCCCACAGCATGTAGTCACCCGATCGGCAGGCCAAGCGCATGGTCATGTCATGTTCAAATGAAGTCACAAGTTTCTTCATTCTTCCGCCAAGTATTCCGGTACGTCGTCAGCGCGAATAGGACGTTTTGGGCTGCCAACTAAGAGAGTTGGAGCAGATGCCGAATCCCATCAGTGTCCATTAGCCCCTCGTCCTGCCGGTATTCTCACTTACCATTGCATTTGACTCCGTATCCGTGGCTGACAGGTTGGCGCCCGCAAATCACCCCACCCTGCTGTTTGCTCGATGGAGGTCCCAATCCGCCTGCAACCGCATCCAAAACTGAGGCGAGGTCTTCAGCAGCCGCGATAACCTTAGTGCGGTGTCTGCGGTGATGCGACGTTTGCCGAGCACGACCTCATTCAAGCGATTTGCGGAGATGCCCAGCCGCTTGGCAGCTTCGACCTGTGAGAGGCCTAGCGGTTTAAGGAACTCTTCCAGCAACATTTCCCCAGGAGGGATGGCAGGTCCCGGCCAATTCGGATCTCTAATGGTAATCTTCGATTTTGACCTCATAAGCATCCTCGTTCTCCCATCGAAATGTTAGTCGGTATCGATCATTGATCCGTATGCTACGTCGCACAAACCGGTCACCTTTCAGCCGTTCCAGTCGATTGCCGGGTGGGACCCGCAAGTCGTTGAGCCCAGCGGCCACGTCAAGGGCTTTCAACTTTCTCTGTGCAACCCGCCACAAATCTCGCGGTAAGCGTCTCGCATGGCGCGGGTTGCGTTCAAGGAACAGGTCTTCGGCCATCTCATCGGCGAACGACTGAATCATTTGTCAGATATACATAATACACGTGTATCATGTAGCCGTCACGTGCCGTGAGCGTTACCGAGTCGGGCGCAGAAGAAGAAATTCGTCTGCGACATCCCAAACCCAATGCCGACTCGTACCAGCTCTCAACTTTACGCTCGCTACCCAGCAACGAATCGATGACCTGTATCCTGATGCATGACCTCTCCCAGGCGCCGGTAGCTTGTAGTCGGCGCCATCGTTTCTGTGCGCTGTCGGCCAGCCGCCTATGGAAGAGGGAGAAGACCGCTCGCCTCGTTGGAGACTCACCGGCAGGGATCTTCTTTTCCACTCGCCGAGACCCAGCGTGTGTCCAGTCAGGTCTGCGGAAGGAGAGGCATCGCACTCAGTCGGGAACGCTGAGACTGGGGCGATCGAGCAGCGCCTCGTACTCGGGATCCACCCGGCAACGGTCCCCCAGCAAATCGGCCAGAGGATCCCGGCCCCGACGGGCAAACCCCAGATTGGAATGGCGTCGCCAGCCTTCGGCCAAGGCAAAGACACCGCTCATCCGGCCCACTTGCACGGCCATCCGGTCGAGTGCATCCAGGTAGGCTCCCGGGCCCTGACTGGCCTCCAGCCACTCTTGCTGGCTCTGGTGGCAAGCAAGCATTTCACGTTTGCGGTCCATGACGGTCGAGATATCCACAAACAGACCGGGCTTGACCATCTGCCTGAGACCATCGCGGAGGCCATGGGGAAGGGCGTGATAAAGCGTGATGTCGCCGGCCCAGGCCGCCACCTGTGGTTGCGTGGCGAAATTGGGTGCTCCTTTGAGGAAGGCAGCGGTGACCAGCAGCCGGGACGTGTTTTGGTGATCTTCCATGTAGTCTTGAGGCGAAGGAAGAAGCAGAATCGAAGGGCGGATCTGGCGGATGCGAGCCGCAGTCTTACGCAGCAGTTCGGGTTGATAGAGGATCATTCCATCGTCTACCAGCGGAGGGTAGATCCGGGTGCCGGCCAGCTCGGCCGATTGCTGAGCTTCAATCCAGCGCACGGCACTGGTCTGCCGCCGGGTCATGTCCCGGCTTCCGCAACCTCCGTTAGCCAGATTCCAAAAATGCAACTCAGCGCCCAACTCGCCCAGCAACAAGAGCGTGCCCGCCATCATGAACTCAATGTCGTCGGGATGGGCGGCGACGGCCATCACAACCAGAGTCTCCTGCCGGGGCAAACTGGAGAGAGTCGCTTCCATCCTCTGCCGGGATTGATCTCCACTTGGGGCTCCAGTGTGGCCGGCATCCGGCGAGGACCGTTTACTCAATCCAGTTCTCCCAGCGAATCGGGCGTCCTTCGGCAGCCGATCGGTCGGCCGCCAGGCAGACCTGATGGGACGTGAGTGGGCAGTCAATCCAATGGCGCATTGTTTGAAAGTGGCCCATCGCCTTGACCTCAAAGCAGACCAACACGCAAACTCCGTTTTCGCCCAAGATGAGGAGTGGTGGGCCGGCCCCCCGCGATTATAGTCAAAGAGCGCAACCTCGTGGTCAAGATCAATGGCGAAGTGGTGGTCGATGACACCGGACCGCTCCCTGCCTTGGGACTAAATGGTAAAATTCGTCCGGGAGTTTCTTGGGACTCCGCTCCTGACCCCGAACCAAAATTCCAGAGATATTGTCTTGCGACGAACTGTGATTTTTCTTTTGCTGGCGCTGGTGGCGGTCCCAGGCCGCCTGTTCGCCAAAACCACGGCCCCCTCGACCAGCGCGATTCAGATACCGGGCGAGCAAGCACCGGTTGTGGACGGTGAGCTGACCGATCCGGTTTGGGGAAAGGCCACGCCGATCACCCGTTTCGTGCAAAGGGATCCTAACGAGGGCGAACCGGCTAGCGAAGTCACCGAAGTTCGGATTCTCTACACCCGCAAGGCCATCTACTTTGGTGTCTACTGTCATGATTCCCAACCCGAGCTGGTGCGTGCCACGGAATTGAGCCGTGACGACAGACTGGAGAATGACGATACCTTTTCCATCCTGCTGGACACCTTTCACGATCGGCGGAATGCTTTCCTTTTTCGGAGCAACGCGCTGGGAACTCGCTTCGATGCTCAGATTAACGACGAAAGGCGCCGCTTCAATACGGAGTGGGACGAGAAGTGGAGCGCCGTGGGTCGGCGTCATCAGGGAGGTTGGACGCTGGAGATCGAGATCCCCTTCAAGAGCCTGCGGAGTGGCGCGGGAGACAACCTGACTTGGGGAATGAACCTGGAGCGGATTATCGTCCGCAAGAACGAAGAGACGTACTGGGCCGGCTACTCGCGAGACTACGGGTTCTGGAACGTCTCCCAGGCCGGGGAGTTGACAGGCCTCAACGAAATCCGCACCGGTCTTCGTCTTCGCGTCAAGCCCTATGTCCTGGGCGGCTTGACTCTTCTACCAGGTAATGGAGGGGGCGCCGCGGCCCAAAACGAATCGCAGTTTGGGTTGGAAGTGGTCAAGGCTTCCCTGACACCTTCCATCACTGCCGATTTGGCAATCAATCCCGATTTTGCCCAGGCCGAGGTCGATGAGGCCCGATTCAACCTGACGCGCTTCAGTCTGTTCTTCCCCGAAAAGCGAGAGTTCTTTCTGGAACGGGCCGGTATTTTCAACTTCGGCACCCGGCGCCCGCAACGGGAACCGCCGGAAGTGCTGGCCTTTTTCAGTCGGCAAATCGGATTGGTGGATGGTGAACCCATTCCCATTACCGCCGGAACCCGGCTGACCGGGTCGCAGGACGGCTTTGAGTTCGGTTTGCTCAATGTGCTGACTCGTGAGCGGGGCGATTTTGCGGGTGACAACTCCACCGCCATACGCGTGAAACGGACTCTCTTGGAGCGCTCCTACGTGGGTGGCATATTGACTCAAAGGACCCTCTCCGGTTCCGATCACTTCAACCGTCTTGGAGGCCTGGATGCCAATTTTGTGTTGTTCGACAAGCTGACGGCCAGCGGCTACTGGGCCAAGACCGTCACGCGGGGACAAGACAAGGATAGTCTCTCCTACCAGGCCTCCTTCGTCTGGAACAGTGATCGCTGGGAGTGGGAAGCCAGTCGAACACGAATTGACGAGGATTTTAATCCCGAGTTGGGATTTGTCTTACGCGATGACGTGATTAAACACCGCGCCAGGGCAGCCTGGAAACCGCGTCCCCGCAACTCTTGGATCCGTCAGTGGCGAATATCGACCGTCCACCAGCTCTTCACCAGCCAAAAAGGTTTTCTGGAAAGCCGGGAAAACGAGTTCTTCGTGGGCGCCTCGCTTGAAAGCGGAGATTTTCTGGGAGCGGTCTTCAACAGCAACTATGAAACTCTGACTGAGGACTTCGAGCTCCATCCCGAAGTGAACATCCCGGCAGGGCACTATGCCTCCAAGGAAGTGGCCTTTTTTGCCCGGGCCTATGAAGGCCGACCGGTGAGCGGTTTTTTTCGCTTTCGCGCCGGTCAGTTCTTTGACGGAAAGCTGATCAACACTACGGTGGGGCCCCTGTTCAAGGTCAATGAAAACCTCTCGGTCGAGTTCGATCACAACTTCAGCAAGGCTTCGTTGCCCTGGGGCGATTTTACCGTCAACCTGGTCGACGCCCGCATCAACTACAACTTGACCAATCGCCTCCTCACCAGCACTTCGGTTCAGTACAACAATGTGGAGCGGCAGTTTCGCATCAACTGGCGGCTCAACTACATTTACCGTCCCGGCGATGATCTGTTTATCGTCTACAACGAAGGCCGTGACTTCAACCATTTCGTCCCCGGCCTGATCAACCGGACTTTCCTGATCAAGTTCACCCACTCGTTTGACTTTTAGCGGGGCCGGCGGCGCCAAGGTAAGTCCTCGAGGGACCGCGCCCAAAGCTCGACAAAAGGATCTCAACGTCCCACTGTCGGCGGCTAGTTCCAGCAACAACGGAAGCCAAACGGTTCTCGTCTCTCTGCTTATTCCACCTTGCCGGGCTGGTTGTCTCTGAGCGGTGTCAAGTATGGGGACGCTTCAGCCTTTGCTGGAGGTTTTGCTCGGCCTGAATCAACTGCCTCGAGTGGCGATTTTTCCACTGCGCCAGTTCGGGATAACCCTTGCTGGCCTGCTTCATCAGGTGGCGGGCAAATCGGCCATTTCGAATCTGTTCCAGCACCACCCGGATGCGTTCTCGTAGAGCTTCGGTGGTTCCTGCAGCCTGCTCCCAATGATGTGCCATTCCCACCTGGCAAGCGGGAGAGGCGTGACTTTCGATCATCCGGTAAAGTCCGACCTGGGCGGCGGCGCCGAGCACTGCTCCCAATTCCTCCGACCCGTGGAGTTCCATCAGGGCGATCTCGGGAGGAAAACCGGCCTGGACCAACTCCTCAAAAGCCAACTCCAGAGCCCTAAAAATCAGGGGGTAGGTGAAGTGCTCGGAGAAGTGATCGAGTTGGGTTTCTTGGGCGGCATCGACCTCGAATGCTCCGCACCGGGTGGCTCCCAGACCTCGCGCCAAAGCCAGCAGCCGGACCCAACCTCGCCCACTCGGGTTCCGCTCTACCGAGACAAAGGCGGGCACGCCCCATCCTTCCAGATAGCGTTCGCGAACGTACTGGCCGGGCATTCGGGGAGCCAGCAGCAGGATATCTATTTCCGGGGCGGGGTCGATCAGGCCGTAGTGGTAGGAAAATCCATGAGCCAGCACCAGACCATCCCCGGGATTCAAATTGGGGGCCAAGAGCTGGGCATAGACAGCCGGTTGAATCTCGTCGGGAAGCAGGAACAAGATCAGGCTGGACCGCTGGGCGGCCTGGGCCAGATCCAGCACCTCGAAACCGTCCTCGATCGCCTGACGGCGGTAGGAATCGTCGCGATTTCCTACCACGACGTTGACACCGCTATCGCGCAAATTGAGGGCCTGGGCGCGGCCTTGGATTCCATAGCCCAAGACTCCCACTGTTTCGTCCGTCAGTTCCCCGAGGTCCGCATCGTCGTCGTAAAAAATCCTGATCATGAGATTCGCCGCCTGCTGAACTCCCGGATCCGGCCTTAACGGGCGCTTGGAAGTTCGCGGATAAAAATGTTGCGGAATTGGACCAGGCTGGGAGGACCGGTCCACTCACCGTCCCGCTTGGCTCCGTGATGTTGCAGCGCCAGCCGTCCCCGAGCAGGCACACCCGGAAGCTGCGCGTTTTCCAGCACCACCTTGCCGTTGAGCAAAACGCCAAGACGATCCCCCCGGAGGGTGATCTCGAACTGGTTCCACTCACCGATATGTCGGTCGGCCTGGGTGCGGGGAGTCACGCCAGCCCTGATCTCGGGAGGCATGGAGGAGTCGGTTCGGTAACCGTAGACTTCACCGGAGCCTACCGGCCAGCACCAAATATTGACCTGGGCTTTGGAGGAGCCTCGCAAATAGACGCCCGAGTCGGAATCGGGCACCACCATCCGAATGGTCTCACCCGTCGCATTCTTCTTGTGGGCGCCATCGGGCAACACAATCGGAACTCGCGGGTTGTCATAGGGTGTCTCCTTGATTCTCCATTCCAACCGCAGCACGAAGTCGCCGTATTCTCCCTCGCTCCAGAGATTCTTGTCCCCCGGAGCTTCACTGTCGGCGTCGTAGTCGATGACTCCATCCACGACCCTCCAATGCCCGTTGTCTCCCTCGGGTATCCGCCAACCGCTCAAGTCCTTGCCATTGAAGAGCGAGACGAATCCCTCGGGAGGGATATTCTGCGCCAACGGTAATCCACCAATGGCCAAGACCAAGACTGACACTCCCACAACCGCAAATCTTCTGGTCATTCTTTCCGTCCTCCCAAATCGAGTTCCACTTGCTTCAGCAGGAACGCGAATCTGTCTGGAGATCAAGTTCCACCAAGTATAGATGCTAGCCGTCCCTCGAGGGAGTCCTACCCACCTTGCGGGCTGCGCCCCAACCGGATCAAAGGAGTTGTGGCCTCAGGCGGGAGTTCGCTTGTTCGGGCAAGGCACCCGAGCCGAACTGTCTGACGGCTTTTCCGGGCGACGCAAGGCTCGAAAATGTGCGACTTTGAGGTCGTCTGTAGCGAAGGCCGGCTCCTGCCTGCACCCGACCGCTGTGCTAGACTTCGGAGGATGTCGAAGCTTGCCACCGACCGGCAAAGCATTGCCAATGCCAACCACCGGCTGAAAACCCCAAGGGGGAAAAATCATGATTAAAACGATTCTGTTAGTGATTGCGGTAATGGCAGGCGTGAGTTGCTCCGCAACCGATGACTCCCAGGCGATCCCTGACCTGACCCAGGCTCGCAACTATGTTGAGATTTCCGACCACTTGACCACCTCGGGCCGGATTCAGAACCATCATTTGAAGCAAATCAAGGACGGGGCATATGAGGTCATCATCAACCTTGACACCGCCGACCGGGAACGAAACGGTGAGGAGGCCTTTTTGGCCGTGGACCAAGGGCTGACCTACTTTCAGATTCCGGTCAATGGGCGCCAGCCCAAACAGCGTGACCTCGATCTCTTCTTTGACCTGATGGATTCCGTGAAAGGCCGCAAAGTCTATGTCCATTGCAGCGGCAACAGGAGGGCCTCGGTGTTTGTTTATCTCTACCGGATGCTTCGCCTGCGAGAAGACCCGGACGCCGCCTGGAAAGACGTCCTGCGGGTGTGGGACCCCAGCCGCCAGCCTCATTGGGCTGATTTCATTCAATCGGCCCAACAGCGCAATGCCGGTTGACGATCGCAGACGGAAATCTGCGGATCGGAAAATCCGCGCGCGACGGGTCGCCGGATCGTCGAGTCAGGGGCCTTTTCCGACACGGGTGACGCATGGATCGCCCCTACAAGACCGGTAGGGCCTGGCTGGGCCTTTCCCAAAGGCGCCGTTCCATTGGCCTGCGTGACCACCATCCGGGCGACTTGCTCCCAGGGGGACTGGCGGGTATACTGCCGGTTTCTTCGGAAACCGAAGTTTCCGGCCTGTTTCGGTCAGGCTTGCCCCTGATTCTTTACCACCAGCAACTTGTCGTGGAAGCAAAACGGAGAAGGGAGGGCCATGAACGTGAGTGCTCAAGAAATCATTCTCCGAAGGCTGGAAAGGGAGATCCAAAAAGTACCCTCGTTGGCCTTGGGAGAAGGGATTCCGCAGCTGGTCGTTCCCTACCTCAGCAATCCCGGCCAGACGATCAGCGGTAACGACGATGACCGCAGCGAACCCGTCGATGTAGCGGTGGTCGATGCGCTGGAGGTCTCCGAGAAGGGTGATCTGGTAGCGGCCGGCAACGAGGTGCCCACAGCAGCACTACGCTGGATCGTAGCCACCACCTACACGCGTCCCGACGGCGGTCCCAAACTGGTACGAGATTGTCAGTTGCCGGTCACCTTTCCGCGCTGTGTGGCGCTGATCATCACCGAGATGGGAGTGGTGGAAATTTCGCAGGTGGGATTGGTGCTCAAAGAAGTCGCGCCCGGGGTGGCCACCGACGACATCAAGATGAAAACCGGGGCCAGTTTGCACATCGCCGACGATATCAAATTGATGGAACTTTAAGTTTTCCCGTCGGCGGAATGACTCTCGGCAATTCGCTCCGGCGGGGGCGGTTTCAAATCGAAATCCAAAGACCTCTCCACGGCGGCCACGACCGATCGGCGTTAAGGGCCTGGAAACTACTTGACTCCAAGACGACCGCGGCCCATAGAACGATAGCCCGCTGCGAACCGGCGATGCTCTGGTAAACTGAACCGGAGGAAGCTTTATGAAACTCCTCAAGTTGTTGCTCAAGAATCTACTTCGCAACCGACTGCGGACTCTCTTGACCATTACCAGCATCGCTGCCTCCTTGTTTTTAGTGGTCACCCTGCTGACATTACTGGCCTCACTGACCAATCCACCCGAGACACCCGATTCCGCCTTGCGTCTGATCACTCGCCACAAGATCTCTCTTCTCAATGCGTTGCCGACAGCCTACCTGGACAAGATTGCGGCGGTCGAGGGTGTGGAGGCCGTGATTGGGTCGATGTGGTTCGGCGGAACCTATGACGATCGGGGCGAGACTCAGCAATTGGGACAATTTGCCGTGACCACCGACGATTTCTTCCTTGTCAACCCCGAAATGGAGGTGCCTGAGGCGCCGCGCGACGCTTTCCTCGAAGATCGCTCGACCGCCCTGGTGGGAGAGGCCGTCGCCAAGCGTTTCGGTTGGAAAATCGGCGACAACGTGCATTTCGGGAGCAACCTTTTTCCGATCGAGATCGAGCTCAAGATCGCGGCCATCTATTCAGGCGGCAGTGACAACGGATCGTCGATCTTTTTCCACTGGGAATACTTCAACGAGGCCCTCGATAATCAGGGCATCATGGGCACCTTTTCCATTCGCGCCACCTCTGCCCAACAGGTCCCACTAGTAGCCCAAAGGGTGGATGCCCTGTTCAAGAACACGACCCAGCCGACCCACACCGAATCGGAAAAGGCTTTCTTGCTCAGCTTTGTTTCGATGTTGGGGAACGTCCAGTTACTGATCAGCAGTATCTGTCTGGCCGTAATTTTCGCCGTGGTCTTGATCGCAGCCAATACCATGGCCATGTCGATCCGCGAGCGGGTGCGGGAGATTGGAATTCTAAAAGCGCTTGGCTTCAGGAAGAACCAGGTGCTGGCGGTGCTTTTGGGCGAGTCCGTTCTGCTGGGGCTGCTTGGCGCCTTAGTGGGGGCCGGCGGAGCCCGGTTTATTTTTGGCCGACTTGACGTCCCGCGGTTAACGTCCGGGTTTCTTCAGCAGCTGGAAATCAGCTGGAACTTGATCGGCTATTGTCTGCTCTTGGGTGCGATCGTGGGCTTGATTGCGGCGGGAGTGCCGGCTTGGCGCTCGGCCCGCAAACCGGCGATTGAAGCTCTCAGGGGTGTGGTCTAGACCTCTACTCCGGCCAAGCGACTCCAATGAAGATCCCCCTCAAGTACAATTTGCGCAGCCTCTGGGTCCGGCGCACCGGGACTATCATGACCGCCGTCGGAATCGGATTGACGGTGGCCGTCCTTTTGACGATGGCCGCTCTGGTCAATGGCCTTCTCTTGACTTTTGTCTCCACCGGGCATCCAAACGATGTGGTGGTGTTGCGAAAAAGCAGCGTGAGTGAGACCAACAGCTATTTCAACCGGGATTTGTACCCGACGCTGCGTTTTTTGGAAGGCGTCGCGCGCGATCAGAATGACAGGCCCTGGGCCGTGGGGGAGTTGATCGTGGTCATCAACCACCCTCGCATCAACGGAGAGACCTCCAACGTGGTGATTCGAGGAACGTCGGCGCGCGGTTTCGAGCTTCGACCCGAGGTCCAGTTGGTGGCTGGCCGGCGCTTTGAAA
This sequence comes from Acidobacteriota bacterium, assembly GCA_965218465.1. Taxonomy (GTDB): domain Bacteria; phylum Acidobacteriota; class UBA6911; order RPQK01. The sequence goes on along the minus strand of OZ244623.1, from coordinate 3,183,456 downwards.
AGGGAGTTCGCGAGCTGATCGTCAGCCAGTCGTTGTCGCAACGTTTCAGTGACATGAAACTGGGAGACACTCTGACCATTGCTTCCAACGATTGGAAGGTTGTCGGTGTCTTTGATGCCGGCGGAACCGCTTACGGATCCGAAATCTGGGGTGATTACGATGAGATCGCCTTGGCCTGGACACGGCCAATGTATACTTCCGTGACGCTCCGAGCCCGTGACAATGACGCCGTGCAACGGATCGTCCAACAAGTCGAGGACGACCGAAGACTCCAGTTAAGTGCCATGCCCCAAAAGCAATATTTTGCTCAGCAAAGCATCTCGGCCGGCGGTATCACAGCACTCGGCGTCTTCATCGCAATCGTGATGGGAATCGGGTCCTGCTTCGCGGCCATGAACATGATGTTCGGCACCATTATGGCTCGCTCCAAGGAGATCGGCACCCTGCGCTCTTTGGGTTTTCGGCGGCGCAGCATTCTGGCCTCTTTCCTGGTGGAGGCCTTCTTGCTGGCAGTAGCAGGTGGGCTGGCCGGCTGGCTGCTGGCGATTCCGGTCCAGGCCTATGCCTGGTTCAGCGGCCCCTTGGGCAGCATGAACTTTTTGACCTTCAGCGAGGTGGTGTTCAACTTCCGCATCACACCCTCGATTCTAGCGCTGGGGATGGCGTTCTCATTGATCATAGGCGTAGTGGGAGGTGTTCTTCCTGCCTTTCGAGCGGCGCGGGTCCGCCTCCTCGAGGTACTGCGAGACTAGACCGGCACCGGACGAGCAGAATGAGAGAAGCGTATGGAGAAGAACCTGCAAGGGCTGCGAATCGATCCTCGTAAGAAGCGACCGGTCGTGGGTTCCAAGTGGCTGCTGGTGCTGGTAAGCCTGTTTATCGGGTCCCTGATCATGTTGATGATCTTTCGCACCTATTTCCCGGCCGCAGGGCCGCTGGCTGGCGAGGCCGTCGCCTCGGCCTCGAACACCGGAGCCGACCCGGTTTCTGCGGATAGCGCTAAGACTCTCACTCGCGATCCGAAAGCACCCATTCTGATCGTTTCGGGTTACATCGTGCCGCACCACCGCATCGAGGTGGGTTCCAAGATCGTGGGCAAAGTGTCCTGGGTCGGTGTCGAGAAATCGGACAAGGTGCAGGCGGGTCAATTGCTGGTCAAGTTGGACGATAGCGAATACTTGGCCCAACTGAAGCAAGCCGGGGCGGCACTGGCCAATGCCCGGGCGCGGCTGGCGGAACTGGAAGCAGGTTCCCGTCCCGAGGAGATCGATCGCGCCGCAGCCGAGTTGCAACGGGCTCAAGCCGAGCTGAGGAATTCCGAACTCGAATACGAACGGCTGCGGTCTCTGCTTGACAGTGGGGTCATCTCACAGCAACTCGTCGATGACGCCCAGACCAGGAGGGACATGGCCAAGGCCGGTTTGGCGGTCGCCGACAAGAACCACCAATTGGCGCTGTTGGGGCCTCGCCAGGAACAGATCGAAGCGGCCCGAGCGGAATTGGCTCAGGCGCAAGCGGCGATCGAGTACTGGAACACCCAGCTTCGCGAGACCGAGATTCGCGCCCCCAGCGCCGGCACGATCTTGGAGCGGATATCCGAGGTGGGCGAAATGGTGTCCACGTCCTTTGCCGGCGGCGCGGTTGTGGTCGCCTTGGCCGACCTGAACGATATTCAGGTGGAGCTGGAGATTAGCCAATCCGATTTCCACCACATCCATCCCGACAACGGCTGTTTGATGTCTTCCCTGGCCTACCCGGATCGCAAGTACAAGTGCGAGGTCTTCGAAATCGCTCCCGAAGCGAATCGCCAACGCGCGACCATCCAAGTCAAGGTGCAGATACTGGAACCGGATGAATACCTGCGTCCGGAAATGGACGCTCAGGTCAACTTTTACCGGCCGGGGGTTGATTTTGAAGCCGAACTGAGTCGGTGACAAAGATCTGTCGGATCCCAAGCCAGGATTGAGGCGCCCAAATGAGTGATTTATTGATCGAGTTTGAAGGCGTTTCCAAGGTCTTTCACAAGGAAAACGTCGAGGTAGTGGCCTTGGACAATGTCGATCTGAAGATTTCCGCCGGAGAGTTCATCAGCTTGATGGGCCCCTCCGGCTCAGGGAAAAGCACGCTCCTGAACATGGCGGCCGGCATCGACCGTCCAACTTCCGGGAAGCTCACCGTGCTGGGACAAGATTTGAGCTCGCTGAGCGAAGACCAGCTCGCCGGTTGGCGAAATGCACAGGTGGGTTTCGTCTTCCAACACTTCAATCTGATCCCGGTCTTGACCGCCTTTGAAAATGTGGAGTTGCCCCTGTTGCTGACATCACTCAGCAAGAAAGAGCGTTCCCGGCATGTGAAAACCGCGCTTGAATTAGTGGATCTGACTGACCGCATGAACCATTTTCCGCGCCAGCTTTCGGGAGGACAGGAGCAGCGAGTCGCCATCGCGCGGGCTATCGTTACCGACCCCACCTTTATCCTGGCCGATGAGCCCACCGGAGACCTGGATGCCGATTCCGCCCATGAGGCCCTCAAGATCCTGGCGGCCCTGAACCGGGAATACGGCAAGACCGTCATCCTGGTGACCCACGATCCCAAAGCCGCCCGCTTCGCCTCCATCAACCACTACTTGGAAAAAGGAGTTCTGCAAACCAGCGCAACCGAAGCGCCCGCGGGAGTGGCGTAGTCCTTCCGGCAGGGCACTCGAAGGCCCCAGCGCGTGCCGGATGTCGGTCGTCCAAACGAGAAACAGGGCGTCAAGGGGACAACGAAGAAGATCGAGGCCACTACGGTTGAGCCGACCGGAACTCCGGAGTCCCGTCGGCGGACCGCTGGAACTCAACCTGGCCGCCCACGATCGTCATGACCACTCGGGTGTCAGAGATCGCTTCCTCCTCTATCGTCAGGATATCTCGGTCCAGTACCGTGATGTCAGCCAACTTGCCCACCGAAAGCGACCCTTTGAACTCATCCTCGAAGGCGGCATAAGCAGCGTTCAGGGTGTAGGAGCGAAGGGCGTCCATTCGGCTCATGCGCTGCTCGGGAATGAACACCGAACCATCCTCGAGCCGTCGCGAGATGCTGGCGTAGTAGCTGGCGATCGGACTGACGTCCTCCACGGGGGCGTCGGTCCCGTTGGTCACCACGGCTCCGCCCGCCAGCAGGCTCTGCCAGACGTAGGACCCGGCCTGGGTGCGCTCCGGTCCGAGACGTTCTTCAACCCAGGGACCATCAGAGGTACAGTGGATTCCCTGCATGGAAGCAATCACGTCCAATTCAGCAAAACGCGGGATATCCTCCGGGCTGATATGTTGCGCATGCTCAACACGCCAGCGCAGATCCTGCTTTTCGGGGTGGAGGGCAAAGACCTCCGAAAAGATGTTGAGAGTCTCACGGTTGCCGCGATCGCCGATCGCATGAACACAAAACTGAAATCCATGTTCGATTGCCAGCCCTGCGGTTTGACGCAATGACTCGATAGAGGTGGTGTTGAGTCCGCTGCTGCCGGGCAGGTCGCTATAAGGCTGCAACAGCCAGGCGCCGTGCGAACCGAGGGCTCCGTCAATCGACGCCTTGATGGCCCGTACCGTGAGCCGGTGATCTCCCAGATTGACGAGGCGATACCGGTCTATTGACTCAGCCAGACGCTCGTTACTCTCGCGCAACATCACCCAAAGACGCAGCGGCAGCTTTCCTTCTTCTAACAGCTTTTTCAACAAATCGACCGTCTCAAAGGAGGAGCCGGCGTCCTGGAAGCTGGTGATGCCATTGGAAAGACATTCCCGCGCCGCCAACTCCATCACTCGTCGTCTTTGGGCTTCGATCTGCTCGGGACTGCGTTGGGAACGGTGTTGGCGCAGGACTTGCCGAACCAAACGTTGAGCGGTCTCCCGGAGCAGACCGGTCGCGCGGCCCTGACGGTCCCGGATAATTTCTCCCCCGGCGGGGTCGAGAGTGCGGTCGTCTATCCCGGCCAACTCGATCGCCTTGGCGTTGGCGAAACCGGCGTGGCCGCTGGCATGGGTCAGCAGCACCGGGTTGTGGGGAGACACCCGGCTCAGTTGGTGGTGGAGCGGCACCCCGTCCACGTTGGGTTGCGGAGTCGAGGTCCACTTCTCCTGGTGCCATCCTCGCCCCAGAATCCATTCACCGGGCTCGATTTCGTCGGCCTTGGCCTTGACCATGGACACGATTTCGTCCCAACTGGCGGCCTCCGCCAGCGGCAGCACCAACTGAGCCTCGCCGATACCCGCAAAGTGCCCGTGGCCTTCAATAAAACCCGGGATGGCGAGTTGTCCCTCGAGCTCGATAATTCGGGTAGCGTCGCCGATGAAGGGTTCGATCTCCGAATCGGATCCCACTGCCACAATGCGGTCGCCGCGGACAGCCAGCGCCGAGGCCTCGGGAGTCAAGGCGTCGACGGTGACAACCCTTCCCTTCCGCAGCACCAGGTCGGCCGGCTCCACCGGCTGCGAGCAACTGGTCAGCAGAAGTCCCAAGAATGCAATCGAGAAACCGGACGCGACTGTCAAACGTAAAGCTCTCATGGTTGGAAACCCCTTCCATTTCAACAATTTTCCCAAGACCAGCCCGCATTCTTTAACGGGGGGCACGATGATCGGGGCGCGCCCAGCACAGTCTGTTCCCGGGAGACTTCGAGAGAAACCTGTAATTGCCTCAATATCATATCCTTTCGGTCATGAGCTCAGCGGCGGGGTGAGGAATTCGGGCTAGGGCCTCAAGGGGGAGATTTCAAGCTCGGGGGCGAAGAAGGCGAAAAAGGGTTCTCATTCCGGTTCCTCCCAAAGCTCCACCGGGGAACGGTCGGCACAGTCGAGCAGGAGCCGACGGACGCTTTGGCCCGATGCCGGATGGCGCCAACCGGCCGCAATTTCCGCCAAAGGGACGAGGACGAAACGCCTCTGGTTCAGGCAGGGGTGAGGGACCTCCAGTCCGGGTAGCGTGAGAATGAGGTCTTCGTAAAGGAGCAGGTCGAGGTCGATCACCCGGGGTCCCCAATTTACGGTTCTAAGACGTCCCAAGTCGCGCTCCACCTGGAGGCAGGCAGCCAGCAGAGCGGAGGGAGCCAGCTTGGTTTCGACCTGCCAAACGGCGTTGCAGAAGTCAGGCTGCTGTCTGAAGCCCACCGGCGCGGTTCGATAAAGAGAAGAGCTGCGCACCGTCTTCACACCGTAGGCCTCCAGCCGTTTTCGAGCCCGCGCGAGATTGAGCCGGCGTCGGCCCAGGTTGGATCCTGCTCCCAGGAAGGCTGTCCGTTCGCGCTCAGAAAATGCTGTGAGGACGTCTGATGGTGCCAAAGGACCCTAATCCTTTGAGGAAAAAAGAAAAACGGATTTGGCTTTCGCGCCTTAAACCCACATTGAGGCGTTGGTATTCCGCTGAGACCCCGCAGCAATCCCAGAAGTAGTTGGCCCGTGAACGTGAGTTCAGCAAGGCTCTTGCCCGCGCGTCATAACTGAAAATGGCCGAGAACGAGAATCCGCGGTTGAGGCGTCCATAGCGGATCTGTCCCTGGAACTGGTTTTTGGCAATCGTTCCCGGTTCGAGTTCGTGGGTCAAGAAATAGGTCGTCCCAAGCCTGAGCAGATTGCGGTTCCAAAAACCGGTCAAGGAAAGGTTTCGGAAACGTTCAAAACGGGAATCGAAGTCACCCCGGAGATCCAGGCTGACCCGTCGACCGGGGTTGATGCGAGCCAGCGTGGTCAAGGGAGAAAAGCGCCGCCGGATGCTTCCGTAGTGAAAGCCGGTCAGAGTGTAGAGGGGGAAGAATTGGTTGATGGAGCCCTCGTCGAAGGCCCCTCCGAAGTCGGGGTCAAAGAAGTACTTCTGACCCACCTTCACCGACAACAACTCGTGGACGGAACTACCCTCTCGTGTCGCCCGTTTCACGAAGAGCCGGCTGACCAGCCCAAACTCGATTTCGTTGGTGTTGGCGATGGTGTCTTCGGCATCGAACCGCAAGGTGTTGTCAAACTGGTCGATTCCGGTGATAAAGCGGTAGCGAAGATGGGGTTCGATCAGATGCTTGATGGCCTTCGGTTGGCCCTGGCGGTAGACCTTGGAGAGACCCCAGCCTTTGAGATCGATTGAGAAGTCAAGGTATTGCCTAACCAGATTGTCGCTTTCGACGCGGCGATTGCCGGCCTCGTCTTCCACCACCCGATCACTATAGAAAGTCTCGCGCAGAGAAATCTGGGGAGTGATTCTCAGTCCTTGAAAGAGAGGCAGCGAGAGATAGAGGCTGGGCTGGAAGTCCAGACGTTGGCTGATGGGAGGCGATTCGATCTGGCTGTCGGAACGGCGGAGTCCCCCAGCCTCCGAGTGCAGGTCAAAGTAGAAGGGCGTCTTTCCCAGTCGTTGCCCCCGCATGGCGAAACTGAAGGTTGGGGCATGACGAGTGATGGCATTCTTTCTTCTGAAAATAGTTTCCTGGCGCGATAGGCGAAAATTGACCGAACGGTTGCCGGTGTTGTGAGTGACGAACAGCCGCGACTCCTCGGTGGGAGAAGTCGCGGCATAGAAACTGTCGGCAAAAACTCGTCGGAAAGTGAAGTTGCTGACGAGGTTGAAGTTGGCCACCAACCGATAGCCTCTCCAACGGGTTCGTCCACTGCCGATAAAGCTGGTTCCGCCCTGACCCAGGCGGTCGTTGAGCGTAAAAGCATCGAGATTGAGGTAGGAATAGTTATCGGGCCGCACCCTCAGATTCAAGCCATGCCCCAGCCCGCGTTCAGAGAAGTAATCCGCTCTGACTTGAAGATCGGCGCTGCGCCCCAAGACCAGGTAAAAGGCCTGTGTGAAACGTTTTCCCTTGTTGCTGGAGTTGCCTGTGGACGGAATCACAAAGCCGCTCGATCGCTCCCGTTTGGCGGTCGGGAAGGTGAGGTAGGGAAAGTAGAAGACCGGCACCTTCTTGATCCGCAGCACCACGTGCCGAAGACTGGCCCAGGAATTAACTCGAATTTTGGCTTTGGCCGTCTCCAGTCGCCACTTGGGGACCACCTCTTGACAGGCCGTGAGGTGCCCTCTTTCGGCGACATAGGTATCGGGACCGGTCTTGAGCAGCCTCTTGGCTCTCACGAACAGTTTTTCATCGGTAAAGCCATCGGCATCGTTCAAGACGCCGGTTCCGTCTTTCAAATTGAACTGACCGCTTGAGCCTTTGAGGTATTGCACCCCACGGCTCAGTGTCAATTCCCCGGGCGACACCACCATGCCGGTGTCCTGGTTGTAGGTCAGTTGCTCGCTCTTGAGGAGCGAGTCCCCGAAAGAAATGACAACCTCCCCCTCCGCTCGCCACTCCTGGGCGGATTCTCGGAGGATGGAACCTGCTTCGATGACGACCCAACCCGACTCATGCGGCAATTCAACCCGGGCCCGCTGCTGGGCAGCCAACTCGGAACTCCCTATCGGAGTCAGCAGGAGAGTCGCCCAGAAAAGGTGGCGCATCGCGTTAAGATATCAACCCCAAGAGGACCAGCCAAACCCAATCGGCGTCCTGGAAGAAACTGACGGGCGTGAGTTTAAAGAAGGATGCCAGGTGTGACTCTCAGAGTCGAACCGAACCCGACCGTGTCACTGGCTCAAAACCGGCTTTGGCCTTCCGGCCGGACCGTGCCCAATTTGTACAACCTATTGTAGACAAAAGAATTGGCTCAGTGCTAATCTGATTGTTCCCATGGCCGAGAATCAACCCAAGCCAGAAAAATGGCCTTCCTACACTATGGTCGAACCTCGTATGCGGAAGATCTACTTCCAGTTCTACAAGGCGACCTATCGGAAAAGTCAATTGGACCGCAAGACCAAGGAACTCATCGCCATCGCCGCTTCGTTGGGATTCAAGTGCGAGGGTTGCTTGCGTGGACATATCAGTAAAGCTCTCGAAAGCGGCGCCAGCCAGGAAGAGATCAGCGAGGCCATTGCCATCACTATGGGAGTAGCAGCCGCCTCGGTCGTCGACCAGACCGATGTCGCCGCCGAACAGCTCAAAATCGAACATTTTGGGGAAGAATGAGAGGGCGCCCGGGCGGAGGGAGTAGAGACAGTCCAAGGGCATGACTGCGGGCTCTTCTTCGAGTCAACCTCTCTAATGCGACTTGGGCGCAAGCGTTGTCGATTTTTCCTCCTTTCGAGACTTACCGGAGTCTGAAACCGGGAGAACGTTTATGCCACAGCCGGCCCCCCGTGGAGCGGCTGTCGCTCATCTGCGCAGACAACTGGCCGCCTTTGTCTTCTTTCACCTGGGTTCAGACGCTCGGATTGACATAAGAACTCAGGCTGACGGCCTGCAAGTCTGCCTGGCTCATTCTCGCATTCACCCCTGTGGCTTCGAACTCAGTGCTTCGGAAGTCGACCGACTGGCGGCTGATGATCAAGGTTTTGAAAATTTTCTCCTCCAACAGCTGACGCATTATCGTCGGAGTTGACTACCACAGGGCATCCTGCTTAAATCAGAAACCTGCTGGGGGAGGCCCCATCGTCTAGGGGACCAGGACGCCGGCCTCTCACGCCGGAAACAGGGGTTCGAATCCCCTTGGGGCTACCAAAATTCGATGGCTTTTTCACCGTTCTTCTCTAGGGGGCGCCGGCTTGGAGCCCATTGAGAACCGGAAACCGACTCATACCGCGGCGGCGCCGGAAAACCCGTTTTCCAGCTTGTCGCCCCGTCGGCCGGCTTCCATAACCACCAACAGTCGAATCCACGGGACAGACAATGACACCCACGAATCGCTTCTCTCCCAGGGCAGGCCAAAATCGATCTTTGGTCTTGTTCCTGTTCACCCTCCTCTTTTTGTCCACCTGGACCCAGGCTGAGAACTGGCCCCAATGGCGGGGTCCGGAGGGACTGGGAATATCCCGGGAGCAAGGTCTACCTTGGCGTTGGGACCAGACCACCAACATTCTTTGGAAAACCCCGTTGGAGGGAGAAGGACACTCCTCGCCGATTGTTTGGGAGGACCACGTCTTCCTGACCGTCGCCATCAAGGGGTCTCAAGTGGAAGGTCCCCAGGCACCGGCTCATCAGTTGGCAGGCAAGCCTTTTGTTCATCCTGATTGGGTGGGTTCCGATTTCGAATGGACCCTCAAGGTGCTTGCCTTCGATCGCAAGACGGGCAAGTTGCTTTGGGAGCGGACCTCATACCAAGGGACGGTGCGCGATCATCGCCACCGCAAGAACACTTATGCTTCTTCGACTCCGGTGACGGATGGCGTCCTGGTGTACGGCTACTTCGGCTCGGAGGGCCTCTATGCCTACGACTTCCAGGGCAAACTGGTTTGGAGCAAGCAGTTCGGCCTGGTCAACACGGTGGGCTTGGGCACGGCCACCTCCCCGATTCTCCATGGCGACAACCTGATCGTCACATGCGATCAGTCTCTGGGTGAGCCCGGTTCCTTCATGGTCGCCTTGAACAAATCGACCGGTGAAGAACAGTGGAGAGTCGACCGACCAACGATCCGCGTCAGTTGGGTCACCCCTCTGATCGTGCCCCGCGATGACCGGACGGAGATGATTGTGGCCGGCACGGAGCAGATCATTTCCTATGACCCCCAAAACGGGCAGGAATTTTGGCGCTGCCAGGGAGTGGAGAGCGGGATGTCCACTCCAGCCGTACCCACTCCGGTAGCGGACCAGGAAAAGGTTTTTGTCTCGGTCGGTATCCACACCAGACGGGCCATCGCCATCGAGCTGGGAGGCCAGGGGGACGTGACCGACTCTCCCCGCGTGCTGTGGCAACATCACGGCGGGACAGGCGATATCCCTTCTCCCCTGCTCTATGGGGATCATTTCTATCTCGTCAGCGACGGCGGCATCGTCACCAACTTGGACAGCAAATCGGGAAAACTGATCTATCGAAAGCGCCTGCCGGTCTCCACCTACATCGCCTCCCCGATTGCTTTCGAGGACAAAATCCTGTTCTCCAACGAAGATGGGCAAACCATAGTGATTGCGGCCGGACCTGATTTTACCGTCCTGGCCGACAACCCCCTCGACGAACCCATCCTGGCCTCTTTGGCCGCCTCGGAGGGGATGCTGGTAATCCGAACCGCACAACACCTTTACGGTGTAGCAAACTAGGTTTACAGATTAGGCAGATTTGAAGCCACAGGTTTAGGTCCGCAGATGCATTGTCAATCCGGAGATTCCTCTCGACCCTTCAGCGGTGGAGTAGGCCCGGAGTTGGGCGGTTTCCGCCTGGGCGCCGGATACCGGAGCCTTTCACCGCCCGGCAGGATCCAGCCACTTGGCCGCGCCCCCTTTACCTTCGTCCTGGCCTTCCTTCCCTTTTTCCTGTCGGCGGCTGCAACATATGCCCGGGTGCAGACCGGCCCGGCGGTGACGATCAGCAGTCTGGCAATCACCTCCAACCCGGGACCGGACGAGACCTACGCAGCGGGCGACACGATCCAGGTGACGATCACGTTCGATGAGACCGTGACAGTGACCGGAAGGCCGCAGTTGACGCTGCGGGTGGGAAACCAGCCTCGAAGGGCCAACTATCAAGGCAACATGGGGGCGGCGCTGCTGTTCTCCTATACGGTGATGGAAGGCGACCAGAACCACAACGGAGTCAGCATCGAGCCCGACAGCCTCTTGCTGCATGGAGGGGCGATCCAGGACGGCGGAAACGACGACGCCCTGCTGCACCATGATGCTTTGGTGGCCGATTCGAGGCACAAGGTGGACGGCGTCAAGCCGCTGCTCCGGGGCGCGGCGGTGGATGGCGTCGAACTGAGGCTGACCTACGACGAGGTTCTGGACGGGAGTTCGACCCCGGTGACGGGTGACTTCACGGTGGAGGTGGAGGACAGTGTGCGGAGCGTCTCCGCAGTCTCGGCAGGAGGGCCAGCGGTGACGCTGACGCTGGCCGCGTCGGTAGTTCATGGCGAGGCGGTGACGGTGAGCTACGCGCTGCCGGCGGAAGGGCCGGCCAACCTGATCCGGGACTTGGCGGGCAACCCAGCCGCGGCCGTCGCCAATCAGACAGTAAGGAACCGGACCGGGGCAAAGAGGGGCCCCACCGGCGGCGGGTTGCCGCGGAAAACCCAGCGGCAGATCGAGGCGCTGCTGGCCGAGAAGGCGCGGCGGACACCCGCCCAGCGGAAGGTGAGTTCACAGCTCCTGGACGCGCGCGAGGCAGCGCGCGGTCAGCCGGCTGAGAACGAGCTGGTGATGGTGGACATCCGGGCTGACGTGACCACCGAGGTCCTGGAGCGCATCCGGGCCCTGGGGGGTACGGTGATCAACAGCGTACCGCGCTACCGGGCCATCCGGGCACGGCTTCCGCTGGCAACCGTGGAAACGCTGGCCGAGCTGGATGCGGTCCGGTCCATCCGCACCGCCGACAAGGCGATCACGCACCAGCCGCCGCCACGCTGATCCGGCTGCCCGGATAGTGCGAGGCGGTCCGAGTGCGGCTTCGAGGCGGTGGTCAGGGTGCGGCGTCAGCGGTGGGTACGATGTTGCCGAACATGTGGCCGCCGGTCTCACCATGCTGCCAGGTGCCGGCGTAGCGGTCTTCATAGAAGAACACCCGGGCAGTGAAGGCGCCCAGCGTCGGGATGGTGGTGTCGGTGAGCATGACCATGGGCGTCTCGTCCGTCCACCGCATGGTTACCGCGACCGGCAGCGTCACGTCTCGCTCCCCGTAGCGAATACGCACGTTGAAGCGCCAGCGGTCGTCGCCCACCTTCTCGACGCTGGCGATATCGTAGCGGTCCGGACGGGCCGGCTCGTCTTCCCGGCCTGCAATCGTAAAGCGGCCCACCAGGGAGACAGCGCGCATTCGCTGGACAAACTGCCGCTCCAGTTCGGGCATCGACTCCAAATCCATCGCCGATCCGATGCCCGTCTTGGCCACCAGCCAGCCAATCGCGAACGCAACCGGAAGCGCCGCCACGAGGGCGCCAATTCCAAACCAGCATTTCATATTTGCCATGGTCAGAAATCGGACCCCGCTTCCAACCGGGGACCTTTGCTCCCAGCTCCCAGAGTCTATATCAGCTAGGTGCCTCAAGTCCCTCATACCGGCCTGCGATTTCCCGCCAGCGCACCAGATCATTCTACGCGCATTCCTCCCTCTCGACTTGGACTAAACTGGGAGAGGGGTTAGAGAGATGTTCCACCCCGCCGGGAGATAATGAAGCAGCTACCAGCGACAGGAACTGCGGCATGGGTTGGCGCCGGCCCGTTCGCCGTATGGCTGGGGGTGTTGGCGGCGATCCTGCTGCTGGGGGGAGCTGTCCACGCCCAGCAACCGTCGGCGCTGACCGGCGGTGAGTTACCGGCCAAGGCCGTGCGGCAGATCCGGACGCTGCTGGCAGCGAAGGCGCAGCGGACTCCTGCCCAGCGGAAGGTGAGCTCGCTGCTTTTGGACGCGCGACTGACACAGCGCAGAAAGCTAACGGCGGCCGGCATCTCCCATCTGCCAGCGACGGATGCGGACACCAAGGATGAAGGGGTGAAGGTGGACATCCGGGCCGACCTCACGCCGGCGGTCCTGAAGCGCATCGAGGCCCTGGGCGGTGCGGTGATCAACAGCGTAGAGCGGTACCGGGCCATCCGGGCCCGGCTTCCCTTGCAAGCCGTGGAAACACTGGCTGAACTCGAGGCCGTCAAATCGATCCGCACCGCCGACAAGGCGGTCACGCGTGCCCAGACGCAGGGGCTCGAATCCCACATCCGGAGGGACGTGCTGGGGGGCGGGGGGATCCGCGCGATTGTCGCCACGTCCGAGGGCGATGTTGCCCACCAGGCGAACCTGGCTCGCACGACCCACGGCGTGGACGGCACCGGCATCGGCATCGGCGTGATCTCGGATGGCGTCGAAATGCTCGCCGACCAGCAGGCGACGGGCGACGTGCCGGCGCGGGTCACAATCCTGCCCGGACAGGAGGGCGGCTCGTTTCCATTGGCCTGCGGCGGCAGGAGCTCGGGAACCGAGGGAACTGCCATGCTGGAGATCGTCCATGATCTGGCGCCGGGCGCCGAGCTGTTTTTCGCCGATGGCGGCGGCGGGCGCGCGCAGATGGCGCAGAACATTGAGGACCTCTGCGCGGCCGGAGCTGACGTCATCGTCGATGACATCGGGTATCTGCGGGCGTCGGCCTTCCAGGACGACGTCATCTCCCAAGCGGTCAGCGCGGCGGTCGCCAACGGCTGTTACTACTTCTCTGCGGCCGGCAACGGCGGCAACCTGAACGATGGCACGGCCGGGGTCTGGGAAGGCGATTATGCCGCGGGGAGTACGCTGAGCGTAAACGGGGTAGTGGTCGGCGTCGCACATGACTTCGGTGGGGGAGCGATCCAGAACCGGATCACGAGGAGCAGCACCCGCCCCATCGTCCTGCAATGGGCCGATCCGGTTGATGGCTCGGCGAACGATTACGACCTGTTCCTGATCGATGCGGATGACAACGTGCTGGCCAGCTCGACGAATACCCAAGACGGTACGCAGGATCCCATCGAGTTCATCGGAAGCTCGTGCTCCGATGAACTCGAAGACAACCGCCTCGTCATTGTCAAGACCACGGGTGCTGCGGATCGCTATCTGCGTCTCAACTACGCGCGAGGAGGGTTGGAGATCGCGACGGCCGGCAATACCTTCGGCCATTCCGCTTCGCAGGATGCGGTGGGCGTGGCCGCTGTCGATGTCAGTACCGCTGGCGGGGCTGGCGGCGTATTCAACGGTACGGAGTCGGTCGAGACGTTCAGCTCCGACGGCCCGCGGCGGATCTTCTTCGAGGCCGATGGCACGCCGATCACGGCGGGCAATTTTTCCTCTACCGGCGGGAAGCTGTTGCAAAAACCGGATCTGGCCGCAGCCGACGGGGTTTCGACCTCGGCTCCCGGCTTTTCGACGTTCCACGGCACCTCGGCAGCGGCGCCGCACGCGGCGGCGATTGCTGCCTTGATGCTGGAGGCGGCCGGCGGTCCGGCCAACGTCATGCCGGCGGCGCTTCGCACGGCGATGACCGGAGCGGCCCTCGATATCGAGGCAACCGGCGTAGATCAGGATTCCGGCGCCGGCATCGTGATGGCGCCAGGCGCGGTGGATGCGGTGGACGTCGCCTTGGCCGACCGCAACGGGGCGCCGACGGTGTCGGGTACGCTGGCCGACCAGACGCTGGCGCCGGGTGGCGCCGCAGTGACCTTCGATGTGGCGAGCGCCTTCTCCGATCCGGACAACAACACCTTGACCTACACGGCACTGTCGAGCGACCCCGATCGGGTGGAGGTCAGCCTGACGGGGTCAATGTTGACGCTGACACCGAAGTTGCCGAGCCTTGTCATGGTGCTGGTGCGCGCGGTCGATTCGCACGGCTTGAGCGTGACGTTGACCGTCCCGGTGACGGTCTCTGTGGGGACTCGGGATTACGATGTCGATAACGACGGTCTCATAGAGGTCGGCAATCTGGCGCAGCTCGACGCCGTGCGCTACGACCTGAACGGCGACGGCATGGTGGATGGCACAAACTGGCAACCGTATTACGACGCCTTCCAAATGGCCTCCGTAACCATGGGTTGCCCTGACCGCTGCATCGGATACGAGTTGAGGGCGGATTTGGATTTCGACACCAATGGGAACGGCGGCGCCGACATCGGCGATGACTACTGGAACGGCGGCGGCGGATGGATACCCATCGGAGGCGACGGCACGACCACCGATGGCACAACTTTGCGCCTGCAGAATCCGTTCCACGCCATCTTCGAGGGGAACGGGCATACCATCGGCAACCTGTTCATCGAAACCGACACCATCATAGTGGTTGGGTTGTTCGGCTACGCCAGCTCCTTCTCCACCATTTGGAACCTTGGATTGATCGATGTCGATGCGACGGGAAGCGAGTTGGTGGCAGGCCTGGTCGGGCTCAACAACGGCGAGATTCGGGGCAGCTACGTCACGGGCCGCATCTCGGGTATCGAGAATGTGGGCGGGCTGGTAGGGATCAACTCTTTCTTTGGTGAGATTAGTGGCAGCTACTCCACCAGTCAGGTGTCGGGGGACGACGACGTGGGTGGACTGGTGGGGGACAATCGCGGAAAGATCACCGCCGCCTACGCCACCGGCCGCGTGTCGGGAAAGACCGACGTGGGCTGGCTGGTGGGGAACAACAAGTCCACCGGCGAGATTACTGCCGGCTACGCCACGGGTCCTGTGTCCGGCGATTCCGATTTCAGTGGATTGGTGGGGCGCGACGAGGGAGGGGACATCACCGCCAGCTATTGGGATACGACGACATCAGGCTTAAGTTTCGGGTCAGTTGGAGAAGCCAAGTCGACCGCACAGCTCCAGGCTCCCCGAGGCTATAGCGGCATCTACCAGACGTGGAACCTGGATCTGGACGGTAACGATGATCCTTGGGACTTCGGGACTTCGAGTCAATACCCGGTCCTGTCGCTGGACACGAATGGGATCGGCGGAGCGACATGGCAGGAGTTGGGCTACCAGCTTCGGTCCGGACCACCCCTGACGGTCACCTCCTCGTTGCCGGCCGAGCCGCCCCAGGTGATGCTGAGCTGGACCGGGGTGTCGGCCAGCCACTGGAATCCGGCCCCGGACGTCACCTACACCGTGACGCGAGACGACGGCTCGGCCGTCGAGGTCCTGGCCGAGGAACTCGACCGGCTCACCTACACCGACACCGATGTCGACAAGGGCCACTTCTACACCTATCAGGTGGCGGCGGTGGTCGCGGGCGGCGAGGCGACCCGCAGTGCGCCGGTCTCGGTGTTGGTGGCAGGGGGAAACCCGCTGCCGCTGGTCACCATCGCGCCCAAGGACAACAGGACCTCGGTAACGGAAGGAACAGCCGTCCAGTTCACACTGGCGCGGGAACCGCCCACAGGGGCGGAAATGACGGTCAAGGTGAACGTGACCGAGAGGGGAGAGGTGATCGAGACGGCAGGGTCGTATCAGCCGCCGGAGGAGGTCACCTTCACTGCCGGCGATACGACGGCGACCTTGACGGTTCTGACCGAGGATGACGAGCAACAGGAATCCGACGGGGCGGTCATCGCCACGCTGCAACCGGGCACGGATTACAGGCTGGGTCAGGCCTCCACGCAAACCGCCCAGGTGGCGGTCGAGGACAACGAAGGGGATGGCCCGCCCGGTCCGATCGGTCCCGGGGGCGGACTCCCTCCCGTTCCCAACCCGGTGCCGTCGGCGCCCAGGAACCTGGAAGCGGTGGGTGGAGACGAGCAGGTGACACTCTCCTGGGAGGCGCCGGAAGACGACGGCGGCTTTCCCATCACCGATTACCAGTATCTGATCAGCGGGACGGGCGGAGGTTGGATATCCACCGAATCCACCGACCTGACCCATACGGTCACCGAGCTGACTAACAGCCGAGTCTACCTCTTCCAGGTACGTGCGGTCAGCGCGGCCGGCGCCGGCAACTCTTCCCACCAGGTCGAGGTGACTCCGGGAGTGGGAAGGTTGGAGTTTGCCCATTTCGCCAACGGTTCTTCCATCACCTCCGATCTGGTGTTGGTGAACGTGTTCGCTCGTCCCATCCGTCCCTCGCTTTACTTCTACAACCGGGAAGGGGATCGGATTGCAGTCGAATCGGTGGTGGAGGTCACCGAAGAGCTGGAGGTGGCCGAGGACGGAAGCTTAACCGTTCAGACTGAGATGCAACCGCTTGAGGCACTGACGATTTCCACCCATGGTCAAGGGGAGGTGGTGG
This sequence comes from Acidobacteriota bacterium, assembly GCA_965218465.1. GTDB lineage: Bacteria > Acidobacteriota > UBA6911 > RPQK01. The sequence continues at coordinate 3,166,746 of OZ244623.1, read as the reverse complement.
CGGGATCGGTGACGGTCCTCTCCAACGGTCCCATCGGAGGGGTGCTGCGTTTTGACCTGCCGGGGGTTGGGGTGGCCGGAGTGGGAGCCGGTCAACCTTTAAGAGATGCCCTCTTTCCGGCCCGGCGACAGGCGGGAGCGATCAGCACCGCGGCAGCCATCCGCAACCTGCAAGAGGAGGAGTTGGTAGTGACTTGCCAACTGATGCAAGAGGGAGCCGTGCTGGAAGAGGTGGAGATCGAGCTGCAGGCCAAGGGTCAGGATGGCCGCTTCATTGAAGAGGTGTTCACTGCTACCGATACGTCGAACTTCTCAGGGTTGGTGCGCTGCAGGGCCGAGGGAGAGTTTGCCGGAGTGGCGGTGGAGCTGGATGCCGGCAACGGGATCTTCACCACCTTGCCGGTGCTGCCGGTGGACCGGACGGTCTTCAGAGGCGGGGAGTATGCCCTTGATTTTGCCCACTTCGCCAATGGTGCTTCGATTACCTCCGATCTGGTGTTGGTGAACGTGTCCATCCGGCCGAGCCGTCCCGCCGGTCCCTTTACGACTCCCATCCCTCCCACCCGGCCCAGCTTCTACTTTTACGATCGGGAAGGAGAAAGGATTGCAGCCGAATCGGTGGTGGAGGTCACGGGAGATCTGGAGCTGGCAGAGGACGGAAGCTTGGCCGTTCAAACTGAGATGCAACCGCTGCAGGCAGTGACGATTTCCACCCATGGTCAAGGAGAGGTGGTGGCGGGATCGGTGAGGGTGGTTGCAGAAGGTCCCATCGGAGGGGTGCTGCGCTTTGACCTTCCTGGGGTTGGAGTGGCCGGAGTGGGAACCGGTCAACCTACAACGGATGCCCTCTTTCCGGCCCGGCGACAGGCGGGAGGCATCAGCACGGCAGCAGCCATCCGTAACCTGGAAGCCGAAGAGCTGGTAGTGAGTTGCCAACTGATGAAAGAGGGGACGGTGTTGGAAGAGGTGGACATCGAGTTGGAGGCCAACGGGCAGGATGGCCGCTTCATTGAAGAGGTGTTCACCCGTACCGACAGCTCCGATTTCGTGGGGTTGGTGCGTTGCACGGCCGAGGGAGAGTTTACCGGAGTGGCAGTGGAGTTGGATGCCGGCAACGGCATCTTCACCACCCTGCCGGTGGTGCCGGTGGCAGAGAGGATGTCCCAGCAATAGAACGGGGGTGGGATGCATCATCTCCCTGCTCGGAGGGCGTGGGGAACAAACCCTGCAGCAGCGGATTACCCTTACAAATCTCAAAGAACGATTAGCAGGAACGACTACTTCTGTGGACAAACCTTACTTTATCAGAGGGGCAGTCAGCCGCCGCTACAGTCCCTGCATCGGAACCGGTAAACCGCAGCCGGTAATCGATCGGCCGATTGTCTCCTTTGCGAAGGGAAGTTTTTTCAGCGCAACGCCTTGGCGGGCCACAAGTTCACCCTGCCCCTTGTGGTCTTCTCTTGAGGGCGTGAGAGAACAGATAGACTGAATTGGAGGAAAGCATGAGCGGGAAAATGATTGCCATTTTGGCTTTGGGATATGAACCTTGACCGGGGTGATCCTGACCAGCAACCGTGGGTTGCGGCAGGCTATGGCAAAGCTGGAAGCGCGGCTGCATGAGAAGATCAAAGGGGCTCCCAGTTTGACAGTCGCATCAATACAATGAAATCTCGGTTTGGTGCGCTGAAGTCCCCAATTAGCAAGCTCCGTAAACAAATGGCGAAGCACGAAGGACTGCGGGAGGCCATCACCGGGTGGGCCAGGGCCAGTTGCTGCCAAAGCGAACCATCCAATAACTTCCGGCAGGAGTGCTGCCGGGAACTCATCAAGATCAAAACGACCTGGCCGGAGCTGAACTCTCAGTCAGTACCCTGAATGCTGCCCACCATTTTTCTTGTGTTGAGCATCCTTGTTGCGTCGGTCGGCCCCGGACTACGGGCGCAGTTCTCCGGCGAGTCGTTGATCGTCCGTGTCTTTTTCGACGATCTGCCAACCGGCCGACAAATTGCTGCGGGTTTGGAGCCGATCGAATCCAAGTACGAGAAAGGGTACTTGGTGGTGGAGGTCACCGCTGAACAGCTTCAGCGCCTGCAACGCCGCGGGCTGAGAACGGAACCTGTCAGCGCACAAGAATTGGCGACGATACTTGCTCCACCCCGCGCGAGCCGATCAGACCGGCCTCCAGAACAGGCCCAAGCGACCGCCGCGACCGGGATACCTGGTTTCTCCTGCTACCGGACCGTCGAGGAGACGTTTGCCGCCGCGGAGTCTATCGTTACGAACAACCCAACCTTGGCGAGTTGGGTTGATGTCGGTGATTCGTGGTTGAAGACCGATAGGCAGCCCGACCAGGAGACTGGCATCCAGCCCGGCTATGACATGAGCGTTCTCGTCTTGACGAATGCGAACGTCTCGGGTCCAAAGCCGAAGATGTTCGTCACTTCGTCGATTCACGGCAGAGAATACACACCGGCAGAGTTGATGACCCGCTTTGCGGAGAGCTTGATCAGCAACTACGGTGTCACTGCCGATGCGACGTGGTTGCTCGACCATCATGAGGTCCACCTGATGCTGCAGGCGAACCCGGACGGCCGCAAACACGCCGAGGGGGGCCAGTTGTGGCGCAAGAACGTCAATGAGAACTACTGCGGCGCCACATCGGACAGTCGGGGCGCGGACTTGAACCGGAATTTCGACTTCATGTGGGACTGCTGCGGCGGTTCGAGTGATTCCGAGTGCAGCAATACCTATCACGGTGCTTCTGCGGCTTCGGAACCCGAAGTACAGGCCATCCAGAATTACGTTCGGTCGATCTTTACTGATCAGCGCGGACCGAACCTGACCGAAGCGGCCCCCGATGATGCTACCGGCATCTTCCTGGATATCCACAGTTCCGGCCAACTGATACTTTACCCTTGGGGGTTCACGGCGACGCCGGCCCCCAACGGGCCGCAGCTCCGAACGTTCGCCCGCAAACTGGGTTTCTTCAATCTGCACACTCCGCAACGGTTGACCGACCTCTACCTTACGGAAGGGACGGCGGAGGATTTCGGCTATGGAGTAATGGGATTGGCGACGCTCACGTACGAGCTCGGCACCGAGTTTTTCGAAGACTGCAGCTACTTCGAAAACACGCTCCTTCCGCGCAACATGCTATCGCTCTACTATGCGGCGAAGGTTGCGAGAACTCCCTATATGACGCCCTCGGGACCCGAGGTTGTCGATGGCAGCTTCTCGCTTAGCGCGGGAGAATGGCCAGCCGTGGTCGCGGCGGGTACGTCAGTCACACTCAGCGCCACCCTAAGCGACAGTCAGTTCAACAATGCCAACGGCACCGAGCCCACGCAGTCTGTCGAAGCTGCGGAGTACTACATCGATACGCCTCCGTGGGTCACGACTCCCGTTCCGGTGCCGCTCCCCATGGTGGATCAGGACGGGGATGTTTATGAGGCGGCGCTTGACACGACCGGCCTCAGTGCCGGCCGGCACATCCTTTTCGTGCGCGGGAAGGATTCCGGTCAGAACTGGGGAGCTTTCAGTGCGATCTTTCTGGGAATCAAGAATGAATCGGTCATCTTTCCGACGGTCACCATCGCGCCCAAGGACAACAGGACCTCGGTGACGGAAGGAACGGCCGTCCAGTTCACACTGACGCGGGACCCTCCCGCGGCGGCGGAAATGACGGTCAAGGTGAACGTCACCGAGAGGGGAGAAGTGATCGAGACGGTAGGTTCGTACCAGCCCCCGGATGAGGTCACCTTCACTGCCGGCGATACGACGGCGACCTTGACGGTTCTGACCGAGGATGACGAGCAACAGGAATCCGACGGGGCGGTCATCGCCACGCTGCAACCGGGCACGGATTACAGGCTGGGTCAGGCCTCCACGCAAACCGCCCAGGTGGCGGTCGAGGACAACGAAGGGGATGGCCCGCCCGGTCCGATCGGTCCCGGTCTACCTCCCGTTCCCAACCCGGTGCCGTCAGCGCCCAGGAACCTGGAAGCGGTGGGTGGAGACGAGCAGGTGACACTCTCCTGGGAGGCGCCGGAGGACGACGGCGGCTTTGCAATCACCGATTACGAGTATCTGATCAGCGGGACGGGCGGGGGCTGGATATCCACCGGGTCGACCGAGACCTCTCATACGGTCACCGAGCTGACTAACGGCCGGGTCTACCTTTTCCAGGTGCGTGCGGTCAGCGGGGCCGGCGCCGGCAACTCTTCCAACCGGGTCGAGGTGACTCCGGGAGTGGGAAGATTGGAGTTTGCCCATTTCGCCAACGGTTCGTCCATCACCTCCGATCTGGTGTTGGTGAACGTGTTCGCTCGTCCCATCCGTCCCTCGCTTTACTTCTACGACCGGGAAGGCGAAAGGATTGCAGCCGAATCGGTGGTGGAGCTTACGGAAGAGCTGGAGATTGCCGAGGACGGAAGCTTGACTGTTCAGACTGAGATGCAGCCGCTGCAGGCACTGACGATTTCCACCCATGGTCAAGGGGAGGTGGTGGCGGGATCGGTGACGGTCCTCTCCAACGGTCCCCTTGGCGGGGTGCTGCGTTTTGACCTGCCGGGGGTTGGGGTGGCCGGAGTGGGAGCCGGTCAACCTTTAAGAGATGCCCTCTTTCCCGCCCGGCGACAGGCGGGAGGCATCAGCACAGCAGTAGCCATCCGCAACCTGCAAGAGGAGGAGTTGGTAATGACTTGCCAACTGATGCAAGAGGGAGCCGTGCTGGAAGAAGTGGACATCGAGCTGCAGGCCAAGGGTCAGGATGGCCGCTTCATCGAAGAGGTGTTTACTACGACCGACACGACGGACTTCGTGGGGATGGTGCGCTGCACCGCACCCGCGGGAAAACTGTTTGCCGGAGTGGCAGTGGAGCTGGATGCCGGCAACGGGATCTTCACCACCTTGCCGGTGCTGCCGGTGGACCGGACGGTCTTCAGAGGCGGGGAGTATGCCCTTGATTTTGCCCATTTCGCCAATGGTGCTTCCATCACCTCGGATCTGGTGTTGGTGAATGTGTCCATCCGGCCGAGCCGTCCCGCCGGTCCCTTTACGACGCCCATTCCTCCCACCCGTCCCAGCTTTTACTTTTACGATCGGGAAGGAGAAAGGCTTGCCGCCCAATCGGTGCTGGAGGTCACGGGAGAGCTGGAGCTGGCAGAGGACGGAAGCTTGGCCGTTCAAACTGAGATGCAACCGCTCGAGGCAGTGACGATTTCCACCCATGGTCAAGGAGAGGTGGTGGCGGGATCGGTGAGGGTGGTTGCCGAAGGTCCCATCGGAGGGGTGCTGCGCTTCGACCTGCCTGGGGTTGGAGTGGCCGGAGTGGGAACCGGTCAACCTACAACGGATGCCCTCTTTCCGGCCCGGCGACAGGCGGGAGGCATCAGCACGGCAGCAGCCATCCGTAACCTGGAAGCCGAAGAGCTGGTAGTGAGTTGCCAACTGATGAAAGAGGGGACGGTGTTGGAAGAGGTGGACATCGAGTTGGAGGTCAACGGGCAGGATGGCCGCTTCATCGAAGAGGTGTTCACCCGTACCGACACCTCCGATTTCGTGGGGTTGGTGCGTTGCACGGCCGAGGGAGAGTTTACCGGAGTGGCAGTGGAGTTGGATGCCGGCGCCGGCATCTTCACCACGCTGCCGGTGGTGCCGGTGCCAGCGATGACTTCCCAGGAATAGATGGGGGCGTTAGCTGGGAAACCTATTGTAACTCGAATGTTCGAAGCAGGAGCCCGAAAGGAGCCGATTCTCTTCGACCGAGGATTACGAGACGGCGACGCGGGAGAGGAAACACGTCCTGGGCCCGTGGCGGCTCGTGGCGCGGACTGCTTGGAGCGTTGGCCACGATCGTTCCGCTGGTGGGGACGATCCGCGCCCAACAACCGCTAACAGGAACGGGCAGCAGATTATCGAAGAAGTTGGGCCGGCAGATCGAGGTGCTGTTGCCGGAGTTCCCATCCCCTGCCTGGATAGGAGCACGGAACGGGATGGGGGCCGAAACGGTCAACCTGCCCCAGGGCAGTGCTGCCCGGCAAGCAGCAGCAATGCGCCGGAGTCACGGCGTCGACGGCACGGGCGTCGGAATCGGCGTGCTCTCGACCACCGAGGACCCCAAGGGGTCCATGTCCAGCCTCTCCTCAGCGACATGTCTGATCGCGGCCAATCCGGATTTGGAGACCTTCTGCGGCAGCTGGGCCTCCCCTGGGCAGGTGGCGGCGCTGGCGGCTCTAATCATCGAAGAGGCAGGCAGGTCGAAGCACCCGCGCGGTGCTGCCTCATCACGACGGCCGACTCCAGGCGCAATCCAGGAGTCCGGGCATTCCGGGAATGGATACTGAAAGAGGCTTGAACCGGTCGCTGGGGAACAGGACGACGGGCTTCTTTTCAGGCTCGACGGGGTTGTGAAGCGCCATTCCGCGCCGCTCCGGCTCTGCCGGCACCTTCAACTCCATGTCGTGGTGCAGAGCCGACACCGGCGGCATCTTCCAGTCGACTCCCGTGTGCAGCGCGCGTTCCATCTCGCATTGCCGTCGAGCCCCCGCAACGACTGCGTCAAGGGCCGTGCAGTTGCCCAAATTAAAGTGGCCCAGAGCCCAAAATCTTTCCATTTCACAACTCGTGTGAGACCCGCTTAGCCTAGTAACTCTCCTTCCGGCCCGGCGACAGGCGGGAGAGATCAGCGCGGCGTCAGCCATCCGCAACCTGCAAGCCGAAGAGCTGGTGGTCAGTTGCCGGTTGATGCAAGAGGGCGCCGCGCTGGAAGAGGTGGACATCGAGCTGAAAGCCAACGGTCAGGACGGCCGCTTTATCGAAGAGGTGTTCACCCGTACCGATACTTCGGACTTCGTGGGGTTGGTGCGTTGCACGGCCGAGGGAGAGTTTGCCGGAGTGGCAGTGGAACTGGATGCCGGCAAGGGCATCTTCACCACGCTGCCGGTGGTGCCGGTGGAAGCGATGACTTCCCAGGAATAGATGGGGGGCGTTAGCTGGCAAACCTATTGTCACTCGAATGTTCGAAGCAGGAGCCCTAAAGGAGCCGATTCTTTTCGACCGAGGATTATGAAACGGCGACGCGGGAGAGGAAACACGTCATGGGCTCGCGGCGGCTCGTGGCGCGGACTGCTTGGAGCGTTGGCCACGATCGTTCTGCTGGTGGGGACGATCCGCGCCCAACAACCGCTAACAGGCACGGGCAGCAGGTTATCGAAGAAGTTGGGCCGGCAGATCGAGGTGCTGTTGCCGGAGTTCCCATCCGCTGCCTGGATAGGAGCGCGGAACGGGATGGGGGCCGAAACGGTCAACCTGCCCCAGGGCAGTGCTGCCCGGCAAGCAGCGATGCGCCGGAGTCACGGCGTCGACGGCACGGGCGTCGGAATCGGCGTGCTCTCGACCGGCGTCGCCAGGCTGGTGAGCGGTGAGGCAGCAGTCGAACTGCTGGACCGGGTGATGGTGCTGCCGGGGCAGGCAGGAGAAGGCGACGAGGGGACGGAGACCCTCTCCGTCCTCCACCAGTTGGCCCCGGGCTCGGACCTCTACTTCGCGACCGGTTTGGGTGGACCGAGACGGTTTGCGGCCAACATCCAGGCGCTTTGCCAAGCAGGAGCGGACATCATCGTCGACGACCTCTTCGACTACCGGGAGACGATCTATCCAGGTGGCCGCATGGCCCAAGGGATCCAGGCCGCGGTGGCAGAGGGCTGTGTCTACGTCTCCGCGGCGGGCAAGCCGATCGAGTTCGGTGACCGGGAGCGCCAATACACTCCAGATCGGGCACCGGCGCCGCTGGACGATTTCTCGACCACCGAGGACCCCAAGGGGTCCATGTCCAATCTCTCCTCAGCGACATGTCTGATCGCGGCCAATCCGGATTTGGAGACCTTCTGCGGCAGCTGGGCCTCCCCTCGGCAGGTGGCGGCGCTGGCGGCTCTAATCATCGAAGAGGCCGGCGGCGCCCACAACGTCTTTCCGGAAGCGCTCCGCGCGGCAGTTGTAGGTACGGAACTCCAGATCGGGCCCCAGGCTGGGCCGTTGGCAGAAACGACGGGGCCGGCGATACGCAAGATCCGGATCCGCTCCGATCCTCCGCAGGGCCAGGAGAGCTATGGAATCGGCGACCTGATCGAGGTGGAGATCACCTTCAGCGAAGCCGTGAACGTGACCGGGACGCCCCAACTGGGGCTGAGGGTGGGGAGGGTCACCAGGGTAGCCGGCTATTCCGAAGGCGCCGGCACGACGGTGCTGACGTTTTCCTACACGGTGGCCGGGGGTGACGAAGACAGCGACGGATTGAGTGTCAAGACCGACAACCTATGGCTGAATAACGGAACGATCGAAGCCGGCTCGGGCAACCACGCAGAGTTGACCCATCCCGGATTGCCGCACCAGTTGGGCCACAGGGTGGATGCAGTCACGCCGTCTCTCTTGGACAGCGATGCAGCGGCGGTGAGCGGATCCAAGCTGACACTAAGTTACGACGAGCTGCTCGACGGATCTTCGACGCCGTCGGCAGGAGATTTCCGCGTGATGGTGGCGGGCAAAGAGCGAGGTGTCACGACGGTCGCGGTGACGGGGAACGCCGTGACGCTGGCGTTGGCCTCCCCGGTCGTTCAGGGCGAGGCGGTAACGGCGAGCTACGCCAAGCCCGGGCAAGGGACGGCAAAGCCGATCCGGGACCCGGCGGGCAACGAGTCCATGGCCTTCACCAATCAGGCAGTCACGAACCGAACCGGGGAGGAGACGAAGCCGGCGGGCGGCCGACTGCCGGCGAGGGCCGTGCGGCAGATCCAGTCCCTGCTATCGGCCAAGGTCCGCCGGACGCCTGCTCAGCGGAAGGTGAGTTCGCAGCTTCTGGAGGCCCGCCGGACCCCGCGGCGGAAGCCAACCGCGGCCGGGAGCGGCCGTCTCCAGGAGACGGATCGGCAAGCCACGGAGGAACGGGTGATGGTGGACATCCGGGCCGACGTCACGCCGGCCGTCCTGACCCGGATCCGGGAGCTGGGTGGCACGGTCATCAACAGCGTACCGAAGTACCAGGCCATCCGGGCGCAAATCCCGCTCCGCGCAGGGGTGAGGCTCGCCGCACTGGACGAGGTCCGAACGATCCGGCCCGCCGATGAGGCCAGGACACGCGGCCAAGCCGCGACCCTCTCGCCCGCCTCCCGGACCCGGGCAGCGGATGCCCCGGTAACCAAAAAGGACAACACCTCGCAGGGTGACGTCGCTCATCGGGCGAACTCGGCGCGCAGAACTCACAACGTCGACGGCACTGGAATTGGAGTCGGCGTGATCGCAAACGGTGTCCGGTCGCTCGCCGACCGGCAGGCAACGGACGACCTGCCGGCCCGGGTAACGGTGCTGCCGGGCCAAGAGGGCAGTGGAGACGAAGGGACGGCGCTGCTCGAGATCGTCCACGACCTGGCGCCGGGAGCAGAGCTGTATTTCGCGACAGGCAATGGAGGCGAGGCCCGGATGGCGGAGAACATCGAGGCGCTCTGCGAGGCCGGTGCGAACGTCATCGTCGACGACATCGGATACGCCTTGGAAGCCGTTTTTCAGGACGGCATCGTATCGCAAGGAGTCAATGCGGCGGTCGCTGACGGGTGTTTCTTCTTCTCGGCGGGCGGCAACGACGGCAATCTGACCTATCGCACGACCGGGGTCTGGGAAGGAGACTACGCTGCGGGAAGTGCTCTGGTTGTGGATGGCGAGACAGTCGGCATCCGGCACGACTTCGGTGGCGGGGCGGAAGCGAACGAAGTGAGAGGCTCCAGGGCCCGCATCATTGTCCTTCAGTGGGCCGACCCGCTGGGGGCTTCAGCGAACGATTACGATTTGTTCCTGGTCAATGAAGACGGCGACGTGAGCGCCAGCTCGACGGACACCCAGGACGGAACCCAAGATCCGATCGAGGTCATCCGCTCCCCGGGAGGTGGCCTCTCTGGACTCGGTGTGGTCGTCGTCAAGGCCTCCGGATCGGACCGCTACCTGCGGGTGCACGCTTTCGACGGGAGGCTGGGGATCCGGACCGCGGGCAACCTGTACGGCCACGCAGCGGCGGAGAACGCGGTCGTTGTGGCGATGGTCGACGTACGCACTGCTGCCGGGTCCGGCCGCGTTTTCAACGGGACCGAGTCCGTCCGCACGAGCAATTCGGACGGGCCGCGCCGGATCTTCTTCGAGCCGGACGGCACTGCGATCACGGCCGGCAATTTTTCCTCGACGGGCGGGCAACTGCTGCAGAAGCCGGATCTCACCGCTGCGACCTGCGTGAGGACGGCGACGCCCGGCTTCTCGACGTTCTGCGGCACTTCATCCGCGGCGCCGCACGGAACGGCCATCGCAGCCCTGATGCTGGAGGCGGCGGGTGGTCCCAACCAAGTCACCCTCGCACAGCTCCGTACCGGAATGACGACCGGGGCCGCGGTCCTGGACATCGAAGCTGCCGGCGTCGATCGTGATTCCGGAGCCGGCATCGTGATGGCTCCCGGCTCCGTGGATGCCGTCGATGTCGCAGCGGCCGACCGCAATCGGGCGCCGACCGTGGAGAACGCCGAATCCGACCGGACATTCGCCCCGGGTGACGACGCAGTGGACCTCGATCTGGAGGACGTCTTCGACGATCCGGACGACGACGCGCTGACCTACGAGGCGATATCGAGCTACCCCGCCCGGCTGAGCATCACGCGGAGCAACGCACAGGTGACGATGACCCCGGGGTCGCCCGGCCGCGTCATGGTGAGGTTGCGCGCGATCGACCCCGACGGCCTGAGCGTCACCGACTCCTTCTCGGTCACAGTCACAGCGGGAAACAGGGACTATGATTCCGATAACGACGGGCTGATCGATATCGCCAACTTGGCACAGTTGGACGCCCTGCGGTACGACCTGAACGGCGATGGCCTGGTGGATGGTGCGATCTGGATGCCGTATTACACCGCCTACCCCATGGGCGCTCTGGGAATGGGGTGTCCCAGCGACGGATGCGCGGGCTACGAGCTGACGGAGGACTTGGACTTCGACACCGACGACGATGGAGATGTCGACTCGGACGACGACTACTGGAACGGCGGTGACGGCTGGGAGCCGATCGGTGAAGCCGACACGCCCTTCATTGCCGATTTCAAGGGCAATCGTCAGACCGTGTCCAACCTGTTCATCGACCGGGACACCGAGAACGAGGTCGGTCTGTTCGGGGCTGTCGACAGCAATAGAATCAGTGGCGTCAGCCTGGCCGGCGCCGACGTGACGGGGCGCCATGCGGTGGGCAGCCTGCTGGGGGCCGCTGTCTATGTGGCGACCCTTGACAACCACGCTACGGGCCAGGTGTCCGGCCAGGATGAAGTCGGCGGCCTGGTGGGCCGGACCTGGGGCTCGGTGTGGTACAGCTCCGCCGCGGTCAATGTGTCCGGCAACGATGCGGTCGGCGGGTTGGTGGGGCACCAGACTCTGAACCCCACCGTCGCCAGCCGTGCCACGGGCCAGGTGTCCGGCCAGGATGAAGTGGGCGGCCTGGTGGGCCGGGCCGGGGGCGAGGTGTGGCACAGCTCCGCCGCGGTCAATGTGTCCGGCAACGATGCGGTCGGCGGGTTGGTGGGGCACCAGACTCTGAACCCCATCGTCGCCAGCTATGCCACCGGGAACGTGGAAGGGATGGAGGCGGTCGGTGGACTGGTCGGGGCCGTCAGCGATGTGAACCAGATCATTGAGGCCAGCTATGCCACCGGGAACGTGTCGGGCCGTGGAGCTCGACTCACGGATTCGGATTCCGGGTTCATCATTTGTGATCTCGTCGGGACCCTCACCGTATCCGGACCCGTAGCAGCCACGACCAGCAGCGGCGGGGGTATCGGTGGTCTGGCCGGCAGTTCCTGCGGTCATGTCCAGGCGAGCTATGCCACGGGTGCGGTCTCCGGAACGACGGCAGTCGGCGGGCTTGTCGGTAGTGGTCGCTTTGCCAAGCCTCGGTCCAGCTACTGGGATCCGGAGACCTCCGGGGTGCGCGTCGGAGTGGGCGAGGACGATGCGAACGACAACGGTGTGATCGACGGTACGGAGCGGGTGCGGCTGGGCGTGGGCGGGAAGACCACCGCAGAGTTGCAGACGCCGACGGACTACACGGGCATCTACGAGGGGTGGAACGTGGATTTGGGCAACCCGGTTTTCGAAGACGGGGAGCCCGACGATCCCTGGGATTTCGGGACGGCGACACAGTATCCGGTCCTGTCGCTGGATCTGAATGATGACAATCGAGCGACGTGGCAGGAGGTCGGCTACCAGGTCCGCACCAGCTTGACTCTGAGGGCGGCGACGACGGCCAACCAGGCCCAAGTGGACCTGAGCTGGAACGCGCTGTCGACGACTTCCTGGAGTCCGGCTCCGGACGTCAGCTACACCCTCTATCGCGACGACGGCGCCACCATTGAGGCCGTCGGGACGAATCTCACCGGGCTCACTCACACCGACACCGGCGTGACGATCGGCGACCCCTATACCTACTGGGTGGCTGCAGTGTTGGACGGAGGCGAAGCGGTTCGCAGTGCGCCGGTGTCGGTGACCGCCGGCGGGGCCAACCAGCCCCCGTTAGCGGTGGGCATTTTGCCGGATCGGCAACTGACAGTGGGGTCCATGGCGGTGGACGTGGACGTCGCGTCGGCCTTCCAGGATCCGGACAACGACACGCTGACGTATGGGGCCAGCTCGTCGCTGACATCCGTCGCCACGTTGAGCCGGTCGGGATCCCTGGTGACGATCACGCCGGTGGCGGCAGGCCGGACGATCATCACCGTGACGGCGACCGACGTCAGTGGATCAGACATGAGTGCGTCGCAGCGCTTCAGAGTGAAGGTCGGCCAGGACTACGACACCGACGGCGACGGCCTCATCGGCATCAGCAATCTGGCGCAGCTCGATGCCATGCGCCATGACCTGGACGGGAATGGCGACGCGGGCACCGTGGCGGCGTATGCGGCGGCGTTCCCCTCGCCGTTCGATCGGATGGGCTGCGGCGTGAACGGTTGCTCGGGGTATGAGCTCCTCGCGGACCTGGACTTCGACACCGACGGCGACGGGGCGGTCGACTCGGACGACTACTACTGGAACGACGGCGACGGCTGGGAGCCCATCGGGTGGGATTCCACCGACGAGGTCAACTTTTTCTTCAACACGAGGTTCGACGGCAACCAACACACCCTGAGCAACCTCTTCGTTGCGGGTCGTGGATATTCCGGGTTGTTCGGCAGGATCGGCCGGTCCGGTGTCGTCCGCGACGTCACGCTGAGCGACGTGAACGTGTCGGGCACGGAGGCTGCCGGTGCACTGGTCGGGGAGAATCAAGGCCTTCTCATCGGCATCCGGTCGTCGGGACAAGTCTCCGGGGAGCTTCACGTCGGGGGGCTGGTCGGTTACAACACCGGTTTCGTCGTCTCCAGCCATGCGACGGGCCGGGTCACGTCGGACCGTGATGCCGGCGGGCTGGTCGGTTACCACCGAAGCAGATTGATCAGTGCCAGCTATGCGACGGGTCCGGTCACGGGGGCGCCCGCCGGCGGACTCGTCGGCACCATCGGGACGCCGTCCCAAAGGGCAACGATCAGGGCCAGCTACGCGACCGGCAGCGTTGATGGTTCGCCTGCCGGCGGGCTGGTCGGTCACGTCTACGACGAGGGCATGATCACTGCCAGCTATGCGACGGGCCGCGTCTCCGGTGGCAGCAGAAAAAGTGGGTTGGTGGGAGACGATGAGGGAGGGACCGTCACCAACAGCTACTGGGATACGCGCACGTCGGGGCAGGGATCGGGATCACCCGGCTCGGGCAGGACGACGTCGCAACTGCAGTCGCCCACGAGCTACAGCGGCATCTACCGAAGCTGGAACGTGGACCTCAATGAAGACGATGTGAACGACGACCCCTGGGATTTCGGGACGTCCAGCCAGTATCCGGCCCTGCGGGCGGACAGGGATGGAGATGACGATGCGACGTGGGAGGAGTTCGGCTATCAGCTTCGGTCCGGGCCGACCTTGACCGCGACACCGACGACGAATGCCGGGCAAGGCCAAGTCGAACTGGAATGGGCCGAAGTGCCGTTGAGTAGTGAATGGACCCCGGCGCCGCGTGCGTCCTACACCGTGACCCGAGAAGGCGACGAGAACCTCGAGGCCATCGCCGAGAACCTCACCCTGCGCGAGTACACGGACACCGACGTCGCCGGCGACGAAACCTACGTCTACCAGGTGGTGGCGGTGGTGGACGGCGGCGAACCCGTGCGGAGCGCCACGGTATCGGTGACGGTGGTCGGCAACAAACGTCCGCTGGCGGTGGGCACCTTGCGGAGCCGGTGGGTGCTCGTGGGCAACTCGGTGATGACGGAGTTGGGTGGGGCGTTCCAGGATCCGGAGGGCGACACCATCACCTACGACGTGTCCTCCTCGGACCCCAGCGTCGCCCGGGTGACGCTTTCGGGGACGCGGGTGACGATCATCCCGGTCGCCGAGGGCCGCACGACCATCACGGTGACCGCTACCGACGATGGGTCCAGCCAGAGCAGGAGTCAGCAGTTCCGGGTGACGGTTCTGCCCACCACGACGGTTGATTACGACACCGACGACGACGGCCTCATCGAAATCAGTAACTTGGCGCAGCTCGATGCCGTCCGTCATGACCTGAACGGGTCCGGCCGGAACCTTGACGCGGTCCATGCCGAGGCGTTCCCCGACGGGGGCGACGTCTTGGCCTGCGGCGGCCTGCTCGGATGTGTGGGCTATGAATTGAACGCCGATTTGGACTTCGACACCGACCGCAACGGTGAGGCCGACGCCGGTGACACCTACTGGAACGACGGCGCCGGATGGCTGCCCATCGGTGACTCATCCGGCAGCTTCTCCGGTTTCGGTGCGATCTTCGAGGGCAACGGTCGAACCATCACCAATCTGTTTATCGACAGTAGCGAAAACGATATCGGATTGTTCGGCGTGACCCGGTCCTCCGCCGTCATCCGGGACCTGGAGCTGGTTTCTGTCCTGGTGACGGGAACGGACAACGTCGGCGGCCTGGTCGGGTCCAACGGCGGCGCCGTCAGCGGATGCTTCGCCACGGGCAAGGTATCCGGCGACGACGTTATCGGCGGGTTGGTCGGAGCCAACTTGGATGACGGATCCGCGTCGGCCAGTTACTCCACCGTGCAGGCGACGGGAGACGACCGCATCGGCGGCCTCGCCGGGTCCAACCGCGGCGAGGTGACCGCCGCCTACGCGACGGGCCGAGTCGTGGGGGATGCCGAGGCGGGAGGATTGCTCGGCCGGAACAGCGGTGACGTCAACGTCAGCTACGCAACCGGTCGGGTCTCGGGTCGACGCACAATCGGTGGCCTGGTCGGCTGGAACAGCGGTGACGTCAAGGCCAGCTACGCGACCGGTCTGGTCTCGGGCGGAAGCAAAATCGGCGGGCTGGTGGGAGACAACACCCGCGGCGGCACCATCAACAACAGCTATTGGGACACCGACACCTCGGGACCGACCACTGTATCGTACGGCCGAGGCCAGACCACGGCGAACCTGCAGGCGCCCACGGACTACACCGGCATCTATCAGAAATGGAACCGGGACCTGGACGGCGACGGCCTGAACGACGCACCCTGGGATTTCGGGACGCCCAGCCAGTACCCCGCGCTTTCAGTGGACACCAATGGGGTCGGCGGGGCGACCTGGCAGGAGTTCGGCCAGCAGATTCGCGCCGGCCCGGCCTTGATGGCGACACCCACGGTAGGCCAAGTGACGCTGACCTGGTCCGCAATCTCCGGCGGGACCTACAACCTCTACCGCACCGCCGGAACCACCGTCGAGATCCTCGCTGAGAATACTTCCAACCGCACCTACGTCGACACCGACGTGACTGCCGGCGCCACCTACGTCTACCAGGTGGCGGTCGTGGTCAACGGCGGCGAAGGGAGCCGCAGTCCGCGGGTTTCCGTGGAGGTGCCGATGCCGGGCGTCCTGCCCACGGCGACGCTCGAGCTGTCCCCGGCCTTCATCAGCGAGAACGGCGGGTCCGCCATGGTGACGGCGAAGCTGAGCCATACCTCGAGCGAGACGACGACGGTGACCGTGTCCGCCACGGCGAACTCCCCGGCCGTGATGGGGGACTTCACGCTGAGCGCGAACCGGACGTTGACCATCGCGGCCGGTCAGGCCAACAGCACGGGGACGGTGACGATCAGAGCCAACAACAACAACGTGCACGCACCGGACAAGACGGTGCGGGTGTCGGGATCCGCCAGCAACAACCAGGGGGTGACGAACCCAGGCGACGTCACGCTGACGATCGTGGATGACGACACTCCGACGGTGACGCTGGAGCTGTCGCAAACCTCCATCAGCGAGAATGGAGGGTCCACTACCGTGACGGCGAGGCTGAGCAATGTGTCGAGTGAGATGACGACGGTGACCGTATCGGCCACGGCGGTGGCCCCGGCGGTGTCGCGGGACTTCACGCTTACCTCGAACAAGACGCTGATGATCATGGCGGGGCACATCACCAGCACGGGGACGGTGACGATCACCGCCAACGACAACGACGTCGACACGCCCGACAAGACGGTGCGGGTTTCCGGGATGGCCAGCAACAGTCTGGGCGTGATGGGTCCGGCTGCAGTGACGCTCACGCTCACCGACGACGACGATGCTCCGGCAGTGACGCTCGAGTTGGCGCGGACCTCCATCAATGAGAATCGAGGATTCACCACTGTCAGGGCGAGGCTGAACCGCGCCTCGAGCGAGACGACGACCGTTTCGGTGTCCGCCGCGGCCGATTCCCCAGCGGTGGAGGGAGACTTCACGCTGAGCACAAACAACACCCTGACGATCACGGCGGGCCGGACCACGAGCACGGGGACGGTGAGGATCACTGCCAACAACAACGACGTCGACACGCCCGACAAGACGGTGCGGGTGTCAGGCACCGCCGGCAACAGCCAAGGGGTGACGGACCCGGCCGACGTGAAGCTCACCATCACGGACGACGATGCGGCTCCCACGGTGACGCTGGAACTGTCGGACGATTCGATCAGCGAGGACGGGGGAGCCAGCACCGTGACGGCGAAGCTGAACCGCGCCTCGAGTGAGAGGACGACGGTGACCATTACGGCGACGCCGGTGGACGCTGCGGCGGAGGCAGACTTCAGGCTGAGCGCGAACAAGACGCTGACGATCACGGCG
Source organism: Acidobacteriota bacterium (assembly GCA_965218465.1). GTDB lineage: Bacteria > Acidobacteriota > UBA6911 > RPQK01. Next base: position 3,149,533 of record OZ244623.1, on the reverse strand, counting down.
GGTCAAACCACCAGCACGGGGACGGTGACGATCAGAGCCAACGACAACAATGTGGACACGCCCGACAAGACGGTGCGGATTTCGGGGACGGCCAGCAATAGCCAGGGAGTGACCGATCCTTCCGATGTGACGCTGACCATCACGGACGACGATGCGGCGCCGGTGATGACCCTGGAGGTCAGTCCGGCGGTGATGGCCGAGGCAGCCGGGAGCTCGACGGTGACGGTGAGGATCACCAACGGAGTCACCTTCGCGGAAGCTCAGGAGATCCGGCTGTCTTTCTCCGGGACTGCGGAAAAGGGCACGGACTACAGGGTGGAATCGGAGAGGCTCACCCTTACAGCCGGTGAGAGTTCCGTGACGACGCCCGTCACCTCAGTGGACGACGAGGTCGTCGATGTCGACGAGACGATCCTGATCACCGCCACCCATGATCGTAATGCCGTCGGCACACAGCAGACGCTCACCATCACCGATGATGACGCCGCACCGGCGGTCACGACCACCTCTCCACTGCTGGTGGAGGAGAACGAGACCGCGGTGGCGACGCTGGCGGCTACGGACGCGGATCACCGCTTGGAGGATCTGGAGTGGGAGATCGCGGGAGGCACGGACAGGAGCAAGTTCACGCTGACGGCCGGCGGCGAACTCGCCTTCAAGGTGGCCAAGGACTACGAGAATCCGGACGACGCCAACCGGGACGGGGACTACGAGATCACAGTGCGAGTGAGTGACGGGGCCAATCGGGCGGAGGCGGACTTCATCGTCCGGCTACAGGATGTGGATGATATAGCGCCGGAGTTCTCGGCGGCGGTGGCGGACGGGTCAACGCTGACGCTGGCCTACAGCGAGGCGCTAGATTCGTCTTCGGTACCGGGGACAGATGCCTTCACGGTGACGGGAGGCAACGCCACTCGGACGGTCAGCGGGGTTCGGGTGATCGGAAGCGCCGTGGAGTTGACCCTGGATCCGGCGGTGGAGCACGGGCAGACGGGGATTCGGGTGAGCTACACGGCGCCGACGGGGACGGGGGCGACTCCGATTCAGGACACAGCGGGCAACGACGCAGATAGTTTCAACAACCGGCAGGTCAGCAACAACACGGGAGACACGACGGGGCCGGCGGTGGAGACAGTGAGCATCACCTCCAATCCGGGGTCGGATGCGACCTATGCAGCCGGTGAGACGATCCAGGCGACGGTGACGTTCGATGAGACGGTGGTGGTGACGGGGAGGCCCCGGTTGACGCTGAAGGTGGGCGGCCGGGATCGAACGGCAGATTACCAGAGCGTCACGGGCGGGGCGGTGAGGTTCGAATACCAGGTGGTCGCCGGCGACAGCGACCCGGACGGGGTAAGCATCGAAGCGAACCGCCTGTCGCGAGGCGGAGGGACGATCCGGGACGGGTCACAGAACGACGCCCTGCTGGAGCACGACGCCTTGGCGGACAACACACAGCACAAGGTGGACGGCGTAGCGCCCGTGCTGGTCGATCCCGATGCAGCGGTGGTGAACGGAGCCACGCTGACGCTGACCTACGACGAGGCGCTCAACGGGTCTTCAAGACCGGCAACCAGTGCCTACACGGTGTCGGGGGGCAGTGAGACCCCAACGGTGACCCGGGTACGGGTGAACGAGAGCGCGGTTATGTTGACGTTGGTTCCGGCGGTGGAGCACGGAGAGACCGACCTCAGGGTGAGTTACCGGCCGGGGGCCAATCCGATCCAGGACCTGGTGGGCAATGAAGCCGGGGTGCTGACGGACCGGGAGGTAGACAACCGGACACCGGACACGACGGCTCCGTCGATCGAAGGGATCGAGCTCACTTCGGACCCGGGGAATGATGAGACCTATGCAGCCGGGGAAGTGATTGCAGTAAGGGTGAGATACAACGAGCCGGTAAGGGTGGACACCACCGGGGGGACGCCGACGCTGAACCTGACGGTGGGGAATCGGAGCAAGACGGCCGGCGCCCGCTCCGGGCCGGAGAGCCCTGAGGTGGTGTTCGTCTACGAGGTGGAGAGGGGTGAGGTCGATGAGGACGGAGTGAGCATCCCCCGGGGAAGGATCTCCCTGAACGGGGGGACGATCCGGGACGATGGCAACAATAATGCCGCACTGAGTCATGACGGGTTGACGGCCGATTCGGGGCACCGGGTGGATGGGGTAGAGCCGAAGCTGCAGAGCGCAACGGTGCATGCCTCCCGGCTGGCGCTGAGCTACGACGAGGCGCTGGACGAGGACTCGATCCCGTCGGCGTTGGACTTCACGGTAGTTGTGGCGGGAAACGACCGTCCGGTGATCCAGGTCCAGGTGGTGAGTGGAAACGGAGTGACGCTGAGGCTGTCCTCGCCGGTGACGGCCGGTGAGACGGTAACAGTGACCTATACGCCCGGAGTCAATCCCATCCGAGATGAGGTGGGCAATGCGGTAGAAGCGTTGACGGATGAGCCGGCCCTGCCGCCGCTGGTCACCATCTTGGCCGCCGAAGGGGCCCGTTCGGTGACGGAAGGAACGGAAGTTCAGTTCACCCTGACGCGGGAGTTGCCCACGGCGGCGGCGCTGACGGTGGGACTAGCGGTGACCGAGAGGGGAGAGGTGATCCAGACGGGGTCGTATCAGCCCCCCGATGAGGTGACCTTTACCGTCGGCGATACGACGGCGTCCCTGACGGTTCTGACCGAGGATGACGAGCAACAGGAATCCGACGGGGCGGTCATCGCCACGCTGCAACCGGGCCCAGATTACAGGCTGGGGCAGTCCTCGACACGGACTGCCCAGGTGACGGTCGAGGACGACGAAGGGGGCGCCCCGCCCGGTCCGATCGGTCCCGGTCTACCTCCCGTTCCCAACCCGGTGCCGTCGGCGCCCAGGAACCTGGAGGCGGTGGGGGGAGACGAGCAGGTGACACTCTCCTGGGAGGCGCCGGAGGACGACGGCGGCTTTGCAATCACCGATTACGAGTATCTGATCAGCGGGACGGGCGGGGGCTGGATATCCACCGGGTCGACCGAGACCTCTCATACGGTCACCGAGCTGACTAACGGCCGAGTCTACCTTTTCCAGGTGCGTGCGGTCAGCGGGGCCGGCGCCGGCAACTCTTCCAACCGGGTCGAGGTGACTCCGGGAGTGGGAAGGTTGGAGTTTGCCCATTTCGCCAACGGTTCGTCCATCACCTCCGAGCTGGTGTTGGTGAACGTGTTCGCTCGTCCCATCCGTCCCTCGCTTTACTTCTACAACCGGGAAGGCGAAAGGATTGCAGCCGAATCGGTGGTGGAGCTTACAGAAGAGCTGGAGGTGGCCGAGGACGGAAGCCTGACTGTTCAGACTGAGATGCAGCCACTGCAGGCACTGACGATTTCCACCCATGGTCAAGGGGAGGTGGTGGCGGGATCGGTGACGGTCCTCTCCAACGGTCCCCTTGGCGGGGTGCTGCGTTTTGACCTGCCGGGGGTGGGGGTGGCCGGAGTGGGAGCCGGTCAACCTTTAAGAGATGCCCTCTTTCCGGCCCGGCGACAGGCGGGAGGCATCAGCACAGCAGTAGCCATCCGCAACCTGCAAGAGGAGGAGTTGGTAATGACTTGCCAACTGATGCAAGAGGGAGCCGTACTGGAAGAGGTGGACATCGACCTGCAGGCCAAGGGTCAGGATGGCCGCTTCATCGAAGAGGTGTTTACTACGACCGACACGACGGACTTCGTGGGGATGGTGCGCTGCACCGCACCCGCGGGAAAACTGTTTGCCGGAGTGGCAGTGGAGCTGGATGCCGGCAACGGGATCTTCACCACCTTGCCGGTGCTGCCGGTGGACCGGACGGTCTTCAGAGGCGGGGAGTATGCCCTTGATTTTGCCCACTTCGCCAATGGTGCTTCCATCACCTCGGATCTGGTGTTGGTGAACGTGTCCATCCGGCCGAGTCGTCCCGCCGGTCCCTTTACGACGCCCATTCCTCCCACCCGTCCCAGCCTCTACTTTTACGATCGGGCAGGAGAAAGGCTTGCCGCCCAATCGGTGGTGGAGGTTGAGGGAGATCTGGAGCTGGCAGAGGACGGAAGCTTGGCCGTTCAAACTGAGATGCAACCGCTGCAGGCAGTGACGATTTCCACTCATGGTCAAGGAGAGGTGGTGGCGGGATCGGTGAGGGTGGTTGCAGAAGGTCCCCTGGGGGGGGTGCTGCGCTTTGACCTGCCGGGGGTAGGAGTGGCCGGAGTAGGAGCCGGACAAGCGGTCAGGGACGCCCTCTTTCCTGCCCGGCGACAGGAGGGAGGCATCAGCACGGCAGCAGCCATCCGCAACCTGGAAGCGGAAGAACTGGTGGTGAGTTGTCGACTGATGCAAGAGGGCGAAGTGCTGGAAGAGGTGGACATCGAGTTGCAGGCCAACGGGCAGGATGGCCGCTTTATCGAAGAGGTGTTCACCCGTACCGACACGACGGACTTCGTGGGGTTGGTGCGTTGCACGGCCGAGGGAGAGTTTGCCGGAGTAGCAGTGGAGTTGGATGCCGGCGCCGGCATCTTCACCACCCTGCCGGTGGTGCCGGTGCCAGGGAGGACTTCCCGGGAATAGACGGCGGGAGTCGCCGGGGGACAGCACAAATCGATCCGTTGAGGCACCGCAGGCTTGGGATTTGATCCAGAAAGGAGGCTCTCCAGTTCGCCCCTTGAGCCAGGCAAAAAGCGCGCGCGACCGCACTCAATCGAAGGTATGGGCGAGAGTGGAGCCTCCGTAACCCTCCGCGGCGGGGCCCCGAGATCAAATGGGCCATCGAGTCGCAACCGTTGGCACTGATCGTTCCTGCGGGTTGGTACTCAACGGCCATTTCGCTTAGCTTAGCTATCGACACGCTTGTGGGACCAGTCCCCATTGGGGTGTAAGAGGGTCAAGGGGATAATTACCGAACCTCCTACACTGAGTCCTTTCGGTTGCTGGGCGTCAAAAAACTGTCGACGTTCGAGAGCGTGGCCGATAGCTTGGGGGTGGGTGGGTAGGTGCCCCCCGCTCGACCGTTTAACACGGGGGCGATCTCAACGAAGGCTCGTTGGGAGTCCGGGAAAGAGATTCTTCCTAAATCACAAGAAAGAGTCTCGATGCTCGCTGCCGGCGCCAATCAAACAGTCGGACAGTCCTCGCCTTACCGTCGATTCTTGAATCCATGGTACAATATGACTGGTTATTTCAACCAGTTGGAGTAATGAATATGCGTGAAGTTCAAGCTACCGAGGCCAAGGCGCGGTTGGCCGAGCTCCTCCGGACGGTCGAACGCGGCGAGAGTATCGTCATCACCCGCCACGGCCGACCAGTTGCCCACTTGGTGCCCGCTCAAGACCAGGGCCGTGACCAACGCAGGGAGGCGATGGACCGGTTCATGGAGGCGAGATCCCAGTGGGAGCCTAGCGGGATGTCCAGGGAAGAAATTCTTGCCGCCCGCCACGAAGGTCATCGACTTTGACCGCGTTCGTGCTCGATGCTTCGGTAGCCGCCTGTTGGCTCCTCGACGACGAAATTGACCCAAGAGCCGCGGCCGCTGCTGAGCGGGCTCCGCTGGACGGAGTGATCGTGCCGCAGCTCTGGCATCTGGAAGTACGGAACGCACTGCTGGTCGCCAGACGCCGAGGCCGCATTACCGCTGACGGGCTGAGCCAACGTATTGGGGCTTTGAGAAATTTGTCCGTGACGACCGACACGGATACGGACTTCGATGCTGCTCTGGCTCTCGCTCAAGTCCACAGTCTGTCCTTCTACGATGCCACCTATCTGGAACTCGCTCTAAGGCGTCAGGCAGCGGTCGCCACCTTGGATAGAGTCCTCGGCCAAGCCGTTGTCGTCGCAGGCCTTTCGCTGGTTGAATGACACGAGGCGGGTAGGCTAGATGGCCTGCGTGCCTGGCGCCAGGGTTTGATCCCCACACCACGAAATTTGAACGCGGGTTTGCCTTTTGCTCGCCGTCTGGAATCTTGCCAGGGGCCTCGTTCACCCGACACTTTTGGCTGTAGGGCATTGGACTTTCGGGTGATTATATACTTGACGCCACAGAATAGCTTGTACCCCCTATCTAAGCTAGCCTACTCACGAATCGCTGACCACATTGACCACTGTGCGGCACATGTCCAGTGGACGATCGATCACGAGCATCGCGCCCACAATTAACTCCACCTTCCCCTTTGACCTGCCCCCACGAGTGTCACCACCCACCCACCCACCCACAGGGTTGGGGCCGGCGGGCGCGTCCGGTAATTTCAGGAAGATGCGCGAGCAATCGAATGCGGTAAGGGCCGCGCATATTGCCCAAATTAAAGTGTCCCAGAGCCCAAAATCTTTCCATTTCACAGCTCGTGTGAGGTTCGCTTAAGCTGGCAGATGATCCAACTCGGACGTTGGACACGTTCGAAGTTCCGGACTGAATCTCGGCGGTCACTGTCCTTTCGACACCTCGGCGAAGCCCGATAGGCCGGTTTCAGGGGGCGCTTCTGAAATGGGCGGGGGGACGACGTTGAGAACGATCGGACCGGCCGTCTGGCGGGCGCGGTATCCCGGTCGGAACGGCGCGGGGTTTCGAAAAAGTCATGGATGGCTCGAAAAGAAGGCTTGACAAAAGCGGCCTGGTCCGGTGGCTCTCATAATGAGAGCCGAGCACTATGGGCAAGAATCTTCAGCCCCCCCGCCCGAACAACCAGCCCCGCACTCTATCCGTCGGATCTTCCGAACGGCCCCGCCCGTCGGCCTGGGTGGTGTGACGCCATGCGCCGCAGGTATCCCCGGCGCTGTCAGGGGCGCTTCACTCGTCTTGCAAGCCGGTACGGGTCGCTCTTCACCCTCGTCTGGACATTTCTCGCCCTTCTCTCCGTCCCGGGCTTCAACGGCTCGGCGCACGCGCAATCGGCCACCTACCGGTTGACATTTGAAGGCAAATTCACCGCCAGTGCCCTGGCCGGCGGGGTATCCGTCCCATCCGGCGAGCATTTCACGACCTTGATCGGCGCCGTACACAATGGCAGCGTGACCTTTTGGAGCAGTGGCGCCATGGCTGGCAGGGGGGTCGAGGAAGTCGCCGAACTGGGGAACACGGCCACCTTCAAGTCTGAAATCAACGCCAACATGAATGCCGTCGCCGTCATCGAGAAGAGTCTCCCCAGCGGCGGGACGCCCACAGCCACAGTGGACTTCACGGTCACCACGGCCCATCCCCTGGTCACTCTGCTCACGATGGTCGCCCCCAGCCCGGACTGGTTCGTGGGCGTCTCCGGTCTGTCTTTGCTCGATGCGCAGGGAGACTGGCTGGCGGTGCACACGGTAGAGCTGTTTCCCTATGACGCCGGGACCGAGGAGGGCACGGAGTTCTCACTGAACAACGCCGCCACGGATCCACAGGGCGCCATCAGCAGCATCAAGGGAACGGGCAAGTTCTCGGACCAGCCGATCGCAACCCTGACCTTCACTCGCCAGTCGGTAACGCCGGAGATCACCAGTGCGACGGCCTTCACTGTCGATGAGGGGACGACAGCGGTGGAGACCTTGACCGCGGAGGACCAGGACAGCGCCGCGGCAGACTTGGAGTGGTCCAAGGCGGGCGGCGCGGACGCGGGCCAGTTCATGTTGAGCACCGATGGCGAATTGGCCTTCGCGGCGGCCCCCGACTACGAGAACCCGGGCGACGCCGACGGGGACCGGACCTATGAAATCACCGTGCAGGTCAGCGACGGCGACGACACGGACACGGCGGATATCCGCGTGACATTGCAAAACGTCCTTGAACTGTTCACGGAGTTGGAGGGACCGTCGAGCACGGATTACGCCGAGAACAGGGCCGTGCGGGTGGCCGCCTACACCGCGTCCTCCGACGAGGACCGGGACGGCATCGCGTGGAACCTCGGCGGAGACGATGCCGAGCACTTCAGCATCGATAACCCAGCGGGCGTCCTTCGCTTCCACATCGACCCGGACGACGATAACTCCTTCCCCAAGCTGCCGGACTACGAAGCGCCCGACGACAAGGACGCCAACAACGCCTACGAGGTGATCGTGCTCGCCCGAGCCGGCTCCGCTCTCACCCTCAAGAGTGTGACCGTCACGGTCACCGACGAGAACGAGGCCGGCGCCATCTCGCTGACCACGGCGCGGCCCAAGATGGGCGACCCGCTGACCGCAACGCTCACGGACCCCGACGGCGTCACGGCCGGGACGGCCATGTGGCAGTGGGAGCGCTCGGCGGGACGCAACGTCTGGGTGGTCATCGACGGCGCCACAGAAGCCAGCTACATGCCGACTGCTGCCGATACGGGCGCCTACCTGCGGGTGACAGCGACCTACGACGACGAGCACGGTCTTGACCACAGTGTTGAGAAGGTGGCGTCCAACGTGGTGACGGGACCGCTGCTGACGACGCTTCGGGTGACCACCGGCGCCGCAACGGGGGATACGACGCGCGAAATGCAGCCCGCGTTCGCTCCGGAGACCTTGCACTACGCCATCGGCTGCAATGGCAGCGACACGATGCAGGTGACCTTGCGCGCACCCTCGAACGCCCGTGTGGCGGTCGACGGGAGGGTACCGAGCGGGAACTCCACAGGCGATATGACTGCAACGGTCGAGGTGACCCCAACGAGCGATGTGCCAATCAGCGTGACCGACCGCAACGGCGCCCACACCGTCTACCACGTCCACTGCCTCAATGCCAAGTTCTACGAGATCGAGGCGGGCCGGTATGAGGATGCCGAGGGCGTGTTCGAGGGCCTGCTCTTGTTCCATCACGCCGGACATCTGGTGATGATGGACAGCAACGGCGTCCCGAGATTCCGAGAGACCCACGCCGATGCCCGGAGTCGCACCTGGTTCTTCCGGGTCGGTCCGGATGAGGTCTATCGCTACGCGTACGCCACCTGGATCTCCAACCGGGTCAACGTCCTGGATCAGCACCTGGAAGTGATCGATGAGCAGGTCAGCACGGTCTTCCCGCTGCAGAACATGGACGCGCATGACTTCGTGATACTGCCCAACGGCAACTACCTGCTGATGTCGTATGAGCGGAAGGGGAGAAACCTCAGCCATCTGACATTCACCGATGCAGAGGGGAACCCGTATCACATCCATTCCCTGTACGATTCGGCCATTCAGATCATCACTCCCGACGAAAGGGAGGCGCTGTTCACCTGGAACTCCTGGGGCAACATGCCGCTCGGGGATTGCGTCCAGCACCGCTTCGCACGATCAACGTTTGCAGGGTATGCCCACCTCAATTCCCTCCAATTGGTGGGCGATCACACTATCGTCGGATCATTCCGGGGGTGCTCGAAGGTGCTCGGCATTGACGTCGCCACCGGATCCGTGAAGTGGCGAGTGGGACGCACCAACCTGAGTGATGATGAGTGGGCGTCACGCGATATCGGCCCAGCGCCGATCATGGTGGTCAATGATCCCGAGGGGGAATTCTGCGGCCAGCACTCCGCGACGCTGCTGCCGAACGGCCATCTCCTGCTCTTCGACAACGGAGCCGTGTGCCTGATCGATCCCTGGAAGGACCACCAGCCGGTGGGGACGCACGGCGAGTACAGCCGTGCGGTGGAGTATGCGCTGGACCTCGACGCCGGCGAGGCGGTCTTCGTCCGCGATCATTCCCTGCATGGAAACAAAGCAGCGCTCGGCTATTCCGGCGGGCAGGTCGTGCCCATGGACAACGGCGACTGGCTGATCAGTTGGGGGCGAAACCAACGAGGCCAGCCACCCCTGGAGGAGACGGTCACGCAGGTCGATCCGGCCACGGGTCAGGAAAAGTTCTTCATCAGGTTCACGGAAGAGAATACCGAAGAGCGGCCCTCCCTGACGGCGTCACCCGTCCCCGCCGACGCGCTGGCGGACACGCCCGGCCCGCTGAGGGCGGAGATCGTCGAGAGTCCTGCCACTTCGGTATTCCATCTCGGCCCGACCGATGCACCGAAGGTGGTGGTTTCGTTCAACCAGCCGGTGGTGGACCCGGACCCTGCCGCCACCACCTGGCCATGGGTCAGCGTCCAGGGGGCGACAGTCGCAAGCGTCTCGGCCCACATAGTAGCTGGAGAACCGGCCAATGCCTATCTCTTCACCCTGACTCCCACCGGAGCCGGCGCCGTCACCTTCGCCCTGGTTACCGGCCAGTCCTGCGCTTCGGGCGGCATCTGCACGGCTGGCGGAACCGTGCTGTCGGAAGTTCCCGCATCGCATATCATCCCTGCCCGGTCCACAGGCCCGGTCGTGGCGTCGATCACCAGCAGTGCGACCCATCCGACCAAGGACGGGTTCACGGTGACGATCACCTTTTCGGAGCTGGTAATGGGTCTTGAAGCGAGCGAGATCGCGGTGACCAACGGTACGGGGTCGAACTTCACGGGCGCGGGTGCGGTCTACACCCTCGAGATCACGCCGAACGCCGGCATTGAGGATGACGTGAGGGTGACGGTGACGGCGGGGGCGGTGGTGGACGCTTTGAGCAACGGCAACCTGGCGGCGAGCGAGGTGTTCCCGGTGGATACCAAGGCACCGGTGGTGCGCACGGTGGCGATCACCTCGAATCCGGGGCCGGATGCGATCTACGCTCCCGGCGATGTGATCGAGGTGACGGTGACATTCGATGAAGCCGTGGTGGTGACGGGGCGGCCGGGGTTGTCCCTGACGGTGGGGGCGCAGACAAAGCCAGCGACCTACGACCGCGGTTCGAACAGCGAAACTCTGGTGTTCGCCTACCGGGTAGCGAGCGGCGACCTGGCCACCGACGGGGTGAGGATTGCTACCGGCAGCATCGACCGGAACGGCGGAACGATCCGGGACGGCGTGAACCATGATGCCGTACTGGACCATGAGGCGTTGGCGGCTGATTCGAGCCACAAGGTGGACGGCGTCAAGCCGGAGTTGGCCGTCACCGGCGGGGCGGTGGTGGACGGGGCAACGCTGACGCTGACCTACAACGAAACGCTGGACGGGGGCTCGACGCCGGAGACGGATGACTTCACGGTTGCGGGGGCCGATCATGTGCGGACAGTCACCCGGGTCGCGGTTCGAGGCGCGACGGTGGCGCTGACGCTCGATCCGGCGGTGGAGCATGGGGAGACGGGGTTCACGGTGAGCTACACCCCGGGGACGAACCCGATCCGGGACGCGGTGGGCAACGACGCTCTGGGACTGAGCAACGAGACGGTAAGGAACGATACGCCGGACACGGCGGCGCCAATGATCGATGGAATCGAGATCACCTCGAGTCCGGGGACGAACCAGACCTATGGCGTGGGCGATGTGATCGAAGTAACGGTGACGTTCGATGAGACGGTGGCGGTGACCAAGACACCGCAGTTGAGGCTCGAGGTAGGAAGCAGGAACCGGCCGGCGGGCTACCTGAGAGGCAGTGGCACGTCGGCGCCGGTGTTCGGCTACGAGGTGGCCCTGGGGGACGAAGACACCGACGGGGTGAGCATTGCTGCCGGCCGCATTGACCTGAACGGGGGGACCATCCAGGACGGCGCGGACAATGACGCCGTACTGGACCATGACGGATTGGCGGCCGATGCGGCTCACAGAATGGACGGGGTCAAGCCCGTGTTTCAGAGCGCGGCGGTGAACGAGGCCGAACTGACGCTGACCTACGGAGAGGCTCTGGACGGGAGTTCGAGGCCGGGGACAGGGGACTTCACGGTGAATGTCGAGGGCGCTGGGCGGAGCGTCACCAACGTTGCGGTAAGCGGGAGCGCGGTGGAACTGACCCTCGACCCGGCGGTGGAGCATGGGGAGACGGGGATTCGGGTGAGCTACAGTCCGGGGACGAACCCGATCCGGGACGCGGTGGGCAACGACGCTCTGGGACTGAGCAACGAACCGGTGACCAACACCACAGGGGCGCCCAACACGGCTCCGGAGATCACGAGCCGGGGGCCGTTCGAGGTCACTGAGAATCAGGCGCGGGTGACCCGGCTGACCGCGAGGGATGTCGACCCAGGGGACGAGGTGACGGGCTGGGCGATCGTGGGCGGGGCCGACCGGTCGCAGTTTACGGTCGCTTCCGATACGGGAGATCTGAGTTTCCAGGAGGCGCCGGACTATGAGTTCCCCACCGATGTCGTGAGCAGCGATCCGCCGAGCGGGGCGGAGGACAACGAGTACGTGGTGACGGCGCGCGTGACCAGTGGCGCTGGGGACCGGGAGCTGACGGCAGAGCAGGTGATTACGGTCAGGGTGAGCAACGAGCGGGAACCGCCGGATGTCCCGGAAGCTCCGACATTTTCAGGGGAGACGGAGGACAGCCTGAGGGTGAGTTGGGCTGAACCGGACAATAGCGGGCCGCCCATCACCGACTACGACGTGCAGTACCGGGAAGGCGACAGCGGCGTCTTCACCGATGCGCAGCACGAGAGCCCGGCCCTGACGGCGATGCTCACGGGACTGAAAGAGGGCACGGTCTACCAGGTGCAGGTGCGGGCGAGCAACGAGGAAGGGAGGAGTAATTGGTCGGAGCCGGGCGAGGGGAGGACCATCGTCCCGCTGAGGGTTCAGATGACAACGGACCCGCCGACGCCGGTGGAGGGTCCGTTCACGTTCCGGTTCAGCTTTTCGGAGGCGGTGAGGGGCTTCACCAGCAACGATATTGCTACGCAGCAGGAACCTCCCTGTACGGATAGCGCAAACAACCCGGTTTCCTGCGATCCAACCATTACGGCATTGCAGACCACGGATGACCGGATATTCACCACCACCGTGGCCCCGAGGACCGCAAGTGTGGCACACAATTACACCCTCACAATCTCAGTGCATGCGAACAGAGTGACATCGGTCGTAGACAACAGGCCGAACGAGGCGGCGACTATTGCGGTCCGAGTGGCGCCGCCGGGGGTGACGGTGCCGATCTCATCGATCGGTCTGACGGCCAGCACTGGCAACGGCCGGGTGACGCTGAGATGGAATGCCCCGCAGAACATCGGCGGCGCTCCGATCGTCCGCTACGAATACCGCTGGACGGAGCCCGGCGGGATGTCCGGCGACTGGATAAGGGTTGCCCCGGTGGAGAGGGCCGCGACGGTGCCCAACCTGACGAACGGCAGGGAATACGTGTTCGAAGTGCGGGGGGTGAACGCCCTGGGCTATGGTGGTGTGGAGACGGTGCAGACGACGCCATCTCCACCTCCCGGCGGCGGCGGTCCCCCTCCCGTTCCCAACCCGGTGCCGTCGGCGCCCAGGAATCTGGAGGCGGTGGGGGGAGACGAGCAGGTGACACTCTCCTGGGAGGCGCCGGAAGACGACGGCGGCTTTGCAATCACCGATTACGAGTATCTGATCAGCGGGACGGGCGGGGGCTGGATATCCACCGGGTCGACCGAGACCACCCATACGGTCACCGAGCTGACTAACGGCCGGCTCTATCTCTTCCAGGTGCGTGCGGTCAGCGCCGCCGGCGCCGGCAACTCTTCCAGCCAGGTCGAGGTGACTCCGGGAGTGGGAAGATTGGAGTTTGCCCATTTCGCCAACGGTTCGTCCATTACCTCCGATCTGGTGTTGGTGAACGTGTTCGCTCGTCCCATCCGCCCCTCGCTTTACTTCTACGACCGGGAAGGCGAAAGGATTGCAGTCGAATCGGTAGTGGAGCTCACCGAAGAGCTGGAGGTGGCCGAGGACGGAAGCTTGACTGTTCAAAGTGAAATGCAACCGCTGCAGGCAGTGACGATTTCCACCCATGGTCAAGGGGAGGTGGTGGCGGGATCGGTGACGGTCCTCTCCAACGGTCCCATCGGAGGGGTGCTGCGTTTTGACCTGCCGGGGGTTGGAGTGGCCGGAGTGGGAGCCGGTCAACCTTTAAGAGATGCCCTCTTTCCAGCCCGGCGGCGGGAGGGAGCGATCAGCACGGCGGCAGCCATCCGCAACCTGGAAGCCGAAGAGTTGGTAGTCAGTTGCCGGTTGATGCAAGAGGGTGCGGTGCTGGAAGAGGTGGAGATCGAGCTGCAGGTCAACGGACAGGACGGCCGCTTTATCGAAGAGGTGTTTACTACGACCGACACGACGGACTTCGTGGGGATGGTGCGCTGCACCGCACCGGCGGGAAAACTGTTTGCCGGAGTGGCGGTGGAGCTGGATGCCGGCCAGGGGATCTTTACCACCTTGCCGGTGCTGCCGGTGGACCGGACGGTCTTCAGAGGCGGGGAGTATGCCCTTGATTTTGCCCACTTCGCCAATGGTGCTTCCATCACCTCCGATCTGGTGTTGGTGAACGTGTCCATCCGGCCGAGTCGTCCCGCCGGTCCCTTTACGACGCCCATTCCTCCCACCCGTCCCAGCTTTTACTTTTACGATCGGGAAGGAGAAAGGCTTGCCGCCCAATCGGTGGTGGAGGTCACGGGAGATCTGGAGCTGGCAGAGGACGGAGGCTTAACTGTTCAGACTGAGATGCAACCGCTGCAGGCAGTGACGATTTCCACCCATGGTCAAGGAGAGGTGGTGGCAGGATCGGTGAGGGTGGTTGCAGAAGGTCCCATCGGAGGGGTGCTGCGCTTCGACCTTCCTGGGGTTGGAGTGGCCGGAGTGGGAACCGGTCAACCTTTAACGGATGCCCTCTTTCCTGCCCGGCGCCAGGAGGGAGCGATCAGCACGGCGGCCGCCATCCGCAACCTGGAAGCAGAAGAACTGGTGGTCAGTTGCCGGTTGATGCAAGAGGGTATCGTGCTGGAAGAGGAAGAGATCACTCTGAAGGTCAACGGGCAGGACGGCCGCTTCATCGAAGAGGTGTTCACCCGTACCGACACCTCCGACTTCGTGGGGTTGGTGCGCTGCACGGCCGAGGGAGAGTTTACCGGAGTGGCCGTGGAGCTGGATGCCGGCGCCGGCATCTTCACCACCCTGCCGGTGGTGCCGGTGCCAGGGAGGACTTCCCGGGAATAGACGGGGGGGCGTTAGCAGCGTGCAACGTGGCGGCTTCTATCACGGGCGCCGAGTTCCTCCCAAGCGTACAATAGAGAAGCCTTTCCGGCCTTGCGTTGGAGGGCCTCGCCACTGTTTGCGGAACGCGGGTCAGTTTTAAGCTTGACAAGCAGGCACCGAATCATGTCGAATTCAACAGGAAATGAGCACCGTGCCAGTCCCTTTGTTGTTCGTCACTGACTGCATCATGAGCATGCGGACAATCTGTTGCTGTTGTCGCACTCCATTGACAAGCAGGGAGCGAAGACTGTTGCCGGCTCATGACCCGAGGGGAATATAACGTAAAACCCAATCTGAGCTTACCGCCCGCAGGATCGCTCCTGCGGGCTTTTTTTTGCTTGGGGAACAGATTGGGATCATTGGAGAAACCGATCAGTGGAAAGTCAGACAACCACCGCATCCGAGCGCTTTCAAGATGCCACGGCGCGGATGCATGCTGCCCATCAGGAAGATCCGCGCCTGGTTGTGGTGGATGGCAGGAGCATGCCTTGGTCGCTCCTCTACCACCAGCGGCTTCAATACTGGCTGTTGCGGCTGATCGAGGCTCCCACCGAAGCTTTGCTCTTAGCTGCCAATGCGCAACACATTCGGCGCTGGAAGATCCCTCGTGAGACCTACCCTATGGATCGCAACGGATATATGAAGTGGCGCCGCGAGCTGGCTCATTTCCACTGCCGGCAGGCCCGAACCATCCTCCACGACAGCGGCTACGATTCCCCGACCGTCGAACGGGTGGGTGAACTGATTCTCAAGCACCGTTTGAAGCGGGAGCCGGAGGTCCAGCTTTTCGAAAATGCCATCTGCTTGGCGTTCCTGGAACTCGAGCTGGCCGAATTCCTCAAGAAGCACGAGGAAACCAAGGTCGTTGAAATCCTGGAAAAGACTTGGAAGAAGATGTCTTCGTCAGGGCAACGCGTGGCTAAGGTACTTCTAAACAAGTTGCCTCCCTCGGTTGGCCGCATGGCGGAGAAAGCCAACCTGCTCCTAGGCGAAGACGGGAAGACAGGCCCGGTAGAGCCGAGTTTACGAATCGTGAAGTGGCTGCCGCACCAATAGGAAAGCACCATGAAGACCTGGAAAGAGGAACTTGCAGATCGAGTGGACGAAAAACTTGGCGAGGAGATCGACGTCTACGAAACCCAGATGGAGTTGAAACGTCAGGGCAAGCTGGAAGAGAAGATTTTCGCGGAAAGCCGGCTTCGGCGCGGTGTCTACGGACAACGCTACGATAACGGGCATCGCCACGACGGAATTCGTTCCCAACAACTCCGGTACCCCAGTGCCGCTCTGACCAAAGGACCGGAAACGCTTTGGGATGCGCCCGGGATGCAGCGAATCAAGGTGCCCTACGGAGGCGTTACACCCGATCAACTGGAAGTCATGGCCGACTTGGCGGAAGAATATTCGAGTGGTGTGGTGCACATTACGACGCGCCAGGACTTCCAACTGCATTTTGTCCATATCGAAGACACCCCTTCCCTGATGCGCCGCTTGGCGGCGGCCGGTATTACCACACGCGAGGCCTGCGGCAATACGGTTCGTAACGTGACGGCGTGCTGGCTGTCCGGTGTTTGCCGAGAAGAAACCTTCGACGTGACGCCCTATGCCAAGGCCTGCTCGAAGTTTCTCCTGGGCCATCCGGATGCCCAGAACTTCGGACGCAAATTCAAAGTTGCCTTCTCCGGATGCCGGGGCGAGGCCTGCGGCTTGGCTCGAATGCATGACATCGGGGCGATCGCCGCCACACGGGTCAGAAATGGTTCCGAGGAACGAGGATTCGAGCTCTATGTGGGCGGCGGTCTGGGAGCTGTTCCCCAGCAGGCGAAGCTGTTGGAGCCATTTCTCCCCGTCGAGGAGCTGCTTCCCGCCACGCTCGCTATTGCCCGTATTTTCAGACGACTGGGTGAGAAAAAAAATCGATCGCGAGCGCGGCTCAAGTTCCTGGTCAACCGGCTCGGAATCGATGAGTTACGGAGGCTGGTGGCAGAAGAACGGAACAGCCTGCCGCCTCACAGCTTGGAGGACCTGTCTGCTGCCGAGGCCTTTGAATCTCCAGAGCGACCGTTACATCCGGCACAGGCGCTCAACGGCCAACGCGTGAGTGCGGAGTTCCGGGAGTGGGCCCGGACTAACGTCTACCACCAGAGTCAAGCCCACTACGTGACGGCCACCCTCACACTGCCCCTGGGAGACATTTCCGCCTGGCAGTTGCGCCGCTTGGCTGACATCGCTCGCCGCTTTTGCGGCGACAACATTCGAACCACGGTGGAACAAAATATCGTTCTTCGCTGGGTCAGCGAATCGGACTTGGCCGAGCTTTACAGGGCCTTGCACGGGATCGGTCTTGCTGATCCCGGAGCCGGCACGATTGTCGACGTGACGGCTTGTCCGGGAACGGATACTTGCAAGCTGGGCATCGCTTCTTCTCGCGGACTGGGCGCTGAGATTCGCACCCGTTTGCAAAGCAAGTTTCTGCAACTGGACCAAGCCGTCACCAACCTCCGCATCAAGATCAGCGGCTGCTTCAATTCCTGCGGTCAACACCATGTGGCCGATATCGGGTTTTACGGAACCAGCCGTACCGTTGCCAAACGCAAAGTCCCCCATTTCCAGGTGTTCCTGGGCGGAACCCGGCTCAACAACGCCGGAGCTTATGGTCTCGGGATTGGGTCGGTACCCTCCAGGGCCGCACCCCAGGTTATCGAGCGCATTGTGGAGCGTTTCGTGGCCGAACGAGAGCAGGGAGAGCCCTTCAAGGCCTTTGTCGAGCGCATTGGGAAGAGAGATTTAAGAGCGATGCTGACCGAGTTCATGAAGGTCCCGGATTACGAGCAGAATCCCGGCTTCTATTCCGATTGGGGCGATCCCAGGGAGTTCACCCTAGGTGACATGGGGACGGGTGAATGCGCCGGGGAAGTAGTCCCCGCGATCGACTTCGATCTGGCCGTCGCCGAGCGCCTGCTTTTTGAAGCCCAGCTCAGGATGGACGAGAGGGACTTCGCTCAAGCCGATCGACTCAGCTACCAGGCCATGCTTCAGGCCGCGGCAGGTCTGGTCAAAAACGAATCCCCCGACCTTCCCCTCAGTCCTGACAGAGTGGTCACGGAATTCAAGCAACGTTTCTATGACACCAAACTCTTCTACGATCGATTCGCCCGAGGCAAGTTTGCCAACTATCTTTTTCGCCGCCACACGGGACCTCTGACAGGACAAGACCACGACAAGGTTCTCCAGCGTCTGGAGGAGACACAGCTCTTTATCGAAGCTTCTCACGCCTGTTATGCCCGCATCGTGGAGCGCGGGATCGCGGTCGCTTCTTTAGACCGCCAACTTGCTCTGGCGACTTAGGTCCTTATGGAATTCACCAGATTAGGTTTAGAGCTGGGTGTAGAGGCTCCCAAGTCGGTCGGGACACGGGACTTTGTGCCCGTATTTCATTCCTGGATCCAAGGTCAGTTGGTTCCGGATCATCTCCTCATCGACGTGCATGACTACAGCCATGTGGCGGGAGGACCGGGAGTTCTACTGGTGGCGCATGAAGGTAACTTCAGCCTGGAGTTGGAGCGATCAGCTTCCTTTGCCTATTTCCGCAAGCGCCCCTTTCAAGGCTCCAACCAGGAGTACTTGGGAGCGATTTTCCGCACCCTCTTGGAAGCAGCCAAGCTCCTCCGGGAGCGGCAAGTCAAGATTAAGACCGATCGTTTCCGGATCACCATCAATGATCGTCTCAATGCTCCCAACCGGGAGACGACACTGCAACAGGCCATTGCCCAGCTTTCTGAATTCTTGGAGGGCTTGCTCGGTAACCGCGATTTTTCGGTTGAACACCTCGACGATCCCAAGGAGAGGTTCGCCGTCGACATCCGAAACCGCGCTCCTGTGCTTGAACTCTCAACCCTTCTGAGCCGGCTTGAAGATCCGATGCGGAGCCAACCGCCACCAAGAGCAGCCTCCTCGGAACCATTGCTGGCGGAGTTGATCAATGCCAGGGGTGCTGGTCCGGTTGAGAGAAAACGGAACGCGGACTCCACTGATCTACCAAGGCAGGGGACACGATAACGACATGAGTAGACAAAAAGACTTTTCGGTCGTGTTGGCGTCCCATGGATCTCGAAGTGCCGAATTGATGCGGGCCCTCAAGATTCAAGCCGAGAGTCTCCGCCGGAAGGGGGGATTTCCCCAGGTTCTGCTGGCTTATCACCAGGGAAAGCCGACCTTCCGGGAGGTCTTGAGTTTGGTCTCCAGCCGGGAAGTCGTGGTGGTGCCCTTATTCATGGCCGAAGGCTACTACTCCGGAGTCGTACTCCCTCGAGAGCTGCGCAAGAACACCAATGCCGCGAGCTTGCGGGTCCATGTGACCTCTGCGGTCGGCAGTCATTGGTTGCTGCACTCGGCCATGCTGAAGCGTTGCCGGAAGTTGCTGGAGCGAACGGGCTGGAACCCGGAACGTACGGCCGTCATCGTCTTGGGACATGGCACGAGCCGCTCTTCCACCAGCCGATTGACTGCTTTGCAGGCTGCGAATTATCTGAGCTTCAAGCAGGTGTGCGGCGCCGTCGGGGCTGCGTTCCTGGCTGATTCACCGTCGCCGGAGGAGGCAGTTCAAGAGGTTGCAGCGGACCATTTTCTGATCTTGCCATTCTTGATTGGAGGGGGTCTACACGCAGCCGAAATCGGTGAGATATTTGCACTTCAAGGGGATCGCTCTTCCAAGCTCGGTAAATTCCTGGGGCGCGATGGCTCGGGCCGAGAGTACTTGATTGATCGGCCCGTGGGAGAGGACCCGGTGGTCGAAGAGATCATCCGGGATCTGCTTCAGCAACGGTCGGGCGCGACCTTGCTGAAGATACAGGAGGCCGTCCATGCCGGGTGAAGGCTTGGTGCAACTGGTAGGAGCGGGACCGGGAGATCCCGAGCTGATCACGGTGGCTGGTCGCAAGGCCATCAGAACGGCCGAGTTGGTGGTTTTTGACCGCCTCGTAAGCCGCCGGTTGCTGCAAGAGACCTCGGCACAATGTCAACTGATCGATGTGGGTAAACGTCCCGGTCAGTTGGGCCCTGACCAGCAAAGTATCAATGAACTTCTGGTCCGGCACGCCAAAGCCGGCAAACGTGTCGTCCGCTTGAAAGGCGGCGACCCTTTCGTCTTCGGGAGAGGTGGCGAGGAACTGGCCTACTGCCGGAAACGGAATGTTCCTTGCGAGGTGATCCCGGGTATCAGCAGTGCCCTGGCAGGCCCCGCCAGTCTGGGGATTCCCGTGACCCATCGAGGAGTCGCCCGTAGCTGCACCATAGTCACCGGACATTCCGGAGACTTGGACTTTGAGGCTTTGGCCCGTCTCGACACCCTGATCATTTTGATGGGACGATCGAGATTGCCGGCGTTGAGTCGCGGCCTGATACAGGCGGGCAAGAGCAGCGCCACACCGGCCGCTGCCGTGCAGTGGGCCACTACCAAGAAAGAGAGAAGAGTGGTGGCCGACTTGGGCTCGATTGCGGAGGTAGCCGCGAAAGAGGCGCTGAGCGCGCCCATCGTTGTTGTCGTGGGGGAAGTGGTCAAGCTATCGGACAGCAAGTTAGAGGAGATTCCGAAAGAGTCTCGAGAGCAAGTGGCTTCATGACTCCTACAGTTGCGGCACCGGAGGACCCTCAAGACCCTTTGACCTGGAGCCCCGATAATTGCTCTCTGTTCAAGGAGGAAGGGTTGGTCATCGACAAATCCGGTAGTCGAGAGAATCAGGACGACGGAGGATTCTTATGAGGGGAAAGCTCATCAGTTGCCTGGGCTTGAGCCACCGAACAGCTCCACTCCGATTACGTGAGAAGTTCCGTTGCTCGCTGTCCGACCTGTTGCAAGTCAGCAAGACCGCAGCCGGCTCCGCCCCGACTTGGCAGGGTCCGCGGGAGCTGGCCTTGCTGGCGACCTGCAATCGGATTGAATTGTATGCGGCATTTGACTCCCAATACGGCAGCGCTGCAGCGGATTTGAAAGCCTTGCTGCGCCATGCCGGCGGCACGGCACACTCCGAGCTGGAAGGAATGCTTTTCTACTTGGAAGGTTGGGAGGCCGTGGAGCACCTATGCCGGGTTGCCGCGGGGCTGGACTCCATTTTTCTGGGTGAGACCCAGATTTTGGGACAGGTGAAAGCGGCCTCCCGGGAGGCCTCCCAAGAAGGCGCCCTGGGAGAGTCTCTGGGGCCGGTTTTCCAAACCTCCATCAGAGCCGGGCGGCGAGCGCGAGCAGAAACGGCTATCAGTCATGATGCACTCAGTCCGGCTTCAGCCGCCATTTGCTGGTCGGAACGGTATCTCGGCCCTCTCGATCGAAGACAAGTGGTCGTGGTGGGACTGGGAGAAATGGGGCTGCTGCTCCTGAAGGTCCTCAGTAACCGGGGTATCCGAAATGTCTCCTTGGTGAACCGTACTTTAGCCCGGGCTCACTCGGTCGCCGCCGAGTATGGATGCCGCGTCCTTGAGATGACCGATCTTGCTGAAGCTCTGATAGGGGCGGATGTGGTCTTTCTGGCTACCTCCGCAGCCAGCCCCATCATTGATAAAGCCATTGCCGAGAGATTGATACGCAGGCGAGGCGCCGCACCGGTGGCCATCATCGACCTTGGAGTCCCACGCAATGCCGAGTCCCGGATCGGACAGCTCGAAGGTCTACACCTGTGTCAAGCTGAGGGCTTGGAGGCGATTATGGAGAGTGGGCTGCGACGAAGGCAGGCTCACATTCCGACAGTGGAACGCATCATCCGAGAGGAGTTGCAGGCCCTTCGCCAAAAGGTCACGGACCGCGGCGCCCGCCCCCTTGTGGTCGATCTCCGGCGGGCAGCCGAATCTATCCGACAGCGAGAACTGAAACGGGTTTTGGAGCGCTTGATCCATGCCGATCCCGAGACCGTGACCCAGTTCAAGCTTTTCTCGCACACTTTGGTCAATCAGCTGCTGCATGAGCCCACGCTACGCCTCCGAGGGCGTGTGGATCCTGGCGGCTGGAAAGACTACGAGGTTACCGTGCGTGAACTTTTCGGCCTCGACCAAGCCGGCGATTGCTCGGAAGTCTGATGTTTGGCCGTACCTGTATCCGCATCGGCACCAGAAAGTCGAAGTTGGCTCTATGGCAGGCCCACCATGCCCTGGATCTGATGAAAGCCCATTGTCCCAACCTACACTACCAGGTACAAGGGTTCAGTACTGAAGGTGACCGCCGAGCGTCGGTACCCTTAACCCAAATGGCGGGTCGAGGAGTCTTTACCAGCTCCCTCAATGAACGGCTCAAGGCTGGCGAGGTCGATGTGGTCGTACACTCTCTAAAGGACTTACCTGCCGAAAACGACCCGCATCTTTTGCTGACGACACCCACCCGCGACGACCCCCGTGAATGCCTGGTGGCCCATTCAGCCGCCAACCTGCAGTTGTTGCCGGCCGGCGCCCTGGTGGGCACCAGCAGCTCAAGGCGGGAGGCTCAGCTTCGATCCCTGCGTCCCGATTTGAAGTTCGCTCCCATTCGGGGAAATGTCGATACCCGAGTCGGCAAGGTGTTCCGCAAGGAGTATGATGCGACCATCCTGGCTGCTGCGGGGCTCCGCCGTTTGGGGCTGGCCCCGCTGGTCAGCCAATGGTTTCCGGTTCGAACCCTGCTGCCGGCCCCCGGGCAGGCCGCGCTGGCGCTACAATGCCGGCGCGACGACCCCCTTCTGAGTGGCCTGTTGGCGCAGATCGACGATCCGGATGTCAGAGAAGCAGTCACCGCCGAACGCACATTTCTGGCCGAATTGGGAGGCGGCTGTTCCCTGCCCATTGCAGCCCTGGCCGCGTGGCGGGCGCAGGGTAGCAGTAAATCGCTGCACCTTCAGGTGGTTGTCCTGTCGTGCGATGGGCAGCGGCACATCGCGCTCAGCGGCAAAGGCGGCGGCGGGTTGGAATTGGGTTGCCGCCTGGCCCATCGAGCCCTGAGTCAGGGCGCCATGGAATTGCTGGAGGAAGTGGGTGCAGGGGCCAAGCCGCTGGCCGGAAAAAGAATCGTGGTCACGCGGCCTGCCGGCCAAGCCAAGTATCTAAGCCGGCGCTTGGAGCAACTTGGTGCTGACACGCTCCAGCTCCCATTGATTCGGATGGATTCCCTGGAACCTGGGCCACAGACCCTGAAGTTCGTCCGGGAACTGGACCGTTTCGATTGGCTGATTTTCACCAGCACCAATGCCGTAGAGGCTTGGTGGGAGCTGGCTCCGCAAACCACGGAGATTGCTGCCGCTGGCACTCCAAGAATCGCTACCGTGGGACCCAAGACCTCGGCTGCGGTAGGCAGTCACGGGGCTGAGCCGGCTCTGACGCCGGCCCGATTCACAGCTCATGAACTCGCTGCGAAAATGGGTGATTTGTCGGGCTGCCGGGTCCTGCTTCCACGGGGAAGCGCCTCCGGAGACAGCCTGCCGCGGTTGCTGCGCGACTCGGGAGCCGAGGTCGAGACAGCAGTGATCTATAGAACGCTACTCATTCCGCCCGACCTGAAACGGTATCCCGTTGCCAAGCCAGATATCGTGACCTTCACCAGTGGATCAAGCGTCAAGTCTTTCGTAAGAGCCGTCGGCTCCGGGCAGCTTCCGAGATCCACCTTCTCGCAGGTCAAGTTTGCCTGCATTGGGCCGGCCACTGCCAAGGTCGCCGGGAAGCTTGGGCTCAAGGTCGAAATCATCCCTCGAAGCTACACCACCGAGGGCTTGGTCCAAGCGGTTGTCGAGCATTACCAGGAGAAGGTTGGTGTCTGAACGAATTGAAATATTGACTCGAATGGGAGTGGATTCACCCGCCATCAGGAGCGATATCAAACGGCGTCCCCGGCGTCTACGTCGCACCCGGAACCTGCGTCGCATGATGTGCGAAGCCAGGCTCCGGCCAAGCCGACTCATCCAACCTCTCTTCGTGACTCATGGTCAGCGGGTGAGAAACCCGGTCAGCTCGATGCCCGGTGTTCACCAGTTCTCAGTGGACCAGCTAGCCGCGGAAGCCGAAGCGATTGCCAAGCTGCGGATTCCTGCAGTCCTGCTCTTCGGTTTGCCGGAGAGCAAGGATTCAATGGGATCGGAAAGTTTCCGTCCCGATGGCGTGGTCCAGCGGGCGATCGACGTAATCAAGCGTGCGGTACCCGAACTGGTAGTCATCACCGATGTCTGCCTGTGCGAGTACACGAGCCATGGCCACTGCGGTCTGCTGGGGCAGGCTCCGGGTCCACGGGGCCAGTCCCCGGAAGTGCTGAACGACGAGACTCTGGACATCTTGGACAAGATTTCCGTTTCTCATGCCAAAGCGGGGGCCGACATGGTAGCCCCCAGTGGAATGTTGGACGGAATGGTCCGTTCGATTCGATCGGCCCTGGACCGTCACGGTTGTAGCGGCGTGGCAATTTTGTCTTACGCTGTCAAGTACGCCTCCAGCTTTTACGGGCCCTTCCGGGACGCAGCTGAAGGAGCTCCCGCGTTCGGCGACCGCAAGAGTCACCAGATGGATCCGGCCAATAGCCGCGAAGCGCTGCGCGAAGCAGCGCTGGACGTCGAGGAAGGCGCCGATCTTCTCATGGTCAAACCGGCCCTTCCCTATCTTGATGTTGTCTATCGATTACGGCGGCAGTTCCCCCAAGTCCCGCTGGTGGCCTACCATGTGAGTGGTGAGTATTCCATGATCAAGGCGGCGGCAGAGCGGAATTGGATTGACGAGCGCCTGGCGGTTCAAGAGGTCCTGACCAGCATACGCAGAGCCGGAGCCGATCTGATCATCACCTATCATTCGCGGGATGTTGCACGATGGCTCGGGTGAAGCAGCCGTCTCTGCATTGTGCCCGATCCAAAGATCTTTTTCGGGTGGCACGTGAGCTCCTGCCGGGTGGGGTCGACTCACCCGTACGGGCCTTTCAGTCAGTGGGTGGTCACCCGCTCTTCATTGATCGCGGGGAGGGGCCCTATATCATCGACGTCGATGGGAATAGTTATGTCGACTATGTCTTGTCCTGGGGCCCGCTCATCCTGGGACATGCCTGCCCCGCCGTAGTAGATTCAATTCGCCAAGCCGCGGCCCAAGGGACCAGTTTTGGCGCCTGCTCTCCTCTGGAGATCGAGTTGGCCAGACTGGTGCAGTCGTTCATGCCCGGCCTGGAGATGATGCGCTTCGTCAATTCCGGCACCGAGGCCACCATGAGCGCTCTCCGGTTGGCGCGCGCCTTCACGGAGCGAGAGAAAGTCATCAAATTCGAGGGCAACTACCACGGCCATTCCGACATGATGCTGGTGAAGGGCGGCTCCGGCATGGCGACCTTGGCGCAGCCTGATTCTCCAGGGGTGACGGAGGGAACCGCTCGCGATACCCTTGTGGCCGCTTACAACGACTCGGAATCGGTTGCCGAACTATTGGACAGGAATCCGGGCCAGGTAGCTGCCGTGATTGTGGAACCGGTAGCCGCCAACATGAATCTTGTCCTCCCCCAAGGAGACTTTCTGGCCCAACTGCGAGAACTGACCAAGACCCACGGCGCCCTTTTGATCTTTGACGAAGTACTCACCGGCTTCCGTGTCGGTTCATCGGGAGCCCAGGGACTCTACGGGGTTCAGCCCGATCTGACGACCCTTGGAAAGGTCATTGGCGGAGGGCTACCAGTGGGGGCCTACGGTGGACGACGTGAAATCATGGAGATGGTGGCGCCTTCAGGGCCCGTTTACCAGGCAGGGACTCTGTCGGGCAATCCTCTGGCCATGACCGCCGGTATCGCAACCCTGAAGGAGTTGCGGCGGCTTGACCCCTGGCGGACACTGGAGCAACTCAACTCGAATTTTGCGCAACAACTCCAGTCGGCAGCAGACGCGGCTCAAGTACCGGTGAAGGTTGGTCGCATCGGCAGCCTGTTTGGCATCTTCTTCGGCCAGGAGACTCCGATCGATTGGACATCCGCGTCCCGCACGAGCCGGGAAGTCTATTCCGACTTCTTTTGGGAGCTACTCGGTCAAGGTGTCTATCTGGCGCCGTCGCCTTTTGAGGTCGGCTTCATTTCGACCGCTCATACCCCTGAAATCTTGGAAGCGACGATCGAGAAGGCATACCAGGGGTTAAAATCGTTGCGCAACCGGCAACTGATGTAAAACGATGGCGGACGGAGAGCAGGTCGCTCAGCGCGACCCGAAACATGCCGTCCGGTCGGTCAGGACCTGAAATGTTCTCGAATTTGCTTTGGAAGGCCCGGGGAAACAAGAGATGAACGCTTGCCGCTATTTCAGAGTCTGCCTCGTTCTGATCCTGGTCGCGGGGAGCACGCTGAACAGGTTCAGCACCTGTCTCGGGGCCGGCACGGGACCGAAACTGCCGATTTCCATCCTCACGGATCTGCTGCAGGATGACAAGACCGTCCGCCTGCGGGCCCGGGAAGAGTTGAAAGCCAACTGGGACCTTGCCTACGTGCCCATGATTTTGGAAATGCTGCTTTTGTTGCCGTCAGGGCGGCCGCGCTCAGAACGGTTGTGGCGCGTCCTTTCCGGCAACACGAAGCGTAAGATTCCTCTCAGGAGCGATGCATGGTACCGATGGATCTGGAATCAGGAGATCATCCCTCATTCCGACTACCCCGTTTTCAAGGCCCAGCTATACCGGGAGGTCCATCCCAGCTTGAGCCAGTTCTTCCACCCGCAAATGAAACATACGATCCGCCTGGATGAGATTCTGTGGGGTGGAGTGAAAACTGACGGGATCCCGCCTCTGGAACATCCCCGGCACATCAGTGCGGGTGAGGCCGGCTACCTGGGCAAGCGCAATATTGTCTTCGGAGTGTTCATCGACGGCGAGGCGCGAGCTTATCCCAAGCGAATCCTGGCTTGGCACGAGCTGTTCAACGACACAATTGGCGGAGTCGACGTAACCTGTGCCTACTGCACTCTTTGTGGGGCGGCGGTTCTCTACCGGCAACAAGTTGAGCAACTGAAGTTCGACTTCGGGACCAGCGGGTTTCTCTATCGCTCCAACAAGCTCATGTACGATCGTCAGACCAAGACCCTCTGGTCCGCCTTGGAAGGAATCCCGGTGGCCGGTCCGCTGGCTGGAGGGGATCTGCGGCTGCAGCGGCTGCCCATTGTCACCACCACCTGGGAAAGCTGGAGGCAGCGCCATCCGGAGACCAGGGTTCTCTCGCTGGACACGGGTCATGATAGAGACTATGGAGAAGGGGTTGCCTATCGTGACTACTTCCGCACCGACGATCTGATGTTCCCGGTTCCGCACCGGGATGATCGACTCAAGAACAAGCAGGAGGTAGTGGCCCTCTTCTTAAGCGGTGTGCCGGTTGCTTTTGATGCCAAGTTGCTGCACAAAAAACAGCCCTTGCACCACGACAAGGTCGGATTCCAGGAGCTGGTATTGTTGACCGATCGTTCCGGCGCTACCCGAGTTTACCGGGCTGAGAACGTGACTTTTGTGGAATGGGACCGGGATTCCGAACTCCTCGACAGCCAGGGAGGGCAATGGAGGCTCACGGAAGAGGCGCTGCTGGGGCCGGAGGATCGGCAACTGACAAGACTGCCGGCACACCGCGCCTTCTGGTTCGGCTGGTTCGCCCAGTTTCCGAATACGCGCCTGGTTACCGAGTAGCTCACTGCGGTTTCCAGACTAAATCAGGGGAGGTCGGCAGCCGGGGGCACGAACCCAAGATGAGACGCGGATGGCTCACCGGCGACCGACCTGTTCCGTTCGCAACCGAATGCCGCAAAGGCTGGCATCTCCGCGAGCGCCCACGCTTGGTGCCTATTGGCTGTAGCCGGTGGCGTCAAAGCCACCCTCGACAGGCTGGGCGCGAGGCGATTGCGGGGGAGGAAATTGGTCTAACAGAAACGGGGACCGATGGGGCCAACGATGATACGGTTATCGGTGGGAGGTCTGGCCCCGGCCTTGAGCGAGGTCGCTGAAAAGACAGGCGACACACTCAGCAATCAACCGCGACGGTAAAGGCGAAGAACAGCCGCCTCTCGAAACAGAAAGCCCACGTTACAAAAGGCCTACCGCTCCAGCGGCGGTTGAAAGTTGGTCGCGTCCTTGAGGGAGCCAAGTGGATGAGCGCATTATTTGGTTGAGCTCATCCACTTGGACTTTTTTCAACCCTTAAGCCGGTTGAGCGTCCTCGTCCCAAGTATGGTGACGACGCTGGCGAAGAGAGCAGTGCTAGCCTGATCGACTATACCATCCAGTGCAGTGCCCAATGGACCAAGGACCTCCACGCTCAGCACGTCCGCATGCGCTGCGGCGCCCACTGCAATAGCAACAGCCAAAAAGGCCGTGGCATCCTCAGCGTCGACAGCCAAGCTACCGTAAACCAAGCCCAGCACGACCAGCAGGAGCGGCAAGATGCCTCCCGAGGCCACATCCAACAAGGCCTCCACGATTGCGACGAGGACGATCAAGCCAAGAACGATTCTGTTTGCCATTTGTATCCCCCCTAAAGTTGCCGTTTGTGTGACCTAGCGCACTATCCACCTCCTAGGATGGAAACCAGAAGGGGTTGCGCAGTTAGACTTTTATACCACGGCTCAAACGGTTTGCATAGAAAAAAATTGCTGTCCGGACCGCTGCCTCGGAGGCGCTTCGGTCCCAACGGTTGGTAAATTGGTCGGATTGAAGAAGCAACCCTGGCCTGGTTTTGCCGCTCCTCAATCAACACCAGGTGACGAAAGATGCCTGGCCGGAGCGGCTGGACCTACCCCCGAGGAAACAGCGAATCGGTCAATCCACCTGGCTGCCCAACGGTTGAGCGAACTCGAAGTATTAGCGGTTTTCACAAACAGTTGGACCTATGCCGGGGCAAGAAAACCGCGGTTCAACCGACCGGCTCCATTGGTCACGAGGCAGAAGAACAATATCAATGCCGGCCAGAGTTGCGTGAGAAGACGATTCAAAGAGGAGCCTAAATGCCATGCCAGGTCATGGGGCGTGGTGATATAGACCGCAAAAAATACCGCCAGCATAAAGCAGAGCGTCGATGCGACCATCAGAGTTTCATGAACTCGCTCTCGAAAAGCGAATCCGAAGGCCACACCATAGACTAGGACTGCTACCCCCGGATGAACCAGCCATTCTCCAAATGTCAGCGCTTGCACTCCAAACGCTTCGATTGTCTGCTCGTATCTGTCCAATGCGAGAATTCTTTGCGGGACCTTGCTCAGTGTCTGCATAGACACCAGGACGTTCGGAGTAGCGAACGCAATCTTAAAGTAGGCCAGCACAATCGTTCCGGGCAATCCCCCGCCAACGAAGGCGGCCAGCGCCGCTCGAGTTTCCTTCCAGTTGGAACGCTTGAGGCAGAGAACGGTCGCGGAGGTGAAAACGGCCATAGCTGCCACGATGCCTTCATTCTTCGTCCAGGCCGCAAGAGCGGCACTGCAGCCCGCCAGAACCCAAAACCCCAGGCCCGCTTTTCCGGGTGTACGCAGACCGAGGCAGGATAGGGTCACGGCGGCCAAAAGGAAGAAGCTCAATGCGACATCGGCATACTGCGACATCCCATGGACCAGAAAAAACGGCGTCCCGAGGGCCAGAAGTCCCGCAATTGCTCCCTTTTCCCGCGTCGACAGCAGCCCTGATCCGCAGACCAGCAAAGCTGTCGTGGCGGCAATGAAGGCACCGGAAACCCAAATCGGTACGACCTGAGACTCGACTCCCAGATATCGCCACCCTCTCACTATGAACATCGGAATCAGCAATGGGTAATCGGGATGCGACCAGGCGAGGTCGGAAGCAAAAGTCGAGGTCACCCAGTCTTCGCCAGCCCGAAAGATGAACCGGGCCCTCATGTTCCAGATAGTCCAAGCGTCCCAACCTCCAAATTGCGCCTGTCTGGCAAGGAGGTTTGCCACGACCGCCCCACCTGACAAGGCCACCGCCAACGCCCCATACAAGCCCGCGCGCAATTTACTCGACAGGAGGCGTCGCAGACTCACCAGGAAGTCGCGGATGTTCGCCCTCCGTCGACGACGATAGGCAACAAACAAGCCGACCGACAGCAGTGCTTCGAGGCAGGCTATCGCCAAGGTGCCAGAAATATTAAGGACCTGGAGGGCAAAGGACAGATAAGAGCAAACCCCCACACCCAAGCCGAGTCCGATCGAGACTCTCAACCCCAAGGCCATCAAGGGATCGAGTCGAGCGTGATCGTCGTGCGGCCATAACACCGAGGTCAGGAGAAAACCGGTCAGTCCGGGAACCACGATAACAATTATTGGAGCCACTTAGTCCAACCTCTTGAAAAGGATGACTCCGCCGCCCCAATCTCGCACCGGTTCGAATCCGGGCAGCACCCGCTCCTCTATCGCAGTCCGGGAAAAACTTCCAACCACGTACTCGGTCCGGTCAGAACTGCGCGCAAGGACTATCGGCGCCAGTGCGTATTGGGTCAAGTAGTAGTCCTTGACGGAAGCGAAGTCGGTGAGCACCTTCTGCGGCGGGTAATCCGTCACAAAGCCGACACGCCCCGGGCCCTCCATGCCAAGGATCTCTTCGCGAACACGACCGAACCTCTCTTCGTACGATGCGATCAAGCCAGGATCTTGGAGAGGATTGCGTTCAGTCACCCTTATCAATACGTGGACAACGTTTGCAAGAGACCAAGCCACGACAAGAGCAAGAGCAAGCCATCGGAAAGCTTTTCCAAGAGAGTCCATATCCGTCCAACCCGCTCATTCGCCGCCGTCTGGTGGGCGTTTGTTGAATAAATTGTATTTGAGGATGCAATAAAGGGCCGCAACTCCGTCTTTCCAAGTGATCTTCTTGCCCTCTGAATGGCTTCTCCCATGATAGGAGATAGGCACTTCGTAAATTCGACAACCCAGCTGTGCCACCTTGGCCGTGATCTCCGGCTCGAAACCAAACCGGTTCTCTTCGATGGTGAAGTGACGAACGATATCGGCACGGAAGACCTTGTATCCCGTCTCCATGTCGGTCAGCTTAAGATCCGTAAAAGCGTTGGAGACCAAGGTTAGCAATTTATTGAGGACAAAGTGCCAAAAGAACAGCACTCTTTGGGGACCCGGATGAAACCGCGAACCATAAACGACATCGGCCATCCCATTGACAATGGGCGCTATCAGAATCGAATAGTCATTGGGATCGTATTCCAAGTCGGCATCTTGGATGATCACAATGTCCCCCTTGACGGCGGCCATCCCGGTTCGTAGCGCGGCTCCCTTCCCTTGGTTGATTTCGTGTTTCAGTACTCGGACATTGGAGAACTGACCGGTGATTTGATCCAGGAGTTTGCCCGTGCCGTCGGAAGAGCCATCGTCGACAACGATAATCTCCTTCTTGTGGGGCGTATCGTTGATTCGCCCAAGGACATCGGCGACTGTATTGACTTCGTTAAAGACGGGGACAATGACCGAAAGCGTCGCGCCTTCGGGCTCGCCTCGCGTAAGTGGTTTCGAATTCAATAGATCCCCCCGGAGAATTCACCAATATCAGAAGGATTCTATGCGGAATCACAAACTTAAGCAGCAACCTGGACCCACCGCATTGATCCCCGACCGGACGCCGGACGCCATTGGCGCGCTTCCGATGCGGGCAAATTCGGGAGCGTATCGTTTCAGAGGGTTCAAACGATCAAGAGGACCTTGGGCGTGTCCCATGGCCGCGGCAATGCGGCCGTGTCCATCGCCGCCACCATCACAATAGCACCGTCGCGCCCGCTCGATGGAATCAGGCGGGCTTTCTGGCATCAATCGCCGATTGCAACTCGCCCGGTTCGGGAAATCGACCTTCCTCCAGCTTGGAGAAGATTTTTTCTCCGTCCAAACTGACTTCGAAGCGCCCACCCTGCGAGGGAACCAGTTGCAATTCGGAAATGTTCCGACGGTAGTGGGCAAGCAATTCAACCGCCATCCAGGCGGCTCGGGAAGTGTAATTTCAATCGTCACAGTAAACGAGGCGAAGAGTGAAAGTTTTTGCCACCTTAAGACCTCCGGATTTCCAGAAATGGTTACGCCAACAAAGATGCGCGCTGCATGGAGCTGGTTTCAGTGCGGGACGATTACTAGCCCAGCGGTAATACGAGCCGACAACTGCGATCCATGACTCAGAAACACAGCTACATGAAAAGATGGAGCTCGGGGCTGCGCTTGAACTTTTCTCCCTGTCCTTTCCTCCTATTTGATTTGGAAAAGCCGGGAAAAGAGCCCCCGACGGAGGAGCGGGTTTCTATCTTCAATTGCCGATTGCAACTCGCCCGGTTCGGGAAATCGACCTTCCTCCAGCTTGGAGAAGATTTTTTCTCCGTCCAAACTGACTTCGAAGCGCCCACCCTGCGAGGGAACCAGTTGCAATTCGGAAATGTTCCGACGGTAGTGGGCAAGCAATTCAACCGCCATCCAGGCGGCTCGGGAAGTGTAATTTCAATCGTCACAGTAAACGAGGCGAAGAGTGAAAGTTTTTGCCACCTTAAGACCTCCGGATTTCCAGGAATGGTTACGCCAACAAAGACGCGCACCAGCTGGAGCTGGTTTCAGAGCGCCGCAATTATCAAGCCGACAGTAATTTAGCACAAGCCCACAACTACTATCGCCCGGCAACAAAGGTACGCAAAAGGATCGACCCTCGGATCGACTCTGCCAATTGAACGTTTCTCCCCGTCCTTGGCTCCTATTTGATTGGAGAAGCCGGAAAAAGAGCCCCTGACGGAGGAGCGGTTCGAACGAGATTCCAGACTGCGGCTCACCCGGAGTCAAGCCTGAGAGTGTTTCCGGGAGAACCTGCTCCAGGCAGACAACCTGCCATCCGGCTTCTTCCGGGAGCCGGTCCGTCCGGCGGCAAGCGATCTTCCTCAAGAGGTTAATTGGGGGACCATCTTCCTTTGGCGATGGATCCATTGATCTTGGGCAGTATTTCAGGCAGGATGGGTTTGCTTAGCTGAGGCTTATTACCCTATAATCCAAGGCTTTCTTTGGCGGGGCCGTAGTTCAGTTGGTTAGAACGCCGGCCTGTCACGTCGGAGGTCGCGAGTTCGAGTCTCGTCGGCCCCGCCAGCCCGCGTCCCCGGCGAGTGCCAGACTTCGAGCGTTACAAGTTGCCGGACTAAACGATCCCACAACCCGCAATTGAACTTTGGAGTAGCGAACGTTTGTCAGTCACACACCCTCGGTTCTGTTCCCTTTTTCAAACGGAAATCGATCCGGCTTCGGATCCGCAACGGCCGCTGAACAGCCAGGGCGGCCCGGCCATACCCACAACAATCCGTTAAGTTGGGATAGAAAATCGAACCAACAACGCAGGTCGTTGGTAACAAGACCCAGCGTGTCGCCTTGATCTCATATTGTAAATTACCGATGTTACTCGGGAACGTGGAACCTGCAGTCGAAAGGGAAAAAACGAACGATGGAACAGTACTCTCAGCGCTTTGAGCGCATTGCTTCCGAAAATGCCTTCAAGGTTGGACCTCACATTACCCGGGCTGAGTCGGGGGGGAGACAGGTCATTCGTTTGAATCTGGGTGAACCCGACTTCGAATTACCGAATTACATTGCCCAAGAAGTCAAGCGGCAACTCGACGATGGCAACACTCGTTATTGTGATCCTCAAGGAGTGCTGCCTTTACGCCAAGTGATCGCTCACCACTTGTCCGTTACTCGAGAGCTTGAGATTTCCCCCGAGCAAGTGGTGGTCTTCCCAGGAGCAAAGCCGGCCATCGCCCTGAGCCAGCATGCTTATCTCAACCGTGGGGAGGAGGTTATCTATCCCAGTCCGGGATTTCCGATTTACGAATCGATGATTCGCGTCAATGATGCTGTTCCAGTGCCCTTACATCTCAAAGAGGAAAACGATTTTAGCTTCACGGCTGAAGAGCTGGCGAGTTTGATTACCCCTGCGACCAAGCTGATCTTTTTCAATTTCCCCTCCAATCCCACAGGAGGTGTCGCCACGCGGGAGGAACTGGAAGAAGTGGCCCAGTTGATCGCCGAACGGTGTCACCCCAGTTGCCGAGTGTTCTCGGACGAGATTTACGAAGACATCCTTTTTGATGGCAAAGTGCACACCAGCATCGCCTCGATACCCGGAATGCGTGAGAGAACCATTATCTCGAGTGGTTTTTCCAAGAGTTTTTGTTGGACCGGAGGCAGAATCGGCTACGCTGCTTTTCCCACCGCCGAAGAAGCGGGGGTCTTCAGGAACCTCAACATCAACTATTTCTCCTGCGTCCCGCCATTTCTTCAAATGGCGGCTGCCGAGGCTCTGCGATCGTCGAAGCGGGAAGCGGTAATCGGCAAGATGGTGGCAGCTTTTGAACGAAGGCGAGATTACGTGGTTCCGGCTCTCAATGAGCTGGAGGGGGTAAGCTGTCGCCGTCCGTCGGGAGCTTTCTACGTCTTCCCCAACATCGCCTCGCTTTGCCGACAATTAGGGGCGTTTCAAGCCTTCGAGAAGTTGCCCCCTCAAGTTCGCCTCCACACGAGCCCCTCGACACTCTTTCAGATGTTTGCTCTTTATCATCACCAAGTGGCGGTGATGGATCGGCGCTCCTTTGGGCAGCTGGGCAGCGAGAATCAACATTATCTTCGACTCTCGATTGCGGCCAGCATCGATAACTTGAAAGAGGGCATCCGGCGCTTGGCAGCCGCCGGCCAGGATCGGGACGGCTTTGAGAAATTCATCGCACGGGGTCGAGATTTCGTTCAATGAGGGCGTTTCTCAGATCCGATCCCAAATCGCAGAGCTGGCTTGGCGGTTAAGCTTGCGGCCGCAGGTCTTCAACGCTAACGGAATGCTCCCCCGGTGGTGGCTTTCGTGAGTGATGAAGTGGAAACGCGCGTCAAGACGACCGGATTCAGTCGGTACTCACTCGGGAACGCCGGTAGAACAACTCTTGGTGATCATGACGGAGAGCGCGCCAAGAGAGCCGGACACGGACCCATAACCTCAGCGGGGGCTGGTTGGGATCGTCGCGGGGCGAAAAACCTGAACGATTTCTGTGATCGACGCCTGACTTGACCACCATGATCGTGATCATTTCCGGAACCAATCGACCCGGCAGCAACACCCGCAAAGTGGCAAGCTGCATCCAAGAAATTTACGCCGGCCTGTCGACCGGGGCCAAAATCCTCGACTTGGCTGACCTGCCGACGACGATCTTCGATCCCCGCTCTTACGCGCGCAAACCGGCTGAGTTTACCCACTTCGCCCAGACCGTCTTGCAGGCTGACGGACTGGTGATGGTCACCCCCGAATACAACGGTGGAATGCCCGGCGTGCTGAAGTATTTCATCGACATGCTGAAATTTCCGGAAAGTTTCTATCGCAAGCCGGTGTGCTTTGTCGGCTTGGCGGCAGGAGTTTGGGGAGCCTTGCGTCCCATAGAACAACTGCAACAAATCTTCGGCTACCGCAACGCCTACATTTTTCCTGAACGGGTTTTTCTGCCGGGGATCGTCAGTTTGATCGGTCGGGACGGCCAATTGAAGGATGCAAGGCTCGTCGAACGGTTATCCCAACAAGCTACTGGATTTATTGACTTCGTTAACCGCTTTAGAGATCGCCAACCTGTTTAATGTGAGCCAATCTTTGCGACAAATGGCCGCTCACTAAATGCCACAGATGTCACATTTGATGTCATTCACAGTCATGGGGAGCGTGGATTGTGGAGATGGTAAGATTCAGCCATTCCCGACAATGGAAATGTTTTTGGGACCCGTGAGTCCGTCAAGCTTACTGGCGATTGAGCCGTTCCAGAGGGAGCATCGAAGACCTTCTATTTGGAGAACGTCAAAATGAATTTCGCAAGGACGGGGCTGACAGCCATCATCACAGTGTTGCTTCTAGCCGATTTACTGGTCTGGGGCGGTACGAGTCCGGACCGCTTCCAACCGATTGATGTCTTCCAACTCGAGTATGTTTCCGATCCCCAGATCTCTCCTGATGGAAAGCAGGTCGTCTACGTTCGCAACTCGGTGGATATTATGAGTGACCGGCTGCGATCTACGCTGTGGCTGGTTTCCTTTGACGATCGCGAACA
Organism: Acidobacteriota bacterium; assembly: GCA_965218465.1. Lineage (GTDB taxonomy): Bacteria > Acidobacteriota > UBA6911 > RPQK01. The sequence continues at coordinate 3,113,595 of OZ244623.1, read as the reverse complement.
GCGCCCCTTAACAGATCATAGTGGGGACCAATTTTCGCCTCGCTGGTCTCCCGACGGAAAAAGACTCTTGTATATCTCCTCGGAGGGTGGCCGTTCCCAGCTCTTTTTGCGCTGGATGGACACGGGCCAGACAGCTCGCTTGACCAATTTGCAAACCTCTCCTTCGGGATTGTCCTGGTCGCCGGACGGTCGCTGGATCGCCTTTTCCATGCTGGTCAAGGAGTCGCGAAAGCCGATGGTCAGGTTGCCATCCAAGCCTGAAGGCGCCCAGTGGGCCGCGCCGGCCATCGTGATCGAAAAACTGCTCTACCGGGCCGACGGGGCCGGCTACCTGAAAGACGGCTATCGTCAGATCTTTTTGCTCTCTGCAGAAGGTGGAACACCCAGGCAATTGACCTCGGGCACCTTCCATCATGGGGGCCGACTGGCCTGGACACCCGATAGCCGGTCGCTGGTTTTTTCCGCCAACCGAAGTCCCAATTGGGAACTCGATCCGCTCAATTCCGAGCTTTACCGCCTGGACATTGCCGACGGCGGGTTCAAAGCTTTGACCGAACGGCGTGGGCCCGACTCCAATCCGGCGGTGTCGCCCGACGGCTCCCGGGTGGCTTACCTCGGCTTTGACGATCGCCTGCAGGGCTATCAGCTCAGGCGCCTTTATCTTACGGGGCTGGACGGTGAAGGTAGCCGGCTTCTGATTCCGGACTTCGATCGAAGTGTGCAATCTCCGGTCTGGTCAGGAGACGGTTCGGGGGTTTATGTTCAATACTCCGATCAAGGCAACACCAAGATCGGCTTCATTTCGCTGCAGGGCGAGCACAAGCTGATCGCGTCCAACGTGGGAGGGACCTCCCTGGGGCGCCCTTACTCGTCAGGCTCTTTTTCGGTCTCCTCCAACGGGCGCATCGCCTATACGGTGACCGGGCCGGCTCGGCCGGCCGACTTGGCACTGGGGCCGGACAAACAGGGAGAATTTCGCCAAGTCACCCGACTCAACGACGATCTGTTGGGTCACAAAGAGCTGGCGACGGTGGAAGAGATCCGGTTCAAGTCTTCCTTCGATGGCCGCCCGGTGCAAGGTTGGATCGCCAAGCCGCCTGGTTTCGATCCCTCTCGAAAGTATCCCCTGGTGTTGGAAATTCATGGGGGACCTTTTGCCAACTACGGTGATCGCTTTTCGGCTGAAGTTCAGCTGTATGCCGCGGCCGGCTATGTGGTGCTCTACACCAATCCGCGTGGGAGCACCAGCTATGGCGAAGAGTTTGGGAATCTGATCCATCACAACTACCCGGGCGAGGATTATGATGACCTGATGTCGGGGGTGGACGCCGTCATCGAGCAAGGATATGTCGACCCGTCCAACCTGTTTGTGACGGGAGGGAGCGGCGGCGGAGTGTTGACCAGTTGGATTGTGGGTAAGACTTCCCGTTTTCGAGCGGCCGTGGTAGCCAAGCCGGTCATCAACTGGTACAGCTTTGTGCTCACCGCCGACAGCTACAATTTTTTCTACAAGTACTGGTTTCCCGGCTTTCCCTGGGAACATGCGGAGCACTACCTGAAACGGTCGCCCCTTTCTCTGGTGGGAAATGTGAAGACCCCGACCATGCTTCTGACGGGTGAGGAAGACTACCGGACGCCCATGTCGGAAACCGAGCAGTATTACCAGGCCTTGAAACTACTCCAAGTCGAGACGGCCTTGGTGCGGATCCCCGGCGCCTCCCATGGCATCGCCCGCCGCCCCAGCCACTTGATCTCGAAAGTGGCTCACGTGCTGGCTTGGTTTGAGAAGTATCGCAAACAGGATCCTTAATTCGGCACCACAAGTGTTTAGCGCAGGCAACGCAAACGCTTCAACATCAACGCTGTAGATCCTCCAGGAACTCCGAGGCAGGAGCCACACTCGTGATCACCAAGTGGTCGCGGGCACGGGTGCAGGCGACATAGAGCAAGTGCCTCTCGGTGTCGTAGACTTCCTCGAGATCCGCATCGTCGGCGACGGTTTCGATCCGCTCCTGTAGCGGAACGACCTCATCGTCACACGCCATGACCGCGACGGCGCGGAACTCCAATCCCTTCGCCAGATGCATCGTACTCACCGACACGACATCGTCCCTCGGGTCGCCACCTTCATCCAAGACCTGAAAGGGGAACCCGGCGTTGCGCACCGCAGCGCGTGCTCGTTCCAGCTCGTGGGCTGAGCGCACAAACACACCTATCTCACCAGCACCAACGCCTTGGTCGCGGCATCCCTCCAACCATGCTCCAACGGCCTCGTTTTCTTCCTCTTCACTCTCGAAGAGGTGTACTGCCGGAGGCTCGCCATTGAAGGCCGAAACGGTTCTCCGCCGATCCTCGAGGTTGCCATCGACATCGGCGGCTTCGGCACCCAGCAGACGATCGGCCTGCATGCGTATTTGATGCGACGTCCGATAGTTGAGTTTGAGAGTTTCAGATCTTCCCCGGATATCGACGCCCAGCGCCCTCCAAGAGAAGGGCGTTTGGAAAATCCGTTGCCCCAGATCGCCTGTGAAAAAGAGGCCGTTTTGCCTTTGGTCGCCCAATGCCGCAAGAAAACGCAGTTGGGCCACGCTGACGTCCTGCGCCTCATCGACAACTACGGAATCGAACGGCGGATTTCGGCGAGCCCGCAACTTCTCAGCCAGCAAGCTGAACATGTCGGCTCGGGTCACCAGATCTCGGTCCTGAAGTGCGGTCTTGACCCGTTCAAAGATGGACCAGAGTTTCTTGCGCTGCTCGGAAGGCAGCCGCGTCTTTCTTCCCAGTCGCCTGACATCGCGATACGCTTCCCAGCTATCCAACTGCCATGCGTCAACGATGTTCTTCCACTCGCTCAGCAAAAATCGGGGGCTGAATTCACGGGTGTCTGTCTTTCCGGCGACTTTCGCCAGCAACTCCTGAACCAACTCCCGAGCGGCAATATTTGGCCGACCTATCCGCGCCCTGTAAAGCCGTTCGCCGACGGTATTGATGGAGTCGACTTCCAAACGTTCTCCAAGACGAGGTTCATTGTGGATCAACCGTCTGAGCTTAGTTCTTAGAACATCAGCCAGGGTGCTAGAGTAGGTAGTGAAAAGGACCCTGGCGTCCGGATTGGTCCGAGCCAGAAACACGGCGCGGTGGATCGCCACAATCGTCTTGCCGGTGCCCGCCGAACCGGACACCCGCGCTGGGCCGCCGTAGTCCTTCTCGACGACCTGCCGCTGTGCCGGATGAAGGAAGACTGCCCACTTCTCGCCAGGAAATTCAAGAGCGCGTTCCAACTCTGCGACATCGTGCATAATGCGGAAACGACGCTGCGCGTCAGGATGCCCGAAGGGATGGGGGATATCGACTGGCCGCACGGGTTGCGGCGTTTCCCCGACGGCCAACATAAGCAATGCCTCCACCGCTTCCCCGGGCAGATGCTCTGCCAACTCCAGTAGGCTGTCTTCGTTGGCGGTACCTACGTCGTTTAACCATTCGGCCGGCACACCGTAGCCCAGCAAGGCATGTTCGGGGATGTCAGCGAACAGGAGTGGCTTGGGCGGCTCCTCCGGAGCTCCTTCCACATATTTGGGAACGACGACTTCTCGAACTGTTTCTCGTATCTTAACCAGTTGGGCCGAGCCAGTCTTGGGGTGAATCTCCAATTTACGCCGTTCGGCCCAGCGATAGGCATTGTCGTGATGATCCACGTAGCACAGCATCAGGCGGTTGCTGGTCCGATGGACGATCATTCGAACGTCACGGTTGACGCGGACAGACCAGAACTTCGGATCGCGCGCTCCGTCCAGCTTGTGGAACCGGTGTCCCGGCTGCGCCGGATTCATTTGAAGGTCGAAGGCGGTGGTCTTGGCAGCCTTCTGCTCGTTACCGGTCAGCTTGGCCAAGCTCCCGGTGAAGGTTTCGGCGATGAAGAAGTCCATTCTTATCTTGACTCTCTACTGCCCGTCGCAATGCTCGCCACGGCATCTGGCCGGCGCGGATCGATCGACCAAACTAAGTCTTCTCCTGCCTCGGCCTCGGACAAGAGTATTATCAGACGACGGACCTAGAACGCCAACAGCCGATTAGATGTTGCTGGACCCGTCGAGCCCCATCAAAAGGCTGGATGATGCGGCCGCCACAGAATTGGCTTCGACCAGTCAGTGTGTCTCGGGATAGGTGTTCGATGATGCGATCAGATTCGGCCCCTTTCCGGTCACGGCAAGCCAACAGGACCGTAAACACCTCTACGGCCCCGCGATGTGAAAATCAAGCGGAGAAACCGGATTGGGCAGCATTAGCAAGACTTTCCATTTGCAAGCTCTACGCACTTTCGCCTACTTCGTTTGGAGTGTCAAAATGGGGACTTCAGCTCTTTTCAGATGCTTCAAAGCTGAAGTCATGTTCCACGATCGGCGATGCCTTCGCACCGCGAAATGAATTCGCTTGCGTGTTGAAGACGGCAGACGTGACGCCGTTGTCAACAAGCGTGACATCCCGACCCAGACCAACCACCAGTGAATCCAGCAGAGTCTCTCGTAATTCCGTCTTTGACAGGAGGCGACCACCAATCCGGATAACGAGCCTCGCTTGTTCAGCCAACAACGGGGCCAAGCCAGCCCACGATGCCCGGACGAATCGCCAGTAGGTTTTCTTGCTGTAATGACGATCATCCCGCCGATCATGGGGAACCCGAGCTTCGCCACCGAGGAACCATAAACGAAGCCATTGATCCTCGCGGTAATTTGTCGTGTTGAGATAGGGCGGTGAGGTAATGACGTCGGTGACGCTGCCCGCGAGTGCCGGAAAGGCGTTCGCTGCTTGCCGCGCGTCTGCTTGAACGACACGGCCCGTACTTTCCGGCGGATCGGATCGGAACCGATACCGGATCATCCGTTCGAGAATCTCGAATACGTCACGCAAGGGCGGCGGGTAACCCTTTCGCTGCCACCATGCGACCGAGTAATCGGGTTTCGTACTGATCGTCCGCGGCATGCGGTTGCTGAAATAGTTAGGCGAACGATGAGACTCTCCGTGCAGCGCGCCTAGGCACAACGCGGCAATAAAGCGGTCGTCTCTACGGTTACGCCAGTCCAGGACCGATCTGAGATAGCGAACCTGCAGTAGTGTCTCCCGATGAAAGCAGAAATCGAAGAACCGCCCGAGCTTTCCCTGCCAAGCACCATCATCTGGCTCCCGGAATCCCTGGCGCATCTCCTCAAGTCGTGCGCTGACCTCGGATAATCCGGGCGGATCGCATTTGGCGCCCGAAACACAGACAGCCACCGGATTCAGATCACACCCAGCCGCTGCTCGGCCCTGCTGCAGCGCTTGGAACACTGTCGTTCCGCGCCCGCAAAACGGGTCGAAGACGACACCCTCATACGGACTTGACGTCAGACATTTCTCTACGAATGTTTCTGGAAACATCGCAAAATACGGACAGATGGAATGAAATCGATGTCTCACGCCGCTGTTCTCGCACGGCCTCGATAGTCCGTGACCCATCGTAGAGCCTTGGTCAGCCGGTCGTAGCCTTCAATCTTGGCGCCGGTTTCCACGAGCTGTCTGGCTTCCTCTACCCGCCGGGGCACCCGCAACCTGTGCAGTACGTTGCCTGACACGCGAACGTCATCCACGAACTGCTCCTTCGTACGGAAGAACGGCACAATCATGTAGGGAATGAATTCTGTCACCGGCTGAGTAGCGAACCATCGGCTCTTGAACACGCCCAGATGACCTTTCAGCGATTTGTTCCCCATGTCCTTGCCCGTTGCAACTTGTGCAATTGCGATCAGAAACCCCGGCAGTCGGTCCCGATGTTGACGGACGGCGATTACGTCGACTTGGTCGTCCTTGGCCTGGAGCGGGGCACCGGTCTGTGCCTCAACTTGCCCGTCACCGACTACCTGCCAGATCTGCCTCAGTTTACCCAGGAATGGTGACCTATCCGGTCGCGGAAATCCAAACGACCAAGCATTGCCTTGGATCTCGGCTGCCAAAGCAGCAGTCGCGAAGTACTGAAAAAAGCCTCGTAATCTCCTTACTTCGTCTTCTGCAGGATGGAGTTTGGAGCCGTCGAGCACCGGCGTCATGGACCGCAGGTTAGACAACACAAGGCTCAAGATGTATACGGCCTGCCCGATCGAGGCTTGCGTCAAGACACACTTGAGGACATCGCCACCGGGATCGAGTTCGAAAGGATACGCGGAGCCAAGCGTATGTTGACGAGATTCTATTCGGTTGACAGTACTGGATACTAACTCCTCCTCCCCGTTGCGCATTTCTTCATCCAGATCGTCGTAGTCTTCCGCCGCGCCAATCGCGGCCTGATTGGCAAGATCCGACGTGAGCGCCGTGCCATCATTTGCAAAGAATGCCGTGAGCTCCAGGAAATCGGCCGCCCGATCGAGGTCAATCGATGCGCCTGTTATCTCATCAGTCGGAAGACAAAGGCGACTCGTCATCATGCAGCGCCTGCTTCACGGCTTTTCTCTACCATGCGCGTGTGCACAACCCCCGCCGTCTCCTTTATGTCCGCTGCGATGTCGAGCAACGACCGGTCACGACCGTCAAAAGCTCTGAGCGACCCGGCGGCATCTCGTATGTTGTCCCGCGCGCGGATGAGCGAAGCACTGAACCGCGCGTCTACAGGCACAGTACTTGCGTGAGCCGCGTCGAGGTCGCCCGTCACCTGCAGTACGTGACAACCTTGGGCATGCGCAAGCACCTCTCCGAGACGCTTGATATCAGGATTCTGTGACTGCACGACCGGCCGCGTATCGTCCTTCTTAGAGCCATAGATCCAGACGAGGACTTTCCGAAGATCGTCGAGCCTCTCCCGGGGCACCTGGTCTGGCTGAGGATCGTGACTAGCCCATGCAGCTCCGAGGCCCAGATACTCCATATACTGCGAACGGGAAAGCGCCGTATAGAGATGGGAGAAGTTGAATTTTTTCGTGTAGCGGTCTTCAATATCGAACAAGCCTTGATCCTTGGCCTGGTCCAGCACGTAGATCGCCGACACCATTCGTTTGATCGTGGCGTGCCGGTCGCCGATGGCTTCCGCAATATCCTGTAGACTGACGCCTTTAGACCGCTCTGCCTTGTACCACCGGGCCGCAAACCGGGCCTTGGCGTATGCGTCCCACTTCGCCGGGCCATTGATGTGTTTGAAGCCGATAAAGGCTCGCGCTTGTTCGCGGTTGGTGACGGGATACACCGTCACCCGATCTAAGGTTGCACGCAATGATTTTTCGACGGTTGGGACCGTAATGTGGAGCTTTTGTGACGACGCAATCTTGCTGAACAGATCTGGCTCACGCAGTAAACGTAGCGTAGCGAGTCGTCGGTTCCCTTCCAGCACGATCAGGTCGTCTCCTGCAGGTGCAGGTATGACGACTAGCGGCTCAATGTCCAGGTACCCGTTGACCGAGATCGACTGAAGCAACTCGCTGAGCTCCGCGGCGCGGTAGAGCCGGGCAATGATCGCTTCATCGGATGCACCGCTGGCCCCGCCGACCAGTCGAGGGTTCAGATGATCCAGCCGAAGCCGCTCGACCGGTACCTCCTCAGTCTTCGTCGTCTGAGATCGCATGGGGATCCTCTCCGTGTCTGTGGCGCCGGTTCACACCCGGAACACCTTCATCACCTCGTCGCCGAGGTGGTTGATGACCTTGACGGCTATTCGGCCGGACTGGGGCTTGGGGAAAGGCTGGGAGATGTCGCTGCGTAGCGTGGCCCAGGCTTCCCGGTTGATTTCGGCCTTGAGGGTGGTCTTGAGCGCTTTGTAGGGGTCGTTGGCGCCCAGGAAGTAAGCGTGGCGAACGAAGAAACTTTCTTCGTTGTAGTCGCTATCGACCAACCAGCAGGCGATGCCGTCCGCGTTGTCGCTGCGGATTTCTCCGGTGTTGGGGTGAAACACGTCCACGCCGTTGACCTTGACCTGGATCTCCCCGTCCTCGGCATCGAGGATGTCGATTTCCGGTTCCCCGAAGACGACAAAGAGGTTTCCTTTGCCGGTGTTCTTGAGGTTGTCGGCCATGTGGAGGTCGGCGTTCATGCGCGCCTTGAGGACTGGGACGCGGCCGAGTTTGTTGAACTCCGAGGCGTGGGCGTCGTAGTTGAAAGCGCAGGCGACCAGCACGTCGAATTCAGCGTCGGCGGCCTCGCGCACCGCCGATACGAGATCGGGGCGGGAGACAGTGCCGAATTCCGGGCCCACAAAGATGCCGGCGCGTTTCTCGGCACCGGAGTCGCCATTGCCTTCGACGTAGGTTCCCTCGGCGCAGACCAGGTCCCCGGGCCAGGGCCTGATCCCGGAGAAGGAGATGCGGTCTTCTTTGTGGGCCTGCTGGACACCGGAGGTCTTGAGGTGGTCCAAGATCATGGCGGCGAAGTCCTGCTTTTCGCCGTAGCCCAGCTTGGCCTCGGCCACGTTCTCGATGAGTTCGTCATTCTCATCAACACCGAGCAGGCGGTGCGGCGAGAGGCTTTCCACCGTAAACGGTCCGGCGACGCGGACCTTCTTCTTGTCTTGATAGGGCTTGTCGTAGAGATATTCGTAGTTGGCCTTGGCGGCGATGGAGTCGTCGATCTCGCGCTGTCGCGCGACCCTCGCCGTCCAGAACTGCTCGTGCAGGGGTCTGGCAATATCGGGCCATTCCTGCGGGAATTCACGCGAGATCTCCCATTCTTCGAGTGTTCTTCCCTGACCACCAGCCACTGACAACTGGTCACGGAGCGGCGCCAGCCGCTCCTCATGCTTTTCCCAGATGACGTCGATCTCGGCGTTGTTGGCGATGGACTTGAGGGTGATGTGGGGGACGCGCTGGTACACGAAACCTTGCCGGATGTCGTTGTAGGTAGGCGCGTCGGAGGGCGTCTTGCGCTCAATCTCGGCTTGCTTGAGTTGTCCATCTTGGCTGTCGGCGAGCAGATAGTAAGGGTAGCGCGCGCCCATGATGCGGGCGCGCGCCAGGGCCAGCGCGACACGGGAGGTGTCGATAGTGATCCAGCGCCGGCCCCACTGCTCGGCGACATAGGTGGTGGTGCCGGCGCCGCAAGTGGGGTCGAGCACGAGGTCGCCGGGGTCGGTAGTCATGAGGATGCAGCGTGCGACAATACTCGTTGATGTCTGGACAACGTAAACTTTGGGATCAGATCTGCTCGCTATACCACCGGTTAGATCAGACCAAAAATTGGAGAGTGAAATGCAGCCAAAATCGCCAAAATATTTCTTAAACGTTAATCGGTTTCCTTCTAACGCGACCCTAGTTGCTTTCAGGACACGATTCATGCCTTGAAGTCCGGTTCTCCATCCGCCGGCAGTAGGACGGTACGTTTTTCTATCGAAAGGAACCGGAAATCTGGTACTTGCTCCTCCAGTTCTTGAGGTTAGTCCTTGTCGGAAAAAACATTTCTTATCGTCGACAGAGATATTTCCTTTTCTTTCTTCATAAGTTAAACGACGATCTCTGAAAGGTTCTTCCGTGAGAGTGTGATAGCGGGTTGCTCCAGAGGCGCCTCGCACAAGCATGTGAAATAAGGGTCTATATTTTGCAGAAGCTTTAGATTTCGAATACCACACAATATGATTCGTAACCGTATCTAGCATGCTCGCGCCTAGTCCGATGGAAGACGCATAACAGATTGTGGTAACGAAATTCTCCTCCCCAAACACCTCATCCATGAGCGCCCGCACCCGATGCACATTCTCGTCTCCAATCTGAACAAAGACCGACCCGCTCTCCGTCAACAGATCCCGGGCCACCGTTAGCCGATCCCGCAAATACGTCAGGTAGGAGTGAATCCCGTCCCGCCAAGTATCCCGATAGGCCTTCACCTGTTCCGGCTCGCGGGTGATGTGCTTCCGGTTCCCGTCCTTGACGTTGCGGCTGGTAGTGGACCACTGGAAGTTGGAGTTGAACTTGATGCCGTAGGGCGGGTCGATGTAGATGCACTGCACTTTGCCGCGCAGCCCCTCCCGCTCTGCCAGCGACGCCATCACCTGTAGGCTGTCGCCCAGGATCATGCGGTTGGACCAGTTGGCATCGTGTTGGTAGAACTCGGTCCGGGCTGCTTCACTCGGAAGTCCGTTGAAATCGGCAAAGAGATCAGGCTGGAAGCCGGATCGGCCGGCGGCTTTCCCCGCCTCCGTTTCCTTGCTGCGCCGCAGCAAGTCGTCGATGAGCACTTTCGGGTGGACCTTTTCCTGAATGAAGAGCGGCGGGGCCTGCACAACCAAGTCCGACAAGTCCTGCGTATCCTTGCCGCGCCACACAAGCTGGGGGTCGAGATCGCGGTTGCGGCGCTGGTAGGCGAGCTGGATGGGACTCCGGTCATCCTCCTCCATCATGGGTTGATACTCAGCCGTGGGGATGTTCTTTCGCGACGCCTCCGGGTGCCGGAGGGTGGCAACAATCTTGGGTGATCTTCGTTTGGCCATCTATTTGGGGTCCTTGCTGGTTGTGTCCAACAGATTGCGCAACGCGGGCAAGAGTTTCAGCTGATGCCGCTCCCGCGTTCGGTGGCCGGTATCATACATTGACGGCCTCGCGTTCCACGTAAGGACACAGTTCCGCCCGCAATGCCTTGTCAGTGACCAAATCGACGGGACACCCTAAGAGGTCCTCCAGGTAGAACCGAGTGCCGAAGTGAGCCTTTGAGGTCGTCGGTCCGTCGAAACCCACCAGGATGTCGATGTCACTGTTTTCCGACATTTGGTTGCGGACGATCGACCCGAACAAGGCGAGTTTCGTCACCCCATAGCGTTGTGCAAGGGTCGGCTTATGTTCTCGAAGCAGGTTGAGGACATCATCCCTCTTCATGGGTCCTCCGCTGGATTGGTCGCAATCGGGCGAGCGGCGTGTTGTTCGACCATCTTCTCGAACTCGGCCTTGACTGTGGCCTCGAAGTCCGACTGCATCGCGTACACTTCCCCGAACTCGGCAAAGGCCCAGCGGCCGTAGCGGCCATGATTGTTCACACCGGGCACCCAGTAGTTCTCCATGGTGGCTTTCTTATCTTTGGCGTCCTCCCTGCGATAGCCTTTGATCTCGACGATGAGATGCAAGAGATCGTCCTCGCCACGTCCATCGTCGACCAGAACGATAAAGTCCGGAATATAGATCCGGGTTTGTGAGCCGTAGCGGTAAGGAACCTCCAGACCGAGATTGTGGTTCTTGACGTAGGCCTTGACACGAGGATGGGATTCAGCCACGCGGCAGAATTCCGCCTCCCAGTCGCTATCGAGGATGACCCAGTTGATATGGCAACAGCGGGAATCCGTTTCATAGCGGCTGGTTCTGGAGGTGTTAAAGTTGACGTGCATGGTGGAACCAAGAGGATTGTATGAATCGAGAACCGCCTTGACGGGGCGGCTGCCCATTTCAGCTCGGGTGATGGCATCGGTGATGCGCTGACAGGCCCTGTCGGCAAGTTCCTGGTACATGAGCTGGGCGGGATAAGTGCTGCCCTTGCACACCAGACAGCGATCGAGCCACTGTCTGGTGATGCGCTTGAGCTGCCCGAAGAGATGCAGCTTGGGCTCCTCGCCGGGGTCCCGCCACTTGGTGTAAAGCAGATGCTTGGTCAAATAAAAGAGTAGTGCCGAAGGTCGGAGGTCGCCGGTGTGAACCAAATCGAGGTCGACGCCCTCGCCGATGATCCCCTGGTTCCTGGTCACTGACGGACCGACCAGATCCGGCGTGAGTTCCAGCACCGAGTCATGGTTGAACTTGGCCTTGAGTCTCTCTTCCGGCAATTCCACTCGATATCCGGCCACTCGTGGGAAACGGATCTCGAGCGCGTCTCTTTCCGGCCGGACTGCCCTCACCTGAACCGTCTCTCGCGGCGGCCTTGGTGGAGCCACAACCGGCTTGGCCGTAAAGTCGAACGGTATCCCCAGCACGTCAGCGTATTCGACGTCGAAAAGACCGTCTTCGTTGAGGTCGTAGGATTGTCGGCGCAGCGCGCGGCCCACGACCTGCTCGCAGAGCAACTGGGTCCCGAAAGCGCGAACGCCCAGCACGTGGCTGACCGTGTTTGCATCCCATCCTTCGGTGAGCATCGATACCGACACCACGCAACGAATCGAATCCCCCAGCCGGCCTAATTTCCCCACGGTGTTCATGACCTCGCGCAGAAGATCCTGGTCGCTGATCTTCTCGGCTTGGAGGCGGTCGCCAGTGCGCTGGATGATCTCGCGCCGAAAGCGTTCAATCTCGGGGGCGGCCATTTTGCGGAAGTTTCTGTCCAGCGCGTCACCCGACTCCAGTTGTTGGCTGTCGATCAACAGCGTCCGAGGCCTTGGGTACCGGTTGCCATATTCGTCAAAGTTTCGAAACAGCTCCAGCCGTCCGTTTTCGAACGTTACCGAGCCATCTTCGTTCTCCCGGTGGAAACCGGAGATATAGTCGTAGACCAGCTTGGAGGTCGAGGTATTGTTGCAGACCACGATGAAGCAGGGCGGCACGTCGATGCCTGCTTCCACCATGAGATCGAAGGTCTTGCGGTAATGGCCGTAGAGAGCCTCCAGGGCAGTCTGGAGGATGGTCGGCAGGCTCAAGGGATCTAGAGTCTTCGCCTTTCCCCTACCCTTCTTGGGCATGTCCTTGCGAATGTGCTGCCAGAGGTTGCGAAACTTGGGCATGTCGCCGCCCGGGATGTTGTCTGCCACCGGCACCCGGGGAAGCTTGACGATGCCGCATTCGATGGCGTCCATGAGGGAGAAGTCGTTCATGGTCCAGGGAAACAAGGTGCCTTCAGCATACCCTGACCCCCGCAGAAAGAAAGGCGTGGCCGAGAGGTCCATCACCCGACTGATGCCAAGTTTCCTGGCGACTGTTTCAAGCCCGGAAATCCACAACCGGGCCGCTTCCATATTCTTCCTGGCTTCCTTCCTGTCATCTCCTTTGAGCGCGCTCTCTTCCTTCTCGCCCGGCTTTTCCCGATAGCAGTGGTGCGCCTCGTCGTTGAGGACCAGGACCTTCTTGACTCCCATGAGTTGAGGCATGACCCGCTGCAACATTTGCCCCTCGCTCTCCAGAGTCGTGAGCGGCTCGCCTCGTCCCTGAAGCAAGGCACGTCCACCTTTGGACAGCTTCAAGCGCTCACGGAGCTTGAAGGCATGGTAGTTGGTGATGACGATCTTTGCCTTTTTCAGCTCGGGGAGCATGTCGCTGGGGACCAACTCGCGGCTCTGGTAGTAGCTGTCCGGATCATTGGGCTGCAGCACACGCAGGCGATCCTTGATGGTGATGCCGGGGGTGACCACCAGGAACCCTTGGGTGAATCTGGGACTCTGGGGCCGGCGAACTGCGTTGATGGTCTGCCAGGCGATCAACATCGCCATAACCATCGTCTTTCCGGCGCCGGTCGCCAACTTGAGGGCCAGCCGTGGCAGGTCCGGATTGGCGTCGTTGTTTGCGTTTGTCAGATGGTGGAGGAATCCCTTGCCGATGCGACCCGCTCGCGGCGCCACCTCGGTGAGCCAAATGGCGGTCTCTACGGCTTCAACTTGGCAGAAGAAAGGCCGAATGCTACTGAATTGGTGATGTCGCCAACGCTGAAGCAAGCGAGCCGTCTCCGGGGTGACCCGCCATTGGCTGGGGTTGGGCAGTTTTCGCCACTGGTCGACCTGTCGGCGAACTCCGTTGATGGTTGCCGTCAGGTCGTATTGCTGGCTCCGGGTCTCGAGCTTCTTCGCTGCCTCGTCGAACACCAAGGCGGCTTGTTGCACGGATTGCTTTCTCTTCCTTGGCTTCGGGATCGGCGTGATGAATTCGGCCTGCCTGCGGCTTTCGATGATCTTCTGCGTGGGCTGTCCCGTCTCGTCCAGCTCCCAATGTCGGCTCGGGTACTCGTAGGGAGAGTTGAGGACAGGCTGTTCGAAGAACGGATTGCTCAACTCGATACACCTAATACACAGACTTACGAAATGGAGGGAGTTTTTCCGCTTTCAAGGTTGGATTCAATGATACATTATAGATACGTCATGGGCGCTGCGGTGACACCAATGTGGGGACAGCGTCCGGGCGAGATTGCAACAAGGAAGCTCCGCAAGGCGGGTTCCGACAGCGATCCATACTATGGTTGCAAAAAGACGTAGCTGGGCAGAGCCTTTCAAGATCAAAGTCGTCGAGCCGGTTCGCCTCACCAGCCGACAAGACCGCGAGCGCGCGCTCAGGGAGGCCGGCTACAACACCTTCTTACTGCGATCCGAAGATGTCTACATCGACCTGCTGACCGACTCCGGCACGGCGGCGATGAGCGACTGGCAATGGGCCGGAATGATGATCGGCGATGAGGCCTATGCGGGCAGCCGCAATTTTTATCACCTGGAGGAAGCTGTTCGAAAATGCTACGGCTATCGATATCTAGTACCGACCCACCAAGGTCGTGGGGCCGAGCATATTCTCTCGCAGATTCTGATCAAGCCCGGCGATGTGATCCCAGGAAACATGTATTTCACAACCACGCGCCTGCACCAGGAGCTTGCAGGAGGCCGCTTCGTGGATGTGATCATTCCCGAAGCTCATGATCCCACAAGTGAGCATCCCTTTAAGGGCAATGCGGATCTTCAAAAGCTCGAATCGCTGATCAGGAAGCATGGGGCGGATCGCATACCCTACATTGCTCTCGCCGGCACCGTGAACATGGCAGGCGGGCAGCCGATCTCGCTAGAGAACCTCAAAGCCGTACGGCAGCTGGCGCAGAGATACGGAGTTCGTATTATCTTTGACGCTACGCGTGTCGCCGAAAATGCGTACTTCATTCAGCAGCGGGAACCGGGGCAACAAGGCCGTTCCATTGCCTCCATTGTCAGAGAAATGTGTTTGCAAACGGACGGCTGCACAATGAGCGCGAAAAAGGACGCGTTGGTCAATATGGGTGGGTTTCTGGCTGTCAACGACGAGGAGATCTTCGAGCAAGCCCGGAACCTCGTAGTTGTGTACGAAGGACTGCATACCTACGGTGGGATGGCGGGACGAGACATGGAGGCCGTCGCGCGCGGGCTAGCCGAGTCCGTCGATGACGACCATATTCGGGCGCGGGTGGGTCAGGTCCATTATCTCGGCGAAAAGCTGCGCAAGGGAGGCGTCCCAATTGTGCTGCCCGTCGGCGGCCACGGAGTCTTCCTGGACGCAAAGCGGTTTCTGCAGCACGTACCGCAAGAGCACTACCCGGCGCAGGCTCTGGCGGCCGCGATCTACCTGGACTCCGGTGTGCGCAGCATGGAGCGGGGTATCGTCTCTGCCGGCCGGGACCCGGAAACCAACGAGGAAAAGAAACCCGAACTCGAACTGGTGCGGCTCACGATTCCCCGCCGAGTCTACACGCAGGCCCACATGGACGTCACCGCGGAATCCGTTCAGGCCGTCTACCAAGAGCGCACAACGGTCCATGGACTGAAGATGTTGCATGAGCCCCGCTACTTGAGATTCTTCCAGGCACGGTTCGAGCCCAGGGCCTAGCGGGCCAAGAAAATTCTCCCTTTGGGTTAGCTCACTCGGAAAACTGCTGGGTTACTGATAACCCTGAGAACTCGGTGACACTACAGTGGTCACCCGACTCCATTCCTCGGGCTCTTCGGGATGCATCTCTTGTCAGCCAAAGGACGCCAGGCACAGACGGGTCCTCCGCGATCCACAACAAGTCCAAAGGATTTGGCTTGGTGGTATTTCCGACCACGCTTTGGGGTTCAAGACCGTCCGGGAGTGGCTGGACGCCTGCTAACTTGTTCTGAGGTCGAACGATTTTGCTTGCCAGTTCGCCGGTGGTAATATTCGGTGAACGACAATCTTGAGGTTCAGGCTGATCGAGGAGTGATGGTCAATGGAGATTCATAGCGAGCGGGAAGGCGGCACCTTGATCGCCAGGGCGGAGGGTCGTGTTGATGGGGCCAATGCCCGTGAGTTCGATGACGCGCTCCGAGCTGCAATCGGCGACAACGATCGCGTCTTGATCCTGGATTTGGCGGCTCTTTCCTACATCAGCAGCGCGGGTCTTCGCGTTTTTCTGCTGGTTGCCAAGAGGCTCCAGCAGCGGGGCGGGAAATTCGTGGTCTGCTCGCTCTCGGATCCCATCAATGAGGTCTTTGAGATCAGCGGCTTCAGCAAGATCATCCCGACCTATGCCTCCCGGTCCGAAGCACTCGTGGCACACGGTGGTTAAGAGCCCGTGATGGGGGTTCCGCTTGGCACCGAGACCGTAGAGACGTCCGGCTGAGGCGGGAGCATTTTGTGACCGGAGAACGCCGCCGATAGCCAGGACAGGGCGGCAATCTTTGCCCACGGCTCTTTGAAGGCAGAGGCGGAATTGACGAGGGAGGGGACATGACACAGCAGCCGTGCAAGATCCTGGTGGTGGACGACGAAACTGATCTCGAGCCGCTGATGCTGCAGCGCATGCGACGATCCATCCGTTCTGGCCGCTATGAGTTCGTGTTTGCCCACAATGGCGTGGAGGCGCTGGAACTGCTGAATCGGGACAACGACATTGACATGGTGCTGTCGGACATCAACATGCCTCAGATGGATGGTCTGACGCTGTTGCAACAGATTCCCAAGGTGGATCCCAACATTCGGTCCGTCATCATTTCGGCCTACGGTGACATGAAGAACATCCGCACGGCGATGAACCGGGGTGCGTTTGACTTCGTCACCAAGCCGCTGGATTTCAAGGATCTGCGAGTCACCATCGAGCGGACGGTGCGCCACATGATGGAGTGGCGAGAGGCGCTTGCCTCGCGCGACAAGCTGGTGGCGCTGCAGAACGAGCTCAATGTGGCTAACCAGATGCAGCAATCGATTCTTCCCAACCGGTTTCCCGAGAGTGGTGACTACCAGGTGTTTGCCAGCATGGAGGCAGCGCGCAACGTGGGTGGTGATTTTTTCGATGTCATTCATCTTGACGGAGACCGGATTGGTCTGGCCATTGCGGACGTGTCGGACAAGGGGGTGCCTGCGGCGCTGTTCATGATGTCCAGCCGGACTCTGCTCAAGGGTGCGGCCATCGGCAGCGTCTATCCGGGCCAAGTGCTGCGCGAGGTTAATGATCTGCTGAACGAGGACAACGAGGCCTCCATGTTCGTCACCGTCCTGTACGCGGTGTACGATCCGGTCACGGGGGAGCTGACCTATGCCAACGGTGGGCACAATTCGCCGCTCGTTGTCCATGCCGACGGGAGTTCGGCCCTGCTTCCCCTGACGGAGGGGATTGCCCTGGGAGTGATGCCCGGTCTTGAGTTTCGAGAGAACACGGTGGTTCTCTCGCCTGGCGACACGGTGGTGTTTTACACCGACGGCGTCACCGAGGCCATGGACAGTTCGGGCGAGGAGTTTGGGACGCATCGCCTGTACGAGATTTTTGCGGCGTCTGCGCCCAAGGACTCCCGGGAGGCCAACCGGGCGGTTTTCGAGGCGGTGAGAGACTTCGTGGGTGAGACGCCGCAATCGGACGACATCACCTGCATGACACTCTATCGCAGCGAGAGGGATCATTGAGCGGAAAACTGGTCCTGAAGGTCGACCCGAGAGTCGAGGAATTGGAGACCATTACCGCTGCGGTGGAGGAATTCGGGGAGGCGCAGCAATGGCCTGCCGACTTGCTCTTTCAGGTGGAATTGGTTCTGGAGGAGTTGGGGCTGAACGTCATCAACCACGGCAAGAGCGAAAATCTGCAGCAGATCGAGATCAGGCTGACCTCGAAAGCGGATGCGCTGACCATCGAGATCGTGGACAACGGTCTGCCTTTCGATCCGCTCAGGGATGCGCCCCCGCCCGATCTGGAGTCGGGGGTGGAGGAGCGATCCGTGGGGGGGCTGGGCGTCCATCTGGTGCGCACTATGATGGACGAGTTGCACTATCGGCGGGAGGGAGGCAGAAACCATCTCACCCTGGTCAAGGGGCGAGTCTAATGACCCGGATCTTTCATCGGCCATATCCCCGCAATAAGCCGGCGGTAAGATGGCTCTGCTGGACCCGTACCAGGCGGTTCCCAAAACCGTGATGCGGTGACCCGGCATGTAGCAGGTGCCGGCGCTTTCGCGATAACCTTGAGGTTAGACACGCCAACGACAGGTTCCCTTCGCCCATAGATTTGCCATGGACAAGGCTGCTTCGATCGAGACACCATCCGGCAAGGTCGCAACAGATGAGAATTTTCCCGTCGGGTCCCGGCTGCTGCCCGCCCATCTGCGACCGCATATCGCAACCTTTTATGCCTACGCGCGGGCGATCGATGACATTGCTGACAACCCCAACTTGGAGCCCGCCGACAAGATCGAACGCCTGGACGGCTTCGCCAAAGCGGTGAGGGGTGTCGAGGCAACCGATCCGGCCTTCCGCAAAGCGCACGCGATCCGTCGCAGCTTGGCTGCCACAGGGGTGACGCATCGGCATTGCATTGATCTGACACGCGCCTTCAAACTGGATGCGACCAAACTGCGCTATGACGATTGGGACGATCTGATCGGCTATTGCAATCTCTCGGCGGCACCTGTAGGCCGCTACCTGGTCGACCTGCATGGCGAGTCGGCGACAACATATCCGGCTTGCGACGCCCTTTGCAACGGGCTGCAAGTGCTCAACCACCTGCAGGACTGCCAGGATGATTACGAGAGGCTGAATCGAGTCTACCTGCCGCGGAACTGGATGAGGGAAGCGGGCATCGGTGTCGAGGTGCTCAGTAACAAACGGTCGACAACAGCCCTGCGCCAAGTGCTGGACCTGTGTCTCGATGCAACCGATGACTTGCTGACATTGGCCGATCCTTTGCCGGACCAGTTTCGCAACTTCCGCTTTGCCATGGAAACTTCCGTAATCGTCACCATCGCCAGGAAACTCAGTGCTGAATTGCGTCGGCGGGACCCCTTGGCGGAACGTGTGGTGCTGACGAAAGCGCAGTTGGCGGGAAGCTGTGCCCACGGCATTGGGAAAGTCATGTTCCGAAGAGCCTTGCGCCGGGGTCATCCGGCGGAAACGCTTCCCTCAAACCTCAAGTAGTGCGCCGGTCGTCATTTGTCGCCTTGATCGCCGGTCCCTGCGGGGCCTCGCCCGGACCTAATTGTTGACCACCTGCACGGCCTGTTTCCTATTGGGACAAGCCCGCCTCTAATCGAGAGCGGTTTCGAGCGGCGGGAAGCGACTGCCGCAGCCTCGTCGGGGCCGATTTGCAGATAGAGTAAAATCTGCTCTATATTTGTCTGGTTGGATTCGCTCTTACACAGGTATCAAGTCGGCGGACTGATTCCGACGCAAGTATTGGGGGTTCTAACGACGTGAGTTCGGCGCATCATTCCCTGGCTACCCTCACCCCAAGCAAGTCGACCCCTGCCCAGATCGAGCCATGGGCTCACGTGAATCGCGTCGTTGCACAATCGGGCACCTCGTTTCTTTGGGGTTTGAAGCTATTACCGACCGAACGGCGGCGCGCAATGCACGCCATTTATGCGTTTTGCCGCGAGGTTGACGACATTGCCGACGAGCCGGGCCAAGTGGCAGACAAGAGGCGAGCGCTGGCGGCTTGGCGTGAAGAGATTGCCCGGCTTTATGCCAAACAGCCGAAATGGCCTACGACAAAGGCGCTGCTGAAATCGGTGCAAAGCTTCAACTTGCCGCGGGAGGAATTCCTGGCCGTGATCGACGGTGTGGAAATCGACGCGGCCCCAACGGTACGGATGCAGAAGCTGGACGACTTGTTGAACTATTGTCGCAAGGTCGCCGGCGCGGTTGGCATGCTGTCGATCCACGCCTTTGGCGTGCCCCGGCACCCTGGACCGCAAATTGCCGAGACGCTCGGAAATGCCCTGCAATTAACCAACATCCTGCGCGACTTGAAAGAAGATGCGGCGTTGCAGCGCCTCTATTTGCCTTTGGAAATGCTCGGCAAACATGGTGTCATCGCGAATTCATTGAACGCAGTTTTCAATCATCCGGGCTTTGCCGAAACTTGTTCGGAACTGGCCGACCTTGCGCAGAGCTACTACACCAAAGCCGACGAATTGTTGGCGGGACTCGGATGGCGGAAAATGCGGCCTGCCGCCCTTATGATGGCGGTTTATCGAGAGATGCTGGAGCGCCTGCAAGAACGGGGTTGGAAGCGAATAGATGTTTCGGTTAGGCTGACGCCTATGCGAAAGATGTTGCTCGCCTTGCGTTACGGATTTCTCTGACGGACTTTTTTCGTGCCCCGAGTTCACATCATCGGCGCCGGCTTGGCGGGTCTTGCCACTGCAGTATCGTTAGTGCGAGAGGGGCGGGCTGTCACCCTCTACGAAGCGCGCGGTCAGGCCGGCGGCCGTTGCCGGTCCTACCTCGATGCCAAGCTCGATTGTGTGGTCGACAACGGCAACCATCTGCTACTGAGCGGCAACAAGGCTGCAATGCGCTATCTGGAGGAGATCGAAGCCACGGAAGCATTGATCGGCCCGGTTTCGGCCTGCTTTCCGTTCCTTGATCTTCGCACCGGTCAGCGATGGCTCTTGCGACCCAATGCCGGAAGGGTGCCCTGGTGGATCCTCGACGCCAAGCGGCGCGTGCCCGGGACCAAAGTTTGGAACTATTTGTCGGCGCTGCGATTGGCCGTGGCCGGCGCCGATTGCACTGTGACCGATTGCGTCGCCGACAGCACTATTTTGTTCGAGAGATTCTGGCAACCTCTCGCCGTCGGGGCATTGAACACGCCGGCTCGAGCCGGTGCAGCCCGTCTGTTGTGGTCCGTAGTACGTGAGACGTTCGCTAAAGGAGAGGCAGCCTGCCGGCCACGAATCGCCAAAAAAGGCCTTTCCCGCGCCTTCGTGGATCCGGCCGTGGAGTTCTTGAATCAACAAGGCGCTCCCATTCGGTTTGGACGCCGGTTGCGCCGGATCAACTACAGCGGCCGCCGTGCGCGCGGTCTGGACTTCGGCGCCGAAACGATCGAATTGCAAGATGGCGAGAGCGTTGTGCTGGCGGTGCCCCCGCCGGTTGCGGCTGGCTTAGTGCCGGCGCTGACCGTTCCGGCACTAAGCCATGCCATCGTAAACGTTCATTTCCGTTTGTCCGCCCCCGCTGATCTACCGGCGGAACTGCCTATTCTTGGACTGATAGGGGGGACAGCCCAGTGGCTGTTTGTTCGTGGTGACATTGCATCGATAACGGTAAGCGCGGGCGATGCACTCGCGGAGGAGCCGGCCGGCACGATTGCCCGCAAGACCTGGAACGATGTCGCCAAGGCACTTGATCGCAAGCGGGACACGTTACCGGCGCATCGCATCGTCAAGGAAAAACGCGCCACGTTCGCACAAACGCCTGAGCAAGTCCGGCGCCGTCCGCGAACCCGAAGCAAGTTCTCCAACCTCTATTTGGCAGGGGATTGGATCGATACAGGTCTGCCCGCCACCATCGAAAGTGCCGTTCGTTCCGGTCACATGGCCGCCCGCGCCGTTGCCGGTGATAGACCGTAAGCGGGCAAAACGAAGCCATGGGTGGAACAGGACTCGGCGCCTGGAAATGGCGAGTCCGGGCACACCGGTTGAACATGAAGCAGGATAGGGAGACCGAAGTCAGCCCTTGGTAAGAAGATGCTCTGGTTGGGGACTTTGCTTATTATGAAGAACCAAAACTTGGGGACGAATTGCCGCCAGAATGGGGGCAAACGCGACCACACCGCTCTCAAGCGTGATAATACAAGGTTGACGAATACGGTTGTGGTCGTGATAGCATCGATTTGTCTAGCTGCCAAGCGACGAGTTGGAGTATGTCTCCGACATGCGCAACGGGCGCTTGGGTTCAGGCTCTATGCGGTGGTTGCTGACACTGTAAACCGGTCGCGGAGGCTAAGGAAATTAGCCCAGGACAGTTCGGGAAACCATTACTCCCGATCAAGTTTGTGACTGGCACTCTCTACTTGTTTCTTCGGGGAATTCGTTGATAAGACTGCAAGGAGATCGAAGGATGAAACAAGTCCCATCGGCGTACGTTGAGGGTCAAGCGAAGGCCCGTCTCTACGACCAGGCAATGGCCGACAACTACATCAAACATACCACCATTGGCGATCCCATGCTGGACCCGGTGATGGAGGAACTCTCCTCTTTTCCTCCTCAAGAACTGCACCGGTTCATCGGGGCTGGCATAGAGGGGCGCGATGAGGTTCTGTGTAATGCGCCACAGGCCCTGCGCGATTTCTTCGAAAGTCTCGAAGAACCTCCCTGGCTCGACTACGAAGACTTTCGTCCGGGGATTCGCGCCTTCCACGCAAACGTAAACCTCATGCTCGTCGCATTTGTTACGGGGGTGCTGGTGGAAGGCTTCTCGACGCTTATTGCCAAGTCTTTCAATATTACCGGGCGGGTGGCGTCGACCAAAAGGCGCCTGCAACAGAATAACCGCCACATGATGGATATCTTTTTTCCCGGCGGCCTGCAAAGAAACGGCGACGGATGGAAGCTATCCACACGAATACGCTTCGTTCATACTCGAATAAGAAACCTGCTGGCGAAATCCGACGATTGGGATCACGAAACTTGGGGCATGCCGGTAAGCGCGGCACACCTGGGGTTCGCCATCTCCGTCTTTTCCAAGCGCTTGGTGGAATACTCGTTGCGGGTGGGCGCAAACCTCAACAAGGAAGAACAAGAGAGTGTTGTCAAGGTTTGGCGCTACGCTGGCTATCTCATGGGGATTCCTGAGACCATCCTCTATACCACCAGCCAAGAGGCGGAAGAGATGTACAGGATCGGCTATATGTGCGAGCCGCCGCCGGACGCCGATTCGATAGGCGTGGCCAATATGTTGATAAATGCCATTCCGACAGTTGCGGATATAGAGGATCCAGTTGAGCAGAAAAAACTGACAGATCTAGCCTACCGCCTTTCACGAGCACTCATAGGAAACCGACTTGCCGACCAGTTCCAGTTTCCAAAGACCTCCACATTAGGCACACTGTGGTTTTACCGGATGAAACAACGCTTGCAGCGCATGCTCACGGACAAACAGATCCTCAGATCGGATAACTTCTCTCAGCTTCTCCAGATTTCGGTATACGACGACCACGGACTGAGTTACAAGATGCCCGATCACGTCCACACATCAAAATCAATCAAATGGTGACGATGCTTGTGGCTGCGCTGCAACCGACTCTGTACGATAACGGTTTCGGTCTGGTCACAGGAAGCAGAGATTCGGCCGGCAGATGGAACGAAGTTATCTGTAGTTGGCCGTGTCGATAGCGCCGCGCAATCGAGTTGACGATTTAGTCGCTGCTCCCAGCCTGGAAAGGTCGAGGTCATGAGGCCTGTGGTATTGGACCGCTACGTCGCCACCATTCTGCGCCGTCGCTGGCTGGTTGCCGTGCTGGCCCTACTCCTGATGCTGGTCATGACGGCGGGCGCCCGCTTCGTCGCCGTCACCAACGATTACCGTGTTATGTTCGGAGAAGACAATCCGCAACTTGCCGCTTTCGACTCCTTGGAGAACACCTACTCCGCATCCGATACAGCACTGATTGCCATCGCGCCCCGAGAGGGTTCGGTGTTTACCCGCGAGACGCTTGGCACCATTGAGGAGCTGACCGAAGCCGCGTGGCGCGCGCCTTATTCAAGTCGAGTCGATTCCCTCACCAACTATTCCCATAGCGAGGCGTTGGGGGACGATTTGATCGTCGAACCGCTGGTCGAAGACGCGCAGTCGCTGAGCGATGCCAATCTGGAGCGAATCGAGAGGATCGCACTGAACGCAATCGAAATTGCCGGGCGTATGGTCTCCCGTGACGGACGCGTAGGCGGGTTGGCGATTAATTTCGTCCTGCCCGAAAATCTAGACGCCGCGGTGGTTGAGATTACCGATTATCTCAACGCGCTCCTGGATGAGACCCACGCGCGCCATCCGGACATCGACTTTTACCTGACCGGCGATGTTGTCATGAACCGTGCCTTTGCCGACGCCACCCAGGACGATATTCGGACCCTGGCACCGATCATGTTTGTCATCATCGTCGCTGCCACGGCCTTTCTCCTACGCTCGGTATTGGGCACCCTGTCCATCGTTATCGTGCTCGTGTTCGTGGTCAACACCACTATGGGGTTCGCCGGCTGGATCCGCACGGTGTTCAGCCCCACCAATGCCGGCGTACCACTCATCGTCATGGCGGTTGCCGTTGCGCATTCAGTCCACATCGTCTCGGCTGTCTTATTGGGTATGGGCCGTGGCCTAGGCAGGAATACGGCGATTGCGGAGTCGCTTCGCCACAATGCCTATCCGATGTTTCTCACCACGGTCACGACTGCGATCGGGTTTCTCAGCCTGAATGCCTCGGATTCGCCACCTTTTCACGTCCTGGGCAATCTGGTGGCATTTGGAGTGACATGCGCCTTTGTCTATTCCATGACTCTCCTGCCGGCGTTGCTTTCGTTCCTGCCCTTGCGTGCTCGTCCTGTCCGCGCTGGACGGCCTGTCTTCTTCGACCGTTTCGCTACCTTCGTCATCTCACGACGGACAATCCTACTTTGGTTTGTCGTCCTTGTGGCAGGCGCGCTGATCATGGGCATTCCCCGCAATGAGCTGAGTGACAACTGGACGCGGTATTTCGATGAGCGTTACCAGTTCCGGCGCCATACGGACTTTGTTCTCCAAAACCTGACCGGCTTGAATACGCTGGAATACTCGCTGAAAGCGGGGAGCGAAGGCAGCATCACCAATCCCGATTATCTGCGAGCAGTCGATAGTTTCGCCGAATGGTACCGGGAGCAGCCCGAAGTGACCCACGTGCAAGCCTTTCCGGATGTCATGAAACGTCTGAACAAGAACATGCACGGTGATGACCCGAGCTTCTATCGGTTGCCTGACGATCCGGAGCTGGCTGCGCAGTATCTGTTGCTCTACGAGCTTTCGCTTCCATTCGGCAGTGATCTCAACGACCGCATTGACGTTGCCAAGTCGGCTACGCGCATGACCGCCGTAGTCCGCAGTTCGTCAGCTCGGGAACAGCGCGAGCTTGATGCGCGCGCACAGGCTTGGCTCCTCGCCAATGCGCCCGACTTGGCGACCGCGGCATCGGGCATCAGTATGATCTTTGCTCACATTTCCAAACGAAACATCGACAGCATGCTGCGCGGCACGATCATCGCCATGGCTCTCATTTCGTTAATCCTAATCGTGGTTTTCAAAAGCGTGCGCCTTGGCCTCATCAGTCTTTTGCCCAATTTTATCCCCGCAGCCATGAGCTTCGGTCTGTGGGGCTATCTGGTCGGCCGCGTGGGTATTGCTTCCTCGGTAGTCACCGTCGTCGCCTTCGGGATTATCGTGGACGATACGATTCATTTTCTGAGCAAATACCTGAAGGCCCGCCGCGAGGGCCTCCCGGCGCCTGAGTCCGTGCGCGCCGCCTTTTGCACTGTAGGTCAGGCGTTATGGACCACAACCGTTGTCTTGTCGGGGGGCTTCCTGGTATTCGCTGCATCGGGATTCGAGGTCAGCTGGGCGCTCGGCCTTCTGGTCGCGACCACGCTCATCTTTGCACTCCTAGCCGATTTTCTTCTTCTTCCGACTCTGCTGATGGCCATCGACCGGAGGACCTCATGATTCACGTTTATCTCGTCCGATCGGCGCTCTTGTTGATGGTGCCTTATTTGGCCTCTTTGGCTTGTCTTGGTGCCGGGCCACTCGAACCGACACAAAGCACTGACACTGAGGAAACCGCATTGAAGATCGCGCGCGAAGCCCGCGAACGCGGCCAGGGTTTTGGCAATTTCACGGCTCGTCAGACCATGGTGCTGCGCAACAAACAGGGGCAGGAGAGCCGGCGGCAGCTGCGGGTAATGGTTCTCGAGGTCACCGGAGACGGTGACAGGAGCCTGTTCGTGTTCGATCAGCCGCGCGACGTCAAGGGAACCGCGCTGCTTATCCATGCCCACAAGGATGCTGCAGACGACCAATGGCTCTATTTGCCCGCTCTGAAACGGGTCAAGCGCATCAGTTCGTCGAACCGGTCCGGCTCCTTCATGGGCAGCGAATTTGCCTATGAGGACATGACTGTCCAGGAGATAGAGAGATTCAGTTACCGATACTTGCGTGACGAGCCTTGCGGCGATTTGACATGCGTGGTCTCCGAACGCGTCCCGGTGGATAAGAGATCGGGCTACCGCCGCCAACTGGTCTGGCGCGACCGGGACGAGCTTCGGGTCCGGAAAGTGGAGTATTACGACCGCAAGGATGCGCATCTGAAGACTCTCACCTTGGGGAGCTACGAGCAACATCTGGATCGTTACTGGTACGCCGGCGAGATGACGATGGTGAATCATCTCACTGGCAAGAGCACCGTGCTGAACTGGACGGATTATGAATTCCGAACCAAGCTCAACGAACGCGACTTCACCCGCACTGGGCTGCAACGGGTTCGTTGATGCTCCAGCGTGTTGCTCTTCAGTGCGCTCCACTCGGCGCTGCCTGGGTTCTGGTCTTGGTCTTTCCCATCGGAGTGCGCGCCGAGATCGTCAAACACGAGTTTTCCGGGAGCTTGAGCATCGAAAGCCGGTGGCATCCCCAAACCGGCACTCATTCCGGCCAGCGCTCGCATGCAAGCGGTTTTGTGGCAACGCCCAAACTCTATCTTGAAGATGCCGAGGGTAGAAGTTTCACTCTGACGCCGTTCTTTCGCTACGATGCCGCGGACCCACGTCGCACCCATGCCGATCTGCATGAAGCCTATCTCTTGCTATTCGGTGAAATCGGCAATAGCGGATGGGAGCTGCGCCTTGGCGTTGACCAGGTGTTCTGGGGAGTTACCGAATCACGCCACCTCGTCAATATCATCAACCAGATCGACTTGGTGGAACACCCCTACAAAGAGCCGAAGCTGGGCCAACCCATGGCCCATCTCACTTGGTCCGGAGATTGGGGTGTGGCAGAAATATTCGGTCTGACCTACCATCGCGCCCGCACCTTTCCGGGCCGCTTTGGCCGGCTGCGCTTTCCACTCGTCGTGGACAACGAGCAGGTCTCATATGAGAGCGACGCCAAGCAGTGGCATCTGGATCTCGCCGCTCGCTACAGCCGTAGTTTCGGACCCTTCGATGTGGGGATGAGCGTATTTGATGGCACCAGCCGGGATCCTTTTCTGTTGCCGGGGAGGGACGGTAGTGGCGCGCCGATTTTTACTCCGTATTACGAGCAGATCCGCCAGTTTGGGCTGGATACCCAGCTGACGGTCGGCTCCTGGTTGTTCAAGCTGGAGGCCATTCGCCGTTCCGGTGCTCGAAACCGTCTCGGTAGAGAAGAGGACTATGCGGCTTCCACTATTGGCGGTGAATACACTTTCTATTCCTTAGGGGGCTCGGCTGCCGATCTTACCCTGCTCAGTGAGTGGAACTACGATGGACGGGGTAGAAATGCCACCAATATCTTCCAGAACGATTTCTTCCTCGGCACACGCTTTGCGTTCAACGATGTCCAGAGCACCGAAGTCGTCGCCAGTATTCTGAAAGACATGGACAGTGCGGGACGTGTACTGACTGTCGAGTTGAACCGGCGCATTTCTGACCAGTGGTCTCTGCGCCTGGAGGCCATCGGTCTTCTCGGTATCGACAAGGCAGCTCTCGACTACGAGGTCCGAGGCGACAGCTTCATCGAGCTGAACTTGATTTACAACTTCTAACCAGTCGGGTGGTAGTCGTCGGTTACGGTGCATGAGCGGTCCAGTCGCTCGGAACTACGCAACACCGGTTGTTTGACGGCAGCGGTTCGGGCGTGCCCTCAAGATGGAGACTTGCGAACGCCCGCCGAACAACCTAGTCCACGACAATTTTGTAGACGAGGACTTGCGCCTTGGGGCGAGCATGATCCCCATGGTGCTGAACCAGCACTTGAGTGGCAAGAACAAAGGGGGCGGTCATGGGTGCTGCGACCTGAACCTCAGCCGAGAGTATCACCAGCTTTGTGCTAAAAGGTAAACGACTCAAGGTCACCCTCACCACCATCATGCGCTGACTCGTCATCTTGGCTAACGACCACGTCAGAATAGACCTGACTAGGGTCACCTGAATCCATGCCGGTGGTGGGAACGTTTCAGTCTCAGCGGAACAGGGCCGTAGTGAGCTGGGTCACGGCTGTCTTCCCCGCGACCTGAAAGGATGGCTGCCAACTTGTTCTAGGTCTAGGGCCAAACGATTTTGCTTGTCAGTTCGCCGGTGGTAATATTCGGTGAACGACAATCTTGAGGTTCAGGCTGTAATCGAGGAGTGATGGTCAATGGAGATTCATAGCGAGCGGGAAGGCAGCACCTTGATCGCCAGGGCGGAGGGTCGTGTTGATGGAGCCAATGCCCGTGAGTTCGATGACGCGCTCCGAGCTGCAATCGGCGACAACGATCGCGTCTTGATCCTGGATTTGGCGGCTCTTTCCTACATCAGCAGCGCGGGTCTTCGCGTTTTTCTGCTGGTTGCCAAGAGGCTCCAGCAGCGGGGCGGGAAATTCGTGGTCTGCTCGCTCTCGGATCCCATCAATGAGGTCTTTGAGATCAGCGGCTTCAGCAAGATCATCCCGACCTATGCCTCCCGGTCCGAAGCACTCGTGGCACACGGTGGTTAAGAGCCCGTAATGAGGGTTCCGCTTGGCGCCGAGACCATAGAGACGTCCGGCTGAGGCGGGAGCATTTTGTGACCGGAGAACGCCGCCGATAGCCGGGACGGGGCGACAATCTTTGCCCACGGCTCTTTGAAGGCAGAGGCGGAATTGGCGAGGGACGGGACATGACACAGCAGCCGTGCAAGATCCTGGTGGTGGACGACGAGACTGATCTCGAGCCGCTGATGCTGCAGCGCATGCGGCGAGCCATACGAGCTGGCCGCTATGAGTTCGTGTTTGCCCACAATGGCGTGGAGGCGCTGGAACTGCTGAATCAGGACCACAGCATTGACATGGTGCTGTCGGACATCAACATGCCTCAGATGGATGGTCTGACGCTGTTGCAGCAGATTCCCAAGGTGGATCCCAACATTCGGTCCGTCATCATTTCGGCCTATGGCGACATGAAGAACATCCGCACGGCGATGAACCGGGGGGCGTTTGACTTCGTCACCAAGCCGCTGGATTTCAAGGATCTGCGAGTCACCATCGAGCGGACGGTGCGCCACATGATGGAGTGGCGAGAGGCGCTTGCCTCGCGCGACAAGCTGGTGGCGCTGCAGAACGAGCTCAATGTAGCCAACCAGATGCAGCAATCGATTCTTCCCAACCGGTTTCCCGAGAGTGATGACTACCAGGTGTTTGCCAGCATGGAGGCGGCGCGCAACGTGGGTGGTGATTTTTTCGATGTCATTCATCTTGACGGAGACCGGATTGGTCTGGCCATTGCGGACGTGTCGGACAAGGGGGTGCCTGCGGCGCTGTTCATGATGTCCAGCCGGACTCTGCTCAAGGGTGCGGCCATCGGCAGTGTCTATCCAGGCCAAGTGCTGCGCGAGGTCAATGATCTGCTGAACGAGGACAACGAGGCCTCCATGTTCGTCACCGTCCTGTACGCGGTGTACGATCCGGTCACGGGGGAGCTGACCTATGCCAACGGTGGGCACAATTCGCCGCTCGTTGTCCATGCCGACGGGAGTTCGGCCCTGCTTCCCCTGACGGAGGGGATTGCCCTGGGAGTGATGCCCGGTCTTGAGTTTCGAGAGAACACGGTGGTTCTCTCGCCTGGCGACACGGTGGTGTTTTACACCGACGGCGTCACCGAGGCCATGGACAGTTCGGGCGAGGAGTTTGGGACGCATCGCCTGTACGAGATTTTTGCGGCGTCTGCGCCCAAGGACTCCCGGGAGGCCAACCGGGCGGTTTTCGAAGCGGTGAGAGACTTCGTGGGTGAGACGCCGCAATCGGACGACATCACCTGCATGACACTCTATCGCAGCGAGAGGGATCATTGAGCGGAAAACTGGTCCTGAAGGTCGACCCGAGAGTCGAGGAATTGGAGACCATTACCGCTGCGGTGGAGGAATTCGGGGAGGCGCAGCAATGGCCTGCCGACTTGCTCTTTCAGGTGGAATTGGTTCTGGAGGAGTTGGGGCTGAACGTCATCAACCACGGCAAGAGCGCAAATCTGCAGCAGATCGAGATCAGGCTGACCTCGGAAGCGGATGCGCTGACCATCGAGATCGTGGACAACGGTCTGCCTTTCGATCCGCTCAGGGATGCGCCCCCGCCCGATCTGGAGTCGGGGGTGGAGGAGCGGTCCGTGGGGGGGCTGGGCGTCCATCTGGTGCGCACCATGATGGACGAGTTGCACTATCGGCGGGAGGGAGGCAGAAACCATCTCACCCTGGTCAAGGGGCGAGTCTAATGACCCGGATCTTTCATCTACCGGCAACTCTGCTGTCTCTGGCGGGGGTGTGGCTGTCGGCGGCGACGCCGGTGACAGCGCAGCAACCGGGCGTCTCCCAGGGACGCATACTCTTCGGACAGTCGGCTGCCTTCAGCGGTCCTGCCCAAGAACTGGGCAGAAACATGCGGCTCGGGATCGAGGCTGCTTTCCATGAGGCCAACCGGGCCGGCGGCGTTCATGGTCGGCGGTTGGAGTTGATAGCTCTGGATGATGCCTACGAGCCGGAAGCCGCCATCGCCAACACTACCACTCTGATCCGGGAGCGAGAGGTTTTCGCGCTTATCGGCGCCGTCGGGACGCCGACTGCGCGCTCGACTGTTCCCATCGCCGCAGCGGCGGATGTTCCCTACATCGCTCCCTTCACCGGCGCCGCCTTCCTGCGCGACGCCAAGTGGCAAAACGTGATCAACCTGCGAGCCTCCTACAACCAGGAGACTGAGGAAATGGTCGCTCGTTTGACCGAGGACCTGGGCATCAAGCGTATCGCCGTGTTGTACCAGGACGATTCCTTCGGTCGTGCCGGCTATCGGGGAGTACGGGCCGCGCTGGAGCGGAGAAAGATGACGCCGGTGGCCATCGGCTTGTATCCCCGCAATACGCTGGCGGTAAAGATGGCTCTGCTGGACGTCTACCAGGGAGCCCCCAAAGCCGTGATTCTTATCGGAGCTTACCAGCCCCTGGCAGCGTTCATTTCCTGGGCGCGGTATATGGGATTGGATGCCGTATTCGTGAATATTTCCTTCGTGGGCAGCAATGCCTTGACGAAGGAACTCGGTCCCCGTGGTGCCGGAGTTTTCGTCACTCAGGTGGTACCCTTCCCAACCGACAGGTCTCTTCCCATCGTGGCTGCCTACCATCGCGCCCTTTCCGCCTTTGCTGCCGCCGCCGTTCCCGGCTTTGTCTCCTTTGAGGGCTATCTGGCTGGCCGACTGGCTATTACCGGCCTGAGAAAGTGTGGCAGGGAGGTCGATCGAACCTGCTTTCTAGACCGCTTGCGCCACACCGACGGAATCGACCTCGACGGGTTCCGACTCCAGTACGGCAAAGGAGACAACCAGGGATCGGACGCCGTTTTCCTGACCGTGATCGGTCGAGACGGGCGTTATCGACCTATCAACTCACTGCGGGACACGCAGCCGTGATCGACCGACTGAAACGCTTGCTCCCGACGCTGCTGAAAGTCCGCTTCCGGATATCGACTCATCTCTACCTCACGATCGGAGGAGCTGTTGCCCTAACCATGGCCGCAAGTCTGGTTGGCTGGTTTTCGTTCGATCGCGTAGGCGATGTCCAGCGTCGTGTCAATGAAGGCAGTGTCCCTGAGATGGCGGCTGCCTTTGGAGTTGCACAGTACAGCGGTACCCTGGTGGCGGCAGCTCCGCGGCTAACCACTGCCGAGACCTCCGAGGACTTTTCCCGGGTGGCTTCCAGCATCGCTGACGCGCATACCGCCCTCGAGGAACAGTTGGCCATCCTGGAGCGGAGAGATTCGGAGGATGAACGCTTTGCGCGCATCCGTGCTCACGCCGACACGCTGATTTCCAACATTGGCGCCATTCAGGACGAGATGGCGGAGTTCCTTGAGCTGACCGAGCGGAGTGCAGCTTTGCGAACGGAGCTTGCGGAACTGCGTGGTCGCCTGGATGGTGTCGTCTTTCCGGCCATTGATGACCAATTCTTCTACACCATGACCGGCTACCGTAGACTGGGCCAACCTCCGGCCCCTCGCGGGGAGCATTTCTCGGAGGATGAGTTCCGCCGCTATCGCCATCTGGCCGATCTGCAGGCCGACGCCAACATCGCAACCCAGCTTCTGGCCAGTGCTTTCACCGTCTCGGACGCCTCCTTGATTGAGCCACTGCGGGAGCGTTTCGAGGCCTCCGCCAATCGTATTGAGCGCAGTCTGTCGGCGCTTGGAGAAACCTCGTTGCGTACCGAAGTTTCCCCTATCTTCGACCAGCTGTTCAAGTTGGGAGTCGGAGAGCAGGGCTGCTTGAATTTGCTGGTCCGGGAACTGAACCTCGCGCAGCGCCAACGGGATCTTCTGGCGCAAAATCGCGGCATCGCCATCAACTTGGTCGCCGAGGTCGATGGCTTGGTGAACGAGTCTCGTGCCGGCGCAGAGGAAGCCACTCGCGCTTCCACGCAGGCCATTCTGACAGGACGCACCCTCCTGTTGTCCATTAACGGGCTCAGCATCGTCGGTGCCTTGCTTATCGCTTGGCTTATCGTCGGCCGGATATTGTTGCGCCGTCTGGCGCTCTTGTCGGAACGGATGCGCCGAATGGCTGACGGCGACTTGGAGGGTAAGGTCGAGATTGAAGGACGCGACGAGGTGGCGGACATGGCTGCGGCTTTGGAGGTATTCCGTCGACACGCCTTGGAGGTTCAGCGCCTGAACTTGGTGGAAAAACTGGCGGAAGAGTTGCGGGGGAAGAACACCCAGCTGGAAAGCGTGCTCGCTGACTTGCGGCGGGCTCAGGACCAGATCGTCATGCGTGAGAAACTGGCAGCGCTCGGTGAGCTGACCGCGGGTGTCGCCCACGAGATCAAGAACCCGCTGAACTTCGTCAAGAACTTCTCGGAAGCCTCGGAGGAACTTTTGGAGGAACTCCAGGAGACCCTCGAGGAAGACGCCGAGAAGCTAAGCGCCGACCAGCGCAAGCTGATCGAGGAGCTTATCCAGGACCTCACAGACAATTTGCGCCGTATCCTTGAACATGGCGAACGGGCTAACCGGATCGTTAACGACATGCTCATGATGGGTCGTGGTTCAGGCGATTGGCAGGCCGCCGACATCAACAATTTGCTCGACGAGCACGCCCGGCTCGCCTACCACAGCGCACGGGCGACCGATCCGGATTTCCAACTCGACATGAAGCAGGATCTGGACCCGCAGATGGGGCGGCTTGAAGTTATTCCACAGGACCTAGGTCGTGTTTTCTTGAACATGGTGAGCAACGCCGGCCACGCGACCGACCAAAAACGCCGTGCTGCTGCCGGGGAAAAAGGGGGGGCGGTCTATTCTCCGACATTGTGGCTCTCCACCCGGCGTAGAGAGGACCGGGTGGAGATCCGCATCAAGGACAATGGGGATGGGATTCCACCCCACATCATTGACAAGATCTTCAATCCCTTTTTCACCACCAAGCCCACGGACCAAGGCACTGGGCTTGGCCTTGCGCTCTCCAACGATATCGTGCGCGAGCACGGAGGGACCATTCGAGTCGAGTCCCAACCCGGCGAGTTCACCGAAATGATCGTCGAGATCCCTTTGAAACGCCCTTCCACCAACACGGAAGGCGGCGATGAGCCCAATCCGGGAGGAGCCCCGACTTCTCCATCAAGCTAGCTCCTTGCCGGTGAGGTTCCAGCAACCGAACGCCAAGCCGTTCCCTAGCTGACAGTTTTGGGAATGACCGGCACTGCCATCCGCTGTCCCCGTCGGGGGGGGGCTATTCAGTGCAGCTCTTTCGTTCTTATGGTGAGGTTGCGGACCGGTCGCGTATGCAGGTCTTGGAATCAGTTGGAGAAAATTCAGCCAGTGCGGTATGATTCGGTGCTTGAGGAGCCTTAGTCAAGGCGACCCAATATTCTGGAATTTACTCGAGTCGGCTGTTGATTCGTTGCAATGGATTTTGAGGCCTACGATCTCGATCCGCATATCTACGACGAAATGTTCTTGCCGGACGGCGCGCCTCGGGAAGATTGTCAGTTGCTCTATGAAACGCTGAGCCAGCTCGCTGCCGAGGAAGTTGGCAGCATCCAGGAACGCGTAACGCGCTCTTTCTCCAACGAAGGCATCACTTTTACCGTTTACGGCGACGAAGAAGCCGAGGAACGCATCATCCCCATCGACTGCGTGCCCCGGATTCTCTCAGGCAACGAGTGGCGTCAAATCGAAGCTGGCCTGACCCAGCGACTTAGCGCGCTGAACACTTTTCTGGGGGACATTTACAACGAGGCTCGTATCATTACGGAAGGAGTCATCCCGGCGGACGTGGTGCGAAGTTGTCCCCAGTACCGCATCGAGATGCGCGGTGTCTCCGTGCCCCATGGCATCTGGGTGGGTGTTTGCGGCACCGACTTGGTCCGCACTAACGATGGGTTCCAGGTGCTGGAGGACAACCTGCGGGTTCCCTCGGGGGTTTCGTACATGGTTGCCAATCGTAAGGCGGTGAAGGCTAGCCTGCGCCTTCTCTACCGAAGCTCTCGGGTGCGAGAAGTGGAGCACTATGGACGCGTCTTGCGCCAGACCCTAAGAGAGCTTTCCCCAAGGGGGCAATCCGACCCCTGCATCGCACTGCTGACGCCCGGGGTTTACAACTCTGCCTTCTACGAGCACATGTTTCTGGCCCGCGAGATTGGCGCGGAACTGGTCGAAGGCCGCGACCTTCTAGTCAACGATGGTGTTGTTTACATGCGCACCACCGCGGGCCTGCGGCGTGTCGACGTGATCTATCGGCGAGTAGACGACGACTTTCTCGATCCGCTGGTCTTCCGCCCGGACTCTCTGCTCGGCGTACCCGGGTTGATTCACGCCTATAAGCGCGGCAATGTCTCCCTGGTGAACGCACCCGGGACGGGTGTCGCCGACGACAAGAGCGTCTACGCCTATGTTCCAGACATGATCCGCTATTACTTGGGTGAAGAACCTCTTATAGATAACGTGAAGACTCACCTCTGCCGTCGCCCCGAGGGTCTTGAGTACACCCTCGACAACTTGGAGAACTTGGTGGTGAAGCGCGTAGGAGAGTCCGGGGGTTACGGCATGCTGGTCGGTCCCCACGCGACGCCGGAGGAACGCGAGGCCTACGCCAAGCAGGTGCGGGCCAATCCGGCCGACTTTATTTCTCAGCCGGTGCTGCCACTCTCACGCGCCCCCTGTGTAATCGAAGGCCGGGCCGCGCCGCGCCATGTCGATCTGCGGCCGTTTGTGCTCCAAGGCCGCCAGATCCGTATCGTGCCCGGAGCCTTCTGTCGCGTTGCCCTGCGTCAGGGCAGCTTGGTGGTGAACTCCGGTCAGGGGGGAGGCGGCAAGGACCTGTGGGTGTTGGGAGACTGAGCAAAAGAGCTCTCTATTTTTGTGCAATGCGCAATCACTGATCTTGCTTGTGTGACTCGACTGCAACTTGGGAGGTAGCTTATGAGAAAGGATACAAGAGCCCCGCTGCACCAACGCCTCGGAGGCAGCTTTGCAGGAAGGACTTTGGTTGTGGTCGTTTGCCTGTTGTGCGGCACAACTACCGCCCAAGCAGCGGTTGACGAGGAGATCCTGTTCATCTTCAACACCTTCTCGCTTTTGGTTTGGGGTGCGATGGTCATGTGGATGTGTGCAGGGTTCACTATGCTCGAGACCGGATCCGTGCGCACCAAGAACTCCTCCATGATCTGCATGAAGAACATCGGCCTTTACTCCGTAGCCGGGCTGGCCTACTACCTCATCGGCTATAACCTCATGTATGTCGACGTGGGAAGCTTGGTCGGATCGTTCAAGTTTCTCTACGGGCCGTCGGCCCATGATCTCGCCTTGGCGGCAGGACAAGAGGGGGCACAGGCCTCCGTGATTGCAAACGGCTATTCCACCATGTCGGACTGGTTCTTCCAGATGGTCTTCGTGGCGACCGCCGCCTCCATCGTTTCCGGCGCGCTGGCCGAACGAGTCAAGATGTGGTCGTTCTTCCTCTTTACGCTGGTGCTGACCGCAGTCATCTATCCGATGGTCGGTGCCTGGACTTGGGGTGGCGGGTGGCTGAATGCACTGGGGTTCCAGGATTTCGCCGGCTCGACCATAGTCCATAGCACCGGTGGCTGGGCGGCGCTGGCGGGCGCGCTGGTTGTAGGACCGCGGCTAGGCAAGTTCCGGAGCGACGGCACGGTCAAGCCCACGCCGCCCTCCAACGTCCCGGTGGTGACTTTGGGGGTGTTTATCCTCTGGTTCGGCTGGTTCGGCTTCAACGGCGGATCGCAACTGGCGCTGGGGAGTGCCGCCGACGTGTTGGCCATGAGTCATGTCCTGGTCAACACCAACTTGGCGGCGGCAGCCGGCGTCGTAGCCGCCCTCATTGTTTCCCGGCCTATCCTGGGGCGCATGGATCTGTTCGCTACCTTGAACGGCGCCATTGCGGGACTAGTCTCCATT
This sequence comes from Acidobacteriota bacterium, assembly GCA_965218465.1. Lineage (GTDB taxonomy): Bacteria > Acidobacteriota > UBA6911 > RPQK01. Next base: position 3,077,117 of record OZ244623.1, on the reverse strand, counting down.
ACCGCCGGCCCTGCCATCGTCACCCACCATTGGGCGATCATCATTGGCGCCGTCGGTGCAATCGTGTGCACCGCGGGGATCAAGTTGCTGGAAAGCGTCAAGATCGACGATGTCGTCGGGGCGGTGCCCGCCCATCTGTTCGCCGGTATCTGGGGAACCCTGGCGGTTTGCATCGCCGGCGGCGGAAACCTCGGCGTGCAACTGCTGGGTGTGGGAGCGGTTGGGGCGTTTGTGTTCGCGACCTCGTGGCTGCTGTGGCGTTTGATAGCTATAACTCTGAGTGTCCGCGTATCGCGCCAAGTCGAACGACTGGGTCAAGACGTCGGGGAGTTGGGCATGGAGGCCTATCCCGAGTTTGTGCTCATGCCGGAAGAGGATGACCTGAACTAGGAACAGGAGGACGCGATCAGCGGGAGAGGCAAATTGCTTTCACGCAACGTCCAAGGTCTCTATTGGATGGGCCGTTACCTCGAGAGGGCAGAGCACCTCTGCCGCCTTATTTCTAGCTCACCTTGCTACCGCCCGGCGAATGCGGAATCTTTAGGGCAGGGCTCGACCAGCCTCTTACGTTTTGGCCAGGCATTTTGATGCCTACAATCGCAACTACAGCATCGAAGTCCAGCCGAGCCAAGTCCTCGACTTGCTTGTCACGGATCCACTGTTACCGAGTTCGCTCTGCCGATCCCTCGAAGCGGTGGCCGAGGAACTCGACGCCATTGGGCCCGACCCTATTGCTCATTCCAGCGCTGTGGCCCGGCGGCTGGCTAGCCGTCTTTGTGCTCTAATCCACTATGATTGGCCGGATCGAGAGGATCAAGAAGGTCTTATCCGGGAGATCAGGGAGAATTGCTTGAAGCTCCACGATCTGGTGATCTTGGCCTATATCGATTATCCTATCGAGGACTCCCCGGTACACTGATTCCATGGTCAACGCCGTCCGATATGAGATCGAGCACGTTTCCCGCTACCGCTATGCATTTCAGGCACAGCGGTGCACGATGTTGCTCTGGCTGAAGCCGGGCAACGATAGAGGCCAACGACTCCTCGACTTCGAAATCCAAACAGTGCCACCGGCTTTCCTGAACCAAGAAACGGATTGTTTCGGTAACAGGCGGCAGGTCCTCAACCTCCACAGCGAGCACCAAACCTTGGAGATAACGGCTCGTTCCACGGTCGAACCGGCGTTCTTGGCACCCCTTCCCAACCGTCTTGGCACCGAGCCAGCAAGAAAACCGGTCGAAGGTCACCGAGCATGCGGAGTCTCTCTGTGCAGGTAAAGCGCGCGGCACTCGTGGGCATAGTCTGCGTTCTGTCGGCGGCGGTTGGCTTCGGCGACGGGCGGGACCAAGAGAGCAAAAAGCCTCAGGGAACACTCCAGCGTGGTATCGGTGATGATCTGCCGAGTTGGCTCCATATTTTTGGAGAGTTCCGCGTCCGCTACGAAGACCGCCAAGCCTTGGGCTACCGCAAAGGAAGCGACGATGGATATGGTCTAGTCCGCAACCGCTTGGACGTGGCAATCAGGCCCGCCTCGTGGCTGAAGTTTGGGTTTCAGGGTCAGGATGCCCGTGCTCCGGGCATCCGCCAAGGGTTACCCAATATCGGAGCCTTTCGGGATGGGTTCGACCTGCGGCAAGCATACGCCCAGATCGGCGACGACAACTCTCCCGTCGCGCTGACGGTGGGGCGCCAACTGCTGGCTTACGGCGACCAGCGCCTCGTAGGCGCCTTGGACTGGGCCAACACCTCCCGGGCCTTCGACGCAGTCAAGCTCCAATTGCGGGGCGACAGCTTCAAGGTCGATGTCTTCTCTGCGCAAGTGGTGCAGAACGATCCCGACCGCCGAATCAACCGGTCGGCCGAGGGAAACAACTTGCACGGAATCTACGGCGCCATCGAAAACGTGATACCGGGGTCCACGCTGGAACCCTATGTCCTTTGGCAGACCAGGCCTTTGGCCAGCAATGAGTTGAACGCGAGCGGCGATCTCGACCGGTACACGCTGGGTTTGAGAGCTTGGGCAAAGGGCCTCGGGCCTTGGGATTACAATGTGGCTCTGGTTGGACAATGGGGCGACGTGGCAGGCGCAGAGATCCGGGCTTGGGCCTACTACGCTGAACTCGGCTATTCCATCGATGCCCGTTGGAGCCCGAGATTTTACGCTCACTACAATTTTGGTTCGGGTGACGAGGATCCTGGGGATGGTCGGATCGGCGGCTTCGTGGATGTGTATCCCACCGCGCACCGTTGGTACGGCTACAACGACCTTGTCGGGTGGCGCAATCTAAAAAATATCCGATTTGGGACGGAGTTCAAGCCCCACAGGAAGCTCGGCCTGCAATTCGACTTCCACTCGTTCTGGCTAGCTACTACAGGTGACGCCCTCTACAACGTGGGCGGGCGCTTGTCCGTCGCACCGCCTCCCGGCGGAGCAACAGATTCGAAGGTCGGAGACGAGGTCAACGCTGTGTTCACGGTACCCGTATCGCAAACCCTTAGCCTGGGCGGCGGCGTAGGGTACATGTTCCCCGGGCCTTTTCTCAAGGCTAACTCGCCGGGGCACGGAAACACCTTCACCTACTTGGTTGCAGCGTATAAATTCTGACCGGGCGATTGATAAGCAGCGGTGATTCTCTCGGGAATTACGTGCAAGAAAGATTGGGGATAGCCGGCTGCCCCTCGGGGTTTGAGCCGTTTCAACACAAGCTGACAGGGCCGACGCCACCGGAAACAGCGATGAATTATTCCGCGCGTTGGAAATCGGTGTAGCGGGCCAACCACGCCGTCAAATCTAGACTGCAAGATCCGTAAGAATCGAGCATCCCGCACCTCTGAGAAAAGGCTCAGGCGAGGTTCCCGAGCGCGGGGGGATGGGGCCGCGATCTAGTGGTCAAAATAAGGTGCTTTCCCGGTTCTGCAGCCGAATCCTGGCGGAATCTTCCTGGTCCGCTTTTGAAGCCGACCCCCGTTGGAGAGTCGGCTTCGTTGAGCGCCTCATCAAAAGAACTTGACGGTATAGGAAACGCGAATTCCCCGACCGATCTCGGGAGCCAACTCTTTGATAAACGAGAGATGGTTTCGATAAAGCCGGTCCCCGACATTGTAGACGTTGACCGCGAACTGGTGCAGAAAGTGCTGCGCCGGAATCGTGTACGAGGCCTTCAAATCGAGCACCGCGTAGCCTGCCGTGGGCGTCTCCACCGGAGCAACAACGCTGTCCTGTCGGCCGGCCATCACGAGTTGCGGCCGAAAGCTGAAACCGCGATGCCGAAAATCCAGTCCGATCCGTCCCTTGATGGGTGGAATGCGGGGTAGAGGTTGACCGAGCTGGGTGAGCTCGGCGTCCACGAGATCCAAACCCAGGTTGAGCCACAAATTCTCATGGAGACTGCTGTCGAAGCGGAACTCCGCTCCTACGAAGCGGCTGTCGCCTTGTTCGAACTGCCCTTCCAGTAAACCGTCAACTACCTCTCCGGAAGATTGCAGGAAGATGAAGTTGTCGATGTCGTAGTAGAAGAAACTGGCGTTGACGTGCAAGCGCTCATGGTGGTGCCGAAAGGAGAAGTCGAGTCCGTTGCTGCGTTCAGGCTCCAGATAGGGATTCCCGACCTCGAAGGCGAGATTTCCGACGTGGGGTCCGAAGTTGTAGAGCTCCTCCAAAGCCGGGGCCCGTTGCGAAGAAGTGAAGTTGGCAATAAAGGCGCCGTGGGTTCCAATATCGAAGCGGGCGCCGATTCCAGCCGAAAAGGCCATGAAGTCCCGCCTCGGAAGCTGAATCGCCTCTACCTCTTCTTCCTCATCGTGTTCCTCTTCCTCATCGTGTTCCTCTTCCTCGTGTTCGTGTTCCTCTTCTTCCTCGTGGAGGTGTTCTCGCAACTGGAGTCCCTTCACTTCGTAGTCGTTGAACTCGACACGAGCTCCAAACTGCAGCTTGACGCTTTCGAAATCGAGCTCCTCCAGAGCAAATAGGGCGAAGGCTTGCTGGTCGACGGGAGGCGAAAGTGATTCCTCGCCCACCACCTCATAATTCCGCACCCGGCCCCAGAAACCAAATCTTCCTCCGAGGTTTCCGATTCTTTGCTGTTCGAAAACTCCGCGGTAGACCCACTGCCGGTTGTCGAATCGAGTGGCTAGCAGTTGCTCTCCACTTGCGAAAAGCTCGAGCTCATTGTGGTTCCAGTCGGAATAGTTGAGGGAGAAGTCAAAGCCCTGCATGCCTCGGTTCAGATTCTGCAAACCGGCGCGGAAGCGATAATTGGTGCGCCGGAAATCGATATCGATTGCCTCCAGCTCCTCTTCCCCATGACCATGCTCGTCTTCTTCGTCGTGATGCTCATCCTCGTCTTCGTCGTGATGCTCATCCTCGTCTTCGTGTCCGTGCAGCCCGTGAGAATCTTCAGCTCCAGGGATTCCATAGAGACCGTCGTTAATAGTGGTTCCAAAGCTGAGGTAGGCTTTGTTCCCGAAGTAACCCAGGCCGGCCGAAACGTTGGTCATTCGACTCTTGGAGTTGTCTACCAAGCCGATCGGGGTTGTATAATCGCCGCTGCGTCGACCGCCGCCTCCAGCCCAAAAAAACCAGCCCCGATTACCATATTCGGCCTTTATGCTGGCTGCACCATAGCCGTCGTTGGCGCCGGCTCCAGTGGTGAACTGGCCGGTCAAACCCTGGTGGGGACGCTGGTGCGCCTCGTTATGCCCGCTGACAGCATTGACTACGCCTCCGATAGCGTTGCTGCCATAAAGCAGCGTGGCCGGACCTTTGATGATCTCGACCCGCTCCACGCCAGCCGAATCCAGCGGCTCTCCATGGTCACCTGATTGCGAAGCCAATGAGCCGACTCGAATGCCGTCCTGCATGACCAAAACGCGGTCGCCGTCAAACCCCCGGATGACCGGCCGGGTGCTACCGGGGCCGAAACTCCGCTTGGAGACCCCCGGCTCGTCGTCAAGTACGTCGCCCAGCGAAGATGACATCTTCTGGGCCAAGTCAAAAGAATCGAGCGTGGTGACCGACTGCACAGCTTCAAAAGCCGTCTCCTCTTGCCCCCGGGCCGTCACGGTAATCTCGTGTCGAATCGGTTCCAGTTTGAGAGAAAAGTCGACAGTGGTGACCTCGTCCGGACGCACCTCAATGAGTTGGGTAGGGGTGCTGAGCACCCCACTTTGGGCCAGAATGTCATAGTTTCCGGCCGGCACGTTCTCAAACCGGAAATGACCGGAAGTATCGGCCTCTACTGTCAGCCCGAGCTGGACGATCAAGACAGCAACACCATGAATTGGCTCACCGGTCCGGTCCAGCCTGGTGGTTCCTTCCACTACGCCTCCAGATTGGGCCTTTACCAAAACCATTAGCAGGCACATGACTCCAAACCAGAGAAAGGCCCACTGCTTTCTAGTCGATCGAAACATAAGTTGTCCTCCGTATGTCGCTCGCTATGAAGAATGGAAGACTCCTGGTGAGCCTATCCGTTCTCTATCCAGAAAATCAGGATCTGGCGAGCTGAGGAGGACCGCGACTGCGGATTGAGGAAACAAGAAGGGACTGGTGGCCAACCACCAGTTCAATCATGGGAGCAGGGGATATGCCTAGGGGAAACGCATCCAACTCGATCCGCGGCAACTCCAGCTTCTGAAGATGAGCGCAGAAATGAGCCTCGTGGACGAAAGACCTCTCCAGCACTTCCTCCGGGTGCTGTTGATGGGGGTCCTGGAGGGCCTCCTCGAGGGGATGGAGAATCTCAACCGATCTCGCTCCGCCGAAAGTCAGCAGCACAAGGGCTAGAAACAACGCGACGCCCCTGCGCGTCAGATCGTGAGACATTTCGTTAGCCTAGCACAGGGAGATCCGGTTTGGCAAAAGAAACGGCCGCTGACGACAAGGCGGTGCGATGCCGGAAATCCGGCTTTGGACCGTTTGAGGATCGCCTGAGATCGGTTGATTCTACCATCGCATTGTCATTTCCGGAGTCAGCTGTCGATGCCCGGAACAAGAACCGCTGGAAAAACCGGGCGCTGTGGGAGAGTTGTGCCTGAAGTTCTCGCTCTCGGGAACAGAAAGGGGAGATAGAGGCAAAGACAAGGAGGAATCCTTGCCGCCTGTGGCCGGCGCGCACAAAAAAAGGCAAGAAGACTGAGTCGGTCTTCTTGCCCTTTCAAGAGCCCAGAGGTGGATTCCACCCTTAGTTCATTGTGCTGCTTCTTGAGCGAATGAACGTCGCTGCCGTTCAGCTTCCTCTTCTTGCCGGCGCTTGATTTCGAGCGCTTGCAGGGCCAGCTTGTCGGCTTCCCGCTCCCATCTGCGTTTCTCTTCCTCGTCGCTGGAGAGATAGGCACGCTCCCGGTAGAGCAAGTTGAGGTATTGCATTGCTTCCGAGTATTCGGGATTCAACTCAAGCGCTGTACTGAGTGATTCGACACCCTGGTCGATTAGCCGAGAGAGTTCCGCCAACGATTCCTCTTCCAGATTCTCCACATTACTACCGGCATCGCCGGTCTCATCGTGCACCTGTTTCCAATCGATGGTGCCAATTCCATAATAGGGTTCAGCGTTGTCTGGTTGCACTTCGATCCGCTTGAGATACCATTTCTTGGCCTCTTCCGGATCATCCAAACCATCATAGATCAGGGCAAGGCTGGCCAGCGCATTGATGTTCTCGGGCTCGACCTCGAGAACCTCCTCAAAGGTCTGGATGGCTAGCTCGGCCAACCGGTCATTTTCTTCGCCAGGAAGGCCGGGAACCCACTGGGCCCGGTAATTAGTAGCCAAATAAAGCAAAGCTATGCTCAGTTCCGGGTCTAAATCGTAGGCCTGCCTGAAATGCTCGGTCGCTTCCTCGTGCTTCTGTGAATGGTATGCCTTGACTCCCTCGTTGAGGTGATCTCGGGCCTGGAAATAGCTGATCACCCCACAAGCGGGAAGTGTAGCCGCCACCAGCCAAAGAGCAACCATCAAAGAAATGCGTCTGATCCGCCCACTCATTTCTCGCTCCCTCGGGAACCCTCCGTTTGAGGCTCCGGACAATTTTGATTATCAGTAGCCGACGTCGGCAGTCATCAAACCAATATCACCGACACCTGCCCCCTTAGCGACATCGATGACTTTGACTACGTCACCAAACGGCAAATCCCCGTCGCCTTGGATGAACATGTTCTTGTTGGCTCGGGCGCTGAAGACGTCAAAAAGTCGTGCACCCAACTCCGCCAAAGTAACCGGATCCTGATTGATTCGCAGCCCGCCGTCTTGAGACATGGCGACCACGATAGAATCCGACTGGACAATCACGTTCTCGGGCATATCTTCAGGAGGCCGGTTCGGCACCCGCGCTTCCAAATCGTACTGGGTGGTCGGTTGGATGACCATGAAGATGATCAACAGAACCAACAGGATGTCTATGTAAGGGGTAACATTGATATCTGAATTGGGGCCTTTGCTGGCGGTAGTCATGGCCATGGCCGTTCATCCTCCCTCTCTTATTCGTATTCGATCGACCAGCAACCCGATCCGCTCAATTTCAGCGTCCCGGGCTTTGTTAATTATGTCGACGACGGTCCCGTAAGGGACAGCCACATCGCTCTTGATAAACAAAGGTTTTTCAGGAGCCAGAGCCGCTCGCTCGGCCAGCCGCTCGACCACTTGCTCGAGGGGAACCGGCTCTCTGTTGATGTAAACCTGCTGCATGCGATCGATGGCGACCGTAGTCGCTTCCTTGCCCTCAACTTCAGGAGCTTCCTGGGCGTTGACGGCCTTGGGTTTATTGATGAAGAGTGGATCGGTCAGGAGTGGCGTTGTGATCATGAAGATGATCAGAAGCACCAGCATGATATCGGCCATGGGAGTGACATTGATGTCGGAAGTCACTCCCGTTTCGAGTCCGCCCCTAGCCATTGCCATCGTTGCCACCTCTTCGCTTCAAAAAGTAATCGAGCAATTCCGAGGAGGAATTATCCATCTCCACCACAAACGATTCGATCTTGGTGGTGAAGTAGTTATACATCCATACTGCGGGAACCGCCACGAACAGTCCGAAAGCCGTGGCCACCAGGGCTTCTGAGATGCCACCGGCCACGGCGGCCAAACCGGTATCTTCCGCTTGGCTCATTCCTGCAAAGGCGTTGATGATTCCAACCGTGGTCCCGAAAAGACCCACAAAGGGAGCGGTGCTCCCGATGGTGGCCAATCCACTTAATCCTTTCCTGAAATCCTCTATGCCAACCGCAACAGCCCGTTGCAGCGCCCGCCTGGATGCCTCAACCATTTCCCCGGGTATGTCTGAGGAACCCTGATGCGCCTGGAATTCCTGCAGGCCGGCGGCCAATACTCTTGCCAAGTGGCTTTTCTTGTACTGTTCGGAAATCTCCAAAGCTTCGCTCAGCGCCCCGCTCAAATTGTGCTGCTGAAGCGCTTCGGCCACTGCCGGAGCAAAGTCTCTAGACTGATTACGAGCGGCACGATAAGTCAAAAAGCGCTCGACCATCACCGCGATCGACCAGACGGACTGAATCAACAAAACGACGACCACTAGCTTGGCTAGCAAGCCCATCTGATCCCACATTGCCATAAAACCAATTTCCATTGTCAATCTCCCATTCGCTAGCTCAGAATTCCTGGTTCCTTGTTATCTGAGGATAAAGTTGACAGTAACGGTAGCGATGACAGGCACCGGTTCACCGTTGAGCAGAGTGGGCGAGTATCGCCACTGCCGGACCGCGTCGATAGCAGCCTGGTTGAGAAGAGGATGTCCTCGCACGAGCTTGATATCAACAACCTCGCCCAGTTCGCTGACCGTGACTTGCAGCAACACGACGGCCGAAACCCGAGCCCGCTTGGCCAGTTCCGGGTAAATCGGTTGAACCTTGCGGATCAGCTTTGAGTTCTGGACATTGCCGCCGACTCGAACCGGTTTCCGGGCCGCCTTTGGCGGCGGCGGTGGTGGTGCAGCCGGCACGCCACCGATCACGCCTCCACGAACACCGCCCGGGACGCCACCCACGATTCCACCAGTCACTCCGCCCGGAATACCCCCAGTAAAGGTGGATAGGGCCGGAACATCATCGACCGGTGCCGGAATGTCGTCAGGTATTTCGACCGGAGCCGTGAACCTGTTGGGATCAAGTTTCACCACCTGAATCTTGGGTCGGACAATCGGTTCATTGGCCGGTGGTGGTGGCGGTGGCGGCGGTGGTGGCGGCGGTGGCGGTGCCGCCAGGAAGGTGAGCAATTCTCCCTCATCGAGCTCTGCGTAAAAGTAGAGCGGAATCACCACGAATATTCCAATCGCGAGAGCGTGCACCAAGAACGAGATGAAAAAGGTCCTGTTCCCCCCTCGCCGCTTGCGGTTTGATGTGGATTCGATTAAATGATCGAACATAGGGACACCCTCCCTTCCCCTCAGTGATCTTGCCCAGTCGGATTTGAAACCGGCTTCACAAGGCGCCGATGTTACTATTCGTCTCCAAACGAGTCAAGAACTAATAGATTTTCTCTCTCTCCAGTCGTAAGATACTACAAGATAAAATCGTATGAACATCCAGGCAATCTTCTCAGATTCGAGCCTTGCGTCGTTGGGTAAAATTTTGCCACCACAAGACAATCGGACTCGCGATTGCCACTGAAGAGTAGGTCCCAATGATGATGCCGACCACCAGCGCAAACGAGAACCCATTGAGCACTTGCCCTCCCCGCAGATAAAGAGCCATCACCGCCAAGAATGTGCCCCCCGAGGTCAGAACGGTTCGATTCAGTGTTTGGTTGATGCTCCGGTTGATGATCGACCCCAAATCTTCCCGCCGCGCCAAGCGTCGGTTCTCGCGAACTCGATCGAAGACCACGATTGTGTCATTGATCGAATAGCCCACCAACGTCAACAGCGCGGCCACCACTGTCAGCGAGATTTCCTTGTTGAAAAGTGAGAAAAATCCCAAGGTGATGAACACATCATGAAACAGCGCCGCGATGGCCGCGATTCCGTAAATGGTGCGAAATCGCCAAGCAATGTAGATGAGCATTCCGATCAACGAGAACAAGACTGCGGAACTGGCCCGGTCCATCAGCTCCCGTCCAACCTTGGGCCCCACGCTTTCGACACTGATGAGGTTAAAGCTACCCAGATAGAAATTCTCAGAGGCCCAATCACGCAAGGATTGGGAAAGACCAGCCTCTTCCAGTTCTTCCAGGCTATGGATCACTCCGCCCCGCTGGCTGCGAAAGTCAATGATCCGGGCCGCCAACGCCTCATGATCCTCCGGCAGCGCCTCAACATCTTCACTGCCATCGAGTCCCTCCAAATTGGCATCAGCCAACCGCATCGCCAATTCCGACCGGTTAATGTTGTTGAAATCCCATTTGGTTCCGCCGACAAACTCGCGATCGAATTCGGCGTGTAGTTTTTCCAGCACTCGCGCGCTTTGCTGGGTTAGCTCCCCGGAAACGTCTTCGCCGATACTCGACATCCGAATCTGGACCTGGTTCAGCTCCGGCTCGTCAAACCGGGTCACCTCTTCAGCGTTCAAGTCCCCGCCCCTCAGAACGCTTCGAATTCTCTCCAGGTCGGGAGTCTCCTTGAACTTGACGTAAACCAGCGTCCCTCCCGAGAAATCCACTCCGAGATTGAGTCCGTGAACCAGCAGCGATAGAGCACCGCAGGAGGCCAGCACGGTGGAAAGACCGATAAAGACCCATTTGTATTTGAGCCACTCGACCTTTGGATCCTTGAAGATTTCCATTCCTATCTTTTCCCGGAATTGCTCCTGTTGTCTTAGTTCCTGCTAGGAACCGATAGTTCCCTCAAATCGACAGCCGCTTGACATTGCGGTTCTGCAAGATAGAGAGGAAGATGGTCCGCGACACGAAGGTTGCCGTAAAAATATTGGCCAAAAGGCCGGCCGCCAGGGTTACCGCAAACCCACGTACCGGACCGGTACCGAACTGAAACAGAAAAAGAGCTGCCACCAGGGTGGTAATGTTGGTGTCAAGAATGGTGCTGAAAACGCGACCAAAGGCTGACTCAACCCCGCTCCGAAGCGTCTTGCCGCGCCGCAACTCTTCTTTAATTCGCTCAAAGATCAAAATATTGGCGTCGACGGCAATCCCGATAGTCAGAATCACACCTGCAATGCCGGGCAAAGTCAGAGTCGCGCCGAAAGCGGACAAACACCCCACCAGAAGCAATAGGTTCAGGGCCAAACAAACAACCGCATTGATCCCTGACAACTTGTAGACTACCAGCATCAAGAGGACCACCAGAGTCATCCCGAGTATTGAGGCCGACAGCCCTCGTCGAATCGAATCCAGGCCTAGCGACGGCCCCACGCTCCGTTGTTCGAGGATCACAATCGGCGCCGGCAGAGCCCCCGACCGCAATTTCAAGGCCAGGTCATCGGCCTCCTCCGGCGTGAAGGATCCGCGGATCACTGCCGATTCACTGGGGATTTTCTCGTCGACGCGCGGGGCCGAAATGATCTGACGGTCGAGCACAATCGACAGCAGATTGCCGATATTCTCTCCGGTCGCTTTGCTAAACAGCGTGACGCCATCGGAATTGAGAAAAAAACTGACTTCTGATTGTCCCGTGAAAGGGTTTTCCGAGCGACGAGCGTTTTTCAGATGTTGGCCCGTGATCACGGCTGCCTTGCGCACGATCATAAGTTGGGGCTGAGCGCCTTGGGTCTCTGATTGGTATGCCAGAATCTCGTAATCGGCCGGTAGATTGTTGTTGAAGAGACCGAGGATAGCCGCTTCTGACGGATAGAAGTCGTTATGGGTGGGATGTACCAGTCTCAGCTCCAGCTTGGCCGTGTCTCGAATCAGTTGGACTACGCGGTCAAAGTCGTCGACCCCCGGAAGCTCAACAATGATCTGATCTTGGATCTCTCCACTACCGTAGACCGTGATTGTGGGCTCGGTCACTCCGTATTGGTCGATTCGATTTAGGATAATCTCCCTGACTTGACGCACTGTCAGCTCAAGCAGGGCCTTGCGGGCGGCGGCCCGCATTTCGAGTGTGTAATTGATTTCACCGCCCTGCACCCGGCTGCGCGAATTCCAGGATGCGGCCATCAGTCCGATTTCCTCCTCCGCAGCGTCGGCTTGATCATTGGGGACACCGCTGACAGTGAGCGTGGAGTCAACAATTTCCACACTGGTAAAGGTGACTTCCTTATCCCGCAGTCCCGATTCCAGCCGATCTCGCACCTGCTCGATCTCGGCTTCCAACGACTTGCCCGTTTCCACCTGCAGCACCAGATGGATGCCACCTTGGAGATCCAAACCAAGATTGACGCCTCGACTCCAGTAAAAATAAGTGGCGCCAATCACAGCCAGCCCAACAACCAACCATCGATATCGCAGATTCTTGCTCATGGATGCTGCTTATATTTTGAGCTTGGGTCCCAAAGAGCAGGGGTCAATCCTGAGCCTGGGTTTGCATCGAAGCAATGGCGCTCTTGGCCACTTCAATCTTGGCCTGGTCTGCCACCTTGAGCAACACGGTGAGGTCGCGAATACCAGCCACGGTACCGTAAATTCCGCCGTTGGTGATGACCTTGTCACCATTCTTGAGTTGGGCCACCATCGCTTCCAGGGATTTCTGTCGCTTCTTGACCGGTCGATACATCAAGAAATAAAAGATCAATGCAATGGCAGCAATCGGTAAGAGTCCAATCATCCCCGGAGACGTGCCCTGCTGGGCCAGAACAAACTGCACCATGTTTTGCGGTTCTTTCTGAATCTCTACCGTCAGGTAAGAAGCCGACAGTATAACAGAACAACCCCTCAGTTGTTATAACGGCTGCGGTACTGTTTGTGCAGTGCCTCCAGCCGGTCTTCGCGAATGCTCTCCCGGATGCGGCGCATCAGCTCCATGTAGAAATGCAGATTGTGATAAGTGTTGAGCACCGGGGCCAAAATCTCTCCCGTCATATAGAGGTGGCGCAGGTAAGCGCGGCTGTAACGCCGGCAGACTCGACATTGACATTCCGGATCAAGAGGGCCCTTATCCTGACGGTAACGTGAGTTCTTGATTCTTACTCGACCCTGCGAGGTAAACAGCGTTCCATTACGTGCATTCCGCGTGGGAAGCACACAATCGAACATGTCCAGTCCCATTTCCACACAATTCAGAAGGTCCAGCGGAGTGCCCACACCCATCAGATAGCGAGGCTTGTCCCCTGGGAGATGAGGCGTCAATTGGTCCAACAGTTCGTACATCACCTGTTTGGGTTCTCCCACACTCAGTCCACCCACCGCCACCCCGTCGAAATCGAGGGACTCGATTCGTTCCAAACTTTCCAATCGCAGATCCAGAAAGAAGCTGCCCTGGACAATACCGAAGACCTGTTGGTCAGGCCGTGGACAACTCGCCCGGCAACGCTTGGCCCAGCGCATTGAGAGACGCATCGAATCAGCTGCCTGATGGTGCTCGACCGGATAAGGTGTGCAATCGTCAAAGGCCATGGCAATATCGGAACCCAACAACCCCTGAAACTCCATCACGGACTCGGGGGAGAGGAAGCGACGTTGGCCATCCAGATCCGATCGATATACCACCCCCTCCTCGCTAATTGACAATCGTCGGCGCTGACTGAATAGCTGGAAGCCTCCGCTGTCAGTCAACAGCGCCCGACTCCAGCCCATGAAGCGATGAACTCCGCCCATTTCACGAATCACTTCCTGTCCCGGCCGGGTAAGAAGATGGTAGGTATTGGCCAGAAGAATATCTACACCCAACTCTTCCAGACAATCCTGGGTTAGCCCCTTGACAGTGGCAGCCGTCCCCACCGGCATGAACACGGGGGTCTGAATCTCGGTTCTAGGAGTTGTCAGCAACCCGGTCCGGGCCTGCTTGTTGGTGGACTGAGCGGTAATTTCAAAAGGCTTGGACACGATTCCTTGCCGGCAGCAGTAGTCGGGGAGAAACCAGGCGGCTAGAGAACAACTTCAAAGAGATGGTTTCTGTCCACCAGGTAAACCTGCTTGTCACCTGGGCTAAACGCCATTCCGACCAACATCGGGCCCGCCAGCCACCATTCAGGCTGGCCATTGTCCAAGGTAAAAACACCCTTACATCCTCGAAAAGAGGCCGTGACCTGCAATCTTCCCTGGCTGTCGAAGGCCATGCCCTGGGGACGCCCCAGTCCCCGGAACAACACCTCCACTTCACCCTCAGGCGATACCCGATAAATGCAATCCTGGGTAGAAAGAGTGGGTCCTGCCACGTAAAGGCGATCCTCATCATCGATGGCCAAGTGGTAAGCGGATACACTCGGCTCCAGCTCGCACAGCACCGAAACTTCGCGCTCAGGGGTGACCTTATGGATGTAACCGCTACGGTCTCCCACCAGCAGGTTGTTGTGAGAATCAAAGGCCAGTCCCGTGGCCACACCCAAGCCATCAACGAATTTCTCAAGCTGTTTGTCGACAGTGGATCGATAAGTCGTACCGGTATGCCGGCTGCTGATGTAAAGAAAGCCATCCCGTCCCCAGGCCATACCGGTGGGATTGGTGATCTCGGCCAGGAAAGGCTTCTTGTTGCCCTCCGGCCCCAGCACAAAAACACTAAACGGCACTTGCTCGCCGCGTGGGCCGCTCAAGGTAGCATAAATGTTCCGGTTCGAGTCGACGACTGGATTTCCCACCGAGTGAAGCTCATTGGCCAGCACACGGCCCACTTTGAGGTCAGCTCTCGCCTCTTGATCTCCCGCGCTCACCTGGATTCCCGAACCGGCTCCTTCAGGTACCCGAATAGTGATGGCTTGGCTGGAGGCGCCGACCCGTTCTGCCGGCACACCTCCCACGGTCACCTTACTCGACAGGGGGGACTCAAGACGGTCCATCTGTAACCGCACGACTCCACCGGGAAGGGCTATCTCAGGAATGACCGCCGTGATCCGCATAGGGGTCAATTATACCACGCCGGATTCCAGTCCCTGGCCCGCATTTCTCGCCGGAAAGTTTGAAGCAGGCCGCAGCCTGGGCGATAAGTAACGTCAACGCAGCCGCTTACGCACCAACGGAGCAGTGTCTTTTTCCGAAAGCTATCCCAGGCCGAGTTTCTTGCAGCCCGATTAAGACGATCTTGCTACGGTGCTAGCGAGGTTAAAACGGCTCTCCGGAAGGTTGAGCAATGGGGAGTGCCCGGTACCCGCCGTTTCCGGGTGTCCGGTCAGCTCTTTAACTTCATTGCGTCAGGGTCCCAGCGATAGACCCTGTCATCCAGATAGCAGAGGTTGGCCAAAAGCGCAGGCGCAGCGGCTCGGAACCCAAAGTCAGCATCTTCGATTATTTTGGCCCGCCCGCGCATGGCCTCAAAAAGGGTCCGAAAATGATCCAAGCGGCTATCGTAGCCGCGGGGTGCGCGGAACTCACTCGAGCCGCCCAACTCGACGCTGGTTCGAGACTGCTCGGCCTCCCGCTCTTTGTACTGCCGAATGAAAGCCTTTTGCTGGGCCTCGGCGAAAGTACGCACCGAATTGTAACCCTCCACGACTTGCTGCAGTGAAATAGGCCGAGGTGTGGCTCGGGTGACCTGGACGCTGCCATTGCCGATCTGCAGAATTCCTTCGTTTCCAATCAGCTGGAAAGTTGAGCCGTGGCCTCCGTCTTGAAAATTGGCGCCCAACTGTAACGTGAACGCCGGGTGGCTGTCGGTTTTGGGATACTCATACAGACCCAGAATCAAATCGGGCACTTCGCGACGCTCTTTCCAGTAGCGGACCCCGCCCGTGGCCATGGCCTTAACGGGCCCGTTGGAATCGACGATTCGATGTAAAGCAGTGAACCGGTGAACGTACATGTCACCGGCTACCCCGGTCCCGTAGTCCCAATACTTTCGCCAGCGAAAAAAGCGGTCCACATCAAACGGGACACGGGGAGCATGCCCCAAAAAGTCTTCCCATTCAATCGTTTCGGTGGAGGCATCGGGCGGGATACTATACTCCCAGGCTCCGAAAGCCGAGTTGCGACTGATCAAGATATTCACCATGTTCAGTTCGCCGATCGCCCCTGCCCGATAGAGCTGGCGGGCCTTTTCAGTGATCACCGAGCTGACGACTTGGCTACCGATTTGAATCGGCTGCGAGGCAGCTTTGGCGGCCTTGATCAGAGCGTGCCCCTCCTCGATCTTCTGCACCATCGGCTTTTCGCAGTAGACCCCCTTGCCGGCTTTCAGGGCATCAATCGCCATCCTCTGGTGCCAATGATCAGGGGTGGAAATGATCACCACATCAACATCGGAGCGGGCCAAGACTTCACGGTAGTCATGGGTCGTGGACACGTGGTCGCCAAAAACCTCCTTGGTACGAGTCAGACGGCCGTCATAACAGTCGGCTACGGCCACCAGTTCCACTCCTGGGATCCGGAGAGCGGTCCGCGTGTCGTCGAAACCGATGATCCCCATTCCAATGGTGGCCAAGCCAATGCGATCGTTGGCTGAGACTTCCGATTGCACGAGATGACGGGGTTCGAGTGTACTGGATGCCAGCAGTTGACCAGTGGCCTTTCCTGCGGCTCCGGTAGCGGCTGCCAGTTTGAGAAATTCCCGGCGCGAGGGTTGTTTGGAACTCTTTTTCATGCATCCCCCTCTTGGTTCAAGTTCCGTTTTAACACAATTTTGCGGCACAGCAACAAACAAGACCTGGACCCGGTTGCCGCCACTTCTTCTTACGCTTCTGTTTCATCCGAAAGGTATTCACCGCCCTCATTAAGGATCCCTTACCGGCGCGCGCGATCTAATGAAACTGCCAGCACGATGATCACGCCCATAATGATCTCCTGAATATACTGCGGCCAACCCATTTGCTGGCAACCATGGCGCAAGAACGACATGATCAGCCCGCCGACCGAATAGATCGATAGTTTGAGTCGATCGGGCTCTGTTTGGTTCTCCAACCCCTCGGGTTGGCTGGACTTTGAGGACCGCGGTCGCCGCCTAATTTCAGCTGAATCCGGTTCTGGTTCACTCAACCTCTATCTGTCTGCTCGAACCTCGCAGCCCCTGGGGCTCCTTCAGCGTCGCAGCTCGGTTGTGCTCTGCACCCCCTTGCGGACCCATACGCCAAAGCAACCCAGCAAAACCAAACCCAGGATTGAAAGGGCCAGGCCAGTACCAACACTTCTCGGCTCAAATCTCAATTCGACAGAATGCAGCCCTGGAGAAATAAACACACCACGAAACAAGAAATCTGCGGGGAAGACTTGCTGCAACTGGCCATCCACATACGCTCTCCAACCCGGATAGAATCGCTCGAACTCTACCAGTACCCCCCATTGATCGGTCTTCACAACATAAGTTCTGAAGTTGAACCCCCTGCCGGTTTCCCGAATGGTGAATTCGGCCTTCCGGCCGGTGGGAGATACAGGAGATGTAGACTCGGCAATCACAGTTCGGCTCAAGTCTGTCTTCAGAACGTACTCCAACGCGTTTTCCGAATTGGCCTCGCGCCAGTCGCTGAAGAAGTGGACTCGCCTAGCTCCTGGATTCGAGTAAATGGAGAAGCCCGCCGGTCCATTCTCAAGTTCGGTGTAGTTTTGGAGTTCAGCCCTCCGCTTGGTCCGCAGAAGGTACCGCATGTTGAGCAGATTGAAAAGTTTCGGATTCTTGATTCTTTGAATCGACACCGACGAATAGGAATCTCGTTTCAGGTAATCCACGAGTTCCGCACCATGCTCCTGTATTGCACCTTCCCAGCCTCTCCTCAGTCGGGTCCGTGGGTTGAGA
This sequence comes from Acidobacteriota bacterium, assembly GCA_965218465.1. Lineage (GTDB taxonomy): Bacteria > Acidobacteriota > UBA6911 > RPQK01. The sequence continues at coordinate 3,059,403 of OZ244623.1, read as the reverse complement.
CGATCCGGCTCAATGCGCTCAAGCCAAGCGTAGGCGTTGCCCAGATTGGGGTCAATCTCCTGCAGGAACCGGAACAGTCGGCGAGGCGTCATCACATCATAGGCCCGCACATCCTGGAGAGCGTAAACCATTCCCGCGTTGGGAGGGAAAACGCTTCCGAACGAGTAGATTCGAGGGGGAGACCCCTCAAGTCTCTTGACGACCTCCAGGGACGGATACAGAGACTCGGCCTTGCCCCGTGGGTTTATGGCGTGAGAGACCATGACCAGATCCACCGCAATCAAAGAAACCAGCAACACTCTCAACTTGGCTCCCCTGAACACCATCAGAAGCAACACGGCAAGCAAGAGAAACAAGGCTGAGTGAGAGGCGTTCAGTAATGTGGTCCCGGTCAATTTCAATTCGGTGAGGAAAGGTCGGAATTGCCAGATGCCGAATAGGAGAACCGCCAGGATCGCCGGTCCCACCCATTGCACTTTGAGAAATCGATCAAGCCGATCCTGGTCGGTGGGAGTCTGAATAGAAGGTCTTGAGAAAAGCCTTTCCGCCCCCTTCGCCGCCAAGCCGGACAAAGCGAAAATCATGAGAAAGACGAATTTGTTCCGCCGAACCAGTCGAAGGCCCGGTAGATCGAGCAAGCTCTCGAAAACGGGCAGACCAAACACGAATCCCGCAGACGCCACCAAAGTCAGCGTGCAAAACAGTACGAACGAGGCCCTCTCGGAATTCCTGTGTCCAATGGCAAAGGGTACCAGCAACAAACAGAAAATTGAGGAGTAAAAGGCACTGGCAGGGTAGTCTGGGAATCCCCAGAAGTTTCCGTCCAAGGAGCTACCGAAAAAGTCGGGCACCAAAAAATTCATCAAATTCCCAGGAGGGTAGGCTGGTATCGAGTGGACTATTCGAGGGCCCAGCGCGGCCATGCTGTGCTCGAAGTACTCCTTCGAAGGGACCCACTGCACTGCCGATAACAACGTGGAAATCGCGAAAGCGGCAGACACCAGGATCAGTCCGCGGATACGTCTCCTCTTCTCATGCAGGATCCGCAGACCGGCGAAGAGTCCCGCAAAGAGGAACGCAACCAAGGCCGACTGAGGCTGTCCTCCCAGGACCAACATCATCAGTAGAATCGTGAGTCCACACCAGCAAGTGAAGTTTGAATCCTCGATCAATCGGTCCACCAACAAGACCGCCCATGGGAAGAGCACGGTCACGTTCGAGTAGGGATAGGCTAGAGACGCAACAGTGTGCATCGATAGGGAAAACAGGACCGCCCCAATCAAGCTAGCCTCCGGGCTCAGCTGCTGTTTTCTGAGTAGCAGATACATGCCCAGAAGCGCCATGACTAGCTTGCAAGTGAAAATCAAAGAGAAGGAGAAAGTGAGTGGAAAAATCAGATGAATCCATGTCAACGGAAACAGTACGGCAGTTTGGGGGTTGGCAAAAAAAGGTGTTCCCATATAGCTAAAGGGATTCCATAGAGGAAATTCACCGCTCTCTACGCAACGCTTCAAGAAATCAGCCCAGGGATAGAACTGGAACACCAGATCGAAATGTTGGGGGAGCTCGCTCTGAAAGGCTGGCCATTCCGACTTCCAGGGTTCGTTCTGATACAGGAAGTCAGCGGGGACCAGAGTTCGTTCTGTGAAGTAGGTATCTCCGAAAAACAGCAACGCCAACAACATGCAGGCCAGTAGTCCGATTCGGTGATTCATCAGACGTCCTCGAAGCCGAGGGAGCCGACTGTCTAGGCCGGGTTATGCATAGGTTCTTCTAGTGAAGTGCACAAGTGCCAAGCCTACTCGCCCAGTGCGTCGAGAAGTGTGAGGAGGCGAGAGACATCGTTTCGGATGGATGGAGGTAACGTGCCGGCAAATTCATGCTAGGACAGGGAAAACACTCCCGGAGTCCTCTTCTCCGCCCACGCAGTCGTGCCTTGGCTCCCATTTCCTCAGCCTGCTGGATCATACCCTTACCAACTCAGATTGACAACGCGTTAGCTCCTTCTCGCTCAGAGCCGACCTTCCTCCCCCCGTTCCTTCAGAATCTCGCCCACCGAATCCAGTGTCGACTCGGTGTTCACGCTCGCTCCCACCCAATAGAGATCTTCTTGACGGTAGCTTCGGAGAGGACCGTATGCTCCGTAGTGTAGCCATTGTTTTCGCGAAGATTGAGAAAGAGATGCGGGGCGCCGCCGGCTTCCGAAACAGTTTTGGATTTAAGGCAGGGTTCCGGATGGCGAGAATGTACGATCACGGGAGCGCAATCCTGTCTCCAGCACTCTTGGCTGGTGAAGAGTCGGGAGCGTCGGCGATATAGTAAGTATTTGGGAAGATGAAACTCGTTGACGGAATCCCCGTTTGGGGAGAGCCAATGGACAATGCGGTTCAGCAAATGAAGAGGTGTGCCCAGGATGCCGAACATTGTGCATTGATGGCAGATCACCACCTCGGCTACTCAGTTCCCATTGGCGGGGTGATGGCCTATCAGGACAGGGTGAGCCCCTCGGGTGTAGGTTTCGACATCGGTTGTGGGAACAAGGCGGTGTTACTGGATTGTGCGTACGAAGACATCAAGACCGAGATTCCTACCATCATGGACGACATCTGGCAGTCGATTTCCTTCGGTGTGGGGCGAGTCAACAAGGAGAAGTGTCACCACCCACTCTTTGATGATGATCCGGCCTGGTACGTTCCGGAAGCTGCTCGCCTCCGGCAGCTGGCCCGTAACCAGTTGGGAACCATTGGTAGCGGTAATCACTACGTTGACCTTCTGGTTGACGAAAAGTCACGCGTATGGGTAGGGGTTCATTTCGGCTCGCGGGGCCTGGGCTACAAGTTGGCCAATCACTTCATCAAGGTGGGCGGCGGCCAGACCGGAATGCACGCCGACCCGGTGTTGCTGGAAGTACACACGTCGCTGGGAGCCGAGTACGTTACCTGCATGAGGCTGGCCGGCCGCTATGCCTACGCCGGCCGAGACTGGGTTTGTGAGAGGGTTGCCGCGCTGATGGGGGCAGCCGTTCTGGAAGAAGTTCACAACCACCATAACTTTGCCTGGGAAGAAGAACACGGGGGGCAAGAGTTGTGGGTTGTCCGCAAGGGTGCCACGCCTGCCTTCCCCGGACAGAGGGGCTTCGTGGGCGGGTCCATGGGGGACTGCTCGGTCATCCTCGAAGGAATCGATTCGGCAGAGAGCGAAAAGGCTCTCTATTCGACGGTGCACGGGGCCGGACGTGTGATGTCCAGGCGCCGGGCCGCCGGTAAGGTCAAGTATAAGAAGGGCCGCCCGGTGCAAATGACACCGGGAGAAATCAGCCGCAAAATGATGCTGGCCTGGATAACCGACATGGGTGTGGAGTTGCGCGGTGCCGGGACAGATGAATCTCCCCACTGTTACAAACGTCTGCCGGACGTTTTGAAGGCCCACCAGAACACGATCAAAGTCGTGCACGTTCTACGGCCCATCGGCGTAGCCATGGCCGGCGCCGACAAGTTCAATCCGTTCAAAGATTGAGGCAGGCGGCGAAGGGATTAAGGCCCAGACAAGAATTGGGGCCAACCTTAAGGAGATTTTTCAAGACCAAGACCTGTCTGAATTCATTGGCTTCAAAATGCCCACTGAATCCACAACTCATAAATTGTCCAGGACAAAACGCGTCATCAGTTGGCGCAGATGCCACACCTGTTGGGGTGAACGGATGCCGTGACGGCTTTGGGGAAAGAGCATCAGTTCGAACTGCTTGCCGGCCTTCTGCAACTGATGGATCAGCTGGATTGTGTTTTGCAGGTGGACGTTGTCATCTATGGTTCCGTGCAGCAAAAGCAGCTTGCCTTGCAGGTTGGCAGCTGCCTTAAGCACGGAACTCTTATCGTAACCCTCGGGGTTGCCTTGAGGGGTTCCCATGTATCGTTCGGTATAAATCGTGTCGTAAAGTCGCCAGTCGGTCACCGGTGCGCCGGCAATTCCGATCTTGAAACTCGAGCTGTGGGTCAAGGCATAGCTGGTCAGATAACCCCCATAGCTCCAGCCCCAAAGACCTATACGGCTACCGTCGACCCAAGGCTGGCCCTTGAGCCAGTCGAGCCCGTCTTCCAGATCTCTCAGTTCCATTTCACCCAGGTTGCGATAGGCCGGCCAAGTCGATTGAGCGCCCTTACCACTAGCGGTTCGGTTGTCACAAATCCAGATCAGATAACCCTGTTGGGCCAGATACTGATGCCACAAATAAGTAGTTCCACCCCAGCGGTTGACGACCCTCGGCGCGTGGGGACCGCCATAGACATGAGACACAACGGGGTAGCGGCGACTGGGATCGAAATCAACAGGCTTGATCAGGAGTGCTTCCATAACGAAGCCATCGCGGGTCGGGACTTGAATCAGTTCCGGCGGCGTCAGCCTGAGTTGGGAAAGTCGAAGATTGGGGCTCGGATCAACCACTCGCAGCTCGTGGCCGTCAGCTCGACGGACCCGCGTCTGGGTGGGTGTATTGAAGTCGCTCCAGGCGTCAATAAAGAGTGACAAATCGGAATTGAAACGCACGCGGTGGCTGCCGGGCCGCTGGGTCAGGCGTGAAATCTGGCTACCGTCCAGTTTGACCCGGTACAAATCCAGACCGATCAGGCTACGACGCGTGCCGGAAAAATAGATCCAGCCCGATTCTTCATCCACTCCATGTAGCTGTCTAGCCTCCCAGTCACCCGAAGTGACCGCACCCAGCAACTCGCCCTGCGAGCTGTAGCGATAAAGATGGCGCCAGCCAGTTCGTTCACTGGACCACAGAAAGCTTCCATCCTGCAACCAATAGGGCGGATCCAAGCGGTTAACCCAGGTTGGGCTCGTCTCTCGCAAAAGGCGCCTACGACTGCCGTTGTCAGGAGAGGCGGCATTGAGATCCAACCAAGTCTGCTCTTTGTTCTGGGCCTGAAAAACGACTTCATTTCCATCGCTGTTCCAACCTACCTGGACAATCAGAAGGTCTTCCGGTCGATAGCCACTCAAATCAATCCAAAGCGTTCCTCCGGCGGCGGCGGAAACCACACCCAGCCGTGGCTTGGGATTGGGGTCGCCCGCCTTGGGGTAACGGGTCACTTCGATCTTCAGGTGCTGGGGAATATGGTCGATTACGCTAAAGCTGGGGACGGAACTTTCGTCAAGCTGCACAAACGCGATTCGACTTGAATCGGGGCTCCACCAGTAACCTTGATAATCGCCGCGACCATAGATCTCTTCCTGGTAGACCCAATCGAGCACCCCATTGAGCAGATCTTCGTTTCCGCCCCAGGTGAGGCGAAGCTCGGAACCGGTGGCAAGGTCGAAGACGTGCAGGTCACTATTGCGAACAAAGGCCAATTTCCTGCTGTCGGGGCTGAAATGAGCCTCCCTTTCGCGCTCCTTAGTCTGCGTCAAATGTTGGGCCTCGTGGGTGTCGAGCCGGTAAAGAAACAAATCGCCCGCATAGGAAATCAGAAGCGTGGTTTCATCAGGGCTTAAATCAAGTTGCCCTTCTCGAAGCAGATCCGAGGCCACTTTTTCATCAACGGTCGATAACCGGGAAAAATCCTTTTGCAATCGGGCAGGATCGTAAAGTGGCGTCTCCTGGCCGCTTTGGGCGTGGGCCTTGATCAATTGTTGCACTCGCTGGTCGTTGCGCCGGTTCGTCAGATAATGGCGATTGTCCTCAAGCCAAGCCATAATTCGCGGGGGAGAGCCATCCAGATCGACCCTCCGGTCGGGATGGTAGAGCATTTCCAGAGTGAGTCTCTGGTCGCCAGTCGTCTCTGTTTGACGAGCGATGACCGAGGTAACCGCGAACAGGGCCAAACAATTCAGCAATAATAAGTTCAGATGCTTGGTTTGCATGGCTTCCATCTTAGCATCGGAGGTTATCGTCATGGTGACGAATTCATGATCCCCACGCTTCCTCCCTTAGGCTGCAGAGAACAGATCGTCGGTCGAGACCCATAGCCTCTTTGCTCGCCCCATCGTGGGTGACTATCCAGTCTTCTTACGGCAAAGTGTTGACTTACTTCCCCCTTTTGGGGCAGAACTGTAACTGTCGCCGGGACAAGAATGAACTACGGATTTGTCATCGATAATCGAAAGTGTATTGGTTGCCATGCTTGCACGGTGGCCTGCAAATCCGAGCACCAGATCCCCTTGGGAGTCAACCGCACTCACGTCAAGTACGTAGAAAAGGGCGTCTTTCCCGCCTCGCGACGGACTTTCACTGTAACCCGCTGCAATCATTGTGAGGACGCCCCTTGCGTTGAGATCTGTCCCACCTCTGCCCTTTTTACACGTCGGGATGGAATCGTGGACTTCGACGGCGACCGTTGTATCGGCTGCAAGTCGTGCATGCAGGCCTGTCCCTATGATGCGCTTTACATCGACCCGGCAACCCAAACGGCCGCCAAGTGCAACTACTGTGCCCACCGGATCGAGAATCATTATGAGCCGGCCTGCGTTATCGTCTGCCCAGTGGAGGCGATCATCTCGGGAGACCTGGAGGACCCTGGTTCTAACATCGCTCAACTGGTCGCCCGTCACCAGACTTCGGTCAGGAAGCCTGAAAAAGGAACCCGACCCAACGTTTTCTATATCGATGGGGATCACGCTTCGCTCAATCCTCAGGCAGCCGAACCTGCTCGCGACTACCTTTTCTCGGGCCAAGCTGCCGGAGTCGGACACTATGCGGAGTACGCTGAAAATCGGTTGGCCACGCAATCCGAGAAGGATCTCATCTCACCTGGGGCCGATGACAAACGAGGGCAGGGTGGCGTGCTGCTGGCGGGGGCATTCTCGGTTTCGCAGCGGGCGGTTGACGATGTCCGGAGGGAACTGGAGCAGACCGCCGCTCCCCGCCGTGTTTATGACACCCCTGACAAGGGCGTGCTCTGGGGTTGGCAGGTCCCCTGCTATATTTGGACCAAGGCCGTTGCCACCGGTGTTTTCATGGTGGGGACTCTTCTAGCTCTCTTGGGTGATCGGCCCTCCCAGATGGAACAGTTGACTTGGTGGAGTACAACTCTGGTTTTTCTGGGACTGACCGCCTGCCTGCTGGTGCATGATCTGGACCGCCCCGACCGGTTTTTCTTCGTCTTGTTAAGACCAAACTGGCGTTCGTGGCTAGTCCGAGGCGCTTATGTAATTACGGGACTGGCAGGTCTGGTCGGACTGATGGTGCTTTTTGCCTGGTGGGGGAAGCCCGGCTGGTCTCAACTATTGCAATGGCCGTCGATGGGACTGGCTCTAATGGGAGCGGTCTACACTGCCTTTCTTTTTGGCCAAGCCAAGGGCCGCGACTGGTGGCTGTCACCGCTTTCCGGTTTTCGCATGCTCAACCACGCGCTGCTGGCGGGTTGTTCCGTCCTACTTTTGCTCAGTCCGGGCCGAGCGGGTATGCTCATCCCTGTTCTCTTGGTCTCGTTGGGCATCAATTTGGGCCTCCAGTTTTTGGAGATGGTAATGCCTCATGGCTCAGCCGACACGCGTAAAGCGGCAAAGCTGATCGGTCGTGGCCCCTACCGCATTTACACGTTGGCAGGGTGGATATTGGGATCAATCCTTCCACTGATCCTTTTCGTGCTGGGTGCTCCCTGGCCCGTTACCGAAGCAGCTGCCCTGCTGGTCTTGGGGGGAATCCTCGTGACTGAGTATATCTGGGTGCGGGTACCCCAGTTGATTCCATTGGCCTAGAGCCGAGTGGCGAGTGCTCGAGTTTTCGCCAAGTTACCTAGGTGCAGAAAGCTCAAAACAGCTCCGCTAGAGACGGCTAATGAGTGAGAGAAAGGCAACGATTCAATGAGCAAGCGAGCTTGGATCGAACGGGCGGCCGAGCGAGTCGGCTTGATAACCAGTTTGGAACGGGCCCCGGCAGGTCGCCTGGGACCCGGGGCCAAGCTACACCGCTATCCAGCCCCCGACGAGTGGGACGCCTTCGTGGAACTGGATGCTCAGGCTTGGCCTCAGCAGGTCGAGCGACATTACTCGATCATCCCCACCACCTGTTTTAATTGTGAAGCGGGCTGCGGACTGTTGGCTTACATCGACCAGGAAAGCGGGCGGATCCGTAAATTCGAAGGCAACCCTTATCACCCCGGTTCCCGCGGACGCAATTGTGCCAAGGGTCCGGCGACTATTAACCAGATCGAAGATACCCAGAGAATTCTTTACCCACTCAAACGCACGGGCCAGAGGGGTGGAGGTCAGTGGGAACGGATCAGCTGGGATCAGGCGCTGAAGGAAATCGCTTCTAAGGTTCGATCTTCACTACAGGCCAACCGGCGAGACAAGGTCGTCTACCATGTGGGAAGACCCGGCCATGAAGGGTACGCCGAAAGGGTTCTGAAGGCCTGGGGCGTGGACGGTCACAACTCTCACACCAACATCTGCTCGGCTGGCGCCCGTACCGGTTACAGTCTCTGGCACAAGAGCGACCGGCCTTCACCCGATCATGCCGGCGCCCGTGTGATCTTGCTGCTGAGTTCTCATCTGGAAACGGGCCATTATTTCAATCCTCACGCTCAGCGTATTCTGGAGGGAATGATGGGGGGCGCCAAGCTGATCGTGATCGACCCTCGACTCTCCAACACAGCCTCGATGGCCGATCACTGGCTTCCCACCTATCCTGGAAGCGAAGCGGCCGTCCTATTGGCCATCGCCAAAATTTTGATCGAAGAAAAACTCTACGATGCCGACTACCTGCATGACTGGGTCAACTGGCAGCAATATCTGCAAAAACAACATCCCTCGGCTCCGCTCGAATTCTCGATATTCCTGGACAAACTGAGCGATGAGTACGCGGAGTTCACACCCGAGTTCGCTGCCCAGGAATCAGGGCTTCCCAGCCGACAAGTTGTCGAGGTCGCCCAGTTAATCGGAGAGGCCGGCTCCCGCTTTGCTTGCCACATCTGGCGATCGGCCGCTATCGGCAACCTGGGCGGCTGGCAGGTGGCACGCTGTTTGCATTTCTTGAGTGTCCTGACAGGATCGATAGGTACTCCGGGGGGCACTTCTCCCAGTAGCTGGAACAAATTCTCCCCACCGCTCTTTGACCATCCACCGCCTCCCCCGGTGTGGAACGAGTTGCACTTTCCACCCGAATACACTCTCAGCCACTATGAGATGAGTCCGATTCTGCCCCATTTAATCAAGGATGGGCGTGGCTCGATTGATGTCTACTTTACCCGGGTCTTCAACCCGGTATGGACCTACCCGGACGGCTTTTCCTGGATCGAGATGCTCACCTCTGAAGATTCGATTGGCTGTCATGTCGCGCTGACACCAACTTGGAACGAAACCGCTTTCTTTGCCGACTATGTGCTGCCGATGGGCCACGCTTCAGAGCGTCACGACCTGATCTCTTACGAGACTCATTCGGGGACCTGGATCGCGTTTCGACAACCGGTATTGAGAGAACTGGCCCGCCGCCAGGGTCGTCAGGTTCGCTTTACTTGGGAGGTCAATCCGGGCGAGGTGTGGGAAGAGGACGAGTTTTGGATCGAACTCTCCTGGAAGATCGACAAGACGAATGATCTCGGAATCCGCGAGCACTTCCTTAGCCCTTATCGTCCCGGACAAAAAATCACGGTGGAGGAATACTACCGCTACCTTTTCGAGCACACACCTGGTCTCCCCGAGCAGGCCGCTACGGAAAACCTGTCTCCGCTGGACTACATGCGCAAATATGGTGCGTTCGAAGTGGAGACGAAGGGCTACCAAAAGCATTTGACGCCGTTATCCGCCGAGCAGATGCAAGAGGCTCAGGTCGAGTCGGGCGGCCGCATCGTCAAGGATGACCGTGCAATTGGGGTCCGGATCGATGATAAAAACTACGTTGGCTTTCCGACACCCTCCCGTCGCCAGGAGTTCTACTCCTCAATTCTGGAAGATTTCGGCTACCGGGACCACGTCTTGCCCGGCTATATTCGGTCGCACGTCCATCCCAGCCGGCTGAAGGAAAATGAGTTCGTCCTGCTGCCGACTTTCCGATTACCGACCCACATCCACACCCGTTCGGCTAACTCCAAGTGGCTCTCCGAAATCGCCAATCAGAACCCGGTTTGGATCCACACCACGGATGGGCGCCAGTTGGGACTTCGGACCGGTTCTTTGGTCAAAGTCGAGACGGAGATCGGTTGGTTTGTGGACAAAGTCTGGGTGAGCGAAGCGATTCGGCCGGGAGTCGTGGCCTGCTCACACCACATCGGACGCTGGCGAAGACGTCAGGATGCGCCGGGGGGTTGGATGACCAACACGGTGGAAATTTCCAGCCCGCGAAAAGGCCAATGGCGCATGCGGGTTGTTAGCGGCGTCCAACCCTACCCATCGAGAGACCCCGACAGTCGCCGAATCTTCTGGAGAGACGGTGGAGTCCACCAGAATCTCACCCATGCGGTTCACCCTGACCCCATCTCAGGTGCCCATTGTTGGCTACAAACGGTTCGCCTGAGTATTCCCGGCCCCGACGAACGGTACGGCGATGTCATGGTTGACACCGAGCGATCGTTTCGGGTTTTCAAACGTTGGAACCAGATGGCCCTTGATCGCCAGACTCATCCCGGTGGTCTGCGCCGGTCCCGTTTTCTCAATCGGCCTCTGGCTCCTGTCGACAGCGCGTGGATCCTTTGATCGGACGTTCACTCCGTCGCCCCTGGAGAAAAGGCGGGGACGACTCTCGTTCGCAGAGGCCCAATTGGCTGGTCGATGACGAGCACCCGGAAGTCCGTACCCTTAAACTTTCGGTGATCTCGTACCAGGACTAGCCCTTCTTGCGTTTTTTGGTGTCCTGAAGTGAAGAAGAGTATTCGCTGCCCACCAACTCGATTAGAGCAATCTCGGCGTTATCACCTTTGCGGAAGCCCATACGAATAATGCGTGAGTAGCCACCTTGGCGATCGGCAAAGCGCGGGGCCAGAGTGTCAAAGAGCTTGTGGACGACCTCTTTACGGCGGACTAGCGAAAGCACCTTTCGCCGGGCGTGCAGTGTCTCGCGTTTGCCTAGGGTGATCATCTTGTCTGCAAAAGGGCGCAGTTCCTTGGCTTTGGGTACCGTCGTGATGAGGCGTTCTTTGTCGAGTAACTCGGTCACCAAGTTGCGCAGCATCGCATGGCGGTGGCTGGGAGTGCGATTAAGTTTGCGGCCCGATCTTCGGTGTCGCATTGGGTATTTCTCCTGGTGTCCGGGCGGAGGTCAAGTGGCTCGGGAATGTTCAGGCCTCGGCCTTTTCCGGTATTGGACGCCCTCTCTCATCAAGTTCCATTCCGAAGGACAGCCCCATATCCGCCAAGATTTCCTTGATCTCGGTTAAGGACTTGCGCCCAAAGTTCTTGGTCTTTAGCATCTCGGCCTCGGTCTTCACGACCAGTTGCCCAATCGTCTGAATACTGGCGTTCTTGAGGCAATTGTAAGAGCGGACCGAAAGCTCCAATTCTTCGACCGATTTGTTGAGATGTTTGTTGACTCCTTGCAGGTCTTCTTCATCGGTCGCCTCCGCATGATCCGTTTCTTCCTCGAAATTGATGAAAATATAAAGGTGATCCTTCAAGATTTTGGCTGCTTGGCCAATGGCGTCTTCAGGCGACAAACACCCGTTGGTCCACACCTCCAAGTTGAGGCGGTCGTAGTCAGTTGCCTGCACCAGCCGAGCAGCTTCGACGTAGAAGTTGACCTTCCGAACCGGGGAATGGATAGAGTCCACGGGGATGTAGCCTAACCCGAGATCTTCCTCAAAATTCTCATTGGCCGGAACATAGCCCCGGTTCTTCCGCACTCTCAACTCCATGCGCACCTGCCCGGTCTCGTTGAGAGTGGCAATGGCCACATTGGGATCCAGGATCTCCACATCGGGATCGGTCTTAATGTCGCCTGATTTCAGCTCCTGGGCTCCCTGAGACTCCAGATAAAGCGTTTTGGGGCGGTCGACGTGGAGTTTGAGCGGGATCTGTTTAACGTTCATTAGGATGTCGGTCACATCTTCTTTGACGCCGGGAATCGACGAAAACTCATGCAACACACCGTCAATCTTGACCGCAGTGATGGCTGCTCCTTCGATGGAAGAGAGTAAAATTCGCCTGAGGGCGTTGCCCAAAGTGGTGCCGAAACCCCGCTGGAAAGGTTGGGCAAAGAAGTGACCGTAGCGGTCCGAAAGTGTTTCCTTGGCACAGGCCAGTCGTTTTGGTCGTTGAAAACCCTCCATAGCTTCTCTCCCGATTTCTGATATCCTCTCGCCACTCTGGAAAGGCTTTGGACTTCCTTTGTCGCTACCCGTTGACGTTTGACCGTCCGGTGCTCCTGAAATCAGTCCGAAGCGCGATAGTCGCCCAGGATAAAGCGAAGGATTACGTGATGGATTACTTCGAATAGAGCTCGACGATTAGCTGCTCTTCAATTGGAATCGAAATGTCTTCTCGCCGCGGCAGTTCGAGCACCTGACCCTTGAATTCCTGAGGCTGAAGCTCCAACCACTCTGGCACTGTACGCGCCGAGACACTCTCTAGCGCTCCCTGGATAAAGACGTTCTTGCGGCTCTTTTGACGGACGGCTATTTCATCCCCTTTCTTTACCAGAAAAGAGGGAATATTAACCCGGCGCCCATTGACCTCGACGTGGCCATGGCGGACCAACTGCCGAGCCTGATTGCGCGAAGTGGCAAAACCTAAACGATAGACGATGTTGTCCAACCGCCGCTCAAGGAATTGCAAGAGTCTTGCGCCGGTGATGCCCTTCATCCTTGCCGACTTTTTGAAATAGTTGCGGAACTGGCGTTCCAGAACTCCGTAGATCCGCTTGACCTTTTGCTTTTCTCGAAGCTGTAAGCCGTAGCCAATGACTTGGCTGCGACGACGCACCAAACGGCCGTGCTCTCCGGGAAAGAAGTTGCGCTTGTCGACGGCGCATTTCTCCGAATGACAGCGTTGGCCTTTGAGAAACAGTTTGGAACCTTCTCGTCTACAAAGCCTGCAAACGGGACCGGTATAGCGTGCCAACTTTTTTCTCCTCTCCGAACACCCAACCCAGATTTTTTCCGCTCTGGGCAATGGCCATTCCCGGGTCTACACTCGTCGTTTCTTGGGGGGGCGACAACCGTTGTGCGGGATGGGCGTCACGTCACGAATGGCTCTAATCTCCACTCCGGCAGCTTGGATCGAACGAATGGCGGCTTCCCGACCTGATCCCGGACCTTTAACCCGAACTTCACAGAATCGCATTCCATAGAGATCGCGGGCTGCGGCAGCCGCTCGGTGGGCTGCTTGCGAGGCCGCGAAAGGCGTGCTTTTGCGGCTTCCCTTAAAACCTTGTCTACCCGAGCTGCCAGTGGTGAGCACGTTGCCATCCAGATCACTAAAGCTGATCAGCGTGTTGTTGAAAGTCGCCCTGATGTGGGCGATTCCATGGGTAACCGTGGACCGATTCTTCTTCTTGATCTTTTTCTTGGTGCCTTTTTTCGCTGCCTTTACCATACTTTGCCTCGACTACCTTCTGCGCCTTCGGATCCCCGATTTCTTGGGTCCCTTGCGGGTGCGTGCATTGGTAGAGGTGCGCTGTCCCCGAACCGGCAGTCCACGCCGATGTCGCAAACCTCGATAACACCCGATATCCATCAGTCGCTTGATATTGAGTTGATTCTCTTTGCGCAGATCGCCTTCGACCCGGCCCTGATCTTCAATGATCCTGCGAATCAGCGTCGACTCTTCCTCGCTCAGATCCCGAACTTTCTTGGTCGGATCGACATTGACCGTAGCCAGAATTTTCTGTGCTCGCGAGTAACCAATCCCGTAAATATAAGTTAACCCAACAAAAACTCGTTTGTTATCGGGAATATTGATGCCAGCTATTCGTGCCATAAAGCTTGAGGTCCCCTCACCCCTGACGCTGTTTGTGTTTGGGATTGGAACAGATAACCCGCACCACTCCGCGGCGTCGGACCACCTTGCATTTGATGCACATTTTCTTGACCGAAGCCCGAACTTTCATTGTTCTGCTCCCCCTGACCCGTTTTCGGAACTCATCTCCTCCAACGAACTCAAAATCCAGGGACCATTCTTGGTCACCGCTACCGAGTGCTCAAAATGAGCGCTGCAACCTCCGTCAGCAGTCACCGCTGTCCATTGGTCAGCAAGAATGCGGGCTTCGGGACTCTTGGCATTGACCATGGGCTCGATCGCCAACACCATCCCTTCGCTAAGAAGCGGCCCCCGGCCCGGCCGGCCAAAGTTGGGCACTTGCGGTTCCTCGTGCAGCGAGCGGCCGATTCCATGCCCGACAAAGTCTCGTACTACGGCGAAGCCATTGGCTTCCACATGTTGCTGAATCGAAGCCGAAATATCCGAAATCCGGTTTCCGGCGCGGATACGAGCGATTCCCCGTAACAGGGATTCCCGAGTCACTTCAAGCAGCTTTTGCAACGGCTCGGAGATCTCGCCTACGGGGAAAGTCCAGGCTGCATCACCGTAGAAGCCGTCCCAACACACCCCGACATCCAGACTCAATATGTCACCTTCCCGGAGCGGGTGGCTGTTGGGGATTCCATGCACAATTTGTTCGTTAACGGAAGCACACAAAGTAGCCGGATAGCCGCGATATCCTTTAAACGCAGGGCTGCCCCCCGCCTCGCGAATCATCTGCTCGGCAATCAAATCAAGATCTCGAGTCCGTACGCCGGGCTCAATCAGAGTACCCAGATGGGCCAAAACACTGGCCACAATCACGTTGGCCTCGCGCATCTTCGCCAGCTCTGCCTGTCCTTTGCAAACAATCATGATTCCAACCGTTGGAGGCCAACAGGACTTTGGTCTTCCACTTCTGAGCGTACGATCGGACGCCTCGCTGACCGAATCGGAGTTTCTTCCCTAATTGTGCCCCCCGTCGGGCTGAACGGCTCCATCGAACAAACTTTTTATTCTAACACACCTCAAATGCGGACTAACGGCGGCCACGCACTCTCCCTTTTTTCAAGAAGCCTTCGTAGTGGCGCATAATCAGTTGCGACTCGATTTGTTGTACCGTGTCCATAGCCACACCAACGATGATCAGAAGCGAGGTGCCGCCAAAATAGAAATTAACTCCCAAACCTGTAGTGATGAATGACAGGTTGTTATTGATGAAAAAATCGTCCAATCCGGGGCCAATTAAAGGGATAGGTTGGACCTTGAAACCAGTAATCAAAAACTCGGGGAGAAGACAGACTAGCACGAGGTAGATGGCACCGGCGGCTGTCAGGCGAGTGAGCACCTTATCAATGAACTCGGAAGTCCTCTTGCCCGGTCGAATCCCTGGGATGAAGCCTCCATACTTGCGGATGTTGTCGGCAACTTCGTCGGGGTTGAAAATAATACTGACGTAGAAAAAGCAGAAAAAGATAATCCCCCCGATGTAAAAGAGGTTGTAAAGGGGATAACCCTGCTGCAGGTTCTGGGCAAAACTCTGCATCCAGGGGTGCTCGATGACCAGTTGCAGGGTCGAGGGAAACGCCACAATCGAGGCGGCAAAGATCACTGGGATCACTCCCCCCGAGTTGACACGCAACGGCAGGTGGGTGGCTTGGCCGCCATACATCTTGCGGCCGACCACTCGTTTGGCGTACTGAATCGCAATTCGGCGCTGGCCCCTTTCTACAAAGACGATCGCACCCACCACAACCACCATCAGAATCAGCAAGAAGAGAATCGCCAGCACGTGGCGCTCTCCGTTAACGAAATCACGCCAAAGTGAAGCGCTGGCTGAAGGCAGACCGACTACGATCCCGGCGAAAATGATCAAGGAGATCCCGTTGCCGATCCCCCGTTCGGAGATCTGCTCTCCGATCCACATTACGAAGGCAGTCCCGGTAGTGAGGGTGATCATGGTCATGAAACGGAACCCCCAGCCAGGATTGTCCACCACGGGCTGATCCATCGAGGTCTGCTCCAGCGCTGCCGCCGTCGCAAAACTCTGGAACAGGCTCAGGACAATCGTCAGATAGCGCGTGTACTGGTTGATCTTCTTACGCCCCATTTCACCTTCTTTAGAGAGGCGTTCCAAATAGGGCCAAACGACGGTCAGCAGCTGCAAAATAATGGACGCTGTAATGTAGGGGGTAATACCGAGGGCAAAGATTGAAAGCCGACTTAGGTTGCCCCCGGAAAAAATATCCAGGAAACCGAAGATGGTTCCCTGCTGGGAGGCAAAAAACGCCTGCAGCGCGTCAATGTTGATACCTGGCGTTGGAATCCAGCTTCCCACTCGGTAAACAGCCAACATTCCCAACATGAAAAGAATTCGCCAACGTAAGTCGGGAATCTTGAACATGTTTCTCAGGCTGGTCAGTAAGGGAGCAAAATCAGCCATTACTTCAAGACCTCGACAGTTCCTCCGGCCGCTTCGATTTTCTTTCGAGCCAAATCACTGAAATGATGGGCCCGAACGGTCAGTTTCTTTTCCAGACTTCCCTGCCCCAGAATCCTCAATCCGTCCTTAATCTTCTTGACGTAACCGGTCTCCTGCAGCAGTTTTGGCGAGACGACAGCACCTTCCTGATAGCGATTGAGATCGCGCACGTTGAGCACGACCCACCGTTTGGAAAAAATGTTAGTGAACCCCCGTTTAGGCAACCGTCGATAGAGGGGCATCTGACCGCCCTCGAAGCCAGCTCGCCGACTGTAACCGGAACGGGACTTTTGACCCTTGTGGCCCCTTCCCGCCGTTTTGCCGCTCCCTGAACCAGGCCCTCGTCCGATTCGCTTACGTTTCCGATTGGCACCCTTGGCCGGACGCAGATCATGTAGACGCAAGGTCACGATTTATTCTCCATCAACGATACGCACCAAATGAGGAACCTTGGCCACGGCTCCCCGCATGGCAGAGTTGTCCTGATGTTCTACCACCTGGTTGAGCTTGCGCAATCCTAAGCTTCGAACAAT
The DNA here is from genome assembly GCA_965218465.1 of Acidobacteriota bacterium. Classification (GTDB taxonomy): domain Bacteria; phylum Acidobacteriota; class UBA6911; order RPQK01. The sequence continues at coordinate 3,042,501 of OZ244623.1, read as the reverse complement.
CTTCTTGTGCTTCTTCGGCCGACCGATGGTGCTACGCACGTACTGGATTTTTAGGGTCGTCACTTTCTTCTCGGCCATCACAGGTCCTCGACGGAAATGCCGCGTAAGCGGGCTACCTGCTGAGCACTGCGCAAGTCCGACAAGCCCTGGAAGGCAGCTTTAACGACGTTATGGGGATTGTCCGAACCCAAAACCTTGGTTACCACATCTCGCACTCCGGCCGCTTCCATCACCGCCCTCACGGCACTACCGGCGATAACTCCGGTTCCTTCGCGGGCCGGTTTGAGCATCACTCGTCCAGCACCAAAAACACCCATCACAGCGTGAGGAATGGTTGAGCCCTTCAGTGGAACTTGCATCATCTTTTTCTTGGCCTTCTCGATCCCCTTGCGAATCGCCAACGGCACTTCCTTGGCCTTTCCCATCGCAAAGCCTACTTGGCCTTTCTGGTTGCCAACCACGACCAGCGCGCTAAAACTGAGGTTTTTTCCACCCTTGACCACTTTAGTGACGCGATTGATCGAGACGACCTGGTCTTTTAATTCGCCTTCACTGCCCGCACCGTATTTCATTTGTACTCCTAGAACTTGAGGCCGGCTTCCCGAACGGCTGTGGCCAACGCTTTGACGCGGCCGTGGTAGATATAGCCAGCCCGGTCAAAGACTGTCTGTTCGATACCAAGAGACTTGGCCTGGGCGGCAATTTCCTCGCCAACCCACTTGGCGGCGGCAACATTGGCACCATTTGTCTTTTCTGCCGACGCTTTGAGCGTCGAGGCCGAAACCAACGTCCGGCCGCTGTTGTCGTCAATCAGTTGGGCATAAGTGTGCTTGAGACTCCGGAAAACGCAGAGCCGAGGGCGCTCGGCAGTCCCTGAAATCTTGTTTCGAATTCGATTCTTGACGCGTTGACGTCGTGCCTTCCGGGTCAACTTCTTGGTCATATTCTCAGCCTGCTCTTGCGGACACGGAAACGGTCCTCAGGCTCCCTTCTTACCTACCTTCAAACGGACCATTTCGAGGGCATAGCGGATCCCTTTACCCTTGTAGGGATCGGGGGGACGCAGAGCGCGAATATTGGCGGCCACTTGGCCGACCTGTCCTTTGTCGATCCCTCGGATCGTCACCGTCGCCACATAATTGGTCACCGTGCGGCGCAAACGGCTGACCTTAATCTCGATTCCCGGGGGGATGGGAAACTCGATGGGATGGGAAAAGCCCAACGCTAAATTGAGGTATTTGCCGCGCAGTTCAGCCTTGAAGCCAATTCCGACTACGTCCAATTCTTTCCGGAAACCATTGGTCACTCCTTCCACCGTGTTGGCGATCAAAGAGCGCGCCAAGCCGTGGAGTGAGCGTTGTTTTTTTTCGTCGTTGGAGCGCCGGGCGATCAGGCTACCGTCGGAGACCTCGACTTTGATTCCAGGTGGAATCGGGGCACTGGATTTTCCCTTGGGGCCCTCCACCAGAACCCGATCAGTGTCAATTGTCACCTTGACGCCTGCCGGAACTTTAATTGGTTTCTTGCCAACCCGCGACATATCTCATTCCCTGTGGCCCCGGCCCTCGGCCGGGCGGCTCAATAAACCTCGCAGAGCACCTCGCCACCGATCCCCTGGCCCCGCGCCGCCTTGCCGGTCATCAATCCCTTCGAGGTGGAAACTACGTTGATCCCCAAACCTCCCAAAACGTCGGGAATCTCGTCTTTACCCTCGTAGACACGCCTTCCGGGTTTGCTAACACGACGCAAAACCTGGATAGCCGGACGTTGGTTCTCCGTGTATTTGAGGACCACACGGAGGTAAGGGAACAATCGACTTTCATCCTTGGAGTAAGATGTGAGGTACCCTTCTTTCGTCAGGATTTGAACGATCTCTTCCCGCAGGCGCGAATGGGGCACGTCAACCGATTCATGGGCTGCCATCAGCCCATTGCGAATCCGGGTCAACAGATCAGCGATGGGGTCGGTCATGGTCATGGTCGTTACTTTCTTCCGGCAAGAGGGGAGGTTCGGTTCACCAACTGGCCTTGATCACTCCTGGAATTTTTCCGCGCAGCGCCAATTGCCGAAAACAGATTCGGCAGAGCGCAAAGCGTCGCAAATAACCGCGAGGGCGACCACAGCGCTGGCAACGCGAATAGGCCCGGGTCGAGAATTTGGGACGCTTTTTCTGTTTTGCAATCAGTGATTTCTTCGCCATTGGTTCTCGATCCTAAATCATGGCCAAGCGTCGCGGTTCACGCTTGGCGAAAGGCATTCCCAGACCAGTCAGTACGAAACGGGCCTCTTCATCGGTTTTGGCGGTGGTCACGATGGTGACGTTGAGACCGTTCATACGCTCCGTCTTGGCCAGGTCGATCTCGGGAAAAATCAACTGGTCCCGCAAACCGATCGTGTAGTTTCCAAAGCCGTCGAAGGCTTTGGGTGAGATTCCCCGGAAATCGCGCACCCGCGGCAGAGCGATCCCAATCAAGCGGTCGAGAAAGTCAAACATCCGCGCCCGCCGCAACGTCACCTTGACGCCGATCGGCATACCCTTACGCAATTTGAACCCGGCAATGGACCTGCGAGCCCGTCGAGCCACCGGTCGCTGACCCGTTATCAGGGCCAACTCACGGGCGGCCATATCCAGCAGTTTGACGTTTTGGATCGCCTCACCCAGCCCAATATTGACCACTATTTTCTTCAGTCGAGGCACTGCCATGGGGGTCGAGTATTGGAATTTCTCGACCAATGCAGGAACCACCTCTTGATGGTATTTCTCTTTAAGTCTTGACATGGTTTTCGGCGCTACTTATCGATGGTTCCTTCGCACTTTTTACAGAACCGTACCTTCTTGCCGTCGGTCAGCCTGCTAAAACCAACTCGCGTAGGTTTTCCGCACTCCCCGCAGATCAATTGGAGGTTGGAAACCTGAATCGGGCCTTCGCGTTGCACGACTCCACCCTTGATGTTGCGTTGGGGGTTGGGCCGCGTATGCCGCCTAATGAGATTGATATTCTCCACCACTGCCCGATTTCTGTCGGGAAAGACACGAAGGACTTTACCCTCCTTACCACGATCCTTTCCCGCCAGCACTTTGACTTGGTCGTTTTTTCTTATGTGCAGCATTGGTTAGATGACCTCGGGCGCCAGTGACACGATTTTCATGAACCGCCGGTCGCGTAGTTCTCGAGCCACCGGACCAAATACGCGGGTCCCGACCGGCTCTTTCTGGGCAGTGATCAACACTGCGGCATTCTCATCGAAGCGAATATAGGAACCATCTCGACGACGATTTCCTCGGCGAGTCCGAACAATAACCGCCTGGACCACTTCTCCCTTCTTAACATTTCCATTTGGGCTGGCTTCCTTAACCGAGGCGGTAATCACATCTCCCAACCCTGCTGTAGGTCCGGTGTCTCCACCCAGTGGTGATATGCAGGCGATCTTGCGGGCGCCACTATTGTCGGCAACGTTTAGAACAGTCTGCATCTGAATCATGATCGGTCTCCTTAACGCTTTGCCTTCTCGAGAATCTCCACAACCTTCCATCGCTTGTGCTTGCTGAGGGGCCGCGTCTCTTGAATTCTAACTTTGTCGCCGATACTGCAGACATCGTCTTCATCGTGGGCCATGAAGGTATTGGTGCGTCGAATTGTCTTGCGGTAGAGAGGATGCTCCACCAGTCGATCAACTGCGACCACCACCGACTTTTCCATCTTGTCGGAGACGATCCGGCCAATCTTGATGTTGGCCCTCTTGACTTGCTTCTGCTGCTCAATTTCGTTCATGGAACTGTTTCCGTCGGAAGCTTAGCGCCGCGCCGCCTCCTTTTCAGTCAACACCGTTTTGACTCGCGCCAGATCTTTGCGCACCTGAGGGATCTTGTGGGGGTTTTCCAACTGGCCGGTGGCTTTTTGAAAACGAAGGCGGACGAGCTGTTCCTGCAGCTCGTTGACCTCCTCCCGCAATTCACTAACCGACCTTTCTCTCCAGCTTGCAGCTTTCATCATCCAACCATTCGGGTTACGAATTTGGTCTTTAAAGACAGCTTGTGGGAAGCCAATCGCATGGCCTCTTTGGCCACTTCCAGCGGCACACCTTCCATCTCGTAAAGGACGCGGCCAGGTTTGACCACGGCCACCCAGCCTTCCGGAGGCCCTTTGCCCTTTCCCATCCGAGTCTCGGCCGGCTTTTTGGTGATCGGTTTATCAGGAAAGATGCGAATCCAAACCTTTCCGCCACGCTTGGTGTATCGGGTGATTGCAATTCGTGCTGCCTCGATCTGGCGGTTGCTAATCCAACCTGGTTCGGTAGCCTTGAGCCCATACTCACCAAAATGGATGGTCGAGCCCCGCTGCGCCTTGCCCGCCAAGCGGCCTTTCATCCGCTTACGAAACCTGACTTTCTTGGGCATCAGCATGGCTAGTCTCCTACCTTCTTGAGGATGTCACCCTTGTAAATCCACACTTTGACACCGATAACTCCATAGGTGGTAAAAGCCTCGGCGAAACCATACTCGATATCAGCCCTTAGTGTGTGCAACGGCAGCTGTCCTTGCAGGTACCACTCGGCTCGCGCGATTTCAGCGCCGTTGAGACGTCCCCCGCAGCGGACCCGAATTCCCTTGGCGCCAAAGCGCAAACTGGTATCCACGGAGCGCCGCATGGCACGACGAAAGGCAATGCGTTTGACCAACTGGTTAGCAATCGATTCGGCCACGAGCTGGGCATCCAGCTCGGGCTTGTGTATTTCTTGAATGTTGATAAAGACTTCTCGGCCCGTTTTTTGGTGCAGGTCGTTTTTGAGACGGTCAATCTCGCTGCCTTTTCGCCCGATGATGATGCCCGGGCGCGAGGTGCAAATGATGATGGTCAACTTGTTGGCGGCCCGCTCGATTTCGATGGACGAGATACCGGCGTGATAGAAACGCTTCTTGAGCTGCGCCTTAATACGAAGGTCTTCGTGCAACAGCTGGGGATAGTTCTTGGTGGCAAACCAGCGGGACTTCCAATTGCGAGTGTATCCAAGGCGGAAGCCATAGGGATGAACTTTCTGACCCACACTACCTCCTATTTTGGCTCGTCCGAAACGCGAATAGTGATGTGGCTCTGGCGCCGCATCTGACTAAGAGCTCGTCCCATCGGAGCCGGTCGCAGGCGTCGACGATTCTTGGTGGGGCCGAGATTGACCAGAGCCTCGGTAACTACCAATTGCTCCGGATCCAGGCCTGAGGATTTTTCTTCGGCGTTGGCGATAGCCGAACGCAATACCTTTCTAATAGGCCCTGCCGCCCGTTTGCGGGTGTATTCAAGAATGTACAGCGCATCCTCCACACTCTTACCTCGAATCAAATCAATCACCAGCCGAGCTTTTTGTGGCGAACCCTTGACGTATTTCGCAGTCGCTGTGGCTTCCATAGTAAAAGTGACCTCGTCGAGACTTGCTCCGGCTGCTCTTGACCCTACCTCATCCTTGCTGAACGTTCGGTCTTGCTGGTGTGGCCCCTGAAATTGCGGGTGGGAGAAAACTCTCCCAGTTTATGGCCTACCATATTTTCGGTGATGAAGATAGGAATAAACCTCTTTCCGTTGTGAACCGCTAGCGTGTGCCCGACCATCTCCGGCGTAATGGTCGACCGCCTCGACCAGGTCTTGATGACCACCTGTTCGTTGGTCTCGTTCAGGTGCCTGATCTTCTTGTAGAGATGGTCATCCACAAAGGGCCCTTTTTTCACCGAACGAGGCATACTGACTCCTCTCTCAAATTCTTCTATTACTTCTTTTTTCGGCGACGGATGATGAACTTGTCCGTTCGTTTGTTGTTTCGGGTCTTCCGGCCCTTGGTTTTCCAACCCCAGGGAGAACAGGGGTGGCGGCCGCCGGAAGTCCGCCCTTCGCCGCCCCCCATCGGATGATCTACGGGATTCATAGCCACGCCGCGCACCTTGGGCCGTCGACCCAGCCAGCGGGAAACTCCGGCCTTGCCGAAAGAGACGTTCTCGTGATTGGTGTTACCGACTTGGCCCACGGTAGCTCGGCAGAGGATATGCACCCTGCGCACTTCGCCTGAAGGCAATCGGATTTGAGCGTACGTTCCCTCTTTGGCCACCAATTGCGCCGCCCCTCCGGCACTTCGCACCAGTTGCCCCCCACGACCTCGGGTGAGCTCAATGTTGTGAATTGTCGTCCCCAGGGGGATTCTGGCCAGGGGCAGATGATTACCTGCCACAATATCCACATCAGGACCGGCCACCACGCTGTCACCAGCTTTCATACCGGCCGTAGCCAAAATGTAGCTCTTGGCACCATCCAGATAGTGCAACCGGGCGATCCAGGCGCTGCGATTGGGATCGTACTCAAGGGCGGCTACACGGGCCGGCACACCTTCCTTGTCACGCTTGAAATCGACGATCCGATAACGTCGCTTATGCCCACCCCCGCGCCGGCGTACGGCAATCGAACCGTTGCTGCGGCCACTAATCCGTTTCTTACCCTCGGTCAGAGCTCTAAGTGGCTTGATGTCGGCCAAATCCTCGCGCGTGTGGACAGTCCGAAAACGGCTTCCAGGTGATGTGGGTTTGTAACTTCTGGTTGCCACGACTAAACTCCCTCAAAGAACTCGATCGGTGGTTGACCCGGCTTGAGCGTGACATAGGCTTTCTTCCACGCCGGCCGCCGCCCCGAATAGCGTCCCTGCCGCGTGACTTTACCCTGATAGTTGGCGGTTCGAACCTTTTCGACCTTGACCTTGAAGATCTTTTCGACGGCCTCTCGGATCTGGTGTTTGTTGGCCCCTTTTCGAACCTGGAACACCACCACACTTCCCCGTGCCTTCTCATTGGCGGTGATGCCCTTTTCGGTCACATGAGGAATCCGCAGGATCTCAAAATGGTGACTGCTCATCGTTGCAAAACCTCCTGAAGCCTGAGGATAGCTGCTCTACTGATCATCAACTGATCGTGATGGAGTAGATCGACTACGTTGACAGCCAACGATCGGATTGTCTTGACCAAGGGTAGATTGCGGGTACTGAGGTAGAGGTTCCGATTGTCCTGATCGTCCACCACCAGCACCTTACCGCTAAGATCCAGAGTCTTTACTAGTTGCAAGAAATTTCGAGTTTGATGGCTCGTCAAAGAAAGATCTTCAAGCACGGTAATGCGATCGTTCTTGAGCTTGTCGCTCAAGACCAACTTGACCGCGCCGCGCCGCTTTTTCTTGGGGAAACGCTGTCGGTAGTCACGAGGCTGAGGCCCGAAAGTGATTCCCCCTGACCTCCATAGGGGGCTACGCAAACTACCCGCACGAGCCCTTCCCGTCCCTTTCTGACGCCAAGGCTTGCGACCGCCTCCTCGTACTTGAGAGCGATTCTTGGTAGCGTGAGTTCCTTTGCGTTGGGCGGCCTGGAAAGCGCGCACCGCTTCCCAAACCAGCGTCTGGCTGGCGGAATAGTCAAACACATCGTCTTCCAAAACGAGCTTGTCCACGATCTCGTTTTGCTGGTTCCTGACTTCAACTTGTGCCATGACCCTCTCGCCTCGCTGCCAGTTACCGGGAGCGAAAAATCGACACGTAGTTGCCCTTGGAGCCTGGCACCGCTCCCTTGACCAGCAACAGATTATTCTCCCTGTCAATCTGTACCACTCGCAGCCGGCGGGCGATAACTTGACGGTTTCCCATATGACCTGGAGCTTTCATACCCTTCAACACCCGGCTGGGGCTGGCACTTTGCCCGATCGATCCCGGACCCCGGTGAAACATGGAACCGTGGCTAGCCCGCCCCCCCGCAAAACCATGCCTTTTCATCACCCCTTGGAATCCTCGGCCGATAGTGCGCCCACGGACATCTACCTTCTGATTGACTTCGAACACATCACTCACCAGCAATTGCTGGCCGATTTTCAACTCTTCACCCTCGGATAGACTAAAAGGGAACTCTCGCAAGATACGCGTGGGCCGCACTCCAGCCACCTTGAAGTGACCCTCAAGAGGCTTGTTGGTCCGCCGGGGTTTGCGCGCCTCCACCAAACCCAGTTGGACTGCACGGTAGCCGTCTTTGTCCCCGGTCTTTTTTTGGACAATGACACAAGGGCCTGCCTGCAGGACGGTGACAGGCACTGCCTCACCCTCCTCCTGGCTAAATAGCTGAGTCATGGCCAGCTTCTTGCCAATCAAACCCACTACCATGATTTATTCCTTTTTCCATCCCAACGACTCAAGCCTGATCCACGAAATATCATCAACTGATTTCGACATCGATGGCCGCAGGCAGATCCAGCTTCATAAGGGCATCAACGGTCTGGGGAGTTGGCTCCACGATATCGACCAGTCGCTTGTGAGTGCGAATTTCAAATTGCTCGCGAGACTTCTTGTCAACATGGGGCGATCGCAGCACCGTGTAGCGGCTAATCTTGGTCGGCAACGGAATCGGTCCCAAGACGCGAGCACCGGTGCGTTTGGCGATTTCCACAATCTCACGGGTGGACCGATCCAACACGCGATGATCGTAGGCCTTGAGTCGAATCCTGATTTTCTCGTCTAACATAGCGCTCAACGGTCCTCTTTCGGGATTCCCCGAAATCTATTGGATAATTTCGGTGACGGTACCGGCTCCGACCGTGCGTCCACCCTCACGAATGGCAAATCGCAATCCTTTTTCCATCGCTATGGGCGTGATCAGTTCTCCGGTCAGCCATACGTTGTCTCCCGGCATCACCATTTCCGTCCCCTCCGGCAGGTTCACCACTCCCGTCACATCCGTCGTCCGAAAATAAAACTGCGGACGATACCCCGGGAAAAACGGCGTGTGCCGCCCCCCTTCCCGCTGCGTCAGTATGTAGGCTTCCGCCTTGAACTCCGTGTGCGGCGTGATCGATCCCCGCGCCGCCACCACCTGTCCCCGTTCCACTTCCTTCTTGTCCGTGCCCCGCAACAACAATCCCACATTGTCTCCCGCTTCCCCTCGATCCAACAGCTTGCGGAACATCTCCACTCCCGTCACCACTCGCTTGACCGTCGGCCGTATCCCCACGATCTCCATCTCTTCTCCCACCTTCACCACGCCTCGCTCAATCCGCCCCGTCACTACCGTACCCCGCCCGCTAATCGAAAATATGTCTTCCACCGGCATCAAAAACGCCTTGTCGACCGCTCGCTCCGGCACCGGCACATACTCATCCACCGCCGCCATCAACTCCTTGATCTTCTCCCGCTCCCCAGCATCGCCTTCCATCGCCTTCAACGCACTGCCTCCCACCACCGGCAACTCGTCCCCAGGAAAATCGTAGTCGCTCAACAACTCCCTCACTTCCAACTCCACCAACTCCAGCAACTCCTCATCATCCACCATGTCCGTCTTGTTCAAAAACACCACGATGTGCGGCACCCCTACCTGCCGCGCCAGCAAAATATGCTCCCGCGTTTGCGGCATCGGCCCGTCGGCCGCCGACACCACCAATATCGCTCCGTCCATCTGCGCCGCTCCCGTGATCATGTTCTTGACGTAGTCCGCGTGCCCAGGACAGTCCACATGCGCGTAATGCCGCTCAGATGTCTGATACTCCACGTGCGCCGTCGCAATCGTGATCCCTCGCTCCCGCTCCTCCGGCGCATTGTCGATCGAATCAAACGTCCTCACCTCAACCCTCTCGTCCGACGCCGCCAACACTTGCGTGATCGCCGCCGTCAACGTCGTCTTGCCGTGGTCCACGTGCCCTATCGTCCCTATGTTTACGTGCGGCTTGTTCCGCTCAAACTTCTCTTTCGCCATTCCTTTACCCTTTTCTTCCTGTAGCCACCGAGCTAGCTCACCAGTCTGCCTTGAGCCCGGGCGATAATCTCTTCCGACTCCTGCAGAGGTAGTTCTTGAAACTTGTCAAAATGCATACTGTAAGTGGCCCGCCCTTGCGACAATGAACGCAAAGCCGTGGCATAGCCAAACATCTCAGCTAACGGGACTCTCACTCTGACCAATTGCACGTTTTCCCGGCGATCCATTTGGCCAATCCGGCCACGGCGTGCAGCCAAGTCCCCGATGACATCTCCCGTGTAGTCATCGGGGACCGTCACTTCAACACTCATGATGGGCTCCAATAGAATTGGCCGAGAGCGTCCCAGGGCATCCTTGACTGCTAACGAACCAGCGATCTTGAAAGCTATTTCCGAGGAATCTACCTCATGAAAAGATCCGTCGAAGAGTCTGATTTTGACGTCCTGCATCTCGTAACCAGCGAGATAGCCACTTTCCAGCGCTTCACGCACACCCTGTTCAACCGGCCCAATCAGCTCCCTTGGGATCGCCCCGCCGACGATGGCGTTTTCGAATTCGATGCTCCCACCTAGTTGGTTGGGTTCGATCTCAAGCCGAACATGTCCGTATTGGCCCCGGCCACCAGTCTGTCGCACATAGCGGCCCTCGCCCTTGGCAGCAACGGTAATCGTCTCCTTGTAGGCGACTTGGGGCTTGCCCACGTTGGCGGCTACGTCAAATTCCCGGAGTAAGCGATCCACAATGATCTCGAGATGCAGCTCTCCCATGCCGGAGATAATCGTCTGGCCAGTTTCGGGATCGGTATGCACCCGAAAAGTGGGATCTTCCCGTGTCAATTTGGCCAGGGAATAGCCCAATCTGTCCTGATCGGCCCGAGTCTTTGGCTCAATGGCCACCGCAATCACCGGTTCCGGAAAATCGATGGCTTCCAAAACAATGGGAGATTTTCGGTCACAAATCGTGTCCCCCGTGGCCGCGTTCTTGAGCCCCACCACTGCCGCGATATCTCCACTAAAAACCTGTTTGATCTCTTCTCGCTTGTTGGCGTGCATCTTGAGCAAGCGTCCAATGCGCTCGTCCCGAGCTTTGCTACTGTTGTAGACTGTGCTTCGCGACGTGAGGCACCCCGAGTAGATCCGCAAGAATGCCAATTGACCCACATAGGGGTCGGTCATGATCTTGAAAATCAGCCCGGAAAAAGGAGCTTCGTCGGAAGGCTCGCGTTTTTCGATTTTTTCGTCCTTGGGATTGATGCCCTCCATGGGCGGCACATCCACGGGGGAAGGCAAATAGTCGACTATGGAGTCAAGTAGGGGTTGAACCCCTTTGTTCTTGAAGGCCGACCCGCACAGGCAAGGGGTAAATTGAAGATTACAGACTCCCTGACGCAGCGCATTGATCAGGTCATCGGCGGTCACCTCTTTGCCCAAGACGAATTTCTCCAATAGTTCATCATTGGACTCGACGACCTGCCCCAACATCTGCTCGCGCCAGTGGGCGGCTTTCTCTCGATACTCGGCGGGAATTTCGACCTCTTCGAAGTGAGCCCCCAGCACCTCGTCTCGGTAGCGGATCGCTTTCATCCGCACGAGGTCAATCACCCCTAACAATTTCTCTTCCCGGCCCCAGGGGATCTGGACGGGAACCGGACGGGCTCCCAGTCGCTTTTTCATCGACTCCATCGAGGCAAAGAAATCAGCCCCGGGCCGGTCCATTTTGTTGATAAAGGCGATGCGTGGAACCCGATACTTGTCGGCCTGCCGCCAAACGGTTTCCGACTGGGGCTCAACGCCGGCTACCGCATCGAAGATGGCCACAGCTCCGTCCAGTACCCTGAGAGAACGCTCCACTTCAGCCGTGAAGTCGACGTGTCCGGGCGTATCGATGATGTTGATGCGGATGTTCTTCCACATGCAGGTGGTGGCAGCGGAGGTGATAGTGATGCCGCGCTCTTGTTCCTGCACCATCCAGTCCATGGCCGCATTGCCATCATGCACCTCTCCCAGCTTATAGGTAATCCCCGTGTAGTAGAGGATCCGCTCGGTCGTGGTAGTCTTCCCGGCATCAATATGGGCCATGATCCCAATGTTCCGGGTCTTTTTCAGTGGTACTTTGCGCGACACTTTATCTTTCTAACCTTTTGAACCTATGGTGGGTTCTGGCGCTGTTTAGGAGAAGGGACGCCTGACGGCTCCAAATAAAGGGTTCCTCTGCCATCACAGCGGCAAATCGAAACTACCAGCGGTAGTGAGCAAAAGCCTTGTTGGCTTCAGCCATCCGGTGGGTATCTTCTTTTTTCTTGACGGCTCCCCCACGACGATTGGACGCATCCAGGATCTCGTTCGCCAATCGATCCACCATCGCCTTCTCATGCCGCTGCCGTGCGTAATGAACCAGCCAGCGAATCCCCAATGACGTCCGGCGCCGGGGACCGACCTCGATCGGCACCTGATAAGTCGAACCACCCACCCGCCGTGATTTGGTTTCAAGACTCGGCTTGACGCTATCCAAAGCTCTTCTGAAGATGCGCACCGGGTCTTCTCGGGTCCGGTCGGCGACTACGTTCATGGCACCATAGAATATGCGCTCGGCGGTGTTCTTCTTGCCACGTGTCATCAGCGAGTTGATGAAGCGACTCACCAACTCGCTGTTGTAGACTGAATCCGGTGGCACCGACCGCTTTGGGATCTCTCTCCGCCTTGGCATGACCTCGTTCCAAAAACAAAACAAGCCGCAGAATTCAGGTCACTGCAGCTTTGGTTTCTTCTCTCCGTTTACTTCTTAACCCTTGGGCCGCTTGGTGCCGTACTTGGAGCGCGAATTGCGGCGGTTCTCTACCCCAATCGCATCTTCCGGCCCGCGGACCACGTGATAGCGCACTCCAGGGAGATCTTTGACACGCCCCCCTCGAATCAGGACCAGGGAATGCTCCTGCAGATTATGCCCAATACCCGGAATATAAGTCGTCACCTCAATGCCGTTGGTCAGACGGACGCGTGCTACCTTGCGCAAAGCGGAATTGGGCTTCTTGGGAGTCTGGGTGTAGACCCGCACACAAACTCCTTTCCGCTGCGGACAGCTTTGTAAAGCTGGACTCTTGGTCTTACCCTTGAGCTTCCTACGGCCTTTTCTAACCAACTGATTGAAGGTCGGCAACGCGTTTCCTCCCACCAAAATAAAAAATGATGCCGCAGCATCATGCAATAAACACACTCCGACGCAAAACAGCGAGCCCCAGATCCTAGCTTGATGCAAACCAGTCTGTCAAGCCCATTTGTCATTGACAGCCCATTTGTCATTGATCTCAGTAACGGATGGAATGTTCGGTCCGAAATGGTCCGGTTCGGGAGGTGCGAGGCGCGATGAACCCTCTTCCAATCAAAGAGGAAAGAGGGGGACATCCTGGCCTGTGGCCGGCACGCGGGCAAGTGGGTCACAAAAACCCCACAACTTGACGCATCGTTGACCGCCATTCGGAGGGGAGAAGCGAATCCGAATCCCCACTTCTGCTATGCCTGTGATCGAGAGGTGGGTCGGTAAGCAAGCCCATCCGGCCCGAAGTGGGAGATCGACCCGTTAGCTCACGAATCGGCTGCCGGGTCCGTCCCGCTGGGAAAGAATTCGTCGTGTACGGCCCGGACCGCGCGTTTCGCATGGGCACCGGCAATCACGGACGCGATCTTCATTTCCGATGAGCTTATGCAGTCGATGTTAATTCCCTCCCGGGCGAGAGCCGCAAACATTCGAGCCGCCAAACCGGGCGTCGATGCCAGCCGCGAGCCGACAATGGAGATCTTCGCCACATCCTGATCGACAACCACGCCGCGTGCCAGCTCTTGAGCTTTCCATTCTTCGGCAAGCTGCATGGCACCGTCTACGTACTCGTCATCGAGCACAAACGTAATTCGACCCAAGCCTTCCGCACTAGCGCTTTGAATGATCAGCCGCACACTGATATCTTGAACCGCCAGATCCCGAAAAACTTGAGCCGCCAAGCCGGGTCGGTCCGGCACATCAATCAGCGTTACCTTGGCAATCTTCTCGTCGCTGCTGACCCCGACAACGGCCGCCTGTTCCATCACCATAGTCTTGCCTCCCCGGATCCACGTACCTTCACCCTCGTGGAAGCTGGATCGCACATGGATCGGTATCTTGTACGCCATGCAAACTTCGGCCGCACGCGGGTGCAAAACCTTGGCGCCACTTGAGGCCATTTCGATCGCCTCTTCGTAGCTCAGCTCGCGCCAGCACCTTGCGTGCGGCACTGTGCACGGGTCGGCCGATAGCACGCCGTCGACATCCGTACAGATATCACAAACAACGGCTCCCAGGGCGGCGGCTGCCGCCGCCGCGGTAATGTCACTTCCTCCTCGACCAAGCGTCGTGATTTCCTGATCGCTGGTAATGCCCTGGAAGCCGGTGATAATCACGACGCGACCCCGACCAAGCTCTTGCAGGATCCGCCGGGTATCAATCGACTCGATCCGAGCGATGTTAAATGCGTCGTCCGTACGGATACCACACTGGGGCGCCGTCAGGGAGATGGCCGGAATGTTCTTACTTTGGAGCGCCAGCCCAAGCAGTGATACAGAGACCTGCTCCCCGGTCGACAGCAGCAGGTCCATCTCCCTTCCCCGCGGATCGTCCGACACCTCGTGTGCGAGGGCGACCAACTCGTCGGTCGTGTTCCCCATGGCCGACAACACAACGACTAGCTGCGACTCTCTTCGGACGAAACAGGCCACCCGATCGGCGATTGCACGAATCCGCGCTCCAGTCGCTACGGACGTGCCACCGTATTTCTGAACCACAATTGGTCTCGGTCCGGCCAGTCGGTTCAACTGTCAACCCTCATCAAGATCCCTCGTACTCGGTGTGGTGTTGTAAAGGTCAGTCATATTCTTGGATCGCTCCACTCGGAAGGCTAGGGAGAATGTCCGCTAGCCGGCTTCTGCCGTTGCCAGAATCGGCATCCAGACTGGTTGCCGGGCATGGAAATCGAACTTCTCAATTTCGGTCAACGCAGCGCGCATCGTCCGACAGCGGCAAGTCTCCAGAGTGACTACAAAGGGCAATTCGGACTTGGGCCATCCCGGTTCCTGCAAAACCGAGTCCACGTTCATCCCGTGACTCGAAAAGACAGCAGCCAGCGAAGCGATAATGCCGGGACGATCCGTAACGATGAAGCGGACATACTGGGGGGCGGCGAAGTCGGATTCGACCTGTGACGACTTCAACACCGCAGGCGCCGGCAGCACTGCATTCCCCCGCGCGATTGCCTCGAGATCCGAAACGATCGCCACGGCCGTCGGATCGCCACCGGCGCCAAATCCCGAGAACGCAGTCTCTCCCCCGTACATTCCTTCAATAACGACGACATTCCGACACCCTTGGGTGTGGGCCAGTCTTGAGGAAAAAGGCACCAGCATCGGCTGTACTGAAGCGCTGACACGACGGTCGGAGCCGTCAAGCAATTCGGCTCTCGAAACTTGGCGAATCGTGAATCCGAGGCGGCGAGCGTACAGGAAATCGACTGAATTCACTGGGCGGATAGACCGCAATGGGATCGTGTCGGCGGCAACTTGGCGGCCAAGACCCACTGCCGACAGGATAGCCAGTTTCGCTTGGGCGTCGGAACCGTCGATGTCGGCGGCTGGATCCGCTTCGGCATAGCCACGATCCTGTGCTTCCTTGAGGGCTTCATCAAACGAAAACTCTGCAGCCTCCATCCGCGTTAGGATGTAGTTGCAGGTTCCATTCAGCAGCCCCAGCACACGCGTCAATCGATCACCAGCCAATCCCTCCCGAAGACCCCTGATGATGGGAATAGCTCCCGCAACCGCCGCTTCGAATAGCAGGTGGCGACGATTGGCGGCGGCCGTATCGAGCAACTCTGTGCCCGTTTGGGCCATCACCTGTTTATTCGCGGTAACGACCGATTTGCCGGCCTCCAGTGCTTGCCGAATCCAACCCGTGGCCGGCTCGTTACCACCGATTACCTCAACTACAACATCCGCGTCGGACCGCAGAACGTCGCCAAAGTTGGAGGTCCAGACGACCTCTTCCGGGATCCAGTCGACTTTCTTTCGTTCAACTTGGCGGTTGCAAATCTGTGTCAGGGCCAAGTCTTGACGCCTTTCTTGGCAGAGGATACGCGCAACCGACCGTCCGACCGTCCCAAATCCTACCAAGGCGATTCTAAGCATGAGTTCGGTTAGAGAGTTTCCCCGTGTGCCGCTACCGGTTCGGCATCGGCGGGGCGGCTTCAGGAACTATTTCACCCGATGGCCGCCCGGGCATGGCAACCTATCTCAAAACAAAAGAGAGACTTATACCGTTGTCCGGCGCGTCCGTCAACCGACAGCACGTGTTTGCGCGATTCACAGATAGCCAAGCCCACTCAAGGCATCCAGTTCGGTAACAACTTGGTCACCTCTTTACGTGAAAGAAACGGGTGAAATGGCACCGTTCAACCGCCAATCCGTCACAATGTTCCCCGGTGGTTGGGCCGGTTCAAGGACGGTTTCCGACGGCGGAAGCCAACCGATTGACCGGTTGGCACGCAAGGGCTTGTCCAGACTCGCCCATTCATACTAGGATGAGCGGTTCACACCACCTGTTTCAAGAACATGTCGGTCTTTTTTTCCTTGCTTTACCCCTGCTTCTATGCGCTGCTACTGATGCTTTCACTGCCCTCCTATCTCTACCAGAGGATGGTGGGTCGGCAACCATTGGCATCACTGCGGCAGAGAATGGGCTTCTACCCTCCCGCCGCCGAGGTGCGGGGGCCGAGGGTGTGGATTCATTCCGTCTCGGTGGGAGAAGTTCAGGTGATCAAACCTCTGGTTGAAGTACTATCTTTGGAGCCGGGACAGCTTTTTCTTTCGACCACAACTGCAACCGGACAGGCGTTGGCTCGCAGCCTTTACCGACAAAACGCCACCGTCTTTTACTTCCCGCTCGATTGGGGTTTCTGCTGCCGTCGATTTCTGGACTCCATCCGACCTGACGTGGTGGTGTTGACCGAGTCGGAGATCTGGCCTACCTTCATCCGGCTGACTGCACGCCGTGGCATCGCTCTGGTGTTGGCCAATGGGAGGGTTTCCGACCGGAGTTTTCGCCGCTCGCGCCGAGCACGATTCCTATTCCAGCCGGTGCTGGAACGCTTTACTCGACTCTGTGTTCAATCACGGCAGGACCGAGATCGATTTCTCCACCTCGGTGCACCCGCTGATCGGGTGAGCGTCATGGGAAATCTCAAATATGACTACCAACTGGCGCCCGATCCCGCACGACAACAATTGGTGACCGAGCTCCAACAACTGCTCAAACCAAATGGCAACGAGTTGCTCTGGGTCTGTGGAAGCACCCGGGAGAAGGAAGAGGAGATGCTATTGAGCGTCTTTCTCCGCCTGCGCCAAGAGTTTCCCCAACTACGGCTACTCTTGGCGCCCCGCCACCCTCACCGAACGGACGAAGTATCAAAAATGTTGGAGCAATCCGAGCTGTCTTTCCAGCGGCGATCCCAACTTTCGAGTGTGAAATACAGGCGGCCCCCTCAGGTGCTGTTACTCGATTCCATTGGTGACTTGGCCTATCTCTACCAACTGGCTGACATCGTTTTCATCGGAGGTAGCTTGATTCCTTGGGGTGGCCACAATGTTATCGAGGCCGCAAACTTCAAAAAGCCGATTCTGTTTGGGCCCCACATGCAGAACTTCCATGAAGTTGCAGCCGTCTTTCTCTCCAATTATGGAGCCTTGCAAGTGTCCGACTGCGATGAGTTGGAAAAGAAAATCACCACGCTGCTACGGGATCCAGCAACCCGGCGATGGCTGGGGCAAAACGCCCGCAAGGTGATTCGTGACAACCAAGGAGCAGTGGAGCGAACAGTCGAAGTAATCCAACAGCAATTTCCGTCCTGAAAGACCGAAATACCAACTTTTTGGAGCTTGAAGTCTCGAACAATACCTGGGGCAACGCCGATCAGGACGCAGCGCAGATCTCATGGCTTCGCTGATTTGGGTCTGCGGCGAAGGCCGCGGGTGCCGCAGCCTTGGAACGACTCGGGCCGTCAACAGACAGCCAAGATAGCCGGCGCTGGCGGCAAGGAAGCCGGGTAGTTTATAAAATAAGCGGTCCCAGGCTTAACTGAATGCCTCTCAAGACCATGCAATATCTGCTTGCCCGACTCTACGGACTGCTGGTCAAGCTTCGCTTATGGCTCTATGCCAGCGGGTTACTCTCAACTCAGACCCTCGAGCATCCCGTGATCAGCGTCGGGAATTTGACTGTCGGGGGTACCGGCAAGACTCCATTCGTAATGTATCTGGCGCAGCTGTTACTTCGCCGCGGTTTTCAGCCCGTGGTACTCAGTCGGGGTTACGGCGGCAAAGCCGAGCGCTACAATCGGGTAGTCAGCGACGGCTGCCAAATCTTATGCGGGCCTGCCGAATGTGGCGACGAACCGTTCTTGATGGCTCGTCGACTCGAGGGAGTTCCCGTGTTGGTCGGACGCAATCGCTATCGGAGTGCTCAAGCTCCACTATTGCGAAAACGTTCTCGGCGACTGGTTTTTCTGTTGGATGATGGCTACCAGCACTTGGCCTTGAGCCGCGACCTCAACATTCTGTTGCTGGATGCCACCGATCCTTTCGGTGGAAACGAGTTGTTGCCTCGGGGCCGGCTTCGCGAACCACTGACAGGACTGCGACGAGCCGATTTGGTGGTCATAACTCGAGCTCATCGGCCTTTGGAAAGCGAGTTGATTCAACTGACAATCCGGCGTTTGAACCCACTAGTTCCGATTTCCTTTTTTTATCACGACGGAGTAGCCATTTACGATTTGAAGAACGGCCAGCGTTTTGACCTGCGTCAATTCATCAACGAGCGGGTGGTAGTGCTGGCGGCCATCGGCAACCCCGCTATCTTTGTGGAAGATCTGGAACACTATCAGATGCGGGTGGCCGATCAATTTCTTTATCGCGATCACCACCGCTTCAGCCAGTCGGAGCTCGACCAGGTGCTAGCCCGCGCCAGCCAATTGTCAGCCCGGGCTGTGATCACAACGGAGAAAGACGCGGTGCGCCTTGAAGGCCTTTCTTTTGAGAAAGATGAGCTGTTGGTTTTTCAGATTGAGTGTCGACCCGAGAATGAGAGAGTCTACGAGGAGTTCCTGTTAAGTGAGCTCAAGTCGCTGCCAAGACACGGCTAACGCGAATCACAAAGATGTCAAGGCACCCTTGCCACCGTCCGCCTTTAGCCCGAATTCTGATCCGTAGCACCAACTGGATCGGAGATGCCGTGATGTCTGTCGCAGCTCTGCGCGAACTGCGACGACTCTGCCCAGATAACCACCTCACCCTTTTGGCACGCGACTGGGTGGCCGGTTTGTTCCGTGAGCAGGGACTGGTTGACGAGCTGATAGAATTCCCCAGCCGGCTGAGCAGCTGGCGGCGGCTCACGTGGATCGCGTCCCGCCTGCCACAATTCGACTTGGCTTTGCTGTTCCCGAACGCTCTGGGCCCTGCGCTGGAAGCGTTCTCAGCTCGCATTCCTGAACGATGGGGTTTTCGTGGCGACGGACGAAGCCCGCTACTCACCAGGCGATTTCGGCCACGGGCCGTGGAGCTAGGCCATCATCAGGTCTTTCACTATCTTGATCTTCTCTATCTCTGCGGCCTATCCGAACTCAACTATCTGGACGACGACAACTTTCACCCAAACATCCGCCTTAAGGCTCCTCGGCTGGGCAGGGAGCAGGCCAGCCGTCTTCTGCTCGAAAAAGGGGCTAAGCGGGGACATCCGCTGGTGACGATCCATGCCGGCGCTACCTTTGGTCCAGCCAAATGCTGGTTCAACGAGCGCTTTGCCCAGGTGGCCGACAACCTGATCACGTGTCGGGGCGTCGACGTTGCTATCATCGGTTCCGCCGGCGAACGGCTCACGGCACAACAAATTGCTGCAGGAATGCGCCACAACCCCATCATTTTGGTGGGACACACCGATCTACCGACGTTGATGGGAGTACTCAGCCAATCCGCGTTGCTTATCACCAACGATTCCGGCCCAATGCACTTGGCGGCGGCGCTGGGTCTTCCCCAAGTCGCGCTGTTCGGATCCACCGACGATCGCGCCACAGCGCCTTTTGATACGGACGCCCATGTCATTCACAAACACGTGGCTTGCA
This sequence comes from Acidobacteriota bacterium, assembly GCA_965218465.1. GTDB lineage: Bacteria > Acidobacteriota > UBA6911 > RPQK01. The sequence continues at coordinate 3,022,559 of OZ244623.1, read as the reverse complement.
GCCCTTGTTTGCTCCGCGAATGTCCCATCGATCTTCGTTGTTTCGATTCGATAGGAGTGGATGAAGTTACCGATCGAGCCCTGCAATTGTTGGCGGGTTCCCGTCGTGGTGACTCCTTTAGAACTTGAAGCCTCACAACTCTCTCTGCCAGAATCCACTGCACAGCTCCGCACCATCGAGGCGGCAAGAAAATGCCAAATGACACCTCCTTTCTTGATTCCGCCTTGTTCCCGATCGACTCCACGGGGCCTCGACCGGCAGTTTTTCTTGATCGGGATGGGACTTTGATCAAGGAGGTGTCCTACTTGCGTCACTGGAAAGAGGTGGAAATTCTGCCCAACGCGATCGAAGCCGTTCGCCGGCTCAATCAGCAGCGTTTGCCCGCCATAGTGGCTACCAATCAGTCAGTAGTGGCAAGAGGTTGGCTGGCCGAATCTCAATTGCAACAGATTCACCGAAGATTACGGGGAGAGTTTCGTCTGAAAGGGGCCTTGTTGGAAGCGTTTTACTATTGCCCTCACCACCCCGAAGCTACCGTGGTCGCCTATAAGAGCCGGTGCAGTTGCCGCAAGCCCGCTCCCGGGTTACTCCTACAGGCCGCCAAGGAACTCAATCTGGACCTGGGGAACAGTATCATGATCGGCGACAATGGGCGTGATATCGAGGCCGGAAAACGGGCAGGGTGCCAGACTATCCTTTTGCAAGCAGGGCCTTGTGAAGGTGCCGACGAAGACTGTAGTCCCGACCATCGAGCGCGCCACCTCTTGGAGGCAGTGGAATGGGCCTTGGAGCAGCAACCTTGAAACGAGAACTGCTTAAGATCGTGGACCGTTTTTCCCGCTGCCGGCTGGCAATCCTGGGGGATTTCCTGCTTGACCAATTTCTCTTTGGCGAAATCTCCAGAGTTTCCCGGGAAGCCCCGGTCCTAATCCTCTCTTATCGCGAGACCGAATCGAAACCTGGAGGTGGAGCCAATACCGTGGCTGGTGTCGCAGCTCTAGGAGCCCTGACCTATCCGGTGGGTTATCTGGGGGAGGATGATGGGGCCCAAAAATTGTTGGAACTGTGGCCCGATCGAGTCGATCCGGCCCATCTGATTCGGGAGTCCGGTCTGCACACCACACTCAAGAAACGGATCCTGGCCGGATCTTCCCACTCTTTCCGTCAGCAAGTGGTCCGGATTGACCATGAACATCCTTTGCAACTGACTCGCCAGCAGCAGCAACAATTGAAAGAGGTTCTGAGGAGACTGCTACCCCAGGTGGATGCATTGGTCATCTCAGATTACAGCCTGGGTACAACTACTTCAGAGGTGCGGCGGGTAGCCCTAGAGGTAGCCCGCGCCCACGGCTTGCCCGTGGTGGTGGATTCTCGTTTCGACCCTGGAGGCTTTGGCGGCGCCACTGCGATCACTCCCAACATCACCGAAGTGGAACACGCTACTGGTCTACGAATGGGAAACGATACCCAGCTTCTGCTAAGAACGGGACTCAGTTTGCGCTCTCAATGGGATCTGGAGGCACTTCTGATTACTCGGGGAAAACTGGGAATGACGCTCTTTACCGAGGAAGGCGCCCGCCACATTCCGATCTACGGTAGTGATCAAGTGACCGACGTTACCGGCGCCGGAGATACGGTCACCAGCACTCTGACAACCGCGCTGGCTGCCGGTGCCGATTTTTGCCAAGCCGCTTTGTTGGCTAATTGCGCGGCCGGAATCGTAGTGACTAAACGAGGCACTGCTACCGTTTCGGCAACCGAACTGCGTCAGGCGCTGGACCGATTCGAGTTGGACTCAAACGATTTACGTTTACGAAAAGTCGACGTGCCTGTAAAACATTCGCTGTGATCGTTGCGGTTCCGGCCAGCGGTCTTCCAGTCGCCGACCGGCCGCCAATTTCGTCAAGACCATGCCCAGCAAACTACTGAAATCAGTGGCGCAATTGGTCTCTCTTGTCCAGGAGCATCGTAGGGCGGGAAAGTCGGTAGTGCTGGCCAACGGTTGCTTCGATCTCCTTCACGTGGGACACATCCGTTACCTCGAAGGAGCGCGGCACGAGGGTGACGTTCTGGTGGTGGGAATCAACAGCGACCGCGCCGTTCGCCGACTCAAAGGCCCCGGACGACCACTGACGCCCCAGCACGAGCGGGCCGAGATCTTGAGCGCCTTGAGTTGTATCGATCATTTGGTGATCTTTAATGACCTCACCGTCGACCATCTGCTGCGTCAACTCCGCCCCGATGTGCACGCTAAGGGGACCGATTACACCGCACGAACGGTTCCCGAGCGAGAGACGGTCCGCTCAACAGGAGGAAGAATAGCCATCGTGGGAGATCCCAAAGACCACTCGACCCGTGATTTGCTGCGGAAAATCCGCGACGAAGAGCTTTCCTAAGCAAGGCCTGAATGGCTGCTGAGGTATGCTAGGCGACAACGAAGACACGATGGTTGACTCTGAACGGCAACAGCAGATTCTAGCGGTACGGATGGGCGCGCTTGGCGACATCCTTCACTCGCTTCCGGCGGCTCTACAGCTTCGCCGCACGCTGGGGAGAGTCCGACTGCACTGGCTGGCCGAATCGGCCTATGTCCCCTTTTTGAGCGCAGTGCGGGGAGTAGATCGAGTTTGGTCCATCAACACTCGAGTTTGGCGGCAACACCCCCACCGGATAGTCGAGTTGGTGGACTTGCTTGGCAGTTTACGAAGACAACGCTTCACACTGGCTCTCGACTTCCAGGGATTGCTCAAGTCCGCGCTTCTCAGCCGCCTCTCAGGTGCTAGAAGAGTGCTGGGCTATCGGCCCGAAAGATTCAAGGAGAAAGGGATTGGATGGTTTTACCATGAATCACATCCGGGCGAGTCGGACCTGAGTCGGCACGTGATTGAGAAGAATCTTGAGCTAGCCGCGCGCGTGACGCCGCTGGCTCCCGTCGACGGCCGCTTGACGTTGGAGATTTCCGATCGCGACCGCGACCATGTCGACCATCATCTGGAGGAATTGGACCAGGCTCCGGTACTCATCCACCCGGCCGCCGGTTGGGTCACCAAGATTTGGCCGGCGTCCCACTACGCCCGGTTGGCGAGCTGGCTGCGGGGAAGGGGCCTTGACCCGCTCTTTGTCTACGGCCCGGGCGAAGAACCGATTTTAAAAAAGGTTGCTGCCCATCTGGCGCCCCAACCGCTGGTAACTTTTCCGACCACCATCCTCCAGTTGGCTTATCTTTGTCAGCGCTCCCGGCTGTTAATTGGGGGCGATTCGGGTCCGCTTCACTTGGCGGTGGCATTGGGGACTCCAACAGTCGCCATTTTGGGTCCTACCTGCCCGACTCGTAATGGCCCTTTCAATCCCCGTGACCGCGTTGTCAAGCGTGACCTGCCCTGCTCGAATTCCTATAAACGGACCTGTGACCGTTTCATCTGCATGGACATTCCAGTGGCAAAGGTGGTGAGCACTGTACGGCAGCGGCTCGAGCTGGAAACCCCACTGACGGTCCTGCCAGGGTCATGAACTTACAGCGGATTCGAGTGCCTGTCGGCATCCTTTTCAGCTTGGTTTATCTCTATTTGGCGCAGCCTTCACCGGGTTGGTTCGTAGCCGGAATCTCTTTGGCTTGGCTGGGAGCAGCACTCCGCATTTGGGCTGCGGGACATCTGCGGAAATGGCGTTTCTTGGCGGTCAACGGTCCCTACCGATGGACTCGCAACCCACTCTATTTGGGTTCGTTTCTGATCGGGACAGGTTTCACGCTTGCAGGGACACGTCCCTTTTTGATGATCGTTTTCCTCGTCCTCTTCATCATCATCTACAGACCAGTCATGCAGCGGGAGGAAGAAGAACTGGAACAAGCGTACGGAGCAGCCTTTGCAGAATATCGGCAACGGGTTCCACTCTTCTGGCCCCGTGGTTGCCGATATCGGCCGACTTCAGAAAAGATCAGATTTTCCTGGGTGCAAGTGGTTCGCAACCGGGAGTACCAAGCAGTGCTCGGATTGATGATCATCACGCTCTTGGTGGGAGCCAAGATGCGATGGTGAGATCCTTGATGCTGACCTGCGCGGGCCTGAGCGGGTTGGCCTTGGCCATCAGTCAACCCTTCCAGGATGCTCCCCCGCCACTTCTAGCAACCAGCTTGCAGCCGCTTCGATTGCCTTTCGTCCCTGGAGAGTCAGTTCGCTACGAGGTGAACTGGAAGCCGCTATTTCTGATCCCTGCCTTCAAGGCCGGCGAACTGCGGCTGGAACTGAACCAGACTTACTTTCAAAACCAAAAAGTCTTCAAGATTTCAGCCTGGTTCAGGAGTGAAGGAGCACTCAAGTCGGTCACTGGGTTCGACATCCAAGACTATTTCGAATCCATGATCGACGGTAACAACTTTCGCTCGCTTCGGTTTCTCCATCAAATCCGCCGAAACCAGAAAAAGCGCGACTTGGAAGTGCTTTTCGACTACCGTAGCGGCAAAGCTCTGGTGGAGGAAAAAGACGTCTCGGTCAATCCACCCCGCCGGCTGCACAAGCAGGCCCTCCCTGGCCTGAGTCAACCGGTGGTCGACACGCTTTCGGTTTTCTACGTCACCCGCCTGCGACAGCTGCGAAAGGGCGATCAATACCGAATTCATCTCAGCGATACGGGTCGGGTCAAGGAAGTTGACATTGTTGTTGGGGAAAAAGAGCAGCTTACCGTCCCCTTGGGCCGGTACCAGACCTACCGAGTGTCCACCCAGGAGGGTATTTTCAAAGGAGGTGGCGATTTTCGGATCTGGTACTCATCCGGCCAGGAACGTTTTCCCATCAAATTCGAGGCTGACGTCCGTTTCGGAAAGGTTTACGGTCATCTCATCCATGTGCAGACCCCAAGCTGGTCACGCACTCGCATAACAGTACCCTGAAGTTGCCCCGCCGTCTCCAACTGGACGGGAGCGGCAGCAAAACCGAATCCGGTATTCGTGCGGCATCGTCGGCAAAATCAACAATAAGAGCAAAGATCGAACGCTCAAGGCTAAACCGGGATGCTCTTTGTCCGTAAGGGTAGTCTCAGTGTGACTCCCGAAGTCTGGGGGTACCGCTCTTGCCCACCAGAAAATCGAGGTCGACTCCTCGATCGGCCTGCAGCACGTGTTCAGGGAATTCCCAAGGAAAGCCGCCAGCCTGCCAGACGCCACGTTTGACATGTTCAGCCAGCTTGCGAAAATGGTGGTTGCAAGGAGTCAACTCCGACCAAGTATTGCAGATGCCGATCACAGGCCGCTCTTCGAAAACGTCGTGAGGAAACCCCTGGTTCTTCATCCAGCTGCGGTGAATGAAGCCGTCGCGGTCCGTCAAACCAAACCACTGGCTACTTCGTAACGGTGTTTTCTGGCTCACTTTCTCACGCAAGTCACCACCTCCCAACCCGTCTTCCAGATTCTCGTTGAGCCGTTTCCGGCGGCAAACCAGTCTTTGCTCCTCTCATCCACCTATCAGTCAATCCCCCGAGCCTCCCCGCTCGGCGTCAAGGGGCAGTGCTTGTACTAATTCTTGTATTTAAACGGATTGGATTGCCGGTTGGCTTACGGCCAGCGACGTGAGTAGCCGATCTCTCCCCGCAGCCGGCAATAGCTACTGGCGGGTACCCGCAAATCAGTGCGTTGGCCACGACTATTGTGTCTCCCCGTTGGTGCAACGCAAGTTCAGTAGGTGGCGCGTCCTCCCGAGATATCATAGACAGCTCCGGTCGAAAAGGAACATTCAGGACTGGAGAGGTAGGCCACCAATGCCGCCACTTCGTGAGGTTGCCCCATCCGACCCATCGGGATCTTACCAATCAGGACTTTTTGAGTTTCCGGGCCCACTAACTTGGCTCCCTCCGTCTCGATTACCGCCGGACAAATGCAGTTGACTGCTACCCCAGAGGTAGCCACCTCTTTTCCTAGCGCCTTGGTGAGACCGATAACTCCGGCTTTGGCCGACGAATACGGGACCAGATGTGGGTTACCTTCCTTGCCAGCCATCGATGAAATATTGGTAATGCGGCCATAACCCTTGTCCAGCATCAATGGCAGAAACGCTTTGCAGCAATAAAACTGGCTGGTAAGACAAGTACGGAGGCTCTTTTCCCAAACTTCGTTGGATTGTTCTTGAATGGCCGCACCCTGGTTTGGCCAGCCTACGTTGTTAACAAGAATGTCAACTTTGCCGAATTGGTTGTTGACCGCAACGGCCAGTTTCCGAACTTCATCCCAGTCGGTTACGTCGGTGTCGAAGACAGCAGCGCGTTGACCTGCTTGCTCGATCTCGTCGGCTACATGGCCAGCCTGGACCGTCTCGATATCCACTACCGCCACATGGCTGCCCTCCTGGGCCAGACGCAGCGCTATCGCTTTCCCCAATCCCTGCCCGGCACCGGTGACAACCGCCACCTGGTTCTCCAGTCGTCTCATCTGTCCCCCTTTTCCTTCAGGTTCTTGGCACCGGCCGGACTATCAACCTTAATGACGGCCTAGTGGGTCTCCCGACGCGTCCAAAACCAAGCAAGAATTGTATTTTTGGAGCCTTGAATGGTCAAAAAAGTCTAAGCAAGACCGCAGGGGCCGAGGACGAAAAGGGGGCGGGCTTTTCCCAGACAACCCGATTCACTCACCAAGGCGCCAGATGGAGGGGATAGAAGTAGATTCAGGTTCCAGCTTGTTAGAAAAAGCCGTTGATTCAAGTTGCTGTCTGGGAGTGTTGCGCTCAAGCCGTAGCGCCATTCTGAATTGGGCTCTTCCGACTTCGTTCCCACGAAGGCAACCATTCACCGCCGGCCCCAAAGCGCATGGATTGCAATGGACTGAATTCTTCGATTCGGGAGTGGTTTTGGAGTTCCTCGCGAAGCGCCCAGGAGGCCTCTAGTTGGCCAAGATTCAAAGTGTCCCTAATTCGCATAAGGCGAACCTCTTGGGCTCCTATCCCACTGGCCAAAGACGCCATCGCTTGCTTGAGGGTACTTTGGTCCGAGTCGAAATAGGGCGGTATATTGCCGGCCACGATATTCCGGGAAGTGATCAGATTGAGATAAGTGGCCGATCGATCGATCGCGTGCACCAGCCGCTCAGTCGTAAAATCAGCCAAACCGATTCCAATGGCGTTGCCCTGGGTCTTTTCGCTCAATCCCAGCACCACTATGCGGTGTATGTCGGGCTTATCCTGCCAGCGGGAATGGTTAAGAAACCGGCGTCCGGTAACGTTGGGATCCAGACCGGCACCACTGATATCTTTACCGATACGATCGATGACCAGAATATCCAAACTCTCGACCGGGAGCGAGGGCATCAGCCGGCGCGCCTCCACCAGCAAGGCCTTCTCGCCGTCGACCAATCTCCCCGCAGGCAGCAACTCCAATCGGGCTGTCTCGTGATAGGCGTTCTCGATGATTCCCAAACCAAAGCCGACTTTAGCGGTGGACAATAGAACACGAGCCTTGGAGAGAATCAGCTGGTCGTAAGGATAGCTTAAAGTAAAGCTGTGGAAGCTGTCGGCCCCCTGCCGGTTTCCCAAACCGACCGCCATCATTTTGAGCATCCCACTTTCGACTTCACCGCTGAAGTCGGTATGGGGCTTGACCCGATTGATGACGACGATTCCGTCCGACTCAAATGCTTCCCGGTCGATCTCAACCGGCACCCCTTCCAGAGTTTCACCCACACCCACCGTCTCCATTGTCGCCCGCAGCGGCACGCCCATCGTCTCGGCCGTGACACCATACTGGGCAAGAACTCCAGCTTGGCCCGTGGCCGTACCTCCTCCATGGCTCCCCATGGCCGGCACCAACTGAGGCTGGGACCCCAAGTCAAGCAAAAGCTTGACCACCGCCTTGACGATTTGGGCCAAGTTGGCAATTCCACGACTCCCAACTGCCACACTCACCTTTTTCCCCGTCCAGTCGGGTAATTCCGAACGGTGCTTGTGGCCCAACCGTTGCACCTCGGCTTCAATTGAGTCGAGGCGAGGGCGAGGAAAACGCTGTTTGCAGGTGAAAGTTTGAGGAAAACTCATGGTGCTAAATCAACCCACACTGAGAGACCAATCCCAGACAACCGGCATAGGCAACGCCCGAGGCTCAATGGCGAAGATAGCAAAAGGTCTTACCAATCAGCTAACGGATTGGAACAATCGACTGGAGGTTCAAGGCTGACTTGAGCGCTTCGGAGGCCGTTTGGGGCCGGTGCCAACTCAATAGCCTGACAAAGTGCCTTGTGGTGCTGTTGAGTCGACCTCAGCGATTGCGCCCCAACTCCTTAACGATCTGCCTCCAAGAATTCGAGTGCTGTAAGTTGATCGGCCCGGGTCTCGCTGGAGACCCGATCAGGGACGAGAGGGCTCTTCAACCGTCAAGTAGCGATCCACCTCCAGCTTCTCAAGCCTTTGGGTAGTACCGGACGGCCAGCGAATCTCCAACCAATCCACCGACTGCGCCTTCCCCAACCCAAGCAGGAGTCGTCGATCATGAGAAGACAAATAGCTGCCTCCGCTATTCAGGTGACGAGAATATTGGCGACCACCCGCTGACCAACTCAGACGGGCCCCAATCGCATCGCGATTACTGCGGTTTCCCTGCAGCTTGACACCCAGCCAATGGTGAGAAACGGGCGCCGTATTGCGCAGTATCAGCACACCGCCAGCGTTGGTTGTCACGACTGCATCGGAACGACCGTCATTGTCGTAATCTCCTAGCGCCAGTCCCCTCGCTGAAAGGACTTTGGCAAACACTTTGCCGGCCGAAGCGCTGATGTCATGCAGCCTCCCACTCCTGTTCTCAAAAAGGAGCATCGGTTCCCGGTAGGTGACGTTCTTGGCGTACTCGGCAATCATGTCATCGGGATGCCCATTGGCGATCAGAAGATCGAGGTCGGCATCGTTGTCATAGTCGACAAACTTCAGCCCCCAACCACTGAGGAGAAAAGTTGGTTGGCCCACGCCTTGGGTAATTGCCTCATCCGTAAAGACTTCTCCGTCACGGTTCAAAAAGAGTGAATAGTACTGATGATCGATGTTGGCTACGTACAGATCCTGAAACCCGTTCTGGTCAAAATCAGCAGCGTCCACGCCCATTCCCGATTGTGCTTCTCCATCGATGGAAAAACCTACCCCGGCGAAAAGAGCACTCTCCTCGAAACGTTCCTGGCCTCGGTTGAAAAAGAGAAAGTCTTGTACCGTGTCATTGGCTACGAACAGATCCAGCCAGCCGTCGTTGTTGAGATCTGCGGCGACCGCACCCAGAGCCTTACCCGGAGTGCGCCCAATGGCAGAGTTCCCGTCGACGCGGGTGAAAGTGCCGTTGCGATTGTTCCGGAAGAGAAAACTGGTGGTCGGCTGGAAGACGCGCGGCACGCAATAGTAGGCCTTTCCAAGAGCATTGAGGCCACAGGAGATATGCCGGTCGGCACCGAAAACCACAAAGCTGCAAACAAATAGATCCAGCCAGCCATCGTTGTCGAAATCGAACCAGACCGCGCTAGTGGTCCAACCCGATACCTCCACTCCGGCCTGCCTGGCCCACTCTTTAAAAGTGCCATCGCCGCGGTTGAGGTAGAGCAAAGTCTTACCGTAACCGGTGACAAACAGATCTTGATCCCCGTCGTTATCAAAGTCGGCAGCTGCAGCACCCATTCCGAAGTTGCCGCCCTCAACGCCGGCCTGGAGGGTGACATCAATAAAGCTCCCGTCGCCGCGGTTGCGATAGAGAGCATTGCGCAAAGGCTGGCGGGGTTGAAAAAAGTCGGAGGGACCGCTATTGACAAGATAGAGATCGAGCCAGCCGTCACCGTCGTAATCCAAGAGCGCCGCTCCCGGACCCATGGTTTCAGGTAGATAGTGTTGATCGGAGCGGCCGCTGTGGTGTCTCCAGTCGACTCCACTGACAAAGGCAGGGACTTCGCTGAAAATATCGCCTTGGGAGGCGACCGTCTGCCAACTGGTGGCCGCTGTCAAACCAAGAAAAATGAATAAGAATCGAGCGAACAGAGTTGTAGCTCGAAAAAGTTCACCCAACGCCCCGACTCTCCGGAAGCTGGAAGAAAACCATCGCCGTGCTGACGGTTTTCGAGCGGCCCCTCCTAGATGCTCACTCACGCTCCGACCCACCGGAAACTGCTTCCGCAACCGGTGTGATCTCAAAGGTCTGATCGACGGAAATCATGTCTTCACTCAGTTGATCTTCAATCTCCACCTCAAGACGATAAGTGGCCGTGGAGAGAGTTTCAGCATGCAGGTTCTTGAGTACAACGACTCGTTGTCCCGACTCGAACTGGATCGACTCGCCCTGCTCTTCAAACCAATATTTTATTTGTTTCCCATCTCGGGTCACCCGATAGCGTAGAGCTAGAGAGGGTCTGAGCGTGCTCTGATCGACGGTGGCATTGTAGACATGCAGATAGACCGCCACCGAACGACCGTGCGAAAAACTTCGACGAAGATTGGGCCTGACCTTGAGATCGCCGATGACAAACATCTCGTCGAGAGGAGTGTTCTCGCTTACTCGGCGTACATAGTCAGTGAGAATCACCGAGCTGAGCGCCAATTTGGCTGACGAGTGTTGGGGGGCAATGATGGCCTTACGCTGGACGCCCACACTATTGCTGGCCAAATCCTTGAGCACCAGATCAACCTTGTGCCGGATCTTGCGGTCGATAGAGATAACCTTCTGGTAGATCGACCGGCCATGCCGGCCGGTCTCCAGGTGCTCGGGCCGGTAGCTGACAATAAGGTCGTCGTCAAATTCGAGCACGATTCGGTTGGTGATGCTGGTGACAATACCGTAAACCGCCACTCGCGCCACCCAAAGGCCGTTTTCTTGCTGAAAGGTCAGATTGCGGTTGTCCAACTCAAAGGTGATGGGGACCAACACGTTACTTTCGTTGAGACTAAAGTAGTCCGTCCGGATATCAAATGGCAGCGTGTTGAAACCAACCCGAGTATCAACAATTTGCTGGAGGTCTTTATACTTGACAGGGCGTGGCCGCTGCATGCGGGCATAAATGCTATAGCGAGTAAAAGGGTCGTCCTTGCTCCGTAGGCTCATTCCCGGGTAGCGATCGGCCCGAGCAGGCTGGAAGTAGGGACGTTCGTCACGAGCCGCCAAGCCAAGGGATTCTGCCGTCGTCAAACCGGTACCAGGTGTAAAAAGAAAAGCGTCCTTCTCGGAGGCATCTCGGGCAAGACGAAATTCCCCGCTACCGCTCGGGTCCACGAATTCCAGCTCGATATCGGTGCCAATCCCCTCGATGTAGCGATAGCGCCAGATTTCAAAGGGGAAAACGGCGGTAAATCCGCCTCCCTCGTGAGAGGGCCGTTGGTAGCTCTCTCCTGACCGGTGCTTTTCCACCTCAGCAGGCGGCCCGTGAATGATGTAAATCCGGCCGCGATCCGTTTTCCAGCCGGGGATGCCGCTGGTAAAGCGCTCATTGCTGTAGGCAATTCTCCGGTAGTGCTCCTCCTTAAACTCGTTGACGGCGGTGCGCAGGTCCGGGTCGCGACGATACCAAAACTGCTCTATGAACTGTTCCTTCTCTTCAGCGCTTTCCAGCTTGTTAAAGACGTTGAGCTCGGCTGACGTGATGAGATGAACGACATCCTCATTGAGCCATTTCTTGAAATAGTCCTCTTGGTCTTCTTGCTGTTGCTGCCGCTGGGCTTTCTGAGGCCAACCCATCACCCCGGATGGGACAACCAGGGCGTGGGCCGACAATAACCCGAGAACAGCTGCCATTACCGGAAGGATTTTGCGCATCGTCGATATTTCTTTCGCGATCGACTGACGGAATTTCACAGCCGTGCCTGCGCCATTATAAGACATGCGGCAGTTCAACCGTAGACGACCGGTTTGAGAGCCCGCCTGGATTGAAAACATTGTGCACCGTAGATTGACTGGAATAGAGTTGGAGTCGAGGTGCTCAAGGGTGGCTGATGCAGTTCGGCAAGATCGAATCTTTTTAATGAAATTGCAACGCGATTGACCCAAGTCATGAGTTCATCCAACACTTATCTGGTCACTGGAGCCCTGGGGTGCATTGGCACCTGGGTAGCGCATCATCTTGTGGGTGAGGGCGAGAGGACTATCGGTTTCGATTTGGGCACCAGCAGGCACCGTCTCGATCTGGTGTTGTCACCGGTTGAGCAGCAAGGCCTGGAGATAGTCAGGGGGGATCTCTCGGACAGCAAGGCAGTTGCCCGGCTTTTTGAGGATTATCCCATCACCCACGTCATTCATCTGGCCGCTCTTCAGGTACCCTTTTGCCGGGCTGATCCCGGGTTGGGGGCACAAGTCAACGTGGTGGGTACGGTCAACCTGTTCGAAGCCGTCCGGCGGGCTGGTTTGAAGCACTTCGTCTATGCCTCTTCCAATGCAGTTTACGGCCCTCCCGATCTTTATCCTCCCGGCTCCCTGACCGCCGACTCGCCGCTGGCTCCCGCCACTCTCTACGGTGTTTACAAACAGGCCAATGAGGCCACCGCTCGTATTTACTACCAAGACCACCAGATCGACAGCACCGGCTTGAGACCCAACACCGTCTATGGCGTAGGACGGGACCAAGGAATTACCAGCGACCCAACCAAGGCGTTGCTGGCCGCAGCCGCTGACCGGGCCTTCGAGATTCAGTTCAGCAATCGACTGCAGATCCAATATGCCTCCGATGTAGCACTCCAGTTCATTGAAGCCAGCCGCAGCAAATTGTCCGGCGCGCTGGTTTTCAACCTGGGAGGTGAAGCACTCAATATGGAAGAAGTCATAGCCGAGATTGAGCGGCTGGCGCCAGGGTCACAAATCAGCTATCGCCCGCTCCAGCTCCCTTTTGCGGCCGCCGCCGACGATACGCCTTTGCGCCGGAGCTTCCCCAGAGTCTATCGGACTCCTTTTTCGCAGGGCGCCGCGGAAACATTCGAGAGTTTTCGCCGACATCTGGCGGAAGGTCGGATTCAGGAGATCCCCTGATTCCCCTCCGGTTCGGCGCATAGCGCAGTGACCCGGCGAAGTCGGACCTTCGGTAGCGGTGAATCCCTCTTCGATGAACCGGGCATCCTGCCCGTTGCCTTTCGGATAAAGAAGTGGAAGAAGCGTAATCGTGCTAACGCTTCAACAAAGGTTCCAGAAACAGCCACACGTGCGCAGCTATCAGCTGGTGGCCTTGGGCAGTGGGGTGGATGCCGTCGGGTTGGTTGAGTTCCGGCCGGCCACCGACCTCCTCGAGCAAGAAGGGAATCAACACCGCTCCGTTGCGTTTAGCCAGATCGGAGAAAATCGAGTGAAAACCTTCAGTGTAACGTCGGCCCATATTGGGAGGCATCCTCATGCCGGCAATCACGATTTGAGCTTGCGGATAACGGTCGAGAGTCTTGTCGATGATGGCTTGAAGATTGCGGCGAATGACAGCCAGGTTCACCCCCCGCAAGCCATCGTTTGCCCCCAGTTCCAAAAAAAGCACCTCCAGCGGTTGCCGCAGGAGCCAGTCTATCCGGCTCAGGCCACCAGCCGAGGTATCGCCGCTGACACCGGCATTGACCACCTGATATCCGCCCCCACTGGCGTTGATCTTCTGCTGCAATAGGGCCGGAAAAGCCTGAGATTCCTCGAGTCCGTAGCCGGCCGAGAGGCTGTTCCCTAGAAAGACGATGCGTTTGAATGTGGGGGCGGAGTTCTCAAGAGCCGGAGGGGTAGCCTGCAGGGCAGGGAAAGTGGGTGACGAAGCTGGTGAATTATCCCGGCAACCGGCGGACAAAAGCAGCACCACCCAACCCAATCGAAGGTTTCTCACCACCGTCATTCTACAGCAGCAACTCCGATTGAGGACCGGACACACAAAGGAGGCAAAGGCAGCGACAAGAAGGCGAGTCGATGGAGAATCCGCCGAGTCCGATTCATCATCCTTGTTAGCTGATATGATGTCTTCGATCATGACGCTACAGGTTGAAGGTTTGACTCAAACCTACTCAAATGGAAACAAGTCGCTGACCGTTCTCAAGGATGTTTCGTTTGCGGTGAGCGAGGGTGAGACCTGCGCCATCGTGGGCCCCTCCGGTAGTGGAAAAACGACACTGTTAGGGCTGTGTGCCGGGCTCGATCGCCCCACTTCGGGATCGGTCGTACTGGACGGAGTCCGCCTCAACCAACTGGATGAGGAGGAGTTGGCCCGAATCCGCAACCGAAAAGTGGGCTTTGTCTTTCAAACCTTTCAGTTGATTCCCACGCTCTCAGCACTTGAGAACGTGATGGTGCCAATCGAGTTGCGAGGTGACCACAGGGTCGCAGAGCGGGCAACCCGGCTCCTGCAACAGGTTGGGCTGGAGGATCGCCTACACCACTATCCGATCCAGCTCTCGGGTGGAGAACAACAGCGAGTGGCGCTCGCCCGCGCCTTCGTCAATGGCCCCAGAGTCCTCTTTGCCGATGAGCCCACCGGCAACCTCGATGGCGAAACCAGCCGCACGATTGTCGATCTGATGTTCGCTCTCAATCGTGATATGGATACTACCCTGCTTCTGGTCACCCACGATCCGGAGCTGGCGGAGCGGACCGAACGAGTGATCAAGCTGCGTGCCGGGCAGGTGATCTCTGACACCTCCCAATCTCATGTGGATTCGGTTGCCGCTCGACCAGTTTCCACCCCATGAAGACATTTCGCCTGCTGTTTCAGCTCTGGCTCTGGCGAATGGCTTGGCGCGACAGTCGCAGCAGCCGAAAGCGATTATTGCTTTTTGTCTCCTCTATCATGCTCGGGGTGGCTGCTCTGGTAGCCATCAGTTCTTTTGGCGTCAACCTCGAGTCGGCCATCGACCGTCAAGCTCGGACATTGCTGGGAGCTGATTTAGTACTGATCAAGCGGCAGCCGTTCGGGTCTGAGACTCTACAGAAGGTTGATCCCTTGGCTACCGCCTACACCCGACAAACCAATTTCTCTTCGATGGCCTACTTGCCCAATACGGAGGGACTACGACTGGTCCAGGTGCGAGCTCTGGAAGGTGATTTCCCCTATTACGGTAAACTCGAAACAACTCCGGTGGAGGCAGGCGTCAGCTACCGCGATGGACCTTTTGCCCTGGTCGATGAGGGTTTACTTCGTCAATTCGACGCCCGCCAAGGCGATCCCATCAAACTGGGCGACTTCACCTTCACCATTGCGGGCACCCTGAACAATATCCCGGGAGAGTCGTTAGCAGTCAGAATCGTTTCTCCCCGGGTCTATATCCCCTTGAGGTATCTCGAACAGACTGGCCTAATCCAGACCGGGAGCCGGGTGGGCTACCGCATTTTCATTAAATTGCCTGACTCCATCAAAGCCGGAGAAGTAGTTGAGGAATGGGAAGATCACCTCGCGGCCAATCGTATTCGCCATGACACAGTTGAGCGCCGCCAGCGACGCTTGGGCAGGGCGATGGCCAACCTCTACCATTTTCTCAACTTGGTGGGCTTTGTCGCTTTGCTGCTGGGGTCGGTCGGCATTTCCAGTTCGATCCATCTCTATATCAGACAGAAACTGCCCACTGTTGCGATTCTCCGATGCCTCGGATTTACCTCCGCGGAAACCTTTCTTGTCTACTTGATACAGGCCTTCGCCATAGGTCTGGCAGGAGCTCTGGGGGGAGCGTTGTTGGGGATGGGGATCCAGTATCTAATCCCGGCGGTGTTGGCCGAATTCCTGCCCTTGGAGGTGAGTGTAGTGGTGGCGCCAAGCGCAGTCATCAAGGGCATATCGATCAGTATGGGGATAGCGTTGCTGTTCGTTTTGTTGCCCTTGTTGCGAGTACGTCTAACCTCACCCTTGCTGGCCCTCCGTTTGGATTTTGAATCGTTGGCATCCCCCCGTCGAGATCCTTGGCGCCTGGTCATCTATTCTCTTCTCGGGATTGCTTTGCTGGTGTTCTCTTTGACTCATACTAGCCTCTGGTGGGTAGGGTTGGCCTTTTTCCTGGGTCTGGCGGCCACCTTCGGCCTATTGGTCTTGGTGGCCAAGGCTATCACCGTGGTTTTAAGAAAGGCCGTCCTCAGTTCCGGGGCCTATGAATGGCGGCAAGGGTTGGCTAATCTTTACCGCCCGCACAACCAGACCCTGGTACTGATTCTGGCTTTGGGACTAGGTACTTTTCTCGTCACCACACTTAACTTGAGTCAGAAGACCCTTTTGGCACAGGCCGAGCTCAGTGGCAGTGGCTCCAAGCCCAACTTGGTCTTCTTCGATATTCAGAGTGAGCAAAAAGCTGAAATTAGAGCGCTGCTGGAGTCGGAGGGAGCCCCAATTCTTCAGGACGTTCCTATCGTTTCAATGCGGTTGTCGGGTCTCAAAGGGCAAACGGTCTCCGAAATCCTGCAAGATTCTCAGCCCGGGAGACCCAGGTGGGCTCTCAACCGGGAATATCGATCGACTTACCGGCGGCACCTAAGTGATTCGGAGAAGGTCGTGACCGGACAATGGGTGGGAAGGGTACTCCCCGGTCAGACACCCGTTCCGATCTCACTCGAGGAGGAAATCGCGGATGAGTTGGCGATCGGCGTAGGCGATGACCTGGAGTTCGACGTTCAGGGCATGAAAGTAGCAGCCCGGGTGTCGAGTCTGCGTCAAGTGGAGTGGGGACGCGTCCAACCGAACTTCTTCGCTGTCTTTCCCGCCGGAATACTGGAACAAGCACCACAATTTCATGTCTTGGTGACACGTGTGGCCGACACCGAGGCCTCAGCGGACCTGCAAAGGGCGGTGGTTGTTGATTATCCCAACGTTTCGGCCATCGATCTCGCGTTGATTGTCAATACGGTAGACACCATCCTTGATCGCGTCGCCTTCGTGATTCGCTTTATGGCCTTGTTCAGCATCATTACCGGGCTAACGGTACTGGCAGTGGCGGTCATCACCAGCCGTTATCAACGGCTTCGCGAGTCAACGCTACTGAGAACTTTAGGAGCGTCCCAAGGTCAAGTACTCAAGATTGTGGCAATTGAATATTTCTTGCTGGGAACCTTGGGAGCAAGCAGTGGGCTGCTGCTGGCGATTGGAGCGGGCTGGGCTCTGGCTCGCTTTGTTTTCGAGATCGGTTTTCAGGCCGACTGGCTCATGTTGGGGCTGTCCTTAGTGATGGTGATCGGCCTGACCATCGCCATCGGCATTCTCAACAGCCGCGGTGTGATCAACCGTCCTCCGCTGGAAGTCTTACGCTCGGAAATTTGAGGGCCCCGAAAAAAGCCGGGTTAGAACTTCACTTCCGGTCGCCGGTCGGCCAGGAAGTGACGGCGCGCGTGGCTTTGGTGGGCAGAGGCAAGATCGAGGTCGGCAAAAAGAATGAATTCCTCGCCGGTCGGTGCTCGGGCTACCACGCGTCCGGCCGGATCAGTCACGAAAGACTCGCCGGCGAAGATCAAGTGTTCTTCCGCTCCCACCCGATTGGCCAAGGCAGTGAAGTATCCGTTCTGAAATCCCGCCACTTGCATTTCGGCCTCAAACAAACCTGCCGGCCACTCACCAACCGATCCCGCCTGCGGAACAACCACCAGTTCAGCACCTTTCAAAGCCAGCGCCCTCAAATATTCGGGATAGTGCCGGTCGTAGCAGATCGACACACCAATTCGCCCCACGCACGTCTCGTAGACCGGGGCCCCCGTATCACCCGGTGTGTAATAGTCCTGCTCGTGAAAACCGCGCATTTCCGGAATATGGACCATTCTGGTGGTGCCCAACAAGCATCCATCACTGTCAATCACAGGCGAGGAATCAAAAGTATGCTGTCCCCCGGATTCAAAAAGGTTGAGTACGATCACCATTTCCAGTTGGGCTGCCAGCCGGCAGAAAAGCTCTGTGGTCGGCCCAGGAATGGTTTCAGCCCAACCCAGGGGCCGATTTCGTTTGGGAAGTTGCGGGAAAAAGGGGAGGAAAGCCAACTCGGGGAACACCGCCAGCTTGGCGCCTTCTCGGGCCGCTTCGTGAAGGGCCTGAATACCCCGTTCTCGGTTGGCAACCGGATCCGAGCCGGCTCTCTGCTGGACCAATGCTATCTTCATGCCCTTCGCTCGCGCCCGTGCGGAGGATCAGTCACTTGCGGTCAGCCTCGACCAAGTCGCGCCAGCAGTCGAGCGTAGTCCTTCTCGGTATCGATGTCCACAGCTCCCTCAGGAAAAGGAAATAGCTTAACCTGGGAACGGTGTTGATGGATCAGAGAGCGTGCTCCCTGGTCGCCGTCAAGCTGCAAGAGCTGGGGAAAAAAGAAAGCCTGGAAAAGAGCTGGGACACCAACAGTACCGGCATAGCTCGAAGCGACGATTCGCGCTTGGCTGGCCACAGCTTCCTTGATCAATCCGTCAATGGTCTGACTAGTAACCAGCGGTTGGTCCACGGCTAGACAAACGACCGCTTGGGGCCGGGGTCGAGACATGTTCAGCAAGTGTTCCATTCCGACCCGGATCGAGCAGCCCAAGCCTGATTCCCAGGCAGGGTTGAGGCAAACGGATAGTTCCAGTTTTTCCAAGAGAGGGATCAGCCGGTCGGCTTGAGCTCCCAGCACAACGGTCACGCGACGAGCTTGAGAACGAAGAGCTTGGTCGGCGACCACTTCAACCAGCGTCCGCTCACCCAAGGGCAATAGTTGTTTGGGACGACCCAATCGGGAGGAGCCCCCGGCGGCCAACAGAATGACATCAACGGGACCGAGTTGGCCGTTCATTGTGGACCTCCCCTTCCTGATTCGGACCAAGCCATACTGGCCACAAATGTTCTCGCTGCAGCCTTGAGTCTCCGGTTTGACCAAATATATAATCTCGCCCAATGGCCGATTCAATTGTGCAGATTCTGCGTCCTGATGGGAAGTTGGCCGACGGGATTAAGGCTCCTCAAATCGGCGATAGAGACCTGCTAAAGCTCTACCGCACTATGCTCTTCACCCGCCGCCTCGACCAGCGGATGATCACCCTGCAGCGTCAAGGGCGCATCGGTTTCTACATCGGCTCAATCGGCGAAGAAGCCGCGGTTGTCGGCAGCGCCTTTGCCCTGCGAGCCAATGAGTGGATCATACCCGCCTATCGCGAACTGGGCGCCGCGCTCTTGCGAGGCTTCCCAATTCACGACTTCTGTTGCCAATTGTTTGGCAACCGGGAGGATCCTATTCAGGGTCGTCAAATGCCGAATCATTTTGCGGCAGCGGAACTCTACTACGGCTCGGTTTCCAGTCCAGTCGGCACTCAGATCCCTCAGGCCACGGGAGTGGCTTGGGCAGCCAAGATCTTGGGAAAAAAAGAAGCTGTATTGGTGTACTTCGGCGACGGGGCTACTTCCCAGGGCGACTTTCACGTCGGCCTTAATTTCGCCGCAACCTTCAAGGTTCCGGCAGTGTTTTTTTGCCGCAACAACCAGTGGGCGATCTCCGTTCCGCTGGCCAAGCAGACGGCCAGCAAGAACTTGGCTATTAAGGGCCTCGCCTATGGCATTGATGGAGTACGAGTCGATGGCAACGACCTGCTCGGAGTATATTCAGTGACTCGGAAGGCAGTCGAGAAGGCTCGTCGAGGAGATGGTCCGACATTGATCGAGGCGGTCACTTATCGAATGAGCGGACACTCAACTTCCGATGATCCAAGGGCTTACCGCGATGCGCAAGAGGTAGATAAGTGGGAACCTCGTGATCCGCTGCGACGGTTGAAGAACTATCTCATCAACACCAAACGGTGGTCTGAAAAAGAAGACCAGCGGCTGGAGAAGGAGATTCAGAATCAAATCCTGGACAACATTCGCCAGGCCGAAGCGGTGGGAAGCCCGGACGTTGATAGTCTTTTTCAAGATGTTTTTGACCAACAGCCCTGGCATTTGACCGAACAACAGCAAGAGCTCGAGAACGCAATAACGGTAGAGCGATAAGTCCGATCCTCCAGATGCCGACACTCAATATTATTCAGGCCATAAACGATGCCTTGCGTCTTGAGATGAGACGCGACGAAAGGGTTGTCATCCTAGGCGAAGATGTCGGCCATTTTGGCGGCGTCTTTCGTGCCACCCAAGGACTCCAGAAAGAGTTTGGAACCGAACGTGTCTGCGATACTCCGCTGTCTGAAGGGGGCATCATCGGCTGCGCGATCGGCATGGCGCTTTACGGACTTCGTGCCGTCCCCGAGATCCAGTTCGTGGATTTTATTTTTCCGGCCTTCGATCAGATCGTCAATGAGGCCGCCAAAATGCGATACCGGTCGGGAGGACAGATCACCTGTCCCATGGTCATCCGGACACCCTACGGCGGCGGCATTCGTGGCGGGCACTATCATTCCCAAAGCCCCGAGGCCTACTTCATCCACACTCCCGGCCTCAAGGTAGTCGTCCCCTCTAGTCCCCATGATGCCAAGGGCTTGCTCCTGGCATCGATCCGGGATGATAATCCGGTGATTTTCTTGGAGCCCAAGAAAATCTATAGGGCAGCTCGAGGCGAAGTTCCGGAAGGGGACTACACGATTGAGCTGGGCAAGGCCCAAGTGGTGCGACCAGGGAGTCATCTCACAATCCTTTGCTACGGCGCCATGGTCCCGTTGACCTTGCAGACGGCGGAAAAGGCGGCAGCCGATGAAGGACTTGACATCGAAGTGATTGATCTGCGAACCCTGATGCCCTATGACATCGAGACCGTCTTGGCCTCAGTTGAGAAAACCGGTCGGGTCGTGATCGTTCATGAAGCCCCGCGAACTTGCGGCTTTGGAGCCGAATTGGCGGCGGTTATCAGCGAAAGGGCCATGCTCCATCTCCAAGCGCCGGTTTTTCGGGTAACCGGTTATGATGTTCCTTTCCCTTATGCGCTCGAAGAACACTACTTGCCGAGCCAACATCGCATTCTGAGCGCAGCGCACCAAAGCCTCGGCTATTAATCCCTGCCCGCGCGAGGTCTAAGACAACATGGCTTTTGAATTCAAACTACCTGATATCGGCGAAGGTGTGGTCGAGGGTGAGATTGTCAAATGGTTGATCTGTAAAGGCGAACGCATTGACGAAGACCAGCCCATGGTCGAGATCATGACTGACAAGGCCACCGTTGAGATTCCCGCTCCCGTGGCCGGCCAAGTCCTGGAGACCAACGGTCAGGAAGGAAGTGTGGTGGAAGTCGGCGCCACGCTAGTCGTCATCGAGTCCGACTCCGCCCCCGAATCGAGCCCAGAGGTCGCAGCCACACCATCCGTCTCGGCTCCACCCAAACCGCGCCTACCCAGGGCAACGGACAAGAGGATCCTGGCCACCCCCGCTACTCGCCGGCTGGCCCGCCAAAAGGGAGTCGATCTGACTACGGTGGTTGGAACCGGTAGGGGAGGAAGGGTAACCAACCAGGACGTGTTAAGGGCAGCTGAAGGCATCGCCACGGGGCCCCCGCCTCCTTCCGAGCAAGTTGAGAGCATCCCCTACCGAGGATTGCGCAGGAAAATTGGCGATCACTTGCTGGCCGCCAAACGCTTTGCGCCCCATTACACATACTGTGATGAAATGGACGTCACTTCAATGGTCGAGAGCCGACGTCGCTTTAACGAGCGCCACCCCGCAGAACAAATCACCTATTTGCCTTTTGTTGCCAAGGCCCTCATTTCCGGTCTCCGGGAGTTTCCGTTTCTCAATGCCACCTTGGATGAGGAAAAGCAGGTCATTCACCTTAAGAAGTCTTACAACATCGGAATCGCGACGGCGACCGCGGAAGGCCTGATGGTCCCGGTGGTTAAGCAGGCCGACCGCCTTTCCCTGCTTGAATTGGGGCAAGCCATTGGAGAATTGGCTGAAAGGACCAGCCAAGGCAAAGCCAATTTGGACGACCTGCGCGATGGAACCTTCACCATCACCAGTCTAGGAGCGTTGGGAGGTATCTTTGCGACCCCAATTATCAATTATCCGGAAGTGGCAATTCTGGGTGTCCATCGGATCGGGCCGCGGGCAGTAGTCCGCGAAGATCAGATCGTGATCCGGCAGATGATGAATCTTTCGTTATCGGCGGATCACCGGGTGATTGACGGAGCGGTTGCGGCCCGCTTCATGAACAAATTGATTTCCCTGCTCGAAGACCCCGCATGGCTGGCCTTGCAGTAGGTTTCAGCTTCGAGGCATGATCGACAGTCGCTCAAAAACTCGCCGTCAGGAAATGAATCACACTCTCCAGGCGATTGAACAACAGGCTCCAGCCATGGTTCTCAGCCTCGAAAACTTCAAGGCGGCTTTGGACTTGCCGTTCTTGCAGAATCGCGTTCAGCCGCCGAATACCCTGCTCCATCGGGATCAGTCTATTGTAACGATCCTGCTTGCCGTAAAGCAGCAGCACTTGGAGGCCACCCAAATCTGACTGGCTGGCCAATCGCTCAAGACTGTTTTGCCTCCAGTGCTCCTGATCGAACGGATTGCCATAAATCCGGCCCAAGAGTCGGCCAAAGCGCTCGCCGAACCTGGATGAGCTGGACCAGAGCTGCTCCATAGGATTGTCACCCAACAAGACAATGGGCGACCCGGCCGCCACGGCGGCAAAAAGCTGAGGGTATTTGAAGGCAATCTTCAGAGCCCCGTAACCTCCCATGGAGGTCCCGACGATGGCCCGACCGCTGCTTGCAGTTGACACGCGAAAACGCCGCTCGACTTCTTGCAGCAGATCTACGCGGATGTATTCTTCGAATTTCTGAGTGCCATCCGCCGAGTCAGTGTAGAAGCTGCTTTCTCCTCGCGGATGCACCATCACGAACTCGGGGCTCTTGTGGCTGGTTATCAGCTCGGTAATGGCTGCCGGGAAGTTGCCATACCGCTCGACGCACCAACTGGTCTCATCGTTGTTCATACCATGAAGAAAGTAGATAACGGGAAACGATCCTTCCTTCTCTTTCTCTTTCCGGTAGCTGGGAGGCAAATAGACGCTGTAACTCATGGGGCGGCCCAAGGCCGCTGACGTGAATTCGAGGAATTCGACCCGCGCCTCGGCGGCCAGGTAAATAGTCTGGGGGTCGGCAAGTCGACGGGGAAGGCCCCCCCCTCGCTGCCCCTGCAGGACCGGTGTCAGTGAAACCAGCAACCCCAAGAACAGAAGCAGTGTTCGCCTCATCGGGGCATCAGTATAACGGATCAGGAGAGCAGCACCAGTATCTGAGAGGATTATTGGGCCGCCCGGCTACACGTCACGGCCTTGGCGATCTTGGTCACAAATGCGGAAGCGGGTCGTCCCGTGGCGCCTAACTTGCTCCACACCCACTTCGATTCCTCAGGAGGCTGGGAAAGCCGGCCAATAACGGGGTGCAGGTAGAGTCGGCGAAAGGTGATTTGGTGACGAATTGGAGGCAACACGCTCTCGACTCGCAAGTGCAACCGGTGCGTCATCAGAAAACGATGGGTCAGATCTTTTTCCGGCCTTCCTTCCACTTTGGGGAATTCCCAGAACCCTTTCAGATAGGGTCCCTGGTGATTCTGATGCATTAGATAGCGGTTGCCGTCCCGACAAATCACTGCCGCCGAAAAATGAAGCTGTACTGAATTCCGGCTGCCGACCCTATGGGGCAAATCGTGCTGCCGGCCCTGTCGCCGGGCACGACATTTTTCTTTTAGAGGACAGAGCAGGCACTGGGGATGACGCGGCCGACAAACCAGCGAGCCTAGTTCCATTAATGCCTGATTGAAGTCCGCCACCCGAGATCGAAGACCGGGCAAAGCCACCAAATCCGCCAAAGTGTCCCACAGCTGCTGCTCAACGGCACTGTCGATCGGGCCTTCGATCTTGAGATAACGTGCCATTAGCCGCCGCACGTTGCCGTCCAGCACCGGATAGGGCAGGTGGTAGGCAATCGAAAGAACCGCTCCGGCAGTATAACGGCCCACGCCCGGCAGCTTGAGCGCTTGCTGGAAAGACCGGGGAAAGTTTCCGCCAAAGTCACGCCTGACCTGCTTGGCTGCGCGGTGTAGATTCCGGGCCCGGTTGTAATAGCCCAAACCTGACCAGAGCGAGAGCAACTCTTCCAGCGGTGCCCGGGCCAGTGTCTCCAGATCAGGAAAGCGCTCCAGGATGCGGTTGAAAAACGGCACCATGGTGCCAACCTGAGTCTGCTGCAACATCACCTCGGACAGCCAAATCCGATACGGTGAAGGATTCTCTCTCCAAGGCAAGTCCCGCTTGTGGCGCTGGTACCAACCAAGCAGGAGGGCCCCGAACTGGGAGCGGGACTGGGGAAACCTCAGAAGCGACATCGGCGGTCCGATCAGCGCAGCAGTTGTTTGGCGATGGTGGCCAATTGCATGTTGGAGGTACCCTCGTAAATCTTTCCGATCTTGGCGTCGCGGTAGTACTTCTCGACCGGATAGTCCTGGCTGTATCCATAGCCGCCGTAGATCTCGACGGCTTGGGAGCTGACCCGTTCAGCCACCACCGAGCTTTGATACTTGGCCATTGCAGCTTCGGTCAAGAAGTCCTGGTCGGCATCGCACAAGCGGGCTGCGTTGTAGACCATGAGACGGGCCGCTTCGGTTTCGGTCGCCATCTGCGCCAGCTGAAATTGGATTCCCTGGAACTGCGCGATAGGTCGGCCAAAAGCCTCCCGCTCCTGAGCGTACTCCAAGGCACACTCCGTCGCTCCGCGGCAGACTCCCACCATCTGGGCACCGATACCAATTCGTCCTTCATTGAGCGTCTCGATCGCAACCTTGTAGCCTTTTCCGACCTGTCCCAGGATATTCTCGGCCGGCACCTGACAATCGTCCAACAGCAACTCACAGGTGGATGAGGAACGAATCCCCAGTTTTTCTTCCTTCTTGCCCACACCGAACCCGGGGAAATCTCTTTCCACCAAAAAGGCCGTAATTCCTTTGTAACCAAGCTTTGGATCCACCGTCGCGAATACGATGAAGAGTGAAGCTTCTTGGGCATTGGTGATCCAAAGTTTGCGCCCATTAAGAACAAATTGATCTCCCTGCCGGGTGGCCTGAGTGGTCAAGGCGAAAGCGTCGCTTCCGGAGCCGGCTTCCGAAAGGGCATAGGCCCCCAGCCAGTCGCTGGCTAGTTTGGGCAGATAGCGCCGTTTTAGCTCGTCAGTTCCGTGACGCAAGAGGGCATTGTTGACCAGCGTGTTCTGGACGTCGACAATCACTCCTGCGGAGGCATCGACCCGACTCAGTTCTTCCACCGCCAGAACAGACATAAAAAAACTCGCACCGGCACCGCCAAATTCTTCCGGAATCTCTATTCCCATCAATCCCAACTCAAAGAACTCCTGGAGCAAATCCTTGCGAAAGGCCCCCTCGCGGTCCATAGCGGCAACGTGAGGCTTGAGTCGTTCCCGGGCGAAATCGGCGACCGTGCGACGAAAAAGTTCTTCCTCTTCGCTAAGTCGAGACAGCGGTTGGCAGACACTCTCATTTGCCGACATAGGCATTCTCCAGAAAAAAGGCTTCGATACTCCGATTATGAAGAAACGAGCCACACTTTGCCAAAGTGAAATTCAAAATCGCACCCTATGGCAATCGAACTGGATCTCAAGCTTTCGAAACGGGAGACACACAGACAGATCGGCCTTAGGACACCGGTCGCATCGGCCGGATGCACCCAACTTGGAAAGGATTCTCGCAGAGAATTTCGTTACCACCGAAAGGTCGAGTCCAAAAGGGCCGTCACTTGGACAAGAGCGGACCTTAATAACTGGGGTCGGGAACGGCAACCATTCCCCATTCGATCCTGATGCAGCCTTTCCCCACGGTCGATGTTCAGCGCCTTCATTGGATGGCGCGTAGTTGCTTGATCAAGGCGGGCACAATCTCGAACAAGTCACCTACGACCCCGCAATTGGAAACACTGAAAATAGGCGCATTCGGATCCGTGTTGATAGCAACTACGTAATCCGCCCCCCTCATGCCTACGATATGTTGAATGGCCCCTGAAATACCACAAGCGATATAAAGACGTGGACTGACACTCTGGCCCGAGCTGCCAATCTGTCGTTCCCGATCCAGCCACTCGTTGTCCACGACGGGTCGGCTGGCTCCAATTTCGGCGCCCAACACTTCTGCCAACTCCCGGATCAGAGCGAGATTTTCCGCCTTCTTGATGCCGCGCCCGACTCCGACGATCACTTTGGCCTGGGACAGATCAACGGTCCCCTTGGCGCCTTCAATTGTCTCCAGTTGGCGCCGCCTGATCCGGACGGCACGCAAGTCGACGCTACGCTTTTCGACCTTGGCCTGACCGGCCTCGAATCGAGCGCCTTTACCGGCCCCCGACTGGACCGTCACCAACCAAGTCAAGTCCGAATGCACCTGTATGGATGCGTTGAGTTTGTTGCGGAACATCCGCCGGACAAAAACCAACCCTTCAGCCGAGGGCCTGAACCCAACGCAATCGGTGACCAAGCCGATCTGTAAACGCGCAGCCAACTTTGGGGCCAAATCGATGTTCTGATAGGTGTGCCCCATTAGCAACATTCGGGGCTGATCCTGTTGCACTATTTGGGCCAGGGCCGTCGAGTAACAGTCCGGATCATAAAATTCCAATTGGGGGTTTTCGATCTGAAGGACAGATTCGACTTGGGTGGCCGAAATCCGACTAGTGAGCCGGTCCAGTCCAGCACCTAGCACTAGTGCCCGCAGCGAATATCCGGTCTGTTTAGAAATCTCCCCGGCTAGGGCCAAAGCATCCCAGGAAATATCGTGGATCTTCCCTTGGGCGTGGTCAAACAGGACATAGATCTCGCCATTCATACCTGATTTATTCCTCGTGCCCGCGCCAAAGCTTCCAAACCGCGGCACCAGATTAAAGAACTTTGGCGTCTTTCTTGAATTTGTCGACCAGTTGAGCTGCAACCTGAGAAGCGTCGCCTTTCAGCATCTCCGCTTTCGAGTCGGTCTCGGGCAGAGACAACCCAACTAACTCCAGCATTGGCAGTGTCTTCCAATCGATCTCCAGATCGGAAAGACTAATTTGGCGGATTTCCTTTCGTTTGGCCTGCATGATTCCTCTGAGGGAGGCATAGCGGACCTGGGAGATACCGGACTGAATTGTCAAGACGGCGGGCAAAGACAATTCGACCCATTGAAAGCGGCCATTCTCCAATTCACTCAAGGCCTTGACACGGGTCGCTTCCGGGTCAACGTTTATTTCCATCACGATGGTGGCATGGGGAAGGTCTAAATACTCGGCCAGCATGACTCCCGTTTGAGCATAGCTATAGTCGTCCGACTGGGTTCCGCACAGGATCAGATCGTATTCTTCCCGGCGGATCACTTCAGCTAGCGCCGAGGCCACAGCGTGAGGAGATTGGGCCTGGTCTTCCTCATCTACGATAAGGACACCCCGTCCCGCTCCCATGGCCAAGCCTTTGCGCATCGATTTTTCGGCCTGCACCCGCCCCAGTGTGACCAGAGTAACCTCGCCTCCGTGCTTTTCCTGCAGTTTGAGCGCCTCTTCCAGCCCATACTCGTCACACTCGTTGATTTCCAGAGTATTTCCATCTTCGCGGATCCAGCGACCGTCATCCCTGATTCGATGGCGAAGATCCCTTCCGGCCACGGCCTTGAGACAGCAGATGATCTTCATTTCTTGAATAACCTTTCAAATGCCGATCTGGCATCGTCAGCATTGAGTGATTTGGAAGAGGACACTTCTTTTTCTACGGTGGTACGGGCCTCAAAGAAACGGCATTGGTTGCCCTGGTCCTTGGCGCTAACCCGCTTGGTCACCGGCTGAGTACATTCAAAACGGCTGGACGGATCAAAGAAGGCACAGTTCTTGCAAGTGTGCAGGGCTGACCGACACCGAGGGCAACGGCTACCAACAGAGATATCGTCAAAAGTGGCCGGCAAATTGGCGCCACACAACGCGCACCGAAACACCTCTTGGAATTTGGTCATACGGGGAGCACGGGGACGATCGGAGAACGATCTCGACCTGGAGCGGTTCGGTTGCGGACGATCACGCCCGTCGCTGCTATCCTGGTACCCTCGATGTCGATACTTTCTACTCATGGCATCTCC
Source organism: Acidobacteriota bacterium (assembly GCA_965218465.1). Taxonomy (GTDB): domain Bacteria; phylum Acidobacteriota; class UBA6911; order RPQK01. The sequence continues at coordinate 2,994,628 of OZ244623.1, read as the reverse complement.
CGTTTCCTACCATCTTCGGCAGTCCATTCGATGCGGCCTGCGTAAGCCAATGAACGAGTGATTCTCACTCCGACGGTGGTTGCAGGCAACGCGTCCCTGCCCGTCAACAAAAAGAGCCCTTGCCACATTCCCTTCCGGAGACATCCTTTTCAGGGCACGCCTCTGAACCCCGGGAAAACAGCACGAATCGACAAACCCCAATTGGAGGTCAGGCGGCAAAAATCGCTTTCGCCGCAAGAAACGCACCCGATTGTTGCTAGCTCGTAGTCTTATCGGAGGCCTTAATTGAGTCGGTCGCAGCTCGACTTGATCCCTTCAATGTCAATCGCGTCCCGACCCGAATCGATCCGCCGGATAATCCCCTGTTTGTCGATCAAAAAGCTCGTTCGACGGGCAAATCCACGCTCGGACAACACACCATACAACCGGCTGACCTTGCGATCAGGCCAATCGGCCAAGAAGTGATACTGAGCCCCCAGCTCCTCGGCAAATTTTTTCTGGCTGGGTAGAGCATCAACACTAATCGCCAGGATTTCGGTGTCGCGTTCTTTGAAGTACTCGATATCAGACTGATACCGGCTCAACTCGGTCCGTCAACCACCGGTAAAAGCAAAAACGTAAAAAGCGATAATGACGTTGCTGCTGCCTCGATAATCGCTCAACTTGACGACCTCTCGATTGTGGTTCATCAGTTCGAAATCAGGAGCTACGTCCCCAACCTTGAGAGTGGTAGACTGACCCATTACCAAGCCCAAAGGAAGCATCAGTACGGCAAGTCGAAACAGATACGTCATTTGTCAATTTTAGTTGAGTCATGGATCCCATTCAAATTAATTTCTTTACTCGGCCAGGTTGTCATCTTTGTCAGCCTGCCCTGGAGGTACTGAATTCGCTGCGTGATGAGATCGGCTTCCAACTGATTGAAATAGATGTCTCCGAATCTCCCCAACTGGAGGAATTCTATGGCGGGCATGTTCCGGTCGCTACAGTGTCAGAGCAGGAGTTGTTCCGGCATCGGGTCCAACGCCGGCAACTGCGTCAAACCCTGCTGGCGCCGGCAGGTCAACAACGGGACTGAATGGTGGACCGAGGGGCGCCGATAGCGGCTGGTGTCGGTCGGGTTTCCTGTCGAGCGATTCTCAGGACTCGTCCGGCGCCCTCGCATTGGTTAGAGTGATGAAAATCTATACACGCACCGGAGATCAGGGTAAGACCGCACTCTTCAGTGGAGAACGGGTGACCAAGGATCAACTGCGAGTCGCAGCTTATGGGACCGTCGACGAGTTGAATTCTCTACTCGGACTGGCTCACGCTCTTTGTGCCGACCGCCGCGTAGGGACAATCCTACAAGAGCTTCAGCATCAGCTCTTCCGGGCCGGAGCCGATCTGGCAACCAGTTTCGAAGGTCGCATCCAGCCCCGACGGATAGAAGCCGCCGACTGGAAATCTCAAGAAACACTTATCGACCAGTTGAGTGAATCCCTGCCCCCCTTGCGGGCCTTCATTTTGCCGACCGGCACGGCGGGAGCCTCAATGCTACAAGTGGCCCGGGCCGTTTGTCGGCGGGCTGAACGCGAGCTCGTAGGGCTGAAGCGTGAAGAAAAGATCAACGACGACCTCCTGGTCTTTTTCAACCGACTCTCCGACCTGCTCTTCGTGCTGGCCCGATTCGAGAACTTCACGCAAGGCGGTAACGAGGTCCTTTGGAAAACTGGCAGGCAACGATGACAACCCAGGCTTTAGCCGATTGTCCCCAATGTCAAGGGATAGGCTGGCTCGTTGACGACGATACCCAAATCAGCAGTGTCCAGCGGTGTGCTTGGTGTCAAGCGGAATTGCGATTAAAGCGGCTTCTTAAGGCAGCCGAAATCCCACGCCGCTACCTGGACAAAGGCTTTGACGCCTATGCCCCTCGAAACAAAGGCCAGGAAAGTGCCTTGAAAACCTCCATCCAGTTCGTTGAGAACCACCCCCGGATCCAACAGGGGCTGCTAATGATGGGCCCCTGCGGTGTGGGGAAAACCCATCTGGCAGCAGCCTTACTCAAAGCCTTGGTTGTGGAGAAACAGATTACAGCCCGCTTTGTCGACGAAACTGAGCTGCTGCGTCGATTGCAATACTCCTACGGTCCCGGCGCCCCTGAAACAGAGCGTGAAGTCCTTTTGCCCTTGATGAATTGCGATCTTCTGGTTTGGGATGACCTGGGTACCGGACGGCCCACCGAATGGGTGCGTGAAACCGTGCATACCATCATCAACTACCGGTACACCTCCAGCAAGTTATCTATCTTCACCACCAACCGCACTCTACCTGGTCCCCAACGACCAGCGCCCGGGACCGGTTCGCCAACCGATCACGACTTGGCTGAACGGATTGGACAGCGGCTTTATTCCCGAATTCGCGAAATGTGCAAGGTCCTCGAAATCAAAGGACCGGACGCTCGATTGGAAAATCAAGAAACCGGGCCAAGCTTCAAAGCCCCTCTCCAGCCAGTCCCGCCCATCACCATCCCTGCCAAGCTTATTTGTTGCCAAACGTGTCGCTCTCACGACATAACCCAACAGGACTTTTCGCAGCCAATAGAATCGTTGTCGGGCGAATACCGGGAAGTGTCGTGCCACTGCCGCAACTGTCAACAAGTGTTCGTTGCCCGTTTCTTCCCCCAAAAAGCGAAGGTCGAATATCTGGAAGCCGGCTAAGCCGGACCATCGCCTCAGCGGCCAGGCGGGCGTGGCGGGCGCAGCTCAACTCGGCTGGTCAGACAGGTCGAAGACCGAGAGAGAGTTTCGATCACTACCTGAGCAACATCGTCTACGGAAATTTTCCAGGAATTGTCTCGCTGGGACTTCCGGCTCTTGCGGGAAAAACCGGTGTCCACACTACCGGGCATCAGGTAAGCCACTTGCACTCCTTGTTGCCGGACCTCCTGCATGAGGGCTTCGCTAAAACCGGTCAAAGCAAACTTGGAAGCGTTGTAGGCGGCCCCACCCGCAAAGGCGTTTTTCCCTGCCAAACTGCTGATATTGATAATGAAGCCGTTGGACTTGAGCAACAGGGGCAAGGCGTAGTGACAGCAGTAAAAGACGCCGTCAAGATTGGTTCGAATCGTAGTTTGCCACTGGGCCACCGTCAGCTGCTCTACCGGTGCGAAGATTCCTACACCCGCGTTGTTGATCAGGATTTCCAGTCCTCCCAGCTCGCGACGGCAGAACTCAATCAGCGCCTTGACCTGCCGCGGGTCTCCGACATCACAGGCCCTTCCCACCACTGGACGCCCACCCCGACCGAGACTGTTGACCACAGCCTCGATCTGTGACGCAGTGCGGGAGCAAAGCGCTACCTCAACCTGTTGGCGCAACAAGGCGCGGACGACAGCCAAACCGATTCCGGTCGTGCCTCCCGTAACCAGCGCTCGCTTACCCTTCAATTCCATCCTTTTCTCTCCTTCTGTTGCCCTTTCTGCCGGTCGCACTCTGGACGATGGCCGCCGTTGTCCGGCATTTGCCTCGTCTCCGGTTGACGGTTCGCCTTACTGACGTCGGTTTCGAGGTTACCTAAGGATTAATGTGGTTGCCAACCTGGGGCTGCCAAGCTTCTAAAGGCTTCCGGGTGGTTTCTGAGCCCTTGGTTCGAGGTTTTGCAAACTCCACTGACCTGGGTTCGGTGACTCTATGGTAACGGTTCAGGGCCAACTGCGGGATCTTGCTTAGCCGCCCACTCGGCCAACGGATCTCAATTGACCGGACCGATTCATCGGGACCCAAACCAAACACCAGGCGTGGGTCGTGGGATGACTGATAGCTTCCGCCTCCCTGACGGTGGCGAACCAAGCGTCGGCGGTTAGTGGTCAGCGTGATTACCGTTCCCACAGCGTCCCGGTTGCTGACCACGCCCTCCATCTCAAAACCCAACCATTGGTTGGCATTGTCCCTCCGATTTTGGATCAGCAAGGCCGGACCACGGTTGTTGGCAAAAATAAAATCGGGGTCTCCGTCGTTGTCATAATCCCCGGTTGCCAGGGCACGTCCCGCCAGGGGTTGGCGCCAGACGGGTCCCGACTCAGAGCCTACTGAAGCAAACCGGTTCCCTCGATTCTCGAACAGCAAGGGTAGCTCCTTCCAGGTGACTCCATTTCGGTAAAGCTCAATCGTATCCAGGGGATGACCGTTGAGGACCACAAGGTCAAGGTCGCCGTCGAGATCGTAATCTACCAACCGAACACCAAAACCGCTCAACAGCAAGGCGTCCTGAGCCAGCCCGGCCACCACCGTGTGATCGGAGAAAAAACCGTCGCCTTGGTTGATGTGCAGATTGTTCAGTTCGTAATCAATGTTGGTCACGATCAGATCGAGACGGCCGTCGCCGTTGACGTCTCCGAGATCCGTGCCCATTCCGGATTCAGGCTCGGCACCAGCCCCGTAAGCCACCTCTGCCAACAAGGCCATCTCCTCGAAACGGCCCCCACCACGATTGAGAAACAGGTGGTTGGCAGTTGCATCGTTGGCGACATAGATATCAGCCAAGCCATTGCCGTCGATGTCGCCTGTCACAACGCCCAAGGCTTTCCCCCGAGCGTCAACCCCGGCTTGTCGGGTTGCATCACTAAAGGTGCCATCGCCATTGTTGCGAAAGAGCCGACTCGGAAGAGCCTCGAAGTAGTCTGGATGACAATAGGAGCGGTAACCCTTACGACGCTCGCCACACCAGACATTACGGGCGTAGTCCCAATCGAGATAGAGACAAACAAAAAGATCAAGATCGCCGTCATTTTCGCTGTCAAAAAAAGCCGCGCTTGTCGACCAACCGTCCAGACCCACACCTGCTCTCTCGGTGACGTCTTCGAAACTGCCGTTGCCCCGATTGCGGAAGAGCGTGTTGCGGCCGAAACCAGTCACGTAGAGATCAGGCCAGCCGTCATTGTCATAGTCTCCCACCGCAATCCCATTTCCGTAACCTCGCCGCACCAGCCCCGCCGACTCAGTAACGTTCCGGAAGAGTCCGCTACCCTGGTTACGATAAAGCGCATGAGGGGCTGGAGCCTCGGGATGCAGCGAGCGTGCGTGAGGGCCGCTGTTGACAAGGAAAATATCGAGCCGACCGTCCCGATCATAGTCGAGAAAGGCGGCAGCCGCCCCCATCGTCTCGATCAGATACTTTTCGCGAGTCTCGCCTGCAACATGAGTCCAGTTGATCCCTGCCCGCCGGGTCACATCCTCAAACTGAACCGGCCTTTCTGCCCAGCCAAAACTAAAACCGGCCACGGCGCAAAGCAGAACTATCCTCTTCGGGGGCCTCTTCATGGTTGAATCCTAGCACGCGGATCAGGGCTTACGGATGCTATCGGGATCGCGAAGCCGGCCCTCTCGGGCGAACCACTCCATCTGGCTCATGATGCCTCGCAGGATCTTGAGACCGTCAGCAGTGAGTTCAGGACCGCCCCAAAAATCTTCGATCTTTTGCATCATCCGCTCGGTGTCGCGGGAACTCAGGAATCCAATGCTCAAAAGCACCCTTTCCACCTGTTCAAACAGCTGACGCCGCTCCCTCTGCGAGATCGTCGAGAGACGGGGCGGAAGTTGCCTGATTCGGCTCAAAGCCAGCTCGTAACAGAGAATTAGCACTGCTTGAGACAGATTGAGCACGGGCACGGCGGGGTTGGCCGGAATCGACACCCACAGCTGACAGCGGGCCAACTGGCTTGAGGTCAAACCCGCCTGTTCCGGCCCAAAGACCAAACTCACACGCTGCTTGCGAGCCCTCGCAAGGATCAATGGCGCTGCCTCTCGCGGTGTGCAGATTGGCCGCCTTAGATGCCGGTTGCGAGCTGAGGTGGCGGCCACCAGCATATGTTCATCGGCTACGGCGGAATCGAAGTTCGCGAAACGCGGCGCATCTTCCACCAGCCAAATCGATTTGCCGGCCATGCGCCGACACTCGTCGTTGATCTCCTGCGCCGGGGCTACCAAGAGAAGCCGTCGCAGACCCATGTTGTCCATGGCCCGTGCGACGGAACCAATGTTGCCGGGTTGTAACGTCTTGACCAGGATCACCGAAACATTTCGGAGGCTCTTGTCCAAGTCGGAATCTGAGGTGTTCTCCACTAAGCCCAGTACCCTATAGCACGGCATCCAACCCGAGCGGTGTCACTGAAGCCCGACCCAGCCCGGTTGCCTCCGGCTCCGGCGAGACAATTCCAAATAGATCAAGCGGCCCGATAAGAACCATGCCTGGTCCCATCGGTGGTAGCCGGCGAGTCGAATAATCCAACTTGGCCCACTGCGCACGGGACAAGGATTTCAGCCGCCTTGGGTGACCGCGCGACGGATTCGGGACAACGCTTCGCGGAGATTCTCGGTCGAAGTTGCGTAGGAGAGTCGAATATAGCCTTCCATCCCAAAGGCGGATCCCGGTACGGTGGCCACCCCGGCATCACGGATAAGAAACTTTGAGAATTCTACGGAATTGCTGATCCCGTTGTTTTCAAGGGCTTGGCTCACGTTTGGGAAGGCATAGAAAGCTCCGTTGGGACGGGGGCACGAGAAACCCGGAATCTCAGCCAACCGGTCCAAAACCAGGGTTCGTCGTCTGGCATATTCCTGTCTCATCTCCTCGATCAGTTCCAATCCGCTATCGAAAGCGGCCACCGCCGCCTTTTGCGCGATAGAGTTGGGGTTGCCGCTCTGATGACTCTGAAATGCCCCGATCTTTCGCATCAGCGTCGGGTGGCCAACACAGAATCCGATCCGCCAGCCGGTCATGGAAAAAGTCTTGGAAGCCGACCCAACGATTGCGTAGAAGTCGTCCGACGGATCGACCAGTGAAGCCAACGAGGTGTGCTGATAGCCATCATAAACAAAGAGATCATAGGTCTCATCAGAGAGCAGGAACACGCCGGAGTTGCGGCAGAACTCTGTCAGCGATTCCATTTGAACTGCCGGGATCACCGCACCGGTCGGGTTGTTGGGGGAATTGATTATCAGTCCCCGAGTGGACTCGGTAACCTTCGATTTCACGGCGGAGGTGTGAAGGACGAAGTCATCTTCTGCCCGAGTCGCGAAGCTTCGGGGTGTCGCACCCGCAAGCCGGACGACTTCCGGGAAAGTCACCCAATAAGGGGCGGGTATCAGAACCTCATCTCCCTCCTCGAAGCAGGCCATACAAACGTCGTAAATGGCGTGTTTGGCGCCACAGGTGATGACCACGTTCTCGCTCCCGAAACGGCTGCCATAGAGACGATTAAGCCGGTTGGCTACTGACTGTCGCAGTTCCTGGGTACCTGAGGAGGCCGTGTAGCGAGTGAAATTTTGAGCCAACGCCTGACGCGCCACCGCTTTGATCGGCTCAGGCGTGGGAAAGTCGGGCTCCCCCGGCCCCAGATCAATGATGTCTGCACCCTGGGCCCGCAATTTCTGGGTCTCCTGCATCACCGAGATGGTCGCTGATGGTGAAATCATTTCTACACGTCGTGACAGTTTCATGCATTTTCTCCCGTTTCTTTTCCGACACTGGGACTGCCGGGACTCAGCAGGGTTGACTTCGTTCAGTCCACCACCGGCGCAATTGCTGCCGAGTTTGTTTGACGTCTTCCCGCACCTCTTGGGCACTCCTGCCGGTGATTTGGGCCACTTCCTCCGAGCCCAGGCCTTCCAGTACAAACAGCACGAACGACTCTCGCAGGGAAGTGGGGAGCGCGGCAATTGCTCTGTGCAAGTGTTCTTCCCTGGCGTCTTTTCGAAGCAGTTCTTCCGGGTCGGCATCCAGGTCCGGCAACAGATTTTCCAACTGAAGTGTTTCCTCAGGCTGGTAAAAATTCAGCACCTCGTCGTGGTCGCTTGATGGCTCCTTGCCAGCACTCTCATCTTGGCCCTGGCGGAAGGGATGTTCCGCGATGCGTCGGGCCATCACCTCACGGGCAATCCGGAAAATCCAAGGTCGCATCGCAGACTTTTTAGAGCGAGTGGCAACGCGCGCGGTCACTTCCAGAAAAACCTCGTCCACCACCGCCTGGGAACGGAGAGAGCCAGGTTGAAAATCGCCAGCCAGGGCGCGATGGTACAGCTCCCGCCGAACAAAATTGTCGATGGTATCCAAATGCCTTTCGACCTCTTGTTCCATTGGCCGAGAAACCGCGGAATGATCGGCAAGCGTGGCTCGGGTCGGGCGGTGATGATAACGCTCCCGGTTAAGCTGACTCTTGAATTTCTTGACTCGTCGCAGCAATTCGTCGAAAGCGCGAACAACACTGGTCACCGCGTTCTCTTCAATGTCCTCGACTCGGATTACTTTTTGTGGCGTCGACAAAATCAACGCCGACTGAAACTGTTTTCCCCGGGGAAGTTGCTCCAGATTGGCGTGCAAACTCAGGTCCTCGGATTGGAAAGTCGGTAGCATCTTGCGGACCTTGCGCGCCTTCCGCTCCACCAGCTTCTCCAGGCTCGACGAGAGTTCCATGTTCTTGGGCTGAAGCTTTAATTGCATCGCCCCAATTATAGACGTTGGCACCAAAAGGGGACAACAGCGCGGCCGGCATCAAGGGTGCTGCCCGACTGCCCGACACCTGACCGCGCACGGCCACCCCTGAGAGGCGGTGCGGTTAACCCTCGCAATGTTAGAATAATGCCATGCGGGTGGAGCCTTTTTCCTCGTCTCCCAACCCAGATCTAAGCCCGGTCTTGGAAGAGGAGATTGGCTGCTGGCAGCATGAGCTGGACTGGAATTATCGACCGGCAGCCCAAGTGATCAAGAAATATCTCAAGGCCCGCAGCCTGACCGGCTATGTCTTGACTGCGCCTTCGGGACGTGCTGTGGGCTACACCTATTACGTCCTGAACTCCTCGGTGGGCTATATCGGCAACATCTTTGTCAGCCGGAGCTACGCCGATTTGCAAGCCTATCACAAGCTCTTGACTCCAACTTTGACATCTTTGCGCCGGAATAAACCGTTGCTGCGGCGCATTGAATGCCAAATCTTTCCCTTCAACTGCGACTTGGCGCCTCTCTTCCGGCGCCACAGATTCGAAATGCTGGATCGTCTTTTCCTGCACCGGGATCTAGGCTCGCCGGAGCCGATCGGCGCCCCACCCACGGGTTTTGAGGTGACCCAATGGAAGCCGCGCTTCTTCGTCACCGCCGCCTCGGTAATACTGGACAGCTATCGTAATTCACAAGATTTCCAAATTTGTCAGGACTATCAGAGCCTGCAAGGCTGTACACGATTCTTGCGCAATCTCATCGACAGCCCGGGCTGTGGTGAGTTTCAATCCAGGACCAGCTTGATGGCTTTCGACAACTCCGGGTCTCTAGTGGGAATCTTGCTCTCGACTCGGATCGGACCCCAAATGGGCATGATCCCCCAGATCTCGATCCGCCGAAACGCCCAAGGCCGAGGTCTGGGAACCTTTCTTTTGAAGCGCTATTTTGCATTGGCCGCGGGTCAATCGATTGAGCGCACAGCGTTATCGGTAACCGAAACCAACCATGGAGCCTACAAGCTCTACCGGCGGCTTGGTTTCAGGCTTTGCAAGAGCTTTAAGGCCTTTTTCTGGAATGGCCCTAATTCACTCTGAAGCTTGGATCTGCCATCGATTCTTCGGACTTGGGACTTAGAAGGAAAACTTGATCGTCATGATTTTCCGTTGCTGGATGCGCGCCGCCGTAGGCTCCACGGTCACAAGTCGGTGTAAGTAAGTCGGAGTTCCCTTGCCAAGGACCGCGCGGGTAAGCCGGATCGGATTTTTCCGACTCTATTGTCTTTCAATTCAGGCAAAAACCACTACTATGTCAGGACTTGAGGAGGACCGGATGCGACAAAAATCAAAGTTCACTGGGCTAATTGGAATCACGCTACCGTTACTACTGATGGTCCTGACACAATTCTCCCTGGTGGCCCAGATTCAGGAAAAGGGACCCTGGTGGCCTCATCCCATCTGGGGTGCCGGAGATGAAGCCGGGGGCTCCAACTGGATCACACCTGAAAAGGTGTTGGGCGCCTTGCGCTTGGCCAAGACCGGAAGAACTTACGAACTAGGGCAAGTGTATGAGCGAGGCATGCCGCTTTACGGTCAACGCAACTACTCGATTCTGATTCCTGAACCCGGCCCTCCCGGCGGCGAAAACCGACTTGTGAGCAACGAAGAGTTTGTCTGCACCGAAATAGGTCAGGTGGGTACCCAGTTCGACGGTTTAGGCCACATCGGCAAGCACTTGAACATGGCTGACGGTTCCGGCAAGAGCGTCTTTTACAACGGCTTCACGCAGGAAGACGACATGGGCGCGCCCTACGGCCTGCGGAAGTTGGGAATTGAGAAGGTCAAACCCTTTATCACCCGCGGCGTTCTGATCGATATCGCCGGCTACAGAGGACTCAGCCATTTGCCGCATAGTTATGAAGTCACGGTGGCCGACGTCAGAGGAGCACTGGCCAAACAGCGGATTCAAGAGGCTGGGATCGAGCCGGGAGACGCTCTTTTCTTCCGTTACGGCTGGGCAAAGTTGTGGCGTGATCCCGAAACGTACAACCTGAACCCTCCCGGCATCGGCCTGGAAGTCGCTGCCTGGGTGATAGAGAAAAAGGCTTCGATGGTGGGTTCGGACTCCTGGCCAACCGAGGTCTGGCCCAATCCCAACCCGGAGTTCCAAGTCCCGGTTCACCAGGAACTCATTACCAAAAACGGAATCTTCAATCTGGAAAACATGGTTTTCGAAGAATTGGTCGGCGACGGAGTTTACGAGTTTCTCTTTATTCACACACCGATCCGCTTCAAGGGAGCCACTGGGTCACCAGCCCGACCTATCGCTGTTCGTTAACTTAACTAGTCGGCTCCCAGCAGCACAGTCGGGATCTGCCTTTTTCCTCGTTTTCTCCTTTCTTAATGATAACTGTCCCCTTCTCCGGACCTCCCCTTCTCCGGACCTCCCCTTCTCCGGACCTCCTCGTCGTAGCTGTAGCCGGTATCGTAGGCGCTGGCTGCCGTCACGGAGTTAGTGGCCGGGTTGGCCATTCGAAATTGACTGATTCGACCCAACCCATCGTAGAAAATCAGCTTCTTGGCCCCAACCTGATCGGTCACCAGCCCCCGGTTGTCTTCATAAGTCATCGTGACCGATTGCCCGTCGGGAGTCGTGATCGAGGTGACCCGGTCCAGACCATCGTAGCTGTTGGTGGTCCAACTGAATGAGCTGGAAACAGGTTCGACCGATGAGCCCAGACTGATCGGATTGCTGCTCCGGCAGGGCCGCTGGTTGTCGTCGAATTCCGTGCCGACCCAATCGATGTAGTCCTGGGTGTCTATGGTCGCATTGTCTCCAGCAGAATTCTCCGTCCCTGTCAGAACGATGCGACCCAATTCATCGTGATGCTCAGTGTCACCTGTTCCGGTCGCGATGATGTCGAGGCAGTGGGGGTAACCGACAGCTATGCCGTTTTCGGGCCGACACCGAAGACTGCATCTCGATGCTCGAGCGAGTCTTCGCAGTCAAACGCTGTCGCTGGAAAGGCTGGCAGCACTTTCGGCAGTATGTGCCTCTGTCAGTCACCAACTTCAACTTGCTGGTCCTGGCACACTTGGACTGGCAGTTATTGTGCGACTCGATTCGAGTCATCGCCCGCTTGCGTCGCTTCCCCCCGACAAGTCATCTGCGGGGACAAGGGTCACTCCCAATCAAGCCTCTGGCGCTCTTCCGCAGGTTCGCCTCCCTCCAGGGGACGACTGATGGCTCGGCTTCCACTTGGAGGTTGGTCGGCTCTCAATGGAGCCCGGAGAAAGGCTCAGATTTCCGCTTCCAACGAGGGCAAGACGGCGACAGCTTCTTCACTTGGGGCGTCCAAATGTCTCCAACAAAGCCAACCGGCTATCAACGGACCCACCGCCGCCAAGCTGTAGTGGAGCCAGGCTCCTGGATAAGCTTGATCGACTGCCTGCTGCAAAAGACCGAGTGCCAGATAGGACGCGAGAGCCAACGGGATCAGGCCCACATCAGCACGCAAAAAGAAGTAGGCCGCCAGCAGAGCAGTACCCAATAGCAGGCCTTTGATCAGCCATCCACCCAGGCTTTCAAAGCTGGAACCCTGCTGCGCCAGCCCCACCAGGAGAAGGAGACCTCCGGCGAGCCGACGACGGCTCCAGCGGTGTGTCAGGACGTCCACTGCGGCCATCACCAGCAGCAGGACGGCCAGCAACGTGAGGTATTGGGTAACCGAAGCGACCAACGGACTCAACACGGGCAGAAAATCGTCCAGAGCACCGAACTCGGGCCAAGCGGGAACCGTGGCGGGACTAAAGGCGGCGGCCAGCACCTGGAGCGACTTGGCCACCACTCCCAGAGCAATTCCCAAGGCGATTCTGCTGGTTGTGCGCCCACCACCCCAGTGGAGGGCAGTCTTGACCCAGCCGAACAACAACGCCAACAGGAGAGAGAGCAGGAGCATCCCGATCACTCCGCCCGCTATCAGTGCCAGTAACTGGTGGCTAAGAGGCTGAGCAGTGCTCAAATTCGACTTCAGACTCGGCCATCCATTCAATAAACCCGCCAGATTGAGCAGAAACAGAGCCGGAGCCAACCACAGCAATGTCCGAGGCGAGAACTTCCCTCGGGTCCAACTGACCACGGCCACAACCCCTCCGGCGACTGCCCCCAGAGCGATCAGCACTCCACACAGAATCCCGATGATTCTGGCCAAATTGCGCCGGCTGCGTTCCTCCCTCTCCCATTCCTCGGGCACGTGAATCAAGCGGTAGACGTGGGCCGCTTCATCTCCGGCTATCACAGCCGCTACCCGTGCCTCGCCCCGAGGTAGTTGCCGGGTCTGATCGGCGAAGGTAAAGGTCCAGTCCTGGCGGGCGGGGCGCTTGGACGGTTTGGCGGAAATCTCCTCCAGATCTTCAGGGTTGAGTCCAAAACGCGCTGAAATCGCCGTCAGAGCAGCCGAACGCGCCTCCTCTTCGGCCAAGGAAACGCCCTCCTTGGCCTCGGGAAGCCTATGGAGAAGACGGGGAACCGATTGCGAATCGCCGACAAAAATCTGGTACTCCTCAGCACGATCCTCCACATTTCCTTCGAAAGTTACATAGCGGATTTTCCAGCGGGCGCCACGGAGATAAGAACCGGCCAGTTCCCGATAGGTTTCCTTGCCGGCCGTTTGCCAGATAAAGCGTTCCACCTCTGTCGATCCTTCTTCAATCGAGGCCATCTCCTGCCAAGTTGCGGGAATTTGAACGCCTCGATCCTCCAGCGTGCCCCGGGCAATCTCCAGTGCCTGCTTCCGATCAACCTTCAACTCAGGGACGTCGGTTTGGAATCGTCCCAATAAGGCCCAAACCACCAAGCCGACAACTCCACTCACCAGCAACCCGGAGCGTAAGGCCGGGAGCAGAGTGGGGGCGCTCCGTTCGGGCGGCGCCTCCGGCTCGATTTCGGGTTCTGAAGGCGGAGCTGGCTCCCAAGATCCATTCAGCTTGTCGGGTGACAACCCGCTCCATTTGCCCGCGCGCCATCGGACCACTCCAATAGCCGCCAGCGGCGCCAAGGCGAGAATCACGACCAGGACCTGATCGATCCAGACCCCGGCGGCGGTGGAAACAAACAGGGGGATCGCAAACCAAACCACGTCAAAGGCGTAGTGAAGCACGATGGCCGGTAACAGACCAAACCTCAAGTAGATGGCTCCAAAGAACAGCGAGGGGATGATCAACTCCACCACTCGCGCATAGGCAGGCTGGGTCGGATAAGGGGCGTGTCCCGCACCGAAAATCAGTGCCTGAACGACCAAGGCGACGGCGATCCAGAGTTTGGGTTTACCGAAATGTCGTCCCAACAACGCCGCACCTGCCAAGGGAACTGCTCGAAACAGACATTCCTCCCAAAAACCGGCCTGAAAAGAAATGGCTATCGAGGAAAGCCAGGGAAGATAGTTGGCCAAGACGTCCGGCTGCAACAGGGCATTGGAAGGGGACCACCAACCCAAAACATTGTTGGAGAAGAAATAAAGGGCCACTTCATACCCGAAGAAGACCGGTACCAACAGGTATCCTGCAATGGTAGACCCCAAGACGGGCGTCGTATTGGCGACGCCTGCAGATCCCAACCGCCAGAACTGAATATGGTGGGGGAAAGCTTTCCGTGAGAGCGTCTCGGCGGCCATGAAAGAAAGCGTCAACAGAACTCCCAGCACCACGAACTGAAGCAGCGCCGCCGTCACTTGATTAGCTAGAAAGCCCTGGCGAGATAAAGCCGTGTCATAATTCATCCAAGCCAGTGGGAGCTGGTTGAGAACCACCAGACCCTGCAGAAAGGCGACGAAAAGACCCCAGAAAAGCGCCTTCTTCCACAACACCCAACCCTGCCGCAGGAGGAAAAAGAGCCCGATGACGCATCCACCCAGGATATAGACCAGCACCATCGCCAGGCCTCCAACCACTCCAATCGTGTTATTGGAAGAGCGCATCTCCTGGTAGCGTCGGGTGAACGCCTCAGGAACCTTAATAAAGCGCTCTAGTTCCGTGAAGCGGTCTCCACTAACCATCAAACGCAGGCGATAACGAGCTTCTCCAATATCCCGGCGACGGTGCTCGTAAACCAGCCTGTGATCGGTGCGGCCTCCGGGTTGCACTTCCTGGGCATGCTCCACCAGTTGGTAGGGCTCCAGCTCGATACCTAGCTCCCCGGTGGCACGGGTTTCGGCCAGGTTTCGAGCCTCTTCCTCCGTCAGCGTCGCGCCAGGTTGATCTTCGGGAAGTTGCTCGCGAAATCCCCACAGCTCACCAGCCGGCGTAAAGCGAATCAGACTCTCAGTGGTCTCCTGCTCACGATAGTGACGAACTCGCCAGGTGTAGGCAGAGAAGAGGTTACTCTCCAGCAACCGCGCAAAAGCTGCCTTACCTCCGCCCTCCAGTTCGACATAATTCTGGACCTGCGAATCGGAACCGAAAGAAGCCGCCTGCTCAAATTCCGTCGGACCCCATTGGAGACGATCGGCCACTTGGCGGGCCCGCTCCAGCGCAGTGGCCCTATCCATTTGAAGATCCAGGTTGATCAGCGGGAAGGCCTCGCCAAAATAACGATAGGCTCCCAACAGAGAAACCAGTGAGAGGAGCACCAACCCAATCCAGAAAAAGAGACGATTGCTTTTCATAGGCATGAATTCAGATCACACAAGATTGAAGATGTTAATGGAAAAAATAGTAACAGACCATCAGCGCAAAATCTTCGACGCTGAACGTTTCCCTTTTCCAAAAAACGCAGCCCAGTCCTCACAATTATCTCGGGAGAGGATGCACCGAGCCGCCGTTGGTCAGTCTTCCCAGGCCGGTCTTACTCAATACCCAACTACAAGATTTAGATTCGACACTGGCTGATGTCGGGCCAGTAGAGCCAATACCGGTCAAGTGGTATCGCTCCGTGCTTGATGTAAAACGCCCGCTACGGATTATTGGGAGCAGCATCGACGATGACACGCGTTGCTTGGTGCGATCTAAACCAAGCCTGCAACAGAGACAACAACGGTGCACCGATTCCCTGCCGTTGCCGCTCAGGAAGAACAAATGTCCATTGCAGCTCAGCCAGACAGCCCATTCGGGTTGAGCGGTGACCGGCGCTGAAACCGATAATTTGGCTTTGATCCAGGGCAACAAACATCGACCGATCATCGAGTGCAAAGCTGGGGTGATAAGTACCGGACAAGTAGCCCGCCACACGCGGGTACAGTCGTTCATATTCAAGGTCTTGGTGGGTCGAGCGGCCGTAGTAAGGCGTCGTCACTCTTGTGACGGCTTGCAGGCGGGCAATTGCTTCCAGGTCGGAATGGACTGCGGCTCGAGTTTTCATTTTCAGTGTTTTCTGCCGAGCGGGTGGAATGCCGGGTCTACAAAACTGTCTTTGTCTCCTACATTCCTTAGGGCGGAAAAGGCTGGTGGGAAGCGGCAAGCCTCGTCCCCAATTGACAACAGGCCCCAAGAGACAGCCCAAGGATGAGCGGTCACCTGTGTCAGGAACCTCCGGGATCCGGTCGGATCTGCGGCATGCACTCGGCAGCTTAATTGCAAGAGCCCTTCAGCCTTACGGGGTTGCCGATGAAATGGGTTCACCGGCGAGGTCCAAGAGTTTGGCTAGTCCAGTCCAAGAGCCAATCGGGGCGAGTTGAGCCCGCTTGTTGACGAAGAAGGGGAAGAGACAACCAACACTTCTTTCAAGTGCAATGGATCGATTGGTGCCGGGCGGGGCTCCCCGGCGCCCCTCAATGCCTGCAGCATTGAGCCTGACTTCAATCTACCGTGTAGCTGGTATCCCGGCCCTTACCTTCTTTCTTCACCAAGCCGTCCCGTAGCAGTTCGCGAATTCGGATGTTCCAAGTTCCGGCACTCAGTCCAGTATGCTTGAGAATCTGGGAGCGTTGCAGTTGGGTGCCGGCCTTCTTGAGAGCGTCAATGATCAGGTCGCGAGCCTCCCGAGCCGATCGCCGTACCGGTGACCTATCGGATTTGCCGAAGCGCAGGGAAAAGGTATTCTGCCCCCTGCGCAACGTCAATCTGAGAGAGATACCTTCTTTCCCGGCAACAAAATTGATCGCCTTCCGCACATAGGTAGAGTTTTCACCTTCCTCCAGATCAACAAAAACATGATGATCACCTGCGTTCGCTTTCGCTTTTTGAAGCAGATCCTTGTATTGACCATACTCCGTTTCCGTAATTGGGGCTTTGATCTTAGGTTCCAGGCGTAGTTTCGGCAATGTCGGTTCCTCCTCAGAGACAGTCGTGATTGACTTTTTAACAGTGTTCCAAGCTCTACAATAAAATTATCTTGACTGTCAAGAAATTCCAACCTGGAAACCTCATTCAGTAAATGATCTCATCATCGTTGAACCTCCAAGATTCCAAGTTGACAATCGATTATTATCCTGTTGAATCAAGAAAAGAGTTTGAAATTGTTTATCAGGGCGTATTGGCAGCATGAACACAGCAAACCTCTGAGATCGATGCTGTTGTTCTTACTGAGGCTTTTGGGGAGCGTTACTCAAAGCCCATTGATGTCGACTACGGTCTTCCTTGGGTCAGGACGCTTTTTATGACCGTTGCCAAAGTGGGGCCGAGAGCCGGTTTACCGGTCGCAGAGAAATTTGTCGATGGCGCGGGCTGCTCCTCGGCCCTCCTGGATAGCCCAAACCACCAGCGATTGCCCGCGGCGGCAATCGCCCGCGGCAAAGACCCCCTCGACATTGGTGGAATACTCTGGGACGGTAGCCCTAAATGTCTCCCAGTTGGAACGAGGACGCTGCGTTTCCAGCCCCAGACCCCTGGTCAAATCAAGTTCCGGCCCCAGAAAGCCGGCTGCAAGAAGGACCAGATCGGCCGGAAAACAGTCTTTGGCCACAAGCTGTTTTTAACCTGCGGAGCCTCCAGACTGATTCTGGACTGTGAGGTCGTGGCAGGCAACCCGGCTGATCAGTCTCAGCTCCAGCCCTTGCTCCAGCGCCAGTTTTGACCTCTACGGCCGCGGCTGGCCTCGACAGGCCAGCTTCGACGGCGGCTTTGCCACCCGCGCCAATCTGCAGTGGGCCAAGGAGCAAGGCATTCAAGAGTCGCCTTCGCCAAGAAAGGCCGCCTGAAGGTCCACCAGATGGTGCGCTCCAGCTGGGTCTACCGTCAACTGCGACGTTTCCGGGCCGGCATCGAAGGCTGCATCTCGATGCTCAAGCGAGTCTTCGCAGTCAAACGCTGCCCCTGGAAAGGCTGGCAGCACTTTCAGCAGTATGTGCACCTGTCGGTCACCAGCTTCAACTTGCTGGTCCTGGCACGCCTGCTGCTGTAAGCGCCGATGGATTCAGCACCAGCAACTACTGTCAGGGACCAGTCTCTTCACAAACCAGTATCGGCTCTCACCGGAGTTGAAACTCTTGCCAGCTGCCCCATCCGCTCTGCCTTTTTGCAGCTTCTCGCACCTTCCCTCACTCTATCAATCTCAAAAAACCCGACTTCCCGGATGCGATCTAGACTAGAATGGGAACGAGGGTGTGGATCTCACCACCACCGTCGCCGTGGCTTGGACGACGCCCCCATTACCCACTGCGGTCAGCGTATAGGTCGTCGTTCCCGTTGGCTGGACGGTCTTGCATCCCATGGCGGGCAGGTTGTCGCCGTTGGGGATATTGGTAATGGACACTCTTTCTACATTTTCCACCTCCCAGCACAACTCACTACTCTTACCTTGGAAGATGTCAGTAGGTTTGGCGGTAAAGCTGACGATCACAGGCAAGTCTTCTTGGACATAGACCGTCACCTGCGCCGTCGAGACCTCATCTGCGGAATTCGTCGCTGTGAGAGTGAAAGCCGTCGTTTGAGTGGGACAAACGATCACGCTGTCGTCCGGGTTGACGGCGATTGGAGTATCACCGGAGGTCAAATTCGTAAGGAAGACCGAATCTGCTCCCTCTGTCTCCCAACTCAAAGTCGTGCACTCCCCGGTCAGGATCTGTGTTGGAGTCGCAGCGAAACTCAGAATCTGCGGAAGAACGGGTAGAACCAGCACGGTCAACTGGGCCGATGCGGTCGCTCCGTCATCATTGGACGCGGTCAGCGTGTAGGTCGTGGTCGCCGAAGGCATCACAACTCCGCTGGAGATTAGCGGGATGGTGCTGGGCAAGGATGGTACAAAGTCTTGGCTGTTGGTGATGTCCACTCGGGTCGCGTTTTGCACCTCCCAGCTCAACGTCGACTCCGCGCCCACTCGGATCGTCGCCGGTTGGGCGGTGAAACTGACGATGACCGGCAAATCTGCCTTGACGACCACGGTGGTCTGCGCTGTCGCACACTCTCTCGCCGCGTTGCAGGCCGAAAGGACGTAAGTGGTCGTGACCGAGGGCGTTACGGAGACACTTCCATTGACCGGAAGCGTACTCGAGTTCGAAACATTAGTGATTTCAACCGTTTCCGCATCGCGGGTTTCCCAGCTCAACGTCGACTCCGCGCCCATTGGGATCGTCGCCGGTTGGGCGGTGAAACTGACGATGACCGGCAAATCTGCCTTGACGACCACGGTGGTCTGCGCTGTCGCACACTCTCTCGCCGCGTTGCAGGCCGAAAGGACGTAAGTGGTCGTGACCGAGGGCGTTACGGAGACACTTCCATTGACCGGAAGCGTACTCGAGTTCGAAACATTAGTGATTTCAACCGTTTCCGCATCGCGGGTTTCCCAGCTCAACGTCGACTCCGCGCCCATTGGGATCGTCGCCGGTTGGGCGGTGAAACTGACGATGACCGGCAAATCTGCCTTGACGACCACGGTGGTCTGCGCTGTCGCACACTCTCTCGCCGCGTTGCAGGCCGAAAGGACGTAAGTGGTCGTGACCGAGGGCGTTACGGAGACACTTCCATTGACCGGAAGCGTACTCGAGTTCGAAACATTAGTGATTTCAACCGTTTCCGCATCGCGGGTTTCCCAGCTCAACGTCGACTCCGCGCCCATTGGGATCGTCGCCGGTTGGGCGGTGAAACTGACGATGACCGGCAAATCTGCCTTGACGACCACGGTGGTCTGCGCTGTCGCACACTCTCTCGCCGCGTTGCAGGCCGAAAGGACGTAAGTGGTCGTGACCGAGGGCGTTACGGAGACACTTCCATTGACCGGAAGCGTACTCGAGTTCGAAACATTAGTGATTTCAACCGTTTCCGCATCGCGGGTTTCCCAGCTCAACGTCGACTCCGCGCCCATTGGGATCGTCGCCGGTTGGGCGGTGAAACTGACGATGACCGGGAGAGGCCCCCGTTGGACCGACACCCGGACGATGTCGGGATCGCCCTTCAACCCCAGGCTATCTTCGACGATCAACTGGACACTACAGCTCTCACCATTGTTGATCGCGAAGGAGATGGCGGCCGACGCAGGTCCCACCGATCCGGTTCCCTGTAAATCCTCGAACGTGATGGAATCAGGGCAGTCGTCCAATTTAGTCCACTCGTAGCTGATCTCGTCGCCATCCGGATCAAAGGAACTGCTTCCGTCGATAACGACCTTCCTCCCGAGATCTCCGCCCGGCAACCGTTCGGACGGAACCAAGTCCAATTGATCGGGCCCGGCATCGGCCACTGGCCTGCGATTCCCATCTCGCACGACTCGCGTCAGAGTCTCATAGCGCACACGGGGTACGAATACCGGTTCAGGCCCGGCCGAGCGGCCGAGCACGGTCGAAGGTGCCGGCCCCCCGGCCCGGCCCCATCCTCCAAAACGAAGGCCTACGCCGAACCGCCAGTTGTTACTCTGAGCAACAAAGCCTTCGTTGAAGCCGAACTCGGTCGTCAGTTGAACCCTTTTCCAGATCGGTGGCAGGTAAGTGCGCACGACCCCACCCCAGGCATTTTTCCGCCG
Organism: Acidobacteriota bacterium; assembly: GCA_965218465.1. Taxonomy (GTDB): domain Bacteria; phylum Acidobacteriota; class UBA6911; order RPQK01. The sequence goes on along the minus strand of OZ244623.1, from coordinate 2,974,273 downwards.
AATCGTGTCGAGATGGCCAAACGCCCCTTCCACGGAAAAACCCTTTCCCAAGTGAATATTGAAGTTCACTCCAATCTGATCTGTGACCCTGAGATAGATCTCTTCAACGAGAGTCGTTTCGAGGCGCACCCGATTCACGACCGACTCTTGTTTGTTGGCACGTGTTGCGTAAAGGCCGACCTGACCCCGCGCAGGGATCAGATAACCGAGGTTGAAGAAGAACTGGCCGATCTCTCCCGAAGAATCCCAGCCACTGCGATTAACCAGGCGAAAGCTCTCCATGACCGCCAGTTGCCAACGGTCGAAACGCATGACGGGACCGATATCGAACTGGACCTCACGGCTTGTGAAATTCTCAAACGGAATAGAGTCGCGGCGGAAAATCCGGGGGTTGAGCGGGTTGATGTTGTCGTGGTGTTTGAGAAAAACGCCTTCCAATTGAGTTTGAACCGCGAGGTAGCGATTGATGCGGTGAAATAGTCGGAGCTCGACGCCTCCACTGATGTCCCTTGAACTGTCGTCAATTCCAACATCGAAACGAAGGAGCTTGAAGTCCGGTTTGAACAGAGAAGCCTTGATTGAACCAGGTTTCTGTTTCGGGACGACGCTGACACTCGATTCCGAGGGACTCAAATAGAGGTCAAACCCCGGCATGGGCTCGAAGGAACTGGTCGTGACGATCAGGTTCGGCTTGAGTGAGAACTCTGTTGGAAAGGCCTGTCTAGTCGGATAAACCAGATATTCACCAACCGGTATCCGAACTTTGATAGAGATCTGCTGCTTCAGCTCAAAAAGGTTCCGGACATGGCCTAGCCACTCGATTTTCTGCCGATCACCCCGGTCGACGACGAAGTAGTCGCTCGATTGAATATTGACCCGACCTTGCTGTGCATAGAGCGGAGGAGGTTGTTGCCGATCCGATGACGACGGAACATCCGAACGGATGCGCCTGTCTACCGTCGGAACGTCGACAGCCTGATCCCGGTAGAAACGGATGAACCAGTTCGTGACCAGAGGGTCGGCAAGCACCTTCGTCAGCGCGTTGGCGAAAAGAATCGACTGTGGCGAGGCCGTGGCGTAATTGGCTACCCGGATGGCGAACCCGGAGAGATTGGTTATGTTCGCGCTGCGGTCGAAGACCAGCTCTTTGGGATCGCCAGCATTTCTCAGCAAGCGCTCGAAGAAACTCGGCTCCGGGTCCGGAGAAAGGCAGGAAGGCGGATTGCGGGGATGCCCCACGGTGGGCTGCGAGAGAATCGTACTCGCCTGGCGACAGAACGTGTCCGCAAGGGAGGAGTTTTCGATACTTGACCCCCCATCAGCGATTTTTTTCAACTCCAGCCGTGCGTCACGACCGCGGTAGCCATAGTGGCGCCGAATTCTATCCAAAGCGACTTCCAGGTGTCTTTCGAAAAACTCCTCATAGCCGAGCCGAGCGCCGACGATGGCCATCAGAACATGGATTCTGACGTTCGCTTCCATTTCCTGCCGGTTCAGAGTCGTGGGGTAGCTTCTCAGAAAAGACTGCTCGGCTGTGTTTGCCAGTTGCTGCATCTCCCGGGCGATCGAGTAGGCCCGGTCGTACTGAAGTTCGAAGCTCTGGTGGCGATGAGCAAGGGTCAAGTCGAAAACGGGTAGGCTCGCATACTCCCGAACGAGTCGGTCCAATACCTGAACTTGGCTCCGGCTCGAGACTTGTTGGGCGACGGTTGCTGGCGGTTGGGTCGCTGGAAGGACGGGCGAAGAGCTCACGTTGGAGATCACGCCCACAGAGACTATGACTGCCAGCCAAATCCGGAAAAATTTCCGAGTCATAGTTGCGCTCCCAGGGTCACATCGTGAGTTCTTCGAGCTGCATGATCCATTTCAGTCCGGGCAGCTGACGTCGAGGCCGTTCTCATGATAGGTTGTTTTGAACTCTCGCAGCTTGGTTATGGTGGTGTCCGAGGAACGGAGACGCCTGAGCGCGTTCGCATTCTGACAGTCCATGAAATAGGCCCGAGCTAGAAGAGTGTTGAGCCGTTTCCACTGGCTTTCCTGGAGCAACATTCGATAGTTCTGCTGGGAAAAGTGAGCCGCGAACTCGGCTGCTTTCTTGAACCATAGTCGGGCAAAGAGATCGCCGACATGTTCGTCGATTCGCTCAAGGAGGGTTCGTCGAAGACGTTCCCTCGACTCAGACTCGACTGTGATCCCGATCGATTGGAGCCCGCGAATCAGCGCCATGCAAGATCGCGTCCTGAGGGCACTCCTGAGTTCCCAGGTCTCGCTATCCGCGCTATAGGATGGTGCGAGCGTCTCAGCAATCCGGTAAAGAAGCTCGCTATATGACTCGAACGGCATCCAGCGTTTGAGGGAAGAAGAAGAGTATCCCAGGCCCCTCTCCGACACCAGACTGAGAGAAGAGCTCAGCTCCTCCTCGGCTTCTGCCAGCCTTTCCAGCAGCACCTCCGGGGCGGTAAGTTCGACCATCGGTTCTCCAAACCGGAGAAGCCGACCCGGAGACCCGCTTTCGCAAGGCGAACCGACTTTCTCGAACGATATCTCGGAGAGCCGCAGAATCTTGTTGACGCGCCCGACGAATCGGAAAACCGGGGCGGAGACGGCTAGATTGCCCCGATCCAGGCGAATCAAGATCTGGTCGGCGCGTTCGATGGTATCGCGCCGGCCGGGATAGAGGTGGTAGCCGGCGCACAAAACCTGTTTCAGGACAGTTCCGATCTGAGAGCCGTGATCGGGCCACTGAATCGAGGTCGCAACCGCAAGCTTGACGAATTCGTCGAGATGCTCGAAAGCAGGCGCCGGGCGGTTGAGGTCGATTCCGAGCTTGACGGCCAAGCCATAGGTTGCATAGTTTCCACCTCTATCTTCTAAAACCTGGAGCGCGGCCGTGTAGACGGATTCATAGTCGCGCAGTGCACGACCGAGCAAGGCGCCGGGAGTTCGCGGAAAGTCGGTTTCCGGAAAAATGACGCTGTGATGCAATAGGATCGATGCCCGGGCGAGATGATCTTCCGCCCTCAACAGGCCCTCCCCGACCTTTTCATAAAATTTCTGCAGTGTGTCTTGCAGGCAGAGTAGTCCTTGTTTTTCACTTGCATTGAACCCTCGCCCGGCCGCTTCATTGGGAACCACCTCGTCCCTCGAGGGAGGGGTGACGATTCCGAGGACCTCTCTGAGACGCGCCGCCAGATGGTTGGCCTCCACCAGGAAGGCGCGAGCGCTACCCTCGTCGGCGACGGTGAAGCGGCCTGCCCCGAAAATGTCGAGAGTCGATGATTCGAGCGCACCGACTTTGCGGGCCGCTTCGGCAATCCGGTCTCGTGTGCACTGTGACAGCCCCTCTCCCGTCAGCACCGTTAACAGCAACAAGAGCAACCCGACGATTCTTCTGGAACGTGAACCGTCCACCTCCCTACGGTTATGAGTCTTGTGCTGATAGATTGAGGTTAGCATCACGGACAGAGCGATCCCGATCTAGTTTGACTTCTCTTGATCAAAAATAGCCTTGAGTTTGTCCTGGTCCTCTTGACGGAAAGTATCGATGTTTTTCTCGACCGCTTTCCAGAAGTCTTGGAAACGCTGAAGGTACTGGCCGGTCTCTCTTGCTCCAACGGCCTGCTCAAGATTGACTAACTCGGTCCAGGTGTAGGGTAGCCCGGGCTGTTCGCTCCTTCCCAAACCGATGGGTCCCTCCACAGGCTGCCAACCTCTGAACAACATCAGAGTCCGACGCGTCAAGAGCTTCTGTCCAGACGATTTCTCGAAGTCGTCCAACATCGCTTTGAGGTACTTGATTCCGAGCCGTTCCAGGTTGGTCATCCAAGTACTGAGCAACACCGGCGGATTCTCAGTGCGGCTCCGGAGCGCTCGCGTGGGGACCAAGACAACGGGCGAAACATAGATCGTGGGCTCTTCGGTGTCGCCTGGAGTGGGCGTCCCAGGACCGTTTCCGATCTGGGGAGAGCTCAGCCGCCGGATGGGCTCTCCGACGAAGATGCGAGGAATGAAGACCATGGTAAGCGACTCAATCCTGTTGAGCGTAGCCTCCACCAGCTCTGACCCCGCCAATATTTCTGTCAATGCCGTGGGAGCCTGAGGAAGAGCTATCTCTTGAGTGGCGATTCCGCTGGTGCCATCGGGCCGCTTCTCTTCACGAGATCTGACCAAGTAGAGTTGCAACTCGATATCGCGGAGAAAAGAGCTGTTGTTCCCACGCTCAGCACCCTGGAGTGGCGGAGAAACCAGCAGGATGAAACTGTCCAGATCTCTCGGGTTGACTCCACAATCCGCCATATTATCGCGGACCAGCCGTCTGCCTACGAGCCTGAGGAACTCTCCCTCGGCCATCGTCTCGACGAAACTGAGGTCAGAGACCACCCTGGATCTGTTTCCGATCGGGGGGCAACTCTCTTGTCCGAGACAGGGCGAGGCAAAGACCGAGAAGAAAACCATCGCAATCAACAACACGACTTGAGTTTTACTCCACAGCACCGCTCTTGACATCACTGCAAGCCTCCCGATCCGGTACCACTCAGAACCTTTAGCTCCAAGTCCTGAATCTGTCGAATGGCGTCGTAGAGGGTGTCCAATGTGCGGTACCGGATTCTCAGTACCATGGTCGTAGCCAGCGACGACCTGTTCCACTCGTCCGAGACCTTGAGTTGAAGCTCTAATAGACGCTGCTCTTGATCTGCGCCTTCGTAGAGACGATCTGGAGTAAATGTGAGTAGGGTGTCATTCTTATACTCTTCGAGACTGAAGTGCTCCGGCCAAGTCCCGACCTTCTCGAATCCGCTTCTTGGAATATGGATACTGGGGGATCCTGAAGGATTGGCGCCGTCGGGATCGATGATACGGAAATTGAGATTGAAGTAATGGACCAACGCTCCACCCTCGGTGAGCGGGTGGTTATAGGCATCGTCCGGGAAGTGGAACGCCGCAATCCCAGGCGCCGGATTATAGATGCCCCGGGGTGGCAGGTTTCGGCGGACGACGATTGGCAAGGTGGCCGGGACAGCCTTCTGACCGAAGCGCACTAATCGCGCCACGCGCTGCGACGAACCCCGCCTCAATTCATAGTAGACCGCATCGCCAACGTTCATCTCCCGAAATTCTTCCTCGATGAAGGTTCCGCTCTCATCGTCGAATCTCAGGAACTCTGCATAAACTTCCCTATTGTCCGCAGTGTCGGCGGTCCCGATCAAGATCGGATTGGGATCATCTTCCACCTTGAAAAAATTGGCCCCGATCTCAGTGATCTTGGATGTGATGAGTACGTCGTGTTGAATGTCTCTTCCCAAAGTGATGTTTCTGAAGTCCGAGACGAAGGCCCAGTTGGCCCGGCCTCTCTTCGAAAGCCCGATTCGAGCCTTCCCATCGTTGACGCGAGCCCCTCCTGCCTCGAGTCGAAAGCCATCAAGCTGCGCGGACATCCGCGCCGAACGCCCCTGAATGATTTCCAATGGAGGGAGTTGCCACTCCCCCGGATCCTTGCTGTCGTAGAAGATCTCAAACCCCGTTGGGTGTTCCCAAGTGTCTCCATCCGACTGCTCGCCTGACTCGGTAGCGGGGGCAGACGTCTTCCAGTGCGCGTAGTAGCGGTCAGGGTTAGGACTCTCGGGCGGCGCCTCGAAGGTGACGCGGTAAATGACCCGGTACGTTCCCGGTATCGCATTCAGATCGAAGGTCTCATTGTGCAGCGAATCCGATCGCTCCCCGGCTCTTGGACCGGAACCCGGCGCCCTCGGTTGAGGCCTGGACAGCTTTCGTGTAACGTCGAGTTGGCTCCATTGGGCCTGAAGCCAGTCGGGCAGGAGGTCATCCTTTCCCAGACTCTCGAGTTGCTGCAAGCCCTCATCGGTTATCGGACAGAAGGACTCATCAGCAGCACCTTGCTCGAGACATCGCCAGACCGTGACGTAGCTGTCGAGGTCGATGACCGTGTATGCGGCTCCCGGGGAGTAGAAGAGTGTATGAAACGATACTTGAAAGGCACCGTCGCGGCTCGTCTGCGAGGAGGGCGTCGCGTTGACGACACCGGTGATGCCATCGGAACTCAATCCGAGTTGATTGAGCAGACTCTGCAACCCGATGAAGATGACCAGCAGAACCTTCAGAACGATCAGCAGAAGATTGGCGAAGTCGCGGTCGTGGTTCAGGCTTTCCATCAACGCTTTCTTGGCTGGCGGACTATCAATTGCTCGACGGAATGAAGTCGGTGTTATGCTTCCGCCTCAGATCGATCTCCAGTCGAGTTCCTGAAAGGTCTGCCTCATAAACGAGCTTGTCCGGGAAGTTGACCTCAGCGTTCCCTTTTAAGAGACGGCCACCGCCATCGCTCTGATCCGCAGATCCGGAGGGCTGCCATTTGAAGTCACAATAGCCCAAGGCGAGCCTCAAAACAGCGTAAATAACGATACTGGCAACAACGATCCACACGGCGAGCCGGGGATTCCTATCGATGTAAAAGAGCCCGAACGCAAGTCCCAAGGCGTTGATTACGGTAGCAAGAGTGCCGCCGGCGGCAAGATAACGGTCCTTGTCAGCTTTGGTCATACTCTACCTCGCTGGCTGAATTCGTCCCAGCCATTCGATAAATCATCAAAGAGCGCTACTCAGGGGGCATGGCGCTCGGAATCGACACATCAAGCAGCTCTTGTTTGGCCGACAAACCGGAATTGGACCCCCTCGAACCGATCCTCGCTCCAAACTGCTCCCCCTGTTCCCATGACCGTCCCCTTACCTTCTTTCCCGGCAACAAAATTGATCGCCTTGCGCACATAGGTGGAGTTTTCACCTTCCTCCAGATCAACAAGAACATGATGATCGCCTGCGTTCGCTTTCGCTTTTTGAAGCAGATCCTTGTATTGACCATACTCCGTTTCCGTAATTGGGGCTTTGATCTTAGGTTCCAGGCGTAGTTTCGGCAATGTCGGTTCCCCCTCAGAGACAAGTCGTGTTTGACTTTCTAACAGTGTTCCAAGCTCTACAATAAAATTATCTTGACTGTCAAGAAATTCCAACCCTGGAAACCTCATTCAGTAAATGATTTCATCATCTTTGAACCTCCAAGATTCCAACTTGACAATCGATTATTATCCTGTTGAATCAAGAAAAGAGTTTGAAATTGTTTATCAGGGCGTATTGGCAGCATGAACACAGCAAACCTCTGAGATCGAGGTTGTTGTTCTTACTGAGGCTTTTGGGGAGCGTTACTCAAAGCCCATTGATGTCGACTACGGTCTTCCTTGGGTCAGGACGCTTGTTATGACCGTTGCCAAAGTGGGGCCGAGAGCCGGTTTACCGGTCGCAGAGAAATTTGTCGATGGCGCGGGCTGCTCCTCGGCCCTCCTGGATAGCCCAAACCACCAGCGATTGCCCGCGGCGGCAATCGCCCGCGGCAAAGACCCCCTCGACATTGGTGGAATACTCTGGGACGGTAGCCTTAAATGTCTCCCAGTTGGAACGAGGACGCTGCGTTTCCAGCCCCAGACCCCTGGTCAAATCAAGTTCCGGCCCCAGAAAGCCGGCTGCAAGAAGGACCAGATCGGCCGGCCAGAACCGTTCACTCCCCTCAATCTCGCTGAAAGGCGCTACTGAAGAGGGACAGGACCAATCCACCTCTGTAGTGGTCACACCTCGCACCCATCCTTGGTCGTCGGCCTCGAAGCGCTTGGCCAAAAGGGAAAAAGACCGGGGATCTTCTCCGAACCGGTGGCGGGCTTCTTGGTGGGAGTATTCGACCCGATAGATACGCGGCCACTCAGGCCACGGATTATTACTGCTTCGTTTCACCGGAGGCTTTGGCATCAACTCGAAATTGACGATGCCGGAGCAGCCATGACGCAGGCAAGTGCCGATGCAGTCGGCTCCCGTGTCGCCCCCACCGATCACGATCACCTTTCGATTGCTTGCCGACAAATAGCTACCGGCGCGCAGCTTGGAGTCCAGTAGACTCCGGGTGGTTTGAGTCAGGAAGTCCATGGCAAGATGGATCCCTTTGAGGTGGCGTCCTGGGCAATTCTCGATCGGATCGAATGGTCGGGTTGCTCCGGTGGCAAGTAATAAGGCTTCATGCTGTTCCAGCAATCGCGCCGGGTGCTTTCCTGTTTCGACATCCCGGGATCTTTTCGCAGTGGCCGGCGGTGGGAAGCGCGAAAGTCCGATCTCCATACCGGTAACAAATTGCACGCCTTCCGCGCGCAGCAGGTCGACTCGACGTTGCACTACATCCTTGCCCAGCTTCATGTTGGGGATTCCATACATGAGCAGGCCACCGACTCGATCAGCCCTTTCGTAGACGGTGACCCAGTGTCCAGCCTGGTTCAACTGGGCTGCTGCCGCCAGACCGCAAGGTCCACTGCCGACAATAGCGACACTTTTCCCTGTGCGCCGTTGGGGAGGATCAGGTTGAATCCAGCCTTCCGCGAAACCACGGTCAACAATTGCGTTCTCGATGTTCTTGATGGTGACTGGTGGATCGGTAATGCCCAACACACAGGCGCTTTCGCAGGGCGCGGGGCAAGTTCGGCCGGTGAATTCGGGGAAATTGTTGGTTTGGTGCAATCGGTGCAAGGCCTCTTTCCACCGACCCTCATAGACCAAGTCGTTCCATTCCGGAATCAGATTATCCAGGGGACATCCGCAGTGCGACTGGCAAAAAGGAACGCCGCAGTCCATGCAACGCGCACCCTGTGTGCGGAGCAGGTCTTCATCGGTCGGCGCCAGGATTTCGGCGAAGTCTTTCAGTCTCTGGAGAGGGTCACGGTAACCGACGGTTTTGCGATCGAATTCCCTGAAACCAGTAGGTTTTCCCATCTTCCCGAGTTCTCGGCAACTGTTTGCCGCATGTGAGCAGCCGATTGCCAAGACATCCTGCTACTCACGCCGTGTGCCCGCTGGAAATGCGGCTGATCGGTGACAGGCCGGCTGCCGCGTGTCACGGCCAAGAAACTTTCCTGTTCAGCTACATCACTTCCCGTACCCTAGTTAAGAGGCCCGGCGTCCATTCCTGTACCCGCTTCCCTGGACCAGAACCGAGGATTGGTTGCCGAATCAGTCGCAGCCGACTCCCGAAGCCGGGCCAACGCCCGTTTGTAGTCTTTAGGCATCACTTTGACGAACTGACTCAGGCTCTGGGACCAGTTCTGCAGTAGGGCAGCCGCCACGGGAGAGCCGGTCAGCAACTGGTGCTGTCGTATCAGCTCGCGCAAAGGGACGATATCGTCGGCAGCGACAAGAGGCTCAAGGTCCACCATCCCTAAATGACAACGGGATCGAAAGTCGCCAGATCGATCCCAAACGTAGGCGATTCCACCGCTCATTCCAGCGGCAAAATTGCGCCCCGTAGGACCCAGGATGACTACACGGCCTCCCGTCATATATTCGCAACCGTGATCTCCCACTCCCTCGACCACCGCCCAGGCTCCGCTGTTGCGTACGCAAAATCGCTCGGCTACCTGACCCCGAAAGAAAGCACGACCGGAAGTGGCGCCATAGAGTACGACGTTGCCGGCGATGATCTGATCCTGAGCCTGAAAACCACTGCCGGCCGGGGGATAGAGGATCAGCTTCCCGCCCGAAAGCCCCTTGCCCACGTAGTCGTTGGCCTCGCCCTCCAATTCCAACGTGACCCCGTCGGCCAGCCAAGCGCCGAAACTTTGGCCGGCGGCGCCGTGAAACTTGATTCGAATAGTGTCCTCCGGCAAGCCCTGCTCACCCCAGGTCCTGACCACCTGATGACTGAGCGTCGTCCCCACCGTACGGTCAGTGTTGGCAATCGGTGTGCGCAAGCGCACGGGCTGTCTACGCAACAAGGCCGGCCGGCATTGGCGGATCAGTCGGCGGTTGTCCAGAGAATAGCGCAGGCCATGATCCTGCTCGATCTGGCAGGTCACCGCCACTCGGTCGTGCGGTTTTTGGGCCGGAGCCAGTATCCGGGTCAAGTTCAATCCCTCGGCCTTCCAGTGTCCGATGACATCCTCGGCATCGATCACATCGACCCGTCCGATCATCTCCTTAAACCTGCGGAAGCCAAGCCGCGCCATGAGCGTGCGTGTTTCCTCAGCAACCAGGAACAAATAATTGATGACATGTTCCGGCTTGCCGCTGAACCGCCGGCGTAGGACCGGGTCCTGGGTCGCAATCCCCACCGGGCAGGTGTTGAGGTGACACTTGCGCATCATGATGCAACCCAGCGAGATTAGGGGCGCAGTAGAAAATCCGATTTCCTCGGCGCCCAGCAACCCGGCGATCACTACATCCCGGCCTGTCTTGATTCCGCCGTCAGTCTGCAACACCACCCGGCTCCGGAGATCGTTGAGGACCAAAGTCTGATGGGTTTCGGCCAACCCAAGTTCCCAGGGAAGGCCTGCGTTCTTGATGCTGGTGAGGGGAGAGGCTCCGGTGCCGCCCGAGTCGCCGGAGATCAGAATCTGGTCGGCATGAGCTTTGGCCACGCCGGCGGCGATGGTGCCCACTCCTATTTCGGAAACCAGCTTGACGCTGACCCGCGCCGATGGGTTGGCGTTCTTCAAGTCATAGATCAGCTGGGCGAGATCTTCGATGGAGTAGATGTCGTGATGAGGGGGCGGACTGATCAGCCCCACACCCGGTGTGGAGTACCGAATTCGGGCAATGGTTTGGTCGACCTTGTGGCTGGGAAGTTCACCTCCCTCGCCCGGTTTGGCCCCCTGAGCAATCTTGATCTGCAGTTCGTCGGCGTTGGTGAGATACCAGGCGGTCACTCCAAAGCGTCCCGAGGCGACCTGCTTGATGGCCGAACGCCGAGAATCACCGTTGGGTAACGGTTGGAAGCGTGCCGGATCTTCGCCTCCTTCACCGGTATTGCTCTTGCCGCCAATTCGGTTCATGGCGATGGCCAGCGTTTCATGGGTCTCGGTCGAGATCGATCCGAAACTCATGGCCCCGGTACAGAACCGTTTGACGATTTCACTCGCCGGCTCGACCTCGGTCAAGTCGACCGAAACACCATTGCTCCGGGACCGAAAACCCATCAAGCCACGCAAGGTATGGCGGTCACGATTTTCGTCGTTCACCCGGCGAGCGAATTCCTCGTAAGAGTCGCTATCACGCCCGCGCGCTGCCACCTGCAGACTCGCTATGGTGGCAGGATCCCAAGCCCGCTTTTCCCCTCCGGGCCGCCAATGATATTCACCTGGATTGGGCAGTGAAGCATCAGCATCACCGCGCTTCGGGTATCCCAGACGGTGCAAACGGAGCAGCTCCCGAGCCAAGAGCTCGAAGTCCACTCCCTGGATCTGACTGGAGGTGCCGGCGAAGCAGAAATCGATCACTTCGTCACCCAGCCCCAGGGCCTCGAAGATCTGGGCTCCTTTATACGATTGCAAGGTTGAGATACCCATTTTGGCCATCACCTTGAGCATCCCCTTGGCCACTCCCTTGCGATAAGCCTTCACCACCTGCGCATCATCGTTGAACTCGGGAGGCGCCAACCAGCCTTGACGGCGGGCCTCCCAGAGAGATTCAAAAGCCAAGTAGGGATTGATGGCGTCGGCTCCAAAGCCAACCAAGAGACAATGGTGGTGAACCTCACGCGCCTCGCCGGTCTCGACTACGATTCCGACTCGAGTGCGTTTCCCCCGACGTACCAGATGCTGGTGAACCGCACCGCAGGCCAGCAGCGAGCTGACCTGAACCCGTCGTGGACTCACGGCCCGGTCGGAAAGGACGAGCAGGCCATAGTCGTTTACAGCGTCCTCAGCCTCCTGACAAATCCGGAGCAGAGCCGGCCGCAATCCGCGAGAACCCTTGCGGCGGTCAAAAGTCATGTCGATCGTCTTGGTGCGCCAGCCCCCCTGATCCATTGCCTGAATCGCCGCCAACTCCTGATTGGTCAACACTGGGTGAGAAACCCTGAGCCGGCTGGCTTGCTCTTCAGTAGTTTCAAGCAGATTACCCTCGGGTCCAATCCAGCATTCAAGCGACATCACCAACTGTTCACGGATCGAGTCAATTGCCGGATTGGTGACCTGCGCAAACAGTTGCTTGAAGTAGTCGTAAATGAGCCGCGGTTGTTGGCTGAGACAGGCCAGCGCGGCATCGTTACCCATCGACCCCACTGGATCGCGCCGTTGCTCAACCAGTGGCAAGAGCATGAACTGGAGCGTTTCCGTGGTGTAACCGAAGGCCCGCTGTCGGGCAATCAGTGTAGGTGAGTCGAGGCTGGCCGTGGGGCGAGGTCCAGTCAGGTCTTTGAGATCAAATCCATGACGGTCTAACCAAAAGCGATAAGGCCTCTGCCGGGCAAGCGATGTTTTCACTTCCCGGTCCGGAACCACCCGGCCCTGTCGGAAATCGATCAGGAACATCCGCCCCGGTTGGAGACGCCCCTTGGCCTTAATCAAATTGGGCGGGATCGTCGGCAGCACGCCAACCTCGCTGGCCAGGATGACCCGGTCATCATGAGTCAAGGTGTAGCGGCTGGGTCGCAGTCCATTGCGGTCCAGGACCGCTCCCGCGTAACCGCCATCGCTAAAAATGATCGAGGCGGGTCCGTCCCAGGGCTCCATCAGACAAGAGTGGTATTCGTAAAAGGCACGTCGATCGTCGGCCATCAACCGGTTTTCCTGCCAAGCTTCGGGAATCATCATCATGACCGCTTCAGGCAATGATCGGCCTGACATTCGCAGAAACTCGAGCACATTGTCGAAGTTCCCTGAATCGGAGCAATCCGGCTCGGCTATCGGGAACAAATGACGCAGATGGTCCCCAAACAGGGGGCTGTGGGCAACACCTTGGCGCGCCCGCATCCAGTTGACGTTCCCCTTAAGGGTGTTGATCTCGCCGTTGTGGCACATCATGCGATTGGGCTGGGCCCGATCCCAACTGGGAAAAGTGTTGGTGGAAAAACGTGAGTGCACGATGGCGTAGTGGGTGGCGTAATGCCGGTCGCGCAAGTCGGCAAAGTAGTCCATCAATTGCACCGGTCGCAGCATTCCCTTGTAGATGAGTTGTTGAGTCGAGAGCGAGCAGATGTAAAAGAATTTTCCTTGCCGCAGCGGCTGCTCAACTCGAAGGAGATGGCTGGCCCGCTTTCGGATCAGGTAGAGAATTCGCTCAAAGGCGTCCGGCTTCATTCCAGGGGCTGCAGCCACAAAAAGCTGCTGTATAACAGGTTCGGCACTCCGCGCGGTTGCGCCCAGTCCAGCCCCAACCGGATCGACCGGCACCCGCCGCCAACCAAGCAGACGCTGGCCATGCTGCTGAACTATATGATTCACCGCCTCCTTGCATTGGCGCCGTTCCGCCGCCAATTGCGGCAAGAAGACGACCCCTGCTCCCCAGCGGCCAACCGGAGGCAGGTCGACCTGCATATCCCGAGTGGCCGCTTTGGCCAAGAACTCATGGGGTAGAGCTGTCAAGATACCCGCTCCATCACCGGAGTCAGGTTCACAACCGCAGGCGCTGCGATGCTGCATGTTGACCAGCACGGCCCCGGCATCACGGATGATCTGGTGGCTCCGCCGGCCCTTGATGTGGGCTACCAAGCCGACGCCACAACTGTCGTGCTCATAGCTGGGGTCATAGAGACCCTGCATTTGCGATGGCCTCTTTGTCATCAAAAGCGCTCCCACGACCCGGCAACCGCAGCCCAAACTCTCTAATTCCGGGAAGGAAATGCCACCCTTATAAATTTATCCATGACTGAATTCAATGGGACTGTCATAATACAATTACATTTCCATATGGTCAAATTTTCCAGAAGGCGCTGGCGCTAGAGCCGGGAGCATCGAGGACTCGGCAGGTCTGGCTAATTTGGGATAACCGGCTCGCCGAGTGGCAGCAGACTCAGTTTCCTCAGGGCTACTTCTCGGCAGTGATTAGCTGGGGAGTATTCCCCTGGAAAAGACCACCCTCGATCCATACCTAAGTGCAGCAACCTCCGGCGGCGCCATCACACCTACCGGGCGGCCTACTGTGTGGCCACACCAAGACAAGAGGGAGTGGTTGGCAGTCCCCCAACCGGCTACGATAGTTCTTGGGCTAGGGTGAAACATCGTCTTCTGATTCCCCTGATTCTACTGTTCGTTGCACCGCCGACCCTCGGCGCCTCCGACCAACCTCTGTCTTGCGTGGACAATTCCATCGGTGCACGCGCCGTGAGCACAACGAAGGATATTCAAGCATTCGTTCAATGCGCCTACGAGTTCGTCCAGGAAGTGGGCTTTGAGGAGGCCCGCCGGGCCTTCCACCAGGACGAGCGCTGGAGAAGCGGCCAGATCTATGTCTTCGTCGCCGAAGCGACACACATGACTGAGCAATTGGTCGTCTTCCCACCCGACCCCTCGAGGGAAGGATTACCGTTGGGACCGCTGGTCGATGTCTTCGGCAACGAATTCTTCAGTGAAGGGCAGCGTATCGTGAGCAGCTTCGGCGAGGGCTGGCTCTACTACTCGTTCCCAAATCCAGTGACCGGCAGGGATGAGCCGAAGGCTTCCTACATCAAGAGCATCGACTGGGATGGGATCTCCGCCGCGATCGGCGCGGGAATCTACCACCGTGACCTCCCGGGCACATGTTGGAGTGAAGAGGTCAACGCCCTGGGGCTGGAGGACCATCCTTCGAACCACAGGCTACAGGAGTTTGTCCATTGTGCCGCCCTGGAACTGGAATCGAAAGGCTACTTTGCCACCATCACCCTGGCAACCGATCCGCGCTGGAGGAGCAACTCGATCTACTTGTTCGGCCTGGATACCTCCGGCAACCCGCTTTTCAGCGGCGACTCCTACAGCCGGTGGTTCGGCCCCAGCGTTTCCGAGTTGGATGCCAGTCTCAATGCAACGCTCCAAGGCCAGGATGTGGTCAGCGTTGCGGACGCGTTCGGGGAAAGTTTCCTCTACTACTCGACGCGCAATCCGGCCACCGGGATGCTGCAGCGCAAGGTGACGTTCGTCAAGAGGGTGGTGGCCTATGGTCTGCCGCTTCTGATCGGCTCCGGCTATTATCTGGAGGATGGTCCGGCGGCGCCCCGCTGGGAAGAGATTCCCTAGGTTGGGCCAACGGGGGGGCGCAGTGAGAATCGAGCGCTCGTTTTCTTCTCCGCAACCTGTACGCATGCACCAAGACAGTGGTTATCAGCGGCTTCGTAGCCCTGAACCCACACGGCTTCCTCCACACGAACCGCTTTCCCTCCAGGCGCTTCATGTGAATCACCATGGCGATGCCGCCCGCCATGGCTCCGGCAAGTCACCTCCCAAGGCAGCCCTCCCAGCCTGCATGGGGCAACCGGCAATGCCTGCCAAGGCGCTGTGGGTGGTATCCGCATGCACGGTCAGCGCCCACCATGGCCGGTATTAAACTTTCCTATCGGGCGGGTACCCGGCGTTTTCATTACTGCCTGCGCCCTGCCTGTGCTCCTGCACTTGCCCACAGGCAGGAACTCGTATGGTCCTCACCGCGCCGACCGAATCACCATCCACTCGCCACTAACCACTATTCACGCCCTGTGGAGAGAGTCTCCCAAGCATTGATCGTCCTGGGCGAGCCGGGACCTTCGTGAACATACGGAATCGCTCCCAAGCCGGTTGCGGCAAGCGCCGCACCGGTAAAGGAACAGCTCGCAGTAATGGACATTTTTTGTGGTACATTGTGTTGGATAAGATCCAGGATGGAGGAATCCGCGAATTCACAAAAAGTCCCTCTGATCTTCCCTAGCATCCTGGCAGGCATTGAATCCGCCCAGGAATGGCTGAAAGTGCTTGACATCCGGTGAATCCAAACGGCAATACACGCGTAGAATTCGAGGGTGTCAGCAAAAGCTACGATGGGCGGACGGAAGTCGTCCGGAATCTGAATCTGAGCGTGCAAGAGGGGGAATTCCTGACTCTGCTGGGACCCTCCGGCTCCGGCAAGACCACCTGTCTCATGATGCTTGCCGGCTTCGAAGCTCCCACGGCAGGCACCATCCGCATTGACGGACGCTCGGTTCACGATCTGCCGCCTCGCAAGCGCGACATCGGCATGGTGTTCCAGAACTACGCCCTGTTTCCGCACATGACGGTGGCGGGAAACCTTTCGTTTCCTCTGGAAGTGCGCGGGCTGAATCCGGAGCAGCGTCGCGAGCGCGTCAGTAAGGCGCTGGAATTGGTTCGCCTTGAGGGCCTGGAGGAGCGGCTGCCGGCCGAACTTTCCGGAGGCCAGCAACAGCGAGTGGCCATTGCCCGCGCACTCGTATTCGAGCCCAGTCTCGTGCTCATGGACGAACCCCTGGGCGCCCTTGACCGCCGTCTACGCGAGGAGCTGCAATATGAGATTCGACGCATCCAGCGCAGCCTGAAAGTGACCATCGTGTATGTCACCCATGATCAGCAAGAGGCGATGGTGATGTCGGATCGCGTAGCCGTCTTTCAACAAGGACGCATCGAACAGGTGGCGTCGCCGGAAGTGCTCTACGAAGAACCGGAACGCCAATTCGTGGCCCGCTTCATCGGCGAAAACAACCTCCTGCACGGAAGGGTCGTCGCCGTTGAAGGCGACTTCTGCCAAGTGGAGATCGAAGGCCGTATCGTCCAGGCGTTCCGTGTGGTTCCCTGCCGGACCGGTGACTTGGTAACCCTCGCCATTCGTCCGGAACGAGTGTCCGTCTCTCCGGACCCACGGATCTACACCAACGAGTTTGAAGCCAAGATAGAGGACCTCGTGTTCCTGGGTGACCATCTGCGGCTGCGCGTGAGCTTGCTTGGCAGATCGGATTTCATTGTCAAGATTCCCAACATTGTGGGTCACGGCGCGGTGCTGGAGGGAGACCGGGTGCGCATTGGTTGGACACCCACCGATTGCCGGGCTCTGGAACCCGATAGAGAGAAGGGAGACACCTTTTGATGGCTTACCGAATCGTATCTCGGACACGCCGCGAGAGTTCTTATCGAACCGGCACCGCGCGGTCCGGAGTCGGCCATCGGATACCGCTGGTGATCCTGTCGATCATTTTTCTGAGCTCTTGCCAACCGGCAACCCGCAGCCCATCGCTGACTGTCGTGTCCTGGGGCGGCTCCTATGCTGAGGCATGCACAAAGGCCTATTACGAGCCCTTCACCACCGAGAGCGGCATCGATATCCGCGTGGAGGACTACAACGGCGGCTTGGCTCAAATCCGCGCCCAAGTGGAGACTGGCAACGTCCACTGGGATGTCGTGGACATGGAAATTGCGGACACAGTGCTGGCCTGTGACGAAGGGCTACTGGAATTCATCGACGCCGACGATCTCCCGCCGGCCCCGGACGGCACGCCTGCCGCCCAGGACTTCCTTCCCGACACGCTCACCGAGTGCGGCGTGGGAACTTTGTTCTACTCCACCATCTATGCCTACAATCGGGAATACTTCCCTGGTCCCAAGCCTTCCACAATTGAAGACTTCTTCGACATGGAGAAATTCCCCGGGCGCCGTGGGATGCGGCGTACGCCCCAGGTCAACCTCGAGTTCGCCTTGTTGGCCGACGGCGTAGCACTGGATGAGGTGTACGCCACACTCGGCACCGCAGAGGGTGTGGACCGGGCCTTCCGAAAGCTGGATACCATCAAGGACCACATCGTGTGGTGGAAAGCCGGCGCCCAACCGCCACAGATGCTGGCCGACGGCGAGGTGGTGATGAGCACAGCCTACAACGGTCGTATCTTCAACGCCCAGGTGTTGGAAAACCAGCCTTTTAGCGTGGTTTGGGATGGTCAGGTCCTGGACAGAGGACAGCTGGCCATCGTTGCGGGAACGTCGAAACTGGAAGCGGCACGAGAGTTTCTCGCCTTTGCGGCGCGATCCGAGTCCATGGCCCGAGTCGGCCGCTATATCGCCTATAGTCCCGTCCGCCGATCCGGATCGGCATTCATTACAACTCACATGGAGACTGGCGTAGACATGAACCCACACATGCCCACCGCACCCGAGAACATGACTCGCACCCTGCACAGTGACTGGGAGTGGTGGAGCGATCACCTGGACGAGATGAACGAGCGTTTCAGCGCATGGATGGTACGCTGAGGGCCCGTCGGCTGCGGGTGGCAGTGCCCGTTCTCCCGCTGGCAGCTTTCATCCTGGTCACCTTCATTGCTCCGCTGGCTACCATGCTGGTGCGCAGCGTCTACGATCCCCGGGTTGCGGGGACGTTGCCCGAAACTCTCTCCCTGTTGAGTGAATGGGACGGAAACAGCCTTCCAGCCGAGGCCGTATTCCAGACAGCCAGACGAGAGTTGCTGGAAGCCCGCCAAGCTCGGAATCTGGGACGGGTCGTGACCAGCATCAACCGTGTCCAACCGGGGCTGCGCAGCGTTATCATGAGGAGCGTGCGCCGACTGCGCGGGATACCGGGCAGCGACTCCTGGCGTGACACCCTGATCGACATGGATCCCGCCTGGGGTGAAGTGCAAACCTGGCAAGCGATTCGCCGCACGGGAGAGCGTTTCACGATGCGGCATTATCTGCACGCGCTGGATCTGGACCGCGAGGCCGGCGGCGGCATCGTCCGGCAGACACCCGAGCGTCGCATCTACTTGGCTCTTATGGGCCGCACGCTGGCCGTGAGCCTGGGCATCACAGTGCTGTGCCTGCTACTCGGCTATCCGGTGGCTTACCTCATCGCTAATGCACCGCCCCACCGGGCCAACCTGCTGCTGTTGTTGGTGCTGGTTCCCTTCTGGACCTCTTTGCTGGTGCGGACCACCTCCTGGATCGTGCTGCTTCAAACTCAGGGAGTCATCAACGACGCTCTGGTGGTGCTGGGACTGATTTCCGAAGAGAACCGGATCGCCATGATCTACAACATGACCGGCACCGTGGTAGCCATGACGCACGTATTGCTGCCCTTCATGGTGCTGCCCCTTTACTCGGTCATGCGTAACGTCCCCTCAATCTACATGAATGCGGCCGCCAGCCTGGGGGCCGGCTTTTCGAAGGCGTTCCGGCGTGTTTACTGGCCCCAGACACTGCCTGGTGTGGGAGCCGGATCGCTGCTGGTGTTCATCCTGGCAATCGGCTACTACATCACTCCCGAACTGGTGGGCGGGCGCAGCGGACAGCTCATCTCCAACATGATCGCTTATCACATGCAACAATCGCTCAACTGGGGACTGGCCGCGGCGCTCAGCGCTATCCTGCTGGGGTGTGTGTTCGTGATCTATCTGCTCTACGATCGTGTGGTCGGTATTGATCGCATGAGGCTGGGTTGAAATGAGAACCTCCGCAGGACCATGGGAGAGCGTCGGCCGACTGTCCTACCTGCTGTTCTGCACGGCAGTACTGTTGTTCCTGGTGGCTCCGATTCTGGTCATCGTACCGCTCAGCTTCAATGCGGAACCGTACTTCACCTTCACCGAGGGGATGTTGTCGCTGGACGCTCAAGCCTATTCGCTCCGCTGGTACCGCACCGTTTTCGGAGATGAACAGTGGTTGGGGGCAATGGTCAACAGCTTGATCATCGGCGTCTCGGCGACCGTGCTGGCAACCGTCCTGGGCACCCTGGCGGCACTGGGACTGGCCAACCCCGCCATGCCCAAACGCTCTCTGGCCATGGGCTTGTTGATCTCGCCCATGGTCACTCCGGTGATCATCTCGGCCACCGGCATGTTCTTCTTCTACTCCAATCTGGGATTGGCTCAAACCCACCTGGGCTTGATTTTGGCCCACACCGCGCTGGGGGCGCCCTTTGTCGTGATCACGGTTACCGCCACCCTGGCCGGTTTCGACCCCAACCTGAAACGGGCGGCTGCCACGCTGGGAGCCGGACCGCTGCGCATCTTCGCGCGCGTACAGCTACCGCAAATCGCACCCGGAGTTATTTCCGGCGCACTGTTCGCTTTTGCCACCTCGTTTGACGAAGTGGTCACGGTATTGTTCATGGGTGGCCTGGAGCAACGCACGATTCCGCGCCAGATGTGGGCCGGCATCCGGGAACAGATCAGCCCGGCCATCCTGGCCGTCGCCACCTTCCTCATCACCTTCTCACTGCTTTTCATGCTTATCGTGGAGTGGCTGCGCCGCCGTAGCAACGAAACGGCAAACTCCTAGCAGTTCGTGGTGACCGGCAACTCAATCCGATGTTCTCTTGTGGTTATGCTCTTGCGAACCGGCTGGGCTTGGTCGGCCGATGCCGCAGTTGAGCATAGTGGCGGTGACGAGTCCGACCGTAGCGATGCCGGAGAGCAGCATAAAGACGTGTTGATGCCCGCCGATGCCAGGCGTCGCATCCAGCAGCCGGCCTGCAATGAGGGCGTAGAAGATGTCCGGCGTATAGCCCACCAGAGAGACCAGGCCGACCGCGGCGCCGGTCAGCGAATACGGTACCCGGCTTTCCTCGAGCAGGGCGAAGTAGAGGCCGCGTAGCGCGTACACGCCAAAAAATGTGATCAACAGGTTCGCGTATACGATCATGAGCAGTTCCGGACTCGTCTCCAGGAAAGCAAGCAGGGCCCAGCAGGAGGCGAGGAACGCAAACAGCACCAGGATCACCCGGGAGATCCCGAACCGGTCTCCCAGGAATCCGGCCAGGATCGCTGCAAGGGGACGAATATAGCCACTGGTCGCGGTAAAGCCGGCAGCGTCGGTTTCGTTCATACCGAGCACGTCGTAGGCATACAGGGAATAGTTGTCGAGTCCCTTGTAACCGCAGTAGGCACATACCACGATGACCGCCTGCAGCCACACGGCGCGAAATCGGACAACCGTCCTCACGTCCGACCAGGTGGGCAGCCTTTGTCTCGTTGCGACTGCTCGCGGCTCGGGTATGCACCACCACACGATGATGGCCGCCGCAAAAGTGGCGATGGTGTAAAAAAAGATAACCGTTTGCAAAGCCGCCGCACGCTCGGCGGGGTCAGCAAGCACGGAACCGGCTCCTAGCCGGGCGCTGAACAACAGGACGCCTACACTGGCGAACACGGCCGCCACAAGCCCCCGGCCGCCTTCCAGCAGGCCGAACCCACGGCCTTGTGCAAGCTGTCCGCCCCAGGTCCGCGTGGCACGGATCAGAGCACCCCAGAAAAGGAGAACGCTGGTGGCGCCCCAGAAGGCGAACAGAATACACATGCCGATAAAACCGGGCAGGGTCATGAAGTACAGACCTCCCGCAGCCGTTGCCACCAGCGATATGCTCATCAGCTTGCGGGCCGAGAAATGATCGGCAAGTATGCCTCCCGGGAAATACGAGAGCATGGCCATGATGCCGTAGGGAGCAAAGATGTCGCCGAGTTGGGCATTGGAAAAGTCGAAGACTTCAAGCATGGTCGGCCGGAAATAGCGCAGCAGATGAAACGGCAGGCTGAACACCATTTCCCCTGCAAAGACCAGCGCAAACATGGTGAGGAAACGTGAGCGAACACCAGATGAATGACCCGGAGCGCCGGCCTCGAGCCCGTGGATCTTCGACGACGGTGACTCGGACATTTTCATTCCTACAGTGTCACATGACGGAAACATTCTTCCAACCGACCGCCGAGTCGGCGCCGTGCGGTGAACCAAACCGCCGGCAGCGCACGGCTCAACGCTTGGCGCTTTCCCAGGGTTCAAAACGGGGGCATAACGCACCCCCACGATGGCCGACACCGTCAAGGAAGTGAGGAACCGGTCGTCCTCACGGCTGAGGACTGGTGGGCCGTTTGGCTGGGTGGGCTCGTCATGGCCGCGCTGGTGGCCGGGTTGATCGGCACCGGGGCGGGCGTCGGGCGCTGGACCACCCCGCCGACCGAGGCATTCGCCGGCCGCCTGCCCGGTCTCGTGGGACTGGCAGCCTGATTCACCTGGGAATCTCTCCAACAATCTCGAAAGAGATAGAATGACTTAAGTCGAAAGAGCGTAGAATGACTTGGCGGCCCCTGGATCGGACACGCTGACAAGACGAGTAGTAACACCGTTGACAGCGGCCGCGGTCTTGCTGCCAACTGAAGAAGCGGTGGGCAAGCTAAATCGAAGTGGGAGAAGACCGGTATGGATTGGTGGATGTGGATAGTTGGTGGGTTGCTCTTGCTGGTGCTCGAGATCTCAGTGCCAGGTGGAATTATTCTCCTCTTTTTTGGAGCGGCAGCACTGGTTGTGGGCACGCTGCTGGGGATTGGAGTCGAGGCTCCGGTCTGGTTGCAGTTGGCTCTCTTCTCGATCATCTCGGTGCTGTCGCTTGTGACTCTCCGGAACCCCATCCTGCAACGCCTGAAGGGTGAGTCGGACCTGAACCCTATCGATTCTTTACTGGGAACGACGGCCATCGTGACGGAAGAAGTTCCGGCCGGCGCTCGAGGTAAAGCTGAGTTGCGAGGCGCGACTTGGACCATTTTGAACCTGGGCGACAAGCCGTTGACTCAGGGACAGGCTTGTGTGGTTGAGCGAGTTGAGGGATTGAGACTTGATGTTAGAGGAGTCCAACAATGATCGGTACAATTATCGTTTTCGTCGTGGGGGCCATCCTGGTAGCTATCACTATTGCCAAGACGGCGATAGTGGTGCCGCAACAAAGTGCCTATGTGGTGGAAAGACTAGGCCGGTATCATAAGACCCTGGCGGCGGGTTTTCACATCCTGTTGCCGTTCTTGGACGCGATTCGCTATCGGCACTCGCTTAAAGAGACGGCCGTAGACATCCCCGAACAAGTCTGTATCACTCGCGACAATGTCCAGGTAGGTGTCGATGGTGTGCTCTACCTCAAGGTGATGGAGCCTCAACGCGCCTCCTACGGGGTGGCCAATTATCTCTTTGCCATCACTCAGCTGGCGCAGACAACTTTGCGTAGCGAGATGGGCAAGATCGATCTCGACCGCACTTTTGAAGAGAGAACCCACATTAACAGTCAGGTGGTGGCCGAGGTGGACAAGGCCTCCGATCCCTGGGGAATCAAGGTGCTGCGGTACGAAATCAAGAATATCAGCCCGCCCCATGATGTGCTGGCGGCCATGGAGAAGCAGATGCGGGCCGAGCGAGAGAAGCGAGCCGTGATCCTCACTTCCGAGGGAGAACGTGACGCCATGATCAACAATGCCGAAGGCAAGAAGCAACAAGTGATCAAGGCCTCCGAGGCCACCCGACAGCAACAGATCAACGAGGCCGAAGGTGAGGCACAGGCGATCCTGGCCGTGGCAGCCGCCACCGCGGAAGGAATTCAGCGGATCGCCGAGGCGGTCCAGGTTCCGGGAGGCGCCGAGGCCGTGCAGTTACGCGTAGCCGAGAGTTACATCGAGCGTTTTGGAGAGTTGGCCAAGGAGACCAACACGGTACTGCTCCCGGCCAATGTGGCCGATGTGGCGTCCATGATTGCCACGGCCATGAGCGTCATCAAGGGCCCCCAGTCGGTCGCGTAACACCAATCCGCGACATCCTCGCCACTCCAACACGCTGCATCGGAGTCAACAGCTTCGAAGCGGGCCTTCGCCAGGTGCAACCCCTCTCTACTGTCTACTGGGTCCGTACCGGACCTCTCCTTGCAGATTCGAATCGCTCTATCCAAGGGAATTGCTGTGGCTGGAAGTGTATCGGCGAGCCGCCGGCGAGTCAGTCCAACTTGTTAACCTTCGACTTATCCATGGCAGAACAACTCTTGGATTACGTTAGAGAGGCGACCGTTGAGGAGAAGTTTGCAGCGGGTCGCCGAGCGTGGGCCCGTCAACCCGCAATCGTCCATAACACTCGACACCGCATCTACCTTGGTGACTCTCAGGAGATGGAGGGACTTTCCGATCAGGAAAAAGTCCATTTGATTGTGACCTCACCTCCTTATTGGAACCTCAAGACTTATCCTGAGAATGGCCATGGCCGTCAACTTGGCAATATTGACGATCGAAACGCCTTCCTGGCGGGACTGGAAAAGGTTTGGCGCAACTGCTTCGAGCGGTTGGTGCCAGGGGGACGGCTTTGTGTCGTGGTGGGCGATGTTTGCCGCTCTCGTCGGGTCTTCGGTCGCCACTACGTCGAACCGCTCCACGCCTACCTTCAGGTGCAATGCCAGGATCTTGGCTTCGATCCTCTCGCCCCGATCATTTGGAGCAAGATTGCCAATCTCGCCACCGAGGTAAAGGGAAACGGAGCAGGGTTTTTGGGAAAGCCCTATGAGCCAAACGCGATAATCAAGAACGACATCGAGTTCATTCTTCTGTTTCGAAAACCAGCAGACTATAGACACCCCACCACACAGGATCAAAGAGATCTATCGCTCATCAGCAAGGAAGATCATCAGAAGTGGTTTCGGCAACTCTGGAGTGACGTTCCTGGAGAACTTCGAGGGGAGCATCCGGCTCCATTTCCCGTCGAAATCGCCCGCCGCCTGATCGGTATGTTTTCGTTCGTAGGGGATACGGTTCTTGACCCTTTTTGGGGCACTGGGACTACCACGGTCGCTGCAATGCGGATGCATCGCTCTTCCATCGGTTTTGAGATAGAGCCCAAATACATCGACCTTTGGAAAAAAAGAAAGGGAACTATCCCCTTGTTTTCCAATACCGAGTTTTACTGCTCAGGAAAAGATCTGGAAAGACTGACGACTCTTCAGGCGGGCGTTAATGCAGAAACATGGGCAGGTTGAGCAGATTGCTCACTTTAGGTCGATAGTTCTCCCGGTCGTAGAGTTTGTCGACGTCGACTCTTTTCAGACCCTGGGTGATGACGTCGATATTCTTGTGAGTGTAGCGACCTCCACTAACCGCCACCATTCGTCCCGACTCCTTGCGGGCTATGAGATCCACCGCGTGGGTCCCGTAATTGATCGCCACCATAAGATCCAGCGCATCCGGAGTGCCGCTGCGCATCAGGTAGGCCACCTGCTGGTAGATGATGTTTTCACCGATAATCTTCTTGACCAGCTTGGCCGTCTGCAGCCCGATTCCTCCCAGCTTGCGATGCCCGTAGGCATCGGACTCGCCCGATTCCAAGACACCACTACCCACCATTCTGGCGCCTTCTGAAATGGTCATAACGGCGTAATTGCTGGCATTGCGCCGCTTATCCTCATCAAGGAAGTCGGACAGCTTTTGGCCGTCAAAGGGCACTTCGCTAATGATGGCTCGGTCAGCCGATGACAAGTAGGCGGCGAAGAGCGACGTTTCGCCCGAGTTGCGCCCAAAGAGCTCAACGATTCCCACTCGCTCGTGCGACCCGATGGAAGTCCGCAATTGGTTGATGTAATCAACGCTGCGGGTGATGGCCGTCGAGAAACCAATGCAGTAGTCAGTTCCATAGACATCGTTGTCCATGGTCTTGGGAACAGCGACCACAGAAAAGCCCTCGTTATGGACACGATGGCCATAGCTCAGAGTGTCGTCGCCGCCGATTGGGATGAGGGCGTCCACCTCGAGTTTATCGAGAACCTGCTTGACGTGTTCCGTCAGGTCTACCGTTTCCACTGCACCGGATCGGAACGATTGCAGATGCTCGGGAAGGGCCTCAACGCGAAAACGACCGGGGTTGGTCCGCGAGGTGTGGAGAAAGGTTCCACCACTGCGATCGATCGTCCGGACGATGTCTTGAGTCAGAGGTTGGGTCCACTGCCGGATCGAATCGGGGTCTTGGGGGTCGCAATAAACCAGCCCGGCCCACCCGCGCCGAAAACCGATTACGTCGAAACCGTGTTCGGCAGCGCGAAAGACTACTGCCTTGATGCAGGGATTGAGTCCGGGAACATCACCACCGCCGGTCAGGACTGCAATCTTGGGCATAGTTTGGTCCGATTCTCTTCAGCTCTCTTCAACTCGGCGCGGGTGTTTCGCGGGCCCCCCGCCGATCGAGGCGACGACGCGCAGCATTTTGCACCATCGAAACCAATCCCGTCAGTCCCAGACCTTTACCGGTAGAAAGTTCGTGGCCGAAAATATCGTAGATGATGCTTGAGGAAACGGCCGCCACTTGCTGAAGCGGCTGGCCTGAAAGCCCCCGGCCCAGGATGACCGCTGTAGCCATGGCCGAGATCCCCTGCGGGTTTTCAACCGCAAAATGGAAGGTCAGAGTGCCGTCGCTTTTCTCTTCCGAAAAGACAAAGGCCTCGGACTCGCAGTGCGGCACGCGGTTGTGCTCGGGAAAAGGCCGCCGGGCCAGATGCAGCGGCACTTCCTGGAAGCGATCGGCCAGGCTGATGAGCAGATCGATGCGCTCGTTTCTATCCTCCAGGCTCTTGAACGTATCGACGATGCGGATAAGCTTTTCAGGCGGCGCCGTCATCAGGTTTATTTTTCGATGGGAACGTTGACCAGATTGCCCCATTCGGTCCAACTGCCATCGTAGTTCTTGACGTCATCGAAACCCAGCAGGTAAGTCAAGACAAACCAAGTGTGACTGCTGCGCTCGCCGATCCGGCAATAGACGATGACCTCGTCATCGGGTTGAATGCCATTGTTTTCAGTATAGATCTCTTTGAGCTGGGCGGCTGTCTTGAAAGTGCCGTCCTCGGGGTTGACTGCAGTAGCCCAGGGGATGTTGGCGGCCCCTGGGATATGACCACCTCGCAGGGCACCTTCATTGGGATATTCCGCCATGTGAAGAAGCTCGCCGCTGTATTCGGCCGGACTGCGGACGTCCACCAAAGGACCACCGGCTTCCAGGTGGTCGAGCACCCGATCACGGAAAGCTCGAATCTCCGAATCGTCGCGGAGGGCCAAGGGATACTTGGTGGGAGCTACTTGAGGCGCCTCACGGGTCATGGGGCGGCCTTCCTGTTCCCATTTGAGACGTCCCCCGTCCATGATTTTGGCGTTGGCATGCCCGAAGAGTTGGAACACCCACAACGCGTAGGTAGCCCACCAGTTATTCTTGTCGCCGTAGAAGATAAGAGTCGTTTCAGCGGTGATCCCGAGTCGCTCCACCAGGCCTTGAAAGGCCTCGGGGTCGAGGTAATCGCGCCGGACCGGATGGTTGAGGTCTCTGGCCCAGTCGACCTCCACCGAATTGGGAATGTGGCCCGATCTGTAAAGCAGGGGATCTTCGTTCGATTCCACCACTCGAACATCGCTGTCGTTCAGGTGCTCCGCCACCCATTGGGTGGAAACCAAGATTTGAGGATCATGGTAGTTCCGGCTCGCAATATCGTTCATGAATCGACCTCCAACTCTGGCGCCGGCCTTTTACCGGGTTGGTTTCTTGTTGCCGTGAAGCAAGTTTCCCGCGCGGGGAAACTTAAAGCTCAGCCCCTATCTTACGCAAGTCACTTTTTCGCTTTCAAGTGGGCTTTTGGCTTCGCGGTGACCGTTTACCGCCAGGACTACTCTTCCGACCGGCGCCAGAGACCATTGAAGAGAAACTTGAAAGTTCCGTGGGGTTGGGCCCGAAAGGTGATCTCGGGGCCGTAGAGGACCAGAAGGCCCTTACCTACGGGTACTTCGACCACAGCTATCGTGTTGTTGAGATAGTGCTGGCCCCAGGCCCAGCCACTCCGGAGCGGCGCTGCATTGTCGAACCAAGCCACCGACTGAACGCCTTGTCCTGCCGCCTCCGGTGTCAGTTGGAACACCGGGCTGTTGTTGAAATAGAAATTGACTTCCTCCGGCAAGCCGTAGGCCAGCGGTTGTCGGTTATCGACTTTGGCTTGCAAGACCGAACCTGGAACATAGTATTTCTCTTGCGGCAACGGCTGCAGCTGCCCCTGGCGATCAGCTTCGCGCAAGGGGTCGGTCAACGGCAAATTCAGATGGTAAACCAGATCGGTGGAGGACCCTATTGCCAGGATGGACCCTCCGGCTTGGAGAAAGCCATTCAGTTGAGGCGCCGTTTTCTCCAGAGTCACACTACCCAGCATGTCGTGATACTCCGCGGGGATACTCTCGCGGGGCGGGCTGGAATCGCGGCGTCGGCTGAACCTCCCGCCACTGCGATCCTCCACCCGTGGGATGGCTCCGCCGGCGAAAACAAGCACGTCGTAACGGCCAATAAGGTCTTCTCCATCGAGTTGGGGAGGATAGACGATTTCAAAAGGGAACTCATACTGCTCCAAGATCCAGCGAAGCCAACCCGAAGGCATCGATCCCCCGTAGCGATCCCATAACGCGATTCGAGCCGGGCGCAGCTCGAACCGCTTCACCTCGGGAGGGCTGGCAAGCCCCTCGAAATCCAGGCCCAATTCCCGGGCTGCCGTCTCAAGCAGCGGTCGCACCTCCTCGGTGTCAACCACAAAAAAGGCTCCGGGCGGATAGCTTCTCCGGTCGGTTCGATGACTCTCCGCCAAGCGCCAGATCCGGGCTCCTTCGCGCAGCAAGCGGTTGGTAACAATGGAGGAATTGTTGAGTTGCGGCGCGTAGAGATAGCCGGCCGCCGGGCCGGCTCCGGTCAGAGAGCCCGCCGGCGGTGAGACGACGTCCGCCAGTTCTTCAAAGGGGCCCTCGAAGCCCTCCAGAATCCGATCGAAACTCACTCCCATCTGGAGCGCCAGCGTCCAACCGGCACTGTCGTAGGGAGCGGTGGGAGGCCCTCCAGGATAGGGGAAGTCGTTGGGATGATGCTGGGGCTCGAACAGGTCCAGGATGTGGGGGCGGTAGGCTTGGGCGGTTTTCACAACGTAGGAACCGGGAGGATAGCTTTTTTCCTCGACCTGGAAATCCCGCTCGGCGACCTGGACGGAGATACCGCTTTTGATGAGGGCGTTGACAAACTTCCCGGCTGTTGGGAAGTCGGGCTGATCGGCAGGCAAGATGTAACCCCGAGGGTCGCGGCGAGCAGGATCGCGCAGCATGTCCTCGAAATACCTTCGGGGCAAGCGAGCACGCCGAGGTTGTTCGATTTCTTTGTTGTCTGCCAGATAGGCCGTTTCGACGGCCGAGATTCTCTCGGCTGTCACCGTCCAATGATCCCGGTTGCCTCGCTCGATCGACTTCCGTCCCATCTGGTAGACGTTGAACAGAAAGTCCTCCCGGTATTTGGAGGCAACATCCAGTACGGCTCGGTTGGCTGTAATCGAGTAATCGATCGACTGCCGGAAATGCCATTTTTGGGGTTCAATCGGATAGGGCAGATTCCCGTCGGGAAGCTGCCGCTCCAAGACAAGAGGAATCTCCATCGGCGTCGGATGACCGATGGTCTCGGTCAGGAGTCCGATGATGTTATGAAAGTATTGGGTCGTCCTGAGGCCTCCATTCCACCAGGTTGAGTAGCCCGCTCCGTGCCGCATCGTTGTTCCCGGCTTGTTCTCGGCTACAAAGCGATTGTGCATGGCAGCACCGACCAG
This sequence comes from Acidobacteriota bacterium, assembly GCA_965218465.1. Classification (GTDB taxonomy): domain Bacteria; phylum Acidobacteriota; class UBA6911; order RPQK01. The sequence continues at coordinate 2,945,119 of OZ244623.1, read as the reverse complement.
ATCGAGGCTGGTGATGATCAGGGGATCAATGTTGTAGTTGAAAGGGTCGCGGAAAGGGGGTGCGAACATGACCGTTCCGGCAGGCCCGGTCTGATGATGATTGTAAGCAATCTGGGGATACCACTCCCGATAGAGAATGCGGCTCATGGCTTCGGTTTCAGGCTGTGACACCAGATAAAAATCACGATTGTTATCGTGACCGGCATATTTTTGGTAGAGACGCGGGATGCCCCGAGTGGAGCGCTTCTCGGGTTCCGGATTCTGCATGTACCAGTCAGCAACCAAGTCGAGCCCGTCCGGATTGGCACAAGCCGCCAGCAGAATCACGTCGTCCAGAATCCGAAGAGTTTCCGAATCCTCTCGGCTGGCCATCTGATAAACCAGCTCCATCAACTGTTGTGCTCCCAGCACTTCGGTGGCATGAAGCCCGCCATCGATCCACACAACCGCCTTCCCTTCCGAAGCCAGCAGGTGTGCTTCATCCGGCGCCAGGTCTTCAGCCAGGGCCAAGCGTCGGGAAATTTGTCGATAGCGGCTGAGATTTTGCTGGTTTGAGGGAGACGTGATAATCGCCATCAGCATCACCCGGCCCTCTGCCGACCGCCCAATCTCCTGCAGCTTGATCCGGTCTGATTCCTGTTCCAGCTGCTTCCAGTATTCGGTCAGCATCCGGTAATTGGCGAGCTGATAGTCGTCGCCCAAGTTGAACCCGAACTGTTGTTGGGGGGAAGTGATGTCAGCCGCATGGAGGCCGCCAACGAAAAACCAAGCAAGGTTCAAGAGGATCCAAGTTCTTGTCTTCATGGGGACTGTCCAGCTCCTTTTGACTATAAGTGATTGTCCTCCACAGGTCGTCAATTGGGCAAATTCTGCATGATTCAGTGGGGCTGATTTTCCAGTCAAACGACTTGGCTCCCCCCGCTCGATCAAATGAGGCTCTAGTCGTTACCGGCGGGTTCGGCCGTTCGATGCCGCAGGTAGTAGAGATAAATTGGCAGTCCCGCCAGCAAAACCACTGCACCTTTGAGGCTGGCGGAAAAAAAGGAGGTCACGGCGTTGATCAAAATGACAGTATTGGCAAACACGAAAAGACCCGGCAAAACTCGGTAGAAGAACCATGAGAAGCGAGTCATGGGTCGGGCCAGCCTAAAAATAGTAGCAACTGTCAAGGTTGTGAACAGGATCATGATGGCGCCCGAGAAAAGCAGGAGGTCTCGAAAATCAGTCAGAATGATCAGGACGAGGGCGATACCTGCTTGGAAGAAGATGGCTCTGAATGGAACCTTGCGCTTGGGATCCACTTCTCTCAACCAGGCGGGGAAGAGGCCGTCACGGGACATGGCGAAATAGACGCGAGGGCCCGCAATCGACATGGCCGTAATCGAACTCAGGATCGAAGAGCCGATCAACAAGCTGATCAGACCTGAGCCAACCGGTCCGAAAACGTGCTGGGCGACAATTTGAGCAACCGGCACCTTACCCCGCAGGAGTTCCCCCGGCACCGCGGCAAAATAGGCCAGGTTGACGAGCAGATAGAGAGCTATTACAACCAGTGTCCCCAACACCAGCGAGGCCGGGATGTTGCGCTCCGGTCGCTGCACCTCCTCCCCCACATAGGTGGCGGCATTCCAGCCGCTATAGGCAAAGAGCACCAGGATGATGGAAGCGCCCAAACCGGAAACGTCTACCTGTGACGGGGAGCCCTCAAGCAGTGACGGCAGGTGCCTCTCGGAATCAATCCGCTGCAAAACGAAGATGATGAAACCTGCCAGAATCGCCAGATTCAATCCCGTTATCCAAGAATGCAAACGGGCGCCAAATCGAAGCCCCTTGGAGAGTAGCAGCGTGGCGGCAACAAGGGTCACTGCTGCCACCAGCTTGACTCCGGCAACGTTGCTGCCGAAAGTTGCCGGCAGATAAACTTGCAAATATTGGGCCAGCCCCAGGGCGCCCGCTGCGATGGGGGCGGAGAAACCGATCAGGAGAGAGGCCCAACCGGCCAGGAAAGCAGGCAGAGAGCCCATACCGGCAGAGAGAAAAGCGTACTCTCCACCTGCCTGCGGCATCGCGCGGCCCAGAACCGAATAGCAGATGGCGCCGCTGAGAGCCAACAGGCCGCCCAATAGCCAAACTCCCAATACCCAGGGAGATTGGCCCACATCCTCAAGCACCAGTCCCGAGGTGGTAAAGATACCCACACCGACAATGTTGCCGATAACCAGCAGAGTCGACGAGGTCAGTTTAAGTTCACGGAATAGTTTCACTGGTGAGCATTTCCAAGTGAACTTGGTTGCCTGGAGGAAGGCAAGGCCCTCAATCGGGCCTACCGTGCCCCGTCAATCATTTCTTGAGCAGCCGCTTCCAAAGTTGGCAAATCCTGGAAGTTCACCAGATGTCGATTAATCGTCCCTTGGGAATCGACAAAGAACAGCATCGGGAAAATGTTGACGTTGCCGAAGGCTTGGCGGGTCTCATTGTCGAGATGAACATTGGTGTAGGTGGTGCCGCTCTTCTCGAGATAGCTGTTGCGGCTGCTGTCAGAAATTTCAATACCGAGCACTTGGTCGGCATTGAATCCCACGATTCTCAAACCCTTGGGTCGGTACTCTTGGTCAAGTTGAACCAACAGGGGTGCAATTCTCACACAAGGCGGACAGCCGCTAAACCAGAAATAAATCAGACTGTTGCTTCCCATCAAATCCCCGTCGCTGAGAGACTGGCCGTCCAAGGCCGTCAACCGAAAGGAAGGAAGTTTCTGCCCTTCCCACTGGGTGATTTTGACTGCGCTTCCACGGCGAGCCAGAAAGGCATCGATGTTGACCAACTCCAAACTGCTGATTTCCCTGCTCTCGGAGTCGCGTTGGAACAAGGGAGGCACGCGCGAGTCCTGTTCCATGACCGTCAGCAGCAACTCGACGGAAGTCTTGCTGATGCCAAATTGTGCCGCCAAATCCTGCCGAAGAGGAATCTTCTGCGTGGCCTCGAATTGTTGCTTGAGCAGTCCCGGAATCTCGAAGAAGATTTCGTAGAGGCGGCCCAGAAAGATCCTCTCTTCTTTCCCCCAGCGTGGATCGTTGTGGAGCTGGGAGAAAGTGACCCGGCCGCCGCTTTCCTTCATCATGGCCCGAATCTCACCCAAGGCCCGGGATTCGACCGAGGATTGCCCTAGACCGGCGGACCCCAACAATAAGATCAAAATTCCAGAGGCAAGAAGATTAGCTCTTTTCATGACTTAGAATTTACACTCAATGCGTTCCGGCTGTCGAGTTCTCCGGCACTCGGAGCCGGTCTTTGAACGGCAGGAGGTCCTCAGTTTGCTACAGGTGGACGCGGTCCAATTCCGGAGTTGGGTAAGGGAGTCCCTCGACCGCCTTCCAGTCGAGTTTCGTCGCCAGTTGCAAAATGTCGAGGTCGTGATCGAAGAACGCCCCCCGCCCGAGTTGGCAAGCCGCTTTCCCGGTTTGTTGCTGGGTCTGTACCAAGGTGTACCCAGAGACCGTCGAGTCGTCAGCGGAGTTCAGATCCCTGACAAGATCTCGCTCTTTCGACGAAATATTATCCGCCAATGCCGGTCAGGAGCTGAAGTCCGGGACCGTATCGCCAGCACCCTCCTGCATGAAATCGGACATCACTTCGGGATGAATGAAGACCAACTGCGAAAGGCCGGCTACTGAAGGACCTTCTTGCGGATAAATGGCCTCAGGCAGATTTTTGGCAGCCTCAAGAAGAAAGCACCCGGCGGGCCGGCCCGCCGTCTTGAAGCTGGAGTGTCAAAATAAATTTAGGATTGACCTGTCGGTTCCGGCTATGCCTATATTGAGACGATGACTCCTCTTTTACATATGACCGCCGGTTTTCACCTTCACCCCCCGATCGGGCTATTGCCGGTGGCCGCTGCCCTGATCTTGTTGGCTCTGGGATGGTGTTTGACCCGGGTGGTGACGGTTGCGAAACCGAACGGGCGCTAGCGAATCGAATCTTTTGAGAGAGCCATGAATGATTTGTCTGCCAAGAGTTGCGTACCTTGCCGAGGTGGTGTCCCGCCCCTGACTCCTGCCGAGATCTCTCCTCTATTGGATCAGCTTGGGGGTTGGCAAGTGATCGACCACCACCATCTGGAACGGTCCTTCACCTTTCCCGATTTCCAAACCGCCCTGGACTTCGTCAATCGAGTAGGCGGGCTGGCCGAGGAACAGGGTCATCACCCCGATCTCTATCTCGCTTGGGGTCGAGTTGGAATCAAGATCTGGACCCACAAAATCGACGGTTTGACCGAAAGCGACTTTATCCTGGCCGCCAAGATCGACCGAATCAAAGCTTCCGCTTGACTCCTGGCTTATAGTCCAGTTGGCCGGGCATCGGCTGGGAGTCCGCGGCTCAAGACAGTTGCACGCATTTTCTTGATCGATCACGCCGCCTCGATATCGGTTCGGGCGAAGTCCTTCCCCTTGAACAGGAGCGGCTCGCCCGCAGTTTTCGCGAGTGCGTAGGCGAAACAATCACCGAAATTCAGCGCCGCCGGGTGATTGCCCTTGCCGAAGCGGCGCCAAGCGCGGCGGGCGGCCTCAACATGTTGGGCCGTGACCGGCGCCAATACTATCCCGGCTCTGTCCAGGAACGCATCCAACTCGTGCCCTGCCGCCTCACCACCGCGGGCCTCCACAATAATCGACACTTCCAGCACATTGGCGACGGACATGCGGCAATTCGGGGCCGTAGCAATTGCCGTCTCGTAACGTTCCGCGTCCGGCTCACGGTACAGCACGGCGAGCAGCGCCGAGCTATCAACGATCACTTGGGCAACCCCCGCTCGTCGTAGAGCACATCGCCATGCTTCACGGCCGGGGGTCCCGGTCCCAAAAGCTTGGCGCAGCGCTCAGCGATGGCACGCATCTCCTGAAGGCGGGTCTCGACGCTACGCGCATGCTTCTCGCGCTTCAGACGTTCGCACAACGCGACCGTAATAGCGCCGGTCATGGTCTCGCCAGTCAACCGGGCCAGCTCGCCGGCCAGCCGACAGGTTTCGTCGTTCTTGATGTTGAGGCTCATTGCCATCCTCCAGGTAGAAGGGAATGCATTCCTTCTACCCTACCCAATGTTGCACTCCTATACAACACCACGGATAGCTCTCCGCCAATGCCGGTCAAGAGCTGACGGGACTGCATTACCAGCATCCTCCTGCATGAGATCGGACCTCACTTTCGGAATGTACGAAGAGCAACTGCGAAAGGCCGGTTACTGAACGGTCTTCCTGCGGATCAACCGCCTCAGGCATATTCCTTCCAGCCTTCAAGAAAAGGCGACGGCAGTCGGGGATTATAAAGTTGACTTGACAAAATACATAGGCGGGTTTATTATCCTTACTGCCAAAATTGCACAGGGGTCCGACTCCCAATGAGGGGAGATCGAGCACAGGAGAATCCAGCCATGGCCTACCTTTTTCCCTTTCTGAATCGACGCCTCTCTTTCGGTAGCTTCTTGTCAGCCAATCCAAACATGGCCGAAGCTAGATCCTTTGGACTACGTGGTGCAGGGATTGGTCTTTTAGTTTTTTTCATCTTTTCGCCTCTAGTTGTTACTGGTCAGACGGCAGTCTTCAAGAAGATAAACTTCTTCACCGTATCCGGTGACAAAGAAAAGAAATTCAGGGCAAGGGTAGTCATTGATCCTGAATCCAAAACACTACAAATCTCTGGTGAGAAAAACGGAATTCCTGAGTACGCCACAATCCCATTCGACAATATAACCAAGATCGTCTACGAGCGGTCTGCCCATCGGCGCTACAAGGCCGGGCTGCTTTTTTCTCCCTGGCTGCTTTTCAGCAAGGGAAAAAAGCACTGGGCAACAATCGAGTTCGAAAACGTCCCCGAACACCCCATAGGTAATGTCTATTTTCGAATGCACAAAGGAAATTACAGGAGAATTCTGGCTTCGCTCCAATCCGCTACGGGGGTAGAGGTTGAGGAGTTCATTGAGAAGTAGCATCAAATCCGAATGTTCCTTGGAGAGTTTCAATGGAAGAAATATCTAAACGGATGATTTTCATGCTTCCGTTAAGGCGTGCGACGCACTTTACCCGAACCAGACCGTTATGCGGAAAGGATTTGTAGAGAGAAGCCGGGCTGTCACCCACAAATTTGAAGTGAACCCTGTCTCCATCGCTCAAAAGGATATACCCACTTTGGGTTGATTTCGTAACCGCGTTCAGGCGTCCCGTGAGTGTTGTTTCCTCGGTCTTGGTTACTTTTTCCTCTGCAAAGCACTCTTTGTCGGCATCCGTCACGGTGTATTCGATGCGTTCTTGACTGTCCTGCGCCTGTGTTTTCCACCCCTCGACTCTACCTTCTTCTAGCGGGGCGTTCATTTTTCTCAGTTCTGGAATTAGCAATTTGTCTCTGTATGCCTCGAAAACATCCAGTGGAACAGTAATTTCTTCTCCCGAGTGACTCACCAAGATCATGCTTTGCTCTGGCTGATCAAGTGTAGGAATCGCTTTTTGGGGCTGCCGCCCTTTTAGCCATTTGCAGAGACGAACAACCATCTCGATCATTTTTCCGACCGTTACGATGGTTCCAGCGTTCTCCAAAAGGAAAAGCAACTCTGCCGACCCCTTGCCTAGCTTTATATGCTTCAGCCTAGGCATTTCTTCGTTTTGCAATTTCAGAACTTTCGCATAAGACGAAAGCAGGCCCTCGATAGCTGGACCGATATCATCTACCGACATCGAGCCATCATCGACGTCCGGACCGTAATAGGTCAGGATGAGGGTTGCAGTTCTTCTGCTGCTATGTTCGATAGTCAATTTGCAGTCAGCTCCTTGTAGGTCAGTCGCTTGCCGATCATACCCCTGAACAGCAGGGCCATTTGGTCGATGGTGTTAAGCAGTCTGGCGTTGTGGCGCCCGGAGAACTCGTTGACATACCTTTGAAGGTGCTTGACGCTCATCCGGTGGTATGTCCCATAGTAGCCCCTCTTGAGCATCGACCAAAAGGATTCGATACCGTTGGTGTGGGCCATGCCATCAACGTACTGCTTGGCAGAATGGCGAACGGTGTTGTGGTGAAAGGCTGTTGAAAGCCTGCCATAACTCTTGTGATCATCAGTGTAGACAGTGGAATCCAGAGCAACCCGAGAAGCTATAAACCCTTCCAGATCGGTCCTGGACCGGCTGGAAACCACGGAAGCGGATACCTGATTCGTCTCTCGGTTCTTGGCTCCAACGACTATGGATTTTCCAACTGGACCGCGACCGGACTTGAGTTTCTTGGAGTTGTGTTTGTTTCGCTCCTTGCCGCCGATAAAGGTTTCATCTACTTCTGTAGTGCCAGAGAAAAGACCGTGACCTTTCCGCCACGACTCCCTGATTCGATGTGCAAGGAACCAAGCCGACGGTTGGGATATTTTCAGATCCCGCATGAGCTTCATGCTCGACACACCTTTGAGGTTGGTGTGAAGCAGATAAATGGCAATTACCCATTTCCTCAAACCAATATGGCTGCGTTCCATGCAGGTGCCAGTTCTGATCGAGAAGTATTTTCGGCAATCAGAGCACCGATAGGGCATGGGCTTCTCGTTTGGGACAGGTTTGATTCGGTCCCCGCACCCGCAATGGGGGCAATATCGCTCACCATCCGGCCAACGGACATTTTCAAGCCAATTGCGAGCCGAATCCTCATCGGGGAAAATGTCAAATAGTTCGATGAGGCTGATCCCTTTTCTGCTGCTTTTTCCAGGTGCTTTCTTCTTCATCATGTTATTGATTCTAAAGGATTTTACCCTTTTTGTCAAGTCAACTTTATAATTCCCCGGCAGTCACCCCAAACGTCAACTAAATTCGCATAAAGACCTGGTTGACAGAAGAGGACAGCATCCCTTTGGGATGGCCTGCAACTGATCGGCGCCGTTTTGGGGACGTGGGTCTCAAAATGAATTTAGGATTGACCTGTCGCTTCCGCCTATGCCTAATATTGAGACCATGATTCCTCTTTTACCTATGACCTACGGTTTTCGTTTTTGCCCCGTGATCAGGCCCGCCCCGTCGCTGCTGCCCTGATCTTGCTGGCTCTGGGATGGCGTTTGACCCGGGTAGTGATCGTTGCGAAACCCAATAACCGCTAACGAATTGAATTTTTTGAGAGAACCATGAACGATTTGGCTGCCAAGAGCTGCGTACCTTGCCGAGGCGGTGTCCCGCCCCTGACTCCTGCCGAGATCGCTCCTCTATTGGAGCAGCTTGGCGGTTGGCAAGCGATCGACCACCATCATTTGGAGCGATCCTTCACCTTTCCCAATTTTCAAACCGCACTGGACTTTGTCAATCGAGTAGGCGGGCTGGCCGAGGACGAGGGTCACCACCCCGATCTTTATCTCGCTTGGGGTCGAGTTGGAATCAAGATCTGGACCCACAAGATCGACGGTTTGACCGAAAGCGACTTTATACTGGCAGCCAAGATCGACCGAATCCAAGCCGATTGATGTCTGGCTGAGGCCAGCATCCCAAGATCTCCAGGCATGGAGATTGGACTGAGGCAACAACGGTCGTCAACTTTGTGATCGCGTATGCGGTTGCATTTGAACAGCCGGAAAGAGGCCACATCATAGAAGTCACGTCGGACGCCGTGCTGAGTGCTCCGGAAATACTGCCCTATGAAATTGGCAACGCGCTTTCTGCCATGATCAAAAAGTGGGCTAATTTCCAAGGCTGAAGCCCTGGAAGCCGTTTCATGGTCGCCAAGGTGGTCGCCTTGTACCGGCCAAACTGGAAGAGTGCCAAGCACGCCGCCAGTGGATGACGACAATGCGCGACTATGCCTATCCGAAGATTGGCGACAAGCGCGTGGATTGGATCACCTCGACCGATATTATGGCCGTCCTGCTGCCGATCTGGAACACCAAGCCCCCAACGGCCCAGCGGGTGCGGCAGCGGATCGGAACCGTGATGAAGTGGGCCATCGCCCAAGGCTACCGGATGGACAATCCAGCCGGGGAGACGCTCGGGGCCGCGCTCAACCAAGACCGGGGCGTAAACCCCGGCGACACCCGTCTCAGTGGCGGGGTCTTGCTGGAACTGCGCCGCCGCTCAACCAAGGCCGGGGCGTAAACCCCGGCGACACCTGCTCGCCTCGTCCTCAGAGTCCACAAACATGGTGCGCGCTCAACCAAGGCCGGGGCGTAAACCCCGGCGACACACCCCGAGGGCCTGGTGAATGCGATCGTCAACGACCCCGCTCAACCAAGGCCGGGGCGTAAACCCCGGCGACACCCTGGGGTATCCCGCAGCCGTACGACATCATCGACCGACGCTCAACCAAGGCCGGGGCGTAAACCCCGGCGACACGAGTCCAGTCGCCTAAGGTGATTCTCGACGGAGATCGCTCAACCAAGGCCGGGGCGTAAACCCCGGCGACACCTGCTTCGGATTGGGCCTCCTCGACTTTGCGTGACTTCGCTCAACCAAGGCCGGGGCGTAAACCCCGGCGACACTCATCAAGGCGTTGCTGAATGGCCCGGTTGGTGATCGCTCAACCAAGGCCGGGGCGTAAACCCCGGCGACACATGGTTCCAGTTTCCATCAGCACTGCCGTAGAAAAGACCCGCTCAACCAAGGCCGGGGCGTAAACCCCGGCGACACTGCTAATTGTATGAAAAAGGCCGCAACAAGGCGAAACTGGACTGTCCAGGGGACAATAAGAGGCTTCAATTGCGATGCTGTCTGCCCTCTTGGGCGCATGCATGAACGATATTATGAAGGCAGGGCCAATTCAATAAGGCATATGGACTGCAACGACAGCGCTTTGCGCGTGACTGTCAAGAATCACTGGAGGTTCGCAGAGGAATTAGAGAACCCAGGGGTCACCGAGTTTGTGACTCCGACTTCGGCCGAGTTGCAGCGCGGCGTCTTCGATCCTGCCGGAAAAGCGATATACAATCACCGAATCGCGTTGGCGGTCGATTACGTCTTCAACTTCAGCGATCATACGAGCGAGCCGGGCAGGAGAAAGCCTGCATTCGAAGACCGAGAACTGTACTCGCTGGCCGTACTTTTGGCAGACTTCGGCGATGCGCTTGAGCCGCGCCGCGCCCCCAGCGCCTTCCGTGCCGGCAATGTCGTATGCGACAAGAATGTCCATCGCTTCAAGGCAATACGAACGGGGGGTATGCTGGCAGATCACCGCGCAGGTGGCGAGCGAGCAGTGTTGCCTGGACTGATGGTAGCGCCCAACGGCCGATCGCTCGACCTAGAAGTTGATGGCGGATTTTAGCTTCCTTGTGCTCTTCCCATGCCTTGATCAGACGTGTTCGTCCATCGTCACTCAGGTACACACCGCCGCCCGGCATATGGACAAAGCTGTCGGGGCCGACTTGCCGGCGACGAACCAAGGACACGACGAATCGATCGGTCAGTGCACGCAGCTCCTCGGCAAGGTCAAGGGCTAGTGATGGTCGACCTGCTCGCGGTCGATGAAAGAATCCCATCTGGTAGTCTAGCCCGACGCTTTCTGCCGCTCCAATACACTCGGTCACCAGCAACCCGTAGCAGAATCCGAGCATGGCGTTGACGGGATCCCGGGGCGGCCGCCGAGTTCTCACCGAAAATTCAAGTTCACTTGACGCTAGAGCCTGACTGACAGCCCGAAAGTAGATTCTTGCGGCATCGCCTTCGATGCCCCGGACGTGGTCGGGGGTGTCAGCGTCGAACAATCGAGCGATGCGTTCCCGGATCTGTTTGGCTCGCGCGGCCAGTATTTCAGCCTCGTCGGGGTTCTTCTCATCCCGCGACCACCGGCCGACGACCTTCGTGCTGTTCTGAAGCTTGGCCGCGACAATCGCCTTAGATAAAGTGAGCGACCAAGCATCGTCCACAACTGCCCGAAACAATGCGGTTCGCAAGTGCACGTTCCCTCCGGTAGGGCCATTGACGACAAACCGGATGGCTCCGCTCATCCGGAGCGCGGACACGCGAACGCCCCGGCGCACACACGCGTCAAGTGCCTGGGTGGTAACCTGAGCGCCCCCCAGGAGAACCAGAGCGTCAATCGCTTCGAGTGGAATCCGCTGACTCTCCTCCGGGGAAGACACCAAGAGTGCCCCTCGGTGATGTTTCACGCGGGCGCGATGATTCCGAATATATACCGTGCTCAGGTATCGCATCCGAATACGACATTGGCCATGTACCTGTTCACCTTACGCGGTGTGCTCGTGAGCTCAGGCAGGCAGTAATGGAGGAGTTGGCATTCCGCACACCTTCGATCGTTAGGCGCTTCCGGTAGCTCTGCTGTCAATATCTGCATCCGGATCTGGCGGATGACATCACGCACCTCGCGGCGCAGTGCCGGCGTGATATCAACGCGAACCCGGCGTCTCGGTCCGCCGTACCACACATAGCCATGCGGTATTTCGATCTCGAGCATTTCTTCGAGACACAGCGCTTGCGCGCACAGTTGAAGGTCGGCTGCCATTCCATGAGGGACACCCGACTTATATTCAACAGGACGGACCGCTCCCCTTTCCATTTCGACCGCATCGGCGCGGCCTGACAACCCCAGTATCTCAGACCAGAGTGGAATGGCCCGAAGCACCTGCCGTCCTCGTTCGCGTCGATGCTGTCCGCTGTCCACCCGTCGATGCGCTCGCATCCCCTTTAACGTGTGGACGTTGTCGCTCCAAATGCCGTCGCAATGGACGAGAGCGCATTGCCGCGGACAGTACACGAAGTGTTCGATGGCGGAGATCGGGATCACTATGGCTTCCGTCACAGCCGCTCCGAGCCAAAGCCTCTGGTCACGTCTCTGGAACCTCTCCTCTGGAATCTCACGGTGCGCCAACCACCGTGGACCCCTACGCTTGCCCACCGCCTCCGATCATTCCAATTCCAGATGTCGAGCAGGGCGTCAATGGCAGCCGAATCCAAACGCGGTCTCCAAGCAGGCCAATGGAAACGAAGCTCGGTCCGGGCACGATCGCCTTGCCAGCCACGCTGTCTGGCCGATGAGCGGGCGGACTTATCTGTTTGCTGGTCGGTGCCGGCACCGCGAACAGGCAGCAGGGCGAGACCAAAGAACGCTAGAGTCTCGAGCACCGGGTCGACCCATGGTTTGGTGTTGTCCGCTTGAGATGCCAACCGCCCGATGTCGAACCCAAGTCCATTATTCTGGACGCGCGCCGCTGTACCTTGCAGCGATTCCACGAGTCGTTCCACCGATGGTTCCACCAAGCCACTAACCTTTACCAGCCGATCATGCAACGTGAATCCACGAGGCGCCGGCGCGTCAAACGGTGCGTGCGCCACCTCTCCGGTTGCTTCCACATGCAGATCTGTCATGGTGGACGAAAGCGTCCACGAGGATGGGTGCGAACGTAGCGCTTGAACTCGCGCGGCGAAGGCCGGGACGGACACCTTCCTCGTAACCGGTGGCGTGTCTCCCCAATTCCTGGATATCGGAAGATCCTTTAACGCGGCGCTGCGCGGCCAAGCGGCCGCCAGCAACTCGGCAGGCTCGGCCTCTTCGAGGGACAGGACTGCCCTTGGGGAACCGTCCAATGTCCAGCGGAGGCGCAGAGTGGGCGCAAGCACGGTCGCGCCCACCGCTGCCAGCCAGCCGTTCAACCAATCCGCGCGCAACCCCCGACAGATCATCTCCATCATCAGTCGTCATCCCTCGGCGGCACGACGGTCCCTGCGGAGACTGCGTGGTCGGCCTGTCGCACAATGGCTTCCAGGAGAGCTAGGCCCCATGGCCCGAACTCATCGTGTAACTGCCGGAATCTGGAGGGCTGTTTCCAGTCGATCCGCGCGAGGTTGGCGGAGACCTCGACGACCTGGTCGGCAATCATGGCAGTAACCAGCCCAGAAGTGTCGTCGGCCGCAGGCGGGACGAGCGGGCGCCCACTGCCGTGATGGCTGATGATGAGGTGGATCAGAAGATCCGCCAGCAAGGGGTTGAGATCATGGTTGCGCATTCCCATCCAATGACACACCAGGCGAGCAGACAGATCTTCGTGGCGACCGCCACTGGGCCATCCTGCTACCTTGCGCGTAGCGGCCCAACGATGTCGCGGCGTGCTGGACTTGGCGAGAAGCTTGGGCGACTTGGCTTGTGGATCAAGCCACCGCTGAAAGCGCGATTCGGCCTTCCCCACATCGTGCAGGAGGCCGGCAAGGTCCAGGATTTCGACGAGTTCGCTGGAGATTCCGATACGCTCCGCGATCAACCGCGCGTGGGCTCCGACGGCCACCCCGTGAGCTTCCAGTTCGACGGCGCTCGCCGCCAGCGAAGTCTCATCTAGTTCATCGCTCCGCTCCCCGGGATCCACTGGTTTCTGGAGAACGAGACGAGAAACTTCGTTGGCTGAGCTGATCACCCGTGGCTGGATTTTGGATAGGACCTCGTTCCACTCGGTCTCATCCCAACCAAACGCGGTCGTGACCTTCAGGGCCTCGACAATCTCCACGACGGCGGAAGCCTGATCGGCCTCATCTACATCCGCGTCGTCCGGGACGATCCCCAGCGCCGTGTTGACGAGACTACCAACCCCCACGCCGCACAGTCGTTTCAGCGCGTCAGCATGCACGGGCACGCCGTGTGTCTCGATGGACATGTCGACGACCGGGAGTGATGAATTCGGATTCCACCCGAATTCATCCAGAAGTCCTCGGTCGATGGCCAGCACAAGGACATCGCCGGGACGAATCTCGCCCGGTGCCACAGTCTCGATGGTGACACCGTCAGAGGTGAGCCTTCGCAATTCGCCGTCGCTCTCCAGCGCTTGGCGCACCTCGCCGATCGGCACCGCGATGGCCTCTCGGTCGCTTGCCCGCGGCCACAGTCGTTCTCCTTGGGTTGGAACATGCGCGCGCCAGATCAGAGACACAGCGTAGTTGGCGCCGGAAATGCCCGAGAAATACAATTCGACCGGCGCTTCGCCTTCGGGTGGCGTAGTCGTCTTCACCCATTCCCAGAGGAGACCCGGCAAGATCTCCGGGGCGCGGTCGGCGTCGTCTCCCGGCTTGCCAAGCACTGTGGCAACATTGCGAGGTGACACCTTGGCAGCGCCCGCACCATCCATCGCCTTCTCAAGCCGCGCAAGCACTCTCGCCGGCTCGGTCCCGTAGACCGGCCACTCCGGGGCAGCACCGGTCGGTTGCCCCTTACGCTTTCGAGCCGGCGCGTGAACGTAGACTGCCTTGGCGTGTTCGAACAGGCCAAGGCGGTTGAGACGCCCCAGCCGCTGCGTCAGTGCGCGTACGCCACATGTCTCCGTCACCAAGTACTCGGCGTCGATGTCGGCGCCCACTTCAAGCGTTTGCGTGGCGACAACGATCAGGTGGCGTTCCCGCAGAGCCGCGGGATCACGGGACGCTGGCATGCCGTTGGCCCGATCCAGGACGCGCTCGCGGGTTCGTTCGGCCTCACGCTCTCGCGTTCGCCCTGTCAGCAGGACGATATCGGACGGGTGGCCGAAGCCCTTCCCGCGCGTGGAGGTAAGCTCGTCATAGACAGCTCTGGCTGTCGCCGGTGTGTTGGCGAACACGATGCAGTTCGCCGGTCTGGCTGCCTGTTTCAGGAGCAATCGGGTTTCCTGCACCATCCCCTTTGCGGCATCGCGCGCCACCGACCGGACTCGCATCGATTTCGATGCATCGAGACGCTGTCGTACGATCGGATTGGCCTCGTCGTCGGCATCGAGGTCGAATCGATCGTGGACCGACGCGTCGCCCGTCGCGGTCAGCGCCACCACCTGAGGTCTCGATCTCCTGCGGCCCAGGACGGGCCGGGCGTACCGGATGCACTCGGCGAGACCCGGCACGAGGCGGATCAAGTGCTTGGCCAAATGAGCTTCGTCAACCAGAACCAGGCTGTCCGTGCTGCTGAGCGCGGCGTCAATGGGGCGCATCGAGCGACTTGAGCCGTAGCCACGAAACAGGAGACGAGAGCCGAACATCGGCAGGGTGGACAGCAAAACGGAGGGTCGCGACGGGTCGGTGGGAACGCGTGACTGGACTCCGCCACGAAGGCGAATCACCTCCAGCGGATCAGAATTACTATCCGCGGCTAGCGCACGGAGGCGAGCTGCCGCGGCGCGCATCACGAGCGTCCCGTTGCCATTGATTCCGACCGCTTGTGGATCCAAAAGTGCCCGTCGGATTGCCTTGGCATGTTCGGCCGTGGAATCCACCAGGAGCCGCCGATTCACCAGCCACCAAATCCGGGTAGGTGCAGTACGCTCCTCCGGAAGCCGATCCGCTTGGGAAGCGAGCCACCAAACCGCGATGTCCAAGCAGGCGGTCTTTCCGAGCCCGGTCGGGATGCCGACCTCCACGGGCCACGTCTCGTCCTGGGCAACCTGGTTTGCGAGGCGCGCCTGCCAAGGGAATGGTGAACGGTTATTGATTGCCCGATAGAACGCGGGGAACGTGGGCATGAAGTCCAGCCCGGGGCCTTCGCTCATGCATCGCCCTCGCGATCGTCAGCGTCCACACATAGTCCAAGGCCCCGCTGCCGACCCGCCCCTATGACCACCGGGCCGGTCACGGGCTGGTTGAACCAGATCTTGAGGTGGGAATACGGAAGCCCAGGCCGCCCGGGCCGGTTTGCCTCAATCGGGGCCAAGTCCACGGCACCGCGAACAAGCGGACAGCGAGCCGACCGGAAAGCGCGGGGCGGAGGAAGGCCTGCGTGCCTACACCACCGCGCAACTTCTTGCAGGTCGAGTTCGCCCCGGCGCTCGTGAAGAGCCGGAAACGCTGTGACCCAGCAGCGGCTTTTCCGCGTCCACCGTGTAGGGTTGGAAGCGACAGGGCGGTCTTCGTCGATCCACGGACTCACCGCCACATCCACACCAGCTCCGGTCAGGCGGCGGATCGAGTACGCCACTTCCGTGACCCGAGACTGCAGGTCAGGCTTGCAGCCGGGAGGCAGCCAGAGGGCGATCCCGTGAATACGCCCACGGGACCGGGGGAATCCCGCGTCAGGCAGGGCCAGAAATCGTGCCAAATCGAAGCCCTTGCCCTTGAAGCCGTGCCCATGAAGAACCGGTGGTGGCTCACCGTGCATGTCCTGATGACGACTGAGCACAGCTTTCTTGAATATGTTTGTCACCACCGAGACCCGTCGGCCCGAAACAGCGTCTTCCAAACGCAACCAAGCAACGACTAAGCCCAAATCTTGCCTTTGGGCACGGCCCGGAGCACGGTAGCTGACCTGATGGCGAAGCGCACCGAACTGGGTGCGGGCGATGTTGGCTCCGTGCTTGGTCCAAGCCTGGTACATAGTGTCGAGTACTTGCAGGTCCCCCTGTTCGGGAACGCAGATTTCCACAGTACCTGCCGGGTCGGGCACGAAGGGCTCCTCGAAAGCCTCTAGTTCCGGGGCACTCGTTCCAACCCGCATGCGTACGGGGGAGTCGGCTGCTCCGAGATAGCCGACTCGAGCGGCCCTGCGCCGGAGGGCATCGACCATTTCGCCGGATGCCTGCACGTCCCAGACGTAGACGACGTGGGGTTCCCGCGGGGCAACACGTACACCTGGACGGATCTCAACGGGAATCCTGCCGAGGTATTGCGGATGAGTCGACTTCGCGGCGCTGCCTTCGTGCCGGACCACATAGCGCCGCCTGAGTCGCTGATGGCACGGAGCGGCATCGGCGTGGATCACTGGCGGAGGAAGTCGCTCGAACCACTCCAGCTCGGAACCATCGGTAACGCGGCATCGATCCCCGGTCCCGTCGGCGGCCACGATCGCTGCGAAGAGGCGTGCGGGAGCGGGTGGCCATTCGCCGCGGGTCAAGCCCCCGGTGTTGGCGGTTCCGTCCGGGTCCCCGCGGAAGGTTCCGTGTAGCAGCTCGACTTCGATTGCGAGCACTAGTCCGCCAACTCCGGCCAGCTGGCAAGAATGGCCTTGCGGAGATTGTTCTTCGGTGTGAGGTGCAACGGCTCGCGATCCCAACCATCGAGTGGAACACCCTCGGATCGGGCTTCGTCAAATGCAGTGCCAAGCAGTTCGGCGGTCTTTTCCGCACCACCAATCTCACAGGGGGCATCGCCCCTGGCCCCCAGCCATGTTGTGGTGGGCTTGGCTGGCCGAAGGTCGGCCCCCGACCGAAGGGCGAAGCCGCGCCCAAAAGCCAGCACATGGGCGTGGAGACCGAGGGCCACCAACAGGGCACGGGCTGCGGAATCGGCCGCCTGCTGACCTGGGCCAAGACTCACTCGCCGAAGTTGCGCGAAGGATACGGTCGCCCGTTGGGTCACTCGCGCGAAAGAAACAGCCGCGGCGGTTGCCTGGTCACCCATGAAAGGAACCTGACCATGCCCGATCTCGGAGAGCTTGTCCTTCTTCCCACCCTCGATCCTTGCCTTCCCCATCCCCCAATCCAGTCGGTCATTCGGGTTCGAAATCAGGGCCTCGTCCGTGTTCAGGTTGAGAGGATCTCCCTTCAGGCCGAACACCTTGGTGTCTGCCGCCGCTGGCTTCCATCCGATGATCTCCGAGACCCAGGCGCGCGCATGCTTGGTGTTGGACCGCTTCTTGCCCAGGTGTGACTGCCAGAACCCGTATAACAGGGCCTGCGGGAACCACGCCATCAGCGGTCCGCAGGTCTGGGCAGTGGCGCCAAAGATCTGCTTCCCCAAGTCCGTCTGGATGAAGTCCTTGCCGTCGAGTTCGGCATCTCGAAGATAGGCGTCAGCGTTGCGATGCGGGAACTTCAGGCTCGACAATTGTCTGGGCAGATGCGCGGGCAAATGGGCCATATCGGAGAAGTCGAGAATGAATTCCGGTATGCCTACTGATTCGCGGTGGCGGCGGAGGGCATCTTCCAGCCGGTTGGCCTGTGACGGCACGTTGTCGATCACGATAACTGGCGTGGACTCGGTATCATCGGGTGCGGCCCAACGGCGATCCTGCTGGTAGGTCCCACCTTCATAGACTGCTGGCTTGACTGGGCTGCCTGGCCCGCCAAGGGGTACAAGCTCCGTATCGAACCGGATACCGTCGTCAAATGCATCGTCATCACAGGCTTTCAGCAGCGCTTCGAGATCGATCATGCGGGCCATTTAGTCACCTCCGAACTGTTATGCCAAATCCCCACGCGGATGTTACCCGTAGAGTCCGACATGCATAGGATGTCGGTAGCAAACCGGTTCCTCCAAATCAGTTGCCCCATGCTCCCACATGCCAAAGACTAGAGCACAAGAAGGTGATCTGGGAAAATTCCCTTCGGGATAGGGCTGGAGCCCGCCCACGATTTTCGCAGGGACTGTCATTGAAAGGTGAAGGTTCCACTTGCAGTCTTCCTCCGAGCCTTCCCGCAGGGATTGTTGGGACGGGAGCGCCCCTCCCAGGTGAGGGCACGCCAGTGCACATCAGCCTGCCCCGCAGTGCCGATCCGGGAGGCAAAAAGGGGGGGTCGCTCCCGTCCACCTCCGAAATCCCCGATCGGCACGGCGAGTCCGGGAGTAGAGCCGTAACCGTAAAGGGGACAGCGGGATAGGAAAAAGTGTACGTGCACATTGAGAGGACTCTTTCGTGCACATGCCCCCCTTTGTCCCATGTGCACTCCCCGATCGGCACGAAACTCCACTTTTCAGCGGTCAGAATCGACCTCCCGGAAGCCGGCTCGAACGCCATATCTCGAAGCCTGTCGGGAGGACGACCACGGCGGATCAACGGAACCGACCGGACGCCGGCGGCAGGCCGAATTCGTGGGACAGGATCGACAATCCCAGCGGGAATTCGTCAGCGGTGAGAGCCATTACTTCGAGGGCCGGCGCTACCGGCTCGACGTAACCGAGCGCGACGCTCCGCCCACCGTCCGCCTGCTCAACAACACCAGGATGGGGCTGCGGATTCGTCCCGGTGCCAACCGCGACAAGCGGGAGGCGATACTTCATCGCTGGTATCGGTCTCGGCTCCGCGCGCGCTTGCCGGCGCTGCTCGAGAAATGGGAACCGAGAGTAGGCGCGCGCGTCGCCGAGGTTCGCATCAGGAAGATGAGGACCCGTTGGGGAACCTGCAACCGAGAGGCCCGGCGCGTCTGGCTGAATCTTGAACTGGTGAAGAAACCGGCCTCCTGCCTCGAGTACATCCTGGTGCACGAGATGGTCCACTTGATCGAGCGCAGTCACAACGATCGGTTTCGCCGCCTGATGGACAGTCTCATGCCTGGGTGGCGCCTGCGTCGAGACCAACTCAACCAGGCGCCGCTTGCTCACGAAGAGTGGCGTTACTGAATGGCAACCGCGAGCGGAATGCACAGATCGCGGCGCCGAGTCTGACCGATCCTTTGCCTTTGCGGTTCGCAAGGCTCCGCCAATGAAATCCCGCCCGGCTCAGACCCAATGTCCGGAATTGGTGGTTCTTCAGGGATAGATCAGCTTCCCTGAAGCTTTGGGTCGACTCTCGGGGTGGCTTCTGGCCACCAGCTTGAGATAATCCCGTCCCGCTCCACCCTGTTTCTTGAGTTGAAAGTCCACTTTGGACCCCAACCAATCCAGGCAACAGATGAGGTCCTCAAGCCCCAGCCCAGGGGTCTCGCCGATCTTGGCTTGCTGGCGTAGACCTTCCAGGAATTCTCCCAACTCGCGCACCAAGAATTGAACTTGAGGGCGGGGGCTGGAGTGGGAGTAGACGAGACCGCTTTGCTCCGTGCGATAGTTCTTGATCAGAAGTTCAAAGGCTTCTTTCACCTCGCCATCCTCAAGGAGGCGAGTCCCGGCAGCAGCCTGCGCCAATTGAGCTTCCACCCGATCGATCAGCTCGGCATATTTCAAACTGGTCTCATAGAGCACTTTCCGGCGTTCCAAGTCCGGTTGGCTGACGAGATGGGCGACGTAGTTCTTCCCCACGTGGTACGCCTGCCCAGCAGTCAGGTAATGGCAGTCGGCGGGACAATCGATCTCGATCACTCGCTTTTCCCCGCAGCATTGGGAGCAAATGCTCGCACCCTTGGCGGGACATGGGCGCTTCCCCTTGCGCCGCTGGCAAATCACGCATTTCATGGGCTGCTGGCCTACTTCCGGCGCCGCGGTAGATTTCCCTTTCGCGGGAGCGATGAGACGGTGAAAAGCTCCAACACCTGAGTATAAACACAATTCAACAGCTCTGCCTGCTGCTATATAATCGCTACCGTACTGATGGCCAAACGTTATTTCTCAGTCGCCGAAGCGCGTAGTCTGCTGCCGACCGTAAGAAAGCTGGCTGACAGAATGGTGGGGATCTCCAGCGAGCTTGAAGGCTATGGCAAGGTGGCTCAGGCTTTGGCCGAGCATCGGCCCTACGATGCCGGCAGCCCCGCCGGCACCAACTACATCCTCTTGCTGGTCGCGTTAAGGTCTCAAGTCACCCGGCTGCAAGAACTGGGTTGTTTGGTGAAGGGGGTGCAGGAAGGCCTGATCGACTTCCCCCATGTCCGCGAGGGACGCGAAGTGTACCTTTGCTGGAAACTCGGCGAAGAAGATATCACTTACTGGCATGAGGTAGACAGCGGGTTCGCCGGCAGGTCCCCCTTGTTGGACAGCGGCGAAAATAGTTGAGGGAACCGGGGTTGGAGAGATCTCCAAGGAGGGTGAGAATGATAGGTAGAAATTGGGCTGGGCTGGGATTTTTAACCTTGTCGATGCTGGGCTGTTCGAATGAGGCCCCTACTAATACTGAAACGCGTGCCTTTCCCCTTCCACAGTCTGAAGGCAGCCAAACCGGCGCCGCTGTTACTTATCAGGCTCCCCCGGATTGGACCCAAGTCGACCCCGGTTCGCCCATGCGGCAGGATCGATATCTTCTGGCGCGGGTTGAGGGTGACCCGGAGGACGCCGAACTGATCGTTTTCCACTTTCCCGGACAGGGGGGAAGCGTCGAGGCCAACGTTTCGCGCTGGATCGGTCAATTCACGCAAGCCGACGGCAGCTCGGCTGCCGCCTCGGCCGAAACCCGAACCAAAGAGGTCGACGGCCAAACAGTGACGGTTGTCGAAGTAGCGGGCAATTACACGGCTTCCATGGGACCGATGGCGCCACCGGGACCGCCCAAGCCCAATTTCCGTTTGCTGGCGGCCATCCTCGAGACCACTGGGGGGCCTTGGTTTTTCAAACTGACGGGCCCCGATCAAACCGTGCTCAAGTGGAAGCAGAGTTTTGACGAGTTCACGGATACCTTGAGAGTCCGCTGACCCCATCTTGGAGATGGTGACGGCGGTTTTAGTCGGACCAGGCAATTATTGTAGTGGCCGCGCACGACTCGCCAGGGGTCTGATGGGCGCGCCGACCCGCGGCACGCAGCCATGCCAGCAAGGATCGACAGTGTTCAAACCGGCCTCAAGAGTCAAGACTCGGATCGGATGGATTCGACTGGTATGCGTCGCGGGGCTATTTTCGCTGGCCGCCCAACCCTCTCCATCGCCTGCCAATCCCCAACTCCAGATTCGCCACCACGCCCGCTCCCTAGGCCCTGGAGAGGTGGTTCGCTTTTCCCTCAGCCTTCCGCAGCCGGCCAAGCAGGTCAGGCTGAAGGCCTGGGACAAGACCTTTGCTTGTTTTCGCGTGTCTCCACAGCATTGGGAGGGTTTGTTGGGAATTGACCTCGCTATACCGGCCGGCGACTATCCGGTCGACGTGGAAGTGGATGGAGTTCTCCAACCGCGGCAGCTGATGTTGAAGGTGGCAAGCAAGACTTTTCCTACCCGGCATCTGACCGTTGACCCCAAATTTGTGACCCCTCCAGCCGATGAGCTGGAACGCATTCGCCGCGAGTCGCGCCAGGTTGCCTCAATTTTCAAGTCGGTGACCCCCAAGCGACTTTGGAACCAAGCTTTCGTTCTGCCGGTGCCGGGGGCGCCGACCAGCGGATTCGGAAAGCGAAGCGTACTCAACCGACAACCGCGCAGCCCTCATAGTGGAACGGACTTCAGTGCCGGCGAGGGGACACCGGTGCGGTCTCCCAACTCCGGCCGAGTGGTTCTGGCAGCACCGCTCTACTACTCGGGGAACACTGTCATTTTGGATCACGGTTTGGGTCTTTATTCTTATTTCGGTCACCTCTCTCGCATCGAGGTTCGCAAGGACGAGGAGGTTGTTACCGGTCAAGTGGTGGGGCTGGTGGGAGCAACGGGCCGAGTCACGGGCGCTCACCTCCACTGGACGGTGCGATTGGCTCAAACCCGTGTCGATCCCATTTCACTCTTGGCGGTATTGGAGCCGGAATAAGAACCCTCGTCAGCCGACCTTCGGCGTGTCGATCCGGCCGGCCGAAGCTGCGGACCCTTCTTTGCCGTTTGTGTAAGAGGAGCCTGACTTAGGTCCTGCCGGTAAGCCTGTTTGGTTGCCTTCTCAAGTCGTTTGACCTCAAGTACGGCTGATGAAATGATCGCGTGTTGACGCCGGGAGGAATCGATGACCGACATTCACCAGTTTGCACCCGGCAGGGATTCCCCCGGTACCACCTCGGTTAGTGCGAACAAATCGACTCGGCTGAGTGCCGAGCGTGTTTGTTGGGACCTTAGCGATCTTTTCGAGTCTCCGGAAGATCCCAGCTTGGCCCAGACCGAGCAGGACGCCGTAACGGCCGCGGAAGAATTTGTGCACCGCTATCGGGACCGGATCGCGGTACCCTCCGGACCCAGCCCCGAACTGATTGCTCAAGCACTCCGGCATTACGAGCGGGTGCTCGACTTGGCTTACCGCGTCGTGTCCTACACTCGGTTGCTGCACTCGGCCGATTCCAACAATTCCCGCCACGGTGCTCTGCTGGCACGCAGCGAAGAGCTTTTGACCAAAGTCCGGACCACGGTGATGTTCTTCGAACTGGACTGGATTGCTCTCGATGACGACGTGGCCGCCAAGGTAGTGGAGGGCCCAAGTTGCGCGCGCTGGAAACACTTTTTGACCGGCATTCGGCGCTACAAGCCGCATACTCTGAGCGAGGCTGAGGAGATCATTCTGGCTGAGAAGAGTTCGACCGGAGCAACGGCCTTTAGACGGCTATTCGACGAGACGACGAGTGCTGCCGTTTACGAGGTCGAGCTTGAAGGAAGAACCCAGTCAATGAGCCAAAGTGAAACGCTGGCGCTGCTGCACCATTCGGACCGAGCCGTCCGCCAAGCCGCGCATGCGGGTTTTACGCGAGGACTGGAAAAGGACTCGCGCCTGACAACTTTCGTCTTTAACACCCTGCTCCGGGATCATGCCGTCAACAGCCGCCTCAAAGATTACGATGACCCCGCCGACAGTCGTCACCTCGCCAACGAAATTCAGCGCGAGACCGTAGATGCCCTGGTCTCTGCCTGTGAAGACCGAATCTGCATTGTGAAGGACTATTATCGGCTCAAGTCCCGCCTGCTGGGAATCTCTCCGCTCTATGACTACGATCGCTACGCTCCGGTTGAGATCAAGGGTGCGACGATCCCCCACTGTAATTGGGATCAAGCCTGCCAAATCGTCAGAGATTCCTACTCTGAGTTCAGTCCCAGCTTGGGCGCCGTCGTTGACGAGTTTTTCTCCGGTCACTGGGTGGATGCCGGGCCTCGTTCAGGTAAACGAGGTGGAGCCTTTTGCAGCTCCACGGTTCCCTCGGTTCATCCCTACATCCTGATGAACTACACCGACAAACTGAACGACGTCATGACCTTGGCCCACGAACTGGGCCATGGTGTTCATCAGCGTTTGGCGCAGCCACAGGGAATCTTGCAACAAACGACTCCCCTGACTTTGGCTGAAACGGCCAGTGTTTTTGGAGAGATGCTGGTTTTCGATGGTTTGCTCAAACAGCAAGCGGATCCCAAGGTCAAGCTGGCACTCCTGTGCCACAAGCTGGAGAGCTCCGTTGCCACAGTTTTTCGTCAGATCGTTCTGACTCGCTTTGAACAGAGCATCCACCGGTCACGGGCTGAAGGAGAGCTCTCTACCGAGGATCTCGATCGTCTCTGGCTGGAGGTCAATGCACCGATGCATGGATCGGCCGTAGAGCTCACCGACGGCTACAAACGCTGGTGGTCTTACATTCCCCACTTCGTCCACGCCCCCTTCTACTGTTATGCCTATAGCTTCGGAGAGTTGTTGGTCTTGACTCTTTGGAATCAGTACCAACGCCAAGGGGCTTGCTTCGTACCCAAATATTTGGAATTGCTGAAGGCGGGAGGCAGCGACACGCCGGCCCGACTCATCGCCCGGATGGGACTGAATATCGACGATCCCCAGTTCTGGAGCTCGGGACTGGAGGTATTGGAGCGACTGCTGAGCGAGGCCCAAAGCCTCGCCGACGAAATCTCCTGATTCAGCAACGCACCCGGTGAAGGAAAGCGGAGTTCACTTCTGCAGCCGGCGAGCGATCAACATGGCCAATTCCAAGGCCTGCTCGTAGTTGAGCCGTGGGTCCACCTGAGTCTTGTATGCCTGGCTGAGATCAGCCTCAGTCAGTTTACGGGCGCCGCCCACGCACTCGGTGACGTTCTCACCTGTCACCTCGATGTGGAGTCCACCAACAAAAGACCCTAGAGACTCGTGAATGTCGAACGCCTTTTCGACCTCCGAGCAGATGCGGCCAAAGTCGCGCGTCTTATAGCCTTGGCGGGTGCTGTGGGTGTTGCCGTGCATGGGATCACAACACCACAAGACCGTCTTTCCCGTTTGTCGAGCGGCCCGAATCAGGACAGGGAGATACTTCTCGATCTGCTCGGCGCCGAAACGGTGAATCAGAGTGAGCCGTCCAGGTTCATCCTGCGGACAGAAGATGTCGATCAGCCGACACAGGTCTTCAGGATCCGTGCTGGGACCAATCTTGATGCCGATGGGATTCCGGATACCGCGAAAGTATTCGACGTGAGCACCCTCGGGTGAGCGGGTTCGGTCCCCAATCCAGGGAAAATGAGTAGACAGATCGAACCATTGACCGACTCTCGGAATCAGCCGGGTTTGGGCCTGTTCGTAGTAAAGATGCAGACCCTCGTGACTGGTAAAGAAATCGACCCGATCGACCTCGCCCAGTTTGGAGCCGGACAGGGTTTCAAAAAACCGTAAAGATTGGGAGAGAGAACGGACGATCTGTTGGTACTCCCGGGCTTGAGAAGAGTGCGCTACAAAGTCGAGTTCCCAATACTCGAGATGATGGAGATCGGCAAAGCCGCAGTCGATCAGCGAGCGGATGAAGTTGAGGGTCAAGGCGGCCCGTTCATAACCTCGCAAGAGCAACTCCGGGTCAGGGTTGCGATCTTGGTCGGTGAACGGAAGCCGATTGATCATATCGCCGCGGTAACTGGGCAGGCTCACGCCTTGGCGGGTTTCCAGGTCATTGGAGCGCGGTTTGGCGTATTGGCCGGCGAATCGCCCCACCCGGATGACCTGCTTTTGGCCGCTGTGAATCAATACCAGGCTCATCTGCAACAGAATCTTCAATTTGCTGGCAATAATCGAAGACTCGCAATCTTCAAAGTTTTCCGAGCAGTCGCCACCTTGCAACAAAAAGCGTTTTCCCAGGGCTGCGTCCGCCAATTGACCGCGTAGCGCTTCGATCTCCCAACTGGTCACCAGCGGTGGTAATCGGGCCAGTTGACTCAGCACTTCCTCCAGTTTTTCAGTTCGGGCATAAACGGGAAGCTGAGCCACTGGTTTACTTTGCCAGGAAGTAGGAGACCAGGGCTCGTCGGGAGCCGTCGATGGCAACGGTCTACTCATGATCTGAATACAACCTCGGTTGGCTTTGCTTTCGCAGGCCGCCAGTCTAACAAAATCGATTGGTTTCCGGAACGAAGGTAGTAACCGTCAGCAAGCAACCGCTACTTAAACACCGAGCAGCACACCACGGGTTGGGCTCTCCGTGAGACGGGACACCGCCAGCAGATACCAACTGAGCTGAATCCGGTAGAGTTGTTCCTGTTTTTCCTGGTCCAGATCAGTCTTGAAATCAACCACGACCCAACCCGATTCGGTTTTGAAGGCCAAGTCGATCATTCCCTCTACCGTTCGACCATCCTTCAGGTGGAGCAGCAAAGGCCATTCCCGGTGACAACGCCGGGCCGTGCGGGCTTGTTCCAGCAACGGATGCCCAAGAGTACGCAAGACCGTCTCGACTGCCGCTTCGCGCTCTGTCTCCGAAGCCTTCAAGATCCGGCTGTGGTACTTGGCCAGCGCCCTGACTTGTTCCGGATCCGGTTCGAGGGTTACATCGCGCAACAAAGTATGGACCAGGATGCCAAAGCGCCGCCCACCGGGACGGCCAGCGGCTCGCTCCAACTGCTGGACGGTCAAATTCGGCTCGAACTGAGCCGGCGGTTCCAGACTCCGGCTAGGTGTCAGTATTTCAAATTCAGGTCTCCTGCCCTCTTCCAGATCCAATGCTCGCTGTTCCTTCCAGTCCAGATAGAGTTCAAGCCCACGTTCGGCTTGGTTCCCCTCATCCCGAGCCAGGATTTTTTCCCGGCGTAGTCCAACGCCACCCTCGCTCCCGAGCGAGAGAATCGAGGGGTCCCACCACACGACCTCGTGCCGGCCCTTCGCGGGCCGGTGCAGACCGGGCTTGACTGAAGACTCCACGGTTCCGTCCCAGCGCATCGGTCTTGCCAGTACAGTGACGTTTCCGAACTCCGGGCAGCGTGGATCGGGTCGAGAATTGCGTCGGGCATGCTGTGCGGGATAAACAGCCGGGTCGAGGGGTGACACCCACCCCCCCTTTAGAGCCTTATCCCCTACGGCTGGGACTACCAGCAGGTCGCGGGCTCGGGTGGCCGCCACGTAAGCGATCCTCACTCCCTCGGCCAGATCTTTGCGGTGCTCCGCCTCAGCCGCTTCGATCAACTCCCAGGGAGCACAGCCCAGAGTTTTCATGGCACAGAGACTGCGTTTCCGGTCTACCAGCTTATCCGGCTCCCTGGATGCCAAATTGGCGGTGATATCGCAAAGTACGACCACCGGCGACTCCAGACCTTTGGCCGAGTGAAGAGTCATCATTCGTATACCTTCCGCTCCTTCCTCGACGACCGGAGCCTCGTTAGAACGTGGACGCTGGGACTCTTCGGTCAAACGTTCCACGAAGCCGCGGAAAGAAATACCACCCGAAGTCTCGTAGCGGCGAGCCAGGTCGCAAATTTTCTGTACATTGGCCAATACTCGGTCACCAGCGGGGCGAAAAGCGAAACCTGCATGGGCCCGCGTAAACTCAAGGATCTCGTTGACCGTCTCCACGACCGGCCGCGAGTTGCGTCTCCGGTGGAGTTCGGCCAACAGCTCAAGTGCCTGGACAATGGCCTCAAAATCCGGATCGATCGACTCGGGAAGCTTGCGGAAGGGGTGGAGCGAACCCAGTTCGAGGCGCCACCGTAACAAGAGATTATCGGGAATGGCGAAGAGAGAAGCCTTCAGCGTGGCAAAAACAGAGAGCGCATCATCGGGCCACTCCACGGCCGTGAGAGCTGCAAGCAAGGTTTCGACCTCTTCACGTTGGTGGAAAGAACGGGATCCCACCAACAGGTGAGGCAACGAACGCGCGTCCAGCGCCTGCACATAGGGTCGAGTGACATCCTTTCCCCAGGAAAGGAAGCGCCGAAAAAGCAGCGAAATGTGATGAGGCTGAATCGGAATCAGTGTTTGCGGATCCTCCGGATCCCGGATACTCCAACCGCTTTCGCGAATCAGCCAATCGAGAAAGGCCGCCACTGTATCGGGAAGGCATTCCTCCACTGCCTTTTTGGTGATCCCGTAGTAGCCATAAGGCCGCGGGGGCGGCAATGCCACCACCGGGGGATGAGCTGGATTGCCGGGCAGGTGCTCCAAAAGGGGGACATAGTCGGGCTGACCCACCTCGGGATCCCCATCCATGACGTCGGAAAAGGCCGCATTGACGGCTTCCTGCAACGGTTGCTCCGAACGAAAATTTCGGCTCAGTCGAGCCTCGCCGACACCGGCCCCCAGGAGTTGTGCCTTGACCCGCTGATAAAGCGTCACGTCGGCCCGGCGAAAGCGGTAAATCGACTGCTTGGGATCTCCCACCAGAAAGAGTTTTCCCGGCTTGACCTGTACCTGCTCCCAATCGCTCTGATTGACGTCACCGGCTGCCAGCAACAGAATAATCTCAATCTGAAGGGGATCCGTGTCCTGAAACTCATCTACGAAAATGTGGGTAAACCTTCTCTGCAGGTGTGCTCTCACGGTCGGGTTGTCCCGGATCAATCGTCTGGCGCCAATAAGAAGATCGACAAAGTCGAGACTTCCCGCGCGTCGTTTGACCTGCTCATATTGGGCGATGAGTCCTTGTAGCTCCCGCTGCAGCAAAGCGGCCAGATCGGCATCGGCCCGGACCTTGAAATCTTCCAGGCAACGGGTCAGTTCTTCCCGTAGCTGCAGGACTTGTTGGCGGCTATAGCCCTGGACAAAGAGACCTCGACCTTTGCGCCGGTCCCTGTTGAGGGCGAAGCTCAGCTCGATCAAGCGGGCTTCCAGGTCGTGGGGATCGAGCGCTCCCAACTCACGTGCCTTTTCGAGATCGCGCTGGAAAAAACGGGTGGGCTGTAGAGAAAGACGAAGATAGTCTTTCCGGTACTCACATTTGGCGCTGATCCGCGCTACTTCGGCGATTTGCTTCAACAACCGGTCCACCGCGGCCCCAGGGTCAAACGGTTGGCGGCGCCAAGAGGCGGAGAAATCGCGCCACTCCGCCAACTTCCATCCCGCCTCACGGATTTGTTCCAAAGCGGACAAGTTGCCGAAGCGGCGGCGGTGGGCCAGCCTGGTCAAGACCCGACTCAGAGCCTCCGGCATCTCGTCGAGCTTCTGTTGGATCCAGACCTTGAATGCCTGATCAAAGAAGCGGGGAGCTTCCTCTTCGGACAGTTCTTGAAAATCAGGATCAACGCCGGCTTCCACCGGCCGTTCTCTCAACAGCTCGGCACAAAAGGAGTGAATGGTGCCGATACGCGCCTCTTCCAAGCGGGCAATGGCTGTTTCGAGGTTGGCCTTCTCGCTGGGCGAGGCCTGAACCCGCGCCTGCTCCAGTCCCTGTCGTAAGCGAAGCTTCAACTCGCCGGCCGCCTTGCGCGTGAAGGTGACGGCAGCCACTCCATCAATGCCAGTTCCCTGCTTGAGGACTTCCACCAGACGATGCACCAGAACAGTCGTCTTGCCGGTGCCTGCCGCCGCTTCCACCAACAGACTCTCTTCCAGCGAGGTCAAGATCCGCTCTCGCATACGGCGGTCCTCGGCTATCAGCTTCTCCGAAGTCGATTTATCCGGACCCGAGGGTTGGCGGGATAAGCTCATGGCAATGCCCGTAATCGGTTCAAATCTGCCAGGCGGGTCGGATCTTTGCGGCCCACTCGCTGTTCCTCATAGGGGCCGCAAACCCGCTGGTAGTCGCAGAAGCCGCAGGCCTTCTCTCGTGGCGCGGCTGGAAGAAAGCCTTCAGCCAGGGCTTTATCGATCACATCCGTGACCAACTGGAACTTGGACCGGTTCTTTTCATCCAGGGTAACTTCAATAACCTGAAATTCCCCTCTTCGCGTGCAGTAAAAGAGCCGGCCCGACTGCACCGGTTTCTTGAGCAGATTCTCCGCTGCCAACGCATAGATCATGGGTTGCAGGACCTCTCCTCCCTTGACCACCAATGCCTTCTTGGATGGAGCTTTGCCGGTCTTGTGGTCCGTCACGCGTAGAGCTGCCCCAGTCTTGCTCTTCTCGACAAGATCGATCGAGCCGCGTACCCTGACGCCCCGGTTGATCACGGCGTCCTCGGGCCGGCTTTCGGAATCTCGCTCAGGACTCAAAGGCAAGCCGAAAGCGAATTCAAAACGATCGGGAATCCAGTCTGGCCCGCCACGGATGACTTCTCGCAGCCAACCTCTGAGATCGGTTCGCAGGTTCTCGACTTCAGTCGCCCAGACCCGGGGTATGGCGGGAGCCAAATCCTCTTCATACTTTTTGACCACTCGCTGGAAAACGGTTTCGGCCACCTGCTGGACCCGGCCAAGATTGTCCGGACTGGGCGGAAGAAGTCGCCGACTTCGCAGTTCCGAGAATAGATCGAACTGCACCTCGTGGAAGAGAGCCCCCCGGGTCAGTGGATCCATCTGTTCCACTGCCGCCGCTTCTTCTCGCGGCCGTAGCCGGTGCACTGAATAGAGAAAGAACTTATAGGGACAGGCGGCAAATTGCTGCAGAGAAGTGGGCGAATAGCTCCGGTTGCTCAAGCGCCATGATTGGAGAAGATCCAGGGTTTTTGGATCGGGGTCGACAAGTCCATCAGCTGGCTTGAAACCGGGCCGCCAGCGATACCACCGTGTACGGAGAGATCTTTCCAGGTGCTTATTGGTCTTGATCAGGAAGCGGGCGTGGCCTTCGCCGGACTCGTCCCCGCGGCTGAGCAGCGGGTCAAGCAATGCCAAGTCGTATTCTGCGTCGTCGACAGCCAGTTTACGATCCTTGGGAGCGGGCCATCCCAATCGGGTACGGGAAGCTGCCGCTGCTCGTTTCTCCAACCGGCTCACGTCAGGCAATTCCCCCTCAGCCGCGCGCAGCAGGTCCAAGGCATAGAACGAGGGTACGCGCGCCCGTCCTTGGGCAAGATCCACCCGAGGGTAAGAGATGACCAGGCGGCGGCGGACTGAGGCCACCGCCCAATGCAATAGACGGCGCTCCTGCAGCCGCTTTCGGTCCAGCGCTCGCTCCAGGCTGAGCCGGGTGCGCAATTCATCCAGCAGCAGGGGGTCCTCACAAGCCTTGCGCGGGAAGATCCCCTCGGCTAATCCGGGCAAAAATACCAATTCGAAGGACCGTCCGGCTACCTCTTCTACAGTGCCCACGAAAACCCGCCCGTAGCGGTGCCCAGGGGGAGGTTGGCGAAGAAAAGAAAGGCGGTCGTGCAATACGGACTGGACTTCTTCCAGGCCCACCGGTCCGACTTCGTCCATCGGTCGCAGCTCGGAAATAAGAGCAAGAACTGAGTTTGGCGACTTGAGAGCCACGCCGGCCAATTGCTCCAAGGCAGTCAACCATTCTTGCCAACGAGCCTGCTGGGGCAGCTCGTCCAACCGCTTGATCAAAGGCAGAGCAAAGCGATGCAAATGGGCCAATTGTCCAATACGACGGTGGAGAGGAGCCAAGTTCGATTGGTCTTCCCGGTCCAGGGTCTTCAGCTGTAGCTCCAGTTCGCGGGCCAACCCCTGCAGCCGCTGCTCCCAGCGATCCCTGCCCCCAATTACAGCAGCATCGACCAGCAACTTTTCCCATTGCCGGGGGGCCTGCAGGGTCCCGGCGACAACGGGCTCTTTTTCGGGGTTGTTCCAGCGCTCGGCTTGAACTGGGTCCTCGGGAGCTGCCAAAGGGGTCTTGAAAGAGAGTTGTTCGTTGCGAGGCTCCGCCCACGGGATGCTGCCGGCAGTTGGAGGTTTTCCTGCAGGATCGGGCAAGGGGGTTTGTCCCAAAGAAAGATACTCGGCGAACCGACTGGCTGACAATCCTTCAGAAGCACACTGCAACAGAGCCAGAAAGGCTCGACCGGCCGGGTCGGGCCGGTTGGTTCCGTGAGTAAAATAGCCGGGGATCCCGGCTCGCCGGAGAGCGTCCTCCACCAGGGGCATATACGTCCGGGGACTTCGAAGCAGGATAGCTACCTGGTCAAAACAGATACCCTCTTTGACCGCAAAGCGAATCCGCCGGGCTATCTCCACACATTCGCGGTCTTCCCCCGGTTCCGAAAAAAACTCCAGGCTGTCGTCCGCCTTGGGAGGGGCTTCGGTGGGAGTACTCGGCAAGAAAAGAAAGCGCCGCAGCCGATCCAGTTTGTGATCACTCCGGTAGCGGTCGTCGTCGATAGCCTTGGGTTCCACGTTCAGGGACTCGGCAAGAGCTTCCACACCCCCCTGGTCTCCAGCAATGACCAGCGCCAACAGATCGGGAACTTGTTCGGCAAGCGCCGCCAGAAATTCTCTCTCCACCAATCGGGTGGGAGAGACGAAGAGCAAAACAAAGGGGGCTTGAAGATAGTGATGGGAGGCCCGCTGAACAGCTCGCTTGGCAACTCGGAAAACGTCCGCTGTATCGGCCAAACCAGTTTGCTCCATTTCCTCTTCGTAGAGCCGAAGCAGGTGGTGAAAATCTCCGCCGGCCGACCCGGCTTCAACCAGTTTCCGGGGGTCGATCCGTTCCGAACGCAGCTCAGGCAACGTTGCCCCCAGAGCCCGAGAGAAGCCCGGAAAATCAGCTACCGGACCGAAATATTGGAGACCAGGTTCTTTGAGACAACGATAAGTGGCCCGGGCACAAAGGGCTGTCATTCCCAGACCTGTAATCGGCACCCGCTGGTTGAGCGCCAATTCAGCGGTGGCCAATTCTCCTGCCAGTTGCAGGAAGCTGAGCCGATGGAATCCCAGGAAGCCGGTTTTTTTTCGACTGCACCGCAGAACGAAATCCTCCGCGACTCCAAAGCTTGGCCCCACGACCACTGCCTGCGAGATCACTCGCTCAGTTAGCCACTTGCGGCCACTTTCGAGAGCCTCTTCCATTCCGGATGAAGTGAGAATTTGCAGCATAAATCAAAAAGAGCTACCTCAGTCTAAACGATCGGTCTGCCCTGGAATCGGGATCGAAGCCGGGGTTGAGAAGGGGGAGGTGCGAACTTATACTCCAACCTATGGGACGAGCCGCCAAAACCATCTTTGCACTCGTTGTCGTTGGTTTTGTCGCTTTCATTATCTTTTCCACAATGGGCCTCGACCGGTTCACCTGCCAGGTTTGCCTGACCTACCAAGGGCGAACCGACTGTGCCGGCGCCTCGGGAACCACGGAAATGGAGGCCCGTAGAACCGCAATCGATGTCGTCTGCGCCAACTTGACCAGCGGCGTCACCAACACGATCGCCTGCACCAACACCCAGCCCCAGAGCGTCCAATGTCGGGAAAACTGACTTTGAGTTTGAAGCCGGCCGCCGGCTCCGTCCCCCGTTGCTGCTGCCGGCTGGAAGCTTGTTCCGCTCCCTTCGACCGACTGCACGTTTCGAGAAGGCATACCCGCCAAAGGAGGCAACCCCCCGGCCAAAGCGGTCCGCCAATGGTCTCTCACTTTGGTGCTCAGCGGGGGGAAAGACAGGGAGACGATTATTTCTAGCGGGAAGTCATCGTTGCCACTTCGGTAGCAGCACCCGCCGGATCGGCTTCCGTCTCATCGTTCAAGCCCAAGAGCTCTTTGGCTTTCTCGACACAGGCGATGGCGTCTTTGCCGTAACCGTCAGCGCCCATCTCGTCGGCGAATTCCTGAGTCACCGGCGCTCCCCCGACCATGCTTTTTACCTGACCTTGCAGACCTGCCTCTTGGAAAGCTTGAATCGTCTTTCCCATGTTGGGCATGGTGGTGGTCAGCAAGGCTGACATCCCAAAGATCTGGGCTCGGTGTTCCGAAACCGCGTCCAGAAACTCATCCGGCTTGGTATCCACTCCCAGGTTCTCGACAACAAACCCGGCACCCCGCAACATCATTATGCAGAGGTTCTTGCCGATATCGTGAAGGTCACCTTTGACCGTCCCCATGACAATGGTGCCGAGCGGAGGCATGTCGGAGGCCGAAAGAATGGGCTCCAGATGCGCCATCCCCGCCTTCATGGCGCGGGCCGAGATTAAAACCTCGGGGACAAAGATTATGTTGTCGCGAAATTTGATTCCAATCACGGCCATGCCGGGAATAAGTCCATCATCAAGCACGGTATTGGCCGAATAACCTTCCTCCAAAGCCTGTTTGGTCAGTCGGCCCACTTCGTTCTGATCGCCTCGAATGAGGAAATGACTGATGTCCTGCAGCAGTGGATCCGCTTGCCCGAAAGTATTGCTGATGCGTTGCAACTCGTTAGGCCGGGTCACATAGGCCAGTTCTTGCTTTAGACCCTCGTTGACGATGGTCATTGTTTTTCCCTTCGCACTTGAAACAGAGGTCCGGTCTTTCGAGGGCTGTGCCTCCTCGACCCGGTCACCTTCTATATTCTTACGTTTTTAGCCGACCGTCCCTCCAAGCCCGAATGTAATTGGAGCAGAAATCATCCTTGCCCACTAGAACATCCCGGGCCAGACGGAGCGGCTCGGACTCGCTTTCCAGTTCAAGTATCCGCCCAATATTGCAGTGAACAGGGTCAACAATTCCGCTGTTGATCCCCGCTTCCAGACTCAGCTTGATAAAAGCAATATTGAGTAGCTTCCGTTGCGGCAGCCCAAAAGAGACGTTGCTGAGCCCTCCCGTTATGTAAACGTCGGGGCCATAGAATTCCCGTAGCTCTCTGACTGCATCCAAATAGTGCATGCCGTAGTCGGGAGAGACCGAGCTGGGGAACACCAACCCATCAATGTAAATGTCACTGAGCGGAATTCCTCTGGCCAAGGCCAAGTCCATCAATTGCTTGACGTTGGCAACTCTCTGGGAAGCGTCCTCGGGCATTCCCTCTGCCCCGGCGGCCGTTACGACAATTCTGGCACTGTACTCTTCCGCCAGCTCAAGGGTCTCGGGTCGCTCCAGAGCCACGGAATTCAACATGGGACGACCGGCCTTCCCGTCGTAGACAGCTAAGCCGGATTCGATAATCTCGGGGTTGGAAGAATCCACGCTGGGAGGAATCGATGAGACTTCTTGAACAGTCTTGACGAGCCACCGCATAGCTCGTTTCTGAACATCAAGTTTGTAGGAGATCTCGTCTACATTCAGGTCCAAGAAATCGGCTCCTGCCTTTGTCTGCCTTCTGACACCGTAGTGAATGTACGCTCTCGCCTGTTGGCGTTCCTCGGAACTTTCGCTGAGACCCTTGGTGATAGCGACCATGTAGTGCTTGATTTGACCTTGTTGATAGGGCTGGGTCTTTTGGTAGCTCTCGGGAATGGGCATGAAGCACCTTTCTCCCGATTCCCCCCGATAGGTAACCGCTTCGGCCCCGTCGGGAAGGATCTTGACCCGAATCCCCTTTCGCAGCACAACACGCGTGGCGTGGATATTCTCGCCGATAATGACAAAGTCTTGGGGAGACTCAACAATTCTGGACATGAGAGAGAAGGCCTCTAAGGTTCAGTTGGAGTATTCAGCGCACCAAATACCATTCAAGCGGACAGCCTCCAACGAGGCCCGTTGACCGAATTGGCGGGAATTCTGCGGTTCCATGAGTTTCAGGCACTTTCCGTAGCGTTCCATGCCCTCGGCAACGCGGCTTTTGGCTTGGACACTCGTTGCTCGCATACCGCTAATCCTTCCGGTTCAGCCGGCAGTTTGGTTCTTACTTGTCGACTCAAGTCCAAACCGGCCCATGGACCCCGCCAGAATATTATTGAATCATACCTGAATCCCACCATCGATCACCAACCTGGTCGCTTGGAATTCCTCAGGCATCGGGCGACGACGATACGCCGGCAGTCCCGCCAACATCTCCAAGCCCAGCCTGGGCATCCGCTTGGAACACTCCCAAGCTTGAACCCAAACCCAGGGCATCTCGGGAACGATTTCGCAGTTTCCATTCTCTCATAGGCCCCCAAAAGGACCGTTATGCAAGTTCTTGGGAAAGATCATGCGGCCAGTCATTCGTGTCGAGTGAAGCAGGGACTGACCACACATCCGGCCATCGAAGAGAATGCCCTCGCCGAATCTCTCGGCTCGGGTCAATCCAAGTGATTGTCCTTGCAAAACAGCACAAGGCTGAATTGGAACTTGCTCAAACAAAGGTTTATCCTCACTGGCAACGAAAAGAGACTCCCGCCCGATGGTGGGCTTTTCTTCTCTGCTCCGGTTTCCCCGGATGAACTGGGCGGACCGATGGGAAAGAAGGGAAAGGAGGCTGCCATGGAAAACGTTCACCAAGTCTTGAACTTCATCAATGGGAGTTGGCACAAGTCATACGCCGGGGAGGTGCTTAGCGTCATCAATCCCGCCACTGCAGAGGAGATCGCCTCGGTTCCCCTCTCTCCAGCCGCTGAAGTGGACCGTGCGGTGGCCGGTGCTGCGCAGGCTTTTCGGGAATGGCGCCGAACTCCGTCTGTGCAACGAGTCCAATACCTATTCAAGCTCAAGCGGCTGTTGGAGCAGAATCTCAATGAGATGGCCGCGCTCACAACCCGAGAATGCGGAAAAACGCTTCAGGAAGCCAAGGGCGAGCTGCAGCGCGGGATCGAAAACGTGGAAGTGGCCTGTGGAATCCCGTCGCTGCTTCAGGGGTACAACAGCGAAGACATCGCCCCCGGCATTGATGAAATGATGATTCGTCAACCGGTTGGCATTTTCGCTGCCATAACACCTTTCAACTTTCCTGCTATGATCCCCCTCTGGTTCGTCCCCTACGCGATCGCTTGCGGTAATTGCATTATTCTCAAGCCCAGTGAAAAAGTCCCCCTGACCGCCCAAAAAATTCTCGAGTTGGTCGAGCAAACCGGTCTCCCAAAAGGGGTTTTGCAACTGGTCAACGGCTCCAAGGAGACGGTGGATGCGATTCTTGACCATCCACGGATCGCAGGCATCAGCTTCGTCGGTTCCACACCGGTCGCCAAGTACATTTACGGGCGGGCGGCGGCCCAGGGAAAACGGGTTCAATGCCAAGGTGGAGCCAAGAATCCGCTCTTCGTTCTCCCTGACGCGGATATGGAAGGGACGGCGCGGATCATCGGGGAATCCGCTTTCGGATGCGCGGGACAGCGTTGCCTGGCCGGCTCACTCGTTGCCACAGTCGGATCGGCCCATGAACCCTTCCAGGAAGCTATTTCGGACATTGCGCGTTCCCGGAGAGTTGGTTTTGGTCTTGACGAAGGAATCGAGATGGGTCCGGTCATTTCGAGCGATAGCAAAAGTCGAATCGAAAATCTTGTCAGCCAGGGAGCCCAGGAGGGAGCCAGTCTGGCTGTCGATGGTCGTCATCCCAACGTACCGGGCTACGAGAACGGTTATTTTGTGGGACCGACCATCCTGAGTGATGTCCAAACTGAGAGTTCCCTGCTCTCCACCGAGATCTTCGGGCCGGTGCTGACTCTGCTGCCCTTTGGACGCGTGGACGACGCCATCGAGTTTGTCAACCGCGGTAGATATGGCAATATGGCCTGCCTTTTCACCAGTAGCGGCGGCGCCGCCCGCAAATTTCGCTATGAGGTCGAGGCCGGTAATATCGGAATCAACATTGGAGTTGCAGCTCCGGTCGCCTCTTTTCCCTTCAGCGGTTGGAAGGACAGTTTCTTTGGCGATCTGCACGGACAAGGCCGAGATGCAATCGAGTTCTATACCCATAAGAAAGTCGTGATTGAACGTTGGCCTTGACCCCTAAGGATGTGACCAACGATGTCCATCCCACAGGATTCGCTTGAGTCCTAGCCCAAAGCCTCGGAAGCAGCTGAAGAGCAACCCAATGTCCGGCGGGCGATCACGGAATTATTGGGGCGCGTTCGAGCCCTCGGCAACTGACCCAAGGCGCCTGTAATCGGATAGCGGCTTTCCGGCGGTCGGTTCAGGCCGGATCGGCGCCGCGCTCAACCATCCTTGTATTCCTCTCGAACAGGGTAGAAAACCTCGACGATTTCGGCCGCTTCAAGAGCCTCGGCCCCGTGGAACTGATGGGGATCCATAACATAGGAATCTCCAGCCTGGGCCAAAAAGGAGTCGGCTTCCTTTTCACCCAGAAAGCGCACCTTCCCCTTGGCCACAAATCCAATCTGACTGGCTCGATGGTTATGCAGCGGGATCTTGGCTCCTGCCTTGAGCTGGAAATGACAGAGCATGACTTCCCGGTTATAAGAGAGCGTTCGGCGCAACACTCCCTCGGGGTACGCAACACCCGCCACCTCGTGCAACGATTTACCTTTCATATCTCACTTTCCAATTCCGGTGCCGAACTCCGGCCACCGCCGGTGTTCCCGGTCGGGGATCCGAGTGGCGTCCACTCAACCTTGTTTTTGGCGGCGCCTTCCATTCTTGAGGGCGATTTGTCCTCAAGGATTTTGGAAAACCTCAGGATTGGCGACGAAGCGAGGTCGGGAACCTTTCAGGACCGCCGCCATGTCTTCGGCCATGGTTCGAAAGATTCGGCTCATGGCCCCATGTGTCGTTCCCAGCACGTGGGGCGACGTCAGGCAGCCGGGATGCCCAAAGATGGGATGGCTCACATCGGGAGGTTCCGGCTCGAACACGTCCAGTCCCACCCCGGCCAGCACTCCTTCGTTGAGAGCGTCATAGAGCGTATCGAGACTATCGACGACTCCGCCCCGGGCCATATTGACCAGATAGGCTCCCCGTTTGACCAGCTTCATATTCTGAGCATTGATCAAACCTCTCGTTTTGCGGGTCAACGGAGCATGCAAGGAAATGAAATCGGCCCTGGCCAACAATTGTTCCAGACTGACGAGCTCTACTCCCAGTTGCAAGGCTGTCTCAGGAGTGACATAGGGATCATGGGCCAGGATCGACATATCGAACGGTCGGGCGAGCTTGGCCAGGGTCTGCCCAATATTGCCCAGACCTACAATACCCAGGACAGCACCGCGGAGGTCGGCCGGCCTGGATTGTTCCCGACTCTCCCAGTTTCCCTTCTTGAGTTGCCGGTCCCAATAGGTGATTCGTTTGCACAACGCCAGCATGTAGGTCATAGCCCCTTCGGCAACGGCCGAGGCCGAAGCCGCGGGAGTGAAAACTACCGGTATCCCAAGCCGGGTTGCCGTCCCCACATCAACATTGTCGAGTCCAACTCCGCTACGGCCGATGACTCGCAGTTTCCGCCCGGCTTCGATCACTCGCCGATCAATCCCCCCGCCGCCTCGAACAGCGAGCGCGATCGCCTCCGAAACAAGGGGAAGAACCGACTCCGGTTCACCGTTGGGGGCAACTTGGACTTCACCAAAGGGACTGAGAATGTCGATGGCTACTTGATCCAGGGGGCCGGTGGCCAGGATCTTTGCTTTTTCACTCATGGGTCACTGTTCCTTATTGTCGCCCAGCATGTGCTTGCGGGTCTACCGAGTTTGTCCAATCTTGTTGACTGAAGGTTGGGCTGCCGGAGGAAGCCCAGGGCTCCACCTGCATCAAGCCGGTGAGCAAATGAACTGTTACTCGTAGCCCCTCCAGCGAGCGCGGTCCGGTGGGCTCTGATGATCAATGGTTGACAACTGCCCAGTTTTGCCGATGATTGAAAGGTCCGTAACTCTTGCCCTTTAGTGACAGCGAGGGCTTAATTCGCAACCGGCAACAAGATGTCGCGAGTGAACATCAAACCCGACACTGACGATCGCTAACATCCACCCCGGAGAACCCGGTAATGGTTGATCAGACACAACAACGCTTCTCTTCCCGACTGGGGCTGCTCCTGAGCGTGCTCGGTATTGCCGTTGGCACCGGCAATATCTGGCGCTTTCCACGCATCGCTGCCCAAAACAGCGGTGATGCCGGAGCCGGAGCCTTCCTGGTGGCTTGGATCATTTTCCTGTTGCTTTGGAGCGTGCCGCTGATCATCGCCGAGTATGCGCTGGGACGCAAAGGGCGGATGGGTGTGGTAGGCACCTTCGGCAAAATCGCCGGCGAGAGATTCATCTGGATGGGCGCCTTTGTCGGTTTTGTGGCGGCAGCCATCATGTTCTATTACTCGGTCGTCGCAGGCTGGTGCCTCTATTACTTTGGCAAGATGCTGGGCGGCAGCTTGCCGCTCGACCGGCAAACTGCCCAAGGAGTTTGGGACAGCTTTCAAGGAAGCGGCTTTCCAGTGCTCTTCCATGCCTTGGCGATGGGACTCGGCATGGTGGCCGTTTGGAAGGGCGTCCGCTCGATCGAGCGGGTCAACAAGGTTCTGATTCCTACTCTGCTCCTGATCGTATTGATAGCGCTGGGACGAACACTGACACTGGATGGCGCCTGGGAGGGGATTGCTTTTCTCTTCACCCCTGACTGGCCCACCTTGGCTCAGCCTAAAGTCTGGCTGGAGGCGCTCACCCAGAACGCGTGGGATACGGGCGCGGGTTGGGGACTTATCCTCACCTATGGGGCCTACATGCAGAGCAGGCACGGTGTGGTCAAGAATGCGCTGATTACCGGCCTGGGCAACAACACCGTCTCGATACTGGCCGCCATCATCATCTTTGGCACTGTCTTTGCCATCCTGGGCGACGAGATGAGCAAGGTCGATGTGCTGGAGGTGATGCAGACCAGCGGTCCCGCTGCCACTGGGCTGACCTTTATCTGGATGCCCCAACTCTTTGCCAAGATGCCGGCCGGCAATCTGTTTGCCGTGCTGTTTTTCCTGGGACTGTCCTTTGCGGCCTTCAGTTCTCTGATTTCGATGATCGAATTGGTGACCCGGATTGTGGTGGACTTCGGTGTCTCGCGACGCTTCGCCATCGCGGGGGTTTGCAGCACCGGCTTTGCCCTGGGTATCCCCTCGGCCCTCCACCTCGGTTTCTTCGAGAACCAGGATTTTGTCTGGGGTGTGGCCTTGATGATTTCGGGAGCGTTCATGGCCTTGGTAATTATTCGTCACGGGGCCAGACAGTTCCGTAAAGAAACGATTGACGGCTTGCCTAACGATTGGAACGCCGGACGCTACTGGGACAGAGTTGTCACTTACGTGATTCCAACCCTGGCGATCGTGTTGCTGGTGTGGTGGCTTTACCTCTCGGCCACTGTCTATGCTCCCAACACCTGGTACGACCCGTTTGATTCGTTCAGCGTGATGTCGTGCCTGGTGCAGTGGACAGCGGCCATGGTGGTCTTTTTTCTGCTGCGCCGCTGGATGAGTCGTCGCAGCCTGGGGCGCTGAGCCGGGAGTCCGCTCCCCCTGCCGGACTTCTCGCACTCTTTGCCATTGACGTCGTCGCCCTCACCAAAGCGACTGTAAGTATTTGATTAGAATGACTCAGCCGCTTAGAGGTTTCTCCTGCGCCCCATCGGTTCCACTAAAGCCATGAGGTCATCCATCAGGCCGGGGGCTGAGGGATGTGCCGATCATGACCAACCGCGGGGTGGCTCTGTTGCCGCGGGGTCGTCGACCTGGACGGAGACGCTACGACCGGCACACCAAACGTGCTCAACCGAAAAAGGACATGTCGCTGTGGCCCCTCAAGAAGAACTTGCAAGCGAACTCTCCATCGGTAACATCACGGCATGACCCAACACTTACCGCCGCGCGGCGGACTTCAAGTACCGGGGACGGACGATCAGGCTGACGGCCAAGAACGCCATGATGGCGCACAGGGGGGGAGGACGAGCTGGACGGCGGCTGGGCCTGCCCTTCGTCCCGGCGAATTCGTTCCCCTCGCCGCCCTGCTGATGTCGCTGGTGGCGCTCGCGATCGACACGATGTTGCCGGCGCTGCCCGCGATCGGCCGCGAGTTCGGCGTGCTGCGCCGGAACGACGTCCAGTTCGTCATCACGGCTCTGCTGGTGGGACTTGGGCTGGGCCAAATGCTCATCGGCCCGCTCTCCGATCGCGTCGGACGCAAGGCTGCCATGCATGCCGGCCTCCTCCTGTTCATGGCCGGTTGTCTGGTGAGCATCTTCGCACCCACCTTCGAGGTGATGATCGCGGGCCGTGTGTTGCAGGGAATCGGGGTCGCGGGACCGCGCATCGTGACCCTGGCCATGGTGCGCGATCAGTACCAGGGCCGCCAAATGGCTCGTCTGATGTCCTTTGTGGTGGCCATCTTCATGCTCGTTCCCACCGTCGGCCCGGCCCTCGGCCAGGGGATCCTCCAGTTGGGAGGCTGGCGCTCGATATTCGCGACCTTCGTCGCCATCGCCGCGATCGCATTGGGGTGGTTTGCGTTTCGCCAGCCGGAAACCCTGCCCGCCGCCCACCGGCGTCCCTTCTCCCCACGGGCCATCGGCCGGACCGTCCTGGAAGTGCTGAGAATCCGGACCGCGGTAGGCTACATGTTCGCCATCGCATGCGTATTCGCACCCTTCATCGCCTACCTCAGCTCGGCCCAGCAAATCTTCCAGGAGGGCTATCGGACCGGGGCGCTGTTCCCGCTCTGGTTCGGAGTTCTCTCCCTCCCCGTCGGGTGCGCCTCGCTCGTGAACAGCCGCCTGGTGATCAAGTATGGGATGCGCCGGCTCTCAAAGGCGGCGGCGGTGTCCGTCACCCTGGTCTCGGTTGTCGCCTGGGCGCTGGCTTTTGCCTTCCAAGGGCTTCCTCCCTTCTGGCTCTTCATGGCCTACCTTTTCGTCGTCTTCCTCGGCACTGGGCTCCTCTTCGGCAATCTCAATGCGCTCGCGATGGAGCCTCTCGGCCATATCGCGGGGGTGGGGGCCGCCGTGGTCGCTTCGCTCTCCCTCTTCATCTCGGTGCCGCTGGGCGCGGTGGTGGGACAAAGCTTCGACGGGACCATGTACGCTCAGATCGCCGCCTTTGCCATCTTCGGGGCTGGAACCATTGCCGGCATGTGGTGGGCCGAGGGCGGGGCAAGCGCGGTGCAAGGCTGAGTGGTAGCCGGCAAGGTTAGAATTTCAACGAGGATCACAAGCCATGGGTAAGTACAACCCCGATCGAATAGCTCCGGACCTAAGTGCACGCAAGAACAGTTCAGGGATGCCGGCCGGACTGCTTGCGGCGCTGGTGGCCGCACTTCTGGCGCTTCTCGGCATTGGCACTCGTTACTACGTCTACCGGGACCTCAACGTCATCCATTGTCTGTTTAGTCTGTTTTTCTCAATCAATCTGCTGATTTGCTATTGGGAGGCCTGTCTATTCCTCCGACGGGACTATATCGAGAAGCGCACGGTGTACTGGCGCAGACGGCAACGTGCAACCGGGCCGAACACCAGCCGTCGAATTTCTCTCCACCAAGGTGCCGTTGAGACGGATACGCTGATCATTACGATCGGTTGACATTGCAGCTGGGTTGGACGATTGTGGGCCTACGGGACCCAGTGTTGTACCGGGCCGTCACCGCTACTCCCGCGAGATGCTCCGCCATGCGACCACCAAGTTGGACGGAATGTTGCAGCCTGCGGATCGAACCATCACTGCGTTCTCGGCGCCAGCCCTCAAGTGCTGGAGAAACCCCGACCACAGAGATATAATTGAAAAATATGGATCTTGCCACGTTTTGTGGGCATGCAGACCTTCATATCCTCGATCCTCGCAAACCGGTGCTGCTCTAGATGTCGAATGTAAGGCCCCTTTTGACGCAAACCAACTTGGGCATCATCTTGCTGGTAGAAGACGACAGTGCGAGATCAAACCGACGCCCAATTCTGGGACTACAGCGCGGCCAAGGCGATCCGTCGGTCACAGTTCGTGTGCACAAGATCGTCGAAGGCAAATGGAAGAAAGTCTACGGTAAGGCACAGGTGGCGCGACGGCAGGCGGAGACGGGAACAAAGGAATACAAGCAAACGGTAGCACTCGGATTGCTCAGCAGGTGCAATAGACTAGGAGGGGACCCGGTTATTGTTGCAGGGGCCTCCTATGGTAGCAGTTTTTCGTTCATCAAGTCTCTGGTTGAAAAGAGACTAGACTTTATCCTTGAAATCCGACCAAGTCACGAAGTTGAGTGTGCACAACGCGGAAAGTGGGTCAAACAAAGAGCGGCAGATACGTTAGGGGGTGCGGTGTGGCGGGATGTGGAGGTTGCTCCGGGCAACGGAACATCTTCCATGCGATTTTCGGTAGCTGATCTAGCGAAAGTATGTTTGCCGGACGACACAACGGCACGCCTGTTTGTGGCTCAGACAGGCGGCATTGTAGGACTGCATCCAGGAACGATTATCGGACTGACTTCGCTGCGCGCTACTCCACTTGAAGATCTTGTCCGATACATTGGTTGGGTCCGATGGATTAGGCCCCTCGTCCGACGACAAGAAAGAAATTTGCGCAAGCCTCCAAGCCTGTCGCACGAAGGAGAAGCCCTGAATAACGGGCCCGGCCTAATGTTGCGATATCGATCAAACATTACTCTCGCAAGGCTTCAGGACAAATCTTCGGAAGGCGATTCGAACACTGTCTGTTCGGAAAGTAGGCCCCGTGGTGCGAAGTTCGCCGGAGCGAATGTGCTCAACGTCGTAGAGCTTTTTGCTGGCGCTGGGGGAATGGGACTCGGATTCTTAATGTCTAAACATCCCAAGAGGCGGTTTCGGCTTGTTTTCGCAGGGGAACTTCATCCGATCTACATTCAAACCCTCAGAAATACTCATAGCTGCCTAGTTGGAATGCAAAAATCAAAGTGGCGTGATTTCGTTCCAGAGTCCATTGAACCGTTCGACCTTAACGACCGAAAGATACTAGAACTGGTCGCATCCAAGGCGATTGAGGCGGGGGGTGTCGACATTCTTGTTGGAGGTCCACCCTGCCAAGGGTTCTCTAGTGCAAACCGCAATTCGTGGTCGAGCACTAATCCGCAGAATCAAATGGTCACCGTTTTCATGAGATATGTCGAGAAATTGAATCCTTCGGTGTTTTTGATTGAGAATGTGCAGGGAATTGCATGGACTGCAAGGAACGGCAAGTCAGAAATCCAGCCCAGTGTTGCGGAACACATTGTTGAGCGGATGAAATTGGCTGGGTACATGACTTTTCCAAAGCTGTTGGATGCAGTCTGGTACGGTGTGCCCCAATTCCGAACGCGCTTTTTTGTTCTGGGAATCCATAGGGACGCTGGCTATTCCGTGGACGACTTTGGTGACTGGGGCCCTTTTCCGACCCCCACCCACGGTCCCCTTGCAGGACGTTCGTTCGTAACGGTCCGCGGGGCGATTGGCGATTTGCCACCAATCGGCAACGGTCATGGTTTGGATGAAATTGACTATTGTGAACCTGCGACAGGGGAGGGCAATAAATTTCTAACGCTGATGCGTAACAGCGCACCCAAGACAAATATTCTAGACCACATCACGTCACGCCATACCGATTATGTTATCGAACGCTACAAACGAATCCCTGCCGGGGGGAATTGGCAGGACATAGTGGAAATGATGTCGAACTACTCG
This sequence comes from Acidobacteriota bacterium, assembly GCA_965218465.1. Classification (GTDB taxonomy): domain Bacteria; phylum Acidobacteriota; class UBA6911; order RPQK01. The sequence continues at coordinate 2,900,241 of OZ244623.1, read as the reverse complement.
CAGGTGAAGCGGACCCACAGCAACATCTATCGACGGTTGGAATGGGACGAGCCGTCTATTACGATCGGCCACTATCGGAAAAGCATGCTCATTCATCCGGAGCAGAATCGTGGGCTATCGCTGCGTGAGGCAAGCCGGCTTCAATCGTTCCCCGACTGGTTTCGGTTTGCGGGCACCGTGGACGGTCAATCCGGCGGTTTGATGCACAAGCAGCAGCAACTGGCCAATGCGGTGTGTCCGCTTGTGTCGAAGGCAATCGGCGAATTCCTGCTGGAACTCTGACTTGGGACGGATCACCGCACAAATATTGAAGGCGTTACTCTCCGTGTTGTCTCGGTTCGGACTCGCTTCTGAAGCATCACTGACGCCTGACAAAGACCAACCCGGCGTCCACCAATCCGCGCTAGCGTCAACCGATGACGGGAGCGGTGACCAGTTGAGCGATCAACCGATCGAGGCAGGATCGACTAATACGCTTGAGGAATCCCAGGTTGAAGAGTCTGTTAAACCCATTCAGGTTGGGAGCGTTACCGAAGGAGAAACGGATTCTGAAACCGTCGCAACAGAAACTCCGAAGCCATTGGTGCAGGAGAAGCAGCCGATACGAGACGCGAACCCCGGCTCTGAATCTGGACCTAGCTCTGAAGGAGGCTTCGGCGAAGAAATCGTCTCGGTCGATGAGGCAATGGAACACGATCCAACGCGCTACCCAGTACAAATGGGAGTCGACGAGTCGTCGGCTGAGGAACCGCCGAGAAACGTCGAAACTGGTCATGAAGCGGCCACGCCGTGTACTGTCCGAGAAGGCAGAATGACCAATGGGAACGAGGACGGGGACGATTCGGCACGCCCAGAAGTCGCAGGTGCAGGCGACAGCGGTGTGGACCACAGATCTGTCCACGAGGACACGTCTCAAATAGATGAGGTGGCTCCTCGCTCCGATCCTCATCCGCCCCTTGATGTCCAACACAAGGGAATAACCACCATATCCTCTCCAAACGCTGGTGAGCGGACTGCGGAAGACGCATCCGCCGGTACTTTGTCCACAAGCCCAGCAAGTCTACTAAACGAGAACCGATGCGGACGAGATGCGTCGCCGGAGGCGCACAGGACCACCTCAGTGGGTGTGGGCAAATCGGAGTCGGGATGTATGGATCGTCCGCAGGCCGAAGAAGAGCCCCAGAAACCGACAGAAGAAGACGTGTGGGCGACCGCCGATGACTGGAGAGATCCATCTCCACGTCAGCTAACACTTCCAGAGGATGCACATGAATATCTAGTGGCGGTCCAGGACGTTTCCGCGGTCGACCATGAGTATGCCCGCTGGAACACCGCTGTTGTCGAGCAATTGCTGCTTGCGGGCCCATCCTCAGAAGAAGCTCTCTTGTGCGTCAACCCCCGCATATTGGCGAGAGTGTTCGAGGAGGCCGGCTTGGGTCCAATAACGCCTGAGCAGGCAGAGCAGCAGTTCACAACAGCGGTTGCGAACCTTTATCAGGGGCATGTTCTTCAACACAGCGCGCGGCTTCGTGTGCTGCGTCGATGCAGTGCCGACGGCTCCCCTGACTGCGCGGCCTTCCTCGCAGGTTCGGTCCTTGCTGCATTTCGCATGCAGTCCGACGAAGAGTTGTCGGGAAACGCCTACTACAGGCGCTTGGCGGACCTCCTCAAGTGTGAAATGCACGGAGCACACCCTCCCGGATTTAATCCAGCGGTGTTCGAGTCGCTTTGGGTGTTCCTGCACACTTGGCTTCGTAAAGCACATAGGCGCCAGCTTGCGATGCCGAAAAGCGACACGGGGTTCAGGCGGTTCGTTGCGTTGCCGTTGACGCACGTTCCGCTTCGGTCCTTGGACATCGAGAAGCTCCCGGTGTTCTTTTCTTGGGCGGGATACCAGCCTGGAGCCCGGGTCCGGCATGACCGCCTGCTCTCCGATTTGAGGCGGTGGCAACAGTCACGGAACATGCTTACGCCAACCGCTACGAGTGCCCTTTATGACGACCGCTCCGCCGCCATTTCTGCCCAAGCGAGTGCTGAATTGGAAGCATGGGACGGAAGCTTTTGCGAGTCGCCCAGCAGGCGTAGCGCACTGGTCGAGATTCAGTTCGATGTTGTCCAGAGGAGCCCGGTTTTCTTCTACTTGCCTCGGCGGCCTCCCGGATTTCCTAAAGTGTTCGGGGACGGGAAGCGGGTGTTCGAGGCATCAGACGAAGGGTGGTACGACCCCGCGCAACTCCGTTCGGAGGATGGAGAACTTTTGGAAAGCGGCTTCGAGTGGTTGTCGCATGCAAGAGGCATCGACTTTACGCTGAGGCGCTCTGGGGCGTTGGCCATTCCTTTCACACCGTCATCAAGCTACAGCGGTTTTCTATCGAGCCGACGCCTGCTGCGTGGTGTCAGGTGCTCCGTTCTATGCTGCGACAACATTGTCCCCATAGTGAAAGACTACCTGAGCGAAGTTGCGCAAGGCTTGCTGAGCCCGGTATCACACCCACTGCTGCCGAACGGTTGGTCCATGTTCCGCGATGTTTCGGCACGCGTCCATGTCGAAGCGCCCGCTACTCTTGAGGCGTTGGAAGTCGATCGAAAAATTAAATTGATCGTTGCGGGTGGCCTGCGGCTAGGACGCCGCTGGTCATGGCTCACGGGAGCCCCGCCGCGAATCCTAGTGTCCGGCATGGAGGCACGAGACCGTATAAAGGTGAACGGCGCATCGGTGGGAGTTGATGCGAGCGGTGAGTTGCTGGCGGAAGGGGTCTTCTCTGAGCCCGGCGAATATCTCGTCGAGGCGGGTAGCATGCGAAGGAGAATTGCAATAGAACGGCCGCAACTGTCTGTCCAGAGCCAGACTGAACTTCATGAATCGCTCGATGCTGACCGTAGCAGAAGGATTGCCTTGCCGCATGGCTCATGGACCTTGATAGGCAACTCGCCGGACCAGGTCTGCTACTCAGACGAAGAGTTTTTCCAGGGAACTATCGCGTCATGTCCATTCCATCCCAGTTGGGCCATCCGAGTGGGTGCAGGCCCTGGCGCGGTGGTCGCGGTTGCTTCCTATCCAAGTCCACCACGAATGCTCACCCTTCGCAGGCTAACGGTGCAAACTCGGAAGCTAATCGAGCAGTGGAGCACCGTCGTTTACGAGGCGCACATCCGCCGCCCGCGCTTCGTTGGACTGAACGGGGCTGTCCCCGATGAAGGCATCGTTGACGGCTGGAAGAAATACGCCGCATTGGCGAAGAACATAAAGCGGAAACTCAAGAAGCCCCAATGAACTGCGATCTGTTACTGACATGGATGACCCACTTGGGAGAGGGGTCATGGATAAGGTTTCGAAAGGCGGCTGAGGAGATTGTAAGTGGAGATCGTGATCCGCTGGAGTTGTCCCGCGCACTGAGAGTTGGTTTGTCGGATCTCGGCTTCACCGATTTTTTTGTAGATGGTTCTCAGCGGTGGAACATGCTGCCGCCCGTCCTTGGAGGCCTTGCCGCCCAGGCGGATGCTGCCGTCCTTTATGGAAGACGCACTCCTGCTCTTGTCGAGGCGCTAAGGAACGGGGCTAAAGTGCATGGAGGCAAGCTCCAAGAGGAAGCCCTCAAGGACTGTCCGACATCCTTCCGTGTCGTTGGTGAAAGGCGGGTGATTGCCGAAATCTCCAGCCACATTGGAGTGGCTTATCAACCTGATAACGGGAGACGAATTGCGGAAAACGTTCCTCCCATTCCATGCGTATTCGAGGCCGCGGCTCAGGAACCAGCCCCGTTAAACTGGAAGGCCCGGTTCTTCGACCTTGGCATACGCGCGTGGGTCGACGGACTTTTGCCGAATGCGGCGTGTGAGTTTACGCCCACCTACGGCCGACCCCAATACTACGTTCGCAGAAGAAGCGGGAAGCTGTTGAGGATGCCCAAGCGGGAGTCCCTCTATGCGGCTGCCATGCTGAAGGGGGTTCGTCTGATTGATTACGAGCCTCATTCCCTGGAGTTGAGTGTGCCGTTGTTCGCACCGATGCCAGCACTATATTCCCGAGCCGCATGTCTCTGTGCGTGCCGTCCTGCGCAATTAATTGACGGACGGTTTGTCTACTTCGATGTAACCCCCGAAGTGGCCGCTCTGCTGATGGTCGCCGCCGGTCAACCGCACCCTGGAGTTACCGTCCTGCCCTAACGAGTGAAATAGACCCATGAACGATCCGTTTAAGGTGTTCGAGGAGATTCAACTTGCATACCAGCGGTATCTCGACAGCCCGTTCCGGTTGCGCTACGACGCTCTTCGGGAGGAAAGGCGCCGCCTTCTATTTCAGGACCGCCGACTATTTCGCGAACCTCTGATCGAGCCGGTTCCTCCGTACGAGAGCTCCGAACTGACCGTCGAAAAGACATGCGCACGTCTGGGCGTTCCCACCGAGGCTGCTGACTTCATCACTCGCGGGCTTTTCCGGGCTGAAATTCCCCTCTATGAACATCAAGTTGACGCATGGCGGCATTCTCGCGCCGGGCGCTCAGTTGTCGTGACGACAGGAACGGGCTCCGGTAAGACCGAATGCTATCTGCTGCCGATCTTCGCCTATTTGGTCGAGGACCTCATGCGCGGGTGGGGGACACAATCCTCTGTGCCCACCAGACACATGTGGTGGAGGCATCCATATCAACCCCGCATTCCACAACGGGGGCACGAATCCGTGGACCGTCCGTGCGCCGTGCGTGCGCTGATGTTGTATCCCCTGAACGCGCTTATCGAGGACCAACTGGGCCGCATCCGACAAGCCTGCGACAATGAAGAGGCAAGGCAGTGGTTCTCAGGACCATTCGCCAAGCATCATTTCTGGTTCGGTCGGTACAACGCCGTCGCCCCTGTTTCCGGGACCGAGGAGAGCCCCCCCAAGCGAGCTGAACTCAAGAGGCGGCTGCTTGAAATGGACTGCAATTGGGGACGCGCACAGGCGTCTGCAGCCACGCGAGGATCGGACGACATCCTGCACTACTTTCAGAATCCGGAGGGATCAGAGATGTGGTCGAGGTGGGACATGCAGAGCCATCCACCGGACATCTTGATTACGAACTACAGCATGCTGAACATCATGTTGATGCGGGAGCTCGAAAGCAACATTTTCGATCTGACAAAGGCGTGGTTGGAGGCAGACCGCAGTAACCATGTGTTCCATCTGGTTGTAGACGAACTGCACACGTACCGGGGTACGCCAGGAACTGAGGTGGGTTACCTGCTCCGGGCGCTCCTGCATCGAATCGGCCTCGATCCGGATTCGCCGCAACTAAGGATCATTGCGACCAGCGCGTCTATAAGCAACGACGACCAGAGCCGTACTTACCTGGAGCAGTTCTTCGGCCGTGATGGAGGCTCGTTCGAGATACTCTCAGGCCGGCAACGGAAGTTTCCGGCCCCGCGCTCCGGGATGCTGCCGTACGCAAGAGTGTTCTCCTCTCTTAACAATAATTTAGATTCGATTCCACTTGATCAGGCCGCGAGGGAATTTGCGTCTGTGGTTGGGGCCGAGACAATCGGTAAACCGGCCGAGGTTTTCGCACGTGGCTACAAGGAGATTCATGCTCTTGAGCCGTTGCGGGCGGCTTGTGAGAATGAGCCGCTGACCCTTGAGCGTCTTTCATCTATAGTTTTTGGCAACACTTCTAATGCCGATATTGCAGCCACACGCGGACTCGTCCGTGGCTTGATCCATGCTCGCATACCGGGTGCAGAGCCAGGGAGTATGGTTGCTCCGCTACCGTTTCGCATTCATTACTTCTTCCATAATGCGGGAAGAATTTGGGCATGTGTAAACCCGGGTTGCTCAGGCCGCACGGCGACAACGCCAACCGGTCAAGATACTCCTCCGGTCGGGCGGTTGTTTGCCGACCCGGTGCCCCGCTGTGATTCTTGCGGGTCCCGTGTTCTCGAACTGCTATACTGCCAGCCGTGCGGAGAGGTGTTCCTCGGGGGGTACAAGAAGTTGGACCCCAACTCCCCGAATGCTTGGTTTCTGTCTCCCGACTATCCGAACTTGGATCAGGTCCCTGACCGATCGGCCTCGCTCAACAGGAAGTTCGGAGAATATCTCGTCTTCTGGCCTGCTAACGGGCGGCCGATTTATCGATCAACGCATGCCGGCCCGCAATGGAGGTGGCTGGACGGCAGCCACCGTTGGCATCCCGCCGCCCTTCAATCGATTCCCGGCCGCCTGACCTATGAAATGAGATCAAGAAACGCGCGGGCGCAGGAATCGGTCGGCTTCGCCTTCAACAGCACCGATGACGAAGCAAACGCCTTTCCTAGAAAGTGCCCGCACTGCGGAGACGACTGGTCGCGGCGGCGAATTGAGTCCCCTATCCGCGATCTGGGCTCCGGCTTCCAGCGCGTCATGCAGCTCTTGAGTGACGGCATGATGCGGGAGATCCCCGATTCCAGGAGGCGAAAGCTCGTCCTTTTCTCGGACAGCCGCCAAGACGCTGCAAAGCTGTCCACCGGCATCAAACACGCACACTATCTGGACAATGTCCGGCAGACAGTGTTCCGCCGTCTCATGAAGCAGATTGAAAACTCCGAATCCGAATACGCCCGGTCCATGGAGTCATACCAACAGTCATGTGAACTCCTAATGCTTGTCCGGAAACAGAATATGCAATCCCTCGACGCGGCTGAGATGAGCCGCCTTCAAGAGCTCATCCAGACACTTGAGGCCGGAGTCGTCGGCCGTGTCATGCAGCTTGCCGGGTCTAAGGGATCGTTACAACGCCCCTCGCCGCCTACCGGCTTCGGCAGCATGTCGTTCAACGCCCTTGTGGATTTCGTGCGAGAGTCGCTCCTACGAATCGGGATAAATCCGGGTGGGCCATTGCCAGGCGTAAGGGAGTATAAGTGGCAGACAACGACGATCCCTTGGACGGACATCTTCGACTGGAACGTGGAGCAGCACAGATATCGGCTGGACCTTCAGCCGGTTGAGCAGGAGTTGCGGGATCGAATTGAAGCCGAGTTGTTGCGCTCCGTCATAAACGACGTTCTCTTCGCAGGGGGAAGCCGTGACTTCGAGTCGCTGAGGCTTGGGCTCCTTTGGATCAATGACTCGGGGCCAGCTACTGTGCAGGAGTGCGCGGCGGCTTCCATAGTCAGAATGCTAGCAAAGAGATTCCGTTGGACTCCGGCGTCGGACGGCAGACTTCAAGCGCCCCGAGACATCCGCCGGTACGCTCAGGCCGTCGCCGATCTCAATGGGCTCGACGCAGCTACATTGCTGGAGGACATCCTAACTCTGTTGAGCGACGCCGTGGATCAATGGCTGGTTGTCCCGCAACGCCTTTACGTGTTGACCCCCGTCCCTGGAACGGACGTGTGCATCGATGTCTTCTCTTGCCAAAGATGCGGTTCCGTCCACCTGCATGCGTCCGGCGGTATTTGTACGGTCTGCCGGAATCGGCTTCCGAACGCGCCGCATCGCCATCCCACGGCTTCGGACGCCAGCGAAATGGACTTCTATGAATACCTGGCTCGATGCAACGACGATCCGTTTCGCCTCAACTGCGAGGAACTCACTGGACAGACGGACCGTGACGACCGCATCGACCGACAGAGATGGTTCCAGGAGATCTTCCTTGATCGAGAACTTGAAAAGGCCTTCGGAGTGGACCTCCTCAGCGTCACTACAACCATGGAGGCGGGCGTAGACATCGGATCGCTGCAGATGATCGGCATGGCGAACATGCCCCCCATCCGTTTCAACTACCAGCAGAGGGTCGGACGTGCCGGACGGAGGGGTCTTGGAATGTCAGCAGCATTGACGCTCTGCCGGGGCCGCAGCCACGATGACTATTATTTTGAACGGCCTCATCTAATTACAGCTGAGCCGCCACCTCGCCCGTATGTGGATGTTTCGCGGCCGGAAATCGCGCAGCGAGTCGTCAACAAAGAAGTACTTCGGCATTCGTTTGAAGGCATCGAGATCGAGCACTCAGGCGAGAATGTTCATGGAGAGTTTGGAACCGTCGGGAAGTGGTCCGGTTATCGACAGACCGTCTCAGACTGGATTGCTGTCAACGGACTATTTATCGAGGACATCGGACACCACATTCTGCGTCGAACTGCAATGGACAACACGGCTGGCGTTACGAGCATCACCCAGTACGTCAAAACGGAGTTGCTCGACCGGATCGATGAAATCGCCGGCAGCAGCAACACGCATCATGCGCTTAGCGAACGTTTGGCCTCCCACGGTGTACTTCCAATGTTTGGCTTCCCGACGCGAACGCGCCTCCTGCATCATAAGCAACCAATCCGCTGGCCTCCTCAGTACGGGATTATCGACCGCGAACTTGACATCGCCATCAGCCAGTTTGCGCCTGGTGCACAGTCAATCAAAGACGACAAGCTTCACACGGCCGTCGGAGTGGTTGAATTCGTCCCCGATATGGGGGGCGTCGCCCTGGCGCCGAATCCACTCGGAGAGTCAGAGATTGTTGGCGTATGCCGTCGATGCCAGGCCCTGGTTACCCAGCCTGAGCAGTCGGGTAGGTGCCCATATTGTTCGGCCGCGCACGGACCGGACGGCTATCGACTAGCGGAATTGACCGAACCTCCTGGATTCAGCACTTGGTGGACGATATCCGACCGCGCCGAGTTTCGGGGTGGCTTCCAATTCACGCCCAGGGCCTTGAGGGCCCGCATGGGGGCTGGGCTGGACAACTACAGGACTCACAGAAACTTCAGCATCGACAGCGGCTCCGCCAGAATCTACCGCATCAACGACAACGATGGGAGCGACTTCGAATTCCGAAAGCTAGCGAATCAAAATTTCTGGATGGTTGAGGAAGCGTTCGATAGTGCTCTTCGCGACCTTCCTGCCGCCGAGCGGGGACGGATTCAACGGCCGTCGTTCGATTCGGCGACGCCCGGAGTCCGGCGTGCTCTTGGCGCCATATCCAATACGGATGTCATGGCTGCCGGAATCAACGTTGTCTCAGTGGGACTCTGCCTGAATCCATCCAAGCCGGAGGCGAAGGCCGCATGGTATTCCTTCGGATTCCTTGTCCGGCGGGCCGCCGCAGTCAGCCTCGACGTAAATGATTCTGAACTCGACCTCGGAATCCAGCCTATTGCCGACCTCTCCACGCCGTTCGCGCCACCGACCGCCCGCATCTTCATCTCCGACAACCTGGAAAACGGAGCTGGATACAGCACGTTCCTAGGAGACTCCGTCCGCTTCGAAGAACTCCTCCGGTTTGTCCTAGGGCAGGCGCGCCCCTCCTGGACGCGGAGCACTCCACCCGACTCGTTTCATCGACTGCTCGTGACGCCGCCGCACAGCCATGACTGTGTCAATTCTTGCCACCGCTGTCTTCGTGAATTCGGAAACATGGCCTTTCACCCAATACTCGACTGGAGGTTGGGGCTCGACATGGCGCAACTGGCCCTTGATCCTAACGCCCGTATTGATCTCACCACAAGCCACTGGTCCGATCTTGTCGCCCGTATTGCTCCGACCTATTTCGAGGGCCTCCAAATGAAGACGAGGACCTTCGATGCATTGTCCGGAGGAGTTGATCCATTCAACAATGAAGCCATTATCCTGACCCACCCGCTTTGGGACACGGATTCGTCCAACTTCCGCCCGGAGGTGGCCGCCGCCGTTTCAGACGCGCAAGGGCAGGGCTTTAGCGTGACTCTGCGGTCAGTATTTCGTGCTGTTCGGTTTCCTTATGAATGAGGAGTTGATGACAGCATGATCGTCCCGGAGCCGCCGCTTCTAGCTCAGCTCAAGCGCATTACACCGAGCATCTATGAAGCCAGCATACACTGCCTCGCCAAGGCGGCATGGTTCGCTTTTGGGGATGTCGGTGTTCTGCCTCAGCACCCGGCGGCGATCCTAGGAACGGCTTTCCATGTGGTTGTGGCGGCCGCGCATAGAGGGGAGCTCCCGGTGGCAGCCGTCAGCGACCGCTCTCCGGCAAGGCGGCTGTTCGACAAGACGGCGCAGAAACTTCATCTGGGCGCCCACCGCTTGGTCAAGTTGAAGTTCCCCTCTGCGGACCGCCTGCCCTTCTACCACCTGAACCGCGAACGGGCTGCACTTACGGCAACTCCCATCGCTTTGTCTCGAATGCCGTCGGCCAGTTCTGCCGCTGAAGCGGCGAGATTAGCTTCTCCAGCAGTGAGGACGGAATCCCGTCTTAGTTCGAGGGATGGCCGGGTCGTCGGCCGGGCCGACTATATCGACGGCCGGGCCGGCGTAGTTGTAGATTACAAAACAGGGCATATGTCTGAAGCCGAGGGGGGTATTGTGTCCGATTCTGAGGCGCGCCAACTTCGACTGTACGCATATATTGCCGCAGAGAACGGAACAGACGTAAGCACGGGTGCGGTTGTACGAGGTGACGGACAGCGCTGTGAATTCGCGATTTCGCCGGCCGAGGCCGAGGCCGAGGCCGACTGTGCGAAGAAACAGCTTGGTAGATTTAATGCCGCGGTCTCCGAGGGAGCTTCCTTCCGAGATCTCGCCTCTCCGTCTCCCGGCAATTGCTCGTTTTGCCCATGTCTGCCATTCTGTGGTCCATTCTGGACTGAAGCGCAACCCGAATGGGCTACGGACTGCGGATCACACGTGGAGGGGAACATTGCTGAGATAGAGAGCCGACAGGTTCAGGGCGTCTCGCTCACGACTTTGGTCCTATCGAGGCAGGCCGGGACAGTGTTTGGACAACGCGTTTCAATCGAGCAGATTCCAAGTAAATGGATGAGAATGGACGACATGGATCTGCCCGACGTCGGGGACGCTGTCCGCGTAGTCCATGGACGGCAGATGAAGACGGACAGGGACGCGCCGTTGATCCGAGTTGACAAGGCATGGACTGCCGTTTGGAGACTTCCGCAGGACGATGCTGCTGGCTAGAGGCGTGTTTCTGGAAGACGCATAGTGGACAACCTGACGCCGGAACAACGCAGCTTCACGATGTCCCGCATCCGAAGCAAGGACACGACTCCCGAACTGACGATTCGCAGGTTTGTGCATGCGCGCGGCCTACGGTTCCGTAAACACAAGAACGGACTTCCAGGACGGCCTGATCTCGTTTTTGTACGTGCGAAAGTCGCGGTATTCGTCGACGGCGACTTCTGGCACGGTTGGCAGTTCTCCCGGTGGAGGCACAAACTCGACCCCTATTGGAGGAAGAAGATCGAGGGCAACCGCTACAGGGATCGGCGAACCTCCAATAAGCTCCGACGGGAGGGATGGTTAGTCATCCGCATCTGGGAGCATGAGGTGGAGCGGGATGCGGAATCCTGTGTGGACCGCATCGAAGAAGTGGTCAGAAAGCGGGCCGGACAGTCTCGCCGGTGAGACGATGAGCTACTGGATATTCAAGGTTTCAGATCAAAGCAGTTACCCCGACATTCCCGGCAAACAGTATGTCTATGACAATACTCATTCGGTAAAAGTACAAGCTGGAGACGAGTTTATCTATCTCAAGAAAAGTGGCCCGCAATATGGTTTGGCCGGAGCTGGACGCGTGTCGAAGGTGACGCAACGGCCGGCCAATGAAGGAGAACGGCGAAGCGCGAAGGTCACGCGACTGTTCACGGCGCATCTTGCGGACGTTGTTTGGTTTCCGAAACTATTTGATCTTTCGACGCGCACCAAGCCTGGTAGACATAATCGGTTGTCAATCGGACTCCCGAAAGACTTGAACAGTATCGGCTGGTCGATTTCGATGCCTCAATTAGAACGAGATCTGTTTGTTCGTCTCCTCGACGCAGCTTTGGATTCCGCTTTTCAAGCGAAGGCCCCGGCGGTCCAGATGAATGAGGCCGATTGGCACGTGGATGATGCATGGTCCCTTGTGAGACGTCGCAGCCGTATGCGCGTGTTCCGCGCCATAGTCCTGTCGCGCCACGAGTACACCTGCCTAGTTTGTGGAACTCAACTTCCGTCCGTGCTCGATGCTGCCCATATCCGAAGCTATGCATCCGATAAAAGCCAGAGGGCAAATCCCGCAAACGGGATATGTCTGTGTGCGTATTGTCACGCAGCCTATGATTCTGGCGATATCGCCATCCTTCCCGATGGAGAGGTGAGATGTTGCGGCGATATTCGCGACGGGATTGCGCTTAGGCACTTTACAACTCTCCCGCAGGAAAAGCGTCGGCATTGGTTGGTCGACGTCGATAAAAGGCTCCTCTCCGAGCGGAGCGCCGCAAACTGAACATTCTTCTTTGATTCTTCTGCGGATGTCACCAACTCCGACCATGCCCTGGACTTGACAGGAGGGTTGGTGAGTTGACAGATAGGACAACAAAGTTGGGGGGCAAAGAGTAAGTTATTCACCATTACTGCGCAAAAGCGACTTGGCCGCCCGCTCCGCCCGCGCCAAGTCGTCAAGCTCGGAGAGTAGCAACAGTGACTGGGAGCGGATCTGGGCGGCTTCGTAATGACAAAGGAAAAATGACCCGGCGTGATCAAGCAATTTTGACCCACCTTGAGGCACCGGCCCAGTCCTCCATCAGCATACGTCGGCGCTCAAAGAAGATCCGAGCGGGCATAGGCCATCTCGACCCTGTTCTGGACCATCTGCGCCAGGGTCGCCTCGATCAAGTCTGTGGACGATTCGTCTCCTAGTAGGGACCGTCTACCTCCAGATCGCCGCCTTTGCCATCTTCGGGGCTGGGACCATTGCCGGCATGTGGTGGGCCGAGGGCGGGGCAAGCAAGGTGAGCGGCTGAGTCGAAATTTGCTGGAACACTGCTGGATCGCAATGGGGTCGCTGGTTCGAGGAACAAGGCATGCTGGAGGGTTGAGATGACGGAGCTCGAGATCTACCGCCTGCTGGTTTGGACCATGTTCGGCTCGGCCGTCGCGACCTTCCTGTACTTGCTCCGGAGACCAGCACCCTACGGGCGCCACTATCGAGGCTCCGGTTGGGGGCCAACCGTCTCCAACAGGGTGGGCTGGATCGGCATGGAATGCCCGGCCGTCTTCCTCTTTCTGTTCGTCTATCTGCGGGGGAGCGCGGCGTGGAACCCCGTCCCGCTGGTGTTCCTGGCGATGTGGCAAAGCCACTACCTGAACCGGACGCTCATCTACCCGTTCCGGACCCGGACCGAGCGAAGAATGCCACTTGTTGTCGCTGGATCGGGGTTCTTCTTCAATGTACTGAACGCTTACGTCAACGCCCGCTTTGTCTCCCACCTCGGTGAGTACGGGGTTTCATGGTTGTCCGGCCCGTGTTTCCTGATCGGGATGGCATTTTTCGCCGGTGGCATGTTTCTGAACATGCACAGCGACAACATCCTGCTGAGCCTGCGAAAACATGGAAGGACAGGACATGTCGTCCCGGATCGCGGAGCCTTCCGATACGTCTCCTGCCCGAACTACCTGGGCGAAATTCTGGAATGGACGGGCTGGGCGATGGCCACGTGGTCCCTCGGCGGGCTGGCTTTTTGTGTCCTTACGGCCGCCAACCTGGTCCCCAGGGCCCGTAGCAATCACCACTGGTATCGCGAACGCTTCCCGGACTACCCGCCGAACCGCCGCGCCCTCATCCCGGGAGTGTTCTGAGTAGGTCGGGAACGCCGGCTCCTGACCAGCATCGCGGCGCGTTTCACGGGTCAATCTGGTACTTGAGGGTGTACTCTCCCGTACCGTTCACGGCGCAGGGGGCCAATCGCGGAGGAGGTCAAGCGGCGAACTCGAACTGCCCCTGTGGCGGGGCCCTCGGCGGGGCGCCGCCGGCAGCCCTGCCCCCTCCGGTTAGGTCTGGATGGAGGCCGAATCGGTCAGGGCGGCTATGATCCGCAGCCGACCGCCACCGGCTGGCCAGCCGCTGATGCGGCGGCAAACGCCCGAGCGAGCGGGGCCGCCCACCCCAGGCGATGGCCGCAGGTAAAGCGCTCGTATCGCAGTCCGCCGCCTTCGACTCCTCAACCGGTTTGGTGGTCCCCCGGCATCAAGGCCGCCGATAGGGTGACCAGCACGGCTACTGCGAAGGGCAAACACCCAAACCTGCGCCATTTCCCGTCATATTCCCCTTGCCTGGGCACGAGAGAAAATCGTATTTTCTTCCTAGATGCCTGCGACATTCCGGGCATGCAACGTAACCAGAAGATTGTCAACTACTTAGAAGATTACCCGGGAGGAACATAATGATTACCAATCAGGACTGGTGGCCGAATCAATTGAACCTGAAGGTGCTGCGTCAGAATTCGGCCCTGTCCGATCCCATGGACGATGATTTCGACTACGCCGAGGCGGTCAAGACCCTTGACGTCGATGCGCTGAAGAAGGACATCGAAGAGGTGATGACGACCTCGCAGGACTGGTGGCCGGCCGACTACGGCCACTATGGGCCGCTCTTCATCCGCATGACATGGCACGCCGCAGGCACATACCGCATCGGCGACGGTCGGGGCGGAGGAGGCTCCGGCCACCAGCGTTTTGCGCCGCTGAACAGTTGGCCCGACAACGGTAACCTGGACAAGGCGCGCCGCCTGCTCTGGCCGATCAAAAAGAAGCACGGAAGGAATCTCTCCTGGGCCGACCTGCTCATCTTCGCCGGCAACTGCGCCCTGGAGTCGATGGGGTTCAAGACCTTTGGTTTCGCCTTCGGACGCCCGGACGTCTGGGAAGCCGACGAGACGGACTGGGGTCCTGAGAGCACGTGGCTTGGAGACGAGCGCCACAGCGAAGACGGTGCACTCCAGGTCCCTCTTGGAGCCGACCATATGGGACTGATTTATGTAAACCCTGAGGGGCCCAACGGCAACCCTGACCCGCTCGCCGCGGCAAAGTATATCCGCCAGACGTTCAAAAACATGGCGATGAATGACGAGGAAACGGTTGCGCTTATTGCCGGCGGACACACGTTCGGAAAAGCACATGGCGCCGCCGCCGAGGATCATGTCGGTCCCGAGCCCGAGGGGGCCGACCTGGAAGAGCAGGGCCTCGGCTGGAAGAACAGGTACGGCAGCGGCAAAGGCAGCGATGCGGTCACCAGCGGCCTGGAAGGCGCCTGGACCAGTAATCCGGTGAAGTGGGACAACGAGTTCCTCGAAAATCTGCACAAATACGACTGGGAGTTGACCAAGAGTCCGGCGGGGAAATCGCAGTATACCCCCACGAACGCCGCTGAAGCAGCCACCGTGCCGGACGCCCGCGATCCGTCGAAGAAGCACGCCCCCATGATGCTCACCACGGATCTGTCACTGAAGGTCGAGCCGGACTATGCGGCGATCACAAAGCGCTTCCTCGAGAACCCGGCGGATCTTAAGGACGCCTTCGCCAGGGCCTGGTTCAAGCTGCTCCACCGCGACATGGGGCCCCGCAGCCGGTATGTCGGGCCCCTGGTGCCTGAAGAGCCGCTGTTGTGGCAAGACCCCGTCCCCGACGTGGATCACGAGTTGATC
Organism: Acidobacteriota bacterium; assembly: GCA_965218465.1. GTDB lineage: Bacteria > Acidobacteriota > UBA6911 > RPQK01. Next base: position 2,884,839 of record OZ244623.1, on the reverse strand, counting down.
GGAAAGCAGGAGATCGCGGACCTCAAGGCGAAGGTCCTTGCCTCCGGCCTGTCCGTTTCCCAACTGGTCTCGACCGCCTGGGCGTCGGCGTCATCGTACCGCGGCACCGACAAACGCGGTGGCGCGAACGGAGCCCGCGTCCGCCTGGCGCCGCAGAAGGACTGGGAAGTGAACAACCCGGCAGAACTCGGCGAGGTGCTGCGGACACTGGAGCAGATCGAGACGGAGTTCAACAGCTCACAGACCGGCGGGAAGCGGGTCTCCCTCGCTGACCTGATCGTCCTAGCCGGGTGTACAGGCGTCGAGCAGGCTGCCGCAAACGCCGGTCTTGAAGTTCAGGTTCCCTTTGCGCCTGGGCGCACGGACGCGTCGTCAGAGTGGACCGACGAAGAGTCCTTTGCCGTGCTCGAACCCACCGCGGACGGGTTCCGCAACTACCTTCAGGCAGGGCAGGAGGGTAAACCGGAGGAGCTGCTGGTGGAGCGGGCATGCATGCTGACGCTCACCGCTCCCGAGATGACGGTGCTCGTTGGCGGCATGCGCGCCCTGAACGCGAACACTGGGCAGTCTCAGCACGGCGTTTTCACCGACCGGCCGGGGGCTTTGACCAATGACTTCTTCGTGAACCTGCTCGACATGGATACCGAGTGGAGCGCGTCCGACTCATCGCGGGACGTGTTCGAGGGACGCGATCGCCGGACCGGTGGGCTCAGGTGGACCGGCACCAGGTTGGACCTCGTCTTCGGTTCAAACTCCGAGCTTCGCGCCATAGCGGAAGTCTACGGATGTGACGATGGGCAGCAAGCATTCGTGCACGACTTCGTGAGCGCATGGGTCAAGGTGATGAATCTCGATCGCTTCGACCTGGGGTAGTTCCGGCGGTGGCTCGCTAAGAGGGGCACCTGGACTTCGGAGGAACTGGGTCCAAGTGGCCCCGTGAGAAGTTAGAATTGGAAATCGTGACTGTGCCCTTCTCTCCGGCCTACTGAAGGACCACCGGCGCCTCACGAACTTCGGATGGGAACTGTGCAGACGTTTCTGAACGGCCAATAGTTCTCTGACAGTGATCTCCTGGATTCTATCATTGAAGTGCCGGTTCCCAGTTGGATCTACGACCATCCCTTTGCCCCCTCCCTTCCTTCCCCCTGACCCTACGAGCCTGCTCCCAGGGGCTGAGCCTCCCCTTCTGGCGGCCCAGGCGAGATTGGTAAAATGAAGTGAGTTTATCCGGCAGTTTTGACGGGGTTCCGAAGACTAATGGCGTCTGATAGCGACTGCATGAGATCCTCGTATCCCCTGCCCAGTTCCCCAATCACTTCGGGGTCTGAGCTCATCGGACCTTCTTGTCGTAGGCTCTCTTCTACGCGGCTCACTCCTCTGGGTACTTCCTCAAATAACTTTTGCAGCTGAGCGTCCGGCAAGGTCTCGATTATCGGCACTAGGATGTCCCGGACTGCCAACAATTGTCCGCGTTGGAATACGATAAATTGCATCAGCCGGTTCACAATGTCTTCTGGTGTAATGTCCCGTGTCTTGGCCATAGCTGCGCGTTTCCCCTTGTTGTAGGCAGGTAGGATCTTACGAAGGCCCCAATCTGGAAGTTGGCCAGACTGGGGCTGATTTATTCTGCTTGGGAATATAGCCGAAAACCGGCCAGGCAATCAACTTGCCCTAGCCCCTGCGACTGGACCCTCCTGCCGCCGGAAACCGTTTAAGTACGTGTAGGCCGCCTGCGAGGGGTGGCCAAAAAAGAACACACTGGACAATACCAGTACCCGAACGACAAGGTGTGTTATAAGGTCCATATAGTTGCAGCTTTGCGCCCCGACGAAGGTGGTACAGGCGATCACGTCACAATTGGGCAGGGTTAACAGGTGAGTGTCGGCCAAGCCGGGGGCCTTCGTAGTCGATCTTCACTAGATAGACTGTCAGAGTAGCGGGGGTCTTTGCGGTCCTACGCAGGTGGCAAATACAGTCTGGACCTAGGGTCAACTACCGCATCGAGCACGGCCCCGAAACAAAGAAGGCGTGCTGTTCCTACTGCCAACCACGCGGGCCATCCCGTTCCGGGTTCCCAGGCCCCCCAGATGTGCTGCCTCCAGGCGGCCGCAGGTTGGAACTCACAGAGGACGCCTGTGTTTCGATCATGTCGAAAGATTCATCTGAAGGCCGGGCTTTGATCACTCTGACTTCCTCACCGTAAGGCTCCACCAACTCGCGGATCGTGGTGAAATCCACCGGACAGTCCGAGCCAAGGATGACCTCACGAAGCGTCATCGTATTTTCTTTCAAATCCGCAAAATAATGCCCGTTTTCTTCTTGTTCTAACTTCGCGTAAATTCGACACTCTTCTTCGTAGCGCCAGCCAGAGAACTTGGTGAATATCCAGTCCTGAGCGATCTGGTCGTTCGACTCCGTCGGGAACGGCTGGCGCGTATCCACGTATACAACCTTCCGTGCATACTCAGCCGGCACATCGAAACCGAGACAAATTCCCTTGTGCTTGTCAGCGTAGTGCGCCCACAACACCGGATTCGACCACTTAAACGAGAAACACAACATACCCCTGCCAAGGGCAGACAGGGCCCGGCGCGCATCAACAAGCTGTTGTCGGTGTTTGCTGGAAGTGAGAACGAATGGGATCAGCTCGAAAGGGTCGTTGAGATCACAAATCCCGGAAATTTTGATGCGCTGTTTCTTGATGTCGTCAAGAGCCCATTTTCGGGGAAGAAACTTGTATACACGTGCCATTTGATGTCGCGATTTGACTGTACTGCCGGCCCGCAGCATGGTCGGCCTCAACAGCCGCTGATGAGAAGCGCGATGTCGAGGCCGACTGCTTCGAGCCGAAGGGTGAGCGTGCGTGCAATCACCGGAACTGTTATCGTTGAGCCAATCCAGACCTTTCTTGTGTTCATCGGAGAAGTCACTCGCGATCCAGACTATCGTAGCAGCATCCAAGGCCGCCCCGTAAGTGATCGCCTTGCCCAAGTGGTCATGGTTGGTTTTCCTAGCTGATTCTCAAAATGGTGTCTGCAAAACGACCTCCGTTCCAGTCCTTGGCGCGGTCGCCAAACGCCTCAGCGCCCGACGGCAAAGAGGGCTGGAATGAGCTGGAGTCGGTCACAAGGGCATTCTGCTCCATCGGCCGGTCCCCGCTCGGAGCAACGGTTGAACGCCAAGGGTTCTCATGTTTCCTAGGAACATGAAGATGGCGGGAGAAGATCAGAGGATGTAACGCAGCGTGTCTCGGGCCAGATCGAGAAGGAACTGGCAAATCTGCGGACCTCTTGCTAATCGCTGATCGAGGGACGGGCACGGGTTGTTCTGACCGAGCCATACCCAGATGGCCACCGGGCTCAACCCCAACGCATGCGGGGATCTACTCCGCCCTCTCAATCGATGGCAAAGCAGTAAAACAGACCATCGCCTCCCGAACCGCGCAAGTTCTCTTGACTACAGCCTCTGGAGCCATGGGCCGAGTTCCAGGAGGTAGGATGCTCACCCCCGCCCGTACGGTCATGATGGCCTACCCGGGCACTGCCGTCGCCGCTGCTGGTCCAATCTTGACAGGTCGTATCGGTATCGCCTGAAAAAGCCGTGCCGTCCAACTGAGAACCGGTCAGGATGTCGTGCCGGTTGGGAGTATCGCCGCGACCGTTGACCACCTCGCCCTTTTCGTTGAGCTGCGTGTCCTTGGTGAGGTTGTTGTTCTCCGAATGCAGATCAGCGACATCCTGAGCGATTGCGACTCCCTTGGAGTTATACCAGGGCCCGTCGCCGATGCGGTCACGCGCGTTGACGGCCGGTTGGCCGCCGGAAGCGCTGGTGCTGAGATAGGCGCGCCAGGTGCGGTTGCCACTCCCCATGGAGGCGGCCAGCGCCTGGCAGTGCCGGTCGGCTCCGGCAAGGCCTCCCAGATTGGCGCCGTTGCCGGGGCCTGCGCTGGTGAGAAAGAAGCTCATGCGGGGATCCGCGTCTTGCGCGAGCGCCGTGCCGCAGGCCAGCACAGTCATCGCGATTACAGCAAAAACAAATCGGGTTCGATTCATATCGGCTCTCCGTTTCCATTGTGGTGCAAGAGGGTGATTTCCTGGGGCTCTCCCAGGCCGTGATGTCCCTCATGTTAGGTCGCTTATATCAAACTACCAAGTATAAACATGTTTGCTGGATCGGCGAAGAGACTCCCCTGAAACGGTCTCCCCATGTGGAAGCAGAACGGTCGCCAAGATGTCGGTGCGAGCAAGTCGTCGCCCTCGTACGATAGCGGTTCGCCTGTTACCCGGACGAGCGCATACGCGAAACAGTCGCCGAAATTCAAAGCCGCCGGATGCTTGCCCTTGCCGAAGCGCCGACATGCCCGCCGCGCCGCTGCAAGTTGCTCGGCCGTGACCGGGGCCGGCTCGGTCCCAGCTGCTCGAGGAATGCGTCCAGCTCCTCGCCAGCCTCCGCGCCCGACAAGGTGTACTCGCGAGGGTCGAAACGGCTACTGCGACAAGGGGCCGGTTCAATCTCCGAGTGCCGTCTGTACGAGCCTGTGGAGGAATATATTCACCACGCTGCTGGTTGTCCCGGTGGGAGAGTGGATGCGCCTCAGGAATGGACAGACGGGACTACTGGGTGAGCTATGTCCTGACTGTGTTCGAGGGTGGCGGCATGAGCTTCGATCTGGGCGTCGATGCCGATCGCCGCGAAACCCCGGGCCGGGGAGGGGGCGGAGCACGCCGTGCAAGGCGGGCTCACCGCGCGCTGACAGTAGACAGGAGGATCCAGGCCAGAGGACACAAGCAAAGAGGGGGCCGGTGCTTGCCTCAATGAAAATTAGGTCCAGATGCACTGCGGGGTTCGTACCGGCCGGCGTCCTGGCCTGGCAGCGGCCGGTACGAACCCCATCCTGGAAAGCCTTCAGCGAGCGCAGGCTCCACGGATGACCGATGGCGCATCACTAGTCGACTCGCCGGCAGAGACGACTCCGCGGATCTGGATCCGGCAGAGCTGCACGAGTTCTGCCGGATCATGGACGAACAAGACGACCACGTGGGAGGCCTCATCGGAAACCTCGTCGTTGTTGGACCGATGGTGTTCACGGTCGGCGTTGGGAATCCGGCGACCCGTGCAACCTATCGATCAATTTTTTATGCGAAGACCCCGACCGGGCGCTACGGAGCTATGTGACAATAACACCATCCATTGATCGACTGGCTCGAGAGAGATCTTGTCCGGGTGCACTAAGTTGAAGGAGGATACCTGGAGGCAAGCGCCGTTCCTCGCCGCCCATCTAGGGCACCGCTTGCGCCATGACAACGCCCTCTTGAGGGGCAGCGAGCGAAAGGTGAGCGGATGCTGCAACATGGCTGTACGCGGGGTGTTCCCAGCAGGCCCTAGTTCGGACGGAAAGTATCTCATTCGCGATGGTCGTTGACACGACTCTCCTAGGCCGCAATACCGGTGCCATTTTGTACGGATGCGTCCGTGGCCGTTTCATACTTGGATGTCCGAGGTGCGTCCTGCCGCTCGCCACTCAAGGTGGACACCGTATCCCGGCGCGTTGCGGATGGAACAGCATTTCCGTAGACTTGGTTAGTCACGTCACAATGTACGCGTTTACGCCGCAGCAACACTGCCTTCTGCAACTGTCAAGAGATACATGGCGTCGTCGCGGCGCGGCCAAGCGCACCGGCTTGAGCTTTAGCGAGGAGACGGTTACCGAAGGGCTGCTCCTCGGTCTCAAATTGCACTTCCCCGGCGACGTAAAGATCGTTCCATTTAACAAACACCGTGAGGCCCGCATCGGTTCGGATTGGGCCTGGGCGTTTGTAGATCCGGACGGACGTTACTGCCAGGGAATGCTCGTGCAGGCGAAGCGCCTAGACGACAACGACCGCGGCTATCAGTCGCTCTACAAGAAAAAGCAGATGGACCAGCTCATCGCGAGTGCGAGGTACTATAGGCTCCCGCCGGTTTATGCGTTCTACAACCATTTGTTCGACGCAAGCCGTGTTCCACACAGCTCCTGCGGTACGCTAGCCGGGTTGCGTTGGTCCTGTCTGGAGAGCTGGGGCATTGCCCTGGCATCGGCGATCGCCGTGCAGCATGAGAAGCCTGACACGAGTTTTGACTGTCACCGACACCACTCGATGCCTTTGCACTGCCTTCTGTGCTCCCAGGGTAGCGGGCTGCAAGGCGCGAAAGGTTCAGCTGGCGCGGCTGCAGACGCACTCTCACGGTTGTTTGCTACCGGCAGAGATGCGGGAGATTCTGACCTGGATTTTGTGCCGCCATTCGAGCCTACGACCGAGTTACCGGACCTATTTCAGGAAGCGGAACGTGTACATCCGAACAGGGAATTGGACGCCCCGGGGATGATTGCCGACTTCCATTCGAGGTCTCCTGATCTGGCCGGCGTCGTAATCGTCCGAGATAGAGAAGGTGCAGAAATGGGTCTCGACCGGTGGATCGGCATGTTGTAACCGGAGATAGTCGAAATAGGGCTTTCGACCAGTCCGCTGTTGGAACTGTCCTAAGTCATTTTGTCACTTGTATTTGTATTGCGTATCTGAGGCTCTTGTCACCCTATCGATCACCCTTTGGGAATTGAGATGCGGAATCAATGCGGAATCAATAATGTGAAGTCCCCAGGTTCGCCCCGACCGACTTGAGCGTCGCTCTCCCAAAAGGGCACGCTCGGAGCTCCGTTTATCCGTGTGGGTTTTGCCGATTCCAACGATGTGGACCGCTCGTTCCAGCCACAGTATCCGATCGAGCTGTCCAAGGCCGGTGACCAAGAGGAGAATCCCTATTTCGGCGAGGGACACAGACACGACGTTCGAAACCAAGAGCACCCGCTTCCTCAGCCCCAAGCCCTACAAGGTTCAGTGCCCGGTTTGTGCTAAGAGATTCCCAAGAGCTCGACCAATGGACACAAAGCTCAACAAGCATAGGGATACCTTCGGGACACCCTGCCCTGGCCATATTGGGTATCTGGTCTGATACGATCACAACGACAGGTCTACTCTTGTAGCGAGGCCTACCTAACTAACCTAACTAGACTCAGCCAAAGGCCGCACCGGTCCCGTGACAATCTGCCGCCTTCTTGACAGCGTTAAGACTGCCGTGAGATCGGCTGAATCGAGCCGACCCTCAAGGGGAACGTTGAGGGTTTGAGGAGTATGCGGATCTGCTCGCCGGGCTCAAGTGGATCGCCGAGTTTAAGGAGCTCCAGCGGACCTTAAGCCCCGGAGCGACGACGGAGGCTTCGCGAGAGGACGCTCCGGCTGGCTCCCCGGAGGGTAGTCTTGAACGTCAATCGGAGAGTGTCCGTCGACCGGCGAGTGCACATCGCGTAAAATTTCTTGTGTGCGCCGGAGAGCCATTCCTCGGTGCGCTCACACTCTTCCTTATAGTATCCACTTAACCTTCTTGGCCTACGTAGTTGTCTGCCTTGAGCTTGCGTCTCGGCACCAGCAGCGGTCCCTCTGGGCGGGGCTCTCTGGGCCAACGGGAGCGCCCCCTGATTGGATGCCTAGATCGGTAGCCGGAGGGTTAGCATTTTTCAAACCTATGCCAACTTCCGCGGGGGGTCGTGCTCCTCCTCACTAAAGCGAGAATAAATCGTTGATTCTATTGGATAAACTGTCTATCGGTGTTTGAAGATGCCCCCAGAATTGCCCCAAACCTGTGGCTACATCCACCACCCGCGACTTTTCCGGAGTCTTGTGGTTACTCAGCTGAGAGCTCGTGCCCGTCAGCACCGAGCAGCTTCCGCAGCCTGCCGAGGAGGCGGTCGCGGCGGCCTTTGTAGAATGCGGTGAAGCCAGTGATGTCGACCGGGACGTCGCCAAGGTCATGCTGCTTGGCGTACTCCGTGGCCTCCTGGGCATCAAAGGTCTCTGCCATCCACTGATGCGGCAGTGTGTCGCTCTTGTTCTCGTTCACTTCACCAACGAGCAGCTGCAGATTCGGGAGGCGGTCGGCGCGATCCTGGAAAACACGAATGTCGTCCTTGGGCACACCGACCGAGCGCAGTCGTTTGAAGGAGAATCGGCTCTTCGGAAATACGTGGTCGATGTGGAACTTGTTACTCCGAACATTGACGAAGGGATAAAAGAGGGACAGCAGGGCAAACGTGCGGTCCTTAGATTCCACAAGATCCTTGAGCTCTTCCTCCTCGAACGTCAGGCTCTTTCCTCGCCTTCGCATCGCCGTTTCCACCTGGGCCGTTGGAAACGCTTGGCCACCGTGCGTGGCGATCACGCTTCTCAGCGCAGTCAGCAGGGAGTCGAGACCGCTGCCCCAGATCCCCCGCTTGAGTAGCGAGCGGATCAGCCAGCGACGGATCGCATTGCGATCATGGCGATGCTTGGCGTGAGACAAAAATCCAGTGGGAGTGCCTCGTTGATACAGGTAGTGCGCGATGGGCAGGACGGCGTTATTCGCACTGAGACTACCCCGCGAGAAACCGAACCTTGTTACCAGTTCCACGGCGACGCGGACCGCACGCGTGATAGGATCCCAACGGTCCTCGAGAAGCTTCATGTTTTCGCGGTTGAAATTCGTGACTTTGAATCGCACACTGCCTACGCCGGCCAGCATCAGGCCAGCTTTAAGCAGGAAGTCCTGGGAAAACCCGAAGCCGTCCCCAATTCGGTTGATCTGGTCAACTGTCCCGTGAATCGCCTCGCGGGCATCCAGGTTCTTCCATTGCGCCGTGGCCATGCTCATGAGCATGTCGGAATAGCTCAGCGTCGTGCCACCGCTGTTGGTGCGGATAAAGATGTCCAAGACTTTGTCGAGGTCCTGACTCTCCTCCTCGTAGTACGAAATGACCGGATCCGTGTGTACGACCTTGTGGAGTTGAGCTAGTACGTCAAACGGGTCGGCTAGATGGCCAAGTTCCTTTTTGCGAATGAAGGTAAAGAGGTCCACCGCACTCTTCGCTTTGAAGACATCGCCGACGGCGTACCAGCAGTGCGTCTCGTCCCGATGTTCGGCCTCTTGCCGCGTGAGAAAACTGAAGTCGTACCGCATGCCCGCCTCGTTTTCCTGTGCCTCGGCGAGGATGTTAAGGTATAGGTGCCGCTTGGGAAACGCGGCCGGGTTGTCCCACCACATGCGCGGCAGCTTGTTTGCGTAACTGCCGCGCAGGCCGATGTTCAGGGCCGTCAGGCGTTGCTGTCCGTCGAGCACCGCCGTGATCTCGTCTCGATCAACCGCGCCGACGGACGCTAAGCGAGGGTTGTTGATCTGGTGGTAGTCGAGCATGAAGTCGTAGAACTTGTACTGTTCGATACTTTCGCGTTTCGCGACCCAGAACAGGAACGAGCCGATCGGGTACCCTCGCATGAGGCTGTCGAAGAGACGGTTGATCTGGTTGGGCTGCCAGACGAACTCCCGTTGGATCGCTGGTAAGACGTACTCCCGGCGTTGGATGGATCCGAGTGCCTTACTGATCGTTATTGCGGTCTGAAACGCCATACCTGCGAAGCCTCCTGTCAAGCGTGCCCAGCGACAGGATTATCACCAAGGGGACAGCACAAGGGAAATTGAGGCCACCAACGCTCACGACATTGATCTTGTCGGGGAGATGACCATGCCAATTGACATCACTTCATTATAAGTCAGACCAGTTCCTAAAGGCACACTTTAACTCACATTATGTCCCGGTATGAGCAACGGCGATTGCTGCCAACTCGTTTGTAACCGCTACTCCTGCGAAGCCGAGATTCCGTTCTACTGGCTCCTGGACGAGGTGACGGGTGGGAACGGCTCGGAGGTCTACTACATCGTGGCCGGGACAGGTTTGCTGGCGCACGTGCTGGTGTCGAAGTATGCGAAGCACGTGCCACTGTACGGGCAGTCGGAGATTTATCGGCGACGCGTACCGGGATCGAGCGCGATCGGGTCTGTTGCCCACCCGGATGAAACAAGCTTACCCCCGCCATATCGGGGTTCCTCGCATCGGGTTCTGACTTGGACCTGTATCTATTCCATCTTTGGGCCCAAAACAGCCCTGCGAGGGCAGCCAAGATTGCTCTACAATTTCTCCTATGAAGAATGCGCGCCTGATTGTGGTTGGTCTCGCCGCGGTAGCTGTGGTGGCAATCCTCTTCCTGTGGCTGTCTTCGAACTCGGATGGGACCGCCCCAACCAGCACCAGCACGCCGGTCTACGTGGGCCGGGAGTCATGCGTCGAGTGCCATCTCGAGCAGACCAAGTTGTGGCAAGGGTCTCACCACGACCTGGCCATGCAGTTGGCCACCGATGCCACCGTTCTAGGCGATTTCAGCGGGGCAAAGTTCACCTACGGAGAGGTCACGTCCACCTTCTACCAACGGGGGGGAAGATATTATGTTCGCACTGACGGACCCGATGGCCGCTTACGCGATTATCCGGTTGCGTATACCTTCGGAGTGGAGCCGCTGCAGCAATACCTGATCCAGTTTCCCCGAGGACGCTACCAGGCACTGAGCATTGCCTGGGATACCCGACCGGCTGTGCAAGGAGGTCAACGCTGGTTCCACCTCTATCCCGGGGAGACGATCGACCACCGCGATATTCTCCATTGGACAGGACCTTTTCAGAACTGGAACCATCAGTGCGCCGAGTGTCACTCCACCAACCTGCGCAAATCGTACGACGCGGCTCAAGATCGGTTCGAAACCACTTTCTCCGAGATCGATGTCTCCTGCGAGGCCTGCCACGGACCGGCTTCCCACCATCTGAGTTGGGCTCGGGCCGCTGCTCGAGGAGAAATCAGTGATTGGCAAACCGGAAACGGTCTCCTCGTCCACCTGACGAAGGAAGACGCCGATGCCTGGAGCTTCGAAGGCGCGGCCACAGCCCAGCGCCGCCAACCCGGCGCCTTCAGCCTCGAAATCGAGATCTGCGGTCGTTGCCATTCACGGCGAGCCCAACTCCAGCACTACCGGCCAGGCCAGCCCCTGGCCGATTCCTACCAAGTGGCTTTGTTGGATGAAGGCCTCTATTACCCCGATGGTCAGATTCTGGATGAAGTCTTTGTTTACGGCTCTTTTCTCCAGAGTCGGATGCACGAACAGGGGGTGACTTGCCAGAACTGCCATGATTCTCATAGCGGGAAGCTGCTCTTCGCGGGCAATCAACTTTGTAACCAGTGCCATCTGGCCAATACCTTCGACACCCCGCAACACCATTTTCACGAGTCGGGCCAAGGCTCCAATTGTGTGGATTGTCACATGCCTGCCCGCAACTACATGGTGGTCGACCCACGCCGTGATCACAGTTTTCGCGTCCCGCGGCCCGATCTCTCGCTCCAACTCGGGACACCCAATGCTTGTAACGGATGCCACGGCGACCGAACGGTAGAGTGGGCGGCAGACAGAGTGGCTGACTGGTACGGGAGCGAACGGCTTAGCCGGCCCAACTACGGTTACGCCCTGCACGCGGGTCGAGTGGGGCAGGTCGATGCCGAGAGGCAACTGATCGCTGTTGCCGAGAACCAGGAAGTCCCGGCTATCGCCCGAGCAACAGCCTTTTCCCTGCTGGGGCAATATTTGAGCCCGTTGTCGCTGAGCGTGCTTCCGCGCGGGCTAAGAGATGACGATCCGCTGGTGCGCTTGGCCGCGCTAAGGAGTCTCGAAGGAACTTCGACGCGACGGCGAGCCTCGTTGGGAATGCCCTTGCTCAACGATCCGGCGGGAAGCGTGCGCCAGGAGGCAGCTCGTCTCTTGGCGGATCTTCCTGCCAACTTGACCACTTCCAATCAGCGCGGCCGGCTGGAAGCGGCTCTGACCGAATACCGCTCTGCCCAGATGTTCAACGCCGACCGGGCAGAGTCCCACCTCAACCTGGCTCTAGTCCACACCCGGCGAGGTGAGCTGAAGGAGGCCGAAACCGAGTACGAAGTCGCGTTGCGATTGCTGCCCACCTTTGTTTCCGCTTACGTCAATCTGGCCGATCTTTACCGTCTACAGGATCGGGATGCGGAAGGCGAGCCGTTGCTGCGGCGAGCCTTGGAGATCGAACCCGACAATGGCGACATACACCACGCTCTGGGGCTGTTGCTGGTTCGGCTTCGGCGCTCCGACCAGGCGGTCGCCAGCCTGGCGCGAGCTTTCCTGCTGCGACCCGATCTGCCCCGTTACGGCTATGTTTATGGCGTGGCGCTCCACTCAACCGGCAATACCGGTCAGGCCCTCGATATTTTGTTGACTTGCCACCAGAAACATCCCGCCAATCGTGATCTGATCTATGCTTTGGCCACCATCAACCGGGATGCGGGACGACTTGGGGAAGCTCGCCGTTTCGCCCGTAAACTGGTCGACTTGGCGCCGCAGGACGTGACGGCCCGGAGACTGCTCGACAGTCTTTCCCTTCCTTGAGATTCGGATCTTGCCGATTGCTTTCAAGCCGAATGATGCTGCCAAAAAACGAGTGGACGGCCAGAGGGAGAGCCCGCGAGGAACTCCCTTGTCGGTCCTTCCTCGCGGGCTCAGGGGGGTGTGTGTAAGGTCCTGTGTGTAAGGTCCCACTACTTATAACGTCGGCTTCTCAAAAAAGTTCAAAACGTCCGGTCGGAAATCCGACCGGGCAATACAATTGGAGGGAGGAAGGTCCTGGAGTGAAATTCAACTTGGCGGAATCGGGGGTTGTCGTACGAGTTTTGGACTAAGGCTCCGGGTCAGGTCGGGGAGAGTAATAGCCCTTGCGATAAAACAAGTGCACGTTATCTCGCTTGACCTTGACGCGGATGGCGTGAAACTTGCCGTCATTTTGAAAACGGCTGGGAGTGTAGGCCAGATTGTACTGATTGCGGAGTTCCTGGTTGATCGCTTTGAAGGCTTTGGTCAGTTGGCTGGTCGAATAGGGGAAATAGGCCCGTCCACCGGTCTTTTTCGCCAGTTGTCGTAGAGCGTTGTCTCCTTCGTGGTCGATCTCGGCTCCAAAGCGCGTCGTGCTGATGGCGTAGATGGCTGCCTCGGCCTGATAGGCCAATCTGAGGGCATCCTCAAAAGTATATTGGCTGGTCAGATCAGCACCGTCCGAGAGGACGACCAGCGTCTTGCGTCCGGGTGCATCCATCATCTTCTGTTCCGAGGCCAGATAAATCGCATCGTAGAGTGAAGTCCCACCTCCAGCTCTCAGGCGCGCGATCTCTCTCGTCAGATCATTAGGGTTGGTGGTGAAATCGTGGAGAAGGGTAACTCCGGTATCGAACTCGAGTAATAGGGCTTGGTCACCAGGCCGCATCACCGAATACACAAAATCAGTGGCCGCTTCCTTCTCGAAGTCAAGCTTGATCTTGACGCTCGAGCTGGTGTCGATGCATAGACCGATCGACAACGATAGGCCGGTTTCCCGGGCAAAGTTGGTAATGGTTTGCAGAACTCCATCTTCGTAGATCTCGACCTCTCCGGGAGTGAGATCCGCAATGAACTCTCCAGTACTCTTGTCGTGGACGGCCAGCAAGACGTTGACCGAATCGACTTGCACCCGAAAAGGTTCCTGACGCTTGGGCAAATCCTCCTGGGCCAGCAGCCCGCCAAAAATCGAGGCCAGGTTGAAGCAAACGATTGCGGTCCTTCTCATCGACAATTTCTCATTATTCCACACTTTGGAGGCTTGGTTCCTTGTTGGAGGGGTATTACAAGACAGCAAAGGAGGACCAAATGAGTGACCAATTCCAACGACTGAGCACGATGGGGTTCAAGAAGGATCCCTGGGTCCGGTTTGGGAAAACAAAGTGGTTCAAGGCCGAAGAGGACGACCCCCGGTTGGAGCGGGCGTTCTTGTCGCTGTGCGATTCCACGCTCGGCGCTTACAAATCGACGCTTCGCCAGCTGGACGGCTGGCTCAATGGGCAGGAGTTGACCAACGAGCTGCTGGCCAAGTACCTGACCTTCAGATTCAGCCAGGGCGTGACGCTTGGTCACCTCAACAACATCATCTCCGCCGTCCGCTTTCGGGCCAAGGCTCTGGACCAACCGATCCCTGGGGGCAAGGTTGTCAAGTACACGATGGACGCACTGGGCAAGCGGAGCCTCGGGCGTGGCAGGGGTGCACCCGCACGCGCAGGCGTCGCCAGCGATTCGACCCGTAGATCCGGCGACCGATTTTCCCGGCCATTTATTTCTCGTCTCTACCTCGTGAGGGGCGACCGGGCGGGCAGGCGCGAATGGAGACCGGCGGCGAGGATCAGGGCGGCGGCGACATCGTCGCGGGCCGTGTTGTTTTTGTCCTTGGACAGCCGATGTTCCCAGCGTCGTCGTTCTTGACCCGCGAGACCTTCAGCGAGTGCTGCAGCACCGCCCGGCTACCGACCGCGACGGTCATGCCCCCGTCCAGCACCAGCCTCCGCGCCCCTTTCAAATCTCCCCGTCGGATAGCGGGCAACAGCACCGCAAGCCATGCGTTCCACTGCTCAAACGCTGTGTGATGGCGCCAAGGCGGGGCCTCGATGCCAAGGGCCTTCAATCTTTCTTCCAGCTCAATCCTATCGGGCAATCTGGCCGCCTCTTTCTCTACGCTCTTGGATGAATCCAATAGTCCGGAGTAGACCCGTTCTGCCAAGGGAGCCAACGCCCGCAGGCTAACAGAAAAAGCGTGGTTTGCGTAAAGATCACCCCTAGTTCACGTGGAGCAAGGCTAACCGGCGCGAGCGATCCCTTGCTCCGCCGGAAGATTGGTAGGGGTCCCCGTGTCCGTGGTGTGAACATTCTCATCTCCATCCCCTCGCGTGGCCGCAGTCGCAGCACCTCAACCGCTGCACCTCCTCACAGCGAGCTCAACACCCTCCCAGCAACGGCAAGAACAGAGCAATCAGGAATAACGTGACGATCATCTTAATCACCACCGCCACGACCTCAGAGAGTCTGCGCTTGGACCAAAGGATCCAAAGGAGGAAGAAGAACACCCCAACGGCCAACAGCGGCGCGAAGTCCCAACCCGTCATCTTTTGAGCCTCCTCACCGGTTCACAGGCTCGGCCTGTACATGAAGGCCTCGTTCTTGTAGCCCGTCCCCGCGCGTTCAACATAGCCCTCCTGGAACAGCACCTGCAAGTAGAGCCGAACGGTCCGGCGCGTGAACCCGCTGAACTGGACGACCTGCTCCTGGGCGACCGGCCAAAGCCTTCCGCACGCGCGGTAGCCTAGCGCGGCCTCGCCCTTCCCGGTCTTGAGGTTCCAATCATGCCCGCGTTCGCAACCCGCCTCGCCGTCACCGCCTCAGCCTCCAGGTCGCGGGCCTGCCCGGCGAGCGGCGCACCAGCCCGGCCCTCAGCAGCGCGCGCAGGCATTTGCGCGTGTGGTGGACGGCTTGGAGACCCGGCGTGTCGGCCTTGGCCTTGCCCAGTTCCTCCAAACAACCCTCGCAGATCCAACGCGGATTTTGGCCCCAGCCGTCCAGCACAAGACAAGTCCCCTGCAGGTCAGGCATCAATTCACCCGCTCGGCGGGCAGCGGTTTCAACAAGGCCATGAACCGGCGCACGTAAACGTTAAGCTGGCAGCCAGCCGCCCAGACGGCGTCCTCCTGGGCGCGATTGGCTTCCAACAAATCGCACAGGCCCCCGTACACATTCGCCATATTCTCCACCAACAAAGCGGGGTCCTGGACTTTCCCTTCGTCTCCGGCAAATCGAGCAGCTTCTCCAATTCCTTCTCGTTCATTTTTTCTCATTCCCTCCTGCCTTTGTTATACCCGGACCTCTCCCTTAATTTGCCTTATTCCTGGTCTTTGGCTTAGGGGTTCTAGAAGTTTTTTCTTAGGTATCATTCTGGGAGGGCAAAGGGCTCCCCGCCTCCCCCTCGGTCGGGCTTTATCCGTAAGCTGCTTTTCCGGCGCCGCCCTCTTACGGTTCGGACTGGCGGCTTGTTGGTCCTGTTCCCTCGCCGTAGCCTCCGACAGTAGGACCTTCTCAACGCCGGTTTTCGAGGAGCTGTCCGATCCGTTCCACGACCTCCTCAGCCTCCCTGCACGGGGCGTCCGGCTCAAGAAATATTAACGCACGCTCACGCCACTCCCGCCGAGCGCAGCAAGCGGCTTCTGTGGCCCGAAAGATCTGATTACAAGCCGGAAGAACGATTGAGGAAAAATTAAGGGGATTATATATTGTGCTTGGCAAGCCCCCGTAAGAAGGTCGATTTTTCAGCACACGTTAGAAAACCGATATACTAGAGGCTGCAAACATCGTGCGGGGAGATCCCGTGTGCCGGGGTTGCCTTGCTGAATAAAACAGTCGTTTGGGACGGACGGTTCTGGTAAACATAAGACTCAAGGGGGTTAGATTTGTGGACACACCACCGACAGAGATCACATTCCGTTTCGAAAAGGACGATGACTACCGCCTCATCCCGGTAAACGGAGTCTGGGGTGGGCCAACGCCGCGTGGCGACATCATGGTGGACCTCTTCCACGAGTCCCATTTGCTACCGGAGGAGATCACACAAGCGGTGCGCCCCGACGGTCTGTTAGGAAGCGAACTAGAACGCACGCCTCCTCCGGGCACGTTGCAGCGCACGGTCTTGGTAGGCATGATTCTCACCGCGGAGCAAGCAGACAGCATCGGTCGCTGGCTTCAGAAGAAGGCGCGCAAAGTCCGTGAGGAAACGAAAATGAAAGGGATAGGCAACAGTGAGCGAGATTCATCCACTACCCACTGAACCGACAACCGACTTGATGAGTTACATGGTGCCCCTTAGTGTCTCTACGTCGAATTCTGCCTACGCTGGGTTCCACAGCCGTGTGACGACACCATCTGGCCATCCCGAGTTCAATTTCGAAAAGTTTGCAGCTGATCACGAACTGCGTCAGCTGTTATACAAAGCGTCGGCTAACCAGGCTTCACCGCGAACTGAGTACGACTGGATCGAAAATCTGGGCGAGGCTGGCTACCACCTCCTGCAACCGATACCTGTAGAGACCAGGAGAGTCGAACCCGGGGACTTCTTGGCGTCGTTCCGCCAGGCGAACATCGCGATATCTGGCAGCGACAACGATGATGCCTTTCAGGCTCTTGTGGTTGAGATCCTAGAAACCTTCGACGCACTCCTTGGGGAGCGGAATCTGGGGCCAGACGCCGCTGAGCAGCTTCGGATCCTTGGCACCTACATTGTCAGGACGTAGTCTGATCACGCGCGATTCGGCGCTCAAGATCGCCAAGAAGCTGGAGGCCGAGATCTCGCAGGGCCGCAGGCACACGCACGCTGTGGTTCGAATCGGCGGCACTTATATTGGTCGGTTTGGGATCCGGAGGAACAAGACGGTCGGGCACGACTACATCCCGCGGCAGATCTACGTCAGCATGAAAGAAGCTCTTGGATTGGTACGCTGCAGCCTCTACAAAGACGACTACGAGAGGATTCTGAAGGAACGAGGGAAGCTGCCTCCCCACACATCCTGAGTGGCGTTCGGCTGAGCGACTCTGATTTATAACCCCCAAACCACCCGGAACCCACGATTTTTAATATAACCAACAGTAATGCTGGTGGATCTTCAGGTAGGAAAGAATCTCAAAAGTGGTGACGGAACGGATGGACAAAGGCAAAATCGGCCGGTTTAACCCCCATGAATGCTGGTTTCTTGTCATGCATGGAAAACGCCGGGGTATAATTCCAACAAGAAACCTTGCCTTTTTATAATTCCAAACCGGAAAGTAGAGCTGCAAGATCAGCAGTTAACGGTGAATGGAAGCATAAACGCCGCTGCCGGACCGGATGGAAGAACTCGATCCGGCTGGCATGGAGAAAGTGACGATTCAGTGTCCGGATGTTTTTTCGAGTCTCCGGATCCTGGATCTTGTTGAGTCGTCCGGGCGCGTAAAGGGCGTCGCCCACAACCGGACAACCGAGAGCGGCAAAATGAACTCTGATCTGATGGGTTCTTCCGGTCAGAGGCTTCGCTTGGACATCGCTAAAGCCTTTCAAATACCGGAGGACGCGATACTGAGTGGCCGCGGGACGGGGCTTTCGGCTTTCGGTGGACATCTTGACCCGGTGGCGGGGATGGCGACCGATGGGCAGTTCGACCGATCCCTCGGCAGGCGCCAGACGACCGTAGAGCAGCGCCCGATAATACTTATCTATCGTGCGTTGTTTGAACTGGGCCGCCATCTGCCCGTGGATCCAATCGTCTTTGGCCACCACTAATAGACCCGAAGTGTCCTTGTCGAGACGGTGGACAATTCCCGGACGGACCGTATTGACGTGGCTGATGGATTCCAAGTGGTAAGCCAGCGCATTGGCCAAGGTGCCCGAGGCGTTGCCGGCGCCGGGATGGACCACCAGTCCGGCAGGTTTGTTGACGACAATCAGATAGTCGTCTTCGAAGACTACATCCAGCGGAATCGGTTCAGCGACCAGATGGTCAGGCAAAGCCACCGGAGGCGTGACCAGAATCTCTTCCCCCGGTTGGAGACGTTGACGCGGTTTGGGAATCAATGACCCGATCTGCACCTGACCCAGCCGTATCCAACGCTGCAAGGTGCTGCGCGAGACCTCGCGCAACTGGGCCGCCAAGAACACATCCAGCCGCTGCCCCTTGGCGGACTCACCAACCTGAAAACGAAAGGATCCCTCAACCACGGTTCAGGAGTTGTAGCTTGCGACGTTTCGAGTACCAAGAGGCGGCCAACAAGATCAAAACCAGTGCGATCATCTGGTTGAGCGAAAGGAGTTCTCCCACAAAGTCTCTGAGTTGAT
Source organism: Acidobacteriota bacterium (assembly GCA_965218465.1). Taxonomy (GTDB): domain Bacteria; phylum Acidobacteriota; class UBA6911; order RPQK01. The sequence continues at coordinate 2,866,164 of OZ244623.1, read as the reverse complement.
CCCCTCGAAAAAACTCATTGACGAATCGCAACAGTCCGTAACCAATGAAATAAGCAAAGATCACTGTCCCCGGCAAGCTACGCCGCCGGTGAAGCCATAGGAGTAGCAGGAACAACACTAGTGTCCCCAGTGATTCGTAGAGTTGAGCTGGGTGCAAAGCGACTCCCAAGGGGACCCCCACATTGGCAGCGGCATACTCATCGGTAAAGGTCACCGCCCAGGGAAGACGGGAGGGCGTTCCATAGTCGCAACCCGCCGAAAAGCAGCCAACTCGTCCAATGGCCTGACCTAGCGCTATCGCCGGAGCAGCCGAATCAGCTACCCGCCAAAAGTCCAGATCGGGAAATCTTCGAAGATAGAGAAAGCCACCGAGAGTAGCCCCAATCAAACCTCCGAAAAAGGTGCCGCCGGCCTGCCAGAATTCCATTGAAAGCAGGCGTGAGGGCTGAGCCGCGTAGTAGGGCCATTGAGACAAGACCATCAACAGTTTCGCACCCAGCAGTGCGGAAATAATGACCACGAAACCGAGGTCCCAAGCTCGGCTGCGAGACAAGCCGTCCCGTTCGGCCAGCCTGGCCAACACCGCAATCGCGGCCAAGAAAGCAGTGGCCAGCAGCAGTCCATAACTGTGCAGCGTTACCGGACCAAGCTCAAACAGTCTAGGGAACATCTAACCTGCCCCGATCATCGGTGAAGGCGCTTCCCGAGCCGTATCAGCTTGGGAATTTCTTGGAGAATAGCACAGTCGGCCCGCGAGTACCGATTTAACCCTTCTCCTGCTTGGCAGCCTCGATCACCTTTTGGGCCAATGGAGCAGGCAAGATGTCGTAGTGAGAATGCTCCATGTGATAGCTGCCTCGCCCCCCGGTCATAGAGGTCAACGAAGGAGCATAGTTGAGAAGCTCCGCCAGCGGCGCTTGGGCTTTAATCAACTGCGAATTTCCTTGCACGTCCATCCCCTGGATCCGGCCGCGACGGCTGCTGAGGTCACCCATCACATCGCCCGCATTTTCCTCGGGCGCAGCAACCTCCACGTTCATGATCGGTTCCAGTAACACTGGCCTGGCCTGATCCATGGCTTGACGAAAGGCGAGAGATCCGGCGATCTTGAAGGCCATCTCAGAAGAGTCCACGTCGTGGTAACTGCCATCGTAAAGGATAACCTTGAAGTCCACGACCGGATAACCCGCCAAGAATCCGCGACTCGCGGCCTCCACGATCCCCTTTTCAACTGCGGGAATATATTGCCTCGGGATCGATCCGCCGAATATTTCGTCCACGAACTCAAAACCTGCGTCTCGAGGCGTCGGCTCCATTCTTATGCGGCAATCACCGTACTGGCCATGGCCACCAGTCTGCTTTTTATGACGCGCATGAACTTGGGCGCGCCCGGTGATGGTCTCGCGATAGGGGACTTTGGGCGGTCTTAGAATGACCTCCACTCCATATTTCGTCTTCAATTTCCCGACCATCACTTCAATGTGGATTTGGCCGGTGCCCGAGAGTAGAAATTCATTGGTTTCGGGGTCCCGCCGGAAGGTGATCGACGGATCTTCTTCGGTAAGCCGTCCCATCGCCGAGCTGATCTTCTCCTCGTCACCCCGGCTCTTCGGTTCGACGGCAAAACTGATGGCGGGTTCGGGAAACTCGGTCTTGCGGAACAGGTAGCCAAAAGAAGGATCGGCCAGCGTATCTCCAGTGGTAGTCGCCTTGAGCTTGAGAACACCACAAACATCTCCAGTGTCCACCACCTCCACCGGCTCATGAGCCTTGCCCTGGAAGATCTGCAGGGTTCCCAGCCGCTCGCCGGTCCGTTGCTGCAGATTGCGAAGATTCCCGTCGGACTTCAGCTGACCGCCGAGCACCTTGAGCAAGGTGATCCGGCCGGCAAAAGGGTCGGCCATCGTCTTGAATACGAAGGCGGCCGAGGTCTCTTGATGGTCGGGCCGATAGCCAACCTGCTCTTCAGTCTTGCGATCGACGACTACCAACTCGGGACCTTCAAGCGGATTGGGCAACAAGCTGACCATGTGGTCCAGTAGCTGGGATACACCAATGTTGGCGGTGGCCGATACACAAAAAACAGGGAAAAGGTCGCCTGAAACGATTGACTTGCGAAGACCGGAAATCAGATCTTCACCCTCCAGAGTTCCTTTCTCGAAAAACTTGTCGAGCAAGACATCGTCACTCTCGGCAACCATTTCGATCAGCTGTTCACGGGCAGTGGCCGCTGCTTCTCGGAGGTCGTCGGGGATCTCCTGCTCTTGTGAACGACCGCTCCGATCGCCGGGGTGGACAAAGGCTCGGTTGTAAATCAGATCGACAACCCCACGAAACCCCGTTTCTTCGCCAATGGGCAACTGCAGAGAGACGACCTGGCGGCCAAACCTTTCCTGCAGACTCTTAAACGACCGCTCGTAGCTGGCCCGGTCACGGTCCAGTTTGTTGATTACCAGGATCCGCGGCAGGTTGAGTTCTTCACAGAATTCCCAAACCTTTTCCGTTTGGACTTCAACGCCCGCGGTGGCGTCAATCACCGTGAGTCCGGTTTCAACCGCTCGCAGGGCAGCCTTGGCATCCAGCAGAAAAGCGCTGTACCCCGGAGTGTCGAGAAAATTGAGCTTGTTGTTCCGCCATTCGCAATGGGCCAGGCCGGTAGAGATGGTGATGCCTCGGTCGATCTCATCTTCCCCATGGTCCGTGACGGTGTTACCGTCCTCGACGCGGCCTAAACGGTTCACTGCGCCCGAGAGAAACAATAGGGCACTCACCAGCGACGTTTTTCCCGAGTCACCATGGCCGATTATGCCGATATTGCGAATATTTTCGCTCTGGTAAGACTTCATGGATGCTCCATTGGCACGTACATTTGAAAGCCGAAACTGTACCACAGCAAATTGAAGGTTTTCAATTTGGCCGCCAGACCACACCTTCCCTGCCGGGCCGAGCTGGATGAACCTTAAATCGTTGAGAAAAAGAGATTAAATTCACTGTCGAGATAGGCCAAATCGTAATTGTGAGAGATCAGGAACCCGCCTGTTGGGGGCAGTGAGTCCAAAGCCTCGGACTGGTTTCCTCCGGCCTCAATGCCAAAGATTACAGAGGTGGAACCAACATGGTTCTGAATTCCGGTAAGAGATCGGACAGAGAGTCAATGGTGGTAGGGATTTCTCCTACTTTCGAAAATGGCTCGACCGGTGTGATAAGTTGTCTTTCGGAGCTCATTGCCAAGCCTTCGTCAGGGCCAGGAGGTGGCCCGTCCGGCAGAAGGCGCAAGCGTGCGCCGGCGGCGGGTTGCGGTGATCGGAGAAACGAGGCCTCGGACAAGGTCAATTGAGGAGATACCCCCAAAGGAGATCGTGAAAATCGACCAAGGACGACTGCTCACCAACGCTGCCGAATCTGACCTCCCAGGCCGCCGATTGGACTGGACAGGAAGAAAATGGTTGACCCTGCTGCTTTGCGCAACCAGTGCAGCCTGTTCCCACATTTCAGCGATTTCCGAAACCGTCGACGGAGCCCGCGTGATGGAACACGCTCGGCACATCGTTGCCGAGGGTCCACATCCTCCAGGAAGCGCTGCCCAAAAACGTGTCGGTGTCTATCTGATCACACAGCTCAAATCCTATGGGCTGCCGGTTCGAACTCAGTCTTTCACCACCGCCACGCCCAAGGGTCCGGTTGAAATGGTCAACATCTGGGGCATTCTCAAAGGCTCTACTGACGAAGTCATCATTCTGGCCAGCCATTACGACAGCAAATACTTTCCGGCGATTCGATTCGTGGGCGCCAACGATGGAGCTGCCAGTAGTGGCCTGGTGCTGGAACTGGCCCGCCTCTTGGCGCGCGACAATCCGGTCGACCACACCCTTTGGTTTGTTTTTTTTGATGGAGAAGAGGCGATTGGGGAGTGGACTGACAGCGACAGTCTCTACGGCAGTCGACATTTCGTGTCCGAGCTCAAAAAAAACCGCCAAGTCGACCGGATCAAGGCGATGATTCTGCTCGATCTGGTGGGAGGCAAACAGCTGCGCCTACTCCAAGACACGAATTCGACCCCTCAGCTCAATCGTCTGGTTTGGGCAATTGCAGAGGAACTGGGACACAATGACATCTTCAGTCGACACGGCTGGACCTCGGCAGTTGACGATCACATTCCCTTTAAGAAGGAGGGCGTCCCGGTGCTGGATCTGATCGACCTGAACTACGCCCACTGGCACCGACCCAGCGATACGTTGGACAAGCTCTCACCTGAGAACTTGGAGATTGTGGGCAACGTTGTGACCGCTGCCCTGCCGGCCGTGGCCCAGCAGTGAGTTTTTCCATGCAAGCGTGGTCATTGCTGTTACTTGTCGGACTCGTTGGCCAGCCGTCGGCCTCGTCCGAACAACGGTTTCGCGCCCGGGAGTTGGGTTTGAAGGTTGGCGTTCTGCCAACAGGGTCCTGGAATGCCATTACCGACGTCCGCGATGTCCGGGTCGGACAAGTGACCTTGGTAAAAGACTCCGACATCCGAACCGGCGTCACCGCCATCGTCCCCCATGGCGGTAATCTGTTCTTGGAAAAAGTGCCGGCCGCAGTCTACGTCGGCAACGGTTTTGGCAAGTTGATGGGATCCACTCAGATCGAGACACTGGGAAACCTGGAAACCCCGATTCTGCTTACGGGAACGCTCAACGTGCCACGAGTGGCAGATGCGTTGATCGATTACATGCTCGAGCTCCCCGGGCTTTCCCAGGTTCGTTCCATCAATCCAGTGGTGGGTGAGACCAACGACGGTTACCTGAGCGCAATTCGCCAACGGCCGATCGGACGGCCTGAGGTGTTTCAGGCATTGCGGCAAGCTGTAAACGGCCCCGTCCGAGAAGGCAGTGTCGGCGCTGGGACCGGAACGATCTGCTACGGCTTCAAAGGGGGAATCGGCACCGCCTCCCGTGTTCTCCCGCGGGCGCTGGGCGGATATACGGTGGGAGTCCTGGTACAAACCAACTTTGGGGGCGTACTGCGGATGCACGGAGTCCCCTTGGGACGAGAACTGGGACAATATTATTTGCGCGACTTTCGTGAGGATTCCAGTGGAGATGGGTCGTGCATGATCGTGGTGGCCACCGACGCACCCTTGCGGGCTCGCAACCTGAAGCGGCTGGCGCAGCGAGCTATGCTGGGGTTGGCAGCTACCGGTGGCACTTCGACCAACGGCAGCGGCGACTACGTGATCGCCTTTTCCACCTCGTCGGAACTGCGTATCCCCCACGCAGCACCGGGCCAGTCGGTCAGAGATCGACTCTTGACCGGCGGCGTACTCCGCAATCAAGATGTTTCTCCCCTTTTTCAAGCAGTCAAGGAAAGCACCGAGGAAGCTATCTACAACTCGATGTTGATGGCCACTTCGGTCGAAGGTCGGGCGGGCCATCGGATTGAAGCGCTTCCTTTGAGACGGACTTTCGAACTCCTCAAGAAATACGGGGCCGTACCCATCACCCACGAATATCCCGCGTCCCGGCCCTGATGCGAGAATGCCCTGCCTCCTCCGGCCACCGGCTCAGGACCCCAACTGGCGTTACCACCCTCATTTCTTGTTTCGGACTGGTATTGGCAGCCTGGCTGGTCCATAAGATTCGCTTGGCGCCAGGAAGATCCCGTCCAGATTCTCAGTACTACTAACATAGTAGATGAGATTGGGCTGCAGCATTGACCCAACTCCACAGTTTCAGACATGTATTCGATCCGTCTTATTCAAAGAATCCAGTGCCGGTCTGATCGAAGAGTTCAAAGACCTCTCTCTTGAAGCTTTAGCCAACTTCCGGTTAACCTGCTGGAAAAGCAAGCGTGGTTTGAAAGGTAACTCACAATTTCCAGGAGGACGGGTCGTAATGAGAAAGACAATGCCGATTGTGACCTTGGTGGCCCTTGCCGGCGTGGCGGTTGCGTTTGCCGAGCGAGGGATGGTGGAAACGACGTTGGACGGCAAGAAAGTTTCGATCGAATACGGACGTCCGTCATTGGCCGGCCGCGACATGCTGGGCCAGCTGCCCGATGGCGGTGTCTGGAGAATGGGCATGGATGCCGGAACGATGCTGACAACGGAGATCGGTTTGCGCTGGGGTGACCTCACATTGGCGCCCGGCGGCTACCGGCTCTGGGCGCGCAAGAATTCCAGCGATGACTGGCAGTTGCTGATCAACTCCAGTCCCGGAAGCTACAATGAGTCGAACAATATCGCAGTCGTGCCGCTCACCATTGGCTCAATTGACTCGCCCGTCGAGACTTTCACCATTGCGTTGACGCAAAACGAGAAAGGGGGAAAACTGACGATGTCCTGGGCCACGACGACGCTTAAGGCCAAGTTTAGGGCTGAAGAATAAATACGGCCAGGTGCGGCTGGATCGGAGACCTGAAGCGCCGGGCTTGTGAGTACCGTTTCGGTGAGCTTGACGCCGGCGTCGCCGGCCGAATCTTATCCCGGTCAACAAAAAGATCGAAATATACTCAAAATGACTCGAGCGAGGAGGAACTATGAAATCGTGGTTGGCTATGCTGACAATCGTCGGGCTGGCGTTGACGACAGCCTGGGCACAACGTGATTTCTCGGACGTTCAAATCAAGGCTACTCACGTCGCCGGCAACATCCATATGTTGCAAGGGGCGGGAGGAAATATCGGCGTTTCCGTTGGCGATGATGGGATTTTGATCGTCGATGACCAGTTCGCACCCCTGGCGAAAAAAATCCAGGCGGCCCTGGCCCACCTGAGTTCGGGCGATCTCAAATTCATTCTCAACACCCACTACCATGGTGATCACACCGGCGGAAACGAGATCTTCGGCAAGGAAGCGACCATTATCGCCCACGCCAACGTGCGCAAACGGCTGTCGGAATCACCTCCCGGGGCTTGGCCCGTGATCACTTTCAACGAAGGCGTGACGGTTCATTTCAATGGAGAACCGGTCGAAGTGGTCCACTTTCCCACGGGACATACCGACGGCGACAGTGTGATGTTTTTCAAAGGATCCAATGTCGTGCACATGGGAGACCATTTTTTCCGAAATCGATTTCCCTATGTGGACATGCCCAGCGGCGGAAACGCGCTGGGACTTCACCGCAACATCGGCAAGGTGATCGCGCTGGTTCCGGCGGATGTTAAGATCATTCCCGGACATGGGGCATTGTCGACTTTGGAAGACCTGAAAACGTACCAGTCGATGATGACCGAAACCATCGCCACAGTTCGCGAGATGAAAGCCGAGGGGAAGGATCTGGCCGCAATTCAGCAAGCTGGGCTGGACCCCAAGTGGGAGTCCTGGGGCTCGGGTTTCATTTCCCAAGATCGCTGGATCGAATTCATCTACAACAGTCTTGAGTGAACGGAAAGCGCCGGATGGCCAATTTCTCCGAGGTCTCGCTATGGCGGTGAGGAGCAAGCACTCCACGGAGCAAAAGGGACCAAGATTCCGTCCCTGGACCTTTTCCGGCCCAACTCGGGCGGTACTGCAAGTGTTTCTCGCCTCGGTGACCGTTCACAAATTGTCAGTCAAACCTCACATTAGGATTGTCGATCCAAGAAATTAGGAAGGGAGAAAACAATGCAACGTGCGTTACTTGTCGTCTTATTTGGTGTCGTCATGGCTGCTTCGGGTTGCTCGCCCGCATCCTCGGAGATGGCGCAAGAATCCTCGGAGGGGGCCGATCATCATGAATCCTCGGAGGGGGCTGATCATCATGAATCCTCAGATTTGGTCCATATCAACCTGCCCGAGCGTAGCGACGACCTGCCCTACAGCAACGCGGTGCTGGCAGGAGACACCCTTTACCTGGCAGGGAGTCTCGGACTCGACCCTGACACAGGTGCTCCGCCGGAGGAGATCTCGCAAGAGGTGAAGAACATCATGGACGTCATGAAACGGCGGCTGGAGATGGCCGGAATGACCATGGACGACCTGGTCTCGGTTCAGATCTTCTGTCCCGACCTCTCGCTTTATGATGAGTTTAATGCTGTCTATCGAACCTACTTTACGGACAATTTCCCGGCCAGGGGCTTTATCGGTTCCGGACCGCTGTTGCGAGGAGCCCATTTCGAGGTGATGGGTGTTGCCGTCAAGAGATAACGGGTCGGTTTAGGTCTCGGGAGACGGGCGCCGCGTCTTAACACCACGCGCAAGCAGAGTGGATCTTGCGATTGGTGTTGCGTTTGCTGGGCACCTCATCCCTCAAAGCCGACAAGTTTGCCAATGAAAACCACAGGAGGCTTCACGTCGTGAACATCTTCAAAGCGCGGCGCCACAGGCGATGCATTTGCTTTTCGAGGCCTAACCCTGCTAGACGTAGATGGCTCGACCTATGACCCTTTTGATAATGAAACCCTGGTTTTTCTAAGAGTTATACTTGATCGCCGGGATTTTGTGGCATGGCCGGGATTGCGCTATTTTTGCCACATGGTGTGGGAGTGGGCCCCTCGCCTTTGTGGCACGTCTACTTGAAGTGGGATGCAGTTCGAATGGGACCCAGACAAAGATCAGCAGAACCAAGCCAAACACGGCGTCTCGTTTGTGGAAGCATCGACAGTCTTCGGAGATCCATTTGCATTGACCATCGATGATCCAGATCACTCGGTGGCAGAGAATCGATTTTTTGACAACTCGATATTCTAATCATCAGCGGCTCATCATTGTCGCGCATACAGACCGCGACGACGGAATACGCCTTATCAATGCCCGTAATGTGACTGCGACAGAACGGAATGTTTATGAAGAAGAATCGAGATAAGAAACCCGCCGGTGAAGACATGAGGCCTGAATACGATCTCCGAGGTGGCGTCCGGGGCAAGTACTACGAACGCTACAAGCAGGGGACCAACGTAGTGCTGCTCGAGCCTGATATAGCAAAATTATTCCTGGACTCCGCGATGGTCAACAAGGTGCTTCGTCAGTATCTTTCCGAACACGGAACGCCACCCGAACCAAAAGGGGCGGGTTAACTGCGAACTCACAACAGGTTGTTGAGTGAATAGGAGGTGTCGATCCGAGTCTTTTCGGTCAAGCTGATGGAAACAACTGGGGGGGGTATTACCGAATGTCCACTCGAATGACCGCTAGCCGGCTGACAAATGGGCTGCTGCTCGCTTTCCTCTGTCAATTCGCCTGCACTCACCAGCCAACCGAGCAGGCTGCACCAAACTTGGAGCCTCCCATGGACATTGTGAGCGACCACTACCTGAGCCGGGAGAGCACTCACAACCGATGGAATCGAGACCTGGAGCCTGTCCTGGTCATCAAATCCGGTGAGACCGTCACAGTCGAAACTAAAGATGCTTCTGAAGGTCACTACACCGTTGATTCGACAACCGCAGATGTCCTGACTTTGGACCGCGGCAAGGTACACCCTCTCACCGGCCCCATTTACATCGAAGAAGCTCGGCCCGGCGATGTACTCCAAATCGACATCCTGTCCTACCAACTCTCCGACTGGGGCTGGACGCAGGTCAACCCTCCCCTGGGGTTTCTGGGGGACGAGTTCAAGGAGCCCTTTCTCCAGATCTGGCGATTCAACAAGGCCGGCGGTTACGCCGAAATGAGGCCCGGTGTCCGGGTGTCGATTGAAAAACCTTTTCTGGGAGTGATCGGGGTGGCCTGGGATGAAGAGGGGGAGTTCAGAACCATTCCACCGCGCACCCACGGTGGCAATATGGACATCAAGCATCTGAACGCGGGCACGACCCTCTATCTACCAGTTTCCCTACCGGGGGCCCTGCTTTCAGTGGGTGATGGCCACGCCGCCCAGGGAGATGGAGAAGTTTGCCTCTCGGCAATCGAGGTCGATTTGACTGTCCAATTGCGAGTCACAGTCCGCAAGGACAAGAGAATCCAGGAACCCCATTACGAGGGTCCTGACTTCTACGCCACCACCGGCTTTGCGACTACCATTGACGAGGCAGCCCGCAAGGCCACTCGCTACATGATTGATTATCTGGTCGACAGTGGCGGCTTCACCCGCCACCAAGCCTATGTCCTCTCCAGCGTCGCCGTCGACCTCCAGATCAATGAGACCGTCGACATGCCTCACTATCTGGTCAGCGCCCGCTTGCCCAAGTCGGTGTTTCAATCACCGGACTGACGGTGGAACCAGACCCTCCCGGAGCTTGGTAAAAGAGTTGAGCGGGTCGCTCTTCAGATCTTCGCGCTCTGACCCACTACGATCGGTTTGGGTGGGCAGATACTAGCGCAGCCAGTCCTCCAACTGGACCGAACTTTCAGTCTTGTCGTCTCTATACTTCACGATCACGGGAGTGTAGAGGCTGAGGCCCTGCTGCTCCCCGAATCCTTCTCGTACGGCTCGGCTTCCCGCAACCACGACAGCGCCTGGGGGAATCTCCAATACACCCTCGGAGCCGGCACGATAGGTCGTGGATTGGACCAAGTCGTAAACGGGCATGGAGCGGGTCAGGATAACTCCGGACGCCAGTACCGCCCCACGGCCGACTATCGTTCCCTCATAGATTCCACAATTGCCGCCCACCAGGACTTCGTCCTCGATAATTACGGGCAGGGCCCCCACCGGCTCCAGCACACCGCCAATTTGGGCGGCGGCGCTCAGATGCACCCGTTTGCCGATCTGGGCACAGGATCCGACCAGGGCATGAGAGTCCACCATGGTCTCTCGATCTACGTAAGCACCTACGTTGATGTACATGGGAGGCATGCAGGTGACACCCGGCGCCACGTAGGCTCCCCTTCGAATGGAAGAGCCGCCCGGAACGACCCGGACGCCTGACCCCGGATCGAGTTTTTTTAGAGGGTAAGTGTCTTTGTCGAAGAAACGAAATTGGCTGTTGATGGAAAAATCGGCCAACATTCCCATTCGAAAACCCAACAGGATTCCCTTCTTGACCCAAGCGTTGGCTCTCCATTTCCCATTCACCTTCTCAGCCGCTCGGACCAGACCGGCATCAAGCTGATCGAGGAACTCCTCCACCGTGATTCGATCTCGGCGAGATAGCTGAGGCTGTTCGAAGAGGCTCTCGATGATTTCAAACACGGACGGACGCCAAATGGAGTGATTCCAATTCCCGATCCATGGTTCTCCTGTTGGCTTTCGTCAGGGGACACATCGGCAGTCGGTAGATTTCTCTCAACCGCCCCATGCGGTGCAGAGCGTACTTGACGGGGATTGGATTGGATTCAATAAAGTTCAGGTTCATCAATTTCAGATAGCGATAGTGGATCTCCCTGGCCTCGTTGAGGCGGCCATCGCGAGCCAGGGCCACCATCCTCGTCATTTCGGTGGGAATCAGGTTGCTGACCACCGAGATCACGCCTTCTCCTCCCAGAGCCACAATAGGCAAGGTGACGCTGTCGTCACCGGAAAGGACCCGAAAACCCGCTGGTCGGCGAGCCAGGATATCCATGATCTGGGGAATATTCCCACTGGCTTCCTTGACACCTGCCAGGTGTTCAATCTCGGCCAGCCGAAACAGGGTGTCCGGCTCAACGTTGATTCCGGTACGGCTTGGAACGTTGTAGATGATCACCGCAAGCCCAGCAGCCTTGGCAATCTCCCGGAAATGAAGAATAAGCCCTTGGGGGGTAGGTTTGTTGTAGTAAGGCGTCACCGAGAGGATGGCATCAACGCCTTCCGAGGCGGCAAGGCGCGCCAGACGGACGGCCTGCTCGGTATCGTTGGCGCCTGCTCCCGCCACCACCGGAACCGCTCCTGCCGCACTCTCGACACAGCTACGAATGACCCCTTGATATTCCTGCTCAGTCAAGGTGACGCTCTCGCCGGTGGTTCCACAGGGCACCAGGAAATCAATGCCGGCATCCACCTGCCAGCGAACCAACTCCTGAAAGGCTTCGAAATCCACGCCTTTAGAGCGTGTAAAGGGGGTGACGAGTGCCGTTCCGCAACCTCGAATCTTCGTCATGATTCCTCACCCGAAATCACTTGGTCAAATTCGTAGAAACCTTTTCTGCCGCACAGCCAGCGAGCTGCCAGAAGTGCTCCTCGAGCAAAGCCCTCCCGACTCCGAGCGGTGTGGGTTAACTCCAGTGTATCGACTGGAGAATCGAAACCGACGGTGTGGATTCCTGGAAAGAACCCGGCTCGCATGCTCGACGTGGAGATCTCCCGCTGGTAGCTCTCCTCCAGAATCTCCTGCAAGGTCAGTGCTGTTCCCGAAGGGGCATCCGCTTTCTGAACGTGGTGAGTTTCCAGAATAAAAGGATCATAATCCTGGAATCGCCGCAGGCGCCGGGCTGCCTGGCGCGCCAAATGAAAGAAGACCTGGACACCGACACTAAAGTTGCTGGCGTAAAGACAGCTCCCTCCTTGCCTTTCGACCAGATTTCTTATCTGGTCCACCTGTGAGAACCAACCTGTAGTACCTACCACGATCGACAATCCGGCTTGAATGGCGTTGGCGATGTTTATCGGTACGGCCTCGGCCACCGAAAAATCGATGCACACGTCGCTCTCTTTCACCCAGCCGCCGGAAAAACCTCTCTGCAGGGGATTTTCATCGATGTCCATGATGTGAACGACCGAATCCCCCCTTTCCTGGGCCAGCCGTTCAATCGTTTTTCCCATTTTCCCATAGCCGATCAGGGTAATGTTCATTACAGGATCCGAGTTATTTTCAAGAGGAGATTCAGAAAGGTTGCTTCAACTCAAAGCTTACAAACTTGAGCAGGTTCCTGCACGCACCGCTTCGAAAGTTTCCTCGTCGACTTCTTGGAAGAATTCGTCGTGAAGGGACCGAACCGCCTCTTTCATCTTCTCTTCTTTGACCAGGAAAGTCACGTTGATGCGGGAAGCCCCTTGGGAAATCATGTAAACGTCAATGGGCGCAACGGCCCGAAAGACTCGAGCGGCAATGCCAGGTGCGGCTCTAGTCCAGCATCCCCATCTGCACGGCCAGCTCGGCATTCAACACCGACGCACCGGCAGCCCCTCGAATGGTATTGTGACCCAGCACCACGTACTTGAAATCTCCCAGCGGACAAGGACGAACCCGACCCACCAGGCAACTCATCCCGCCGAATTTCCAGACATCCAGACGCGGCTGTGGTCGGCTTGGATCATCCAGAACCAACACCGGCCTGGCGGGCGCGGAGGGCAGTTTCATCTCCTGAGGCCGGCCCTGAAATTCCTCCCAACAGGAGCGTAGCTCATCCAAAGACGGCTTTTCCTCTAAAGTCACCGATACACACTCCAGGTGCCCCTCCTCTACCGGCACCCGAGTGGCTTGGGCGCTGACGGTGAAATCAGCAGCCAGAATGGATTGTCCGTTGAAAGATCCCAAGATCTTTTGAGGCTCCTCTTCAATCTTGTCCTCTTCACCTGGAATGAACGGAATCACGTTGCCCAAAATGTCCAACGACGCCACCCCGGGATAACCAGCCCCGGAGATGGCCTGAAAGGTCACTACCTGAACGCTGTCGAGCCCAAAAGCGTCGTGCAGAGGACCCAGCGACAGGGTCAACACGATCGCCGAGCAGTTAGCGTTGGTCACGATGGCGCCAGGCCAGTTGCGATTCTTTCGCTGAACCGGAATAAGCTCCAGGTGGCCCGGATTCAACTCGGCAATGACCAGTGGAACATCGGCTGCCATCCGATAGTTCTTGGCATTGGAAAAAACCCAACAGCCTCCCTTGGCAAAATCGGCTTCAATCTCTCCGGCGACTGAGGAATCCAAGCCCGAGAACACAATTTGGCAATCCAGGTTGGGTCGGCAAGGTTTCACCTCATGGAAAGCGATCGATTCGGGGATAGGGACACTTTGCTTCCAGGAAGTAATCTCGGAGTAGGGTCGACCGGCCGAGCGCTCCGAGGCAGCCAGCGCGTGAATCTCAAACCAAGGGTGGTCGGCCAGGGCCAGAACGAACTTCTGTCCCACCAGACCCGTAGCACCCAAGATGCCTACCGGTATCTTTTCCATAAATAGCTCCTACACCCTAAGGGCTAGTCTCCCAACTCTAGCCTTACTCAACCTTGGAACGTTTTCTAAGCGCTGGCAATATATCATTATCTTTTGTTGGCGAAAGTCCGGCCAATTCTTCTTCCGAGTTCCGAATTCTGATTTTATGATTAGGGTTTGGCGGTGGAAACTGTTCTACGGCAGACAAAACGAACAGGAAGCTGAAGCGGGGGCACCGCCACTTGCCGCCGTTTAGGCCCCTCTTAGTGGTGAATCTGGACGGAAAAGCTTATGGTCAGACACATTGCCGGCTTGGCAGAAATCGTTGAAGACTTCGAGGGAGCACTCAAGTTCTACCGCGACACACTTGGTTTCAAAGTCAAAGAACAGTACCCAGGTGAGTATGCAGTGGTGACCGTCTCCGGAGTCTTGCACTTCGGCATCTGGAATCGTCCTCACGCCGCCGAAAGCACATTGGGCAGCCGCGATCTTGCGGAAAAAATCCCGCTCGGTTTGACGTTGGAGTTCGAGGTCGACAATGCTGACCAGGCAGGCGCCAAGATCAGCCGTGAGGGGTACCGTCTGATCCAACCTGCTCGGCAGGAGCCCTGGGGACAGAGGACTTTTCGCGTCTTTTCTCCGGCGGGTAGCCTATTGGGCTTCGTCGAGACACCTTGGGCACGTCAAATCACCAGACCAATGGAGACTTCCAAAGATGTCGCTTGAAAGACTCCAACAACGCCAAGAAAGGGACGCCTCACTTTAAGTTGAGAAGGGAGTAAGATCTTGCCGGTTACCACGTTTATGCTCTCCAGGTTGGGGAGACCTACTCTGACCGATTGGTGTGCCTGGGGCTTGCTGGTGATCCTGCTGGGTTGCACCGGCCAGCAACCGCCCGCTGCTCAGCCTGACGCTGATCGGGAGCGGCGATTGCAGGCAGCTCTGATACAACCCCGACCGATCAAGGCCGGGGACTCACTCTGGACCGACGAGCTGACCTGGATGGAAGTGCGGGATCGGATTGCCGAAGGGACCACAACCGTCATCGTTCCCACCGGAGGTATCGAGCAAAACGGGCCTTTTCTCACCACCGGAAAACACAATGTGATTCTCAGAGCCTCCTGTCCGGCTATCGCCGGCGAATTGGGGAACGCCCTCTGTGCTCCTGTGGTGAAATTCGTTCCCGAAGGCAACATCGACCCACCTTCCGGGGCCATGCGTTATCCGGGATCGATCAGCCTTCGTGAGGAGACCTATCGGGCGCTGCTGGACGATATTGCCAACAGTCTCAAGCAGCACGGCTTCAAAGACATCATTCTCATCGGCGACAGTGGAGGCAACCAGACCGGAATGAGAATCGTTGCCCAAGAGTTGAACCGACGCTGGCAAGGCTCGGGGGCCGCGGCTCACTTCATTCGCGACTACTACGATCCAGGCTGGGAGGCGACCGAGGACTTTACCGCACAGGAGCTGGGCGTGACAGAATCGAGAGACGACGGCTACCACGATGACATCTGGGTCACGGCGATGATGATGGTGACCGATCCCACTGCGGTCCGTTATGCGCAACGGGTGGAGGCCGGGCTGGCTTCGATCAACGGGGTGGACATTACCCCGCTGGAGAAAACAGTGGAGTTGGGACGGAAAATGCTCAAGTTCCGGGCCCAACTTACGGCCGAGGCAATCAGGCGAGCGATTTCAGAAGTGTCTCGTTAGTGATAGTCGAATTCTCCGCAGCCACTTCGGATCCTGGTCGATTCCGCCACTGACCCTGGCGCAGCTCAGCACGACAAGCATTTGTTGTTGTTCTTGGCGCCCAGCTTGACAAGCAACTCGATGGTCGAGGGGTAAGGTGGCACCCGCTCGATCGGTCCGTTAGCCATGTCGGCGGTCGTTTGTCCTTTGCGGCTGACTACCGTCACATCAGCGCCTTTCTCGACCAGGTAGAGGACCACTTCGTTGTCTCCACGGGAGGCAGCATGGTGAAGCGCAGTGTAGCCATTGGCGTCCCGCAGGTCGACTTCGGCCCCGCACTCCTCAACTAAAAACTTCACTGCCTTGAGCCAATTTCCGGGAACGAAACGGTGGGCGTTGGCAGCGAAATATTGGCCATAGCCGGCACCGGCAGCAGCGTGAAGCGGATAGATGAACGGACCCCCCAGCGGAACGGGGGGAAGACCTGAATGATCCTTTTCCTTTTCTTCTCTATTTTCCAGCCCAACCGTTTCACCCTCACTTTCAGCTTTGGCTCTTGGAGGGGGAGACTCATCCGGAGTGGCCCGTTCCGGCGTGCTGGTCTGGGGTTGGTCGTCTGGAGCCGCCGTTGCTTCCTCGCCTTTGGAAGTCGCTGCTTGCTTATCTACCGTCTTCTTTTTTGCCGGAGCCTGCTGGGTTTCCGTCGGCGTCGGACGCCGGCGACGGCGTTGCGGCGGTTTGACGGTAGCAATGTGGAGATCTGCACCGTGAGCCTTGAGCAGGCGCATGGCGTCGACGTCCAAGGCCTGGGCAGCCCGCCAGAAAGGCGTTGCACCCTTGAGGTTGATCCCCGCTCGACGCAAGACGGCAAATGTATATTCCATGTACCAGAGATGTCTCTTGAGTCGAACATTGGGATCGGCGCCGGCCCCAAGCAGCGCTTCCAGAACTTCCAGGTGAGTGGCCTGCTGATGATGATGTTCGGTGGGGTGGGCATAAGATGCCCGGGGAGCCCATTGGCGTTCCAGAACCGCAAAAAGCGGTGTGGTGCCGGCCGTGCTGGCCAGATTGGGGTCGGCCCCCCGTTCGAGCAGGATCAGGGCCAAGTCGAACTGACCGTTGATGGCAGCCATCAGCAGCGGTGTGGTCTGATCGCCGGCTGACGGTTGGTTGACGTCGGCCCCACCGTCGAGCAAAGCCAGTGTTGCCTTCAGATGGCCTTGTCGAACGGCGTGCAGTAGTGGGGTGAGTCCCCCCCAACTTTCTACCAATTGTCCATAAGAGAGCGGTCGGGGCTGCTGGTCATCAGCCGCATCGCTAATCTGATCGTCGACCGGCTCACCCTCAGCGTTGTACTTGACGGGCCCCGTGGTTGAAGGGGACGGCTCCAACGGTGCGGAAGTTGCTGCCGGTGGCTCGGCGCCGACGGGCTCGCCTTCGGCATTGTATATAACGGGGGCCGAAGTGCTGTCAGGCGGTTTTTCATCGGGGCCGGCAACTTGAGCTGTTCCTTTTTCTTCCCCTGGTTGACGAGTGGTCTCGGCCACCATCGTCGAGTCGGCTTGCGCTCCGGGATCTTGGGCTTGTTCGGCGGTTTCCATTTTGGCTTCCGCTTTCGTGGCTTCGCCGCCGGGCTCTTTCCCACTAGTGCTCTGGTCAGGTTTCTTCTTGTCACCGCCGGGGCGCGGGACATTGGGCCATTTTCGCTGAATCTCGCGAGCGGCCTCGATGGCAGCCTGGACCTGGCTGGGAGTGGGTCGCCAATCGAGCCCCCCTCCCTCTTTCTCTTTAAATGCAGCCAAGAACTCGGACAAACGCTTCTGGGCGGCGCGATCAGCCGCTTCACGTTCTACGACGTTGACCGGCCGGGAAGTCAGAGCCGGGTCAGCTCCTGCCGCCAGCAGCACCTTGATCGTCTCTGGCCGGCCGCGGGAAGCGGCAAAAATCAGTGGTGTCTGACCCCAAGATGCTTCCAACGCGTTTACGTCAGCGCCCGATTCAACCAGGAGAGCTGCTATTTCGGGATTTCCCGAGGCTGCCGCCAGATGAATCGGCATGGCCCCCGAGTTGGTGGTTGCTGCGTTGGGGTCACTTCCGACCCGCAGTAACAGCTTGACCATTCCAACGCGGCCTCCGCGGGCAGCCAGATGCAAGGGGGTGTAGTGGCCGATACGGGTCCTGGCAGCCACACTAGCACCGGCGTAAATGAGAATTTCTCCCAGTTTGTGATGGCCTCGCTGGGCAGCCCAATGCAAGGCCGTCATCCCATCGCCCTGAGCAGCATTGACGTCGGCGCCATGGCGTAAAAGCTGTCGCACCTCTTCCAGGTCGACCCGGGCAGCAGCATCCGCCACGGGTGCATTGACGGCACCCAACGACACCAGAAACCAGGGCGTCAACAAAGCACTTAGCCAGCAACGCGACCGCTCTTTTCCCATCTTGCTAGACCTTTAGAGACGTTGAGGCTTTCTTAGACAGCCAATTCCCCGCTGCTATCCCCGAAACTCGCCAGCTCGTCGTGACCAAGCTTGTGAAGCAGCGCGGTGAAGACGTTGGCCATCGGTGTCCCATCAGGTGCCTTGATGTGTCGGTTACCTGTGAGTTGACCATTGGCCCCTCCCAGCAATACCAGAGGGCAACGCCGGTGATTGTGAAGGTTGGCGTCGCCCATCGGGGAACCCCAAATAATCAGCGACTGGTCCAACAAGCTCGATTCACCGTCAATGGTCTGCTGCAATCGCTCGAGAAAGTAAGCTAGTTGGCTCGCCCGATACCTGCAGATTTTGTTGAACTCCAAAATACCTTCTTCTTTGGCTCCATGGTGAGACGCTGGATGGAAGGCTCGATTCGACCCGCTTTCGGGGAAGGTCCGGTTAGAAGCGTCACGTCCGGTCTTGAACGCGATGACTCGTGTCATGTCGGTTTGGAAGGCCAACACTTGGAGATCAAACATCAGTTTCATGTGCTCTGAGAAGGAATCCGGAACCCCGGGAGGCATTCCAGGCAACTCGCGCGATGCTCCGCTGGCGTTGCGCTCCTCGACCCTTTGGATACGGCGTTCGATTTCACGAACATTTTCGAGATAGCGATCGAGTCGCTGCCGATCGACCGCTCCCAGATCTCTCTTCAACGCAGTGACTTCGGTCGCCACCCAGTCCAGGATGCTGCGGCGAGTTCGACGCCGGTCTGCCCGTTCCTGGTGGGTTCCACCGGCCCCGAAGAGGAGGTCGAAAGCGGTCCGGGGATTACGGATCATCGGCAAGGGAGTGTTCGGAGATGACCAGCTTATGGAGTCGGAATAGGAGCAGGAATAGTTATAGTCGCAGCCGCCCCCCGTGTCGGTACTTTCGATGCAAAGCTGCAAGGAAGGCATAGCCGTGTCGTGACCAAAACGCTGGGCATGGAGTTGATCGAGCGAAATGCCACAGTGGATGTCTGAGCCCTGGGTTTGCTTGGGATGCGACTGGGTCAGAAAAACTGCGCTGGAGCGGAAGTGATCACCGCCGATTTCCTCAGGCTCGAAAGCCTCGGCCATCCGTACATCGGTATTGCTGATGATCGTGAGATACTCACGCCATGGTTCCAGTGGCTTGAGCACATTGTCGGGAACCAACTCAAATTTCCGCCCCGTCGTTGCCGGTGCAAACAGGTGTTGGGTAGTGCCCCACTCATTGCAACCAGCAGTTCCGTGGACTTCCTCAATACAAACCAGCCGCGTCCGCACTTTTTGTTGCGCAGCCGCCAACGACTGGCGAGCCGGAATCATGGCCTCCAACAACGGCAGCGCCACGGTGATGCCCGAGCCTCGCAGGAAAGATCGACGCGACAGGTTCTTACCCATAATCAAGTTCATAAAGCTACTACCTCTCGCTACCAACCTGGCTTGGTTGTTCTCGAGCTTGTTTTCCCAGCCGGTCAGCCGTAAGGACCGACGAGGCTCGCTTCATCCGGAAAGCATCACTCAGGATAATTCCGATTATGAAAGAAGACATACGGTACTCGTTCTTGGCAGCGTCTGCCGAAATGGCCCTAACCAGGGATTGGTCATGATACTCGACACGTCTCCCTAGAGCATAAGCCATCAAGTTCTGGGTAAAGTGCCGTACCAAAGGGATCGGGCGTTGGAGCAACACGCGCGATAGATCAGCCGCATTCTCGATTTCGGTGCCGTCGTAAAAAGTGCTGCGCGTATCCAAGGCCGTCCCGTTCTCCCGAATTCTCCACTTGCCAGTCACTCCAAAGTTGTCGAGAGCCAACCCGATCGGGTCGATCAGTTTATGACAGGATGCACAGGCCGGGTTTTCCCGATGCGTCTCCAGGCGCTGACGTGTGGTCAGCGCTATGCCTTGACGACTTTCTTGGGTCTCTTCGAGGTCGGGTATCCCGGGTGGTGGAGGCGGTGGAGGGGTTCCCAACAACACTTCCATCACCCATTTACCGCGCAGCACGGGCGAGGTGCGGTTCCCTAAGGAAGTCTGAACCAACACACTGCCGTGTCCAAAAATACCGCGCCGATGATTGTTGGGATAGCCCACTTTCCGGAACTCGTCGCCCACGACACCGGGGATTCCGTAGTGGCGGGCCAGTCGCTCGTTGAGATAACTGTAATCAGCGTTGTAGAGTTCCAACAGACTGCGGTTCTGCCGAACCAGCTGGTCAAAGAAAATTTCCGTTTCCCGCCGCATGGAATTCATCAGCTGCCGGCTATAGTTGGGAAACCAGAAGGAGTCCGGACGTACCTTCGGCAGATCCTGCAATCGCAGCCAGAGAGCGGCAAAACGGGTGGCTAAAGCCTTTGACCGAGCATCTGCCAATAAGCGCCGTGCTTGTGCTTCCAGCACTACCGGGTCGCCTAGCCTTCCAAACTGAGCCACCTCCAGCAGTTCGGTGTCGGGGTTGCTGCCCCAGAGAAAAAATGAGAGGCGAGAGGCCAGATCCAAATCGGCGATCCGGTACACCTGACCCGGCTCCACACCAGGCGGTTGTCTTTCCATCCTAAAGAGAAAATGCGGGCTCGCCAAAATGGCTTCCAGAGCTGTTCGGATTCCCACTTCGAAGCCACCGTCGACCACGCCCTGGTCATAGAAAACGATCAGATCTTCAAGCTCCTCCGCATCCGGATTCCTTCCGTAGGCTTGGGAGGCCAGCCTTGCCAAGATAGCCTTCGCGCACGGTTTTTCCTCTGCAGGTGAAGTCGGTCGGCAAGAAAAAATCCGTCGCCGAGTGGCATTCTCCGATACGCCAACCGGATTGTAGGGCCCCTTCACGACCAGAGTCATGATATGAGGCGGTGAGGTGGTACCATAGCTGGTTTCGGTCCCAGTCAATGACCAATCGTGAGGCCGGATCAGATCTTCGTAAGGTCCATCCATCTTGCGAACAAAGGCCGCCGTCACCCGATGCTGGCCGGCCCGGACAAAAAGGGGGGCTGTCTCAATCGGAAAGTCCCTGCGTCCCTGGAAATCGATATCGCCGCCATAGCGCAGCAAAGCAACTCGCTGCCCGTTGATCGAGATGTCGATGTCGTGGGACCGCTCGCCCCAGCCCGCCATGAAAGCCATCGAAAAAGTGTAGTCTCCATCCGCCGGAAAGGTGTGGAGCACACTGATCCCCCCGCGGGTTCCGTAAGGGGCGCCCTCGACTCTTTCCCACTCGTGCTGAGAAACCGATGGTGGGTTGCTGTAGGTCCGGGCCAAGACGGCTGCGTTCCCTTGCCCAACAGCGAGGCGGACGATTTCGCCGGCGGCGTTGAGATAGGCCTCCATCAAGGTGGGTGAGACCGCCTGAACGTCGGCAATATTGTCAAAACCAGCGCTGATCTGATCGGGTGGCAACCACTCTGACGAGTCGATTGCCAACCCCAGCAAATCATGGATCACGCGAGCGTACTCGGCTCGATTCAAGCGCTGGAAGGGTCGCGTTCCCGGATCATTCCCAGCCCCCGGCGCCGTATCAATACCGCGCTCAAGCACCGTTGCCAGCTGCTCCAGAGCATCACCTTCCGGCCGTGGCATCCCGGGGGGAGGCATCAGTTCGGCCCGCAATTTGCGGATCATCTTCTCCGTCAGGGGAGCATCTCGGTCGGGGTGCTCGGTGTCAAATGACTCCAATGACATGCCACCCGATCTCATCAGATCGTCATGGCAAACCATGCAGTAGTCTTCCAGCAACACCCGACGTGACTCGGCCGTCCAGGAAACGGAAGGTGCGGGGTTGGCGAGTGGTATCGGCGTCGAGTTTGCTGTTTTGGATGACCACAAACCTGACGAAACCAATAGGGCTCCGACCAAACTGAAGGTCAGTCCCATTAGACTCCCTCCTCGCCTTCAAGAACCCGATCTACTGCTTCCACTCACAGTTAAGTCGGCCGTCACTCCCGGAATCGGGCGAACACCAGCAGGAACAAGTGCCGTTCTGAGTGGCTAGTGGACCGTCACACCGAGTGCTGTCCATAATAATTCTTGGAGAACGCAGCAGGCTCATGATACATCCAAACGACCGCGTTTTGTAGAACTGAAAGGCATCAACTGGGATCGAATCGCTTGCAGGCGGCACCAGTCGAACACTTGATTTGGAGTAGTCCTTATGCAGAAAACAGCCGACGTGGTCATCATAGGCGGGGGCATTATGGGGGCGAGTACGGCTTATCACCTGGCCAGGGCCGGCTGCCGGAACATCCAGGTGCTGGAAAAGCAAGAACTCTGCGGCATGGGCGCCACCGGGCAGAATGCCGGTGGAGTCCGGCACCAGTTTTCGACGCCCGTCAACATAGAACTCTCTTGTCACAGCATCGAGAAGCTGAAGAGATTTCCTGAGGAAATGGGCCAGGAAATAGACCTGCTCTGCTGCGGCTATCTGTTCCTGATCGATAACGCGGATGACCTCGAAGCCTTCACCAAGGCAGCGACGTTGCACGAGTCCTACGGTCTGAGCACTCAGATCCTGGATCCGACAGAAATTGCGGAGATAGCGCCACAGGTCCGTCTCGACGGCATTCTGGCAGGGAGCTTCAATGCCCAAGATGGACTAGTAGATCCTTCAAGTGTGCTACAGGGTTATTTGCGCCAAGCTCAGCATCTCGGAGTCCGGATCGAAACCGACACCACTGTTACCGGGCTGCAAGTTGAAGGAACCCGAATCGTCGCATTGCAGACCTCTCAAGGTAGGATTGCTACCGAATGTGTCGTCATGGCCGCCGGACCCTGGTCGGGTGAGCTGGCCCGCTGCTGCGGTTTGACCTTGCCGGTGGTACCTGTGCGGAGGCAGATGGCGGTCACGACCCCAATCGCCGAGATCGACAAGAGCTTTCCCTTTGTGATCGATTTCAGCCAAGCGCTCTATTTCCATTATGAAGGCGGGGGGATCCTCACCGGCATGTCGAATCCCGATCAAAGCCCTGGATTCGACATTTCAATCGACGAAGAGTGGAAGCTGGTGCATCTGGCGCGAGCTATGGAGCGATTGCCCGTGTTAGAAAACGCACAACTGATGGCCGAATGGGCCGGACTCTACGAAGTCACACCCGACCACCAGCCAATCATGGGAAAGTTGTCTCACTTCGAGGGTCTCTTTGCTTGTACGGGATTTAGCGGCCACGGGTTCATGCATGGCCCCATCGCCGGTCAGTTGTTGGCAGAAGAAATTTTGCAAGGCCAGGCAACAACCGTCAACATCGATTCCCTGCGCTATGAACGTTTCCAAGGCCTGAGAACCGCGGCCGAGAGAACAGTGATCTAAGCTTGGGAGATCACCTGAAGGGGCCTGACGGCTGGGCTAAGCGAGGACTTCGCAAAGCTGACAGACTTACCCCGATGGCTTGCTTAAAGGTGTGTCGAATTCTAATTGAGGCCGGCACTATTGGGCCGCAGTTCCCGGCAGGCAGTAGCTAATCGCGCCATCAACGCTCAAACCGATCCAGACGGAAGAGAGAAATATCGTGGCGACTGACTCGCCGAGTGGCCAGATCCGCCAAAATCTCACCCACCACGCTGCAAAACTTGAAGCCGTGCCCTGAAAATCCTGCCGCGACTACAACTTGTGGATGATCAGGCAAGGTGTCCAGAATGAAGTGCTCGTCGGGAGAATTAGTAAACAGGCAGGTCTTGAGACTCGCCAAGTGACCGTCGGCCTCTGGGAAATAGCGGGCCACGGCCATGCGCAGAATCTCTTCGTCACGGCGTGTCACCTGGCCTACCGGATAGTCGGGGTCGACCTGCTCGCCCAGGTGATGGACGCGACCGATCTTAAAACCCGGAATTTGGAAAATTGGGAGACCATAATAGTGGCCCTCTTCGAAATTGGCGCTAAAGACCGGAAATTCTTGGGGAGAGAAGAGTTCCGGGTCCCGGGGCTGGAACCAGCCCAATACTTGTCTTTCGGGGACTGCCAAGTCGACCAAGCCTGACAGTAGCCGTCCGGTCCAGGCACCGGCTGTAAAAATTAGCGAGGTCGCTTGGTAATGCCCGTGGTCGGTAGTGACTTTCACCTCTCCCGAAGCAGTCTCTTCCCATCCCAATACTGCCTCACGAGCGTGCACTTCTGCGCCCAGACCCAAGGCGACTTCGACCGATCTGACAATACACCGTTCGGAAAGCAGAAAGCCTCCGTCGGGTTGGAAAAGCGCTACATGACCAGCCGGCAAACGATAGCCGGGAAATCGTTTGTTGACTTCGGCCGCCGTGAACACTTGGTGAGGGATGCCATGTATTCGACAAGCCTCCAGCGAGCCTGCAAAAATCTGACCCCGCTCGGTGTCGGCGTCGATCGAGCCAATCTGGTAGAGCAGCTTTTCTCCAGATTGCCGTTCCAGTTCCAACCACAGTTCGAATGCCCGACGCAGCAGCGGAACATAGGAGGGATGCTCTGAATAGGCGAGTCGAATGATTCGGTTAACGCCGTGCGAAGAGCCGAAATGGTGCGGAATGTCGAAGCGCTCCAGTCCCAAGACCCGCAGCCCGCGTTTGGCCAGTTGGTAAACGGTGGCACTGCCCATGCCTCCCACTCCCACCACGATTGCGTCGTAACCAGAGGCCACCGGTCTTGGTTCCTTTA
The DNA here is from genome assembly GCA_965218465.1 of Acidobacteriota bacterium. Taxonomy (GTDB): domain Bacteria; phylum Acidobacteriota; class UBA6911; order RPQK01. The sequence goes on along the minus strand of OZ244623.1, from coordinate 2,841,511 downwards.
CTGCTGCCTAAAATGAGTTTGACTAGAAAAAGTTGCTGGAACTTTGACCAAGTCGAAATCGGGATGGCCACCCGTCAAGAGGCCAACAAGGCCCAGAACTGGGCTACCAGAAACACCACCAGGAGTCCCATTACGACGGGCAGCAGCGAGGCAATGGCAGTCCACTTGGCACTCCCGGTCTCTTTGTAAATCGTATAAATAGTGGTGCTGCAAGGATTGTGGATCAGGCTGAACAACATCAGATTGATCCCCGTTAGCAAGCTCCAGCCTCCCGCTCGAAAAATCCCCATGATGCCGGAATCCGAATCCAATTCAAAAAGAACTCCCGACGACGAACCCTCTACGTCCATGCCAGTGCTGAGAACCGTCAACATCAAAATCGTCGGTATGACGATCTCATTGGCCGGGATGGCCACGATGTAGGCCAGCAGGATAACTCCGTTGAGCCCAATCAAGAATCCCAGCGGATTGAGAAAATCGATCAGGTGCGCGGCCAAGCTCTGGTTGGACACCTCGATATTGGAGGTCAACCAAATCACTGCTCCAGCGGGAAGCGCAAACACAATGGCGCGCCAGAGCACGTAAATCGTCCTGTCGATCAGAGAGGTATAAATTGTACTCAGCAGACGGGGGGGCCGATAAGCCGGCAGTTCCAAACTGAAGGTGGAGACCTCGCCTCGAAGCATGGTCCGTGAGAGAAACCAGGAAACGGCGAAGGTGAGTCCGACGCCGAGGACAGCGACCCCGACCACAGTCATCGCTGACACCAACCCGGCGAAATGAGCCGGTACCAGCGTTCCAATAAAGAGAGTGGCAATGAGAATCTGAGTGGGCCAGCGGCCATTGCAGAGGGCAAAGTTGTTGGTAATGATCGCGATCAAACGTTCCCGAGGACTATCAATGATACGGGTGGCGATGACCCCGGCGGCGTTGCAGCCAAAGCCCATCGTCATGCTCAGGGCTTGTTTGCCATGTCCTCCGACCTTGCGGAAAATTCGGTCGAGATTGAAGGCCACCCGGGGCAGGTAACCAAAGTCCTCGAGCAAGGTGAAGAGTGGAAAGAAGATAGCCATGGGAGGAAGCATCACGCTGAGTACCCAGGCTGTCGCCAGATACATCCCGTCGATCAGCAGACCATCGAGCCACCAAGGCGCGGCAATAACCGCCATCAGATTCTTGAGGAAAGGATGGCCTGCCTCCAGTAGCAGCTGGGCCAGCAACGCCGAGGGATAGTTGGCGCCCGAAATGGTAATCCAGAAAACGATGGTCAGTAGCAGCAACATCAGCGGGAATCCCCAAATCCTGCTGGTCATCAGGCGATCGATCCTCTGATCCAATGCCAATGGGCTCGGCTTGGTGTCGGATTCCACTGCCCTACCGGCAATACGGGCGGCCTCACCGTAGATGCTCTCCATCAAATCTTGCTGAAAATCGGCGCCCACTTGCCAACGTAAGGCTCCTGCAAGGTCCAAGACTTCACGACCGTGGGCGGCCGCCTTCGATTCTGCTTTCATGAGGCAACTTCCACCTGATCGACCGGCCGACGGGAGCCCAAGGCCCCCAACTCACCGCTGGCTACGGCTTCGGCGATTCGCTGGTCCCCATCCAACAGTTGAATGGCCACCCATCTAGCGTTGGGCAACCCGGGAAAAGCAACCTCAATTCGAGGCACCAGCTCATCCAAGGCTTTTTGCAGCGAAGGGGAACTCGTTCTGATTTTGTGGGGCTTGCACCTGAACCGGCTGGTGGCGACCGCGCTGATTGCGTCCAACAGTTTGTCCAACCCTTGCGAGTAGCGGGCCGCCGTCGCCACGACGGGGACCCCCAGATCCCGGGCCAGAGCCCTCTTATCAATACGGAGACGAAGGCGCCGAGCTTGATCGATCAGGTTGACACAGATGACGACTCGATCGGTGATCTCCAAAATCTGAAGTGCCAAGTTCAGGTTGCTCTCCAGACGCGTCGCGTCCAGCACAACAACCGTAACGTCTGGCTCGCCAAAGAGAATGAAATCCCGGGCAATTTCTTCGTCGAGACTTGTGGCCAGCAGTGAGTAAGTCCCCGGAAGGTCAACCAGCTTGAAACGATGATCACCGTAGTCAAAGCCCCCCTCGGCGCGAGTAACGGTTTTTCCAGGCCAATTCCCGGTGTGTTGACGCAACCCGGTCAATGCGTTGAACACGGTGCTTTTGCCGGTGTTGGGATTACCGGCCAGCGCCACTACAAAATCCCAGCCCTTCATCTCAACACCCAGTTTGGAAAGGTTCCCAAGATTGTGAACCGGACAGACAGCACAGCCTGCAGCGGGGGGGTTGCCGGAATTCAATTCCCGTTCTCCTGCAAAGGTTCGATCAGGATGGATTGTGCTTGAGCCTCCCTCAGGGCCAGGAGAGTCCCTCGGACGCGATAGGCTCTGGGGTTACCGGCAGGAGACGAAAGTTCGGCCTCGATGGTTGTCCCGGGCAGGAGCCCAAGATCCATAAAACGACGTCTTTCAACGCCACGACAGCCTTGAGAAATCCCCAGGATTGTAGCCTTCTTACCCAATTTCAGATCGGTCAGTCGCAGCCGATCGCCCAGACCCGAGCGCACTTCAACCGCTACCACCGAAACATTGCGGGCGATGATCGGCGCCAGAAAGTGCTCTTCACCGGGCGTCACAAAACATAACCGGTCCTTTCCCTTCTCAGTGACCCGGCCTGTCATGCCCAACTTGAGTCCTTCAGCCACCAACTGCGAATACACCACCTCGGGCTCGTCTTCCACGTGGACAATCCGTAGCGGTATGCCAACCTGAGCCTCGGTGAGAGGAATACCAGGAGGCGTGATCATCGTGCCCGAGTCGGTCGGGATAGGGTCACCGTGAGGATCATAAACAGGATGCCGCAGGCGGGCGGAAATCTGATCCAAATCGCTCCGAGTCAGCATATGTTCTTCTCGCTCTGCCTGACGGTGCCATTCGATTTCGCCAACTCCGGTTTGTTCCGCCAAGTAAGATTCCCAGAGACGATGGGCACGAATGACGTGGAGAGCATAGCGGCGACCGTTCCCGGTCAGGTGAAATTCCTCCCCTTTGATTTGCACCAGCTCATGACTTCGCATCTCCTCCAACAGTTGGACCACTTTGGCGTCGCCTTGCTGCAACACGCCCGCCATGCTCTCGATGGTGGCCTGACGCCCCTCTAACTCACACTTATAGGCATGTTTCAGAATGTCTTCAGTGAGCACGCGCTGGCTCCGCAGCCGGACCCGTCCCAAACGAGCAAGAAAGCCGCTCTCGGGCCAGAACAAAATGACCGCAACGCCCAACGACACCAGAGTCAGTGAAATCAATGTCAAGGGCTCCGACATCAGATTTGACCCATCCTGTGGCTGAAAGCCGACGGTCCGCGACTTGAACCTTTTGGCTAACAGCCAGTTATCACTCTAGAAAAGATAAATTTAGACAAGGCTAAATTTACACCAACCGCGGCATCTCTTGTCAAGCAGCAATGAGTAGGCCTTCTCTATGGCAAGACTAGTCCGGGCTGCTAAAGACTGTCCCTGGAAAATGCCCTATTCCAACCAGTCGCCCCGGCCAAAGACCGCATTAGTGAGACTGGGACCCGCCGGAAAGATCTACCGGTCTGTATCCGCCCCTTGCCCTGAAGTAGAAAATCAGAATCAGATAACCAATCAGCATGACGGTTGGCAACACCGCCACTCGCGCCAATGTTCCCTGATTTGTCTCGGTCATGATCTGGTCGACACTGGCCCTGGACTCTGGCGACAGAGCTTCAATTTTCTGTTTGTCCAGAGGTCGGAATCGCATCAGATATTTGGTCTGCTCGGGCAGGGCCACCTGTTCGTGAACGGACGGGTTCAGCTGTGCCAGCCGGCTATCCAGAGCATCGTCCTGCATGGTTCCCAGGAAAGGACTCCCCAAGACACCGACCGCCAGCATACCGACTCCGGCGATCGCGTTGAGCGTCAAGGCGCCCCCTTTGGGGAATTGCTCGGAAACCACGCCCAGGGTGGTGGGCCAGAAATAACTTTTTCCGACTCCATAGAGCGTGGCGGCCAAAAAGACCGTGACCGCGACCGTACCGGCGCTGGACAGCCAGAGCAGTCCGAGAGCTGCGATGGCTGCGCCAGCCGCCAACAGCCCCAGCGGATTAATCCGATGCACGATGGGTCCCGCAAAGAAACGCAACACTAACATGATGAACGAGGTGTAGACCAACACCCAGTTTCCGGCGTTTTCGCCCAGTCCGCGCAATATGGGGGTCAAGAGGGCCGCGATCCAACTGTCGGTACCCAACTCAGTGGTGGCCAGTAGCAGCATAATCAAGAGCAGAAAGAAGAAGATGGGTCGACCGAAACTGCCGATCTTCCAGGCAAAAAGGACAGTGGGTACGATTGTCAGAAACGCCAGCAACCAGCCCGAAAGTGCGGTTGCAAACAGGTTGATCAAAATCTCGTTTAAAGCGCCGGCAGCGAAAAAGGACACCACCAGGCAACCGCCCCAACCAAACTCCTGCAACATCTCGCGGTAGGAAACGCGGGCCGCCACTCTTTCCTGAACAGGCCACGCCTGACCTAGCATCAGGAATCCATAAATCACGGTTGGAATCAGAAAAAGCCCAATCTTGTAACGCCACAAATCCTCACCACCCATCCCACTCATGGCGATGGCCAGAACCCCTCCCAGCACCAACCCGCCGGGCCAGCCGGCATGCAGAATGTTCAGATAATGGGTCTTGCGGGTGGGATATAAGGTAGCGGTCACCGGGTTGATGACAGCCTCGACCACTCCATTGGCGAGAGAAAACAGAAATGTCCCCAGGTAAAGGAATGTGAAGCTATTGGCTGAAACGGTGATCACGGCCGAGACAACGTGCAGTATCCAGGCCACGGCCATCCCCCGGCCATAACCAACGCGGTCGAGGATTAAGCTGAAGAAGATGATGCTGAGAGCGAATGGAAAAAGACCGGCTCCCTGGAGTGCACCCTTCTGTGTCTCGGTGAGATTGAAAAGCACGCCCCATTCGTTGATCAAAAAGGCCCGGACAATAAACCCGAAAGACGTAGCGACCAACGAGACAATACAGGTGATGAGTAATCGATTGTTGCTTGGCATGCTAGTGTCCTTGCTTGCCCAAGTCGGTCCCCGAAATGGCCAGATTGGGATTCAAGACCACGGCCCATCCTGGCTGGGGGTGCAGAGCCCCTCGCTTTCCGCCGGCGCGAACTTGAGAATGAAATCGGTCGGATTGTATGGCGACAGCTTCAGAAAGGTTGAGACAGGGCACTGGAATTGCCGGTAGCGATCGATTTGTGCCGGCGTTCATTGGATTAGTGTACGCATTTGGCGGTCTTCGATCACTCCTGGCAACGGACCTGGAATGCGGTTGACGACAGGCGACAATTCAGAAATACCACACCAAGGCCACTCGCACGCTGACCTTGTCGGCTTCCAGCGCAAGCGGAACCTTGACCGCAACGTCGTCGAATGGAATGACCCTTCCTGCGCTCCCATAGCCGGTATAGCGCAATTCGCCCCGAATCGCGGCATTCCCCAGCTTCTTTTCCAGACCGCCGCCGGTGGTCCATCCAGTGAAATTCTCGTTAAAGCTGTCCATCCCGGACACAAACTCGCTGGGCGCTGTACACGGCGTAGGATCCAAGCACCCGGTGTAGTCTGACCTGAATCGCGCTTTGAGGCGGCGCAGACCGGCGAGTGCATAAACACTCGGTCCAAACCCCAGAATCGGGATTCCGGCACCCAATCGGACCGTCAATCCGTAGCTTCTTGCTTTTTCAAAAGACCAATCCTCGGGCCAGTTCTCTCCCAGTTGATTGCGTCCCTCGGAGGTCCCTGCTCCTCGCAAATGCCCACGCACCACGCTGCCGTCATAATCCATGTCGATCTCGCTGCTCAGATAAACGCCGCTCGGACCGAGAGGCAAGTGGTAGCCGGCCAGGACACCAAAGCCGTATGCCGCCTTGGCAGCGGAATCGTCTGCTTGATAAATCTTGCCTTGGTTAGATGAAATGTTGCGCGAGTCAGTGTTGTCGACGATTTTCTCGTATAAGACATCCAGACGTTCACCCGTTCCCGTAACACCGATATAAAACTTCCCCGCTTCAGCTGTACCCGTGACGCCCCAGAGCACCCCGATCACAAGACAGCCCACGATACTGCTTCTCCGATTTCGAGTAGTCTGCATAATGCTCTCCAGTAAACCCCGCGCCCGCTCGATGCCTGCACCGCGGGTCTGAAACGGCCATATGGCGGTCATGTGCTCGACGTGCTAGGTCCACGCCGGTCTCATCCTCACTCCAGGAAACTCATCGAGTGCGGGGGAGACCCGCCTTCATTAAACTAAAACACATCTGACACTGAAGTACTTTACCGCCAACCTTCCGAGTCAGCCGCTGGGGCGGATCGCATAGACGTCCAACAATGAATCGTGTGCGTTCGCCGAACAATCCGGCGCCGACCTGCCTTGGGCCGCTGCCTTCCCCGCCGACTCTTTAGAGTGGGGCTTCGTCGGCCGCTCCAAGATCGGGGTTGTCTTCTTCAAAGAGTTCCGGGGATTCGTGCTTCAACCCGGATCGTCACTTGGCAGGAATGTGCAGTGTACGTTGGCTACTGAATGCTGAGCTGCGGATGGGCGGGAGCCGCTATTAGGGACCGATTCGTTCAGCGCGGATGAAGATCGCGTTCACTTCACGCTCTAGCCCAGCCCGGCCAACTGTTTCTTCAGTTTCTCCAGCAAAGCCGCTGAGTCCTGCAAACGCAGCCGCGTTTTTTCCACTACTGCTGCGGGCGCCCGCTCCACAAAAGACTTGTTGTCCAGTCGCGATTGCAGACCGTATACATCCCGCTGACAACTATCGATTTTCTTGGCCAATCGAATCCGCTCGGCACCCTTGTCGAGGAAACCTTCCAACAGCAAGCTGAACTCCGCCAGACGAGAAGCGCCTCGGACCTGAAGACCCGACTCGGGCAAACGTTCGACGAATTGAACCGGCTCAAGCTGCCCCAGAGCCTTCAGCTGACCCTGCTGTTCCTGGAGAAGTTGTCGATACTCCGGCGCTGCCACAAGCTGGCAAGGAAGCTGCTGACGAGGTTGGACCTGATTTCCGGTTCGAGCCGACCGGATGGCCGAAATCAGTTCCTGCAAGTGAGTCATGGCCTCGACGCCGGCCGCGTCCAACCAGTCGAGCCTGGGCTCCGGAAAACTGGCTTGCAACAGATAGTCTCCCTGATGGGGAAGCCGTTGCCACAATTCCTCGGTGACAAAGGGAACAAAGGGGTGCAGCAAACGCAAAGATGTTTCCAGCAAATAAAGGGCGACCCGGCGCGCCTCATCTCGCTCAGGCCCATCGGGACCAGTGATGCGAGCCTTCACCAGTTCGATGTACCAGGAGCAGAACTTACTCCAGAAAAAATGGTAAAGCTCGTTGCTGGCTTCATGAAAGCGGAATTTATCGAGATTCTCGTTGGTATCTCGGATCAGCTCCTGAAGACAACTCAAGATCCAGCGATCTTCCAGCTTGAGCGTTCCAGATCGCCGCATCAGATCGATCTGCTCGGCGTCCACCGCTTCCTCACCATCTAAATTGAGCAAGAGAAACCGTCCTGCATTCCAGATCTTGGTACAAAAAGCGCGATAGCCCGCCATGCGGCTGACTGAGAAAGGAATATCGGTTCCAGGCACTGCCATCACACTCAAAGTGAAACGAATGGGATCAGCACCATATTGATCGATCAGTTTGAGGGGATCGATGACGTTCCCGCGCGACTTGGACATTTTCTGGCCCTGCTCATCACGAACCAGTCCGTTGATATGGACCTGACGAAAAGGCACATCCTTCATGAAACGCAAACCCAGCATCATCATGCGGGCCACCCAGAAGAAGATAATGTCGAAACCCGTTACCAGAGTTGAAGTCGGGTAATAGCGTGCGAGTTCCGGAGTCTTTTCGGGCCAACCCAGGGTGGAGAACGGCCACAGCCCCGAGCTGAACCAAGTGTCGAGAACATCGGTTTCCTGCGTGATCTCATCGCTCTTACAATGCGAGCAGCGTTGAGGAGTCTCGCGGGACACCGTGATCTCACCACAGAGGCGACAATGCCAAGCCGGGATTTGATGCCCCCACCATAGCTGACGGCTGATGCACCAATCGTGAATATTTCGCATCCACTGAAAATAGATTCCAGCGTAATTGGCCGGTACAAAGACTGTCCGGCCCTGCTCCACCGCCTCAATCGCCGGCTGAGCCAGAGATTGCACTCGCACGAACCACTGCGTTGAAACAAGGGGTTCGACAACGGTTTGGCAACGCTGGCAGCGGCCGACGTTGTGGAGGTACTTATCAATTCTCTGGATCAATCCCCGGGCTTGTAGATCTGCTACCACCTGCCGTCGAGCTGCCAGATGATCCAACCCGGCATATGTTCCCGCTTCGGCGGTCATTTTGCCGTCTTCGCCAATCACCTTAACCGTTTTCAAATCATGGCGGCGCCCGATCTCAAAATCATTGGGGTCGTGTCCCGGGGTGACTTTGACCATCCCGGTGCCAAACTCTCGCTCCACGAAGGAGTCGGCAACTATCGGGATTTCCCGGCCTATCAGGGGCAGCCGCACTGTGCGCCCCTGGAGAGTCGAGCAGCGGTGGTCGTCGGGATGGATAGCAACCGCCGTATCGCCCAGCATCGTCTCGGGACGACTGGTCGCCACAACAACAAAGTCTGCGCTTCCGGTGATCGGGTATTTGAGGTACCAAAGATGACCTTCAACCGCGGAGTATTCCACCTCCAGATCAGAAATTGCGGTGGAGCAGCGAAAACACCAATTGACCAGATACTCGCCCCGATAGATCAGGCCATCTTGGTAGAGCCTGACAAAGACTTCTCTGACAGCTCGCGAAAGGCCCTCATCCATCGTGAACCGCGTGCGGCTCCAGTCACAGCAACAACCCAATCGGCGCAGCTGGGTCAAGATGTTCTTCTCGGCCGTGGCCTTCCAGGCCCAGACCTCTTCTTCAAACTTCTTTCTGCCCAAATCGTTCCGGTGCAACCCCCGCTCTGCCAGCTGACGCTCCACCACATTCTGGGTGGCAATTCCCGCATGATCGGTTCCCGGAACCCAAAGCGCGTTGAACCCCTTCATCCGCTTCCACCGGGTCAGGATGTCCTGCAGAGTGATGTTGAGCGCATGCCCCATATGCAACGAGCCGGTAATGTTTGGAGGCGGCATCACCACGGAAAAGGCAGGTGCTGAGGAATCCGGGGCGGCCTCGAAGGCACCCTCGTCAAGCCAGTAGGTGTACCACTTCGATTCGACCTGCGCAGGGTCATACGTCTTGGGAATATCTATGCTCACCGGTTCTACCGATTGCTTCCTAATGCGCTTGCAAACTGCCGAATCGACTGTCCGCCCGGGCGGCGAAAGAATTGCGAGTATACCAAAACGACAAGCTGGGTTGGCTGTTCCCGGGCGGTTCGCAATGGCAAGAATCAGTCAGAGGGACAAGCGTCCAGTAGCTCAACCTCCGCCGTGGCGCTAACCTCGATGCAGGTGACCTTGCCTGCCGTCAACTGGACGAGTGGATCACCGGCGCCATAGCTGCCGATAGGAGTCCCTAATTTGTCGGGGCTGTTTCGACTTCGCCAGTGGTCCGGTCTACGGCCTCCATTAGCAGAGCAGCCAAATCGGGCACAATGACCTCCGTCTCCAACCAAACCGGTGCGGGCTGTCGAGCTTCACGGTCCAGAGAAAAAAACGACTGCCCCGCCCCTAAACTCAAGGGAAAGCTGAGCAAGGGATCTGCGGGGGCCGTTTGCCTGGCAGGCGGCTGCGACCGTTCTAGGGCTTCCGTCACAAGACGAATCAGCAGGCTGGTTTCAAAAGGTTTTTCCAGGTGAGCATGACTTCCCACCTCCCGTGCTCTTCCCTCATGAAAAACCTGCAGAGCACCAACTAACAGAACGACCGGGATATGGGCGGTCCCAGGGTCTACCTTCACCCGGCGACAGAATTCATAACCGTCCAAATCTGCGAGCACAACATTGGCCAACAAGATGTCGGGCTTATGTTGTTTGAGATACTCGAGAGCCGGCGCAGCAGTATCGAAACAAACCACCTCGAAATCCGCGTTTTCGAAGGAAAGTTCTACCACCCGCCAGGTGGCGTAGTTCTGGTCAACCAACACTAGCAGAGGCATACCGCTGCTCGACTATTGATTGGGACGGGCCTGGTTTTGCCCTGCTGTGATTCTCCGCACGCGACGCTCTTCGGCCCTTCGACGAGCCACTTCGTAGGGGTCCGCCCGGCCCGCAAAAGTCCTCCACACGCTGCGAATCGGATCCCAAAATGAGAAACTCTCTTCCCGCCGGTTTGCTAAATTCCGCTCGGCCTTGGCCTCATCCACCGGGGGCACCTGTTTCTCCAACAGGACCAATTTCCCCTTGGCCGGATCGAAATACTCGCTAAAGGGGTATTCGGATGCCAAACGTCCATAGTAGGCGGAGGCTTCTTCAATCCGACCCATTTCTTCCAGCGCACGCCCCAGCAGAAAGAGCGTCTCATCCAGTCCACTGAAGTCGTCCCAGTTCTGAACGACTTCTTTGAAACGGCTTTCTGAGGCCCGAAAAGCACGCTTCTCAAAGTAGAAGTTCCCCACCATGTGGACCCCGGTCGCCAAGTTCTCGCTCACCTCAACCACAAACTCAAGTGCGGTGGGCGCCAATTCGCTGTCGGGATATTCATCGAGAAATTTTTCCAGCTCGGCGGCTGCTTTGCGGGCGAAGGTAGGATCCCGGTCCGGTGCCCGCATCAGTCGAATACTGACGGCGGCAATCTTCATTTGAGCATCGTCAGCCCGTTCGTGGGTAGGGTAGAAGATGATGAAATCTCTATATTGAGCTTCGGCTTGAAGGAGATTCTCAGTCCCGCCCTCGGCGTAGAAAGAGTCCCCTATTGAAAGCAAGGCAACGGGCGTGAACTCGCTGTCAGGATAAGTGTTGATCAAGGTTTGAAAAGCGAGCCGAGCTTTAATGAACTGGCTCTTTCCCAAGTACTTCATCCCATTCTCAAAAAGCGTCGTGTCGGGAGCAACTGCTCCTTCTTGCAAGTCTGCGCTCTTTTGTCCGCAGCTGACTACCAACCAGACCACACTCACGAGAAGGGCGTGTATTAAGACTCGCATAATTGATTTGTTCCTACTGAATCGGCGATTTCCTGCATTTTGCGAAAGGTGGCAGCCGGCTCTTCGGAACCGAATATCGCCGAGCCGGCCACCAGGAGTTCGACACCCGCCTCAACGGCGTGGGCAATGTTATTTAGACTGATTCCGCCATCGAGCTCAATTTTGGTCGCGAGGTTTCTGCGCTCAACTATTCTCCTCAGTTTCGCCGCTTTCTTGAGGCTGGCAGGTAAGAATTGTTGGCCACCAAAACCGGGATTCACCGACATCAACAAAACGTGGTGGCACTTGTGCAGAATCTCATCCAGACTAGCCACCGGGGTATGAGGGTTGAGAACCACGCCCGGGAGCGCCCCTGCTTCCGCAATTCCCGAGAGTACACGATCCAGGTGAGTGACCGCTTCGTAGTGGATACTGAGCAGGTCGGCCCCGGCCTCGATGTAATCAGTGAAAGTCTGATCGGCATTGGAGATCATCAGGTGCACGTCCAATTTCAACTTGGTACAACCCCGGATGGACCGAATCACCGGTTGGCCAAAGGTGAGGTTGGGAACAAAATGCCCGTCCATTACATCCAAATGAAGCACTTGCGCCCCCGCCGCCTCGACCAGGCGGATCTCCCGCTCCAAGTTCACGAAATCGGCAGCCAAGAGAGAAGGCAGGACGGATGCCATCAGCGGGCCACCCCTAGGTTAATGGTGTCTCCGTCAGTCAGCAGATAACCGGCGCCGGGAAACTGTTTAACCACCGAGCCCTTGATCGCGTTGCGATAGAACCGATATTCAATGTTGGCAAGCTCAAAGCCTTGGCTTTGCAGGAACGGCTGGACTTCGTTGAGATTCTTTCCCATGAAGTCGGGCATGATGTGTCGCTGTCCCTTTCCCCGGCTGATCAGCAGATTGATCTGGGGACTGGCCACAGTGATTGAGCCGGGCGCAGGATATTGTTGAATAACAATACCCTCTTCAACACCAAGCCAATTGATCTCGCTCACCCGTCCGATTTCATAGTTGTCTTGCGCCGAGGCCAACTGAGCGACTCGCAGAGTCGATCCAATCAGGTCCGGCACCGGATGGGATCTCTTACCCAGACTCATCATCACCTGGACAGCCCGCTTCGCCTTGATTCGCCGACCGGCCCTCGGATTTTGAGAAATGATCGTCCCCTTGGCAACGTCGTCATCATAACGGTCACCAATCACTTCAAGCCCCAAGTCACGGCCGTCCAGAACAGCTTCGGCACTTTCGCGATCCTTGCCCGTCACCAGCGGAACCACCACCTCCGCACTACGCACTGCAAAACGCATCCCAACCATGGCGCCCATCAAGCCTACCGTCACCAGGATTCCAGCCAGCAAAATCAGCAATCCCCAATCCACCAGATAACGGTACAGTTCTCGTTGGTTGAATAGAAGTTTCTCTCTCATCGGTTTCGTGCTCCGGGCGGCACATCGTTGCACCGCTTTGCCCGGCAGACCATTATAATACCGTATCAGCGGCGTCGAATCCGGGCGGTAAAGAATCCTTGTCCGACCGAGTTGGCGGGAAAACTTCGCCAATATTCGCCTGCCGGGATGGCAGCACTATTCTCGGCGAGAAAGCCTTCAATCACCTGTTCATTCTCCTCTGGTTCAGTCGAACAGGTTGCATAAAGGATCTCCCCTCCAGGACGCAGCGTTTCGAAGGCTCGGCTCAACATAGTTTCCTGGCGTCGACTGTAACGGGCCAGATCCTCTTCAGTTCTCAGCCAGCGAATTTCCGGATGAGATCGCAAGGTGCCCAAACCGCTGCAAGGCACATCCAACAAGACAAAATCAAAAACCGGCCCGGAAAAAGGAGCGCGTTGGGTGAGATCGGCTCCCACCAGGGCCAACTCAGAGAGTTGGAACAACTGAGCCCGCCCCTGCATCTCTCTCAGCCTGCGGTAGCTGATGTCGGCACAGACGAGAGTCACGGCCGGGTCGGTTAGGTTGGCCCACACGAAGCTCTTGTTGCCGGGTGCCGCGCAGAGCTCGGCGGCCCTGCCTCGAGAATATTGGGCCGCTTGAAACGCCACTTCCAGACTGGAGGGATCGAGAAAAAAACAATATCCCGATCGGTAGAGTTCGTGCACGGCAAAGCTGGTGGCAACGCGGACACAACTTGGGCTGCGAGGGTCTAATTCGTAGTCGATTCCCTCGCTCTCCAACAAACCCAAAAAGACCTTTAGATCGATTCGCCGCTGGTTGATCCAGAGTATCGGTTGCGGAAGCTGGTTGTTGCGCTCAAGCCAATCACGCGTAGCCGAAAGGCCAAAGCGCTGCAAATAACGGCGAACCAACCATTGGGGGTGGCTCCAGCGGACCGAAAGCGCCTCAAGGCTGTCGCCGCAGGGTAGTTTCGGTCTAGCCTTCTGGAATGAGCGCAGCAAACCATTGGTGAAGGCTCCAGCCGAGGAGTGTCGAAAAAACCGGCAAAGCTCGACCGATTGGTGGACCGCGGCCCGTGCGGGAATCTGGAGAAACTCCAATTGGTAGAGCCCCAATCTGAGAATCCACCGCACCACCGGATCGATTCTGACAAGGGGGCGTCGTGAGAGACAACCAAGGTAATAGTCAAGCAATCCCAGCTGTCGGGCAACTCCCTGAACCAGTTCCAGGGTCAAACTGCGGTCTCGCCGGCTCAGCTTGCAGAAGGGAGTGAAACGGCTCGGGACAACAGGCGTCCCAGTTGCAGAAAACTGGCGCTGGAGAATACGGACAGCTACCGTTCGCGCCGATTCTCTCACTCAAAGATCTCTCTCGGTTGCAACTGCCGCCCGTTGCTAAAATCGAGAGCACGGCAACGGGGTCGGCCCGGCAATTGAAGTTCCAGAACCGCCAGATCCCCCTGTCCCGATGACACACGAATCGTGGAGCCGACTTCCACCACTTGGCCGGGAAGAGCTGAACTAGGACCGCCGGTTAGGCGGGTCGCCCAGATCTTTAGTCGCTCGCCTCGAAAACTCGTTATCGCGCCCGGTCTGGGGTTAAAAGCCCTGATCTGATTGTGGATGGACACGGCGGGACGACGCCAGTCGATACGGGTCTGCGACTTTTGGATGCAAGGAGCCAACGATACCCCTTCATCTCCCTGTGGGACCGGCTTGACGTCTCCTCGTAGGCAGCCGTAAATCGTCTCGACCAGCAACTTCGCTCCCAGATGAGCCAGCCGGGCTTCCAGCTGACCGAAGGTCTCATCAGAACCGATGGAGATGGCCCGCTGGGCCAACACATCTCCTGCATCCAGCCCGGCGTTGATTTTCATGATACTGATTCCCGTTTCCAAATCGCCGTTCAGCAGCGCGGCCTGAATGGGAGCAGCTCCGCGATAAGCGGGCAACAGCGAGGCGTGGACATTGAGCGCTCCCAGCTCGTTGTGCGCAAAAAAAACGCGCGGGAGAAGCTGCCCGAAAGCGACTACTGCCAACAGCTTGGGCTCGACAGCTTCCAAGAAGGCCCTGGCTTGGCGACTACGGCGCAGGCTGGTGGGCTGCAAGAAAGGGATGTCGTGGCGCTGGCTCAAACGCTTGACCGGCGGTGGGCAAAGACGCTGCCCTCGGCCGGCCGGGCGATCGGGTTGGGTGATGACTCCCGCCACTTCAAGGCCGGGATCGTCAATCAGACACTGTAAGCTGGTAACGGCAAACTCCGGCGTTCCCAGAAAAAGAACCTTGTCGACGATTACCACTCCCCAGCTTTAACCAACTTGCGAATTTTCCGCTTGATCAGATCTCGTCGCAGCCGTGAGATTCGGTCAAGATAAAGAATCCCGTCCAGATGATCGATCTCGTGGCAAAGCGCTACTGCCAGCAACTCTTCCGACTCGAACTCGAGGCTCTTGCCCGTCAAGTCCTGGGCCTGCACCTTTATGGTATGAGGTCGCCGCACCATGGTGGTGAAGCCCGGGATGCTGAGGCATCCTTCCTCGCTTTCTTGCCAACCTGAACTTGACAAGATCTGCGGATTGACCAGAACCAACTGCTGATTTGTCAAGCCACCCAAAATATCGACCACAATGAGCCGCTTGTTGACACCAAGCTGAGGTGCTGCCAGACCAATGCCGGGAGCATCATACATCGTTTCAAGCATGTCCCCGGCCAGGCTCGCCAAATTACCATCGAAGTGCTCGACCGGGTGGCTGGGTTGGATCAACTGGGGAGCGCCGTATTTGAGAATTGGTCGAATCATCAACCAGTATCCTTGCTGCTATTCAGGTCAGTGGGCCAGTGAAATTGAAGGGCCACGGGCGGGTTCCCTTCGAGGGATGTTTCTGGGGTCCAACCTTGCAGGCGCCGGTTCCAGTGCTACCTCATCAGTTGCCAAAGCTCAAGGCATTAGTGTAACACTTATAGCCACCGAGCCCCCGCTGGAGGGGCAAGGCAAACCCTCCCAAGATGATGGCTTTAATACTGTGGTTGATCTGGAATGTTCAGAACTTCACGCTCTTGTGTATACAGGCCATCGCCAACCTCTTCAGTCCACCCCGTTACGTGAGGGACACCTTTGTTCAAATGGATCTCATCGGGGTGGGATCACTGACCATCGTGATGCTAACCGGCTTCTTCACCGGTGGAGTGTTGGCCCTTCAATCATCCAGCTCCCTCAAGGCCTTTGGGGCCGTAAATATGACCGGCCAGTTGGTTTCGCTCTCGCTGATCAAAGAACTGGGCCCAACAATAACAGCGCTAATGGTTGCCGGCAGAGTGGGCTCAGGCATTGCCTCACAATTGGGTTCAATGCTGGTCACTGAACAAATCGACGCCATGCGAGCCTTGGGCACAGATCCCATCAGAAAACTGGTGACCCCGCGGATGGTGGCTTGCACCACTATGGTTCCGCTCTTGACGATTGTGGCCGATGTATTCGGCCTTGTCGGAGGTTGGCTCGTCTCTCTCTACACCTTGCGACTGAACACTTCTCTCTATTGGAGCGAAGCGATTCTGGCGCTTGAATACAGCCATGCCCTGGAGGGCTTGGTCAAACCGGTTGTTTTCGGATTTATTGTGGGAATGGTGGGCTGCTTCTTCGGGCTGAACACGCGCGGCGGAACCCGAGGAGTGGGTTTGGCCACCACGCGGGCCGTGGTGACGGCTTCCATCATGGTGATCGTGGCCGATTTCTTTATCAGCAAGATCATCCTGGAGTTGGTCAATTGATCGCTATCCGATTCGAGCGGGTTTCCAAGGCCTTTGACAAGCCCGTTCTAACGAATCTCGATCTTGCGGTGCGCGAAGCCGAAACCAAGGTCATCTTGGGAGGCAGCGGCTCCGGCAAGACTACCATCCTGAAAATAATACTGGGGTTGGTCAAGCCGGACAGTGGTCGTGTTTGGGTAGAGGGGCACGAGATCGCCAACTTGAAAGAAGAGGCTCTCTTGCCAATCCGCAAACACATCGGCATGGTTTTTCAGGAGGGGGCCCTTTTCGATTCCCTGACCGTTAGAGACAACGTGGCCTATCGGCTCAAAGAAGATAAAGATCTCTCGGCCGCGGATATGGAGCAAACAGTTCGTCAGGTTCTCGGATTCGTAGGGCTGAAACACACTCTGGACAAAATGCCGTCAGAGCTCTCGGGAGGGATGCGCCGACGGGTGGCAATCGCCCGGGCCCTGGTTGATCATCCCCGAATCCTGCTTTACGACGAACCTACGGCAGGATTGGACCCAATTACCAGCCGGACCATCTGTGATCTGGTCATCAAGCTGCGCGATCTGGAAGGAATCTCTTCGGTTTTTGTTACCCACGATCTCAACTCGGCTCGTAATCTGGCTAGCGAGTTTGCCACCTACGATCGAAATCAGCAGGTCGTCTTTCAACCGCTGGGAGAACGCTTGTGCTTGACCAATTTGCGTTTCGTTATACTGAAGGATGGTCGAATACTGTTTGAGGGACGTGACGAAGAGCTCCTTGCTTCCGATGATCAATACATCCGGGAGTTTCTAACCTGAACGTTTCCTCCCAGCCTGCGAAGCGGCATCCGGAGAAAAACTATGGAAGAAACGAAACGCCTTTCATTTTCAGAACTCAAAGTGGGCATCTTTGTCATCATCGGCGCCAGCCTACTGGTGGTTGCCATCTCCACCATTGGGTCGCAGGTGGGGTTGCTGGAGTCCACCTTCTTTGCCAAGACCTTTCTCAATAATGTTTCGGGACTCAAGCCTGGAGACATCGTGTTGCTGGGCGGCGTTGAGGTGGGCAATGTGGTCGATGTCTACATCTCGGAAACGGATGAGATGCCCCAGACAGAGGAAAACAAGACCCAATTGACCACTATCGATAGACTAGCCACTCAGGTAGCTGATCAAGAGCAAGTCGTGGCCCGACTGCAGCAAGGACTCGATCAAGCCCGCTCCGGTTTGCGCTCGGCTTCGGAAGGGCCCCAGCCGGCCCGTGCCATTTCCGATCTTCGCCAAACCGTTGCCCAACTCGAGAAACAATTGGAGTCTGAATCGGTTGACTTGAGACGGCTGAGAGAACGCCTCGACCGTGCCTGGGCACAACTACAAAACATCGCCGTGAAGCTGCAAATTCGATCGGAATATCGCGACTGGATTCGCCGCGACAGTCACATATCCCTAGGGTCGGTTGGCCTGTTAGGCGACAAATACATCGAGATCTCCTTGGGTCGCTCCGCTCAGGAGCCGGCTGTCGAAACCGAACTGGTTGAAGGTTTTTTGTGGGATGAAGAGCAGCCAGTGGTGCTGATTACAGGGCGCCCCCAGGCCGGTTTTGCCGAGTTGATCACGGGCGTCAACGACATTGTGAGCAATTTCGGAACTATTGAGGAGGAACTGGAGGATCTACTGGCCAGATTTTCCAGAGGTGAGGGGACAGTGGGCCGTTTTTTTGTCGAAGATGATTTCTATCGCAATCTTAACGCCGCCGTGCAAGGGGCGCACGGCGCAGTCGGCAAGGCCACTGATCTCCTGAACGAAATCAGAGAAGGCGACGGTACCTTCTCCAAGCTGATTCAAGACCCGGGGATTCACGACAAAATCTCGGATTCCATCATACGCCTGCAAAGGATCCTTAGAGAAATCGAAGAAGGCCGAGGTGGAATAGGAAAATTCATTAAGGATTCAGGTCTTTATGACGAAACCAGACAGGTCATGGCGAGCGTGAACGAATTTGCCCAGCGCATCGAAACCGGGCAAGGAACACTTGGTAAGCTATCCACCGACGACGCCCTCCACCAGAAACTCGATCAGACCTTCGATCTGGTCAATCGCGTCGTAGATGATATTGAGCAAGGAAAAGGCACGCTCGGCCGCTTGGCAAAAGACGAACAACTTTATCGAAACCTCAATCAAGCTTCCTCGGAATTGGTCAAACTGATTTACGATTTTCGCCAGAATCCGAAGAAATTCTTGACGATCAATTTCAGGCTGTTTTAATAACCAGTCTCGATACTTTCCGCTTCACAACGACATGACTGGAAAAGGGCGAGAATAGACCATGATTTCGAGGGCAATCGGTATCGGTGGCCAGGCTATTCTAAAAGGCATTGTCGCCCTCCTGACCATGCTCCACATTCGCCCTAATCACCTCACTTTTCTGGGGTTCGTGGCCAGCATATTGACGGCGATCGCCTACGCCCGCGGGCGCTTTATATTGGCCGGAGGCATTCTCATTATTGCCGGCCTGTTTGACATGGTCGATGGAATGGTGGCGCGGACGGCCAAGGCTGAAACACCATTTGGCGCCTTCTTTGATTCGGTGATGGACCGCTACTCGGACTTGATCATGTACTTGGGGTTGATGATCCACTATGGCAACCAAGGCCGACTGAACTATGTCGTTCTGGTGGGCGTTGCCATGATCGGTTCGGTGTTGATCAGCTATACGCGAGCCCGTGCCGAGAGCTTGATCGAGAGTTGCAAAGTAGGGTTCCTAGAGCGACCCGAACGGATTGTGTTGCTGATCATCGGCTCCTTTTACTATATGGACCCGGTCTTGTGGGTCATTGCCGTGCTGGCCAATTGGACTGTCGTCCACCGCATCCTCCATACCCGCACCCAGATTAGAGCCAAGTCAGATGTCTCTACCGTGGGTTGAATTGAGGCGCACGCCTGAAGAAATCTAGATTCGGGAAGAGTGAGGCGCGTGGCTTCGCCTTGGAAATCACTGGCCAACTTTGAGCAGGTGAGCGCTGCGGCAAGTGCTACTGCAGGGGGTGAGACTAGCGGTTGCCCCCCACAATTTGGACGTTCTTGGGTAGATCGATCGCAAAGTCGGCCTTGCTCAACTTGGGATTGAGTTTGACCTCCTCAAAATTGACCAACAAATAGTCATGCGTCGGCTCGATCAGCTTTTGCTGAATCGGCACCCAGAGCTCGGGGTCGAACCAGAGGATGATCTCTGAAAAATAGGCCGAAACCCGGTGCGACTTTGGAACCAGTTTCAAGACGTACGTGATCTGACTTTCGACCGACTCCTGGCCCAGGAGTTCGATCACGTAAGCGTTCTCCAGAGACTCCCGGCTGGAGCCAAAACCCAACAGAAGAAACTCGGCTCGATTTTTGTTCTCACCCAAATGATGTCTCTGAGCTTGTCTGATAACCGGCTGGTAGAGCAGTAATTTGCCGTCTGCAATCACCAAGTGGTTGGGTTGCGGCTTGAGGATATCTTTTCGCAGATAGACGCTCTGGCTAGCACGCAGAAACAGGAAGCGACCCCTTTCCCCCTCGTCGAACTCCCCCAGAATATCCGTCCACTTCCGCTGTCGTATTTCGGCCGTCATCGACTCCAGGTTTTGACCTCTCAATTCCACCTGATCCAGAATCTGCCGCAGCGTCAGCTGGGGACCACCCGAAAGAGTTCCCATCAGGCACAACCAACACCCGGTCAGGAAAAGGAATTTTCGCAAGGCTTGTCCAGTCACGGTTGTTGCTCTTGATTTTCGTCGTTCTTGGAATTCGATCGGGCATCGGAGTTGGATGTGGATTCCGGTAAGGGCTGGGCTTGCTCTCCGGCGTCGGCCCGGTCCGACTGGGTAAGGAGGCCCCCCTGTCGATGTCCGGCCGACGGATCCGGCTTCCTGGAAAGGGTGCTCTCGCCTGACTTCGGATCCCTGGGGGCGGATCTGTCGAAAACGTTACGAGGAGTGAAGAAAATAAAGGCCAGGATGACCAAACATATGATGTCGTATTGCCAGGAACCTCGGGAGTAGGTCCAGAAAAGAACCCTCCGGATCGCGCTCAATATCATCAGCTGAGACGGGTCTGCTCCACCGCATAGAGATTCTCGACCCGGTTGAGAATCTTGCCATCACGCATCTCAATGATTCGGTTGGCATTAGAGGCAACCTCCGAATCGTGAGTGATCAGCATGATGGTTTGTTTATAGCGAAGATTCAGCTCCTTTAGCATCCCGAGCACCATTTGCGAGTTAACCGAGTCGAGGTTACCGGTAGGCTCGTCTGCCAACAGAATCTTGGGGCTGTCAATGATGGCCCGAGCGATGGCAACACGCTGTTGCTCGCCCCCGGACAACTCGGAGGGCCTTTGATGCAGTCTGTTTGCCAGTCCCAAAAGCTCCAATATCCGGGTCGGATCGTAGCCGGTGTTACCGTTGCCCCGAATCTGTTTAGCCAGCACGATGTTATCTCGAGCCGTCAGTGTGGGGAGAAGATTGAAGCGCTGAAAAACGAACCCAACCATGCGGCGGCGGAAGTCGGTTCGAGCAGCATCACTGGCAACGCTGAGATCGAAGCCGTCGATGATAATTCTGCCTGACGTGGGTTGCAATAGCCCCCCCAGCAAATGCAACAGAGTCGATTTGCCACAACCGCTGGGGCCCATAATGGCAACCAACTCGCCCTCGCGAACCCCTAGACTGACTCCGCGCAGCGCCGGTACGTCGACCTTGCCGACCCGGTAGGTCATACGCAGGTTTTCGGCCACAAGCAACGGGCTGTTTTGCCGGATATCTACCGTCTTACTCATAGCCCAAAGCCTTGATGGGGTCGAATCGGGCAGCCTTCACCGCCGGGTAAAGCGCTCCCAATCCACCGCCGGCGATCGCCATGGCCGCAGCCCCCACGCGCCAACCTGTTGGGATAGTGACCGGCATACCCGGAAAAGCACGGAGAATAAAATGAATGGCAATCGAGGTCAGGACAAACCCCAACACGACGCCGGCCACGCAAAGCAACAATGATTCCCGCAAAATCAGCTGTATGACGTAGGACTTTGACGCCCCCAAAGATTTCAGGATTCCAATTTCCCGTGTTCTCTCGGTGATTGTACTGTACATAGCCAGCAATATCATCAAAAAACTGATCAAGGCCGATAGCCCCACAACCGAGGAAATAAACTGTCTGAAAACAGGTGTCTCGGAAGTCAATAGGTCTTGCAGATCAGCCGTTTTCGTGATCTTATAATTGGGCATGCGGGCCTTCAACCGCTGGTAGACCTCCTCGACACCAGTATCCTCGTCAGGTCGAATAAAGAACATGGTGGCCTTGCGGGGAGTTCCGTTCATCTCCTGCAAGGTGGTCAACGGGAGCAGCACACTAGCCGCCGTCCCCTCTCGGTAGACACCTGTGATAGTGAAATTTTTGCCTAACAAGAGGACGGAGTCGCCCAAGTCACGCGAGCGCTTGCGCACATAATTGGTGTCAACGATGATTTCGTCGGGCTGCTCGAACCAGCGTCCCCGCAGAAAGGTCAGCATCCCACTGACTTGCTGAAAGCTATGGCGGTCCACCCCGTAAAGCAGATGGAACTCGTCGCCTAGGAACTTGGCCAGGATAGGTGTCACCCCTTCGACACCCTCCACCTTCTCGATGACGTTGGCGATCCGAATATCAAAGGTCCCACTGTTGAGAGCAAAGAAGTGCGAGGCTCCGGTAGGCTGCACCATGATCTCTCCCACCCTGCGGGTTCGGGCAGCTTGGTGGGTGATCTGACCGAGGGACAAGCCCACGCTCACCAGGATCAGCGCCACTCCCAAAGCAACCGCCAGAACACAGACACAGGTCCGGGTGAATCGTTGCCTCATGTTGGAATAGATTAGCTTGAACATTATTGAAGCTGAGGCGGTGACATCCCGTCACCATTTTTTTCGTCAGTTGACTGTTGTTTGATGTCCGTGATTTCGACCCATTCGGCTCCCCGTGGGCGCGGGACTTCGAACACTCCGGCTTTCAGAACTTGGTTGATGCCGACCCCCTCACCCAGTTGCAACCTCAACTGGTAGTGTTCTTGCAATCTCCTCAAGGTGATACGTTGACTAAGCAACCAATCGCCCACTTCGATCGTGTCCCCATATTGAACCGTACTTAGCAGCTTTCCGCAATCATAGCGATTTTGACGGATCAGCCTGAGATCGGCTCGATCAATCCAAAGTTGCCGTTCCAGGCAACTGCTGGACATCGTGCCTACTCGCACCAGGTGGATGACATAATACTTACGAGCGGCGTCTTGTGCTTCTTGGATGAAGCGCACGCTGTCGGGGGCGTTCAGCGGAATCGGTTCGATCAGAATGGCCTCTAACAAATGATCGGGCCGAACACTGTAAAGAGGATTGTCAGTTTGAGCCTGCAGATGAGTGCTTCCTGTCAGATACTTGTTTTCCCGGGGAACCCAGATCTGAAAACGTCCTTGGGCCGAGGCCATTGTCACTACCGTCGAACTGGTCACCGGATTGAGAATATTCATGTAGATGGCATCGGGAGACTGGGCGATGAGGTGCCCTTTCGCTGTGGGGTATTGCTTGAGATATCCCTTTTCAATCGAACCGCCGGTGAACTCGATCTTGAGTCGGGCGGCTTTCAGGGAGTCTATTGCAGCGTAGCGTTGGTTGATCAGTTCAACCAACTCGCCTGCAGTCGCCGTTTGAGCCTGTTGGTAACTGGTGGGT
The DNA here is from genome assembly GCA_965218465.1 of Acidobacteriota bacterium. Classification (GTDB taxonomy): domain Bacteria; phylum Acidobacteriota; class UBA6911; order RPQK01. Next base: position 2,818,435 of record OZ244623.1, on the reverse strand, counting down.
GGCGTGACTCGGCTGACACGCGGCCCGCAGGCCACCAACGCGCACAACAAGATCAGCCCCACACCGTTCTTCAAACCGCACCCACCCGTTTGGCGGCCAGTCGCCGGCGTAACAGCCAAGCGGCCAGAATGCTTACAATCGCAATGCTGACAAACGCTCCTGCTAATTTCCAATACTCTTCCAAGACTTGCCGCCCCGACTCTCCATAGAGCACCGCCAGCGCGCCCCAACTGAAATAGCGAAAGCTTCGCCCGATCAGAACTGCGGCTAAAAACTTGGGGAAGGAGACCCCAAACATTCCGGCTGAAAGTACAAAAATCTTGAACGGCGTAGGGGGAGGCAGGATTGATGGTATGAGAACCGACAAGCTTCCCCATTTTTGATAGCGAACTTTCAACTTCGCCAGTTTGTGCTGACCGACGCGTCGCTGAACATAGGCCCCTCCATGGCGCCCAACGGAAAAGAGCAACGAGCAGCCTAGTACCGAACCCAGCGTGGTCATGGTCCCGTAATAGGCCATGGTGGTCCAACTTGCCCCTGTGGAAAGTACCACCATCAAGACATCGTTGCCTTCCGGAATCGACAAGAAAGACGAGTCTGCAAAGGCCAGCAGAAATAATCCTGGACCACCCCAGCTCAAAATAAATTGATAAATGACGGCCAATAAACTCTTCACATGGAGCCAGAAGGCGGGTCCTGAAGACGCCAAGATGGTTGTCATTGGCCAACCGAGTCATCATAACACACCAGCAACTAAGCAAGAATCATGCCAGCCACCCTGATGGCGCCCAAAAAACCCCGCTTTGGGAGCGTTCTTAGGCTTAGATGGCTAGAGGTGCCCAAACGGTTTACTGTAGCGCAGTGTTTCTCTGTCGAGTACTGCAACCATTTCTTGCAGTGACTCTGTAGTTGACGCCTTTCAGCGCCAGATAAAAAGATTCTTATCCTGGGCTAGATCGCGCGCCGAAGGGGTGATGATGGTTCGTGCGTTTACCGGGATTTTCTGACTGGAGTCGAGGGCTTGCCGAACGTCTTCTTCACAGACAAAATCGACCGCGGGGCCGGCCGGAACGGGAGCGACGGCCCTGGGAGAGGGGAGCGGAAGAACTGTGGCTGAGGGCTGATCCAACCCTTTACCCAAGGCCCCCTTTTTTTTTTGAGCCAGATAATCCTCGACTACATTAGAGACCAGTTTCCGGAGAGGCAGATCACCGGCCCGAGCACTTGAGGCAACTTGGTCGGAAGGGGCAAAGTCGATCTGGTCCACCGAGCGAGTCTCAAAGGCCAAACGGCGAATGTTGATCAGGTGCAGCGGAGTAATGTTGTCCGATGTGATGTTGCCCCCGGGGCTTCCGCACCCCAGGGTCATTGAGGGTGGAACTCCGGTCGTCAAACCCACCGAGCCATGAGTGGAAGGGGTGTTGACGCAAATCCGGTAGGCGGGCTTTTTGAGTCCGAACTCCATAATGATGCCACGGTCGGTGGAGTGGATCGACATGGTGTGACCCAATCCACCAAAACTGAGGATCTCGATACAGCGCCGGCAGGCGTCTTCCCATCCGTCAGCCGAGTAAAAAGCCAAAATGGGAGAGAGCTTTTCCATGGAAAGGGGGTGGGATTTGCCCACGCCTTTGGGAAAACCGACCAGGCAAACTGTGTCATCGGGCACCGAGAAACCAGCCATTTCAGCGATCGTCTGGGAACTTTTCCCGGCGATCTCCGGATTGAGCCTGCCGGCTGCTGTCTGCACCAAGCCCTCTAACTGCTGTTGCTCTGACTCCGATAACAGATATGCTTTGCGCTTACGCAGTTCGTCCAAGACTTGCTCCTTCACCGGAAGGTCGCAAATCAAAGCCTGTTCCGATGAGCAGAGAAGTCCATAGTCAAAAGTCTTGCCGGCCAGGATGTCCCGGACGGCTTTGGGTACGTCGGCCGTTCTTTCCACAAAAGCCGGGACGTTTCCTGGTCCCACGCCATAGGCCGGCTTGCCCGAAGAGTAAGCCGCCCGCACCATGGCGCTACCTCCGGTGGCCAGAATCAGACGAGTTTTCCGATGGCGCATCAATTCAGTAGTGCCTTCCAAGGTCACCTGATCCATGCAGAGAATACTATCTTGGGGAGCACCGGCCCGAATGGCCGCCTTAGCCATCGCACTGCAAGTCTCGATCGTGCAACGCACTGCCTGAGGGTGCGGCGCCACGACCACCGTGTTGCGACCCTTGAGAGCTGAAAGAAGCTTGAAAATGGCAGTGGAAGTGGGATTGGTGGTCGGGACCACGACCGCGATCACACCGAAGGGCACACCGATCTCGATAATCTGCTTTTCCGTGTCCTCAGAAAGCACGTCGCAGGTCTTGAGGTCCTTGACGTAATTGTAGACGTCTACCGCGGAGAAGAGGTTTTTGGTAACCTTGTCGGCCACCTTTCCGCGTCCGGTTTCCTCAACCGCCAGTTCAGCCAAGCGGCGTGACGCTTGACGGGCCGCCGCGGCCATGGCCGCTACGATCTTGTCCACCTGTTGCTGGTTGAATTCCTTGAAGCGGGATGCAGCCGCGTCGGCCCGTTCGACAAAATCACGGGCCTGCTGGACGGAAACAAGATCCTGATCGTGCAAACCGCTGGCCGAGTCTGACAACAACTCCCTCCTGGGAGGCCCGCTGGAGGTCGACTACGATCGGGGTGACTTGGACTTAGGGACTGAAGGAAGAATCTTTTCGACCTCTGAATGAGGACGCGGGATCACATGTACGCTCACCAATTCACCCACCCGGCGAGCTGCGGCAGCTCCGGAATCGGTGGCCGCCTTGACAGCGCCGACATCACCTCTAACCATCACAGTCACATACCCGGCTCCAATATACTCCTTGCCCATCAGCAAAACATTGGCCGCCTTCACCATCGCATCAGCCGCCTCAATGGCACCCACCAAACCCCTGGTTTCGACCATGCCCAGCGCTTCCATCGACATCGATTGATCCTCCAGCAATGAAGAAGGCTAAGCTAACACGTTGTCCGAATAAGGGTCAACCCAATCGCCGCTGGCCTCTACCAGACAGAACCTTTCTACACTCGCACTTGCTTTGGGGGCAGCCTTTGGTGATCTAATGTTGGAATCCGGAGGAGAATCGATGGCAGACATCGACATTGGCATCAGCGATGAGATTGAACGAATCCGGCAAATCTATTGCCTGGATGTACTGCAGCACTCCACTCGCCCGGTCGAGCTTCTGGGGCGGAAATGTTCCCCCCGGATCCTCTACACCTTCCTGGGCTTTGAGCTCAAAGCCGGCCGCAAGCGAATCGATTGCCCCGACAAGGTAACGGCCCGCTACCTGAAGGTCTTCGCCGAATTAGGTTTTGGGGGAATCCATCTTCCCTACGATCCCAGCCGGACCGCCATCCTGGTTACGGGACTGGAACATGCTCTGGGTCGCATTCAGGAACTACTGCTGGCCAAGAAATTGCCCCGGAAGCAGCATCAACGGAGCTTGCGTCGGATCTACACACAGATCAGGAGAAGCTGTGCTTGCGCACCAGTGTAGTTACTGCTCATTGGGGAGGATTTCGCCTAGTGACGACGAGCGGAGGCGATGGTGTCACCCCAACCACGCGGTGCTGGAGGCTCGATTCCGACAAACCGGGATCGATATCGAAGCGGTTACAAAGGTAATGCACCATTTCTTGAACTTCCGTCTGCATCCGCTCCATTTTTTCTCATGTTGAGAACCACTTCGACACCGGCCAGATATGTCGGGATGAAAGCGACGTGCCAGACGGCGGTAAGATTTCTTGATGTCATCGGCTGAGGCGTTCTTGTCGAGCCCCAGCACTTGATACAGATCGATCGATGACAGCAGCAGTGCAGGCAAGGCCCCCCTCAGGCCACCTCGATTTTTACTTGCCCTCCTCGACATCAACGTACTCGGCGTCGATGACATCTTCCTTGTCCTTGTCGGCGCCGGCTTGAGGCGGCTCCTGTCCCGGCGGAGGTGGCTGTTGCGAAGCAGCCGATTGATACATCACTTCCGCCAGCTTGTGGGAGGCTTGGGTCAATCGTTCGATGGCAGAACTGATCTGCTCAACTTCCCCACTTTCAATGGCTTTTTTGGTATCGGCCAAGGCGTCCTCAATACCCTTGCGATCGTCAGCCCCGATCTTGTCACTGTTCTCGTTTAACAACTTCTCAGTGCTGTACACCAGGTTATCGGCGCGATTGCGAGCCTCGATCGTTTCCTTCTTAAGCTGATCCTCATCAGCGTGAGACTCGGCTTCCTTGACCATTTGTCCAATGTCACTATCGCTCAGGCCGCTTGAGCCGGTAATCGTGATCTTCTGCTCCTTACCTGTCCCCTGATCCTTGGCGCTAACGTTGAGAATGCCGTTGGCGTCAATATCAAAAGTGACCTCGATTTGGGGCATGCCACGAGGTGCCGACGGAATACCCATCAACTGAAATTTCCCCAGCGATTTGTTGTGGGCTGCCATTGGGCGCTCCCCCTGACAAACATGGATCTCTACCGAAGTCTGGTTATCGGCCGCCGTCGAGAAAGATTCGCTTTTCCGAGTCGGAATGGTCGTATTGCGGGGAATCAAGACCGTATTGACCCCGCCCAAGGTTTCGATACCCAACGACAAGGGAGTGACATCCAGCAAAAGGACATCCTTGACGTCGCCGCCCAAGACACCGGCCTGGACGGCAGCGCCCACAGCGACAACCTCGTCAGGGTTCACGCCCCGGTGGATATCTTTGCCGAAGAACTCCTTGACAAGTTTCTGCACCAGGGGTATCCGAGTCGATCCGCCCACCATGACCACTTCATCGATGTCTTTGGGTTGGAGACCGGCATCTTCCAGCGCCTTGCGGCAAGGCTCCAGCGTTCGGCGAGCCAACTTTTCCACCAACTGTTCAAATTTGGCTCGGTTGAGATCGAGATTGAGATGCTTGGGGCCGCTGTTGTCGGCGGTGATAAAAGGTAGGTTGATATCCGCTTCCTGAGTGGTTGACAACTCCATCTTGGCTTTCTCAGCAGCTTCCTTAAGCCGCTGCAGCGCCATCTTGTCCTGTGAGAGGTCGATCCCCTGGTCCTTCTTGAATTCCTCGATGATCCAGTTGATCAAGGCTTGGTCGATATTGTCTCCACCCAGGTGAGTGTCTCCATTGGTAGACTTGACCTCCACCACCCCCTCGCCAACTTCAAGAATCGAGATGTCGAAAGTGCCGCCACCGAAATCAAAGACCGCGATGGTTTCGTCTTTCTTCTTGTCCAAGCCATAAGCCAACGCTGCTGCAGTGGGTTCGTTGACCAGACGAAGCACCTCTAAACCGGCGATCTTACCGGCGTCTTTGGTGGCTTGGCGCTGGGAGTCGTTGAAATAAGCCGGGACCGTGATGACTGCCTGCTTGATCGGCTGCCCCAGGTAATCTTCAGCAGCCGACCTGAGTTTTTGCAAGATCGTGGCTGCAATCTCGGGTGGCGCCGTGGCCTTGCCCCCCAGGTCAACAACAGCATCTCCATTGGATGCCCTGGATACCTTGTAAGGGACCATGCCGATCTCCTCGGACACTTCCGCATGCTTACGCCCCATGAAGCGCTTGATCGAATAGACTGTGTTGTCGGGGTTGGTGACTGCTTGGCGTTTGGCCACTTGACCCACCAGTCGTTCGCCACTCTTGGTTACGGCCACCACCGAAGGCGTGATGCGCGATCCTTCCGGGTTGGTTATCACCGACGGCTCGTTACCTTCCATTACGGCCACAACCGAGTTGGTGGTCCCCAAGTCAATTCCAATAATCTTACTCATGGTTTGAACGACCTCCTGTACAACAAAAAAAAGACCGGCTTGCTGGATCAAGAACCCAGCCCAACCGAATCAGTGCAAGCACTCTCTTTAGTCCAACGGATACATAAGATCTGAGTCCAAGAGTGTCAAAGTGGGAATGACGGAAGAGTTTCCAACCCTTGAAGAGCGTCCTGACCAAGAGCAGTAGCACCCCTCCCCTCCGGCTGCAAGATACCAAGCTCCAGAGTTGGGGACAAAGGCGCGCCCCGCCATCAGGCTGACAAGAAGGGCATGATTGACAGTGCAACAAGATGAGAGCTGGATCTGGAGCCAATCGAAACGGCCGGCTAGGTTGGCGTATCGTGCGTGACAGTACGACCGGATCGGTCCGGTGCTCGGTTCGCAGGGGGATGTCGTGCGGCACATGCGGGCGTTGCCGCACGGCGAAGTGGCGTCCGCAATCGAGACGGTGCGGGCGTCGAGGGCGCGGCCGGTCGTGAAGCTGGCGTTCGAGTTCCTGGTGCTGACGGCGACACGCTCCGGCGAGGTCCGCGGGGCGCTCTGGACGGAGATCGATCAGGCCGAGGGTGCGTGGACCATCCCGGCCCCACGCACGAAGGCGGCGCGCGAGCACCGGGTCCCGCTGTGTCGGCGTGCTCTGGAGATCCTCGAGCAGGCGCGGGCGCTCGGTCGCGGCAGCCCGCTCGTGTTTCCGAGCGTGCGCGGAAAGCCAATGGCGAGCACGGCGCTGTCCGGAACTACTCAGGGAGCTCGAGATCGCGGCTGTGCCGCACGGCTTCCGGTCGAGTTTCCGGGACTGGGCGGCCCAAGAGACGGATCATCCCCGCGAGGTGGTGGAGGCCGCGCTGGCACACAAGGTCCGCAACCAGATCGCGGCAGCTTACCGGCGCACGGATCTGTTCGAGCGCCGGGGCCTGCTGATGGACGACTGGGCCATCTATCTGGCCCAAGCCGGCTACCGCGTCATTACAGAGGTCGGGCAGTTACCGGACGGATGCGTGTGATCAGAGGCAGGTGCAGCATGACTGGTTCGAGGTGCCGGTGTCCCTCGGCGCTCAAGAGAAGCGCGTGCGTGCGCTGGATCGGCACGCTGGCGCACGGCCGGGCGAAGTCTTGCTGGGTGAGCGAGGATCAGAGTCAGCGGGCTTTGACACGGTACACACCGAGCTGTTCGGTCGCCATGGGGCTGGGGGAAGACGATCGACCCCTGAAGTCGGGCGGACGAAGGCTTCAGCCGCTGCTCCCGCTAGATCCACGTCTCAGCCAGGAACCCAGCGATCATGTCTGCCCTCTGGGCGACCGAGGCCAGAATCGCAGCGTGGCTCGTCGATACTCGCGGTACGCCGGTCCGTACTGTTGCTCCAGCCAGCGTTCCTCGGCGATCGGTGCCAGGACGAATACGAAGCTGAGCAGCGCGTGAGCGACCCATAGCAACAAAGAGTTCGCGATCAGGCTCACACCGACGAAGATCATGATGTCGCCCAGGTACTGCGGGTTCCGTATGAACCGGTAGGGACCAGCCAACACGAAGCCGTCCTTGAGCCCGGCGCTGTTTTTCCCGCCAAGCGTGACGACGCCCCAGACGCCCACGAGTCCTCCGAGCAGTGCCAGAGGTATGCCCGCGACGAACCGGAGAGCGCCCGGGAACCGCCATGCATTCCAGTCCAGGAAGAGGAGGGCCACGTTGAGCCCGCAGACGGCCAAGAAACAGGTCCACGTCAGAACCCACTGCCAGGAACGCAGCCGCCGCGGCGGCCAGATCCGTTTGTCGGGGACCCAGATGGACCAGAGCACGCCCACCAGTAGGACAATTAGAATCGCGACGTCGGTGGCAAAGAGGGTGTAGGTGAAGTTTGGCACGATAAGCCTCCAGTGATCTGCCCGGAGCGGAGAACGATCTGACCAGGCCGCACCGGCTCGCTCTCGCTACACTTCAGACAGCATACGCTCATGCCGTGATCTGATAGGCTAGTAGGTCCATTCGCTCGGTCACAACAGCATCGTCCACAGGCCATCCTCCAGCGCCGCGGCCCAGGGGCAGGTTGTATGGACTCGTCCGATTCCGGCAGGTGTCGAGGACGGGATCGTCGAGCGGGTTCCACTGCCAAGACCCTCCAAGGCCGATCTCCAGGCAGTCGTCGTCGCCAGTCGGCGAGCTCGGCCGGCGATACGCGGGCGGAGGCGGTGACGGTCCGGCGATCAGCCATCAGGACGCGCCGGCACGAGGGACGGGGGGCGAGCCCCCCGCCCGGCAACTCCGCCGGAGCGCGGACCTCCAGGGGATCGAAGGGGGCGGAGCCACCCCTCGCCAGGCTCCAATGTCACACATTGGGTAAGCTGGCTCCCGTGCGCTAAACAAACCCGTCCACCGACGGTCGGAAACCTGGGCCGCCAAGACCTCCATACCGGCACAGTCAGGAGCGGAGGTGGAAAACGATGATGGCAGGAAGAGAGGAGATCGGTGGGCGGTCGTTTCGCTCGTGCAGGCCGAGCTCCTCGAGTGGCTGAAGGATCCTGGCGGTCGGCTGCGCCGTGCGAGCTGCAACGGCAAGTTCCACAATGCGGGTTCGAAACAGTACTCGTTCAGCGATCTCGCCGCTGCCCGGCACAGTATCGAGGCCTGGAAAATCCACTACAATACCGTTCGTCGATACAGTCCGCCCGGCTTTCTCTCTCCGGGGCGGTTCGGTTTGGCGGGCGCGAAAGGTTGTGAAAAAGACAGCCGCTCCGGAAGCTTGGAAAACTCTGGAAGAGTCAGAGAGATGTTCCGACTCGCCGGGAGATTATGAAGCTGCCACGCACGACAGGAATCATGGCACAGGCCGGTGCCCGTCGGTGCTGGGGGCTGCTGGGGGCGGTGGTGTCGATCCCGCTGCTGGTCGGGCCCGTCGGGGCGCAGCAAACCTCGGCCCAGGCCGGCGGCGAGTTGGCGGTGAAGACCGTGCGGCAGATCGAGACGCTGCTGGCCGCGAAAGAGCAGCGGACGCCCGCCCGGAGGAAGGGGAGTTCGCAGCTCCTGCCCGCGCGGCAGCCAGAGGCGTACGGCGTCGAGCACCGGCAGGCGAAGAGCGAGGTCGTAGAGGACGAGACGCTGATGGTGTCGGCGACGGCGGCAGCGGTGACACCCTGCTCCGGAGGGATGGCTGGAACCTACCCCTGCAGTAACGTCGATCTGATGTCGTTTCTGGCTTTAGCCGACATTGGCGGCGGCGAGGCTAACGACATCTGGGGCTGGACGGATTCCTCGACCGGCAAGGAGTACGCGATTATGGGCCGGACCAACGGCACCTCGTTCGTGGACATCAGCGACCCGGTCAACCCGATCTATCTTGGCAACCTTCCGCCACCCGCCGCCGACTCGAAATGGCGGGACATCAAGGTATACGCGGACCATGCCTTCATAGTGACGGAGGCAAAGAACAGCGGGATGCAGGTATTTGACCTGACTCAGTTGAGAGCGGTGGCCTCACCGCCTGCCACGTTTTCCGAAACCGCCCACTACCCCGGTTTCTCGCACGCTCACAATCTCGCGATTAACGAAGACAGCGGCTTTGCTTACGCAGTAGGTACGAACACTTGCAGGGGCGGGCTGCACATGATCAACATTCAAACTCCGACGAGCCCGACCTCAGCCGGTTGTTTCAGCGGCGACGGCTACACCCACGATGCACAGTGTGTGAACTACGATGGCCCGGACCTCGATCACCAGGCAAAAGAGATCTGCTTCAACTCCAACGAGGGTACGCTGACGATCGTCGACGTGACGAACAAGGCAGACCCGGTGATGCTCTCCCGCACGGGCTACAGCGGCTCCAGGTACACCCACCAAGGCTGGCTGACGGAAGATCATGCCTACTTCTTGCTGGGCGACGAGTTGGATGAAGCGAACGACCCCGATGTCACGAATACCCGTACTTACCTGTGGGACGTGAGCAATCTCGACGCCCCGGCGCTCATCGGTTTTCACGACTCCACGACAACCGTGATCGACCACAACCTGTACGTCAAGGGCAGCTACACCTACCAGTCGAACTACCAGGCGGGTTTGCGCATCCTGGACATTACCGACATCGCCAACGGCAATCTAACTGAAGTAGCTTTCTTTGACGTCTACCCCGGCAGCGACCCGACGAACACCGACACCGGAACGTGGAGCAACTATCCGTTCTTTGACAGTGGAGTCGTGATTGTCAGCGTGATTGAACAGGGCCTGTTCATCCTCAGGCCGAACCTTGTGGACGGCGTCGATCCGGCACTTTCCTCAGCGGCGGTGAACGGGCCGGTGCTGACGCTGACCTATGGAGAGGCGCTGGACGGGAGTTCGATACCGGCGACCGGGGACTTCACGATCACGGTCGCGGGGAGCGAGCGTATGGTCACCCACGTTTCGGTGAGCGGGAGAGTAGTGACCCTGACGCTGAATCCGGCGGTGGAGCACGGGGACACGGGGATTCGGGTGAGCTACAGTCCGGGGACGAATCCGATCCGGGACCCGGTGGGCAATGAGGCCGGAGCGCTGACGGACCAAGAGGTGGACAACCAAACACCGGACACGACGGCGCCAACGATCGAAGGGATCGAGCTCAGTTCGGACCCAGGGATGGACGAGACCTATGCCATCGGGGACATGATCGCAGTAACGGTCAGATTCAGCGAGACGGTGACGGTGGACACGACCCACGGGACGCCGACTCTGGACCTGACGGTAGGGAATCAGAGCAAGCCGGCCCGATACAGCCCCACGCCGGTGAGTGCGGACGTAGTGTTCCTCTACACGGTGGAGGACAACGATATCGATACTGATGGGGTGAGTATTGCCGCCGGCCGCATCGTCCTCAACGACGGGGCAATCCAGGATCTGGCGGACAATCCGGCGGTGGTGGCCTATGAGGAGGTACCGCCACAGGCCGGCCACAAGGTGGATGGGGTCAAGCCGGAACTCCGGAGCGCGACCGTGGACGGCGCCATGCTGGTGCTGACCTACAATGAGGTGCTCGACGAGGATTCGATACCGGCGACGAGCGACTTCACAGTGAATGTGGAGGGAGCCGAGCGGCCGCTCACCCAGATTCTGGTGAGCGAAAGCGCGGTCACGCTGACCCTCGACTCGCCGGCAGCGGCGGGCCAGACGGTAACCGTGAGCTATAGGGCGGGGACGAACCCGATCCGGGATGCGGTCGGCAACTCGGCTGAGGATCTGGCCGAGTATCCAGCCAAGCCGCCGGGACCCGGGGGCGGTGGCGGTCTCCCTCCCGTTCCCAACCCGGTGCCGTCGGCGCCCAGGAATCTGGAGGCGGTGGGGGGAGACGAGCAGGTGACACTCTCCTGGGAGGCGCCGGAAGACGACGGCGGCTTTCCCATCACCGATTACGAGTATCTGATCAGCGGGACGGGCGGGGGCTGGATATCCACCGGGTCGACCGAGACCACTCATACGGTCACCGAGCTGGTCAACGGCCGGGTCTACCTTTTCCAGGTGCGTGCGGTCAGCGCGGCCGGCGCCGGCAGCTCTTCCAACCAGGTCGAGGTCACTCCGGGAGTGGGAAGATTGGAGTTTGCCCATTTCGCCAACGGTTCGTCCATCACCTCCGATCTGGTGTTGGTGAACGTGTTCGCTCGTCCCATCCGTCCCTGGCTTTACTTCTACAACCGGGAAGGCGAAAGGATTGCAGTCGAATCGGTGGTGGAGGTCACCGAAGAGCTGGAGGTGGCCGAGGACGGAAGCTTGACTGTTCAAAGTGAAATGCAACCGCTCGAGGCACTGACGATTTCCACCCATGGTCAAGGGGTGGTGGTGGCGGGATCGGTGACGGTCCTCTCCAACGGTCCCCTTGGCGGGGTGCTGCGTTTCGACCTTCCTGGGGTTGGAGTGGCCGGAGTGGGAACCGGTCAAGCGGTCAGGGATGCCCTCTTTCCGGCCCGGCGACAGGCGGGAGGCATCAGCACAGCAGTAGCCATTCGCAACCTGGAAGCAGAAGAACTGGTGGTGAGTTGCCAACTGATGCAAGAGGGGGCGGTGCTGCAAGAGGTGGACATTGAGCTGAAGGTCAACGGACAGGACGGCCGCTTCATTGAAGAGGTGTTCACTGCTACCGATACGACCGACTTCGTGGGATTGGTGCGCTGCACCGCACCCGCGGGCAAACTGTTCGTCGGAGTGGCGGTGGAGCTGGATGCCGGCAATGGGATCTTTACCACCTTGCCGGTGCTGCCGGTGGACCGGACGGTCTTCAGAGGCGGGGAGTATGCCCTTGATTTTGCCCACTTCGCCAATGGTGCTTCCATCACCTCCGATCTGGTGTTGGTGAATGTGTCCATCCGGCCGAGTCGTCCCGCCGGTCCCTTTCCGACGCCCATTCCTCCCACCCGTCCCAGCTTTTACTTCTACGATCGGGAAGGCGAAAGGCTTGCAGCCCAATCGGTGCTGGAGGTGACAGGAAATCTGGAAGTGGCAGAGGACGGAGGCTTAACCATTCAGAACGAGCTGGAACCGCTGGAGGCAGTGACGATTTCCACCCATGGTCGAGGAGAGGTGGTGGCGGGATCGGTGAGGGTGGTTGCCGAAGGTCCCATCGGAGGGGTGCTGCGCTTCGACCTGCCGGGGGTTGGAGTGGCCGGAGTGGGAGCCGGTCAAGCGGTCAGGGATGCCCTCTTTCCGGCCCGGCGACAGGAGGGAGGAATCAGCACGGCGGCAGCCATCCGCAACCTGGAAGCCGAAGAGCTGGTGGTCAGTTGTCGACTGATGCAAGAGGGCGAAGTGCTGGAAGAGGTGGACATCGAGCTGCAGGTCAACGGGCAGGATGGCCGCTTTATCGAAGAGGTGTTCACCCGTACCGACACTTCCGACTTCGTGGGGTTGGTGCGTTGCACGGCCGAGGGAGAGTTTGCCGGAGTGGCGGTAGAGCTGGATGCCGCCAACGGCATCTTCACCACGCTGCCGGTGGTGCCTGTCCAGAGATGACTTCCTGGGTTCCGGAGATCGAAAGAATTATTCGCTTCAATCTCTTCGATGATTCAGGACGTATTGGATCCAAAAAAATGATTTATAAATTAACAAATGAAATACCGTTAGAAGATTTTTCGCCGAGAGAGGCATTTGGTTTTGTCCTGTTCGGTCGGCTGGTGGGGCATCTGTATGAGAATGTAGAGGACAAGGAACGGGGAAAATTTGAGCAGGATTCCGTTCCGAGCCGGCATGCTGTCATGCACGGTTTGGTTCCCTATTCAACGCATAAACATAGCGTGAACATGATTATCATGGCTGATTATATTTTTCAGATACTTCCTCCGGCGAGTCGCGTGCCCCAGCAGTGTCACTAAGGGTCCCCCTCAAGCGGGATCTCTTCAAGCCCAGCCATGTCCGAATCTACTCCATTGTGTCGGAGAGGACATCCTTCGCTAGTTTCGTTTCGTAAGCAGCCTGCGCTCGCAGCCAATACCCCTTCGAGAGGCCAAAGAAACTTGCTTAAACACAGATCTGAACGTCGGCGGGCCAGAATGCTCTGATGCGCACCTCGGAGAGCCGTGTTTCTTCACGGGCGGATAGTGCTTTGAGGACCGGCAACATCAGGGTTTGAAAGTCAGGAACTGGCATCGATCCTGCTCCCTGCCATCGGCGCCATCGTTTGCCGGGGCTGGACACGCTCGGCAATCCGGCGGCCAGACTCGATCTCTTCACGTCTCAGCTCCCAGGTCTTCTGCAGGTTCAGCCAGACCTGAGGGGTCGTCCCAAAGTAGCGCGCCAGGCGCAATGCCGTGTTGGCGGTCACGCCCCGCTGGCCATTCAGGATCGCCGTGATTCGATTCACGGGCACATCCAATGCCTTCGACAGAGCATTGGCCGATAGGCCAAGTGCATCCAGTTCGTCCCGCAAGATCTCTCCCGGATGCACCGGTCTCATACCGTTCTTGGTGCTCATCGACTCAACCTCCTCAGTGATAGTCCACAATTTCTACTTCGTAGGGTCCGTCGCCTCTCCAACGAAAATAGATTCGCCACTTCGCATTGATGCGGATGCTGTACTGACCGGTCCGGCGTCCCTGTAGTGCCTCCAGACGGTTGCTGGGCAACCCGGCCAAGTCCCTTAGGGACTCCGCGTTATCCAACATGGTGAGACGGCGTACTGCCTGATCCGCGAATCCCTGGAACGTTGGCACCCTATGGCCCTCGAAGAAGCGCCGAGTGTTTCGGTCGCTGAAGCTCCGGATCATGAGCCACTAGGATAACCTCTCTTATGATATCCGTAAACAGTCACAAACAGTCAGACCCCCTTTCCCACAGGCTCGACGACGACGGCTATCGGACACTCGAGGGTGATCGCGCGGGAGATGGAACGGGCCGATCTGGTCCCTCTCTTCGACCGGCAGGTCGCGGCGCCCGCGCGGTGCTGCCTCATCACGACAGCCGACTCCAGGCGCAATCCAGGAGTCCGGGCATTCCGGGAATGGATACTGAAAGAGGCTTGAACCGGTCGCTGGGGAACAGGACGACGGGCTTCTTTTCAGGCTTGACGGGGTTGTGAAGCACCATTCCGCGCCGCTCCGGCTTCGCCGGCACCTTCAACTCCATGTCGCGGTGCAGCGCCTGACACCGGCGGCATCTTCCAGTCGATGCCCGTGCGCCCCGCGCGTTCCATCTCGCATTGCCGTCGAGACCCCGCAACGACTGAGACAAGGGCCGTGCATTTGCCCAAATTAAAGTGTCCCAGAGCCCAAAATCTTTCCATTTCACAGCTCGTGTGAGGTTCGCTTAAGCTGGCAGATGATCCAACTCGGACGTTGGACACGTTCGAAGTTCCGGACTGAATCTCGGCGGTCACTGTCCTTTCGACACCTCGGCGAAGCCCGATAGGCCGGTTTCAGGGGGCGCTTCTGAAATGGGCGGGGGGACGACGTTGAGAACGATCGGACCGGCCGTCTGGCGGGCGCGGTATCCCGGTCGGAACGGCGCGGGGTTTCGAAAAAGTCATGGATGGCTCGAAAAGAAGGCTTGACAAAAGCGGCCTGGTCCGGTGGCTCTCATAATGAGAGCCGAGCACTATGGGCCTGAATCTTCAGCCCGCCCCGCACTCTATCCGTCAGACCTTCCGAATGGCCCCGCCCGTCGGACTGGGTGGTGTGACGCCATGCGCCGCAAGCATCACCGGGGCTACCAGGGGTGCTTCACCCGTCTTGCAAGCCGGTACAGATCGCTCTTCACCCTCGTCTGGACATTTCTCGCCCTTCTCTCCGTGCCGGGCTTCAACGGCTTCGCGCACGCGCAATCGGCCACCTACCGGGTGACATTTGAAGGCAAATTCACCGCCAGTGCCCTGGCCAGCGGGGTATCCGTCCCATCCGGTGAGCATTTCACGACCCTGATCGGCGCTGTTCACAACGCCGACGTGACCTTCCTGAGAGAGGGCGGCATGGCCAGCGCGGGGATCGAGAGTATGGCGGAAATTGGTGGAACGAGCACCCTCAAGTCCGAGATCAACGCCGCCATGCCGAATGCTCTCGCCGTCATTGAGCAATCCATTGCGTCCGGCGGGACAGCCACAGCTACGGTCGACATCACCCTTACCACCGACCACCCTCTGGTCACCCTGACCTCGATGGTCGCTCCCAGCCCGGACTGGTTCGTGGGCGTCTCCGGGCTGTCATTGCTCGATGCGCAGGGAGACTGGCTGGCGGCGCACATGGTAGACCTGTTTCCCTACGACGCCGGCACCGAGGAGGGCACGGAGTTCTCATTGTCGAACGCCGCCACCTCGCCCCAGGGCACCATCACCAGCATCAAGGGGACGGGCAAGTTCTCGGACGAGCCGATCGCAAACCTGACCTTCACGCTCCAGGCGGTAACGCCGGAGATCACCAGTGCGACGACCTTCACTGTCGATGAAGGGACGACAGCGGTGGAGACCTTGACCGCGAAGGACCAAGATACGGCCGAGACTGACCTGACGTGGTCCATACCGACGGCGGGCGGCGCGGACGCGGGCCAGTTCATGCTGAGCACCGCTGGCGACTTGGCCTTCGCGGCGGCCCCCGACTACGAGAACCCGGACGACGCCGACGGGGACAATGTCTACGAGGTGACGGTGCAGGTCCGCGAAGGCACGAACACCGCCACGGCGGACATCGAGGTGACGGTGGTCAACGTCGATGAGGCCGGGTCCGTGTCGCTGTTCCCGGCGCTGCTCCAGGTCCGAACGGTGGTCCGGCCGACGCTGAGCGACCCGGACGGCGGCATCAGCGCCGTGGCCTGGCAGTGGGCCAGGTCTTCGGACAAGATGACCTGGGCGGACATCGACAGAGCAGTCCGGGCCGACTACTTGCCGACGGACAGCGACCAGGGCCAGTACCTGCGGGCAACGGCGAGCTACACCGACGGCGAGGGCGCCGACAAGACGGCAGTGGCGGCGTCCGAAGCCATGGTCGGCAAGCGGGAGCCCGGCCCCGAGCTGTCGGTCAAGACGCTGGTGTCCGGCTTGAAACATCCCTGGGGGATCGCATTTCTACCGGACGAGACGATGCTGTTTGGCGAGCGAGACGAAAAGCTGATGGTTCGGCTCACTGATGGCACGGTCAGGGACCTGACGGCAGATTTGAGCGACCGCAATCTCGATCACAACAACGGCTTGATGGGGATCGTCGTCGACCCCGACTTCACCACCAACCGGCGGTTCTACACCTGCATGAGCCATACCGGTTCAGTGGTGCAGGTCATTGTGTGGGAGTTGGACGCGACCTACACCACGGCCACGCGGGTGGTCGACCCCCTCGTGGATGGCATTCCGTCCGGCCGCAATCACAACGGCTGCCGGCTCCGGTTCGGCCCCGACGGTTACCTCTGGATCAGTACGGGCGACACCGAAGTGATCGGGACGACACCACAGGATCTGGACTCCCTCGGCGGCAAGGTGCTGCGCGTCAATGCCGCGGGCGTGCCGCCGGCGGACAACCCGTTCTCAGACTCGCCGGTCTACTCGTATGGCCATCGCAACCCGCAGGGACTCGCGCTTCGACCCGGCACCCGCCAGATGTGGGTGGTCGAGCATGGCCCCGACTGGGATGACGAGATCAATTTGCTCGCATCCGGTGCCAACTACGGTTGGGAGCCGGTACCGACTAACGAGATGGGCGAACCGCAGGCCGGCTACGACGACACCCGCCCCATGACGGACCTGTTGAAGTTCCCCAGCGCGGTCGAGGCAAGGTGGTCGTCTGGTTATCCGACGATCGCGACCAGCGGCGCGATCTTTCTCGAGGGCGAACGCTGGGGCATCTGGGAAGGCCGGCTGGCCGTGGCCACGCTCAAGAACAGGTCTCTGCATCTCTTCGAGTTCAGCGAGGACGGCAATGTCCTGAGTCACGTCATTCCCCCGGAGTTGGACCATACACACGACCGGCTGCGGACCCCCATGCTCGGGCCGGATGACGCGTTATACATCTCCACTTCGAATGGACGCGATAGGGATCTGATCCTGCGCCTGACCCCACAACAGGCGCCTGAGTTCGCCTCCGATACGGCTGCCTTCGAGGTGCCTGAGAACACCGACGGCACCACGCCCGTCGCCACGGTCGAAGCGACCGACTACAACCACGACGAACTCACCTACACGCTGGGCGGTACCGACGTGAAGTCGTTCTACATCCTGGACGAGAACATCGGCGAGCTGCGAGTCCCGTCGACAACGCAACTCGACTACGAGACCAAGCAGACATACGAAGTCACCGTCACCGCCACCGACGATCAGAACACCAGCGACACGGTCACCTTGACCATCGAAGTCACCGACGTGGACGAGGCCGGGACGGTCAGCCTGCCGCCGGACCCGCCGCAGGCCCTGACCCCCCTGACCGCCAGACTGGACGATCCTGACAGAGACGCCGGCCACACCGTCAGTTGGCAGTGGGCCAGTTCCGCCAACAGGACCGGCCCCTGGACGGCCATCGGCGGGGCAACAGCGCCCAGCTACACGCCGCAGGCCAGCGATGTGACCAAATATCTGCGGGCGACCGCCACCTACCAAGACAGACATGCCCGGAACCAGTCCGCCTTCTCGGACGCCTCGGCACAGGTCACTGCCCATGCCCAATCGGTAGCGCCGGAGATCACCAGTGAGACGACCTTCACTGTCGACGAGGGGACGACAGCGGTGGAGACCTTGACCGCCGAGGACCAGGACACCGCCGCGGCAGACTTGGAGTGGTCCAAGGCGGGCGGCGCGGACGCGGACGACTTCACGCTGAGCACCGATGGCGACTTGGCCTTCGCGGCGGCCCCCGACTACGAGAACCCGGGCGACGCCGACGGGGACAATGTCTACGAGGTGACGGTGCAGGTCAGCGACGGCGACGACACCGACACGGCGGATATCCGCGTGACATTGCAAAATGTCATTGAACTGTTGACGCAGTTGACGGGACCGTCGAGCACGGATTACGCCGAGAACGGGGCCGTGCGGGTGGCCGCCTACACTGCCTCGTCTGAGGCAGACCGGGACGGCATCGCGTGGAGCCTCGGCGGAGACGATGCCGGGCACTTCAGCATCGACAACCCCGCGGGCGTCCTTCGCTTCCACATCGACCCGGACGACGACAACTCCTTCCCCAAGCTGCCGGACTACGAAGCGCCCGACGACAAGGACGAAAAAAACGACTACGAGGTGATCGTGCTGGCCCGATCCGGCTCCGCTCTCACCCTCAAGAGTGTGGTCGTCACGGTCACCGACGAGAACGAGGCCGGCGCAATCTCGCTGACCACGGCGCGGCCCCGTCTTGGCGCTCCGCTAACCGCGACGCCGAGCGATCCGGATGAGGGCAGTGGCCTGACGGTGACCGCCTGGAAATGGGAGCGCTCAGCGGGCCGCAACACCTGGGTGGTCATCGACGGAGCCGAGGCAGCCAGCTACACGCCGACGGCCGCAGACGCAGGTAGCTTTCTGCGGGTCACGGCAGCCTACACCGACTCCCACGATGACGGCCAAAGCGCCCAAGCCGTCTCCGCTGAGGTCGTGACGGCGGAGTTGCTCAAGAGCCTCACCGTAACGACAAACACCTCGACGGCCGACCCCGACAAATGGGCTATGCGACCCGAATTCAGTGCCGATATTCTCCACTACGCCATCGGCTGCGCCGATGACGACGATCCCGATACGCCGACCGACGACACGATGACGCTGACCCCATCAGCGGGGGCCGCGGTGCGCTTGGCGGTCAACGGCGTACAGGTCGCGAGCGGCAGCGCCATCGAGGTGCCGGTGGACGGTGACAGCGAGGTGCCGATCACCCTCGCGACCGGCAGTAACGGCACGAGTACGACCTACGTTGTGCACTGCATGGACAGCAGGAATCCGGCCATCGAACGCACTATCAAGGAACCGGGAGCTTCGACCGAGCTGATCTCGATCTCTGCACAAGATGAACCCACTAGAAACGTTGTTCGTGCCACCTATCTGGCGATTATCGATGCCAACGGCGTGCCGCGCTGGCAACAACGGCTCCCCAACAGTCGTACGGTCCATTTCAAGGTCCACCCCGACGGAAAATATCCATACTCCTACGGGGAGGCCCCTGAAATAGTCATCCTCGACGAGAACCTTGACGTGGTGGAGAGGGTCACGACCACCGACGATCTCCAACACACCGGCACCCACGACTTTGTGATCAGAGAGAACGGCAACTACGTCTTCGAGGCCTACGAGCCCGCCATCCGTGACTTCAGCGCCTATACCGATGAGAACGGCGATCCATACGGCACTAGCGAAAATACGTCGGACTCGGTCATCGAAGAAGTGAACCCGGCGGGAAGCCGCGTCTTCTTCTGGAACTCGTGGGATGACATGTACCTGAACGATTGTCTCCAGCACCGGTTTCCCATCGATTACGCCCACATCAACTCGGTGCAGGTCGTGGACGAGGCGGACATCATCGCCTCTTTCCGCGGCTGCTCGCAGGTGTGGCGGATCGACCGCGAAACGGGAGCCGGGGAATGGCTGTTGGGACGGAGCAACCGGAGCGACGCGGAGTGGGAGGCGCACGGCATTCGGACGCTCAAGATCGTCGGCGATCCCCACGGAGAGTTCTGCGGGCAGCATTCCGCCCGGCTGATACCCAACGGGCATCTCCTGCTCTTCGACAACGGCAACCACTGCCTTGAAGACCCGGAGACGGGCGACACCCAACGACCGAATTCGGAGTTCAGCCGCGGCGTGGAGTATGCGCTCGACCCCGACAACGGTGAGGCGGTCTTTGTGCGCCAGCATTGCTCGGGCAACACCTGTGATCGGGTTTCGAGATCCCAGGGCCACATCCATCGCATGGACAGCGGCCATTGGCTGATCAGTTGGGGCCGCGGCACGTCGTCTCGTGTCTCGGACGCGTCAGTGACCGAGGTCGATCCACTCACCAACGAAGAACTGCTTGCCTTTAAGATCACGCATCCCGACCACTACGCTGGCCCCAATGAGGCCGGGACCACCCGGGCCTACCCGGTGGAGTTCGTGGCGCTGGCGGACACGCCCGGCCCGCTGACGGCGGAGATCGTCGAGAGTCCTGCCAGTTCCCTATTCCATCTCGGCCCGACCGATGCACCGAAGGTGGCGGTTGCCTTCAGCCGGCCCGTGGTGGACTTTGCTGCAGATACGACGTCGGTCAGCGTCACCGGCGCGACGATCGCCGGCATCAGCCCCCATGTCGCGCCTGGAGACCCGGCCAATGCCTATCTCTTCACCCTGACTCCCACGGGCGTTGGCCCGATTAGCTTCGCCCTGGTTGCCGGCCAGCCCTGCGCCTCGGACGGCATCTGCACCGCTGACGGAACCGTGCTGACGGAAGTTCCCGACTCGCATATCATCCCTGCCCGGTCCACAGGCCCGGTCGTGGCGTCGATCACGAGCAGTGCGACCCATCCGACCAAGGACGGGTTCACGGTGACGATCACCTTTTCGGAGCTGGTAATGGGTCTTGAAGCGAGCGAGATCGCGGTGACCAACGGTAGGGGGTCGAACTTCACGGGCGCGGGTGCGGTCTACACCCTCGAGATCACGCCGAACGCCGGCATTGAGGATGACGTGAGGGTGACGGTGACGGCGGGGGCGGTGGTGGACGCTTTGAGCAACGGCAACCTGGCGGCGAGCGAGGTGTTCCCGGTGGATACCAAGGCACCGGTGGTGAGCACGGTGGCGATCACCTCGAATCCGGGGCCGGATGCGATCTACGCTCCCGGCGATGTGATCGAGGTGACGGTGACATTCGATGAAGCCGTGGTGGTGACGGGGCGGCCGGGGTTGTCCCTGACGGTGGGGGCGCAGACAAAGCCAGCGACCTACGACCGCGGTTCGAACAGCGAAACGCTGGTGTTCGCCTACCCGGTAGCGAGCGGCGACCTGGCCATCGACGGGGTGAGTATTGCTACCGGCAGCATCGACCGGAACGGCGGAACGATCCGGGACGGCGTGAACCATGATGCCGTACTGGACCATGAGGCGTTGGCGGCTGATTCGAGCCACAAGGTGGACGGGGTCAAGCCGGAGTTGGCCGTCACCGGCGGCGCGGTGGTGGACGGGGCAACGCTGACGCTGACCTGGAACGAAACGCTGGACGGGGGCTCGACGCCGGAGACGGATGACTTCACGGTTGCGGGGGCCGATCATGTGCGGACAGTCACCCGGGTCGCGGTTCGAGGCGCGACGGTGGAGCTGACCCTGGATTCGGGAGCCGATCACGAAGAGGCGGGGATCACGGTGAGCTACACGCCGGGGACGAACCCCATCCGGGACGCGGTGGGCAACGACGCTCTGGGACTGAGCAACGAGACGGTAAGGAACGATACGCCGGACACGGCGGCGCCAATGATCGATGGAATCGAGATCACCTCGAGTCCGGGGACGAACCAGACTTATGGCGTGGGCGATGTGATCGAAGTAACGGTGACGTTCGATGAGACGGTGGCGGTGACCAAGACACCGCAGTTGAGGCTCGAGGTAGGAAGCAGGAACCGGCCGGCGGGCTACCTGAGAGGCAGTGGCACGTCGGCGCCGGTGTTCGGCTACGAGGTGGCCCTGGGGGACGAAGACACCGACGGGGTGAGCATTGCTGCCGGCCGCATTGACCTGAACGGGGGGACCATCCAGGACGGCGCGGACAATGACGCCGTACTGGACCATGACGGATTGGCGGCCGATGCGGCTCACAGAATGGACGGGGTCAAGCCCGTGTTTCAGAGCGCGGCGGTGAACGAGGCCGAACTGACGCTGACCTACGGAGAGGCTCTGGACGGGAGTTCGAGGCCGGGGACAGGGGACTTCACGGTGAATGTCGAGGGCGCTGAGCGGAGCGTCACCAACGTTGCGGTAAGCGGGAGCGCGGTGGAACTGACCCTCGACCCGGCGGTGGAGCATGGGGAGACGGGGATTCGGGTGAGCTACAGTCCGGGGACGAACCCGATCCGGGACGCGGTGGGCAACGACGCTCTGGGACTGAGCAACGAACCGGTGACCAACACCACAGGGGCGCCCAACACGGCTCCGGAGATCACGAGCCGGGGGCCGTTCGAGGTCACTGAGAATCAGGCGCGGGTGACCCGGCTGACGGCGAGGGATGTCGACCCAGGGGACGAGGTGACGGGCTGGGCGATCGTGGGCGGGGTTGACCGGTCGCAGTTTACGGTCGCTTCCGATACGGGAGATCTGAGTTTCCAGGAGGCGCCGGACTATGAGTTCCCCACCGATGTCGTGAGCAGCGATCCGCCGAGCGGGGCGGAGGACAACGAGTACGTGGTGACGGCGCGCGTGACCAGTGGCGCTGGGGACCGGGAGCTGACGGCAGAGCAGGTGATTACGGTCAGGGTGAGCAACGAGCGGGAACCGCCGGGTGTCCCGGAAGCTCCGACATTTTCAGGGGAGACGGAGGACAGCCTGAGGGTGAGCTGGAGAGAACCGGACAATAGCGGGCCGCCCATCACCGACTACGACGTGCAGTACCGGGACGGCGACAGCGGCGTCTTCACCGATGCGCAGCACGAGAGCCCGGCCCTGACGGCGATGCTCACGGGACTGAAAGAGGGCACGGTCTACCAGGTGCAGGTGCGGGCGAGCAACGAGGAAGGGAGGAGTAATTGGTCGGAGCCGGGCGAGGGGAGGACCATCGTCCCGCTGAGGGTTCAGATGACAACGGACCCGCCGACGCCGGTGGAGGGTCCGTTCACGTTCCGGTTCAGCTTTTCGGAGGCGGTGAGGGGCTTCACCAGCGACGATATTGCTACGCAGCAGGAACCTCCCTGTACGGATAGCGCAAACAACCCGGTTTCCTGCGATCCAACCATTACGGCATTGCAGACCACGGATGACCGGATATTCACCACCACCGTGGCCCCGAGGACCGCAAGTGTGGCACACAATTACACCCTCACAATCTCAGTGCGTGCGAACAGAGTGACATCGGTCGTAGACAACAGGCCGAACGAGGCGGCGACTATTGCGGTCCGAGTGGCGCCGCCGGGGGTGACGGTGCCGATCTCGTCGATCGGTCTGACGGCCAGCACTGGCAACGGCCGGGTGACGCTGAGATGGAATGCCCCGCAGAACATCGGCGGCGCTCCGATCGTCCGCTACGAATACCGCTGGACGGAGCCCGGCGGGATGTCCGGCGACTGGATAAGGGTTGCCCCGGTGGAGAGGGCCGCGACGGTGCCCAACCTGACGAACGGCAGGGAATACGTGTTCGAAGTGCGGGGGGTGAACGCCCTGGGCTATGGTGGTGTGGAGACGGTGCAGACGACGCCATCTCCACCTCCCGGCGGCGGCGGTCCCCCTCCCGTTCCCAACCCGGTGCCGTCAGCGCCCAGGAATCTGGAAGCGGTGGGTGGAGACGAGCAGGTGACACTCTCCTGGGAGGCGCCGGAGGACGACGGCGGCTTTGCGATTGCCGATTACCAGTATCTGATCAGCAGGTCGGGCAGGGGCTGGATATCCACCGGGTCGACCGAGACCACTCATACGGTCACCGAGCTGGTCAACGGCCGGCTTTACGTCTTGCAGGTGCGGGCGGTCAGCGGGGCCGGCGCCGGCAGCTCTTCCCACCAGATCGAGGTGACTCCGGGAGTGGGAAGACTGGAGTTTGCCCATTTCGCCAATGGCTCTTCCATTACGTCCAATCTGGTGTTGGTCAACGTCGCTCCCCATCCCATCCGTCCCTGGCTTTACTTCTACAACCGGGAAGGGCAAAGGATTGCAGCCGAGTCGGTAGTGGAGCTCACCGAAGAGCTGGAGATTGCCGAGGACGGAAGCTTGACTGTTCAAAGTGAGATGCAACCGCTGCAGGCACTGACGATTTCCACCCATGGTCAAGGGGAGGTGGTGGCGGGATCGGTGACGGTCCTCTCCAACGGTCCCATCGGAGGGGTGCTGCGTTTTGACCTGCCGGGGGGTGGGGTGGCCGGAGTGGGAGCCGGTCAACCTTTAAGAGATGCCCTCTTTCCGGCCCGGCGGCAGGAGGGAGGCATCAGCACGGCGGCAGCCATCCGCAACCTGGAAGAGGAGGAGCTGGTAGTCAGTTGCCGGTTGATGCAAGAGGGCGCGGTGCTGGAAGAAGTGGACATCGAGCTGCAGGCCAAGGGGCAGGATGGCCGCTTTATCGAAGAGGTGTTTACTACGACCGACACGTCAGACTTTGTGGGGATGGTGCGCTGCACCGCACCCGCGGGAAAACTGTTTGCCGGAGTGGCAGTGGAGCTGGATGCCGGCCACGGGATCTTCACCACCTTGCCGGTGCTGCCGGTGGACCGGACGGTCTTCAGAGGCGGGGAGTACACCCTTGATTTTGCCCACTTCGCCAATGGTGCTTCCATTACCTCCGATCTGGTGTTGGTCAATGTGTCCATCCGGCCGAGTCGTCCTGCCGGTCCCTTTACGACGCCCATTCCTCCCACCCGTCCCAGCTTTTACTTCTACGATCGGGCAGGCGAAAGGATTGCAGCCCAATCGGTGCTGGAGGTCACGGGAGAGCTGGAAGTGGCAGAGGACGGAGGCTTAACCATTCAGAACGAGCTGGAACCGCTGGAGGCAGTGACGATTTCCACCCACGGTCAAGGAGAGGTGGTGGCGGGATCGGTCAGGGTGGTTGCCGAAGGTCCCATCGGAGGGGTGCTGCGCTTCGACCTGCCGGGGGTTGGAGTGGCCGGAGTGGGAACCGGTCAACCTTTAACGGATGCCCTCTTTCCGGCCCGGCGACAGGAGGGAGGCATCAGTACCGCAGCAGCCATCCGCAACCTGGAAGCCGAAGAGCTGGTGGTCAGTTGCCAACTGATGAAAGAGGGCGAAGTGCTGGAAGAGGAAGAGATCACTCTGGAGGTCAACGGTCAGGATGGCCGCTTCATTGAAGAGGTGTTCACCCGTACCGACACGACGGACTTCGTGGGGTTGGTGCGTTGCACGGCCGAGGGAGAGTTCACGGGAGTGGCAGTGGAGTTGGATGCCGGCAACGGCATCTTCACCACGCTGCCGGTGGTGCCGGTGGAACGGTGACTTCCCGGAAATGGACGGGATAGATTTGCCATCTGTGGCAGGCGTCCACCCGGCCTTCTTGCCTGTTCTTCATCTCGTGGGGGGCGCACCTTGTGATCACCTTCCCCGCCCCGGCCAACCGTTCCCACACGGGCAACCCAGCGTGCTTCCCAGGCGACACCCCGACGAACTGTGCTGTCTTAGGGCAGTTCGGGGGAAAGAGGGCGCCCGCAAGGGAATCATGTTCTTCAACGCGGCTGACAGCGACGCGGACATGCCGATGCTGACGGACCTTCTTGTGTCCAAGCAAACCCAGCCTTGAATGCCTTCGGGAGGCAACTCCTCGCTGGCGGAGCCAAATCAGTAGATCAACACTTTACGATGAGTAATGTCACAGCCCGGTCGATCGATCTCAAGGCGAATTTTATGGGTCTCAGGCTTGGGGCTTGGTTGTACGTAAAAGCCAATAGTGTAGAGGTTGGTCAGGCGGGCCCTCAGGTCCTCGAGAAACTCATAGTTGTAGGCGTATTCGCCTGACAAATAGAAGCGCCCCGAGGTCTCGTCGGTAAGTTCCTTGAAGAAGAACCGGTTGGCCCGCTCAGTGTGTGTATAGCCAATACCGCCGGAAGCCCTGGAGGCAAAAGAGACTACATAGAGATCAAGATCCAAGTCACGGAGCATCTCCCTGTATTCGTCCAGGTTGGCAAGGGACTCGCGATCGACGACGGTCGTGAACAGGACCAGCAGCTTGCGTTTCTCGGGACGGTTTCGCAACAGGTCGGCGCCCCACCCGATGCTTCTGGCAACCGGGATGTTCTCTTTATCCAAATACGCTACCTTGGGTTTAAGTCTCCGCAGCGCCTCCACCAAACTGTAATCTCGATCGGTAAAGTCATGCAGGAGCTCTAATTCCCGATAGAACTCGGCAATGAGCACCGGCCCTACCTTGACCATCGACTCGATAAATCCGTCCATCAGGTGGAAACGAACCCGATCGATCGTGTTGATACGACCGAGATGAGGCATGCTAACGTTGTACTGGGCGGTTCGCGGGCTGTTTTCGATCAGGAAAACGGTTGCGGTCGAAACATTTTGAGAACCCAAGAAACGGATTTCTACCAGTCGCTGGTCGATGAGCAGCTTGACTTCCGACGGATCGAGATCCCGTAAGAAGATACCGTGCTTGTTGACCGCCGAAAAGTTCAGATAGCGGGCCTGCCGTGACGCAGCCGCCGCAACTGGTGTAAGGGTGAGAAATAACACCGCCAAGCGGAAAATCTGAGGACTCACTCACCCATTATAACGGATCGCCGTTGCCTGCCCGGGGGGCATTGCCGGTCTCTTCAAGGTTTGCGAGCTCATCAGCTATTCTTCGCTGGCGCCGATGGAGGAAAACCAAATAGCAGAAAAGCAATATCCAGATCAGAAGATAGGCCGAAAAGAGGTATCCATTGGCACTCATTGCGTCAACTCCCGCCGGCGGTGTACCAACTCCCAGGTCACTTGCTGGTGCATCCGTTGGGCCGTGCGGAGCAAGATCAAAACCGTCAACAGCAAGAGACAAGCCACGAGGGCCATCAGTGCGGCATCCCGCATAGCGGGAGCAAGCTTGATTTCAGTGGTGGTGATGATCACGGGGTGCATGGTTCGCCACCACCGAATCGACATGAACACGAGGGGAACATTGAGGGCGCCGAGAATTCCGAAGATAGCACTGTATTTGTACTTTTGCTCTCCCTCCGGCATCGTTGACCTGAGCACGAAATAGGCGACAAAAATCAACATCAGCACCAACTCGGTCATGATGCGGGGATCTCCCCACGCAAACCAAGTGTTCCAAGCCGGCTTGGACCAGATGGGACCGGTGGTCATCACGACCAAGGTGAAGAGAAGTCCGACTTCAGCGGAAGCAGCCCCCAAAGCGTCCCAAAAAGACCGCCGCGAAGTCAAATAGGCTATCCCCGCCACCAGAACAACAAAGAAGGAGGCAAACGACGCAAATGCCGAGCTGACGTGAAAGTAGAAGATTCGCTGGACTTCCCCCATGATCTTTTCGGTGGGCGCGTAGAGGAAGGCTCCGTAGAGCGCCACCGCCACAGCGGGCAGCAGCAAGACCATTAGCCATTGGTTCAAGCGCAAGCAGGTTCGAGCCCGAGCCAACCGGCTGCGAATTTCAGTCTCCCACAACATAGTCAAACACCATGAATCCGGCGGCCAGGAAGACCACATCGAAGCCGACAAGAAACTGTAGCCACTGGGCTAGAAACTCCTCTTCCTGACGGATCAGAATCTCCTGGGAGGTGCTTACGGCGGCCAGGATTATAGGAATCAGCAGCGGAAAGAGCAAGATCGGCAACAAGACATCTTGCCTTCGGATTGTGGCCAGCATAGCCGCCAGCAAAGTTCCTATCGCTGTGAACCCGGCCACTGCCAGCACCAACGTCAATACAATCCAAAGCAATGAGAGTGTAAAGGAAAAGTTGTAAAAGAGTACAAAGGCCACCAGAATCAAGAGGTCGATGACCACCAAAAAAATCCAATTGGCCAAGAACTTGCCCAGAAAAACAGCCCCGCGGTCCATTGGCGAGAGCACGATCCCCTGCAGGGTCCCTTCCTCAGTTTCGGACTGGAAGGAGCGGTTGAGTTGGATGACGCCGGGAAAGAGCAGGGCCACCCAGAGAATCCCCGGTGCTGCTTCGCGAGTGGCGGGACTTCCCGGATCAAAGGCAAAGTTGAAAATGATCAGAATCAATACCGCAAAAAAGAGGGTGTTCAGAAAAGCCTGCGGCCTCCGCGATTCGATCCTCCAGTCCTTGGCTGCCAGCACGCCGATCAATCGCAGCTGGTTGGCTGCGTTCATGTTCGACGCCTCGCGCTAGAGTCGGCTACCTTGCCGCCGTCCACCGCTCGCCCATAGAGTGACTCCAGACCGGCGGCTTGCACGGCAGCCCGAGTTCCCTGGTAGACCAGTTGTCCCCGATGCTGGATCACAACCCGGCTACAGAGCCGAAAACCTTCTTCCAGATTATGGGTGACCAGCAGGATAGTCGTGCGCCTCCGGTGTAGGCTCCGCAGCATTGTCGTTAACAGATCCCTTCCCTGTTGATCCAGACCCGCATAGGGTTCGTCAAGTAACAGCAAGCCAGGCCGGTGGAGTAGTGCTCTCGCCAGAGTCAATCGCTGTTTCATCCCCCGAGAATAGCCCTGCACAAGTTGCCCTCCAGCCGTAGTGAGGCCCATCCTGTCGAGCAATCGGCTAGCCGCCTGTTGGGGTTTTTCCAGACCGTGGAGCCGGGCAAAGAAAACCAAGTTTTCCAAACCCGTCATTTCGTTGTAAAGCATTGATTGGTGGGAAACATAGCCGAGCTGGGCTCGGTCAGCCGCAACGTCCGCTATCTCCACGCTTCCCCGGGTAGGCTGGACGAGTTGGGAAACGACCCTTAACAACGTACTCTTACCGGCTCCGTTGGGTCCGAAGATGGCGACGAACTCACCCCTGAAGACCTGGAGAGAGATGTCTTGCAAGGCGGCAACGAGGCCGTAGCGTTTGGTGACTCCTGAAAGGGAAAGCAGCGGAACAGCGGACGCCGGCAAGGCCATCTTCAGCCGTTCTTTTTCCGGTTCGCTTGCTCTCGGCGTATTTTCTCCAGCGATCGCAGGATCTCTACCGCCTCGAACTCATGCTCGTTCTTGAGATTCCGGTAATCCTGATCGGACAACTTGCCCATGCGGTAGTCCATCTCGATGTCCTTGAGCACCGTTATGAGGTCTTCTTTGCGCTGGACGGCGATTTCTTCCTTGGTCATTTCCCGCTCGCGAACCTCAGCCTCTCTGGTATCGGTGAGAAACGGGTAGGCGACGAAAATAATGGCCGCGATGAAGAGTAGCGGCGCAATCATCAAAATCATGAATCGCTTTGGGCAAAGCCGGCTGACTATTCCGCCAACTCTCGATCCAACATTTCCCGGTATTTGGGGTCCAAATCGGACCTCACCGCCGGTGGGGAAGCCGCTTGGGTCGTTCTGAGCCGTCGGTACACCCCCACTACGACTCCTCCGCCCAATACGAGCGCCACAAAAGGCAAGCTCCAACCCAACAAGTTGAAACCTTCGGCATTGGGAGAGGCCATGACCGTGGCTCCAAACCTCTCAATGTAGTAACCGTAAATCTCCTCGTCGTTCTTGCCCTCGGCCAGTAGACTTGCCACCTCCTGCGACATCTTTTGGGCATTGGCACAGGAGCAATGGCGGACCAGGTGGGTCGGTGGACACCCCGAGGAACCACAAGTACAGACGATGTTGCCGGTGATCCTGATCAGATCTTCCCGGTCGACCTCCACCGCCGCTGAAACCGAGGGGGCCAACAGACTGACGAACAAAATCGAAAGGCTAAGCCGCTTCATCCCGCACCTTTGCCGGAGAGGCTCGGACAGCAATGGGAGTAACTCGTTTTCGATTAGGGAGCAACACGAAGAGTCCTCCCGCTACCATAACAGCTACGCCCAGCCAGATTACCATAACCAGAGGATTGACATAAACGTGAAAGGTGGCGCCGTTTTCGTCCCAGCCGGATAGCACGATGTAAAGGTCTTCTTTCACCGTTGACCGAATCTCGACTTCCGTCTGCGGCTGATCACTCTTGTTGTGGAAATGCTTCTCAGGGGTGAGCTGTGTCAAAAACTCACCGGCCCGGTAAACCTCCAGTGGAGCCAGAATCACAGTCTTCTCGGGATCGCGTCGTTCCCTAAGACCGCTGAATTTCATGGTGTACCCCGCAAGAGTGAAGCTCTCTCCCTCCTTTACGGTGAAGAAGCGCTCGACCCCAAAAAACGAACTGGCCGTGATCCCAACAAAAACCAGAATGACACCGAAGTGGATGGTAAAGCCGCCGTAGCGACGCTTATTCATGGTGACCAGATCGATCAGGGCAGGAAGAAAACCTGTCGGCCGAATCGCCTGGCGGGCACGGGCGCCCTTGTAGAACTCGAAAAAGACGGTAAGCGCTACAAAACCGGCGGCGGAAAAAAACAAGAGAGGCCACCAGCCACGGACTCCCAACGTCACAACCAATAGCCCGCTGGTCAGCCCTCCCAATAGCGGATAGACAAAATTACGGCGAAAATTCTTGAAAGAAGCCTTGCGCCAGGCAATCAACGGGCAGATTCCCGTTAAGACCAGCAAGCCCAGCCAAAGAGGCGTCGTAACGCGGTTGAAAAAAGGTGCTGATACCGTAATCTTATCGCCGGTGACCCATTCTGAGAGGATGGGGAATACAGTCCCCCAGAAAACCGCGAAACAGATCGATACAAAGAGCCAATTGTTAAGCAGGAAGGTGGCCTCTCGCGAGAGAAACGACTGCATCTTGAGCTGGCTCCTCAAGTGGGCCGATCGATAGAAGATCCAAAAGAGACCAATCGCCGAGCTGAGGACGATAAAGACAACGAAAAAGGGTCCCAGGTTGGAAAGGGCAAAAGAGTGCACCGATGATATTACGCCACTGCGGGTAATGAACGTGCCAAAAATGGCGAGCTCAAATGCCAGCAGAATCAGGGCGAAGTTCCACATTTTGAGCATGCCCTTTTTCTCGGTGATCATCAGCGAGTGGATAAAGGCCGTAGCCACCAGCCAAGGCATGAAAGACGCGTTCTCTACCGGGTCCCAGGCCCAATAGCCACCCCAACCAAGTTCTTCGTAAGCCCACATGCCTCCCAGCGTGATGCCGAAAGTCAGGAAGCACCAGCTGACTAGAGCCCAGCGACGGGTCACGGCGATCCAACTCGTGTCCAACCGTCCGCTGATCAGAGCCCCCATCGCGAAAGCAAAAGGGACGGTCAGCCCAATGTAGCCAAGATAGAGCATGGGCGGGTGAATGGTCATATACCAGTTCTGCAACAGGGGGTTGAGCCCCTGCCCGTCGGGGGGAACATTAGGCAACACGTCAAATGGATTGGTGGCTAAATTAAGCAGTAAAGTGAAGAAGAAGCTGGTTCCCATCAGCACGGCAGTCGTGGCCGGCATCAGGTCGCGGTTGCGACGCCGATTCTGCAATACCGCTATGGCCGCGAAAAGCGAAAGCAGTAACGCCCAAAACAAGAGGCTACCGCTTTGGCCACCCCAGAAGGCGGTGAACTTGTAACCCACGGGCTGATTGAGGGCGCTGTAGCCAAAGACATACTCGACCTGAAACTGATCGGTCAGAAGCAAGATCCAAAGACAAATCGAGGCCGCCAGCAGGAAGCCAAAATTTGCCAGGGCCGCATTCTCTCCGCTGCGAATCCAGACCAAGCTGCGGCGTCTGGCGCCCCAGCTGGAGGCAACCAAGCCGTAACCGCAGAGCAGCAGAGCACCCAACAGGCAATATCGGCCCAGTTCAATCATTTGTCGAATTCTCTGCCACGGAACTCGCGGTCAGAGAGTTTCCGCAGCAGGCTTGCCCTCGGCTGCCGACTCTTCGTATAAGGCCTCGTACTTGGAGGGACACTTGGCAAGCAGCGTGGTAGCGTGAAAAATTCCGTCCGTGGAGTCGTACTTGCCCTCGACGACAACCTCTGCACGGTCCTTGAAGGTATCAGGAATGATCCCCATGTATTCCACAGGAAGGGTTTGACCGGTGGCTCGTTCCAGGATCCGAAACTCGACCTCCGACCGGCTACTTTCCAGGCGGATGCTGTTCACCGCTACTTGGCCGCTGACCCGAATTCCTTTGTCGTAAAGTCGGTCGCTCTGGGAGTGAAGTTCCGAGACGGAGTAGTAATAAACCATGGAGCTGTTGACACCACTCCACATCAGCAAGGTAATGGCGGCGACGATCAAACCACCGGCAATCAGGAATTTCGTCCGGGGCATCTCCCTTAACTCCTCGGCGGCCCGGCAACCGCATTCCGGAACTTCCGGTGGGGACGAGATCGGCCGCTGACCAATGATTGTAACAGTTCAAGAAGCTCAGGAGAAGAATCGGATAGGGCCGGGCACTCAAAAGAGAATGGAGAGTCGGAAATGGTAGTGGCTTGAATGCTCGATGCCTCTCAAGGCCATTTTTCGGCAAGGGTCAGGAAACCACGGCAGGATTTCTTCGGGGCCTCCCGAGCACGGCTGAGAACTTGTGGCCTGTCCGTTGCCGGACAGACCCAACAGTGCCGGCTGCCGGCTCCAAAAGTCGCGCAGAGGTCCGGCAGCAGGGGAGCGGAAGTTGTTCTTCTTTAGCCGTGTGGTCAGGAGTTGGGGACAGGCCGGAAGGGCACGCCCTGCCCCGATCTCTCAGCTAGTCGGCAAGGGCTGGAATCCACATTAGAAGAAACCGACGTAGATAAAAACCAATAAAGCCAAGAATTCAATAAAGGCCAAACCCAGAATAATAAAGAATCGAATGGTACCGGCTGCCCCGGGGTTTCTGGAGACGCCCTGACATCCCCCACTGAGCGCTTGAGACTGAGCGTAGCCACAGCCGGCGGCTGCGATGGCCAAGGCGATCGCCTTGGTGCTCAGGGCCTCAACTACTCCCGCACCCTCGCTCTGCGCATAGACGGGAGCCACAAAAAGGCTGAGTAAGAATAGGATCGAAACCGTATAGAAAAAAAACTTCCTCATCTGGAACAAACTCCCTTCGTTTCAGAACTCTGCATCTCTTGGCAAAGGCTCAAGTCAAAAAATTCCACGTGAGTTCAGCAGCCCCGGACTGTGTCTAGCGATCACCATTGTGGGAGTGCTCGACCGCCCCCCCAATGTAAACCATCGTCAATACGATAAAAATAAAAGCCTGAATCGTGCTGGCAAAAATCGCCAGTGCCATCACCGGTATCGTCACCAGGAATGGGAAAATCTGGTTGAGACTGGTGATGATCAGTTCTTCCGCAAAGATATTGCCAAAAAGCCGGACCGACAGCGAGAACGGCCTCGCCAAATGGCTGATGATCTCGATCACGAATAACAGCGGAGCTATGACCAGCGATGGCCCGGCAAAATGGGCCAGGTATTTCCAGAAGCCCTGAGCCTTGAAGCCCTGGTAGTTGTAGTAGATGAAAACGATGATACCGCAACCCGCCGTGATGTTGATGTTGCTGGTCGGTGACATGAAACCGGGAATCAGCCCCAGCAGGTTACAGGCCAGGATGTAGAAGAAAAGCGTGCCGATCAGCGGGAAAAAACGCCGCGCTCCCGGGCCAATAATATCCCCCATGAAATCAGTAATTCCCGCCACGGCCAGCTCCACCACTTGCTGGGCTATCCCAGGACGGTCGGCACTCAGCCGGCGGCGCAAGAAAAGCGAAAACAACGCCAGCCCCAGGCTCACCAGAATGATCATCACGACATGGGCGGGCAGCAGATCATGGTCAGTGTGGACACCAAGCAGTTCGGCAACCGGGTTGACGAGGTAGCGGTTGAAAATGGTTGAGACAAAGAACTCGTGATGTTCCATTAACTATCGATTGCGGGAAAGTTCCTCAAAAAGTAGTAGGACTGCCTCCAACATCCCCGCGACTACGAAGATTGCCAAACCCGTCAGCAGCCCCCAAAGGCTAAAAAAAGAAAGACGGATCATAGCAAACACCCCCACCAATATCAACAGTAGGCGACCCACGTATTTCAGAATGGCCAGTCTAGCTTGGCGAGTCGAGCCAAGGGTGCCCAGAACGCCGTCCACTCCCTTGGCCAACCAGTGAAAATTGAGGGTCGCCATACCGCCCCCAATCGCGACCGACAATGCTACTTCCCAACCCCACCCCAGCAGCCCAGCCGACGTCAACCCAGCCCACAACAGATAGGCATTGCGGACAATTCGCTTCATGGCTTCAACAGGCGATGCACTTCAACGGCTGCCACGGCAATTCCCAACAAAAAACCGACAATCGAAAAGGTCGGACCGGTACTCCACCGGTCGTCTAACCAGCGCCCTACCAGCAACCCTAGCAGCAGGCAGACTGGTAAGATCAGGATGATGGCACTATAGCGCGCCGCCTCCCCCCAGGGATTGCGTTTGGGCATTTTCACTTAAACCGCCTGCCGCTTTTGCTCTTTCTGACGCGAGAGGCAGGCAAACATCACCACACCCTCTGGCCCCTTCAGGCATGATCAGTCAATGGTGACGATTTTGGTCTCGAAATCGTTTGATTTCCTGGGGCCGAGCTGAGCACCGGGCTTGGCCTTAAATCAACGGGAGGCTGGCGCTTCGAGCCAATTCGATAAACGGCTGCGGATAGACGCCCACCCAAATCGTCAAAAGCACGGTCACCACCAAGGTGAATACCAGTCCGAAAGAATAACTCAGCCGAGCGGGAACATAATCGGTCTTGAAGAACATCCGTACGACTATCCGCAGGTAATAATAGAGTGAAATGACAACGTTGAGGGCTCCCACCACGGCCACTGTTGTCAGCAATAACGAGAAAGTATCACCGTTCAGAGCCGACTGGATGACCGCAGCGAAGACGAAATATTTGGCGATGAAACCACCCAGCGGAGGTATCCCCGCCAATGACAAGAGAAAAATCAACATGAGCACAGCGATACTCGGCGCCTTGTGAAAGAGTCCATCGAAGTCTTCCAGTTGCTCGCCACTGATGTCGTGACGACGCAGCAAAATGACAACTGCCCAAATGCCCAGGTTCATGAAGGTGTAAGCGAACAGGTAGACGGCCGAAGCCGTTACGCCGAATTCGCTCCCCGCCAGCAATCCCATCATGATGTAGCCGGCATGAGAAATGCTGGAATAAGCCAGCAGCCGTTTGACGTTGCTCTGGGTCACTGCCGCCAAGTTGCCCCACGTCATGGTGGCCATTGCGATCACGGCCAGAACCACCAAATAAAGCTCCCGTAAATCGGCGAAAGCCACCAGAAAAACCCTCAAAAACACGGCGAAAGCGGCCGCCTTGACGGCCACCGACATGAAAGCGGTGATCGCTGTAGGGGCGCCCTCGTAGGCGTCTGGAGCCCACATGTGAAAGGGTGCTGCGGCTATCTTGAAAGAAAAGCCGGATGCCAGCATCAGCACTGATACCACCAGCAACCCGTTGTCACTCATCTCTCCAACGGCCCGGCCAATGGTCTCCAACCTGGTCGATCCCGTTATTCCGTAGAGCAGCGACATACCGTAAAGCAAGACTCCAGTCGAGAAAGCTCCCACTAAGAAATATTTCAATGCGGCTTCATTGGAGCGCCGCTGTGACCGGAGAAAGCCCACCAGGACATAAGTCGAAATCGACATCAGCTCCAACCCGATGAAGAGCGTCACCAAGTCAAGAGCTCCTGCCATGAACATCATTCCCGAAACTGCAAAAAGGATCAGCGCGTAGTACTCAAGGTGTTGAGCACGCTCGATATCGAGATAGCGATAAGAGAGGAGAACTGCCAGCAGCGCTGCTACCAGAAAGATGATGTCAAAGAACTGGGCAAAGGAATCCAAAGTGATCCGATCGTCGAATCCCGGCCCTCCTCTACCCCAGCCATAGAACAGATGTAGACTGGCCAGCACGATCCCTGCCAGAGCAAATCCGACTCCCCAGGGACGCTTTTGAGTCGCGGGAACGAACGAGTCTACGCAAAGGATTCCTAATCCCCAGGCTATCAAGTGCAACTGAGGAGCAATAGCGACCGAATTGGTCCGCAAAAACTCAAGCAAGTCGCTGGGGACAAGATCGGACATCAATCACTCCTTGGATCCGGTTTGCATCGGGAGCTGAGGGAATTCTCCAGGCCGAACGATCTCAACGATCTCATTGACCGGCTCATTCAGATAGCTGAGAAAGGGGCGTGGGTAAAGGCCAATCCAAAACGCCAATAGAATCAACGGTACGAACGTGGCCAACTCTCGCAAGTTCAGATCGGTAAGATTGTGGTTGGCTGGGTTGTCGTTCTTGCCCAACATGACCCGTTGATAAAGCCACAGCATATAGGCAGCTCCCAGAACGATACCCAGAACCGCGACCACCGCCCAAATGCGGTTGGGCGGGTCGGCGAACACTCCTTGAAGGATCAGAAATTCGCCTATGAACCCGTTGAGCGTCGGCAAGCCGATCGAAGACATGGTCATGATGAGAAAGACGGTGGCATAGAGCGGCATCACTTTGGAGATGCCGCCGTAGTCGGCAATCAGGCGGGTATGCCGACGTTCGTAAAGCACACCTACGATCAAAAAGAGCGCACCCGTGGAGATGCCATGGTTGATCATTTGAAGAAGGCCACCTTGCAACGCGATCGGGGTGACCACGAAAACCCCCAACATGCAGAAACCCAGGTGGCTGACCGAAGAATAAGCCACCAACTTCTTCATATCCTTTTGCATCATCGCCACCAGGGCTCCATAGATGATGCCGATGGCCGAAAGCAGCAGCAGCCAGGGCAGGCAGTCCATGCTGGCCTGGGGTAGAATCGGCAGACTAAACCGGACAAAACCATAAGTCCCCATCTTGAGCAGAACCCCTGCCAGAATGACCGAACCGGCAGTAGGCGCCTCGACGTGGGCGTCGGGCAACCAGGTGTGAAACGGAATCATCGGGACCTTGATGGCGAATCCCACAAAGAAGGCCATGAAGATCCACCACTGCAAATCCCCTGGGATGTCGAGTTCTCGCATTGCGAGGACATCGAACGACCAGATTCCGGTCTGGCTGTACTGATAGAAATAGAGAGCCAGAATGCCGAGAAGCAGTAGTACCGAACCCGCCAGGGTGTAGAGAAAGAACTTGATTGCGGCGTATAGCTTCCTGGCTCCTCCCCAAACCCCAATGATGAAGTACATCGGTACCAGCATCACTTCCCAGAACACATAGAAGAGGACGAAATCCAGGGCCATAAAAACCCCCAGCATTCCCACCTGCAACAAAAGGAAGTAGCAGTAGTACTCACGCACTCTTTCGGTGATCGCCGACCAGGAAGCCAGAATCGAGATGAAGCCAAGTAAAGTAGTCAATAGGATCAGCAGCAGGCTGATGCCGTCGATGCCCAGGTAGAACTGGGCCCCGATTGCCTCAATCCAGGGCGCTTTGATCACGAAACGCATACCGGTATCGGCGATGTAGCCGGGGTCGTTGAATTCAGTGAGCAGCGGGAGCGACACCAGAAAACCGAGGAAGGCCACAATGTTGGCCGTCCATTTCACCTTGCTGTCCTGGCCTTCGCCTTTGGGGATCAACAGCAGCAGGAAGACCCCTAGCAACGGAAAGAAACAAACAATGATGAGGATATTCCTCATGAAGAATTCCATCGATCAGGCTCCTGTGTAGAGGTAATAGGTGACCACCAGGAGAATTCCCAGCAGAAAGAAGAGTATATAGCGTTGAACCAGCCCGGTTTGCAGCTTGCGCAAGGCCGCGCTGAAGAACTCCACGGTCTCGGCCGCCAGATTCACCAGCCGATCCACCACGTGGATGTCGACTTGTCCGGAGACCCAGGCAGTGATCCTCGTCATCAGCGCACTACCGTTGACGAAACCATCCACGATTTTGTCATCGAACCAAGAGAGTCCGTTGGCCAGTCCCTTGGTTCGGTTGACCACCAGCAGATCGTAGGTCTCATCAACGTAGTATTTGTTGTAAACCAGACGGTAGAGCGATCCCAGGCGCCTTGCCAACGCCGCTCCCAAGTCCTTGTTTCTGAAAAAGACGCGGTAAGCCAGCAACGCCCCCAGCAACGCCAGCACGACGGACAGGGCTGCCAAGCCCGCCTCCAGGCTCAGAGAGTGATGCACCTCATGGCCGTCACCGCGGTAGGCAGTAGCCAGCGACGGTTCCAGAAATTGCTCGAAGACGTTGGAAAATCCAGACCAGGGGGGCATGCCCAGGAAACCAACCACCACGGAGCCGATGGCTAAAATGACCAAGGGCACGGTCATACTGGACGGAGATTCGTGAACGTGGTGAGCCGTCTTCTCCGAGAGGCGGGAGCTGCCGTGAAAAGTCAGGAACATCAACCGAAACATGTAGAAGGCAGTCAGAAGGGCCACCACTGCGCCTATTCCCCAGATCACTTGATGCCCGCCGGCGAAGATCTTCCAGAGAATTTCGTCCTTGGAAAAAAAGCCGGCCAGGGGAGGAAATCCGGAGATAGCCAGGGTTCCGATCCCCATCGTTGCCCAGGTGATGGGAAGCGATTTTCGGAGCCCGCCCATCTTCATCATGTCCTGTTCGTGATGCAGGGCATGAATCACACTCCCCGCGCCAAGAAAGAGCAGTGCTTTGAAGAAGGCATGGGTGAAAACGTGGAAAATCCCAGCCACGACCGCACCCACACCCAAAGCTGTAAACATGTAGCCAAGTTGACTCACGGTGGAGTAGGCCAACACTTTCTTGATGTCACGCTGGAACATTCCGATTGTCGCCGCCAGCAGGGCAGTGAAGATTCCTACCGCGGCCACCAGCAGCGACACCTCGGGCGCTCGACTATAAATCGCGGTCGACCGGGCTACCATGTACACACCGGCCGTTACCATGGTGGCCGCATGAATCAAGGCGCTCACGGGAGTGGGGCCTTCCATGGCGTCGGGCAGCCAGACATGGAGCGGCACCTGGGCGCTCTTGCCGACGGCACCCACAAAGAGAAGAAGACCGATCCAGCTAAGTACTCCCCAGCCGGTTTCAGCGTGGGGATAAGTGGCGGCAATCTTCCCGAAAAGCTGGGAGAAGTCGAGGGTGCCAAAGGTAGATAGAATCAGAAAAATGCCCAGAATAAAGCCCAAGTCGCCAATCCGATTGACTACAAAGGCCTTCTTGGCCGCATCACCGGCACTCCTCTTGTCGATGTAATAGCCGATCAGGAGATAGGAGCAAAGTCCCACCCCTTCCCAACCCACAAACAGGACCAGGTAATTGCCTCCCAAAACCAGCGTCAGCATCATGAACATGAAAAGATTGAGGTAGGCAAAAAAGCGGTAAAAGCCCTCCTCCTCTTCCCACATGTAACCCACTGAATAAACGTGGATCAGAAACCCGACTCCGGACACGAACAAGATCATGACGGCCGACAAGGGATCGAGCAGCAGACTCCAGGCCACATTGAGTTGGGTGACACCCTCCGCGCTCAGGAAGACACTGCCCGGGACCCAGTCAAAGAGCTCTTGCCGCACCAACCGTTCTTGCCCGGGCAGTTCCAAAAGAGCCAGAAAACAACCTACTGAGAGCAGGAAAGAGAGTCCAACCGCGGTACAGGCCACTCCGTAAACAAAGCGCCGCGGCGGTTGGCGATCCTCGCGGTAGGACAGCCAGAGCCCCACAGTCCCGTTGATCACAAAGCCGAGTAAGGGCAAGAGGGGTATCAGCCACAAATAGGAAAGCATCGGTTTTCCGTTAGGCTTCGCAAGGAGACCTGGAGGGCAGGATTCAGCCTACCACTTCATCAGGTCCACTTCGTCGACGTTGATAGTTTCCTTGTTTCTAAAGAGGGCAATGACCAGTCCTAAACCGACCGCCGCCTCAGCCGCTGCCACCGTAATCACGAATATCGCGAAAACCTGCCCGTTGAGATCTTGCAGGCGGGCGGCAAAAGCGACCAGGTTGAGATTAACGGCGTTGAGCATCAGTTCGATTGACATAAAGATCACAATGACGTTGCGTCGCGTCAGCACTCCCACCACGCCGATGGAGAAAACAATGCTGCTCAAGACCAGGTAGTGACTTGTATCTATTGGCATCTTTGTTTTCTCTTACTCCGGCACAGAAGCTAAAGTCGCTTCTTGGCCAAAACCACCGCTCCAACCATAGCGACCAGCAACAATACCGAGGCGATTTCAAAGGGCAGCAAATAGGAGGTATACAGCAATTCCGCGACCGATTCGGTGTTGGCGGTTCGCTCTTCGATCAATGGCGCCGCTGATGCCGGCTCGAACCATCCCGCCCCCCGTACCAGCAGAAAAACCAGCTCCACCGCCAAGGTCACCGCCAGAACCACAGCAGTCTTCCACTGCCGACTGGCCCGCCTCTCGGCCTGTATGCGACTGACACTCACCAGCAAAATGACGAAGAGCACCAACACCATGATGCCCCCCACGTAAACCAGTATTTGTACCGCGGCCACGAATTCAGCCTGCAGCAGCAAGAAGAGCCCGGCAATTGCCAGCAACGCCGAAATCAAATAAACGGCGCTACGAACCGGGTTACGGGCCGTGATCGTGAAAACAGAGAAGGTCACCAGAATGGCGGCCAGAGTGTAAAAAAGAATGGCTTCCATTGCTTCCGCTTAGCGATAGTTCTTGCCGAATTCGATCCGGTCCCAACCCTTTTCGAGTCTCTCTCGATCCCACATCATCGTCTTTCGATCATAGGTTGCCAATTCAAAGTCTTGAGTCAACTCAATGGCATTGGTCGGACAGACTTCCTGGCACAAGCCGCAGAAAAGACAACGTGAGGTGTCGAAGGTATAAGTTGTCAGCACTTTCTTGCGACTCTCAGGATCTCGGTCGATACCCACCACAATCAGGTCCTCAGGACAAATCTGGGCGCAAAGGTCACAGGCGATACACAGAGTCTCCCCGGTCTCGGGATCATTGTTAAGTCGAGGAGCCCCCTTGTAGCGAGCGGCCAACCGGGGTCTTTCGGTAGGGTATTGCTCCGTATACACCTTGCTGTAGGTGTACTTGAAGGTCAAAAGTAGTCCCTTCAGGATGTCTACAAAAAAGATTCTGCGCAGTAGTTCCATGGTTTAATCCATCTAGCGGTCAAGATTGGCCTGGCTGGAGCGGTTCATAACAACAGTATCACCCCTGCCGACAGAATAACGTTAGCCAGAGCCACCGGTAGAAACACCTTCCACCCATAGCGCATCAGCTGGTCAAAGCGAAAACGAGGCAGCGTGCCTCGGATCCAGATAAAAACGTAGAGGAAAAGGAAGACCTTAAAGACAAACCAAGCCACCGGGGGCACCAGATCCAAAAAACCCAGCCAAGCTACATTGGGAAAGGGACGAAGCCAGCCTCCGAAAAAAAGCGTCACGCCCAGCGCCGAGATCGTCACCATGTTGGCATACTCAGCGATAAAGAAGAGCGAGAAACGAAAACCACTGTACTCAGTATGAAAACCTCCCACGAGTTCAGTCTCGGCTTCAGGTAAATCGAAAGGGATTCTGTTCGTTTCGGCCAAGCCACAGATGAAGAAGAGCACGAAAGCGACCGGCTGAACGGCAAAATACCAGACACCCATGCTCTGTTGCTGCTGCACTATCTCAACCATGCTCAGCGAACCGGCAACCAGCAGGACTCCAATAATCGAGAAGCCCAGCGCCACTTCATAGCTGACCATCTGCGCCGCTGAGCGAAGCGCCCCCAACATTGGGTATTTACTGTTGGAAGCCCAGCCGCCCAGGATGATCCCCAGGATCCCTAGTGAGGAAACCGAGAGCAGAAACAGCAACCCGATGTTGAGATCGGTAATAAAGCCTCCTGAAGCCACGCTATTGGAGGCAACCGCTTCGGCCGTCGCCGGGTCGACGAACCAACCCAAAACCGTTTGCAGCAGACCTTTGAACATGTCCGGCGGCCCGAAAGGCACGACCGAAAACACGACGAAGGCGGGAACGAGGGAGATGGCGGGAGCGATCGTAAAAAGAAGCCTATCGGCTCGGGAGGGGATGATGTCCTCTTTGAGCAAGAATTTGAGTCCATCGGCGATGGGCTGGAGGAGTCCGTGCCAGCCGACGCGCATCGGTCCCAAACGAACTTGGATGTGTGCCACCAGCTTTCGCTCCAGCAGCGTGAGATAAGCCACCGCTCCCGAAAGAAGCAGCACCACCACGGTGATCTTTATGGCCGGAATCAAACCATAGGTGAGCAGGGCTTCCATTAGCGGTCGATTTCTCCCAGCACAATATCCAGAGTTCCAATGATCGCCACCACGTCCGCTACCAGATGACCCCGCACTAAACGTCGCAAAGCCTGCAAACTAATGAAAGTGGGGGGTCGAATTCGTAATCGAAAGGGCTGGGCGGAGCCGTCGCTGACCAAGTAGTAACCGAGTTCTCCACGAGGCCCCTCGATACCGGAGTAAAACTCACCTACGGGCGGTTTGACGATTTTGGCCACTCTGCCCCGAATGGGCCCCTCTGGTAATCGATCCAGAACTTGATCGATGATGCGGCAGCTTTGGCGCATTTCCTCGAGTCGGATCAGGTAGCGATCATAGGTGTCTCCGGCCTGCCCGACCGGCACTTCGAAATCGAAGTCCTGATAGCCGCCATAGGGACGGATCTTACGGAGATCGTAATCCACGCCCGATCCCCGCAAGGGCGGACCCGACAATCCGAAATTGATC
This sequence comes from Acidobacteriota bacterium, assembly GCA_965218465.1. Classification (GTDB taxonomy): domain Bacteria; phylum Acidobacteriota; class UBA6911; order RPQK01. Next base: position 2,775,916 of record OZ244623.1, on the reverse strand, counting down.
GCCTCTTCAGCCGAAATGACGCCCAGGCCCTTGGTTCGGTCGATCCAAATGCGGTTCTTGGTCAACAGCTGTTCATATTCGTCAACTCGATCGGGAAAGTTGCCGATGAACTTCCGCGCTGCTGCCTCAAACCCGTCCGGCAGATCCTTCCATAACCCTCCCAACCTAAAGGCGTGCGTGGTCAGGCGGGCGCCGAAAAGCGCTTCGAAGAGTTTCAGAATCTCCTCGCGCTCTCGAAAGCAGTAGAGAAAAACGGTCATAGCACCGATATCGAGCGCGTGGGTGGCCAGCCAGAGAAGATGGCTGGCCACCCGATTGAACTCGGTCATCATGATCCGAATCAAGCGTGCCCTTTCGGGAACCTTGATTCTCGCCATCGCCTCCACACCCAAGACATAGCCGTACACATTGGAAACGGCGGCGATATAGTCGGTGCGGTCGAAGTAAGGGACACACTTGATGTAAGACCGGTTCTCACCAATCTTCTCCACCCCGCGATGCAGATAACCGATAATGCATTCGGCGTCGCTTACGCGTTCTCCATCCAGATAGAGCTTGACCCTCAACACGCCATGAGTGGACGGGTGCTGGGGACCCATGTTGATTTCCAGCTCTTGGGTATCTAGAGCCGTCTCTTCGATCATCGGCTAGCTTGGAACCTTTCGAATCCGCAAGTGTTTGCTGATCCAGGATTGATCCTGCAGCTTGATGTCATAGTCTTTGCGCAAAGGGTATCCATACCAGTCATCGGGGAGCAGGATCCGTCTCAAATCGGGATGACCTGAAAACTCAATGCCGAACATGTCGTAGACCTCGCGTTCCAACCAATTGGCAGCCTCCCAAATACCAGTGACCGAAGGGGCCACTGCATCCATGGGGAGGCGCGACTTGAGCCGAACCAGCTGTTGGTGACGGTAGGAATAAAGCTGGTAAACCAGACAAAAACGGGGTTGCTCTCCCAGAAAATCCACGGCGGTTATATCGATCAGATAGTCGAAGTCCCACTCTTGGCTGTCACGCAGAAAAAGACACGCGTCGTAGAGCGCATCCAGCTTGATGGCATAGATCCGCTGCTTGAGAAACGATTGAGCCGACTCCAATGAGTTGGGCAAAGACTCGCGAAGGGCCTGACTCAAGGCATCTTCGTCGGGAAGGTCCTCATAGGTCGGGCCTTTGGGTTTGCGACGTATGGGACGGCGCAGGCGACGCTTAGCGCCGAATTTCCCAGTTCTCGCGATCTTGGACTTTACGGGGATCTTGCCGGGACGAGCTACCCGTTTGGCCGAGGTCCCCTTGGTAGTTGCGGCGTTGGGCTGAGGAGCGGAAGACCGCCTCTCCTTTGGGTCCGCCGACTTCTTTCCCTCGGGAGGCTGCTGGCCGCCGCCGCCGGCTCTTGATCTTTCCGGGGACCCGGCGCCTTGACCTTCGTCCCGAGACTTCTTTTTCCCCGCCATTTAGGAGCTCATCTCCAACTCGGCATACGGCGCATCGGTGATACTCATCTGGTCGATCTTGTCTTGCAGCCGCATCAAACCGTAGAGCAGCGCTTCCGGCCTGGGAGGACAACCGGGGATGTAAACATCAACCGGAATAACCTTGTCGACTCCCTGCAGTGTGGAATAGGTGTCAAACGGGCCACCAACACTCGAACAAGCGCCCATCGAGATTACCCATTTGGGGTCGGGCATCTGTTCGTAAAGCAGTTGGATCACCTCGGCCATTTTCAAGGTAACCGTGCCGGCGATGATAATGACGTCTGCTTGCCGCGGCGAGGGCCGAAAAATTCCGGCGCCGAAGCGGTCCATGTCAAAGCGGGAGGCTCCCGTAGCCATCATCTCGATGGCGCAACAAGCCAACCCAAAAGTCATGGGCCAAAGCGAGGACTTGCGGGCCCAGTTGAAAACGGAATCAAGCGTCGTGGTGACAATGTTCTTGTCGAAGTTACCTTGACTCAAGTCCACTCCAGGGCCCCCTTCTTCCAAACGTAAAAATATCCCACGATCAGAATTCCCAGAAAAATCAACATCTCGAAAAACCCGAAAATGGCAAGCCGGCCATAAATCACAGCCCAAGGGAACAAGAAAATCGTCTCAACGTCGAATATCACGAACAGGATTGCGATGATGTAAAAGCGGTTCGAGATGCGGTCTCTGGCATCGGTTTCCGGTTCTACGCCGCACTCATAAGGCGAGAGTTTGGAGGCCGAAGGCCGAGAGGGCCGCAGCAGCCTACCAACTCCCAGACCGACCACCGGCAACGAAACCGCTATCAGAGCGAAAATCAGCACGGGCAAATAAGCAGCCAGCATCCTCTCTCCTTTGGTTCCGGACCATTCTAGCAAACCGAAAAACGAGCTTCACTGTTTATTTTGCCGGCTGGCTTCGTCCGCTCACAGGCAGCTCTAGAGCCCCCTCAATGTCCTCGTTGTCTTGCTTGGACCCAGCAGCCAAACGCTTGTCAAAGTAGTCGATGGTGCGGCCAAGGCCAGTCTTGAGATCGGTCATCGGCGCCCAGCCCAACCGCTTCCGAGCTAATTCGATATCGGGTTGACGACGCGCGGAATCATCCTCCGGCAGAGCCGCATACCGCAACCCGGCCGACGAGCCCACTAAATCCAGGATGGTCTCGGCTAACTCCAGAATGGAAATTTCTTGTGAGCTCCCCAGGTTGACGGGACCGTTAAATTCCTCCTGGTTCATCAATTTGTACAAGCCCTCGATCAAGTCGTCGACATAGCAAAACGAACGCGTTTGCGAACCATCACCATAAACAGGCAGGGGTCGGCCCCGCAAAGCATTCACCACAAAATTGCTCACAACCCGACCGTCGCCAACTCTCATTTTGGGGCCATAAGTATTGAAAATACGGGCAATACGAATCGACACCCGGTTTTGACGATGATAGTCCATCATCAGAGTCTCGGCACACCGTTTCCCTTCGGCGTAGCAACCGCGCGGTCCGATAGGATTGACGTGCCCCCAGTAGGTCTCTTTCTGGGGGTGTTCGAGCGGATCTCCATAGACTTCCGATGTGCTGGCATGGAGGATTCGAGCTTGAACCCGCTTGGCAATCCCCAAACAGTTGAGCGTCCCCAATATGCTGGTCTTGACCGTCTTGACAGGATTGTACTGGTAGTGGATGGGAGAGGCTGGGCAAGCCAGATTGTAGATTTGATCGACCTCCACCAAAATGGGGCGTGTGATGTCGTGCCGGATGAACTCGAACAGAGGGAAATCCAGCAGACCCTCCAGATTCCTCTTGGTGCCGGAAAACAGATTGTCCAGACAGAGCACTTCATTTCCCCCTTCCAAGAGCCGTTGGCAGAAATGGCTTCCAATAAAACCGGCGCCGCCTGTGACCAGGATTCTCATATTGGTTTACTCCCAGGATGAGAACAGAAGAAATCTGAGTTTGGGGTGAAATGAACGCCCCCCGGTTGGGGACAGGAATCCTAAAGTCCGCTAATGAATGTAGCCGAGGCTCTTGAGACGCTCGATTTGCTCCTTCGTCATGCGAAAGTCACTGAACTCCAATCTGCCGTCGCGACGGAACCACTCGCGAATTTCCTCTAGCCAGTCGAGCCTGCCCGCCGCGGCATGATCAAGATGAAGCAGGTTGACCGTTTCCCCGGGATCTTCTCGAAGATCGAAAAGCGCATTTTTCTGAGAATTGTCGTATTCAATGAACTTGAGGTCGTCGTAGATGAGAGAGCGCCTGGTCGGGGACTTGGTAAACAACTTGACAGCTAACGAGTAAATCTTGCGAGGCTTGTCGACCGAAAGGGCCAGTAGGTCCTTGCCTTGAAACGAGCTGGGTATATAGGGGATCTGCAGCAGTCGAAGCACGGTGGGCAAGACGTCGATCGACATGGCAGGAGTCGCCAGCCGCCGACCTGCCGCAAGGCGATTCGGCATTCGCAAAATTAGTGGAACACGAATAATGCTCTCGTAGATTTCCTGGCGGTGTCCACGGTAAGAATGCTCGCCCAGACTCTCGCCGTGATCGGTGGTAAAGACTGTGAGCGTATTCTGGGTCAGATCCCGCCGATCCATAAAATCCAGCAGCTTGCCCAACTGGTAGTCGGCAAACTCAATCTCGTTGATGTAGTTTGCCTCCTTCTCGCCATACTCGTTCCCTTTCCCTTCGCTTAACACCGCAGCCTTTTCGAAGTCCGGATGGAATTCGTAAGGGTGGTGAGGGTCGAAATAGTGGACCCAGAGAAAAAACGGTTTTTTGTCCCGAGCCCTGCGCGCCAGCCATTGTCTTGCTGTCCGGGTCACATCCAGCGCGTGTTTGGAAGTCGGCAGATTGACCTTTTGAAAAGTAAACATTCGCAAGAAAGCCTTGAAGCCGCTAACCAAGGTAGATTCTTTGAAAGTATCGTTATAGTATCCAAAGCCCTGATCAAGGTTGAACACCTCCATTAGCGGGGCAGCCGCCACTACCGCTCCCGTACGGTAACCCTGACTCCTTAGAATCTCTGCCAAGGTCCAGGCTTCGTCACTTAGTCGCTGGCCGTTACTGAGAACATTGTGCGTAATCGGATAAAGACCGGTGAACAGACTGCAGTGGCTGGGGAGTGTTTGGGGAGCTTGGGCGTAGGCCTTTTCGAAAAGCACTCCCTCAGCAGCCAGGCGGTCGATAGCTGGAGTCTGAGCCTCCCGGTAACCGTAACAGCCCAGCCGATCGACTCGCGTCGTGTCGAAGGTAACCAAAAGAAGATTGGGCCTTTCGGCGTTTTCGGTGGGCTTAGGCTGGGCCGCCATGAGGCACCCCAACAACAGGCTCAAGACCAAGCTAACCAGTAGCCTTTCCAGACTTCTCATTCCTAGCAAGATTCTTGCCTGTCGAGCCTCAAGTTTCAAGGTTTGTCAGCAGCGTCATCTAGCCGAGTCCTAACGAAGTCGGTACCGAGTTGTAGCGTCGATACTCCCCGCCACCACGCCAGTGTAACGCAATTTGTTTGGTGCCCCCGCTGAAGACCAGGGAATTTACCCCTGGAAGCGTGCGTCCACTAGAAACCAGCCACGCAGGTCTACTTCAACGAATTGCAGCCGGCCCGGGCTCAAGTCAGAAAATTGCGACGATTGCGGACCACAACACCTATCTATGGCCTCCGGAGTCCGGTTGCTTGGGGCCGTGACTCCGGATTTCGCCGGCTCGGCGCTAACCGGTCAGAATCTACTCTCGCTTGAAGAGATAGGCTGAATCATAGGTTCGGTTCTTTCTTCCATCATGGGCGACGTACTGGCTCCCGCTCCAAATAGCTGTCCCCGCGAATTCACCTTGCTTGTTGATGGCGTAGAAGTTGACGTTGAACTTTGGCCTTCCTCGATCGTCGCGAAGGTAAGGCTCGGTCGTATTCTCCACAATACGCTGCAGAACTTTCAGGCCGGCTTGTTCGGGCGATACTCCCTGCCGCATGAACTCGACCACCATGAAGCTGGCACAAGTCTTGAGGTTGGCTTCACCGCGTCCGGTGCTGCCACAGGCTCCCACGGAGTTGTCGACGTAAAGACCGGCGCCAAGGATCGGCGAATCCCCAACTCGACCCGGGATCTTGAAAGCGAGACCGCTAGTGGTCGTCACACCGGAGATCTCACCCTTTTCATTGACCGCGTTGCAATTGATCGTTCCATGGTGCTCCAACAGGCGGCTGATCTGTTGCTTATCACCTGGGTTGGCGGAGTCCGGCAAACGGTCCTGGGGGTCAATCCAATCGTCCCGCTGACTAAGCTCACGTTTCCAACGCAACCAGATTTCGCGAGTCTCGTCGGTAAGCAGATTCTGCTGCTTGAAACCCATCATCACTGCGAACTTAAGGGCCCCTTCTCCCACCAGTAAGACGTGGTCGGTTGACTCCATCACCTGCTGGGCTACCTTGGAAGGATGCTTAATGTTGGAAATTGCCGCTACCGCCCCAGCGCCATTGGTGGGGCCATGCATCACCGACGAATCGAGCTGGATGACGCCGTTCTCGTTGGGGAGGCCTCCGTAACCCACTGAGGTGTCGGCAGGATCGGCCTCCACGATATTGACCCCCGCCACCACGGCGTCCAGAGTATCGTGTCCTCGACGAATCATTCTCATTGCCTTGGCGGTCGCTCTAAGTCCATTGGCGCTGGCAATCACCGCCGGTCTGCGTCCGCCAACAGTCTCGTTAGCCGTGGTCTTGACGTTGCTTAGTGTCAATCCGGCCCCAGACGTTTTGAGGAACTCTCTTCGGTTCATCGATCACCTCCTCCTAAGACTGCTCAGGCTGACCTAGCGCACCCATCCCCATGACTCCCTCATTGTAGAAGGAAAGCAGTTGTGTCGGGCCAACAAAAAAATTGCCCGGACGAATTGGGGAAACTCGATCCCGGGTATCCCCAGCCTTTGGGAGCTGTTGCAAGCAATAACTTTGGTCAAAACCGTCTACTTGCAAGTCGAAACTGATGGGCAAGAATCAATTCCGTCGCAACATCCGACGAATAGGGCGGGGATATTTGACCGACCTTCAACCAAGCTGGCGGCGGAAATTCCAAATCGGAATCATTTAACCGGAAGGCAACGGGAAAAGCACCGACTCGGTTTCTTGCGGCGAGGTCCGGGTGGCCTGCTTACCCACCAACACGGGTAGGCTCAAATCACTTCAGCTTTCTGTGTAGCGACAATGCAGGCAAAGTTGCTTGCAACGCCGCTCGATCATCTTTTGCCCACAATTAGGACAGATAGGCAAACTCACGCCGAGGAGAGTAACAAGACCAGCTGACCATGATCCCCACCCGCCCCGCCAGGCAACTGGACATGGCAATAAGCCGACTATAATAAGAGAAGTGTCCGAGACGCAGAAATTGGCCTATTCGGGAATCAACTACGGCGCTGCTGCCAGCTCCTCGGGACGCTTTCTGCTTGAGAGTCCTTTCCATCCCAGCGGCGATCAAGAAAAGGCGATTTCCGCCTTGACCAGCGGTATCGAAGACGACCGCCAGGATCAGGTGCTACTGGGAGTGACCGGGTCGGGTAAGACCTTCACCATGGCCAAGATCATCGAGGCGCTCAACCGTCCCACTTTGATCTTGAGTCATAACAAGACACTGGCCGCGCAGCTATATCAGGAATTCCGCAACTTCTTTCCCGGCAACGCTGTCGAATACTTTGTCAGCTACTACGACTACTACCAGCCCGAAGCTTATATTGCTTCCACCGACACCTACATTGAGAAAGAAGTCCTTATCAACGATGAAATCGATCGACTTCGCCACTCGGCAACCCGCTCGCTGTTCGAACGGCACGACTGCATCATTGTTGCCAGCGTCAGTTGCATTTACGGGCTCGGCTCTCCCGAGGCTTACTATGGGATGTTGCTCATGCTCCACAAAGCCCAAAAGATTTCTCGAGATGAGATTCTGGCTAAACTGGTGGAGATCCAATACGAACGGAACGATTTCGACTTGGTTCGGGGTACTTTCCGGGTCCGCGGTGACATCGTTGACGTAGCACCCTCCTATGAAGATTACGGAATTCGCATCGATCTTTTCGGCGATGAAATTGAAGCCATCTACCGTTTTGACCCGGTCACCGGCGAGGTGCTCCAAGAGCACGAGCGACTCCCGATCTATCCCAAATCACATTACGTGGTGCCGCGGGAGGTCTGGCGCCGGGCCCACACCAGCATCCGGGAAGAGTTGGAACAATGGCGAGCGCAATTGGAAGAAGAAGGCCGCTTGGTTGAGGCTCAACGCGTACAGCAAAGGACGCTCTTCGATTTGGAGATGATCAAAACGGTGGGCTACTGTCGCGGGGTCGAAAACTATTCTCGCCACCTCACCGGGCGAGCTCCCGGAGAACCGCCTCCCACATTGCTCGATTATCTTCCCCAGGACGCACTCTTCTTTGTGGACGAAAGTCACGTCACAATCCCGCAAGTACGAGGCATGTACCAAGGCGATCGCTCCCGCAAGAAAAATCTGGTCCAACATGGTTTTCGACTCCCTTCCGCTCTCGACAATCGGCCCCTGAGCTTTGCCGAATTCCAGACTCGAGTCCCCCCGACCATCTACGTGTCGGCCACTCCCGCAGCTTACGAGTTGAGTCTCAGCGGCGGCGAGATAGTCGAACAGATTATTCGCCCGACCGGTTTGATGGACCCCTCCCTTCAAGTTCGCCCTGTCAAGAATCAGATCGACGATCTGCTGGAAGAAATTCGCCAAGCTGTGCAACGCGGTGAGCGAGTGTTGGTGACAACTCTAACGAAACGGATGGCAGAGGAATTGACCGAATACTACACCGAATTGGGTGTTGCAGTCCGCTATCTGCATTCGGAAGTCGACACCCTGGACCGAGTCAAGGTTTTGCATGATCTTCGAAAGGGTCGGTTCGATGTACTGGTGGGAGTCAATCTGCTGCGAGAAGGCCTGGATCTACCGGAAGTCTCTCTGGTTGCCATTCTCGACGCCGACAAGGAGGGCTTCCTGCGAAGTGAAACCTCGTTGATCCAGACGATCGGTCGCGCGGCGCGCCATCTTAATGGCCAAGCTATCCTCTACGCCGATCGCATCACCCGCTCCATGCAGCGAGCCATCGATGAAACCTCCCGGCGAAGGCGCGTCCAGCAGAAATACAACCGGGATAATGACATTGAGCCCCAATCGATCCTGAAACCTATCAACACGGCGCTGCTGGAAATGTCCCAACTGGATTACTATGAAGTATCGATGGTCGCCGAGTCAGTGGAAGATTACACCTCGGTCCAGGCTATCACTGAAGCCGTGCAAAAGCTGGAAAAGCAGATGAAAGAGGCAGCCGAGGCCTTTGAGTTCGAAAAGGCTGCCGGGTGCCGCGATAAGATCAAACACCTCAAGGAACTGCAACTTACGTTTGGAACCGGTGATCCGCCGGCCAGCTAATCCCTCGACCATCCATGCGGATTGAACCTGCTCAGCGCCTGACCGGCACTCTGAATCCTCCCGGCGACAAATCGATTTCGCATCGCTATGCGTTGCTGGCTGCCATGGCGCGAGGCCGCAGTTGCATTCGGAACTACTCCCGGAGTCGGGACTGTTGTTCGACACTGGATTGTTTGTACCAGTTGGGAGTGTCTTGCCACCAGGAGGCCAACCAGGTGACCATCGAAAGCGGAGGCTTTGCCGGCTGGAAACCAGCCTCGGAGACACTCTACGCCGGTAACAGCGGCACCACGCTCCGATTGCTGGCGGGGCCGCTGGCGGGGTCCGGCTTTGAATCCGCCATTGCCGGCGATCGCTCGCTCAACCGCAGGCCAATGAAACGGATCATCGAACCGCTGGTGCAGATGGGCGCCGAAATCCGAGCACGGCGGGACCGTTATCCTCCACTGGAGATCAACGGTTGCCGGCTCCGAGGGCTAAGCTACCGACCGCGTGTTGCCAGTGCCCAAGTGAAGTCGTGTGTTCTGCTGGCGGGCTTGACCGCCACCGGGAGCACCCGTGTGGAGGAGATTCGCCAGACGCGCGACCACAGCGAACGAGCCTTTCCCCATTTCGGGGCCCGAGTGCAGCGTCGGGGTCTAGCGGTCAGCGTGGCAGGGGGACAGAACTTGCATTCGGCCAACTTGGCAGTTCCGGGAGATTTCTCGGCTGCTGCCTTTTTCATTGTGGCCTCTCTCCTCCTCCCTGGATCGAAGCTTTCCATCCCTCAGTTGGGTGTCAATCCCACCCGAATCGGTCTGCTGCAGCTGCTGCAACAGGCTGGATTGATCCTGCCGCGCCAAGGCGGGCTGAATTCGGGCGGAGAACCAGTTGCCGATCTGGAAATCTCTTGTCAAAACCGGCTTTCGGAAAACCTGCCCCCCACCATACAGGGCGACTGGATTCCCAACCTGATTGACGAGATTCCTATATTAGCCGTGCTGGCTTGCGGGCGCTCCAAGGGGTTTTGCGTGCGCCAAGCCAAAGAACTGCGTCATAAGGAATCTGACCGCATCCACTCAATCGTTTATAATCTCAAGAACTTGGGAGTCCAGGTCAAAGAGTTTGAAGATGGTTTCCGGATTTCGCCGGGCCAGAGGATTCAAGGTGGTCGGGTCAGCACCTTTGGAGATCACCGAATTGCTATGGCTTTTGCGATAGCTGGACTGGTTTCCAAAGACGGAGTCGAGCTCGACGACGGGGCTTGTGCAACTGTCTCCTTTCCAGGCTTTTTCGAGACTTTGGAGTCGCTCTGTGACCGCTGATCATCCAACCCAAACCGCGGTTGGAACCCATTTGTTCTTGACAGGATTCATGGGCTGCGGAAAATCCACTGTCGGACCGCTGTTGGCACAGCGGCTCGAGCGGCATTTTATCGACTTGGACGCCCTGATCGAAGCTGCAGCGGCCAAATCGATTCCCAGGATTTTTTCCGACGCGGGGGAAGCCGGTTTCCGGCAACTCGAGCGGGAGATGCTGGCGCGCTGCCTGAGGCTTCCGCCCGCAGTCATCGCATTGGGTGGAGGCACCCTCACCGGCGAAACCAATCGTGCTCAGGTGCGGTCCAACGGTCGCACGATCTGGCTCAGGATCAGTCTTGAGCTGTGCCGCTCCCGTTGCTTGGGAGATCGAAAACGGCCTTTGGCCCAAGATCTGCTCCGCTTTGAGACCCTCTACCATCAACGGCAGTCACAGTATCAGTGTGCCGAGTGGGTGGTCGACGTGGACAACAAGACGCCCCAACAGATCACGCAAGAAATTCTCTTCTGCCTGTTCGCCAACTTCAATGGTAACAAACACCCGGAAAGAGGTCCGGAAGGTTAAGATGGCTTGGATCCGCACCATTTGCTTGCAGCGAGCCCGGGGACTGCTGCGGGAACAATACGATGCCGCCCTTCAGCGGGCGGGGAAGATTTTCAACATTGTCAGCATCTCAAGCCAGCGGCCCGAATACATTCGTGACTCGATGGCGTTCTATACCACCTTGATGCATGGGCCTGGATCACTCACCCGGGCACAACGGGAGATGCTGGCGGTGGTGGTGTCAAGGGCCAATAGCTGCTTTTATTGAACGATAGCTCATGGAGAGGATCTCCATGCTGAAACTCAAGACCGGGAATTGGTGGAGGCACTTAAGAATGACTATCGGACCGCCTCACTTGCCCCCGCCGAACGAGCGTTGCTTGACTATGCTTACGATCTCACCGTTAAGCCTGATCGAGTGAGTCGCGATCAGTTGGAGCGCCTGCGTTCGTTTGGTTTCAACGAGAAGGCTATTCTGGAGATCGTTCATATCATCGGATTTTTCAATTACATCAACCGGGTGGCTGACGCTCTGGGAATCGACCCCGAACCCGAGTCGGTTGATTCGGAGTCCTCGGCTTTGGGAGTTCAAAGTTGACACCAAATCCCCTCAGGCGGGTCCTTGGTCGGACCCTCCTGGTACTGCTTTCGACTAGTTTGGCGATGACTGCCTCGTGGGCCCGAGACTTCGAGTTGAAGAGTGTGGCTCACCACTTCCCCTTCCAGGAGTTTGAATCGGAAATCGAGTTCTGGAAGGAAGTATTTGCCCGCTACAGTCGACGCCAAGTCATATTTCACGATAGCCGAGATTTGAGGATAATTTACAAGGTCGTCAGTTTCGAACGGGACCCACACAAGAATGCTCGCGAGGCGGCCCGTCAGAGGCGCCAACTCAAACGCTACCGGCTAAAGCTGGTCCGCCAGCTAAGAACCATGGCAACCGCCCGTTCAGAGAAAGACCTGACCCAGGATTCACGACGTCTGGCCAAACTGTTGCGATCGCTGGGATACAAGCCTTCACGCCGGTTCTACGCTCGTCTCCAAAGAGACATCCGGATGCAACGAGGGGTCAGGGAGAAATTCGAGGCGGGTATAGTCCGCTCGGGCCAGTTCCTCGAGCACATCGAGCCCATGTTTCGGGAGTTCGGTCTACCGATGGAACTGACAATGCTACCTCACGTCGAATCATCATTTAATTCAAAGGCCCGCTCCAAAGCGGGTGCAGTGGGTCTGTGGCAATTTATCCGCGGAACGGGCAGGATCTACCTGACAATCAATCGCACTCAAGATCAACGGCTTGACCCACTCTATGCGTCTCGCGCCGCTGCCAAGTTACTGCGATACAATTATGAGAAACTGGGAAACTGGCCGCTGGCAATCACTGCCTACAATCAGGGTCTCAATGCAATGCTGCGGGCTCGAAAGCGGTGGGGACCCGAACTCCACCGCATCGTCTCCAACCACCGCTCCAGGACCTTCGGGTTCAGCGGCCGAAACTTTTACCCTGAATTCCTGGCGGCAGTCTTGGTGGCCCGCAACAGCCACCGCTATTTCCCAAACCTGCAAACCGACCCACCCTGGCGGTTTTCCACCGTCGAACTACATAAGTCCTACCGGGTCAAGGATCTGCTGGCAACGGCCAATGCAGGTCTCGCCTGGGTCAAGACCCACAATCCCTTCCTGAGGACGGGTGTTTGGCGCTACGGCGTTCTGCCGCCGAGGATCGAGCTGCGGCTGCCAGCCCAAGCAGCCAACCAACTGGTGGCGGGTTTGCCGCTGCTCAAGGCCGTCGTGCCTCGCAAAGTCGCGCCGGGTCCCGGGACCTACAGAGTGCGTCGGGGAGACACCTTGAGTGAAATCGCGAGTCGCTTCGGCACCTCCGCGCGGCGGATCCAATTGGTCAATCAATTGCCGCGACCGGACTTGATCTATGCCGGTCAAATTCTGGAAATCGCCTCAGCTCGCCAGGCAGAACAACTGATCACTCATCGGATTCAACCCGGAGAAACCTTGTCGTCGATCGCCTCACGCTATAAGACGTCAGTCAAGCGGCTACGTGAACACAACTCCATTTCCAACACCGACCACATTGTTGTGGGGCGCGAGCTGAAGGTCCCCAGCAACGGATCCCTTCCCACCCGCTACCGAGTCCGTATAGGTGACACATTGCAATGGATCGCCCGCCGCTTCAACACCTCGATCGCCAAAATCCAGCGACTGAACCGGCTCCGCAACGCCAACCGCATTTTCCCGGGGCAGATCTTGTTGATTCCTGGTGGAGAGTAGGTCGTCCTCTGGTGTGGTAGAGCTAGCTCAGGTTACTCTTTCACCAACCGCAACGGACTCCCAGGCATCGAGGCGGCGTGGACTGCCACTGGGGCCACCTTGAAATTCAACCGCCCCTTGGTGGCATTCCAATCCACCATCACATGCTGGCCTTCACGCAACTCCCCGGTCACAATTAGCCGACCTAATCGATTCTCGATTTCCTTTTGCAGGGCTCTCTTCAGGGGCCGGGCTCCGTAACTCGGATCGTAGCCAATCTCAACGACGTGACGTCGCGCCCCCCCGGTCAGGTCAATACTCATTCCCTGCTCCGACAGACGCTGCCTCAAGCCCTCCAGTTGAATCTCAACGATTTGCTCCAAGTGTTTTTCGGAAAGCGCATGGAAGACGATCGTCTCATCGATTCGATTGAGAAACTCCGGTCGGAAATGGCGGTGTAATCCCTCCAGAACGGCCTTCTTCATCTGCTCATACGTGTCTCCTTCAAAAGCCCCACCATGTTCCAGAATCTGTAGGCTCCCGATATTGGAAGTCATAATGATGATGGTGTTCTTGAAGTCAACCGTTCGCCCCTGACCGTCGGTTAAACGTCCATCGTCGAGCACTTGGAGCAGGGTGTTGAAGACGTCGAAGTGCGCCTTTTCAATCTCGTCAAACAGAATCACCGAGTAAGGGCGGCGGCGAACAGCTTCGGTCAGCTGCCCGCCTTCGTCATAACCGACGTAACCGGGAGGTGCTCCCACCAGCCGGGCCACCGTGTGCCGTTCTTGATATTCAGACATATCGATCCGAACCAAGGCCCGCGCATCATCAAACAGTGTCTCGGCCAAAGCCCGTCCCAATTCGGTCTTGCCTACTCCCGTAGGGCCCAAAAAGATAAAACTGCCGATGGGATGCTCCGGGTCCTTGAGCCCAGCCCGCGCCCGCACAACCGCGTTACAGACTGCCTCAACCGCCTGATTTTGACCCACTACTCGCTGGTGAAGGTACTCGCCCAAATGAGCCAGCTTTTCCATCTCACCCTCCAACAAGCGGGAGACTGGAACTCCGGTCCACCGGCTGACGACATCAGCGATATCTTCTTCGCTGACCTCTTCCTTGAGAAGCTGTGTCTGATCCTGTTTCCGGCTGAGTGCCTCCTCCTCTTTCTTGATGGCAGTTTCCAGCTCTGTCAGTTGGCCATATTTGAGTTCGGCGGCCCGATTGAGATCGTAGTCACGTTCTGCGCGCTCGATCTGTATCTTGGTGCTTTCAATCTGCTTCCGCAGCGTTCGAAGTCGTTGCACCGTATCCTTTTCGGCTTGCCATTGGGCCTTGAGCGCATCTCCCCGGCCTTTCAGGTCGACCAGATCTTGCTCCAGCTTTTGGAGCCGCGCGCGGGAGCGCTCGTCTTTTTCCTTGCGAAGCGCCTCTCTCTCGATTTCCAGTTGCATCACCCGGCGTAGAATCTCATCCAGTTGGGAGGGCATCGAGTCCATTTCCGTACGCAGCTTGGCAGCAGCCTCGTCGACCAAGTCGATCGCCTTGTCGGGTAAGAAGCGGTCTGAAATGTAACGGTTGGAAAGTACTGCTGCCGACACCAGGGCTGTGTCCTTGATCTTGACTCCATGGTGAACCTCGTAACGCTCCTTCAACCCGCGCAGGATGGAAATAGTGTCGGCGACCGAAGGCTGATCAACGACTACCGGCTGAAAACGCCGTTCTAGAGCGGCATCCTTCTCGATCTGCTTGCGGTACTCGTCCAAAGTGGTGGCCCCGATGCAATAAAGCTCCCCCCGGGCCAGCATGGGCTTGAGCAGATTGCCCGCGTCCATGGCGCCTTCGACTCTCCCCGCTCCCACCACCGTGTGAAGCTCATCGATGAAGAGAATCACCCTTCCCTCGGAACTCTGGACCTCCTTGAGGACAGCCTTGAGACGTTCCTCGAACTCGCCTCGATATTTGGCTCCTGCAATCAAGGCGCCCATGTCGAGAGAGACGATTCGCCGGTCCCGCAAACCCTCGGGCACATCCCCCCGCACGATCCTTTGCCCCAAACCCTCCACGATTGCGGTCTTACCCACACCAGGTTGGCCGATGAGAACCGGATTATTCTTGGTGCGACGGGAAAGCACCTGCATCAAGCGTCGAATCTCCTCGTCACGGCCGATAACCGGATCCAACTTGCCCCGGCGGGCCAGCTCAGTCAGATTCCTTCCGTAGCGTTCCAGGGCCTCATAGGTGGTCTCAGGATTAGCCGAGGTAACAGTCTGGTTTCCTCGGACCTCCTTGAGAGCTTGCATGATGGCAACCCGAGTTGCACCAACCTCACGCAGTAGTTCGCCTGCCTTGCCGGCATCCGCCACGGTAGCCAGCAATAGATGCTCGACAGATAGATATTGGTCCTTCAGCCGGCGGGCCTCCGTCTCGGCCTGACTCAACAGTCTGTTCAACCGTCCACTGGCATAAACCGAGTCGGCGCCCTTGGGTGAGCTGACTTTGGGCCGGCTCTCGAGTTCTCTTTCCAGAGCCGATCTCAGTTCACCCACCGGAACATCGGCCTTGTTCAGGATCGAAGTGGCGAGTCCTCCACTCTGTTCCAGCAGACTCAGCAGAAGATGTTCGGTATCCACGAGTTGATGTTCCAGGCCCATAGCCTGACGCTGTGCCCCAGCCAGAGCGTCCCGGCTCTTCTCGGTCAACCGGTTCATATCCATCGTAATACCCTCCTACAGCGACCTTCGGTAACAGGGCCGAAGGCGTTGCTTTCACGTCTTTTCTATAGGATCAACACTGACTCTCTGCAAGCGGAAACCACCCTCGGGTTCGTGAAACTTGACAGGCTAGGACTCAAGTCTTAATTTCCCTTTGGATCCCCAAGAGCCCGCCGTGGGAGCGAGGGGAGTCCAAGCGGACTGACTGCGTTAAGCGCCGGCTCCTTACGAGAACATTCCATCCGAAGGCAGCGGGTAGAAATAACAGGGACTCATGGCAGATCAAAAACAGAAGCCGAGTTTCCAGATAAGCGACCGGCGGTTTTGGGTCGAAGATGAGGATGCTGTCGACAAGGCTCAGGCGCCCGGCCAACGCTATCCGTCCTTTGTCGAGGAACTCAAGTCGAGGACGGAGCTTGCTGAGAGCCGATTGCGGCAGAAGATTGCCGATCTGGAAAAGGAAAACGAAGCTTTCCGCCGGCGCCAGCGCAAGGAGATTGAGCGGCGCAACCGCCAACAGCAACTCGAGATGGTGAGAGATCTGCTGGAAGTGGTGGACAATCTGGAGCGGGCGCTACAGGCAGATGACCAAAACAACTCCAAGGCCTTGGCTGAGGGAGTTCGGCTCAACCTCGAGCTCTTCCTGAGCAAATTGCAACACCGAGGAATCGAACCTCTTGATCTTGAGGGTAAACCTTTCGATCCTCATCAAGCTGAAGCAGTGGGCATGGTCGAAGTGGACGATCCCAGCTCTGACCAAGTCGTCGTGGAGACGATCCAGCGAGGTTACCGCTGGGATGGCGAGTTGGTGCGCCCCGCTCGCGTGCGGGTGGGCCGCTTCAACCCCTCTTGAACTTCGGCAGCCTCCACCGAAGGGCTGCCGGCTCCGGCGACCGGTTCAAGAAACCATAAAAGGTCGGTCGCTTTGCATCATTTGGAGTTGGAGTCCCCGTTTGGCCGGTGTTCGATCCTGACCTTTCGCAGGGCAAACTTACGGGCCGGCCGATCCCAACCGCTCATCCTCTTGAGACAAATGAAGAACTGGCTGCTGGCCGAGTTGGGGTCGTGGGGATTGTCTAGCCACGGCAACCGCGCCTCGGCGCCTCACAGAGAGCCAGGACAATCCGATCCCTGACGGCCCCCGACGATTTTCACCGGCTTGGGATTGTTGCCGGGGTCGGTGTTCGATTGAAGGCGTGACAAAGCGCGATGGCCAGTGCGTCAGCAGCGTCGTGGGGCTCAGGCACCTTCTTCAGATTGAGGATCCGGCGCACCATCAGCTGAACCTGGCTCTTCTCGGCACGCCCGTAACCGACTACGGCCTTCTTGACCTGCAAAGGCGAATACTCGAAAAGCTCGGCGCCACATTCGACAGCCGCCAACAGGGCAACACCGCGAGCCTGTCCCAGCTGTAAAGCCGTTCGGGCGTTGACCGCGTGAAACACTCCTTCGACGGCCACCGCCTGAGGTGAATAGCAGTTCAGACAGGTCTTCAGCTGGTTGTAGATGCGCTGCAGGCGACGCGGAAAAGTATCGGATCGCTTCCGGATCGCATTGATGGCTCCGTACTCGAGACAGCTCACCCGATTTCCTTCCACGGCGATAATGCCAAAGCCGGTTCGTCGGCTGCCGGGATCGATGCCTGCCACGATCATGCCTGGACCTGCACAAGCTTTCTGGCGCAAACCGAAGCGATGAAGTGGCTGGCGCCAAGCAAAAACTAGCAGGTTGGGCTGACGGAGGTCACCTCACGAGTGCAACTCACGCCCGATCAGCCAGCGCTTCGAGTTGCGAGTCTGCAATCGCGAAATTGGCGAAAATGTTTCGCACGTCTTCGTGCCCGTCCAATACTTCCATCAGGTGGAGCATACGCGCGGCCGCCTTGCCCTCCAGCTTCACCTCGCTGGTGGGAATCATTGTGGGCTCAATCGTCTCCATCGCAATTCCGGCCTCCTCCAAGGCCTGACGAACCTTCTCCAGGTCCTCGAAGGAAGTGTAGACCTCAAAAAGGTCGGGCGAGCTCTTGAGATCTTCGGCGCCGGCCTCCAACGCGATTTCCAGCAAGCGGTCCTCTTCGACTGCGCTGCGGGAGACGGCTATAAAGCCTTTACGTTCGAACATCCAGTTGACGCTTCCCGTCTCACCCAAATTGCCGCTGTGTTTGGACAACAGATGACGGATCTCGGCTACGGTGCGGTTCTTGTTGTCGGTCAGAGCCTCGATGAACACAGCCACTCCACTGGGCCCATAACCTTCATAAGTGACTGCCTCATACGCCTGTCCGGGCAGCTCTCCCGTCCCTTTCTTGATCGCTCGTTGAATATTCTGCTGGGGCATGTTGACGCCCTTGGCAGCCTGCACCGCGGTGCGCAAGCGAGGGTTGGCTTCCGGATCACCCCCGCCGAGGCGGGCTGCTACCATAATCTCCCTGATGATCTTGGTAAACATCTTGCCCCGCTTGGCGTCGACTGTCGCTTTCTTATGCTTGATAGAATGCCATTTCGAATGACCAGACATAGATTGACTCCTTCAAGAAACAGCAAGAATTCCCTTCATCTTAGCATGGAATCCTCCTCTCCCCCCGAGCCTCGCCGCAACTACCCAATACCCTCAAACCGGCCACCTCAACCTACTCCGGGGACCGCCAAATATCGCATCGTCGTCCAGTATCTGGGCACTCGCTATGCCGGCTGGCAGCTACAGCCGGGCAGGGACACGGTGCAGGGCAAACTGCAGGAAGCTCTCTTTCGGATCAGTCGCGAAGAAAGGTCGGTAGTCGGCTCGGGTCGCACCGACAGCGGCGTCCACGCACGAGCTCAGGTCGCCCACTTCAGATTGGACAAGTGCTTGGAACCGCGGCGACTCCGGCTAGCCCTCAACTCCTGCCTGCCAAGCGACATCCGGATCATGCGTTTGCGCCCCTGCCGGAGCGATTTCCATGCCCAGCGCCAAGTTCGGAGCAAACTCTACCGTTACCATATCTACGACGGTCCCGTGCTTTCCCCCTTTCTGGCTGGACGGGCTTATCATCACCCCAGGCGGCTCCAACAACCGGCCATGAATTTGGCAGCGACTCAACTGTTGGGCCGCCATGACTTTAGTGGTTTTGCCGCTTCCACGACTTCCGTAAAAGATCGTCGCCGGACACTGTTCAGGTCGGAGCTGACCCGTCGCGGCCATCATCTTGTCTATTGGGTCGAAGGTGACGGTTTTCTGCACCACATGGTGCGCAACATTGTAGGGACCTTGCTCCAAGTGGGTCGGGGGGAGCGAAGGCCCGATTGCATAGCCCAGGTCTTGGCTTCGCGTGACCGCCGGAAAGCGGGACCAACTGCCCAACCGCAGGGGCTTTGTCTGATGAAGGTCCATTACTCCGGCCGGTCGCCGGCGACGAGTTGAGGCCAGGCATCCCGAGTGAAAAGGTTCCAATTTTCCCATTTGCTTGGGGGCAACCCAGCCAGGTCTTCTATCTTTTGCCTCTCGATTTCCGTTTCCGAAAACCGTCCTGGCGACACCCATCGTCACCTTTTCGCCACTTTGTTGATTGTGGTAGATTTAGCCGTTGGCTATGAACTCTCTCTTCGAGGGCTTTGAAGGGGTCCTGGAACCCGACAGCCCGGAAGCGCGGCTGATCGACCGCCTTTCGCCCCATGCCATCCCTCGCCACATTGCGGTGATCATGGATGGCAACGGCCGTTGGGCGCGACAACGCAACCTGGCCCGAGTCGAAGGCCACCGCGCTGGTATCCGCTCCGTCAAATCCACGGTGGAGTTTGCCGCTCGCTTGCGGATTCCGGTCCTCACGCTTTATGCCTTTTCCTCCGAAAATTGGAAGCGGCCGGCAAGGGAAGTCAACACGCTCTGGAACCTGCTCAAGGAATATCTTGAGAAGGAACTCCACACGCTGCAGGAAAACAACATTGCTTTTGATACCATCGGACGCACCAGCCAACTCCCGAGCAGAGTTCAGCAACAGATCGGGTTGGTGCGAGCCGAGACTCAAGACAACACGGGCATGCGGCTGGTCTTGGCTCTCAACTACAGCGGACGGTTGGAACTGGTGGATGCCGTCAACCGCCTGTTGAGCCAGGAAGCTCCGAGCAAAATCGACAGCAACGCCATCGAGCGCCACCTCTATACACGGGGGCTGCCAGACCCGGATCTTCTCGTCCGCACTAGTGGCGAGATGCGGGTGTCCAATTTCCTCTTGTGGCAGATCGCCTATTCGGAAATCTACGTGACGGAAATCCTGTGGCCTGATTTTCGGGGCCGGCACCTCCTGCAGGCGGTGGAAGCTTTCCAACAACGGGAACGTCGCTATGGCGGGATCTTATCGGCCGCCCTTCGGGGGTTCTGATGATCCTTCGACGTGTGGCCACCGCGCTGGTGTTGATCCCTTTCGTCGTGGGTTTGGTCTTATGGGCTCCCGTGTGGCTCTTTTTGCTGGTACTGGATCTTTTCTTACTGATCACATTGTGGGAATTCTTTCGTCTCTTTCCAGCCTATCAGGCCCGACCCTTGGTGCTGCTCTATCTGCTGACGGGAGTCCTTCCCTGGATCTGGTACTACCAGCAGGACTGGGTATTTCCCTACTTGCTGCTTAGTGCGCTGCTGGTTCTGCTGGTCGCCCTCATCCTGAGCAGCGACCTTCGCGCAGGTTTCCCGACAGCGGCCTTCAATCTGACCGCGCTGCTCTATTTGGGAGTCCCCTACTCACTGCTGGCTTTACACCATCCTCAATTCGAACCGGGAAGCTACGATCGCGCCAGGGGGCTCGGCCTGCTTATCGCGCTGACGGTCATCTGGGTTGCCGACAGCGCTGCCTATTTTGTGGGCAGGTGGATGGGACGCCATCGTATTACTCCCGTCCTCTCCCCCAGCAAGACACTGGAGGGGTACGTGGCCGGCTTGCTGGCAGCCCCCCTCGCTTGCTGGGTGTTGGCTACTCTACTTCTGCAACAGTGGCCGGCACTCCCTGCTCTAATGATCGGATTGACGCTGGGGGCCGCCGCAGTGGCGGGCGATCTCTTCGAGTCATTTCTCAAGCGAGGAGCCGGCGTCAAAGACACCTCACGTTTGATTCCAGGCCACGGCGGCGTACTGGACCGGGTTGACAGCATGCTTTGGGGGATACCAACCTATCATCTCATCTGGTGGCTCACCAAGTGAGATGAACCGCGCTGTTGGGTTGAGAAAACTGGACCGCTAGCTGGAGAGGCAGCATGAAAAGACTGGCAGTTCTGGGCTGCACCGGATCCATCGGTGAGAGCGTTTTGAGCTTGGTGGATCTCTACCCCGACCGCTTCCAAGTGGCTACTCTGGCCGCCGGCAGCAATTGGTCCAAATTGGCAACCCAGGTCCAACGGTACAGTCCTCGCGCGGTGGCCCTCCACAGCCGGACTGCCGCCAGGCAGCTGAGCCTGCAATTCCCCAACCTGCGGGTCTTGAGCGGCGACGTGGGTGTCATCGATATGGCAGTCGATTCCCGGGTGGACGTGGTGGTAGCCGGCATTACCGGTGCGGCCGGCTTGCGTTCGACTTATCAAGCCCTGGTGGAGGGCAAGCAAGTGGCTTTGGCCAACAAGGAAGCTCTGGTCATGGCGGGCCGACTGATGACCGCAACCGCAGCCGGCGGGCCGGGGTTGCTTCCTATCGACAGTGAACACAGCGCCATTCATCAATGTCTACGGGGGGTCGAACTCGAGGGGGTGCAGCGTCTGCTTCTGACGGCCTCGGGAGGTCCCTTTCTCCACTTCTCCGCTGAGCAACTGCGGACGGTCAGTGTCGAGCAGGCTCTCAACCATCCCACTTGGGACATGGGTTCCAAGATCAGTATCGATTCGGCCACGCTGATGAACAAAGGCCTGGAAGTCATCGAAGCCCACTATCTGTTCGGAGTGAGTGCCGAAGCGATTCAAGTGGTTGTGCACCCCCAGTCGATTGTCCACTCCATGGTCGAGTTTGTAGATGGCAATGTGCTGGCCCAGCTCGGCATCACAGACATGCGTTCCGCCATCCTCTACGCCCTCTGTTTTCCCGATCGTTGCCCTTCCGACCTCCCATCCTTGGACCTTTTCAACTTGTCCCCCCTGGAATTTCTGCCCCCTGATCTCGACCGTTTCCCTTGCTTGAAGCTGGCTTATGAGGCCCTGGCCGGCGGAAAGTCCTTCCCCACCGTTCTTAACGCGTCCAACGAAGTCGCGGTAAAGGCCTTTCTTCAGGGCCGGATACCGTTCCTGGCGATTTCTCGACTGGTTGAAGAGGCTCTCAGCGATCACCAGGCGGTTGAAGTCTCGGAGCTGGACCAGATCCTGGCAGTCGATCGTCGAGCTCGTCGCCAAACCGAACAGCGCATCCAATAACCTGTTCACTAGATAAGGCGCCCGGTTTAGAGATGCGGTTGATCTGTTAAGCTAGAATTCGGATCCAGGTGAAGGGTCGCCCATCAGGCGCCCCAAGCCGAGAAAGTGAGCAATCAAGTTGGACTTCCTGAATAGTCTGGGCCTGAACATCGCGGCCTTTATCTTCGTGCTGGGAGTGCTCATTTTCATCCACGAATTGGGGCACTACCTGGTGGCCAAGCGCCTGGGGATCCGGGTGGAAGTCTTCTCGCTCGGTTTCGGCCGGCGTTTGTTGGGGTTCAAACGTGGGGCCACCGACTATCGCATCAGCCTGATTCCACTGGGCGGCTATGTGAAGATGACCGGCGAAAACCCTGAAGAGGAGTTGACCGGGTCCGCCGAAGAGTTTCTGTCACGTCCCAAGCTCCACCGGTTCGCGGTAGCCATCGCTGGTCCGCTGATGAACATCGGATTGGCGATACTGCTGCTGACGATCACCTTCATGGTCGGTTTCGACGTCAGGTCTCATCTCGCCGAGTCACCAATCATCGGCTCTGTCCGGTTCGACTCGCAGGCCGAGAAGGCCGGACTCTTGATTGGCGACCGGATTCTTTCGATCAATGGAACGGAGACCCCCACCTGGAAGGATGCCGAGTTCGTGATCGGAACCAGCCCCAATCTAACCCTGACGATCGGACTCAGCCGCCAGGGAGAGCGAATTCAACGAGAAGTCTTTTCCGAGTCCACCCAGCCCGGAGGACCTGGAGCCATCGGGGTGGGTCCTTTCGTCCCCTACCACATAGAGATGGTCGAGCCGGACTCGGCAGCAGCCGACGCCGGCTTGGGTCGGGGTGATGAAATCGCGGGCGTCCTCCACCGGAATCAACTCCTGACCGGTTTTTACATGGTCGCCGAAGTGGTCAGAAATTCCCAAGGGGAACCGCTGAGGTTTCAGATCCGGCGGGACGGTCAGTTGCTCGATCAAGACATCACTCCCCGCCTAATCGATGGTCGCCCCCGGCTGGGCGCGTTCGTGGAGTTTCCCGTCGAAACCCAGCAACTGGGATTGATAGGAGCCCTGGGGCGTTCACTGTGGGAGAATTACCGCATGAGCAGGCTTGTATTCGTTGTCGTCGGAAGGCTGATTACGGGGCAGGCATCCATTGCGCAAATGTCCGGACCGATCGAAATTGCCCGTTTTTCCGGGATGGCAGCTTCGCTGGGTTGGCTGGCTTTGCTCGGCTTCATGGGATTGGTGTCTTTGCAACTGGGCATCTTGAATCTGATGCCCATCCCCATCCTCGACGGCGGAGTCATTCTGTTACTGATTGTCGAGGGTCTGATCGGCCGCGATTTGAGCCTGCGAGCCAAAGAGAGAATCTTCCGGGTGGGCCTCATCTTTCTGGTGTTGTTGATGGGGGTGGTCATCGTCAACGACATCTCTAAAAACCTCCCGTCCGTCTTCTAGCTGTATCGTGGCGCGCGCCAGGTATCCTCCTCAGCTCAGCTTCTTGGCCGTGGTCACCTCGCAATTCACCGCGACCGCTTGCAACCGAACTCTTTTGCGGGTCTTTGAGGCTGGAGAAGACCAGACCAGCAGAGTAATCTCGCGTCAGCTGAGAGCCTCGGAAAACCGAAAGCAGGGAGCTACTGCTGGAATAACCCCAACTGCCGGTCTTGACCGGGTCGGCGAAAGTGCTCAACCGAGAGTTCGACGGACGCCTGATTGAGTCCCGAACGGCGGCAAACAAGCCGAAACAGATTTTCCAGTTGCACAGCATAAGTCCCCTTGCCTCGCATCCGGCTGGAAAAACCGGAATCGGACAGACGTCCCGAGCGAACCTCACGAATCCGGCTCAGCACTCGTTCCTTTCGGGTTGGTACACAGCGCTCCAGCCAGTCGATGAAGAGGTCCTTGACGCCGTAAGGCAGCCGCAGCAATACATAGCCGGCGCCGGTCGCGCCCGCCTCAGCGGCCGACTGCAAGATGGCCGGAACCTCATGATCGGTGAGTCCGGGGATGACCGGAGCCACCAGAACCCGCACCGGAATCCCCTGGCTGACCAGTTCCTTGACCGCCGCCAGTCGGCGCTGGGGAGATGAAGCCCTGGGCTCGAGCGACCGTTGCAAGCCGGCATCCAGTGTCGCTATCGAAAGGCAAACCAGGGCCGCTCCTTTCTCGGCCAGAGGCGCCAGCAGATCGACGTCGCGCGTCACCAGCCAGTTCTTGGTCACGATCAGCACCGGGTTGCGGAACTTACGCAGCACTTCCAGGCAGGCACGGGTGAGCCGCAAGCGCCGTTCTACAGGCTGATAGGGGTCGGTCACCCCGCTCAGCGCAATCGGCTGTGGCCTCCACGACTTGGCCAAGAGTTGCTGCCTGAGCAAGAGGGGTGCATCTTCCTTGACCATGATCTTGGTCTCGAAGTCGATTCCAGCCGAGAGATCGAAATACTCGTGGGTGGGTCGGGCGTAACAGTAAGCGCAACCATGCTCGCAACCCCGGTAGGGATTGAGGCTATACTCGAATGCCACGTCCGGGCTCCGGTTGCGGCTCAGCACGGTTCGACTGGAATCGCGAAAAAATTCCGTCGCAACGCGACCTTGCCCGGTCGGCTCGTCCGATTGGTACTGGAGCTTGAGAAATCGTCCCGGCGGTTGAGCCGGCGTTCCCCGTCCGGAAAATCGCTTGCGGGGACTTCTTGAAGGCTTAGTTTTCACCTTGTCTCCGTCAGCGACCAGTATGCCAGTTTTTGAAGTTCAAAGGGCGTGGGAAAAGACCGTGTTAGACTATCTTTAAGGGTGGGGGTATAGCTCAGTGGAAGAGCACCTGCTTTGCAAGCAGGGGGTCGTCGGTTCGAGTCCGATTACCTCCACCAACTCCCCTTTTCGGAGCCATCCATGCAAGTCCATTTGGCAAAAACTTTGCCTTCGTGCATCGCCAGAATCCGATCCGCCATGAGAAGCACCTCGCTCACGTCGTGCGTGTCGGGCAGAAACCGGAGTACGGCGATGTCACGACATCAGATCACCTTGGCGCTACAGATGTTGCTGTTGGCCTCCTTTCTGATGGTGTCGACGTTGGCTGGGTCTTCCGCAGGCGCAGGTGATCCGTGTGATGGTAAAGCGCCCGTGGTCAAGCACGGCTATCTCGAACCGACCCAAGAGGACGACGGCATCGTCCTGACCCAGAACGTTGTCGGCCTCTTGCGCCTGTTCGATGACGAGACGAGATGGGACGAGTTCCATCGTCGCTTTGACGAAATCGATTTGACCCAGGAGTTGGAACGGCTCTTGGCCAACATAAGGACCGGTTGGCCAGAGATGACGGAGGTGAGAGCAGGCGGCCATTGGAACCCCGGAACGCTGGTCCTGGATCTGGAGCCATCCCTGCTGCAAGCTGTGGTCAACAGTCTCGCG
Organism: Acidobacteriota bacterium; assembly: GCA_965218465.1. GTDB lineage: Bacteria > Acidobacteriota > UBA6911 > RPQK01. Next base: position 2,750,443 of record OZ244623.1, on the reverse strand, counting down.
GACGAGGGAGCCTCAGCTCCCTTGTGCACTGGCCAGGCAGCCTTCGACGCCCTCAATCAGACGCTCAGCCTGCGCGGTGTGATGGCCTACCCCCGCATCAACACGATTCTGATCAGCTTTGACCCGCGCAATGATCTCGTGCGCACGGCACTCAAGTATGAGGCGATAGAGGGAGTAAAGAATGCTCGACCGGACGCTCCAGTCGGGGACGGCTCCGGCATCCACGCGCTCTGGTCGGATGACAAGTGGTACCTCGTGTTTCGTAAGGCCTGGGGCGATTGCCCCTCCGGCTGCATTCATTCCGAACTCCATTATTTCATTGAACATAGCCTCAAAGTCTCGCGCGTCAGTCATGAAGATGCTGCAGCAATCCCGGAGTTTGCGGAGATTCTCGCCGCGCACGGCTGGACGCAGCGCGGCGCCGGGGTACGTTCCGGTGGGGGTTTGGCGGCGAAAGACCTGAGAAAGCCATAGCGGCGTGACGCCTGCTCACGAACCCCAGGGAAGGACGAATCCGGACAGTGCTTCATCGGCCCGGGTCCGGATTGCATCATCAACACTGTTGCTGACCAACAGCGGCAGATGTCTCCAAGTCCTCCCTCAACTCGGCAAGCTTTTTCGGACATCGATCAGTTCATGCCGGCACAATGGTGGCGCCGTGGATCACGCCGAAGAGCCTCGCGGCAAGCGCAGACTGATGCTTGCCGGATTCCACGGCCCATGGCCACCCTCCTGCCGCCAAGCCGGCAAGCGGGCCGCAGCAGCCGTGGGGTGGAATTTCGCGGCTGCCTACTCGACTGTCACGGGCTGGTGGCCCGGTTTCTTGGTTCCGGTCGCTTGGCTCTAGTCAGGTGGAGTGGTCCATCGACCGGAACATGCAACCCTCAACGAAGAGATCGAAGAAATCAGGCGTGGTTTCCAGTTCCACGTGCTCGATTTGTCGCGAGGTCTTCTCCATCCAACTGCGTAAGCTTTGGGAGAGCAACATGATGGTAGCGCCCTGCAGTGAGGCGTTGCCCACCTTGATGATCTTCTCGAGCGGAAGATCGGGAATGAAACCGATCTCAATCGCGCTCTCGATGTTGATGTAGTTGGCGAATCCACCAGCCAGGTACAGCTTGTCGACTTGCTCGGGCCGAATTCCGTAGCGGTGCAGTACGATTCTTTGCCCGCAAAAGTTGGCCGCCTTGGCCTGAGCCAGATTACTGATGTCCAGGCGCGAAAGCGTCATCCCGTTTTCAGCCTCGAATTCAAATTCCTGACTGCCGTCTACAAACACACCCAATTCAGTCATCCGGCGGCTGCGCCGTAGCTCAGCCACCAAGTCGATCAACCCCGAACCGCAGATCCCCCGCGGTGGGGCATCTTCAATCGTTTGCCATTCGACGCGGTTGTCGCGTAAGCGGACCGACTCGATGGCGCCACTGTAGCCGGGCATTCCGTAGGTGATCAGACCACCTTCGAAAGCGGGCCCGGCAGGACAGGAAGCGGCCATCATTCGGTGACGGTTTCCTACCACCACTTCGGTATTGGTCCCGACATCGACCAACATGACCACTTCTTCTTGCCGGTCCATCGCGATGGTCAGCAAATCGGCAGCGATGTCGGCGCCCACATGACATCCGATCAAGGGCCCTCCGTAAACATTGGCCCTGGGAAAGACTCGCAGTCCCAGCTCTCGGGCCGGCACGTTCAAGGTCGTGGTCGCGCGTTTCCCCTGACGCATCTCCTCTTCGGTCAGCGATATGTACGGCTTCTGTCCGATTGATTGGACATCGAGGTTGAAAAAGATGTCTCGCATGGCTGAATTGCCGACCAACACCACCTCATAGATCATCCTGCGGGGCAGATCCATGCGCCGGCACAGGTCGCCAATCTCAAAATTCAAAGCAGTAACGATCGACCGATGCAACTCCCCCTGAAACTTGCCGCCATCGTAGGAGATCCGGTGCATGATATCGCTGCCGCCGAAACGCTGCGGATTCTCAAAGGAGCTGGTGGCCAATACCTGGCCGTTCTCCAAATCCACCAGGTTGAAGACAACGGTAGTTGTCCCCAAGTCGATGGCAAGCCCCAGTATCCGGCCCCGGTAACGGCCCACCCTCCGGTCTCCGAAATAAACCGAATCGCCCTGCCGCCGAGTCAGGGGGACGTGAGTGATGGGGCGTTGCGGCGACGAGGTGAGAATCTTGGGCTGCCTCTTGAGCAAGGAGAACTCGATGCGGGCAGCAGGGTCGATCACTTCGGACTGGCAAGCCAACCGATAGTTGCCTCGCAAGAAGCCTTCCGGCGGGCCAGGCTCGCTCAGCGCCTCCATCCCGCGCCGGATCTCGACGACGCACTCATGACACTCGCCACTCCGCTTGCAAGAGGTAGGTACTCGAACCTGGAGCTTGTCAGCGGAGTCAAAAATAGTTTGACCCGCCTTCAGATCAACCGTTCGATCGTCGAAACAGACAGGAGACATAACTGGGCTTGAAGGGGAAAGTCACACGCAGCAACGATTCATTCGCCGGCTTGGGTGAGCCATTGGTCCAGGGCTCCCGGGAACGGTCGGCGGCGCCCGGACCTGTGCAGCCTTTTGATTTTCGATTCGAAATTCTGGGGAAAGGCTCGATTGTAGCGCTCCGCCAGAGTCTCCGCTGCTTGCTGCGCATCTCCGGCTACGTTCCGATACTCGCTCCACGACCAAGATTCCAAATAATCGTCGCTTCCCGCGCTCCCGTCGAACATGGCGATCCTGTCAATGGCCTCTTGAAAACGATCCTCAAGCGGGCGGGAGACCCGATCGTTTTCATCTTCGGCTTCAATCTGTACCGGGATCTCTTTCCAGTAAAGAACTCGAACCCTTGTCATAGTTCAATCCCCAAGCTAACACTTTTTTCTCCAGCCTGCCGGATATCCTTATCCTCCAGGATTCGTCATGATACCCATCTTGAATCGCGCGCGAGGGACCCAAAAATGTTTTTCCATGGCGATCGAATTGCTCATCTTCCCGAACCGGAGGGAAGAATCTTCACTTCCGGGACTGTCTCATCTCTGTGGTCTGTTTGTCCTAATTCACCACTTGTTGGATCGCTCCCCAGCCTTCTCCCACGGGCGCCGCCGAAGAGGACCCACCGATTTTGTTGACCCCACGAGATATTTTGTCGTGGATTGGATCAATCGACTCTTGTATTTTAACAACGCGGCCAACTAGTGAGGATCCGGGTAATGAAAATCGTTTTCGTGGACGAGTCCACCATCGCACTCAACAACGACATTGACTTTTCGGCTTTCACCTCCCTGGGAGAGTACGTCGGATATCCTCACAGCAGTGAAGAAGAAGTCATCTCGCGGGCAGCCGGCGCCGAGGTCGTGGTCCCCAACAAAGTTCGCATGACGCGACGAATTATCGAGGAGCTGGGGTCACTCCGGTTGATCGCGGAAATTGCAACCGGTTACGACAATATCGACCTGCAAGCCGCCCAAGACGGGGGCGTGCGGGTTTGCAACGTGGCCGGCTACGCTGCAACAACCGTCCCCCAACACGCTTTTGCACTGATCCTCAATCTGGCTACCCAAGCGCACCGCTACCACGCCGACGTGATGGCAGGCCAATGGGCCAAGGCCACTTCCTTCAACCTGCTCAGTTACCCGGCTTTCGAACTTCACGGTCTGACCCTGGGAGTCATCGGCTTTGGCGCCATCGGCCAAGGTTCGGCCAAGATTGCTGAAGGGTTTGGAATGCGGGTCTTGGCGCACGACGCCTTCGGCATCGCCGGCAACGTCTATCCCAATACCGATCTGGACTCGCTTCTACGCCAGTCCGATGTCATTACCATCCACTGCCCTCTCACCGAAGACACCCATGATCTGATCGACGCCGCGGCGATAGAAAAGATGAAGCCCACGGCTTTGATCATCAATACGGCTCGCGGTGGCATTGTCGACGAGCGGGCTTTGGCCGATGCCTTGAATGCCGGCCGCATCGGTGGGGCTGGGATAGATGTCCTTTCAATGGAACCCCCAGCCGAAGACAACCCGCTCCTGGACGCCCGCAATGTCATCATCACGCCTCACTGCGCCTGGTCGACCCGCGAAGCTCGGCAGCGGCTGGTTGATGAGACGGGCCGTAACATCGAGGCCTTCTTCCGGGGCGAAGCTCGCAATGTGATCGTGTGACTGGGGCTACGTTGACCAAGGCCGCCTGTGTACGCCCCCTGCCCACGACCGACGAAAGGCTGGAGTATCTCGTATTTGTCGATGGCGCAGTTCCCAGTAATTTCGCCGCCACGGCTACCGCAACAGCGTCGCATGCGACCAGGATTCTCGAAAACTCGGCCCGGACAACCGGCAGGAGAAATGCGGCTTTAAGCTTGAGCATCCTGTAATCTTGAAACCGAAGGCCCCTCAAATCGAGTTGGCAATAGCAGCGGGCTTGCTTACGTTGAGCCGATCGTCCGATACCGTACAGGAGACAAAACCAAAAGGTCCGGATCGATACTACGAGAGTATTGAGTGAGCGTTCGCCAAGGGCATCCCCTGTTGGCCGGCGAGAATTTGGGAGTAACGAGATGGAGGTTCCTCTGAGGTGTGTGGTCACAGGAGGCTGCGGCTTTATCGGCTCTCACCTGGTTGACAGCCTGGTCGACCTGGGCCACGAAGTCACCGTATTGGACGACTTTTCCACCAGCAACGGTGACCACATCAATTCGGCAGCTACCTTGGTCGAAGGCTCGGTTGCGGATACCGATCTGGTCACCTCGGCTACCAAGTCCGCTGACTGGATATTCCACAACGCAGCCTGGGCCCGCGTTCCGCGTTCAGTCGACGATCCCATCGGCACCCACAACGTCAACGTCAACGGGACGCTCAACGTGCTCCAAGCCGCGCGAGCCAACCGCGTCAGCGGCGTCATCAATTCCTCATCTTCAAGCGTCTACGGCGATCAGCCCACCCACATTATGCAGGAGGACATGATCCCGAAACCGAAGTCCCCTTACGCACTTCAGAAGCTCATTGGCGAGCAGTATGCCGACGTGTTCGCGCGCCTCTTCAACCTGCGGATCATCTCACTGAGGTACTTCAACGTTTACGGCCCCAGACAGCCGGCCGAGGGAGCTTATGCGCTGGTCATTCCCCACTTTTTGCGGCTGCGAGACGCAAGCCGGCCGCTGAGCGTCTACGGGGACGGAAACCAAACGCGCGGTTATGTTCATGTGTCGGACGTCGTGGAGGCTAATTTGCGAGTCGCTAATGCTAACTTTCCTGCTGGAGAACACCTCGTCCTCAACATCGGTCCCAGCCGGGAGACCTCGGTCAACGACATCGCAGCCATGATCGGCGGTGAGGTTGAGCACATCATCCCCAACCCCAGGGGTGAGTTTGAAGAGTTGCGCAAGTCAGCCGACTACTCAAGGGCAAAATCGATCATCGGCTGGGAACCACGTATTCCAGTTTCCAAAGGCATTGAGTCGCTGTTGTGATCCATCCATCCGGCAACGGTGGCTTCATCGTCCCCAATGCGCCGCTCTTCAGTTGGGCCCGACTGGGAACCGGACTCCGTAGCTGGTTGACCGACTAGCTCTGTCGGTTCAGCCCGTTCGATTGGCAAGCGTTCTCAACTTTTTCGCCCCAGTCTTGCTGCTCGCCACTGGTCGCCCCTGTTTAAAAGGAGGGCTGGACCGACAACTCTTCGACCAGGTCGTGCACTCGATCAAGCGCCCTATTCAAGTACTCGGGAGGGAGTCCAAAGCTGATCCGCAGGAAATGATCCATCCCGAAATGGTCTCCAGGAACAATCAATACACTCTTTTCGTGGACCAAACGCTCCACCAGTTCGGTGGAATTGACATCCAGGTAATAGTGGACGAAGGCGATGGCGGCAGCCTGAGGCGGGACCACTCTGAAATTGGCCGAATGTCTATCCAACCATTGCTCCAGCGTGGCGTAGCCCTTGCGAATATAGGCTCGCGTGCGTTCGAGCAGCCAGGGCCGGACTTGAGACGATAACGCCAGCGTGGCTAGATGATTCGAGACCATTGAAGCGCTGATGGTCGTGTACTCATGCCGGGCCCAGATTTGGTCGATGGTGGCCGCTGGCCCTACCGCCCAACCCAGGCGCAATCCCGGTGTCCCATAGGATTTGCTCATACTGCCGGTGGCGACAACCTTGTCATAACGCCCAAAGAACGAAGGGGTTTCTCCTTCTCCCAGTCGCTCAGCGCCGGCGTAGACCTCGTCGGCCAAGATCCAACTGCCCACCCGGTCGGCGACGTTGACAATGGCTTCCATCTCTTGCTCCGAAAAGATGGAGCCGGTGGGGTTGTTGGGGTTGCAAACGGCAATCAGACGAGTTTGATCGCTGACCACTGAAGCCAATTCATCCAGGTCGGGCTGCCAGCCCTGTTCCTCGCGCAGATTGAAACTCTTGAGTCTCAGTCGGTGGTTGTGGGACAGGCCCCAAATCTGCATGTAATTGGGGAGCTGAACGACGATTTCCTCACCCGGCTCCAGCAACGTGCGGATGGCGTTGTAGTTGGCCTCAATAGCCCCGATCGTGACCAGGACGTTTTCGGGACCGGCTCCAGCGTAGAGACGTGCGATTCTTTCCCTCAGCGCCGGGGTCCCATTGGCATGGGGGTAGTTCAAATCCACTTCGAGCAGTTTTTCCAGTGAGCCGCTCCTTCGTTGCAGCAGTTCCCGCAACACTACAGGATGCACTCCGCTTTCCGAGAGATTGAACTCGACTTCCTTCTCGTACTTCGACATCATTCGTTCCATCGCAAAGGGCTGGAATTCCGGCATCGTCCATCACCTTTCTTTAAGTCGATTCCCCCTGGCGGCTCAGGCGTCGGAACCACATGTTGATTATTCCATCCCAGGATGCCAAGCCCGCCAAGAATCTGCAATGGCCGAGCGACAAACATTTCCAGTCTCGGTTCAGGCTGATTTCGCTTTTTCCCGGGTGAGGTCAATAGACGAGGGTGGCTGGATAGAGACGCGGAGCAGGCTAAGTTTCCGGCCATTTCATACCCACAACCGAGCAAGTTGCCGCTTGAGACGGGGTAGCACGTCTTCATCTCAATCCAAAGCGCGCCTGAGCGCCACGACCGGCCGCCACGAGTCGAGTCCAATTCGATTTCCGGGCCACCTCCCTGGAGACAGAACCTTCCCGGAACAGCGCTCAGCCGACCTTCGCGTTCGGTGCTTCCAGGCCCCCTGTTTCCTTGACACTCACGCCGCCCACACCTACACTTTTTGCAAGTCGTGACCATCTCAAAGCAGAATCACAAAAAAGAAATACGCGACCTCTCCCAAACTTATTTTTTGCTCGTGAACACGCTGGTAACCGGGGCATTGTCGATCGCTCTAATTGCCCCGGACACCTGGGCGGGCGCCGGCCGCTCGACGCCGCAAGAGGACGCGGCGGGAGTCGAGTTCTTCGAGAAGAATATTCGACCCATTTTTGCCGAGCACTGCTACCAATGCCACAGCGATCAGGAACTCCCACCCAAGGGAAATCTCCGCCTGGATGGGCCGGAGTGGATTCGAAAAGGCGGCAATCAAGGACCGGTGATCGAGCCGGGCTATCCCGATTTGAGCTTGCTGATCGAGGCCGTCTCCTACGGGGCCGTTGACTTGCGGATGCCTCCCAGCGGCAAACTCGAGGATCGAAAGATCCAGCGTCTGATCGAATGGGTTGAAATGGAAGCTCCCTTGCCCGAGGCTGTGCCGATGGCCGAAGACGAGGCGGGTCATTCCGCCGGGATCGACCTTGAAGCAGGACGGGAATTCTGGGCCTTTCAACCTCTGAGCGAGGAAGAGCCGCCACCCGTCCGGAAAACCGGTTGGGCGCGCCATCCCATCGATCGCTTTGTGTTGGCGGGGCTGGAAAAGCAAGGACTAGAGCCGGGACCGCCGGTTGACCGGGCCAGTCTCCTGCGCCGGGTGACTTTTGATCTGATCGGCCTTCCTCCTTCGCCCGCCGAACTGAAAGATTTTCTGGCGGATGACTCTCCCGATGCCTTTGAAAAAGTCGTCGACCGCTTGCTGGCCTCTCCCCATTATGGCGAGCGTTGGGGCCGGCATTGGCTCGACCTGGTGCGTTTTGCCGAAACCAACGGCCACGAGTTTGACAACGACAAGCTGGATGCCTGGCGTTATCGCGACTATGTCATTCGTGCTTTCAACCAGGATGTTCCCTACGATCAATTCGTTCGGGAGCATATCGCTGGGGATCTTTTGCCGGAGCAGCGCATCAGCCTGGACGGGACCCACTGGGAATCACCCATCGGCACCGGTTTTCTCTGGTTTGGCGAAGTCCTCAACAGTCCGGTCGACTCCGACCTGTCGCGGGCCGATCAAGTGGACAACCAGTTGGACGTGCTGAGCAAGGCGTTTCTGGGGTTGACTGTCGCCTGTGCCCGTTGCCACGATCACAAGTTCGATCCGATTCCCACCGCCGACTATTACGCCATGGCCGGGATTCTCCACAGCACCAACGTCCGAGAGAAAGTGATCGACTCTCCCCAACGTAGCGCCCGCTTGCGTTCCCTGGCCAGCCGCATTTTCGAGATTAACCTCGAGATCGCGGATCAGCTTGTCCCAGCCCGGCAACAGTTGGTCGAACGACTGACGGATGATTTGAGCAAAGCGGCCAGTCAGATCTGGCAAAGCCATCCCCCGCAGGAGTCGCATCGAGAGGGAAAAGACCTGTCTCATTTGCCGTGGGTGTGGACGCGCTACCTGGAGGAAGCCTGTGACGATCCCGAGCATGTCTTTCACCCGGTGGCGCGGCTGGCCGACCGGGGCAATGAGTGGCCGGTCCGCCCGCTGGAAGAAGTCAGGGACGAACTGGCAGCGCAGTTAACGTCACTCCGGGGAGAATCCTCTGCAGCCCTGCAAAGTCAGCGTGGCGATCAGATCTTCGAGGACTTTGAGCGAATCGACTTTTCCGGCTGGGCGGTCGACGGGGAGGCGTTCGCCGGCGGACCTCAACGACGGCTGCCCCCTAACCAGCCGGCACGGGGCCATCAGGGCAGTGGAGTCGCCAACTCCTTTGGCGCAGGCGCCGATGAGTGGGTCGGTAGTCTGACCTCCAAACGGTTCAAGATGGCCAAACCGTGGGTGCACGTCCGAGTCGGCGGCAGCAAGGAGACCGGCGCGGATGAAGAGGCCGAACTCAGAGTCAGCATAGTTGTCAGCGACTACAAGGCTTTTCACTTTCTACCAACCGGCGAGGGTCTGCACTGGCAAAGCGAACTGGTCGAGGAATTCGGCGTCAGGCGAGAGGCTTATATCGAGATTGTCGATCGAAGCCGTCAGGGTCATATTGTCGTCGACAGCATCATTTTCTCCGATTCTCCCTCCCCACCCCCAATGGCCGCCGGCCCCAACCGCCACGTCGTCGACCTGCTCCAACAGCCGGTCGAGTCACTGCCGGCGCTATCGGCGTCTTTGCAAGAACTCTTTCTGGGTCACATCGGCAAGGAGGCTTTCGATCGCGAAACCCGTTGGCTGCAAGAAGCTGTCTCGCCTTTTCCCTCCCCCGAAAAGATGGCGATGCTGCTCGACAACAAGAGTCGCAACCGGGTCCGGCTCTTGCAGACGGAACGTCGCAAACTGGCCGACCAGATTCCCGAATCCGCCTTTGCCCTGGTGGGAGTGGATTGGAATCCGCGGGACAGCCGGATCCATGTCAGTGGAAGTCACCAAAATCTGGGTGAAGTCGTTCCGCGTGGCTTCCTGCGGGTTCTCGCCAACGACAACCGGGCGCCTATCCAGTGGGGCAGTGGCCGCCGGGCGCTGGCGGAATGGTTGACCAGTCCCCAGAACCCTTTGACTGCCCGAGTGCTGGTCAATCGGGTTTGGAAGCACTACTTCGGGCAGGGTCTGGTAACGACACCTGACAATTTCGGCCTGATGGGCAAACGGCCCTCCCATCCGCAGCTTCTGGACTATCTCACTACTCGGTTCTTGGGGGCCGATTGGTCGATCAAGGCACTCCACAGACTGATCCTCAACACCAGCACCTACCGGATGTCAAGCCGGCCTCGCCCTGAGGCTTCTGCTGTCGACCCCGACAATATTTGGCTGCATCGGATGCCCGTGAAACGGCTGGAGGCGGAAGCGATCCGCGACACGATCCTGGCCGTTTCAGGTCAGCTCGACCGCCGACTGTTCGGACCCAGCATCGTGCCCTTCATCACTCCTTATCACGATGGCCGAGGCAAACCCGAGTCGGGCCCCCTCGATGGGGACAATCGACGCAGTATCTATATTGAGATCCGGCGCAATTTTCTGCCCTTATTCTTCCTGGCCTTCGACTATCCCACGCCCACGTCAACACTGGGACGACGGAGCGTTTCTACCGTACCTTCGCAGGCCCTGATGCTGATGAACAACGAGTTAGTCACCCAACAAGCGTCCCACTGGGGCAAAGGTGTCGCTGCCGGTAAGCTGCAGCCTCGGCAAAGAATCGAGCAGATGTATCTCACTGCCTTTTCCAGACTCCCCCAGCCGAAGGAGATCGATCAGGTTATGGCTTTCCTGGAGCAACAACAGCACCATCACGGGATCGATCCCGCCTCCAACGATTTTCGTCCCTGGGCCGACCTGGGTCATGTTTTGTTTAACTCCAGTGAGTTCATCTTCATCCAATGATCATCAAGTGAGAATCTGACTCATGACATCGACCTATGCCACTCGACCCCATCGTGTCGACCTGTCGCGCCCTGGCATCAGCCGCCGCGAGATGCTTTGCCGCTGTGCCAATGGCTTTGGCGGACTGGCTCTTTCAGCCATGTTGGCCGAGGATCTGGCGTTGGCGGCCGCAAGGGCCGATCGCATTCGCGACCCACTAGCTGTCCAGCCACCCCACTTTGCCCCCAAAGCCAAGTCGGTCATTTTCTTGTTTATGGACGGTGGACCCTCCCAGGTTGACACTTTCGACCCCAAACCTCGACTGACCAAAGAGAATCTGCAGCCGATCGGTATTAAGACTCCCAACACCGTTTTCAATATCAGCAACAAGGTGTTGGCATCCCCCTTCAGCTTCAAGCGCTACGGAGAATCGGGAGCGGCCGTCAGCGAGCTCTTCCCTCATGTCGCCACCTGCGTAGACGACCTCACCATCATTCGCTCCATGTGGGCCAACCATTCCGAACACACGGCCGCCAACTTTTTCATGCATACCGGCTCAGGTTTCCAGGGTCGTCCCAGTATGGGCTCATGGGTCACCTACGGATTGGGGAGCGAATGTCAGAATCTTCCCGGCTTCATCGTACTGGATAGCGGGTTGATTCCTCCCGGTGGAGTGGATGTCTTCGGAAACGGGTTCTTGCCGGCCTCCTATCAGGGAATGCTGTTTCGTCGAGGCAAACAGCCGATTGCCGATCTCCAGCCGCGTGAGAGCACCGCCCAGTTGCAACGCAACAAACTCGACCTGATCAAGCGGCTGAATCGGGGAAATCTCGAGCGGATGGGCCACGTGAGCCAGCTGGAAGCGACCATCAGCAACTACGAGCTGGCGTTCCGAATGCAGGTGGAAGTCCCGGAACTACTGGACCTTAAAAGCGAGAGCCCGAGCACCAAGAAAATGTATGGCTTGGACGACCCTGAAACGGAAGAGTTCGGACGCCAGTGTTTGTTGGCCCGACGGATGATTGAGCGGGGAGTGCGCTTCGTCGAGCTGCTTTCGCCCCGGCGCGAAGGCGTAGACCGATGGGATCAGCACCAACGTATTATCAAAGACCACCGCACCAACGCTCGTGCCACCGACAAGCCTATCGCAGCACTCATTAAAGACCTCAAGAGCCGAGGGCTGCTGGACGAGACGATCGTCATCTGGGGTGGAGAATTCGGCCGGACACCCACGGCTCAAATTTCCCACACTACAGAGGAAATCGGTCGAGATCACAACCCCTTTGGCTTTACCATGTGGGTCGCTGGAGGAGGGTTCAAATCGGGCTTGGTTTACGGCGCTACCGATGAATATGGTTACTTCGCCGTGGAAAACAAAGTCCATGTCCACGATCTCCACGCCACCATGCTTCACCTTTTGGGATTGGACCACAAGCGCCTTACCTATCGTTACAGCGGTCGCGACATGCGGCTCACCGACGTCCACGGGGAGATCATCCACGACTTGCTGGCCTGAGAGCACCTGCCTGCCTCCTGCGGGCAGGCGACGAAGTAAATGGGCCCCGATTGTATTGCGCTTTGCAAGGGAGTATGCTGCCCAGCATTCGGACCCGGTTTTACGACCACACAAGCAAACATGGACACACCTTTTACCCTCTCCTTTGATGATTTTTGGACTTGGCTGACCGCCCACTCCAACTGCATCTTGCGGGCCGGAACGCCACAAGCCACGCTCTACGATGATGACGATTTGCACTGGCATTCAGCCATAGAGGAAAATGGCGCCTGCTTTGTCCAGGCTGTCAAGGGCAAGCGAGCCCTGGGTGAGCTATTCATCGAGGTGGAACGAGTGGCGTACGTCCAAGGACTGCCCGGGGAACAAGCGGAAGAGTACCTGTTCGAACTGGTGTCGGAATCGGACGGGAGCCAACCCGTAGCCTTCTTTGTTCTGGCGCACGGCTACGAGGAAGAAGACCCCTCAACCAAACGAGTGCAATAGCCGAGGGCAAACCTGCAGGAGGTGGAAAATCCCATGAGTTCTCGCAACCAACGCCTATCCGATCTAGGTTACCCTCTGGACCAGGCACCGTCACCCGCCGCCATCTACAGGCCGCTGGTGGTTTACGGTCGCACCGTCTACGTCTCAGGATGTGTGCCCATTGAGGGAGATCGTCTCACCAGTTCCGGTAAAGTCGTTTCCGAAGTCTCGTTGGAGGAAGGTCAGCAGGCAGCAGCGCTTTGTGCTGCCAACTGTTTGCGACTTGTCAATCGGGAGGTGGGTTCGCTGGACCAGGTACAGCGAGTGCTTCGGGTTACCGGTTACGTCAACAGTGACCCGGACTTTACCGATCAACATCTGGTGATCAACGGAGCCTCGCAGCTCCTACTCGACGTTTTGGGGGACGCGGGCCTGTGTGCCCGCAGCGCTTTGGGGGTGGCTCAACTTCCTTTGGGGTCCAGCACCGAGGTCGAAATGATCCTGGAGCTTGTCTGAAGTCCCTCCAAACCGCTTCAATTCGGAAATCCAACTTGGTTTCGGCCGGCTGCGAGTCACACGGTTGACTCCGAGCAACCCCGGAGTCGAGCCTGCTCTTACTTGACCTGACGCGGATTCGAGGCCAACCTGCTGCCGGTTCCAAGAAATCCGCCTGCCTTGGGCTGCCCTGGCTTGGGGCCGCGCCCAATTTTTCGGTACCTCTCTCATTTACGAGGGCAAATCGAAAAGGGGAGACGGTCCGTCAGCCGGGGTAGAGCAGAGTTAGACTAGCCCGAATTTCTCACCAAGTCGCTGAGTGTATATGACCAAAAGGATATTATATTGAGGCAATTACAGTTTTTGTTCGAAGTCTCCCGGGCCCAGACTGCGCTGGGCGCGCCCTCACTGCTCTTCTTGGTTTCAGCGCGCGCGTGCTCCCTCAAACGTAGTTCCTGCTGCGCTTTCGGTCACGGGCACCGGCTGAAACCGAAAATCCTGCCCGATCATCGCGCCCCCGGCTGAGAAATGCGGGCTAGAATAGCGAGACCATGCAAATTGTTGAGCGGACGCTAGCCGTAGACTCCAAAACGGAGATCGGTTCGGTGTGGGCCCGACCTGAAGGGTGGCAACGGGGACCCCGAGCGGCTGTAGTTCTGGCCCATGGAGCGGGTGCCGGGATGGATCACGAGTTTATCAGTCACTTCCACCTCAAGCTGGCCCATGAGGGCTACCTGACCGTCAAGTTCAATTTCCCCTACAAACACGCCGGCCGCAAGGCCCCCGATAGAGCTCAGCGTTTGGAAGCGGCCTTTTGCAAGCTGCTGGAAGCAGTCAGAGCCTATTCTCCCGGGCCGAAGCACCTCTTCGTGGGTGGGAAGTCGATGGGAGGTCGAATCGCTTCCCAACTGGCCGCCCAGGGCGAGGAAATGACCGGACTCTTCTTGTTGGGCTACCCGTTGCATCCACCCCACCGTCCCCAGCGGCTGAGAAGCGAACATCTGGCTGCGATCGGCTGCCCGGCACTCTTTATCCAGGGGACTCGCGACGCACTTTGCCGACTCGATCTGCTAGGGCCGATTCTGTCTCGGCTCACCAATCCGGTCCGTTTACAGGTCATAGAAGGCGGGGACCATTCCTTCAATGTCCTCAAGAGGAGCGGACGAACTCGAGCAGAAGCCAGGCAAGAGGTATTGGCGACGCTCCTGAACTGGTTGGCAATACAGTGTCTGAGCACATGAATGGCATGGACCGCCGGCCGCGACTCCGCTCGATGCGTCAGGCCGACGTCGCCGAAGTGTGCGCGATCGAAACGGACTCGTTTCAAACCCCCTGGTCTCCTCGCGACTTTCACCATTGTCTCAACATCGGTTACGAGTGCCGCGTTCTACAGGATCGGATCGGTCGCCCCTGGTTTGAAGCCGGCCGAATTGTGGCCTACGGCGTTCTCAGTTTGGTCGGCCGCCAGGGACACCTGCTCAACCTTTGTGTGCTCAAGACGGTGCGCAAAAAAGGCCTGGGGACTTATCTGTTGGCCCATTTGCTGGAGCTGGCAAGCGACCGCGTGGATCAAGTATCTCTCGAAACTCGCGCTTCGAATGAGGCTGCCCTCAGGCTTTACCGGTCCTTTGGCTTTACCGGCGCCGGACGCGTGCCGGCTTACTACCCTGGATCCTCCCAACCTGAAGACGCCCTCATCCTGACCCTCACGTTGTGAGCCGTTTTGTAAGGGCGATTGGGCCGAGTCCCCGCTGGGAGTCTCCGCTATCAGACCTTGGGGAGCCCCTTCTTAATCACCGTTTCGACCGCCTCACAGAAACGGTCGAGTTCTGACAGGGTGGTGTAGACCGAAGGGCTGACTCGAATCCCCTCAAACTCGCTATGTTTGATGGGTACGACCAGGATGCGGTGCTGTCTCCAAAGATGTGATTCCAGCTCTGCACTGTCGATACCTTCTACCTCGAAGTTGGCGATCCCACAGGCAAATCGTGGATCGAGACTAGTGTGCAGCCGGACTCGGTCGCTCTGCAGCAAACGATCGGCCCAATAGCGGGTGAGATAGTGGAGTCGAGCGGCTTTGCGACGGGGACCAATCCCCTGATGAAAGGTCAAGGCGTCGCCGATTGCCAAAAAGTTGGCCGCTGGGTGAGTCCCGATCTCTTCAAACTTGCGAATGTCTTCATCCATTTCCGCCGGAGCTGCCATCAAGGGCCAAAGCTGTCTGATCTTGTCCCGTCTGACGAAAAGCAGACCGGTTCCATGGGGCGCAAACAACCATTTATGCAAGCTGGTGGCGTAATAGTCGCAATCCAGATCCTGGAGATTGAAGTCGAAGTGGGCCAAGGCGTGGGCTCCATCGACGATCACTGGGATGCCCTTCTCGCGGGCCATTTGCACCAACGGTTTCACGGGGAGAATCTGGCCTGTCAGGTTGATCATGTGACAGATCAGGATAAGCCGGGTCCGCGCTGTGATGTTTTCTTGAAACAGGTGGACGATCCGGGCCGGGTCTTCACAGGGTGTCGGAATTGCGAGCTGTCTGAGCACCAATCCTTCGCGGCGCTCGCGTTGTTTGAAGGTGGTGATCATCCTGGGATAGTCCTGGGTCGTCGTGAGCACCTCGTCGCCCGCTTTGAGATCGATCCCGAATTGGCAGATCTGGAGGCCTTCGGAAGCGTTGCGGGTGAAGGCGACCTCTTCGGTCTGAGAGCCGAAGACACGGGCCAACCGGGCCCGAACAGCTTCCCGCTGAGGTTCGAGAATGCGCCACATGGAATAGACGGGGGCAGTATTGGAGTAATCCAGATAGCGCTTCATTGCTTCCTGGACCACTGCCGGTGAGGGGCTCACTCCACCGTTATTGAGGTTGACCAAGCTACGGTCGGCGGTAAAGGCCTGTTGGATTTCAAACCAGTAATCCTCGTCGCGAGCCACCTCGCTGGAGGTTCTGTTCTTTTCCACTGCCGCCGATGCCGACAACGCCCTTAACAGGCCCTCAGGTCGCAAGGCGACTGCCGAGGCCGTCCAGGCCGGTATCCCGATGGCGCCTAGAAAATGTCGCCGGTTCACCTTGTCCCCTTGGCGAGAAAAAGCTTTCCTCTGACGATACAACAGCGGATAACGGCCTGTCCAATTGGGTGCCAGATCTGTCTACCCCTTGGATCAGCGAAACGTTTTGGCACTGAATAAGAGTTCAAAAGAGAGCAACATGGAGGGAGGATAGGAAATCTCGACTTGAAGCCAATGCCGCCGGGAAATGGCGCCCTCTTCTCTAAAAAACGCCGCCTGCGTATTCCCGTGTTGCAAATCGACCACCAAAGCCCGCCCGATCGACCAACCCCGGACTTGAATCCACTGTCAGGCGGTCAGCATAATACATCCTGTTTTTCCTGATTGGGCTTGATCCGATGAAACGCGCACTATTGGTTCTCGCAATTCTGCTCCTCCCGACACTGGTGATGGTGTTCTTTCGCGAAATAGCCAGTTACCTTGCCGGCACAAGCGCCGCGGCCGTCGTGTTACTTCCCGATCCAGCCGGCCCCGGGAGTGGCCAACCCAATCTGTTTGCCCGACCGGGCGGTCCGGTGCTGCTCAGTTGGATCGAGTCGCGGGAAGGAAAAGACAGCCTGCGTTTCTCACGCTGGTCACAAGGTGCTTGGCAGCCGGCTACAACCATCGCTAGCGGCAACGACTGGCTGGTCAACTGGGCCGACTTCCCTTCCCTTTCAGCGCTCGACGACCGGCAGTTGGCAGCCCATTGGCTGAAGCGAACCGGGAGTGACACCTATGACTACGAGGTAGTCGTCTGGACCTCCGATAACGGAGGTTCGAACTGGAGTGAATCGCTGCTTCCCCATGCCGAGTCCAAACTAGGTGAACACGGGTTTGTGTCACTGGTACCCAATCAGGATCACTGGGACCTGTTCTGGCTGGACGGGCGCCATTTGGTCGATCAAGCGCCCGGAAAGGGCTCGATGTCGTTGCGTCATAGTACTTTCGATGTGAACCTGTCGCTGGCCAATTCAACCGTATTGGATCACCGCGTTTGCGAGTGCTGTCAAACTTCCGCCGGTCTGACTGAGGAAGGACTGATCGTAGCCTACCGGGATCGTACCGAGGCCGAAATCCGAGACATCTCCGTGGTCCGGCAGGTGGAAGGAGGCTGGACCTCTCCCCAGCCGGTTTTCTCCGATGGCTGGCAGAGTCGGAGTTGCCCGGTTAACGGGCCGGCCTTGGTCAGCCAGGGGAAAGTGGTAGCCATCGCCTGGTACACACAGGCCAACAATGAGCCCCAGGTTAAAGTGTCCTTCTCACGAGACGCCGGTCGAACTTTTGGAGTCCCGGTTCGGATTGACCAGGGCGATCCGCTGGGGAGAGTAGGGGCCATTCTGCTAGCGGACGGCTCGCTGGTAGTGAGCTGGTTGGAAGAAATGAGCGGCCAAACCAGAATCCTGCTGCGCCGGATGGTTGAAAACGGCCCCCTGAAGCCTCCCCTGTCCGTCGCTGCCTCCAGCTCCAAGCGAGCCGGCGGCTTTCCCCGGCTGGAAGCGTTGGGAAACGACCTCTGGGTTGCCTGGACAGATATTGGTCCCAAAAAGGAGGTGCGTACCGCAGCAGTGATCCGGGCCCACCTGATCGGAGAGGGCGGCGAGCCTCCATCGTAGGGGAGGAAACGAGGTCAACTAAACCTTGTAGCTTCCAGCCCCAACCAAGGGAGACAGGACCAAGTTGAGATTGAGCGGTCCGGGAGACAACGACGTCAACTAAACCGGGTAGTTCCCGCTGGGTAGTGCTACCTCGGAGATTGGGACTATTGGCCCACGGGATCGAGTTCTTCTCTCAGCTCGAACGGGTCCTGGCAGCACCAACAGGGACCGGGAGCAAAGGCCCGGATGTGACACACTTCGCAATAATAATAGAGGCGATACAATCCATCTTCCCTGACGGCGTGCACGGCCAACATCTCGATCCTATCGGCTGAGTGAGCCAGCCCTGTCACACGCAAACGCTCCCGCCGAATGCGTTCATCCTCAAAAATGGCAGCCCGAGGATCATTGGCGGGAAAGACAAAAAGCTGCCCGTTGAGAGTCTCAAAAGCGAAATCCTGCCCGCGACCCCGGCAATTGTAAAACGCCGGCAGCAGACTCCCCTCTACCGTGCGGCAATAGAGAGTGCCCTCGACCACCACTTCCGTAGAAGCCGGCAGCATTGGCGTCAAGATCCAGCCGGCCAGCAATAACAGTTCAAGTGCCGGATTCGATACAATTTTCCTTGGATCGGCTCGCCACAGTTTCATCCTGAGTCCGGTTTGTCAGTTTAACATCGGATCCTTCTTCGGGGGTGAGCCGAGCGGTTTTCATCCTGACTTGGCCGGCATCGAGGGCCTGGTTTGCTCAGCTTTTCCCAAAAGCTGCTATATTCCCCACGGCCATGAAGTTGTTGGGACTCAGCTTTTTTCACGCCAACGCCGCGGCAGCCATCTTCCAAGAGGGACAACTGGTGGCCGCAGCGGAGGAAGAACGTTTCAACCGCGTCAAGCATTCAGCCGGAATCCCGTTGGCGTCGATCGCCTATTGTCTGGAACAGGCGGGACTTCAGTTCCGCGACATAGACGTCATCACTTACGCACGCTCCACCAACACTCGCATTGTCAACAAGGACCAGTTGCATTACCAAGATCGGATCTACAGGGTCGATTCACTCTATGACCGCTATCGGATGAACCTGAAACTAATCAACTTCAAAGAAATTCTGGCCCATCATTTTGAAGTGCCCGTAGAGAGCCTGGTCTTCAAATTGCAGGAAGAAGATCATCATCTCTCCCACATGCTGACCGGTTTCCATTACTCACCCTTCGACCAAGCTCTAATTGTCTCCTGCGACGCTTTTGGGGACTTTGTCTCGCTCAAGACGGGCGTCGGTCGAGGCCAACGGATCGAGATCATCGACGAGGTGGCTTTTCCTCATTCGTTGGGGCTTTTCTATTCGATGGTGAGCCAGTTCCTGGGCTTTCCCGGCTATGGTGACGAGAGTAAGGTCATGGGCCTGTCCACCTTCGGTTACCCTGAGTTTACCGACCGGCTCAGGACCATTCTGCCTGCCCAGGACGGGAAATTGTCTCTGAACCTTAAATACTTCGATACCGAGCGGGGAGTGGGCACCTCCTGGGCTGAAAAGACTCCCGACATCGGCCAACTGTTCAATGAGAATCTGACCCATTTGATTGGACCTCAACGGAGTCCTGAGGATCCGCTCACAGGACGGCATCACAACTTGGCAGCCTCACTCCAACATTTGACCGAAGAAGTGCTCTTCAGGATCATTGAACGGCTACAAGAGCAGCATAATATCGGTAAGTTGGTGCTGGCTGGAGGATTGGCCTACAACTCGTTACTCAATGGCCAGCTTCGCCACCAGACCGACATCGAAGCCCTCTACGTGCCCGCGGCGCCGGGGAACAGCGGACTGGCGATCGGCTCGGTTTTGGCCTATCTGGGGAATGCCACCCAGCGGCAGCGATTGGACCACAGCTTCTGGGGGCCTGCCTACGACTCTTCCCAAATTGAAACGGTTTTATCGGCCCGCGGTCTGGACTTCGAAAAGGTCGCCGACCCGATCTCCAAGGCAACCGAACTACTGGTGGAGGACAACACCATTGGCTGGTTTCATGGGCGTATGGAGTTTGGACCCAGGAGCCTGGGCAACCGCAGCATTCTTGTAAGTCCACGCAAACCCAATCTGCAACGGATCAAGAAACGCGACATACTGAAGCCGTTCGGGATCTCCATCTTGGCGGAAGAAGCAAGTAATTACATCCAGCAGGCTCAGTCCTCGCCCTTCATGTCATTTATGGGCGAGATCAAGGGCCGACAGCGACACCATTTTGAGAGCGTTCTACTCAACAATTATTGCCGCTATCAGACAGTGGGAGAGGAGAACCCGGAGCTGCGGCAACTACTGGAAGGTTTTCGCAAAGAGACAGGTTTGCCCTTCCTCATCAACACATCGCTCAATGCTGAGGGGGAGCCGATCGTTGCCTCACCCGAGCATCTCATCGATAGTCTGCCCGAGCTGCATCTCGACTATGCCCTGCTCGAAGACCTCCTGATCGCTGGAAACCCACAGCGCTGACTTCAGGCGAAAAGGCCACCCACCAGAACAGCCAGCGCCAGCGGAATGGCCAAGACCAGCAGCAGGGGCAGCATCACTGTTCCCAAGACCGCCACCAGAATAATCGCCGGAATGGCAAGCAACAGGCCAATGATGACTTTAATCAGTCCCACCCCAAGGTGAATTGGGAGTACGATCAATCCGGCCAGCAGCTTCAAAAACAGTCCCACCAAGAGAACCCCTCCCACTACCACGGCCGTCAAAACCAAAAAGAACTCGATCATCTCTCCTCCCAATGCTGATCGGCTCCCGGAAGAACCAACTGCGGCCTCGTGTCGACGTCTAAATCCACTCCATTTCGACGTATGAACGTGGCTTTCATTTACTTCTGCAGATTCCTACGATTCTTCACGCCTCAATGTTCAAGCCTCGCGGAGTCAACCGGAAAACGCCAAGATTGGTGATGCTATACTCCCGGCCGTGCGTCTGTTGCTTTTTGATATCGACGGAACGCTGGTCCTGTCCAAGGGAGCCGGCAGTAAAGCGCTGGGCCGGGCCTTAGCCGCACACTACGGGATACCGGAGGATTTAAACGGGGTCACGTTCGCCGGGCGAACCGACCCCTTGATCGTTCGCCAAGCGCTCCAACGCCACCGTCTCGATTTCAACGGCCAACTGACATCGGATTTTCTCCACGACTACGCCCGATATCTTCGGGAAGAACTTCAGCAAAGGGAGATCGAAGTCCTGCCGGGAGTCGTCGCTCTGTTGAAACAATTGTCTCAGGACAGCCGTTTTTGTCTGGGACTGGCGACTGGAAACGTTAAGGTGGGAGCGGATCTGAAGCTGCAATTCGCCGGCTTGAAGAGTTTCTTTCGCTTTGGCGGTTTTGGCGGTGATGCGGCCAACCGGACCAAAATCATCCAGAGGGCCTGCAGGCGGGGATTGGAAGTTGAACCGAGTCGGCATTTTGAACGAGTCGTGGTGATCGGAGACACGCCGGAGGACATTCGTCACGGGCGGGCGGCTGGTGCTTGCACGCTGGGAGTCGCAACCGGGCCCTACACCTTGGACGATTTGCAAGCGGCAGGCGCGGACTTGGCACTTGCGGCTCTTGAACCCATGCAACCCGTGCTCGATTTCTTGGGAGGCTGAATAGGAACCGGAAAGCTGCCCAAGTGACGATGGACGGCGAACTGGAGCAGCAACGACGAGCCTGGCAGGCAAGCTGGGATTTTGCTGATTCCATCCTTTTAAGGTCGAAAGGCTTGGCCCACTATTCCTCCCGCCATCCGGGTTGGGAGATCAGTCTTGCGAGCCGAGTTGCCTGGGTGAACCAGCCGGGAGTCGATGACAAGACTCGAAGGCTGGACGTCAAAAAAAGATGGCCGCCATGTTGGAGGCTTCACTGTCTCCAAACTCGTTAAAGGCTTGAACCTTATAAGCAAAAGAGCCGGAGATGTAGCGCCCGACTTCGTCATCGTAGCGAGTCGTGTTGGCGCCCACCAGGGCTACCTCCCTGAACTCACCTCCGTTGTCCGACCGCAGGATGCGAAAGCCCAACTCGTTATCGGCTGCATCCCTCCAGCGCAGCTTGGCGATTGCGGCGGCTCCCTTATGTTCAGCCGTAACATTTAGATTGTCGGGCGGCGCGGGTTTCTCTCCTTCTTCCTGAGAAGCGGCTATCCCGGCAATCAGCAACGCAAATAAGACAGGGTTGAGCAGGCTTTTCATCATCATATTCCTCAATTGGAGTGCCATTCCCAAGCTCTCCGGACTCGGATCGCTCCCATTCTCGATTTTATGACCGGCACGGCAGTCAAGACAAACCGACATCCAAGTCAGGATTTCCAAGCCCTCGTCAGACCCCTGCATGACGACTAAGACCATAGCTGCTATGCTGAGTCCAAACCTGAAGGAGGTCCCTCATGAAGAAGATCTTGTTTGCCGGTGTCCTGGTGCTTGGGGGCTGTCAAGCCCCTCCCCAATACGACGTCGTCATTCGTGGAGGTACGGTTTACGACGGCAGCGGCTCGGAACCCGTCCAAGCTGACGTCGGGATCCTCGACTCGCGTATCGCCGCGGTGGGCAACCTGGAAGCCGCTGTCGGTAAAACCGAAATCGACGTTACAGGTCTGGCGGTGGCTCCAGGCTTTATCAACATGCTCAGTTGGGCCACCGAGAGCTTGATATTGGATGGACGCTCGCAAAGTGACATCCGACAAGGCGTCACCTTGGAAGTGTTCGGTGAAGGCCGCTCGATGGGTCCTCTCAACGAGGCCATGAAAACTCAAACGCGGGAGTCACAGCCGGAGGATGCCCGCTATGAAATCAATTGGACGACTCTCGGTGAGTACCTGGAGTCGCTGGTGGACCGGGGGATTGCGACCAACGTGGCCTCCTTTGTCGGAGCTACTACAATCCGGGTTCACGAATTGGATCGCGAGAATCGCCCTCCCACGCCGGAGGAACTGCAACGGATGCAGCAATTGGTCGCCCAGGCAATGGAAGAAGGGGCATTGGGAGTCGGCTCCTCTTTGATCTACGCTCCAGCCTTCTATGCCCAAACCGACGAGTTGATCGCTCTCTGCCAAACTGCCGCCGAATATGGCGGCATGTACATCTCGCACATGCGAAGCGAGGGGGATAGATTTCTGGAAGCTGTCGACGAGCTGATCGAGATAGCGGAAAAGGCCGGAATCGCTGCCGAGATCTATCATCTCAAGGCTGCGGGCGAACGCAATTGGGACAAACTGGAGACGGTCATCGAAAAGGTTGAAGCTGCCCGCGAGCGGGGGTTGAAGATTACCGCCGACATGTACACCTACACCGCGGGGTCCACCGGTCTCAATGCCATCATGCCACCTTGGGTCCAGGAAGGCGGCTACGAGCAATGGGTCGCCCGACTCAAGGATCCGGCCATCCGGGCTCAGGTCATCGAGGAGATGCGCACCGTCAGCGACCAATGGGAAAATCTGCTGTTGGCGGCGGGAACTCCCGAAAATGTGGTGGTGATCGGTTTTCGTTCACCTCAATTGCAATCTCTGACCGGACTCACGTTGGGTCAAGTCGCTGCTCAGCGGGGCACCTCTCCCGAAGATACGGCCATCGACTTGGTGATCGAGGACGGGAGCCGCGTGAGCTCAATCTATTTTCTGATGACTGAGGAAAACATCCATCGACAGATTGCCTTGCCCTGGCTCAGCTTCGGCTCGGATGGCGGTTCGCTGGCTGCCGAAGGGAGTTTTCTCAACCGCCGAACTCACCCTCGAGCTTACGGTAATTTCGCCCGCCTGCTGGGGAAATATGTGCGGGACGAGAAGGTCATCCCACTGCAGGAGGCGGTGCGAAAATTGACTTCGCTACCGGCCGAAAACCTCAAAATCAAGGATCGCGGGCGAATTGAAACCGGATTCTATGGTGATTTGGCTATCTTCGATCCGGCCACAATTCAGGACCATGCCACC
Organism: Acidobacteriota bacterium; assembly: GCA_965218465.1. Taxonomy (GTDB): domain Bacteria; phylum Acidobacteriota; class UBA6911; order RPQK01. Next base: position 2,726,767 of record OZ244623.1, on the reverse strand, counting down.
TTCGAAGAACCCCATCAATACTCGACGGGGATGGTCCACGTATTCGTCAACGGAGTCGCTGTGCTGCAGGACGGTGAGCACACCGGAGCCACGCCCGGACAAGTGGTCCGAGGTCCGGGCTGGAAGCCCGAGTGACCTTGAGTTTGTCATGCGGTTCCGAAAGGCGCCGCCCCTGTCAACACACTAGCCCAGCAAATCGGTCAGGGCCTCTTCCAGAGTGGGAAAACGGAACTGGAAACCCAGATCGAGCGCCCGTTGCGGGTGTACTCTTTGCCCCTCCAGGAGCAGCGCTTGGGCCATTTCTCCCAGCAGAATCTTGAGAACAAGAGCAGGGACCGGCAAAAAAGCCGGCCGGCGCAACACCCTGCCGAGAGTCTTGGTGAAGACCCGGTTGGTCGCCGGTTGTGGGGCAGTGCCGTTGAGAACTCCGGCCAGCGAAGAATCCTCTAGAGCCAACTGAATCAAGCCGATTTCGTCCTCGATGTGGATCCACGACATCCACTGAGAACCACTTCCCAGCGGACCGCCCAATCCCAACCGGAACGGCGGCAGCATTTGAGCGAGGGCTCCTCCCTCGCGGGACAGGACCACACCCGTTCGCAGGACCACGACCCGCAAATCGGCAGCTGCCTGAGTCGCTTCTCCCTCCCATGCGACGCAGGTTTCGGCCAGAAATCCTTGGCCGGCTGGGCTGGACTCGTCCAATTCCTCATCCCCGCGATCGCCGTAAACGCCAATCGCGGACCCACTAATGAGTACCTGCGGACCGTCGCTGCAGGCTCCAATTTCCGCCACCAGATCTCGAGTTCCTTCGATCCGGCTCTTTTTGATTGCCCGTTTGTGGGCAGCGTTCCAGCGGCCGGACGCAATCGATTCACCCGCCAAGTGGACCACGGCATCGCTTCCCTCCAAAGCGGCAGCAGGAACCGGATCGCCATCCATTCGCCAGGTCAGCCACTTTACGGAGTCTGAGGCCTCCTTGTCAGGCGGTGGTTTTCGGCTGAGCCCAATCACCTGGTGGCCTTGCGCCAACAGGCGCCGACATAGACTTCTGCCGATCAAGCCGGTGGCTCCAGTTACGGTAATACGCATGTTAGTCTCGAACCTCTCCCATTATTTGTAAGACAACAACTCACGAACATGGGTCTTCGAGAGTTGGTTCTCTTGGCGAAGTTGGCATCAAAGGAATCCTGCGTCTCCAATGCCTGGAGTTTGACTCCCGGGGAGCAGCGAGGGGCCCGGCCCCGACCGGCTACTGCACCCGATCCGAGCCCACCTGCATTTCTCCCAAGGCCACCGACGCCTCGGCGGCTCGGTTTTGCAATTGCCGGCTCAGCTTTTCGTTAAAAAGCACGATTGAACGAATGCTCTGGTAATTGAGCGGTTCCTTTTCTCCCTGATCATCGGGAACGAAATCGGGGTTGCTCTGAACGATGTAGGCGAGAAGGTGCAGAATAAAATTGCACTCTCCGGCCGAGAAGGTCCAACTGAACTCACGATTGAGAAACTCGTTCATACGGCTACTCTGCTGGGCTTCATCCATAGTCGACCTCCTCGCGTGAACCGCCAACCGAGCCACGGTTTTTGTGGTTCCTTCAGACTACTCGGCTCAAAAACGTTTAAACTCGCTGGTCAAGCCCTGGAGCGACGCCTTGGCGTCACCAAAGAGCATACGGGTGTTTCCGCGAAAAAAGAGCGCATTCTGGATGCCGGCAAATCCGGTTGCCATGGAGCGCTTGAGGACGATCACGTTGCGCGCTTTCTCTGCTTCAATGATCGGCATCCCATAAATGGGACTTTTCTCTTCTTCGTTGGCCGCCGGATTGACGACATCATTGGCTCCAATCACCAGACAGAGGTCGACTGATGCCATAGCCGGATTGATGTCCTCCATCTCCACCAACTGATCGTAAGGTACTGCCGCCTCTGCCAGCAGCACATTCATGTGGCCAGGCATTCTCCCCGCCACCGGATGGATAGCGTAGCGAACCTCGCACCCATTGGCCTCCAGCAACTCACCTAATTCCTTAACCACATGTTGGGCCTGAGCAACCGCCAGACCGTAGCCGGGTACGAAGACCACCGAGTTGGCAGCTTCCAGAATGTAATAGGCATCAGCAGAACTGATGGGCCTGATCTCACCCTGTTGGATCATTGTCTGAGTCTGTTTGACCGAGCCGAACCCGCTGAAAAGCACATTGGACAAAGAACGATTCATGGCTTTACACATGATTCGCGTGAGAATGATGCCGCTGGCTCCGACCAGTGACCCCGCCACAATCAGGACATTGTTCTGAATCGCGAAGCCGGCCGCACAAGCCGCCAGACCTGAATAGCTGTTGAGCAAGGAAATCACGACCGGCATATCGGCGCCCCCAATGGGCATGATCCCCGTGACACCGATCAGAAAAGCCAAGCCAATCAAACCCACCAAGATCTCGGTCTGGGAATCGGGAACCAGAAAAAACATTCCGCCGCCCACCAAGACCGCCACCATCAGCAAACCGGTGAGCAACTGCTGGCCCGAAAAAAGCCAGGGGTCGCCCAACCGAAAACTGCCCAGCTTGGTGTCGCGGAGCTTGGCAAAGGCCACTATGCTTCCCGAGAAGGTGAGCCCGCCAATAAGGACCGCCAACAGGATAGTGACACCGCGCAACCTACCGGCCACGGGATGGGAAAAGTACTCGGCGGCTCCCACCAGCAGGCTGGCGATACCTCCAAAACCGTTGAAAAGAGCCACCATTTCCGGCATCGCGGTCATCGCTACCCAGCGGGCTGCCACGATGCCCACAATTGCCCCCAGGGCCATTCCGGACGCCAGCCAGCGAAAATCCACCAACGTCTGGTTGCAGAGAGTGGCCGCCACCGCGATCGCCATGCCCAATGCCGAAACCAAGTTACCTCGGCGGGCTGTCGCCGGTGAACTGAGCAATTTGAGGCCAAGGGCAAACAGAAAGGCGGCGGTAATATAGGCCCAGTCAATCCATTGAGTCATGCCGCGGCTCCGGTCGGTGGGGCTGATCTTTTTTCCTGAACATCGAAAGCATGCGGTTGGTCACGAAATAACCTCCCACCACATTGATCGTTGCAAAGGTGACGGCGGCAGTCCCCAGCATCACCGCCAATGGACCTTGATCCGCTCCAGCCGAGAGAATGGCACCCACCAGGGTAATTCCCGAAATAGCGTTGGCGCCGGACATCAAAGGCGTATGCAGGGTCGACGGCACCTTGGAAATCAGCTCGAATCCCAGGAACACCGAAAGCATGAGAATAAAGGCCAAATACACGATCGATTCTCCTCCTCAGACCGCCGCTATCACCTCGAGCAGCTTGGGATTGACGATTTCACGATCATGAGTCACCAGACAACCGGCAATGATTTCGTCCTGGCGATCGAGTCCAAGGCGTTTGCGATCCGAATTCCAAAACTCCTTGACCAAAGCCACCAAGTTGTTGGAATAGACTTGGCTGGCGGGCCAAGGCACCCGGCCCGGAAGATTGGTCAGCCCGACGACCCGTACGTTGTGAACGTCGACCACCCGATCCGCCTCTGAACCCTCGACATTGCCGCCACTTTCCACTGCCAGGTCGACCACCACACTTCCTGGCTTCATGGCGCTCAACATCTCCCGGCTCACAATGCGCGGGGCCGGACGACCGAAAAGCTGCGCGGTCGTAATCACAATATCGGCACGAGCACAATAGCGTTTCATTTCACGCCGCTGAAAATCCAACTGTTCCTCGCTCAGAGCCTTGGCGTATCCCTGTCTGGTCTGTCCCGTCTTGCCCAGATCAATGTGCACAAAACGAGCTCCCAGAGACTTGACTTCCTCCTCAACCACCGGCCTGGTGTCATAGGCCTCCACCCGCGCCCCCAGCCGCTTGGCCGTAGCGATGGCCTGCAATCCGGCCACACCGGCTCCAATCACGAAGACGCGGGCCGGGGCGATAGTCCCTGCCGGAGTCGTCATCATGGGAAAGATCTTCCCGAGTTCAGAGGCTGCCAGTATAACGGCGACGTAACCGGCCAAGCTGGCCTGTGAACTGAGAGCATCCATCTTCTGAGCCCGGGTTGAACGCGGAATCATCTCCATGCTAAGGGCTGAAACACCCTGCGCGGCGAATCGAGCGACCAACTCGTTCTCCTGAAACGGATCCAAAAAACTCACGTGGATTGTGCTCGGGCGAAGAGAGGAAACGTCGGCGATAGACGGCTTTCTCAGGCCCAATACCAATTCAGCCTCTGCCAACAAATCAACCCGCTCGGACACGACCTGGGCGCCCGCTTCAAGATATTCGCCGTCGGCAATGGCCAAACTGCTCCCCAACCCGGACTCGACACTCACTCGTGCCCCCAGTTGACAGAGTTCTCTTACGCCGACCGGTAACAAAGAGACCCGTCTTTCCGCGGGGTGGGTCTCGCGGGGGACGGCAATCCGCATTCCTTCTCCTTCAGCAACTGGTTTGCCCGGCTTCCCTTGACGCAATCGACAGCTCCTCCGACCAGGGGCGCTTACCGGCTAGTCCCCCCAACCCGCCAAACTCTCGGCGGACGACTATATTGTCAAATCCTCTATTCGGGTGGGCTAAGACAGGGAGCCCCATTGAAATCGAATTCCGGATTCTTGAACAAAACACCTGATCGATCTGGTAGCAACCACTCTGGGCCGACTCTTCAGGTCTGATGATACGACTCTGCATAAATCCGCTTGATTGGATAGAGACAGTAGTTCTCCACCAGATCACGCAGCACATCGAGGTGGGTCAACAGGAGATCTTCATATTTGGGATTGAGTGGAAACCGAAGCCGGATGATGTCGGCTTTCACCTTTTTGGTCTCCAACTGGACCGACTTGCCCCAGAGCGGCTCAAACGGCATCAAATCACTATAGGAAAAACGGTCAAATCCCGCTCGGAGCCACGGCTTTTCATGGCGGCTCCGCCAGTAATGGGACTTCAATTTTTCGACAAAGGAGGAGTAATCGAAACCTGCCGACTTGTTATTGACGCTGGACTCGATCACCAGCTTGGCATCGATTTCGAAGGCGCCCAGTCCGTAGGTCACATCCAGCTCCGAGGCTCGAGAAAATTTGATTCGGTGCATGGCGTGGTCGGAAAACAGCTTCATCTCGGGTTCGATTCCCAGTTGGCGGCTCTCCTCCTCGGTTACGTAATTAGCCCTGGCGCGTTCAAACCAACCCCTCATGATCTGGCTTAGAACTTCATCCAGGCGCTTGAGTTGACCACTCCGATCTTCCATAACCAGGGATTCAATTCTCAAGGTTTTCCTTTCAAAAGTAAACCGTCTCGGCCGTTGGCAAAGCGCCTTCAGATTGTCTTTTTCCAGGTTTGCAAGCGCTAGGGGCGAATTGGTAGATTAGCGCTATGCTCAAGCTTGGAAATCGGTTCCGGCCCGGAGCCCGGTTACTAGTCGCCTTCTGGTCGATAACTTTGCTCGGGGCCCAACCGCCTCCCGAAATCAGGGTAGATGTCAACGCGGTCAACGTTTTGGTAAGTGTCACCGACGCCCAAGGCCGCTTCGTGACCGATCTGAACCGCGATCGGTTTCACATCTACGAGAACGGTAAACTTCAGCCTGTCACTCACTTCGCCCAGGAAGTAGACCTTCCGCTTCATATCGGACTACTGATCGACACCAGTGCCAGCGTCCGCCCCAAGCTCGATTTCGAGAAACAGGCTGCCACCAATTTCGTGCGTTCAGTAATGCGATCTCAGGATCAGACCTTGCTGGTGGAGTTCGACTCCGGAGTGCAGATGTTGAGTGACTTTACCAATAGTCCGGCGACCATCACCGGCAAGATCCAGGACCTTAAAGCCGGCGGGGGAACCTCCCTGCTGGACGCGGTGGCTTTAGTGGCACAAGACAAGATGACCGCTCCGAGGGCCAGAAAGACAATCATCATTGTTTCCGACGGCGTTGACCTCAATAGTCGGCACAACTTGGCAGAAACGCTTCAAATCGCCCAGCTAGCTGGTGTGATCGTCTATGCTATCGGCACCAGCCGTTTTGCCGCCAGCCCTGAAAAAAAAGGAGAGAAAACCCTCCTCAAGTTGAGTGAAGGCACCGGAGGACGAGCTTTCTTCCCCTATTCTCCCAATCTGATGGAGGAAGCATTCGAACTCATCAACACCGAGTTGCGCAGCCAATACAGCCTGACGTATACCCCGATGCTGCCCCAAAGGGGAGGCAAGTTTCGGAAGCTCCGTGTCAAACTGACTAACGGCAAGAGACTCAACATCCGTCACCGAAGTGGCTATTACCCCGCCAAGCTCTCCTAGACCCAGCGGTAGACTCGGAGGGCAGTCGGAGGAGAAGGTCTCTCGTGTTGCCTGAGCCGCTTCGCGTCAAGATCTGCTGCATCCGAAGCCGCTCTGAAGCGCGGTTGGCATTGGGCTGGGGGGCATCGGCGCTCGGCTTGGTCTCGGCCATGCCCAGTGGCCCCGGGGTGATACCCGAATCGGAAATTGCCCGCATCACCGCAATCGTTCCCCCGGCAGTCGGCTCATTCTTGTTGACGAGTAGTTGCGATGCTAGAACCATCGTGGCCCAGCAAAGACGTTGCCGCGTCAACACGCTCCAGTTGTGCGATCTTCCCCGGCTTCACGTTTATTCCCGGCTCCGGCACGAATTGCCGGGGATTTCGATTGTCCAGGTAATTCACGTGACGGGTGAGGAAAGTTTGAAGACGGCCTGTCGAGTCGCTCCTTTGGTAGACGCGCTTCTGCTCGATTCCGGCAACCCCAATCTCAAGACCAAGGAACTCGGTGGCACTGGACGCGTTCATGACTGGACCATCAGCTGCCGGATCCGGGAGCGCGTGTTGCAGCCCGTGTTCCTGGCGGGAGGACTCAACGCTCACAATGTCAGACAGGCGGTCAGGACTGTCAGGCCTTTTGGAGTCGACCTTTGCTCGGGTGTACGCAGCCACAATCAACTGGATCGAGAAAAGCTGGCCCGCTTCTTCGAGGCCGTCCGCGAGATTCAGTGACCTCTAGCGGTCCGGCGGCGCCTCGGGCACTCGCCGGTACTCCATCTCAATCTGCTGCTTGAGTAAAGCTACACTCTCGTTGCGGCCCCGACCCAGGGCCGAAAACGGCCGAACTCGCACAAAGGGTCCCTGAGGCGGCACTCGGGCCGAAGCCAATGTGAAAGGGCCCAGTACCTCGAATTCGATGGAAAAATCGATCCCTTTATGCCGCCACCGCATGACGGGGAAAGTATAGCAAACCGAGCATTGTATCCAACTCTGCCTGCACGATTTTTGGGGTTGAGCTTCGACCGACGGGGGCGAACCGGTTCAGTTCTCGATAAAGGAGCTGAGACGCTCGTCCGAGCGGCGTTGGTCGAGCAAACTGGCCTTGCGGATGCTGTGCTGCCCAAACTTCTCGGTAATGGCATCGACGCTGGCATCCAGCTTCGTTTTCTTGGTTTCAGATTGGAAGAAGAGCCCTTTCTGTTTGGTATCGAGGTTTTCAAAGCGGCTGATGCCCACCCCGACCAGGCGAACTTTTTGCTTCAATGGCAGAAATTCCTGCATCAATCGTTCGACTTCAACGAAGAGTGTTTGGGCATCGTCGGTCGCTTGCGACCGGGTTCGCCGGCGCGTCAGTGTCGTGAAATTCTGATAGCGCCACTTCAAGGTTACTGTGCGGCCGAGGGCCCGATTCTTGCGCGCTCGCCGCGCTACGTCCTCGCAGAGAGACAGCAGCAGTTTGCGGATTTCCTCCGGGTCGTCACAATCCTGGCTGAAAGTGAACTCGTGACTGAGTGACTTGAAGCCGCGGCCCACCTGAACCGGACGTTCGTCCAGCCCCTGGGAAAGCTCCCACAAGTGCTGCCCCCGGCTGCCCATCAATTCTTCCCAGTAAGAGGCGTCGCGGGCTGCAACATCGCCGATGGTGCGAACTCCAAGCCGGAGGAGTTGATTCTCCGTGTTTTTCCCCACACCCCAAATTGTCCTCACTGGCAAGCTGCGGAGAAAGTTCTTCTCGGTTCCGGACGCTACCACACAAAGACCGTTCGGCTTCTTTAGATCGCTGGCTATCTTGGCCACGAACTTGTTGGAAGCGACTCCGATAGAACAGGCAAGCTGCTGCTCCCGGCGCACAAGCTCTTTGATTTGAGCGGCGATTTGGGAACCGGAACCAAAAAGACGCTGGGAGCCGGTGACGTCCAAAAAGGCCTCATCAATGCTGACAGGCTCCACCAAATCGGTGAATCGTCTCAAGATCGAAATCACCTCCCGAGACACTCGATGGTAAAGGGCGGCGTTGGGACGTAGATAGATCGCCTGGGGACAGAGCCGAAAGGCTCGAGAGATTGGGAGCGCCGAGTGGATTCCAAACTTTCGCGCTTCATAGGAGCAGGCGGCCACGACGCCTCGGCCGGAGCCTTGCTGGGGGTCGGCGCCCACCACGACCGGCCGGCCTTGATGCTCCGGCTGCTCACGCTGTTCCACCGAGGCAAAGAAAGCATCCATATCCACGTGCAGTATGACTCGAGGTGACATGGGCTTACCTGAGGATTCTACCCCCTAAAGGAGTCTACTGACGACTCGGGCAAAAAGCTCAGCGGTTTTCAACCAACCCCGGGACTACCCTTATCGGGCATTTTTCTTGGGCCGGGACGACGCCCATAAAGCCAAGTCAATTCGAGCAGACGTTCGCGCATAGGGGAGGCCAAGTCGTCGGCCTGGAAACGCCAAGCCCAGTTGCCGTTAACTCGTCCGGGCGTGTTCATCCTGGCCTCCGAGCCGAGTCCCAAAATGTCCTGCAAGGGCACCAGCGCCAATTTCGCGACTGAAGCCATAACGGCCTTGAGAAAATCCCAATGCCCGGGATTGCGTCCGTCGGCGGCAAGATATCGCCGCGCAAGATCTCGTTCCTTCTCCATCTGCTTCCGCGTACGAGTCTCTTCACCCCCACCCTTCCACCAACCCATTGTGGTGTCGTTGTCGTGGGTGCCGCTATAAATCACCATGTGCTGCGTGTGATTGTGGGGGATGAAGTCAGAAGCCTGTGGGTCCGATCCAAAGGCAAATTGCAAAACGCCCATACCTGGAAAGTCAAAGCGCTTGCGAAGGTCCTCCACTGGGGGAGTAATCCAGCCCAGATTCTCAGCCACCGCCGGAAGCGAGCCCAGCTCGCGCTCCACAGCTTCAAAGAATGGGGCTCCAGGACCCGGTACCCACTCGCCGGAGACCGCATCCGGCCGATCAGCCGGTACCGCCCAAAAAGCCTCAAAACCCCGAAAGTGGTCCAAGCGAATCAGGTCGACCAGCTCGAGCGCGGAGCGAAAACGGTTGATCCACCATCGGTAGCCGTCTTGCCGCATTCGGTCCCAACGGTAAATCGGATTGCCCCAGAGTTGGCCGGTCTCGCTGAAATAGTCCGGGGGCACGCCGGCGACTCGAACCGGTTTCCCGGCCGAATCAAGCTCGAACAACTCAGGCTGGACCCACACGTCGGCGCTATCGTGGGCTACGAAAATGGGAAGATCTCCCATGATCCGAACTCCGTTGTCGGCACAGAATTGCTTGAGTCGGCTCCACTGCTTAAAAAACTGGAATTGCCAGAAACAATGCATCTGGATTTGGTCCGAGAGCTTCTCCCTCCACTGCGCCAGCGAGGCAGGATCGCGCCGGCGGATGGCTTCGCCCCAATCGGTCCAAGGAGCACCCTGGTGCAACTCCTTGACCGCTCGAAAAAGTGCGTAATCGTCCAGCCAAGTGGAGCAACTTCGGCAAAAAACCTTGAATTCGCTCCCTGTCTGATTGCCGGCGGCCGCTTTGAAATTCCGATAGGCCCGTTCGAGCAAGGGTAGCTTGAAATCGATCACTGCTCGGAAATCAACCCTGGCGGGATCAAAATCGGGCCTTTCCTCCAGATCGGCTTTGTCGAGTAATGCATCTTGTGCCAGGAGATCGGGGCTGATCAAAAGGGGGTTGCCCGCAAAGGCGGAAAAGCATTGGTAGGGTGAATCGCCAAAGCCCGGGGGACCCAAAGGCAAGACCTGCCACACGCCCAGGCCCGAGGAGGAGACAAAACGGGCAAACCGATAGGCCTCAGGACCTAAATCACCAATTCCGTAGGGCCCGGGCAAGGAGGTGGGGTGCAGCACAACACCGCTGGATCTCGACAGCTTCACAACGGTGATTGTAGATGCTTCTCGGTCCCTGAAGAAGTAGAATATCGGCCGAATACCCAAGCCTCTCTCCGTAACTCGTGCTTCAGGAACCTCCAGTTCAGTTTTGCCAAGTTGGCGAAGCAACACGGCTGGATTTGAGGGCGGGTCACTTCCCCGACCAGCTTGTGGCAGTCGGACCATATTCATTGTTGTGCCATAATCGTCCTTGAACCTGCGGAACCGGAGCTTATGGAAGGGGAAATGGCCAAGTTCGTCCCAGTTGCCGGAGTTGACGAGATTCTCAGTGACAAAGGACTGGTGGTGGAGGTAGGCGAACGCGAAATCGGAATCTTCAAAATCGATGGACGGATCTGGGCTATCGAGAACCTCTGCCCCCACGAGGGAGGTCCCCTGGCCGAGGGTCAACTGAAGGGATCGGTGATCCAATGCCCCTGGCACGCGTGGACTTTTGAAGTCACCACCGGCGTGTGCACCTTCCACGGAGACCTCAAGGCCGATTGCTTCGAAGTCCGCCTCAAAGAGGGGCAAGTCTGGATAAGGCTGGATTAGGCCTCTACCGGAACCGCATCGGGCTCCACCTCAACAGCCAGCAGAAAGCGGTTGACCATGTTGTGGAAGCTAATCAAGGTGATGATCTCGACCACTTGATCCGAGGTGAAGTGATTGTCCAGTTGCGCCCAAAACTGGAGTTGCGGAATGTCGTCGGGGGTCGTCAGCACCAGTTCCACCAACTGAAGAACATCCTTCTCGTAGTGATTGAGCAAATCGCTGGCAATATATTCGTCGAATTCCTCGATCTGCTCCTCGCTCCATCCGGCGGCCCGCGCCGCTTCAATATGCGATTTGATGGTGATCGAACAGCGATCCATCTTGCAGGTCTTCAGAGCCACTAAAGTCTTGATCTTGTTGCTCAAGCTGGACTCAGCGGCCATTGTGAGGTAGAGGTCGGCAACGGCTTCAAGGTAGTGGGGGCTGTGTGCCAAGGTCTTGAGATAATTGGGCACTTGTCCCAAGCCGGCCCTCACCCGATCATAAGTCTCCTTGATCTCGGGGTTGGCGGCGTCAGGCTGAATCGGTAGATATCTGGGCATGGCTGCTCCTCGCTTCGTGGCAGCAAATGGTACCATTGGCCCCCGTTCTCTTACAACGATCCGGGGGGCTGGTTGATTGGCCCCGCCGCCGGCCGCGGGCGGGAGTCAATCCTCAAGACTCGAGTTGAATCAGGGGCGTGGGGCGCTTTTTGCGCAGGGAATCGAACTGGCGATCGGCGAGGTAACTGGACCGCACCAGCGGACCGGCCTCAACATGCTCAAAACCGAGCGCTTCACCTCGTTCCTTCCACTCTTGAAACTCTTCGGGATGATAGTGTCGTGCCACCGGCAAATGCCAAGCGGTCGGACGCAAGTATTGACCCAGGGTCAGAATGCTGACTCCCCGTTCGAGGAGATCCTGCATCACTTCGAGCACCTCCTGTTCTTGCTCGCCCAACCCCAGCATCATTCCCGTTTTGCAAACCAGCTCCGGTGCGCGCTGCCGTGCGGCCGCCAAGACCTCAAGTGAAACCTGATAGTCGCCGCCGCCCCGCGTCGACGGGAACAGCCGGGGCACGGTCTCGATGTTGTGGCCGAAGATCTCAGGCCAAGCCTCAAAAAGAATATCCAGCGCCCCCGGCTTGTCCCGAAAGTCGGGTACCAGAACTTCCAGGACACAGCCGGGCAACTGTTCCCGAACTCGTGCGATTGTCTCGGCAAAAACGGAGGCTCCGCCGTCTTCCAAATCATCCCGATCGACCGAAGTAATCACCACGTGCCCGAGTCCCATAGCCTTGACCGCTTCGGCCACCTGCCGCGGCTCCTCGGCGTTAAGCGGAGCGGGACGTCCTTTGCCCACCGCGCAGTAGCGGCAGCCGCGGGTGCAGATATCTCCCAAAATCATGAAGGTAGCCACTCCGTGTGACCAACATTCGCCCAAATTGGGACACATCGCTTCCTGACAGACGGTGTTCAGACCCAAACCGTCCAATAGATTCTTGAGCCGATGCACTTGCTCCCCAAAAGGAGCCCGCACTTTAAGCCAAGGGGGATGCCGGCGGCGGGGCCTGGATGCCGAGTGAGCAACGTCCATGTCGCCCTTTAAGATACCAGAAAATGAGTTGGTGCTTTGAGCAGTGTTGCCGCCAGGCAAAGCACCGGCGGTTCCGGACGAGGAGACGGCGGCACTGCTGCCGGCTCGGTGCGAGACCAGCCCTCGCATGGTAGGATAAAGGGGCTCAAAACGTGCGAGTTGCGAAGGACATGGACAGTCTTTTCGGTTTTGGTGTATTGATCGGTTTTGCTGCTTTTACCGCCGGGGCCATGGTGGCACTTCATCACTGGTTGGGACCACGGCGCTCGGGCCGGATACACGACCTGCCTTTCGAGTGTGGCAACGAACCCAATCCGGTCGTCCGGGGACGCTTTCCCGTCAAGTTTTTTCTGGTGGCCATACTCTTCATCCTCTTTGACGTGGAGTTGCTTTTTCTTTTTCCCTGGGCCCTGGTTTATCGGGATCTGGGCTTGTTCGGATTTGTCGAGATGTTGGTCTTCCTACTGGTGGTACTGGCAGGTCTGTACTACTCAGTGAAACGTGGGGTTTTCAAATGGAGCTAGAAAAGCTCCCCGCCAGTGGGGGCGAGGGATTCTTTACCAGCAAACTTGACCGCGCCATCGGCTGGGCGCGCAAATATTCGATCTTCCAATACCCCTTCGTGACCGCTTGTTGTGGCATGGAGTACATGGCCACTGCCTGTGCGCACTACGACGTTGACCGATTCGGGGCCGGCTTGCCACGCTTTTCTCCGCGCCAGGCGGATGTTCTTTTCGTGGTCGGGACCATCAGCCAGAAAATGGGTCCTGTACTGCTCAACGTCTACCGGCAGATGTGTGCCCCCAAGTGGGTAGTTGCGTTCGGCGTTTGTACCTGCACTGGAGGCTTCTACGACAACTATGCCGTTATCCGCGGCATCGACCACATCCTTCCCGTCGACATCTATATTCCCGGATGCCCACCCCGCCCTGAAACGGTGCTGCAAGGGCTGATGATGCTGCAGGACAAGATCCAGAACCAGAAACAAGAAGTGTGAAGAACACTCACTTCCACCCCGTGCCCCAACCGCCGCAACGATGAAGAAAAAAGAGAGCATCCAACTGCTCACCCGGGAATTCGAACCCGTCATCATTGAAAGCCACTGCGACTTGGGAGAGGAGACAATCGTCCTCTCACCCAGCGGCCTGCGCAAGGTGGCACTGGCACTTCGGGACGATCCCAAGCTCGATTTCCAGACTTTGGTGGACCTTACGGCCGTTGACCATCTCGACCGGCAACCCCGGTTCGAAGTGGTTTACCATCTCTGGTCGCTGAGCCGGTCGGCTCGGTTGCGCCTCAGGGTGCCGGTGGAGGGCATCGAACCCGAGCTGGATAGCGTGTCCGGAATCTGGCCGGTAGCTAACTGGTACGAACGGGAAGTCTATGACATGTTCGGAATCCGTTTCCGGGGACATCCGGATCTGCGCCGACTGCTGCTCTACCCTGAGTTCAAAGGGCATCCCTTGCGCAAGGACTACCCGATCGATAAGCGTCAACCCCTGGTGGGTCCTCAGGACTGAAGAAAACTCGTCATGCCGGAAACAGTCGCTCCCCATACCAAGACCATGATGCTCAATGTCGGACCTTCCCATCCGGCTATGCACGGGGTCATCAAGATCGAGGTGGAACTGGACGGTGAAATCATTCGCAGGGCCGACGTCGACATCGGTTATCTCCACCGCGGATTCGAAAAGGAATGTGAGGCTGGAACCTACACTCAATGTTTTCCTTACACCGATCGCCTGAACTATGTCTCTCCCTTGATCAACAACTTTGCCTTTGCCGGCGCGGTCGAGAAGTTGATGGGACTTCAGGTCCCTGAACGCTGCGAATACATCAGGGTGATCATGAGCGAGATCTCTCGCATCTGCGACCACCTGACTTGCGTCGGAGCCTCGGCGATGGAACTGGGGGCTTTCTCCGTTTTTCTCTACATGATCAAAGCGCGGGAGTGGCTCTGGGAACTGGTCGAGCAGGTTACCGGTGCTCGCTTAACGATTTCTTATGCCCGGGTCGGAGGCGTGAAAGCCGACCTGCCCGACGACTTCGTCCCGGCTTGTCGCGCGGCCCTTAAAAAAACCGGCGAAGTCATTACCGAGGTCGACCAGCTGCTGACCCGCAACCGGATCTTTCACGACCGCATGACCGGCTTGGGCGTCATTACCGGTTCCGACGCTCTCAAGTGGGGGATCACGGGTCCATTCCTGAGGGGATCCGGCGTGGCTCACGACGTTCGCAAAGCGTTTCCCTATTCGATTTACGAACGCTTCGATTTTGACATCCCAGTAGGAACCCGGGGTGACAATTACGACCGGTACCTGGTTCGCATGGAAGAAATGCGCCAGTCGATCCGGATCGTCGAGCAAGCTCTCAACGACCTTCCGGGAGGCCCCACTAACGTGGACGTTGAAGGCAGGGTCATCGACCCGGCCTTGATGGCCGATCTGGGGAAATTCGGTCAAACCCGAGGCCTGCTTGACAATCAGGCCCTGGTCGGGCCAACCCTGGAGGGCTCTGAACAGCGTTACCACCAAGGAGTTAATGCTGACAGCCCCGACGATTGGCTACCGCCTAAAGAGCAGGTTTACTCCAACATCGAGGCCCTGATGAACCACTTTAAGATCATCATGCAAGGGCATGGGGTGAGACCCCCGGCCGGGGAGGTTTACTATTTCGTCGAAGGGGCCAATGGAGAACTAGGCTTTTATATCGTCAGCGACGGCAGTGACCGACCTTGGCGGGTGCGCTGTCATCCACCCTGTTTTCCCATCATGGCAGCCCTCTCCTCCATCATTGAGGGGGATCAACTGGCCGATCTGGTCCCAACCTTCGGTTCCGTCAACATGATCGCAGGAGAATTGGACCGGTGAACAGCCAATTTGAGTTCTCAGCGGCCAATCAGCAAGTCTTCCGGAAGATCCTGCAGCGTTACCCCGTCAAGCGGGCAGCGCTGCTACCGACGCTGCGCCTCGTCCAAGAGCAAAACGATTTTATTCCGCCTGAAGCTGAAGCTTACGTGGCACAACTTCTGGATGTTCCCCTGGTCGATGTTCGCGAGGTGCTGATGTTTTACTCGCTTTTCCATCGGCGCCGGCCCGGGAAACATCACATCCGCCTCTGTTGCAACTTGAGTTGCTGGCTCCGGGGAAGCAGCCGCATTCGAGCTCATCTGACCCAAAAGTTGGGGGTCGACAGCGGCGAGACTACGCGCGACTCCTCCTTCAGTTGGGAAGCCGTCGCTGATTGCATGGGGGCTTGTGAGATCGCTCCGATGTTGCAACTCGACGAGGACTATCACGGTAATCTCACTCCGGCTGAAGTGGATAGAATTTTGGAGTCGTTGCTATGAGTGCTCCCCTTGGCAGTCTTGAGGTCGGTTCACCGGCGCGGAGCAGGCCACTTTAACCATGCCGATCATCAAACTCGTTTCGGAATATTTTGGCAACGAGAATGCCCGTGATCTGCAGTGGTATCGAGACCACGGAGGCTATGAGTCGGCACTAGAGGCACTCAAGATGCCGCCCGAAGAGGTGATCGAAGAGGTCCTCAAGTCCAACTTGCGAGGGCTGGGTGGAGCCGGATTCCCTACCGGGATGAAGTGGAAATTCGTCCCTAAAAACAGTGACAAGCCAAAGTATTTGGCGGTCAACGCCGATGAGGCCGAACCGGGAACCTTCAAGGACAAATACATCATGACCTGGGACCCCCACCGACTCATCGAGGGCATTATCATCTGCTGCCACGCAGTGGGGATTCGAACCGCCTACATCTATATTCGGGGGGAGTACGCTCACCCTTACTACCGACTACAAAAGGCGGTCGACGAAGCCTATGCAGCCGGTGTGTTGGGTTCCTCGGTGCTGGGACAGGACTTTTCTTTGGAAGTCTTCATTCATCGTGGAGCCGGGGCCTACATCTGCGGAGAAGAAACCGGTCTGCTGGAGTCGCTGGAGGGAAAGAAGGGTTGGCCCCGCCTGAAACCACCCTTCCCCGCCCTGGTGGGCCTCTTCGGCTGTCCCACCGTGATCAACAACGTGGAGACCATTGCCCACCTCCCCAAGATTGTTGAAAAAGGAGGGGAATGGTTCGCCGGTCTGGGTGTGGAACGCAGCGGCGGGACGCGGCTGTTCTGTCTTTCAGGCTTGGTGAAACAACCAGGTGTCTACGAGCTCCCGATGGGCACTCCCATGCGCGAACTGATTTACGACCATGGGGGCGGCTTGATTGAGGACCGCGAGCTGAAAGCCGTCATCCCCGGGGGAAGCTCGGCCCCAATTCTGGAGGCCAATTGTCTCGATTTGCCCCTCGATTTCGATAGCTTGGCCCAGGCCGGTTCCATGTTAGGATCGGGCGGTATCATGGTCCTCAGCGACCAAGTCTGTATCGTCAAGGCGCTTTGTGTGGTGACCCGTTTCTATGCCCACGAATCGTGCGGCCAATGCACACCCTGTCGCGAAGGAACAGGATGGCTGGACAAAATCCTGTCCCGTATGGTGGCTGGAGGCGGCCGGGAATCCGATCTTGAAACTCTGCTTGGGATCGCCTCGAATATGATGGGAACGAGTATCTGCGCCCTGAGTGACGCGGCCGCTTTGCCGGTACAGAGCTACGTCACCAAGTTCAGGTCCGAATTCGAATACCACATCAGGAACGGTAGCTGTGACGTTACCGATCCGGTTCCTATGACGACTCAATGAGCTCAGCCGGCAACGATTTTGCACCATCTGGGCGGCCTTCATGCCAACTCTGACAATAGACCAACGCGAAATTGAAGTCGGCACCGGGACGCCCCTGATCCAGGCCGCCGAGAAGCTCGGTATCTACATCCCGCGTTATTGCTATCACCCGGGACTCAGCATCGCCGGAAGCTGCCGCATGTGCCTGGTCGAGCTGGAGAACAATCCCCGGCTCCAGATTTCCTGTCACCTGACCGCTTCGGATGGCATGAAAGTGTCGACTTGCAGTGACAAAGTCAAGACCGCGCGCCGACACATGCTTGAGTTCCTGCTCACCAATCACCCACTGGACTGTCCCGTTTGCGACCAGTCGGGCGAGTGCGATCTGCAGAATTTCTACATGACCTATGGACGCTACCAGAGCCGTTTCGTGGAAGACAAGATCAAGCGGAAAAAGGCCCATCCTCTGGGAGCAAACGTTATCCTCGATCAGGAACGCTGTGTGCTCTGCAGCCGCTGCACCCGCTTCACCGAAGAGATCACCCAAACGCACGAGCTGGGTATTTTCAACCGGGGCAACGCATCTGTCATCGATCTTTATCCGGGCCAAACCCTCGACAATCCCTATTCGGGCAATGTGATTGACATTTGCCCGGTCGGCGCTCTGACCGAACGGCAGTTTCGTTTCAAGTGCCGGGTCTGGTATCTGAGAGGACAGGAATCGATTTGCAACGGCTGCGCCCGCGGTTGCAACATCACGCTTCATTACACCGGTGATGCGCGCGATTACAAGGCGGGAGGACGCCGGGTGCAACGCCTCAAGCCCCGTTTCAATCCCGAGGTCAATCGGTGGTGGATCTGCGATGAGGGGCGTTTCGGCTTTGAGTTTATCGATGAGAACCGGATCGAGTTTCCTTATTTGAGAGATCACCAACAGCTCAAGCCCTGCACCTGGGAAGGTGCTTTGGAGGAAGCAAGTCGTTCTCTGCAGGCCGCCGCCCAGCAATGGGGGCCCCAAAGTATCGCTGTCTTGGCCTCGGCTCAGCTCTCCAACGAAGAACTATTTCTGCTCAAGCAAATCTTTCGAGACCATCTGGAGGTCGAGCAGATCGGGTTTCGTGACCCGGCGGCAGTCGGGGGCTATCAGGATGATTTTCTGATTCGCGCCGACAAGAACCCAAATAGCGCCGGCGCCGCTGCGCTGGGCCTGGACGCAGACATCCGGCCACTTTTGCAGAAAGCCGCCGATGGCGAGATCAAACTGCTCTACGTGATCGGTCACGACTTGGGCGACGAATTGCTGGAACTGCTCCGCCAGGCTGAGTTTGTGATTTATCACGGTACCAACTGGAACCCCACAGCCGAAGCGGCCGACGTCGTTTTGGCCGGCGCGACCTATGCCGAAAAAGAAGGTACCTTTACCAACTTCGAGGGCCGGACCCAAGTTTTCCGGCGAGCATTTCCGCCGCTGGAAGAAGCGCTTGACGATCTGAAGATCCTGGGATGTCTGGCCGAAAAGCTGGGGATCTCCGCCGCCGGCCACCAAGCCGGTGAGCTTTTTCAGCAGTGGCGCAAGATCACCTACCAGCAACTGGGTCAGTACGGCGCGGTGCTGGACACCTGACAAGTCTAATCGCGAAAGGGCCGTCCAAAAGTGTCAGCCACGGAAGCCGCCATCGAGATCGGAAAAGCGTTCTTTCTCTTCAACGTGGTGATGGTGTTGGGTTTCTTGCTGACTTGGATGGAGCGTAAACAGAGTGCGGTCATGCAAGATCGGATTGGAGCCAACCGAGCCGGTGTGTTTGGCATCACCGCCTTGGGGCTTTTCCACAACATCGCCGACGCCATCAAAATGATCACCAAGGAGGATTTCGTTCCTCCCCAGGGAAACCGCTTTCTTCACACGCTGGCCCCCTTGATTGCCCTTTTCTTTGCCTTAATCAGCTTTGCCGTGATTCCATTCGGAGGCCTCTACCATTTCGGCAACCAGCAGGTTTCGCTTCAAGTACTGGATCTCAACATAGGACTGCTGTTTGTCTTCGCCATCATGAGCATGGGTATTTACGGCTTTGTGTTGGCAGGTTGGGCTTCCGGCAACAACTTTGCCCTTTTGGGGGGAGTGCGGGCTTCCAGTCAGATGATTTCCTACGAAATCACCATGGGCGCTACCCTGATTGGACTCTTGATGTGTTTTCAAACCTTCAACCTTCAGCAGATCAACCACATCCAGGGCGAGTTGCTTTGGGGATGGGTTCCTATGTGGGGTGTTGTGTTGCAGCCGTTCGGCTTCCTGTTGTTTGCCACGGCGGCCATGGCGGAAACAAAGAGGGTCCCCTTTGACGTGCCGGAAGGCGAGTCGGAAATCATTGGTTACTTTGTCGAATACAGCGGTATGAAGTTCGGCATGTTCATGTTGACCGACCTTGTCGGAACCGTGCTGGCTTCCTCGCTGATTACCACCCTCTTCTTTGGCGGATGGCAAGTGCCTTTCCTGGGTCAGCACGGTTTTCAGTTCCCCTGGGGAGGATCGCTTGCGCTGCCGGAAGTCGCGGTCATGCTGCTTCAAGTGACCGCTTTCCTGAGTAAGGTTTTCTTTTTCTGTTTTCTGATGATGTTGATTCGCTGGACGCTGCCCCGTTTTCGCTGGGACCAGTTGATGAGACTTGGGTGGACGCTGATGCTTCCGCTTTCCATCCTCAATATCCTGGTCACCGGCTTTGTGCTGCTCTGGCTGGAGAATTGATCCCATGGCAATCAAGACGGTGGAACATCGGCTCAGTTTCTGGGAAAGAACCTATGTCCCGGAAGTGGTAAAGGGACTACGGATCACGGCTGGCCATTTTTTCCGCAATCTGACGCTCCACGTGGCCCACCTGCTCGGTTTGAAGCGGGCCTCCAGAGCCGCCGAAACATACCAATATCCCGAAGAAAGACGCCCGCTGCCATCTCGGCTGAGAACGCTCCACCGGCTTACCCGGCGCGAGGATGGAGCCCCTCGTTGCGTGGCCTGCATGATGTGCGAAACGGTTTGCCCGGCTCGCTGCATATACATCGTCGCCGGCGAACACCCCGACCCACGGATCGAAAAGTACCCGGTACGCTTCGACATCGATCTGGGCCTGTGTGTTTTCTGTGGATACTGTGTGGAAGCATGTCCGGAAGACGCTATCCGCATGGACACGGGGATCCTGGAATTCTCTTCCTACACGCGCGAGGGGATGGTCTACGACATGAAGAAACTACTGTCGCTTTCACCGCTGCCGGAAGAGCAGGATCGCAAGCCGGCAGGGTCTCAGGTCGAAGACTTTGTTTCCAACCTCCGACCCGGCCGCTGACAAGCGTCAACAGCGGATCGATTCTGAAAACCCGGTCAATCGCCCCATCGATCTCCAGATTGGCAGCTTTATCTAGGAGAGTCCTCTTGGGCGCAACAGCCGAGAAATCGTCAAAGCCAACACGCGGGTGGCAACCAGCATATCTTCCAGGGAGCACCATTCGTCGGGCTGGTGGGCCAACTCCAGTCGTCCGGGACCATAGGCCACACACTCTTTGATCCCCGCCAAGCGGCGGACATGTTTATGGTCGTAGGTGCCCGGGCTGGCAACCAGTTGGGCTTCCCTTCCCAGCAATAGAGAAACTGCCTCAGCCAGAGTCGTTACCAAAGTGCAATTGGCCGAGGTAGACACGGGCTCAACCACCATCAAGTCTTCCAGCTCAAAATCCGGGCCGGGACAGGAATCGCCGGTGCGCAGCAGCAGATCCAAAATCTCTTGACGAACCTCTTCAAAGCCCTCTTCGGGCAGGAATCTGCGGTCGAACACTGCCTGGCAGCGATCGGGAACACAGGGAGTCTGGAGGAGATGTTCCGCTTGACCTCCCCAAATCGAATTGAGGTTGACGGAAGGCCGCTTGGCCGCCTCGGGGACCACCGGCAGCGCGGTTCGGCGAGAGGCCAAGCATGGATCCAGTTGGGTGCGAAAGGCTTCCACCAAGCGCGCCATCCGGACGATCGCATTGACTCCCAGAAAGGGCATGCTGCCGTGCCCTACCCGCCCTCTGGCCGTCACTTTGAACCAGTAGACCCCACGGTGTCCCAAACAGATGCGATCTACATCCAGCGGCTCGGGAATAACGACGTAATCGGTGGTTCGCCGACTCAAGTAACCTTTCCTGGCCAGCCAGGCCATTCCGGCGAATCCACCACTTTCCTCATCAACAGTTGCGCTGAACTGCAACCTCCCATGGACGGGGACACCCGCCCTTCGGAGCGCTTCGCAGGCAAAAAGAGCGGCCGCCAGCCCACATTTCATGTCGGCGCTGCCGCGGCCATATAGACGTCCCTTTTCAAGGGTT
This sequence comes from Acidobacteriota bacterium, assembly GCA_965218465.1. Classification (GTDB taxonomy): domain Bacteria; phylum Acidobacteriota; class UBA6911; order RPQK01. The sequence continues at coordinate 2,705,446 of OZ244623.1, read as the reverse complement.
GGGGTGAATGGGTCCCGGCTCCAGCCGTCCCCGGGAGGCACGACGTCGATATGCCCATTAAGGTGCAAACCGGGACCGGCGCCGGCGCCGCACCTGGTTCCCAAGACATTGACACGAGGGAAACTAGAGCTGTGTTGGGGGGAATCCTCAGCCACCAGCAACTGAGCCTCAAAACCAGCCTGTTCAAGCCGTTGCGCAACCAATTCAGCACATTCCCGGTAGTGTTCTCCAGGGGGGTTGACCGTCGGGATCTTGATCAACTCGGACGCGAAGGCAACCAATTCCTCGGCATCCTGCTCGACCTGCCTTACGATCTTATCGACTGTTGCTGCCGCTCCGGTCACCGGTGTGTTCCTTGGGGTGAGTCCAAGACTCGTGCCAAATGGGTTCCCGGAGAATAGCACAGCAGCGCGGGGCGTTCCCCCGGGTTGAGTTACACTGAGCAGCAGAAAGTCCCAATCCAAACGGTGATTGCCGGGGAGAAACTGCTTGAGCATTTCGCAAGTCGCTGATTCCGGCGGACTTTTCTCACTGCAAGACCGTACCGTAGTCGTGGTCGGCGCCGCTTCAGGTATCGGCGAGGCGATTGCGTTGGGCTGTGCCGACTGCGGAGCCCGCCTGTGGTGCCTTGATTTGGACGGGCAAAGAGCCAAGAAGTTGGCTCTGGCGATCCGGGAAAAGGGCGTCTTTGCTGAAGCGGCGGCACTGGATGTTCGCAACCGGGTAGAGGTCGAGGAGGCTCTGGGTGCTGTCAAGCAAGAGGGGCCGATAGACGCCGTCTTCAGTACTCCCGGCATCAACGTTCGCAAACCTCTTTTGGACTATACCGGTGAGGAGTTCGATCGGGTGGTAACGCTCAATCTCAAAGGTGCTTTTCATGTGCTCCAGACGGCGGGCAAGTTGATGGCTCCGCAAGGTTTTGGCAGCATCGTCCTCTTCTCCTCCATCAGGGCCCAGACGGTTGAGCCCGGCCAGTCGGTGTACGCTGCCACCAAGTCGGGCCTGGTCCAACTGGTTCGCACGCTGGCAGCCGAGTTGGGTCCGGCCGGAATCCGGGTCAATGCCATTGCCCCGGGAGTGGTCGAAACTCCTTTGACCGACCCCATCAAATCGGATCCGGAATGGTACCAGGCTTACACCGATAAGACCGCTCTCGGCCGCTGGGCCCGAGCCGGCGAAATGGCCGGACCGGCTATCTTCCTGGCCAGCGACGCCTCCAGCTATGTCACCGGAGCAGTACTGTTTGTGGACGGGGGATGGACAGCCGTGGATGGGAGGTTCCAGCCGCCAGGAATGTAATTGCGTGTATGCGTAATCCTGGCTGGTTGCCGTAGAAACCGATCTTGCCTTGCCGGACAAAACGCGAAGACCGATGAGCACCTATGTCATAGGCGACATCCACGGCTGTTACCAAACACTTGAAACCCTGCTGAGCCAAATCCGACCGACTTCCAGCGATCGCTTTTGGCTGGTGGGAGACCTGGTCAATGGCGGTCCCGATTCAGCCCAGGTATTGTGCTGGGCCCGGGACCTGGGAGAACAAGTCGTCTCTGTCTTGGGGAACCACGACCTCTACCTGATAGGACGAGCCCTGGAGATTTTCCCTCGGCGCAAGCGAGATACCCTGGATGATCTGCTCGACCGGCAAGACGGTTCCGAGCTGGTAAATTGGCTCCGGCATCGTCCGCTTCTTTACGAGACCCGGAGCAGTGTTCTGGTGCACGCCGGACTCCTCCCCAACTGGACTCTCAAGCAGGCTCGGCAGGTCGCTCGACGGGCAGAGGCGCGGCTGCAAGGTCCGGACGCCAAGGACCTGCTGCGACAACTCTTCTCGATCCGAAACCAAGCTGCTGGGAAGAACGGGAAGCCGACCGGTAAGAAGGAAGAGCAGCAACCCACGGGACAGCCCGACTTGGCTCAGTTGTGCCTGGGCCTGCAAGCCCTCACCTCGCTTCGCACCTGTCGCCGCGATGGTTCGCCGTGCGACTTCACCGGGCCTCCCGAGGCGGCGCCCCCGGGATGCCTTCCCTGGTTCGATTATCGCCTTCCGGCTTCGACCAAGACTTTTTACTTCGGTCACTGGGCTGCTCTGGGCTTTCGCCGGCTTCCGATCGGGGTGGCACTCGATTCGGGCTGTGTCTGGGGAGGCCGACTTACTGCACTCCGGCTCGAAGACGGAAAGGTCTTCCAACAACCCAATCGCGAAGTCAATCTGCAACTGTGAAGAGGGAGAAGCGATTGCGAATTTGGGCTCACAACGATCGAGCGATCGGAGTTGCTCAAACGCAGCCTTGATTCACAGAGGAGTCTCAAGAGTGAAGAAAAGACCAAAGAGAACGCGAGTCCACCCGTAGCCGTTCAAGTCTATCTACCATCTTCCGCGGATTCTCAATGGGATTCCAGTCCATTCTTCGTTTGGCAGCATCTCCAGTTGCAGCCCACAGTCAATTCCACTTCCCCCCGAACGGTGTCTGGAACTCGGCAATGGGCTCAGGCATGGAAACCGCTCATGGTGAACAACTTTGATCCCGAGGTTTTCCGCTGAAGGGTGGATCTCTTCAATGACGAAAGAGACCATGACCCTGTGCCACCAGCGTGCATCAAGACCTGACGCCATCGCCGTCCGTCAGCTCCAGGTTCACCGCGATTGCCGGATCGCTGCTAGTATTTCGCGATTGCTCGGAAATCCAATTCCACCACCCAATCCCGAATGGGCTCATCTCTGCTGAACTTGATGAATCCAAGTTCTCCAAGCCGAATCAACTCCCTTTGAAAAGTTCGCCGGGTAACATTTTGGTAGGCGGCTCGCACGTAACCGGCCTCCAATAGCTCCGATAGTTGAATCCTTCGGGACGGGGTATCGGAGAATGGATCTATAGGCTCTGTTTCAGTAAGGAGAAAAACGAGCAGATTGTATTCTCTTTGGTTCAAAAGCCGCCGTCGGGGCCCCACCCTGAGGCGGCAAGCGCGGTCAAGCCGGCTTCGATATACCAACCGATTGATTCGCGCTTTGATGAAATTGTTGATGCTCTTGAGCTCACTGGCAAAGCCGGTCACGCCAAAGCGAATAAAGGGAGTGACATCGAAAGGCCGGCTCTGCCGGCATTCCTGGAGCATGGACTTGTATTGCTGTTCATGGCGATAGAAGTAATTGGAGAGCCCATAGAATCCATGGATGTTATACCCGAGCTGATAGAGGATCCCGGCTTCAATCAGCCGAGAGACTCGTCCATTTCCATCTCCGAAGGGATGGATGGTGACCAGGAAAAAATGGGCGAGGAGAGCCTTTATCACTGGATGATTGTCATCCAGTCGGCGCGCATTGATGAAACGAATATACTCCTTCATCAGGCGTGGTAGTCTTTCGTGAGGCGCTCCTCTGTGGACTCCTCCAAGATCTTCTGTCCCCACAGTAACGGGAAAGTCGCGGAATTTACCGGGGACATTGTTGACGGTATCCGAATCCCGAGTGATCATTCGGTGCATGGTGAGAATGTCTTCCAGGCGAATGGGCGGGCTGTCGGGTGAGAACCGTTGTCTTACCCAGGATTGAGCCTCCCCCGCGTTCCTGATCTGCAATTGTTCTTTTGTTGCGGTCTTCCTGTCCTCGTTCTGAATTCCCTGCTCAAGGCGTTCCATTTGCCGAGTGACCTCGGCCGCAGAAAGAGGGTTGCCCTCTATGGCAGTCGTTCCGCGAACCGCCCGTACTCGATTCAGCTTGTCCAGCTGATCCCGCCATTCCCGTGGGAACACCAAGTTCAAAGAAGCTTCTTTATAAGCCTCGATAGCGACCAGATCCTGAAAGAGACCTTGGGGATCGAGACGATATTCGAAGGAAAATTGTTTCCAGTCCATGTTTGTCCTTTTATTTGACTACCAATGTGACCGAAGAAGAAATTTAATAAGTATTTTCAATATAACATTTTTTTTCGAAATTACAAGATCTAAACAGGCGAATTTATCCATTGTATTGCAAGATATTTGGCAGACTATTTGACGCCGATTGGGCAGGCGGCTATTCTTTGAATACGGGGTTGCGAAGATGGAAGCTTACAGGTGAGAAGTCTCTGACGCCGACATCTGGGGCGCCCCTCAAGGAAGTCCGGATCGATCCGTTCCCGGCTCATGACATGGAATGGGCAGGACCGTGACAATTCCATCCCGGCACGGAGGGTGAGTCACACCTCTAAATAGTCTTGGAACAGATCCTTTCCCGCAAGCGCCTCAGACACCGCCGAAAACCGCTTCGCAATGCTTCCGGTAGACGGGGATGACCTCAGCCACCGCCAGAGGGCGAGCCAGCAGGCTTGTCATTGAAGTCACCGGACAACCAGCGATGCCGCAGGGGTCGATGGCTTCGAAGAACCGCAGATCGGGAGCCACATTGAGGGCAAAACCGTGAAAGGTGACCCAGCGACGCACACCGACTCCGATCGACGCGATCTTTCCCAGCTCGGTCCAGACTCCGGTCAGTCCGGCTTGCCGAAAGGAATCGATTCCGAATCCGGCCAGGGTGCGGATCACGGTCTCCTCCAGATCGCGAAGGTAGCGGTGAATGTCGCGACCTCGGCGCCGCAGGTCCAGATGCGGGTAACCCACCAACTGACCGGGACCATGATAGGTCACATCGCCACCACGATTGACCGAAACGTTGGGGATGGTTTGACCCAGGTAGGTGATCGATTCTCCCGGATGGTGCGAGCCCCTTCTCCTCCCCCAGGTAAAAACATGAGGATGCTCGAGCAAGTGCACCGTCTCGGGTCCGTCAGAGGCCTCAATGGCGGCCACACAACGCTGCTGTCTTTCCCAGGCCTGTTCAAATGGGGTGAGACCCAACTCGACGAAAACCATCTTTTTCATTTTATCCCAACCTCGCCGCTGGGATACGCTCCGGCGCCGGACGATGAGGCCGACTGGGTCTGTTAGAATCGACGAAACAGAGCGATGAAGAAAATCTACCGGGTAATTTATCAGGAAATTCTACCTCCGACATTCATTGCCCTGGCGGTGCTGACGTTCGTGGTCTTCACGCGCGAATTTGGCCGCTTGGCCGAGCTCCTGATCCGCAAGAATGCCGATGCCCTGATCGTTATCGAAGTCATCATTTCCCTGCTCCCCAATATCCTCATCTATACCGTCCCCATCTCCTTTCTGGTCGGAACTCTGATCGGTTTTAGCCGCCTCTCCTCGGAAAGCGAAGTGGTGGCGATGCGTGCCGGCGGTATCAGCGTCTACCAGATTCTGGTGCCGGTCACCAAGGTGAGTCTGGTCGTCACGCTTCTGACGCTTGCGCTGACGCTGTTTCTGTTGCCCGCCGGCAACTGGAACCTGCGCAAACTGAGACAGGAGCTGGGAGTACGCCCAGTCCAATCACAACTCAAACCTCGGGTCTTTAACGAAGAGATTCCGGGGAAACTGCTCTACGTGGATGATATCGATCTCACCAGTGGGCACTGGAAGGGTGTCTTCCTCAATGATGTCCAAAACGATGGATCCAAACGGCTCATTCTAGCCGGAAAGGGCCAGGTGATTTTTAGTCCCGACAATCGTCGCATGCAGATTTCCCTCGAGGAAGGCTCGAGTTACCAGTACCACAACGACCACGCCGATAAATATAGCCTGAGCAGCTTCGGGACCCTGGGCGTATCAGTGGATCTGCCGCAGAGCGCGCCCCTGCACCAACAATCAAAGCGACGGCCGGACAAACACCTCTCGGAGCTCTTGCTGGAGATTCGCCAAGCTCCGGCCGAGGTCGCGCACGGCAGTCTGGTGGAATTGCATCGACGTCTGGCACTGCCGCTGGCCGCCCTGGTTTTTGGTGTCTTGGGTGTCACTCTGGGAATGCGCTCGCACCGTGGAGGACGCGGCTACGGCACCATCGTCAGCATGGTGATCGCTCTCTCTTACTATGTGTTGTTTGCTACCGGCTCATCTTTGGCCGCTCAAGGCGTACTCAATCTGGCGGTGGGTGTCTGGGGCGCCAACCTCCTGCTGGCGGCCCTGGCATGGCTAAGCTTGCCCCGACATCGCCGAGGCAAGTTTCTCAGCGGACTGATCTCGCGTCTTTTGCTGTGGGGCCGGGCTTCTCTCTCGCTCGGACGGGGCCGGCGTCCCCGGAGCGAGCGGACCCGTCAATGGATGGGCATCGGCAGCCGCTGGGTCTGGAAACTTTCCGCAATCCGGCCCCGCTTCACCCAAGTCATCGATGTTTATCTGGTACGCCTCTTTTCCATCAATCTACTCGCCACCCTGTCGGTCAGCGTAGCACTCTTCTACCTCTTTACTTTCTTTGAGTTGATCGACGAGATTTTCGACAATCACGTCGCTTTCTGGACCTTAACCGATTATTTCCTCCATCTGCTTCCCCACGTGCTCATGTTGCTGATCCCGATCTCAGTTCTCATCGCCGTGCTGGTGACCTTCGGAATTCTGGAAAAAACTTTCCAGTTGGTCGCCTTCAAGGCCTCGGGAATCAGTCTCTACCGGATTGTGTTGCCTATTCTGGCAATTGCGATGGCCCTGTCGGGGGCCATGTTTGTGATGCAGGAATACGTACTCCCTTTCGCCAACCAACGTCAGGACAACCTGCGCAGTCTCATTATCAGAGGCCAACCGGTTCAGACCTTCTATCAGGCAGGTCGAAACTGGATCTTCGGCCAGGACAACCGACTCTACAATTACAACCACTACAACCCGGAACGGAATGTATTTGCCGAGTTGTCGTTGTTTGAGATCGGCATTCAGGACAACCGCCTGACGCGGCACACCTTCGCCCAGCGCGCCGAATGGGACCGCAACAGCCAGTCGTGGCGCCTGCTCAACGGTTGGAGCCGTTATCTCAGCTCAGACGAAGCGACCCACGCTCCTTTTGACACCCACGAGTTGGCGGTCGAGGAGACCCCTGATTTCTTCGTTCGGGAAGTCCAGGAATCGAGCAAGATGACTTACCTTGAACTGGATCAATACATCCGCGAACTCCAATTGGGAGGCTTCGAGGTGGATCACCTGCGGACCGATTTACAGGCCAAAATCGCCTTTCCCCTCGTCAGTCTCATCATGGTCATCTTGGGGGTTCCCTTTGCCATCTCGATCGGAAAAAAGGGGGCCCTTTATGGAGTGGCTCTAGGCGTGTTGCTGGGAATCGTCTATTGGGGAGCCTTTGGCATCTTCGGAGTGCTCGGAAGCAACGGGCTGCTGGCTCCGGTGCTGGCCGCCTGGGGACCCAACCTTCTTTTCGGATCCGGAAGCCTGCTGTTGCTAATGATCGCTCAAACCTGATCCAGCCCTTCTCTCCCAGCCTTCCCAAAACCACGACATCGGCAGGCGCTACCTGTTCTGTTCGCGCTCGTCAATCCAGACCCTGACCTTGGTGTCATCGGCCTGAATCAAGACCAGATCGCCGCTTCCCAGGTTTTTTACCGCCTCCAGAGCCGCGCCTAGGTTGAGTTCCTCTCCTTCTCCGGAGAGCAGGCTGTCAACCACCGCCAACGGTATCATCACCTGCATCTGCTCGTCGGCTCCTTCATCACTTTCTACCCAAAGGTGCTCACCCTCGACAAAAACGTGTAAGCGATGATCTTTGTCTTTGAAAGATGCCAGTTCAAAGGAGCCCTCGGCCCGCACGGCAGTCCAGATTTTCCGCAGGTCGGCCACTGACCAGTTGCGACCATCCCATCGGATGCCGCTCCTCTGCACCGGACCACTGGAGAAGGCCTTTTCTTCGATCAGGGGCAAAACGGTTTCGACCAGCGAAAGGGGCAAATTGACTCTCAACTTTTCCGAGTCTTGCGAGTCGACCCGGACATGCAACCACGCCGAAGCCGAAAGCGAGGCAACGGCAAGACACAAGACCGAAAGTAAAACCACCACTTTTTTGATTCTCATCCTACCTCCTGATTTAGTTTGAACGCGGCAGCCACTCAAAAAGTTCAACCGCCGACCCTCAAACCGCCACCTGTTCTCCATCCATCAACCCTTCCCGCCCCGCCTTCGATCGGTCGATCCGGGAGAAGAAAACCGGCGCCCCACCGGGGCAAAAACGGAGCCTGTGTTACCATTGACTGCCATGCTGCGCCGGGCTGCCCAGAACCTACAAATCGCGAGCCGGGTCTTCGTCAAGCGGGGCTTGCCGGTCAATCTGATTTTCTTTGTGACTTGCAAATGCAACTTGCTATGCACCCACTGCTTTTATTGGGAAGAGTTGAATAAGCGCAAGAACGAGCTCAACCTGGATGAAATTGAACGGATCAGCCGCAGCTTGCCCAACCTGCTTTCGCTCTCCCTCACTGGAGGCGAGCCCTACTTGCGCCCCGATCTGCCGCAAATCGCAGCCGCCTTCGAAACCAATTCCAATGTCCGTAATATCCAGATTCCCTCTAACGGCTTGCTGGTCGATCGGACCCTTCAGCAGGCCGAGAAACTGCTGCGCCGCGTCCGGCGAGCGCGGGTTTGTACCGGCGTATCGCTGGACGGACCCGAGGAAATTCACAACGCCATCCGACAAAACCCGCGCAGCTTCGAGCGAGCACTGGAGACCCTGGAAGGCCTCAAAGGCTTGAAACCCCATTTCCCCAATCTCTCCGTGGGCGTGGCACTGACGGTTTCGGCAGCCAATCAGGATTTGCTGGATGATTTTTACCGTTTTGTCTCGGAGACGCTGCAACCCGACGCCATCACGATCACCCTGACGCGGGGAGACCCCATCGATCCCAGCCTCAAAGAGGTCGATCTGGATCGCTACCACCGGTTCGCCCAGCGGGTGATCGAGTATCGTCGAGCCCATCGGATGACCGACGGTTGGGTCGACCGGTTGGTGGTGGCCAAGGAAGAGGAAACCTATCGCCTGATTCGTCAGGCCAGCGGCGCCCAACATCGCGTCTCACCCTGTTTTGGCGGCGAATTGATCGCCATCTTGAGCGAAACGGGGGAGGTTTATCCTTGCGAAATCCTGGACCAAAGCATGGGTAACGTGCGTAATTTCGATTGTGACCTGGCCCAGCTGTGGCAGGCTGCCGAGGCGGCGCAAGCGCGCCGTTATCAGAAGGAACTGGGGTGCCAGTGTACCTATGAATGCGCCATGAGCGTCAATACTCTTTTCAACCCTCGGCGCGCTGCTCGAATCCTGAAGAACGCTCTTCACTAGCCCGCATTTCTCACCGGGGGGCGCAATGATCGCGCAGGATTTTCGTTTTCAGCGGGTGCTCGTGACCGAAAGCGTAGCAGGGACTACGTTTGAGGGAACATGTGCGCGCTGAAGGCGAAAAGACCAGCGAGGGCGTGCCCAGCACAGTCTGGGCGCGGGAGACTTCGACAAAAAACCTGTAATGGCCTGAATATAATATCTTTTGGGTTCCTGCACTCAGCGACTTGGTGAGAAATTCGGGCCAACAGAGCTTTTTGCCCCACGCCAACCCAGTAGGGCCGCCGCCGTCCAGATTCCGCCCCACAGCATCTCCAAGAAGAGAAACGCCGCTGCCTGGAGTCCGAAGGCCACCCCCCGGTAGCGAGAACAGTGGCGCAAGAAGCCAAAATTGAGAGCCAGGAAAAGAACTGTCAGGGACAGGGCAACAAAACCAAGACCCGATCCCTGGAAAGAAGCCGCCGTCACCGCCAAAATCAGCCAGGGCAGCGCCAAAGAGAGCAAACGTCCCCAACGATGAGCCTGGTAGTAGAAGAGACGCTGCTGGGGCGTCAACTTGATTCGCCAAAGGTCGGCAATTCGCAACCGGTCTTCTCGCAGAATGGAAGCCAGGGTATAGGTCTTGAGGTGAACTCCTTGCACCGAGCGGTCGATCACAAAGCGGTAGCCTTGGGACCCAAGCACGATTCCCAGTCGAAAATCCTCTGCCCGCGCCAGGCGACCGTCAAAACCGCCCACCTTCTTCAACAAATCGCGCCCAATGCAGAAGATGGGAGTATGGATAAAGGGGCTCAAGGCGTCGGTAGTGTGATAGAGGTAACAGGTATAGAGATTCTTGAAATTGGTAAAAAATCCGGAGCTGGGAAGAGCGGGTGAGTAAACACCCAAAACACCGACTACCTCGGATCGATGCGAGTAAATATCCAGACTCTCGCGAATCCAATGGAACGACTTTTCAGGCAAGATGACGTCCGCATCCAGAAAAAGTACCCAGGGAAACCGCGCCTCCCTCCAGCCGGCATTACGCGCTCCGGCCGGGCCCGAGCGCTCCTGCAGACTAACCAGCCGCAATGGCATCTTCTTCTCGAATGACTTGGCCAGCGTCACCGATCGGTCGCGGGAAGAGTCGTCTACCAGAATTACTTCGGTAAAGCTGAGGTCATTTTGGGCCACTGCCGCCAGACAGCGCTCGAGGTAACCGACAGCATTGTGAACCGGGATCACTATCGAAAGAGGGTAGGTCTGAGCCAACAGCCGAGGAGTCTTGGGACGGGCGGTTCTCAATCTGTCTTGGGGCTTGGCAGCGCGCTGGTTTGTAGGCATCTATTCCGCTCCGGCAAGTGCTATAAGATATCTTCTCGGTTCGACTTTGCCAATTCGCTAGCAACGATTGGCCTTCCCGTTTCACAATGAGCTTGCACAGCCTCTTTTATTTCGTGTTTCTGGCCGCTATCTGGCTGCTGGCACGTCTTTGGCCTCATCCCCGCTCGAAACAGACCACGCTGCTGCTGGCCAGCTGGGGCTTCTACTGGTGGTGGAGTCCTCCGTTCTTGTTGTTGCTGGTGTTGGTTTCACTCTTCAACCACCTGTGGGGCAGGCGACTACGCTACAGTCCTCGTCTCTCCATCTTGTGGAGTGGTGTGCTGGTCAACTTGGGAGTGCTGATCAGCCTCAAGTACACCTCCTTGTTGAGCTGGGCCATGGACAGCGCAGCCGGCGCCGGCTGGCTGGTGCCGGTCGGGGTCTCCTTTTACACTTTTCAAGCCATCAGCCATCTCGTGGATGTTTATCGAGGGGCAGACGACAACCCCAATCGGCTCGAGTTTCTCCTTTACATGGCCTTCTGGCCCATTATTCTGTCGGGGCCGATCTGTCGAGTGCCGGAGATGGTTCCCCAATTCAGATCGATGACGACACCCGCTGGGGCCGACTTGACCCAGGGAACCCGCCGGATCGTCTTGGGACTTTTCATGAAAGTCGTACTGGCCGACACACTGGCAGCCGGAATCAACAATGGGCCCGGGATCAATTTCGGTTTTGACGACGCCTCCAACTGGTCGACTCTCGACGTCCTCGTGTTGACGTTCGGTTACAGTCTGCAATTGTTCTTCGACTTTGCCGGCTACAGTCACACGGCCATCGGTTCGGCTCAACTTTTTGGGCTGCGACTGAGAGAGAACTTCAACGATCCTTACGCCGCCACCAGCCTTCCGGAGTTCTGGAATCGCTGGCACATGTCGCTGTCCAGCTGGATTCGTGACTACCTTTTCTTTCCCTTGGCCGCTCTCAGACGCTCACGTTTCTGGCGGGCGGTAGCGTTGACCTTGTCCATGATCGCATTCGGAGTTTGGCACGGCCTGAGTTGGAGTTTTGCCTGCTGGGGCGCCTATCACGGTCTCTTGTTGACGGCACACCGTTTGTGGCTGCGCCGCTCTCCTTCACGCTCAATCCTGGTCAAATCGTTCAAATGGGCAGGAACATTGCTGCTGGTGAGCATCGGCTGGATCTTCTTTCGCAGCCCAAACCTCCACCGGGCCGGACAAATGTTGACCTCCCTGGGACATCCTTGGGCCGCCTCGGTCATGCCCCTCGAGTTTGTGCTTCTGGTGGCCGGCCTGGGCCTGGGTCTGGCTTTGGTGCTGGTCGTCAAGCGCCAAATTCGCGGGGGCCAAATGCCGCCCCTGCTGCAACAAGCTGCCCGGTTGGTCTCTCCAGTGGGTCTTGTTACGATGATCATCCTGGTGATCATCTGGAGTGACACGACTTCTCCCTTCGTCTATGTCCGGTTCTAGCGGAGCTTCCGTGAACTCAATCCCCTCAGGCGCCGAGTCGCCGCTTTCGATTCTCACCTCCTCCGGAGACCTCCTGGACGCTATCTCCAAAGTGGCGCCGGACAGCCCGTTTGCCACTTTCTACGGCCCCGATCCGGCAGTTCCCGAAGAGATCGTCAGTCACGGCGACTTTTGCGTCCTGGCCAGGAAATTTGGAGCTCTCTATCGGCAATCCGGGGTCAATCCGGGAGATACGGTCGTGCTGGTGATGCAGCAAGGGGTCTCGCTCATGGCGGCATTTGCGGGAGCCTTGTGGGTGGGGGCGGTCCCCGCCATCCTGGCTTATCCCAACTTCAAGCTCGATCCCACCAAGTATCGCCAAGGCTTGATGGGGGTCACCTCCAATCTTCAAGCTTGCCTGATCGTCCTCGACGAACAGTTTCCCGCCTCCCTTGAAGCCTGTTTTCCTCCCGCTGCGGACGTCCATCGATTGAGGGTCTCAGGGCAGCGGTTGCGGGGAACGGAACCGACCATCTTCCGCTACCGTCCCCGGGCCGATGAAATCGCCTTCATCCAACATTCGGCCGGTACCACCGGCCTGCAAAAAGGGGTTCCCCTGAGCCACCGACAGGTCCTCAGACAACTGCTGAAACTAGCGCGGGCGTTGGGTATCGAAAAAAGCGATCGGCTCGCAAGCTGGCTGCCGCTTTACCACGACATGGGGCTGATCGCCGGTTTCATTTTGCCGCTGGCGACGGGAATCGAACTGATCCTACAGTCACCTGTCGATTGGGTGCTGGGACCCAGTTCTTTCCTGCACCTGGTCACTCGGCACCGTTGCAGCTTGGGTTGGCTCCCCAACTTTGCCTTTCAATTCATGGCGCGGCGCTGCCGGGACGACGAGATGGAACAACTGAATCTCAGCAGTTTGCGAGCCTTGATCAATTGCTCCGAACCGATCCGGTGGTCCAGCCTGGAGGAATTTCGCAGTCGTTTCCGGTCCCGAGGGTTGCCACAGGGAGTTCTGCAAACCTGCTACGCCCTCGCCGAAAATGTCTTTGCAGTAACTCTCTCCCAGCTGGGCCGAGAGCCGACTCTTGTCCGAGTCGACCGGGAAGAACTCGAGCAAGGTAGAGTTTGCCCGGTAGACCCTTCGCACCCATCGGGCGTGACCTTGGTTTCGTCAGGACATCTACTGCCCTCGACCCAGGTCCGGATTGTCGACGAAGCGAGCCAGGGTGCCGGCCAAGTGGGCGAGATTCGGATCGAGAGCGACTGCCTTTTCTCAGGCTACCGGAATCGGCCCCAACTGACCTCCAAGGTACTCCAGAATGGAGTCTACCGAACCGGCGACCTGGGTTTCGAGTTGGACCGGGAGCTTTTCGTGCTCGGTCGCTGCGATGATGTCATCATCATCGGCGGCCGCAATCTTCACCCTCACGAAGTGGAGGAAGTCGTCTTTGACCATGTCCTGATTCACGACGGCAGAGCGGTCGCTTTTGGCGTGGATAACCCCGAATTGGGAACCCAGGATCTGGTGGTGGTTGCCGAAACCGAGAGTCAATCGGGGCCGACCCGGCGAAGCCTGGAGGCCGAGCTTCGCCGGACGATCCGATCGGCCACCGGGGTGACGGCACGCGAAATCCAATTAGTCCCCCCCGGCTGGTTGGTCAAGAGCTCGGCCGGCAAACCGGCACGTTCTACCAATCGTGACAAGTATCTGTCCCAGAAAAGCACAATCCGGAGTCGTGTGCCTTGATGAAGAAAAGGTCTCAAGCGGATCAACTGATTGACTTCCTCCAAGACAACCTGGGTGTCAGGGCTGAAATCAACACGGAAACGCCTCTTGTTTCGTCGGGGCTGGTGGACTCCTTCGGGTTGATCGATCTGCTGGCGGAATTGGAACGGGTCACTCGGTGCAAGATTCCCAGTGGCCGGGTCAGCCCGCTCGACCTGGACAGCGTCAAGGCCATGCTTGAGCTGGCCCGACGTTGGGGAGTGCCGGTTTGAAGCAGGAAGGGCTCAAGGCACACACGCTCTCGCGACCGGTGATTTCATGGGTTCTTTACGACTGGGCCAATTCGGCCTATGCCCTCTGCGTGATGTCGGCGTTTTTCCCTATTTTTCTCAAGGAGTATTGGAATTCGACTGCTGATGACGCCGTCACCAATTTCCAGTTGGGAATTGCCAACTCAGTCGCCAGCTTGGTCATCGTCCTGGCAGCTCCGTTATTAGGGGCCGTCGCCGACCAAGGTCGACTAAGAAAGCGGTTCCTCTTTTCATTTGCGGCCTTGGGCGCGCTGACCTGCGGCTCGTTGTTCCTGGTGAGTTCGGGAAGCTGGCAGATAGCTGTCGTGCTCTACATCTTGGGCACAGTCGGTTTTTCCGGCGCCAACATCTTCTACGACGCTCTCCTGGTGGCCATTTCTCCTCCCGACAAGCGCGATTGGGTGTCGGCTTTGGGTTATTCAGTGGGCTATCTGGGAGGAGGAATTCTCTTCGCCTTCAGCATCCTGATGATGCTGTACCCCGGCTGGTTTGGGCTGGCCGACCCCGCGGAAGCGATTCGGCTCTCCTTTCTGATGGTGGCCGCGTGGTGGGCCCTCTTCTCTTTACCGCTCTTGTTGCTGGTGGCGGAACCCGACGCGTCCGCTGCCCGAGCGCAGCCTTGGAAGGCAGGATTCCGACAGCTCAAGAAATCCCTTTCCCAAATCCGCAAATTGCGGCCGGCGGTGTTGTTCCTGGTTGCCTACTGGCTTTACATCGACGGCGTGGACACGATCATCCGAATGGCCGTTGCCTACGGGCAGTCACTGGGCCTGGATCGCCAACACCTGATACTGGCGCTGTTGATGACTCAATTGTTGGGTTTCCCGGCGGCGCTGGCGGTGGGGAAAATCGTCCAATACATAGGGCCCCGCAGGGTTCTTTTTGGTTGTCTGGCTGTTTACGGAGTCATTACGACTGCGGCCGTTTTTGTGACCAACGCCTTGGAGTTCTATTTGCTGGCTGCCTCGGTCGCTTTGGTCCAAGGGGGTATCCAGTCGGTGAGTCGTTCTTACTACACTCGCTTGATCCCGGCCTCTCAGGCGGGCGAGTTTTTCGGCTTTTACAACATGCTGGGCAAGTTTGCGGCGGTCTTGGGACCGCTGCTGATGGGAAGCATCGGGTTGCTCACCGGAAATGTCCGCACCTCGATCCTGACGCTCCTGGTCCTCTTCGCCGGTGGCGCCTTTTTCCTCTCCAAAGTCGATGAAGAAGAAGCCCGGCAAGCTGTGGCCGCGATGGAGAGGTGATCAAGACCCGAGTAGTTACAGTTGCTCGACCAAAGGAAGTACCCGCTTTGCCAGCGCCTCGGCAATGATTCCGTTGCCCTTGGCCGTGGGATGGGCAAAGTCGAAATAAAGCTTGCGCCCTCCGCCGCGGCCCAACTCTTCGCGTACCGACACCAGCCCGAGTCCAGCCGCCCGAGCTTGCCGTCCGGCCCGCTCCAACAGGGAAAGTGCCCACTCCTGCCTGCGGGGGACCTCGGGCTCAAAGACATAGCGCGGCGGAACCAACAACACCACCAGGGGGATATGGCGGCTCCGCAAGAACTCCTGAGTAGCCTCAAGTGCGCCAAACAACCGCGCCCAACCCGCTTCGATCGTGTCCGGCCCCAGCACCGCCCGCTCCCAGGCCTGATGAAAATAGGCAGTGCCTGCCAAGTCCAGTGGAGAAGCCCTCGGCCACCAGGGACCGATCGCCCGGAGTGCGCGTCTCAACAACAGGGTATAGGTGTAAGTCCGCTCGAAGGGGAAAGGTCCCTGGGCAACAGTGCCCAGCAAGTTGCCGTCCCAGGCCACCAGGTAACGCCCTCCCCTGACTTGGAAACTGGACTGACCGACCTCGCCCGACCAGCGCAATAGCGCCTCGTCGGTGATGTCGTTGCAAAGTTCCACCTGAATCAGGACCAGTCGGGGCTCAAAAAGCAGGCCTTCGTGGATCAAGTAAGCCAGATAGCTGGAGGGGCTGTAACCCTGACCCGCGGCGTTGATCACCCGTACGGTCAAATCGGAAGGCCGCTGGTTGAGTTGCCGCTCGAGCGCTTGGCTGTAATGATCGACGGCAACGATGCCCAGTCCCACGCCCACCGAATCTCCCAAGGCCAGGATCCTGAATTCCTGCTCCGCCGGTTGGAGATCGAAGTCCTCCTCTCCCCGGAAACCGTAACGGTTGGTCTCAAAGGGTAAACCCATCACCTCGCCCCGGTAGTTGCCCTTGAGCCGGGCCGGCATGAAGGCTGCCGAGACCGTGTCCCTACGAGCTTCGCCGACGCCTTTGAAAACTTTCACCACCAGTTCAACGCCGGTCAGCGCTACTGGAAGCAACAACAAGAAGAGAACCGTCCCTAGGACTCGGGAGATCACAGATTGAAAACTCCTCTTTCTTGATTCAGCCATCGATCAACGCCCCCAGGATACCGCAACTGCGTGCGATCCCGGTTCCGTGGGACCTGCCGGGCGGTGCCCCAGCGGCTCGTTATTTCAATTGGTCGAGGCTCCTCAAATGGCCAACTCGGGTTAGACCCCGGCGGAGGCGCCGGCACGACGGTGCTGGTGTTCTCCTACACCGTGGCTGAGGATGATGAAGATACCGATGGGTTGAGTGTTGAGGCGGGCAGCCTTTCTGTGGACGACGGAGTGATTGAGGACGGATCGGAAAATGCTGCGATGCTGAACCATGCTGGACTGCCGCACCAAGCCGGCCAGGGGATGGACGGGGTCAAGCCGGCTCTGGTCGCCGCCGCCGCAGAGGGATGGGGACGGCTATCGGACACTCGAGGGTGATCGCGCGGGAGATGGAACGGGCCGATCTGGTCCCTCTCTTCGACCGGCAGGTCGAAGCACCCGCGCGGTGCTGCCTCATCACGACAGCCGACTCCAGGCGCAATCCAGGAGTCCGGGCATTCCGGGAATGGATATTGAAAGAGGCTTGAACCGGTCGCTGGGGAACAGGACGACGGGCTTCTTTTCAGGCTTGACGGGGTTGTGAAGCGCCATTCCGCGCCGCTCCGGCTCCGCCGGCACCTTCAACTCCATGTCGCGCTGCAGAGCCGACACCGGCGGCATCTTTCAGTCGACTCCCGTGTGCAGCGCGCGTTCCATCGCGCATTGCCGTGGAGCCCCCGCAACGACTGCGTCAAGGGCCGTGCAGTTGCCCAAATTAAGATGGCCCAGAGCCCAAAATCTTTCCATTTCACAACTCGTGTGAGACCCGCTTATTCTAGCAGGTGATCCAGCTCTGGTGTGGACACGCTTGAAGTTCCGGACTGCGGGTCGGCGATGGCCTGACGGTCTTCCGCCCCGCCGGGCGGCAGTCCTTGCCGACCTCGAATCCGCGCTCCGGGCGGACGCGCCCGCTCCGTAGCGGCCTGCCTGCGCGGAACGCGATCAACAACAGCGAGGAGCGCTATCAGTCGGGCAGCTTCAACGACGAGGGGCAGCCGTAAACAGCCGGGTGACGTTCACGGCGTCGGAGAGCGGGACCTATTACGTGTGGGCGTCGTGTTCGCGGGAGTGCCCTGGCCCGCAGTTGTGGGCGGAGACAAGACATGCGGCGGCTGGATCAGAGGATCAATGAGCCAGAGTCCCAGGAGAGTTGTGCGAGCGCATGGCGCATCTGGGCTGTTGGGAGGATTGGGCGAGGCCATCACCGTGCGGTCCAGCAACAAAGGGCGAGTGCAGCTTGAAGCCTCTATGAGAAGCAGTCGTTTTCCAACCAGCCCGCTTGTTAGTGGGAGATGGAAAACCGAATTCGTTATCGAGTATGGCGAATGATAGGCAGCATCCCCGCTCCCCGCTCCCTTTTAACTGTTTGCCCCAGTACATTTGCCGCCGCCTGTCTAGTAGTAGGGTGCAGACGGACCTTCCTTGGCCTTCTCGCCGTCTTGTCGGCGGCCCTGCCCACCGTCTTCGCAGCTCTCAAGGGCTGGACCCGAAGCCGCGGTGCAGTCTATCTGTTTTCGCTCATGCTCTTCCTCCCCTCCAACACGGATGCACAGGCACAGACTGCGCCCGAGATTACCAGTGGCGGGCCGTTCGCCGTTGC
Organism: Acidobacteriota bacterium; assembly: GCA_965218465.1. Lineage (GTDB taxonomy): Bacteria > Acidobacteriota > UBA6911 > RPQK01. The sequence continues at coordinate 2,687,446 of OZ244623.1, read as the reverse complement.
CGAGGGAACAACGGCGGTGGCGGCTGGTTCGGGGCACAAGGTGGACGGCGTCAAACCGGAGTTGGCCGTCACCGACGGGGTGAGCATCGAGGCGAACAGACTGTCGCTGAACGCCGATCCGGTGCTCTGGTACGCGATGCCTGCCGCAAGCTGGAACGAAGCTCTCCCGGTGGGCAACGGGCGGCTCGCGGGCATGGTGTTCGGAAACACCGGGCGAGAGCGGATCCAGCTCAACGAGGACACGCTGTGGGCCGGGGCGCCGTATCAGCGGGACATCCTCGGGGCGCACAGGCATCTGCCCGAGATCAGGCGCCTGTTGTTTGCGGGCAGGTACGTGGAAGCGCAGGCGATGGTCAATCGGGAGTTGTTCATCGGGGGCAGGGTCGTGAGGGCTTACCAGACATTGGGCGACCTCTGGATCGACCTGGGCACGGAGAGTCAGGCCGGCTATCGACGCGAGCTCGACCTTGAGACGGGAATCGCGCGGACCGAGTGGACGCGGGACGGAGTGGCGTTCACGCGCGAAGTGTTCGCGAGCGCGCCGCACGGGGTGCTGGTCGTGCGCATCGAGGCGGATACGCCGGGCGCGATCACCGGCACCGTCGAGCTGACCCGTCCCGTCGATGCGACGACAACGGCCGCCGGCACGGAACTCGTACTCGAAGGTCGGGCGAGTCACGGCGGGCAGCAACTGGGGGTGCGCTTCCAGGCGCGCCTGCGGGCGGTCGCGGAGGGGGGCTCGGTGGTCGCCGAGGGGGCGTCGCTGCGGCTCTCTGGCGCCGACGCTGTGACGCTGATCCTGGCGGCGGCCACGGATTACCGGGGCACCGCGCCAGGGCCGGATGCGGTACGGCAGGTGGAGGCGGCCGAGGCGACCGGTTACACGGCGCTTCGCGAAGCACACGTCGCCGATCACCGCGCGATCTTCAACCGGGTGTGGCTGGAACTCGGTGGTTCGGAGTGGCGCCGCGAGCCGACCGATACGCGACTGCGCTTCGTCCGGTCGGGAGGGGAGGATACCGACCTCGAGGCGATGTACTTCCAGTTCGGACGCTATCTGCTGATGGCATCTTCAAGACCCGGGACAATGCCGGCGAATCTGCAGGGTGTTTGGAACGAGGCCGTCAAGCCGCCGTGGAACTCGGACTACCACATCAACATCAACATCCAGATGATCTATTGGCCGGCGGATGTGGCGAACCTGTCCGAGATGCAGGAACCGCTATGGGATATGCTCGACAGACTGCGCGAACGCGGTCGGGCCACCGCCAGGGACCACTACGGGTTCGAGCGCGGGTTCGTCGCGCACCACACGACCGACGCTTGGTGGTGGACCAGTCCGGTGGGTAGCGCCCGCTACGGCATGTGGCCCAGTGGCGGGGCGTGGCTGTCGCGGCATATGTGGGAAGCGTACCTGTTCAACCGCGACGCTGCGTTCCTGCGCGAGCGGGCGTATCCCGTCCTCAAGGAGGCGGCGGAGTTTTTTCTCGACTGGCTGGTGCCGGAGCCAGGGACTGACCTGCTTCTCAGCGGACCATCGATTTCTCCAGAGAACGCCTTCCGTATAAACGGGAGAAGGACGCACGTGACGATGGGGCCGGCCATGGACCAACAGATCGTGCGCGACCTGTTCGAGAATGTGCTGGCCGCCGCCGCGGAGCTTGGCATCGACGACGCGTTCACGCAGGAGACTGCGGCGAAGCTGACGAAGCTGGCGGGGCCGCAGGTGGGGACGGACGGAAGACTCATGGAGTGGCGGCAGGAGGAACTGGTGGAGGCTGACCCGGGCCATCGCCACATCTCGCACGCGTTCGGACTGTATCCGGGTTCGCAGTTCACGGTGCGGGGGACGCCGGACCTGGCCGCCGCGGTGCGCAAATCGATCGAGCATCGGGTGGCCAACGGCGGCGGCGGAACGGGGTGGAGCCTGGGCTGGCTGCTGAACATGTGGGCGCGACTTGAAGCGGGCGGGAAGGCCTACTCGACTTTGCGGCGGCTGCTCACGGACATGACGATGGACAACCTGCTCGACCTACATCCGCTGTTGGCAGGTACTCGTACGAACGTATTCCAGATGGACGGTAATTTGGGCGGCACGGCCGGCATCGCCGAGATGCTGCTGCAGTCGCACGCCGGGGAGATTCACCTCCTTCCGGCGTTGCCGCGACAGTGGTCGAGAGGTGTGGTGGAAGGTCTGAAGGCGCGCGGCGGGTTCGAGGTGTCGATGGCCTGGTCTGACGGTGCGCTTACGACGGTGTCGATCCGCTCACGGTCCGGCGAGGAGTGCCGCGTGCGGGTCGCCGGCGGCGAGGTGCGGACGCTGGCCGTGGGTATGGGCGAGACGCGGTGGTTCGACGGGCAGTTGTCGGAGGTCAGGGCACCACAGGGGCTTGGCGCTCCCAGAGATGTAGCCGTGACGGGCTCGACGCCCACGAGCTTGAGCTTGAGCGTGACATGGCAGCCACCGCTGTTCGAGGGCCGGTCGGTCTACGGCTACGACGTGCAGTACGCGAAGCGAGGCGAGAGCGGGTTTCGAGAGTGGCCGCATAGGGGTCGGGCGCCGGGGACGACGATCACGGGGCTGGAGCGGGACGCCGCGTGGAAGGTGCGGGTCCGGGCGCGCAACGCTTCGGGCCCGGGAGCATGGTCGAGCGCTGTCGAGTATACGGGCGATATCGTCGCCCCAGTGATCGACACGATCGAGCTCACCTCGAATCCGGGGCCGGATGCGACCTACGCGGCGGGCGACACGATCGAGGTGACGGTGACTTTCAGCGAAACGATAGTGGTGACGGGGACACCACAGTTGACGCTGGACGTCGGCGGTCGGGACCGAACTGCGAACTATCGAAGCGTCACCGGCGGCGTGGTGACGTTCGAATACCAGGTGGCCGCCGGGGAGAGCGATCCCAACGGGGTGAGCCTGGAGGCGGACAGCCTGTCTCTGAACGGGGGAACGATTAAGGACGCCGCGGATAATGACGCCGACCTAAAGCATGATGCGGCGGCGGCTGGTTCGGGGCACAAGGTGGACGGGGTCAAACCGCAGCTGGCAGCCACCGAGGGGGTGGTGGTTAACGGGGCCACGCTGACACTGGCCTACAACGAGGCGCTGGACGAGTCTTCGGAGCCGCCGACGGATGCCTTCACCGTGACAGGTGGAAGCCAGACGCGCACGGTCGCCGGAGTCTCAGTGAATGGGAGAGTGGTGACGTTGACGTTGGAATCGGAGGTGATCGACGGCCAGGAGGTGACGATGACCTACAGGGTGCCAGGGACGAGTCCGATCCAGGACACCGTGGGCAACGACGCCGAGGCCCTCACCAATCAGGAGGTGGAGAACAAAACTGTGAACACCAACGGGCCGGGGCTGGAAGGCATTGAGATCAGTTCGGATCCGGGGGACGACGAGACCTACGCCGAGGGGGACGTGATCGCGGTGAGGGTGAGGTTCAGCGAGACGGTAAGGGTGGACACCACCCGGGGGACGCCGACGCTGAACCTGACGGTGGGGAATCGGAGCAAGACGGCCGGCGCCCGCTCCGGGCCGGAGAGCACTGAGGTGGTGTTCGTCTACGAGGTGGAGAGGGGTGAGGTCGATGAGGACGGAGTGAGCATCCCCCGGGGAAGGATCTCCCTGAACGGGGGGACGATCCGGGACGATGGCAACAATAATGCCGCACTGAGTCATGACGGGTTGACGGCCGATTCGGGGCACCGGGTGGATGGGGTAGAGCCGAAGCTGCAGAGCGCGACGGTGCATGCCTCCCGGCTGGCGCTGAGCTACGACGAGGCGCTGGACGAGGACTCGATCCCGTCGGCGTTGGACTTCACGGTAGTTGTGGCGGGAAACGACCGTCCGGTGATCCAGGTCCAGGTGGTGAGTGGAAACGCAGTGACGCTGAGGCTGTCCTCGCCGGTGACGGCCGGTGAGACGGTAATAGTGAGCTATAGGCCCGGGTTCAACCCCGTCCGGGACCAGGTGGGCAATGCGGTGGAGGCATTGACGGATGAGCCGGCCCTGCCGCCGCTGACTACCATTGCGGCCACCGGGGGAGGAACCTCGGTGACGGAAGGAACGGCCGTCCAGTTCACCCTGACGCGGGAGTTGCCCACGGCGGCGGCGCTGACGGTGGGAATATCGGTGACCGAGAGGGGAGAGGTGATCGAGACGGCAGGGTCGTATGAGCCGCCGGAGGAGGTCACCTTTACCGTCGGCGATACGACGGCGACCTTGACGGTTCTGACCGAGGATGACGAGCAACAGGAATCCGACGGGGCGGTCATCGCCACGCTGCAACCGGGCCCAGATTACAGGCTGGGGCAGTCCTCGACACGGACTGCCCAGGTGACGGTCGAGGACGACGAAGGGGGCGCCCCGCCCGGTCCGATCGGTCCCGGTCTACCTCCCGTTCCCAACCCGGTGCCGTCGGCGCCCAGGAATCTGGAGGCGGTGGGTGGAGACGAGCAGGTGACTTTGTTCTGGGAGGTTCCGGAGGACGACGGCGGCTTTGCAATCACCGATTACGAGTATCTGATCAGCGGGACGGGCGGGGGCTGGATATCCACCGGGTCGACCGAGACCTCTCATACGGTCACCGAGCTGACTAACGGCCGAGTCTACCTTTTCCAGGTGCGTGCGGTCAGCGGGGCCGGCGCCGGCAACTCTTCCAACCGGGTCGAGGTGACTCCGGGAGTGGGAAGATTGGAGTTTGCCCATTTCGCCAACGGTTCGTCCATTACCTCCGAGCTGGTGTTGGTGAACGTGTTCGCTCGTCCCATCCGCCCCTGGCTTTACTTCTACAACCGGGAAGGCGCAAGGATTGCAGCCGAATCGGTGGTGGAGGTCACCGAAGAGCTGGAGATTGCCGAGGACGGAAGCTTGACTGTTCAAAGTGAGATGCAACCGCTGCAGGCACTGACGATTTCCACCCATGGTCAAGGGGAGGTGGTGGCGGGATCGGTGACGGTCCTCTCCAACGGTCCCATCGGAGGGGTGCTGCGTTTTGACCTGCCGGGGGTTGGGGTGGCCGGAGTGGGAGCCGGTCAACCTTTAAGAGATGCCCTCTTTCCCGCCCGGCGACAGGCGGGAGCGATCAGCACCGCAGCAGCCATTCGCAACCTGGAAGCAGAAGAGTTGGTAGTGAGTTGCCAACTGATGCAAGAGGGGGCGGTGCTGCAAGAGGTGGACATTGAGCTGAAGGTCAACGGACAGGACGGCCGCTTCATTGAAGAGGTGTTTACTACGACCGACACGACGGACTTCGTGGGGATGGTGCGCTGCACCGCGCCCGCGGGAAAACTGTTCGTCGGAGTGGCAGTGGAGCTGGATGCCGGCAACGGGATCTTTACCACCTTGCCGGTGCTGCCGGTGGACCGGACGGTCTTCAGAGGCGGGGAGTATGCCCTTGATTTTGCCCATTTCGCCAATGGTGCTTCCATCACCTCGGATCTGGTGTTGGTGAACGTGTCCATCCGGCCGAGTCGTCCCGCCGGTCCCTTTACGACGCCCATTCCTCCGACCCGTCCCAGCCTCTACTTTTACGATCGGGAAGGAGAAAGGATTGCCGCCCAATCGGTGGTGGAGGTGACGGGAGAGCTGGAGGTTACCGAGGACGGAAGCTTAACCGTTCAGACTGAGATGCAACCGCTCGAGGCAGTGACGATTTCCACCCACGGTCGAGGAGAGGTGGTGGCGGGATCGGTCAGGGTGGTTGCAGAAGGTCCCATCGGAGGGGTGCTGCGCTTCGACCTGCCGGGGGTTGGAGTGGCCGGAGTGGGAACCGGTCAACCTTTAACGGATGCCCTCTTTCCGGCCCGGCGACAGGCGGGAGGCATCAGCACGGCGGCAGCCATCCGTAACCTGGAAGCGGAAGAGCTGGTGGTCAGTTGCCGGTTGATGCAAGAGGGCGAAGTGCTGGAAGAGGTGGACATCGAGCTGGAGGTCAACGGGCAGGATGGCCGCTTTATCGAAGAGGTGTTCACCCGAACCGATACGTCGGACTTCGTGGGGTTGGTGCGTTGCACGGCCGAGGGAGAGTTCACCGGAGTGGCCGTGGAGCTGGATGCCGGCAACGGCATCTTCACCACATTGCCGGTGGTGCCGGTGCCAGCGATGACTTCCCAGGAATAGATGGGGGCGTTAGCTGGGAAACCTATTGTCACTCGAATGTTCGAAGCAGGAGCCCTAAAGGAGCCGATTCTCTTCGACCGAGGATTATGAGACGGCGACGCGGGAGAGGAAACACGTCCTGGGCCCGTGGCGGCTCCTGGCGCGGACTGCTTGGAGCGTTGGCCACGATCATTCTGCTGGTGGGGACGATCCGCGCCCAACAACCGCTAACAGGCACGGGCAGCAGGTTATCGAAGAAGTTGGGCCGGCAGATCGAGGTGCTGTTGCCGGAGTTCCCATCCGCTGCCTGGATAGGAGCGCGGAACGGGATGGGGGCCGAAACGGTCAACCTGCCCCAGGGCAGTGCTGCCCGGCAAGCAGCAGCAATGCGCCGGAGTCACGGCGTCGACGGCACGGGCGTCGGAATCGGCGTGCTCTCGACCACCGAGCACCCCAAGGGGTCCATGTCCAGCCTCTCCTCAGCGACATGTCTGATCGCGGCCAATCCGGATTTGGAGACCTTCTGCGGCAGCTGGGCCTCCCCTGGGCAGGTGGCGGCGCTGGCGGCTCTAATCATCGAAGAGGCAGGCAGGTCGAAGCACCCGCGCGGTGCTGCCTCATCACGACGGCCGACTCCAGGCGCAATCCAGGAGTCCGGGCATTCCGGGAATGGATACTGAAAGAGGCTTGAACCGGTCGCTGGGGAACAGGACGACGGGCTTCTTTTCAGGCTCGACGGGGTTGTGAAGCGCCATTCCGCGCCGCTCCGGCTCCGCCGGCACCTTCAACTCCATGCCGCGCTGCAGAGCCGACACCGGCGGCATCTTCCAGTCGACTCCCGTGTGCAGCGCGCGTTCCATCGCGCATTGCCGTCGAGACCCCGCAACGACTGAGACAAGGGCCGGGCAGTTGCCCAAATTAAAGTGTCCCAGAGCCCAAAATCTTTCCATTTCACAACTCGTGTGAGACCCGCTTATCCTGGTGTGTAGCTCTAACTCTGACGTGGGCGCGTTCGAAGTTCCGGATTGAATCTCGGCGGTCCGTGTCTTTCGACACATCGACGAAGCCCGATACGCCGTTTTCATGGGGCACTTCTGCAATCGGCAGGGAACGGCGGGTTTGGAAAAAGTGGTGGATGGGCGGGGGTCGAGGGAGTAGCGGAACTGGGGAACACGGCCACCTTCAAGTCTGAGATCAACGCTAACATGAATGCCGTCGCCGTCATCGAGAAGAGTCTCCCGAGCGGCGGGACGCCCACAGCCACAGTGGACGTCACGGTCACCACGGCCCATCCTCTGGTCACTCTGCTCACGATGGTGGCCCCCAGCCCGGACTGGTTCGTGGGCGTCTCCGGTCTGTCCTTGCTCGATGCGCAGGGAGACTGGCTGGCGTTGCACGCGGTAGACCTGTTTCCGTACGACGCGGGGACCGACGAGGGCACGGAGTTCTCGCTGTCGAACGCTGCCACGGATCCACAGGGCGCCATCACCAGCATCAAGGAGACGGGCAAGTTTTCGGACGAGCCGATCGCGACCCTGACCTTCACTCGCCAGTCGGTGACGCCGGAGATCACCAGTGAGACGACCTTCACTGTGGATGAGGGGACGACAGCGGTGGCAACCCTGACCGCGACGGATGCGGACGCCGGCTCCCTGACGTGGTCGATTCCGACGAACGGCGAGGCGGACGCAGGGCATTTCAAGCTGAGCGCGCCGAGCCATCAGGGACAGGCAAAGGAGGAACGGGACATGTCATGGACAAGCAAGCGTTACATCACAGCGGTCTTTGTCATAGGGCTGATGTGGCTGGCGCCCCCAGCCGTCGAGGCCCAGAGCAGCGACCTTTTTTCCACAATAGATTACCCGGCGGCCCTGGATTCACCCGGCTCGCACGACGCCTCGGTGGTGCGCAGCCGGGTGGTGACGATGGACTTGGGGCGGCTCCAGCGCGCCCGGGCAGCCGCATCCGTGCTCCCCCGCCAGCCCGTTCACACCAAAGCTGTGTCCCCGCGTCGCGACAAGCCTGACGCGACGCCCGCACCGGATGCCACCCTGACCTTGAATCTGTTCCAGGACGTCGTGTTCACAGGGATCGTGGACAGTACGGCGCCGACATTTTCAGGCGGCTATTCGATATCGGGCCGGCTTGTCGGCGAACTGCTGGGCACGCTGGCGCTCGTTGTCAACGGCCAGACGGTCGCGGGCACGGTGCGGACGCCGGGTGGCACCTACTGGATTCGGTCGGCGGGCGATGGACTGTACGCCATCAGCCAGGTCGAGCTTCCGCCTCTGGAATGTGAGGTGCTGGGGTCGGAAGCCGGGGGAACCCGCCTGAAGCACCGTTCCCCGTAATGTGTCATCGGGTTCATCGTTTCAACCTGTTGCCGGTCGTGCTGCTGTGCTTGGCGGCCGGCGCTCGTGCACAGCAAGGAAGTGTCGCGACCGACACGGCGGCGCTGCAGGCGCTGTACGACGCCACGAACGGCGCGGACTGGACGGACGACACGAACTGGGGAACGGCTCAGGCGTTGTCGACGTGGCACGGCGTGACCACCAACGGTGACGGCCGCGTCACCAGGCTGGAGCTTCAAGAAAACGGGTTGAACGGGACGCTCCCGACTGAGCTGGAGAACCTGACCCACCTCGAATCTTTGTTGCTCGACCGCAACTACGCGTTGATGGGTCCGCTTCCTTCCGGCCTGCGGGAGTTGTCGGCGCTGGCGACGGTGGATCTGACCGACACCGAGTTGTGTGCGCCGGCCGACGCCGACTTTCAGACCTGGCTGGCCGGGATCTCCTTCGCCGGCCTGACCTGTCCGCCGACGGAACAGTCCGTGATCGACGTGGCCGTCTTCTACACGCCGGCCGCCCGGGACCAGGCCGGCGGGAGCGCCGCAATCAAGACCCAGATCGACCTCATGGCCGCGGAGACCAACACGGCCTACGAGGCGAGTGGCGTGAACCAGCGCATCAACTTGGTGGCGGCCGAAGAGGTGGTAGGGTACAGGGAGACCCACGATTTGACCATAGATATCGCTCGTCTACGCGGGGCGTCGGACGGATACATGGACGAGATCCACGACATTCGCGATACAGTTGCCGCAGACATCGTGCTGCTGATAGTCGCCGGGTCTTCAGGCCGCGCGTACCAGCTCTCCGTCCCGTCGACAAGCGCCGAATGGCGTGCCTTTGGTGTGGTCAATGCCTACTCCACCAATACATTCGCGCACGAACTGGGCCACATCATGGGTCTCCGCCATGATCGGTATGAGGTCTGCGGCGACAACTGCGACGGTTTCACGCAGTTTCCCTACGCCTTTGGCTACGTCAATCAGGAGGCGCTGGAGCCGAGCCCACCCGACACCGCCTTCTGGCGTACGATCATGTCGTACCCCAACCAGTGCGGCCGGTGCTCGGGAATTCTCCGTTTCTCGAATCCGGATCAGATCTACCCCGATCCCGGCGGCGACCCCCTGGGCAAGGCCGGCCTTGAGCCGGCGCCGGGCGCAGACGGCCCGGCCGATGCGGTGCGGATGCTCAACCGGACGCGCGGCTACGTGGCGAACTACCGGACCCCGCCGGCGATCACGGTGTCCTTTGATGCCGAGACATACACCGCCACCGAGGACGGAACCGCAGCGACCGTGACGATCAGCCTGAGCGACGCCCCCGGCCGCGCGATTGACATTCCGTTCACGGCAACGAGTACCACCGGCGCTACCGCCGCCGACTATACCGTCCCGGGCAGCGTGGCCTTCGCGGCGACCGAGACCCAACAGACCTTCACCGTCACGGCGGTCGACGACGCCGTGGACGATGACGCCGAGAGCGTGACCCTGACCCTGGGGGCTTTACTACCGGGCGGCGTCAGTGCGGGCAGCCCGGCCACCACCACGGTCACGCTGACCGACAACGACACCGTGACCGGCGCCCCGAGCATCCTGAGCGTGTCGCTGACCTCGGACCCTGGCGGGGGCTATGCGGCGGGCGAGGAGATCGAAGCCACGGTGCGCTTCAACAAAACGGTTACGGTGACAGGCACGCCGCAGCTCGGGCTGACGGTGGGGAGCGACACGCAGCAGGCATCGTATGCGGGCGGGGCGCGCGAAGTCGTGACGTTTTCCTACGCGGTGGCCGCCGACGAGACCGACGAGGACGGGGTGAGTATTGCCGCGAACGCGCTGTCGCTCAACGGCGGCACGATCCGGGACGGCGCCAACCAGACCGCGGTCCTGACGCACAGTGCGCTCGCCGATGACGCGCACCACCGCGTGGACGGCGTCGCGCCGGTGCTACAGACGGCGGTCGTGGATGAAACGACGCTGACGCTGACCTATAACGAGCCGTTGGCCCAGCCGGCGCCCCGGGCCTCCGCGTTTTTCACCGTGGCGGTCATCCACCCTAGCAGTGGCACGCATGCTCCTTCCGTGGTCGTGGACGGGTCGGTCATGACGGTGACGCTGTGGGAGCCGGTATTGGCGGGCGAGATGGTGACGGTGAAATTCTCAAACATTTCGGTTTTTGGCACGCCGCACCTCATCCGGGATCTCGCGGGCAACCCAGCGGCCAGCTTGCGCAGACACGCCGTGACGAATGTGACAGAGGAGCGACCCTATGACACCGACGGCGACGGGCTGATCGAGATCACGACGCTCGCCCAGCTCGACGCGTTCCGTCATGATCTGAATGGCGACGGCGTCCCCACGGCCGGCGGGGCGAGTGCCTATCGCGCGGCGTTTCCCGACGCGTTTGTGGAAGTGGGCGCACAGCTCCGCTGCGTCCTCGAGTGCCGTGGCTATGAGCTGATGGCGGACCTGGACTTCGACACCGACGACGATGGAGATGTTGACTCGGACGACTACTACTGGAACAACGGCGCCGGATGGAACCCCATGGGGCGCAGTGGCGCTGAATTACTGACCACGTTCGAGGGGAACGGCCACACCATTCGCAACCTGTTCATCAATCGGCCCTCGACGAACCACGCCGGGTTGTTTGGCTATACCGACTGGAAGGCCGCCCTCCGCAACGTCGGGCTGATCCAGGTCGATGTGGCAGGAAGAACGCACGTCGGTGGCCTGGTCGGGAACAATCTGGGCACTATCACCGCGTGCTATGCCACGGGCCACGTGTCAGGCTCTACCAATATCGGCGGCCTGGTCGGGACACACTATAGCAGTGTCCGGACCAGCTATGCGACCGCCCGCGTGTCGGGGAGATCGGCTGTCGGCGGCTTGGTCGGGCGGAATCTTGGCATCATCATCGCTGCGAGTTACGCCACGGGCGCGGTGGCGGGGCAAAGCTCCGTCGGCGGCCTGATCGGGTATGAAGATGGCAACACGGTCCGAGCGAGTTACGCGACCGGCCCGGTGTCGGGCAACCGCGATGTCGGCGGGCTGGTCGGACTGTCCAGTTCCGGAGAGATCAGCGCCAGCTACTGGGACACGACCACCTCGGGCCAGACGACCGGCGACCACGGGACCGGCCAGACCACCGCGCAGCTCCAGGCGCCCACCGACGCCACCGGCATCTATGCGGACTGGGACGCTGCCCAATGGGACTTCGGGGGGACCGACGCGTATCCGGCGCTAGCCGTGGACTTCGATGGGGACGGGGATGCAACCTGGGCAGAGTTCGGCTATCAACTCCGGGAAGGCCCGACCCTGACGGCGACATTCGAGTCAGGCGGGGTGATCCTGTCCTGGACCGCGGTGGACACGGATCACTGGGATCCGGAGCCGGAGGTTGCCTACACCCTCTACCGCGAGGCAGGCACTACGATTACAACTCTGGCGGAGAACTCCTCGGGGCGCAGTTACACCGACAGCAGCGCGGTCGTCGGCGAGACCTACACCTACCAAGTGGCGGCGGTGATCAATGGCGGCGAAGGAAGCCGCAGTGGACGGGTTTCGGTAATTGTTCCAAAACCCGACGACATGACGGATCCAACAATAAATAAGCTGGAGATCACGTCGGATCCCGGGTCCGATGTGACCTACGCTTTGGGAGACGTGATCGAGGTTACGGTCACCTTCAGCGAGAACGTCGTGGTAGCGGGAACGCCGCAGTTGACGCTGACGGTGGGGGACGAGGACCGAACGGCGGACTACGACAGCGTGACCGATGCGGAGACACTATTCCTCTACAAAGTGGTCACCGGTGACGTCGACACCAATGGCGTGAGCATTGCGGTGGACAGCCTGTCGTTGAATGGAGGGCAGATCAAGGACGGCTCGGACAACCAGGCCAATCTGGAACACCGCGCGTTGGGGAACCAGTCGAGGCACAGGGTGGACGGGATCAAGCCGAAGCTGGCGTCCACCGGCGGAGCCGTGGTGAATGGGTCGACGCTGACGCTCACTTATAACGAGACGCTGGACTCGTCTTCAACGCCGCCGGCCAGTGCCTTCTTTGTGTTTGGGGGCGCTTCCTCACTTACGATCTCCGGCGTTGGGGTGAGGGGGAGTGTAGTGGAGTTGAGGCTGAATCCGGCGGTGGAGCACGGGGAAACGGGAATCCAGGTGACGTACACGGTACCGGTGGAGGTGGGAGCAACTCCGATTCAGGACAGAGCCGGCAACGAAGCAGAAGGACTGAGTGGCGGAGCCGTAACGAACGTGACGCCGGAAACGACGACGCCCATCGGTCCCGGTCTACCTCCCGTTCCCAACCCGGTGCCGTCGGCGCCCAGGAATCTGGAAGCGGTGGGTGGAGACGAGCAGGTGACACTCTCCTGGGAGGCGCCGGAGGACGACGGCGGCTTTGCAATCACCGATTACGAGTATCTGATCAGCAGATCGGGCAGGGGCTGGATATCCACCGAGTCCACTGACACTTCCCATACGGTCACCGAGCTGGTCAACGGCCGAGTCTACGTCTTCCAGGTACGGGCGGTCAGCGGGGCCGGCGCCGGCAATTCTTCCCACCAGGTCGAAGTCACTCCGGGAGTAGGAAGATTGGAGTTTGCCCATTTCGCCAACGGTTCGTCCATTACCTCCGATCTGGTGTTGGTGAACGTGTTCGCTCGTCCCATCCGCCCCTGGCTTTACTTCTACGACCGGGAAGGCGAAAGGATTGCAGTCGAATCGGTAGTGGAGCTCACCGAAGAGTTGGAGGTGGCCGAGGACGGAAGCTTGACTGTTCAAAGTGAGATGCAACCGCTGCAGGCACTGACGATTTCCACCCATGGTCAAGGGGAGGTGGTGGCGGGATCGGTGACGGTCCTCTCCAACGGTCCCATCGGAGGGGTGTTGCGTTTTGACCTGCCGGGGGTTGGGGTGGCCGGAGTGGGAGCCGGTCAACCTTTAAGAGATGCCCTCTTTCCGGCCCGGCGACAGGAGGGAGGCATCAGCACCGCAGTAGCCATTCGCAACCTGCAAGAGGAGGAGTTGGTAGTCAGTTGCCGGTTGATGCAAGAGGGGGCGGTGCTGCAAGAGGTGGACATTGAGCTGAAGGTCAACGGACAGGACGGCCGCTTCATTGAAGAGGTGTTCACTACGACCGACACGACGGACTTCGTGGGGATGGTGCGCTGCACCGCACCCGCGGGAAAACTGTTTGCCGGAGTGGCGGTGGAGCTGGATGCCGGCCAGGGGATCTTTACCACCTTGCCGGTGCTGCCGGTGGACCGGACGGTCTTCAGAGGCCGGGAGTATACCCTTGATTTTGCCCACTTCGCCAATGGTGCTTCCATTACCTCCGATCTGGTGTTGGTCAATGTGTCCATCCGGCCGAGTCGTCCTGCCGGTCCCTTTACGACGCCCATTCCTCCCACCCGTCCCAGCTTTTACTTCTACGATCGGGAAGGAGAAAGGCTTGCCGCCCAATCGGTGGTGGAGGTGACAGGAAATCTGGAAGTGGCAGAGGACGGAGGCTTAACCATTCAGAACGAGCTGGAACCGCTGCAGGCAGTGACGATTTCCACCCATGGTCAAGGAGAGGTGGTGGCGGGATCGGTGAGGGTGGTTGCAGAAGGTCCCATCGGAGGGGTGTTGCGCTTTGACCTTCCTGGGGTTGGGGTGGCCGGAGTGGGAGCCGGTCAACCTTTAACGGATGCCCTCTTTCCTGCCCGGCGACAGGAGGGAGGAATCAGCACCGCAGCAGCCATCCGCAACCTGGAAGAGGAAGAGCTGGTGGTCAGTTGCCGGTTGATGCAAGAGGGCGCGGTGCTGGAAGAGGTGGACATCGAGCTGGAGGTCAACGGTCAGGACGGCCGCTTCATCGAAGAGGTGTTCACCCGCACCGACACCTCCGATTTCGTGGGGTTGGTGCGTTGCACGGCCGAGGGAGAGTTCACGGGAGTGGCCGTGGAGCTGGATGCCGGCAACGGCATCTTCACCACGCTGCCGGTGGTGCCGGTGCCAGGGAGGACTTCCCGGGAATAGACGGCGGGAGTCGCCGGGGGACAGCCCGAATCGATCCGTTGAGGCGCCGCAGGCTTGGGATTTCATCCAGGAAGAAGGCTCTCCAGTTCGCCCCTTGAGCCAGACAAAAAGCGTGCGCGACCGCACTCAATCGAAGGTATGGGCGAGAGTGGAGCCTCCGTAACCCTCCGCGGCGGGGCACCGAGATCAAATGGGCCATTGAGTCGCAACAGCTGGCACTGATCGTTCCTGCGGGTTCGTACTCAACGGCCATTCCGCTTAGCTTAGCTATCGACACGCTTGTGGGGCCAGTCCCCATTGGGGGTGTAAGGGGGTCAAGGGGGAGGAACTTACGGTGATTATATACTTGATGCCACAGAATAGCTTGTGCCCCCTATCTAAGCTAGCCTACTCACGAATCGCTGACCACATTGACCACTGTGCGGCACATGTCCAGTGGGACGATCGATCACGAGCATCGCGCCCGCAATTAACTCCACCTTCCCCTTTGACCTGCCCCCACGAGTGGCGCTACCCCACCCAGAGCTGGGGCCGGCGGGCGCGTCCGGTAATTTCAGGAAGACGCGCGAGCAATCGAACGCGGTAAGGGCCGCGCATATTGCCCAAATTAAAATGGCCCATAGCCCAAAATCTTTCCATTTCACAGCTCGTGTGAGGTTCGCTTAAGCTGGTAAATGATCCAACTCTGAGGTGGACAAGTTCGAAGTTCCGGACTGAATCTCGGCGGTCAGTGTCTTTCGACACATCGACGAAGCCCGATACGCCGGCTTCTGAAATGCCGGTGGGCGAGGTTGAGAACGATCGCAACGGCGCGGAGGAAGAAAAAGTTATGGATAGCTCGAAAAAAGACTTGACAAATGCGGCCTGGTTCGGTAGCGCTCATAATGAGAGCCGAGAGCCGAGAGCCGAGAGCCGAGAGCCGAGAGCCGAGAGCCGAGAGCCGAGAGCCGAGAGCCGAGAGCCGAGAGCCGAGAGCCGAGAGCCGAGAGCCGAGAGCCGAGAGCCGAGAGCCGAGAGCCGAGAGCCGAGAGCCGAGAGCCGAGAGCCGAGAGCCGAGAGCCGAGAGCCGAGAGCCGAGAGCCGAGAGCCGAGAGCCGAGAGCCGAGAGCCGAGAGCCGAGAGCCGAGAGCCGAGAGCCGAGAGCCGAGAGCCGAGAGCCGAGAGCCGAGAGCCGAGAGCCGAGAGCCGAGAGCCGAGAGCCGAGAGCCGAGAGCCGAGAGCCGAGAGCCGAGAGCCGAGAGCCGAGAGCCGAGAGCCGAGAGCCGAGAGCCGAGAGCCGAGAGCCGAGAGCCGAGAGCCGAGAGCCGAGAGCCGAGAGCCGAGAGCCGAGAGCCGAGAGCCGAGAGCCGAGAGCCGAGAGCCGAGAGCCGAGAGCCGAGAGCCGAGAGCCGAGAGCCGAGAGCCGAGAGCCGAGAGCCGAGAGCCGAGAGCCGAGAGCCGAGAGCCGAGAGCCGAGAGCCGAGAGCCGAGAGCCGAGAGCCGAGAGCCGAGAGCCGAGAGCCGAGAGCCGAGAGCCGAGAGCCGAGAGCCGAGAGCCGAGAGCCGAGAGCCGAGAGCCGAGAGCCGAGAGCCGAGAGCCGAGAGCCGAGAGCCGAGAGCCGAGAGCCGAGAGCCGAGAGCCGAGAGCCGAGAGCCGAGAGCCGAGAGCCGAGAGCCGAGAGCCGAGAGCCGAGAGCCGAGAGCCGAGAGCCGAGAGCCGAGAGCCGAGAGCCGAGAGCCGAGAGCCGAGAGCCGAGAGCCGAGAGCCGAGAGCCGAGAGCCGAGAGCCGAGAGCCGAGAGCCGAGAGCCGAGAGCCGAGAGCCGAGAGCCGAGAGCCGAGAGCCGAGAGCCGAGAGCCGAGAGCCGAGAGCCGAGAGCCGAGAGCCGAGAGCCGAGAGCCGAGAGCCGAGAGCCGAGAGCCGAGAGCCGAGAGCCGAGAGCCGAGAGCCGAGAGCCGAGAGCCGAGAGCCGAGAGCCGAGAGCCGAGAGCCGAGAGCCGAGAGCCGAGAGCCGAGAGCCGAGAGCCGAGAGCCGAGAGCCGAGAGCCGAGAGCCGAGAGCCGAGAGCCGAGAGCCGAGAGCCGAGAGCCGAGAGCCGAGAGCCGAGAGCCGAGAGCCGAGAGCCGAGAGCCGAGAGCCGAGAGCCGAGAGCCGAGAGCCGAGAGCCGAGAGCCGAGAGCCGAGAGCCGAGAGCCGAGAGCCGAGAGCCGAGAGCCGAGAGCCGAGAGCCGAGAGCCGAGAGCCGAGAGCCGAGAGCCGAGAGCCGAGAGCCGAGAGCCTGAATCTTCAGCCCGCCCCGCCCGAACAACCAGTCACCGCGCTCCATCCGTCAGACCTTCCGAACGGCCCCGCCCGTCTGCCTGGGCGTTATCGGCGTTACTGACCGTTTTGTTTGTCCTCCTGGCCCCGGCGGGTGTCTGGGCGCAAGAGGAAACCGAGGTACGCCTATCCATTGAGGCGATGCAAAGCTCGGTAGAGGAAGGCGAAGACATAGAGTTCAGGCTCACCGCCTCAGTAAACCTCGACAAACCGCTGCTGGCAGTCCTGAGCTTTGAGACTGAACGTGCCGGTCTCGGCTGGCCTTACGACACCACAGCACCGGCGTACTTAGCGATCGAGGCTGGAACCCGTAGGGAGACCTTCACGGTGCCGACGGTTGAGAACAGCGTTAGCGAACTCGATGGCGTAGTAACGGTGCGGATCGAAGAACCCCATGAAGGGGCGTTGGCGGAGGGGTTCACCCCCTATGTAGTGGGGTCCCCAAGCTCCGCTGAGGCTAGTGTGAGAAACAATGACGCGCGGTCCACAACGATTGACCTCACGCTGAACCCCACGCGGGTCACCGAGCAGGGCGGCCAGCGGACCGTCACGGTGACCGCCACCCTGAACGCCGGAACTCGCCGCCAGGACACTGTGGTCAACGTCACGGTGGCGGGGGACACTGCGGAAGCGGAGGACTTCGCGGCGATCCCTTCCTTCAACGTCACCATCCCGGCGACCCAGCCCAGCGGGCAGAACACCTTCTCGCTGAGGCCGGTCAACGACGTGATCGCCGAAGGGAACGAGACCCTGCAGGTGAGCGGAACCTCACCATTGACGGTGACCCCGGCCACGCTCACCCTCAGCGACGACGATACCGCTTCCACGGAGGTCGAGCTCAACCTGAACCCCACGCGGGTCACCGAGCAGGGCGGCCAGCAGACCGTCACGGTCACAGCCGCCCTGAACGACGGGGCTCGCACCCAGAACACGGTGGTGCAGGTCTCCGTGGCGGGCAACACGGCCACCGTGGGGGACGACTTCGGGGCGGTCGGGAGCTTCTCCATCACCATCCCGGTGGGAGCCACCAGCGCAGAGGCCGATTTCTCGCTGACCCCGGTCAACGACACAATCGTCGAAGGGGACGAGACCCTGCAGGTGAGCGGCACCTCGCCATTGCCGGTGACCCCGGCTACGCTCACCCTCAGCGATGACGATACGGCCTCCACGGAGGTCGAGCTCAGCCTGAACCCCACGCGGGTCACCGAGCAGGGCGGCCAGCAGACCGTCACGGTCACAGCGATGCTGAACGCGGCGCCCCGCGTGTCCGATACCCTGGTCAACGTGACGGTGACCGGCATCACGGCCGCCCTGGAGAACGATTTCGGGGCGGTCGGGAACTTCTCCATCACCATCCCGGCCAACCAGCCCAGCGGGCAGAACACCTTCTCGCTGACCCCGGTCAACGACACAATCGTCGAAGGGGACGAGACCCTGCGCGTGAGCGGCACCTCGCCATTGCCGGTGACCCCGGCCACGCTCACCCTCAGCGACGACGACACCGCTTCCACGGAGATCGAGCTGACGCTGAGCCCCACGCGGGTCACCGAGCAGGGCGGCCAGCAGACCGTCACGGTCACAGCGATGCTGAACGCCGGATCCCGCATCGTAGCCCCCACCGTGGTCAACGTGACGGTAACCGGCAACACGGCCACCGTGGGGGACGATTTCGGGGCGGTCGGGAGCTTCTCCATCACCATCCCGGTGAAAGCCACCAGCGCAGAGGCCGATTTCTCGCTGACCCCGGTCAACGACACAACCGTCGAAGGGGACGAGACCCTGCAGGTGAGCGGAACCTCGCCATTGCCGGTGACCCCGGCCACGCTCACCCTCAGCGACGACGATACCGCTTCCACGGGGATCGAGCTGACGCTGAACCCCATGCGGGTCACCGAGCAGGGCGGCCAGCAGACCGTCACGGTCACCGCCGCCCTGAACGCCGGTTCCCGCGTGTCCGACACCCTGGTCAACGTGACCGTGGCCGGAGACACGGCCACCGTGGGGGACGACTTCGGGGCGGTCGGGAACTTCTCCATCTCCATCCCGGCCAACCAGCCCAGCGGGCAGAACACCTTCTCGCTGACCCCGGTCAACGACGTGATCGCCGAAGGGGACGAGACCCTGCAGGTGAGCGGAACCTCACCATTGCCGGTGACCCCGGCTACGCTCACCCTCAGCGACGACGACACCGCTTCCACGGAGGTCGAGCTGACGCTGAACCCCATGCGGGTCACCGAGCAGGGCGGCCAGCAGACCGTCACGGTCACCGCCGCCCTGAACGCCGGTTCCCGCGTGTCCGACACCCTGGTCAACGTGACCGTGGCCGGAGACACGGCCACCGTGGGGGACGACTTCGGGGCGGTCGGGAACTTCTCCATCTCCATCCCGGCCAACCAGCCCAGCGGGCAGAACACCTTCTCGCTGACCCCGGTCAACGACGTGATCGCCGAAGGGAATGAGACGCTGCAGGTGAGCGGAACCTCGCCATTGACGGTGACCCCGGCTACGCTCACCCTCAGCGACGACGACACCGCTTCCACGGAGGTCGAGCTGACGCTGAACCCCATGCGGGTCACCGAGCAGGGCGGCCAGCAGACCGTCACGGTCACGGCGATGCTGAACGCCGGTTCCCGCGTGTCCGACACCCTGGTCAACGTGACCGTGGCCGGAGACACGGCCACCGTGGGGGACGACTTCGGGGCGGTCGGGAGCTTCTCCATCACCATCCCGGCCAACCAGCCCAGCGGGCAGAACACCTTCTCGCTGACCCCGGTCAACGACACAACCGTCGAAGGGGACGAGACCCTGCAGGTGAGCGGAACCTCACCATTGCCGGTGGACGGGGTCATGCTGACGATCAGCGACGACGATACGGCCTCCACGAGGATCGAGCTCAGCCTGAACCCCACGCGGGTCACCGAGCAGGGCGGCCAGCAGACCGTCACGGTCACGGCGATGCTGAACGCCGGTTCCCGCGTGTCCGACACCCTGGTCAACGTGACCGTGGCCGGAGACACGGCCACCGTGGGGGACGACTTCGGGGCGGTCGGGAACTTCTCCATCTCCATCCCGGCCAACCAGCCCAGCGGGCAGAACACCTTCTCGCTGACCCCGGTCAACGACGTGATCGCCGAAGGGGACGAGACCCTGCAGGTGAGCGGAACCTCACCATTGCCGGTGGACGGGGTCATGCTGACGATCAGCGACGACGATACCGCCTCCACCGGGATCGAGCTCAGCCTGAACCCCATGCGGGTCACCGAGCAGGGCGGCCAGCAGACCGTCACGGTCACAGCCGCCCTGAACGCCGGATCCCGCACCCAGGACACGGTGGTGCAGGTCTCCGTGGCCGGAGACACGGCCACCGTGGGGGGCGACTTCGGGGCGGTTGGGAGCTTCTCCATCTCCATCCCGGCGGAAGCCACCAACGCAGAGGCCGATTTTTCGCTGACCCCGGTCAACGACGTGATCGCCGAAGGGGACGAGACCCTGCAGGTGAGCGGAACCTCACCATTGCCGGTGACCCCGGCCACGCTCACCCTCAGCGACGACGACACCGCTTCCAGTAGCATTGCGCTCAGCCTGAACCCCACCCGGGTCACCGAGCAGGGCGGCCAGCAGACCGTCACGGTCACGGCGATGCTGAACGCCGGTTCCCGCACCCAGGACACGGTGGTGCAGGTCTCCGTGGCCGGAGACACGGCCACCGTGGGGGACGACTTCGGGGCGGTCGGGAACTTCTCCATCTCCATCCCGGCCAACCAGCCCAGCGGGCAGAACACCTTCTCGCTGACCCCGGTCAACGACGTGATCGCCGAGGGTGACGAGACCCTGCAAGTGAGCGGAACCTCACCATTGCCGGTGGGCGGGGTCATGCTGACGATCAGCGACGACGATACGGCCTCCACGAGGATCGAGCTCAGCCTGAACCCCACGCGGGTCACCGAGCAGGGCGGCCAGCAGACCGTCACGGTCACAGCCGCCCTGAACGCCGGTTCCCGCGTGTCCGACACCCTGGTCAACGTGACCGTGGCCGGAGACACGGCCACCGTGGGGGACGACTTCGGGGCGGTCGGGAACTTCTCCATCTCCATCCCGGCCAACCAGCCCAGCGGGCAGAACACCTTCTCGCTGACCCCGGTCAACGACGTGATCGCCGAAGGGAATGAGACGCTGCAGGTGAGCGGAACCTCGCTATTGACGGTGACCCCGGCTACGCTCACCCTCAGCGACGACGACACCGCTTCCACGGAGGTCGAGCTGACGCTGAACCCCATGCGGGTCACCGAGCAGGGCGGCCAGCAGACCGTCACGGTCACAGCCGCCCTGAACGCTGGATCCCGCACCCAGGACACGGTGGTGCAGGTCTCCGTGGCCGGAGACACGGCCACCGTGGGGGACGACTTCGGGGCGGTCGGGAACTTCTCCATCACCATCCCGGCCAACCAGCCCAGCGGGCAGAACACCTTCTCGCTGACCCCGGTCAACGACGTGATCGCCGAAGGGGACGAGACCCTGCAGGTGAGCGGCACCTCACCATTGACGGTGACCCCGGCCACGCTCACCCTCAGCGACGACGATACCGCTTCCACGGAGGTCGAGCTCAGCCTGAACCCCACGCGGGTCACCGAGCAGGGCGGCCAGCAGACCGTCACGGTCACGGCGATGCTGAACGCCGGAACCCGCGTGTCCGATACCCTGGTCAACGTGACCGTGGCCGGAGACACGGCCACCGTGGGGGACGACTTCGGGGCGGTCGGGAACTTCTCCATCTCCATCCCGGCCAACCAGCCCAGCGGGCAGAACACCTTCTCGCTGACCCCGGTCAACGACGTGATCGCCGAAGGGGACGAGACCCTGCAGGTGAGCGGAACCTCACCATTGCCGGTGG
The DNA here is from genome assembly GCA_965218465.1 of Acidobacteriota bacterium. Classification (GTDB taxonomy): domain Bacteria; phylum Acidobacteriota; class UBA6911; order RPQK01. The sequence goes on along the minus strand of OZ244623.1, from coordinate 2,665,762 downwards.
ACGGGGTCATGCTGACGATCAGCGACGACGATACGGCCTCCACGAGGATCGAGCTCAGCCTGAACCCCACGCGGGTCACCGAGCAGGGCGGCCAGCAGACCGTCACGGTCACAGCCGCCCTGAACGCCGGTTCCCGCGTGTCCGACACCCTGGTCAACCTGACCGTGGCCGGAGACACGGCCACCGTGGGGGACGACTTCGGGGCGGTCGGGAACTTCTCCATCTCCATCCCGGCCAACCAGCCCAGCGGGCAGAACACCTTCTCGCTGACCCCGGTCAACGACGTGATCGCCGAGGGTGACGAGACCCTGCAAGTGAGCGGAACCTCACCATTGCCGGTGGACGGGGTCATGCTGACGATCAGCGACGACGATACGGCCTCCACGAGGATCGAGCTCAGCCTGAACCCCACGCGGGTCACCGAGCAGGGCGGCCAGCAGACCGTCACGGTCACAGCCGCCCTGAACGCCAGAGCCCGCGTGTCCGACACCCTGGTCAACGTGACCGTGACCGGAGACACGGCCACCGTGGGGGGCGACTTCGGGGCGGTTGGGAGCTTCTCCATCACCATCCCGGCGGAAGCCACCAACGCAGAGGCCGATTTTTCGCTGACCCCGGTCAACGACGTGATCGCCGAAGGGAACGAGACGCTGCAGGTGAGCGGGACTTCACCATTGCCGGTGACCCCGGCTACGCTCACCCTCAGCGACGACGATACGGTGCCGTCAACGCCCAGGAACCTGGAGGCGTTGGGTGGAGATGAGCAGGTGACTTTGTTCTGGGAGGCGCCCGAGGACGACGGCGGCTTTCCGGTTACCGACTATGAGTATCTGATCAGCGGGACGGGCGGGGGCTGGATATCCACCGAATCCACCGAGACCACTCATACGGTCACCGAGCTGACTAACGGCCGGCTTTACGTCTTCCAGGTGCGGGCGGTCAGCGCCGCCGGCGCCGGCGCCTCTTCCCACCAGGTCGAGGTGACTCCGGGAGTAGGAAGATTGGAGTTTGCCCATTTCGCCAACGGTTCGGCCATCACCTCCGACTTGGTTTCGTCCATCACCTCCGACTTGGTGTTGGTGAACGTGTTGGCTCGTCCCATCCGCCCCTCGCTTTATTTCTACGACCGGGAAGGCGAAAGGATTGCAGTCGAATCGGTAGTGGAGCTCACCGAAGAGCTGGAGGTGGCCGAGGACGGAAGCTTGACTGTTCAAAGTGAAATGCAACCGCTCGAGGCACTGACGATTTCCACCCATGGTCAAGGAGAGTTGGTGGCGGGATCGGTGACGGTGGTCTCCAACGGTCCCATGGGAGGGGTGCTGCGTTTTGACCTGCCGGGGGTTGGAGTGGCCGGAGTGGGAGCCGGTCAACCTTTAACAGATGCCCTCTTTCCGGCCCGGCGGCAGGCGGGAGCGATCAGCACGGCGGCAGCCATCCGCAACCTGGAAGCCGAAGAGTTGGTAGTCAGTTGCCAACTGATGCAAGAGGGCGCCGTGCTGGAAGAGGTGGAGATCGAGCTGCAGGCCAACGGTCAGGACGGCCGCTACATTGAAGAGGTGTTCACTGCTACCGATACGACGGACTTCGTGGGATTGGTGCGCTGCACCGCGCCTGCGGGAAAACTGTTTGCCGGAGTGGCAGTGGAGCTGGATGCCGGCCAGGGGATCTTCACCACCTTGCCGGTGCTGCCGGTGGACCCGACGGTCTTCAGAGGCGGGGAGTATGCCCTTGATTTTGCCCACTTCGCCAATGGTGCTTCCATCACCTCGGATCTTGCTTCCATCACCTCGGATCTGGTGTTGGTGAACGTGTCCATCCGGCCGAGCCGACCTGCCGGTCCCTTTACGCCGCCCATTCCTCCCACCCGTCCCAGCCTCTACTTCTACGATCGGGCAGGCGAAAGGCTTGCAGCCCAATCGGTGGTGGAGGTGACGGGAGAGCTGGAAGTGGCAGAGGACGGAGGCTTAACCATTCAGAGTGAGATGCAGCCGCTGCAGGCAGTGACGATTTCCACTCATGGTCGAGGGGAGTTGGTGGCGGGATCGGTGAGGGTGGTTGCAGAAGGTCCCCTGGGGGGAGTGCTGCGCTTCGACCTTCCTGGGGTTGGAGTGGCCGGAGTGGGAGCCGGTCAACCTTTAACGGATGCCCTCTTTCCGGCCCGGCGACAGGCGGGAGGCATCAGTACCGCAGCAGCCATCCGTAACCTGGAAGCGGAAGAGCTGGTGGTCAGTTGCCGACTGATGCAAGAGGGTATCGTGCTGGAAGAGGAAGAGATCACTCTGGAGGTCAACGGGCAGGATGGCCGCTACATTGAAGAGGTGTTCACCCGCACCGATACGACGGACTTCGTGGGATTGGTGCGTTGCACGGCCGAGGGAGAGTTTGCCGGAGTGGCGGTGGAGCTGGATGCCGGCAACGGCATCTTCACCACGCTGCCGGTGGTGCCGGTGCCAGAGAGGATGTCTCAGCAATAGACCCAGGGCTTAAGAAAACACGGGGACTCTTAAAAGGCTTCCGCTGCGAACCGGTCTGAAGGCAGCGGTGTCTCTCTGGCAGGCGGTCTACTTACGAGCCAGGTAGAGGGTGACAATTCCGGCCGTAAGGGATTTCCGGCCGACGTTGACAAAGCCGATCTGTCGCAACAGTTGGCTCAATTCCTCAGGTTCAGGAAAGTCAACCACCGATCGGGGCAGATAGGAGTAGGGCCCCTCGCGACCGGAAATCAGCCCTCCCACCCAGGGAAGGATCCGGTGAAAGTAGAGTCGGTACAGTTGACCAACCAGTGGCCAGTTAGGGCGCGAAAACTCCAAAATGGCTAGTCGGCCTCCCGGAAGCAGGACTCGGAACATCTCTTCCAGCCCCAGCCGGTAACTCTCCAGGTTGCGCAAACCAAAAGCGATTGTCAGCACCTGGAAGAAATCATTTCGAAAAGGGAGACGGAGAGCATCGCCCTCGGCCAATTGCATCTTCGAGGCCCAGCGCCGCTTTCCGATCTTGCGGGCTGCTGCTAATAGCATGGGATGGCAGAAGTCACAGCCTATGACTTGGGCTCGGTCGCCCAGTTGCCGCTTCAGGTCCAGCGCCAAGTCGGCCGTACCGGTGCAGAGGTCGAGCACATGACCGGAAATGGGAAAACCGTGGGCGGATTCAACGGCGGCCCGGCGCCGCCACGAACGGTCGATGGTCAATGAGAGGAGGCGATTGAGAAGATCGTAACGGGGAGCAATGGAGCCAAACATGGCCTGAATCCGGCGCGATTGGCGATTGACCATCTTCAGCTCACTGCCGCGTAACAGGCAACTGCTCCCAGGCCTCAGCCACCTCCCGGAAGGAAATGTCATCGCGAAACTGGGTGGTGCCAATTTCCTCGAGCAGGACAAACACCTGACGATCGTTGCGCCGCTTCTTGTCTTGCTGCATGGCCTGGTGCAAATCTCTAGCAGTCACCTGTTGGGTGGGGGGCAACGAGCCGACCCGGGCAATCAGCTCGCCAATGCGCCTTTCATCGTGAGGTTCCAGTAGTCCGAGTTGTCGCGAGAGACGGACGGCCGCCAGCATTCCCACTCCCACGGCTTCTCCGTGGGTGATCTCCTGGTATTTGAACACGACTTCCAACGCATGTCCGAAGGTGTGGCCAAAATTGAGAATTCGACGCAAACCGGTTTCCTTCTCGTCCACCGAAACGATCTCGGCCTTGATGCGGCAGCAGCGGGCAATGGCCTCCTCCAGCACCTCGGATTGCCGGTCCAGAACAGCCTCCAGGTTTTCTTCCAGATATTCGAAAAACCGGCGATCGTAGATGAGGCTATATTTGATGACCTCGTAGAGACCCGAGGCCAACTCGCGAGCCGGCAACGTCGCCAGCGTATCGGTGTCCACGCAGACCAGACGAGGTTGATGAAAGGCCCCAATCATGTTCTTGCCCTGGGGATGATTGACTCCGGTCTTTCCTCCCAGTGCGCTGTCCACCTGAGCCAGCAGGGTCGTCGGAATCTGGATGAAGGGCAGACCGCGCAGAAAGGTAGCTGCCACAAAACCGGCCACATCGCCGGTCACGCCTCCTCCAAGACCCACGATGGTCGATTCCCGGTCGGCTCGGTGGGCAATTAGACGGGTATAGATGCCATCCACCGTAGATAAACTCTTGAAGCGCTCCCCGTCACCGATCCGGATGGGAGTGACTTCGAAGCCGGTTTCGGTCAAGCCCTCGACCAACGAATCGCCAAAGAGCCCGAAGACCGCAGGGTTGGAAATCAGAAAGAGACGGTGGCTGGTCCCGCGTTCCCGCAACAGTCGGGGACACTCGCCCAGCAACCCGCGAGAGATCAGGACGGGATAGCTGCGCTCTCCCAGATCGACCTCGACTTGCTTCATGATCGATACACCCTGCGAGTTGCTCGAGGGCTTTTGAGGCGGCAACCGGCGGGGGGGGAGAGATCGAGGACAACCGTCTCAGTGCATCGACTCAAACCAGCATACCTTCCCGAGGGCTGCTGGCAGAGGCGTAGCTGCGTCGAGGAATCCGTCCGGCACGATAGGCGCGACGGCCGGCGCGCACCGCTTCCTTCATCGCCACCGCCATCAGAACGGGATCGCGGGCGCCGGCAATTCCCGTATTCATCAGCACGGCGTCGGCTCCCAATTCCATCGCCACGGCCGCATCCGAGGCGGTTCCCACGCCCGCATCCACGATCAGCGGGACGGAAATCGCTTCGCGAATCAAGCGCAAGTTATTGTGATTCTGGATACCCAGACCTGAACCGATGGGAGCTCCCAGCGGCATCACCGCGGCTGCGCCAAGGTCCTCCAGTTTGCGGCAAACGACGGGGTCGTCATTGGTGTAAGGCAAAACCTCAAACCCTTCCTGCACCAGGACTCGCGTCGCCTCCAGCAGCGCTTCATTATCGGGAAAGAGCGTCTTCTCGTCTCCCAGAACCTCCAGTTTGACCCAATTCGACAACCCCGCTTCCTGCCCCAGGCGAGCATAACGGATGGCCTCGCGAGCGGTGTAACAGCCGGCCGTGTTGGGAAGAATCCGTAGCCGATCACGGTCGATATAGTCCAGCAAAGACTCCTGGGTTCGGAGGTCCAGATTGACGCGGCGGACGGCTACCGTGACAATCTCGGCTTCACTGGCCTCATGGGCCTCGCGCATCAACGGCAAGCTTGCATACTTACCCGTGCCGACGATCAAGCGAGAACGGAAAACCTCCCCACAAAGCTGGAATGGATCCGGCATGGCTTGACTAACCCCCGCCTACGAAGTGGACGATTTCGACTTGGTCTCGGACCTTCAACAGACAATCGCCCCAGCGGTTCCTGGTAACCAGAGTCCCGTTCACTTCAACCGCTACCGGACCGCGCACTGCCTCCAGCGACTCCAACAAGTCCGCGACTGAACACGCCTCGGGAATTTGCCGACGCTGACCGTTGACGACAACCCAGACTTCGGTCACCTCATTGGCCTTTGGGGCAGAGAACTGGCCGTTCACCTCTGTTTCTAACTCTTGTGTCACTTCTGCTCGAACCAGCGGTCTCAGAGTTCCAGCTTTCCGTTGAAAATCATGTCCTTGATTTTGAAACCGCGGTTCAGTTTAGTTTGGCTGCTGAGCTTGGTGACAAAACGAACCTGTTTGTCCTGGGCGGTTAGGGCGACGTTTCCGTCTTGAACCCGGGGAAAGATAAACACTCCTTCAACGCCACCCACTTCAGCCGGTGTCAGGTACTGCTTGAGATAAATTCGTCGTTTCCCGGGATTGACAAGCAAATAAGTCTCGTTCCTGAGCACGTCGGTCGTGGCCGCTTCCAGTTCCGACCAGTCCTGGCCGGCCGCCACGCCCAACACCACAACGATGTCTCCGTCGCCTGGGTCCGTCTCGACATGTGTTTCAGCCTGTTCCGGCGTCGCGTTGCCATTCAGCAGACTGAACTGGGCTTGCGCCATTCGAATAGGTCGCGCGGATTGAAAACGCACGAGGTACTGTTTTGAGATCATGTAGTCGGTCATCCGACGTTGATTGGATCGAGACGAGCTGATGTCGTCACCGGGCAAGGGGGCGGTAATGGAGGGGCCACCCTCACCTGCCGAACTCGGCCGACTGGTCAAATCACGACCTCTACCACTGGATAGGGCCACGGAGATGGTTTGCGATTGAGCCCAGGGTGACTTCACTAACATCTTCTCGACATCCTTGGCCTTCCATTCCGGGTAGGGTTTGTCTTCCCAAAACTTGCCGGCAAAGAGGAGACAACAACACAGAGCCAAAACCACCGAGACCACTGCCTTACGCATCTTTCGACTCCTTTCTCAAAAATTCAAGAATTGGAATCTGTCCGACTCCGAATTTTAACGCGGAAAACTCGGTAACTGCAACCGGGGCTCGCACTGAATATCCTGCCCATGGGGGACTCCGGGCTGGACTCCCAGTCGTCGATTTGATCCCAAACCGCTACGGACGCCGCAGCCAACGGTTGGCTGCTGAAGCGGTCCAGGTTGCAAAGATCGGAATCAAAACGTTACCGTGCCTTGTGATGAAGTTTTGGGCTCTGGCAACGTTGCCGGCGTTGATCATGACTGCAAACTCGGCTGCAGCGTCGCAAGCCTGGAGCTTCCAATCGGTAGCCGAGCAGTCAGGAATCTCTTTCCAAGCGATTTCCGGGACGCTGCAAAAGCAGTTCTTGGTGGAAACCATGGGAGGGGGGATTTGCGTCCTTGACTACGATCTGGATGGTTGGCCCGATTTGTTTCTGGTCAACGGCACCAACCGCGACCATTGGAATCGGGGCCAAGGTCCTTCGGATCGGCTCTACCGCAACCGTAGGGACGGGACTTTTGAAGATGTCACTGTCACCGCCGGCGTCCAAGATAGCAAGTGGGGGATGGGTTGTGTGGCCGCCGACTACGATGGGGACGGGCGTACCGATCTCTACGTGGCCAACTTTGGAGAAAATGTCCTCTATCGCAACCGGGGAGACGGCACTTTTGTCGACTCCACCACAGCCAGTGGAACCAGCGACCCCGGCTGGAGCACCGGCCCCACCTTCGGAGATTACGACGGCGACGGCGATCTCGATCTGTACCTCGCCAACTACGTCGACTTTGACTTCGAGAATCCTGGTGGAGAAGCCCGCTTCTGCGCCTATCGGGGCGCCCCGGTGGCCTGCGGCCCCCGCGGTCTGAGGCCAGGCCGCGACCGCCTTTTCCAAAACCAGGGCCAGGGACGCTTTGGCGATGTCACCCAGTCGGCCGGCATTGTTCCCCCAACTCACGGTTACGGGTTCCAACCCGTTTGGACCGATTTCGATCAAGACGGCGACCTGGACATTTTCGTCGCCAACGACAGCACCCCCAATTTCTTGTGGGAAAACCAGGGGGACGGTACTTTTGTCGAGGCGGCACTTATGACAGGTCTCGCCTATAACCAGGAGGGTCGACCTCAGGCCAATATGGGAGTGGCCATCGGCGACTACGACGGTAACGGCCATCTGGATATCTATTCGACCAACTTCTCGGACGACTATCACGTCCTTTATCAAAACCTGTTCGGAAGCTATCTGGAGGACTCGACTTTCAAGGCCAAAATTGCTCAGATCACCTTTCCTTTCCTCGGTTTCGGCGCCCAGATGGCTGATTTCAACAACGATGGACGACCCGACCTTTTTGCTGCCAACGGCCATATCTATCCCCAGGTCGATCAACAGGGGCTGGGAAGCAGCTACCGTCAGCGCAACCAGCTTTTCGTCAACCGGGGAGGCGGGGAATTCGAAGAGTGGGGAACGCAACTGGGACCGGGCTTGGCTCTCTCAAAATGCAGCCGGGGGTCAGCCTGGTTGGACTATGACCGTGACGGAGACCTTGACCTGATCGTTTCCAACCTTGACGACAGCGCCGATCTACTACGAAACGATTTGCCTCCTTCGGGCTTTCTGCAGCTCCAGCTCCGAGGGCGTGGCCCCAATCTTCAAGGAATCGGCGCCCGGGTCCGGCTGAAGATCGGCCGGCAGTGGCAACTGCAGGAACTGCACGCCGGTTCCAGTTTCTTGGGCAACAACCAAACCATGCTCCATTTTGGGTTGGGAACAGCTACCTCGGTCGACCGCCTGGAAATCGTCTGGCCCTCCGGCCATCGCCAGTCATTTACCCAGGTGACCGGTAATCGGCGCTGGCTGGTCGACGAGAAGAGTGGGCTTGAGCAACTACCCTGACTCGGCTTTTCCAAAGCAGGCTCGACCAGGCGCCGGCACTTTGCTGCAACCGGACCGACGTTTCACAACGACCTTGGGCAGGCCTGGGGGACGCTCCCACGTTATCGACGGGATCCAGCGAAACAACAGTTGCACCCGTTGCCAAAACACCGGAAAAGTGCAAGAATGGAGACTGGAATCCAGCCAAGTTTCCAACCCAAATTGATTCTTTGGAAAAAACAAGATTTGCGATTTTAGGACGCGGAAGGATAGACTCGGCAGCGCGGCTTCCCAAGAGGGCGGTTGCATTTGTCAAATCCTGTGAGTGGAGGAAGTGAATGTTGTGAGACAATTTCGATCACAACCAACCCAAAATCCGTCCACAAATTCCATTTACCCGATGTGTGGCGGGCAGGCGACGGGATCGTCGTTGGCGTCGTTAAACTGCGGAGCTGTGTTCAGGCTATGATGAAAGCGATAGGGCGCCGGGTCATCAAGACAAGGAAACTTCGATGAATATCCTTCTTTACAACCCCGATAACCAGGTGACAAAAAACTACATGCCGCACTTGTGGATGTTCGTTCTACAAGCCTTGACGCCACCCGGTCACCGAATCTTTTTGATCGACGGCAACGCCCAGCCCATGACGGAAGCCGACATCGCTGACTTCGTCAAGGAGAACGATATTCAGTTGGCCGGCATTGGCGCCATGACGCGGATGGCTGCGCGCGCCTATAGCATGGCTGACGCCATCCGGTCCGCCGGGGCAAAAGTGGTGATGGGAGGACCGCATGTCACCGAGGTGCCCGATGAACCCATCGGCAGGGGCGATGAGCCTCGCCACGCCGATGCCGTAGCTCTGGGCGAAGCGGACGAGATCTGGCCTCAAATCGTGAACGATGCCGAAGCCGGAAAGCTTCAGGAAGTCTATATGCCGGTGGATGAAACGGGCTGCGAGAAGAAGCCCTCGCTGGAAAATTATCCCCTCATCCCCTGGGAAAGGCTGGACCTGAGTCAATTCGATTTGATGGCCAAGATACCGACTTGGGCCCGCTACCTGCTCGAGAAAGCGGGCAATACTTGGCAAAGTCTTTACATCGTCCCCATTGAATCGGGCAGAGGCTGTCCCTATGGATGCGATTTCTGCACCGTAACCGGTTTCTTTGGCGATTCCATTCGCTTTCGTAGTAATCAAAGCATCGTTGACGAAATGCTGCGTCTGAAGGCCCGCTCCAAGGACGAAGGCGGTCACGTCGGCGTCTTCTTCATTGACGACAACTTTGCCATCAACAAGAAGCGGACCAAGTCACTGCTGAGAGAGATCATCGCCCAGAAAGCCCAAATACCGTGGGTGGCTCAGATCAGTATGAACTTGCTCAAAGATGAAGAATTGGTCGACTTGATCAAGGAGAGTGGAGGACGCTGGATCTTCATGGGTCTGGAGTCGATCGATACCGACAACCTCAAGGGAGTGAACAAGGGCTTTAATAAACCGGCCCATTACGGGGAGGTTTTGGAACGACTCGCCAACCGCGGCATCTATTCGATCACCTCTTTTATCTTCGGCATGGACGGAGATCAACCGGGCGTAGCCGAGAAAACGCTCGATGCCATCGAGGCTTGGCCCCCGGGGTTGCCGGTCTTCGGCCTCCTGACTCCCTACCCCGCCACCCCGCTCTACGACCGCCTGCTGGAGCAGAAACGCCTGACCCGTCCGCAACATTGGCTCGACTTCAAGCCCTTTCGCATGGCCTTCACTCCCGAGAACATCAGTATCAAGCAGGCCGAGGCGGAAGTGCACGAAGCTTGGAGTCGCTCCTATTCGCCCGATACTACTGCTCGCGCTCTCGATAAAATCGAAGGGCGTCCCTTCCATGAGCGGATGGTGATGTTCTTTACTCGATTGGCATTCCGGGGCATTTACTTCCCTCAAATGAAGAAGCGCCATTGGGTTTTGCTTCTGTGGCAAAATCGGTCCAGCTTCCTGCGCATCATGGCTGAAGCCTATCGGGCCCATCGCCGAGCAAAGGCCTGACCTGTTCGTCCCGTGTCCGGTTTGAGGAATAGGCCGGATAGATCCAACCGAATCGGGCACTTCTCTTCCCTGGTTCGTCGGCTCTTCAGTCGTTGAATCAGGTGTCTGCATCAGCGGCAAGAGACGCGACCGGCGCCGGCGACCGTCAGCGCCCAACCCAACCCAAATCCGGGAGGCAAAGTGCTACCGTAAGCCTAATTCCAGCAAAAATGGAGCCGACGGGCCTCGCCGACGTCGCCTCCGGAAGCCCCTCTGAGACGCCTTTTCGAGTAGTTGCAAGTCCCATTTGAAGGGCTGGGCGAGCCTTGACAGTCCTGTTGCCGTCCACTAAGATCTCAACTTTCCCCAAGGCTGACAAAAGGCTGTAATAAAGGGATTTCCAGGTGGAGATCACTACCTTCTACATAGCGGCGGCGGCGGCTTTGGTGTCCGCCCTGATGGTGGTATTGCTGCGGCGTGCCGTCTACAGCGCCTTGGCTCTGGTTGTCTGCCTGGGATCCATAGCGCTGCTCTTTTTCCAACTGGGAGCCCACTTCATCGGCGCTGTCCAGATCATCCTCTACGCCGGCGCCATCATGGTGCTGTTCCTCTTCGTAATCATGTTGCTGGACCCGGAGTCCGAATCGTTCCCCAGGAACCGGCTGCGCTGGGTCATTTGGCCGGCTTTGCCGGCTGCGGGTCTAATCTTTCTGGGGGTCGCATCGACAGCCGACCAATTTCCCCAGCCGAGCGGCCAAGCTGCGGCGGCGCTTGAGAACACGACCCAGGTGGCACGACAGCTTTTTCGTACCTACCTTCTGCCTTTTGAAGTCACCTCGATACTGATCCTGGTTGCGGTGGTGGGAGCGGTCGTCTTGTCCAAGCGACCTCACTCCTAACGACGATATGGTGCCGACGACGCATTACTTGGTTCTAGCCGGTCTGCTCTTTGCTATTGGGGCAATCGGTGTGGTGGTTCGCCGCAATCTGATCACCATGTTCATGTGTGTAGAGTTGATGCTCAATGCCGTCAACCTGACTTTCTTGGCCTTCGCCCGAATGTGGGGACAGAGTGAGGGCCAGATCTTCGTTTTTTTTGTCATGACCGTGGCGGCGGCCGAAGCTGCTGTGGGCCTAGCCCTGATTGTCCTGCTCTCTCACCGGAACCGGAGCATGGATGTCGACCAAGCCGATCATATGAAGTGGTAATCCATGCTCGATTTTTTCTGGTTGGTTTTGCTCTTCCCGGCATTGGGGGCTGCTGCTAACGGACTGCTGGGCAAATATCTCTCCCATCGTCTAATTGCCACCATCGGTTGTGGAGCGATCTTACTCAGCTTTCTGGTCTCGCTGGTCGGCTTTCTCGAGTTGGCCAACGGCCTTGAAGCTTGGCATCGACTCCACCTGTTTACCTGGATTGAGGCCGGCCCCCTCAAATCCGAGTTTGCTTTGCTCATCGATCCCCTCTCACTACTCATGCTGCTGGTCGTGACCGGTGTCGGGCTGCTAATCCACGTTTACTCGGTCGCCTATATGGAAACCGAGGCGGGATTTTACCGCTATTTTTGCTACCTCAACCTCTTTATCGTGATGATGTGTTTGCTGGTTCTGGCAGACAATTACCTGTTGATGTTCGTGGGCTGGGAGGGTGTTGGACTCTGCTCGTTTCTGTTGATCGGCTACTATTTCGAAAAAAAGAGTGCCGGCGATGCCGCCAAGAAAGCTTTTATTGTCAACCGAATTGGTGATGTCGGCTTTGTCCTGGGCCTGTTTCTGCTTTTCCAGCACTTCGGCAGCCTGCAGTATTCGACCATCTTCGATCAGGCGGCTGCGGACAGCACCCAGCTCAACGGCGTTCTGACAGCGGCGACCTTGCTGCTTTTCGTGGGAGCCGTGGGAAAGAGCGCCCAGCTTCCCCTTTACGTGTGGCTTCCGGATGCCATGGAAGGTCCGACGCCGGTCAGTGCGTTGATTCACGCCGCCACCATGGTGACCGCCGGCGTCTACATGATTGCCCGCTCGGCTGCCCTTTTCAGCCGTGCTCCCACCACGATGTTGGTGGTCGCCACTGTGGGGTTGCTGACTGCGCTGGTGGCAGCCTTGATCGCGGTGGCACAACGCGACATCAAGAGAGTGCTGGCCTATTCGACAGTCAGTCAACTGGGCTATATGTTTCTGGCCCTCGGCGTGGGAGCATTCGGAGCCGGAATCTTTCATCTCTTCACCCACGCTTTCTTCAAGGCTCTGCTGTTCTTGGGTTCAGGGAGCGTCATCCTGGCGTTGCATCATCAGCAGGATCTGTTTCGGATGGGGGGCTTGAGGAAATACTTGCCTCGAACCTATCTAAGTATGCTGATCGGTACGGCGGCCATTGCCGGAGTACCCCTTTTCTCGGGGTTCTTTTCCAAAGACGAGATCTTATGGCAGGCATTCAGCAGCCCCTACGGCGGCTGGTTCTACTGGGTGATGGGTGTCGTTGTGGCCGGGTTGACCGCCTTTTACATGTTTCGGTTGATCTTGCTGGCCTTCCACGGCGAGGAACGCTTCCATCCTCCGGATAGGAGTTCGGAGGGCGGCCATGCCCCCGGAGTTGCCGGCCATATTCCGCGGGAACCCTCGTTGCTGGTGACCGGACCCTTGCTGCTGCTGGCGCTGTTTTCACTGGCGGCGGGGTGGATTGGTCTTCCCGCCTGGACCGGTTCTACGCACCAACTCGAGCATTTTCTGGCGCCGGTTTTTTCTCAGCAACTGCAAATCGAGCCCGGCCACCACTCAGTCAGTCAAGAGATCGTCCTGATGCTGGTCGTGATTGCGGTGGCAGGGATCGGGATCTTGCTCGCTCAACGGCTCTATCTCGGCCGTCCGGAAGCAGTCGATCGACTGGCCGCCCGTTTTGGCGGGACTTATCGCTTGCTCCGTGGCAAGTTCTACGTTGACGAGATCTACGAAACCGTGTTGATTACTCCCTTACGCCGGTTCTCTCGCGGGGTACTCTGGAAGAGTGTCGATGTCGGGCTGGTCGATGGCGCCGTTAACGGCTTGGCAGCCTTGGTGCAACAAATCGGTCAGACGGCGCGGCTGATTCAGAACGGCCAATCCCGAGCCTACGCAGCCTGGATCTTGACCGGAGCTGCCCTGCTTTGTGCTTACCTTTGGATCGCCCGCTGAATCCATGATCTTCGCCAAGCCGTTAACCCTGATCCTGTCGCTGCCCTTCCTAGGGGCAGTGGCGCTGGCTTGTCTCCCCTCAGCAGGTCGCAAGGTGGTCAAGATAACCGCGCTGTTGAGCAGTCTGTCGGCTTTCTTGATTTCGGTGTTGCTCTTTCTGCGATTTGATTCCTCCAGTGCGGAAATGCAATTCGTCGATCAGTTGGCATGGATTCGAGTTGGAGGGTTCCAGATTGACTACCACGTCGGCATTGATGGGATCAGTCTGCTGCTGGTTCTGCTGACGACGCTGCTGGTGCCTCTGGTGGTAGTAGCCAGTTGGCGGTTACAACGGCATCTCAAGTCCTACTTGATCTGCCTGCTGTTGCTGGAAGTCGGAATGCTGGGCGTTTTCATCTCCCTGGACTTGATCCTTTTCTATGTCTTCTGGGAAGTGATGTTGATCCCCATGTATTTGCTGATCGGAATCTGGGGCGGTTCACGACGTATCTATGCGGCCGTCAAGTTCTTTCTCTACACAATGGCTGGTTCGATGATGATGCTGGCTGCCATTATTGCCTTGTACTTCATCAACAATGGCAGCAACTTCAATTGGGTAGAGATTTCCGCCGGGCTGGCCAATCAGAGTCTGGTAATCACTCCATTAGCGGAGAAATTTCTCTTTCTGGCTTTCTTTCTGGCATTCGCAATCAAGGTGCCTCTCTTTCCTTTTCATACTTGGCTTCCGGATGCCCATGTGGAGGCTCCCACGGGAGGTTCGGTGATCCTGGCGGGGGTGCTGCTGAAAATGGGGACTTACGGACTGCTTCGTTTCTGTTTGCCCCTTTTCCCTCTAGCCTCGGTCGCCTTTGCTCCCTGGATATCGATTCTGGCCGTGATCGGCATTCTTTACGGTGCGCTGGTAGCCATGGTCCAACCCGACATCAAGAAGCTGGTGGCGTACTCTTCGGTCAGTCACTTGGGAATCGTGGTGCTGGGCATTTTTTCTTTCAACCTGATTGCACTGGAGGGAGCCGCCCTGCAGATGATCAACCACGGTATCTCCACCGGCGCTCTATTCCTGCTGGTAGGGATGATCTACGACCGCAGGCACACCCATCAGATCGCCGATTTTGGAGGTCTGGCTCACCGCATGCCCCATTTCACGGCGTTGTTTCTGATCATGACGCTGAGCAGTATTGGTCTACCGGGGCTCAACGGCTTTGTGGGAGAGTACCTGGTTTTGCAGGGGACCTTTCTGGCCAGCTGGGGTCTCGCGGCGGTGGCGGCCACTGCCATGATCTGGGCAGCAGTCTACATGCTGTGGATGTTCCAACGGGTCTTCCTGGGAGAACTTCGTCATCGTGAGAACCGAAGACTCCATGATCTCACCTTCCGAGAAACGCTGGTATTACTGCCGCTGGTCGTGCTGGCCTTTTGGATCGGCCTGCGCTCGCCAACCTTCGTGAGGCCACTCGAACCCTCCATTGCCAAGATCGTAGAACGAGTTGAAACGGTCAGAGCTAACCACATTTTCGGGATGAAAAAACTTGGACAGTAACTACTTCATTCTCCTGCCGGAAATGATTCTGGCGCTGACAGCCGTGGTGATCCTGGTCCTGGCCTCGACCCTCGGCCGCGGGAGACAGTCGCTCTGGTTTGGGTTGTCACTCGCCGCTCTGGGCGCAGCCGCCTTGGCGAACTGCTGGCAATGGGGTGTCAGCAGTAGTGGATTCTTTGGGATGGTCTATGTCGACAACTTTGTCCTCTTCGCACGGCTTTTGTTTTTCTTTTCGACTGCAGCCGTGATCCTGATGACCGCTGATTATCCGGGACAGGAGAGTCTGCCCGGGGCGGAGTTTGTCATACTACTGCTGCTGGCCACAGTCGGGATGGGACTGATGGTGGCCAGCGCCGATCTGATTCTGACGTTCCTGGGGATTGAGGTCCTTTCTATAGCAACCTACGTGTTGGCTGGATTTCCAGCGACCCAGCGATCAGCGGAATCTGCCTGGAAGTATTTCATCTTGGGGGCTTTCTCGACTGCTTTTCTGCTTTATGGCGTGGCCTTGCTCTATGGAGTCACCGGATCGACTCAATACGCCACGATCGCTCGCGTCTTGGATTCCAGCTCAAACACCTTACCTTTGCTGCTGGGTTTGGGTCTGATTCTGGTCGGCTTTTCCTTCAAAGCTGCCCTGGCTCCGTTCCAGGTATGGACACCGGACGTTTACCAAGGCGCACCGATTCCGATCACGGCTCATCTGGCGGTAGCCTCCAAGGCGGCCGCACTCGCAACTCTAGTCCGGATACTGCACCAGGCAATCCCCGAATTGGCGGACCAATGGCAAGGTCTGCTCTGGATTTCCGCTGTCCTGACCATGTTGCTGGGCAACCTGGCTGCCCTGGCTCAGACCAACCTCAAGCGGATGCTGGCTTATTCGTCTATCGCTCATGCCGGCTACCTTTTGGTGGGATTGGTCGCCTTCAGTTCACTGGGGACAAGGGCCGTACTTTTTTATCTTTGCAGCTACGCCTTGATGACTTTAGGCGCCTTCGCCGTTGTCCAGCGACTGGCACAACGTGAGGAAAGGCGGGTCAACTTGTTGGATTACAAAGGTATCGGGTTCCGTTACCCCTTCTTGGCGATTTCGCTGTCAACCTTTCTGGTGTCGATGGCCGGTATTCCCACAACCGCAGGCTTCATGGGGAAACTGTTTCTGTTTTCGGCCGCTCTTGAGAAGGAGATGTACTGGTTGGTGATCCTGGCACTGCTCGCCTCGGCCATCGGTGTCTACTACTATCTGAGAGTGATCGTTTTCATGTTCATGCGGTCGCCGGAAGGAGAGAGGCGGGCAACGGTTGTGGTACCGGTCTGCTCCCGCTTGACCATCGTGACAATGGTGATTGGCACACTGGTTCTGGGACTTTTCCCGGAGGCTTTGCTCGAATTAATCAGGTCGGCAGAGGTGTTTTGAAAGAAGCAAAACAAAGACTGGAACAAGAAATCAAAGCCCTGCAGCGCGAGCTGACTGAAGAGCTGCCTCAGGCTCTCAAGAAAGCCATTGCGATGGGTGACCTGCGCGAAAACGCCGAATACCAAAGCGCCAAAGAGCGGCAATCCTACGTGCAGGCCCGGTTATCGAACTTGAGAAAACGGCTCAGTCAGCTCTCGATGATCAACCTCAACAAGATTCCTCGGGACCGGGTCTCCTACGGCTCAACAGTGGTCGTTGCGGATCTGGAAACAGGGGGCGAAACCGCCTATCGTCTGGTGACAACCGAGGAATCGGATGTCCGTACCGGAAAGATCTCCACCACCTCTCCCATCGGTAGGAGTCTCATGGGACATCAGGAGGGCGACGAGGTAGAGATACGCACGCCTCGAGGCTCAAAGTCGGTAGAGATTCTGGAGCTAAAGACGCTCCACGACCGCGAATAGATCGTTCTTTCCTATTTTCCGTCTCTGATCCCCGATAGAGATGACCGTCTGAACCTTCGGTGAACGGCGCGACACCCGTCGCGGTCCGCTCCAGGGCCGGCCGCTTTGGTGTTAGAATAGACCCTGCGATGAGACGACTGTACACCAGCTGGTTTTTTTGGATTTGCTACAGTCTGCTGCTGGTCGGAGTGGCGGTGTTGGGTGGCGTTAGCGGCCTGCTTTTGGGTTACAACCTCGACCTCCCGCGGGTGGAAGAGCTGCAACGTAACCGTCCCAATGTGGTCTCCTATGTTTACGGAGACGATGGGCGAATGATCGGTGAGTTTGCCCTCGAAAAACGAATGTTAGTGACCTATGGTCAGATTCCCGAGACCATCAGGCAAGCCATCCTGGCTGCCGAGGACTCTGGATTCTTTGACCATTTCGGGGTCGATCTCAAGCGGGCGCTGGTGACTGTTTTCCGTAATATTTTCTACGGTCAGCGCAAGGGCGCTTCTACGCTCACGATGCAGCTTTGCAAGCTTCGCTTCACCAGTTCCGAGAGGCGAATAGAACGCAAAATCAAGGACATCCTGTTCGCTCTGGAAACTGAAAAGACCTTTTCCAAGGAGCAGATTTTCGAGCTTTACTTCAACCAAGTCTATATGGGGCACGGTATCTATGGAATTGCCGCGGCCACCGACTTTTATTTCAACAAGTCACTAGACGAGCTAACCCTTGCCGAGAGTGCTCTGCTGGCCGGTATTCTTAACGTGCCGGAGCGTTATTCTCCCATTCGGCATCCCGACCGGGCCCTGCGACGGCGAGCCTATACTTTGCGCCGCATGCACGAAGAGGGTTACATCGACCGCGAAGCTTACGCTGGAGCTCTAGCTGCCCCGCTTCAGGCCCAAGTCAAGCATGAGCGACGCTTTGCCGCTTATTTTGTCGAGTGGGTGCGGCAGCACTTGGAGAAGAACTACGCCACCGAAACCATTTGGCAGGGTGGCCTGAAGATCTACACCACCCTGAACTACGACATGCAAGCGGCGGCTCAGAAAACACTACGGGCCGGCTTGCTGAATTACGACAAGAAAACCAGACCCTGGGAAGGCGCGCCCGAGAATCTGCTCGACAAAGAGCTGGATATGGAGCAGTTCTATCATGCCGATTGGCGCCAGCTCTTTCACCAAGGTTTGAGGATCCATGGGTTGGTGGCTGATAGTGACAGCCAATCAGCCACGGTAAAATTTGGCAGCTATATGGCCAAGCTTTCGCCCGAGGACATTGCCTGGACCGGCCACAAGAGACTGGACAAGGCTCTCAAGAAGGGAGATCTGGCGGTCTTTCGTCTGGGTCAAATCGACGAAGCGGCCAAGACGTTGCAAGCCACCCTGGAGAGAATCCCCGAAGTCCAGGCTGCCTTGTTCGTTTTGGACAACGCCACCGGAGCCATCCGGGCCATGGTAGGTGGGTTCGATTTTCGTTACAGTCAGTTCAACCGCGCCACCCAGGCCTTGCGCCAGCCCGGGTCACTGTTCAAGCCTTTCACCTACGCCGTGGCCTTGGAAGAAGGCAAATCCCCCTTCGACACCTTGCTGGATTCCCCAATCAGCTTTGTGGATGATTTGGGACGTCCCTATATTCCCAGGAACTCGGATGACGAATTCAAGGGTTTGATACCCCTATACCAGGCCCTTTCCGAAAGCCGCAATGTGCCGACACTCAGGCTGGCCAAGTCGGTTGGCATTGAAGCAATCATCGCGATGGCGCGTCGCTTCGGAATCGAGCGGGCGTTCGTGCCGGTTCTCCCCATTGCACTGGGAGCCGGCGAAATCACGCTCCAGGAAATCACCTCGGCCTTTAGCGTGATCGGTAACCGCGGAGTGCGGGCCCACCCTTACTTCATAAGCCGGGTTGAGGACTACCATGGACAAACGCTGGAGGAACACCAAAGTCGTTTCGACCAAGTGCTTTCACCCGAGGTTTGCAACAAGATGCTCTACTTGCTGCAACAGGTTGTGCAGCGGGGCACCGCCATCCGCGCTACGGCTTTGAACCGACCCCTGGCGGGAAAAACCGGAACCACCAACGAGGCTACTGATGCCTGGTTTGTGGGCTTGACTCCGCAGATCACTGCCGGTGTTTGGTTCGGATTCGATGAGAAGAAATCGTTGGGAGAGGAAATCTATGGCTCCAACTTGGCCTTGCCCGTGTGGCTGAATTTCATGCAGAAGGTCGCGGATCGGCTACCGGTCGAGGATTTCGTGGATATCTACCAACCGACCGAGTTGGACTTGGCGATGGAAATGAGTGCACCCGAGGAGACATTTCTGGGCGCCGATGGCGTTGCAGTCGAGGACATCCCGCCTATGCCCAAGATCGAGGAAGAGGACGAGGAAGAGCTACAGAAACCCGAAAATCAGCTCCCACCCAATCAACCGCCCAGCTAGTCCGCGCAACCCGGTCTGAACATTCACGACTGGGCGAGTCAAGAGGGCTGTCGAAATCCAAGACCTGCCCGGTTTGGGGAGATATCCCGCCCCACCACGAGAACTCTGCGCGGTTCCTGGAACCGGATCTTGGCGCCGGCCGCCGGACATTGGAGCGGGTCAGCCTGGAGTTTCTTCTCCAACCACCAGGCTAGACTTGTCGGTCGAGAACAAAGTCGGGTATCTGGAGCAGTGCTTTCCGGTAAACGGAAGGCGGGAAGTCCTTTAGAGCTTCTCTTGACCGATCGGCATAAACTCGAGCCAACTTCTGGATGTCTCTCAAAGTTCCGTAACGATTGACCAGTTCGATGACTCGCATTTTGTTGTCAGCGCTGAAATCGTGGGTCAAAACCATATTGCGAACGAATTCCTTTTCATCTTCGTTGGCGCGCCGCAACAGGTAAATGATGGGTAGAGTTAACTTTCCCTCCTGCAAGTCCTTGAGAACCGGTTTGCCAAGCACCGATTCGTCGGAAGTGAAATCGAGCAAGTCATCGGTGAGCTGGAACGCCAATCCCAGACTCCGGCCATAGTCGGCCAAGGCCTCCTCTTGCCCGGCTTCCGCGTTGGCCAACATCGCTGCCAAGCGCCCACAGCCGGAAAAAAGACGAGCTGTCTTGCGCAAGCAGACTTCCATCTGATCCTTCTCCGAAACATCAATGTGACCGTCCTGGTCCAGTTGCATCAATTCCCCATTGATCATAGTGCGAGTGATATCGATCAAGACATCCAGAATCTTGAAGTGGCGAAGTTGAAGAGCGATATTGAAGGATGTCATATACATCCAATCACCAACCAAAACAGCGCTCTCATTTCCCCATTTGGCATTGACCGAGAGTCTGCCTCGGCGGAGGTTCGCATTGTCAATAATGTCATCGTGAACCAATGTGGCTACATGGATCAGTTCGACGACACTCGCCAGCTTGACGGCGGGGTCACCCCTAAAACCACACAACTTCGAGCAGAGTAGCAGCACAGCCGGCCGGAGGCGCTTGCCGCCGCTATTGTGCAAGTACTGATTGATATGATCGATGACGGCAAGAGTGCCCTGGGTCAACTCAACCAAGTTGGTTTCGACCTGATTGAGTTCAGGGCGGATGAGCGAGAAAATGTCCCGGATACTCAGTCCGGCCTGCTGTGCTCTGATGCTCATCAGATTCCGAGTCCGTTAATATACAAGTTGCTTCTCTAGCAGGCAACCAGCCCCGGAGGGCGCTTCAGCCCAGCAATGTTGCCGGCATCGACACATCGAACAGGCGTTGGAAGTTGCCCGAAACCTGCTTTCCCAGGTCTTCAAGCGAGCAACCCCTCAGGCGAGCAAGCCGTTCCGCCACCAGACCTACCAGGGCGGGTTCGTTGATCTTTCCCCGAAAAGGGACTGGCGCCAGATAGGGGGAGTCGGTCTCAATCAACAAACACTCCAGCGGAGCCGTTCGGGCTGCTTCGCGTATGTCATCGGATTTTGGGAAAGTCAGGATGCCTCCGAACCCAAGGTGAAAACCGAAATCAAGGCAGCGGGTCGCCACCTTGGCATCGTAGGTAAAACAGTGCATCACACCCCCTCGCCGGCTGTGGCGAGCGAAACTTGCTTCCAGGACGTTACAAGTCTCAACAGCGGCATTCCTGGAATGAATGATCACGGGCTTGTCCACCTGCAAAGCCAGCTCGAGTTGTCGCCTAAATACCTTGATCTGGATTTCCTTGGGAGCAAAGTCATAGTGAAAGTCCAAACCGATTTCTCCCCAGGCCACCAACTTGGGGTGACGCATCGATTTGACGATTCGACCAGCCAAGACCTCATCGTACTGGTTAGCATCGTGAGGGTGAACTCCGGCAGCGGCATAGACACCGGGGTAGCGATCGATCAGATCCACCGTTTGGTCGATCGAGGCTGATTGTTGGTTGACACTGGCCACGGTCAGGATCGCGCCCACCCCGGCATCGTGAGCACGTTCCAGGATCGGGTCCAGGTCCGCAAGGAGCTGTTCGGAATCGAGATGTGCATGAGAATCCACCAGCATTTACTTGAGTCGACTGCCGATCTCGACGGCTTCATTAAAACCGGCTAACACCGGCTTCCCCTCGACAGAGGCTGCGACGATCATGCCATTGGATTCGACTCCCATCAATTTGACCGGCTTCAGGTTGGCTACGACCACTACCAATCGGTCCAGGAGCGACTCCGGAGTGTAGGCCTTACCGAGGCCGGCCACCAGCTGTCGTACTTCATCACCGATGTTTACCTGCAGCTTGAGAAGCTTGCTCGAGCCCGGGATCGGGGAAGCCTCCACAATACGACCAACCCTGAGGTCGACTCGAGCAAAATCCGCGATCTCGATCCTTTCTTCGGTGGCGCTCGGGGAAGAAACCGGCCGCGGAGTTGAAGCCGAACCGTTTGTCTTCAAGGCCGTCAAAAACTGCTTCCGAGTCAATCGAGGATAAACCGGCTCGACCTGGCCAATCCGCGCACCGGCTTGAAGTCCGCCCCAATTCAAGTCGGCTATCCGATAATCGGACCCCGGCTTGTCGATACCCAACTGTCGCAAAATCTTGGCAGTGCCATCGGGAAGAATTGGGTTCAACAGCAGGGAGATGATGCGAAGCGCCTCAGCTGCACTATAGAGTACCGTTTGCAGACGGCGACGCTGGAGTCGATCCTGGGAAAGTCTCCAAGGCTCATTGGCCACCAGGTACTTGTTCGCGAATGAGATCAACTCCCAGACATTCTCTAACGCCTTGTTGATTTCGAGCTTGTCGAAGTTCTGCCGGTAGAGCCTGGTCGTTTCGCCGGCAACGCCAATGAGTTCCTCCTCCAGATTTTCCAAACCGGTCGACTCCGGCACCTGATCATCAAAGTAGTTGCTGATCATCTTGAGGATTCGACTGGAAAGATTGCCCAAGTCATTGGCCAGATCGCTGTTGATACGCCTCAGCAAGGCGTCGTAGCCGAAATTACCGTCGGCGCCCAGCGAGATCTCGCGCAGCAGGAAGTATTTCAGGCAGTCGCGGGGAAGCGCGCGCGCAAGGGCTTCAACCGTAATGAAATTCCCCGCCGATTTGGACATCTTCTTTCCATTGATAGTCCACCAGCCGTGAACCAGCAGTTGGCGCGGCGGCTCAAGACCGGCGGCCATCAGAAATGCAGGCCAATAGACACCATGGAAGCGCAGAATGTCCTTCCCCATCAACTGAACAGCAGCCGGCCAAAACCGTTTGAATTTCTTATCGCCGGTGGCGTAGTCGATACCTGAGAGATAACCATGCAGCGCATCGAACCAGACATAGAGAATATGCTTTCGGTCCCCGGGAACGGGGATACCCCATTTGAAGGAAGTCCGGCTAATGCTGACGTCCTTGAGACCACTCCTGACAAAACTGACGATTTCGTTCATGCGGGTCTGGGGCAACACAAATTGGGGATTGTCACGGTAAAAGGCCAACAGCTTGTCCTGAAAGGCCGAGAGCTTGAAGAAGTAGCTATCCTCCTGGATCGACTCGGTGGCGTTGCCACAATCGGGACAGGTTTCGGCCCCCGACATCACATAAGCCTCGCAGCGAACGCAGTACTGACCCTTGTAATTGCCCAAATAGATGTGCCCGTTTTGCTTGATTCGGCGGAATACATCGCGGACTACCCGATGATGGCGCGGCTGGGTAGTGCGGATGAACTCGTCAAAGCCGATGCCAAGCTGGTCCCATGCCTGGGCGAAGGCGGCTGCGTTGGCTTCGGTCAGTTGATCCGGAGTCACCCCTTTCGCTTGGGCAGCCCGCTCGATCTTCAAGCCGTGCTCGTCCGTTCCGCTCAGAAAACAGACTTCCTGGCCGCACATCCGCTTATAGCGCGCCAGAGCATCGCCAATGATCGTGGTGTAAGCGTGCCCGACGTGGGGAACGTCGTTGACGTAGTAGAGAGGAGTCGTCAGGTAGAAGGCCTTACTCATAGCTCAAGTTTTCCCAGCGACTCCCAAACCTTGGCCCTTAGCACTTTTAGCGCCACACCTCGCTCTTGAGAGATCCTTTTCAGATCCTCGTATTCAGGCCAAATATTGACCAGCTTTCCCCGAAAACGGCCCAGTTTTACTCGAATCGGCCCGAAATCGGTCTTGACTTGACAAATTTGACGGTCAGCTACCAGCCGATCTTGGCGGCTCACTCGGATGCCGAGCGTGGTGGTCTCCTTGAAGATCAGCTCGATCATGCGATCGCGATCTTGTGGCCGACACAGCAGAGTCAACTCAACCCCGGGCCGACCCTTCTTCATGTTCAGAGAGGCATAATAAACATCCAGTGCTCCCTCACTCAAGGCCCGCTCTACAAAGAACCCCAGCATTTCTCCATCGCTATCGTCCAGGCTAGCCTTGAGTATATCGACCGTTTCCCGATGCGGGTCGGCGTTGATGTCTACCGGGTCAGGCTTCGATCTCCCCTCGGAAGACATCCCTACGGGCTGCCCCAGCATCAGACGCAGCATGTTGGGGATCGAATCGAACTCTCGATCACCGGCTCCCAAGCCGGAGCCCAGGAAATTGGTCGGCGGTAACTGTTGGTGGGGGTCGACGAGAGTCGTCACGACTGCCGCTCCGGTTGGGGTCGACAACTCGCCTTCCACCGGTCCCATGCGAGCGGGAAATCCGACGATCAGCTCTGCGGTCGCGGGTGCCGGAACGGGCCAAGTGCCGTGCGAGAAAGACACCGTGCCCGAACCCAGCCAAAGTGGCGCCGTGAAGAAATTCCGGATCTTGAAGTATTCGAATCCAATACAGGCCCCCACAATGTCGATGATCGCGTCAAGAGCGCCAACTTCGTGGAAATGTACCTTCTCGACAGGTTTGCGATGAACACGAGCCTCTGCTTCTCCCAGCCTCTCAAAGATGCGCAAGGCCCGTTCCTTGACTCGAATAGCGAGAGCACTGTCTTCGATCAAGTGTCGAATGTCAGTCAATCCACGACTTGCTTCGTGATGCTGGTGGCCAGGGTCGTGACCGGAGGAATGGTGGCGGTCGGAAAAACCCGAGTTGCCGGTTAGTCGCACCTCGAAATTGGTTCCGAACAAACCCTGCCGCTGGATCGGTTCGGCGCTCAACTGGTAGCCCTCAAGACCCAACTTTTTCAACTCAACTTCCAGGTGAGACAGGGGCAATCCCAAGTCGATCAAGGCAGCGAGAATCATGTCTCCGCTGACACCGTTGAAGGGATCGAAGTAGAGCAGCTTTTCCATCTAGGGGCCCTTTTGAGTCAGGGCCCTTTCCCGGCTCTCACCTGCCGACTAGTGGGCCCTTGGCCTGGGGAGTATATTACAGCCTCCGGATTCGAGGCCGAGTCGTCTATCCCTTCTTCCAACAAAGACGCCAATCCTGCTCTCGCTTTTGCTCCACCGGCGGGGAGTCGCATATCATGAAATGATGTTACTGGCTTGGACCGACAAACTGGAACGTCATCTCCGGCACTTCATTAACAATCATTTCGAGATTTGCCTGGAACGTCTGGTGGTGGAAAAACCTCCCCGAACTGAACTCGGGGACGTGGCCTTTCCCTTTCCTTTCATACTGGCCAAGCGGTTACGCCGCCCCCCTCGGATCATAGCGGAAGAGGTAGTCAAGCACATCCCTTCATTAGAGGGAGTGGAACGGTTCGAAGCGGCCGGTGCCGGCTATCTGAATGTCTTCTTCGATCGAGTCACGCTGTGGCGTGACCTGCGAGACTGGTTGGTGGCTCCGCCACCCCCACCAACGGGAGAAAAACTCATTGTCGAGCACACCAACATCAATCCCAACAAGGCGGCTCACATCGGCCACTTGCGGAATGCGACGCTGGGTGACGCCTTTGTGCGGCTGCTGCGAGCCAGGGGGGATCCGGTCGAAGTTCAGAACTACGTCGACAACACTGGAGTTCAAGTGGCCGATGTAGTGGTGGGAATGGAGCACTTACGTGGTCTCTCGCTGGCCCAAGTGAAGCTGATTCCCGAGCCTTTTGATTACTACTGCTGGGATCTTTATGCCGAAGTCTCAGACTTTTATCGGGAGGATGCCTCGCGAGTCGAATTGCGACGGCGCACCCTCCAGGCCATTGAGCAAGGAGAAGGGCCTACGGCGGAACTGGCGGAATACATTTCCTCTCGAGTCTTGCGCGCCCACCTCAAGACCATGCAACGCTTGGGAGTCCGCTACGATGTCTTGCCGCGCGAGAGCGAAATCCTTCATCTCAAGTTTTGGGACCAAGCTTTCCGGCTGCTCAAAGAAACCGGATCTATTTCCCTGGAGCGCGAGGGCCCTAATCAGGACTGCTGGGTCATGCAAATTCCGGAGGCAGACGGCCCGCCCGCCCACCAAAAGATCATCGTCCGTAGTGATGGTACGGTGACTTATGTTGGAAAGGACATCGCCTACCAGCTCTGGAAGTTCGGCCTGTTGGGAAAGACTTTTCACTACCGGCCCTTTCACCGCTACGCTGACGGCCATGTGGTCTGGGTCAGCTCGACTTCCTCCAATGGCGAAAAGCCGCCCAGTTTTGGCGGCGGACAGCGCGTTTTCAATGTGATCGACGTGCGCCAGTCCTATCTGCAACGTATCGTGATCCAGGGACTGAGAAAGTTAGGCTATGACGAACAGGCCAACCGGTCGACGCACTACTCCTACGAAATGGTGGCTCTGTCCCCCACCTGTTGCCGGGAACTGGGTATTGAACTATCGGACCAGGATCGGCGTAAGCCCTATATTGAAGTTTCGGGTCGAAAAGGCCTGGGGGTCAAGGCGGACGACTTGATCGATCGGTTAATCGAACGCTCGCTCAAGGAAGTCGCTTCCCGCCAACGAGACCTGCCCTTGAAGAACCAACAGCAGATCGCCGAGCAGATCGCTGTTGGCGCCCTGCGTTACTTTTTGCTCAAGTACACTCGCAACACTGTTATCGCGTTCGACTTTGCCGAAGCGCTGAGTTTCGAAGGGGAAACAGGACCCTATTTGCAATATACTGTCGTGCGGGCCAACAATATTTTTCGCAAGCTGAAACAAAGAGGTCAATCCTGGCAACCCGTTGCCCCTGATGACTTTGGACGCTTTCTCTCCGACAACGACACTTGGGCCCTCCTCCTGACAGCAGCCGGCATCGATGAAACAATGGAACAATCCGCTCGGACTTTGGAGCTCTCCCACTTGGCCAAAAAAGCTTTCTTGCTGGCCCAGCAATTCAACCTCTTTTATCACCAAAACCACATTCTGTCGGAAACGGATCTTGATCGCCGTAACTTCTATCTCAGCATCACACAAACTGCCTGTCAGAGCCTGGTCAAGACGATGGGGATCTTGGGTATCGACGTGCCTGAAAGAATGTAGATGAGAAAGGCGATTCTGGTACCGCTGCTGTTGGTCTCTACGACGACCTGGGCAAGACGTCCAGTCGAAGAACTACTGTTGCCCGCAGAGTTGAACCTCTACCGGCAGAAGCCCCAATACCGCGCCCGTATGGATCTATTTCGCAAAGTTTTGGAACGACAGGTTGGCCAGCTCACAAGACTGGCTCAGGCGCAGAGTTTGGAACCCGCCCAGAACCTGCTTGAGGATATCCGCTGGCTTTGTATCCATGGGATTACGGAAACCCAAGAGGCCGACCGTCGTGATTTCCGTTCCAAGCAAGTCAGGAAACTGGAAATCCGGATCCGCCATTTGGCAACGGCAGTGGATGAGCTCAAGAAAAGCTTCCTGGTCGAGCAGCATTCTCTTTTCGAAACCACCGTTCGACACCTGGAAGCGTTTCGTAATCAATTGTTGGGGCAGCTGTTCGACAATTCATTGTCTCTCCCGGAACCGGGCCTTCTGAGCGCTTTTCCCCGCGCGCCTGCCACTGCTCACAGTGCTTCGCAGCGGCGCGGCGTCTTGAGGATCACAGGCGATCAATTCACCGATCGTGAATACACAGCCATCCAGCAAGCTCAAGAGCTGTTCAAGAGGGTAGAAGTTTTTCTGAATATCACCGCCAGCAGGATGGAAGAGATTCAGCGGCGGATCCAGCAGCGCAAGTGGACTGAAAAAGACCCCAATCCTCTCGAATTCTATACCAACGCCCAGTTGATGCGGGCCTATCACCGGGCTGTCGAGGGGATAATGATCAACATTGATGAGAAAGCCAAATACCGGTTTGTTACAAAGAAAGACATCAGGAAGTCCCTGAAGAAACTGAACTCGACGATGGTCGAGTTCCTGCCTCTGTTAAAGACCTTCACGGCCTTCTCGATCCAAGAACAAGACCAGGAATTCTATCGACAGATCCAGCAAGCGCTGAAGTCCTCTGAAATAGCCAGGAAGGGATCGCAAATGGGCTTGGGTGCTCCGGTCAAATAAGGCCGGCGAGGACCTTTTTCCCACCATCCGATATCCGGCAACCAAATCAAGAAATGTGACCGATAGCGAGCTCACTATGGGCGGCAAGCTCATCCCGGGGTGGTTTGGCGCTCAATCTCGTGCTTTGTCCAACTGATCCCCGCCGCCGCAATCACCTGGGTGGAAAACACGTCCGAGAGACGATCTTCGTCGATCCCCCCAACTGCCACCACCGGTACAAAGAGCATCTGTGCCGCTTCTCTCAAGCCGGCCAAGCCGATCGGTTGCCGATCGCTTTCCTTGGAGAGCGGCTCGAAGACGGGACCTAGCTGAACATAATCGAACCCCTGTCGTTCTGCCTGCAACGCCTCGGCCACGGAGTGGACCGATTTCCCCACCAGAAAGTTGCGTCCTTGCCGCCAGCGGCGCAGTTCGGCCGGCAGAGGCTGATAAGAGGTCAGGTGGGCACCATCGGCCCCCTCCCGAGCGGCCAATTCCCAGAATGAGTTCACCAGGAACAGCTTGCCTCGCTTTCGAGCCAAGTGGCTACCCTTTCGAATCAGTAACTGGTTTTCCGTTTGGGGCAGGTCTTTTTCCCGCCACTGGACAGCAGTGGCCGAGGTAGCCATCAATAGATCCAAATAGTGGGAGGTCGACCAATCGGGAAACTGGCGACGATCGGAAATAGCGTAGAGAAAAGGAGAGGGAAGCTTAAGCTCTTCCAAAATAGCGTGGAAATTGCGCAATTTCCCAGGCTCCAAGAACCAGATTGGCGACTCCCAGACCGCTGACGGCGCCGCGAAAAAAGTTGTTCAGGAATATCGTCCTCAAAACGGGGTAGTAACTCAGCAGCGAGTTCTGCTCCCAGAGCATCATCCAGGGATAGATGACAAGAAAGATTCCAACTTCGAGACAGTAGAGGACATAAACGAAGAACAAGACCTTATTGATCATTCAGTTGAGTCTGCAAGAGAAGATCGGCTCAAGTCCGGCGTTCGGTTTCGGCTGTGCTAGCGGCTGAGGTGGTTGCTGTAGAGGCAGGCTTACAGCACCATCGACCGGACTTTAGGGCACACCCCTCACCTGCTCGTCATCGGGTTACTTCTTGACCAGCTTTGGCCGTGCCCGACTGAGTCGTTCTAACGGATTTCCTTGATCCGAGCGGCTTTCCCTTTGCGCTTTCTCAAATAGTACAACTTGGCTCGCCGAACCCGCCCTTTTCTTACTCTCTGGATACTCTCAATGATTGGAGAGTAAAGTGGGAAAACCCTCTCGACGCCATAACCAAAGGACATCTTGCGAACCGTAAAAGAGGACCCGAGTCCTCGATTACGAATAGCAATCACGACACCTTCAAAGACCTGAATCCGCGATTTCCCGGCTTCTTGAATCTTGACGTTCACCCGAACTGTGTCGCCGGGAGTAAACTCCGGAATCTCTTTGTCCTGATATTGCTTTTCGACTTGTTCCAAAATATTCACGATGATTTCTCCCTATCCATCATTCGGAGTCGATAAGCCGAGCTCCTGCTTCAATTCCCGAAGCGAGCAAATCGGGACGTAGCCGTTGCGTCCGGCGAAATGCCTGTTTCTGGCGCCATTGTTTGACTCGCTCGTGATCTCCCGAGATTAACACCTCTGGAACTCGCCAGCCGCGGAAATTTGCCGGCCGCGTGTAGTGAGGACAATCCAAATACCCGCTCACAAACGATTCTTTCAGCAGCGAATTGGGATTTCCTACTACCCCCGGTACCAACCGGGCCACGGAGTCGATCACCTGCAAGGCTGCGAACTCCCCGCCTGACAAGACAAAATCTCCTACCGACAGCTCCTCGTCAACCAGATGGGCGGCCACACGTTGATCGACTCCTTCATAGCGGCCACAGATCAAGACAAGATGATCGACTTCCACCAACTGTTGGGCCTTGCGTTGATCGAAACGAGCCCCTTGGGGAGACAAGAGAATCACTCGTGGTGGCGAAGTAGCGCGGCCTTTTAAAGCCTCGACCGCCGCAAAAATCGGTTCCGGTTTGAGAACCATTCCCTCGCCTCCGCCGAAGGGTCGATCATCAACCGAACGATGCCGATCGAATGCGAATTGGCGCAGGTCAATGATTTCGATCTGCAACAAGTCTTCCCTGAGAGCCCGCTGGATGATCCCGTACTCGAAAACTCTCGAAAACATCCCAGGAAAAATTGTTACCACTTCAATCTTCATGATTATTTCGCCGCGCTATTCGCTGTCCAAGGTGTTCAACCCTCCCTCGATTTCTTGTTCACGACAGGTGTCTTGATGGCCAGATCGGCCAAGCCTGAAATCAATTGCCCTGTCGTAATCGTCTTCCGGGGGAGATTGATTGAATCAACGAATTGGCCGGCGAGTGGAATCATCCACTCCTTGCCACCATCATCGGCAACAACCAGGTTCGAACCCGATCCCGTCTCGAGCACGGCGACCACCTGTCCCAAAACCTCTCCCTTCCGGCTAACCCGGCATCCGATCAAATCATCGTGGTAATAGACTCCCTCGGGCAGAGCCAAGCGTTCGCTCTCGGGAATCTGGACCAAACTCCCTACGAGATGTTGTACCCCGTGGGGACGGTCTAGACCTTTGAATTTCAGGACAATCCGATCCCGATGAAACCAGTGGCGCTCGATCTGCTCCCAACTAATCTTATCGTCTCGAACCAGCCTCACCCGGCTTACGCGAGAGAACCGCTCGGGACAATCGGTCAGAAGAAGGGCAACTACCTCTCCCTGAACGCCACGAGTCTTAACGATGCGAGCGATGCTGACAAAGGCATCCAAAGTCTACTCAACGATCTCCAAGATAAAGCGCTTGTGGAGCTTCATGCCGGCCGCTCCCAGCAAAGTTCGAATCGCCCGTGCAGTTCGGCCCTGTTTGCCGATCACTTTCCCCAAATCCGACTGCGCTACTCTCAATTCCAAAATCACGGTTTGCTCTCCATCGACCTGCGTCACGCTGACCAGATCGGGCTCATCGACCAGGGCTTTCGCAATATCCTCAATAAGTTCCTTCATAGCGCCTCCTATGTCATCTCGATTGAAGGCCGATCGCCGGTTCGATCGTTCGACTCTACCGTTCACTTCCACTCAAACAGACTGATTTAAGGGAGAAGACTTAGTTTGCGGCCGAAGCTGCGTTGGTCTCTGAGGCTGTCTTCACGCGCTTGATCAAGGCCCGAACGGTCCCGGAGGGCTGGGCACCCCTGCCTATCCAGTAATGCACGCGTTCAAGGTTCAGTTTCAATCGGACCGGCTGAAGCGCGGGATTGTAGTAGCCTACAATTTCAACGAATCTGCCATCCCGTGGACTTTTCCGGTCCGAGACCACGACGCGGTAATGAGGGTCTTTTTTTGCGCCATGACGGCTCAATCGAATCCTAAGCAAGATTGCCTCCCAGCAACTGTCTTCATTGTACCAAACTTGTGCTCAAACTGGAAAATTGACCTTCGTTAACTTCGCGCCCAGAAAGCCCTTGCCCAATCGCTTCATCATTTTCCGGGTTTGGACATATTGCTTCAGTAGCCGGTTGACCTGGGCAACCGGACGCCCACTTCCGCGGGCGATCCGTTTCCTGCGCGAGGCCTTGATCAACTTGTAGTTGAGACGTTCGCCGGGAGTCATCGAACTCATGATGGCTTCCAAGTGAGTCAGAGCTTTTTCGTCCACGTTGAGGTGGTTAAGCGTCTTCATGGGGCCTACCCTGGGCAACATCTCCATCACTTTCTCTAACGGACCCAGCTTTCTGAGCTGGCGTAATTGGTCAAGAAAATCCTGCAACGTAAATTCCTTCTGCCGGATCCGTTGGACCATTTCCTCGGCCCTTTGTTGGTCGACTACCGCTTCCGCTTTCTCGACCAAAGTGAGCACATCGCCCATGCCCAAGATCCGTCCAGCCATCCGGTCGGGGTGAAAGACCTCCAAGGCTTGATAGTGTTCGCCTACGCCAATAAACTTGATGGGTTGTCCTGTGACCCAGCAAATCGAGAGCGCGGCCCCGCCTCGAGCATCACCATCCATTTTCGTTAACACCACACCGCTCAGCTGGAGACTTTGATCAAATCGGCCCGCTGATTTGACGGCGTCCTGGCCAGTCATGGCATCGGCGATCAACAGCGTTTCCTGAGGCTTCAATTCGTGCTCAATCCGCTGTAGTTCGCGCATCAGTTCCCGATCGATATGGAGCCTCCCGGCAGTATCGACCAGCAATACGTCATGCCCCGAATCAGAGGCTTGCCGAAGCGCATTGAGGGCAAGCTCCAAGGCCTCCCGGCAACCGGAGATCTCAAAAACGGGGATTTTCAAGTCTTGGCCAATGACTCGCAACTGGTCGATAGCCGCCGGTCGGTAAACATCGGTAGACACCATCAGAGGCGATCGTCCCTGTTGCTGCAGCCAACGAGCCAATTTCCCAGTCGTCGTCGTCTTGCCACTGCCCTGCAGACCCACCATGAGAATCACGGTTGGAGGTGCCTTGGCGAAAGTCAGCGGCTGCCCGTTACCACCCAATAGATCGATCAATTCGTCACGGACGATGGCGACAATCTGCTGGACCGGGGTCAAACTCCGCAGCACCTCTCGGCCCACGGCTTTCTCTTTGATGCGGGTAACAAAAGACTTCACCACCCTGAAATCGACATCGGCTTCCAACAAGGCCAAACGTATCTGTCGAATCGACTCCTCCAGGTGTTTTTCCGACACCTTGCCCTGGCCTCGCAGATCACGAAGGACCTTTTGCAACCGAGAAGAGAGATTCTCCAACATGAATCGATCCACCCCTTTGTAAACGGTCCATGCTAGCGAGTTTTCTCGCAGCGTGTCAAAGCGGGTCCGCGGGTGGTAGGAAAGACGCAGGTCGTTTTCCCAACTCTTGCAAGGGAGCACAAAGCACGGGGGTGTCACGATTTCCAGCCTCGTCGGTCTTCAGTTGAGAGAATGGAATCTTCCACTTCGATCTCCAGCCGACTCGCAACACTAGCCAAGCAACCCCCACCGCGCCGATTTGCTCAGGCTTATCCTCACGAATCGGAACTTCGTGCGCACTGGTTTTCATCCGGCACATCCTGGCTCCAATTGCCCTTTCCCGAGTGCGACAGGAGGGAGCCAACCCCATCTGTGCGCCTCCGAGGATGGTTTACAATTGGTACTTCATGGATGTTTTGGTCGGCACTGCAGGACATATCGATCACGGCAAGACTATGCTGGTAAAAGCCTTGACCGGGATCGACACCGATCGCCTGGCTGAAGAAAAACGGCGAGGAATCACCATCGATCTTGGTTTCGCCCATCTACAACTAGACCAATACCGGGTCGGCTTTGTCGATGTCCCCGGACACGAGCGTTTCGTCAAAAACATGTTGGCGGGAATTGGCGGGATTCGCTTGGTCTTGTTGGTCATCGCCGCCGACGAGTCGGTCATGCCTCAGACCGTCGAGCACTTTCATATCTGCCGGCTATTGGGAATCCGGCGCGGCATTGTCGTCTTGACCAAGAACAATCAGGTTGAAGCCGAACTACTAGAGGTGGTTCAGGATGAAGTGGGTGAGCTGGTTGCGGGCAGCTTTCTCGAGGATGCCCCGGTGGTGGCCGTTGACAGCCTGACTGGTAAAGGTATCAGCTCCCTTCGAGAAACTTTGAGGGAATCCCTCAATGGACTTGAGTCCGCAGGGCGTAGCTCCCGTACCCGGGTCTTTCGACTCCCCGTCGACCGCGTCTTCACTCTCAAAGGCTTCGGAACTATCGTTACCGGGACCCCGGCCGCTGGGACTCTGGCACAGGACAGTCCGGTCTGTCTCTATCCCACCCAAGAGCCGGCCAAAGTCCGTAGCATCCAGATTTTTGGTGAACGTGCCGCACGAGCCGAGGCCGGCCAAAGGACTGCGCTCAACTTGGTGGGAGTCAACAAAGAAGAGCTGTCAAGAGGAGTCACTGTTTCGGTACCGGAAGCACTGCAAGCGTCGCATATCTTGGACGCTGCCGTGACCCTGCTCGATGAGACCAAAGCTCTAAGAAATCGAACCCCTATCCGATTTCACCATGGCAGCGCCGAGTTGATCGGCCGATTATATTTGCTGGGCGAGGGCCAACTAGCTCCCGGAGCCACCGGGATGGTTCAACTCCGATTGGACCGGCCCGCGGTAGTTTGCCCTCTGGACCGTTTCATTCTGCGCCGTTATTCACCTTCGGCAACCATTGCAGGCGGCGTGGTGCTCGACAACCAGCCCGTCAAGCACCGGCGCGCTGAGCTGCCGGTGTTGATTCCCCGTCTTGAGGCCATTCTGCAAGCGTCAAACCAGAGTCGGAGCACGGCGGAGAATCTGGTGGTGGAACACGTGGTACAACAGCAGCAAGAGACGGGAATAACAGTCAATGGACTAGTTGCGCGAACCGGTCTGCTGGCTCGACATTTACTCTCCATCCTGGAAGCCAACCGCAACATCGTGGTGCTGCCCCTGGAGCCGCCCGTAGCACTTTGGGAACCGGATCTACAGGACC
Organism: Acidobacteriota bacterium; assembly: GCA_965218465.1. Taxonomy (GTDB): domain Bacteria; phylum Acidobacteriota; class UBA6911; order RPQK01. The sequence continues at coordinate 2,631,669 of OZ244623.1, read as the reverse complement.
TGGAACGCCGCCTGGAGGCGTTTCTCAGTGCTCACCACCGGAAACATCCACTGGCAGGCGGAATCTCCAAGCAGGAAATCAAGAACCGTTTTTTGCGCCGCTCACGCCAACAGCAGTTGGACTTTGTTTTGGAACGTCTTCAACAAGCCGAAAGAGTGGAAGTGGTAGGGAGCTTAGTGCGAATCTTTGGGAAATCGGTTCAATTGAGCCCTGAACAGGAAGAGACTCGTCGCCGAATTTTGGCCCTGTTTCGACCCCATGACTTGAAAGCCCCTGCCTTGGAAGATATTTTCGGCAATCTGTCACGAGACACGACCCAGGCCAAGGCTGTGTTCTACTACTTGCTGGAGTCGGGCGAGCTGGTGCGAGTTTCAGGAGATCTGGTCCTGTCGAGTGGCCAGATCGACTCGCTGCGCCAAAGACTCGGCCAGGCTTTCCCTCCCGGCCAATCTTTCAGCATTGCCGAATTCAAAGATCTCTTTGCCGTGACGCGGAAATACGCCATCCCTTTGTTGGAATTTCTGGACCGCCAGCGGATTACTCGCCGGCAGGGTGACCGCAGAATCATCCTATAATCCACCGCGAAGCCGGCCTCTTTCCGGCACCCAACCTGTGTGACTGATCGGGGCAGCCGCTCAAGAAGTGACCAACTCTTTTTTCCTCCGTCTCCGAGTGAGCACTCGTCAGTTCAATTTGCAGGTGCTGGTTTGACCCGGTCAAGTCAAAAGGATAAGATGCATTCGGCCGTTTCTGGGCGGCCTTCAAAGGAGCATAGACAAATGATCGGCACGACCGAACTTCTGGTCATCCTGGCTATAATCATCGTTGTCTTCGGAGCCAGCCGACTTCCACAGCTTGGCAGTGGACTGGGACAAGGAATCCGCAATTTTAAATCCTCGCTCAAAAGCGGAACGGCCTCGGCCGAAGACAAAGGGGACCAGGAGACAACCAAGAAGACTGCCTGAGCACCGTCGGCCTCAAAACCGGAAGCGCCGCAGGACTTTCAGTCCCCGTTTCCAATCGCTGTTCAGCCCCACGGCATCGAATACCACCTTGGGCTTGAGGTGTCGGCGCATGACTGTCAACACCCGATGGAACTCGAACAGCGGCGCCACCAGGTAAAGCCGTGGGGGCCGCACGTCAAGTTGGAGCCCCGGGAAATAACCCACCTGCTGGAAATCTCCGTTAGCCAGATGGGAGCAGACCCGTTCCCAATAGTCGAGAGCTTGAAAAATCAATCCGAGACTCTTGACCACCTTGAGCTCAAGCACGGCCAGGCGTTTGTTTCTGGTTAGAGTGAGCAAATCCAAGACCTTCCGCTTTCCATCCAATAGGCTGGGTACCTGGTAGTAGACGGTAGGCTCGAATTGAGAGTTTATCCGGCTCAGGCTCCGGACCAGCATGGTCTCCAGCCAGCGCTCCGGTTGGCAACAATAGTAGGGGTGGCGCGGATCGGGAGAGGGGAAGCGTCGAATTTTCCGGACCGCTTCCAAGTGTCTCTTGAGAGCAGGCTCACTAGGGGATAAGAAAGGCTTTGCTCCCAACCAATCAAACCAAAAGGAACCGTCCGACACCTTTTGCCAAAGCACGGGCAGGCCCCGATAAGAAAGCTGCCAGCTGCCATGGCGGAAGCTGGTTTCGAGGCCGGAATGGGACCGGCGGACAGCCGACAAGACGGGCGGTAAACTCGGCCGATAAGGGTAAACAACATAGGGCGAGCGGATCTCGGATCGCTTGAGATCCGCCGGATCCAGGTGCTGAAGCCGATTAGAGGGCGTCGTTGAAAGCTGGTAGCAGTAGGTTTCTACCGGAATCCGCAGGAATCGCAAACAATGAGTGATACGCTCATCTCCTCCTGTGGGAAGGATCAAAGCAACTCGGATTCTCTTTGACCTTTGGGTGAGTTCGTCCCACCACAACACCAAGGAAGCCAGCACCCGGTCATTGCCGACTGAAACGGGTGGAGGGTAGACGATAACCGCTGCCAGCCGGCGACCGCCCGGTGCTGACAATAGAACCCGGAGAATAGCCGCTGTCTGATGGCGAACTCGATCCGTGCCGGCCAAGACCCGACAGACGCGCATTCCCCTGAAATGTCGCTCAACCATCCTGATTAAGGCTCTTCGAAGTGAGGGGAAATCGACATCTTGAGGGGACATCTGGACCGTCTTCCCACCCATGAAAACGCTCTCCGCACCAAAAACACGAACCGACCTGAAAAAACATCGGATTGGTGGAGTAGGCGATGAGCGAAGCCATTCGTTCCGCTTTCCTGGACCCCACCCGCAAACGAGCATTTGGTGTGAGTTTTATTGTTGTCGAATTCAGGCCTGCTAAATCGGTGCAATAGCCCCGGCTCGCAAACCGCTGATCGCATTTTCAAGTTTCGCAGGCTGGGGGAAAACCACCGGAAAACGGCTCAACCTCCCAAATGGGAAGGGAAGCAATTATCCCGACTTGGCGGAGGCGTTTTCGGCAGTCTGGGGCCCGCAATAGGCAACCCACACTTGCCGTCGTCGGGCTGGAAAGATCCTTCAGCCTTCCTAGGGGACCTGCTCCAACCGAGTGACCTTCTCCACCCACTCCCGGTAGGCGACTGAACCTCCCTCAACGGGCAAGACGAGGATTTCGGGGACATCATAAGGATGCAGCTCTTGCAGCCGAGTCATCATTGCCCGCACGCGGTCCTCGGTGCTTTTGAGTACCAGAAGAATTTCAGAGCTCTCTTCGATCTTTCCCTGCCACTTGTAAACTGATGATATGCTTGGGATAATGTTGACGCAGGCCACCAGATTCTCGTTTACTAACTGGTGGGCCAAGTCGAGAGCCGTACTTCGCTGGTCGATTGTGGAAAGAACCACAACCGTTCTCCGAGGTGCCATGCAATGAAGTTTAGCAGGAAAACCCGTGAAGAGATTTTCTTCATCGTGCTTTTTCTGGCTTCGGCTCCACTGCTTTATATCCTGTTTTTCGGCAGTGGCAGTTTCCTCGAACTGCGAGCCCACAATGCCGAGCTGGAACGGATCGCAATCGACAACGGCCGGCTGCAAGAGGAGAACGCCCGCATTTCCCGCCAGATTCAGCGGCTAAGAAACGACCCCCACGAGATCGAGCGAATCGCTCGCGAGAAATACAATTTGGCCCGGCCTGGGGACGTTATCGTCTCTTTACCCGATGGGCGCGAGAAGCCCTGATCCAATCGCAATATAAGCGCACGCTTCCGACCGCAAGGCCGCTCGTCTTTGGGACTGGTCCCGTCCCGCTCGACGCCTGGGCCCCGAGTCGAAGGAGGCTCGCAACCACGCCTCCGAGGATCACATCGCCGGCAGCAGCACTGTCCCCTGTGGGCGCGCCGTATCCACAGATGGCCCGGTTGCCAGTTGGGCCGGACCTGCCAAGCCCTTCTCCAGAAAACTGATAAACTCAGCCGGGTCGCGCGTCAACCCCGGGAAAGTGGCAACGGGCTCGTCCGCCGAAGTCATAATGACATAGAGTGGCAAGGCAATGGTGCCGAAGCGCTCTTTCTCGAACTCGAGGTTCCGTCGGTGTTCAGGTTTGGTCCCATCAGTGTAGAGCCGGACTAAAACAAAGCGGCGGAAGAGAGCCTCCACTTCGGGCCGTACAAAGATGTTGGCTTCCATCCAGCGGCAATTGGTGCAGGTGTAACCGGTGAAATCGATAAAAACGGGCTTCTTGGACGCCGCGGCAACCTGCAACGCCTGTTCATAATCGGTCAGCCAAGTCTCTCCCCGCTCGCCGGTGGGGTCGGACCCACTGGACAACGAAAAGGAGACCGTGGCCCCATAGTCACGAGGCGGCAAGAACGCGTCCAGTTCGCCCAGAGGGAAACCGAACAGCCCGCGCAACAAATAAAAGGATACTGCCAGAAACAAAGTGGCGGCCAGCACCCTTCCCGCTCCCACAGTGTCGGCGCGAAGTTCATGCGGGAAATAGAATCGCCCCAATAGATAGGCAGTGGTCATCACTGCCAAGGCCAGCCAAATGGTGATGAAGATCGGTCGGGTGATCAGCTCCCACTGATAGACCAAATCCACATTGCTGATGAATTTGAGGGCAGCCGCCAGCTCCAGAAAACCCATGGTGATCTTGACCGCATTCATCCAGTTGCCGCTCTTGGGAAGCGACTTCAGCCAGGACGGGAACAACGCCAGCAGAAAAAAGGGAGCCGAAAAGACCAGGGCGAACGCCGTCACGCCCAGCAGTGCCCACCACCACTGGCCCTGAGTGGAGGTCACCATTACCGTACCCACAAAGGGAACCGTACAAGTAAAGGACGTCAGCGAAAAAGTCAGCGCCATCAGTAGAATGCCCAGCGGACCACCCATCGAACTTGACTTGCGGTCGACCAAGTTGACCCAGCGACTGGGCAAGCCAATTTCCAGAACGCCAAATAGACTGAGCGCAAACAGCACGAAGACGGCAGCGATCAAGATATTGACCAAAGGATTGGTGGCAACTCGATTGATGCCACCGGCGCCGAAAATAGCCGTTAACAAAAAACCCAACAGGGTGAATGTCAAAACGATTCCCGCCGAGTAGAGAGCAGCGTCGCCCACTGCCCGGCGGCGGCTGACTTCGCGCTTGGTGAAATACGAGACCGTAATTGGGATCATCGGAAAGACACAAGGAGTGAGTAGAGCCAATCCTCCCATCGCCAAGGCGAACCAGATATAGGCCCCCATACCTTGCGGGAGTTGGTCCGCTCCAGCAGTGGTTACCTCCACCGGCGTGGTTACCTCAGCCGGCGTGCTCCCGCTACCAATCGTGCCCGGCGTAACTGTGGCTAAACTGCCGCCGGCTGGACCGGCGACGATCTCTACCGCGGCGGTCAGGGCGACCGTTTGAGGGGGGAGACACACCCGATCATTGCAGGCCATATAGCGAACCCGAACTTCAATCGGATGACTTCCCGCCGCAACGCCCGGATTGACTTTGATGGGAATTTGGAACCCGGCAGTATCGGTGAAATACTCCGTGTTGATCCCGAAATTTTCATCAAAAGAAACTTTTGGCGCCGGCTGTCGAACGTCGGCAGTCGTCTGGAAAATTTCGCTCTCTACTAGAACGATGGTGGTCGGTTGGGGGGCGATTGTATCGGGAGGGTAAGGTGTCATCGAATAAAGATGCCAACCCTCGTCGATGCTGGCCTCCACCAATCCCAGGAACTCGGCTCCCGAGACGACCTGAGCTGGATCGGTGGTGAGCTCGAAGCGCACATACTCTTGGGCAACAACCGGCCCATTGAGCACCAACAGGCAGGTAATCGTTGCCACCAGGGACGCGTTCATCCTCATGATTGTTACACTCTGTAAAGACGGCGATTGGTAAAAGTTGGTTTCCCGAATTCGGACCTAGGCCAGGGCTGAATAGACCGGCACTCCACCCACAATGGTCATGGCGACTTGTCCCCGCACTTTCCAGCCGTCGAAGGGAGAGTTCCGGCTCTTGGACTCGAAGCTCGAGACATCGATCCGATGTTCAACCCGCGGGTCAAAAACAGTCACGTCCGCGATGGCTCCGGGTTTCAAGTTTCCCCGTTGCAATCGCAGAATTTTGCTGGGGTTGCAACTCATCAATTCCACCAGCCTTCTGACCGGCAACCTATCACGCTCAACCAGAAATTCCCAGCACAACGGCAAGGCACTTTCCAGACCGATGATTCCGTTGGCCGCTTGCTCAAAAGTTGTTTCCTTCTCCAATGCTGTGTGAGGAGCGTGATCGGTGGCGATACAGTCTATCGTGCCATCGGCTAGACCCTGTAACATCGCCTCGACATCGGCGCCTTCCCTCAGCGGAGGGTTCATCTTGAATCTCGTGTCGTAGTTGACGATGTCACGATCCTTGAGAATGAAATGGTGGGGCGTCACCTCGCAAGTCACCGCTACGCCGCTCTGCTTGGCCCCGCGGACCCATTGCAATGTTTCACGAGTCGAGAGATGTGCTATGTGAACGCGTCCCTTGGTAATGCGGCTCAAAATAATGTCGCGGACGGCATCCAATTCCTCTGCCGCGCGACTCATGCCAGGCAGGCCCAATCGAGTAGAAGCCGGGCCTTCATTCATACATCCCCCAGCAGCCAACTCGGGATCTTCACAATGATCGACCACCGGGATATCGAATATCTTGGAGTACTCCAAGGCACGTCGCATGATCTGATTGTTGGCCACTGGGTTGCCGTCATCGCTGACGGCTACCGCACCAGCCCGAACCATCTCGCCGATCTCAGCCAGCTCCTCTCCCAACGATCCCTTGGTAATGGCGCCACAAGGAAAGACATTCACCAGAGCCGCTTCGCGAGCCCTTTCCCGAATGTAACGAGTGACCGTTTCGTTGTCGTTGACAGGATCGGTGTTGGGCATGCACATGATGCTGGTGAAGCCCCCGGCGGCGGCAGCGCGTGCGCCGCTGGCAATAGTCTCTTTGTCTTCGCGCCCCGGCTCGCGTAGGTGGACGTGCATATCGATGAAGCCGGGGGCGACGATGCAGCCGTCGACCTCGACCACTCGAGCCCGACTCTCGGCCTTGGGGTCGGTTCCCAGGCCAACAACGCGGCCTTCATCGATCAACAGATCAAGAGTATCTTCAAGCTGCTGACTGGGGTCGACGACCGTACCGCCCTTAAGCAGCAATCTCATGGCGGCCCCTCTTCAGCCGGTCCCATCAGTAGATAAAGCAATGCCATTCGGACAGCCACTCCGTTGGTCACTTGATCCAGAATCAGTGAATACTCGCCGTCGGCCAACTCAGGATCGATTTCTACTCCGCGGTTGATGGGACCCGGGTGTAGCACGACGACATCTCGGGCGGCTCTCCGAAGCTTCTCTTTGTTCAATCCGTAGAGAGCAAAATACTCCTTGACGGAAGGAAACAAGGCGCCTCGCTGCCGCTCCCGCTGGGTCCGCAACATCATGACAACGTCACTGTCCCTCAGAGCTCGGGCAAAATCGTAGGTAACCTGAACTCCATACTGCTCGAAACCCAAGGGAATCAGAGTCGGAGGCCCACAAATCCAGACTTCCGAGCCCATCAGGGTTAACAGAAGTGCATTGGAGCGAGCCACTCGGCTGTGCGCAATGTCGCCGGCGATGACAACCTTGAGACCATCCAATCGTTGCTTGACATCCAAAATAGTGAGCGCATCGAGCAGCGCTTGGGTCGGGTGCTCATGCATGCCGTCCCCTGCATTGATGAAGCTGGTCTGAGGGCAATAGCTCGCCATTATCTCGGGAGCGCCGGCGTGGGCATGCCGGATCACGATAATGTCAGGTTGCATCGCCTGCAGGCTCAGGCAGGTATCGATCAGGGATTCACCCTTACTGACACTGCTGGAGGCCACGCTGAAATTGATGGCGTCAGCGCTGAGACGTTTTGCCGCAATCTCAAAAGAAGAACGGGTTCGGGTCGAAGGCTCAAAGAATAGATTGATGACCGATTTACCCCTCAGGGTTGGCACTTTCTTGATAGGGCGTCGTGAAATCTCGCGAAAGCCAACCGCCGTCTCGAGGATTCGCTCAACATCGCCCCTTGGGAGCGACTCTATTCCAAGGAGGTGTCTACTGCTTAGCCCCATAGTCGACTCGAAGCTGCTCTCGGTCGCGACAGATCAAAATTCAGCCTACCTCCGGAAGGAGATCATTCTCCCTCCTGGACAAGCTCGACCGTGGTCAAATAGACAGCCTCGTGATCATCAATTGGAGGCGTTTTGACTTCAACCACTTCGTAGTCCGCCGTCTCTACATACTTGCCGACGTAATCAGCCTGAATTGGGAGTTCTCGGTGACCGCGGTCGATCAGAACTGCCAGCCTAATCCCCTGGGGGCGCCCGTAATCGATAACGTTATCGAGGGCAGCCCGAGTGGTCCGTCCGGTATAGAGGACATCGTCCACGAGAATGACCTTCTTGCCCTCAACGTCAAAGCCAAGCTCTGAGCTTCCCACCACCGGCTGACTGTCGACCATCGATAGATCGTCTCGATAAAAGGTGATGTCCAAGATTCCGAGGGGGACTTTCTGGGAGGAGAGCTCCTCGATCTTCTCAGCCAGAAATCGAGCCAGGGGGACTCCCCTCCGCCGGATTCCAATCAGCACCACCTCCTCCAGGCAGGGATGGTCCTTGATAACTTCGGCCGCGATGCGCGACATGGCTAAAGTAATCTCCCGCTTTGACATCACCCGTCTCGGGTATTTCTCCATCTTGACTCCCCAAACCTTTCGCAGATCATCGTACACCGTTCTCAACCAGTCAAGATCGGCTGCGCGCGGAGGCCCTCGCTGGGAGACGGTCCAGGATCTCAATGCTGTGATATATTTTCCCTTATGATCGAAGTGGGAGAGGCTCGTGTGCTGCAATGCATCGCCTTTCCCCGTGATAACTACCTGCTCTCAGTCGAGGCTCCCAGCATCGCCCGCGAGGTGACTCCGGGACAGTTCGTGATGGTGGCACTCCGCCACAAGTCAGCTCTCCCCTCCCCCCTGCTCAAACGGGCCCTGGCCGTTTATGCTGTGGGTCGAAACCATCCCGCCGACCTTCAACTGCTAATCAAGGTGGTTGGTGACGGAACTCGTCAATTGACCCAAGTTCGACCCGGGGATTGGGTGGAGCTGATCGGTCCCTTGGGTCAAGGCTTCCGTCTGGAAAAGGGCCGGGATAAGCTCAACGTCTTGCTGGCGGGCGGAATCGGCATTGCCTCGATGTATATGCTGGCTGAAGAGCTTCTAAGTCGAGGCGAAACGACCCACCTCATCTACGGCGCACGAAATGCTGTTGACCTGGTGGGTCTGGAAGACTTTGAGGACCTGGGGGTTGAAGTGACCGTCACCACTGATGACGGTAGTGCCGGTATCCCCGGCCGCATCACCCAGGGTCTGGCTCAACGGCTCCAAACCTGGCCCCAGCAGCAGACCGTGTTTTATGTCTGTGGCCCCAACCCCATGATGCGGGCAGTGAGTGAACTGGCCTCGCGCCACCAAATTCCCTGTCAGATCTCGGTCGAATCCAAAATGGCGTGTGGCTTTGGAGTCTGTCTTGGCTGCAGTATCAAAACCCGTCACGGCTATCGACTGGCTTGCACCGAAGGGCCGGTCTTCGATTCCAATATTTTCTTATGGGAAGAAACCGCGGCTGAACCGGAGCAGCCCCCACATGGCACCTGAGGCGCCCCGCCTGGGAGTGGAAATCTCGGGACTCGAATTCGCCAACCCGGTGTTGACCGCGTCGGGAACTTTTGGCTACGGATTGGAATTCCTGCCCTTTTTTGACATTGCCAAACTGGGAGGTTTCTGCACCAAGGGGTTGTCGTTGAAGCCCCGAGCCGGCGCCCCACCGGGGAGAATCCACGAGACTCCTTCTGGAATGCTCAACGCCATCGGCCTGGAAAACGTCGGTGTCGATGGATTCATTAGAGACAAACTGCCGCAACTCGAAGATATCGACACTCACGTCGTCGCTAACGTATTAGGAGAATCCGTCGATGAATTCGCAGCCATAGCCGCCAAGCTCGATCCTTACGCGAAAGTCTGCGCCCTTGAACTGAACATTTCCTGTCCCAACATCTCCCGGGGGGGCATACAATTTGGACACGATCCCGAGGCCGCTTTCAAAGTGGTCCAATCGGTCCGGGACGCCACTTGCAAGCCGGTCTGGGTCAAGCTCTCGCCCAACGTGACTGACATTTCGGTCCTCGCCCGAGCTTGCGAGGAGGCCGGCGCCCACGCCTTGACACTGGTCAATACCTTTATTGGGATGGGAATTGATGTCCAGCGGAGGCGGCCTTTTCTTGCCAAGACCACCGGAGGGCTGTCCGGGCCGGCGATTCGTCCCCTGGCAGTAAGGCTGGTGTACGAAGTCTGTCAAGGTGTCGATGTCCCGGTCATTGGAATCGGGGGAATTTCAACTGCTCATGATGCCCTCGAGTTCCTGGTGGCCGGTGCCCGGGCCATCCAGATCGGCACCGCCAATTTCTACGATCCTCAGGTCGCCCTCAAGGTGATCGCCGGCCTCACTGAATTCTGCCGGAGAGAGAACATCGCCGACATCAATGAGATTATCGGCACCCTTCAGGTACGCGACGGGCAGTTTTTCTACAATTAGGCGGTCAACCGCCCGACTCAAAAGACGTTTTCATGTCGATTTCTCAAGCCGCAAAGAAAATTATTGTTGCTCTCGATGTCTCTTCTACGGCCCAGGCTCGAGACTTGGTGGTCGGATTGCGGGACCGGGTTGGAATGTTCAAGATCGGTCTTCAGCTCTTCACTGCCTCGGGGCCGAGCGTTGTTCGAGAGGTAAAAGAAGCGGGCGGCCGTGTCTTTCTCGACCTAAAACTGCACGACATTCCAAACACGGTGGCCGCCAGCACCATCGAAGCCGGCCGATTGGGAATAGAGATGCTGACCCTGCACGTTTCAGGCGGTAGCAAGATGTTAAAGGAGACCCGGGAGAGGATCGATGAGGCGGCCGACCGAGAAGGCTGGCGGCCGCCGCTGCTGCTGGGAGTAACGGTTCTGACCAGCATCGACTCAGGTCAACTGGCAACTATTGGCCTGAGAAATTCAATCCAAGAGCGAGTGGTCGGCTTGGCCGAGCTGGCAAAGGAAGTTGGGATGGACGGCGTGGTAGCCTCGCCACAAGAACTTCCGCTGTTGAATCGGGCCGGTTTGGAAGGTTTGATTCGTGTGACTCCCGGTATTCGTCCTCTTGGCAGCGTTTACCACGACCAGGCGCGGGTTGCCACACCCGTTCACGCCCTCCGCCAGGGAGCTGACTATCTCGTTATCGGACGCCCTATCACCCAAGCTCCCAACCCTGGCGAGGCTGCAAACGCGATCGTTCGGGCTCTCGAGCGTGATAGAATCGAGCCTGGATGAGCCTTGCAGGATTGACCTTTTGTTTGGCTTTATCGACTTTGGCAAACCAGGCGCCGGAGAAGGTGGCGAGTTCTGGCTGCCATGTCTTTATCGACTTCAAGAACATCTGGACCGTCGAGATGACTCAGACGGCTTCGGGCTACAACATCCCTATCCTCAACATCGTCACCTTCGACCAGGAAGAGGTACCCCTGCGACCGCGCCAAATCCACATCCGCAACCGGGAGGGAGACGAGGCAGAGGTTGAGCGGCTGGCTATCGACACCGGTGTCGAAGGAGACCCTCACATAACCAATTATCTCAAAATCCTGAAGAGCTCTTTTATCGGCATGGATTTGGTGGGAAACTTCTCCGCTTTTGCCGAACCTGCCGAAGTCATGATCGAATTGGGTCGTCACGAATTCGTTTTACAAGCAGTCGACTGCATGGATTTTGAAGGCCTGGTCGAGCGGATCAACCAAATCAACTTCAACAGTCCCGATATCCGGGAAGATTTTGAGATCCTCGATATTGAAACCATCGGATCCCGGAGAAATCTGCGCCGCGGGCGCCAATGAACACAAGTTCACCCTCCGACGTCAGGGATGCCTGCTGCATCCTCGTTCAGGATGATGTCTTGATTGACCAAAGAGCGCGCGCTTTACGGTACAAACACCTCTACGCTTTGGTTGCTGGATGAAATCCGAACGGGAAGCCCCCCGACCACATCGCCGTCGATCTGCCAGGGGATTGAAGATGCTCCCCTGGCCTCAACACAAGAAGCTTTGCGGTAGATAACATCGGGAAGACGCACATGTTTACCCTGCAAGGCGGCCCACACATAAGACAACAAGCGGGAGCGGTTGAGCGAAGTAAAAAGACAAACGTCGAGGCAACGGTCAAAAACACTGGCCTCGGGGGCCATTATCAACTGACCTCCATAGTATCGACAGTTGCTCGCCACCGCAAAAATGGTCTTGAACGAGCGACCGTCCAGCTCGATCTCAAAAGGCCGGAGCGGGATCGTCCAAAAAGACCGCGCGCCGGTGAGCCAGTAAGAAACCCACCCCAAACTTCGCTTGAGTCGCGGGTCGACCTGACGGATCAGATACCCATCCAGCCCAATTCCGGCCATCAGGTGAAAATATCTCTCTCCCGCCCGACCGAGGTGGATGGAGGCTCGGCGTCCTTGGCGGATCAATCGAAGTGCCTGTTCAGGCTTGCAAGGGATCTTCAACTCATGAGCGAGAACATTGCCAGTGCCGGCCGGCAACAATGCCAGGGGAAGGCGCCAGCGGAGGGCAACCGGCAGCGTATCGTGAATCGTCCCGTCTCCACCCCAAACTACCAGCAGGTCTCGATCGGAAAAATCGTGTTCGATGGAGCTCTCTTCACGGGGAGACGTCGGCACGACTCGGGTCTCGATTCCCCACTTATCCAGAAGATCCACCAACCTGCGCAACCGCTTGGGCGAAGCTGGGCCTCTCCCGGCAGCCGGATTGTAGAGTAAGGCGGCTTTCAAACGAGGCTCCCCTTTGCCCACGAGCAATTCGGATGCCAAACAAGAGAGTTTTAGTCTTCGGCAACGCTTGAGCCGGATTCTACCAATTCAGGGTCCGGTATGGCGGCCAACTGCTGTAGAAACCGGTCTCGCGCCGCAGCAAATTCGCTCCAATGGCGCTTCTCAACCGGCTTGTCTGAAGGCCACGAGACCTGCCTGCGCGGGTTGATAAATCGTCCTTGGGAGTCCTGAACCCGATAATCCAGATGGGGCCCCGTCGACAGACCACTGGACCCGACGCGGCCGATTCGCTGTGCTTGGCGGACTCGCTGGCCCGTCTTGACCAGAATCCTGGAGAGATGGGCGTAGCTGGTGATGTATCGGTTAGGGTGTCGAACCTTGACCAAGCGCCCGTAGTTACCCTTCCAACCGGCGAAGATGACCGTACCGTTGGCTGAGGCTAATACCGGAGTCCCCCGGGGCGCCGCAAAATCCACCGCCAGATGGGGCCGTCTTCTCTTCAGTACCGGGTGAAACCGTGAGTAGCTGAACCCGGAAGAGATTCTTGGATGGAAATTGAAAGGCACTTTCAGAAAAGCCTTGCGCAGCGATTGGCCTTTCTGGTCGTAATACGTGGGCCGGCTTTCACTGGAAGCCACGAAGCGAAATCCGTAATGGTCGCGGCTCCCGGCACGGAAATGGAGGGCCAAGACTTGGCCATACTTGACAAACTCTCCGGCAAGATACTTCTTTTCGAAGATCACTTTGAACCAATCACCGGGATAAACGGCCGTGAAGTCAACATCCCAGCGAAGAATCTCGTAGATGGCTACCACTAGGCGATCATCTTCACCCAAGCTCATGAGCGTGTTCCAGAGAGATGTTTCGATCACCCCTGAGAGCTCTTCCATCCGGACGGTGAAGGCATATGGACGGCGGCTGGCCAAGTATCCCTGACCCGTCGGTTCTACCATCAGGTATTCTTCGTCGCTGATCTGGTAACGCAGGCTCTGAAACTTACCATCGGTCAGCATGGCCATCTGCAATTCGTTCCCCTCCCGAATTCGATTGAGGTTGTAGACCTTCCGGGCATCTTCGATCAGCCGATGGATATCCTGGCTGGAAAAGTTGAAACGAAACAGCAATTCCTGCAAAGTCGAATCTTGAGGCAAGACTTCTACGAAATTGAGCCGGGTCAGCCGGGGCAGAGCTTCAACGGCTGTAACTTGCCCCGAAGGGACCGGCGGCGGTTGGCTGCTGCAACCCGCTTGCCAGAGGGACCCCGCCAAGAGCACTACGGTCCACAACTTGGCCGATCGCATGTCCATCAGCGCTCTCAGACGGTAATCTTGTTCGCCAGCCGGGCTTCAACCGACTCGGGAACCAGCCCGGCAACGTCCCCTCCCAGTCGGAAGACCTCCTTCACCAGACTGGAGCTGAGATACGTGTACTCTTGTGCCGGAACCATAAAGACCGTCTCGATACTGGATTTGAGTCGCCTGTTCATCAGAGCCATCTGGAACTCGTAGTCGTAGTCGGTAACGGCGCGAATGCTGCGCAGGACGACCCGTGCTCCTTTCCGGCGGGCGAAGTCGACCAGCAGTCCGTCAAAACGATCCACCTCGACATTATCCCAATCGGAGGTGACCAGGCGAAGCGTCTCGACCCGGTCTTCGATCGAGAAAAGGGGTTGCTTATCGGCGTTGACCAGGACAGCCACGACGACGCGCTCGAAAAGCGTTCGAGCGCGGTTGACAATGTCAAGGTGACCATTGGTCACCGGATCGAAAGATCCGGGATAAATTGCGGTGACATTTGCAGCCATCGAGAGTTTCAATCGTAAGAGCCCGACCGACAAAAAGCAAGCTGGGCAGTGGCGCTTGACAAGGCTTCCACACAGCTCCTACAGTGGCTGAAACACCCAAAGCAGTCAGAAGTGAAGCCGCCTGATTAATACTCGGCTCAGGAGGCCGTTCTTGCTGGAACGAATCTGGAAGCAACACCAGAGCCGTCTGCGCGCGTTGGCTGGGCGAATCGCCTCCAATCCCGACTCGGCCGAAGACGTTCTACAGGATTCATTTGCGCGAGTTCTGAGAGCGGGCAAGACTTTTCAAACCGAGGGTCAGGCACTGGCGTTTGTCCGACGCACCATTGTTAACACCAACATCGATCACTATCGCAGACGACGAGCTCAACGCCTCGGGCCAGGACATGCCCTACTATCTTCGACTCAGGTGTCGGATTCAAGGGCTTATCGCGAGCTCGGCTATCAGGATCCTCTTGAACGCCTGCTGGCCCAGGAGGCCGGTGCCGCTAACCAAGAGATTCTTAAGGAAACGCGAAAAGTTCTGCGGGAGTTGAAACCCGAGCAACGCCAAGCTATTGAAGCCTTCTTTTCTACCCACCGTGGAGCCAAGCAATTCTGTCGCGAAAACAATATTCCGTACTCCACTTTGCGCAGCCGGATGCTTGTCGGCATCGACCTTATCCGCAAGCATTTGAACCGAAAAGGTTTGCTGGCTAAGGTGACAAAGGGAAAATCATGATCGACTGCGCCAATTTCCCCTGGGAATCAGTCTCCACTACTTCCCGTTTGTCGGAAGGAACTCGTTTGCACCTCGTCAGCTGTAACCGCTGCTACCAGCGTTTGCAAGTCTTGCTGGCGTTGGAAAGAGTTTGCAAGGGTCCTGAGTTGGCTTCTCCGCACGGGACCAGGACAGAGGTCAAATCATGATCGACTGCGCCAATTTCCCCTGGGAATCAGTCTCCACTACTTCCCGTTTTTCGGAAGAGGCTCGTTTGCACCTCGTCAGCTGTAACCGCTGCTATCAGCGTTTGCAAGTCTTACTGGCGTTGGAAGAAATTCGTAAGGGTCCTGAGCGGGTTTCTCTGCGGGGGGCCAGAATTGAGCTTATCGCCGCCGGCGTTCTGTTGGTGGTCGCGCTGGCAGGGATAGTGCGGTTTAACCCCAGTGTAGTGGAGCAGCCGTCTGCCTTGGCGACGAGTCAGCCGTACTCCCTATTCCCCCTCCAAGTACGAGCAGGCCAGGACCCTGACGAAAACCTGCGGAGTCAGGCACTGCGCGCTTATCAGGCCGGCGACTTCCAGATGGCATCCGATTTGTTCGCCCAACTCCCGGCAGGTCCCGAGGTCAGCTTTTTTCGGGGGGTCTGCTTCTATCTTTTGAACCGGCCCCGACCGGCGTTGGAAATGTTCGTTCAGGCCTCTGACTCGCCAATCTGGCAACCCCCCGCTAACTGGTTTCGCGCCAATGCCCTTCTCCGGCTGGGTGAGGTGGAGGAAGCCAGATCAATACTGGAAGGCTTGTCGGCGGGAGTCTCAGACTATCGGAGCCGTGCCCGACAACTCCTAAGTCGGCTAAGAAATCTACCGTGAAGCAGGCTATCGTCCCGACGGTCTTGATCACGGCAGCTGCTCTCTCACCCTGTTTTGCTTCATCGGAGCTCTCACCTTTTGACTGGCATCTCCGAATTCGCAGGGCCTGTCTCGACCAGCACAATTCAACTCGCTTGGCCCAAGACTGGCGTGAGCGCACCGGTGACCGCTCTTTTGACTCCCTTGAGACCTGTACCCCAGCGATGAGAGCACAACTGGCCGGACAACGGCGTGCTTTTGCTTACTGGGAGGCTGGGGATCTTGACCGGGCCGGCTCGATCTACCGCCAAACAGCCCGCCAACTGGAGTTGCTGGGAGCTTCATCCGAGGCAGCCTTTTGCTGGTATTACGTGGGCGATATCGCTGCCGACCAAGGTCAAATGGAAAAGAGCTTCCACTGGCTGAGCCGCGCCTTGGAACTTGCTCGTCGTCCTCCCGCTACACGCCACTATCTGGAGGCCTTGATACTCCAGAGTCAGGGCTACTCACTCTGGTTTTTGGGCCACCTCCAGGCCAGTGTGCGAGCCTTCGGCCTGGCCCAAAGCGGTTGGAAACAATTGAAATCGCGGCCCGACTTGGCGGGCTCCTGGAGCACGCTGGGAATCATCTACGCAGAGTTGGGCGACTTGAACCAGGCCCGGCGGAACTTCGCCCGCGGCGTCGCTTTGCTCGAACCGGCAATCCATCCCAAAACCCGATTCGAAATCAGATCCAACTATGCCTACCTGCTGTCTCGCTTGGGCTTGACACAGCAGGCTCGGAGTCAACTCGAGGCGATGCGCCCTCTCGGCGGGC
Organism: Acidobacteriota bacterium; assembly: GCA_965218465.1. Taxonomy (GTDB): domain Bacteria; phylum Acidobacteriota; class UBA6911; order RPQK01. Next base: position 2,615,114 of record OZ244623.1, on the reverse strand, counting down.
AAGATTCTTTTAACTTTACCCTGCTCCAGTTTGAAATCGAGCCTACCGAAGACAATCGACAGTTGGTGGCCCAATTGATCCCCGTCACTATTCGGCAACGAGTCAAGCAGGAAAAGGCGCTGGGAAGCCGAGGACCTTTGGGAAATCAAATCAAACATCTGCGGCTTGCCTTGCAACTGGCGAGCGATGCCAACCTGGACTATCAGCGCCGGAAAGTGGCTGAAGCCTTGGGCGAACGGCTCGAGATTGCGGGTCGCTATCTCCAAGCCGCCGAGCTCTATCGACAGGAGTACCAAGCCTCGCGGCGCCCTCGGCTCACCGAATTCACTCTCCCTTATTCGAAAGCCAATTCCCCCCTTTTCAAAGGCTGGATTCGAACTCTGGTGAGGCTGGGTCAAACCTCTGAAGCCTGGGAGCAACTTCAGCAATCGGCTTTGGAACGTCTACAGCGGGCAACCCACCTGATGAGAGACCCACCCGAGGTGGCCGATATCCAGGACGGACTGGACCGCCTGGCTGAAACCGCCCGCATCGAGCAAGACCGATCGGACCCAATGCAATCGTCGCAACAGCCATTGCGGCGTGAGTTCCCCACCGGCTTCTGCATCGTCGAAATGTGGCCGGACGGCCGCGAGGTTTTTGTCTGGATCACGACTGCGAAGAATCGCATTTTCCGACGACTTCAATTCAGCGATTCTGTCGGCTCGCTGGTCCGCTCCCTGCTGCAGCCGTTGCAAGAAAGTCAGCAAATCCTGCCTCGACCCCCGTCAGCTGATTTCTTGCAACGGTTCTACCAGCAGCTTTGGGAACCCATCGAGCCGTTCTTGACATCCGACAAGATACTCTTCATCGGGCACGACCTGCTCCAGCAGGTCCCAATCGAGATCTTGATGGATAACCGGGGCCACTACTTGGCAGCCCAATATGATTTCAGCTATTTGCCTTCGAGCCAGTTACTCGGCCAAGACATCCAGTCACAGGCTCCACCGGTTTTTTTGCAAAGCCCGGACCGGCTTTCAGAGCATGGGGCCTCGCACGAGTCCGAGCTGCTCCGCCATTTCGAAGATTTGAAAGTAAGCATGGAGTGGCAGCTTCCCTCGCAAGCGCGCTGGATTCACTTGGCCAGCCATTTCAATCTCCAGCGGGATTTTTGGATCGGTTCTTCATTTGGTGCTGAAGAAGGGAGGGGCATCGGCCTGTTCCACTTTTTGCGCCAGCCGTTTCGTTGCAACTTGCTTTCCCTGGGAGTCTGTGAAGCTGTCTCCAGCGACCCACTGAGTCCCTACGGTTTCGGCCTGGGCGAGCTGTTGCTCAGCCAGCGGGTGGGGGCTCTTCTGGCTAACCGGTGGCGACTCGACGAGGAGTCGGTGCCCCTCTTCGTCGACTTCTTTGCTCGGGCTGCTCAAGGCTTGACGATGGACCGGGCTCTGAGTCTGGCTAAGCGAAACTTCTGGCGGCAACGAGTGCAGCGTCAGGGAAAGACGGTCAGCGGCAACCACCCTTTTTTCTGGGCCGGCATCAGCTACCTTGGAGAACCTGGCATCCCTCTCTACCCCGAACAGCGGCGTTCCCCTGGCGCTCTCTGGCTGGCGAGTGCCGTGCTGCTTGGAGCGGGAATGATCGTCGCGTGGGTGATGACAGCTTCGAGGCCGGTGAAACCGTCAGCAAAAGGGTCGGATCAGGTCCGGCTCGCCCAATAACCCATCTGATATTCCAATTCCGGGGCTCTGCACGATGAATCCGTTACCTAACGCGCCGGATGGGAAGAGCCGGGTGAGGTCGGGGTGAGGTCGTGACTGTCCCCTGCTCTCAGATGGGAAGAGCCGGGTCAAGTCGTGTAATCCTTTTGCAAGAACTTTAAGTGACTGTCCCCTGCTCTCAGGGTTCGGAGCAGGCGCCAGCCGACGAGTGCCGGCAAGGGAGTCTTCTTGAAACACTCCAGCATCAACAGAGGCTGATTGCTGAAGTCGAGACGGTGTCCAACCTTCTCGAGGAGCTGGGGCACACGAGGAAAACGATAGGGTGGATCCAAGAAGATATAATCGAAGCGGCGGTCAAGGAGCCGATTGAGCAGAGTGAACGCATCGCTCTCAAAGATTTCAAATCCCCGCTCCAGCCCGCAGGTCTCGAGGTTGCGTCGGATCAAGCCGGTGGCTTTCGAACTCTTGTCGTTGAACACGACCCGGCGGGCACCGCGACTCAAAGCTTCCAATCCGACGGCACCGGAACCCGCAAACAACTCCAGCCAGCAGGAATCGACAACTTTCTCTCCTAGCACATTGAAGAGCGATTCCCTTAAACGGTCGGTGGTCGCCCGCACGTCGGCCGGCGGTCGCGCCAGCCGACGTGCGCGATAGCGTCCCCCAATCACCCTCATCCCCTGGGCTTCCTAAGATGAGGCGCTGTCCTTCTTTCCACCAAGTTTCAACCAACCTCAAAAAGACTGAACTTGCGCTTCCATCTTTCAGCAATTTGGGCCAGTTTGTGGGCGCTGGAGACATCTCCGGCTGCCTGCAGTTTCTGCAGATAGCGACCGGATTCCCGCCGGGCAATATCCATGATTTTCCGATCCCGAACCAAGTTGGCAAATAGAAAGCGAGGCAACCCGGACTGGCGAGTTCCCACAAACTCCCCCGGACCGCGGATTTCCAGATCCTTCTCGGCGATCTCAAAACCGTCCTGAGTTTGCCGCATCGTCTCCAGACGCTCCCGTGCTTCGGCTGAACAACGCCTGGAGACAACCAGAATACAATAGCTCTTGAGCTTCCCTCGACCAATCCGCCCTCGCAGTTGGTGAAGTTGGGACAAGCCGAACCGGTCAGCGTTCTCGATCACCATCAAGGTGGCATTACTCACATCGATGCCAACTTCGACCACGGTCGTCGAAACTAGAATCTGGATTTGACCGGCCTGAAAGCGCTGCATCAGTTGGTCTTTCTCGACTGGTTTGAGTCGGCCATGGAGCAAACCGACTCGATATTCGGGGAAAACGGTCTGCTGCAAATAACCGCTCATCTCCGTCGCAGCATGCAGGTCAACCTTCTGCGACTCCTCGACCAGCGGATACACGACATAGGCTTGGCGGCCACGTCTGAGTTCGCGGCGCAAAGCTTCAAAGATCTCGTCTCTGCGTTTTTCGCTCAAGACCAAGGTGGTGATGGGTTGCCGACCCGGGGGAAGCTCATCAACTACCGAGAGGTCAAGATCGCCGTAGAGAGTGAGCGCCAGACTGCGTGGGATCGGCGTTGCTGTCATCACCAAAGTGTCGGGATTCTTCGCCTTGTCCATTAGTTGGGATCGCTGCATGACCCCAAACCGGTGTTGTTCATCGATCACGACCAATGCAAGCTGAGCAAATTCAACTCCTTTTTGAAAAAGGGCGTGGGTCCCGATAACCAGGTCCACCTCGCCCTTGCGGATCCGCTGCAGAATTGCGCGTCGCTCTTTTCCCACTACCCGGCCGCTCAGAAGTTCTACCTGATAATCCTGTCCAGCCAGATAACGGCAAATCGTCCTCAAGTGCTGCTCGGCCAGTATCTCGGTAGGCGCCATCAAGACCGACTGATAGCCATTCTCCAACACCACGATAATCGCTTGCAGAGCGACAATGGTCTTCCCGGAACCAACGTCCCCTTGCAGGAGACGGCTCATCGGCTTGGGCCCGGTGAGGTCTTGCACGATTTCCCTTAAGACTCGTTTCTGGGCCCCGGTCGGGTGAAACGGCAGCACCGATTTGATGACCCGGCGCACCTGGTCATTGAGGACGATTCGCCGTGGTTTCGATTTTGCTTGGCGGCGCCTCTTTAGACTCTGCAGTCCCAGGTGGAACAGAAAGAATTCTTCGAAGATCAAACGTTGATGGGCCGGGGTCCTGCAAGCCCGCAGCCCCTCCATCAACCGTTGCCGATCTCCCTCCTGGGAAGGAAAATGCACTTGTCGCACAGCCTCCAACCGAGTCGGGAAGCCGAAATGTCGACAAATGTCGGCGGGGACACCATTTGCCAATTGTTCTTCTCTCAGGTCTTGCAGCAAGTGGAACAAGATACCGCGCAGCGCCCGGCTTTGAAGTTGCCCGGCGCGCCGATAGACCGGCACGATTCGACCGGTGTGAATGGAGGTATCAGAATCGGGATCAAGGACCTCGAACTCAGGATTGATCAAGCAAAGTCCTGATCCATAATCGTTGGACCGGGGCACGCCCAACAGAACCACCCGTTTATCTTTGGTGAGAATCTTGTCCAGATAGCGCTGGTTGAAAAACTTGACTACCAAGGTCGAGCTACCATCATCGACTCTCATCTCGAAGAGATAAAGCCGCTTTCGAGGCGTAAAACGCCCTCCGGCAACCACTACTAAACCCTCAATCACCGCTTCCCGGCCAGCTTGAATATCCTTGATCAATTGGAAGTTACTGCGATCCTCATAACGCAGCGGGCGGTAGCCGAGCAGATCCCCCACCGTGTTGACTCCTACTTTAGCCAACATTTCAGCCCGCCGGGGTCCGACACCCTTGAGGAATTGAACTGGGCTGTCCAGAGCAGGCATGAATCCATGATAAAGAAGATCCGGTAAGGAGTCATTCAAAGAACCCAGTTGACTTGCAACCAGCCCCACGGGGCTACCTGCGGTGACGTTTTCGTCACCCGCATCATGAGGTTGGGGCCACGAGACGGCCCCAGCGGATTCTATGGTATATTTTGACCGTGAAGGCCCTTAGTTTGACACCTCTTTTGCTTTTGTTGGCGGTCGCCTGTGGCAAGAGTCTCGAGCGGCAGGCTCGGGAGAGCTTGCGACAACTGGCTAACGTCAACTTGGCGGCCGACGACGTGGAAATATTGGAGGTCACCGAATCGGCTAATCTGGCCATCGCCGAAGTTAAAATCCGAACGGCCCTCAAACTGAAGAAACAAGCCAACGGGAATTGGATCCTGCAGGAAGTAAGGTTGGGTGATCGCCGGTGGGAGAAGGCCGATTATTTGCTGGATGCGCTCAACCTTCGTCGCGAGGCCGGCACCCGCGACCAGCTCAAACAGCTCGCTGAGGCCGTCACACTTTATCGGAACAGGCGGGGCATGCTGCCGCCCGCGGCCAACTTCGAAGAACTTGTCGACTTGCTTTCGCCCGACTACCTCAAGGCGGTCGTGCGTCTGGATGCCTGGTCAAACCCTTTCGCGTACCGGCAAACGGGTCACACCTTCGATCTTCGGTCGGCCGGCCTAGATGGTGTTCTCAATACGGCCGATGACGTGTTCCTCGCCAAGGATCGATAGTCCTGTCGGCTGAGCACACCAACTGTCCAAGACTCCAAGAACAAGCAGCGGACCCAGGCTTCCACGGCAAACTCGGCTAGAATCCCCCTGTTCGTGATGGGCCGGACTCGATGGCGTTCTTCCGGATTAACGTCTCCAGTCAACTAGCTCTAACCGGACGGGGAGCGTCTGACAGCCCTTGGAGGAAACAGAAAACTTCTTGTCCACACGGCCCGGCGGGAGCAAGATCGGCCCCCGATTCCGTTGGCTCAATCGAGCAAGTGACCGAGCTTCTCTTTTTTTGTCTTGAGGTATTTGTGGACCAGCGTCGAATTATTGATGATCAACGGAACCCGGCGCCGGACTCGAATCCCTTCCGCCTCGAGGCCCTCGATCTTGTCAGGATTGTTCGACATCAAGTGTATCTGGTCGATGCCGAAGTAACGCAGAATCTTGGCGCAAAAACTGTAATTGCGAAGATCCGGTTCGAACCCCAACAGCTGGTTGGCTTCCACGGTGTCCACTCCCTGATCCTGAAGCTGATAGGCACGCAGCTTGTTGAGCAAACCGATTCCACGGCCCTCCTGCATTTGGTAAATCAAGACTCCGCAGGAACTATCCGCAATTCGGCTCAAGGCCTTCTCCAATTGATCGCCACAGTCACAGCGCAAGGAATGGAGGATGTCCCCGGTCAAGCACTGGGAATGTATCCGAACCAGAGGCAGCGCTTCGCTTCCCAATTGTCCCTGCACCAAGGCAATAGCCTGCTCTCCATCGCTTCCGCCTTCGAAGCCGTAGATGTCGAATTCACCGAAGCGGGTGGGGAGTTTGGCGCGCGGCACCTCCCAAGTCTTGAAGCGAACTGCTGACATGGAGCCATTATAGCACCGTCTCACACTACCCCGAACTCCCCCCGGCAGACACAACCGGGGATCAAACTTCGCATCGTGTAACAAACCTTGTATCCCGGCGGGAGCTGTGCTAACAAGGAAAGGCTTTCGTTGGGGTGGCGGGCGTTTCGTGAGTTCTGATCCCCCAGGTTTCGTTGGGTCCCACCACCAGACTGGAGATAAGCATGCCTGACACCCAACCCCCGGAGAATCGCAAGCCGGCAAACGAGCCTCCACCGGCACCCCCATCACCCTCGGCCTCAGGTGACAACACTTTGCTACTGGTTTTATGTTACCTCTGGATCCTGGCACTGGTGCCGCTGTTGGCAAAGGAAGAGGATGCCGAAGTCCAATGGCACGCCAAGAACGGCTTGCTCTTCACCGCAGCCGAGGTCATTTTTTGGATTGGCCTGACCGTGCTGCAACTTCTGCCCGTGGTGGGGGTGTTGCTGGGTTGTAGCGTGATGCCGCTAGCCGTAATCGGTTTTACCCTCTTGCACCTCATCGCCATTATCAAGGCCATCAAGAGCCAACGTCTCAAGCTCCCGGTCATCTCTGATTTTGCAGATCGATGGCACTGATTCGTTGGGGCCGGAAACACTTGGCCATCCTTCTTATCGGGCTGGCGGCGCTTCTGGTTCAATCCGGCTGGGCCCTCCATTTCGAGACGGCCTCAATTTGCCTCTACCAGGGGCTCAGCCGGCCGATCACCCAATCACTCGCCCGCTGCCGCTTTCAGCCCACCTGCTCGACCTATGCTTTGCAAGTCTTGAATCGAGAAGGTTTCTTGCGAGGAAACTGGCTCATCACCAAGCGTTTGATCCATTGCTCTCCGCTAGGACTGCTGCGGTAGAGTCGACCTGAATGACTCGACCCATCAAGACTCGGTCGGACCGGAATCGGGGGTGCGCCAACGTTTCAGCCACGGTGCAGCCACTCCAACTTGATCCAGGGCCCGGCCTAGTGAATGGTCGATCAGCTCCTCAATTCTGGTGGGGTGATGGTAGAACGCCGGGACGGGCGGGGCAATGATGGCGCCCAGCTCAGCCAATTCCACCAGCCGGCGCAAGTGGCCCAAATGCAACGGCGATTCGCGAACGAGCAGCACTAGCGGACGCTGCTCTTTGAGCGTTACATCGGCGGCCCTGGTCAAGAGATCCTTGGTAACGCTGTTGGCAATACAGGAGAGGGTATTGACCGAACAAGGAGCCACTAGCATACCCAGCACCGGAAAGGAGCCACTGGACAGGGACGCCGCCAAATTGTCGGGAGCGTAGCTGTAATCGGCCAACTTCCGCACCTGCGGCATCGAGTATTCGGTCTCCAAACCGACGGTCAACTGGGCGGCCCTCGTACAAACCAAATGAGTCTCGACCTCAGGCAACGGCTGCAACAATTCCAGCAAGCGGATTCCGTAAATCACACCCGAGGCGCCGGAAATGCCCACGATCAACCGCTGTGCCTTCATTCTCCTTATTCCAAAGGTCGCAGAACCGCCCGCACCGGAGAGGCGTCTCCGCCGGCAATCTTGAGGGGAAGTGCCACCAGTTCGTACTCGCCATCGGGGACACCTTGCAAAAACAGGTTCTCAAGGATAACGGTGCCGTACCTTCCAAAGGCGCTATGAGCTGCCAGCACGGAACTCTCGAGAGGATCGACCGAGGGCGCATCGACACCGATCAATCGGACCCCGGCACGGCCGATCATTGTCGCGGCCTCCAAACTGAAATGTCGGATCTGTCTCGGAAACACGTCGGCCTTGAAATAAGGATGGCATCGCACCAACAGGCGTTGCACTCCTGGTTTCAGGACCGGCGCCAGATCCTCGGGTTGAATCGGTCCCTTACCGGGCAATGTCGCTACCAGCGCCGGACCCCAGAAAACTTCCAAACTGCACCGGTCGATCGTTTCCCCGTCCTCGCGAAAATGATAGGGGGCATCCACGTGGGCGCCGGTGTGCAAACTCAACCGCATGCTGGAGAGGTTGACCGAGTCGCCCCGGCTGATCTCGAGCGACGGCTGTCGTGAAAAAGGAGTATCTCCCGCCCAAACGGCCACTCCGGAATGTAACAACGGAGAAATGTCCAAGAGCTTCAAAGACCCTCCACAATGGACTTCATCTCGAAAAGCGCCGACTCGACCTCCGCTTCAGAATTATAAAAATGAGGCGCTATCCGAATGCCCGCCCCGGGGCGATAGTCGATTTGAATGTTCCGATGCAGCATCTCTCGACTGACCTCCTGCGACCGAGGTGGACGGACACTGACTGCACTGCCGCGTTGCTTCGCGTTACGGGGCGTCTTGAGCTCAAAGCCAAACTCGTCGGCCAACTCAATAATGCGTTGTGTCAGCCTCATTGACTTTTCCCGAATCCGGTCGACTCCAATTTCGGCCACGATCTCATAACCACGGCGGGCGGCATAAAGACCGGGAATGTTGGGGGTCCCGTTGAGAAAACGATAGGCAGAGTCACTGAAGACCATCTCTTCTTCGAACTGGAAAGGTCGTTGATGGGCCATCCACCCGGTCAGCTTCGGCACCAGCCGACGGCGCAAATCGGGACGGATGTAGAGATAGGCCACTCCCGGGCCGCCGCAAAGCCATTTGACCGAGCCCCCGATGACCACATCGACTTCCATTTCCTTGACATTGAACGGCAAAGCTCCGCACGACTGGTAAGTGTCAAGAATCACCAGCGCGCCTACCCGATGGGCCTTGTCCACGATTGCGGCTACGTCCTGCACAAAGGCGCTCTTGAAGACGACGTGGGAAACAGGCACTGCCAGAGTCCGTTCATCAATGGCGTCGAGCATCGCCTGCAGGGGGACCGTCATACCGTCGGGGCAAGCCACGACCTCAACCTCGAGTTCCGGCTGCGCTTGGTAGAAATACCGCACTGAAGGAAAGTTCAATTGAGAATAGACGATCTTGTTGCGACCCGGTGTAACCTTCAGGGCCGAGAAGACAATCGCCTCGGCCAGAGTGACATTCTGATGCATCGAAACTTCACCCGGATCGGCGCCGATGATCCGGCCTATCGTGTCTCCCACTGATACCGCCATTTCCCACCAACCCTCTTCCCAAGCTTGCACGCCGCGCGTGTTCCAGGTGTGGGCGTATTCCTGTAAGCTACCCGCCGTTTGAGCGGGCATGGCTCCCAGAGAATTGCTGATCAGATAGGTGCATTGGTCGAGAATCGGGAACTGACTTCGCCATTCCAAAAGTGGATCCACAACCTGGGGGGGGATCGTTTTGGCGTCAACACCAGCCATCGTGCTGCCGAGTATATGTCAAGGTCAGCCAGCTCTGCCACGGTTTCCAGAGGTGGTGGATCATTCTCTCTTCACAGCCCCCGCTCAGGCACAGGGTCCTATTGAAAAATTTCCCCGAAGCTGTTAAACCTAAATTTTTCAAGGTTTTCTCCGTCTATCAGTGGAGGACGATATGGGGCCGATTTTTCACGCTCTTCTCCACCCCGGCATGCGAGCCCTGGTGGTGGGATTGGTTTTCCTTCAGCTCGCCCAGGCTCAGCCAACGGTCCCCAGGCCTGAGTCGGTGCTGGGGAACAAACCGGGAGATGATTTTTTTCTGGCCAGCTATAACGAATCGCTGGAGTATTTTAGGCGCCTCGATCAGGCCTCTGACAAACTCCAGTTGGTCCAGGTTGGCCAAACCAGCCTGGGACTCGACTGGCATCTGGCGCTAATTTCCTCTCCGGCTAACCTCTCAAATCTGGACCGCCATCTAGAGATTGCCCGGCAACTGGCCTGGACTCGAGATCTTGACGGCCGCCAAGCCCGTGCTCTGGCTCAAGAGGGGAGGGCCATCGTCCACATTGACGGGGGCCTGCACTCCACGGAAGTGGCCCATGCCCAGCACACGATCCAACTGGCGTACGATTTGGTGAGTGCCCACAACGACCCCCAGATCGACCGCATCCTCGACGAAGTCATCCTGGTGTTGTGGTTTTCGATCAATCCGGACGGACAGAACATGGTTGTGTCATGGTACCGCCAAAATCTGGGGACACCTTTTGAGGTAAGCCGGTTGCCTTGGCTCTATCAGAAGTACGTCGGCCACGATAACAACCGCGATGGTTACATGAATAACATGTTAGAGTCGCAAGTGATCACCCGGACGACTCTCCGCTTCAACCCTCAGGTCTTTTACAACCATCACCAAGCGGCGCCATTCCCAACTCGTATCTGGATTCCGCCGTTTGCCGAGCCGGTTTCGCGCAATACGCATCCGCTGATGTGGCGTTGGGTCAATCTGTTCGGCACCAACATGGCTGCTTATCTGGACCAAAACGGGATGCCTGGCGCCACTCACCGCGGCCGGGGATTTGATGATTGGTATCCGGGATTCATCGACCACGTCAACAATTTCCGTAACACCGTTTCGTTCTTGACCGAGACCGCACTTTACCGTTACGCAACTCCTCACTTCTATACCGTGAACGATTTTCCGCAAAATCGCCGAGACTTGCGCCCCGAGGCGCTCTATTCAAGTCCCTGGAAAGGGGGCTGGTGGAGGTTGGGTGACGCGGTCAAGTATATGCTCGGCGCCTCGATGTCAGTTCTCGATCTGGCCTCGAAATCTCGGCAAGATCTTCTCTATAACCGCTATCAGGCCGGTCGCGACGTAATTGCCCGTTTTAGCGACAATCCACCCTATGCCTACGTGATCCCACAACAGCAGGACGATCCCCAGACGGCGGCGTTGCTGGTCGAGAGAATGAGATTTAGCGGGCTTGAGATTCATCAGGCTACCGATGACTTCACCGCCAACGGCCGCCGGTTCGCGGCCGGGACCTGGGTGATCTTCATGAACCAGGCCTTTGCCGCACTCGTCAAGGAGATCTTCGAAGTTCAAGACTATCCCGATTTGCGTGACTTTCCCGAAGGCCCGCCCGATTTGCCCTATGACGTAGCCGGCTGGACTTTACCTCTCCAGATGGGAGTCGAAACGGTGGCTGTGCTGACCCCAATCTCCCCCCAGGATCGGGCCGGCGGCTTCGTCCCTCTGGAGCAAGTCGTGCCCCCGCCGGGCAACCTCCGAGGCTCGGGCACTCAGGCAGCTTTCAGCCATCGCAGCAATGCCTCCATCCGTGCTCTCAACCAAATCCTGGCTGCCGGAGGGCAAGCCGGATTCGATCTCGAGGGGGATCGGATTGTCGCTTCCGGGGTGGATCGAGATCGGTTTGAGCAAGTGGCCCAGAGCAACTTTGTCCCCATGACCCTGCTACGAGAGGCGCCTGCTTCGGTGGTCCCGGTCAAGGCCCCTCGGGTGGGTCTTTACCGTCCCTGGGTGACCTCGATCGACGAGGGATGGACCCGTTGGATACTCGAAGATTACGGTTTCAATCTCGAAAGCGTTTACAACGCTGACATCCAAGCGGGCCGCCTCGAAGAGCGCTTTGACACGTTGGTGATCGCAGATATGCGTCCCCGTGCCATCCTCCAAGGAAATGCCGTGGGAACGACCCGGGAAGAATATGTCGGCGGCATCGGAGCCAACGGCCTCCAGAACCTGATCGACTTCGTCAAACAAGGCGGAACCCTGGTGACTTTCAACAACGCTTCTCGTTTCGCGATCGAGCAACTGCAACTGCCGGTCAAGAACGTTCTGAAAGACCTCAAGAACACGGAATTCTTCTGCTCGGGCTCGATTCTCAAAGCCGAACTCACCGACCCCAGCCATCCCCTGACTACCGGATTGCTTACCGACTTCAGCCTGGTGTTTCAGCGCGGCCCCGCCTTTGAACCCGAGCCCTCCTTCAAGGGAACCGTGCTGGTGCGCTACCCCAAGTCACGTAATCCTCTGCTCAGCGGTTTCATCCTCAAACCGGAGAAAATTCAAGGTAAGGCGGCGATGTTGGAGGTCGAGTTGGGAGAGGGACGGGTGATTCTTTTTGGCTTTCGGCCGCAGTGGAGAGGACAATCGCACGGAACGTACCGCTTGATTTTCAATTCTCTCTACTATTTTGGAGCGGTCGCCCAGCGGGACAAGCCCGCCGGGCAACAGGCGCACAATTTCAAACTCCAAGCCTGGAAAGATCTAAAACAGACGATTCGGACCGACCTCAAGGATTTGATCCAGGGAAACCGCGAGTTTGGATCAGCTCGCGGAAATCAGGCGCTACGGGCCCGCGATCGACTCGATGCATTGGTCGAGAACTTTCAGAAGGAGCGTCTGGCTGCCATCTCGGAACTCAAGAAGGCGACCATTGACAGCCGGCTTAAGGACCACCTGTCCGCCTACACCTCGCAGTTGAAAAATCTGTTGGTGGACATCCGGAACCGAGATCTGAGTTCCGTGGATTATGGGGTCCAGGATTTGGTCAAACATTACCGTCTGGAGGATTTGGAGAAGACCATTACTCAAGAGATCGCCGTTCGCTAAGAATCGCAGCCGATCCAGTTGGGAATGTTGGACCAAGTCAAGGCGGGTCAACTGGAGATCCTCACAGCCGTTAATAGTGAGAGCGCCGCGCTGACCGGTTGTGCCCCGCGCAGATCAACGGCGCTGAAATGGAGGAGTGTGACTGATGAAACTGGGGTTGATCGGAGCCGGATTTATCTCGCGGTTTCAACTCATGGCTCTGGCCCAATGCCGAGGTTGGCAACTGGCCGGCGTGCTGAACCGTCGCGGAGCCGCTGCGCTGGTGGCTCTGGGCCGGCAACTCGGTTTGGGTGAGGCGACCATCTGCCATTCCATCAAAGAGTTGGCAACCCACAGCGACGTCCTGGCCCTCTACTCGCCCAACCACACCCGCGTAGCGGTGATGGAAGAGATCGTCCAGGCCGTTGGCGACGGCTGCCGGCTGCAGGGGTTGATTTGTGAAAAGCCTCTCGGACGCAACCTGTCTGAAGCGCGGCGGTTGTGTGAGCTGGCAACTGCTATTGAAGTGCCCACCGCCTATTTTGAGAACCAAATCTTCATGAAGGCCATCCAGAGCCAGAGTCAACAACTGGCTCCTGTGCAAGAGGCCATGGGCCCGCTGTTGCTGGCACGTTCTTCGGAGGAACACGGCGGCCCCCACGAGAGTTGGTTTTGGGACCCCGTCCGCCAAGGAGGTGGGGTGCTTTGCGATATGGGTTGTCACAGCATCGCCGTAGGGCACCATCTCCTGACGCCTGCTGGGAAAGACCTCCATTTTCTCAGGCCGGAATCCGTCTCGGCAGAGGTGGGACTCCTCAAATGGGGCCTCCCAAAATGGCGCGACAAACTGCTGTCCAGGACGGGAGTGGACTACGGCCGAACACCGGCTGAGGATTTCGCCACCGGCCTGATCACCTATCGCAATCCAGCCACTGGCCAGCGCGTCAAATCACAATTCACCAACTCCTGGATGTTCGATAAGCAGGGGCTGCGACTGTTGATGGATGGTATGGGACCCGGCTATGCCTTCGAAATCAACTCACTGATCTCGCCGCTGACCCTCTTTGTAGGTGACGAGGCAGCCTCCGCAGTGGCCGATCAGGAGTCGGCGCTGGAGAAGTCGATGGCCAGCCGAGGGCTCCTTTCGGTGCATTACAACGAAGCGGACCTCTATGGTTACACCGACGAAAACCAGGACGCGTTGAGATCCTTTTCCAAGGGTGAGGATGGCCTGCTTCCCTGGAGTTACGGTCTGGAAATTACCTGCTTGGTGATGGCTGCATATCTGGCGGCGGAGCGCGGCCGGACGATCGATCTAACCGATCCCTCGACCTTGCGGGAACTGGAAAGCTATCGACCGGCTATTCAGCGTGGATTGGGAGCGGATCAGTTATTGTGAGCCGGCGCCGTTGGCAGGAACTCCAGTCGCAAGTCGTGCAGTGCGAGCAATGCCCGCGGCTGGTAGATTACCGGCAAGCCGTTGCCGTTGCCAAGCGCCGTGCTTATCGTGACTGGACCTACTGGGGCCGACCGGTCCCTTCTTGGGGTGACCCCCAAGCCCGGCTACTGCTGGTCGGTCTGGCTCCGGGTGCTCATGGAGCCAACCGGACCGGGCGCATGTTTACCGGCGATGGCAGTGGCGACTTTCTTTATGCAGCGCTCCACCGGGCCGGCTTTTGCAATCAGCCCACCAGCTGTAGACGGGGAGATGGTTTGAAGCTCAGCGACGCCTATATCACCAACGCACTCCGCTGTGTCCCGCCCCAAAACCGTCCAGTGGCCGCTGAGTTGAAGCGCTGTCAAGCCTTCTTCAGGCAAGAGCTGGTGTTGCTGGAACGGATTCGCGTCGTGATTGCCCTGGGTGGGGTAGCCTGGAAGTGCTATCTGGATGCCCATTCCGTGCTGGGTGGCATCCCCCGGCCCAAACCCCGCTTTGGCCACAACGCAAAGTGCGACCTGCAAGTTCGAACCTTACTCGGTTGTTACCATCCCAGCCGCCAGAATACGCAAACCGGCCGTCTCACAACCGCCATGCTGGATGAGGTACTCCAGCGAGCCAATCGAATTCTGGCCAAGGGATGACCAAAGACTCCCGATCAATCCAGTTGGACCAACTGCTTGAGAGGAGCCGGCTTGGCAGGCAGCTCTCTTGGCGCTTCCAACTTCTGGGGGGCCCGCCAGAAATCGGGCATCGAAGCCTGGTGAACACAGGAAATAGTGCACAAGGGAGCGCACCACTTCTCAGTGAGAAACTCGCGCTGAATATCGGCCTTGCTGTAGGTAGCCAGAGGCGTTCCCGGAAAACCCCGCTGCTGGGAGCAATAGTGCACCAGACCGTCTTCACAAATGTAGAGGTAGCGCGCTCCGGCTCGGCAACGCCAATTGTTGCTGCGACCCTTGGCCAAATTCTCCTGAAAGTAGCGGTTTATCCGAGGGTAACCCTTCTTCCCAATCTCTTTTAGAGCATGGAAAATGCGGATTTCCTGGTCCGATAAAGGCTTCAGAAGACCATCCCCATCGTGAATCACACCCACCGTGCAAGTGAAACCCAGTGCCACGGCTCTCTTGCCGATCTGCAAGGCGTCTTCCGGATTATCCACCCCCGAGCCCAGAACGGAATTGATGTTGACCTTGAAATCCGCCTCTTCGGACAAGTAGACCAACTTTTTATCCAGCACCTTGAGGCTCTTCATCGAAACTTGGTCGGGATTGACATTGTCGATGCTGATCTGAAGATGCTCCAGGCCGGCCGCATTGAGCGAGCGAATTCGCTTGCGCGACATCAGGTAACCGTTGCTGATCAAGCCCGCAATCATCCCTAAATCTCGGGTGTGGGAGAGCACTTCCTCGAGTTGAGGATGCATCAGCGGCTCTCCGCCACTGACAGTGATTACCGAAGTCCCCAGTGCGGCCAGCTTGTCAAGCCGTTGTTGGATGACTTCCAGCGCAACCGGCTCGGAAGAGTCGTCGAACTCGTTGCAATAGGTGCAGGCCAAGTTACACCGGCGCATGGGAATGATATGGGCCAGAATGGGATGTTTGGTGGAAGCTAGGGCCTTGGCCACCATCCGCCATTCACGGAGCGTCGTCCTGAACTGCTTCCCCTTGCGCTTGCGCAAAGCGGCTGAATGAACTTGGCTCAACCGCACTCCCCCAGTGAATTTAGACCGTTAAACGGGGAATAATATCAAGCTTCACCCAGCCAGTCAATTTTCAGAAGTCTGTTTCCACAGCTTGTTCACAATGGTGTAAGCCATTCTAATGATTGATCTTGCAGCTCATCCAGTGGGGGAAATTCACAGCAGGGCAAACCCTCTTCCGCTAGAGCTCGCAAGCGTAACCCGGCAAGAGACATTCGCTTTGCCCGGCGATTTCAATCTTCATCGGAGTTGCGGATCTTCTCCACCTGCGACTCCATTTCACGCTCAAGACGCCTTCGTTCATCTGAGAGCTGCCCTGACAAAGTCCTGATTTGGGCTGCGTCCCCCGAGGCGGCAGCAGCCTTCAGAGCGTCTTGACCGCTGATTTCTTTTTCGGCAATTCGGGCCCGAAACTTGTTCCGTACCTCGGCAATGGCTTCCTTCTGTCGGGAAGTCAACTTCTTCACCGAGTCGGTTCCGGCCGCCTCCAGCTTTTCCAAGGCCACCTCCCAAGCCGACTTGAGCTCATCCGACATCTCGTCCTCCCATCGCGGGCTCTTATACCATAATCCCCGAATGGTCCTGGTGAATCGGTCCTTTTTGGGTCGATCTCTGCACCAGCATCGAGTTTTCGAAAGATTGGCCCCGGACCGGCACCAGGATGTTTGGCAGTGCAATTGCTCGAAAATAGACAATCAGCAAAATCGACTCAGCGGTGCACCCTAAGGATTATGGCTGGGGCTCTGCTCCCCCCGCGATCGTGATTCTTCGTTGTCTCCCGAGCTCAGAACACGAGATCCGATTGCGGGCAAAAAAGAGGTCTAAAGACAAGGGAAAGCTGAGACAGAAACGACCCTGGGACAACGCATCGGGGCTTGGACAAGAGGCCGTTCAGCTGATGCGATAGAATGCTTGGTCATGAACGAGAACAACCGAAAGGAGCCCGGAGCACAAGAAAGAAAAGCCTCAGCGAACCCGACATTGGCACCGAGTTCATCACGCCCGCGCCGCGCAAGGTCGGGTGGGACGAGATGGCGCCGACTGCAACAAGAAATACAAGACACCCGCTGGCCGCCCCATCTAGATCACCAACGCCATCGACAGTTCCGGCGGTCGACCTTTCGCCGATTCGATCCAGTTGGGATCTGTGTTTCTTTGGAGCAGGTCAAGGAGCGCACCTCTAGCGCTCAAATTCAAGCAGGATGGGCCAGCATGGTCTGGAGGAACTACTGGGATTGATATGAATAGTCAGAACGAAGATGGGAAATATCCGATGGGGCGCAGCCGAGAAGAGACGGACCGGTTGATTCGGCAGTCGCAACTGTACGACGATTTGACTCGGCGTTTTCTCAAGAAGGCTGGCTTGGGCAACGGGATGAGGGTCCTCGATATTGGCAGTGGTGCCGGAGACGTGGCGCTAACCGCAGCCGAACTGGTTGGTCCGGAAGGCCAGGTTGTCGGCATCGATGTCAACGCAAAAATCCTGGAAACGGCCCGAGCACGGGTCGAAGAAGCCGGCTGGACAAATGTCGAATTGGTGGCAGGGGATGCCAGAAACCTTGACCTGGGGAGCGACTTCGATGCCTTGGTGGGCCGATTTGTCCTCATGTACATGTCCGATCCCTCAGAGGCTCTGAAACAATTCGCCGCGCGCCTTCGCCCGGGAGGCATCGTGGCTTTTCAAGAAATTGATTTCACGTTTGGACGCTCGTTTTCTCCTCCCAATACCCCTCTTGCTGAAAGGCTGATCGGTTGGGCCAAGGAGGTGTTTGACCGTTCGGGTGCACATGTCAGTATGGGTTCCGACCTATACCGTGCTTTCGTCGATGCCGGGTTGCCTGAACCTGCTCTGGAGGGCACGGCGCTGGTGGGCTGTTCAGCAGGATGGCCCGGATATCAATACGTCGCTGACAGCGTTGAAAGCGTTCTTCCTCTCCTGGAGGAGTACGGAATTGCGACCTCGGAAGAGGCGGCTGTGAAGACGCTGCCGGAACGGCTTCGGAAAGAAGTCATGGCGGCGAAATCTCCGGCCATATTGCCGCTGAATATAACCGCCTGGACACGGCTGGCGGTGGAAGACGTGGGATGAATTGGTCCTGCCCCAATCCTGGCGACAATCGTGCTTCTTTTCTTTTTGGTGGGAATCCTGACCCGGTTGCAGGATCTGGAGGAGTCATTGATGCTCGGCCACAGAAGCGGCCCCTTCTCCTCGGGAATGGCCATCAACGGCTAACTGGACGAGTGCCGACTGTCGTTGAAGGGGAATCCGGTGACGATGCGAGACGAGAGCTTGCCATCGAAAGACCCTGGTAGGCGAACTGTCAGAGGCCATGTCCATGCTGGTCATCGATAGACGGCTCCTCTGGCAATACCATGACTATGCCTGGACCATGGAAAGACTATTTATTGGGACTGCTACGTCCGGACCGATCCTGGTTTCGATCTACTGAGAGCTGGATGACCGAGCACCTGGGCTTGGTTTGTCTCGGCTCCTCCAGCGAACTCCAGCGACGGCAATTTCATCGCCAGGCGCCGACTCGCTGAGGTTCAGAATGAATCTTAACGGCAAAACCCATGCTTGGGATCAGTGGTGAATTTCAGGGCCAACTCCTCCTGAAAACCATCAAGCTCATATTCATTGCGTGGGTGGCAAGTGGAACCATTCGGGCCCAGGGTTGGAGCATCACTGAACTCCATTACCAGGGGGGCAGTGTTTTACGTCCTCACCCGGTAAGCCCCGATGGATTTCAGCAGATCCTAACCCTGCAGCACGCGAGCGGCTGGCGCTACGGCGAGAATTTCTTCTTCGCGGACATGGAATGTTTCACGAGGTCGGGAGCGAGTCGAGATGTCTACCTGGAATGGTCCCCGTACTTGAGCTTGGGTGCGATCACCGGCCGGAACATCTCGTGGGGATTGATCCGGGGCATCGGTCCCCTGGGTGGACTGAACTGGGGAAAACGTTCCAAGGTTCTGAAGATCGCTCCCGGCCTCCGTTTCCAACTGGATCTACCAGGCTTTGCCTTTGCCAACGTTGACTATCTGTACTTGGTGGACCGCAGCCAAGGACTGGCAGCCGGCGGGGCGCCAAAGGAAAGCAACAACCATCTTATCGACTTCAACTGGGGTCTACCGTTCAAGATCGGAGAGGAGGAGTTCTCGTTGGAGGGGCACGGCGAATGGCGGAGTCCGCGGGACACCGAGTTTGGGGCCCGCGCGCCCTATTCGATTCTGCTCCAACCGCAATTGCGGTTCGATTTCGGCAAGAGACTCGCCAAGCAACCTGGACGCTTATTTGTGGGAATCGAATTTCAAGTGTGGATCAACAAATTCGGTTTCGAGGACGCCGACGAGGTGCTTCCCCAATTCCTGGTCGTGTTCCGCTTCTGACATCCCATCATGAAAGTGCCGCGAGGAGGCGGATGATTTTGCCAATCGACAACAAAGGAATCGACAACAAAGGGGACAGTTTACTTCTTCTGCGAGGCGGACCGCGGTGGACTCTTGGTTCGGGTTGCTTCGGTTTTTTACAGACAGGAGGGGGTTGGCTGAAATTTCTTGCCCTTGCCCTTACGAGGGGTGCCCTTAGAAGGGGACAGTTTACTTCTTCTGTGAGGCGGACTGAGATCGACTCTTGGTTCGGGTTGCTTCGGTTTTTTACAGACAGGAGGGGGTTGGCTGAAATTTCTTGCCCTTGCCCTGCGTCTTTTTGGGGGCTGAATCGTTGTTTTGTACTAGGAGAGTTGCACCGGACTTCCCAGCTAGTCCGGACCACCGAGGAAAACGGCCATGGCCCGAGTTGCGCGACACAAGAGCCCAGAAGCAGCCGTTTATCACCTGACCAATCGAGTTGCCGGCTGGACCGACTGGTTCCCGTTTGAAAACCGTCAAGCTTGTTGCAAACTTCTAAACATGATGTTGTTCTACGTCAATGTCTACCGTTGCCGTTTGGCTGCTTTCCAGATCATGGGCAATCACTTCCACTTTATCGTCCATTTTGAAAAGCCCCGCCAATTGTCCCGCCGGCAGCTCAAGGCCAGCGCTCGCCAGCTCTATGGTCGGCAGGCAAAACTGAAAACCGCCCTTTGGACCGATTCCCAATGGGAGGCTTTCAACCAGCGTCTATTTGACGTGTCTAAACTGATGGCCAACTTGGATGGTCAATATGCCAAGTGGTTTAACCGTCGGTTTGCTCGGCGAGGCCATTTTTGGGGTGATCGTTTCAAAAACCCCGAATTGCTGGGGCGCCGGGCCCTGCAGGACGCTATCTTGTATGTGGAACTCAATGCCGTCAGGGCCGGGCTGGTCAACAGGCCCGAGCAGTGGAAGTGGGGCTCGGCTCGCTGGAGACTCACCGGCAAGGATCATCGCCTGATTCCACTGAGCGAACTGTTCCCCTCCGATCCCAGGGCGGACCTGTACAGCAGTTACCGGGCTAGGTTGTATTATCGAGGAGCGGTGGCCACCCGGGACAACCACGCCGCCATCCCCAGCTGGATCGTCAATCAGGAAGAGCGACGAGGATTCACCCGTCCCGGAGGTTTTCGCCAGCGTTTGCGTTTTCTCACCGACGGGTTGGCCGTCGGGTCGGCACCAAAGGTGGCTCGGTTGCTGGAAACTTATCGACAGCAAGGTCGTTATCGACGTCGCCGACACCCTATCCCCCAACTGGGCGGATCGCTGTTTTCCCTACGGGAACAGCGCTCACACACCTGGGCAACGTAGACTCTACTCACCCTTCCCTCGAGTCCCCCAAGCGAGCACGAGCAGAATCGCCAGATCTCGGTCAATGCCCGGGGAATCCCCTCAATTGTTAGGGCTTTGACCCAACTCCCTATCAAATCGCGACGTTGTGCTGGCTTCAGCGCAAGACTTCCACGACGCACAGCGCGGAAAATGAATCGTCTCTGTCTGCAAATCAAGACTCATCTTCTAAATGGCTAAATGGTGACTGTCCCCTTCTCCCCCTTCTCGGTGATCGGCGCTTCACGCCGGGAGCAGGGCTATTCGCCTAACAAGGCAAGTAGAAAGCGACCGGTGCGATTCTCGAACAAGCGAGGTGCTACATGGGCATTTACCGGTGGCGCGTCTCCGACCCCTACGCTAGGCGGCTTGGTCTGGAGATGAGGCTCAAAACTCGTCCATGGAGTCCACGGACTTCCGATATGGTCGAATGGATTCCCGTTTAGAACGTGGGATTCAATGAGGGAACCAGCTCTGGAGTATAGATCATAAAACACTTAATTACAGATACTTACTAGAATTCTTCCGTAAACCCTACGGGAACAGCGCTCGCACGCCTAGGCGTAGACTCTACTCACCCTTCCCTCGAGTCCCCCAAGCGAGCACGAGCAGAATCGCCAGATCTCGGTCAATGCCCGGGGAATCCCCTCAATTGCTAGGGCTTTGATCGAACTCCCTATCAAATCGCGACGTTGTGCTGGCTTCAGCGCAAGACTTCCACGGCGGCACAGCGCGGAAAATGAATAGTCTCTGCCTGCAAATCAAGACTCATCTTCCAAATGGCTAAATGGTGACTAAATGGCTAAATGGTGACTGTCCCCTTCTCCCTTCTTTCTACCTTCAGCTACCCTCCGGTTGGCCGTCGGGTCGGCACCAAAGGTGGCTCGGTTGCTGGCAACTTATCGACAGCAAGGTCGTTATCGACGGCGCCGAGGTCCTGCTCATCCGTGATCGTGATTTCTCGTTGTTCCCCGAGCTGGGAACACAGATCTGATCGCGGCACGAAAAAGCTCTGAGGGACTTCTCTCCTGCTGAGCAACCTCTAGTCTCACAACTCAGGTGACAGCCAGTCCTTCCTCGGCCTCGGCTCTCAACTAAGCCTAACGTCCGATACCGTCGGGTGAACCCTTGTAGTGGCGAAAGCCTTCCACGTATTTGCCGTCGCGATGTCGGACCCGTTCGAGCCGCCGAGCCTTGAGTTGCTCATATTCCTCGTCGGAAAGCTTGGGACCGGTGTAGTTGTTCCGGCCTGAAGTGAACTGGCTCACATATTTTGTAGCAGCCTCGATCTTCTGTTCAACCGTGTCACTGATATCCACCCACGTATTGATGTCTTTGGGCATCGACGAATAAAACATGTATTCGGGCACCTGAAACTCCTTGAGCCCCTCGTGAATGACCTGGCCCTCGAAAAGGAGTCGCCACATCGCGCCCCGGGCTGCATCGGCTGCCAGATAGGCGGCTGTCCGATGATCCGTTTTGTGCCATCTCTGGTAGCCACGTCCCGGATCGAAGGCAAACAGGACATCGGGTCGGATCTTGCGCAACAGCCGGACCAGTCTTCCCACGATCTCTTTTCGGTTTTCAAATTCGATCAATCCGTCGTCATACCCCAGGTTGATATACCTATCGGCCGGCACACCGATAGCCTCCAGCGCGTCCAGTTCTTCCTGGCGTCGAATCTGGGCCAGCCGAAAACGGGTCATCTTGGGGTCCTGGGTTCCCACGTTTCCAGTGGTCAGCAAGACAACCCAGACCTCGTTGCCGTTCTTGCGCAACTTGGCCAAGGTGCCGTGCGATCCAGAATCATCGTCGGGGTGGGCCCCAATCAACATGATGGTTCGGTCACGCCACTCCTCGACCGGTTGCTCGGGTTGCGCCCACAAGGTTGTAACCAGCGTGCTGGAAATCGATAGCATCAACAGTGTTTTTCTCATTGGGACCTCCTTACAAAAGTTCTAAATTGACTAGCGAGCCAGTTTGGCAGGCCTTACTACCAGTGGCCAAGCCAGCTTGGTAATGATGTTAACCCAATACTGCATAAATGATGACCTGGAACAGCAGGATCCCGATGGCCCACAGTCTGAGATCTTTCCGCAGCCGGTCGACCATGCTCCGGCTGCTCGAGGGGGCTTCGGATTTAAGCGTCCAGACCCAGATCATCAGTATGAGCAGCAAACCCAAAAAAAGCAGCTTGGCCGCCCACAGCGGCGTCGCTCTCACCCCATCGTGAAGCACTTCGGCGAGAGGCTTGAGGAGATTGACGAGTGCTTCTTTCATGCTATCAATTCACAGTTGCGGTAAGACCCTCAATTTTGTGGACACCCGGTGGAGCGGTCAGCAGGCTGACCGCGATGGTTGTCCCCAGACCCACCAGAAAGGCCCACCAGGCGATATAGAGAAAAGGGTCGGGTGCGATAAAAAGATCTTCCTGAACCCAGAAAAGCGAAGAGCTGGTAAGAACTCCTATAACCAAACCGGCTGAGGCGCCTTTACCATTGGCGCGTCGCCAAATCATACCCAGCAGCAGGATGGCCAGCGTGGGACCTTGAAAGACAGCCAGCAGGGTCTGCATGGCAGAAAAGATGCCAGGAAATGAATCGGTGATCGGGGCCAGCACAATGGCCAACAAAACGAAAAATGCGGTCAACAGTCTGCCCACCCGAAAGAGTGCTTCAGGGGAAGCCGTGCGGTTAAGATAGCGTTTGTAAAGGTCCATCGTCCACAACGTTGAAGCAGAATTCAGATAGGAGTCGACACTCGACATCAGAGCTGCCAGGAAGCCGGCAAAAACGAGGCCGGCAATGCCCGGCGGGAGCAACCGCGCCAGAAGCGTCGGAAAAACGTCGTCCCCATTGCGGAGATCGGGATAAAGCGCGAAGCCGATCATGCCGGGGACAACAATCAAGATCGGAATAGTGGTTTTGAGGAGGGCGGCGAAGAGCACCGATTTCTTGGCCTCGCGGGCGCTGCCCGTTCCCAGACAACGCTGCACGATGGCCTGATTGCCGATCCAATAGGCAGGTGAAAGAACCAAAGCCAGACCCAGAAAAATAGCCGACCAGGAGAAAGCGTGCCCGGTGTCGCCGGGTAGGATCAGCTGAAAAAAGTGCTCCCGACCGGGGGAGCCGGTCGCCAGGACCGTTTGCTGAAGCCCCTCCCAACCTCCCACCTCGATCCATCCCAACACC
Organism: Acidobacteriota bacterium; assembly: GCA_965218465.1. Taxonomy (GTDB): domain Bacteria; phylum Acidobacteriota; class UBA6911; order RPQK01. Next base: position 2,591,517 of record OZ244623.1, on the reverse strand, counting down.
ACGATCAGCAGACTGCCCAGGGTCAGCAGAACGTACTGCAGCGAGTCGGTATAGACGACTGCGGTCAGCCCTCCCGTCAAAGTATAGATTCCAATGACGGCCGCCGTCAGCAAGATCGACAGATAGATGGGCCAGCCGATCAGAAGATTGAGAGTCTTGGCGGCTGTCCAAAGAAAGATTCCCAGGTTGGCAGCCATAAAGAGGCCCCACAAAAGGGCCACCAAGGTGCGAACGGTCTCGTTGTAGCGGCGTCCCAGGTACTCGGGAATGGTAAAGACACCGGCTCGCCAATAGTAGGGGATGAAGAGGAAGGCGGCCAAGATCATGGCGGGGATGCAGCCAATCCAGTCAAAATTGCCCACTGCCAAACCGACCACATAGGCGCTGCCGGCCACCCCAACTAACTCGAGAGCGCCGATGTCGGACACCACCATCGACATTCCTACCATCCACCATTTGAGCCTGCGTCCTCCCAGAAAATAGTCCTTGTCGGTCCGCTGCCCGCGCCCTTTCCAAACTCCAAAAAGCATCATCCCCACCAAGTAGATGAGCACGATAGCGATGTCAAAGTTATTCAGTCGTGTCAATTGGAACGCTTCCTTCGGATCCGGTGGCCGGTCTTAGTTGTTCTGCCGAAAGATCCAGATATCGACAGAGTCGATGGAATCCTACCGCGATATTAACGCCGGGAGTGGTGCGTGACAACAATAGTGGCAATGGTTTGGCCGTCCTATTACCCGCAAACAATCGGCTGCCGACTTGTATGTTGCTTGGGCTTGGTTGACCGTCAAAACGTGGCCCGGTGATGTTCCTTCACCACTCCAACCCGCCGTTTGCGGATTTCTCAATTTTTCAGTGGTCAACTTGCGGGTTGGTTGGGACGGGCTCTCGGTTTATAGTGCAAGGAATGTCGAAACACACCAACCCAATCAATCGTCGAAGTTTCTTGCGAAGAACAGGTGTAGCCGCTTCTGCCGGAGCTCTAGCCGCCCGCAGTTATGCCCAGGTGAAGGGCGCCAACCAGCGGGTCAATGTGGGCTTTATCGGATGTGGGACCATTGCCAATCTACACCTCAGAAGTCTGCTCAGGATCCAAGACAGCGACAATCTGAGAATCGTGGGACTGTCGGATGTCTACGAAACGCGAGCCCGCAGCCTGCAGGATCGGATCTCGCGCATCGGTGGCAATGCTCAGGTGGAAACCGATTATCGGCGGCTGCTGGAGATCAAGGAACTGGACTATGTCTTGATAGCCACCCCCGAGCACTGGCATGCGCAGCAGGTCTTAGATGCGCTCGATGTCCAACTGCACGTTTATTGCGAGAAGCCGCTGACTCATTCTCTGGAAGAAGCCTTCCAGGTGCGCGATCGGGTGCGAGAGACCGGCCTGAAGCTCCAAGTGGGAGTCCAGGGAATGAGCGACGACAGCTACGCCAGCGCTTATCGAGCCATTCGCCAAGGTGCGCTGGGGCCGGTGGTTGAGGCCCAAATCGACTACGTCAGGAATTATCCGGCCAATCGTGGACCCTGGCGGACCGGGGTGGATCCCGATTTACCGAAACCGGAGGACTTGAATTGGAAAGCCTGGCTAGGACCGGCTCCCCAGCGGCCCTGGAGCCCTTCGCGCTACTTTGAATGGCGTAACTACCGGGATTACTCAGGGGGCGTCGCCACCGACCTCTTTGTCCACCGTTTGACCCGCATTCTCAAGGCCTGTGGACTTGGGTTCCCCCAGCGAGTCGTGGGAATGGGTGGCATCTATCTTTGGGATGATGGGAGAGAATTACCTGACAACTTCGAAATGCTTTTGGAGTACCCCTCCGTGGCCAACATTACCAAAGGGATGACCGTCCACGTGCTGGGCACGATGGCCAATAATCGCGGTAACGATCATCTGATCCGCGGAAAAGACGCGACTCTGGTTTTTAACAGTGGAGGCTGGGAGATCGTCCAACAGGGAACCGGCGAAGTGGTGCAAAAACACCAACGGACGGGCGCGGAAGACATCACCTTGCACCATCGAAACCTGCTGGCGGCCATCCGCGACGACGCGCCCCTGCATTGCCCGGTTGACCTGGGTCTTTATGGCGTGGCAGCGGTCATTGGAGCCAACCAATCGTGGTTCGAGAGGCGAATGTTGGCCTGGGACGACGCCAACCAGCGTTGGAGCTAGGTTTGTCAACCGGCTTCAAAATTTCAAGCTTTCGAATCCCAACCAGGTTCAACAGCTCAACCTCCAATGCCCGGGTTTCGCGCAATCCAGGCTGAATCGAGTCGACAATCGGCGAGCACCCACTCCCGAGCGATGAGCATACGATCGGCTATCGGGCGCCGGGCTTTGGGCAACGAAACGAAGGACCGGCCGCTGCCGGTTGAATCCGTGACAGTCCACGGTCTGGTTGACCTTAAAACGGCATGCAGCACTGGCAGGCAGTAGGGACATCCGGGGCCGATCTCGTCTACTCACAGCGCTCCCCATGTTTTGGTAACGGGCTTGCTATACGGACAAGATGGAGCCCTGGGTAGCTCCCTTCTCCGCGCACTGTACCTCTCTTCTTCTATAATCCCAGGGTATGTTTGGTCTGCCTTCGAGATTGGCTTGGCGGGATCCGTTTTTGGCTTTGCTGGTATTGACGGGAATTCCGCTGACCGTCTCGGCAACTGACTTGTACCTAGAGATCGGCGAGGAGGACCTTCTCCTTCGATCGCAAGAATACCGAGGCCACGACTATTATCGGATCGCGGATTTTGCGCCCGTCGTCGGCCTGTCGGTCACCGCGCGGGGGAGTGAATTTGAAATCAAGGGAGATCGCGGCCAGCTGAAATTGACGGCCGATCGGCCCCTGGTAGAAGTCGGTGAACATTTGATTCTTCTCTCAGCGCCTGCTTGGCGTCGTTCGAGAGACGAATGGTGGGTGACTCCGGATTTCTTTCGCAAGGTGCTCCCGCTGATCATTGATGGTCGGTTGATCCGGGTAACCGATCGACGCTATCGCTTGGAGTCGGTACTCGTCAACCCGATCAGGGTCGAGGTGGTCAATTATCCCGATCATGTGTCGATTGTCTTTCGCCCGGCTCGCCTGACTCGTATGCGGACACGCGAATTGCGCGGCCGGATCAACGTCGCGTTCGACAGATTCCGCGCCCAGCCTCAATTTTCTTCCACCCGTCCTGATCCGCGGTTGGTCTCAGGGATCCAGTTTGACGAGGTCACCGAGCATGGGACCTTTGGGATCGTCAAGGGCCCGGATTATGACAGTTTTCGCCAATACGAACTGAGCGATCCTCCCAGAAACGTCATCGATATCTATCCCAAAGATCGCTACATCGCAGGTCCGATTACATCTCAGCCTCTCCCGGGCTCGAGTCCACCGACGGGCCCGGTTCTTGAGCCGGGAACCTCCCTGGACGAGGAAACGCCCGAACTCCAGACAATCGGTCGCGATAACGTGATCACCATCGATCCAGGACATGGGGGCGAGAATTACGGAGCCCAAGTCGCCAGCGAGTTGTTCGAGAAAACCTTGGCCTTTCAGCTGGGCCAGCTTTTGGAACAGGCGTTGGGGCAAAATCTTTACGAGGGTATTCTCACCCGCAACCGTGATATTGCTCTTTCGCTGGAACAACGAAGCGCACTCAGCAATCACCACCAATCGGTAGCCTTTGTCAGCTTGCATTTCGGTTCCTCTCCCAACCTCCGCCTCAGGGGAGCGGTAGTCTACGTCCACCGCCCCCAAGCAGAGCCTGCGGCCGGCCAGCCGATGGTGGCCTGGGAAGACGGGCAGTTCGAACATCTTGCCCGCAGTCGTGAACTGGCGGCAGGCATCCAAACCAACCTTAATCAGCTCTTTGGAGTTAACAATCGAGTGGCCGAGGCGCCCCTGGCGATACTAGCTCCGCTGACGGCGCCCGCAGTATTGATCGAAGCCGGTTTTCTGAGTAGTGAACAGGACTTGGCTGACCTCAGGCGGCCTGGATTCCAACAACAACTCGCCGAAGCTATCGCGCTCGCGTTAACGGAATTCTTGCAGTGAAACCGAGTCGTAACCTTCTCATAGCATCAGGTGTGATCGTGGTTGCAAGTCTGGCAACCTATTTGCTCTATCGCACCGAAAAGGCACATCAGCGGGAGATGGAGGAAACTTTCAGCCAGCCCTTGGCGCTGCCAGGAGCGGTCGGCGACCCGGAGAAAACCGACGAAAAACAACTTGTTTCCATTTTCGTCTATCGGCCCTACGGGTCTCCAGCTGGACAACCCAGGCTGCAGAAAATAGAGACTGAGATCCCCTTGACTGCCGATCCCGTTCAGCTTGCCCTGGAAGTGGTGAACTCGGTTCTTGAGGCCTCTCGCCAACTGGTTCCCGCAGAGGCCCGGGCCCATCAGGTTTTCCTGAAAGAAGAGGCGGCAGTGGTGGATCTCTCGCGTGAGACATCGGAGCAGATGATCGGCGGAATCGACTCTGAGTACGGTTTACTGCAATCGCTAGCTCGGTCCCTGCGAGAAAACCTCCCCGAAATTACCAAAGTGTATTTCCTGGTGGATGGGAATGAGCGTCCTGCTTTTTCGGGGCACGTTTCCATCGGGTTACCCTTCAGCTAGAATAAGTTCGATGAGTCGGTCTTCAGCCTGGCGCGCTCCCGATGCGTTGCGACCCGTTCAGATAACTACCGAAATCAACAAACACGCCGAGGGCTCAGCTCTGATCGAGTGCGGGGACACGCGCGTGATTTGCACCGCGAGCGTCGAACAGAAGATTCCAAACTTCCTACGCGGCAGCGGCCAGGGTTGGGTGACAGCCGAATATGGCATGTTGCCCCGGTCGACGGGCTCGAGGATGACCCGCGAAGTCAAGAGAGGCCGAATGTCGGGACGGACCCAGGAGATTCAGCGTCTGATCGGCCGCTCGTTGCGAGCAATCGTGGATTTGAACCGATTGGGAGAACGAACAATCTGGGTCGACTGTGATGTCATCCAAGCCGATGGCGGCACCCGCACGGCCTCGATCACCGGTGCCTACGTAGCGCTTGCCTTGGCCTGTAGCCGGCTACGGCAAGGCGGGGAAATCGCCTCGACACCGCTGTTGGATTTGGTCGCAGCCGTTAGCGTCGGTGTGGTGGACGGCCAGGTTCAACTGGACCTGTGCTACCAGCAGGACTCCTCGGCTGAAGTCGACATGAACGTCGTCATGACCGGGAAGGGAGACTTTGTAGAAATACAGGGAACCGCCGAGGGAAAAGCCTTTTCACGCCGGCAACTGGCCCAACTGCTGGATCTGGCCGAAAAAGGAATTCATGAGCTGATGGCCGAACAGCGCCAAACTTTGAGCCGGAGCTTGGGCGATTTGTCGTTGCTTTTCCCAAACGGCTGACCCACTCGATGCAAATCCTGCTGGCAACGACCAACCCCGGAAAAGTCGTCGAAATGCGGCGAGCATTGGCTGATTTGCGGTTGGAACTGATCTCTTTGGACCAACTCCCCACCGTCGAGCCACCGCCGGAGACGGGATCGACTCTAGCCGCTAATGCAGCCCTGAAGGCTGCCTACTACTTCTCCCATTTCGGTATTCCCACTCTGGCCGACGACTCGGGCCTGATGGTTGACGCACTGGGAGGGCGTCCGGGGGTTCAGACAGCTCGTTTCGCCGCCACCGATTCAGGCCGAATCAAAAAACTTGTGTCGTTGTTGGCTGATCTTGAAGCGGGGGGATCAGCATCGAGAAGTGCCCATTTCAGTTGTGCCGTCTGCCTTCATACCTCTCGATGGAAATTGGAAAGCAGTGGCCGAGTTGACGGAGAAATCGCCCCGTCGCCGCGAGGTAAGGCCGGATTCGGTTATGACCCGATCTTCCACTACCCGCCGCTGGGTTTAACGTTTGGCGAAATGAGACCTAGACAGAAGGACGCACTTTCGCATCGAGCCCAAGCCTTGGCCCGACTGCGCCGACAACTGATCCAGCGATTGGGACGAGCCTAAACCCAGAGCGCGAAAGAGGACCCCGCTAGCGGGATCAGTCGGGGTTGTCACGCAAATCGCACTGGTTCAGAGGCAGGCCTCGGGAGCTCCCGTTGGGGTCGCTACGCTTGTCTGTTTAACCTGTTTGGGTTTGGGCCTCTAGGGAAGGTCCATCCGAGATGCCTCGGGCCCGAGGCATCTCGGCGGCGGTAGTCGGGCCGTTCGCTACGCTGGGCCGTCAAGGGCCGTGAGGGAGTGTGGCATTTTCAATGGCCATCGACATGGGGTATGAGGAAGTGACAAGTCATGTCTACTGACTAACGTTAGTCGCTTGCCCGCCTTCCACTTGTCGTTCCAAGTCGGCGGCAGTCGTCACCGGCCGGCGGCAGCTGCCGTTTCTGCAAACATAGGCGGTCGGCGTCTGAACCGGAGTCTTCCCTTCCAGCAACGGCAACCGGCTGGGAACTTCCGGATCAACAATGACACGAGCCGTGTGGGGCAGGTATCGCCGTCGCAACGGTTCCAACAGTGGCGAGGCCGAAAGGCGTGAGTCCACCACGACGACCTGATTGACCGGCCCCAAGTAGTAGGCCAATGCCTGCAACCAGTTGCCGAAGGCCAGCGGGTGACGGGAGAGGGCCAAACCCACCTTTTCGAGCATCTTGCCGGCGGTATCCTGAAAGCGTTTTTCTGAAGTGAGCTGGAAGAGACGCAGCAGGTTAAGGCAAGTGGTGGAGTTCCCACTGGGGGTGGCGTTGTCCATGTGATCCTTGTGCCTTACCAACAAACGTTGGTGATCGGAGGCGGTAAAGTAAAAATCGCCTCGCTCGGCATCCAGGAAGAGTTCGAACTGGGCCTCGGTGAAGGTGCAAGCAGCCTCCAGCCAGCGGGCGTCTCCGGTTGACTCGAAGAGAGTCAATAGTCCCTCGACGACGGCCGCATAATCTTCCAAATAGCCATTAAGCTTGGCTTGTCCTGCTTTCCAGGAGCGAAAAAGCCGCCCGCCGGAACTCATTTTCGATAGCAGAAAGTCGGCGTTTTTGATGGCAATCGCCTGATAGTCAGGACGGTTAAGCGCCCAAGCGGCTTCCGCAAAAGCAGTCAGCATCAGGCCATTCCAGGAAGCTAAGACTTTGTCGTCCAGTCCCGGTTTTACGCGCGTCTCCCGTTGCTGAAACAGCTTGCGCCGACTCCGGTCGAGGCCTTGTTGCAACTCCTCGGGACTGAGCGCCGCGCGCCGCGCCAGCGGTTCCAGCCGACACCGCTGATTGAGGATGTTGCGGCCTTCAAAGTTTCCGGCCTTGCTGACATCGAAGTAGTCGTAAAAGAGAGCTGCCTCCCGGTGACCCAAAATCTCCTCGATCTCATCCACCGTCCAAAGAAAAAAGACTCCCTCGTCTCCCTCACTGTCGGCATCCTGGGCCGAATAGAAACCGCCCTCAGGATGGGTCATTTCTCGCTCTGCCCATCCCAGAGTTTCCTCCACCACCCTTAAATAGTTGGCGTCGGCAGTGACTTGGTAGGCGGCCAAGTAGGTTCGAACCAGCAAGGCGTTGTCATAGAGCATCTTCTCGAAGTGCGGTACCAGCCAGCGCTCGTCTACTGAATAGCGGTGGAATCCGCCCCCCAGCTGGTCGTAGATGCCTCCTCGCATCATCCCGTCGAGCGAGGTCTTGACCATTTGGAGCGTCGAGGAATGCTCTCCTTTCAGCGACTGGTTCAAGAGGAAGGTCAGGATCATGGAGGAGGGAAATTTGGGGGCGCTGCCGAAACCTCCGTGGCGCGGATCGAAATCCCGGACCAGCTTGCTTTCGGCTTCCTCCAACAACTCGGGTGTGAGTGAAGTCTCGGGAGCGTCTAAAACCGAAGCCCTTTGTAGGCGCAGCACGACTTCCGGAGCCATCTTTTTCAACTCATCGCGGCGGTTCTTGAAAGCGTCGCCGACATTCTGGAGAACCCGACGGAAACTGGGTCGGCCAAAGTGATCTTGGGGTGGGAAATAGGTTCCGCCAAAGAAGGGTACCAAATCGGGAGTGAGAAAAACCGTCAGCGGCCACCCGCCGGCTCCGGTTGTCATTTGAACGTAGTTCATATAGATCGCGTCGACATCGGGACGCTCTTCCCGATCCACCTTGATATTGACAAAGTGCTCGTTCATCAGACGGGCAGTGTCTTGGTCTTCAAAGGACTCCCGCTCCATCACATGGCACCAATGACAGGAGGAATAGCCGACGCTCAGCAAGATGGGGCGATCAAGCCGGCGAGCCAGCTCGAGTGAATCGGCGTTCCAAGGAAGCCACTGTACCGGGTTGTAGGCATGCTGCAACAGATAGGGGCTGGTTTCGTGGATGAGGTGGTTGGGTTCCTGCTTCGATGTAGACGTCATTGGTGTCGTCGATTCTATCACCGCTGGAGAAGCGATCGGGGTTCGGCGATTTATGGAAGTACTATGAAGTACTAAACTGTCCCCAATTCAGCCCCATGGAAGTAGAAGTACTAAACTGTCCCCAATTCAGCTGGTTTGACCACCTTAGCTACCTTTACTAGAATCCTCGGCTGTAATGCAGAGATTGACCATCGAGCCGCAGCAACTCCGGAAGAGAGACGGGCGATTGGATCCCAAATTGACCAATCGTTGTTGTCGGGCATTGGAAGATGGCCGGATCGTCTACTTCCCCCAAGTCCCGTTTGAGTTGTCGCAAAAGGACATCGATTTTCTCTTGCGACAAGAGCAGATGGAAGCCGCCTACCATAAGAACATCTCTTACCGCCCGCTGGAGAATCGCGTCAAGGGTCTCAGTTCCAAATCCGCCCACGACCGGCAACAACTGACTAAAATCATGGGGGATTTTAGCCACCGATGTGTGGCTCTGCTCACCCGGCTGCTGGCTCCCTATGCTCCCGGTTGGCGACTGGACTACGCCAGCTTTCGACCCAAGCAGGAATGGGGACGCGTCCTCAAGCGAAAAGCACGCAACGATTTGCTCCACGTGGACGCTTTTCCCACACGGCCCACGGGTGGCGATCGGATCCTCCGTTTCTTCATCAACATCAATCCCCATGAGCCGCGCCACTGGATCACTGCGGAGCCATTTCATCAGTTGATCGAGGATTGGGCCGGTGGCGACCGTTTCCCGCTTCCGGGTGCTCGAGCGACGATAGTGGGCCAGCTGAGACGCGGTCTTCAGCATTGGGCCAATCGGGTCGGCCTGCCGGTAGCAGCACGCACTCGCTACGACGAGTTCATGTTGGCTTTCCACGATTATCTCAAGGAGAGTGAAGAGTTTCAGCAGGACTGTGCCAAGTTCGAGTGGAAGTTCTCGCCAGGTTCAGCCTGGATGGTGTTCACCGACCAAGTCCCGCATGCCGCCCTCTCAGGCCAGTATGCGCTGGAACAGACGCTGATGATTTCTCGCCACTCGTTGCTGAACGCCACCAAGGCTCCGGTCAATGTGCTGGAGCGGCTGGCCGGGGGAACGCTAACGGCCTAGTTTCGCGCCACGAAGGCCGCCAAACGAGCAATGCCTTCTTGAAGCTCGGCTTCCCCGACCGCAAAGCAGAGCCGGATGTGGGTTCGGGCTCGAGGACTGGCCTCAGTGATGATGCGACCGTCGGCCTCCCGCCGTGAACGGAGGGAGAATCCGGTGCCGGGCACGACTGCTACCCGCTCCTCTTCCAGCAACTGCTGGGCGAATTGTTCGCTGTCCAGTCCGGTGGATCCGATGTCGAGGAAGTAGAAGAGTCCACCCGCCGGTAGCTCAACCGGTTGGCCGGCGCCGGCCAGCAGGCCTCCGGCAAGCAAGCGTCTCCGGTTCAGAACCTCACGGCGATCGGCCGTATCGTCCTCTTCCAGGGCGCGGACCATCCCCCACTGGATTGGTGTAGTCACGCTCCCGGTCAGCGGCTCGTTCAGCAGCGCCAGCTGATCGGCGACCTCAACCGTAGGAGTGACCGTCCAGCCCATCCTCATTCCGGTGCAGGCGTAGCTCTTGGAAAAGCTGTAGATGCCGAGCACTCGCCGCTCGGGGCGGGGGCGAAGACAGTCCAGTTCAAGAGCCGAAAAACAGGGCTGATCGAAACTGTAGTCAGTATAGGCATCATCGCTAAGCAGCCACAGATCGAAGCGCTGGGCCAAGTTATCCAATGCCTCGACTACGGAGCGTGGGAAAACCGCCCCGGTAGGATTGCTGGGCGAGTTGACCAAAATCGCTTTGACACTGCCGTCGATCTGTTGAGCGAGATGCTCGAGCCGGGGTTGAAATCGGTCGTTCAGGTCGTAGAAGCGTGTGTTGACACCCGCCAGCACCGCCTGCTGCAGGTAGTTGGGCCAGTGCACTTCGGGCAGCAACAAGGTGTCCCCTACATCGCAGGTCAGCTGCAACGCTGCGTTGAGTCCTTGGGAAGCTCCCTGGGATACCACAACGCGTTTGGCATTGACCGGGGAACCCAGTCGCCGGCTCATGTGCCCGGCGATAGCTTCCCGAAGTTCCGGAATGCCGTTCATGGGGCTGTAGTGAGTGTGTCCCGCCTCGATCGCCGTACGGATTCCCTCGCTAATACGTGCAGGCATCTGAAGTTGCGGATCACCGATGTCCAGACGAAAAACTTTCTCTCCACTCCGCTCCAGGCTGATAGCCATATTGAAAAGCCGCCGGATGGGAGAAGGCGGAATAGCGAGGCTCCGACGGGACAAAGACGGGGCAGTCATTCTTGGGGATGAAGATTTCATAATTTGAGACCACCAGGGGTGCGGTTACAATGGCTCACAATCAGCCTCCAGCAAGCAGCCAGCCAATCAACTCCGTGATAGGTCGACAACACTCTACTATACTGATTTGCAAGGGCCAATCGCTCCGGGTTACCTCTCGAGGCTGGGTGGCTCGGCTACCCTGACTCGCTTGATCAAGCCCGTTTTCCAAGTCGTTATCCGCGCGGACGATTAGCGCCTCCGATTGAGTACTAACCGTCCGCGCGAGTTGCGGAGAGAATTCGGGAGTTTCTGCCAACCCAAGGGCTCCAATGCCGACCTGGTTCGCCGATACGATGCGAAGGCCCTCGATGCCTACATAAGGGAGATCCAGTGAATCCTTCCAATACGGATCGGGAACGGCCAACCTGTTCTCCACCCCTGCCGGCGGCTTGGTGAGCGATGCAAAGCGTGCAGGCCAGCGTGTGCGAGGGGCCTGCAAGACTTGCTAGGTAGGGTACAATTGGTCCATCCTTGGCTGAATCCAAACATCCAACCGGGAGAGTCCGGATGAACGGCTTGATCGGGCTGCTTTTCTTAATTCATACGCCCATGACGATCGTCAACCAACCGGTCAACTTGGAAGCCCGGCTGCTGGAGAAAAAGGACTTGCCTGATGACTTCAAGTTCCCGCTGCTGGAGCTTGGATTCAAGGTTGTCAGGGTCCATCTGCACAACCAAAGTGAAGAGAACAAGACTATTTCTCGCGATCAAGTCGAAATCGTGGACCCTCGCGGAAAGCGGATACCTTACGTTTCCCCCTTCGAAATTACGCCCAAGATCATGAATTCGAAGATTTTCCGGAGGCGGTACCTGCGTGACTATGGGAGTGGTACGTACCCACCGTATAGGCCTCCCTATATCGTCGGCGGACCTTTCGGCTCGCGGGTTCCTACCGGACCAACAACAGGTGGGCCTCGAAAAATTTCGGTCGACACGGCAACTCAGATTCGCTCAGTCCTGCAAGCACACCAACTCGAAGAAGCGACGCTTTCCCCGGGTGAGCAGGCCGAGGTATTGCTCTATTTCAAGTCCAAGAAGAAAATCTCCAAGTTCAAGGGGAGTCGGCTCCGTCTTGCGGGCAGAAGCGAGGTCCCGATTTCCGTTCGCTAGCAAAAGGCGCCATTAAGTCCGGCTTCGTCAAAGATACAGCGTCTCCCTACGGCATTTTGCCGGCAAATTGGCGGTTGTGGTTCCCGATGCCGGTACTTCAGGCAAAGCCAACTCTAGTGACTCGACCATAGGTATCCAACGTTTTTGGACCCCACCGATGCGGATGCCCGCGCCCCCGTCAATCGCCTTGCTTGCCCAAGCGCGCACGCGGGCCGGCAGATGGTTCAACAGCCGAGCCGACGATGCGGGAAAGAGGGGAACCAAAATCCTCTGGGTTGCGTTATATCAAACGTAGAGATTCCCGAAATGTGCAAGTGAGTGGGGGGCAGCAGTCGTGATCGACCGCAAATAGCGCCATTCTCTTACCAGAGAACAGAGCGATTCTCGTGCGACCAAATCGTATTCAACTCAGTGATTTCAGATCGGAGGATTCCTTTGACTAAAAAACTCTTGGCTTTGACCTTTCTCACCACGATCTGCCCGGGTGCCATGCTATTCTCGGAATCGGGCGACGGCGGCGGAATGGCATCACAGATCGATATCCCCTTCGAGAAGTTCATCTTGCCGAACGGTCTGACTCTGATTGTCCATGAAGACCACAAGGCGCCGATCGTGGCCGTGAACGTCTGGTACCACGTCGGGTCCAAGAACGAGCGACCCGGACGGACGGGCTTTGCCCACCTCTTTGAGCACTTGATGTTCAACGGTTCCGAGAACTGGCCCGGTGAATTCTTCGAGCCGTTGGAGAAGGTCGGCGCCACAGGCATGAACGGCACCACCAACCCCGACCGCACCAACTACTTCGAAAATGTTCCCCAGAATGCCTTGGATATGGCGCTTTGGCTCGAATCGGACCGCATGGGACATCTACTGCGCGCCATTACACAAGAGAAACTCGACGAGCAGCGCGGGGTGGTGCAGAACGAGAAACGCCAAGGCGAGAATCAACCCTACGGCCGCACCCGAACTCTGCTGGCCGAAAACACCTATCCGGCCGGTCACCCCTATTCTTGGACGACCATCGGTTCAATGGAGGATCTCGACGCAGCGGAGTTGGAAGACGTCAAAGATTGGTTCCGGACCTATTATGGCGCCGCGAACGCCACCCTGGTCGTGGCCGGCGCTGTCGATACCCAAGAGGTCAAGAAAAAAGTCGAACACTATTTCGGAGACATCGCTCCCGGCCCGCCCGTAGCCAAGCACAACGTGTGGATCGCCAAGATGGAAGGAACTCATCGTCAGCAGATGCAGGATCGGGTCCCTCAAGCGCGCATTTACCGGGTTTGGAACGTTCCCCAGTGGGGATCGAAGGATGCCGCTCTTCTGACCCTCGCAGCTCGTATTCTGGGCCGCGGAAAAACCTCGCGATTCTACAAACGCCTGGTGTACGAAGACCAGATCGCGACCGACGCGAGCGCTTCCGTTTCGCTGCGAGAGATCGGAGGACAGTTTCGGGTGACCTCGACCGTCCACCCGACCAAGACACTTGCTGAAGTTGAAACCGCTCTCGATCAAGAGTTGAAACGATTCCTTGAAGACGGTCCTACGCAGGCAGAGCTTGACCTTGTCAAGACACAGTACTTCGCTGGACTCCTGCGCGGTCTCGAGCGTATCGGCGGCTTTGGCGGCAAATCCGATCTCTTGGCGCAAAACAAGGTGTACGGTGGTTCTCCGGACTATTTCAAGAAATCCCTACAATACATGGAGGACGCTTCTCCCGAGGATTTGCGCAACGTAGCCCGTGAATGGCTGTCCGATGGAGAGTACATCCTGGAAGTCCATCCTTTCCCCAAGTACACGAAAGCAGATTCCGGGGCCGACCGGAGCGGTCTTCCCGAGGCCGGAACGCCTCCCGCTGCCGAGTTTCCCAAGCTTGACAAGACGCACCTTTCCAATGGCTTGCAGGTCATCGTTGCCGAACGGCGCGCTCTGCCGGTTATCAACTTCAACCTTCTGGTCGATGCGGGATACGCAGCCGATTTGGGAACCAATGCGGGAACGGCCAGCTTAACGGCAAACATGATGGACGAGGGAACGACGACTCGCAACGCCCTTCAGATCGGTGAAGAGGCTGCGCGCCTGGGAGCCCGCATCGGAAGCGGTGCCAACCTCGACGGATCGACGGTCACTTTGTCGGCGCTGAAGTCCAATCTCGATAGTTCGCTGGAACTCTATGCCGACGTGATTCTCAACCCCTCATTCCCTCAGAAGGAGCTGGAACGGCTGCGCCGCCAGCGTTTGGCCCAAATCCAAAGGGAAAAGGTCAACCCTATCGCCATGGCCTTGCGGGTGTTGCCCAAGCTTGTCTACGGCGCCAACCACGCTTACGGAAATCCCCTCACCGGATCGGGAACCGAGGCCTCGACAAAAGCCATCACCCGAGACGACCTCCAGGAGTTCCATTCGACCTGGTATCGACCCAACAACGCCACGCTGATAGTGGTGGGTGACACCACGCTGGACGAGATAAAACCCCGCCTGGAGGGTCTTTTCAGGAATTGGCAGAGCGCGCAAATCCCGAAGAAGAACGTCACTACCGTGTCTCATCACGACCAATCCCAGGTTTACCTGATGGATCGGCCCGGGTCGCAACAATCGGTCATCTTGGCTGGTCACGTGGCGCCGCCAACCAACAATCCCGACGAGATTGCTCTCGGTACCATGAACCGAATCATCGGCGGCAGTTTTACCTCCCGCCTCAACATGAACCTGCGCGAAGACAAACACTGGTCCTACGGCGCTGGAACGATTCTGTGGGGTGCCCGCGGTCAGCGGCCCTTCTTCGCCTATGCTCCCGTTCAAACGGATAAGACAAAGGAATCGGCCCTCGAGGTCCGGAAGGAACTGCGCGAATACCTGGCGGACCGGCCGGCCAGCGAAGAGGAGCTCGACCGGGCCAAGAAAGGCCAGACGCTCAGCCTTCCCGGCAACTGGGAAACGGCTGCCGCAGTCGGATCGACTATCGCCGACATCGTCCGCTACGGATTGTCCGACGACTACTACCAGACCTTTCCCGAGAAGGTGAGAGCTCTCGCGCTTGAAGATATCCAGACTTCGGCCAAGAACGTTATCCACCCCAACAAGCTGGTGTGGGTCATCGTTGGCGATCTATCTGAGATCGAGGAAGGAATCCGGGGGCTCAACCTGGGAGAATTGAGGCGACTCGACGAGGACGGGAATGTCATGTAAACGTCCGCCCGAAGCCAGCGATGTTTTCGGAGAAGAAGTAGGGCTCGTGACTCTGTTGGGATCGGTATCGGTCGTATTGCATGTCGTCGAGGTGGCCCATGAGGGCTTCGTAGTTCGACTGTTCGGCGCGGAAGAATTGGGATCATCAATCCAACTCAGCCGCCACCCGCTCAGATTACTTGTTCGCAAGATCGAGCAGACGTTTGGCCTCATCAACCTTTTCCGCCGACTTTCGATCTACGGTTACAGGGATTGGAATTGTGCACCCAAGCTCTTGATCCTCGCCTTCAACGTCGCCTCACCACCATAGATAGAGATCGATGAGTCGTTCCCAGTCCAGATCCGGAGACCGGCGAACAACTAGACTGTCCACCGATCTGCTTGTCGCCTCAGTTCGGACGGATTGAAGGATGGCGAAGGTCAGTCTGGGCGAAGTCGTCGATTGTCGAGCGGGTCTTCCGGCGGGTCGGCACCGTTCTTGGTGAACCTTTAGAATTAGATCTTCGTCAAGTTACGTTCCCCCGGGGCGTACTTATTGGCCGTCGGACATCTTTTGCCGAACGACGGCCGAATAGCGAGCTGTTAGTGGCCTTGCAGTCGCGATTCGATTTGATGAATGACCTTAAACGGTGTCTCCAGAACTTCCCGAGCCGGAATACGTATGACTTCGTAACCCTGCCCCTGCAGATAGACGTCTCGGGCCTTATCCTTCTCCGTCGCCCCTTCATGATGCTCGCGGCCGTCGACCTCGATCGCCACTCGAATTCCGAAATCTGATTTCGATTCGATCACAAAATCTGTCTTTATATCGCCAATTGGTGGATGGACCTTGGGTTCCCATCCCTTCACGACCATCCAACTAAAAAGTTCGAGTTCAGCCGGGCTTTCATCCCTGAGCTTTTGTACGTCGTTACAGTACAGGGCCAGTTTGCGGAGGATTCCATTCTGGTGACGACAGTATTCGAGATCACCAATGACGATCAAAGCTTCGCGGGCTCGCGTAACCGTGACGTTGATCAGATTTTCCGGCGACTCTACCCAACGGCTGGCTGATTTCGTTATACCTTTGGAGACGACCGGACTGAAAATAATAATGTCACGTTCGTCCCCCTGAAAACCGTGCGCCGTATCGACGAGTACTTCTGAGGCTAGCCGAAGCGCATCGAGTCGATCCCTAAGAAAATCCTTTTGTGCTTTAAACGGAGTGACGACACCGACGCTTAGTGAACGCGAGTCGCGCTGCTTGAGGTCTTGTATCTTCTTAAGAACCTCCTCGGCCTCTGGAATATTGATCCAGCTTCTCCCGTTCCTGCCACGCCGGGTCTCGCCTGTTACTGGAATCGAGTGGACACCGCTTGCAATCGGAAGCTGTTTTCTCCAGCTTGGATCCTTCTTCAATTCGAGCCGCTGCAAGTAGATGTACCGGTTCGAGAACCCGATGATCTGTGGATGACTACGAAAGTGTTCGTCAAGCATGATGACGTCGGCCCGAAGCCGGGGAAGCGAGTCCGTCGCCGCCATGTACACGTTATTCGCCGCATGCCCGACCAGCGAAAGCAAGTCCTCGATCTCGAATTTCCTTGCCAGCTCCAACTCCTCCGATTCCTGAATAGTGGGAATCGCCGGAAGTTGGTGTTCATCGCCAATCACCGCGAGTGTGCTACCACGATACATCAGCGGCAACAAATTGGTCAGTGTGCACTGGGAGGCCTCGTCGATCACCACGATATCGAATAGTTCGGGTTGCAGCGGAATAGCCTGAGAAGCCTGCGCCGTCGTGATCCAGATCGGCACGGCGCGCAACGCCGTCCGGAACGTTCCATAATGGCTCTCGGGTACTTCGCCTCTGTATCGCCTTACGGACTTCTCAAGAGCATCGACGGCGCGAATTGCCCCGTCGTCGCTACGTAGGCGCTCTAACCAGCGCGTTTTGGCGTCTTCGAATGAACTACGCTCCAATGCTGCTTCAATCTGACCAATTCGTCCACGGATGCGGTCCGGACCAAAAGCGTTAAAGGCATGATTCAGATCAGGAATGGGCCAGTCTCGATCAGGCGTCGTCTTGATCGTCCTGAAGATCGTCGCAACGCGCGTCTTTTCCGAACCGTCCGGAAGCAGGTCGATCGCTTGTTTCAGCTTGGCGACCGCCCAGTCCAGTTCACCTTTCGACTTCTTGAGTCCTTCGGGTTCCGTTTCGCTCTTGAAGCGGTTCCATTGCTCGCACCAATCGGTCACCCGCTCGACTGTGGTTTTGGGCTTTTCCAAGTCCGGCCAGTCACGTTTGGAACCAGTCGAAAGCACGAAAGCCGTGGTTGGCCTTTCGGCCCACCAAGCCTTCACACGATCAGCTAGTTCAGGCAGATTGGACATCTGAATTCGAAGTTTTGCCGCTGCTTGTTCTTGGTCAGCCGCGTTCCGCCAGCATTCGAGGAGATGGGTCAGCACGCCGCTATAGAGCGCTTCTCGGACCAGATGGGTGGATTCCGACCCAGGCCGGTCAGCAAGACCACGGAGTGCTTCGTCGAATGCGTGGCCTTGCCCGCGCCGCCAAGCCTCGCGCACCGGAACGCCGCTGGCGATCCTCCCCCATTCCTTAGCAATCGTTCGTAACGATTCCGCGGTTCTCTCTTTTTCCGCGCGACGATGCCAAGCGGTCGCGGCGCTGTCGGCGATCATTGCCGTCTGCTCGCAGTGTGCACTGATCGGTGTCCAAGCTTCGGTATCCTGGTCGTTGGGGATAGTTTGAAGCTTCAGTGCGACACCCTGTGAGCGCAGGTCTCGAAAGCGATTTTCGGTTTCCTGAATGAGCGGATAGGCAGTCTCCCATTCCTTGCGAAGTTCGAGCCAGCGACGTGCAACCTCTACAACCAAGGCCAAGCGTGACCGCCCCTTGTCGTCCAAGGCGCCGATTTGCATCAGTACTGCAAGTGGGAGTCCTGGGCGGATTTGACGTTCAAGCCGCTTGAGGGTTCTTTTCAGACGCGCCTGCTGCGACCAAGGCAGGGAATCAAACCAATGAGGTTCCCGGGTCGCCAATTCGGCAAAGACCGCCGTCCAGTCCCGCAGAGCCGTTGGTGGAAGATCAAGGTCTTCGGGTAGGCCATGATTGGTGACCCTCGAACGTTCCTCGTCCATCGACTGCGAGAGTTTGCGTACCGCCACGATCTTGGGGGCAATTTCAGCGCAAGTGCGAAGGATAGTCTCGGCGAAGATTCGCGCTTCACGTGCCCAATTCTCAGCCTGTTCGGCGGACTGCCAACGGGCGTACTCGTCGTGCCACTCGACCGGTTCGAGAGCCTGATCGATCGGCCTCGCCAGTAGGGTACGGAGTCGTTGCTCCCAGTCGGCGACGAGTCCCGCACTGGGGCCTGTCATCAGCCAACACCAGTCTCCGGCATCATCCGCCCGCAGGCCAACCTCTTCGACCGCTCGGTTACGGAGTCGTTCATGGTCTAGGATCTTGCCGCATAATTCACTCCGCAATTGATTATCCGCTTTCACCAAGTTGCGATAATCACCGATCCGGTCGAGCCACTTACAGGTGTCGCGCAACGCTTCCTCGATCCGTACAATCGGCTGTCCGCCAAAGCCCAGCGCTTGCTGCCGGGCGCGCAACGCCTGCTCGCGGTCTTTCAGGTCGGATAGGGTTGAACGATATTCTCCGTAGGCGCGCAGGGCGCTCTTACGCAACTCGTCGATCCGCTGATGCAGCCCCAATTTCAATGCGTTCGAGAGGTCACCGTGTTCCTGGAGAAGACTCTGTTTCCGTTGAGCGATATCCGCTGGATTGACGCCTTTGCCGGCCGCACTGGTCGCAGCCATGTTCAGAGTCCGGCGCAGAACCTCCTGGATGTTTTGACGCTGCTTCGCGCCCGCGCGAACGGCGATCGGAAATTCGGACTCGAATCGCTCGACACGCTCACGGACAACATCGACGGCCTTGTTGTTGTTGCTGGCAAAAAGGACACTCTTGCCCTGCGCCCAGGCGTTTAGCAACAGAGAGACGACGACTTGGCTCTTCCCCGTTCCCGGCGGACCGCTGATCACCGTGAGAGGGCAGCGCTCAAGGATGCGTTGGACGGCTCGACACTGGGAGCGATTCAGGGGAATGAGTGGCAGCACCTCAGCGCCATTAGGTGTCTCATCCGGCTCCGGCCTGCCCTCGAGTAATCGCAGACCGCCGATATCGGCGTCATCTCTTGCCAACAACACCTCAAGTCGCTCGTAATCCTGCATCAGATGGCGGGTCAGGTACGAAAAACTGTCGACAGGGGCGAACAGCACCCAGGGCGTAGGTCGGACGCGGAACATATCGGGGCGAATCGGCTCCGTGAATTTGCTCTCAATGCCGGGGACCTTGTCGAACAATGCGCGAAAGATCCGGCGATCGATAGGTTCGTCATCCGGATAGCCGGCGGCCGTCTCGATCAACGAGGCTGCGAAGTCGTCAGGTGACAAGCCGACGTTAATTTCCATCCGGGCAAAGGGCAGAGGGGACAGACTCCAGCGGCCTTGTTGAGGTACGATCTTGATGTTGGAACCGTGACTATGGAGTGCCACCTCGCGATAAAGTAACGGTCTCCATTGTGGGAGCCATTTACCCATTGACCATGTCCAACCGAGAAAGCAAGGGCCGCCAAGAAAGAGACCCCCTTGTCTCTCTTGTGCTACTGCCAGCCGAAAGGGGCGACTTCGTATCTGTTCCTCAGCGATCGACCAAGGCCCTGCCAAGTCACCGGCCGCGAAATGAGTGAGGCTGCTCCATCGGCCTGCTTGGTCGTCACCGCCGTTAAGTGAGAAAACACTCTGTTCGGCGCGGGTGACAATCTCCTTATGAAAGCGGACGACGGGCAACCAGGGGATCTGGCGACCATGATGATGATATTCCTTTCGGTCTGTCATTGCTTCCTTCTTGGCAGCGTTCGTGGGTTGGATAGGCTGGGTCTCCTTGATCGTCTTCTTGGCGGATTCTTGGTTCTTCGGTCGAGCCAAGTTCAAGCTTCGACGCTCCAGCGGAAGGCTCGGACGCCCACGGCAAAGCAGACCACCCCGATCCCCACCAGGATCAGGCAGGGAAGAATCATCTCGGACAAGGTGAACCCACGCCAGAGGGCTCCCTCCAAGGCCAGGATGGACCACTTGACCGGGCTGATGTGGCTGAGCTGCTGCAGCCAGGAGGGCATGAGAAAAAGAGGCACCATACCTCCACCAATCATCGCCATCGGCAGCAACACCGCCCAGCCGATGCCGCCGGCCGACTGCTCCGTCTTCCCCACGACCGCCAGAAGCATCATGATGCCGACAAAAGCCGTGGCGATCGAAGCCACCGCCAGGATGAGATGAAAGAGTGAGGTTGCATGTACGCCGAAGACGGCTGCGCCCAAGACCAACAGAACCGCTGCAGCGCCGCTGATTGTGAGGAAGCAGGCCACCGCCTTTCCACCCAGTATCTGATAACGGCTCACCGGGCCGGTTTGTATTCGGACCAACGTCCCGCGTCGCCGCTCGATGACCAGCGAGATCCCAAAGCTGGCCGCGCATCCCATAATTCCCCAGATGATCCCTTGCGGAAATGAAATAGTGTAGGGGTTACTGGGGCCTTCTCCTTCGACGATCACCGGTACCGACTCGAATTGGAGAGGAGTCATGTTGAATCCGGCGTTGTCGCCGGGGTCTGCGGGAAAGGCGTTCAAAGTCAGGACTTCGCTGAAGAGACGTTCCAGCGACTGACGAACGGGCGCGGGTGCCAGAGCCACCTGTGACCGGGCCTTCTCAATCTGTTGCGCCATCGCCTCGGGGTCCTGAAACAGGCGCTGCATGTCCTGGACGGCATACTTGGTCAGGATGCCCTGCAGCATTCCCTCCTCGGCCTTTCGCTTGGGATCTGCGGCAATCAGGACGCGGGGAGTTTGACCTGCCAAACGACTCTCAGAAGCCTCTCCAAATCCCCTGGGCAACAGGATATAGGCGGCCTCACTGACCCTCCTGACCTTCTCGCGCGCATCTTCCTCGGACGATTCGACGGCCTCGAGCTCCGGCGCCTTCCGGAGTGCTTCGATAAAGGAACGCGACTCTGCCGTCTGATCCTGGTCAACAACCAGGACCGTCACGGGATTGCTGCCTCCCCCTCCACCGGAAAAGATTGTTCCGAAGAAAATCGCGTAAAGCAGCGGGAAAACGAAGGCAAAGAACACCGACATCCTGTCGCGACACAGCAGCTTGAGATCCTTCAGAGCGATCGTTAGGACGACTCTCATTGGCTCAATCCCTCAGTTGTCGACCGGTCAAATTCAGAAACACCGCTTCGAGACTGGGACGCTCCAGACTGAAGCTCCGCAGTGGCCCCTGGCCCATGAGATCGTTCAAGTCTCCGATCGGATCGTCGGTCTCAATGCGGACTTGCCCATTGCCTTTCTCAGCGGTGAGCACGCTCTTGCCGCCATGTCGCCGGGTCAGCTCTTCCACTGTGCCGAGAGCGAGCAGCTTGCCGTAGTCCATGATCCCCACGCGATCGCAGAGCCTTTGAGCCTCTTCCATGTAGTGGGTGGTGTAGACGATAGTGCAGCCGCTCTGGCGGAGGCCGAGGATCTTTTCAAGGATCGAATTGCGGGATTGCGGATCGACTCCGGCCGTCGGCTCGTCAAGCAGCAGCAGGGGCGGCTTGTGGATGATCGCTACGGCTAGATTGAGCCGACGTTTCATCCCGCCGGAGTAGGTCTTGACAGCCGATTTGCGCCGGTCACCCAAACCGACGAAATCCAACGCCCAATCGACGCGATCATTGAGGGTCCCGCCGCTCAAACCCTGTAGCCGGCCAAAGAAAGCCAGATTCTCTTCGCCGCTCAAATCTTCATAGACCGACAACAACTGGGGTGCGATGCCGATTCTTGAGCGAACTCGCGGATCATCCGGTGTCCCCAAACCCGCAAGCCGGACGACCCCCTTGTCCGGCTGGAGTAGACCGACGGCCAGGGTGACGGTGGTGGTCTTACCCGCTCCGTTGGGACCGAGTAGCCCGAAGATCTCACCGGAAGTTATCTCCAAGCTGAGATCATCGACGGCGGCTACCGACCCAAACGACTTGCTCAGGTGCGAAATCGTTAACATGCCCGGTCCTAACGGGTGTGAAATCCTGTGCCGTTCAAACAAGCAATTACGCGGTTCCAGTAGTCTTGGTCAATCCAACCGGATTGCATCGGGAAACAGCAACCCGCTGCGAGAAGTTCATCTGCACTCGACCCCTGGCGGTTAGTCCGGATTATTCTCAAAGCTGCGCTCATGCTTCTGACAGTTGCAGCAGGAAACTCTCTTCTTAGTGGATGGTGCTCTGGCCGGGCGGAGGCATGTCGGTTGGGATCACATTGCGGTTGATGGCCGCGTCGAGATCGATCACATAAGTGTCGGTTGACTCCAACAGCACGGGCGAGTGCGTGGCGGCGACGATTCGGAACTGGCGGTCCTGAACGAGTTCCATCAACATCTTGAGCACCCGCCGCTGGTTGGACTGAGAGAGCGCCATCTCCGGCTCATCCAGCAGTAGAACGGTTCCCTTGGGCAGGCTGGGGAAGGACTCGCTAAAGAGAGACAACATGATCTGGCCGTGACTGGCAATTTGCAGAAACTCTTTCATCTGGGCTTGGTTCTTGAAAAGCTCGACCTGATGACGAGGATTGTGCTGTTCGGCGTCAAAAAGAAACACGTTCTTGGGACGCTTCCCGGGCTGCAGACGATAGTTGAAATTCTCGATCCGCTCCCCACGCAAAGCGTGATAGAGCGAGTGGAGCAGAGTCGACTTGCCCGAGCCGTTTTCTCCTTTGAGCATAATCAGAGGATGGGAAAGGTCCACTACCATCGGCATATGAAAGTTCAAATTCATAAACACCGGATGGGTCAAGATTTTAAGAAACACCGAGTCGCCTCTCCTGCCTTGAAACCAACATTCTGAGTATTCGCGGCGGCACTGTCAAACCCGTCCGCCCTCCGGAAACAACGGGGCAGACCGCTAGATCGTGACCGAAATAGCGAGCAAAATCGACCCAGGGAGCTGTTTTCAGCCTATCTTTAGCCTTAGCCCGACTTCCAAGAAGCCAATCAGGCTCGCTTCAGGAGCGGTGGACGTCAGCTCAATCTTCTTGAGACTGAAACTTGAAACGGATTCCGGCGGTCGGCCCTTCTCATCTAAGGTTCCCTCAGCTCCTCGACCAGACTACCGAAGCTCTCACTTGTGAGCATCCCCGTTCCTGTACCCACCTGCTGGGAAATGCCGATGGCAACCATGAGCCCGTCGGCTCCTGCGGCTCGGACGGCTCGGGCCAAAGGGACGACTTGGCTGGGTCGGGTCACCGCAGTGGTGGGGTCGACAATCACCGGCAACCGAACCTCCTCTTTGAGGGCCACCAAACCACTGAGGTCCAGCGTGTGACGGGTGGCGGATTCAAGTGAGCGCAGGCCTCTTTCGCAAAGAATAATTTGTTGATTTCCTTGGGAGAGGATGGTTTCCACGGCCGAAAGCAGTTCGCTGAGCGTAGAGCTGACGTTGCGTCTCAGCAGCACTGGCTTGCCGGCTTGGCCAACCGCTTCAAGCAGAGGCCGGTTGAGCATGTTGCTGGAGCCGACGATCAACAGATCGACCGTCTCGGAAGTCGGACCCACTTCCTCTGCAGCCCACACCTCGATGGCGAGCGGCAGCCTCAGAGGACGCAGCCACCTGGTCATCTGACGTCGCATCTTTCGTCGCGATTCGGTCCCTCCCCTCCCTCGGAGTCGGATTCTGCCGGCTCGAAAAATGTCGGCGCCACCATCCTGGGCGGTCTGAGCGATCGTTTCCAGTTGCCTTTCGGTCACGGGCTCGTTCGGGCCCGCCAAGATAGTGAAGGAACCCTTCCCTACCGGTATGTCGCCGACCATCACCACACTGGCTCGTGCCTTAGGAGGTGATTTTGAGGAGCGTACTCGTGGTGATTTGGATGGGGGCGGGAAGCGCCTCTTTTCAGCGATGGCGCCGATAGCATCGGCTCGGGGAAAGCAGCCCAGCACACGAAGTACCCGGGCTCTGGTCCGGACAGCTTCCAATGCTTCAATCAGGTTTTTCTGCTGGACACTACCTTCCATTTCGAGGTGGAACTGGTATTGCCACGGCATACCTCGGCGAGGTCGAGATTGCAGTTGGGTCAGATTAATTTTATGAGCAGCCAAAGTCTTCAGGCAGGCTACCAGCGCCCCTTGACGATGATCGGTCACCAACAAGACTGCAGTCTTAGCTGGAATTCGTGGATCGACTGTCACCGGCTCGCGACTGAGGGCCCAAAAACGCGTAAAGTTTTCGGAATGGTCGGATATGCCTTCCCGCAGGACGTCCAGCCCGTAGAGACGCGCCGTTTCGGCACTGGCAATGGCCGCCTGGGTCGGGTCGGCATCTTGCTTGACTTTGCGTACCGCTTCGGCGGAATCGATGTACGGTTGGCGATTGGCATTGGGAAGCCTATCCACCAAGGTGGTGCATTGTTGTAAAGCTACCGGGTGGGAGAGAACCGAGCGAATTTGCTCGAGAGGAGTGCCGGCAAGGCCGATCAGGCAGTGTTCGATTCGAATGACTACCTCGCCAACCACATGAAGTCGCGATTGGGCCAGTAGGTCATGGACCTCGTAAATGCCTCCCGCCAGGACGTTTTCGATAGGAAGCAGGGCGACGTCAACCTGTTCTTCCTCCACCGCCCGCACCACTTCGGGAAAACTGGCGTAACCGATCGCATCGACCCGCCCCCCAAAGTGTTTGCGACAGGCCAGCCAGGAATAAGCGCCCTTGGTTCCCTGGTAGGCCACTCGGGCCACGGTAGCCAGTTCCGGATTTCCGGCTTCTTGCACGCGACGCGATTGAACCTCACGCGAATGGCGAATCACTTCCCGGAGCACTCTTTCAACCAGACAAGGATCGACCAGACGCGCTAATGCTCGCGCCTTCATCCTTTCCAGCAGTGCCCCTTCTCTCTCGGAATCGAATAGGGGGAGGCCGTGGGCGGCTTTCCGGCGCAGAATGTGTTCCACAACCTCCATCCGCTGTGCCAGCGCTTCAATTAGCGCTTCATCGGCAGCGTCGATTCTCTGCCGCAATTTGTCCAGATTTTGCACGACTTCTCTCCAGCCAAAAAAAAACCGCCCACGTCAGGGTGGGCGGTTGGCGGGACTCCTTGTTCGGTGTTTACTAATGCAACAGGGCCCCCAACCCGCCCATCCGATTGTGGCGGCCAAAAAAGCGGCTAAAGAAAGGGGTTGATATTGTCACTGAGGTAGAGACTAATCTGTTTGTTCCTTACGGTCAAGAATGACTCCACCGCCCTCACTCCTGGAAGGTCGAATCTATCTGTGCCACCCTGACCGAAAGGCGCCCGATTGGATTAGTTAACCGTGTCCCTGAGAATAGTCGCTGACGCGCATATCCCTGATCTGGAAAAAGCCTTTGCCGATCTGGGAGAGGTAGTTGCGCTCCCAGGCCCGGAAATCGATCCCGTCTCTTTGACCGACGCCGATTTGTTGCTGGTGCGTTCGGAGACTCGAGTCGATGCAAATTTGCTGAAAGGGTCCGGGGTCGCTTTCGTGGGCTCAGCCACCAGCGGCGTCGATCATATTGACCTCAAGTACTTGCAGAAAGCCGGGATTGGCTTTTGCGCCGCGCCGGGCAGCAATGCTGCATCGGTTTGTCAATATGTCATGGCAGCCCTATTGGAGGTAGCTCAAAGAGAAGGCCGTCGGCTAGCCGGGAGCAGTCTGGGAGTGGTGGGGGCAGGTCAAATCGGCAGTCGGGTGGCCCGCTCGGCGGCGCTGTTGGGCATGCGGGTGGTTGTCTGCGACCCGCCCTTGCAACGTCAAACCGGGGATTCTCGACTCTTCCGTCCCCTTGAAAAAATCCTTCACTGCGACTTCATAACGCTGCATGTTCCTCTGACAAGGGAGGGACCCGACGCCACGCACCACCTCTTCGATGTTTCCGTCTTGGGGCGACTGAACCGTAGCCAAATTCTGATCAATTCGGCCCGTGGAGCTGTCATCGACAACCAGGCTCTCTACCGGAGCCTGGCCGACGGAACTCTCCGGACCGTGGTGCTGGATGTTTGGGAAGGAGAGCCGGAAATTGACTTGCGGCTCTTGTCTTTGGTCGAGATCGGTACCGCGCATATCGCAGGCTACTCGCTGGACGGGAAGCTCAACGGCGCCTGGATGGTTCGCCGGGCGGTTTCGCGTTTTTTCGACCTGCCGCCAACCCCACCACGGTCACCGTTGGCTCAGCCACTGGAACTGATCTCACCATCCCTTGCCGAGGATTTTCAGACCCTGGTAACTGAACTGGCAGAACAGGTTTACCAGATCCGTGAGGACGATCGACTCTTGCGAGCAATCTCAAGTCAGACGTCTAGTGATCGAGCGGCTGGTTTTCGAGATTTGCGAGCCGAATATCGAACCCGACGGGACTTCTCCGGCTGCAGCGTGACCTTGGCAGCCGGACTGGCGGAATACGCCGAGGCGTTGAGAGGCTTTGGATTTGGCGTCCAGGTTTGCCAGTCGACCGGTTAAAGGCCGATCTTGCCGGACGTTGGATCAATCGTCCGGCTCGGTCTGATCAAGTGCAATCGAGATGGTTAGCGCCATCTCGGTAAATTATTGGCCTCTCCAAAGTCGATTGCTTCGGCGACTGCCGAGCTCGATGAAGTCCAGCTGGAGATGTATGCAAAGCTGGTGGTCGAAGGCGCTGGTCCCGCCATATTGACTCTAAGTAATTGATAACACCAGATATGTCGGCAACGTATCCACTATGATTCCCTCATCAAATCCCTCTTTCTGAAGGGAAATCCATTGGACCCTCGAAGATGTCCCCGGACGAGTCGTCCCGTGCGATCAACCCTGAAGTCCGGCAACGTTTCCTCGCAGCACACAAGAAGACGAAGGAGACCGGCTGAAGATCCAGCCACCCTCCGGCGCTGCGAACGCTGCATTAACTTGCATGAAGTTCCCGGCGCCACGCCCGGCGCAGTACCTGTCCGGCCGCTCCTGCCCAGAGCGCGACCGGTCCAACAAGGCGGGGTTTCAGATGCAACGACGCCGCGGCCAAGGTGTGATTCGGGCTGTGATCGCGGCCATTGTGCTCATCACCAGGGAGAGCGGTACATTGAGGGCTGTCACGGGTTGCCTGGCTTGGCCATGCCGTAGCCGATGCCCCGCTCGTTGAGGATGTAGGTCGGCTCGGCCGCGTCGTCGCCGAGAAGTGGCTCTTGCCGAGGCTGGCGGATTTCCAATTGTCCCACCCCGGCGTCATCGTCGAGTTGGAGACCGACCATCGCGGCGTCGACCCGGCGCAACGCGATTTCGATATCTGGATCGCATATGTCGGCGAGACCGCTGCGGCGAGACCGCAGGGGCTGTTCGAGGAGGCGCTGTACGAGGAGGATCTGCTTCCGGTCTGCAGTCCGACCCTTGTCGAGGCGCGCGGAAGGCCCGGCGACCCGGGCGACCGGCAGGTCGCGGCGCCCGCACGGTGCTGCCTCATCACGACAGCCGACTCCAGGCGCAATCCAGGAGTCCGGGCATTCCGGGAATGGATACTGAAAGAGGCTTGAACCGGCCGCGGGGAACAGGACGAAGGGCTTCTTTTCAGGCTTGACGGGGTTGTGAAGCGCCATTCCGCGCCGCTCCGGCTCCGCCGGCACCTTCAACTCCATGCCGCGGTGCAGAGCCGACACCGGCGGCATCTTTCAGTCGACTCCCGTGTGCAGCGCGCGTTCCATCTCGCATTGCCGTGGAGCCCCCGCAACGACTGCGTCAAGGGCCGTGCAGTTGCCCAAATTAAAGTGTCCCTGAGCCCAAAATCTTTCCATTTCACAGCTCGTGTGAGGTTCGCTTAAGCTGGCAGATGATCCAACTCTGACGTTGGACACGTTCGAAGTTCCGGACTGAATCTCGGCGGTCAGTGTCCTTTCGACACCTCTACGAAACCCGATACGCCGGTGTCATGGGGCGCTTCCGAAACGGGCGGGGGGACGACGTTGAGACCGAGAGGAAAAGTTATGGATGGCTCGAAAAATGACTTGACAAAAGGCGGCTTGGTCCGGCGGCTCTCGTTATGAGAGCCGAGAGCCGAGAGCCGAGAGCCGAGAGCCGAGAGCCGAGAGCCGAGAGCCGAGAGCCGAGAGCCGAGAGCCGAGAGCCGAGAGCCGAGAGCCGGGAGCCGGGAGCCGGGAGCCGGGAGCCGGGAGCCGAGCCTGAGGTCATGACTGCGCCTCGGCAGCGGGAGCAACGCCGCCCGCCATCGCCACCTGACCGCCTGCCCCTCCGACCGGCCGGCCGTCCTTCCTCAAAGACCAAATCCGCCGCCGTCCGGCCGGCGGGTCCCGCGCGCCCGCCACTGGTGCGCCGCCGGCTTGTCCGCTCCGCCCGCGCGCTGTTTGCCGCGGCGCTGCTCGCGCTCCCCGGCGCGCTCGCCCTCCCCGCCGCAGCCCAGACGCCCGACCCGGTCTGGTCCACGGTCATGACGGTGGGGACAACCGGATATGGAGGGCACGGCTACGACGTAGACGAAGACGAAGGCGGTTCGCTCACCGACGACGATTTTGAGTACAGTTCGGCCACCTATACGGTGACGTTTGTCGAATTGGACGTCTTTTTTGGAGTGTCATTCGGAGTCCTCGAGGAGGGACTTCCCGAAGAAGACACCCTGACGCTGGAGATCGACGGGCACGCGTTCCCGTTCGAGGATAGAACGCTGGAAGAGGGAGGTTCAGATCTTTGGGTATGGGCGGTTCCGACGGGACTGGACGCTGACGATAATGCTGACTTGCCGATCGGCTCCCAGGTGGTGGTGTGCCTGCGCACCGCGGCGCAGGTGTGTCCAACGGAGGTGCCATCGGCGCTGAGCGTGAAGGACGTCTCGGCGGAGGAAGGCGAGGACCTGACCTTCACGGTGGCGCTGTCGCCGCCGAGCACGGAGACGGTGACGGTGGACTGGGCGACCTCGGGCGGCACGGCCACCTCGGGCACCGACTTCACGGCGGGTACGGGGACGCTGACCTTCACGGCGGGCGTCACGGAGCAGACGTTCACGGTCGCGACGATCGAGGACGTGACGGACCAGAGGAACGAGACCTTCACGGTGACGCTGTCGAACGCGACCAACGCGACGATTTCGGGCGCGACCGCGACGGGGACGATCAAGGACGACGATGCGCCGCCCCTGGTGGCCTGGTCCACGGTCATGACGGTGGCCGAGGTCTATGGTGATCCCTCACACGGCTACAGTGAGAACAACGGCGGCGAGCTCGCTGACGCCGACTTCCAGTACGATTCGGCCACCTATACGGTTAAGGAGATATATGTAACAAGTTTTGAAAGCGTGAGGTTCCGAGTCGACGAGGAAGGACTTCCGCAAGACGAAATCCTGACGCTCGTGATCGACGGGCACGAGTTCCCGTTCGAGGACAGACGCGACAATAGCGGCGCATCCCTTTGGGAGTGGGCTGTTCCAGAGGGTCTGAACGATCCGGTGAACGACTTGCCGGTCGGCAACAGCGTGGTGGTGTGCCTGCGCAACGGGACGGGGGTGTGTCCGGCGAGGGCGTTGACCGTGACGGACGTCTCCGCGGAGGAAGGCGAGGACCTGACCTTCACGGCGACGCTGTGGCAGGCGAGCACGGAGACGGTGACGGTGGCCTGGGCGACCTCGGAGGGCACGGCCACCTCGGGCACGGACTTCACGGCGGGTACGGGGACGCTGACCTTCACGGCGGGCGTCACGGAGCAGACGGTCACGGTGGCGACGATCGAGGACATGACGGACGAGGACCACGAGACCTTCACGGTGACGCTGTCGAACCCGACCAGCGGGACGATTACGGGCGCGCCGGCGACAGGAATGATCGTGGACGACGACGGGACGTCCCCGGTCTGGTCCGGGACCATGACGGTGGGGACTACTCAGATAGGAGGGCACGGCTACCAAGAAAAGGGCCGGGGCGGTTCGCTCTCCGACGACGATTTTGCGTACGGGCTGACGGCGACCACTTATACCACCTATGTCGTAAGGTGGGTCGTGGTGGAAGAGGGTCGTGGTGTGTATTTCGTAGTCGACACGGCCGGACTTCCGCTAGATAACACCCTGACGCTGGAGTTCGGCGGGCACGAGTTCCCGTTCGAGGACAGAAACGTGTCTGGTAGCACCGCCACCTATTTGGCGTGGGCTGTTCCGGAGGGTCTGAACGATCCGGAGAACGACTTGCCGATCGGCTCTCAGGTGGTGGTGTGCCTGCGTACCGCGGCGCAGGTATGTCCGTCGGGCAGCATCGTGACGCCCACGACCGACCCGGTCTGGTCCACGACCATGACGGCGGGTGACACTCCGGCGGGGCACGGCTACGACAGGACCGACCTCGACGCGCCCACGATCGGGGCGCTCGACGACGACAATTTCGATTACGGGTCCTCTTCCTATGGGGTCCTTGCCATCGACGTGGCGACGAATGCCGTCAGATTCGTCGTCGCCGAGAGCGGACTTCCGACGAATGAAATCCTGACGCTGGAGCTCGGCGGGCACGCGCTCGCATTCTCGGATCGACACAACGCTATCAGCGGCCAAAGCCGATGGTATTGGACCGTTCCGGCCGCACTGGACGATCTGGAGACCGAGTTTCCGGTCGGGAGCACGGCGACGGTGTGCCTGCGCACGGCCACGCAGGTGTGTCCGACGGGGAGCATCGTGACGCCCCCGGTGACGCCCCCGCCCAACCCGACGCTGAGCGTCGGGGATGCCGCGGGGACCGAGGGCGGCGACGTGACCTTCACGGCGACGCTGTCGGCAACGGCCACGGCGGACGTGATGGCGACCTGGACGGCGTCGATCGAGAGCGGCGACACAGCGGTCCTGGCGGATCTCGGGACGACGACAACGGGGCCGGTGATGGTCACGGCGGGCCAGACCACGGGAACGTTCATGGTGCCGACGGCGCCGGACGCCACGAACGAGGGGAACGAGACCTTCACGGTGACGCTGTCGAGCGTGTCGTCGAACGCGCAACTGGCGGCGGACGCGACGGCGACGGGCACGATCGTGAACGACGACCAGCCGACGGTGGGCTTCAAGGAAGAGAGCGTAATCGTTCTCGAGGGTGCCGCAATAATCAGTTTCCTGGTCGAGCTCGACGAGGCGAGCACCGTGCCGATCACGGTGGACTGGGAGACCCGCGCCGGCAGCGCGGAGGCGGACGTGGACTATACGGCGGCGTCGGGGACGCTGACGTTCGCGGCGGGCGACACAGAGGAAACCATCACCGTCGCCCTCATCGACGACGCCATTCACGAAGAAAATTTGGAAGAGTTCACGGTGCACCTGAGCGGGACCGACGACGCCCTCGTCACGCTGGGCAGGTCCTCGGTCCTAGGCAGGATCATCGACCGGGACAGGGCGACGATAACGGTTGCCGAGGAAACCACGGTGGACGAGGACGCGGGGACGGTGACGCTCACGCTGACGGCGTCGGCGTCGGCGAGCGCCGCGTACATGATCGATTACGCCACCGAAAACGGCACGGCGGAGGCGGGCACGGACTACACGGCGGCGAGCGGGCAGGTGACGTTCCCGGCCGAGGAGACGGAGCAGACGATCACGATCACGGTGCTGGACGACGCCGCGGACGAGGACCGGGAGGACTTCAAGGTGCGGCTGTCCAATGCAACGGCCCAGCGTATCGATCTTCCGGCCGATCCCGCGCGCGTGCTGATCGAGGACAACGACGATCCGCCGACGGTGACGGTGGCGGACGGGACGGCGACCGAGGGCGACAAGGTGGAGTTCACGGTGACGCTGTCGGCGCTGAGCGGCCTCGACGTGGAGGTGGACTACGCGACGACGGAGACGGACCCGCAATCGGCCGTCTCGGGCACGGACTTCACGGCGGCGAGCGGCACGCTGGAGATCGAAGCGGGCAACAGGACCGGGACGATCGAGGTCCAGACGACGGAGGACGACGCGAGCGAGAGCGCCGAGACCTTCACGCTGACGATTTCGAACCCGGATAACGCGACGCTGGGCGCGAAGGTCGCCGCCACGGGCACGATCAACGACGACGACGCGAACGCGGCGCCGACGTTCAGCTCTTCGGCGACGTTCGACGCGGCGGAGAACCAGTTTGACGCCGGCACGGTGCTGGCGACCGACAGCGACACGGGCGACGACGTGACGGGCTACGCGATCACCGGCGGGGCGGACCAGACGTTCTTCTCGTCCGTGGAGAACGGGCTGCTGCTCTTCCAGGATGTGCCCAACTACGAGGACGCGCAGGACCAGGGCACCGACAACACCTACGTGGTCGAGGTGACGGCGACGAGCGGCACGGGGACGCGGGAGAAGACCGCCACGCAGACGATCACGGTGACGGTGACGGACGTGTCCGGCGAAGCGCCGGGCAAGCCGGCCGCACCGGACGTGGCGGCCGCGTCGGTGACGAGCCTGACGGTGAGTTGGTCGGCGCCGGCCAACGCCGGTCCGGCGATCACCGACTACGACGTGCAGTACCGGGCGGGCACCACCGGGGACTGGAGCGACGGAAACCACGCCGGCACCGCCGTCACGGCGACGCTGTCGAGTCTGTCGGAGAACACGTCCTATCAGGTACAGGTGCGGGCCACCAACGACGAGGGCACCGGCTCGTGGTCGGACTCGGGAACCGGCACGACGGACGCCAACGCGGCGCCGACGTTCAGCTCTTCGGCGACGTTCGACGCGGCGGAGAACCAGACGGAAGTGGCCATGGTGATGGCGTCGGACAGCGATTCGGAGGACAAGATCGAGCGCTACGACATCACGGGCGGGGCGGACCAGTCGTTCTTCCTGGTCATCGCGTCGTCGGGGCATCTGGAGTTCAGAGATGCGCCGAACTTCGAGGACGCCGAGGACCAGGGGACCGACAACACCTACGTCGTGACGGTGCAGGCGACCAGCGGCACGGGTGAGCGGGTGAAGACCGCCACGCAGACGATCACGGTAACGGTGACGGACGTGGCCGGCGAAGCGCCGGGCAAGCCGGACGCGCCGGACGTGGCGCCGGCCTCGGTGACGAGCCTGACGGTGACGTGGTCGGCGCCGGCCAACGCGGGCCCGGCGATCACCGACTACGACGTCCAGTACCGGGCGGGCACCACCGGGGACTGGAGCGACGGAAACCACGCCGGCACCGCCGTCACGGCGACGCTGTCGAGTCTGTCGGAGAACACGTCCTATCAGGTACAGGTGCGGGCCACCAACGACGAGGGCACCGGCTCGTGGTCGGACTCGGGAACCGGCACGACGGACGCCAACGCGGCGCCGACGTTCAGCTCTTCGGCGACGTTCGACGCGGCGGAGAACCAGACGGAAGTGGCCATGGTGATGGCGTCGGACAGCGATTCGGAGGACAAGATCGAGCGCTACGACATCACGGGCGGGGCGGACCAGTCGTTCTTCCTGGTCATCGCGTCGTCGGGGCATCTGGAGTTCAGAGATGCGCCGAACTTCGAGGACGCCGAGGACCAGGGGACCGACAACACCTACGTCGTGACGGTGCAGGCGACCAGCGGCACGGGTGAGCGGGTGAAGACCGCCACGCAGACGATCACGGTAACGGTGACGGACGTGGCCGGCGAAGCGCCGGGCAAGCCGGACGCGCCGGACGTGGCGCCGGCCTCGGTGACGAGCCTGACGGTGACGTGGTCGGCGCCGGCCAACGCGGGCCCGGCGATCACCGACTACGACTACCGCTACCGGACGACCTCGCCGCAGGGTACCTGGACGGAGGTGACCGGCACGACGATCACGACGCTGTCGGCGACCATCGGGAGCCTGGAAGAGAACACATCCTACGACGTGCAGGTGCGGGCCACCAACGACGAGGGCACGGGCGACTGGTCGGACTCGGGCAGCGGCACGACGGACGCCAACGCGGCGCCGGCGTTCTCCTCTTCGGCGACGTTCGACGCGGCGGAGAACCAGACGGCGGCCGGCACGGTAGTGGCGACCGACGGCGACACGGGCGACGACATCACCGGCTACGCGATCACCGGCGGCGCGGACCAGGCGCTGTTCTCGATCGGGGCGACGGACGGGGCGCTGACGTTCGACGATGCGCCCAACTTCGAGGACGCCAAGGACTCCGACACGGACAACGACTACGTGGTGACGGTGCAGGCGACCAGCGGCGCGGGCACGCGGGTCAAGACCGCCACGCAGACGATCACGGTAACGGTGACCGACGTGGCCGGCGAGGCGCCGGGCAAGCCGGCCGCGCCGACGGTGGCGGCGTCGTCGGTGACCAGCCTGACGGTGACGTGGACGGCGCCGGCCAACGCCGGCCCGGCCATCACCGACTACGACTACCGCTACCGGATGACCTCGCCGCAGGGTACCTGGACGGAGGTGACCGGCACGACGATCACGACGCTGTCGGCGACCATCGGGAGCCTGGAAGAGAACACATCCTACGACGTGCAGGTGCGGGCCACCAACGACGAGGGCACGGGCGACTGGTCGGACTCGGGCAGCGGCACGACGGACGCCAACCCGGCGGGCGTGACGGTGTCGGCGACGGCGCTGACCGTGACCGAACAGGACACGACCGGGGACAGCTACACGGTGGTCCTCGACACCGAGCCGACGCACGAGGTCACGGTGACGGTCGGCGGGCACTCGGGCACGGATGTGAGCCTGAGTTCGTCCACCCTGACCTTCACCCCCTCGAACTGGGACCAGGCCCAGACGGTGACGGTGCAGGCGCTCAACGATGACGACACGGCCGACGACGCGGTCACGCTGACCCACACCGCGACGAGCACGGACGCCAACTACGGCGGCATCGCGATCGCCGGCGTGGCGGTGACGGTGACCGACAACGACACCACGACGCCGGCCGTGACCCTGGTGCTGTCGGACGGTTCGATCGGCGAGAACGGCGGCGTCAGCACGGTGACGGCGACGGTGTCGCCGGCTTCGGCGGCGGCCTTCACGGTGACGGTTGCGGCGGCGGCGGTGTCCCCGGCGGTGGCCGCCGATTTCCGCCTGAGCGCGAACCAGGTCCTGAGCTTCGCCGAGAACGCGACCACGAGCACGGGCTCGGTGACGATCACGGGCGTCGACAACGATGTGGACGCGGCGGACAAGACGGTGACGGTCTCGGCCACCGTGTCGGCGACCAGCGTGACCGCGCCGGCGAACCGGACGCTGACCCTCAACGACGACGACCTGCCGGTGGTGACGATCGCGAGGGACAAGAACGTGGTCAACGAGGATGAAGGCGACGCCGGCTTCACGCTCACCCGCGTCGGGCTGACGGCAGGGACGCTGGCGGTGACGGTGGAGGTGACGCAGCAGGCGGACCGCGACCTGCTGCCGGACGGGGCGGAAGCGATGCGCACGGTGACGTTCGCGGCGGGCAGTGCGACGGCGGCGCTGGCGGTGGCACTGGAGAACGACAACCTCCAGGAGGTGCTCGGCGGCGTCACCGTCGAGGTGCAGCCGGGCACTGCGTACACGGTGGGCGCCCCGGCCTCGGCCACGGTGACCGTGGTCGATACGGACAACACAACGGCGACGCCGGCAAACCTGGTGGCGTCGCCGGGGACGGGACCCGGCGAGGTGGTGCTGTCCTGGAACGCGCACGCGCTGCACGCCCGGTTCGTCAGACACCAGTACCGGTACAAGACGGACGGCGGCTACGAGGGCTGGACGGACATTCCGAACAGCGGGCAACACGACACCCCCACGGGAGAGGACGGTTCGAACCTGACCGGCTACACGGTGACAGGCCTGGTCGGCGGGCAGGCGCACACCTTCGAGGTGCGGACGGTCGGGCTGTTCAGCAAAACCAGCGACTCCTCGAACGAGGACAGCGCGACGCCGCGCTCGGCGGCGGTGTCGTTCGAGGCGGCAACCTACTCGGTGGACGAGGGCGCCACGGTGGAGGTGACGGTGTCGCTCTCGGGCGCGCCGGGGCGCGAGGTGACGGTGGCGGTCACGGCGACGGCCGCGGGCGGGGCGACGGCGCAGGGCGAGACCGGGGCGGACTGGTCGGGGGTGCCGGAGAACGTGACGTTCGGGGCGACCGACACGGAGCAGAGCTTCACGCTGGCGGCGACCCAGGACATGGTGGACGACGACAGCGAGGGCGTGGTGCTCTCCTTCGGGACGCTCCCGGACGGCGTGACGGCGGGAACCCTGTCCGGGGCGACGGTGACGATCGAGGACGACGACGCGGCGGGCGTGACGGTCTCGGAGACGGCGCTGACCGTGACCGAACAGGACGCGGCCGGGGACAGCTACACGGTGGTCCTCGACACCGAGCCGACGCACGATGTCACGGTGACGGTCGGCGGCCACTCGGGCACGGATGTGAGCCTGAGCGCGTCCACCCTGATCTTCACCCCCTCGAACTGGGACCAGGCCCAGACGGTGACCGTGACGGCGCTCAACGATGACGACACGGCCAACGATGCGGTCACGCTGACCCACACCGCGACCAGCACGGACGGCAACTACAGTGGCATCGCGATCGCCGGCGTATCGGTGACGGTGACCGACAACGACACCACGACGCCGGCCGTGACCCTGGTGCTGTCGGCCGATTCGATCGGCGAGGACGGCGGCGTGAGCACGGTGACGGCGACGGTGTCGCCGGCCTCGGCGGCGGCCTTCACGGTGACGATCTCGGCGGCGGCGGTGTCCCCGGCGGTGGCCGCCGATTTCCGCCTGAGCGCGAACCAGGTTCTGAGCTTCGCCGAGAACGCGACCACGAGCACGGGCTCGGTGACGATCACGGGCGTCGACAACGATGTGGACGCGGCGGACAAGACCGTGACGGTCTCGGGCACCGTGTCGGCGACCGGCGTGACCGCGCCGGCGACCCGGACGCTGACCCTCGAGGACGACGACGCGGCGGGCGTGACGGTCTCGGAGACGGCGCTGACCGTGACCGAACAGGACGCGGCCGGGGACAGCTACACGGTGGTCCTCGACACCGAGCCGACGCACGATGTCACGGTGACGGTCGGCGGCCACTCGGGCACGGATGTGAGCCTGAGCGCGTCCACCCTGATCTTCACCCCCTCGAACTGGGACCAGGCCCAGACGGTGACCGTGACGGCGCTCAACGATGACGACACGGCCAACGATGCGGTCACGCTGACCCACACCGCGACCAGCACGGACGGCAACTACAGTGGCATCGCGATCGCCGGCGTATCGGTGACGGTGACCGACAACGACACCACGACGCCGG
The DNA here is from genome assembly GCA_965218465.1 of Acidobacteriota bacterium. Lineage (GTDB taxonomy): Bacteria > Acidobacteriota > UBA6911 > RPQK01. The sequence goes on along the minus strand of OZ244623.1, from coordinate 2,554,235 downwards.
CCGTGACCCTGGTGCTGTCGGCCGATTCGATCGGCGAGGACGGCGGCGTGAGCACGGTGACGGCGACGGTGTCGCCGGCCTCGGCGGCGGCCTTCACGGTGACGATCTCGGCGGCGGCGGTGTCCCCGGCGGTGGCCGCCGATTTCCGCCTGAGCGCGAACCAGGTTCTGAGCTTCGCCGAGAACGCGACCACGAGCACGGGCTCGGTGACGATCACGGGCGTCGACAACGATGTGGACGCGGCGGACAAGACCGTGACGGTCTCGGGCACCGTGTCGGCGACCGGCGTGACCGCGCCGGCGACCCGGACGCTGACCCTCGAGGACGACGACGCGGCGGGCGTGACGGTCTCGGAGACGGCGCTGACCGTGACCGAACAGGACGCGGCCGGGGACAGCTACACGGTGGTCCTCGACACCGAGCCGACGCACGATGTCACGGTGACGGTCGGCGGCCACTCGGGCACGGATGTGAGCCTGAGCGCGTCCACCCTGATCTTCACCCCCTCGAACTGGGACCAAGCCCAGACGGTGACCGTGACGGCGCTCAACGATGACGACACGGCCAACGATGCGGTCACGCTGACCCACACCGCGACCAGCACGGACGGCAACTACAGTGGCATCGCGATCGCCGGCGTGGCGGTGACGGTGACCGACAACGACACCACGACGCCGGCCGTGACCCTGGTGCTGTCGGCCGATTCGATCGGCGAGGACGGCGGCGTGAGCACGGTGACGGCGACGGTGTCGCCGGCCTCGGCAGCGGCCTTCACGGTGACGGTGGCGGCGGCGGCGGTGTCCCCGGCGGTGGCCGCCGATTTCCGCCTGAGCACCAACCGGGTCCTGAGCTTCGCCGAGAACGCGACCGAGAGCACCGGGACGGTGACGATCACGGGCGTCGACAACGATGTGGACGCGGCGGACAAGACCGTGACGGTCTCGGGCGCCGTGTCGGCGACCGGCGTGACCGCGCCGGCGACCCGGACGCTGACCCTCGAGGACGACGACGCGGCGGGCGTGACGGTGTCGGAGACGGCGCTGACCGTGACCGAACAGGACGCGGCCGGGGACAGCTACACGGTGGTCCTCGACACCGAGCCGACGCACGATGTCACGGTGACGGTCGGCGGCCACTCGGGCACGGATGTGAGCCTGAGTTCGTCCACCCTGATCTTCACCCCCTCGAACTGGGACCAAGCCCAGACGGTGACGGTGACGGCGCTCAACGATGACGACACGGCCAACGACGCGGTCACGCTGACCCACACCGCGACGAGCACGGACGGCAACTACAGCGGCATCGCGATCGCCGGCGTGACGGTGACGGTGACCGACAACGACACCACGACGCCGACCGTGACCCTGGCGCTGTCGGACGGTTCGATCGGGGAGAACGGCGGCGTCAGCACGGTGACGGCGACGGTGTCGCCGGCCTCGGCGGCGGCCTTCACGGTGACGATCTCGGCGGCGGCGGTGTCCCCGGCGGTGGCCGCCGATTTCCGCCTGAGCACCAACCGGGTCCTGAGCTTCGCCGAGAACGCGACCGAGAGCACCGAGACGGTGACGATCACGGGCGTCGACAACGATGTGGACGCGGCGGACAAGACCGTGACGGTCTCGGGCGCCGTGTCGGCGACCGGCGTGACCGCGCCGGCGAACCGGACGCTGACCCTCGAGGACGACGACGCGGCGGGCGTGACGGTGTCGGAGACGGCGCTGACCGTGACCGAACAGGACGCGGCCGGGGACAGCTACACGGTGGTCCTCGACACCGAGCCGACGCACGAGGTCACGGTCGCGGTCGGCGGGCACTCGGGCACGGATGTGAGCCTGAGTTCGTCCACCCTGACCTTCACCCCCTCCAACTGGGACCAGGCCCAGACGGTGACGGTGACGGCGCTCAACGATGACGACACGGCCAACGACGCGGTCACGCTGACCCACGCCGCGACCAGCACGGACGGCAACTACAGCGGCATCGCGATCGCCGGCGTGGCGGTGACGGTGACCGACAACGACACCACGACGCCGGCGGTGACCCTGGCGCTGTCGGACGGTTCGATCGGGGAGAACGGCGGCGTCAGCACGGTGACGGCGACGGTGTCGCCGGCCTCGGCGGCGGCCTTCACGGTGACGGTGGCGGCGGCGGCGGTGTCCCCGGCGGTGGCCGCCGATTTCCGCCTGAGCGCGAACCAGGTCCTGAGCTTCGCCGAGAACGCGACCACGAGCACCGGGACGGTGACGATCACGGGCGTCGACAACGATGTGGACGCGGCGGACAAGACCGTGACGGTCTCGGGCGCCGTGTCGGCGACCGGCGTGACCGCGCCGGCGAACCGGACGCTGACCCTCGAGGACGACGACGCGGCGGGCCTGACGGTGTCGGAGACGGCGCTGACCGTGACCGAACAGGACGCGGCCGGGGACAGCTACACGGTGGTCCTCGACACCGAGCCGACGCACGAGGTCACGGTGACGGTCGGCGGGCACTCGGGCACGGATGTGAGCCCGAGCGCGTCCACCCTGATCTTCACAACCTCGAACTGGGACCAGGCCCAGACGGTGACGGTGACGGCGCTCAACGATGACGACACGGCCAACGATGCGGTCACGCTGACCCACGCCGCGACCAGCACGGACGGCAACTACAGCGGCATCGCGATCGCCGGCGTATCGGTGACGGTGACCGACAACGACACCACGACGCCGGCCGTGACCCTGGCGCTGTCGGACGGTTCGATCGGGGAGAACGGCGGCGTCAGCACGGTGACGGCGACGGTGTCGCCGGCCTCGGCGGCGGCCTTCACGGTGACGGTGGCGGCGGCGGCGGTGTCCCCGGCGGTGGCCGCCGATTTCCGCCTGAGCGCGAACCAGGTCCTGAGCTTCGCCGAGAACGCGACCACGAGCACCGGGACGGTGACGATCACGGGCGTCGACAACGATGTGGACGCGGCGGACAAGACCGTGACGGTCTCGGGCGCCGTGTCGGCGGCCAGCGTGACCGCGCCGGCGAACCGGACGCTGACCCTCGAGGACGACGACGCGGCTCCGGTGATGACCCTGGAGGTCAGTCCGGCGGTGATCGCGGAGGCGGCCGGGAGCTCGACGGTGACGGTGAAGATCACCAACGGAGTCACCTTCGCGGAAGATCAGGAGATCCGGCTGTCTTTCTCCGGGACAGCGGAAAAGGACACGGACTACAGCGTGGAATCGGAGAGGCTCACCCTTACAGCCGGTGAGAGTTCCGTGACGACCCCCGTCACCTCAGTGGACGACGAGGTCGTCGACGTCGACGAGACGATCCTGATCACCGCCACCCATGATCGTAATGCCGTCGGCACACAGCAGACGATCACCATCACCGACGATGACGCCGCACCGGTGGTCACGACCACCTCTCCCCTGCTGGTGGAGGAGAACGAGACGGCAGTGGCGACACTGGCGGCGACGGACGCGGATGACCGCTTGGAGGATCTGGAGTGGGAGATCGCGGGGGGTGTGGACGGGAGCAAGTTCACGCTGACGGCCGGCGGCGAACTCGCCTTCAAGGTGGCCAAGGACTACGAGAATCCGGACGACGCCAATCGAGACGGGGACTACGAGGTCACGGTGCAAGTAACCGATGGGTTCAATCCAGTGGAGGGGGACTTCATCGTCCGGCTACAGGATGTGGATGATATAGCGCCGGTATTCTCGGCGGCGGTGGCGGACGGATCAACGCTGACGCTGGCCTACAGCGAGGCGCTAGATTCGTCTTCGGTGCCGGGGACAGATGCCTTCACGGTGACGGGAGGCAACGCCACTCGGACGGTCAGCGGGGTTCGGGTGATCGGAAGCGCCGTGGAGTTGACACTGGATCCGGCGGTGGAGCACGGAGAGACCGACCTCAGGGTGAGTTACCGGCCGGGGGCCAATCCGATCCGGGACCTGGTGGGCAACGAAGCCGGGGTGCTGATGGACCAGGAGGTGGACAACCGGACACCGGACACGACGGCTCCGTCGATCGAAGGGATCGAGCTCAGCTCGGACCCGGGGAATGATGAGACCTATGCAGCCGGGGAAGCGGTCGCAGTAAGGGTGAGATACAACGAGGCGGTAAGGGTGGACACAACCGGGGGGACGCCGACGCTGAACCTGACGGTGGGGAATCGGAGCAAGACGGCCGGCGCCCGCTCCGGGCCGGAGAGCACTGAGGTGGTGTTCGTCTACGAGGTGGAGAGGGGTGAGGTCGATGAGGACGGAGTGAGCATCCCCCGGGGAAGGATCTCCCTGAACGGGGGGACGATCCGGGACGATGGCAACAATAATGCCGCACTGAGTCATGACGGGTTGACGGCCGATTCAGGCCACCGGGTGGATGGGGTAGAGCCGAAGCTGCAGAGCGCGACGGTGCATGCCTCCCGGCTGGCGCTGAGCTACGACGAGGCGCTGGACGAGGCCTCGACGTCGACGCCGGCGGCGTTGGACTTCACGGTGACGGTGGCTGGAAACGACCGTCCGGTGATCCAGGTCCGAGTGAGTGGAAACGCAGTGACGCTGAGGCTGTCCTCGCCGGTGACGGCCGGTGAGACAGTAATAGTGAGCTATACGCCCGGGTTCAACCCGATCCGGGACCAGGTGGGCAATGCGGTGGAGGCGTTGACGGATGAGGAGGCCCTGCCGCCGCTGACTACCATTGCGGCCACCGGGGGAGGAACCTCGGTGACGGAAGGAACGGCCGTCCAGTTCACCCTGACGCGGGAGTTGCCCACGGCGGCGGCGCTGACAGTGGGACTATCGGTGACCGAGAGGGGAGAAGTGATCGAGACGGCAGGGTCGTATGAGCCGCCGGAGGAGGTCACCTTTACCGTCGGCGATACGACGGCGTCCCTGACGGTTCTGACCGAGGATGACGAGCAACAGGAATCCGACGGGGCGGTCATCGCCACGCTGCAACCGGGCCCGGATTACAGGCTGGGTCAGGCCTCCACGCAAACCGCCCAGGTGACGGTCGAGGACGACGAAGGGGGCGCCCCGCCCGGTCCGATCGGTCCCGGTCTACCTCCCGTTCCCAACCCGGTGCCGTCGGCGCCCAGGAACCTGGAGGCGTTGGGTGGAGACGAGCAGGTGACACTCTCCTGGGAGGCGCCGGAGGACGACGGCGGCTTTCCGGTTACCGATTACCAGTATCTGATCAGCAGGTCGGGCAGGGGCTGGATATCCACCGGGTCGACCGAGACCACTCATACGGTCACCGAGCTGACTAACGGCCGAGTCTACCTTTTCCAGGTGCGGGCGGTCAGCGGGGCCGGCGCCGGCGCCTCTTCCCACCGGGTCGAGGTGACTCCGGGAGTAGGAAGATTGGAGTTTGCCCATTTCGCCAACGGTGCTTCCATTACGTCCGATCTGGTGTTGGTCAACGTCGCTCACCATCCCATCCGTCCCTGGCTTTACTTCTACGACCGGGAAGGCGAAAGGATTGCAGTCGAATCGGTAGTGGAGGTCACCGAAGAGCTGGAGGTCACCGAGGACGGAAGCTTAACCGTTCAGACTGAGATGCAACCGCTGCAGGCACTGACGATTTCCACCCATGGTCAAGGAGAGGTGGTGGCGGGATCGGTGACGGTGCTCTCCAACGGTCCTATCGGAGGGGTGCTGCGTTTTGACCTGCCGGGGGTTGGAGTGGCCGGAGTGGGAGCCGGTCAACCTTTAAGAGATGCCCTCTTTCCGGCCCGGCGACAGGCGGGAGGCATCAGCACCGCAGCAGCCATTCGCAACCTGGAAGCAGAAGAGTTGGTAGTGAGTTGCCAACTGATGCAAGAGGGAGCCGTACTGGAAGAAGTGGACATCGACCTGCAGGCCAAGGGTCAGGATGGCCGCTTCATTGAAGAGGTGTTTACTACGACCGACACGACGGACTTCGTGGGATTGGTGCGCTGCACCGCGCCCGCGGGAAAACTGTTCGTCGGAGTGGCGGTGGAGCTGGATGCCGGCCAGGGGATCTTCACCACCTTGCCGGTGCTGCCGGTAGACCGGACGGTCTTCAGAGGCGGGGAGCATACCCTTGATTTTGCCCACTTCGCCAATGGTGCTTCCATTACCTCCGATCTGGTGTTGGTGAATGTATCCATCCGGCCGAGCCGACCTGCCGGTCCCTTTACGACGCCCATTCCTTCCACCCGTCCCAGCTTTTACTTCTACGATCGGGCAGGCGAAAGGCTTGCCGCCCAATCGGTGGTGGAGATCGCAGAAGATCTGGAGATCACTGAGGACGGAGGCTTAACCGTCCAGAGTGAACTGAAACCGCTGCAGGCAGTGACGATTTCCACTCACGGTCAAGGAGAGCTGGTGGCGGGATCGGTGAGGGTGGTTGCAGAAGGTCCCATCGGAGGAGTGCTGCGCTTTGACCTTCCTGGGGTTGGAGTGGCCGGAGTGGGAACCGGTCAACCTTTAACGGATGCCCTCTTTCCGGCCCGGCGACAGGCGGGAGCGATCAGCACGGCAGCCGCCATCCGCAACCTGGAAGCCGAAGAGCTGGTGGTAAGTTGCCGGTTGATGCAAGAGGGCGCGGTGCTGGAAGAGGAAGAGATCACTCTGAAGGTCAACGGGCAGGATGGCCGCTTTATCGAAGAGGTGTTCACCCGCACCGACACGTCGGACTTCGTGGGTTGGTGCGTTGCACGGCCGAGGGAGAGTTCACCGGAGTGGCGGTAGAGCTGGATGCCGCCAACGGCATCTTCACCACGCTGCCGGTGGTGCCGGTGCCAGAGAGGATGTCTCAGCAATAGACCCAGGGCTTAAGAAAACACGGGGACTCTTAAAAGGCTTCCGCTGCGAACCGGTCTGAAGGCAGCGGTGTCTCTCTGGCAGGCGGTCTACTTACGAGCCAGGTAGAGGGTGACAATTCCGGCCGTAAGGGATTTCCAGCGGACGTTGACAAAGCCGATCTGTCGCAACAGTTGGCTCAATTCCTCAGGTTCAGGAAAGTCAACCACCGATTGGGGCAGATAGGAGTAGGGCCCCGCGCGACCGGAAATCAGCCATCCCATCCAGGGAAGGATCCGGTAAAAGTAGAGTCGGTACAGTTGACCGACCAGTGGCCAGTTAGGGCGCGAAAACTCCAAAATGGCCAAGCGGCCTCCCGGAAGCAGGACTCGGAACATCTCTTCCAGCCCCAGCCGGTAACCGCTTCGTCGGGACGCCACGGATCGCGGCTTCGGCACTTCCGAGATGGGGCGGGACTACCGGCTGGGCTACGGCCTGACCGTGTTGCAGAGGGGCGCCATGAGCTTCGATCTGGGCATCGATGCCGCCCGGCGCCAAAGCCCGGGCCATGTGGGCGCCGAGCACGGCGTTCAAGGCCGGCTCACCGCGCGCTGGTAGTAGAGACGGGCTTCCAGATCGTGACCGTAGCGGGCGGCGGTCCTCCGAAGGTCCTCCAGCCGATTGTTTCCCGTGCCGTTCAGAGGCGGCCTGTCAACCCACCCGAACGCGTTCGACCCCGCAAGGCCTGCAGAAGCCGAAAGCTCCGGGGATGACCGATGGCCACGTCACTACTCGACCCGGACGAGCTGTTCGCGGCCTCGCTGGAACTGCCCGAGGAACGCACGAAAGCGGTCGACAGGGCCTTGGCGGGATGGCGTGAGCCACTCAAGCCACCGCAGATCGTCGATAATATACTGATTATAGAGTTGGTTATGGACTGATCCGGACAAAATATAAACGTTGGTGGATTCTTTAGAGCTTTTATGGCGCAGAAACACACCGGCGCTTCACCGCTATCCACAGGCAAAATTACGGCTCCGCCTCCGGCGGCTTCACCCGATAAACCCGCAGTTCTTCCAGCGGCAAGGTCTGGAAGCGAAAGGGCAGGTTGTTGCGAACGACCGCGTAGAAGGCGGCGCCGCCATGGTTCACGGTCCGTAGCGGCAGGTCGCTCGAGCAGGAGCGCGTTTCCATTAACTCCAGCCGCGCACCCAGTTGGCTTCCTTCGAGTGCATTGCCAATATGGACACGGATCGGCTGCAAAAAAATATCTCCGGTCTCGGGCAAAGGACCTCCACGGCTAAGCTGGCTGAAACCGGCTTTCCGAGCGTAGAACTGCCAGCCCCAATGACCCACAAACCAGATACGGTCGCTATATGGTTGCCATTTGGCGCGGGCTCCTCGAGCCAGGTCACGATAACAGTCGGCGTACTGCCGGTCGGCCCAAGCGACGGCGCCGCCCAGCGCCAGTTGGAGCATCAACAGCAGCATTAGCAGCCGAGACTGTGGCCGTGTCCTTGATTCTTTTCCGTGCAGCCGGAAAGCCAGCAAAATGATCGCTGGCAGCGCTGGCAACAAGTGTCGTACGGCCTGAAACTTGATGCCTACGACTCCGAAAATCAGGATAGCGATGGGCCAGACGGTTAGTAACAGAGTAGTCGACCCGTCGCCCAAGAGTCCGCCTCGAAGTCGCTTTAGCCCCTCTCCCAAAGTCAACCAAAGAACCGCGGCTCCCGAAAAAGCCCAAAACAGGTACTCGAGATCCAATTCACGGTGATAACCTGCCGCCGCCAAAGCGGCTACCATCCCCGCAACAAACGCCACCCAACGGCTGCTGCTGGAAACCCGACTCCCCAGCCAAGGCACAAGCAGCAGCATCGATGAGCCTGTGATCGTCAACAGCGCGAACATTTTGTCGATCGCTGGAAAACTATTCTCGGGGTGAAGCCCAGCCAACAAGAAGAGCGGATGTATCCAGCCATATTGCCAAGCCGTCAATCCGCACCAAGCAATTATCAGCAGCACCCCGGGAATCGTCCACAAGAGCAGCCCGGCGCGGCGCCTGCTAAGGGCATAGAGTCCCCATATCGGGAAGACTACGGCCGCAGTGTATTTGGTGAGGACGGCCGCCCCGGCCAGCAAGGAGGCCATTGCCAGTTGCTTGCGATTGCCTCGGGCTGAACCTTCGAGCAATCCGACCAGAGAAGCCAGAAGCAAGGCCGTAGCCGGGACGTCTCGCATCAGATTCATCGAAACCCACACTGCAGGACTGGTCAACAAAAACAGCACCGGCCACCAACTGCCGTCAGCCCAATGACGCGACAGCCGGAACATGCTGAAAGCCATCATGACTAGAAAGGGCACCATGGCCAGGTGAAGCCAGATTTCCTGACAACCGAACACGCTCACCCAGGGAGCGAGATAGTAGCTAAGCAGGGGCGGGTTGGTTGTAACCTGCCAGAAGGGGAGTCGATGACCGAACCAATCGAAATCGCCGCTATAAGGATCCCAAGGATCGACCAGTATACGTTCGCTAGCCGCCAGGACCACTGGATCGTCGATGTGGACCGCCTTGGAGAGGAAGGGAAGCGACAGCAACAATGAGAGCAGGGAACAAGTCACAAACTGCCGTCGACTGTCGATAAGCACCCCCGGCATGGATTCCGGAACTTGGTGTCGAGCGGGTTGCGATGCCCGTGTCGTCCTCTCGCCTCGTTCCAAATGTTAATATGGCGGACTGTCCCCATAATATTAACGAAGTTTTCTGATGAAATTCCCTAAGGCGATGGTGCCGACACCCGATCGGCGGGCCGTGCTGAAAAGCTACGGAAGCTTGGGCCGAAGCGGAATCTCGGGGCAAGATCGTCGTTGGTCTCGAAGGTCAGGGGCCCGCCTAAGGGTTCGTCACCGTGCTATGGCCTGTTGCTTCGAGGTTCTTCTGGACGATGACTGCGAGTTTCATTTGGCCGCGATTGACCGGACCACCCGGTTGATCGATCAACTCGAAACCCAATTGACCGTTTTTAGAGACGACAGCGAGATCTCCCGCATCAACAGGAAAGCCTTTGGTGAAGCGATTGAGGTTGAAGAGCAGCTGATCGAGTTGCTTTGTCTGAGCCTGGAACTGTCTCGGACCACGGGTGGGGCCTTTGACATGACCTCAGCACCCTTGTCACGCTGCTGGGGATTTTGGGACGGAGTTGCTCGGCAACCCACGTCATTTCAGATCGATCAAGCCAAAAGTCAGGTTGACTGGCAGGCTGTGGTGATCGACCGCCAACGACACTCTCTCACTTTCAAGCAGCCGTGCGAACTTGATTTGGGAGCCATTGGCAAGGGTTATGCTCTGGACCGGGTTGCCGTCGAACTACAAGATAGTTCGATCACCAATGGATTGATCCACGCCGGACACAGTACGGTATTGGCCTGGAGGGAACAGCGTCGCGGCCGGCGGGCCCAATGGCCGGTAGGACTCAGACATCCACTGGAGCAAGAGCGAGATTTCGGCTGTTTCCGCCTATCGCAGGGAGCTCTGTCGACCTCCGGACAGGGGGAACGATCTTTCCGTTACCAGGGCAAATCTTATGGGCACGTCATCGATCCCCGCTCCGGCTATCCAGCCGCAACTCATCTAAGTGCCACGGTCGTGACTGATGGTGCGGCTCGCGCAGATGCCCTTTCGACTGCCTTCCTGGTAATGGAGATTGATGAGATTAAGGCCTATTGCGCCCGCTTTGCCGACGTGACGGCCGTTGTGACAACCGCGAATCCCTTTCAGGTACACTGCTGGGGCCCGCGCTCAGTCCTGTTGGAGACGTTTTGCTGAGAAAATACGAATCTCCCTTAAGCCTGGTTCAACAAGTGGCGTTGGTGCTGGTTCGCTTCGCTATCGGGTGGCACCTGTTCTACCAGGGTCTGAGCAAGTTCTGGACGATTGGATGGTCGGCGAAGGGCTATTTGGAAAACTCCCAGGGTTGGATGGCTCCGCTTTTCAAGGCGATTGCCGCCAGTCCGGAGTTGCTGGCTATTGCCGACCAGGCGACGATCTGGACCCTCATGATCAGCGGCTTTTGCTTGATGGTGGGATTGTTTTCCACGATCTCGGCGATAGCAGGCTTCTTCTTGCTTTTGTTGTTCCATTTAGCGGGACCCGAATTGCTCTATCAGGGTTTTACCGTTCCCACCAGTCAGGGCACCGAACTTTACATCGGCACGACGCTGATCGAAGCGTTGAGCCTGCTTCTGATCGCCACCTTCCCCACCGGACAAATCGCGGGACTGGATATTCTGTTTGTAAAGCGGACAAGACGGGATTGGTTTCTTGGACGTTGATGGCTAACTCGATGGAACCTCCACCTATCTGTCAAGCGAGACGGAGACCGCCATGTTGAGTGAGACGCAGATGCAGATCGGACGACGCAACTTCATCAGGGCCGTAGCCACGATACCGGCCACCGGCGCTTTGCTTTGGAAGTCCCGATCAATGCGCCCCGTTCGCTCAGCGATCGTGGGCTGCGGAGGACAGGGCAGGTTGCTCCTGGAAAACGCTCCCACGACTCACATGCGGGTTGTCGGCATTTGTGATATTGCCCCGGACAACCTGGAGCGCGGTTTGGAAATCGCCCGCAAACGATTCGGCCCGGACGTTCGTAGCTACACCGATTACCAGGAAATACTCGCGAGACGAGAAGTCGAAGCTATTCTGGTAGCCGTTCCCTTGTGGCAGCACGAACCGGTGACAGTGGCCTCGCTGACGGCCCGAAAACATGTCTTTTGCGAAAAAATGATCGCCTACTCGATCGACCAATGCCGCGCCATTAACGAAGCGGCTAAGGCCTCTTGGCGACGCCTCCAGATCGGTCATCAGCGAGCTTACAATCCACTTTATCAGGAGGCGTATCATCTGATTCAGAACGGTGTGATTGGTGATATCTACCACATTCGGGCGGTTTGGCATCGGAACGGCGACTGGCGTCGACGTGTGCCTGAGAGCCTCGATATGGACCCCACGCCCCACGGCTATCCCAGTCTGGAGCATCTTAAAAACTGGCGACTTTACAAGAAGTATTCCCAGGGCTTGATGGCCGAATTAGGGAGCCATCAGTTACACGTGGTTAACTGGTTCACCGGGTCCCTGCCCACCCGGGTGATGGGGTCGGGAGGCATCTACCGGTTCCAGGATGGCCGTGAAGTTCCCGACCATGTCTTTGCAAACTTCGAATATCCTGAAAGGTTGACCTTTAGCTATTCCTCGATTCAGTCCAACAAGTTGGATCACTACTACGAGCAGTTCATGGGAACGGAAGGCACTATTTTGCTGAAAGGGGAACGTGAGGCCATGCTCTTTTCCGAGGGCAACGAAAACAGTGCTGCCGCGCAGATCGCAATCGAAGCGGCTGCCGAAAGCGGACCGTAATGTCGGCCTCGGAAAGTCGACTCGGAGATACCGTAGGATCTTCGGGTTCGGCAGCGGCCACCGACTACAACCCACTACAAGCCTACCGGGACGAACTGGCTGGTTTCTGTAATATGCTCCGGCACGGGGCGCCCAATCTGTGCACGGGGACGGACGGTCAGAATGCCTGCGTCCCCATACTGATGGCTAACCGCGCCATCGAACAAGGACGGCCACTGGATATCACACCTGATCTTTACGCCGGCACCTGAAGGCCGGGACGGGAGCGGCTCATGAGCAATCGCGTGGCTGTTGGCTCGTCCTGGCACCGGGTTCCTCCTGACGAGGCCTACCGAAGCGCCGTGGGTAGGCAAAAGTGCGTCTAATGCGGGGACGATCGGTCGACGGCCGAAATCTATCCATGCCGTACCGGTTGTCCCACCGATCGAGCCAAAGCGACGAACCGAATTACGCCCGGCCTGTCCCCTCTTGCTTAGACCCGTCGGCGGCAAGCCGGCCGAACATCTCAATTGTCCACCGTCTAACGAAACCGCAAAACGGATTGACAAAGCCGGGTCACCCTCTTACGATACCTCTGACTTTATTACGGGTCATGGTTGGATGAACGGGAAGGTCGGTGCAAGTCCGACGCTGCCCTCGCAACTGTGAACGGCGGATTAGGCCCTGCCAGGTGCCACTGTCCCTCGGGGATGGGAAGGTGCAGGGTCAGTTAGCCGAAGCCAGGAGACCGGTCCGATCATGCCTTCTTGATTGCTTCCGAAGGGGAAGCAGGAGGGAGAACATGTCGTCAACCCGGAACCCTTAAGGCGCGGCCGGCTCTGAAGCTGCCTCAGCAGTTTGTTCCAACGGAAGCCGTTGCTCTAGAGCGGTCTCGCCGCCGAAGCCCACCCTGAAACCCCACGGGCTGCTCGATCTTTTTCTTGCGACCGCCTTTGCCCCCAATGGCTCTCCGTATTCAATCCCGAGGAAGAGAATCAACATGAAGCATCGAAATCCAATTTTGTCTTGCCTGTTTTTATTGGCCACGTCAGCCGGGGGGGCACAGTCGGGAACAAGTTCTCCCGTTTCCCAACCCCGGCAACCATCGCCTCCCGACGTTGAAGTCGTGGTGACGGCTACTCGGACACCAAGGGAACTGCGCCAACTCGGTCAATCGGTGACGATAATTACAGCCGAGCAGATTGCTGCCCAGGGAACAACTAATTTGCTGCAGGTGCTGGAAACCGTCCCTGGTTTCAACGTCGTTCGGAGTGGACCGCAGGGGGCGCTCACTTCGCTTTTCGTCCGTGGTGGAGAGAGCGACTTCAACTTGGTGTTGGTCGATGGTGTTCCCGTCAACCAAGCCGGAGGCGCCGTCGACTTTGCGGACGTCGGGGTCACCAACCTTGAGCGGATTGAGATCGTCCGAGGACCATCGTCAGTGCTTTACGGCTCCGATGCCGTGACGTCGACCATCCACCTCATCACCCGACGCGGTCGGGGCCGCGCCAGTGGGGAGGTGTCGGCGGAAGTAGGGACCTTTGACAGCAAGCGGCTGCGGGCCAACGCCCAAGGCGGCTCTGCCCGATTCCATTACTCCCTTGGTGGTCTGATTTACCAATCCGACGGCTTTCATGATTTCAACAACGATTATCGTAAAGGGGAGATCTCGGCCCAATTCGGAGCACAATTGACCAAGACTCAAACCCTGACCGGTAGTCTCCGGCACCATACCAGCGAGTTTGAATTTCCGACCAATTCTACGGGCGCCGTGGTTGATCCCAACGACTACAGGACTTCAGACGAATCCGTATATGCCATCACTTACCGCAACCAGTTGACTACCCGTTACAACACTCAATTGCAGTACGGATTTCAGCGGCGTGATTTTAAGAGTGTCACAATTTTCGATGGCATTGACGATTTTTTCGATTCGATCTTTCGCGCCACCGAAAACCGGAACACGCTCGATTGGCAGAACGATCTCCAGGTCTCCGGCAGCCACCTCCTATCGACGGGCCTCTCCTGGGAGCGGGAGGAGACCGAGGTTCTCAACCTGGACCGCAGGAGTGTGGGGGTCTATCTGCAGGATCAATGGTCCGTGACCGAGCGTTTTTTCCTGACCGGTGGGATCCGCTTCGACCACAATGATCGCTTTAAGAGTTTCTTTACCGGCAACCTCGCTCTCGCCTATCTGCTAAGTCCCGAATGGAAGCTTCGCGGCAGCTTTGGTAACGGTTTTCGGGCCCCGACCTTCATTGAAATAGTAGGCATTCCCGAGTTCGCCATAGCCGGTAATCCTTCACTTGATCCGGAGCGGAGCATCGCTAGTGATGCAGGTATCGAGTATACGCAGGCTGCGGGCAAGGGCGGCTTCTCGGCAACTTTTTTCAGTAACCGCTTCCGGGACCTGATCGAGTTCAGCTTTCTGGTCAGCCCCGGGTCACCCAACTACCTGAACATCGAAGAGGCCGAGAGTCGGGGAGTCGAGTTGGACGGCTTTCTAGCGCCCGCCAAAACATTTCGTGCGGGCGTTCATTACAGTTTCACCGACACTAACGTGACCAATCCCGGGACGGTACCGGGGGGAAGTTTTGAGAAGGATCGGCCGCTATTGCGCCGACCGAGGCATGCCGGTGGCATTTATTTTCACCTGGCCAGTCCACGTTTTCGCCTTCGGGCCGATTTCAAATACAAAGGAGATCGCGACGATATTCAGTTCTTTCCCGATTTTTCGAATGCACGAGTTGTCTTGCCGGGCTACTTGAAAACTGACTTGTCGGCACGGATACCGATTTACCGACCGCAGGATTCGAAAAGCATAGTGGCCTTGCTGGTGATGGGAGAGAATATCTTCAACCGAAAATACACGGAAGTGGCCGGGTTTGCGTCGCCTGGCCGGAGCTTCCTGGCGGGTTTGGAGTTCACTTTCTAGGTCGTGTTGTCGCTTGCACTCGGGGAATGAAGTCCATCTGCTGAGGCGACGACCAGTGGGCCAATTTCACTTTCGAGAGCCGCCAAGTAACTGTGTACCGAGGGGGAAACGCCAACTCTTTAGTGGACTTCTCAGGCATCGAGAGTGACTACTGCTGCTCCGTCGATGCGGCCCGCACGCAGCGTCTCGAGCGCTTCCGCCGTGCGGGCCAGGGGAAACGCCCGTACCTGGGTGCGCACAGGCACGCGGGGCGCGACCTCCAAAAACCGGTGCCCGTCTGCCCGGGTCAGATTTGCCACTGACTTGATGACTCGCTCGCCCCATAGGTCGGCATAGGGGAAACTGGGTATGTCCGACATGTGGATGCCCGCGCACACGACCACGCCGCCCTTGCGGACACGGCGCAACGCCTTGGGCACCAATTCGCCGACAGGGGCGAAGATAACGGCGGCATCCAGTTCCTCAGGCATGTCATCTTCAGTACTCCCGGCCCAGACTGCACCAAGGGTCCTGGCAAACTCCTGTCCTGCGGAGTCTCGCGGACGGGTTACGGCAAACACCTCACGCCCCTCCCAACACGCAATCTGAGTGAGAATGTGGGCGGCATTACCAAAACCGTAGAACCCCAAACGGCGCGCGTCGCCGGTCATCCGGAGAGAGCGATAGCCAATCAACCCCGCGCACAGCAGGGGTGCAGCCTGCAAGTCGGGATATTCAGGGGGTAAGGGAAAGCAAAACCGGGCATCCGCGGCCACGTATTCCGCATATCCGCCCTGGCGTTGATAGCCGGTAAACTCCGCGGCGTCACAAAGATTTTCCGAACCGCGGCTGCAGAAGTAGCAAACACCGCACGTATATCCCAGCCAGGGGATTCCAACCCGCTGTCTAACGGCCAGGCTGGCGGACTTTGCCTTCACCACTTCGCCCACGATCTGATGTCCGGGTACAATCGGATAGCTTCCACCGGTGATCTCCCCGTCGACGATGTGCAGGTCCGTCCGGCATACGCCGCAGGCGCGAACGCGTACCAAAACCTCGCCAGTTTTGGGCTCGGGCTCGGGCAATTCGACCAGACGCAACCCCTTCCCCGGGCGGTCAAGTTGCGCGGCCTTCATATCCGTTTTCCTAGGATTCTCGTGGTAGAGCGGTTTAGTCCCGAGAAAATTTACCACCGGTCCCCGCGGCGAGTGCTCCTCTCACCAACTCCTTCATACGCGGTCGGTCAGGGTCAATCCCCGTCCAAGTTCGAAACTGCAACGCGGCTTGCTCGACGAACATTTCCAGACCCGAAATCGTGGCGCATCCCCGGGCTCGAGCATGGGACAAGAGTTTAGTCACCGACGGGTTGTAGATGAGGTCATAAACCAGCTCGCTGCCAATCTGAGCCGGAGCGATCGGGCTGGCATCGATGTGGGGAAATTGGCCTACCGGTGTGGTATTGACAATCATTTTCTGATGAAAAACGGGTTGCTCCAGTGACAGAGCCGGTATGGAATAGAACCGAGCCATTCGATCTACTTTTTCCGGATCACGCCCGGCCACGGTCACTCTAACCCCCTCTTGCTGAAGGGCTTCTACGACGGTACGCGCCGCACCTCCGTTACCCAGGACAACCGCCGTCAAGCCCGTCAGCGAGCCGCGACGATTTAAGGGGCAGAGAAAACCGTCCCGGTCGGTGTTGGAGCCAACCCAACCTTTGTTCGAGGAGCGCAGCGTATTGACCGATTCCCCGGTAGATTCCTGTCGATAGAGGAATCGACGCACACGATTCTTGAAAGGAATCGTCACACTGAATCCACGGAACGGGAGCCGAGTGCGATCGAGATAGGAGAACCAGGGCTGCAGCCGGTCGAGCTCTAAAGGCAGGAAGAGGGCGGAAATTCCATAATCTCGGAACAGCTGGTTGTGCAGATAGGGTGAGAGGCTTTGGGCCAACGGCCGACCCAAAATGCCATAGATCTCAAGCTCACCGCCGGTTGCTCGCCCGGCAAAGACCTGCCGAGCCTGATCTATTGAAAACTGTCCCGAAGCCACCGGAGTGACTGCCGGTTCACTCACATAGGTCCAAAGATTGCCTAGAAGTGCCCCCAGGTAGCGGGATGCCTGGCCCAGTTCCCCCATGCCAATGATGACCCGGGGAAGCGAGGTCGGCGACTCTTCCATCCAGGTCAGAAGTTGAACCAATTGCTCTGAGGAGGCAACCGGTAGAACGAGTTTGTGCAAGTCCCCAGGACTGCGACTCAATTGTTCGAAAAGCGAAGCCGGATCGGGAGGAAAGTGGTTAAAGCGGTGCAGAGAGCGAATAAGTCGCGTGTGGTTCGGCAACTGCAAAGGAAGGGGAGAGTCGTGTTCCACGTCAACCCACTGATATCCTTGATTGGCAGCTTCCGACAGCAGTCTCAAGCGTTCTTCTTCCTCGCCGCTGAAACGCCCTCCCTCGCGCTCCGGGCGGCAAGTGGCGACGAACTCGGCTCCGTTACCCTGCGGTAGGCGCGGCACCTCCACCGGTTGCAGGTAGTCGAGGCGAACTTCAATCAAGTCGGCTTGCCGGTGGTATTGGAGCAGCTTGGCCTCCATCTCGCGACGCCGTTGGCAGGCCAGCGTGACACAGAACTTCATGGATTGTCAGCCACAAACAACTGAATATGCAAGGCTTGTCGCCTTTCCTCTTGACAGATTTCCAGCGACCTGAGACCGGTTTAGAGAGCCGGACAAGGAAGGTGGTTGCCGCCAATCGCCTTCCTTTGCATTTACTTGCAGAAGACCACGGAGGTCGGGCCGCAGCCGGAAACTCATTGCTCGTTGGAGGGGAGTTCCTGGGCTGCTTCGATGAACCGCCAGAAGCGCCTGAAATATTGAAACATCGAGAGCAGGGCCAAGGCCAGAACAAGCCAAAGTAACACCCGACCGGTACGATAGAGGAGGGTCTCAGGATAGCGATGAGCGATGATCAGGCACCCGATACAGGCGACCTGGGCAACCATCTTGTACTTTCCCAACTGGATGGCCGAGATGGCAAAGCCCTGGGCTGAAGCAGCGGCTCGCAAACCAGTTACAGCAAACTCGCGGCCAACCACGATGATGACGATCCAAGCCGGTGCGGCACCTAATTCAACCAGCGAGATAAAGGCCGCGGAAATCAAGAGTTTGTCGGCCAAGGGATCGAGCAGTTTGCCCAGCGTACTGATTTGTGCCCTCTTGCGAGCCAAATAACCATCGAAGTAGTCGGTCAGCGCTGCCGCGGCAAAGACCAAAATACCCCAGTTTTCGCGGGCTGGAGAGGAACTTGCCAGCAACACACCAACCAACGGCGGCACCATAAAAATCCGCGAGAGCGTTAGAGCGTTAGGGAGGTTCATAAGTGCTCTTAGCCTCCTTATAACACACTTACCCACGTAAATCCCAACTGCAAGGCGCCATCTTCACTAGTCTGGATCCCTTGCCAATCGATGCGGATCATAGCTACAAGATCTTTATCTACAGGGTCTTACGCCGGTACCGATCTCACGCCCCGGAAACGAGTTCCAGTCCAATAACTGGATCCGGCACGGAGTGATGGAGGGCAGCGGAAACGCTACCTAAGGAAGTCGAGTCCTGACAGGCGACGTCCGGTGAGGAGTGCCTGGAGCGAATCGGGAGCCGGGTGCGGCTGAACGTGATCCTATGATTGACCCGCCCATTTTGGCCCAACGCCCACGGTTGGCCGACTCAGCCCTTATAATCGCGCTGGAAATGACAGCGGGGATTCTAGCGGAGAAGCTCGAGCGTCTTCCGGCCGCACCGGGAGTTTACCTTTTCAAGAATCTGGAGAGCCGAATCATCTACATCGGCAAGGCCAAGAGCCTACGCCACCGCGTACGCTCCTATTTTCAGTCAGGCCACAAGCTCGACCATAAGACTGAAGTTCTTAAGCAGTCGATTAGCGATCTGGACTACGTGCTCACCGACAATGAAGTGGAGGCGCTGATCCTTGAGAGTGCCCTAGTCAAAAAGACGAAACCTCTGTTCAATGTCCATCTCAAAGACGACAAATCATTCCTTCACATCAAGCTGACCGTCAATGAGGACTATCCTCGAGTGTTGCTGACCCGCCGGACGCCACCGGATGGAGCCCGCTATTTTGGTCCTTATCTGCCTGCTTCGTTAGCCCGCAATACTGTCAAGATCATTAACCGGCACTTCTTGCTGCGGACCTGCGACCTGGAAATCGATGGTAATCTCGATCGCCCTTGCCTCGAGTATCAGATCAAGCGCTGTCTGGGGCCCTGTGTACGAGGACTCTGTACGCACGATCAATATCAGCGCGCGGTAAAGGACGTCATATTGCTGCTGGAAGGGAAGAACGAGACTCTCATTCGACGACTCACCCAAAAAATGGCAGAGGCATCGGCCTGGGAGCGATTCGAAGCAGCAGCCTTTTACCGCGATCGAATCAGCTTGGTGCGCGACCTTGCCAAACGCCAGAAAATGATGATGAGCGGCCTTCAAGACGTTGACATCTTTGCCTACCATCGCCGGGACGCCCAGGTTGCGCTGCAGCTCTTTACCATGCGGAACGGACGAGTGGTGGGTAAGCGGGAGTTTTTTTGGCACAAATTGACCCACTTTGTGCCGGCGGCTTTTCTGCGAGATGCCTTGCAACAATACTATCTCAACGCTGGCTTCGTTCCCGGCCAGATCTATCTTCCCACTGAAATCGAGGACCAGCAGATCATCAGTCAGTGGTTGACTGGAAAGGCGGTGGGCCGCCGCAAAGTTCGGTTGCTGACTCCCCGGCGGGGTGAGAAACATAATCTGCTCTTACTCGTTGAACGCAATGCCAAGATTGCCTTCGAAACCCGCTTCCGAGTCATTCAGTCGCGTCGAAGAATTCTTGAAGCCGTCCAGCAAACACTCGATCTACCGAGCCGGCCACAGCACATTGAGGCTTTCGACATCTCCAACATACAAGGGTCTGAGACGGTAGCTTCGGCGGTGGTTTGCCGGGGCGGCAAGATGCAACGCAGCGAATACCGGAGGTTCAAGATTCGCGGCTTGGAGGGAGCGGATGATTACGCAGCCATTTATCAAGTCGTGAGACGACGTTGGCGCCGGCTGCTGGCTGAACGCAAGCCACTACCGGACCTGTTATTGGTAGACGGGGGAAAAGGTCAACTGCATTTTGCCTACCAGGCGCTTTCCGAATTGGGAGTCGAGGACACACCCCTGATCTCACTCGCCAAGCGCGAAGAGATCATCTTCGTGCAAGGCCAGGACGAGCCGCTAAGGCTGGAGCGCTCTTCACCCGTGCTGCGTCTCTTCCAAGAAATCCGGGACGAGGCGCATCGATTTGCTGTCACCTACCACCGCAAACGTCGTGCAATTCGAGACTTCAACTCCGAGCTGGACGAAGTGGCCGGGATTGGAGAAAAACGCAAGAAACGGCTGTTGCGAAGCTTTGGCAGTGTTGCCCGAATCCGAGAAGCCAGCCTTGAAGAATTGGCTCCCTACCTGGGCAAGAAACTGGCGCGCTCACTCAAAGCCAAGTTGAATGGTCTTGAAGCCGATGATTCATAAGCAACCTGGGGAATAAACCAACTATCCTCGCCACGGGAGTTGGCTGGGAGGGTTGCTCACCCCGGGGGGCTCGAAACAGCGGCGGCAGCGCGCCTCGTAGGCCCCTTCGGCTCCAACCAGGATACGCTCACGATTTTCCACCAAGCGTTGCGTACAGTTGGCCGGGCTTCCGCAGCGAACGCAAATGGCCAGTGTCTTGGAGATATATTCGGCTACCGCCAGAAGCTCGGGAATCGGGTCGAAGGGTTGGCCTCGGTAGTCAGTATCCAGCCCTGCTACAATCACGCGCTTACCCTGATTGGCCAGCTTTTCACAGACCCTGACCAGACTCCTGTCAAGAAACTGAGCTTCATCGATCCCGATCACATCGGTCCGGTCGTCGACGGCCCTGAGGATCTCTTTGGCATGGCTAATCAATTCCGAGGCAATCTTGATGTCGCTGTGAGAGACGATTTCGCCCTTTGAGTAGCGATCGTCCAAACGGGGTTTAAAGACTTGCACCCGTTGCCGTCCAATTTGAGCGCGCCGCAAACGCCGGATCAATTCTTCGCTCTTGCCGGAAAACATGCTCCCGCAAATCACCTCAATCCAGCCCAGCGAATGACGCATCAGTCTATTCATACCCCACCTCTAGTTGTCACCATCCGGGGCCGCGACCCACTCAAGAGCCGGCTTGGGCCTTTCAAGCCTTGTCCCCCCTTTTCGAGATTGCTCGCCGGCCGGGTGTGCGAGATCAGGCGACGGTAGGCCGCTCCTGCTCGAAGGCGTTGGGATTATAGAACGGCGCGAAGGCAGCGATCAAAGCGATTACAAATGACTGTTTGCGGTCCAAGATGTCACTCGTCAGCACACCCCAGGCACCTTGTTTGCTGCGAATATCTGTTTGTTTGCAGAAGCGGTCGATGACGAGGCCTAGTTCGATACCATGGTCGATCACCGAGCTCGAAATCTGCGGCGGCACAAAGATGCCACCACCGTGGCCAAAACATCCGAACTGCCCGTTTGAGACATAAGCCCAACTCTCAAGGAAGACCGGGCTTGGAGAAGAATCTCCGTCGACAACGTTGAAGCCGCCCTCCAACCCAACATAAAAGTCGGCTTCGTTGTCTTCTTGTTTGAATTTTTCCTCCAAGTTCTCGGCGCGTCCTTGAGCCCCCCGCATCAGCTGTTCCACTGACAACGGCATCGCCGGAACTTCGCTGGCGATGTCAAAAGGTGCAATGATGACCTGTTGGTCGCTGGCCCCGGGGATTTTCTTGGAGAAGATTCTCCAAGCCTCTTTGACCGCTTCAACCTTGGGGCCGCGAGTACTTCCAACCGCTATTTCCACAAACCGATTCTAGAATGATTATCTGACTCCAATAGCGCCATCATGGAGCCGTGAATTCGACCATTGGTGGCTAAGATTTCACGGTCGTAGATGGTGGTGGGAGAGCCATCGAAACGGGAACCCCTCCCTCCGGCTTCCTCATTAATCAGTAGACCGGCAGCTACATCCCAGGCGTTCAGGCTGATCCCCCAAAAGCCATCGAAGCGGCCGCAACCGACATAGCAGAGATCGAGCGCGGCAGCCCCGTCGCGTCGAATCGCCCTAGCCTCCAAGATCAAGGGGTTGAAGTGCCTCAGGTTAACTCGTATGTCAGCTTGCTGGTAGGAGAAACTGGTGCAAAGCAGCGACTCGCTCAAATGCGGTTCAGCAGAGACCCGGATGGCTTGGCCGTTGAGCGTGGCACCGCCTCCCTTGAGGGCGCTGAACATCTCGTCAGCGATTGGATCGTAAACAACACCGAGCACAATCTCGCCTGCTAGTTCGAGCGCAATCGAAACGCAGAAAAAGGGGTAGCCATGAGCGTAATTGGTAGTGCCATCCAGTGGATCGATGATCCATTTGAAGGGTGAGTCGGTCTGACGACTTGCTTGTTCCTCGGTCAGAATCTGGTGATCCGGGAAGTGCTCCCGGAGTCCGCCTACAATCAACGCCTCCGATTGCAAATCAATCTCGGTCACCAAGTTGATTCGGCCTTTCTTGCAGATTTTGAAATCGGTGTTAAGTCTTTCGACCAGCAAGTCACCGGCCCGTCGCGCCGAGTCCTGGGCCAATGCCAGCAAGGTTGGGAGTTGGTCCTTCATCGGCTATCCTGGGGAGCCAGCAATACCACTGCTTGAGCAGCAATTCCTTCACCGCGGCCAATGGGACCACACCCTTCCATAGTGGTGGCTTTAACGCCGATATGCGTTCTCTCAACCCCCAAGAGCTTGCTCAAGTGGTCCTTGATCGCGCCCACAAACGGTTGGAGCTTGGGAGCCTCCGCCAGCACGACCGTATCGAGATTGACTAGCCGGTATCCCTGCTGCCGGACCTTTCGATAGACCGATGCCAAGAGCTGGCTACTGTCGATATCCTTGAAACGAGCTTCTTCGGGGAAATAGGTGCCAATATCGCTGAGACCGGCCGCTCCCAGAAGACCATCACAAATTGCATGCAGCATTGCATCGCCATCGGAATGGCCGGCCAGACCAACCGGATGCTCGATCCGGACGCCGCCCAGCATCAGCCGGCGGTTCGCCTCAAAGGGATGAAAGTCGTAGCCTAGGCCAACTCGCCGATCAGGCTTTGTGGATCGGGTCTTCATCTCTGCCCCCACTGACTGAAAGTCGCTCGGAAAAGTAACCTTGAGGTTCTGTTTTTCGCCCTCGACCACATGAACAACGGCGCCCATTCTTTCAACCAGAGTGGCTTCGTCCGTAGCCACGAGCTCGCTTCTCCTGGCCTGGTCCAGCGCCCGTTGCAGCAGTGAGAACTCAAAACCTTGCGGGGTTTGAATGAGCCGTAACTCGTCTCGGTCCAGAGTGCGGACAATCTTCCCCTGCTGAACCTCTTTGACAGTTTCGCTGATGGGCAGAGCGGGCACACAGGCCTGATGGCGCAGCGTTCCTTTCACTACCCGTTCGATCAGTTCGGATGAAATATTGGGGCGGGCGGCATCGTGTACGAGAATGATCCTGTTTTCGGCCGAGAGCACTTTCAAACCCGCTGCGACCGAGTCCTGGCGTTGGGCACCACCGACAACGACCATCAGTTCGGTGGGCAGGGTTTGTTGATCCAGCTGACGCTCCACCCGATCTTTCCAGTCTGGCGGAACCACAACAGCTACTTGCCGAGCTACGGGGGCCAGCTGTCGCAAGGCATGGAGATAGAGGGGAATCCCATGCAGGAAGATAAACTGCTTGGGTGTCTCCTCACCGAATCTCTGCCCGCGGCCTGCGGCTGCCAGTACTAATCCGACCAAAGTCGTGTAACTCTTTCTCTAATTCTTTCTCGGCAAGCTGCGCGAGGGTTACTTACCAAAGATCATTTGGCCTGCGGTGTTTTCGCAGGGCGTTGGGTCACTTGGGGTTTCACTGTCTCACGGACAGCAAATGGCCGTGCATGGTTGACGACACCAATGGTTGCGTCGTTCCAGACAGCCTTCCTCCTGATGGGATTCCTTGGATTGTTTCGGAGGATGTGACCCCATAGGCTCCGGCCTTTCGGCACGATCTTTCAAAAGGGGGATTATAGCTAATCTTACCAAAACCGTCATGCCCCATTTCTGAACAGCCGTGTAACTTCTTGTCTGTAGTTTCATTTCGGCCCAGGTACCGGCTGTGTTCCTTGGCTGAGGATAGTGCCACCATTCGTTCATGTAGTTCAGATCCAGGAGAACTGAGTGTTCAACGTTTGGGCAACGGTTTAGAAGGCACGAGCAACAGGTCGGACCAGACCAACCGCAAAATGGCCATGTCAGTCCGATTCCACCAGAACTCGCGCTGCCCGGGTACCGATTGAAACCAGCAGCTCGTAGGGAATGGTCTTCAGTAACTTGGCCAGCGATACCGCTGACAACGGAGAGTCACTATTACCCTCCAGCAGGACCACCGGATCCCCCTCATGGACCTGGGGAATCTCGGTGAGATCGATCGCGGTCAGGTCCATGGATACCCGACCAACCACCGGCGCCAGCGCTCCTCCTACCCTCACCTGGGCACGATTGGAGAGCGCTCGCGGATAGCCATCGGCGTAGCCTACCGGCAGAATCCCGATGCGGCTGTTTCGAGTGGTTCGAAAAGTCTGTCCATAACCGATCCCTTGTTGGGCCGCCACTTCCTGAATCGCCAGGATCCGTGTCTTCCACTGCAGCGCCGGTCGCAAATCGGTAAGCCGTCCCGAGGAGTCGATTCCGTAAAGCGCCAGACCAACTCGCACCATATCGAGATGGGTTTTGGGATAGACCAGGGCTGCACTATTGGCTGCATGACGGACCGCCGGAAAGCCTTGGCTGGCCTTCAGGAACCGGCGCAGCTGAAGCCGCGTGAAATCGGAATCCAGATCGGCACTGCTGAAATGAGTGTAGAGTCCAGTGAGTTGGAGTTGATGCTGCCTCAGCCGGGAGTCGGCCAACCAGGATCCGGCTTGCTCCCAGGGAATCCCCATGCGGGTCATTCCAGTGTCGATCTTCAGGTGGGCTCGCAGTCGTTGCGGTATGCTGGAAAGCGAAAAAATCGTGGTAATGAGATTGTAACGGCGAAAGTACTCTTCTTCGCCGGGTAGACAGCCTCCGAAAACAAGGATTTCAGCCTTTGGGAGCTGTTGGCGGAGAGCCAGAGCCTCCTGGGGTTGGGCGACGGCCCAAGCTGACAGTTGACACTCCCTTAGAGCTGTAACCACCGCCTCCAGACCGTGGCCATAAGCATTGGCCTTGACCACCGCCATCACCCGCACTGAGGGCGCAAGCCAGCGGCGAATGACAGTTAGATTGTGCCGCAGGCACGGTCCCGAAACCTCAATCCTACTACGGATCATCCCCGGTTGTGGTGTGGATTCATGAACTTGGTCCACTGCTCGCGAAGGGCCAGCTGGGCGACCCGGGTGGACCCTCGCTGGGGGATGGATTCTCAAACTTGGTCCACTTTTCGATGAAGACCAACTTGATGTCACCAGTTGGACCGTTGCGTTGTTTGCCGATGATGATATCGGCTGTCCCCGACTCCTCGTCCAGGTCTTCGGGTTTCTTGTACATGTCTTTGCGGTAAATAAACAGCACCATGTCTGCGTCCTGCTCAAGTGAGCCTGATTCACGCAAGTCGGACAATCGGGGTCGATGATTGCCGCGGCGGTCTTCGGGCTTGCGGCTAAGTTGGGAAAGCGCCACCAGAGGTATATCCAGTTCCTTGGCCAAGCCCTTTAGTGACCTGCTGATGGTGGCAATTTCTTTTTCTCGGCTCTCGAACCGCTGACCATCGCTACTTCGTCCCGACATCAATTGCAGGTAGTCGACCACCAACAAGTCAAGGCCATGCTCTGCTTTGAGTCGGCGAGCCTTGGAGCGCAACTCCATTACGGAGATTCCAGGCGTGTCGTCGATGAAAATGTGAGCCTCATTGAGTCTGGTCACGGCTCCAGCCAAATTCTGCCAGTCCTGCCGGGACAGCCTTCCTGAACGCACTTGGTGGCTATCGACTCGAGCTTCGCCGCAAAGCAAGCGGGTTACGAGCGGACGTGCTCCCATCTCCAGACTGAACACCCCCACTCTCTTGCCGTGGGTGATGGCAGCATGTTGGGCGATGTTCAACGCCAAGCTGGTTTTCCCGCAACCCGGGCGCGCAGCCACAATGATAAATTCGGCAGCTTGAAGACCCGAGGTCATCTTATCCAGTCCAACAAAACCGGTGGCCACACCGGTGACCAGTTCCTTGCGCCGGTAGAGCGATTCGATATGTTCGTAGGTATCACCCAAGAGTTCCTGCAGCGAAACAAAGCCACGCCCCACCTTCTCTTGGCTAATGTCAAAGATGTCCTTTTCGGCCTTTTCAAGCAATTCGACGGCAGTCAGTTCATCTGCAAGACAGCGCATCAGGATGGAATTGGCCGAGTGGATCAGCTTGCGCAGAAGCGACTTCTCTTTAACTATCCGGGCATAGTTTTCGATATTTGTCAGCCGCGGGACGCCGTCAGTAAGGGAGGCAAGGTAAGGACTACCTCCAATCTCGTCCAGCAGCGAGTCTTTTTGAAGCTCGTTCCGCAAGGTGAGAATGTCGATAGCCTGGGAGGCCGTCGACAAGACCGACATCTTGCCATAGATCTCACGATGGGCCGGCAAGTAGAAGTCTTCGCTTCGAAGCACCTCAGCTGCCTGGTCAAAAAGCTGGTTGTCAAGCATGACCGCCCCCAGCACAGCTCTTTCTGCTTCCTCGCTGTACGGAAGGCCTTTTTCCAGTGTCAGGTCGGCAATAGGTGACAGAGACGCCATCTGAGGTCCAGTTTAACTTAGGAGTTGGCTCCGGAAAAGCGGCTTTCAGCCGCTAGAAGGGAGTCGACAGGTCAAAGAGGAAGACGGGGCTTACGCCGGAGGACTCTTGCCAGTTCGGGCAAAAAAGGAATCGGACGGGATGGCTCGGCCCAGCCCTCGCGCCAGCCTCTGATACAGTCGTTTTTGTCGATCTAGGACTACGTTGGAATGACCCCTCAAGCGCGATCGGGCTCAGCCGAGGTCGTCTTGTCAACGGTTTCGGATTCTTCTTCCGAGCGGGCCGGGAACTCGCTGACGGTGGCCTCCAACTCAGCACAAATCTGATTGCTCTCGGCGGTTTCTTTCTTGAGCACCTGAGCCACCGGATCCTCCTCGGGGATAACCGAGACCAGTAGCTTCGCCTCGACGTCCTTATACAGATGGACGTTTACTGTCAGGTTTCCCAGTTTTTTAATGGGGTGCTCAAGAGCAATCTGCCGACGATCGAGTCGGACACCGTCATCTTCCAGCAGTAGATCCGCCAAATCCTTTGAGCTTACCGATCCATAGAGTGCGCCAGTTTCTCTTGCCTTGCGACTGATGACCAAGTGGAGCGTTTCAAGTTCGTTCCCCAACAGCGTAGCCACGTCTTTGGCTTTTGCCTCCTTCTTAGCCAAGGCGAGTTGTTGTTCTTCTATCTTCTTCATGTTGACGGCAGTCGCTGGGACTGCCAAGCCCTTTGGGATCAGGTAGTTGCGACCATAACCCGAGGCCACGTTCACAACCTGTCCTCGTTTCCCCAGGCTGAAAACATCATCAGTTAGAATCAGTTGCATAGTCGTCCTGCCTGAACAATCTAATCGCCGGCGTCAGAGATCAGCGCCAGATGCCGTGCTCGTTTGATGGCGACGGCCAATTTTCGTTGATGAGGGGCACAAACTCCAGAGATTCGTCGGGGCAGGATTTTGCCGCGCTCGGGAGTGAACTGCGTAAGGATGCGGACATCTTTGTAATCAATGTGGTCGACTTTGTCAGCGCAAAACTTGCAGAACTTGCGTTTTCTGGCCATTTCTACTCCCTAGCTGGCTACTGCGTCAGCAGCATCACGCTTTTGATGACGCTTGCGTCGCTTGGCAGTGCGGCGCGCTTTGAGTTTGTCTGCCACCTTGATTTCCTGATCGACCCGGATGGTGAGATAGCGAATCACTGAATCGGTGACGCGAAAACGACGCTCCAACTCCTTGACGGCAACCGCAGCTTCCTCTTCCAGCGTCAGAATCATATACATTCCTTGGTTGAATTTCTTGACTGGAAAGGCCAACCGGCGCTTGCCCCATTCATCCAACCTGAGGATGTCGGCTCCCATTTCTTTGGCTGCATTGGAAAAGATTTCGGCCGTCTGCTGGATCTCTTCTTGTGGCAGCGTAGGAGCGAGAACGAACACAACTTCGTATCGCCTCATGGACAGTTCTCCTCGCAAAAAACAACTATTCTAACACGGCCCTCGTTTCCCTTGGCGCCTCACCCGATCAACAAAGGTGCGATTACCAGCGAGACGATCGACATCAATTTGATGAGAATATTCATAGAAGGGCCACTAGTATCTTTGAAGGGGTCACCGACGGTGTCGCCTACCACCGATGCTTTGTGGGATTCTGACCCTTTACCACCTTGGTAGCCTCTCTCGATCATCTTCTTGGCGTTGTCCCAGGCACCGCCGGCGTTGGACATGAAAAGGGCCATCATCACACCAGTGATCGTGGCTCCGGCCAGCATACCACCCAGTGCCTGAGCGCCCAGGAGAGTCCCAACCAGAACCGGGGCGGCGACGGCCACTAGTCCGGGTAGCACCATCTCCCGCAACGCGGCTCGAGTGGAGATGTCTACACAGCGGGCCGTATCCGGCTTGGCCGTCCCCTCCATCAGACCTTCGATCTCGCGGAATTGGCGCCGGACCTCCTCGACCATTTGGAAAGCCGCCCGTCCTACCGATGACATCGTCAGGTCGGCGATCAAAAAGGGCAGCACTCCACCCACGAACAAACCGACGACTACCACCGGATCCAACAAGTCCAAAACTTCCAATTGAACCGTCTTGCTATAGGCCGAAAAGAGCGCCAGAGCGGTGAGAGCTGCCGAACCGATGGCAAACCCTTTCCCGATCGCAGCTGTAGTGTTGCCAATGGAATCGAGACTGTCGGTTATACGCCGAGTTTCGGGACCCAGACCACTCATTTCAGAGATGCCTCCCGCGTTGTCGGCAATGGGACCGTAGGCGTCGACTGACATAGTGATTCCTACGGTGCCCAGCATACCGACAGCGGCGATCCCGATTCCGTACAGACCGGCGCAATTGTAAGCGACCAAGATAGTGGCGCAAATGGTCAGGATGGGCAGGACCGTCGATTGCATGCCCACGGCCAAGCCGGCAATGATATTGGTAGCAACGCCGGTTTGAGAGGCGTCGGCAATTCGCCGAACGGGCCGTGCGGCCGTGTACCATTCGGTCAACAGCCCGATGACGATTCCACTAAGAGTGCCCGCAAGGATCGCGTAGAAAATTCCAATCTCGAGGCCCATAGAACTCACTAACAGATAAGAGGCGCCAAGCAGCAGGCCCGCACTCACAAAGGTTGAATAGCGCAAGGCTCCGGCTGGGCCCAAGCCACGCAACACGCGGATCGAACCCACCCCCAACAGGGAAGACAACAGGCCCGCCGCAATCACGAACAATGGAAGTGCCATATACTCGAATCGGTTGGCTTCGGTGAGGTTAAGCACCTTTGAGGCCCCCGTTGCGCCCAGCGCGATGGTGGCAATTACGGATCCTACGTAGCTCTCGAAGATGTCGGCCCCCATTCCGGCAGTGTCTCCCACACAGTCGCCTACGTTATCGGCGATAGTGGCGGGATTGCGGGGATCGTCCTCAGGAATACCTGCTTCGACTTTGCCTACCAAATCGGCTCCCACATCGGCGGTCTTGGTGTAGATGCCACCTCCCACTCGGGCAAAAAGAGCAATCGAGCTGGCGCCCATCGCGAAACCACTGATGTCGCTGACCGCGATGGTTCCTCGAGTCGCCAGCAGAAAAGCTGCCGAAACCCCCAGCAACCCCAGGCCCGCGACTGAGAGACCCATTACGGCGCCGCCTGAGAAGGCCACGTTGAGGGCATGTGAAACCCCCTTAGTGTTGGCGGCCTGGGCAGTTCTGACGTTGGCCTGCGTGGCCGCTTTCATGCCAAAGAATCCCGCTAACATCGAGCTTGCCGCGCCCAAAACGAAGGCCAAGCCGGTCCAGATCGAAATCGCCACACTGAGCAATCCGAAAACGACCACGATAAATGCAGCCAGAATCGAATACTCCCGCTTTAGAAAGACCATCGCGCCATCGTGAATCGCCTGGGAGATCTCGATCATTTTCAAACTGGAGACCTCGATCTTTCGAATCGAGAGGTAGATCAAGCCGGCACAAATGAGCCCCACGAAAGCCAGCAACGGAAGAAAGAAGACGTAATCCAGCATGTTGTCAATCACCTCACAAGCAGATCGTTAGCCCATTCAGTTGAACCGGCTCATTGCCTGTTCCACACCTTGGCTGAGCCAGCATCGGGCCGCTTCTTCAGCTCGCTCGATCAGCGCCGGCAGTTCTAATTTTTCCGAACGATCGAAGCGACTCAGCACAAAATCAGAGAGATCGGTTGCCGGTTGTTGCTGGGCAATGCCAATTCTCAAACGCGGAAAATCTTGTCTTCCCAGAATCTCGATAATTGATTTGACGCCTTTTTGACCGCCCGCGCCACCCGAGCAACGGATTCGAATCTTCCCAAATGGTAGCGCTGCGTCGTCAAAGACGATCAGAACTCTCGAGGGCTTGATCTGATAGTGCTGCAACAAGTGGCGGAGAGCGAGTCCGCTCCTATTCATAAATGTCTGTGGTTTGGCCAAAACGACCTCGACTGCGTCGAGGCGGGTTGAGCCGGCCTCCGAGAAACCGACTCGGTGCCAACGCAAACTGGCCGTTTCGGCCATTCGGTCCACCACCATAAACCCCAGATTGTGACGGGTGTTTGCGTAGACTCGTCCTGGATTCCCGAGACCGGCAATCAAGAACACCCGGCCTCCTCTAGGACTGCTCTACCTTCTCTTCCTCGGCCTGGCCCGAGCCGACGAGTTGGGGTTCGCCCTCAACTATTGCTGCCTCGGGTTCCGCTTCGGCTTCAGCGGCTATTGCTGGGGGCACGACGCTAAGGACGACCAAGTGCCTGTCAGAAAGGATCTCGACCTCGTCCGTCTTGGACTGCAGATCTTCCACCCTTATCGTGTCCCCAATCTTCAGCTCGGTCACATCGATTGGAAGAGTGTCGGGAACTCGCGAAGGCAAACATTGCACTTCGACCTCTCGGAGCGAGATGTCCAGGATGCCACCAGCTTTGACCCCCTCGGCAGTCCCCCGAGGTTCGATTGGCACACTGAAAGCCATCTTCTGATCCATCGCCACTGTCAAGAAGTCGGCATGCAGCATACTTCCGGTGACGGGGTCCAGCTGCAAATCTTTGATGAGGACGTTCTCGGAATGCTCTCCGTAGTTCAGCCGGAAAATAGTGTTGTGCCCTGCTTCTGAATGGAGAATCTGCAAGATGTCATTGGGGTTGACGGCAAGAGCTTGCGGCGGAGTAGCCGCTCCATACACCACTGCCGGTATTCTTCCTTCGGCTCGCAGTCTCCGGCTGGCATTCTTCCCTTGCTCCTTTCGCTGCAGGGCCTCTACCAACAACTCTTGCATTTTTCTCAACTCTCCCGTTGGTTCCATCCCGAGTCCGGTCGGGCGACCGTGTAGCAAGAAACTAAATAAAAAGCCGGCTGACTGAGGTTTCCTCGTGGATGGACTTGATGGCTTCACCCAAGAGCCGAGCAACACTTAAGACTTTGATTTTGGAAATCTGTTTCTCTTTCACTAACGGAATGGTGTTGGTCACGATAACGCGCTCGAAACCCGATCGCGCTATCCGTTCAATCGCCGGACCCGATAGCACGGCATGGGTTACGGCGGCAAAGAGACGACCGGCACCCTGGCGACGCAATGCCTCAGTGGCGTTAACCAGCGTGCCAGCGGTGTCGACCATATCATCCACGATCAAGACATCCTGGCCGTTTACATCACCGATGATGTGCATGATCTCAGCTTCGTTGGCTTGACGGCGGCGCTTGTCGATGATGGCCAAGTTAGTCTTGACTCGCTTGGCAAAGAAACGAGCTCGCTCCACTCCTCCCGCATCAGGAGAGACCAAGGTCAGGTTGTGCAGATCAAGTTTCTTGACATAGTCCAGTATAACCGGGGTAGCGAACAAGTGGTCAACGGGCATGTTGAGAAAGCCCTGAATTTGACCGGCATGGAGATCCATGGTGAGCAGACGATTGACTCCCACTGCAGTCAGCAGGTCCCCCACCACTTTGGCCGAAATTGGAACTCGAGGGCGATCCTTCCGATCCTGGCGTCCATAGCCATAGTAAGGCATGACTGCGGTGATCCGCCGGGCTGATGCTCGCTTGAAAGCATCGATCATGATGAGCAGTTCCATCAGGTTTTCATTGACCGGAGGACAGCTGGGCTGCACTACGAAAACGTCTCTTCCACGGACGTTTTCCAGGATCTGAACCTTAATTTCCCCATCCATGAAACGTTTGAGTTGGATCTTGCCGATCTCAACGCCCAAGTGGTCACAGATCTCCCGCGCCAATGGAAGGTTGCCGGTCCCGGAAAAGACTTTCAATCCAGACATGAATTCAACCGACAAAGCTAGGCTTTTTAGAAAAGGATTCCTGACTGTGCGAGGCGGCTCTGATAGTGATCACGGGACAAGGTCCGACAGTCGAACAGTTCTCCCTCTTGGTTCTGAAATGCCCGTCGAATCCTGGCCAATTCACCCGGCTTACCTAGCCCCAGCAGAGTTGAGCCGCTGCCACAAAACACAACCTTTTGACATCCGGCTCTCTCCAAGGCTTCAATCCTGCTAGCTAGTAAGGCATGCTGCGAGCTTAAGAGCACGTCAAAATCATTGTGAGCCAAATGTCGAATGCGCTTTCCAGCCTTCGCTCTGCTGCAGAAACCGGAAATTTTATTATCGACCTTCGGGGTTGTCAACAGCAGGTCAGGCGGAAGCAGTGGCCATTGCCCCCACTTGTAAGCTTGCGCAGTCGAGAGCGGGAACCCCGGATACCACAACAATAACGCCTCACAGGGAGGGTCCGGAAGTGGCTGCAGCCGCTCGCCTCTTCCGCTAGCCCAGACAGTTCCTCCCCGCAAGAAAAAGGGGACATCCGAACCCAGCTCCGCAGCCAGCCTTTCAAGTTGTCGGAGGGCAAGCCCGCAGCCCCACAACTGGTTGAGGGCGAGCAGTACCGTGGCTGCATTGCCTGATCCGCCCCCCAGTCCCGCGCCTACCGGGATCCTTTTAGTCAATACGATCGAAACGCCGCTCTCCGTAGGTGCCAGTGGAAGCATCAGTTCCGCGGCACGGTAAACCAAGTTGTCGGCTCCGGAGGGAACTTCTCGACCTCGAACCCGCAGTCTAATGACTGGCTCGCCGAGCAGTCTTAGGTCGAGGCAGTCGCAAAGGTCGATAGTTTGAAGAATGGTGGAGATCTCGTGATAACCATCGGGACGCTTTCCCAGAACCTTAAGAACCCAATTGATCTTGGCAAAGGAAGGGGTAGAGATTCTCAAAGCCGTTGGCGGGACGCTGGCGCTCGACGGGCCCTTACTCCTGTGGTCAGTTGGGAGGATCGGATAGCAGTCGGTCTAAAGAAGAGAGTTTCTTCTCAACTTTGGTTCTTTCAGCCGGATCCTCGGCAAACTTGATTGAACGCTCGTAGTAAGCCCGTGCGCGCGAGTAATCTTGCAGCCGCAAATAAAGATCTCCCAAATGCTCCAAGATGGTGGGATCGGACTTGTTGATCTCGGCGGCTTGCATCAAGTTGAACTCAGCCGATTTGAGCTGATTGAGCTTGAAATAAGTCCATCCCAAACTGTCGAGAAAGGCGCCGTTGTCAGGTTCCAGCTCAACCGCTTTTTCAACATAGCTCAGCGCTTCCTGCAACCGCAATCCCCTGTCGGCCAACATGTAACCCAGGTAGTTGAGCACACCTGCATTGGAAGGGTTGGCTTTCAGCAACTTGTGAAATTGGGCCTCGGCGTCTCCGACCTTGTCTTGGCGTTCGTAGAGGGCTGCCAACTGAAACTGTAGACGCGGGTTGTCCGGAGATCTTTCCAAGCCCGCCTCCACAAACTCTCGAGCCCGAGCATACATTTTCTTCTCGCCGTACAGTTGGGCGATTGCCAAATAATAGTCGATTTCCTCGGGGTCTACTTCAGTCCGCTCCAGCAACAACTGAACTGCCTCTTCAAGGAGGTCTGCTGCTGACAACATGGTGGCGCGAGCAATGTGGGCGTCAAGGTCATTGGGGTAACGTTGCACCAGCTGAGCACTACGCTCAAGTCCCTTGGTTATGTCACCGGCGTCCTTAAGAGCGTAAACCAAGCCCAGTTGCGCTTGCCTGTTCTCAGGTTTTTCTTGGACGAGTTGCCGAAAGATTTCCAACGCTTTGGTGTAGTTCCTCTGTTCCTGATAAAGAAGCGCCAGAAAAGTCCGGTAGGCGGCAGCGGTCGCGTCGCTGCTGGACACCAGGGTCAGCAGGTGTTGAACCGTCTCTATGGCCTCCTGCTGTCGGCCTAATGCGCGTTGTGAAGAGGCCAAATAGTAATGCGCCTCCCGATTGTCAGGCTGGGCCTGAGTCACTTCTTGCAGAATTCCGGCCGCTTCCTTGAAACGATTGGTGCCTTCCAGCGCCTTCGCCAGCTCGACCTTATAGACCATGTTTTGCGGATCGTCTTGGCTGGCTTTACGCAACAGGCTGACAGCGCGGGAGAAATCGTCATCGCGAGCATACAGAAGTGCCAACCGAAAACGCCACTCCGGGCGAGGGCGTGCTTTGATCGCTTCCTGAAGAAGTACGATGGCCCGGGCAATTTGATCTGTCTCTTCGTAGAGCCGAGCCAGGAAGTCGATATTTTCCAGGTCATCGGGAACCTGCTTGAGCGACAACTCCAGCACTTCGATAGCTCCGTGCAGCTCGTCCAGTGCCGCTAGAGCCCTGGCCCGATAGAACGCAGCCTGGGTAATTTCCGGTCGTAGTTCCAGCAAACGAGCCAAAGTTGCTGCAGCCTCCCGATGGCGGCTTTGAAAGAAGTAAAGCTGACCCAGATAAAACAGGGAGCGCACGTTCTGAGGTTGTAGTTGGACCACTCGTTCGAAGGAGGCTGTGGCCTGGTTGATACGGCCTCGCCGGCCCTGCTGAAGTTGCCAATGGTAGATACTGCCCAAAAAAAAGTGCGCTGACGCCAGCTCGGGGTCCAGTTCGATCGCCTTCTTCGCCTCTGCAACAGCGTCCTCTATCCGCCCGGAATTACGCAAGGTGCGAGCGTAGTCCAAGTGCAGATGCCCACTGCTTGGATCTGCTTCCAGAGCCTTGCGGAACTCTTCCAACGCGCGAACATACTGTCCCTCGGAGTCATAGAGCTTGGCCAGGGTGAAATGGTAGTAGGACTCGGCTTCGGGCGGAACCTGCGCCACCAGCGACTGATGCGAAAGCGCAGCCACCAACACGATCTTCAGCAAAACCGCAACTCGAACCATTGCAAACATGACCTCACACTTCGGTGGGCTTCAAGCAACTTGATACAAGACTCCAATTATAGGCCCGGGTACAGTTCGGGCAACAGTATCTTTAATTTCGGCCCGGACCCTGCTGTGAAAGCTGCCCCGGTCCACTTGGGATTAGATCGACGCGCAGCCGGATTCGGTCAACCAGGGCCATCTGCCACTGATTGTTGATGGATCTCCGGATCTGGTCTTGCAACCCTTGCAGCTGTTTTTTCCAAGTTTCGTCTACGACCCCCAGCGTGAGAGTCGTGTCTTCCAGGGATATCGGTTGAGTGTTGCGGGCAACGTTGGCGCCCACCAACTGGGGCCAAAGCTCTTTGAGAAAAATCAGAGTCAATTCAGAATCCGACGCCAAGCTCTGTAAGAACGGGGACAGCAAGGATTTCAGCGGCTTCATCGATTCAGTGTGTCCTGCCGGCAAACCTTCAACCTGGTTCCCAGAATCTCTTGATCCAGGATTTCCGGGTACCCCATTTTGGATTGAAGAAAACTTGGCTTAATTTTCAATAATATTCAAGCCGGAGCGTCTGCCGATTCTGTCCTTCGGTCTCAACATTGTTAGTCGTCGTCAACCCAGCGGGGAACGGAAGACGAGGGCAACACCAAACTCTCGGCGACCCGATGATAAGTGCCGCCTCATTAAGTCATTTCAGCAAATCCGGCACCCCGAACCCATTCCGATTTTAGCAGAAAGACACCACCGATTTTCGGACATGCTTGTGCTCTCCGCTTGTGTTATGGTGGGCCTTTTCTGTTGACCCCAAGCTAGAACACGCCGAAACCAAGGCATGGAAAGTACACTCATCCTCAACACTACCTACGAGCCGCTCCAGATCGTTCATTGGAAGAAGGCTCTTCGCATGCTTTTCCAAGGCAAAGTGGAGGTGCTATCTGAATACGATCGGATGATTCGTAGCGTCACCATCGGAGTCAAGCTCCCCTCGGTCCTCCGCCTCCTCCATTACGTCAAGGTGCGACGGTACCATCAGCGCGTTCGTTTTACGCGAGCCAACCTCTATGCTCGTGACTCTTACACCTGTCAGTACTGTGGAGCGAGGACATCGGCTTCGGCGCTGACGTACGACCACATGGTGCCGTTAGCCCGCGGGGGGGGCACGACCTGGGAGAACATCGTTACTTGCTGCATCACTTGCAATCGTAAGAAAGGTGGCCGCACCCCTGAAGAAGCCGGAATACGTCCCCGCCGTGCGCCCAAAGCTCCCTCGGGGTTCCCTCATAAGATCTACTTTCATCTGCAGCACCGTCGGGCCCCCGAGAGCTGGAAAGATTACGTCTACTGGGGACGGGAATCGGCTTGAATGAATCTGCCCTGGTGTTAATGGGACGCTATCCCCGTCCCGGGCAAGTGAAGACACGTTTGGCATCGTTGTTGTCCCCAGCGCGTCTACTTGAGCTGTATAGAGCTTTACTCGATGATAGCCTTGAACGCTGCAGTGGCTTGGCCCATCGGCGTTATTGTTTTCTGGCCGACTGCAGCCCAGCCGAGCTGGCGAGTTGGTCCCCTCGGCCTGTAACTGCCGGTTGGAGGATTAGACACCAGCATGGTGTCGATCTAGGGGCCCGAATGTGGGCGGCTTCTCAGCAAGCCCGGCGCCAGGCCCGAAGGATAATCCTGATCGGTTGCGACTCTCCTACTTTGCCTTTGGACTATCTCCGGCAAGGTTTTCAATGGTTGTCTAAAGTGCCGGTCGTGGTGGGGCCGAGCGCCGATGGGGGATACTATCTTTTGGGGGTTGCCGAGACAATGCCCCAGTTGTTCCAGGGCATCGAATGGGGGACGGAAAACGTTCTTGCCCAAACACTGGCTTGTTTGACGACGAGCCAGTATAGGCTCTTGCCTAGTTGGCACGATCTTGACCGTCCCCAAGATCTCGCCGTTATCAAGCAAGATCTCCTGACCACCCAGGAGGGTTACCCGTCTCGCTTGGCAGAACTTATCCGCCGCTGGCGCCTCTAAGTCCAAGAAACCGTAGTAAGACACTCCATACGGTCACGCAACAGTTACACGGCTACCACCGATCACGACATAACCTGGACCGCCATATTCGATCTATCCCAGGCCGCGCCAGTAGCTCAAGAGATGCTAGCGCTTTGCCCTGCGCGCAATTGAGGGGTGAGCTGCTCTTCCGCTCCAATCCTAGAGGCAGTGATATGGCAGGAATCCCCGTCAATCGGAGATCCGGCAAGTCTAGAAACGCTGAAATCGAATCACGGGATTACCTGGCCACGAAGCGATGTGGAGGCAATCGTCCGTAGCTCGGCGGGAGCTTGTATGGGCGGCATGTGATTAGCGACAATTAGAATTCCCCGCTTTTTCAGGGCTGATGCTGACCATGAGGGCATGGTTAAAGATCAGCAAGCACCGAGGTTAATGAAATTGCGCAAGAAGGAGAAGACGCTAACGATGGCGGCGGCGAAAGCGGGGCTGTGGCGAAAGACGGCACGGAAGTACCTGAAGTCGGGAAATCTGCCGAGCCAATGTCAGCCGGAGCGGTACTGGCGAACTCGATCGGATCCGTTCCAGTCGGTGTGGCGCCAGCGGCTTGTGCGGCATTGCACGGGCCAGATAGAGGAAGAAGGGCCGATGCCGGTTAGCCTCAATGAATCGTAGAGAGCGTTCTGTATAACGCTTGGTAACGACGACATGAACATGGACATTAACGTGAGGCTGGTCATCGCTCCAGCACGCATCACAAACTTTGTACGAGTAACTCTGATCAAGAGGCGGGCGTCCCACTTTGATCTTCCGTCCGCAATCGCGGCAGATGTGTTCGTGAGTCGCGACCTTCGAGTGCGCCGATGCGGCCTTCTTCCGTAGGCATAGGCGGTCCCTGTGGAAGGTGATCGGCAAGCTGGCAGCGACACTCCACGCGGATAGGATCACGTTGATTGCAGCTGCAGTCCTTCATCCGAAGACCGTCGAAGGATTCGACTAGGAGCGGGTGGAGCGCCTGCGTGGAGCCTGGGCGGCGGCACCTAGGGTGGGTCCCTCGGAGATCCCGAAGGACAACTCCATACTGATACTTCGCTGGGATTGCTTCATCAGACTTAGGCGAAGAGAAGCTATTGGGTTGAAGCTAACCGGTTAGATTTCTTAACATTGAGACCGCTGATTTAACAACGGGCAAAGGTATGAGGCAGCAAACCGGCAATCAGGGTGGGTTCTGGGATTTCCTGGAACGGGTCCTGGCATTAAAGATCACCGAGGCGGAGCGCTTCCGCTACGCTGACGATAGCGAAAATGTCTTTGCGGACAATATTTCCGGCCGGAAGCCGTTGCAGGTGGCGGCTATTTTGGCTTTTTTCTTTCATCTGGTGCTGCTGTTCATCTATATCCCGTCCTTTGGAGACACTGCTCTTGTGGCGGCTCGCGAGGTTTTCGTCATTCGCCAGCTGGCCCGGCCGGCACAACTAGCTGGAGCCGAAGGTCGACCTCGGGCTCCAACTCCCGAGCCTAAACCCATTGCGCCCAAACCCAAGCCGGTGGTGATTCCGATTCCAGACCCAACCCCCAACGCCCCTGATCCGATCAAGAAGAAGGAGCTGGATGAGGTTCCCAAGATCGTCGACCAACTTGCCCTGGAGCTCAACCTGGGAGATGTGACTGCGCCGCCAGGCCCGCCCTCCCAAGGAGGCCGGGGCAAGGGACCGCTTGACGGAGAGGGACTTTCCAACAATCCGGGGCCCGGCTCGGGCACTAGCAGCGGCGGCGTTTACCGGGCCGGTGGGGGAGTCACGATGCCCGTGGTCCTCGTCAAGACCGACCCTAAGTTTACCGACGACGCCATCAAGGCCAAATCGCAGGGGGTAGTGTTTTTGCAGGCAGTGGTTCGCAAGAACGGTCGAGTGGACAGCTTCAAAGTGCTGCGCGCGCTCGGGTACGGTCTGGAGGAAAGCGCGATTCGGGAAATTGCCACTAATTGGCGCTTTAAGCCGGGCACCTTCAATGGGCAGAACGTCGACGTTCTAGTCACCATTGAGGTGAACTTCAATTTACGTTGAGCGCTTCGATTACTGGTCGACATATGTTCCAGGGACTGGCCGCGGCTGCTGCGACCTCAACGGGAAATAGCCGGATTGGCGTCCATCGGTAAGACAGAAAGAAGTTAGGGGGCGCGGCGTCTCCATACAGCGGATCACAACAGCCACAAAGAGATGTCCGCACCTCGAACCCCACAAAGGCGGGTGGGGGGTTTCTTGGCAGCGAGGAAAATCCCAACCACCCTCAAGAACGGAATAGGCGGTTCGGGGGTGTCTGCCCAAGCGCCAAAGCCGGGATCCGGATCCAGATCGATCTGTGGTTTTCCAAGCGGGCACACAGGTTGAAATCAGTGGTACTCTCTTAATTAACGCCTTCCTTTTGATGACCATTTCATGAAAAACCCAGGGCCTTAGATGTTGCTGCCGGCTCTGAAACCGCAAACACCGGCACTTTCCTATAATAGCTTCTCTTGGAGCGACAAATGACAGACCGTTTGGGTGAACGCCTCCACCTGAAACAAACGATAAATCTGCCGCGAACCGGTTTCAAAATGAAGGCTAACCTTCCCAATCTGGAGCCGCGGATGTTACAGAAGTGGAAGGCGCTCGATATCTATGAGCGGATTCGAGAACGGCGACAAGGACAGCCTGCTTTTATCCTCCACGATGGCCCTCCCTATGCCAACGGGCATATCCATTTGGGCCACGCCCTCAACAAGATTCTCAAAGACTTGATCATCAAGTCAAAGACCATGGAAGGCCTGAACGCACCTTATGTGCCGGGTTGGGACTGCCATGGTTTGCCCATTGAGATCAAGGTGCTGGGTGGGAAGAAACCCGCCGGGGATCTGCTCAAGGTGCGCCGTCAGTGCCGTCGCTACGCGCAAAAATTTGTCAACATTCAGCGCCAGGAATTCAAGCGTCTCGGTATCTTTGGGCAGTGGGACCGACCCTATCTCACGATGGACTCTGCCTATGAAGCCGCCACCGTGCGGGAGCTGGGCCATTTCATTACGACCGGTAACGTCTTCAGGGGACTCAAACCCGTGCATTGGTGTATCTCCTGTGAGACCGCCTTGGCAGAGGCAGAGGTCGAGTACGCAGATCACACCAGCCCCAGTATCTATGTCAAGTTTCCGCTACAGGGTGATCCGACTCAGCTGAGAAAGGAACTAGCCGGTAAAACACTCTCAGTTTTGATCTGGACCACAACTCCCTGGACGTTACCGGCCAACCTGGCTATCTGTTTCCATCCTGATTTTCGTTACGCGCTGTTGGAATCGGGCTCGGATGTCTACCTGCTCGCCGAGGAATTGGTGGAGGCGGTCTCCGTTCCCTGCTCTCTCAAGAACTATCGTCTGCTGGGCACTGTTCTCGGGCGGGAGTTGGAGGGACTGGTTTTTCGTCATGCCTGGCTCGATCGCGAGTCGAAAGCAATTCTGGGCCGGCACGTGACCCTCGATCAAGGGACGGGTGCCGTGCACACGGCGCCGGGTCATGGTCACGACGACTACGTTGTCGGTAAGCAAAACGGAATCCCCATCTACAATCCGGTCAATGCCGACGGGGTTTTCAAACCCGAAGTAGAACATTTTGCCAGCCTGAACGTGTTCGAAGCGAATCCCAAGATCAACAAGTTTATGCGGGATCGTCAAATTCTTTTGGCCGAGGAAGAGATTATCCACAGTTATCCGCACTGCTGGCGCTGCCACAAACCCGTGATTTTCAGGGCTACCCCGCAGTGGTTCATCAACATGGATCACGCCCGACTCCGTCAGCGTTCCCTGGAGGCGATACAACAAGTCCAGTGGATCCCCACTTGGGGGAAAGAACGCATCGGAGGAATGATCGCTACTCGTCCCGACTGGTGTATCAGCCGCCAGAGAACCTGGGGCGTTCCAATCCCAGTTTTTTATTGTCAGCAGTGCCAAGAGCCCCTACTTGAGAAGGCAGTGGTAAGGCGGGTGGCCGAAATCTTCGAAGAGAGTGGGGCCGATGCCTGGTACTTTAAGACGGTGAGCCAACTGCTGCCGGAGGATACGGCTTGTCGCGCCTGTGGTGGGGAAACGTTTGAAAAGGAATTCGACATTCTGGACGTTTGGTTCGACTCGGGCGTCAGCCATGCCGTAGTTTTGGGCCATCGTCCCGATTTGCCTTGGCCTGCGGATGTCTACTTGGAGGGTGGAGATCAATATCGAGGTTGGTTCCACAGCTCGCTTCTGGTCGCGGTCGGAACGCGGAATGCTCCTCCCTACCGAACCGTCATCTGCAATGGCTGGACTCTGGACAGGGACGGCCAAGCCATGTCGAAATCGCTGGGCAACGTGATATCACCGCTGGAGGTGATAAAGGACAGCGGCGCCGAAATACTGCGCCTCTGGGTGGCCTCAATCACCTACACCGAGGACGTCCGGCTAAGTGAGGAAATTCTGGCCCGCCTGCGAGAGGCTTATCGCAAGATTCGCAACACTCAACGCTTCTTGCTCGGCAACCTCTGGAATTTTGTCCCTGAAGTGGACTCGGTACAACAGTTGGAAGAACTTGATCGTTGGGCACTGGCCCGAACTGCCTGGGTAGCGCAACGTTGTCAGCAAGCCTATCGGCGATTCGATTTTCATGTCGTTTACCGCACGCTCTACAGTTTCCTGATCGTGGATCTCTCCAGCTTTTATCTGGATGTCCTCAAAGACCGTCTCTACATCTCACCTCAGCGGTCTCAGTCACGAAGAGCAGCGCAAACCGCACTTTTCCTGATTACCGACACCGTGGTGCGCTTGCTGGCACCAATTCTTCCTTTTACTTCCGAGGAGGTGTGGGAAAACCTTTACGAAGGCAAATCTCTGCCCCACGACTCAGTCCATTTGGCAGAGTTCAACACGGCTATTGAGGCTTATCGGGATGACGAGCTGTTGCAAAGGTGGGAACCATTACAAACCGCTAGGGAGAAGGTGCTTAAGGCTCTCGAAGAAAGTCGCCAGTCAAAACTGATCGGCAATTCCCTCGAGGCCAAGGTCACACTGCGAGCCAATGCCAAGACACTTGACCTGCTGCGCAGTTTCCAGGGGATACGGTTTCTTTTTCTGGTATCGGAAGTCGAACTTGTTGAAGCGCCGGGAAATCTGAAGGTTGAGGTCTCGTTAGCCGGCGGCACCAAGTGCGAACGCTGTTGGCACTATCGCGATTCAGTAGGCACCGACCCCGAAATCCCGACCGTCTGTGGTCGTTGTTCGCGAATTCTCCACTCGGAGGTCCGGACTTGACTCGATACTGGTCACTGATACTGGGAGCAGTGGTTTTTGTGGGAGACCTCACCACTAAGTGGTGGGTTGAGAACACCTTGGGGCAGCGCCCAGACCCCCGCTACAAGGTAATCGAGGAGTTCCTGACGATACACTACATGACTAACGAAGGGATTGCTTTCGGCTTTTTCCAAGAAGAGTCAGCATGGAAGACTCCAATTTTGACCGGAATAGCCATCCTGGCCATGGCGATGATCTTTTACTACGTTCTAACCACGCCGCTCCGGGAAAAGCTGCTTTTCTTGGCTTTTGGCCTGCTATTGGGTGGCATCACCGGCAATTTCGTGGACCGTCTCGTCAATGGCAGAGTAGTGGACTTCATCAAGGTCCACTGGGGGACGACGTTCGCTTGGCCGACCTTTAACATTGCCGACTCGGCAATCACGACCGGTGTCGTGCTGATTTTATTGACTTCCTTTTTCGGCAACGACAACCAAACGAAGGATACGGGACCTTCACCTTCTCAGTGATTTCAGAATGAAACCGATCAGCTTTCTGCTATTGATGGCATTAATGCCCGGTGGCCTTTGGGCAAACCCATCACACGCTTTGACAATCGAGGGAGTGGATGAGATTCTGGCTCGGCTGAAGGAACGTTACGGAAACATCCGGAGCCTTGCCGCTGATTTCCGTCAAGTCTACCGAAGTC
The DNA here is from genome assembly GCA_965218465.1 of Acidobacteriota bacterium. GTDB lineage: Bacteria > Acidobacteriota > UBA6911 > RPQK01. Next base: position 2,510,664 of record OZ244623.1, on the reverse strand, counting down.
ATCGGTTCGAATTGCAGGAGAGCGGCATCCTCCTGGTCAAGAAACCAGCCAGAATGTATTGGGAGTATCGAGAACCAAGCCGGAAGTTTTTCGTCACTGATGGGAAGAAAGCCTATTTCCATGTCCCTGAAGATCGGCAAGTGATGGTGGCGGATTTCCCGGCCGAGACAGACCAAACCCCTTTGTTGTTTCTTTTTGGCCAAGCCGATGTAAGAGACAACTTCGAGGTGACCCTGGAAACGAATGGACAAACGCTGCATCCTGGAAGCCTTTGGCTCAACTTGCACCCTCTTCGTCCCTCCGGTGAGTTTAGCCGGATCTTGGTCAAGATCGATAGGCAGACTTACCTGATAAACGGCCTCTCCATCTTCGAGATCCTGGGTGGAAGAAGCGACTACATTTTGACTAATATTCGTGAGAACATCCCTATCCCCAATCAAAGGTTCAGATTCAAGATTCCACCGGGAGTCGAGGTGATCCGCCAAGACTCTGTCGAACAGCCGTAGGCGGGGGGGGGTGCTGCCAGCTGGCAGGAGATCAACACTTGATGAAGATTCGCGCAACATTGACTGGTCTCGGCATGTATGTTCCGGAGACCGTAGTGACCAACCACGACCTTGAGCAAAAGGTCGCCACCTCGGACGAATGGATTCGAGAGCGGACCGGGATTCGTCAACGGCATATTGTTTCAAACGGTCAGGCTACTAGCGATCTATCCGTCCGGGCAGTGGAAAAGGCACTTGAGCAGGCCGGCGCCACCCCACAGGAACTCGATCTGATCGTTGTGGCTACGATAACGCCGGACATGTTCTTTCCCTCAACCGCTTGTGTCTTGCAAGAGAAAATCGGCGCCACTAACGCCTGGGGTTTCGACCTTTCCGGAGCCTGTTCCGGGTTCATCTATGCTCTGGCGACCGGTACTCAGTTCATTGAGAACGGGATCTATCGGAAAGCCTTAGTAGTGGGCACCGATGTGATGAGCTCGATCGTTGATTTTGAGGATCGGCAAACTTGTGTGCTCTTTGGCGACGGTGCCGGAGCCGTCGTTCTGGAGCCCACCGACAGGGAGGGGATTGGGATCCTCGACTTTCTCTTGCACAGCGACGGCACGGGTGGCAAGTATCTCAAAATGCCGGCTGGCGGAAGCCGCAACCCGGCCAGCCTTGAGACGATTAGAGACCGCTTGCACTACGTACACCAGGAGGGAAGAAACGTCTATAAGTTCGCAGTCAAACTAATGACCGAAGTCTCTCAGAAACTGTTGGACCGCAATAACCTCAAGGCCGAAGATCTCCGGCTATTCGTTCCCCATCAAGCCAATTTGAGAATCATCAATTCGTCGGTCCAGAGGCTCAACCTTCGCCCTGAGCAGGTGCTAGTCAATATTGACCGCTATGCCAACACCACTGCAGCCACCATCCCGATGGGACTGGTAGAAGCTCATCAGGCAGGGCGTTTGCAACCCGGGGACTTGGTGCTATTGGCCAGTTTTGGTGCGGGATTTACTTGGGGGGCGGTCCTTTTGCGTTGGGGGCTGGAAAGCGTCTAACCGATAAAGAGCTCTTCATCGCTCGCCATATCCTTAGATCGTGTTGGTTTTTGGGATGAAAAAAGGACTCCCAGCCCAGCTCGAATTCCCTTCACGAAAGACGAGATTTCCACCGCAGGTCGAATCATATCTTGCTGGATGATCTCGGTCGTCTGTTCGAACTTCTGCACGGTATCGGTGACCAGGTAATCAATCTTGGAGACTTGATTGCGGCCAACGCTTAACAGATCGCCGACGAAGCTGTCCAGATCGGACGCCCGCTGCTTTAAAATCGATGAAATCTCGTTGAAGCTGGTGCTAGCCTCTTCGGCGGCAGTTCGCAGTGGTTTGAGGTTCTCGGAAACCTCCACGAGGCGAGTTTGTACGATATTCAGTTTGCTTCCAAATTCCCCTACTTGGTTTTCCAATCGATCAGCCAAAAGCGTGATGGATCGGGAGGCCCACCAAATCGAGAACCCCTGCAGAATGATGGCCAGCGCCGTGACGCCCACGAGGACGAGCAACAGAATTTCGATGTTCAACCGGTCCAATCTCCCGTCTGCAGAGTTCGGTTAGCCTCTAACAAGGAATCCATCGCAGAGGGGGCATCGTTGTCAGCCTGCCGATGGTTCAACCCCATCTTTGAGATTCCGTTTTTCATCCAGATAGGCCTTCTTGCCTGCTTTTACGGCCTTGGCCACTTGCTCTTTCTGCTTAACGACAGTCTCTTTGCCCTGGTCCACAGTAGCCGTGAACCTTTCCCCAGCCTCGAGTGATTTCTTGGTCAGCGTTTCTTTGCTCTTGGCGGCTTGATCTGCCAACCACTGCGAGCCCTCGTTAAATTGCGTCCGCCCTTGGGCAGCCTTGCTGCCAAGTTTGTCGGCACTATCTCGATAGCTGGTTCCCAGGAAGTTCCGCGTCTCTTCACCCGACTTGGGAGCAAACAGCAATGCCACAGCAGCGCCAACGAAGCTGCCCACCAAGAAATAAATGACTTTGTCTCCTTGGGCCATAGCTTTATCTCCTCCTTACAACACGAGGATTACAGGGAAATAGAATAGCATAAGGCTACAGGTCTGTATAATGATGCAAGTGGCCACTCTCCCCAGCGTCTTGACGATTGCGGGGTCCGACAGTGCGGGCTGCGCGGGGCTTCAGGCCGATCTCAAGACCTTGGCGGCTCTGCAAGTTCACGGGTTTACGGCGGTCACCGCAGTGACCGCTCAAGATACCCACCGCGTGTTTTCTGTCACCCCTCTTCCACCGTCTGCGGTGGCCGATCAGATCGATGCGATTATGGAGGGGCCCGGTGCCGAGGCTGTCAAGACTGGAATGCTCTACTCGAGTCAACTGGTTGAAGTGGTGGCTGATCGACTGCAGCGCTACGCCGTCACAAAATTGGTGATTGACCCGGTGATGACCTCTAGCGGCAACTTTCCTTTACTTCGTCCTGGAGCCTTGGAGACACTAAGACGGAGACTCTTTCCGCTGGCGCTAATCGTGACTCCCAACCTGCCTGAAGCAGAAGAATTGGTCGGTCGCCGCTTGGTAACGGCCAACGATATCCAGCTGGCAGCCCAAGAAATTCGAAGCTGGGGGCCGGCTGCCGTGCTCGTCAAGGGTGGTCATGGAGCTGGGATTGACTGTTGCGACATACTTCTTAGTGATGATCGGGCCCTTGTTTTGCGGGCACCCCGCCAAGCGGCTATTTCTACTCGTGGAAGTGGTTGCACCCTGGCTTCCGCCGTAGCCGCCCATCTGGCCTGGGGTGAAGAGCTGGAAAGTGCCGTTCGGCGGGCCAAGCGTTTTGTCAGCAAGGCTATCGAAGGGGCGCAGTCCTTGAAAGATGGGCCGGGGCCACTGGGTCACTTGGCGGCGACTCGCCAGTAATCCAACGAATCAGGCCTCAGCAGATTTCCCACCGTCGCCGTATTCGATTTTGTAAATGTCGACCAGTGTCACCAGTAATGCTGCTACCAGCGGCCCCAAAACCAGACCTGCCGGACCGAAGAGCAGCAAACCTCCCGCCAAGGCGAAAAAGACCAGCAACAAAGGCATTCCTCCTGGCCCGTCCTCGATAATCCACGGTCGCAGGACGTTATCGACCAAACCGATCAGACTCCCCCCCAGTGTTATGAGGATGATCCCTTTTATCGGCGAACCTGTCAGCATCAGATAAATGGCCATGGGAACCCAGATCGTTGCCGTTCCCACTAACGGTATGAGTGAGAACACGGCGCTCGCAGTGCCCCAGAGAATGGGACTATTGATGCCCAGCACAAAAAAAACAACTCCAGCGATCAAACCTTGCACCAGCGCGGTGGCGAAGATTCCAAAAAAAGTGGCGCGCGTGACCAACTTTAGCTTGTCGAATACCATGTCAGCGTAGCGGGGGGCCAAGGGGATGAGCTGTTTAATCTCTCCGATCACGAGGCTACCGTCCCGAAAGAAGAAGAACATGCCAAAGATTATCACCAGAAAATTGAGCAGTAGTGCTCCGACTCCGCCCAAAATCGCCGAATAGTGATCCAGCAGGTAGAGGGCCATCCGGTCCACTAGTGAAGAGAGAACGGTCGACAAATCTCTGATCTCCAGATCGAGATAGCGGCTGACCCACTCCCGGAAAATATTAATGAGGGTGTTGTCAGAACCGATCAACAACCCTGAGAAGTAGGCTTGCTGGAATCGAAGCGTGTTGTAGACCGAATTAACCTCATTGGCTAAGGCGATAAAGAGAACCGCCAAAGGGATGATGATCAGAAAGGTAACCACCACACACATCAACAATGCACTGAGGTTGGATCGTCCCCCTAGCCTCTGCCGCAATCCCTGGTAATTCGGGTAAAAGAGCGAGGCCAGAGTGATGGCCAAAACCACTGAAACCAAAAAGGGCTTCAGCATTAGGTAAAAAATGTAAAGGGTAACCAGGAAGGTAATTAGGAAAAAGATTTGGGAGGGGCGAGCCTTGCCCGACATGCTCAAGTGTTCGCCTGGTCCTGGTAGTAGGGACAAAGATCGGCCAGGAGGCAGTGGCGGCACCGCGGTTTGCGAGCCTGACAAACCTGACGGCCATGATGGATTACCCAATGGGAGAAATCGATCCATTTCTCTGGTGAAACCTGTGCCATCAGATCTTTCTCGATCATCACTGGGTTCTTGGCCGACGTCAGCGCCAAGCGTTGAGAGATACGACCGACGTGAGTGTCTACGACCACTCCGCTGGCGATCCCATATCCGGTGCCAAGGACAACATTGGCCGTCTTTCGGGCCACTCCCGGCAAGGCCAACATTTCTTTCATGGTTCGGGGAAGTTCACCCCCGTATTCGGTCGCCAGCACCGTGGCAGCCGCCTTCAAGTTGCGCGATTTATTGCGGAAAAAACCGGTGCTCCGCACCAGCTTCTGCACGTGTTCAAGGTCGGCACCGGCCAAGGACTCGGCAGTCGGATAGGCAGCAAACAGTTTAGGCGTCACCTGGTTGACGCGGACATCGGTGCACTGTGCCGAAAGGATCGTCGCTACCAGCAATTGAAAAGGGTTGTCATGATTAAGCGCACAGGTGGCGCCGCCATACTCGTCTTCCAACCGGTCGATGATTTCCCCCACGCGCTTCAACTCTTTTGCCTTTCGGCGGGCGGGATTCGAAGTGGCAACCACCGAATCATGATAGCACGCCAAGCTAAGAAAACGGACCTCTACACCGATTCGGCCGCCCTGCCAACCCTTCATGACAGGCGTAGGCGAGTTCCGGCAAAGTGGATCTTGAAGGCATGAACTGATCAGGGTCTGCCGGGACACCTCCAGCTCCTTCCCCACCTGTGGATTGTCTCTAAGGAGTACCAACGCTCCAAAGGCCCGAACCGCAGTCGGAGAAACCTGCTTCGCGGCTAGGCGGGCTCAGGGTACTAAGAGAAGGGAAACGATCCCCAGCCATTGTTGGTAGGGATGCGATGATAACAATGACTCCCAAAGCGGCGGGGTACCCCCAGCTTGCGCGACGGGATTTTATTGACAACTGTTGGTGGCTGTTGCCGGCCTTTCAGAGTTTTTTCTGGACGATGGGGTCAACCGACCCCAGGCGTCGTTTCGAAACTGTGCGGCGGCTACGGACCGCCAGCACCAACGCCAGGAGTGAAAAACCCCCGATAGAGCCAATCAGAATCGACAAGAGTGATAACTCCTGGCCCAGTAGACCTGAGAGCCCAACGGCCGATAAGGTGTATTCGTGTGACGATAATGGGACCCGTTGTTCGTCGGTGGTGAAGAGATCGACTTTTAGAACCACCGGTGTGGAACCTGCAAGATTGCCTTCAAATTGCCAATTCCAATGTCCCCTTTGACGCGTCTTGAGGTGTTGACGTTCCTCCCCTTCGACAAGGACCGGCCGAAGCGAATCGTGGCCGGAGTCCCACGAGGTTTGAACCGTTAACTCCGGGCCCAAAAATTCGTAAAGCTCCCGTTCCTGCTCGCTGAAGGTCACCGTTTCCGGCGAGAGTAGTTCCAAACTGACACCATGGGGGACAAGTGGTCGCGTGGGAGGTTCGACGTTCAATGTGGCCAATTTCTGACTGAGAAGAAAAACCTCGAAACTATCCCACCCTTGAGAGTCGCCCAGTCGCTTGACCCGGAGTGCTTCCGTCAGCTTCTGGGTCAACTCGATTGTCCTCTTTTCTTCGCGGATTTTGAGATAGCGGGCATTGAGACTGTTCTTGTCAGAGGTCAGCTCGCGCAAATTGGTGGAAAGACGGTCTCTCTCCCGTTTAATCTGGGCTCTGGAGTCGGTCAGTTCCTGGTTGACTTGCTCCAGTTCGCTGACTCGTTTTTCCGAGTTGCTCAGCTTTTCTGACAGAGCACTCGACATCTGCCTGAGATTCTCCAGCATCGACTCCAACGAAGTGACTTGGTTGCCTAACTGGGCGCGTGAATCAGTTTCCACGCCCAGATCACGAATCAGTCTTTGTATGCGTTCTTCAAATGTCTTGCGCCGCTGCATCCACTGCTGATTGTCCTGCTCGAGTCGTCGGTTCTCTTCCTGAAGTTGGTCTCGTTGCCTAGTTAACCGACTCCGCTCCAGCTTGGATTTTTCATTCTCATCTCGGCTTTGTGCGAGACGGCGCTCCAACTGGTCGGCTCTGGAGATTGCCTGCTGCCTACCGGTGCGCTCCTGCTCAAGCCGGTTACGAGTCTGTGAGAGTTCTTGCTCCCGGTTGTGGAGCGTTGTCCGCGTTTTGTTGAATTCAGGATTCTGCTCCAAAATCTGCTGTTCCACAAACTCGGTGCCGCTGCCGATGGACGACGCCAAATTTTGCACTATCTGAGCGTACTGGTCCTCTACAAACGCTTCCTTGGCTGAGTCAATTTCCTTGTAACTTAAACCTGCGGCAAAAATATAAGCCAAGGCGGAGTCGAATTGAGCCTTTTGAGGAAAGTCAGACTTCAACTGGCTTCGGAATTGAAAAAAGAGCTCGCTCTGGCGACTCATATCAACCGAGGCAACCTTAAAGCGGATCCCTTCATCTCTGAAAGACAGATCGAGGACGCGAACTGGATCACCGATCTTGAAGAACAGTGGCAAACCTCGGCTGCTTCGGTCCAAACGGGGAACTTCGTGGGCAAAGACGACCTGTCGCATGCCATGAACCGGGACTTTGAGGTACATGGCGTGGTTCTCAAATTTGCCGATGTAATAGTTCTGCAGGTCTTTGGCTATACCGCCCCACAACCAGGAACCGCAACAGGATAACGCCAGCAAGAGAGTGGGCCTCGGAACATGCTTCATGAGACTGTGCTCGGTTACCCTGATTCTAGCACACTGGCTTCAGTGCCCAGTTTTCCGATGAGGTCGGCTGCCGGGATTTCTTGGGAGCAGCCTTTACTTGACTCAGCAGGAACCAGTCGGAAACAGCCGGGCAATGCGGTTTTCGAGAATCCGGTCGGCGGCAAAGTCCTCTATCATCAACCGCTCCGCCCCTCCCTCGGGCAAAGCATCCCGCGGGATCAATCCAATCAGTTCGCTTCCGGAGACGTCCACGCCTCTCTGCCGAGCCAATTTGCAAAGGGTCGTAAAAACGTTTTCCGGAGAAGTCCGTCGATAATCCAAGAGATTCATCGAGACCTGCACTTGCCGTCTGCGAGCCACATAAAGCCCCAGCGCCTGCACAGCTACGAGCCCCCCGTTGCTTTCCCGAATCCCACGGGCGATCCGCTTAGCGATCCTGAGTTGCGTGGAGTTCAGGTAAACATTGAAAGCTACTAGTGGCTGCCGCACTCCGATGGCGCAAGCACCTCGGGTCCGGTGGAGCCGCCGAGGGCCAAAATCAGGCACCTGCTCCCGGCGATCGAGAGCCAGTGCCAGCCCACTCAATCCACCCCGGCGCAGCTGAGACAATTGCCGGTTTCGTTCTTGACGAGCTGCCAGTCCGTAGAGAAAAACTGGCAGCTCAAGCTCCTCAGCCGTTTTCTTCGCCAGCTTCCGGGCCCAAACGACAGCTTCCTCGTCAGCAACACCGGAAAGCGGTACCAGGGGCACCACGTCCACGGCACCAATTCGTGGATGAATCCCGCGATGTTGGGTGAGATCGATTCTCCTACAGGCTTGACGAATAGCACGCCAAGATGCCCGGACGATCTTTTCCGGTGGCTCGGCAACAAAGCTGAAGACCGAACGATGATGATCGAAGTCACTACTGACATCCAAGAGAGCTACACCTCGGGTCGTCGAAATCGCTTGAGCAATAGCTTCCAAGGTGGTTGCATCGCGTCCCTCACTCACATTCATGACGCATTCAACCAGACGCCTTTGCCCAAGCGTCTCCATAATCAACCTCCAGATCGTCGGCAAGGAACCTTTCAGAAAGCGGGTTATTCCCCGGAAATCTTTTTGACTGCCAAGTCAGTGATCTGTAGACCCTTCATTCCTACCACCCGGACTTGGTAAGCGGAGCCAATTTCCAACATGTCTCCAACCCGGGCAGTACGTCCAAGAACCATCATGACATGCCCGCCAAGGGTATCGTTCTCGTTGTCTCCAAGCTCAATGCCGAAGGCATGCTCGACTTCCGTCAGCAATGCTCGGCCGTGGACCTTCCACTTTCCTTTCCCGATAACACTCACCATCTCGGGCGGGTTGCCGATGTCGAACTCGTCTTGAATTTCGCCCACTAGCTCCTCCAGGATGTCCTCCAGGGTCACTATTCCCTCAGTAGATCCGAACTCGTCGACCACGACTGCCAAGTGAACCCGAGTGCGCCGGAAATCGGCTAGCATCTCCTCGATACCTTTGTTCTCAGGAACAAAATTCACCTCACGGCAAATCGAATCCAAGGCGAAGGAAGGACCGATACGCTGGTGATTCCAAAACAGATCCTTAACGTGAATCACACCCAGCACCCGGTCGAGCGAACCCTGACAAAGAGGGTACCGCGTATGTTTTTCCTTAGTGGCGGTTGCCAGATTCTTCCGCAACGAGACACCGATATCGAGCCACTTGACCTCGACAGCCGGGACCATGACTTGGCGCACTGTTCTTTCCCCAAACTTGAGAACCTGTTCCAAAAGCTTCTTTTTGTCGCGGCCGAGCAATCCATGCTTGTGGGAATGAGCAAGGAGCTGGCGGATTTCCTCTTGTGAGTGAGCCGGCTCCGATTCCGAAGGAGCCCTGATACCCAGCAACCGAAGCATGTAAAGTGCAGTTCCGTTGAGGGCCCAAATCAACGGATAGGAGAATCGATAGAACCAGACCAGTGGCTGGGCTGTCCACAGCACTGATCGCTCCGGCTTCTGAATGGCCAGAGACTTGGGAGCAAGTTCGCCGAGCACGATATGCAGGAAAGTAATTAATACGAAAGCCGTACCGGCGGCCAAGGTGTGGGTCAAACCCGGTTGAAGCAAATTAGCGGAGGAGAGCAGAGGCAGGAAGATGGCGGAAAATGCCGGTTCGCCAATCCAGCCCAACCCGAGGCTGGCCAGCGTGATTCCGAGTTGGGTGGCCGAGAGGTACTCGTCCATCTGTCCGATGATGCGTTGAGCGGTCAGCGCCGACCGACTTCCACCACGCGCCAACTCGCGTACTCGCGTTTCACGTACCTTGACAATCGAAAACTCCGCGTTGACGAAAAACCCGTTCAAAAGAACCAGAAAGAGGGCCGCCACGATCAACAGCAACTGGTAATTTATTTCCATAAGAATGGTTTATAGCACAGGCAATCTACACAGCTGGGAGGAGGAGACGAAGTGGGCCGGATTCCCGTCGACAAGCAAGCGTCGTTTCGTTCTTGCATCCGGCTGCTGCTAGGGCTACAATTAGCTTTGAACCACTCGAACGACTAAACGCGTCTGAATAATTAGAGTCAGAAGGGGGTGCGTTATGCGCCGATGGGGAATACGCTGTTGGTCGGTTTTCTTCCTACTGGCAATGCCAGTATCGATTTGGGCCCAAAGTGGTCAACAGCCGAAACGGCCGATCAGCATGCGTCCCAGTCAGGGTAGCAGCTGGTCCAAAAGCACCCTGAGCGCGCCATCCGTCCGTACCGCAACTCCCTCGCGGTTGAGCTCCGTCTCCAGAGTAAGAACACCGGCGAGCTCGGGCATTAGTTCTACAAGGTCAACTATGGGTAGCACCCTTGGAGGAAGCAGATCCCCCGCAACTACGCATAGCACCGGCCGCGATCCCTCGGGAAGCACCTATTCAGACATCAGTTCCAACCTAAGACGTTGGCACGGCTACCACTACCGTCCTCTGGGTCTATATTATTGCGATCGCTTTTTTACCCGTTTATTTTTCGAGTACGGCTATCTTTCCGGCCATGACAATCTCTGGACCTACGCTCAAGGCAGTCCGATTCTGACCGAGGACGTGGCACGTCTCGCGCTGAGCAAGACCTCCGAGCTTAGTCGCCGACTGGGCCAGGCAATAGTCTCTCTGCAAAGTGATCTGCAACTGCACCGACAGTCCCAGTTGAGCCGGCGTGAACTTCAAGATCGAGTTGACGCCGCAATTAATACGATTCGTTCGCTCAACAAGTCGCTGAGGGAAGATTTCTATCTCGATTATCTCGATCAGCGAAAACCCGCAAGAGTTGGATCGTTTCAGTTGGCCCAGTCGCCTCAAGAGTTGCAGAATCTAATGGGGGAAATGCAGCGACTCGCCCGCCAGATTCAAACCGGGGTCACCTCCTACTACGAGCGTGACCAAGCCCGAGTGGTTTCGGTAGGGGATCTAAGCCAACCCTCATTCCGGTCGCTCTCCAAAGGGATCGACCGGTTGGCCAAGACGATCAAGAAGTCGGTTAGACGACTCTAGAAACCGGCTTCCGGGCTTCCACGACTTCCCCAAGCCCGCCTTTCCGAACGACCGGCCAATCGTGTTTCGCTTGGGCCGGGCTGCCAAGATACGAAAATGCTGGCCTAATGGACAGGCTCTATTACCAGATCTTGCGCAAGCGACTCCAGAAGAATACTACGAGGCGATCAATTGCCCTGATCACGAGCTCTACCACGTGCTTTGGGATCTGTTTGAGACGGTAGTAATCGAACCTGCTGAGGTCGTCAATACCAACTTCGGGAGCCATAACAAGTTTCGCTACCGTATCAACCCAACCGCTGTCACCCTCGAGTTCGTCCCTGAAAAGAGTTCCTTTGAAAAACGATTGGAGCCAAATCCCTTTCGAGACGGAAGCGATGCTGGCGGGATTCATCTCAAATTGATGATAACCCCCGAAAAGAGCTGTCTCTTTTCGGTCGCACTCCAGATATGGGGACAGACCGAACGGCTGGCTTTCAAGAAGCTTTGGAAACTGAACCGATCGATCGTTGCCGACATGTTGCGGAGAGCCAAGCCAATGGTCTCGAAGCGAATAGGTTTCCCTGCCATGGACCACTCAGCCGGCATTGAGGAGATGCTGGATCATTATTTTTCTGTCCGGGACGCAGAAAACTTCATCGGCTTGCACTATTCTTTTGCTCGATTCGATGAGACTGATATCGCGCAGAAGTTCATGACACAGATGGTTTTCCTCTACCACTGCATTCGCCAGATTTGCGAAAAAAACGAATGTCGACCTCAGCAACTGTTGACCCGGCTCAAGGACTTCTATTCGGGCCACCTCCCTGAACTCCCACCTTCTCTGCCATGTGTTGAGTTGGCGATTTCGTCCGAAAAAGAATAGAGCGATTCGTCCAGCTGGGTCGCTTTAACCAAAACGCGGGGCACGGGCAACAACTAGAACAAGGATTTTCCCAACTCCCGAGCGCCGGCGCAGCGAACGGGTGGCCTCGCGGACGGTAGTCCCAGTCGTCAACACATCATCCACCAATACAATATTGCGATCTTCAAGGCACTTCTCGCCGCTCAGCTTGAAGGCCTTGGCGAGGTTGCTTTGCCGCTGGGCCTGGTCAAGCCCTACCTGGGGCAGGGTGTGGCGACAACGCCGCAGACCCCGAAAGATGGGGATCCCCAACTGGCGCGAAAGTGGCAAGGCCAACGAGAGGGTGTGGTCAAAGCCCCTTTGGCGACGGCGCCGAAAATGGCTGGGCACTGGTATTATCCGGTGGAAACGACAGTCCAGTCCACTGTCTTCAAAAGCCTGCCTCAGCAGGCTGGCCAGCGGTTGGGCCAGCCGTCTCAAACCGCGGAATTTGAAAGCGCGAATCACCTGTGCCAGATTACCCCTGTATATCCCCCAACTACGGCAATACTGGAAGGGACTGGGTGAAAGGCGGCAGCTGACACAGAGGCCGGGACCGGCCAGAATGTGTCCAGGGAGCGTGACGCCGCACCAATGGCAAATAGCTCCCTTGGGCCGGGCCAAACTACCGAGACAGGAATCACACAAAGGACTGAAATCGGGATTAACGACCCAGCAGTCGCACAGAACACAGCCCTGAGGAACCGCCAGAAGCTGAATGATCTGACTGAGTCTGCCGGCTATTCCCACACCAGCAAGAACGCCGAGACAATCGAAAAAACGAAATCGCGGCCCCAAACCGGTTATTTGTCAGGTCCCAGTGCCCGGGCGCTGGAGGCCGGCCGTTGCTTCAACCCAACCCCGGTTAAACATTTTCCCGTTCCTGTCTTTGCTGGCAGTCGATGCAAAGCTGGGCCCAAGGAACCGCTTCCAGCCGCTTTCGCCCGATTTCCCTCTCGCAATCGCGGCACTTGCCATAAGTGCCATTCTCAATACCAAGGAGGGCATCAGAGACATTCTGCAGAAAACGTCGTTCAGTATTGCTGAGACTGAACATAAGTTCTTTCATGTAGGAACTGGAAGCTTTATCGGCGAGGTCCATCGTCTCGCTCTCGCTATGGATCGCTCGACCGTAGCCTTCGGTCTTTTGGACCTGCTCGATCAGCTGGTTGCGCTGCTGCTTCAGCCTTTTACGAAAGTACTCCAGCAGCTTGTCATCCAGCATGGTCGCCCTTCTTTACTTCTGATAGGGCAATTCTTGGTCGAGGGGGAGCACCCTTTAGACCTGGCCCATCAAAAAAGATCCGAGCCAGTTCATGGGGAAATTTCCACATGGGTTTCCGGGTTCTATCTACTCCTCCAAAAGCATCCTGACAAGAGTCAAAGACACTAGCTAGCGGCACAAGAAAGTTCTTCTTGCAGGAACGTATTGTTGTGGGGAGGAGCCAGTTGAGCCTGGCACCAACTGCCCAAATGGGGGAGTCCATGCCCAGCAGCCATCAGGCAGGTCAAGCGCTCAGAGCTTGGGGCTCGACCAGAATGCCGTCGCTCCACAGCTTTTCCAGCTTGTAAAACTCACGAGAATTTTCCGAGAAAATGTGAACAATAAAGTCGATGTAATCGAGCAGAATCCACTCGGCATGATCGTAGCCTTCGACGTGGGCCGGCGTAAGGCGGTGGTTCTTTAGCCGTCGGCGCACTTCATCGCAGATAGCTTGATTCTGCTTGCGGTTGTTTCCGTTGCAAATCAGAAAGAAGTCGGTAAAGGACGAAACCGCACGCACATCGACCAGCCTGATTGCGGCGCCTTTCTTGTCGGTAACGGCTTGGTAGGCGTTGACCAGATGCTGCTTGGCCTCAATCATAGAGGTGGTACTTTCTAATGTATTGGACCACATTTTCATGGAGTTGGCCGGGCGAGGGTATCAACCCTTGGGCCAGAGTTTGGCGAATTTTGGTGGAACTGATGGCGGGAGAATTGGATTCAAGTAGATAGCTGTGACCAGCCTGTAGCGGGGGTTTCTCGTTATTGCGAATATTTCTGATCCGTTGCTGGAGTCGGCCCAAAGGTAATGACCCGCGACCGATCTCCAGACTTGGTCGACTCACGAAAACCAGACAATGTTCACGCAGAAGTCTAGCATAGCGCTTCCAAGTGTGAAGCTCCAATAGCAGATCGCCTCCGGCGATAAAACAATACTGGTTCTGAGGATCGCGAGCGGTCAACTGAGCCATTGTCTCTTCGGTATAAGAGGGGCCGAGTCGTTGTAATTCCCAATCGCTGGCGAACAATTTCGGGTGAGAAGCCGTTGCCAAGACCACCATCGCGAAACGGTGTTGACTCGATACAATGGCTCGTTTTTTCTTGTGGGGCGGTAAGTGGGCCACCATGAAGAGGACCCGGTCAAGCTCAAACCGGCCGAGGACCTCTTCGGCAATAAACTGATGCCCCCGATGGACTGGATCGAAGGTGCCTCCGAGAATCCCAACTCTCACTGGGGCTGACTCGCCAAAACTGTATTTTTCCCCAATAGCTGCCGAAGCTGCTTTAGACCCCTGCCGCTGGCCGAGGAAACGGCCAGGAACTGGTAACCGTTTCGCCCACAGTATTCACGCAGCTGATCTAACCTGTCAGATTGAGCACAGTCCAACTTGGTGGCGACAACAATTCTGGGTTTGCCACTCAAATTGGCGTCGTAGGAGGAAAGTTCATTCTCAATTGTCTTGAACGCTACCACCGGATCGGGAGGGCCCAAGGGACCTACATCCACTAAGTGGGCCAGCACTCGGGTCCTCTCGAGATGACGCAAAAATCGATCCCCCAATCCGGCCCCTTGATGGGCTCCTTCGATCAAACCGGGAATATCCGCCACCACATAACTACGGAAATCACTCCAACTGACCACCCCGAGATGGGGGGTAAGAGTGGTAAACGGATAGTTACCGATGGCGGGACGCGCTGCCGAAATAGCGGCGATCAGCGTCGATTTGCCGGCGTTGGGCAACCCGACCAAGCCGACGTCGGCCAAGGTCTTGAGCTCCAGTATGAGGTCGAACTCTTCTCCTGGTTGCCCCGCTTCGACACGACGGGGAGCTTGATTCACCGAATTGGCAAAACGAGCGTTGCCACGCCCACCATGTCCGCCCCGAGCCAATAGAAAGGTCTGACCATCTTCGATGAAGTCAACCAAGAGCAGTCGAGTCTGCGCGTCCCTGACCTGGGTGCCGACCGGCACCTCCAACGTCAAGTCTTCTCCCTTCCGGCCATGCCGGTTGCTTCCCGAACCGTGCCGACCTCGCGGAGCCTGGAAATAATGACGATAGCGAAAAGGCAAAAGGGTTGTCAGATGGCTTGTGGAACGCAAGAAGAGGTGTCCGCCACGTCCACCATCCCCTCCACTGGGGCCACCTCGGGGGACGAATTTTTCTCGGCGAAAAGCCACGCAACCATTGCCACCGGTGCCCGCCTGAACCTGGATTCTGGCATAGTCAACAAACATCTGGAGAATGGTCCGGCGGTCCAGTTGCGTTCGGCTTAACCAGCTTCCGGACGTACGTGGACAAACTTACCTTTACGTCCGCGATTCTGAAATCTCACGCGACCGTGGGCCACGGCAAAGAGGGTATCGTCATTGCCTCTCATTACATTTTCACCTGGCTTGAGCGGCGTTCCCCGCTGGCGGACCAGGATTGAGCCGCTACTGACCCATTGCCCATCGAACCGCTTGACTCCGAGGCGCTTTGCCTTGCTATCGCGTCCGTTCTTTGAACTCCCAAGGCCTTTCTTATGTGCCACTTTTTAAAATCCTCGTCCGATCACGTCACTTTCGGGTCTACCCGGAAGTCTTTTTCTCTGCTGCCCGTTGGATGCCTTCAGTTGGGCCGGGCGGAGCCACCAAGCATGGGGTCTAGTCGCTTGGTTTTTTCACCGTGCTCCTTTTCTTAGTCCTCGCGGTCTTCTTGGAAGCCGCCGCGTCTGCCCCCGATTCTCCACTTTCTTGGCTGATCTCATCGATACGGACTGCGGTCAGCTTTTGACGATGTCCCTGTTTGCGACGATACATCTTTCGGCGCTTGAACTTGAAAACGATTATCTTCGAGCCTTTTGTCTGTTCCACGATGGTCCCGGTCACCGTAGCACCGGCCACCGAAGGACCGCCTACCTGAACAGATTCCCCCCCGATAAGCAGCACTCGGTCAAAATTGACCTGCTCACCAGCACCACCGGTCAGCTTTTCAACCTGGATCAGGTCGCCGGGTTGGACCCGATACTGCTTACCACCCGTCTCTATGACTGCGTACAAGACGCCTGTCTCCTTCTCTTGTCGTTCCGGAAGTCCGTGCGGCTCCAACTTAAAAACGGGAGATTATATCGCCTGGAGTCGCATATTGTCAAAAGCCGCCAATGGAGTGCCCGGACCAAACTCGTCGGCGAATCGACTAATCGATCTCACTTTAAGAGCCGGAAGAGCGGTCCCGATCCCGGATCGCTCGGAACTCATTACCGGTACGCCAATTGGGGAAATCATCAATCGTGGCTAACTCGTGGCCCACCTGAAAGAGAAGTTTCAGGTCTTCAACCAATCCACTGAGATCCCAATCGGATCGAAATTCATCCGAAGGCTTGTGATAGCGGTTCGCCGTGTAGTCATCACGCTGTTCCCTTCCCCATTGGCTACCATGCTCGACATAATCGATACCCGAGTCGGCATACAAGGCGGGTACCCCTTTGCGGGCGAAATTGAAATGGTCTGAGCGATAGTAATAGCCCTTCTCCGGTTCGGGGTCTGGCACGACCTGACGATCCTGGGACGCGGCTGCCCGGCTCAAGTAGTCGTCCAGTGCGGAAAAACCGTAACCCACCACCGTGATGTCCCGGGTACGTCCCAGTAGGTTCATTCCATCCAAGTTAATGGCAGCCACCGTATGGCGGGTGGGAAAGACCGGGTTGTCAGAGTAATGGGCTGAGCCCAACAGACCTTGCTCTTCGGCGGTCACGGCCAGAAAGAGGAGCGAGCGCGCCGGAGCCGGGTCAAGCTGGGCAAAGGCCCGAGCGAGTTCGAGCAGTCCGGCGGTTCCGGAAGCGTTGTCCAGAGCCCCATTGTAGATCTGATCTCCGTCCAGATTGGGATCGCGGCCCAAATGATCCCAGTGGGCCATGTAGCAGACGTATTCGTCGGGTCGTTGGGAGCCCCGTATCAAGCCTAAAACGTTGTTGGAGATCGAACGTCGAATCTTATTGCGCAGGGTCAGGCTGGCCCGGAGGCCCAGCTCTCGAGCGCGGAAGTTTTCTTCCAGAGCTTGTGTCTTGACCTCCGCGAAATCGAGTCCTGCCTGGCTAAAGAGTTTTTCGGCTGTTGCCAGTGTGATCCACCCTTCGATAGCAGACAGCGGTCCGGCGCTATCGCGCGATTCCAGACCGAACTGCGGTCCCGACCAACTGCCAGTGACGACCTCCCAGGGATAAGCGGCCGGTTCGGTCTCGTGGACAATTAGGGCTCCGACTGCTCCTTGGCGTGCTGCTTCCTGGTATTTATAAGTCCAGCGCCCGTAATAGGTCATCGAACGGCCATTAAACAGCTCAGGGTCCTGAGTGGCAAAGCCAGGATCATTGACCAGCATCACCACGGTCTTGCCTTTGACGTCTACGTCACTGTAGTCATCCCAGCCGTATTCCGGCGCCACGACACCGTAGCCAACGAAGACCAGCTCGGAGCGGTCGAGTTCAGCGGCCTCCACGACCCGTTTCGTCCACACCATGATCTCATCCAGATAGGCAAATTCCTGCAACTGGCTACCCCCTTCCACCTTCAAAGCCGGTGTCGAGTCGGCGGTGATTTCCACCAGGGGAACCTGTTGCAGGTAACTTTCGCCGTTTCCCGGCTTCAATCCCAGTCGGCGAAATTCCTGCTGCAGATAATGGATCGTCTTTTCTTCGCCCGGACTGGCCGGGGCTCTCCCCTCGAATTCATCCGAAGCCAGAACTTCGATGTGCGAGGCCAGCCTGGTGGCAGAGATGTCGTCAGCAACCGCCTCTGGTGAAATCGTCGGTTGACAGGCGCCGATTCCCAGCAGCACAAAGATAGTCAGTGCAAATTCGATCGCGGGATAGTTGCTTTGTCGCAATTGGGTAAACCCTCCGTTTTGGCGAGACTTGGATAAGAGTTTAGTCAGTTGTCCGGCGACTGGTCAACGCACCGCTTTACAGCTCTCTGTTGACCTTAGCTCGTTTGACCCCGACAGTTTTGTCTTGGTCCGTAGATGGGCTCTTACGCATGTTGAACCAGGGAGGCCTCCTGGAACCGCGGCCAGACAGCGTCTATAGGGGTTGTCCGCCGCCTTGGTGCGCCGAGGAATTCCCCGACTCCCCATCCTCCGTGACACTGTGGGGTGGGGCGCAAGGCTTCCGTTCGTCGTGGAGTAACCCAACCAGAGGCGTCATCCGGAGCCGACGCCAGGACTTTCTAGAACCCCAGCGAATGCCCGCGGGACCGTTTGAAGCGGAGCAGCCGAGAGACTCAAACCCACGGTATCTCAGGGCCTTTGGGCCGGCGCCATCGGATAGGGTGCGGCGGCTTCAACCCGAACCAGGTATAATGAGGCACCTATGGCCAAAGTGGGTTTTGTCAGTTTGGGCTGTCCCAAGAATCTCGTGGACAGCGAAGTAATGCTGGGTCTTTTGTCCCGCCATGGTCACTCCATTACGGCTTCCCAGCAGGAAGCTGACATAATTGTGGTCAATACCTGCGGGTTTGTCGAGAAAGCCAAACAGGAATCGGTGGATACGATTCTGGAGATGGCCGAGCAGAAATCAGTTGGTAATTGCCGTAAACTGATCGTGGCGGGTTGTTTGGTTGAGCGCTACCGCCAGCAGATCCAGGAGCAGATCCCTGAAGTGGATGCGGTGGTTGGGACCAATGAGATTCCCGCCATTCTCGAAAAGTGCAGCGATCTGACAACTGCCGCCACACCCGATGCCACACGCTTCCAAAATGGGGAACTCTACCTCTACAGTGACCGGGACCCTCGCAAGCTGACCACTCCCTCCCATACGGCTTATATCAAGATCGCCGAAGGCTGTAATCATCCCTGTACTTTTTGCGTGATCCCCCAGATGCGGGGACGATTTCGGAGCCGACCAACTGAATCAGTCCTCAAGGAAGCCCGTCGTTTAGTAGCCGCGGGTGTGCGCGAGATCAACTTGGTCGGTCAGGATACGACCATGTACGGTTGGGATCACGGTAATCGACAGGGGCTGGCCGATTTGATTCGTGAGCTGGCCTTGATTGACCAACTCCAATGGGTGCGTTTTCTGTACGCCTATCCCAACCATATGTGGGACCAATTGCTCGACACGATAGCGGCCACCCCCAAGGCGTGCAAATACGTCGATCTGCCGTTGCAGCACGCCTCCAAGGCCATCCTCAAACGGATGAAACGAGGCAGCAACCGGAAAGCGTTGACGCGTTTGATCGAGCGAATCCGGGAGCGAGTGCCGGGAGTGGCGTTGAGGACAACCATGATCGTCGGATTCCCGGGAGAGACCGAGGAGGATTTTCAAGAGCTGTTGGCCTTTGTCAGCGATGCTGAGTTCGACCGATTGGGCGCTTTTGCCTATTCAGACGAGATGGAAGCTGCCTCTTACAGTTTAGGAGACAAGGTGCCCGAATCGACGGCTACTAGCCGCCGCGATGAATTGATGCAGCTCCAAGCGACAATCGTGCGTCGCCGCAACGCCGACCAGATCGGAAAGGTCATGCCGGTCATGTTAGAGGGTCTTTCGCACCAGAGCGACCTTTTCTGGGAGGGCCGGCTCTCGACCCAAGCTCCCGAGATCGATGGAGTCGTTTACCTGACAGACGGTGTCACCGATGAGATGACACCGGGCCAACTGAGAAACGTCAGAATCAAAGAGGCCCACGATTACGACCTGGTCGGAACAGTCTTGTCATGAGCCGCCGGAAGACAGCCCTCTGTCCCAATTGTCGCCAAGCCGTCGAGTTGAACAGCCCGGATTTTCCTTTTTGTAGTCGACGATGCCGACTACTCGATTTCGGAGGGTGGTTAGGTGGACGTTACAAAATCGCCAGTAAGCCAAAAGACCTCACCCGCCGGAATCGCTCCTCTGAGCTGTTATGAGCGGGAATCATGCTCCCGTGGCTTGGATTGCAACGGGATTGGGGGCGGGTTACCTGCCGCTTGCTCCTGGCACCTGGGGCTCAGCCCAGGGTGTCCTGCTGGTCGCCTTGGTTGAGATTTTCTTTGCGCACCAGGCTCGTTTCCTCTTAACTCTATTGCTGGTCTTGATCGTCGGCTTGGGTATCTGGACTGCCGGTTTGATGGCCTCGCAAAGGGGTCAATCTGATCCTTCCGAAATAGTGATCGACGAGATTGCGGGTCAGATGGTCACCTTGCTGGCCGCTCCCGCGACGCCCGTTGCTTGGGTCAGCGGTTTCTTCCTTTTTCGCCTCTTGGACATTCTCAAGCCCTTTCCTGCCCGGCAGAGTGAGAAGCTGCCTGGTGGGTGGGGGATTGTATTGGATGATCTGATCGCCGGAATCTATGGGGCGCTGTTGCTCTACGCAGCCACCTTGCAGGGCTGGATTTGAACCCGTGGGTAAGAACCAAGACTCCCGCCTAAGGCTTCCCCTTCCCCGTGCCGAAATCATCGCCGTCGGTACTGAACTTCTCTCTCCCGATAAAGAGGAAACCAACTCGCTCTTTATCACGCGAAGGCTTAGCGCCCTGGGTATCGAAGTCACGAGGAAGGTCGTGGTTGGGGACAACCCTGAGCGGATTGGTAGCGCCCTGACGGCTGCGCTGGAGACCTCCGAGATCGTAATCGTGTCCGGTGGCCTGGGCCCCACGAATGATGACCTGACGCGCGAGGCCGTTGCACAGACCCTGCAACGACCACTTTCACTTGACCCCCGGATTGTGCGGCAATTGGAAAAGCGTTTTGAAGAATATCGCCTCAAGTTGAGTTCCAACAACCGAAGGCAGGCAATGGTGCCGAAAGGAGCTCAAGTTCTTTTCAACCCCAATGGTTCCGCTCCTGGGCTTTTCTTGAGGGAAGGAGATGCCCTGGTTTTCCTGCTGCCCGGTCCGCCGCGGGAGCTCAATCCCATGATGCTCGATCAGGTTGTCCCGCTGATCCGTCAACACAAGCCGACCACTCAAAGGCGCCAGGTTCAACTTCGGGTGGCTTCTTTGGGAGAGTCAGCGGTCGACTCGCGTATCGAGTCCATCTACAAGTCTTACGATTCGGTTGAGACGACCATCCTGTCCTCTCCCGGTTTGGTTGAGTTGTTATTTCTTTGGAAGGGTTCGCCCGAATCGCCTCAAGCAAGGAAAACTCTTGCCAGACTCGCGAGACAGGTTCGCGAGGAGTTGGGTGACGCTGTTTACGCCGACGGTAGTGCAAGTCTGGAAATGGTGGTCGGTCGGCTGTTGGAAGCTAAGGGATTGACGCTGTCAACGGCCGAGTCATGCACCGGAGGATGGGTGGGAAAGGTCGTCACGGCCGTTCCCGGGAGTTCGCGCTATTACCTGGGTGGAGTGGTAACCTACAGTAATGAGCTTAAGGCCCGACTGCTCGACGTACCACCTCAATTATTGGAGCGAGAAGGGGCGGTAAGTGAACCAGTGGCTGAGGCTATGGCTCGAGGAGTCCGGAAGCGAACGGGTTCAACTCACAGCCTGTCAGTGACGGGCATTGCCGGACCCGAAGGGGGCGGACCAGGCAAGCCTGTAGGGTTGGTTTGGTTTGGCCTCTCGAGTCCCAAGGGTACTCACACCAAACAGCGAATTTTTCCCGGCGAACGCAAAACGGTTCGTTTAGGCTCTATGCTCTTCGCTCTGGATTGGCTCAGAAGATATCTGCAATAGATGCGCGCTTTTGTTGCCCTCGACATTTCCCCTGAGTTGCGGCTGCGCCTGAAGAAGCTAAACCGGGAGCTGAGACGGCTAAACCTGGGAGGCAGGTTTACGCGTCCCGAGACTTGGCATGTAACCCTCAAGTTCCTGGGTAAGGTCAAGCCGGATCAACTCTCCGCAATAGAGCAGGCACTGAAGTCGGCAGCCACCGCAACGAAACCCTTTCGGCTTACCTGTGGGGAGATCGGGGCTTTCCCACGAGTTGATCGGCCTCGCGTCATCTGGGCAGGCATCACCCCGGAGCAATCGCTGCTAAGACTTCAGCAAAAGGTAGAACAATCTTTGACCGCCTTGGGCCTTGCAGCCGAGAGCCGCCCCTTCCGTCCGCACTTGACCTTGTGGCGCTCAAAATCGCTCCCCAGGACAGCGGGCTGGAACGATTACCTCCGGAATAGAGGGTATGGTCTCAAGTTGGGCCGTTTTCAGGTCGACCGGTTATACCTTCTTGAGAGCTGCTTGGCGCCGGAAGGGAGCCGCTATATCAAGTGGGCAAGTCTGGTGCTGGGAGGCAGTTGACGGCCTCTTCCGTAGTGACTAAATTCGGAGACGATCGACTCAAAGACCGGATGGAGGTGCCTGATGCCTATCAGTAAGGAGTTGTTGGAAATACTGGCGTGTCCTGCCTGCAGAGCCGAAGTTCGGCTCAAAAGGAATGGATCAGCTCTAAAGTGCGTTGATTGCCACCGGGTTTATCCCATCCGAGATGATATTCCGGTAATGCTGATCGATGAAGCCACCATTGAGGAGCCGACCGAAACCGGTTCGATAACGGATCGGTGATCCCAGGTCTCAATCAATGAGCCGCTCAAGCGCAGCTTTCAATTTGGCTTGGGTATAAGGCTCTCCGATTTTCAAATTTCGGTGTTGGAACCAGACCGTGGGCGGATTGGGCAGTGCATTGTTCCACATCATCTGGGGCGCATACACCACAAATAGGTCCCAAGACTCTTCAATCGGAGTGGAAAACTGTTTCGCATAGGTTCGGTTGGCAAAGCGCCAAAGATCCCAAAAATGCTCGGCCCGAGGGTCTTGAAGAAAGCGAGTAGCTTCCTGAGCCGTCGTCCTGCTGTCGCTCCTAAGTATCGGCGTCCAGAGGACTATTGGCTTGATTTTGGTATCTTTGAGATGTTGCTCTTGCAGAATCTGGTTGACTTCAGAGGCCCCCTGAATGCAATGCGGTCAGGTGGGAGAGAAGACCATTACGAGTCGAATGTGATCTTGAGCTGCGTCGAAAGAGACTCTCAGTTCACGGGCATCGAAAGAGAGAGTCTTGAGCTCGGCAGCAATTCCCCAGCCGGAATCCATTGCGAGCGCTAAGAGCACTATCAGACACCTAAACATGGCCTTAATCATATCAAAAGATATCTCTCGGTCAGATAACGGACAGCCGTGGGCAACTGCGGGCTCTCAATCTTGTCTGTCTCACTGCCGTGACCTAGCGTGGCGTGGCGGTAGTTCAAGACTCCAAAATTTTGCGAGCAGCCTTGATGACACGCTTTGGCGTGACGCCTTGCATGCAGGCATTAAACCGGCAGCTGCGCATAGCGGGCGTGTCGTAGCAGGGGGCGCAGGGCACCGGGTATTGGATAACCACGACTGGCGAGTGCGAAGAGAATGGACGGGTTTGGGCCAGCTTGCCAGGTCCCCAGACTACCACCAAGGGGGTCCCAACAGCGGCGGCCATGTGGGCAGGTCCGGAATCGACGGAGATCAGAAGCTGAAGGTGATCAATAACCATAGTCAGTTGTGAAAGGCGAGTACGTCCGGCCAGAACGCAAAATTTTCCGGTGGGAAGGCGTCGCACAATCCGCTCTACCTGGACGCGGTCTCCAGAACTGCCAGTGAATACGATGCCAGCCCCTTGATCGACCAATCGGGTCGCGACTTGCGAGAAATTCTCCAGCCCCCAACCCCTCAGCTGATTCTGTTGGTCGGTCTTTTTTTTCGAAGGCCCATAGCCCACGTGGATTCCCACCAGTGGACGCGGCAGGGAATCGAGCCAATCATCGACGCTCGCCCGGTGGCGAGAATCGGTTTCCAGCCGCATGTCGTGGGAGTAGTTTGGGGGGTCAAGACCAGCTGCCCGAATATTGTTCAGGATGCTGTGCTGCGAGGGGTCGAAAGGGCTTTGGTCGAAGCTACGAATCTCTCTTATCCCAGAGCGTCGGAGAAAGCTATGGTAGCGTTTGGCTCCTTCAAGCAAGACTGCGAAATCATAGTCAGTTCCTCGGAGACGCCACGATAACCTTTGCTTCTCCGGTGAGAGCCAAAAGGGGATATTGCGTTGTTTTAGCGGTATCACTCTACCGACTTCACTGTTGTTCTTGAGTAGAGCCGCTGCCTTATGGCTGCAAAGAAAATCGACCTGAGCCAGGGGGTACCGCTTTTTGAGGGCTGTCACAGTGGGCGTCGCCATCAAGGTGTCACCCAGCGCTCCAATACGAGCCACTAGAATTTGCATGACCATCCGGGTGGGCAATCCGTTTCCTAGACCGCTGGCCGGCTACCGCGATGGCGCCCTCGAGATTGGGATAATCCCGATTGCTTGATTATACTGGATCGTTTTCCAAAAAGGAGCGAACTCCAAGTCCAACATGATCTCGCCTGATCCGAAGCGTCTGCTTGAGATTATTAGTCGTTTTCCCGGCTGCTCGCTGATTGTAGTCGGCGATGTGATCTTGGACCAATTCGTTTGGGGCAAGGTGGACCGGATCTCGCCCGAGGCTCCCGTTCCCATCGTTGATGTACAGCGGGAAACGCTGCACTTGGGAGGAGCGGCCAATGTGGCGGCTAATCTGGCCCAGCTTGGGGCAAAGCCTCTCCTGATCGGGGTAGTCGGTGAGGACTGGGCAGCTGAACGTCTGC
This sequence comes from Acidobacteriota bacterium, assembly GCA_965218465.1. Taxonomy (GTDB): domain Bacteria; phylum Acidobacteriota; class UBA6911; order RPQK01. The sequence goes on along the minus strand of OZ244623.1, from coordinate 2,486,152 downwards.
GCCGCAAGATGCAGCGGCTGGACCTCACAGAGCAGGGTCTGATTTCAGATCGCCATCTGATCACCACGGTCAAGACCAGAATAATCGCCAACCACCAACAAGTCTGCCGGACCGATCGGGAAAGCCGCCAACCGCTGGCCTCCCCGGTAGCTGATAAATTGCGAAATGGCTTCGATCGCTGGCTGACATCCGCCGCAGGTTTGATTCTTTCCGACTACGCTAAAGGCGTCCTGTTCCCGCCGGCTGCGGCTTATTTTGTGGGAGCGGCCCGCCAGCTGGGTCGGTTCGTGGCTGTGGATCCTAAATCCCTGGATTTCTCGATTTACGCGGGGGCCACAGTGCTGACCCCGAACCAGCAAGAAGCCTTCTCAGCCCTGGGAGCCCAAGTGGGGGACGAGGCAGCACTGCGCGATGCAGGACGCCGCTTGTTGCGACGTTACCCGCTGGAGAATCTTCTGGTTACTCGCGGGAAAGAAGGGATGATGCTCTTCGAGCCACAGGGCGAGATCATGATTCCGACCATGACCCGGGAGGTGTTCGATGTGACCGGAGCCGGCGACACGGTGACCGCAACATTAGCTTTGGCTGTGCTGGCCGGCGCCTCGCTCCAGGAGGCTGCCTACTTGGCCAACTGTGCTGCTGGAGTCGTGGTTGGCAAACTGGGAACCGCTACGGTCACAACGGCAGAGCTTGCGGAGACGCTGCCGAGCTAAGGGAGGTCGTTGGCCAGGAAAAGGCGAGCTCGCCGGTAGTCGACAAACCGACGTTCTGCTTTCCGAAATCGAGGGTGGTGGTGAAAACTCCGTTGTCCACAGCGGCGTTCTCCCAGAGCCGCATGCAGCATTTCGTGGTAGAGCACGAACTCCACTACATACTGCGGCACCAATGGATGGTCCAGTCTGGGGTTGATGACGATGGCGCCCCGGGCGGGATCCCAATCGCCCAGCGTCCGCAGCAGACGATGTCGGTGCCAACCCAGTTGTCTGACTTCCAGCCCACCCGCGAAATAGCGTTGATTGAGGCTGCGGTAAAGGGCGGCCAGGTCGTAGCAGCGACCCCTTGGAGAGCTAGAACGCTTCCGTGACCGCCGGGCCCGAATCTGGAGTAGTCTTTGCTGAATTTCCGGTCGCTGGACATAGCAACGGTAAGTTCTTTGCAACCGATCCGGCACCGGTTTGGCATCGAGTTTGTAGAGGAGGATCCGGATTACCACCTCCAGTACTTCCGCTGGAGCTTGGCGCAGAACGTCACTAATCCGGATCCTGATCACTCCTCCCCGAAACCGAACCGTGTGCTTCAGATTGGCATAGGAATAAAAGCGGAGTCGAGCAGGCGGAGGCACACCGCTGCGCACTTCTTGATAAAGACGTTCAAAAATCGCTTTGAGGGTGTCGCTCGAGGCAGCGCTGGGCGAGTGGCTCAACTTGCCTCTGATTGGCGATTTTCGACGGCCCTCCGCAAAAATTCTACGATATCGCTGGTACGGCTGCCGGGCGGGAAGATTCGGGAAACGCCGAGTTGCTCCAGCTCAGCCACATCTTCGTTGGGGATGATCCCACCTCCAAAAACCAAGATGTCGCTGGCCTCTTGCTGCTGAAGCAACTCCATAAGTCGCCGAAACAGATGCAGGTGGGCGCCGGAAAGAACGGAAAGCCCAATTGCGTCGACGTCTTCCTGGAGCGCCGCGCTGACGATCTTCTCAGGTGTCTGACGGAGCCCGGAGTAAATCACCTCCATGCCCGCATCGCGGAGAGCCCTGGCAACGATCTTGGCCCCGCGATCATGACCGTCAAGCCCCGGCTTGGCAATCAGCACCCGGAGTCTGGCGTTGTTCATTGGGACAATCGGCAAGCTAGACCTTTCAGAAAACTGGTTCCTGATAACTGCCGAAGACCTCCTTGAGAGTGTCGCACATTTCACCCAGCGTGGCATATTGGCGGACGGCTTCGATGATGTAGGGCATCAGATTGGTGGAAGAACGTGCTGCCGCCTTCAAGTCAGACAAGGCCGAACTGACCTTTCGCCCATTCCGTCGACGCTTGATCTCCTGCAGAGCGCGCCGTTGATGTTCCCATACCTCGTCACCGATCTGCAAGATGGGGGTGGGCGGATCCTTGGCGCTGATAAAGTCGTTGACACCAACGATGGTTTTCTCACCGCTCTCGACCGCCTTCTGGTAGCGATAGGAGGCCTCTTGAATCTCTTTCTGAGGATAGCCGGCCTCAATCGCCGCCACCATTCCGCCTAGATCGTCGATTCGCTGAAAGTAGTCATGGGTGCCTTCCACCATTTGCTGAGTGAAGGTCTCGACGAAGTAAGATCCACCCAGAGGGTCAACGGTATTGGCGACCCCGGTCTCATAAGCCAAGACTTGCTGCGTGCGCAGGGCTAGCCGTGCAGCCTCTTGAGTTGGCAATGCCAGGGCCTCATCAAGCGAGTTGGTGTGGAGCGAATTGGTCCCTCCCAGCACTGCTGCCAGAGCCTGAATCGCGGTTCTAACCACATTGTTGTTGGGTTGCTGGGCTGTCAGACTACAGCCGGCGGTTTGGCTATGGAAACGGCATTTCCATGATCTTTCGTTAACTGCCCCAAACCGGTCTCTCATGACCTGAGCCCAAATTTTGCGGGCTGCCCTGTACTTGGCAATCTCTTCAAAAAAATCGTTGTGGGCATTGAAAAAAAACGAAAGCCGGGGGGCGAAGCTATCTACTTCCATGCCCGCTCGGACACACCAATCGACATACTCGATGCCGTCACGAAGCGTAAAGGCCAGCTCTTGCAAAGCCGTCGATCCGGCCTCTCGAATGTGATACCCGCTGATTGAAATGCTGTTGTAACGGGGGATCTGTTCTGTACAAAACTGGATGCTGTCGACCACTAGCCGCATGGAAGGCTCCGGCGGGTAGATCCATTCCTTCTGGGCAATGTATTCTTTTAAAATGTCATTTTGTAGAGTGCCCCCGAGTCGGCTCAACTCGGCACCTTGCTTCTCCGCCACCACTATGTACATGGCCAGCAGGATGGCAGCCGGCGAATTGATAGTCATTGAGGTCGTGATCAATTCCAGATCGATTTTGTCGAAGAGGATCTCCATGTCACGCAAGGTGTCGATCGCTACCCCGCACTTCCCGACCTCGCCCCGCGAGAGGGGGCTATCGGAATCGACTCCCATTAAGGTCGGTAGGTCGAAGGCCACCGAAAGGCCGGTTTGACCCTGGTCCAGAAGGTACTTGAAGCGTTGATTGGTTTCAGCAGCCGTTCCATAGCCGGAAAACTGACGCATGGTCCAGAGCTTCCGACGGTACATTTCAGCGTGAATCCCACGGGTATAAGGAAACTCGCCCGGCCGGGAGTCATCGGCCCCACCCACCTGTTGCAAACGATCGGGGCCATAGCAGCCTTCGACAACACACCCTGAAAGAGTCGTGAACTCCTTGGAGGTCGGATCTTGCGTGAATTCCTGGGTTGGGGATAAAGTCTTCATTGAAAGAGATTAGACAGGAAAGGCAGAACGGAGGTCAAGCTGTTCCGCCCGACATTTCAGGAGCTGGAACAGTTGGTCGACTGCGGCCCAACAGTCCACTGCCTTCTGATACCGACCTTTTCAAAGATACGGGCTTGGAGTCGATAAAGCTGATTCCGCTGGGCCTGTCCCGACACCGTTGACAAGGGCTCGTCGAGTATTTGTTGGGTCCCAATCGGGTTGCTTTGCATGGAAGGGCGTTTCGCCCAACCGACTCTGCTCTGCAACACGTGCGCACTCCACGCCGACCATAACGGCTGCAGGCTGGGCCATCAGCGCCCGAACAATTGAAAACAGTAACAAACCAGACAGTGACACCCGTTACCTGACTTTTTGGGGAACCCCGCAGTCCCTCAGGTCGTGAGTAGGGATAGAAAGGAGCCCCCGAAATGAAAAGAATAATCGTGTTGCTCGTAGTGCTTCTTGCCGCTTCGGTGTCAACCCTGGGTCAGGTGAGTTACGCTTTTTCGGCATCTGTTCCTGGTGGTGGCTACCTGGGTGTCAGTCTGCGTGATATCACTGGGGATGACGTGGCTAATCTGAGCTTGGCACGGGAAGCAGGTGTTTACGTCGAGAAGGTTGTCGGAGAGAGCCCGGCGGCAAAGGCTGGAATCCGGCAAGGCGATGTGATCGTCGACTTCGCCGGCGCAGCGGTCATTAGCGTCCGCCAGTTCCAGCGGCTGGTTGCTGATCATCCATCAGGACGGGAGGTGGGTCTAACCGTATCCCGCGATGGCCGTCTCGACTCCATCAGGGTCGAGCTGGGCCGTCAGCCAAGAAGCCGAAGGCACATCGAGCGGTTTTCTATCCCGGAAATTCCTGAAATCGGAGAATTTAAGTGGGGGACGGACGACGCTTGGGTCGAGCCTGAAGATGATCGCGCCATTTTCTTCCTTCACCGCCGGCCCCGTCTGGGCATCCGAGGTGAGGCGCTCAACCGACAAATGGCTGAGTTTCTAGGTGTGGGCGACAACAAAGGCGTCCTGGTGATGGAGGTGATGGAGGACTCCGCTGCCCAACGGGCCGGCTTGAAAGCCGGAGACGTCATCGTCTCAGTGGACGACCACAAAGTCTCAACCCCTTCGGAGTTGTCCCAAAGGTTGAAAGAGGGTAAGCACACCCTGCAGATCGTTCGGGACCAACGCCAACAGGACGTTTCGGTAGAGATTGAAGAGCCGCAAAGAAAACGCTCCCCGGTCAAGACCCAAAGGATCTAGCAAAGATTTTGTTGGGAAGCGAGCCGGGGATGAGTTGAATCGCGCGGCAAGCTTCCCACCGCTCTTGTGCAAAATTGGTGGATAAGCAGTTGGTCCGGTAAGATCAAGACAGCAGGGAGGACGCCGCTATCATTTTGCATAGTCTTTGTGCATGCAGATGGCTCGAAAGACTCTCTTCAAGAACTCCCCCACTCGCTGCCCGGCGTCCCAAACCATGACAACGGATTCTGAGCACTATAGGGAAGCCGCCTGCTGAAGTTGTCCTTAAACCTGTTTTTTGTCCTTGGCCTGAGCCTCCCTCCAGGTCTTAACCAAATTGGGTCCGAGGCAGGTCCGGTTCGCCTCGCGACCCAGGAATTGCCTGAAGTCAAGGAACCGCTTCGATACCTGCAGCTTTCAGGTTTCAGAGCTACTGATTTGGTAGCGTTGCAGGGGATTGGTCCTGACGACACGAGCCGGATCTTGTCAGGAGTCATTAGAGAGTCCGGAATCGCTCCGCAATCGGAGGCGGTTCGGTTCTTCTTCGATAAAGCGAAGCGGGCCCTGGCGCTGATCAGAGACTCTGAGGTGCAGGAAGATGTCGTGATAGTGGCAACACTCCCAATTTTCAAGCCAGCCCAATCGGCGCCCAAGGAAACCGGGATCGTCGGTGTCCTGGAATACGAGGGCGGCGACGTCCTGGAACAAACCTTAGTGACCACAACCGATGGCACACCTGCCAAGTTGACTTTGTTTCCGTTCAACGACGATCTCATGCTCTATTCCGGCGGAATTTTATTTGGGCGCGATTGGATGGCCGTCGTTTCTCAAATAGCAAGCACAGGCCCCAACTGACACCCTGACGCTCTCTCGTGCCGGTGGAGCCGATTGGCCGGAGCAGGGGGGGGAATGTCCCTTGCGCACCGAACCAACCCTTCATAAGAAGTGCAGTGCCGCCACGGCAAGAAATGGAGAAAAAAGTAAACCAGGCAGATCGTGAGTGGTCGCTGGTGTAGGGTTGAGTCGGATTGAGGTCAGAGCCGGCACGCCACCCCGCCTGAGGGCTCAACCGAATCAGGTCAGTGAAAAGTGAGGAAGGCATGCGAGCGGTGATTCAGCGAGTAACCCGGGCCTCGGTCACAGTGGCCGGCGACCCGGTCGGAGCAATAGGTCCAGGGCTACTGGTGCTCTTGGCCGTAGAGGCCAGGGACGGACGCAGCGAGGTCGACTATTTTCGCCGTAAACTTCCCAACCTTCGGATCTTCAACGATGAACAGGGCCGCATGAACCTCTCCCTAAGGCAGGTGGGAGGGAATCTGCTCATCGTCTCCCAGTTCACCCTCTACGGGGACTGCCGCCGTGGCAACCGGCCCAGCTACAGCGTGGCAGCTCCACCTCAACAGGCGCGGCAGCTTTATCGGGCTCTTATAGAGGCGTTGCGAAAGGAGGGCGTTGACGTAGCTAGCGGACGCTTTGGCGCCCAGATGCAAGTATCCCTGGTTAACGACGGACCAGTAACCCTTATTTTGGATTCGCCGCGCCCTGGAGACTGACTGTTACAATAAAAAACCACTGGACCCGGGCGCCAGTTTCGGCCCCTAATTTCAGAAAGAACGGCTTGCGCCCGGGATAGCCGCTCTCTATTTCTCATCAGTCCTGGGGATGGTCTAAATTGTTGTAATAATGCCACTTTAGCGGACAACAATCGGACCTCTGGAATAGTTGACACGGTCTGGACGTGACCATTATGATTTGTGGACTTCGGAGGGCACGAAGAATCAGAGTGGCTGGCACACTGGACGACATTTCAATTGATTTTGGGAGTCGACTCGATTACTTGGAAATCGTCCAGGATGTCTCCGACAACATTGGGCGAATGACTGGATTTGATGAAGATTGTTGTCATTGGATCAGTCTTTCGGTGCGTGAGTCGGTAACCAATGCCATTCTTCACGGCAACCAACTGGACGAGGCCAAGAGGGTGGGTTTGCACTTCAGCGTGAGCGACGAGAGTTTGGTCATTTGTGTTCGTGATGAGGGGACCGGTTTTGAAGAATCCGCTCTTCCCGATCCACTTGAACCGGCCAACCTACTCAAGCCCAGTGGCCGCGGTATCTTTTACGTGCGCTCGTTTATGGATGACGTGAGTTACCGCAGCTTACCGGAAGGGGGCTGGGAAGTTCGAATGGAAAAAAGACTGAATCATCAACAAGGACGAGAAGGAGAAGGCAATGAAGATTGAACTGCGGCTGCAAGGGGACATCACCATTCTGGATGTCAGTGGGAAAATCACGATTGGTCAGGGCACTGTTGAGATCCGAAACACGGTGCGCGATTTGCTAAAAAATGGCAAGAGCAAGATTCTGCTCAACCTGGGGGGAGTCAGTTATGTCGACAGCTCCGGAATTGGTGAGCTCGTAAGCTCCTATACCACAGTGACTAATGCCGGTGGCCAGCTAAAATTGCTCAACTTGACCAAGAAACTTCGGGAACTGCTTGCGATCACTAAGCTACTGACAGTTTTTGACACCTTCACCGACGAGCAAAAGGCGCTCAGCAGCTACTAGAGTTTGTCAGGAACCGGAATGGTCGATCCCAGCCCTCTATTGATTGGCTCTGCGTTGGAGCGAGTGCGACGGTGGGCCTCCCTTGTCCTCTGGGGACATTGCCCCCATGATTACCACCGCTCCTGCTTGATGCCATAAACATAACTATGGCGAATCCAGAACTTCGTTAGAATCAACTCGTGGCCAAGGACTCACTTCGCGTCGTCGACGACGATCAGAGCGTCCCCTTCTTGCGCGGGATGCTTACCCATTCATTAATCAAGCGTGGTTTGCCGTTTCGCAAGGCCTACGACACCGCTAATTTGGTGCGGACAAGGATCCGTAGTGAAGGCGAAATAGCCAAGGAAGATCTTAGCCGGGTGATCGAGGAAATACTCCAAGAACAGTTTGGCAATCGCTACCCGGATCAGCCGCAACAGACGTCGCCTCGCTTTCTTGTGGTCTGGGGAAAGGACTCGATCCCTTTCAGCAAAGGGATTATTTCTCAGTCCCTGCAGGCATCGGGTTTGCAGCCGGAAGCAGCCTACTCCATTGCGATGCAAATCGAGGAGACGCTTCTGGAAAGGGGCGAGCCCGAAGTGGGCCGCGACGAACTCCGGGAAATGATTTATCAGGCAATTCTGAGTCGACACAATCGTGACTTTGCCGAACGCTACCTCCAATGGCGTTATTTTCGTTCGCCCGATCAGCCAATTGTCATCTTATTTGGGGGCGGCACCGGAACCGGCAAGACCTCGCTGGCGACCGAAGTTGCCCATCGTCTGGGCATCAAGAACGTTATCTCTACCGATACGATTCGTGAGATTATGAGGATGATGTTTTCGCCGGAACTCCTACCGGCGATTCACCGCTCTTCATATGATGCGTGGAAAGAGGTGGACCCGCTAGACCCTGAACCCACCAACGCCGTCTTGGTAGGTTTCCGGGACCAAACGGATCGCGTCTTGGTAGGCGTCAGGGCAATGTTGGAACGAGCTATTCAGGAAAATACCAGCATGGTGATCGACGGAGTCCATCTGGTTCCGGGGCTGATGGACTTGCAAGACCTCAAGCGGGAGTCTTACTTGGTGCAGATAGTGATCTCGACACTAAAGAAATCCAACTATCTGCGCCGTTTTCCCCGTCGTCAAGGAGAAGCTCTTAAGCGCTCGGCCCAACGTTACCAAGAGAATTTTGACGCCATTCTGACCATCCAAAATTTTATTCTGAGCCAGGCTGACAATCATGATGTTCCCATCGTGGATAACCGGGGTTTTGAAGAGACAGTGGCGTCGTTACTAACAGTCATTACTACTTCCTTACGGGAGCAATTGAAGGTTGATCACAAAGGCTAGGAAACCATCCAAATGCCTCATGCTGATCCAGGATGGACTGGGGGATCGACCGCTGGATGATTTGGGCGGGCTGACGCCTTTGGAGGCGGCCAAGACCCCCCATATGGATCGCCTGATCCGCCTCGGCAGTGCTGGGCTGGTCGACATTCTGGATCCCGGCCAAGTGGTCGGCACCGATGTGGGTCACCTGGTTTTGTTCGGTCAGGATGCCACCGGCACGCAATATCGCCGGGGCCCGATGGAAGCAAGGGGCGTGGATTTTGAGCTGGAGCCCGGCGATGTGGCTCTCCGCTTCAACTTCGCCACCTTCAACGATCAAGGAATGGTCGTGGACCGTCGGGCCGGGCGAATCTGCCGGGGGACCGGCGAGCTGGTGGAGGCCCTGAACCAGCTTCCGGCACCCGCCGGCTATCGCTTCTTTTTCCTGGAGGCGATTGAGCACCGGGGCGTATTGGTCATCCGGGGGCCGGAACTCTCCGACCAGATCAGTGACGCCGACCTGACTGCGGCCAACAACGGCAAGGTGCCTCGGGTCAGAAGTTTGAAAGCTGAGCCAGGGGCCGACAGGACGGCCCGGCTGGTGAACCAAATCGTCCAGCAAAGCCGCTTAATTCTTGAAGAACACCCAGTCAACGTCAACCGGCGCCGTCAGGGGTTGTTGGCTGCCAATGGCATCCTCACCCGAGGTGCGGGGACGTCGCGACACTTTGCCAAATTGCCCCAGCAAACCGGGTTGCGAATTGCTTGCGTTAGCGGCGACACCACAGTGTTGGGGCTAGCCCGGTTGGTTGGATTTGATGCCTTTAAGGACCCTGGGATGACCGCCAATCTGGACACGGATCTGAGCCTGAAAGCCAGCCGGACACTCGATTGCCTCAAGCGCTACGACTTGGTTTATCTTCACCTCAAAGGTTGTGATATCGCCGGCCACGATCGCCAGCCACAGCTCAAGCGGGACTTTATTGAGAGGACCGACGCCATGGTGGGTGAAATCCTCGCTCACGTGGCCGATTTAGAGAGCCTGATGCTGGTGTTCACAGCGGATCACTCCACTCCCTGCGACGTAGGTGAGCACAGTAGCGATCCGGTGCCCGTGTTTATCAGCGGTGGCGTCACCGCCGATGAGGTGGACTCCTATGGAGAAAGCGCTTGTGCCAGGGGAAAGCTGGGCCGGCAGCGCTGCTCTGATTTTGTCGCCTCGGTGCTGCGGCTATTGCAGTACCATTCGGGCGAGAAAACCTGCCTAAGCTTGCCTCTAAAATCCAACTCCCAATCGAAGCAAACTTCAACTAGCTCCCTCGATCATTGATTCTACTCAATTCAGCTACCAAAACATCAATGTCTTCAGCATTGTTGAAGAAATGGGTAGCAACCCTCATCCCCTCAGGTTTGGGGGTGCAGATGATGCCGCGGCGCCTTAGTTGATCAACTGTCCGCTGAGGATGCCCCAGTCTCACCAGAGTTTGGGCTGATCGATATTCAGGGGGGTCCAGTGGAGAAAGCACCTGATAGCCAATGGATTTCAATTGATCCGTCAGGTAGCTATTGAGCTTCAGCACCCGCTTCTGGATAGCTGGAATTCCGATCTTCTGCAGATATTCGACAGCAGCCCCAAGACTAAAGATTGCTGCGAAGGCCGGGGAACCCACATTGAACCGTTCCACGGAGTCGAGGGGCTCAAAGCGATCGTTTCTGAGAGCATTGCGATCCTTGACACCGAACCAACCAATCACGGGCGTTGGTAGTTTGGATAGAAGCGAGCGGTCAAGGTAGAGGATCCCACACCCGTACCCGGCTAACATCCACTTATAGCTATTGCAGCAAAGTGCGTCGATCTTCATGCGTTTCACGTCTACTTCGAAAGCCCCCAGGGACTGGGTGGCGTTTACGATTAATCGATGTTGGCCCTTAAATCGACCCAGCCGCTCCAAGTCCTGCCGAAATCCGTTGGAGAATTGAACGTGGCTAGTGGCGATCAAGGCAGAGCTGGCCGACATCGCCGCGCGAAAACGCTCAACCGGCACGGCCCCCGATTCGTCCGGAACAACCCACCGCACCGAGTGGGGACGCTGATTCAGCCAGGGAAGAGTGGTGTCGGGGAACTCCAAGGTAGTGGCCAGTGTATCGCCCTGGTGAGATAACATTTGGGCCAGCAGGTTCATTCCGTGAGCCGTACTGGTCATGAACTCCACCTCGACCGGAGCAGCGTTGATGAGCCGGGCCACCTGGGCGCGGACGGCTTCCAGGCGCTCTAGATTTCGCTCCCAGTGCATATCGCCGTGTTCCAAAGTCTCCTTTAGATAGGCAATCGACCTCTCAAAAACGGGTCGAGGCAAAGGGCTTCCAGAAGCTGAATAAAAGTAGCGATAGCGTCCAAGTGCGGGAAAATCGCTACGAACGCTCTTCCAATCTACCACCGATCCTATTCAGTCCTACCCCGGATTGCCTGTCAACTCTGAGGCGAAAGAAATACGCCGGCCCTCGGCCAAAAACGACTGCTGTGAATCCGGGCAAGAGAATCTGGAGTTCCCTGAGTCTCCGGTTCCCGAAATGGAAGCTTCAGAGTTGCCTGCCATAGCGTTGAAAACTAGGTAGCCAACCCAGTAGAATCGAACTAGGTTCTTGAGCCCTACCGAACGTTTTCCTTGGGTGCGGAGAAAATTCATGCAAGCAACAGCGATTTTGGCAGTGACAATGGCACTCACAACCACGGTCACAGCTGAAAACTGGCCTCACTGGCGGGGACCACGGCGGGACGGCTCCAGTCTGGAAAAAAACCTGCCCGTAACCTGGACCCACGAAAGGAATATCGCTTGGAAGACTCCCATGTCGGCTTGGAGCGGTTCAACTCCCATCATTTGGGGTGACTATATCTTTCTCAACAGCGCCGAAGGAGGCCAACGGTCCGTTGGCCGCGGACAGCGCCGAAGTCGTACGACTACCGGCACCACGACTGACACGGCAGTCGATCCATTGAGCAAGAAGTTGTCTCTCTGGTGTCTCGATCGAAACTCCGGGGAAATACTTTGGAAGCGCAGTCTGGGGGAAGGCAACCGGCAGCTGCGAAAACAAAATATGTCTTCTCCCTCACCGGTTACCGACGGCAAGCACGTTTGGGTCGTAACCGGGACCGGGATAGTCAAGGGTTTCGATTTCCAGGGCACCGAGATTTGGTCTCGCGATTTGCAGCAGGAGTACGGTGCCTTCGGTCTGAATTGGGGATATGCTTCTTCCCCCTTGCTCTACCAGGACACGATTTACTTGCAGGTGCTGCATGGGATGAAGACCGACGATCCTTCCTACGTCATGGCGGTAGACAAGGCTACCGGCCGGAATCGCTGGAGAGTAGAACGGCCCACCGATGCGATCCACGAATCACCGGATTCCTATACCACACCGCTACTGGTCGACTACCAGGGTAGTAAAGAGCTTGTTATCAGCGGCGGCGATTACGTCACCGGCCACGATCTCAATAGTGGAAAGGAGCTTTGGCGTGCTGCTGGTCTCAATCCCAACCGTCACCGCAACTACCGCATAGTCGCTTCACCCGTATTCAACGACGGCATGATCTATGTGCCGTCTCGACGCAACCCGCTGCAAGCTTTTCGATTGGGCGGGCGCGGCGACGTGACCGAGTCCCACCGTGTCTGGCAAACCCCTAGTGGACCGGATGTACCGACACCGGTCAGCGACGGGGAGTATCTCTATATCTTAGGAGACAAAGGTGTGATGTCGTGCCTGGACGCCAAGACCGGACGTGTCGTATGGGGACCGGAGCGGGTCCAGCCTGGAATCTACAGCGCGTCACCCGTATTGGCAGACGGTAAACTCTACGTCACAAGCGAAGACGGCTTGGTGACGGTGCTGGCGGCGGGACCAGAATTCAAGAAGCTGGCAGAAAACCAATTGGAAGGTTATACGCTGGCCTCGCTTGCCATTTCAGAAGGTCAGCTATTCATTCGGACTGAGGAGTATCTCTACTGTGTTGGCTCTCCCCGCTGATCCCGCCTAACCGTTCACAGAATCGTCTCTTTCCTCGGCCGGCGCGCGAATGTGCCGGCATAAATTACACCGCCAATATCCCAGGGTCGAGGATCGTCACTTTTTCCAGAAGTGGGTCGTGAAAATGACTAACAGGGTGTAGAACTCGAGTCGGCCGGCCAGCATGCAAACAGCCAGGGTCCACTTGACCAACGCCGGAAAGTGACCGTAGTTGTCGGCCGGTCCCACGGCACCCAGACCTGGGCCAATGTTGAACATTGAGGCGGCCACCGCTGCAATCGCGGTCAATACGTCTACCCCGAAGGCGGTCAAAAGGATACAAGCCGTGAAATTAATCAGAAAAGCCAAATAAACCAGGTTGAGAAGGCTTTGAATGGCGGCCTCCGGAACCGCTTGACCATTGGAATAAACCGCGAACACCCCTCGGCGTTCCACCATCCGCCGAAACTCGCGCCGAACCACGCCCAGCAACAAGTGGATCCGAGAGATTTTTAGCCCACCAGCAGTGGAACCGGTGCAGCCACCCGCAAACATCAAGGCCAGCAGTACCAGCTGGGGAAAGGGTGCCCATAGCTCAAAGTTAGCGGTGGAAAAACCGGTTGTAGTGGCAATCGATACGACCTGAAAAAGCGCCTTCCGGACGCCGGTGGCAAGAGTATAGTTCTGGCTGAAAACCAGCGAAAAGGCGATGGCGGCCGTGGACAAGACTATGATGAGGGCAAAGGCCCGCAACTCCCGATCCCTCAAGAAGCGGTAGGGATTACGCTGGATGAAAAGTCGATAGTGCTGGGTAAAGTTAATCCCGGCGACAAACATGAGCACGATCAACACCATTTCGATCATCGGGCTTTGGAAGGATTCGATGCTTCCATTCCGAGTCGAAAAACCACCCGTCCCCAAAGCCGAGAAGGCATGACAGATGGAATCAAAAGGGCTCATACCGGCGGCCATCAAAGCTAAAAAACCGGCCACCGTGAGCATTGCATAAATTCGCCACAAGGCGTTGGCGGTTTCCGCGATTCGGGGTGTTAGCTTCTCCGATCTTGCTCCCGAGAACTCGGCCCGGTAGAGTTCCATGCCTCCGGTTCCGATCAGAGGAAGAATTGCAATGCCGAGCAGAATGATTCCCATCCCACCCAGCCAGTGGGTGAACGATCTCCAAAGCAAAAGGCTGCGGGGGAGAGCTTCGATGTTGCTGAGTACCGTGGCGCCGGTGGTCGTGAAGCCGGAAATCGATTCGAAAAAGGCATCGGTGAAGCTATTGAAGAAAGACGAAAGGTAAAAGGGAATGGCCCCCAGAAACCCAGCAGTTAGCCAAGTCAAGAGAACCAATAGAAAACCTTCGCGGTGACTGAGCGACCGACTCTCGAATCCAAACCGCCACGCCAGCGCAACTCCCAAAGCCGCTGAGACCAGCACGGCGACCAGCAAAGGCGCCAAACCACGATCTCCATCATAGAGAGCAACAAGGAGCGGGAAAACCAGGCTCAGCCCTAGCGCGAGGCAGAAAAACCCCAACACCTGGAGGACATTAGGCCAACGAATGACCGATTTCATTTTCCTGCGAGGAACGCTGATTCCAGCTCTGGGACTAATCTTTCCAAACAGAAGAAAATCACCCGGTCGCCGGCGTGGATAACAGCGTTGCCGCGAGGAACGATAGCAACTCCGTTGGGTCGGGCGATGGCGCCGACGATGGCCCCCCGGGGCAGCCGGAGGTCTTTGAGTTTTCGACCAACATACTTGGAGCCGGAAGTCGCAACCAGCTCAATTGCCTCGGCTTCCTCGTCGCGGAAGGTCTTGACTGAGAGGACCTTCCCCTTGCGGACAAACTGAAGAATCCGGTCCACCACCACTAATCGGGTGCTCAAGGTGGAGTCGACTCCCAAAAGTTCAGCCATCGGTAGCAGATCGATTCGATTGATCAGAGCCACTGCCTTGTTGGCGCCCATTCTGCGTGCAAGTAGTGAAGCCATGATGTTGTCTTCGTCATGGCCACTAAGCGCCAGATAGGCGTCAACACCCTGGATGTTCTCCTCTTCCAGGATCCTCTGGTCGGTTCCGTCTGCATGGACCACGACTGTCTTCTTGACGAGGGTGGCAATCTTGGCGCAGCGATCCCCATCCCGTGCAAAGAGTTTGACGTGGGTGCCAGTTTTTTCAAGGCGCTGCGCCAGCTCGATGCCGATCTGTTTCCCACCCAGAATAAAGACCCGTTGAAGCCGTCTTTTCCCCGGTTTGACCCCCATAAATCTCATACATTCGTCGAGTTCTTTGGTGGGGACCACGATGTAAACATGATCACCGACCTGAAGTTTGTCCTGGCCTCTCGGAACGAGCACGTTGCTCCCCCGGAAAACCATGGCCATCAACGAGTTCTGAGGCGGGCCTGAGCGGTCGAGCTCTTCCATGCTCTTCCCCACCACCCAGCTGTCTGCGGCGATGTTCATACCGATCAACTGCACCCGGCCGTCGGCGAATCCTCGAATATCGAAAACCTGCGGAAACGAGACGATTCTCAGCAAACGTTTGGCGGCTTCTCGGTCCGGATGGATAATCAGGTCGACCCCGAGCTGATGTTCCAGCAGCGAGCGCCAGCCGTCCACCTCGTGGGTACGCAACCTCAAGACCTTGATGGCAATGTTGGGATGGCTTTGGGCCATCAAGCAGCCCAAAACGTTGGTCTCGTCCCGGCTAGTCACCGCGATCAGCATGTTGGCCTCACCAATGCCCGCCTTTTGCAGGAGACCAATGCTGCTGGCATCACCAACGAGGATCTTGGCGTCTAGCGTCTTCTCCAGGTGCCGACAACGATCTTCATTTTTCTCGATGATGACGACTTGGTTTTTCTCCCGAATCAGCCGTCGCGCCACCAAGGAGGCGACCTCGCCGCCACCAAGAATAAGTATCCGCATGAACTTGTCCGCAGGGTATACACAAAAACGGATGGGAGTAAAGCGACCCCAATATTTATCGTTGCCGGGGGTGACGTGGAGCCAATGGTCCCGCCAATCCCCTCCATCCGTTTCTTTTCAATGCGCCGCCAAGATGTCAGAGACTGAAATCCGCCAAAAATCGCCTTGGAAGCGCTACGTCTCTCTAATCAGCCCCGGGGCTCCTCCCGCTGGATTCAGAGGGTCGGAAATTGACCAACCAAAGCCAAGACTGCCCACCGCAGGGTGGCACGGTTAGGTTGGCAGCCTGAACTCAACGGCTAAAACCAGTCGGGGGCTTAGCTGAAGGTCCATCCTCAAGCGGTTGACGGGAATCAGGGATAGGCTCGTGAGGACGAGGTGGATCCGGCTTGGATTCAATCCATTTGAAGCCGTACAGCATGCGTCTGAAAGGATCCAGACTGGCTTTCAGGTCGCCCGGATGCTGAGTGGCCAACACGAAGACAGCAAAATAACGTGGTACGCGAGCAACAGCTACCAGCTGGTGTTGAGAGCCACAATCGTAGGCTCTGAGCAAGTAACGCGACCCGAGCTCGTCTCCCAGGGTGGGCGTTCGTATGTCGCCTGAAACACACTGGCTTCCAAATTTCTTCTCATCTTCTCTGACAAAATCCTCTTTCGTCTCGCCCGAAGATCGCGCCACGAATCGTCCATAGACGACGGCGCGGGATTGGCGCCAATTGGCTTCCTTGGGGTGCATTACAAAATGGGCAATCTGGGCAGCTGATTGGGTGTCGATGACCCAGTCAACAGGCTGGAAGATCTCAAATGAAAACGAAGGGCTCGAGAAGCGCAAAGTCGAGCCCGCGACCAACCACTGGGAAGCCAGCAAAAAGGGCAGGATCCAGCAGCATCGCATTCAAAAAGTTTATCACGCAATTGTGTTCGGGAGAATAGTTGGTTATGCTGACTACTTCCGCTTGGGGTCGGCCACGTTTCACCTGTGTGCCCCAACGGTGCTACGTCCTCAGGCTGGCTTTTGGGGAATCCACAATGAGCAGGGAAAGCCTGTCCATCATCGACAATCGAACCGGCGAGGGATACGAGCTTGAAGTAACCGACGGCTCGATCAAGGCGATGGATCTCCGTCAGATCAAGACCGCGCAGGACGACTTCGGTCTCATTACTTACGATCCTGGATTCGCCAACACTGGCTCCTGCCGCAGTCGAATTACTTTTGTCGATGGCGCCAGGGGGATTTTGCGCTACCGGGGCTATCCAATTGAGCAGTTGGCTGAAAAGCTAACTTACCCCGAAGTGGCTTATCTGATTTTCCACGGCGAGCTTCCCGATCCCAACCAAAAGCGCCAGTGGGAGACGATAATCGCCCAGTCGTCGCAACCTCCGACAGCTCTCAAGGCACTGGTTTCGACCTTCGATGAAGACTCCCGCTCGATGGCCATCCTAGCGAGCCTGGTAGCGGCCCTTTCGGGATTCTATCCCGACGCAACCGAATTGAATGACCGGCAGCACCGGCATCGACACCTGCATCGTCTGATTGGACAAGTCGGGACTTTGGCCGGTTACCTGTTTAGACATCGGACTAAACGTCCGCTGGTTGACCCCGATCTTGAGTTGCCCTACGCGGAAAACTTCCTCCGCATGTGTTTCGGGGAAGAAAGTGGCCCATCAGACCCGGTGGTGGTGCGGGCTCTGGACGTACTTTTCACCCTGCACGCCGACCACGAACAGAATTGCAGTGCCAATGCCATGCGGAGCGTGGGCAGTTCCCGGCCCGATCCTTACCTGGCAGCTGCTGCCGCCATCGGCGCCCTGTCCGGCCCTCTGCATGGCGGCGCTAACGAGGCCGTTCTCAAGATGTTGGAACAGATCGGTTCACTGGATCGAGTCGAAGAGCATATAAACCGAGTCAAAGCAGGAGAGTTCCGGCTGATGGGTTTCGGCCATCGCGTTTACAAGAACTACGACCCGCGCGCTAAGATCATCAAAAAATTAGCCGACCAAGTCTTTGCCGTTACGAGTCCGAGTCCCCTGCTGGAGGTGGCGCTCGAATTGGAGAGGATCGCCCTCCAGGATGAGTACTTCGTGCGGCGAAAACTCTATCCCAACGTGGATTTCTACTCCGGATTGATCTACCGCGCCATCGGTTTCCCGACTTGGATGTTTCCGGTGCTATTCGCAGTGGCGCGAACCGTTGGATGGGCTGCCCAGTGGGAAGAATTCATGCAGGATCCGGAGCAGCGAATTGCCCGTCCACGACAGATCTTCCAGGGGCCACCGTTGCGTCACCTGCCTTGACGGACAGCACCTCCATTCGCCTTCATCCTGTTAGAACCTCCCCGGAACGGAGTATAATCACCCTATGCCCATATTTGAGTACCTTTGTAAGGTCTGCAACCGCGAATTTGAGCAGATTGTTTTTGGAGATCCTGAGGTCATTGAGTGCCCAAGATGCTGCAGCTCAAAGACCGATAAGCTGATCTCCTCCTTTGCGGTTCCGGCGTTGGCAGAGACAGTTGCTCCCAACGAGTCCGGCCCCTGTCCTTGCGGTGCTCCCCGGCGAGGCATGTGTGGCGACGGTTGAGTCTCGCCATTTTGGATGCAAACTCCCATACCCCTCCCAACCTCATCCGATCTCGTGACGGCAACCGCCTATAATCGGCTCGATGCATAACAGCGGGCTGCTCAGTCTTCTCGCTCTGGCACCCATCATCACGGTGGGGGTGCTGCTAATCGTTGTTCGCATGCCAGCCCGTCGCGCCATGCCGTTGACCTACTTGGTCACGACTCTAGCCGCGGTTTTGGTCTGGAAAGTTCCTTTCAATGTCCTGGCTGCGGCCAGCATCCAAGGTCTGATCTTGGCCGTCTCGCTGCTCTACATCGTATTTGGTGCGCTCTTGTTACTGGCCACCTTAACCGAGAGTGGAGCGGTTGGTGTCATCCGGGGCGCCTTTACCGAAATTAGTCCGGACCGCCGAGTTCAAGCCATTATCATCGGCTGGTTGTTCGGCTGTTTCATCGAGGGTGCTTCCGGGTTTGGAACACCGGCGGCTATTGCAGCGCCCTTGCTATTAACGCTGGGTTTTCCTGCCATGGCAGCGGTAATGGTTGGGCTGATTGTCCAGAGCACCCCTGTTTCCTTTGGTGCGCTCGGTACACCCATCTTGATTGGAGTTGGCGGTGGTTTGGATGCCCCATCTGTCCACCAATACCTGCAGGAACTGGGAGTGAGCTCGCGCGTTTATCTCGAATTGGTGGCCGTCAAGGTTGCTATTATCCATGGTTTGTGTGGCACCTTGATTCCGCTTTTCCTGTGCAGCATGCTGACCGGTTTTTATGGGAAAAACCGGAGCTTTCGCGAGGGACTCCTGGCTTGGCGCTATGCCCTGTTCGCGGCCTTTGCCTTTACGGTGCCTTTTACCCTGTGCGCCCGCTTGCTCGGACCCGAGTTCCCCTCACTGCTAGGCGGCGCCGTGGGACTGCTGCTGGTAATCATTGTGACGCGGCGGGGTTGGTTCGTCCCACGGAAGGTCTGGGATTTCCCACCCGCGGAGCAGTGGCCCAAGGATTGGACCGGACTCCTTCGTCCCGAAAGCGGCAAGCAGACGAAGATGTCCTGGTTGCGAGCCTGGATGCCTTACGGGCTTGTTGCTCTGTTGCTGCTGGCCTCCCGGCTTCCAGGGCTGGGTTTACAAAAGATACTGGTTAGTGTCTCCTGGGGACCAAGCGACTTGCTAGGCACCGGCATTGGTCAGCAAATCCAGTTCTTCTATCTCCCAGGTTTTCTCTTTATCGTCACCTGTCTGATCGTCTATCCGTTGCACTCCATGAGCTGGCCTGAGATTCGTCGTTCCTGGACAACAGCAGGACGTCAACTGAAAGGAGCCGCCATAGCGCTGCTTTTCGCCGTACCCATGGTGAGGGTTTTCGTCCTCTCCGGGAACGATCTGAACCTCTCAGGTCTGACCAGCATGCCCCTCATGCTTGCGGAAACAGCCTCAACTTGGACCGGTGCGTTCTGGCCTTTGCTGGCGCCCTGGATTGGAGCCCTTGGGGCTTTCGTCGGGGGTAGCAATACCGTCTCAAATTTGATGTTTTCTCTCTTTCAGTTTTCGATCGCCCAGCGGATTTCCGTGGATCCGGCCGTCATCGTAGCCGTGCAGGCAGTCGGAGGTGCCGCCGGAAACATGATCACCATCCACAACGTCGTGGCAGCTTCGGCCACAGTTGGACTGTTGGGCCGTGAGGGGGCAATCATCAGGAAGACGCTTTTGCCTCTCACTTATTACTGTCTGTTGGCTGGGTCTTTGGCCTTTCTCTGGATCTATGGGCCAGGACTCAACACCGGGCTGCTAGTCATCCTATTGCTGATGACGGGAATCATCGCCTTGGTCAAATGGTCGCGATGATGGGTCTTTACGCCTTAGCCAAACCCGATTGACAAGCCAAGAGTAGACAGGTCTTGATGAACCCCGCTGCCTGATCGGTCGTAGCGGACTCAACGACTCAAACCTTCTGACCGGGAAGAACTACCCCGAACCGTTGACGGCGGCAGGATGACCAAAACGGTCAGGTCCCGGGGTGCTTCTACTAAGATCGCGATGCTACCACCCTACCGAATAGTAGCGTCCATCAGTTGTTCCACCTGCAGTCGAGTGATCGTTCCGGCTTCCACATCGTAAAACAGGCCCTGGGTGGCGGCCACGCGGTCGGTGAAAGTCAGGCCCAGCGGCCCCACGTAACTTTCTTCGGTCCGATAGGCAGGATCTTCCAAAGCCTCCGGAAAGGAGACGAAGCTATAGCCTTCTTCCTGGAGCCACCCTACTAAGTCGGGCAGAAACGAAGCAGCAGCGATGCCGATCTGCAACTGCATAATATGGGCAATATTGCGTCCAAAAACTCTTTGGGACTGTGATTCACCATAGCGCAGAGATTTCTGCACGTGCTGGAGATAAATCGATTTCAGCCGGGAGAGTCGTTCCTCGTCGCGCTCGGACTCGATAAAGGCGGCATTGAAGGCGTGGGTAGCTGTCTTGATCGTTACAGGGGCGACCTGATAGCGACCTCGATCAAGAGCCCGTTTGACCCGCTGGTGCTTCTTTTTTTCATTTCCTTGATGAAGTTGCGGGAATCTGAGATAGCGATAGTTGAAGGGGTGCGCCCTGGCCAGTCTCCTGAGATATTCTTGCCCATCGATCGCGTGTTCCATAAAGTCCCTGTGAGACAACTGGTTGAGGTCGACGTCTCCCCAGGTTTGGTTTCCCAGCAGATGACCCCGAGTGACCCAGTCATTCAGGATGACGTAGGTCGAAGGGTCTTCTTCGACCTTTTCCTGCACTACAAATCCCGCAGCCTTGATGTCGCTCTTTTGCAAGGTTCTTAGGATCAAATTGCTGATCTCGCGGGGGCGCCAGTATCCCATTGGTTTCGTGAAAGGGACATCATCGAAGGTGAGGGCGATTCGTTTTTCTGAGATCGGGGCGTTGGATTGAAGAGCGAGCCCGCTCCCCCACAGCGCGAGAACGCCAACAACTTTCAGATAACACTGCATAGCCTTCTCCGGGCCAACAATTTAAACGGCAGTTCTCCAAGCACCAATTCTAATTGTCACCACAATCTTTCACGATCCCATTGTCATGGCTCGCACTGCGGATCACCAGCCGGGCCGCAGCCAGATCCTCTAAGGCCATCCCTACCGACTTGAAGAGGGTAATGTCTTGTTGCTTTCGCTGCAGCTCAAATCCTTGGGTGAGCTGAAACAAATCGGCTTCAATTTCCTCTGCCGTTAATTTGCCCCTGTTAATTGGAGTGATCAAATCTCCCGCTTCTGACAGCACTCCTTGGCGGCTGTCAACGAAAATACGAGCCCTGACAACTCCCTCTTCATCCACTTCATGCATTTGGGGTGTGAACCCTCCGACGAGATCGAGATGGGTGCCCGGACTGAGCCACCGGCCCCGGATCAGCGGGCGGTCAGAGGAGGTGGCGCAAGAAATAAGGTCCGCCTGGGTAGCAGCAGATTCCAGATCGTCCACGACCTCGATGTCCAGTTTCAGATCCTTTAGTGAATCGCACAATTTTTCCGCCTTGGCCGCGGTTCGGTTCCAAAGCCGAATGCAGTCCAAGGGCAAGGTGGCGGCATGGGCCCTCACCAAGTGAGGAGCCAATGTGCCCGCGCCAACCATCAACAAGCTCCGGCTATCGTGACGAGCCAAGTGTCGAGCAGCCAAAGCTGAAGCTGCGGCCGTTCTTCGGACTGTCAGAGCGCCTCCATCCATTAGTGCCAACGGGGTTCCAGTACGACTGTCCAGCAACAAGTAGAGTCCCACAATAGTGGGTAGGTTTCGATCAGAGTTTGAAGGGACTACCGAAACCACTTTAAGGCCGACAACATCTTCCTGCCAAGCGGGCATCAACACCAAAGTGTTCTCACCTTCAGGAGTGCGAATCGTGTGGTGGTGTCGGGGAGGTGCCGTCCCACCGGCTGCCAATTCCTGTTCCAGGTGATCGATCAACCGAGGATAGTCCAGCAATCGATGAATTGACTTGGCTGAGAAATGTTTAATAAGCGCGGTCATGGCGATCCCGCCTCACACTTGACTCCAATTCAAGTCTTGCAGCAATCGGATCGGGCTGGTCCTCAGCGGTTGGCACGATCCGGTTGGCAGAAGCTTGTCTAAAGAGATAGAATGCCTTCAAGACGTTTCACTGTCCAGGGGGTTGTCATGAAGAGATTTCTTGTCCCGTCCACGGTGGTGCTTCTCAGCCTGACGGCCGCCGCCGCTGCGACGATGTCGGTGCCGGTGATCAGGTCTGCGGCGGAAACAATCGCGATCAGCACTCGCCTCACTGAATTCGCTGATGTGGCTCATCGGGTGGGCGTGAGTTGCGGGGCTTGTGATCTCTCGCAAATCAAGATCGAGTTAACAGTAGATGGTGGCGTTGCCCAAAACGCTGATCAAAACTTCTCACAAGGCACGTCAAAGATGTGGTTTGGGGTTGAGCCACTTGAGTCACGCGGCTTCTTTTTCGAGGGAAAACCAGGAGAAGATCTAGCTCTCAAGGTCGAGTTGCCTCGTCAAGTCGCCGACGAGGGAGGACCATTCTACATCTTTGCATCCAAGAACTTTGGTCAGAACATTTGGTACATCGTCGCCGGCGAGGCAATCCGCAAGAGTGACTGGTAAGGTTTCCTCTCAGACGAGTTGCTTGCCCGATTCCCGCGCCTCACGATCCCCGTTGACCGAAACCGACTATGGTTTCGCACTTGTCGGCGAGTAGCCGATCGGCTTCGGCATGGTTTTTGAGACTCTGACCGACCTCCTGACCCGGTTCGGTCAACTCGGGAACCGGGAGGCGGTTGGCTTCTCCAACGGTTATCGCAGTTGGCGCTATACCTATGCCCAGTTACAGGTCCAGATTGCTGCCTGTGCCCAACTGCTGCGGCAAAAGGGTCTCAAACCAGGCGATCGGTTGCTGCTCTGGGGCGAGAATCGACCTTCCTGGCTGGTCGTATTCTGGGGCTGCATCGCTAATGGGATTCAGGTCGTTCCCGTCGATTTTCGCTTCTCACCGACTCTGGCGGGCCGAATTGCCCGGGAGTCGCAAGCGCGGCTATTGGTCCACGGAAGGCAAGTTGAGGCTTCCGAACTGGCAATTCCCAAGCTCCCATTGGACCGACTCGATAATCTACCTGCCGGGCCACCGCTTGAGTGCTTGCCCGCTAAACCCAATGATGTGGTCCAGATCGTCTACACGTCGGGCGCCACGGGCCAACCCCGGGGAGTAGTCCACCGCCATCGCCATCTTTGCGCCAACCTTTCTCCAGTGGCTCAAGAGATTCAGCGCTATCTGTGGCTGGCCCGCCCCTTCCAGCCGATTCGGATCCTGACCCTGCTACCGATGAGTCACGTCTTTGGGCAGGCCATGGGGCTATTCGTCCCTCTGCTGCTCGAGGGGGCTGCCTTTTTTTTCAACCGGGTGCACCCCGGAGCCATTGTCAGCACGGTTAAGCGTCACCGGATTTCAGTGTTGGTCGGCGTTCCTCGCATGCTCCAGCAACTTCAACACCACCTGGCGGTAACGTATCAGTTGCCGTCTGACCTACCAATCCTGGGGCGAGGCTATTGGGGCGCGGCCGGCCGCTGGTGGAGATATCGCGCATTGCACCGGGCGTGCGGTTGGAAATTCTGGTGCTTTATCACCGGTGGGGCTCCGTTGGATCGGTCCGCGGAAGATTTTTGGGCGGCTCTCGGCTTCGTTGTCCTGCAGGGATATGGTCTAACTGAAACCAGTTCTTCGGTCGCCATCAACCATCCCTTCGCCTCGCGCCGGGGATCAATCGGCAAGCCGGTGCCCGGTCAAACTGTTCGTCTGGCGGCTGACGGTGAGATTCTGGTCAAAGGAGAGAGTGTAACCCACGAACGTCTCGGCGGGACCCCTAACATGGATCTCGAGGATGGCTGGCTTCGAACTGGAGATTTGGCTGAACAAGACGCTGCGGGTAACCTTTTTTTTCGAGGCCGCAAGAAGGATACGATCGTCCTGGGTTCGGGGCTCAACGTTTTCCCCCAAGATGTCGAAGCCGTACTCAACTCGCTGCCGGGGGTCGTTGAGAGCGCCATGGTGGCGAATCGTGGGCCAGGAGGTGACCAAGTTCACGCGGTGCTGATCCTGGAACCGGGTGTCGAGGGCGAGGCCCGGATCCGGCTGGCCAACCAGCAGCTGGAATCACACCAGAGGATACGTTCTTGGTCACTGTGGTCCGGTTCCCAGCTTCCCCGCACGTCTTCTACTCTCAAGTTAAAGCGGGCGGAGATAGCAAGATGGGTGAATCGTGGGGCAGACGCAGCGGACCACCGGCTCCCCACCGCCGCGATAGGTCAACTGGACCGGATCGTCAACAACCTTTCAGGAAGAAGCCAAACGAAACTTTCTTCCGACTTGCAACTCGATCAAGATCTTGGCTTGGGCTCGCTGGATCGGGTTGAGCTCCTTTCTGTACTTGAGGAACACTACGCAATCGCTTTGGACGAGGGCCACTTCTCTCGGGTGGGAACAGTGGGAGACCTGAGACAGGCTATCGACAACGTTCGGGATCGGTCCAGTTGGCGGAGGCGGCAAGCTGTCGAACTCGCTATGCCGCGTTGGGCACATGGAAACTGGATTTGTTCGCTCCGAAAGTGGGTTCAACGACTGTTGATCCTACCCTTGTTCCGGCACTGGATCACAATTGAGGTGCGGGGTTGGGAAAGGGTTGAGGGCATACCCGGTCCCGTCATTTTTGCGGCCAACCACAACAGCCACATCGATACTCTGGCGCTGTTGGCGGCTCTACCTCTGAACTGGCATGACCGGTTGGCCCCGGCCATGTCAAGAGAGTACTTCCTGGCCCATTTTCAACCCCAGGGAGTACCTTGGAAGGTGCGGTTTAAAACTTCACTCCTCTACTGGCTGGCCTGTGGATTCTTTGGGGCCTATCCCTTGCCCCAAAGAATGGGTGGAATACGTTTAACGCTAGAGTACACAGGTGATCTGGTTGAGCGCGGTTTCTGCCCGCTGATCTATCCCGAAGGCGTCCGCTCTGAAGATGGTCGTCTCCAACCGCTGAAACCCGGTGTGGAATTGATGGCTGCTCGAATGGGAATTCCGATCGTCCCGGTGTGGATTCAAGGGACCTTCGATATTCTTTCAGTCCACGACAGCCGGCCCACGGTGGCCCCGGTGAAAGTGCGTTTTGGAGAGCCGATTCCCCCCCAAGAAGGAGCCGGAGAATCCAGCCCTACCCTGCAAGCGTTGACCCTGGCCTTCCAGGATCTGCCGGCGGAGAAGCAGCCACCTTGAGTTTCTAGAAAAAATGGCAAGACTCGAGGTGAGACGAAGTTCGTGAGTCAAGACAGCGACCTCTGCTGCAACGGCTCAGAAGGCATAGCCGCCAAAGAACGTCCAACGTGCCCAAGGCCTCACGCCGATGCGTAATTCCGTACCCGCAAAGAAGTCTCGGGTTAGGAAAAACCGCGTCCCAATCCCGCCTCCCAGATGGACGCGTCCCTTTCTCTCCCGATAACCAGGGAGAGAAGGATCAAAGCGAGGGCCGCTCCAGCGAGGATGATTGTACCCGACCCCAAATACCAAGTAGGGGTTGAGACGCTCGTAGAACCAAAATTCATGCTCCAGCAACAGGCTGAACAGCGTGTGGTTGAGCCCGGCTTTGTGACCGCGCCACCTGCCTTGCAGCACTTCCATGCCCAGCCGCAGGCGCGCTCCTACGGCAGCCGAAACAGATCCGCCAAACGCGCTGGCGGTCAACGGGTTTCCGCCGACACCCTCCGTGGGAGTCTCGTTATTCGACACGAAGGTAGCGCCCCAGTGCGCCCGGATATCGATTTTACGTTGGTGGCCGTCAATAGGCTGTCCAAAGAGGAGCTGTCCGACAGAAGGCGGTATGACCAAGATGATCAGCGCGATCAGGCTAATCCGTGCCAAGTGGGTGCCTTTCCTCCGTACACCGGCCATTGTCCTGCCGGGACATCTCCAATCATTTGCAGTGTCAGGTTTCATGGTTTCCTCCTTGCCATGGCATCCCGCACTCACTGAAGACTGCGCGTCTACCTTCCACCAAATTCCTCGCGGAGCGGCCTGCTGCTGGTGATAGATTTCGAACTTCCAAGTAAACAACTCGCAAGAACGGTGCCAAAGTTGAGGTCGGACGGGGTGGCCTGGCGCCAACACCAACAGGGCAGGAGCAGGAACTTTGTTTTCACAAAGATGTACGGTTGGCCGACTTGGCGCCCAGGTGGAAGAGATTTGCGGCAATCACCGCCAGATTCTATTGCAGCTCTCGACCACCACTTGACTGGACGCAAGTGGGAACGCTGTCAGCATGCGACCGAACTTTGGTGGACCGACGACACACTGGCGCCAACACTGTGTTCAAGGTTTACCGAAATCGAGGCGCCGCCGGAGAATCTAGTTGGACTCGCCGACTGGGGCGGATAGATCGGCACGGCACGGCTTAAGAAATCGCAAAACCGGATAGGGCGTATGCAAGCGTGACGTCTTCAGTGGTCTCGCGGGAGTGATCCTGACCGCCAGTTTGGGCAAGTTTGACCCGAGGGCAGCCGGCAATGTGGCCCCGAATGAACCGGAAACACGTCGAAAAGGGCCAAGAGTCTAATTAGCAAACAGAGCGGAAAGCCAACCACCGCCAGGAAACAACCCTGGAAACCGGCTACCAGTTGACGTCCGAGGCCCTGAATGGCATATGCTCCAGCCTTGTCCATAGGCTCTCCCGAGTTGACGTACTGGTCGATCTCTTCGTTTGAATAACCGCCCATCCTGACTTGGGTTCGCACCAACCCCCATTCTCGGCGACCGGAACTTGCGTCGATCAGGTGAATCGACGTGATCACTTCGTGTTCCCGATTCCGTAAGCGTCTCAACATTTGTCGAGCTTGATCGGGGTGGGCTGGTTTCCCCAGTGCAGATTGCTGCAGCGACACTACGGTGTCGGACCCAATGACGACACCAGTTTCGAGTTGGCCGGCCACCGCCTCAGCCTTTTCCTGAGCCAGTTGAGAAGCCAGTTCCACCGGCGTCACCAAGTCTGACCTCTCCTCTACCACCCCACTATCCAACACTCCGAAGGGCAAGCCCAGATGAGCCAACAACTCTCTTCGGCGAGGTGAGGTCGACGCGAGTATGAGCTCCATGCAACTCTTCCTGGGTGAACAGGTTTCCAAAATGTCCAAGAGGATGCAAGGGTGAGAAAGCCAAGTTGGGCTGGGGCGCTTCAGCCTCAGGGAGCTTCACGACCTTGAGAATGTCCTTGGGAGGCTTTCGTCAAACGATATCTTCCGAGGCCGGTCAAGGTGGGCAGCTTCCTGCAACAGCTTGGGCAGGACGCTCGTTTCCGGTGAAATTCAGCCGTGAATTCTCCGCAGATCATGCAAGTGATGGTGGAAACTCAGGTTGGCATCTTCCAGCATCGAGAAGACTGTGTCTTCGGGCAGACCTAACTCCATGGCAATTTGGGCATTGCTGCGCCCTGGTAATGACTGCGAACAAAGACTTGACGCAGTGGATCCGGCAAAATCTTGAGGCTTTCAATGATTTCCCTAAAAAGATTCTCTCTATCCAAATTTTCGAACTTAAAAACAGCTTGTACCATCACTACCGTTCCCTGCTGAGGCGCCTTCCCGCCTCGGGTCCCTGTCGGTTCGGCCTATTTAGTTAGACGTTTTCGACGGTCAAAAAGTTTAGTGATAGTTGCAAGCGTGGCGAATTTTTGGAGACGGCATCGGTTCGCTCAGCCGACCAAGTTGCCGGTCTGATGGGCTTTCTTTTGGCAACGGGGATTGAGAGAATCTTGCTTGCCGGAGTTGGTCACCTCTGTTTTTGTGAAAGAGATCTAGTGCCTTCCGGGAGCGCACGTTTGTCATCCGAATGAGAGATGAAGGGGAGGGAGACTTGCCTTCCTTGAGCTTCCGCTTGTAGGGTTTCCAGAAAGGGGGGAAAGACCATGGCCGAAACTGAAATCGACGGCTTCGAGGAGTTGGTCGGCTTGATTGATCGGGCGTTAGCGGGCAAAGGCGAAGACCAAGTAGCCTCGCAAGTGAAAAAAATTCTGGAGGACGTGATCTGCAGCCAATCGGTGAGGCTACCACCGGCCATGAAAGTGGCACAGTCGGACCGCTACGCCAGACGGCTGCTCTACCGCAGCTCCCGCTATGGTTATGAGGTGATCGCCTTGATCTGGGGACCGGGCCAGGGAACTCCACTCCACGATCACGCTGGAATTTGGTGTGTCGACGGCGTTCTTGCGGGTTGTGTGGAGGTGACTCAATACGATCTGCTCCAGGTCAATGGCGATTTGTGCCGATTCCAACCTCAGCAAACAGTGCGAGCTGGAGTCGGCATGGCAGGTTGCCTGATCCCTCCCTTCGAGTATCACACCATCCACAACGCGATCGCCGATGCCAACTCGATCACGATTCACGTCTATGGTGGCACGATGGACCATTGTACGGTCTTCGAGCCGGTTAAAGCGGATTGGTTTCGTCGCCGTCAAAAGGAACTCACCTACAGCCAATAAGAGACACAACTGCGGCGCGAATCTGCCCCAGGTATCCCACAATACCCATTGCCGACCGGCCTGACAGAGCTTCGCTCGGTAGGGACGAGCAGGCGGAGGGACTAACGGTTACTGGCGGATCGAAAAGAGACGTGAGATTTGCTGTCGACTGGCCAAGGCGAGGCTGCACGGCATCGGTATTGCCGCTTGGACTGAGTTGGGAGGGCTTACTGCAACCGGACTCAGCAGTGATGGCTGCTCCTCTTGCGTCGAGTCCGTGGTGGCTGATCCTGCTTATGGTTGGCTTGGCAATCGCCATACGGTTTCTCTGGGGCTGGCGCAATCGAATCCTGATTGTTCGAGCTCGAGAATTGGAAGCGCTGGTGGCCGAGCGGACGGCCCAGTTGCGCCAAGCTAACCGTGATCTGGCAGAAATGGCCACCCACGACGCCTTAACCGGCATTGCCAACTACCGGTGTTTTGAAGAGTTTTTCCAACGGGAGTGGCGGGTAGCGTTACGAGAGCAAAGTCCGCTGTCAATTCTGATGGTCGACGTAGACTCTTTCAAAGCCTACAACGATCTTTATGGTCACCAAGCGGGGGATCACTGCCTAAAACAGGTGTCCGATGAAATGGCGGCAGTAATTGGCCGGCCTGGAGACTTGGTCGCCCGTTACGGCGGCGATGAATTCATTGCGGTGTTGGCGCGAACCGATCGACAAGCCGCTCTCGGATTGGCCCGAAAACTTCGGCAGCGAGTGAAGGCATTGGCGATCCCCCACCTAGGCTCTTTCTCTGGCGCGCGGGTGAGTGTGAGCGTCGGCCTGTACTCGGATATTCCCAGGGGGCAAGTCGAGCCGGCCGCTTTCGTCAGAGCCGCCGACAACGCCCTCTACAGGGCCAAACAGCGGCGCGATTGTGTGCGCCAGACACTCAGCTTGCCCGAGGAGGCAGCGGGCTGAGAGCGCCCAATCAAGCCGGCCGGCTGGGCCAACCAAGGGCCAACAAATCGTGTCGCCAATGCCCACGTGCTCGCGAATCTTCCCTTGGTGCATGCTCCGCCCATTTGGGTCCACAACTCTTAGCTTAGCGTCGAATGACTCAGGGCTGAAATTGGCCTGCACTAGACGTCATTGGGTTGGGCTCGTCAGCAAGAAGGTATCGATCGAACCAGTTGGTCATCCGTCGAAAACTGTCTCGGCGGGTCGAAACTTCATCCCAGCCATGATCTTCCATTGGGTACACAACGAGATCGAATTCCTTCTTCTTTTCCGTCAGTATCTGA
Organism: Acidobacteriota bacterium; assembly: GCA_965218465.1. Lineage (GTDB taxonomy): Bacteria > Acidobacteriota > UBA6911 > RPQK01. The sequence continues at coordinate 2,456,258 of OZ244623.1, read as the reverse complement.
GCCAAGCGAAAGGAGTCTTGCACCTGAACATTGGGGTCGACCAACCCATGCTGGATCTGGAGGGCGTCCTGCAGATTGTCAGCATAGTAAACCGGGCTGGACTGCCGATAGGCCTCCGGATCGCTGGCCGGAGACCCATTGAGGATTCTACTGGTGTACCCATGGTTGTAATGCGCCCAATCAGTGACCGGGTATAGAGCGACTCCCGCTGCATAGCGACCCGGGTTGCGCAACAAAGACATAATGGTGAAAAAGCCTCCGTAAGAACCGCCATAAACGCCGATTCGGCGGCGGTCAACCCCATAACGTTCTACCAGGATGTCCAGTAACGCCAGTCCGCTGTCGATGTCTGAAATTCCCATCTGGCGAAAAGCGTAGGTGCGGTTGCGATGACCGTAGCCAGAGCTGCCCCGGTAGTCGATAGAGGCAGCAGTGTAACCTCGCTGATGGAGAAAGTTGGCATACAGTCGGGCGCTGATCCGAGTCCAGCCCTTATCCACGGCCTGGGCGCACTCGCCGCAACCATGGGCGTAAACGACTGCTGCCCGGTTGGCCTCGGTCGGCGGGTTCCAGACTCGAGCCCAGGTTTCATTGCCGCCCGCATCAGGAAAAGAAACAATCTCACTGTCGACCCAGGCGTAGCGGTAGAATTCGTCGGTTCCCGATTTGGTGATTTGTATTGGGGTGGCGCCGGGCTCGTTGTCCAGCAAGTAGAGATCGGGCAAGCTGTGTTCGTTGACCGAGAGCATCGCTAAGCGGCGACCGTCAGGTGAAACCGCAACCCGATGCTTGCCTTCGCTTTGAGTTATCCGGACCAGTTGACCGCCTCTGGCCGGCAGCAAGTAGAATTGCTCTTCTCCCGGGTGTTCTCGGCTGGTGGTGAGGTACCAGGACTTGCCGTCTCCCGAGAGCTCCGCGTCCCGCACCTCCCAGGAACCGTCGGTCAGCTGCTGGATCCTACCATCGGCATGGCCAAGGTAGAGCATACTCCAGCCACTGGCCGTGGAGAAAAAGCCGAAAGCGTCGCCTTCAGGCAACCATTGCAGAAACCCGGGCCGCCAGCGGCCACCGACCAGTGGACCGCCGATCCAGGTATCTTCGTGCTGGTGGTCGAGAACTTTGACCTGACCGTTTTCCAGGTCCAGCAATGCAATCCAGCGGTCCTTGTGGTCCAAGGAGAGGATTTGCACCAAAGCGTGCGTTCCTTGCGGATTCCAGTAGGGCCCATGGATAATCGTTGGTCGATCGATGCCATCGTCGACCCATTGAATTTCAACCTCCTGAGGGTCCCGAGCAGGATCGACCTTAACTATCCCCATTTTGTATTCAGGGGGCGGCTCGCCGACTTTGGGACGGGCGTCCTTGGCCACCGCATAACCATCTTCATTGATAACTTCCAGATATTGGGTGCGATGCTCGGAAGAAGGATCTTTGCTCCAGAGAAAAGTCACAAAGCGGCCGTCAGGGCTGAGTTGAAGTCCATAGGCCTGCTCATCCTTGGAGATGGGAATTTCCTGGGGACGAAACGGCTGTCGCTGTCGCTGCAGAGCTTGGCGGGTCTCTCGATCTCTTTTCCGCTTCTCGACCGTTTGGATCAGCGCCAGTTCCTCGGCTTGAATCCACTTTCCGGCTTCAGTCTTTTTGGCTTCCTTATCGTCTTTGTCGACCACCTCGGCGAGCTTTCGCACATGCCCTGAATCAAACTCATAGCTCCAACGGTCGCCCCGCCGGAGCCCATTGGAGGCGAGACCTTGAGTGGCAAACAGAACCCGGGACCCGTCAAAGGACATCTGTAACCGTCCCAAGGTGGAAGCCGTATAGACTGGACGGGTACCGGCCGGCCTACTCCAGACAAACAGCGTTCCCTGAAGAACCCAAGCTGCTCTTTCGCGGTCGCCCGACCATTGGAGGTTGGCGTCCGGAAGTCGCTGTACTTCTGTTGGGGAGAGTTGGCGTAGGGCTCTGCCACGGCGGTCGACAGCATACCAAGGATCGGTTTCGGCCAGTTGATCGTGCTTTGGATCTTCGCGCCAGCGGAAGTAGACCTCGCTGCCATCGGGCGCCCATCGGACCTCTCGTGGTGCAACGCCTAGCCAGCGAGAGTTCAGGGCCAGATGCTCCACCGTCAACTTGAATTCATAGCCCACGTCACCAGTGGTCAGTTCGGATTGTCTGACAAGCTGGGCTTGCAGCAATCCAGGCAGGTTGGCAGCGAGCAGAACGAAAAGCATTAAACGAGTTTTCATGACTGAGTCTCCTGAGTCTCAAGTGTGGCTGCGATCCTAGCCCGAACAACTCACCGGATCGCCGAGTGTATGACCAAGAGGATATTCTACTTCGGCAATTACAGGTTTTCTTGTCGGAATCTCCCAGGCCCGAACTGTGCCGGGCGCGCGCCCTCCCTGGTCTTTTTGTCTTCAGCGGGCACATGTTCGCTCAAACGTAGTCCCTGCTACGCTTTCGATCACGAGCACCCGCTGAAACCGAAAATCCTGCGCGATCATCGCGCCCCCCGGTAAGAAATTCGGGCTGGAGTTTGGGGAGAATGATTCTGCAAACGCTTGCGTTGCTTGCGTTCTCCCTTCCCCGGGTTTGTCTCGGTTCGTCTGTTGACCCTGCTCCGCCCGAAGTGCCATGCTGAACAGGTGGAGAAAGCGGGAACTTTCAAAGGCGCCTGGGTTGAAGCTCAACAGTTGGTCTGGTTGCGTCGTCACCGACTAGCGCTCGGGTTACTGTTGATGTTTGTCAATCGCATTGCCGGTCTGGTACTTCCCGCTACCTCCAAATACCTGGTTGACGATGTCCTGGGGCAAGGCCGGATTGAATTGCTAACCTGGTTGGCTTTGGCGGTTGGCTTGGCCACCGTTACCCAGGCAACCACCACCTTCTTGCTATCCCAAATCCTGGGTCGCACAGCGCAGCGAACCATCGCGGAGATGCGCAAGCGGGTGCAACAACATGTCCTGCGTCTTCCCGTGACCTTCTTTGACAAGCAAAAAAGTGGTCAGCTGATTGCGCGCATCCTCAATGACGCGGAAGGGATACGAAATCTGGTGGGCACCGGCTTGGTCCAGCTAGCCGGAGGTCTGGTGACCGCGACGATGGCCATGGGAGTGCTTTTCTATCTCAATTGGCGTTTGACTTCAATCATCTTTGGCGTACTGCTGTTTTTTGCTACGTTCATGGGCTTTGCCTTTCGCCGAGTTCGCCCCATTTTTCGGGAGCGGAGCAAGATTTATGCTGCGGTCAGCGGCAGGCTTGCCGAAGCTCTCGGCGGGGTCAGAGTTGTCAAGGCCTACACCGCGGAGAAACACGAAGATTTGGTCTTTGCTCGGGGCGTTCATCGTCTCTATCGCAATGTAGCCCGCACCATGACAACATTGTCGGGGGTGACAGCCATCGCCAACCTCCATTTTGGAGGGATCGGGATCGTTTTGATCCTGGTTGGGGGAAAATCGATTCTCGACGGCCAGATGACGCTGGGTGATTTCGTCATGTACATCGCCTTTACCGGGATGGTAGCTGCACCAATGGTCCAGATTCCTTCAATCGCGACCCAGCTGGGCGAAGCCTTTGCCGGCCTTGATCGGATTCGGGAATTGCGCAAGATGGTTACCGAGGCGGAGAACGATCAGGGGTTGCGACCAATTGAGCACATAAGCGGTCGGGTGGAATTCAAGAAAGTGACCTTTGGTTATCGACCGGAGACTCCAGTTTTGCATGAAATCTCCTTTGCTGCCCCCGAAGGCTCTACGACCGCTTTGGTGGGCCCCAGCGGCGCCGGAAAGAGCACGCTGCTCGGTCTCATTATGGCGTTTCATCGTCCTCAATCAGGACAAATTCTGGTTGACGGCCACGATCTGGTCCACCTGCGCTCGCACAATTTTCGGGTTCACGTCGGAGTTGTGCTGCAGGACAACTTTCTCTTCGACGGCACCATTGCTGAGAATATCGCCTACGCTCGTCCCCGGGTTTCCCGAGAGGAGATCATACGGGCCAGCAAGATCGCCCACTGCGACGAATTCATTGACAAATTCGAACTGGGTTACGACACGATCGTAGGAGAACGGGGAGTCCGGCTCTCAGGGGGACAACGGCAACGCGTCGCCATAGCTCGCGCTATCCTGGCCGATCCTCGCATTCTGCTGCTGGACGAGGCCACTTCGAGTCTGGACAGCGAAAGCGAGGCGATGATTCAAGATGGACTTAATTCCCTCAGACGAGGAAGGACCACCTTTGTGATTGCTCATCGTCTCTCGACCATTCGCTCAGCCGATCAAATTCTCGTGCTGGAGCAGGGGCAGATTGTAGAACGGGGGACCCACCAACAGTTGTTGGTGAAAGCAGGCCTTTACCGCCAACTTCACGACAAGCAATACCAGTTGGAAAGCAATCGCTTTGTCAATCCGGGCGAAGATTTCACCCCCGAGCCGGCTCGCCCAACCAAGCTATCCCCCAGCGGATCGGGAGAAGAGGGCAAACCCTTGAGCCACGCCCAATAGGAGACGCCGGGTCAGCCGTCCTGCCGAGGCTGAGCCACGACTTGTTGGGAAAGGATCGCCAGGGCTTTGGCTCTTGGCTTGAGGCTGGTAGCCTTGCCCTGGAAAATTCGACCCGAGCCGCCGCCGCGACCCCGCAGCACTTCGGTCACTTGACCACCCAGCGAAGTCAAGTTGAGTCCTAACTCGCTCCCCGCAACCAACAGAAAAATAGCGCCGGGGTTCTCGTCTTGTGAGTCTTTTGAGGTCAGGAAGAGTAGGCAATCGGTTCGGCGACGGCTAAACTCGCGTTGGACCTTTTGCAAAAATCTCATCCCCATGCCCTCAAAATGAGTCTCCACCAGTGGACCGGCCCGAGAGGCGAGCACCTCTGCAACAGCGGAGGCCAAATCGCTTTCCAGGGCCCGTTGTCGGCGCAACGCCTGCTTGAGTTCTTCCAGCTTGAGCCCAACCGTGGCTGCCAATCGATCATCTCCCGTGGCCAATAGTTTTCGCAAACGCGAGTTGCGCTCCTCGTGCCGCCCAAGGCAGCCTCGCACCCGGCGGCCGGCGACATAGAAGATCCGGGTCCCACCCCGCAGCGACTCGGCACCCAGGATTTTGAGGCTTTCCACTTCGGCAGTCGAGGCCAGATGGGTCCCACCACAGGTATTGACGTCGATACCCTCCATCTCGACCAACCGAATCGACCCTGTGTGCCCCTCCGGCAGGCCACGGCTTCGTACCTGGATTCGGGCCAGTTGCTCCGCTGAAACGCGGCGTGCTGTTATCGGTCTCGCCGCCCGAATCTCACCGGCAACCGCCTCTTCGAGTTCATCCAGCCGTTCTGAGACAGGTAGCGGAGTCTCGACTTCGATGTCACTCTGCTCGCGACCCAGATGGAAAGCGGTTGTGGGCCAGCCAAAGCGGTCCAGCGCCAGGGCTGACAAAAGATGTTGTCCCGTGTGCTGCTGCATATGATCGAAACGACGAGTCCAGTCGAGCTGCAGCTCGACTTCTCCAATTGGAACTGAACGATCAAGGTAATGAACGATGACACCCTGCCGACGCCGCACCGCGAGAACCTGAGCATTTCCGAGTCGACCTTGATCGCTAGGTTGGCCGCCTCCCTCAGGGTAAAAAAGAGTGTCTGATAAAACGGCCCAGGGTTGGCTGGTGACACCTTGATCAAGGACGCGAGCCGAAAGCCTGGTCCGGTAAGGCTCTAGTTCATAGGTGTAAAGGGTCTCACCACCCAAATCCGGTCTCCTCTCGATTGGTGGGCGTTCCTATGTGCTAACCGACGCAATGATTAAGCCCATTATCGACTTCGGCGATCTTGGATTCTTCGCTGCAGAGCGCACCAATTGTTCTAACACTCGGAGTCCTTCGATTCAATTGCTCGACAGATCAGAATCCGTACCCTGACCGCCGGCAGTCGCGAGTCGACCTTCGATCCAGGAAAACCCTTCGATTCACCCTCGAAGAAACCGGTTGTTTCGATTCCATACTGCTGTCCGAACCAACCAACACTGGCGGCTATATCGACTGGATCTCGAGAGTCCGGAATTCTATACTCAATGACTGATTCCCGGCCGCGAATCAAGATAAGGATGTCAGATGAAAAAATCAGAGGCGAAAATTTATCGCTGGTCCGAGCTTCCACGGGAAAGACTCAACGACCGATTGGAGCGGACCATAGTGACAGGCGACCGTGTCATGGTTGCTCATATCTACCTCAAGCAGGGCGCTGTGGTCCCGCTCCATCAGCATGACAATGAACAGATGTCCTACATGATCGAGGGGGCTCTCAGATTCTGGCTGGAGGCCGAGGACGGGCCCCAGGTTGTCGTCAAGGCGGGGGAGATCCTTCACCTGCCTTCCAACCTGCCCCACGGCGCCGAGGCCCTGGAAGATTCGGTCAGCATTGATATCTTCACTCCGCCTCGGGAGGATTGGTTAAACAAGACCGACGACTATCTGAGGGGCTGAAGTGGAATTGGGGTTAAAAGACAAGGTCGCTTTGGTGGCTGGTTCCAGCCAGGGTCTGGGCCGGGCTGTGGCCGAGGAACTGGCTAGTGAAGGCGCCAAGCTGGTATTGTGCGCGCGCACCGAATCAACGTTAAGAAAAACCCTGGATCAGATCTCGCAGCGTTATGGCTGCAGGGCGATTGCAGTTCCTACCGATCTAAAGGAACCTCGACAAGTGGAGCGCCTCCATTCCGCCGCTCGTCGAGAATTGGGGCCAATCCAGATCCTGGTCAACAATGCCGGGGGGCCGCCCGCTGGAACCTTCGCCGATCTGACACCCGAGAGCTGGGAAGAGGCGTTCAAACTGACCCTAAACAGCGCCGTCTCGTTGACGCGACTGGTCTTGCCTGACATGCGCAAGACAGCCTGGGGACGGGTGATCAATATTACCTCGATTGCGGTCAAACAACCGGTTGATAACCTGATTCTTTCCAACAGCTTGCGGGCTGCGGTGACGGGATTTGCCCGCACTCTCGCCAATGAAGTGGCCCCCTTTGGCATCACAGTCAACAACGTCCTGCCGGGTTTCACCCGGACCCGACGGCTGAATGAGCTCATCGAACAGCTGGCCCGAAAGCAGCAGCTCAAGAAAAAAGAGATCGTTGAAGGCTGGGAAACGGGAATCCCCATGCGACGGTTAGGCACTCCCCGGGAACTTGCGGCCTTAGTGGCTTTCCTGGCCTCGGAACGCGCTTCCTACATTACCGGAACCTCGATCACGGTGGACGGTGGCTGGGTCCGTTCGTTGCTCTGAGCCGCCGAAGTAGAAGAGCCGCAAAATAGTCACACTGCTTTGTTCGCCGTCCGGCGATGATTTCCGCTTTGGACAACTTCCAATTTACCGGTGTGCCTCCGGGGCGTATCATCGTGCGCGTGAAGACCGCGACGGATTCGATCGAAGGACGCGGGATTGCCGAATCGAATGAGGAACTTCGGCTAAGCTTGAGGATGCCGTGATGACAAGAACCAAAGCAAAGTTTTTCAAGAAGACAATGGCCTCGGGACTCGTAGTTTCCGTGCTGCTGACAGTCTTGCCCGGTTGCACGGCCCGGCACATGCCCGATTGGTCTCGAGTGCAAGCCGTGTCCCCTCAAACCAAGACCCATGTCAGACTGTACAGCAACCAGAAGGTTCAGGGCCGTTTCCACTCGGCGGCGGATGACTCCCTCCACGCTGCGGGATGGGCAGGAGCGCACCTTGCCCAAGCAGTCCGTACACAAGGTCGTCACCCGTCGCGCCTGGTGGGAAGGGTTGCCAGGGTGGATTGTGGTGGCGGCAACCGCCTCATTGGCAGGCTGGGCCTACACAGCTATCCCAGAGGCAACAATCCCCTATGCCGAAATCGGTGGGGTGATCGCGGCAGTAACCTTCTACCGCTCCCGAACGGTCGTGATTTACAAGGTGCCGCCCCAGCACCGGACGCAGCCGCCAAGAGCCACGCAACCGGATGCCGGGAAGAAAGCTACAGGCAACCCGAAGGATCCCCAGTGACTTGAGGCTTAGCACCTCATCCAGGCTCAGCGGAGATCAATTGATCGCCCGCAGGCCTCAGGTGCCGAGAGGTCGAGGACTGCCCGCGTAGCGTCGCTCATGGGCGAAGAAGGCGATCCATTCACCAACTCCAGGACTACACCGCCAGCTTACCCTCATAGACCAGGCTCTTGAGCTGGAACTTCCGTCTCACCTTGAACCGGTTGAATTCGAGGACGAATGCGACCTCTTTATCGGCCAGCGTTTGTTGGCGGCCATGTAAAAATGCAGAGAAGTGGCTCGGCTCCCTTCGCCGGGCAGACCGAGAAGTCTGACATTTTCAATGGCCATTGACAGCGTTATCTCGGGGTCCCGAGGAAAAAAGAAGAGAACCATTTGGGCCTTCTCAAGATCCACCCTTTGAGCCCTGGACTCCATTTAAGGGCAGGCGCGAATCATGTCGCCGGGTGGCCCGCCGACGTGACCGCACTCGATTAGCCTTCCCAGTTGTCAACAGGTCTGGTTGCCCGGCGCCAACGACCGGATTGGTATTGGGATTTTAGGCTGAGAGCATTTTTTGAAACAATTCGGCGGCTACTCGTATTAGTCTCTCGAGAATGACCCAAACTGATGCGGAGCTTGTTCAGGCGGCCTTAGCCGGCAGTCCTCAGGCTTTTGAAGAGCTGATCAAGCGGTATCAAAAATTGGTCTTTAACATTGTTTATCATTATCTGGGACGCGCCAATGCGGTGGGGGATGTGGCCCAAGAGGTCTTCCTTAGGTTGTATAAGAACTTGCCGCGTTACGATCCCGCAAAGTCCCTTAAACCCTGGGTTTCTCGAATCACTACCAATTGCTGTCTCGACGAGTTGCGCAAGACCAGTAAACAGCGAGTCCGGCTGCTGGATGACTTGAAGCGCGAGGAGAGCGAAAGTCTGGAGGATATTCACAATCGCTTTCAGCAGGGCTGCGTGGTTACTGAGCGCGATGCCGAGACGCTATTCTCGATTCTGCAGAAGCAATTGGATCGCGTCGCCGACAAGGACCGGATGGCTTTTGTATTACGCGAACTGGAAGGGCTCGACTACAGCGAAATTGCGCAAGCGCTGGGGAGTAGCCAACTGGCGGCGAGAATTCGAGTCTGCCGTGTCAAGAAACAATTGAGGGAGGAGCTGGAAGGATTTGAGCTCGTCCTGGGGGGGTGACAGTGAACGCCAAGCGACACATTGACTTTGACGAGTGGGAACCGGGGCATCCACTGGACCGGGCTCACCTGGATCAATGCCCCGATTGCCGCCGCCAATGGCGGCTGGCTCAGTTCCTGAACCACATGGCGACCGCCGCACCGAAGATCGAACCGCCGCCATTTTTTGCGGCAAGAGTAGCTCAACTGGCCGTCGGCTCAACTTCTACCTACTGGGGGCTATTGGAAGCCGCAGCGCGCAGGTTGATACCGGCGCTGGCGATGATCGTACTCGTGATCAGTGGCTCGCTTTACTACCTGGCGGTATCGTCCAGCGATGCTTACGACTTGGCGCAGGTCCAGCTGCTTTTGCCACCGGCAGAGGAAGACGCCGAAGTCACGCTCGATGAGTTCGTTTATTCACTCTCGCGGGAGGAAGGAACCAGTGAAGAGCGTTAACAAAGCTGCACTCTGGGTCTTGCTGGTGTTTTTGGTGGGAGCGGCCTTTGGCGGGGCGTTTCATTCTTCTGGTTGGATCAGCGCACGAAGCTGGAAAATCAAGGTCGTGCCCGTTTTCCGAGAGATCGATCCGGAGCTCTAAACCGCATGCTGCGGAACCTGGATCTCGACCCTGAGCAAGAGAAGCAAGTTCGAAAAATCCTGGAAAGCGCCGGCAATCAGCAAAGAGAGATTCACCGTCAGAATAACCAGCGTTTGCGCAAGAATCGTCGCCAGACCTTGACGGCTGTCCAGGATGTTCTCAAACCCGCCCAGCAGCGCAAGCTGCGGGAGTTTATGCAGCAATTGCAGCGTAGGCGAAACGACAGGCACCCCGCGCGACAACAACGCCGACCTTAGCCCGCATTTCTCACCGGGGGGCCGCGGTGATCGCCCAGGATTTTCGTCTTGCAGCGGGTGCTCGTGACCGAAAGCGTAGGGGACTACGTTTGAGGGGGTATGTGGGCGCTGAAGAGGAAAAGACCAGCGCGGACGCGCCCAGCACAGTCTGGGCCCGGGAGACTTCGACCAAAGACCTGTAATTCCGTCAATATGATATCCCTTTTGGTCATACACTCAGCGACCTGGTGAGAAATTTGGGTAAAGCGTCAACGCTCCACCCGTCCCGGCTCGCCGGTTATTGGGAACAGGCGCACCTGCCAGACAGCTAAGCAGCCGATACTGGGATGTAAAACATCGTGCAGGTCAGATAGGTGGCCGACGCATCAGCTCGCCTCGACTTTGATCACGTCGCCCCGTTTGAGACGGATCTTGTCGTAGCCGGAAGCTGAAATGACATAGTACCAGTCGGCAAAGCGGGCGTTGAGATCGTTCGATCTCTCTTGCCCCTTTTCGACTTTCGCCTTCCAACTGTCGTGGGCCGAGGCAAGCTCTTGGTTGCGTTGGTCCCCATCGCTCAGCTCTTCAGGCTGCTTGCCTTCGAATTCTCGGTTCGTCGGCGCCCGCGGCTCCGGAAAACGGCCCTCATCAAGAGTGGTAGTGATGAAAAGGTACCGGTTCTCGCCTGGCCCCTCCCCCGGTTGGTCGTCTTGGTCGCGGCCGGCGCTCAAGGCTTCCCCAGTGCCGTAAACAACCTCTCCAAAACGGAGAGTGTAGATCACGCCGTCGCTGTCCTCGACCTTCAACTCTCCTTCATTGGAAAGCAAGCTGCCATCGCGACCAAAATAATAGCCCTTGCTTTGGAGCGAGAGCAGGTCTGCTTGGGAGATGGTGAGACCCGTATCGTCCGAAACCCGACTTAAACGCATGGAGAGGCCTGCTGGTTTGGGACGCACTCCCACCACGGCCAGTTCGTCAAGGGCGTTCAGAAGCCCGTTCACCTTGAGGTTGTCAACCTCCTGACCGGCAGCCATTCGATTGACTTCCCAGTTTGACCCTTCTTTGGTGAGGATGAGCGTGTCGCGCCGCTCAATCCTGCGGGTTCGCTCATTAATCGAATAGTCCATCAAAGTCACTTTGTCGATGGCCTCTTTCTCTACCTGAAGCAGATCGGATTCAATCCAATCCTCGAACTTGGTCGAGATTGCCAGATCGAGTTTGGAGACGTAAACCCGCTTCTGTCCTGGCGCTCTCACAAAGAAGCGATCTTCGCGACCCTCCACTTGCTTGCCAATGATCAAATCGGCCAGCACTTGGTCGGCCTGGTCCTTGATGGTGATTCGTTTACCCCGACCTGTCAGGCTGGTCAGGGTCTCGTCCAAGGGATCAAGCACACCGCAGGCCTCATGGTCGGTGACGTTATTGGAACGATAATCATCTTTGCGGATTCCGATGGCCCCAGCCGCCGTTTTGGCCAGACGGTCCTTACCGTCGGCCGGGTAGTCATGGTGCGAGGGAATGGTCCAGCGACCGTCCTTGAAGGTGACTTTGAACGGGCGGGCGGCAGCGGTGGCTTCGTCAAACTCGATAACCTCAAGGGCCGTGGCGGCGTTGGGATCCTGAAAGTCGGGAAAGAACAGCTCTCCCTGGTCTGCAAAGCTATCGGGGGTGACCTTTCGTGGTGCCGTGAGAAAAGCCCCCGAGGCCAGCAGCAAAGCCACCACGCCAAAGGCAATCGTCTTTTTCGTCTCAGTCCTATCACTCATTTTCAGGTCCTCAGTCTGCGGGCAGCGAGTTCGCCTTCCCGCTCTCTTCGTTGACGGCGCACAAAAATCAGGACGCCCAATACAAACACAGGGATTGGAGGCAGCATGACCGCCAGAGTGCGAATGTTGCTCTGGATGGAGCGGACGCGGGCTTCCGTCTCCTCCTTGGCACTACTGATTTTGGCTTCTTTCTCGGCTTCGATATTGGCCTTGAGTACTTCGAATTTTCGATTCTCCGATTCTTGCAAGTTTCGGGCCATAATCTGTTTGGTGCGGGCGTCGAGATCGGTACGCTGATTGACGTCCGCTACTCTCTCCTGCAATCGTCTTTGGGCATCGGACAAGGCCTTTTCAGCTTCAGCTTCGGCTTCTCCCTCCTGCTGGACCCGCGCAGCGATAAAATCACTGGTCTGCTGTTCGACCCGCGTTAAAGTGCGATGTCGCACTCGCTTGTTCCTCAACTCGATAAAAGACTCGTCCTTCATCAATATGTCGGCACAATTGAGAAAAAAGGTGACATTGTCAAAGTTGAGGTTCTGCGGGCCTCGCTCACGAATCTGAAAGAATTGCTCGGAAATGAAGTCGACGTCGGCAACCACAATAACATTGATTCCCCCGCTGGAATCTTCATCGCCAGGGGATGGCTCCGGGGCGTCTTCACTTTCGTCCGCGTTCTCATCGGCGCCGGCGGCTGCCTTGGTGATATGCGCTGCGAGTACATACTCGCGGCCGTCAGGATGATGCCGAAGTCGTTGGTTGAGTTGGACTCCGAAGATACTGCGTTGAACCATGTCGAAGTAACGGAAACTGCCTGAGGCGCCGCCCGAAGTGACTAACGGCTGGAAGTCCCCGCCGCTCTCAGCGGCTTTCTCCATGTAGCCGGGATAGAGCAAAACCAACTCTTGCAAGGATCCTGTGGCCTGGTGCTCGGAATTAAAAGAGGCTGGATTACCGCTACCGCGTCCCACAAAAACCACTTCAGGTGGCAAGTAAGCCAAATCAGGATGGGGATTGTAGGAATCCCAAATGATGGCAGCGGAATTCCAGGTCACACCCAACTGTCGCATTAGCGCTTGAATATTTCCTTTTTCCTTGGGCGGTGGCCCTTGGTTTCTCATGAAGGGGTTGGTGTTAGCTCCACTTCGCTCCGAAGGGGCCAGGCCCAGGTTGATGATGGGCAAAGGATCCACCAACAGCAATGCAGGCTTACCCGACTGGATGTAATCGAGAAGCTGGTCCATCTCTTCCTGAGCCAGCGTCGAAGGGAGTGCAACCAGCAGCATGTCCACTTCTTCCGACTCTAAAGCTTGGGGAGCCAGCTGGACCACTTGGTATTGTTTTCGCAGTTCATCCACCACCGGCCAAGAAGGCGTGTTGCGGAATGTCTGGAAATCCAGACCGCCAAAAAGTCTGAGCGGCGTGTCAAGAACCCCAATTTTCTTGCGCTCGGTTCTGGCGGCTACGCGGATACTACGCGCCAGTTCGTATTCCGCCGGAAGCCCCCGGTCAAGAAAAGGGATCACCTCCTCTTCCGCACCACAGGTAACAGCCACCCCCATGAATACGTCCGAAAGCCCGGCGCGGGCGTTGCTGGTGTCAGGAATTTGCCGGGGCACAATCCCAAATTTCTCACGAGCTTCACGGGCCCCCTCGGTGAACGGCTCGACATCTCTAATGATCACCTGAACACTGGAACCACCCGCCTTATCCAACTCATCCAACATGCTCAACAGATTGGCTCGAGTTTGGACGTACGGTTCAGGTGTGTCGGGGCTAATGTAGGCCTGGATAAAGACCGGCCGGTCGGGGTCAAGCTCACTCACGAGGCGGCGAGTTTCAGAGCTGAGCGAATGAAGTCTTTCCGAAGTGACATCCAAACGGATTCCGAGACGGGAGATCACTACATTGGCCGAAATGACAACAACGACCAAAGCGATGACACGAACCCACTGATGCAACCACATCGGGAAGCCGCCGGCCTCCCGGGGCCAGTGTCTTTTCTCCACCACCAGTATATTGAGGTAGAGAGCGATCACCGTCACCGAACAAAAATAGAGAATGCCGGAAAAGCTGATAACTCCTTTGGCAAAGTCGCCAAAAGGTCCTGCCACGGTCAGCGGCGCCGTGAGGCTACCCAACCAATTCGAAACAGCCCCCCCTACAGCGTCAAAGACCACCAGAGCGGCGCACAATAGCGCCCCCAAAATGAACGCGATAGTCGCATTGGCCGTAAGGAGAGAGGCCAGCATGCCCACGGCGATCAGAGCAGCCCCCACCAACCAATAGCCAACATAATTGCCCAGAACCATTCCCAGATCGGGACTCGCCAGCCACAGCAAAACCAGCACGTGACTGAGCGACAGCAACAGCGACGCCGTATAAATTCCCAGCGTAGCGACGTATTTGCCCAGCACCACTTCGAGACCGGAGGCCGGTAACGTAAACAGTAATTCGTCCGTCCCCTGTTTTTTTTCTTCCGACCACACTCCCATCGTTAGCGCCGGTACGAAAAACAGCAGCAGGTAAGGAAAAACTTGGTTGAGTTGAGACAGATTGGCCAAGTTGTTGAGGAAAAAACGATCCTGCCAGAAAGCGGCCGCCGCGCTCATGAAAATGAAAAGGGTAATAAAAACATACCCGGTAGGATTGGTGAAATACTTCCACAAGTCACGGCGAACCAACGCCCGAATGAATCCGAAATTGATCTTGTTCAACATCAGCTTTCTTCTCCTGACTGAGGAGCTTGGGCAATACCATCTGTTGGCGGAGGGGAGTCAGTAGCCGGAGGTTCGGCTACCTTAGTGGCCACCGGTTGGACCACTGCGGAGACAACCGGCTCAGCGGCCTCACCGGTTCGTGTCATTCGGTAGAAGGGTTCCTCCAGCGAACCTCCTTCCTTGAGCTCATGGGCCGATCCGTCAAAAATCAGACGACCATTGTGGACAAACAGAACTCTGTCAGCGACGGCATCCACTTCCTGCAAGATATGAGTGGATAACAACACCGTCTTGGTTCGGCTCAAATCCAGCAGGTTTTCCCGGAACCCGCGAATCTGATTGGGGTCCAAACCCGCTGTGGGTTCGTCCAGGATAAGGACTTCGGGGTCATGAAGGAGTGCTTGAGCCAACCCAAGTCGCTGGCGATACCCCTTTGACAACTTCCCCACTGGTTTCTCCAACACTTCGTCCAGAGAACTACTCTCGATAACTACCTGAAGTCGTTCTTCCAATTCTTCACCATTGAGGCCTCGTGCCCGTCCGAAGAAATTCAATAGTTCAAGGGGGGTCATGTCCATGTAGAGAGGACCGTTTTCAGGCAAATAACCAACGCGTTTAGCGGCTTCGAGACGATCAATCTGGATATCCAGGCCTGCAATTGCAACTCGGCCGCGACTGGGCGCCAAATAGCCGGTCAGGATTTTCATGATGGTCGATTTCCCCGCCCCGTTGGGACCCAGGAAAGCCACGATTTCACCTTCGGAAATCGAAAAAGAAATATCTTCGATGGCCACAAAGTCGCCGTAATACTTGCTGACTCCGGTGGCCTCGACCATGGTTCCCACATTCACCTCCTTTGGCTGCCAGCCTAACTCAATACGGTCAAGAGAAACCTGTTCCAGATGAAAAAATCGGTCGACCGATCGCGGGTGGTCCTTTCTACAGTTTTCACAAATTGCTTACCAATTTGTTCCACACTGGAAAGACTTCCGAAAGAGCATATTCTAAAGGGCGGCGCCAATGAGGTTCAAGCGTTGGCCAAGGGGACGCAGAGCCGGCTCCCTGGGTGGGCGACATCACCAAGACCCCCTGCTCCAGGGCCGTGCCTAGGCTCGTGACCGGCGCGCGCCCGAGGAGGCGGCGGCTTTGCGAGGCCCTGGGCGAAGCTGCCGAGTCTGCAACACCGGATCTTTACACCGAGGTCGACCAGCCCGTGGTTGGTTGTTGCCCGACACGCTCGACAAGGAACTGGAGTCCGCTTTGGATCAAAAATCGGAAGGGTGGGTCGAAGTGGAACTTGGCCGATGGTAAACGTCGGCCAAGTTCCGGAAGACGTTTCGGAAGGGATCCAGCTCGGTAGTTGAGTCTAGATCTCGCTAGCTTATTCCCCAGCAGCCCTTACTGTCGCCCTGGCGGAGAAGACGCCTCCGGTGGCGGAGATTCCAACGGATGTGCGGTCAGGGCCACTTTTGCTGTTGGACTCTCTGCAAGGGCTGCCGGATTTCTTGAGGGCGACTTGCTTCACGTGACTTGAGGTCAAAGCTGTCTCCGGGAGCCAGCAAATAGAAGAGGCCGTTGGGTGGAATCATTTTTTGGATATCATAAATGGCCACGTATCCTTGGCCGATTACCTCGAACTCGTCCCCTCGGACCACTATGGCCGAGTTCTCGTCGATTCCAATCCCCAGCAACTCGGGGCGGGCCTTGATAACCTCGATCAGATCGAACTGCCGGTTGCGCACGAGTAAGTGTTGGTCGATGGCTGAGTCGCGTAGAAACCCAAATCCCTCCTCGTGATCCCCCATCATAATCGTGTTGGTACTGGTGTCGCCGCGCGCCAAGTAGGAGCCCTGAATAGTCGCTCCGGCTGAGGAGCCGCCAATGACTCCCCCTCTCTCCAGCAACTTCCTCAACTCCTGATGGACTTGATTGTGGAGATAGGCATCGGCAATTCGCCACTGTCGTCCTCCCGTAAAAAAGACCGCCCGAGCCTGTCGGATCGGTTCGCAGAAAGACGCCGAATCGGCCAAATTGCGGTCGCGAGTGTGCAGCAGTGTCAGGTTGGTGGCGCCTGCCTTGCGAAAGCGTCGGAGGCCGCCCCAACTTTCATCGTATTCGGCCTGATCCCCAGCAGTGGGGATGATTACGGTTGGCGCATCCCACCCGCCGGCCAGATCGAAAAAACGCTCCAGAATAGCTTCATCCTGCATGCCGCCCCCCACGATGACCAGTGCCCCTCGCGAAGGACCGATCTCGGCCGCGGCCAAGAACGTCAAAAAGGTCCACCAAATCGCCCCTTGCAGCAACAATCGTCGTCGCATCGTTTCCTCCCTCGTCCTGACGTTACCATGCCGTGACTATAGTCTAGCGGAGCGGTAAATTCGAGCTGCCGCAACCCCTGGCGTCCCTTCCCCACGACTTGCCTTTGGTCCAGCGACGAACGACAATAACCACCGGTTTGTTTGCAAAGAATCGTGGGAGGACTTGTCATGTGCTCAAGGGCGAAAAAACTAAGTTGGGTGTTGTTATTGGGGGCTATTGGCTGTACTTCTACGACTGAAGACCCCTCAGCTGACGAAACGATGTTGATCGAGAAGGCGAAAGCGATCCATGAGAGGGTCTTGACGCTGGATACCCACGACGACATCCCCTTCGATTTTGCCACCCCTGAGGTCGACCCTGGGGTCGAAGGCGACCGCCAAGTGGATCTTCCGAAAATGAGAGCTGGGATGCTGGATGTGGCTTTCTTTATCGTCTACGTGGGTCAGACGGAGCGAAACCCCGACAATTACCTCAAGGCTCAGGCCGACGCAATGATTAAGTTCAATGCCATCCATCGTCTCACCAATGAACTCTATCCCGACCAGATTGAACTGGCCTACACCTCAGCCGATGTCGAAAGAATCCACGCAGCCGGCAAGCTGGTGGCCTGCATCGGTATCGAGAATGGCTATGTCATCGGCCGCGATCTGGAGCTGCTCTCCAAGTATCACGAATTGGGTGCCCGCTATATCACTTTGGCGCACAGCGGTCACAACGATATTGCCGACTCCTCTTCGGCTCGCCCGGCTTTGGGCGATGCCGAAACCGAACATGGCGGTCTGAGTGATTTTGGACGGCGCGTGGTCGAAGAGATGAATCGTTTGGGAATAATGGTGGACATTTCACACATTTCCAAGCAGGCCATGCTCGACGCTGTCCAGCATTCGCGGGCGCCAGTGATCGCATCACATTCCAGTGTCAAAGCGCTCTGCGATCATTCGCGAAACCTGGACGATGAACAATTGCTCGCTCTCAAAGCCAATGGAGGTGTGATGCAAACGGTTGCGCTGGGAGCTTTTGTCAAAGAAGACCCGCCCGAGAAACGGGCAGCCCTCGATCAATTGATGGAGGAGTTTGGCGTCAGCCGCAGCTACGAAGTCCGCAGCTTGTCTGAAGACCAGCAGGCTCTCTTCCGTCAACGCCGGGCCGAGCTTGACGAGCGCTGGCCGCGGGCCAACGTCGCCGACTTTGTCGATCATATCGATTATGCCGTCCAGCTGATGGGAATCGATCATGTTGGCATCAGTTCCGATTTTGATGGCGGCGGGGGAGTCGAAGGCTGGAACCACGCCGGCGAAACACTCAATGTGACCATTGAGCTGGTGGGGCGCGGTTACACGGAAGAACAGATCGCTCAGCTTTGGTCCGGTAATCTCCTGCGAGTCTGGCGTCAGGTCGAAGAGATTGCCCAGCAGAGCGAAGAATAAGACTGGAATTTGTTCAAGCCGGCGGCCTGGATTCCCGCTGGAGTTGCGCGGCAAGCACCGGCCCCAACCGAACAGCCGAATTGATGAACGCTCAATCGGTATTGGGCCGCTGAGACAGGTACTCCAATCCCTTCTCCATGAGGCTCACGAATCCCCCTTCATCTCCCGCCCGCACTACCGAGCGAACTCGCTCTACGGCATAGAGGAGAGCGCTCAAAGACTCGGTGGCGTAATCGTTGAGCGATTGAATCTCAAAATAAAGATGCGGGTTCTCAGCGGCCACGCTCGCCGCCACCGATAGCTGAGCATCGAAGGTAGTACTTGAGAGTTGCGCCAGACGCGGAGCGGCTTCACCGCTCTCGGCCAAAGCGGTAACAAAGGCAATGCTCAATGCATGCGACAACCCCAGCACATAGGCGATCAAGCGATCATGGTCGTCAATACTCATCATGACTTGGCTAGCCATGGTTGGGTCAAAAAGCCGGGCAACTTCCCGGTTGGCCTCTTCATTGCCCAGATCGACAATAATGACATGGCGATTGGAAAGAAGTTCAGTCTCGGGGCCAAACATGGGATGAATCGAAGTGGCCCTGACTCCTGCTTCGAGCAAAGTCTGCAAACCTTTGCGCAAGCTGCTCTTGAGCGAACCGATATCGAACACCAAACCTGGCGGTTTACGGACAGCCAACTGAGGCAGGATCTCGGCGGTAACCCGCAAGGGGGTTGCTATCACGATGATCTGGTGCTGCAGATCTGATTCCTTCCAATCTCCAAAGCAAGTGAACCCCTCAAGCGATTGGGCTGGATCCGCGATCTCGACGTGAAATCCCTGAGAAGAAAGAAAACGGACCATCCATTGACCCATCCTGCCGGCTCCGCCGATCACCAGCACCCGTTGACCGCTCCCTTTGCCCTGCTGGATGACACGGTGCTGCTCCTGGGTAGTGAGAGCGTGGCGAATCAACAGTCTGAACAGGTCCGTCACCAATTGGCTGGGAATTCCAACCTTTCGAGCCACCTCCTGGGCCCGCTCCACGACTTCCTTTTCCTGGGAAAAGTCGCGGGTTGCCAAACTAGACTCTTCCTTGAAGATTCCTACTTGGCGAGCCAGTTTTTGGCGGTCGGCGACCAGCTTGATGATCTTTCGGTCGGTTTCCGCCAGTTCGGCTCGCAGTTGGGCTAAATCCCGCAAAACGCCCTCCTCGTTCTCAGACTGAAGTCCTCAAGCGACGATTGTAAGGTGAAACTCCAAACTGCGGTCGAAAAAAATTCCCCCTGGTCAGCTCTGCCAAACGGTACGACCTAGCCCAATGAAAACAGGGAGAGGCCCCCTTCGGGTAGCCGAATCAGTTGAAGACCTGATTCGTGGTGGATGGATCTGGTCCTGGAGCAAGCTTGTTTTCTGAAGGGGAAGAAACTAAGACAGGCTAAGTAGTTGCCGGAGTTTTCCTTTGATCCTTGCCCGATCCGCCTGACCCGAGGGATTCTTGCGAATCCACAAAGGCGTACGGCTCGGATGGTGGGCCAGAACTGTGATCTCTCCACTAAAGTCTCCACCTAAGGGCTCCAAGATCTCCTTGATCCGACCTTGATGATCTTTGACTATGCCAAACAGCAAGGCTGCCTTTGGTTGGACTATTTCTAACTCTCGACGGAGATATAGTTCAAGACAACATCGTCGAGTCGGGCCCGGGACACGGTCTACGACCTGCTGGCATTTCGTAAGTTCGGTGAAGTAGCACCGTTGGAACACCTCCCTCTGAGATCCAAACACCTCTCCGAGCAAATCCATGGTTCGCGTGTGGAATTTCGACTGGCCAGACTTGAAGTACTCTGTCGCGACGCAATTGGCCTCTTCGGCTACGCTCTCCCAACCGCCCTGACGCTTTGCCCAACGATATCGTTTCTGTTCTGCCTGTTCTGGGTCACGGTTATCCTTGGGCTCGGGAAAGATAACCACTAGATCCTTGCCCTGGATCGTTCCTGATCCAAAGCAAAATCCCCGGGGAATAATGCCGCGCTTGGAGTCGAGATGAATTCCGCAACAACCGACATTCATCTTACACACTCAACGAGAAGAGATCTCAGAGGCTCTTCGACGCGACGACAAACGGTGCCGGCCCGCCCTTCCGGCAACATTGGGTACAGTCGCACGCGACCCGATCATGCAGCGAGCCATGAGTCAGCCGCGGCATTTCGCATCCACAGCCAACGTCCTCCTAACGGCAGGCACCCTGGCAAAGCCAGTGCGGTGACATCGATTTTGAAATTCAAGGCGGAATTTGAAGCATTATTGCAACATTCGTATTTCCTGCGAAGCTGTATGGATCTAACCTACGATCGACACCAGCAACTTGCACGCGGCGATGGTCTTGTAGTTCCTGATAGCGACTCCAGCGAGGAATCCCCGGTCTGCATACCGCTCATGGTTCTCGGATCTCATGTACGTAGACATTTCATTTTCAATCGCTGGGCCGTTCTTCGGCGTCGGCCCAGACGCTCGCATAGAAGCCGTATCGGAGGTGGTCGCGGTGCCGTGTCCACGGAATGGGAAACACTCTCGGCGATGCTGTTTCCGTAGAGTCGACGACGTAGAGCCGGTACTCCAAACCGTCTTCCATGTTCTGGACCGCGTCGCGCACCTGCCGAGCCGTGAGCACAACGCTTGCCTCCTCCTCGAAGATCCCTTGGACACCCTTCACTTCGATACGGCGCCGGTTTCCCGTGGACTCGACGCTGAGCACATCGAAGCCCGGCTGGTTGTCAGGCATCTCCTCGGCTTGTCGTCCTCGCCTCTTCTCGTAATTGATCACGGCCCGCCTAGCCTTGTAATCATCCTTCACGCCTCCCCGTCGGCCGTGCGTGTTGCGTGACTCGTGCTGCTCGGAATCCTCCGGTGATCGAGCCGTTCGAGGTCTTCAGCTGGGGATCGAGCTGGTTCTGCCGGGCGCTCAAGGCGAAAGGCTGTCGTGTAGCCGTCTTCGGGACTGGGTGCACCTTCATCCCAAAATGGAAGAAGCGTGTCGAACCACCGCGTTACCGTCGAGTCGAGATCACCGCGACTGGTACCGACATCGAACTTGAAGCGCCACCCGAAGCCCGAAACCCGTGCCTCTCGGAAGCGCGCGAAGACAGACTTGAAGCCCACTCCCATGAACCCCCACTGCGGCCAACCCCTTGGTTGATGCCCCAAGCGACGCCATGCCGCGCACGTGGGGCTCCATCCAAGGCGATGTCACCGTCGTGCTGAAAAAAACACGCTATCGCCGTTAACCTCCCAGGCAACGCGGCGCGCCCCTGCGTCAACTCGTAAACGTACTTCTGCGGGTGCGGAAGGCCAGCGGACAACAGCTTCTGCACGGCCTTCTGAGCCGCTGCTCCGAAGTCTTGCTCGTTCTCTTGCCGAACCTTCTCGACGAAGGTGTGGCGATCGACGTCCATTGTCAGGTGCCGTCTCCGCTCATCAGTGTATCGCCAGCTTCAATTATAGATGGCCACCTACTGTATCAGCAGCGCCCTCCTGGGGCGAGATGGTCTACTCTCTCTACGGGGAGCACAAGGCTACCCAGAGTCGCAAATTTAGGGAGTATGCTTTCTCCTGACGGGGACATTCTGTCAAACTTTTTGACCTTCCCCAACGTCTGATAAAAATAAACAGCTTGGCGGGAACTTTGGGGAGCAGGCGGCGGCATCACCATCGGACGGGGGGTGTGGTGCAGCCTTTTTTCTTTTAATCAATAGTCAGTATCCCTTTGGGGCAAAGGAGAATCCGATATGAGGATGAGGTCTTTCCAGCACTTACTCACGACAGCTTCGCTCCTGGGCGTGCTCTCAGTTCTGAATGGACCCCTACTCTTGGGTCAGGAGCAGCCCAAGGCCGAAACCTCTCCGGCAAAGAAAGCGGACCAAAAAGCCAGCGAGGAGAAGAAAGAGAAGGACAAGGAGAAGTCGTTTGACGATCTCGTCAAAGATATGGAAAGCGTCAAAGGACTCTTCACCTTCTACCGCAATCCCGAAGAGAACAAGGTTCTACTCGAAATCGCGCCCGACCAGTTCGACAAGGACTACCTCTATTCCTCCAGCTTGGAGAGTGGGACGGGAGAACGAGGGCTCTACGGCACCCTGATGATGGACGAGTTTGTTTTTCAGTTCCGGCGAATGGGCAAGCGGGTACAGTTTTTCGAGAAGAACTTGAGGTTTCGTGCCGCCCCCGGATCACCCGCTGCCCGGGCGGTCGAGAAATCCTTTTCGGACTCAATGATCAGTTCGGCCGAGGTTCTTGGAATACCCCATCCGGAACGTGGCAGTGTTCTTGTCGACCTGCACGAAATCCTGGTATCCAAAGACCTGCACGGAATCGGTCAAGGACTCAAGACCACCTACAAGACAGGCTACAAGTTCAACAAGGACGATAGCGGCGTCGTCTTGCTCAAGTCTTTTCCCAAAAACTCCGAAATCGGCGTTGCCGCCAACTTCCAGGCTTCTGAATTGAAGGGGCGCTCGGTGACGGTCCCCGATCGTCGGTCGCTGATTCTCCAGTTCAGATACAGCTTGGTCGAGTTGCGCGAGAACGACTACATGCCCCGACTGGCTGACGATCGTGTCGGCTACTTCATGGACATGTATCTTGACTATTCCAGTGACCAGACCGAGACGCCCTACGTCCGCTACATCAACCGCTGGAAATTGGTGAAAAAAGATCCGGAGGCCAGGGTCTCAGAACCGGTCGAGCCCATCGTATTCTGGCTTGAGAATTCAATTCCGGAAGAGTATCGCGAATGGATCAAGGAGGGCATCCTGCTCTGGAATCCGGCCTTCGAACGGGCTGGATTCAAGAACGCTCTGGCAGTGAAGCAGCAACCGGACGAGGCCGACTGGGACCCTGCAGACATTCGTTACAGCACGATTCGCTGGATGATCGGTTATGATGCCAGTTTTGCGATTGGGCCCTCTCACAGCAACCCCTATACCGGTCAATTGCTTGATGCCGACATCGGAATTAGCGAAGGTATTCTGCGGCTGGGAGCTAGGAGACGCTACGAGCTCTATGTTCATCCAGTCCAGTCGATGGAAGCTCTCAAGACCGACGCTGGAATGAACCAATCGGCGTTCCAGTGGGGTGACGGTCGATACTATTGTAACTATGCCCAGGGACTTCACGAGCTGGCCTCCTTTGGACACGACGTCATGGCAGCCAGACCTGACTGGAACCCCGACAAGGAGAAGGAATTCGTGCGGCAGTACACACAGGAGCTGCTGGCCCATGAAGTTGGACACACACTGGGGTTAAGACACAACTTTCGAGCCAGCACGATCAATTCGATGAGCCAGCTCTCCGACAAAAATCGCACCGGCGAGGTCGGGCTGGGTGCCTCGGTCATGGACTACAACCCTGCCATCATCGCCCTCAAAGGCGAGCAGCAGGGAGATTATTTCCCCACCACTGTAGGCAGCTACGACAATTGGGTGATTGAATACGGATACAAACCGATAGATGGTGCCAAGTCACCCCAGGAGGAATTGCCTGCTCTGCGCGAGATTGCTTCGAGAGCTGCCGACCCACTCCACGCCTACGCCACCGACGAAGACGCCGGCATCTCGGCGCGAGCCCTGGATCCCAGAAACACACGCTTCGACTTCGCCGATAAACCTCTGGACTGGTTTCGTCATGAGTACAAACTAGTCAACGAACTGTGGAACAAAATGGAGACTAAACTGCAGCGCGAGGGCGACAGCTATAGCGTGCTGCGTCGCGCTTTCGGTTCAACCTTTACGCACTTCTTTAGAGGTGCTCATGTGGCCATGAAGTACATCGGCGGAATCTACCACAATCGCGATCACGCCGGTGATCCCAACGGAAGACCTCCATTCGTCCCGGTTCCCGCCTCCCTACAACGGGAAGCACTTCAGTTCCTGGGTAAGGAGATTTGGAGTCCCGATGCCTTCCAGGTTCCGGCCTCGCTTTTGAACAAGCTCCAGTTTGAACGATTCCGTGATTTCGAGGGTCGTTCTTTTCGGGCTTCGCGGCTGGACTATCCGCTCCACGATGCCGTAGCCAATGTCCAGGGAGAAATACTCGATGATGCCTACGATCCGATCCGCCTCAGTCGGATTCTCGATCTTGAAATGAAATACGAGGATCCCAACAACCGCTTCACTATGGCCGATCTCTTCGTCGGTATACGTGAAACGATCTGGTCGGAACTCCAAGACGCCACCGAGGTCCGAAGCTTCAGGAGAAACCTGCAGCGAAAACACCTGGAACATCTGATGAGGCTGACACTGGCGCCTGCTCAAGGCATCCCCGGAGACGCCACTGCCCTGGCGCGAGCCGACCTCCATCATCTGAAAGACTTGATCGCATTGGCCCTGAAGCGAAATCTGGACTACACGACTCGGGTTCACCTGGAAGAGTCGAGCGACCGTATCTCACAGGCACTCAATGCCAAGCTGGAAAGATCGATGTGGCAGAAGAATTGAGGCGCCTTTCAAACTCCTGATGAACCGGTCTTGGAGGATTGAGCCGGCCCAAAAAACGAGTCTTAAACTGCAACTTTGCCCGGTTGTACCCTGGGGGCTGGCAGACAGGTGGGAACTCGTTTCCTGGAAATTACTTAAGCTTGGCAGTAGCTTTAGGAAGTCAAAGCGATTGCGGAGAGTTATCGGCCCGCGCCCGTGAACGCGGTGCCTAGCTGGAGATTCGCTAAAGTCGAAGCGTGTACGGCGCGAGTGAGCCCTCTCTCACCCTCCTCCAGATTTGACTTAAGTTGTGCCTGAGGACGCTTCGTCGGCCGGTGAGACCTCGACCGCCTCAATGTCGACCAGATCACGCCCGGGCGGCCTGGGTCCTGGGGTCATCTCAAATTTGAGTTGCAACCAGCTTGTGAGACGGTTGCGCAATCGTCTACGTACGGTCGGAATCAAACAACAAAAACCGAGTGCGTCAGTTAACACACCTGGCGTTAACAAGACTGCGGCAGCCAAAAGAATAATCAACCCTTCTATCAGCTTGCCCGCCGGAAGCTCGCCTCCCGTCAAGGCGTTCTGAATTTCCTGCAGCATGCCCAAGCCCTGAGCTCGAGCCAGTGAAGCGCCCACGACTCCCGTGAGTACAATGATTCCCATGGTTGGTCCCAGTCCTATCTCACGGCCGATTCGAAGCAGGATCAGGAGTTCCACCAACGGGAGGAGAATAAATACAGCCAACCACCGCCACATGGCCGCCTATTATCTCATAGGGTTTTGCCCGCCCCGTATGGGCTACCCTCTCGCTTTGGTACAATTTACCCGTGCCGAGCCGGGAGGAGTCAATACGCGCGGCCACGCGCGAGTTCTTCGCTTATTATCCCGACTATGCTCTTTGCCTGACCCTGGCCGAGAACGTGGCCGAAGGCGTCAAGGCGCACAGTCAGGCCATTGGGCACCTCGCTCTCAAAGCTGCAAGGGCAGATGAGAACCGCGAGTCCATCGAAGCGAAGCTCAACCGGCGCAGCGTGATGATCGACGACCGGCGCGTGTTGATTAGAGATTTCAGCTTGCAACAAATTCTGCGGCAAGACGACAACGTGTTGCGCGAAATTGCCGAATTCTATTTCAAGCATCCTTTTGCCCATGGGAGGACCAAGCAAAGCAGTTTGCTACCCGGCTGGGTTCGCACACTGGCGTTGCGTGCCATAGTGGGCCATGCCAAAGAGCGGGGAATCAAGCTGGATTACACCAGCTATTTCCATTTATTGACTTTACTCTAACTCCGATTCTGCCCGGCACACTTGGAGACTTCGATTAGGACTGGTCCGATGAAGAAACGCACTCTGATTACCTTGGGTGTGATTGTCTTGGCTGGATTGGCTGCGCTGTCTTGGCTGCGCAGTTACCAATTGGAATTGATTCACGTCGTTGTTACCAATGCGGTGGTCCAGAAAGCACCCGCGGACTATCCCGAAGAGAGGATTCGGCTTGGTTTTGAGCAGGCATTGAATCAGGTCGGGCACACAGGGCGGGAAACGTACCTCAAACGGTTGCTTTTGCTGTCTCAACGATTAGAGAAACTTCAAGAGTTGAGCACCGGAGAAATCGACACCCTGCTGGAAGCTCTAGCCGCCCCGGCCAGTGATGAGAAGTGGGTCTGGTGGTGAGCGCCGGGTATCGGGAACTTGACCTGAAACAATACCCGCGCAGGGCCAAGACGGAAGCTTGATCAGAGCCCTATGCTACCATCATCGCTGTGGAATGCCCGCGATGCCAGACCACTTTTGACCCACCTACCTGTCCCCAATGCGGTTGGATCAAGTCCCCGCGAGAGCGAAGGCCTGAAAATGGCTCCACCCTTTCGGTGGGCACGGTTGGGGCGGCCCACCCGCTTCGATCCTCTTCCGATTGGCGTCGGGAGTTGAGGGAAAAAGTCCAGCGCCACAAACACCACAAACTGACCGGCAGAGTCCAAACTGCTTCCCGGACCCACCGCGATGGGACATCCTCTGCCGACAAATCGTTACCTTCTATTGAGGAGCCGGCGGGTTCAGCTCTCCCTGTACCAGGTTTTGAATCCAGCTCGGCGCCAACACGGCCCCATTCAAACTTGTCGGGAGGCAAACTTGGCCGGCAAATCTTGGCCATTCAGCCCGATCAGCCCGAGCCGCTGCCCAACAAGAAGATCGTTACTTTGAAGACGCCTTCTCCAACACGAGTGCCTCAGAAGCCGCTCATCCGGCGGTTGCCGGGGGTACGCGTGCGTACAATCCCGGGCAAGGGCCCCCACCAGAAGAACTTGAGGTTGGATCCCGACCGAGCTGCCACGGCTGCTGAGCGGGGGGGGATGTCTCCGGGCGCTCTCGCCGGGAAATCCGGTAAAGAAATTCTCTTTTCTCGTTTTCTGGCCGGGATTATCGATCTGGTCCTGGCAGGGGCCGCCGGCTTGGCTTTTGCTTTTGCTGCAGCCAGACTGCTGGGGGTACATTTCCCGACCCCAGAATTCCTCCTTCTTGCTGCGGGGTGTGGCTTCAGCGTTTTTTTTCTGGACTCGGTATTTTTCCTCGCTCTCGTTCAGCAAACTCCCGGGATGATGTGGACCTCCATCAAGGTGGTTCCTACCCGCGGTGAGCAACTTTCGGTGGTCCGAGTCATCGTGCGTATTGTCGCTTTTGTGCCGGCCTTCTTGTCGCTGCTGGGTCTCTCTTGGTCAGCGCTCGACTCTGAACACCGATGCCTTCATGACCTGCTTTCGGGGACTCGAGTAGTTGTTCAACCTCGCAACTGAGGATTCTTGACTCGGGACTCTTGTTCCAACTGAAAAAGCTCCGCATTTTCGATTTCAGCCAAAAAATCGTCTACGAAACCAGCCAGTTGAGGACGGCAATAGTACTCTACGTCCGGGTCCCGCAGCAGGTAGAGGACCAGCTGGCACATGGCGAGCTGGATTCGTTGGGGGTCGGAGACGTTGGAGCTCGCTTGGCTTAGATAGGTGAGGTTTGACTTGAAGGTCTCATCTCTCAGGAAACGCGAGAGGGGCAGCCGCTGCAGCACCACTCCCAGGATGTTCGAAAAGCCACGGTAACGATTTTCAAAGACCAGCAACGGGACCAAGTAATCCACTACCTCGGGGGGGAGCCTAGGATGGGCGCCTCCCAGAAGCGATTGCAGCCGCGTTGGCGGAGGGGTCCAACGCTTTCTGATCAAATAGACACCCAACAAGATGAGACCTGCCACCGCTTGCAACACCAGCAATTCAACATAGGAGAATGTCAACATAATCGGATCGGCACCCAGAATCCGTCAGCGGCCTGCTTGACCGGGGTGTTGGCTGCGAAAAGAGAGCTTTCTTGCAACGTGTTGCCTGCCGCCAACGGTTGGTCCATAGGGCAAAAAAACCAACCCAGCGATCTCTCCGCTACTCGAATCACCCATCAAAGACCACCGTGATGGCCCACACAGACCAAACTTGTCGGTAGAGTCGCTTGGCAGCACCGTCTCGCCGGCCGCCGGATCATGGACTCAAAGACGGGAAGTCCAAGGCCTGCCAACGACAGATGCCCTGGT
This sequence comes from Acidobacteriota bacterium, assembly GCA_965218465.1. Classification (GTDB taxonomy): domain Bacteria; phylum Acidobacteriota; class UBA6911; order RPQK01. Next base: position 2,427,992 of record OZ244623.1, on the reverse strand, counting down.
GACCTCGTGCCTGCTCATGCAAACCTGCTCAAGCGTTCTCCCGCTTCTCAAATCATAGAGACTTTCATGGTAGCAGCAAACCTGTTGAGTTGTACCAATCGGGTCCACGGGTAAGATTCCAGCTCGCTTTAGCCGAGCCGGGGCAAACCTCGTCTGACGCTTACCCCACCTCCACCAAGATTAGCAATCGACAATCACTTTCATTTCGCAACTGGTTGACAGCCCATCCGTGTCGGTTACGGTGACCTTCACCTGATGGGGTCCAACAGCCCGGCCGACCGTGCCAAACTCGAACTCGGCGCGGTCGTTGGGTACCGCCTCTCCATCCACGGTCCAGCTGTAGGTCAGTCCGTCTCCATTGGGATCGAAAGCCGCGGGCCTCAAGGTAACCGACCCTCCCTCGGTAACATTGGTGACGGAAGGTTCACAGGCGATGGTGGGCGGCATTTTTCGCTTTTCGACGCGGATATCGCTCGAACAAGAGGCCACGTTTTGCCCATCGGTGGCTTCAACCTTTAAGGCATAGGACCCTTCGCCAAGCCCCGTCGAATCAAAAACCACCGTAGCTCCCGGCTCATAGAGGCGACCCCGGCTCGCGGTCCAAGTAACGGTAAGCTCGTCATCATCGGGGTCGTCAAATTTGGGCGTCACGGCAACAGAGTCTCCCTCGATGAGCGAAATTGCACTGCTCGAGCACAAGATGGTGGGAGGACGATTGAGTTTGCGCTGGATGGCTAGCTGAAAAAACCACCCGTGACGACCAGTTGCTTCGGTAGGGGTGCCCGCGTTAGCGAGATTGAGGTTGTAGGCGGCACTAAGGGCTACTTGTTGGCCGGCAAAAACTCGAAGTCCTCCATAAAGATCCAACAGAGAACGAGTATCGACAAAAGCGGTAGTCCGGTCTCCCTCTAAGGCGCTGCCCACTAATTCGCCCATAAGGCGCGCCTTCGATCGCCCCAAAGGGATATCGACCCCCAGGCCCCAGTTGAACCGGTTTCGACGCTCGACCGGCCACTCGCCGGCAGAGGTACGGGAAACCCACATCAGCCCTGCGTTGGCAGAAAAAGTCGCCCGTCCGGCGTCTTTTGACAAGATCAGATCAAACCCAAGACCTTTTTGCCCCGCAGTCAGTCCCGGTTCCAGGTTCCTGCCGGCGTGGTCAACACTCAAACGAAAAATGTTTTGGAGGGCCAACCCCAAGGCCTGGCCCCGCCTCTCGGATGCCAAGTTGAATTTGAAACCAGTCCGGAGATCTCCTGCGCCGCCGCCAGATCCCAAATTCCCAAAAGGAGTGTCGTTGGAAAGAACCGCGATTCGCGATCCCACCGTATTGGTGTCGCCGACGATTCCCCCTGAGTCGAGCCACTTGTACAACTCATAAGAGACGAAGAGTTCAATCTGCTGGTGCAGTCCCGCCGTGAAACTGACTGGAAAAACAGTGATGCCTCCAGGTCCCCGGTGAAACCGGCCGCCAAGGGCAAAACTGTACTCGCCCTTCCGGAGTGTGTCGGCGACAAAGATATTAAAGATCCCAGTGGAGCCTTGTACGGTGGGAGTTTGCTCTTTGATTTTGGCTTTGTTAACGGCCAAGCAAAAACCTGCCAATAACGGAATCAAAGCCAAGATGATTATTGTTCTAAGATACAGCTTGTTCCTCTCCCGCCGAGGTCCAATTGTATCCAAAGACCTCGTTTGGAACTTACAAGTCGTCGGCTTGTTGTGGTCTCTCCGAACCGATTCTTGTCAGAGTAAAACGTGCTGAAGACAGCCTCGGGAATGGGCGGGCCGTTTGTCTTTCCTCGTTCTCTTGCCGCATTCGTCGGCCTGGGCTGACCCGGCGTCTCCAACTTGTCGTCCTCCCAAGTCAGCAACTCTTGCGGCCGACAGACCATGCATTGTCCAGGTAGAATGGGCACGCAAATGGACCCGGAAACAGACACGCGTTCACCTCCCAAGCCGCTGCCAAAAAAATTACTTCTGCTGGCAGAGATCGTGGCGGTCGCTGTTCTTGGACTTCTGGGGGCCGGGTTGACGCTCGCTCTGTTGGGGTTTGATTTATGGCAGATGAGCCACAACACTCGCATCCTCTGTTTATACATGTGGGTGGACGCGACGTTAACTCTCCTGTTGGTTCGAGTCTTGCTGGCGGTCCGACGGGAAAAGCTGCAATCGCCGGGAGGGTTTGGGCGGGGCTTCATGGCGGAGGTCGTCTGGGGATTGGTCACGGTGCCGATTCTGTTTTTGATGGTGGTGGCGGCCAGCCTCTGTTTTCAATGGTTCTGGCCCGAGATGGTTACCCTGGAGAATCCTCTCCTGTCACTATTGAAGCGCCGTGAAGACCTGCTGCTCTTCCTGCTCACCGGCATCTACGTGGGGGGATTCAAGGAGGAGATCCAACGAGCCTTCGTCCTGGCCCGTTTCGAGAAACTGCTGAATATGAATTGGCCGGGACTCTTGATCTGGAGCCTCTATTTTGGTGTGGGTCATCTGGGTCAAGGGCCGGACAATGCCTTCAAAGCCGGGCTGCTGGGGTTACTTTTCGGCCTGCTCTATCTCTGGCGTCGTCGTCTGACGGCCCCCATCGTCGCGCACGCCGTCTACAATTTTTCCACCATATGGCTTTACTGGCTCAACTTTGGCCTTTAATCAGAGTCGGTAAAGGGACGGCCGATACCCTCTAGACGGGTTAGGGCTCTCAGCGCAGCTTCTTGTTGAGCCGCTTTCTTGCTGCCGGCTTCGCCGCGGCCCATCACTCGACCCGATACGGTCACCTCCACCTGAAAGTTCTTCTTGTGATCAGGTCCGCTCTCATCGATCAGCCGGTAGACGGGCGCAGCCAAACGCCGCGAGTGGAGGAGTTCCTGGAGTCTGGATTTGTTATCTTTGTAATCCCGCAAGGTGGGGCTCAGGCTCGCCAGCAAAGCGGCAAAACGGGAGAGTATGAAAGACTTGGCAGCTACCAATCCCCCATCCAGGTAAAGTGCGCCCACCACACTCTCGAAGGTGTCGGCCAGCAGCGCCTTCTTCGTCCGTCCGCCAGTTTTCTCCTCTCCTTTGCTCAAAAGGAGATAGCTGCCAAGGTCAAGTTCACTGGAGAGTTGCTCCAGTTGCCGGCCTGACACCAGATGTGACTTCAGCTTACTGAGTTGGCCTTCCGACAAACTGGGGAAACGCCTGAATAACTCGGCGGCAACCACGAAGCCTAGAATCGCGTCACCAAGAAATTCGAGATTCTCGTAGTGGAGCGCCCCGGCCCCTTGATGGTGGTCGGCATAGGACTTGTGAGTCAGCGAACGCTCCAAGAGTTCCAGGTTGCGAAACTGGTACTCGAGACGGTTCTGGAGCTGCTCCAATCGGAGGCGGCGTTCTCGGTTGAGCACAGGTCGAATGACTTCAAGGATTCGATCCAGCGGGAGTCACCACCTCTCCCCGGAGAACGGTGAGGCTCTCCTCTGAACCATTCCTCAGGACTCGATCATTTAGAAGGAGGTTGTATCTGAATCACCGGCGCCGGATCGGCGGGGCTTTCCGTTTCTTGCTCACTGGCCGCGGACTCAATGCTGGCCAGCAAATCCCGTCGTTCCGCCAAGGCCTTCTCAAGCACCTTTTTCTGTTCGTCGATAGCTGCGTTCATGCCCTCGGTGTTACCGTGCACGGCCTTGTAGGTCCGTTCCAGCACGGGGCGCGCATATTGACCAATGACGCCGGCCATGGCCACTGTTCGGGCATAGGCTTCGATCGCTTCCTGCCCCGCGTTGTTGTGCCGATGGGCTTCACCGAGACGGAATGATGCGTAGGGGTTGTTAGGGGATTGTTCAAGGGCTTGTTGGAGATGTTTGATCGCCTTGTCCAGCAGCTCTTGTCTACGCTCGGGCGGCACCTTGGAAGATTGCGTCAAATTGACCTTGCCGATGGCATAGTTAGCGGTGCCTCCCAGCTCAAACTTCTGAGCTGTCCAGTCAGCTTCACCTGCTTCGGCAGGCTTTTCCATAGCCTCCAAGACTTGTAGGGCGCTATTCGCTCGCCGGAGGGCCTTGATCGGTTGACCCTTCTCAGCGTAGTAAAACGCCAAGTCGGCCAGCACATCCGGCAACTCGGGCAACTCTTCTAGAGCTTTCTCCCCAAATTCCAGAAATTTGTCCACGTCGTCCCCGGCCCGATAGGCCACTGCCTTGGTGTAGTAAATGTGGGAGGTCAGTCCGCTGTCGGGATAATTCGCCAGGAACTGATCCGCTAAGGCAAGCCGCTGGTTGTCGTCGGTGGCTGCTTTGATGGCTTCATAGGCCGCCAGCTCTTCTTCGGTCCCGGCTTGGCCTACAACGCGTGGCGGCGGAGCGGGTTCTGCAGCCTCATCCGCCGGCTCGGCAGGTGGTTGCGACGCGGGTGGCGGCTGCAGTTCTTGAACCACTCCCAATAGTAAACAGGTGGACAGTTGCATCAGAAAAGCCACTGAAGCGATCTTCTTCATGGTGATACCTCTCCTTCGGTCAGCGACGGCCCTTGAGCTAAGGAACCAATGACTTGGTCGTACATTTTCAAAGCCCGTCGCTCCTTATGGTTAGGGTTTCAGCGAACTGGGTAATTGTGCCAACAATGTTCTTGCCTCCTGCTGGGCGCCTCGGAGTTCGCCTTCTTGATCCCGAACTCCTTCGAAAATACCACGAGCCTCCTCGTATCTCCCGCGAGAGGCCAGAATCTTCCCTACCCGGACTTGAGCCCAAGCTCGGACCCAAGTCTCGCTCTGTTCGCCGGCGATACAAAGCCGGTAAGCCTCCAGAGCGGCATCCCACTCACCTTTTTGGGAGTGGATTTGAGCCAGATAAAACTGCGCGTTGGCGTGGCGTGGCTCGAGTTGCAACAACTGCAGCAGCCGGGCTTGGGCTTGGTCGAACTCACGGTCGACCATTAACTGCGAGGCCCGGGCAAATAACTGTCCCGCTCTTTGCTCGCGCTCCGCTTTGGCTTGAAGCTCTTGCTCCCGCAACTCGATGGCCTGCTGAGCTATCCGAACCTCCTTTTCCAGCTCACGCATGTTGGCCTCATCCGACTTTATGGTCTCCGGACGCAGACCTCGCAAAAGGGGCTCGATCCAAGTGGGTAAAGACACCAACTCGCTGCCTTCATAAACCACTAGTTCCCGGTAAAAGTAGGGAGCGAAAATGAGACCGCGCCGAAACAGATCAAGTAATTCTCGATCGGCCTTCTCCAACCTGCGAGAACGCAGTTGAATGCTCTCGATCAAAGACTCCGCGGTAATCACGAGGAATCGGTTCTGATAATCGGAACGAACATGGGGTTGACGTTGCGCCAAATCAAGCAGGTCGTCAAATTCGAGTAAATGAATGCCGAATTTCTGTACCAATGGATCGATCAGAAAGTGAAGGTATTCGTGCTGGAGACGTCCCCGGTTGTCCAGCAGCGAATCGGAGGGGCCCACCACGATCTGGTATTCCTTTTCCATGTTGCGGGCGTTGACGATCTCCTTGATGTCAAGAAGGTCAGGTATCAGAACGATCTGGCGGTCAAGCACGATCCGGGCGGGAATACGAAAGTAGGCCAGAGTTTCCTGAATCATCTCTCGCAAAATGGGCCGATAAGCCTCCAGCTCTTGTTGGTAGCGAGGTTGGAATTCTTGCCAAAGCTCGGCCAGCGGAGCCTTCTGGTAAAGCTCAGCCACCAGCTTCTCAAATCCCCGCAACCTCCAAACATCAGCCGGCATTTCGTCTTCTTGAACCGCAATCGTAAAATCGGGAGGACCCGAAAGTAGCAAAGCCAGCGAGGTGTAGGCCACTTGGTGATGAGGCTTCTCCGGCGGCAAATCAGTCTGGTGCTGCTTGTAGAACGCTTCTAGTCGGCTCTTCAAGTCTGAGTCCACGTTCGCCAATCGACTTCGCAGTCGCCGGCGTACTTCCGACATCTCGCGATCGGGTGTCTCTTCATCGAATCCGGCCAGATTGAGGGCCGCCATTACGGCGAAAACGCGAATATCGGTCTGGAGACGAATATTCACCAGCGCCGTGAGAGAAGCAGGCGCGGATGGCTGCCGTCGAGGTCCGGCCGCCGTAGTCGGCCCGCTGCCGGCCAGCAGACAAACAATCACGATTGGGGCTAATACTGGGGGGGCTGGGATCCTGATCGGCATCGCTCGCTTGCTCACTCTGAAACGCTTCTATTGTACCTCAGAGAGAGCGGGATTGGGCTCATGAGGGGCATAAGAGTGGAAGTTCAACCGGAAACGACGCAACATTGTACAGCCAAGTAACATACACCATCAGTGCCAATCGGTCGCAAGGGAAGTCGAGCCCAACGGCTGGCCGGACGCAATACTCGACTTGGACTAAACGGCTCCACCAGAAATCCGTGATTGACATGCTAGGTCGATATCCCGCAACAAGCAGCTCGATGACGCGGCCCTGGCCGCAGATCTACCGCCAGTTCGGTGTGAACCCGACCGCCGCCAGCGACAAGCGCACCGTCCAAAACCTTCGCGCGAAGGTGCTCCGCGAGTTGGTCAAGATCAAAAGCGCCTGGCCGGAGCTCACCTATCGGACGGTGCGGGGCGGGCTCGTTGTCTCGCCTTCGCCCCCGCGGGTCGCGGCCACGCGCCTACACCTCATCGAGTCGTCCGCACGACCCCGTATCCCGGCCCGGAGCGAGGGAAGTATCTACCGTCAACCGCCAGGAGAGGAACCCGGATAGCCTCCGCTCACGGCCAGTGTCAACGGCTTCGCCGTCCTCCGTGCGGTGCGGCTCAGAGGCGATTGGGGCCGTAAGGAGCCCTTACGGCCCATCAGCACGCCCAGGAAGACCCCCGTTGAGGGGGCGTCAGGAGTCTTTGGGCCGTGGCGCCAAGTCGAACAGTGCCCGGTCCTGGTCGCGCGCTCCAGGAACTCATCGAGGCCCTTCATGAGCCGGGTCATGGACGCCCGGTCGGCTTGGCTGACGCTGTCGATGTAGGAGCCGATCAGGATCAAGCGGCGGGTGCGGCGCTTGCGGTCGGCGGCGGAGACGCGCCCATGCGCTGAGCAATAACCAGCACGTGGTCATTGTCATGCGTGATGTGCGTCACGTCGCGGAACGCCTGCTGCATGCGCTGGCGGAAGGTGTCGATCGCCGCGCGGAGCGCGTCTTCCGAATACAGCCGAAAGGTCGAATAATGATAGTGGGTGACTTGTTCGACGAGTCGAAACAAGGAGGTGGTGACCAGCCACGCAACCGTCTGCGCGCGAACCGACCTGAAGGCACCGGTGGCTTCCAGGGCGGCTCGCACATCGTTGACCTCATGGAGTCTCGTTTCCCGCGTGGCGAACTGGGGAAAGTGGCGGCCCCAGATCGTGCGGCGGTTCTGCTCTGGGGTTCGCGTATAGACGACGAGCTGGCCGGATGGGGTGAGCACCCGAGACGCCTCGCCAGCAAACCGGGCCAGGTCGAAGTGGTGCACGGCATTGAAGCAGGTCATCACGTCACAGCTGGAGGCCCGGAACGGGAGCGTTTCGACGGCCCCGACCAGGTGCCGCGTACGCAGACCCGCGTGTCTGTTGCGGATGCGCGCTTGCCTGAGCATGGGCGGACTCAGATCCAGGCCGATGGAAACGACCTGCATGGCAAGAGCTGAGCCTAAGCAATGATTGACCGCGTCCAGGTACCGCCCCGAACCCGTGGCGACGTCCACGAGCCACACGGGTCTCCCTGGGTCCACGGCGCGAGCCACCACGTCGCTGACGATACGCACGGCCTCGAAATCCAGCTCGCGCAGCGTTCGATACCGTGCAGACACCTTGGCGAAGTGGTCGCTCAACCGCACCGTGCGGCCGCGCGCTTTACAGTCGTACGTCCCAGGGGCAATCTCGACAGTCAATTCCGGAGTGCCTTCCGTGGCCATCAGTTTTCTGTGGAACGCCGGACCCCACGGCGGGATCGATTCAGGGGGCTCGGCGACAATGCGCCACTTAAACTCTGCCGTTAATCCGGCAACCTGTCAAACGCTACGGTGATGGAACCTCCAACCCACCCGGTGCGCGGAGGCGGCCCGGGCTGATTGGGGGAGGCCCTCTCCACCATCAGACTCCAGAAAACCTTGGATAGCCTCCGCACCCCAGGCGCGTCAACGGCTGCGCCGTCCTCCGCTGCGCTGCGGCTCAGAAAGCCCTTAGGGCCGAAAGGTTCCCTTCCGACCCGTCAGCACGGCCCGTAAACGTCCTAGAACCGCCCTGAAACGGCCATCAGGCATCTTCGGGCCGGGGCGCGAGGTTGAACAGAGCCCGGTCCTGGTCGCGCCGGCTTTGGGGCAGCGGTCAATTTGCCGGTCCGGCACCGGTGCGGCCCAGTCCGAACGTGACCCCCAAGCCCCCGAGCCGGACCGGAGCCCCCAGCCTTGGGGGGTGTCGAGACCCTGAGGATGCCCACCTTCCGCATGAACTCCGAGAGCGAATAGCCTCTTGTTCAAGCGGAAAAACCGGCGCCGCCCACAACAACACCGTCACGGTGTCCAGACCCCGGTTGAAAAGGCCCAAGCCACCCCTCCCGGGTTAGCGCTCACCTCAAGCAACAGTTGCAACAATCTTCTGAGCTATCTCATCTGAAGTGATCAAACCCCCTGGGCTGGAAATCCTCCAGTCCCGCAGCCGTTTCAACCGCAAGGGAAGGCAGGCCTTCGATCATCCGTCCGATAACAGTGCAGGTCGGAAAGCCGGCTGGATAGGTTGCTTGGATTTGTCTCATCTGCTGCCGAGAGGCGGTCAGAAGCAAAGCGTAATCTTCACCTCCATTCATCATTATCTCCCAGCTCAGGCGTGGGCAAGTTGCGGGAACAGACTTCAGGCGCTGCCGTTCCAGAACGGCCCGCAAGCCACTTTGTCGCGCCAGCCGCTCCAGATCGGCCGCCAAGCCATCGCTGACGTCGATCAAGGATGTCGCTAGTGCCTGTTCGGCCAACCAGGCGCCCACTTCCAGCAGGGGGCGGGGCAACAGTTGCGCCAGCAGGCAGCTACGCTTGAAGGGGTCCTCTTGCTGGTAGAAATCGTTCCGTCCGCGCCACTTTGTAACGCCCTCAGGAGGGTTGGATTCCAACAACTGCAGGCCCAACCGCGCCCGGCCCAAGCGTCCAATGACCAAAACCCGATCTCCGGCGCGGGCGGTAGACCGACAAACTGCGCGCCGGGCGGCCGGACGTCCCCAAGCCGTCACGTTGACATGGATCAGGTCACAGCGAGTCAGATCACCACCGAGCAGTGCTACTTTCCACCGGGCCGCGTCAGCCAACAGCCCACGCACTACGGATTTGAGATAGCGCTCCCCCAGCTCGGGGGGCAGAGAGAGAGCTAAAACACAGGCCAGCGGGCGAGCTCCCATGGCAGCCAAATCGCTCAAACTGGTCCGTAACGCCTTGCGGCCCAACAGCCACGGACTCATCCATTGGCGCCGGAAGTGGACTCCCTCCACCAGTGAGTCGGTTGTCACGGCCAAGGTCCCCTCTGTTTCCAGCAAGGCGCAATCGTCCCCGATCCCACACCGAACCGTCTTTGGGAACTCCTGCGGTTGTTGGGCAATCCAGTCCAACAGCTCGAATTCAGAGGGCATTAGTCTTCTTGTTTCACTCCCAGTAGAGCTCAAGTCTTGAAAAGATGTTGGATCTCCTGCATGAACTCCTTGACATCTTTGAATTCACGATAGACAGAAGCAAATCGAACATAGGCCACCTGATCGATCTCTTTGAGCCGATCCATCAGCAGCGCCCCAATTTGGCGCGAGGTGAGCTCACGCTCAGGATTGGAAAAAATCTTACGCTCGATCTCTTCCACAATAGCTTCCATCTGGCGGACCGTCACCGGTCGCTTTTCACAAGCTTTGAGAAGGCCGCCCAACACCTTGGACCGTTCGAAGACTTCCCGTCTTCCTTCCTTCTTGATGACCAGACAGGGGACGTCCTCGGAGCGTTCGTAGGTAGTGAATCGCCGGCTACAATGCAGACATTCGCGACGCCGACGGATTAGATGCCCTTCCTTGGTCTCCCGCGAATCCACCACTCGATCTTTTCGACGGCCACAAAAAGGACAAAGCACGGTTGCGCCCGAGGGCGGCCTCCTTTTGCGATGAGGAGAATCGGTTGGTCAACTGGTCAAGATTGTAGGACAACCATTTCAAAACATAAACTGGAGGCTGCCGCCAACGCCTCCCAACCGGGGAACTTTTGATCGGGTGTTTCCGTTCATTGTGGATGGGACGTCATGCGATGAAAAGGATAGTCGATTGCACGAGTCCGACGAAAAGCTTGTTCTGCGCTGCTTGAAAGGAGATGCAAAATCCTGGGAAGGACTGCTACAAACATATAGCGGCCGCATCTTCGGTATGGCCTACCGCTATACCGGCCGGATAGATATCTCGGAGGAACTGACCCAAGATATCTTCCTCAAGATTTTTCAGCATTTGAGCAGCTTCCGAGCCGAGACGGGGTCGCTGCGGAACTGGGTGATGCGAGTGGGAAGGAACTTGATCATCGATCACTATCGAACCCACAAGAAGGAACGAAACGTGGCCGGGAGTGAAGAGCTGGAGTTTCTGGATTTTGCCGAGCATTCGGGCATCGCGAGTCCGTTTGAAAGCCTCTATGCCAAGGAACGCGCCGGTTATTTGTTGTCGGCGTTAAACCAGCTCACTTCCGAACTTAGAGAGGCGGTCCACCTGCGGGACATCGAAGGGCTTTCCTATCGCGACATTGCTCAGTTGTTGGAGATTCCCGACGGTACCGTCAAGTCAAGAATCAACCGGGGTCGCGTCGAGCTGGCCAAGGTTGTCAAGCAGAGAAAACAAGTAACAACAGAAGACTAAAAGCGCCCTGATAAGGTCAGACAATGAACTGCTCCAGGTTCGAAACGGTGCTCAGCGACTACATGGACGGTCTGCTCAAAGGACCGGTCCTCAAGGCTGCCGCCGAACACCAGCGAAGCTGTCCCAAATGCTGCCAACTTCTGGTGCGGGTGACAGAGCTGAGAGCGCAACTCGAAGGCTTCCCGGGAATCATTCCACCGGCTGGTTTGGTTGATCGGATTCTGGAGAAAACCACCGGAAAACCGAAAAAGCGGTCTTTCTGGCAAGACTTGGTGCTCCCCACTCTAGGACCCTTCTTGAGCCAACGGTTTGCCTTGGCCACGGTCATGCTCTTTTTCTTCTTGTCATTCATGGTCCAACTTGCAGGACCGCCGGCGCGGGCCGTCCTGGCGCCAACCCAGCTAGCGGACACCGCCGACCGATTTTCCAGTCAAGTCTCCAAAATCTGGGCCGAAGTCGCAAACTTCCGCGAAAAAACTCTGACTGAACTAGGTTTCTTCAAGGATGATCTGCTGGGGCGTCTCGATTACCATCTTCTGTTACTGGCGCTCGAAAATTACGACCAGTCAATACAAGAACACGAACAAGAGTCACAGCGGCCCGAAGCTTCCGACGATGCTGGGGACCCACAACAATAGAGGAAAGTCTTGAGTTGAGTGCAGACAGCGGGCTCACCAGAAAGGACCGGACAGGATGAAATGCTATTACCACCCCGAATTGGATTCGGCCAATGGTTGCTCGGTATGTCAGCGACCGCTTTGTCCTTCGTGTTCTCATAACGTCAAAGGGAGATTCTTTTGTCAAGACTGTCTGGTGGAAGGCGCCAATCTGGCCAGCTTGGCCCGAAGCCCTACCATCTCTACCTATTCTCCCAAGCGGGCGGCGCTTTTTGGCCTGATCCCAGGGGTAGGGGCCGTTTACAATCAACAGTACTTGAAGGCCACGACCCATTTCGCGGTGTTCGCGGCCTTGGCCATTGTCGCCGACAGTGGCCCTGCAATCTTCGGGCTGGCGACTTTCGCCTTCTATGTCTTCATGATCATAGACGCCTATCGCTCGGCCCAATCGCTGCTCCGCCAACGGCTGGTCAATCCACAACTCGATGCCGAAGAACAGGAAGAGATGCGGTTGCCCATCTGGGGTGGAGTGCTGATTGTCTTGGGCACAATTTTTTTCCTCGACAACCTGGGTCTTCTGAGCCTGTACCAGGTCACGCGTATTGGCTGGCCGCTGCTGTTCATCGCGGCGGGAATCTATCTCGTCCTTTACTACTTCCTCCATCCGGCGACAACTCCGCACCGGCGGGCGGCCCAACCGACAAAGGCCGCAGTGGTGCCACCAATGCCGCCGGCCCCGGACGCATCGCCTCCGAGTCCCAAAGAGCCCCCAGCCGAGTCCGCCGATCCTCAGCCGCCATCTCAACCTGAGGAGGATAAAATCTGATGAGCCAAGAACGCCGTCCGGCACCCTTGGTAATAGGTTTGGCCATGGTGGGCTTGGGAAGCTTATTTCTCTCAAGCAACTTCTTCGACTTCAATATCCGCTGGCTGGACTGGCTGCGCTTTGTTGTACCGGCGCTGCTGATCTGTTGGGGGAGCTTCAAACTCATCCGCCACTTTCTGTGGGATCCGAGTGACTCCGGAGCAAAAGGCCGACCGGGTTTGCTTTCCGGCCTCTTCTGGACCGGTTTGGGAGTCGCCATTTCTCTCGACCTCCTCAAGCAAGCGGAGTTTTTGGAATTCGTTGGACTTTACTGGCCCATTGTTATGGTGCTGTTCGGCCTCGGGAAAATTATCGATTACTACCGCCTTCAGGGTCGGATGCAGTTCCGAGCCATCGAACTGGTTGGGATCATCTTCATTGGCCTTTTGGGGGTGCTGATGAGCCAGGCTGCCAAAGCCCATTTTGGCGAGATCAATCTGCCCTGGGACGTGATGTCGATCGGGGAACGATCTACCCGGCATACGGAGACCGTTGAAGAGTCCGTCTCCGCCCGGGGACTCCAGAGAGTTGAGATCTCCAATATCTACGGCGATGTGACGGTGGAATCGGGCCCAGCCGAGTCGGTTGAAATCCGACTATCCAAAGAGTTTCGGGCCAAGACAGAGGATCGGGAAAAGGCTCTGGAGCGGAACAAGCGAGTCAAGATCACGACTCAGAGCCAAGATGGCCTGTTGCGGATTGGCACCAATCGCGCCCGAGTCGGCCGTTCCGGAGCCCGCTTCAAGAGCCATCTCTACGTCACTGTTCCACGGGAATTCCAAGTCAACGTCCGCAACAAGTACGGGCGGGTGAAAGTAGAGCGAATAGATGGCCGCTGCGATGTTACCAACCGGCTCGGCAGCGTCTCGCTGAACGAAATTGTGGGTGACGTCGTGGTCATCAACGAACGAGGCGCAACGACTCTGCGCCACATCCAAGGTCTTGTCAAGGTCGAGAATCAGCGCGGCTCGGTTCGCGTAGAGGAAGTGACCGGGGCCGTCGAAGCAGGCACGACCTTCAAAACCTTGACGGTTCGGAAATTGAAAGGCCGTTTGCTGGCAACTAACGAGTTCGGCAAGGTCCGAGTCAGCGACATCCAAGGCAACGTCACCATCAACGCGCCCGGTTCCGAGGTGAGCGCGACCGGCGTCAATGAGGACCTCAAGATCCAGAATTCCAACCAGTCGGTGAGTGTCCGCAACTCCCGGAGTCTGGAGCTGGAGACCCAATCCCCCGGCCGAGTCGAGATAAGAGGATTGACGGGACCGATCAATATCAGCGCCCAGCAGGCCCTGATCGACGGGAGAGACCTCTCAGCTCAGGTCACCGTGCTGGCTAAGGCTTCACGCGTCAGGCTGAGCCGCCTTCAGGGACCGTTCAAAGTCGCTACTTCCTTGCGCTCCGTGAAGATCGAAGACTTCCTGCAGGGGGGTGAGATTCAAAATGAGTTCGGTGAAGTCAGCCTGACCACCGGCAGTGGTCTGCGCGGGGCCATCACTGTTTCCAACAAGAATGGGGCAATTTCCCTTGCCTTGCCCGCTGAAACAGCCTTTAGGCTCTCCGCCTTGGCTCTCGGGGGGAGTGTAAAATCCGACTTCGGAGAAACATCCGAAACCGAGGGTGACCAGGGACACTCGCTGGAAACCTCGGTAGGACAGGGTGGGCCCCTGATCCGTTTGCAGACCACAAATTCCCAGATACGAATCCGTCGCAGATAGAGCCACAAGGGATTGAACAATGAGAAAGCAACTATCGAGCCTGCTTGGGCTGGTTCTGGCTGGGAGCTGTTTTTCCTGCGTCGTGTCATGGGACGATTGGGAAGGGGACACCACTTTCACCACCTCTCAGCACAGCGACGAGATTCAGGGTGTCGAATCGCTGGTAGCCAACCTCGAGCTGGGCTTCGGCAAACTAGAGATTGAAGCCGGCACTTCCGGACGGCTTTATGACTTGGATCTTTACTACGATGAGAACGCCCTTGAGCCTGAACTCAATCTCGACCGCCAGGGAAAGAACGCCACCCTGGACTTCTCGTTCAAGGGAAAGAGCCGCTGGGGACGCGGGATTGGCAACACCCGAGCCTCACTGCGTGTCAATCCTGATATCAAGTTCCGGCTTCGGGCCGAAACGGGAGTGACGGCCTCGGAAATCAATCTGTCCGGCATGACAGTCGAGTCATTGGATTTGGAGGCCGGCGTCGGCGAAACTTCGATCCAGGTCGCGTCCCGCAACCGCACCCGCTGCCGTGAGATTCAAATTCGCAATGGTGTCGGTGCAATAGACGCGGTCGGCTTGGGGAACCTACGCTTTGAGAAACTGGCTTTCGAAGGGGGTGTCGGCGCTGCCGAGTTAGACTTTTCCGGCGAGTGGGAAGACGATGCCGAGGTCGAGATCGAGGTGGGAGTCGGAGGCATCGAAATTCGCCTTCCCCGTGACTTGGGAGCAGAGGTCCGGATGTCGGAGAGTTTCTTGTCGGGAATCGATCTCTCGGGGTTTCGCAAAGAAGGCAACACCTACTACAGCGACAACTTGGACCGTGTCTCCCACGTTGTCCGGATTCGAATCCGCGCCGGCATTGGTGGAGTCTCGATCGAGTGGACCTGAGGACGGTGGAGCTTGATTCGGCCTAACTCGGGTGAAATCCTCTTGGCTTGTGGACTGCAGCCGGAAGCCGGCCATCTGAGGCGTTACTTGAGCTCCTGTCCTCCTCTGATCGTCACTGGTCTCGGCATGGCCCGAAGTCGGGCAACGCTGGACGCCTACTTTGAGACACAACGCCCCTCTTTGCTGCTTTTTACCGGCACCTGCGGCCAATTGGACCCTGAGCTTGAGATGGGTCAGGTGTTCACGCCTCGCAGTTGGCGAGACCCGACCGGCAGAGAGAGCCGGGTCGAAGAATGGTTAGTATCGCAATTGACGAATTGGGGCGTGCCCGTGGATGGCGTGGGGCTGACGGTCCGCCGTCCCGTGTTGGCGGCAGCCAAACGGCGCCAGCTTTTTCAGGAAACCGGCGCCGGCCTCTGTGACATGGAGAGTGCAGCAGTGTTGGCGGTCGCCCGCAAGTGGTCGGTGCCTTGTTTGGCGACCAAGGTGATTTCGGATACTGCGGACACTGGGTTACGCGATTTCCGGCGCGACCTGTCCCCCAACCTGCGACTATTGGCCCACCATTTGGAGGTGCTGATTCCAAAATTGCAGAGTATTCTAGACGAGCGCCGCTAGTCTGAGTCCAATTGCGCGGTCACCTCGCCACGCTCATCCTACGCATACGGTTGACCACCTCGGGCACCGCTTCCAGCACATAGTCGATATCGTCGTCCTGAGTCAGGCGGCTGAGGCTGAAACGAAGAGCGCTTTGCACCCGACTGCGCGGCAGTTTCATCGCCAACAACACATGCGAAGGCTCCATTGAGCCCGAGGCGCAGGCGGCTCCCGTGGAAACAGCAATCCCTTTGAAATCCAGGGCAATCAGCAGCGCTTCCCCCTCCAGCCCCTCGAAGCTGAGATTGCTGACATGCGGCAGTCGACGCCGCCGACTTCCGTTGACTTCCAGACCTGGGAGCTTTTGCAGGAGGCCGTTTTCGAGTCGATCTCTCAGATTCCCCACTCGCCGGCTAAACTCCTCCAGTGACGCACGCGCCAAGCGGCAGGCGGCGCCCAAGCCGACTGCTCCCGCCACGTTCTCCGTGCCTGCCCGACGTCCCCTCTCGTGCGAACCGCCCAGCAGCAGGGGAGCCAACTCCAAACCGTTACGGACAAAGAGGGCGCCCACACCCTTGGGGCCATGCAGCTTGTGGGCCGAAAGCGAAAGCAGGTCAACTCCCAGCTTCCGGACGTCGACCGGAATCTTGCCCACGGTTTGTACTGCATCGGTGTGAAAAAGCACCCCATGGCGCCCGGCAATCTCGGCAACGCGCTCCAAGCGCTGGATTGATCCCACTTCGTTGTTGCCGTGAATCAACGAGATCAATACCGTCTGGGCGTCGATGGCGGCTTCCAATTGCGTCAGGTCGATCTGACCTTGAGCGTCCACCGGGATACGGGTCACTCTAAAGCCTGCCCGCTCCAGTTCGGCGCAGGGAGCCAACACGGCAGGATGCTCAATGGTGGAAGTGATGATATGGCCACCGCGGCCTCCCTGGGCCGCCGCCACTCCTCGCACGACGGTATTGTCGGCCTCCGTCCCGCCACCGGTAAAGACGATCTCTCCCGTCTGGGCGCCGATCAAATCGGCCACTTCCTGTCGGGCTACCTCGATGGCTGCCCGGGCCTCCTGGCCAAAACCGTGAATCGAGGCAGCATTGCCAAAAGATTGGCAAAAGTAGGGCTGCATCTGCCGGTAGACCTCTTCGGCCACCGGTGTGGTGGCGTTGTTGTCCAAATAGACGCGTCGCATGTTCCTATGATAACACCGACTTGACAAGACCCTCAGACCGTCTTATGTAACTAGGTCAACCCACAATAATACAATGGTTTAGGACCATTATATCTCCTTCTGAATACCTTGACGGCTCCGTCACTCGATCTTAAGTAAGTACCGGCAAAGAGAACACAGGTTCAGATCTCGGCCAAGCTTTGAGTTGGCACTGGGTTTGGTCCGGAGCTTTGGACGGTGCGATTGGTTCGAGGTTGATTCAAAGGCCTCTCGGAGGTCTGGCAAGGAAAGGAGAAAGAAATGACTTTAGTAAGATGGAATCCGTTTCGCGAGGTCGGTGACTGGGATCGATCGATTGACCGCCTATTCGATGGGATTTTCCCTCACGTGATGGAAAAAGAGAGCCGGCGGGCGAGCGCTTGGTCACCCACTGTCGATGTCGCCGAAAACGGCGATTCACTGGTCTTCAGCGTGGAACTGCCCGGTTTCGCCAAAGACGGGGTGGATATCTCGTTTGACGATGGCATTCTGACTATCTCGGGTGAGCGCAAGTTCGACAGGAAGGAAGACTCAAGGTACCACCGCCTGGAACGCAGGTATGGGCAATTCCATCGCAGCTTTCGCCTTCCCGACTCGGTGGACATCGAAAATGCCGCCGCGACCCTCAACGAAGGCGTCTTGCAACTGGTGGTGCCCAAGCGGGAAGAGGCAAAGCCACGGCAGATTCCTGTTCGTGTCAACTAAGACCGTTGCGGAGTAGGCCTCAAGACCAGAGGCCTTTGTCGCTCAACTTGCGATAGCGTCGATCGAGGGCGGAGGCCGCGGCCTCCGCCCTCTTTGTTTTTGTCGGCGGACCTAATTCAACTCCCTCGTGGAGTCGCTCAAACCCTTCCCAATTCCCTCGCCCGCAGTTCCCGGAAAACTCGCTTTTTGGAGTGGATTGCCGCGGCTTCTTTCCGTCCCTTTTTTTGGTAGAATACTGACTCTTCAGTGGCCGGGGTAGCTCAGACGGTAGAGCAGAGGACTGAAAATCCTCGTGTCGGCGGTTCGATTCCGTCCCCCGGCACCTGTTTCCCCAGGTCCGTACCGGACACATGGGTAATACGGGACCCTTTCGGGAAAGGGCTCCTTATAGATTCCAAGAAGCACTTGATGGACACACGCCGAGGTGAGGAGCCAGCTGTAACGCTCTTTAGCGTTGAGGACGCCGTGCCCTGAAGAGGTCATGGCGAGCCTTCTCCAACCATTGCGACGCACGCCCTTTCTCCAACTCGCTCACACGCGACTTCCCCCGATTAAGAACCTCCGTTACGAAATGGTTAGTTGCGCCGCGCCACCGCGGCCTTGCTCATTCCCTGCTCCAGGTAATGCCGCAGCAACACCCACCTCTCTCTCCCGATCATGGCACCCCCTCCCTTCGTTGGAGACGCCATCGTATGAAACTCGCTGGAAACCCACAGCACCACCGGAACCAGCGACGCAGTAGTGCGCCAGAGGGGGAGGCCTGTGCCCAACCCGAACCGGGGTCACACCGCCCAGCGCGAGTGTAGCACCTCCGCCCCCTGCGCGGCTTCGTCAGTGCGGTTCCCGTACCGGCTTCGCTTCCTGCTCACCGCCCTGCACCGCTCCCTCCGCTTGTTCGAGCACAGACCCCGTCGCGTCTTCCCCTGACAGTACGATGCATCCGTGAGCGCGGCCCGCACCACGCCTTGCACGCCTCCCAGTACCGCCCCCCCGTATCTATAACCCTCCGGGTCCGCCTCGCAGTACTCTAGCCTAGCAACAGAAGCTAAAGGGTCATATACCCTGGTGCCGCACCAAACCTCCCGATTCCCGTACCTGGACGTCTACCCGCTGGGCGAGGGGGACCTGCTTCGGCAGCGTCAGGACAGTAGGGGGATAGGATCTTCTCGGTCTAGCAGTTGCACCAGTCGGCAGCAGCTCTATCAGGATCCTAGTGCATGTTCCTCACCCCGACATCATTTTGGTAGCCGAACGCGACCTCGTACGGGATTCACTTTGCCCTCTGCCCTTTCCTTACTGGAAAGGCGAATCGGGACCCTGTTGTTGCGCCTTGCCCGGGCGGCCACACTGTTCACCCACAATCGTTCCTCCCGAGGAATTGCATTGCCGTTAGTTGTTTTGGTGTACGCTCCTAGATCGATCCTACTCCAACCCTTAGCTGGGCTGAGCAGTTCCCTATATACATCGGAATCATAACCGCTAATCGCCATCATACACCGTGCCACACTAGCCTGTTCTAGGAGCTTGACGTGAAACTGCTCATCTTCCACGTCCACTGAATAGCCTGAGCTTCTATCAGTGAGATACGGCGGATCTAGGTAGACGAGGGTAGCAGGGCGATTCGAGAACATCTTCAGCAGCTCAATTGCATCCCTGTTCTCGATACGGACATCTCTTAGCCTCAGGGTAACTGCTTCTAGTCGTGCTGGGTAGTTCACCCATCTGTTAACACGTGCTTCTCGCCCACCTCGCGAATATGAATTCGAATGCGAAAAGCCTCCGCGTC
Organism: Acidobacteriota bacterium; assembly: GCA_965218465.1. Classification (GTDB taxonomy): domain Bacteria; phylum Acidobacteriota; class UBA6911; order RPQK01. The sequence continues at coordinate 2,408,778 of OZ244623.1, read as the reverse complement.
CCTTACCGAGTACACCGTTGACTGCCATCATGGCCCGTACCAGGAACCTGCGTGCCCGCTCCAAGTCATCAACCTCACCCGAGTCGGCAAGTGAAGCAGAGAATTCCTCCCGAGAATAGGGTGTTAGTTCGATAGCACGAACAAGTTCTTCGCCACAATCACGAAGCTGTCGAAACACATTGACAACGTCACCATCAAGATCATTTATCACTTCGATACACGCACGCTTCTTGGCCATAGTCAAGGCCGCGGACCCGCAACACAGTTCCACCCAACAATTGTGAGGAGGGAAGTAATCTAATATCTTCCGGGCCAATCTCAATTTGGATCCGAAGTAACCAAAAGCGGCTTTAGCATCGGCATCGTCCAATACCGGTTTTTGCGACTGACGAGAGAAATGCTCGCCAGTTGCCTCTCGAGGGTCAAGTGTCAAAGCACACGCTCCTTCTGCAATGGTATCCTGACGCTTGTACCTCCCACTCCGCAGGTGCATCCAGCACATTCCGAGCTGGATCCCTGATGATTACTAGTTCGTCGAGCACCGGCTCGCCATTTCGAATCGGAACCAAATAGAGAAAGTAGATGTCTCCGGAGCGACGAGCCACCTTAGTTTCTTGCAAAGACAAGAAAAAGCCGAAGTCTTCGCAACTCACGGCTTTCACTTCAATCAGCCTGGATTCTACGGATGCGGCACCATTCATCCGCAGGCTGGCGATGTCAAAGCCGGCACTGGTGCTGTGTAGCGAAACGTGAACCACTTGATCAGCGTACCGGTTGCCAACGAGGCTCCGTTCGTATGCTAGCACCACTAGCTCGGCACGGTGTCCCAAATCGCGATTCAGCAATTCCAACTCCACAACTCTCTCGGGGGGCAACCCACTGTGAGAATGGGCGAGGCCATATAGCCTGTGATACCCTGGACGAAGAGTGGCGATGCCGGTCTCATGATCAAGGAGAACGACACCAGCCGATACCAGAGTGTCGCGCGCGGCATATCCGGGATCTAGCGCATTGAGTGGCGACATAGACAATGTTCGGCCGCTCGCCGAGAAATCCAACAAGAGCTGGCGGAGTTCGTGCCCGTACTCGGATGCCGATGTGACTGCTAGTTCGAAAAGGAATTGCGTGTATTCAGTACTCCCCTTCGCCAGAGCGGCGATCGTCTTGGCGAAATGTATGCCTGGAAGGATCTGGTCGTTGTCGCATCGGAGCACCTTCAGAGCCGTCAGGAAGGATAGCGTTTCGGTATAGGCGAGCGCGTGTTTGGAGTACGTGTCTCGAATGACGTTGTGGAGAGACGTTTCCGAACCGTCAATGATTTCCAAGAGATACTTGGCATTTGCCAGCCGAATGCTGGTCATTAATGGAGCTGGACTCATTGGATAAGCATCTCATAGGTGCGATCCTCAATATCTGGCAGAGTCGTATTGCAGTATGGAAAGTCCACATCCAATACAACGGCCATTCGGGCGGCCTTCTCTGAGATGTTGCAAAGGATCTCTGGTTCGAAAGTGTCGGCGTACTGAAGGTAATGATAATACGATGTCTTGTGTTCGGATCCGCCTACACGATGAATGCGGTCCAGTGACTGGAGATACTCCGCGCAGTTGTAAGAAAGATCGTAATAGACCGCATGGGAGCATGTACGATGGAGGGAAATAGATTCCGCACACGCTGACGGATTGGCTACTAGGATATCGAGCCCCGATCCTGCTTCCTTGAAGCGTTTAATAATGTAATCCCGCGTGTCGCCCGTCGTTCCTGGTGTGGTGGGTGTCCTTCCGCAAACAACCTCCGCCTGCCATTGCCGATTAGAAAAGTGCTCCTGAAGGAGATAGAGAGTGCCTACAAAGTAACTCCAGACAACAACCTTCTCCCCACGCTCACGCAAATCGGCAACCAGGTCGAGCAGAACGGTAACCTTACCAGGAATCTCCGTACAGCTATACGTGGCAATCCGACTGGCTGCGCTCCGGTCGTTGCCAAGCAGATCCTCGTCGTAGTCGTCAATCACGGTACCCAACAAGGCACTGTTCGAGAGAACTTGGCGAAGGCGCATGAGACGGCCTCGCCGTAGCTTGCTAATGGTGACCGCGTCGCGGACTGCATCCGACTCACTGAGAGCTCGAATGCGATCAACGATAATGTCGTAGAGACGTCGCTCGACGAGGTTCATCGACACAGATACCGGCGGAAGAACTACGGGATCCGAAAGGCCGAGGTCCTGCTTACGTACGCGGTAGTAGAGAGGGTCGATAATCGGCTCAAGTATGCGGCGCGCATTATCGTGGCACTTACGTTCTGACTGCACACGGATTCGATCAGCGATGTCGGAAGCGAAAGGCGAGACCTCTGGATAAGACGCGTCAAAGAGACTGATTGCATCCGCATAGGAGTGAGGGAATGGTGTACCGGTTAGCACGCAACGACGGGCCGCAGCCTTCGAGGCAAACAGAACAGCACGAGCCCATGCACCCTCAGAGCGCTTAATGTAGTGAGCTTCATCAATAATGAAGAAAACCTTGTTCGCCGAATGGCGGAACAGCTCTCGCATATGTTCCGAGTCCCTCCAAAGCGTCTGGTAGGTGGTCAAATAGAGATCGGCAATCTCAGTGGAACCTGGATAGTAGAGCGGAACGCGCTGCGACTCAGGAAGACCTGCAAGGGTACAAACGCGCGGATGTATTCCAAGAGTGGCCTTATATTCATGCTGCCAAGGGACAAAGCAGGATCGAGGTCCCACGATGAACAACGATCGGCATTCCTTCAATCGACGCAGCCAGGCAAACACTGCCAAGACTACTGATGACTTTCCAGATCCGGGGACGGAGAAGTTGGCGCTATCCGCAACACTCACCATAAAGGTGGCAGCCTTTTCCTGATGCCAACGGAGACGGCGTGGCAGCTCGTTACGGACAAAGCGGAGAAATGGTTCCGAGGAGGATGGTTCACTCCCCGCCTTTATTTTCTGTCCGAGCCTTGTCGCGTGTTGAAGGGCTCGCGATGCTTCGTCGTAGCGACGGAGTTCGCCTTGCGCGGATTCGCCTAGTTCGTAAGCAAGGCCTTCCTCGCCAAAATACACCGTAACCTTCGTTAGCGTCGTACTGACTTCGGATACACGCGTCGCTACTAGGCGATCCGGAGGATGCAGTCGGAATCTCCACAAGGCCAACATGCTCTTTTGAGTTGGAGTGAGAACCCGCTCGGTGTCAGCAACGACGATGTCATCTTCAACCAGGGACACGAGGAGCATGGGTCACTTCTTCTGGGCGAAACCCTTCCATTGCTTCCTGTAATCGTACACCTCCTTGGCAAGCTCTTTTCCACGTGTATGAATCTTGTTCGCAAGCTTCTGTGCTTCGCCCAATTGGCCCAACGGAATGGTACTGATATCTAGATCGCGATGAGTTAACTTCTTATGCGCATCGCGAAGCAAATTGAGGGAAGCTATGACACCTCTCATTCCGCTTACAGCGTCATGCGCTTTTCGGATCCTATGGATGATTTCCGATCGATATTTGCTTGCCCACTTCTGGTCAATGGTCTGAAGCGGCAGCGGATTACCCTCCGAGTCAAGACGGTCGGTTTCGGGAAGATCGTGCTTTACGTTTTGATCTAGCTCGATCAAGGCCTTCTTGGCATGCCGGCAGTACTTTGGAAACGCACGCATGATAGTGTGGACCTTCCCTAGTCCGGGAAGGGCACGTAATCGAATCACCTTGAAAGCGGCTTGCTCAATGGCGGGTACGTCTTTCTCTTCAACTCCGATTTTTGCACGATTGCGCGAGTTTTGCAGTTTGTTCCGGTGGAATTTGGAATAGTCAACGAAAGCCTGCCAACGTCCTTCGGGATCGCTGATTCGGGTTGATACGAATTGGTAGTGTGCGGGACGCTGGAGTGCATCGAGATAGCGATCAATGCACTCCAGCGGCTCAAGGAGTTCCTTCCTTTTTCTGCGGACGATCTTGCTGAATTCCGGGGCACCCATGTTCTTGTATTGGGGATCGTCGCGGAGTTGGTCTTCGAGAGGAAAGCCACGAGCTATCTTGGCTCTTACCGAGAGAGCAGCGTCGAAGCCATAATACTCAGCCTTGCCCGTTTGTTGGAGCTGGTACCGATTCTCGATCTGCTCGATTTCCTTGAGAGTTGGCGGCCCACCCTCGTCATCAGGTCCAGGGAGGATCACGACCTTCATTGATTCGAAGCGCGAGTCGGCCGGATGGCTGTCGTGGAGATCGGAGATGACGAGGCGACGACGATTGCCATCTATGAGAAACCCGTCACAAGTAATGATCGCAGGCTCCTTCTGGCCGTCAGCGAGAATGAGTTGCCGGAGCTCCACAGTCTTTTCGGGGTCCTTGTCACGAAGGAACTGTGCGATCTTCTCTTGTGCTTCTATGTCGGTGTCGTTAAGGAGTCCCACCGCCCTTTCGTGACTTAGAACGGAGGAGCATATACGGCCATTCTCCTTTCGATACCGCAGGAGTTCAATTGGAACGTTGTAGACGCGGCGTTCCCGGTGGGCGCTTTGATCGTCGCGGAAGTTGATTACTGCGGTCTTGGGAGGGGAGGATTTCCAACGCTTCCGGGCGATTTCCTTCCGGAAATCCTCGATGATGCGGCGAATGGCTGGCTGAGTGATGTGGCCAGACGTGGTTGGCAATATTGGCATGGTTATTCGGTCAGCGGTCTGAGGAGATGTATTCGGTACGGCAAGACCCTCGTGTGACCGGTGAGAGCTTCCAGTATTCCCACCTCGTCCTCCTGTGGGTAGTGCGGCTAACTATTTTGATTAGCGATTAAATGCACTGCACACCTCCGCAACCCACTGATCCCCTGGCTTTCCCTGGGGGTGAGCCGCAACGACGTACCGGATTGGACGCTTACCGGGGGTGATCGTTCGTGTTCCAAACCCCTCGACGTAGCGAAATCCAGCGACATCCTGCGGTGTGCCATCAAAGTCAGGTAGAAATGGTGAGGCGCATCTCGTTCCCGTCAGGAGCAGCAGACGCGAAGGTGTGTAGGTCGTCAGTTCCAGGTTAAACAGCTCTCTGCATCCGGGAAGCTGGATCTGACGGAGAGTCGTACCCGGATTGCCGCCTGCTGCCGGAGCGATCTTATACAGATCCGACCAGACGAGATGAGATGGCCACGAGTTCTGTTCAACATCAGCGATTCCCAGTCGCGCAACGACACCTCGAATCGTACGCCAAAAGGCAGACCTTTTTGTGTTGTATCCTTTCGTGTTACCCCAATTATTGGTCACCCACCTCATAGGACACGGTTCGCCTCTGTTCACACTATCCAGAACATTGTGCGAGTAACGCTCAGCGGCGGCGTGCGAGGCCAGATTTTCGGGCAATACACCCTTATCCCATCCGTTGACTGCTCGGCCCACGACCATTAAGGCGTGAGCATAGAGACATCCGCGCATCGCCATGAATCCAGTGATCTTCGATTCGGGCAGCCTCCCAGCTTCCCGCCCCACGATGGCAAGCACCTTCGAGGCAAATAACTGACGCTCCTGCTCAGTAGCCACTTGTTTCTCCCTTACCGTTATTGATTATCTGTTTTCCAGATAAGTCGGTTGCCTGTCCTTCCTTCCTAAAACATCGTCGGCTCATTCTTCATTACGAGGCTTCGGCAAAGCGAAACGCTTCTCACATGCCTCCTCATTCACCCGCAGGAACTCGACAAGGAAGCGATCCATGTACTCAAGTCCGAATGTATACATCATTCCCCCCAATCCTATGATACCTGTCTGCCAAGTTAATACGAAGCCAAGCTGATTTGAGGAATCCTGACTTTCTTTGAACGACTCCGTGGAGTCTCCCTTTTGAGCCAGCCCCTCGCCGATGAGCAGGAAACCCGCAAAAAGCAAGGAGGCCGTTTTCTGGATCTTCACTCGCAGACCATCCCATCCTTGTCCCAGTCGTTCATGCAAGCTTAGGCGGGATGGTCCTTCTTGATGGGAGTCTTCAGCCCACGGGCTCTTACTTCAGCACAGGTGAGCTTGCCATTATTATTCGAGTCGCACTTCTTGAGCCACCCTCCACAATTTTCCTTTTCGTCCTTGGGCTGCTCTTGAGCTGCTACTCGCGGACATTGCCGCCTTTCTTGGTAGACTGGAGAGATCGAGCTGGCCACTCCCTGAGACCCGGCAGCAACGGCGATACGGTGGACTCTCAGTGCAAAGCTCATCCTTCGCGGCTTCTCCAAGGAGTTGGAAGGAAATTTGAGCGTTTATGGAATGATCACCAAGGTCGTGGTTTTTGTCACGGCGATTGTCGTCAGTCGTCAGCAGCAACATTCAGGACCTGGGGACAACTGTGGGGGCAACAGAACATATAGCAAGAATATGTTCTCTTTATAATTAGTTATTTGCGATCTGTTTTCGATTCTGTCCCCAGCACTCCTTCCCGTCCAAATCCGTCCCAAGAAGTCCAACCAAGTTCATCTCATCAGTAGTTTATTCGGGTTTCTTATTCAGAATCGTCCGATAATATCCCTTGACAGCCGGGGGCAACATCGGGGACAGATCAGGAGTCACCAACAGAAATTGTCCCCAAATCGCTCTCACCGCCAATGCCATCCGCCATTCCAAACCCGGCAACAAGACCAGGAAAATGTTTTGCGGAGGCCGCCTGAGAGATCGATCCCGGCGATTATCGAAAAGTACAGAAGGCCAGAGAGGAACGCTCAGGTAACAGTTCGAATCCGTAGCCCTGGGAATGTTTCACCAAGAGCCGCGTTCTGAGCCGACTGGAACGGAACATCTCTCCTTGGATCGGCGACAAGCCGATTGCTGCCGTTACCGCTCCTGAATTGTTGACGGCCGTGCGCCGGCTCGGGCAACGTGGAGCTCTGGAAACCGCCCATCGTACCCTTCAGATCTGTGGACAAGTGTTTCGCTATGGGGTGGCCACCGGACGGGCCAAACGTGACCCGTCCAGTGATTTGCGGGGGACGTTGCCGCCGGTCAAGAGAACCCACTTCGCTGCCCTCACAGAGTCCAAGCAGGTCGGCCCTTTGCTGCGAGCAATGGATGGCTACCAAGGGACGCTGATCGTGCGTTGCGCCTTGCGCCTAGCTCCTCTGATTTTCGTACGGCCTGGGCCTCCGGCCGCAGAGCCTGCGTTGTCTAGCCTATCCAGAGCTGGCCCCTGGGGTTTTGAGCCAAGGTAGCGTGTCTCGCAAAGTCCACAATGCACCCCGCCCAAACGTGGCTACAGCCCAAGCCGCTGGATAGGTAGGCGTTCAGGAACCCCACGGGCACCTCTCGGTTTTGTTTGCCTAGTCTTCTATCCTGTATGATAATGTCATTCAGATAACCCAAAGGAGAATTAACCATGGCTGCAAATAAACTCGTCCAGGCCCGCATCGACGGGGCGGTGAAGGAAGAGGCGGCTGCGGTGCTAGCCGCAATAGGTCTGACTGTGTCTGATGCCGTGCGGCTGCTGCTGACCAAAGTTGCGCAGGAAAAGGCCCTCCCGTTCGCGCCGCTGATTCCAAACGCCACCACCATTGAGGCGATGAAGGAAGCCCGAAAGGGCGGCCTCCCTCGGTTTGGCAGCGTACAGGCGCTTATGAACGATCTGAATGCGCAAGATTGAGCGCACCAGCCATTTCAAGCGCGATTACAAGCGAGAGGCCAGGGGTCAGCACCGGATGTCACTCGACGCCGGCTTGGTCCCTCTCTTGGTTGCCCTAGCGGATGACCAGCCACTGGAACCCCGGCACCACGAGCATGCGCTAAGCGGCGACTGGAAAGATCACCGTGATTGCCACGTCAAGCCCGACTTGGTACTGATCTACCAGAAGCCCGACGCCGATACGTTGCGCCTTGTTCGCCTCGGTTCACATTCGGAACTCGGGTTTTGACTTCCCCGGCAACCATTCTCTTGCGTTGTGGATGGCTGCCAGTGGGCAACAAATACTGTAAGGAATTCCATGGCGCTATTCGGCAACCATGCATGCTCTGAATTGCATCATCGGTCACCATAAGACTGTGGAGTTCTCGGAGGCGGCTTGAGAGGGCTTCTTCAGTTGGAGAGTAGCCTCCAGCTGGCTCCGCGCTCACCCAAGGTTACCATCACCGCTTACGCCGGATCCGCCGCCGTTTTGGCTTCACCTTCATCCTGGCCTCCAGCGGTGCGCACCGTTTTTCATAAAGCTCGAACAAATGCCCGACGCGGTCCCGCTCGGAAGCGAAACCTGCCGGTCGATAGAGTCGATCCACGGCGCGGTCGAGTCGTTGGTGTGCTCGCCGCAGATTGGGCGGCATCAGATCGGGATGGTAGAGGTCGGCCAGTGTAGCGTCCGGATGAACACGGCGAGCATCGAGCACGGCTTGCGCCAAAGTGTCCAGTTTCGACGGGTCCGAGTTCCTGGGCGGAGTCGGAAAGGTGTTGTAGGCGAGACCTATGGAATAGCGGTAATCGCTTTTCAGACGGCCACCGATGTGGCGGAGCCAAGCCATGTGCATCGCGGAGGTAAGCAGTGCGAAATCGGCGAGGGTGGCATTTTCCAGGACGCGTAGTTTGTTACTCGGGATCACCGGCGGCGCAAGCCAACCGATAGGCACATAGTCCCGCGCTCGGAACTAACCTCGGGAATCACCAGAAACGGCGACGTCGGAAGAACGTTTACATGGTAGAGCGTCGGCGTTTCCGCCAGCTTGACCGTGGGTTTGCTTTTGCTGGCTTCACGGTATCTGCGAACGGCAGCGATGCGCTCCCTTACTCGCGGTAACCGCGACAATGTGGAGGGAGAAACGCCGTGCAGGGCTAGAATCCAGCGCTTCCCATCTTGCAGATATTCCCCTGCTCCCTCCCACAAAGGGATGCAGGTAGGGTGCGGCGGCCGGTTCGGCAACTAGAAACTCTGCCCGCTCTTCTGCCCTGAAAATGTAATGGTGATTATGCACCTGACGAAATAAAGGCGGTGGTTCTAGCATGGTTGGATGGGCTAACGATGGATTTTAGGCTGGGCGCTCCAGAATACGCTGCGCTATTGGCGATTTTCACGGGGGGCTTGGTCGGTGTCAATTGGAAGTGGATCCGAAGGATACCTCCCTCGGTTAGATTCGGGGATCTGGCGGAAAAAGCAACGGAGGCTCTCCTTTCGCTTCAATCGAATTTTCATGGACCCAGAGAGGGTGTAAGGACCAACTCGCCACGATCCCACGTGCTCACAATGATAGAGAAAGAAACTGGACAAACTAGATGTTCCCCACCCCGCTGCCGACGATCTGGTTGAGTGGCTGCGTTGGTTGCCTCAGTTGATAGCGTGGGTCAAAACCAAGAATCTCAAAGTTGCAAGAAGGTGCCAAGCAAACCCTCCCTCTTGATTTTAGGCAGGCTGAGGCTGTAAGATCTAGCCTCCGAAGGCGAGCCCGCCAAGTGCTAGTAACACTCAGCGGACTCTAAACCAAATCGTCCTGTGGCGAGGATGATCCGGCCTGGAAGTATTCTACTTCAATGGCCTCTCTTATCCCCGCCCAGGGCGAAAGTCTGGCATTCGCCAGGATCTTGCTTGGAAAGGAGCGGAAACAATGACAAGGAATTTGAAACTCTTAGTATTGTCTGCAGCGTTGCTGGCGTTAGCCGTCATCAATGCGACAGCTGATCATGGCAGTATTTGGGAGGGGGGTACACACACCCTGTACTTTCCCCATTTCGGAAACGGAGATGACATCGTGTCCGAAATCATACTTGTCAACTACGGTGGCCCAGGAGACGCCAAGCCCATGATTAGATTGTCCAACGATGAAGGCGAAGTGCTCTCTGTTGATGGGATTATAGATATGAGTGAAGAGATGGAAATGACCGAGGACGGCGATTTGACACTCAATATTCCGCCTTCATCAGTGTTCATCCTTCGGACCAATGGAAAGGGTGCAGTTGTGAAGGGGTCGATAGTAGTCAAATCGCATGCTCTGCTGCGAGGCTATGTTCGATACACCACTTCTATCGGGAATGCCAGTGTCGGGACATCCTTTACCGGCACGGCGTTGGTGGTTCCTTTCCAAAAAAATGCTTCCGTGAATACTGCCTTGGCTCTGCACAATGTCACCAGTAAAAACGGAAGCGCAAAGTGCTGGCTTTCTCAGGATGGCGAGCGCATGGGGGAGGTTGAGTTTACGTTGCCTGCCAATGGTCAATACTCTCGCTACGTGTACGAGATGTTTCCTGAGAACGACGCGGACTCAGTGGGAATTATCGAGTGCTCAACAACTCGGCGAGTGGCAGGATTGGCTTTGGATACCGGAGCGAATGGCGGCCTATCCTCGTTGCCGGTCGTCCAGGTTAAGTTCCTGAATCGCGATTAAGTCCACCCGCGGGTGTGCAAGGCCAATTCTGATAAGCTGGGACGACCTAGTAGGCAGCTAGGCCGTCCCCATCAATGCTCAACAGAGAAAGGAGAATTGAGCATGGAAAGATTAGAGCTGAACAAGCTGGCGAGACGACCGCCCAGTCGAAGCGGCAGGTGTCGATCAGTGCCGCCCGCGTGTCTGCGTTGAAATCGGCAATGGTAAGCTGTGCCTTGAACAGATCGCCGTTAACGTAGGGAAAGCCAGCGAGGTCTTCATCGAGCATGGCTCGGCGCTGGTCCATGGGTGTGTTCAGCACCTGGAATAACCGCGCAAGCCAGTCCCCGAGGTCGGATCCATCCTCCCGGGTCCGAGTCTCCAGCAGGTCCAGGAAAATGTCGCGCGGCTCGAAGATTCCCGTGTCGTCCGCGAATAGACAGAACACCGTGCGGACCAGGAACACCTCCAGAGCATGGCCACCGTAACCGGACACCTTGAGCGCGTCATGCAATTTGCCCATCGCATCCGCGACTTCGATGTTGACCGGATCCTGGTCTTGGAAGGTGCGTCGCTGTACGCCTAGAATAAAGCCAAACTTTTCGATATGGGCGGGGAGGTCCGCCAGGGCGAAAGATGCCGTCTCGCCCTCGTCGAGATCATGGAACTCAAAGGTTTGGAAGTCGCTGACGCTTTTGGGTGGCGTGAGATCACTCGGATTCGAGTGCTCCATTCGGTAATCCACTGAGGAAGAAGCGTGTGTACATGGAACGCTCCTAGGAGATTCCTGCCTCTTCGAACTCAACTGGGTGGACCTGAGCGATGGAGGAGCAGAGTATCCGGCGCTGTTAGTTGCCCACGAAATGGCTTCTTCGTAATCAATGGCGTGCGGAACCGAGCGTACACGGTGGTAAGAGTACGCGAATCCGTGACTAGAGGTGACCAGAACTCTTGAGAGTTTGTCCACCGAGCCCTAGGCGATAGCCCGGAAGGAATGATGGCGAGACTCGCGAACACCAAGGAAGACTACCGACTCCTTTTTGCTCGGACTGGCAATCAGTGTGCATTTCCGGGGTGCAACCATCCTCTAATTGACGAGGATGACATCTTTGTTGCTCAAGTCTGCCACATCGAAGCTGCTCAACCTGGGGGCCCACGATACAATTCCGACATGACCGACGAGTATCGTCGCTCGGTCAAGAACCTCATAGTGTTGTGTTATCGCCACCACAAGAAGACGGATGACGCTGAGTTGTACGACGCCTCATGCCTTAGGAGGATGAAACGGGAACACGAAAGCAGATTCTCCGAACGCCTGTACGAGATTCCCGAACAGACACTTCATCGAATCTTGGAAGAACAACAATCATTTGAGCAACTTGTCGCGCAAGTTAACTCGGAGTGGCAAGCGAGCTTCGACTTGGCGATGGATCTTCAGTTCTTTGATGATCCCTCCGAGCACCTCAACGAGATTCGCAACTACATCTCTGACGTCGATAATCTCGTGGGTGGAGTAGGTGGTTTCCTGGCCGATTTGCCAACGGATATCGCCGACTTCCTCGACTCGCTTGGGTACGATTCCGCCGTATATCGGGGAGTGCCGTACTACGACAATCCGTTCGCGCACGCGTTCTGGGAATCGTTGTCGCTAGGTGTACCCAATTCCAGGACGAGAATAATGTTCCATTCGAAGGCGCTCGAAGCCCACATCCTTTTCGCCAAGCTACGAGTGCATCCAAACGACCCCACGATCCGCACTGAACTAGACAAGCTGAAATCGCAGCTATTGGAGTTGGCATCGTCACTCATCCATCATGACTAGAGGCAGAGTTGTTGGGCAAGGCCATAGTCGATTTCGCTACCGGACACCGCTTTAGCGGCTCGGACCGTGACCGCGGTCCCGCCCGCGCTGCCGCGTCACCTCCAGCCGCCGCGCGGCATCGCGGCGAACGTCCTGTAGCATTCGGCCCGGGTGCGGCGCATGCTGTGCATGGCCGCACTCAGCGCCACTCGACACAATCCGGACTTCGTCCGAAAGTATCGCCAACTGCGGGAGCGGGGCGAGGTGCCGAAGGTGGCGCTCACGGCGATGATGCGCAAGATGGTAGTGCTGGCCAACGTCCTACTTCAGCAGGATCGGACCTGGACACCGCGGCCGATCGGGATGGTCGGATGAGGCTTACTTGGGAGGAGCGATTCCATCACGAAATGGAAGATTTGCAACATGGATACTCTTCGCGGGGTGGCAGCCAAACCGGGACATTTTCAATGCCTAGAACCGGGACATATTTGATGCCGATTGACATCCTGACATTTTCGATGGCCATTGACATTGGGCACAGGTGGTACAGATCGGAGCCTCACCGAGCCCGCGCTGAGCCCCTCGGCCTCGGGGCGTGGGCAGGAGGCGATCTGGCGCCGACGCGTCCGTTCACGGCCACGAAAGGCCAAGGACATCCGTTTCATACTGGTGGAAAGAATGGGGGGAAGAGCGGAGCCGGAAAATGAGTAACCCATTTATAGTGACTGGTTTACGGAAATTAGAAAAACAGTCCGCAGGGATTACTAAGACGGGAGCGACCCCCTCCAGTGGGCGAGTAGGGGCCCCTTTCCCCTCGCATTATCTTGCTCTGTCCAGTTGAGGCATACCCTAGCCTAACGTCAGGGACGGGGCGCGGAGCACACGCCATGGCAAACGAACCTCAGCCGACGCCGTCAGGGCGAGACCCTTACATCCAGATCCCGAGCGCCGCCATGCTGGCGAGGCCAACAAGTACCAGCACGAACTTGAACATACGGTCCGTGTCTTGCGATGGCATTGGCACATCGTCTTCCCCGATCAACGCGCTGCGTACGAAGTGCGCAACGCGGTCGTCGATCCTGGACATCTCTGTATCGATGACATCTAGAATGGCCACGTAGATGAAGGTTCCCGCCGCCAGCGCGTTGAAGCTCCCCTCGATCAGCATCGCGGCGCGGCCCTCGAGAAGGCTCGAGGCCACCGCGCCGAGCACGATCCCCAATGGCGTCATCACGACGAAGATCGCCAACATCGTCCATAGGCGTCTCTTGTCGGCACCGGAGGCATGCACGCTAACCACCAGGGCGAAGGCAGCTGAGCCTTTGTGGAATAGGATGGCGAGCATGATGAGCACCGAAGTGGTCACCTCAGACTCAAGCCCGAGGGCGATGCCGGCGATGATGGAGTGGATCGACAGAACCACGAGCAGAACCAAGGGATAAATCGGCTGATGCGTCCCTCCGCCCTGCTCTGCCCCGACCGCGCGGTTGGTTTCAAATAGGACACGCTCGATGAGCAACAGCACAACGACACCGACTGCCGCCAGTAGCGCCGCCAGGGGATACTCGGCCACCCCCTCAAGCGCCTCGTCAGCTTCAGGCAGCAGGTGAATGAACCCTGCGCCGAGAAAGATACCTCCGGCCAGGGCATTGCCCAACGACAAAAATCGGCGGCTCGCATGGTGACGGGCCGCCAGAAGTGGGATGATGCCTCCGATGACGCCCACGATGAGGATCGCTACAGCAGCACCAGCCTTGATCGCAAGCAATGACATGATGGTGGCTACTCTCCTCTCCGGACAGCCTTTAGACTAATGCCGATTGAAAACCTTGAATCATTGAGATGACTTCACTTGAAGTTTCATACTCAAATAGACCGTTAGTGAAAGCAAAGGGAATTATATGCGCTAGTGCTCAAACGCCCCCCTGGTCGGTCTTTAGCATCGACGACGGCACTCCCATCCGCTTCAATTTGCCGGCTAGGGACATGACGTGCCTCTCATCGTTCGAGATGTCCGACAGCATCTTGCGCGCCTCCAGGCTGATCTCCAAGTCTTACTGATCTAGTTCGGGACGAGGGTGAAGCTGCATAGGTGTCAGCCAGACGATTTCAACATCTTAGCTCTCACTTTCGAAATTTCTTCCAGAGTCGAATTGCCGTCAACACCGCCCATCCGTTTGAATGGAGCAATCCTGAAATTCGCGTTCGGGCCGACGGTGTGGCAGATGTAAAGCATGTTTTCTGCAGGTTGGCGCGCTCCTGCGGCCTCATCGCGTAGGAGGTAAGTCGCTCGTGCGTCGAGGCAGGCGGCGTGGCGCAAAGCAGCGCCAGCGGCGCGGCGATCGCGACATTCTTTATGAGTTCTTCCTGAAGTAAGCCCGCGTCTCGCGGACGATGAGCCCCGACAGCAGGAGCAACCCGATCAGGTTCGGAATGGCCATCAGGCCGTTGAGCACGTCGGACAGCAGCCACACGACCTCAACCGTGCCGAGGCTGCCGAGGAACGCGGCCAGCACGAACGCGACTCGGTAAGGCAGGACGGCTGCCGTGCCGAGCAGGTACTCCAGACTCTTCTCGCCGTAGTACGACCACCCCAGAATAGTGGAGAACGCGAACAGCGCCAGGCAAACCGCGACGACGATCCCGCCCCACTGACCGGGCAGACCCACGGCGAAGGCGCGTTGCGTCAGGACGGGTCCGTCCAGCCCGGCCTGCCACGCGCCGGTCGCGATGATGGCAAGCCCAGTGAACGAGCAAACCATGAGCGTGTCGATGAAGGTCTGCGTCATCGACACGAGCGCTTGGCGCACCGGCTCGCGCGTCTGCGCCGCCGCAGCGGCAATGCCCGCCGATCCCAGGCCCGACTCGTTCGAGAAGATGCCGCGCGCCACCCCGAAGCGAATCGCCTGCGCCACGCCGGCACCGAGAAACCCGCCCGTCGCCGCCGTGCCGGTGAACGCACTCTGGAAAACGAGCCCGATCGCCCCGGGAATCTCTTCGTAGTTCAGGACTAGGATGACCGTCGTCGCAGTCACGTACACTAGAATCATCGAGGGGACGAGCGTGGCGGTGATCCGACCGATCGAGCGGATGCCTCCCAGAATCACCAGCGCCGCCACCACCGCCACGGCCAGACCGACGACGCCAGGATGCACCGACAGCGCGAACGTTCCGGCCGAGTTGGCCACTGCCAGCGAGATGGCGTTGGACTGCACCATGTTTCCGATGCCGAACGCTGCGGCCGCGGCAAACAGCGCGAACGCTCGGGCCAGCCAGCGGCCGGTTCGATGGCCGACCCCGTGCTCCAGGAAGTACATCGGCCCGCCGCTTTGTTCGCCTCGCGCGTCGGTCGTGCGGAAGCGAACCGAGAGGAGCGCCTCGGAGTACTTCGTCGCCATACCGACCAGGCCCGTCATCCACATCCAGAAGAGCGCACCGGGCCCACCCGCAGCGATCGCCGTGGCCACCCCAACGATGTTGCCGGTGCCGACTGTGGCGGCCAGCGCCGTCATGAGCGCCTGGAAGTGGGTGATGTCGCCTTCGGCGTCGGGCTCGCGGCGCACAACCAACCCGAGCCACAGTGCGTGCGGGAGCTGCCGGAACTGAAGGCCGCGCAGCCGGACAGTCAGGTAGAAGCCCGTGAACAAGAGAAGTGGGACGAGGAACAGGGGGCCCCAGACGAAGCTGGACACCTGGCTCAGGAACTGTTCGATAGCGGCCATGCCCGGCCAGTATAGCAATCCGTATCTGGACTCCTCCAATCAAGTGGTTCTCTTCGTCTGCTGCCGGAGGAACGCTCTGGAGTCGTCGATCGATTCAGACTGCAGTCATATCTCCAGCCGCCAGAAGGAGGGAGATTAGCCGTGAGGAAGAAGCGCTTTTCCGTGGAACAGATGATGGGGATTTTGAAACAGGCAGAAGTAGGGTGCCAGCCACACCTGGCCGCCGAGCGTGCAGGCGCTGCACATGCTGGTGAACGAGTGCGAAGGCGGCGAATCTTCCGTCGTGGACGGCTTCGGCGTGCTGAACGAGCTGCGCAGCGATCACCCCGACATGTTCGACGTGCTGTGCGCGGCGCCGGTGCCGGCCCGTGTCTTCAGCGAGGAATACGAGTGCTACGCGGCCAACCCCATGGTCGAGCTGGACAGCTACGGCGAGGTCAGGTTGTTGCGCTTCAACACCCAGCAGATGCAGACCATTCCCCTGTCGGAGCCTCGGCTGTGAGCGACTTCTACGACGCCTACCACGAGCTGTCCGGGCGCGTCAAATGCCGCCAGCGCCCAGGCTTCCTTCCGGTTGGAGGGCGGGCAGATTCTGCTGGGCGCCGGGCACCGGGTGCTGCACGGTCGCACCGCGCTGCGCTCGAATGGGCGGCGCCACCTGCAGGACACCTACTTCCAGCACGACAACATGCGCACCCACCTGAGGTGGCTAGGTCGCACCGGCCGGATCTGAAGACCCGGACTCAGGCCGCGCTCCACGACCTGGCCCTCGGCGCCTCGGTGGAGGTCCCGGCGGGTCAGCTGCCGCCTCCGGAAGGTCCTCGCCGGCCACCTTCCGCGCGGTGCCGCCGTCTAGGTGCCGTTCCCGCCGAAGGGCCGGTGGCCGGCGACCGCGCCGCGGGACCCCTTACGTTTTCTCCGGAGAGTGGCTAGGGAAGTATGAAGCACTCACGAGATCATCACTAGGGTTAAGATCGCCGCCGCTTTATTTGCCGTGGTTGTCGTCAGTGGTCGGCAATGACATTCTCGATATGCGGGCAACTTTGAGGAAAACAACACCAATACTGAGGATATTTTCTCTTTCTAATCAATTGGTTGCAACCCATTTTCGATTCCGTCCCCCGTTGATGGGCGCCCTTCGAACCCGGCGCCTATAGTTCTCCAAGCAGAGTGAACGATCGGATGCGACTCAGGAGGTCTCCCTTACTCCGCGACAATTCTCTGATCTCGCGCCCCGGCGACAGGCTGGTGATGACCGACTTGCCGATCAGGTACCGGCCAACATTCGACTCGTCCTCGGACTCCGTTCTCAGTCCCCAAATGGTGTGAAACGCCACCGGAGAACCTTCGAACGCTCCCAAATAAAGCATGTTGTGGCCGTTCAGGTTGAGAATGGTGCGGAAGGGAACGGCCCTGGCCAAAATGCGCTCTCGCTTTTCGTCAAGCGAGAGCTGCTCGAGGTTCACATTTTTCCCTGCCTTGGCCTGGCTCCGCGAATTGCGAGGAAGCGGTAAAGCAAATGGGAGGAAGACGTCCAGGATAGTGGCTGAACAATCCCGATAACCGCCCAATCCACCCCATCCGTAGGACTGCCCCATTATTTCGTTGATCACCTTGGCGAGTTGATCCTCGGAGAACGGAAGCGGAACCGGAGCAGCGTCCCGATCCGACAGATAAACGGTTGTCATCGCCGCACGACCTCTTGTATCCGCCACCGGAGCCAGCAGATGTAGGCCGGTCTCGGATCTTGTCTCCAGGGGCAACAGCATGCCGATCCGGCCTTGGAACAGGAATCCTCCCTGGTCGCTGGAGATGGGTATCCGGTCTCGCCGCACGGCAGCCAAGCTGGAGGAACGGTATTCCTCCATGAACTCCTCATCGACGTACGCAATGTCTCGCGAATCGATCCAACCGCAGGTATAGGGTGATTCCGCAGCCAGAAATCGTCCGTCCTGGGAAATGTGCGACAGCAACAGGGGCGTTCCTGCCCACACCGCCGAATTCTGGTTGTAATCGAACGGATATCCTTCTCCCGCCTCGCGGAAGTCATAGAAGAACGGGTCAGCCGAAGGAAGCGCACGCATCGATGTGTTTCGGATTGTGATCCCGTATTCGGCTCGACTGGGATATTGGGCCAGTTGTGCGTTCGCTGCGACGGCTTCAACACGGGAGGCGGAGATTTCCAACAGGTTGGGACCAAAGATCGACCGTTTCGGAAATGATTCTGCAGCCCAACTGAACTCCTCCGCTGTACAGATCTTGGGCTCGGTTCGTCTCCAGGGTCCGTACCAGTAATCTTCAAACTTCCCAAGCCAACGCTCATCGACCTCGAGAATCGGAGGGCCTCCGGCTTCCGCAAATACCGTGGCGTCTTGCGGGATATTTGCCAAATCATCAAGAGGGCCGGTCGACACCAACGCAATTTCATTCGAAGCGCAGCCGATGATCGACAAGAACGCCGCTACAGCCATGAACCTGCCTGAAGACATGAGTCACCTCTACTTTCTACCCTCTACCCTGCTAAAAAAATGACTGGCGTATCGTCGAGAAAGTCGTCTCTCGGCCCCTGCCACTCGATGGCCTGCGGCCTCACGGCCCCCGGTGCTCTATTGTGCTTGCTGCGGCTCAGGTAGTCGTTGTCGAAATCAAACGAACCGCTATCTTCGGAAAACCGGTGTCTGCATGAGTCCGATCCATCTTTTTTCTTATCCTCCAACCATCCCCAACCAATAGGCTGCCACCTGCGCTCCATAGATCCCCGAAATATACCCGGTCACGCCCATGAGAAAACCGACAGGCGCCAGGGCCGCGCGGTAGATCCCGGCTACGACCCGGCGCCGAGGCGGCCCCTCCCACGTTGGACAACCTCCCTTATGATATCCGTAAACATCCACAACGTAGTAATAGGGCGCCCACAGGAGAGGGAGAGGATTAGAGATTCGGGTCTAGCGTCTCGAGGACGAGTTCGCTCCGGAACGATTGCCCGGGTCTGGCGTGCTTCCCCTTGCGACCCTGAACCTGTAGTCTCTCCTCCCGGTAAACCCGGCAGATCCGCTGGTGGTTGTCCATGAAGCCCTCTCGTCCAAGCAGATCCCTCCGAGTTTGCTATCCCGCCCCTAGATCCCTCCCGAAAGTCCTATGTGAAAGCCTATGAAGTGACGTTGTGTGGTCGCATTCAGGCCCTGGAGACGGTACCGAAATGAGCTGATTCACCCCTCTTTATTTTGATTGCACATTTATGCTAGCGTCGTTCAAGCTCGCAGGTCGAACCACCGACCAGTAAGGAAGCACGGCGATGGGCTCCACCCTTACCGTCCGCGATGTAGATCCGGAAGACAAGTCCTGGCTCCAACGTCAAGCGCGTCAGGTCGGAGTTTCGATGGAAGAGTTCGTCCGAAGTGTCAGAGAACACTGGACAATATTCGGTCAATCACCGAAGTCCGAAGGGGACGTCTCTTCGGAAGGCCCATGAAAACTTACTTCATCATCAAACATCCCCTTTACCTGATTGCCTTGACCCTGCTGTTTACCGCACCACGGACATTGGCGGCTGCTGAACCTCTATCTTGCGCGGATCGCTCCCTCAGCGCCCGCGCCGTGCACTCACCGAAAGATGTTCAGGCGTTCGTTCAGTGCGCCTACGAGTTCGTCCGGGAAGTGGGGTTTGAGAAAGCCCGCAGGGCCTTTCATGAGGACGAGCGTTGGAGAAGCGGACCAATTTATGTGGCCATCAGCGAAATGGCACAAATGCCCGAGACGGCTCGATCGTTCGTCTTTCCGCCCGACCCTTCGAGGGAAGGGTTGCCGTGGGGACCCCTGATCGATGTCTTCGGCAACGACATCGCCAGGGAAGCGAATCGGGTCACGGGGAGCTTCGGCGAGGGCTGGATCTACTACTCGTTCACCAATCCAGCGACCGGCAATGATGAGCCAAAGGTTTCCTACAGCAAGAGCATCGACTGGGACGGGACCCCCGCCGTAATGAGTGCGGGGGTCTATCGTCGCGACCTTCCCGGCACCTGCTGGAATGAAGAGGTCAACGCCCTAGGGCTGGAGGAAAATCCTTCCAACCAAAGGCTGCAGGAGTTTGTCCGTTGCGCCGCCCTGGAACTGGAATCGAAAGGCTACTTCGCCACCATCACCCTCTCCACCGATCCGCGTTGGAGGAACAACTCGATTTATTTGTTCGGCCTGGATACCTCCGGCAACCCATTGTTCAGCGGCGACCCCGACAGCCAGGGGCTCGGCCCCAGCGAATCCGAGTTGGACGCCGGTCTGAACGCATCGCTCCAAGGCCAGGACGTGGTCAGCGTTGCGGATGCTTTCGGTGAGACCTTCCTCTACTACTGGGCGCGCAATCCCGCTACTGGAACGCTGCAGCGCAAAGTGACTTTCGTCAAGAGGGTTGTGGCCAATGGGCTGCCGATCCTGGTTGGTTCCGGAATCTACACCGACTGCCCGCCGGACGGTTGCGGCGGTGGCTCTGAGACCCCGGAGCCCTCGACCGCGGCGGCCTGCGAAGCGGCCCGGGAAACGCTGGCTGACTTCCCGGCCATGCGCTTCAATTACGGTTTCTATGCCGATTTCAAGCCGGTGAGTTACTCCCTCGTGCCGATTCCCTTGTATTTGTCATTCCACCAACCGCGAGGCTACGAGCCGGACTTGGTGGTTGCCGTGGAGACTTTTTCGAGGGGAAGGCTGAGTTTCGACACCTTGGGGATCGGCAATCCCTTCTCCGGGATCTGGCTCAAAGCGGCGCAAGAGCCTTACGACCTGGTGGGCGGCGGCATCACCGCTTTGCCTGAACGGACCCTGGATGCGGAGGGGCGGCAAGTGATCCGCTTCGGCGTGGGCCATATCAGCTTTCGCCAATCGCTGCTGGTGCGCTCCGAGAGTGTCATCGACCGACACGAAGATCTGAAGTCGGAACACCGCGTGGCCACTTTCCGGGGCACCACCGGCGAGAGGCGGTTATTGGAGTTGACCGGCATCATCGATGCCGTGGGTTTCCTCCGCGCCGGGACCCGGGCGCTGTTGGCCGACGGCACGATTTTGACTGCCGGACCGCCGGACAGCGAGTCAGCGTTACTCATCGCCGCCGGCACGGGGTCCGCCGCCATCGCCACCCGTGTCCGCCTGACGCCGCCCGGGGATGACCAACCCGAAGTGCTCTATTTCGATAGTGACGGCGAGCAAACCGGCGCGTTGCTGCAAGGCGCGGTCGATGCCGTGGCGGGGGACGAGTTTGGCAACCGGTTTACCGCTCGCGACACGCCGGGCCTGCGGGTGACGGCCATCGTCGAGAGCAACGAACGGGGCGCCTTCAGCTATCCCGACACGCCCGCCGGCGATGCACTCCGGGAGGCCATGAACGCAGCCATCACTTGCCTGACTGCGAACGGAAACATCGGGTTCGCGGAATGGTTCGACAGCGACGGCACGATCTTCGCCACGCGCGCCGAGGAATGGCGCTGAAGAATCTTCGGTTTTGGTGCGCCAAGCCGGAGACAGTCCTGATCGGATTGCAAATCCACGCCACGCCCTCGGAGTTGAAGAAACGGAATCCGACGGCCGTTCGCGAAACGATGGCCGGGGAGAGTTATTGCCTGGAAACGTCCGCTAGAGAGGAGGTCAAACGTTTCAGCAGAGTTGAGGAATACCGTCTCGAGTGGCCCATTTGCCAACATTTTCGGCTCGCTGCGCAGTGGGAAACCTCAAGTCCAATTGCCAAACCAAAGGTCATTTTGCAACAATAGCCAGCCGATGTTCGACTCGACTTTTCGAATTTACGTACGCCGTCAAGATACATATTCGTCTAGTGGCGTCCAGGCGGAACACCGAAGGTGCGAATGGAATCCCGGAGGGAACCGAGTCTAAAGGAAAGCAGTTTGCCGGGATCCATCCCGCAGGCTCTTTTCGGGAGATGCCGGCGGCGATTCGACTGGGTAGCGTAGGAAACACAGAAGAGGTATTCAAGAAATGGCAGTTCGCGTCTTTATACCCACGCCCTTGCGCAGCTTTACGGATGATCAAGCCAGCGTCGAATTGGAAGGCGGCTCGGTGCGGGAAGTGCTATCCGAACTGGTGCAACAACATGCCTCGCTCAGGCAACACCTCTACGATGACCAGGGTAGGATCCGAAATTTCGTCAACATTTACGTCAACAACGAGGATATCCGCTATTTGCAACGGGAAGAGACGCTGCTCAAGAGCGGCGACAATGTTCACATTGTGCCGGCGATCGCCGGAGGGAACCATTTTCCAACCCAGGCGCCGCTCGCAGCTGAAGAAATTCAACGCTATAGCCGACACCTGATCATGCCCGAAGTGGGCATGGAAGGGCAGCTGAAGCTTCGCGACGCCAGTGTGCTTTGCATCGGCGCCGGGGGACTGGGCTCACCGTTGGGACTCTATCTGGCCGCGGCCGGCGTGGGGCGTCTCGGCTTGGTTGACTTCGATGTGGTCGACTTCAGCAACCTGCAACGCCAGATCTTGCATTCCACAGCCGACGTGGGCCGCTCCAAGCTGGACTCGGCAGCCGAGAGGATTGCAGGGATCAATCCTTCGGTCCAAATCGAAAAACACGAGCTCTGCCTCAACTCCCAAAACGCCCTTGAGCTGATTGGAAATTACGATCTCGTGGTCGACGGCACCGACAACTTTCCGACCCGTTATTTGGTCAACGACGCCTGCGTGCTGACAGGCAAGCCCAATGTGTACGGTAGTATTTTTCGTTTCGAGGGTCAGGCATCGATTTTTGCCCACCAGAATGGACCTTGTTACCGCTGCCTCTATCCGGAGCCGCCACCCGCGGGACTGGTTCCCTCCTGTGCCGAGGGCGGTGTCTTGGGGGTCTTGCCCGGTATTGTGGGGACGATCCAGGCCACCGAGGCCATCAAACTGATATTGGGTGTCGGTGACCCACTGATTGGGCGACTACTGCTCTTTGACGCCTTAGCCATGCATTTCCGTCACGTCAAAGTCAGGCGCGATCCGCACTGTCTCGTTTGCGGCGATCATCCTAGCATCCTCGAACCGATCGACTACGAAACCTTCTGCGGCATCGACGCCACCGCCAGTCCCGATGGCATCGATGAAATCACTGTCAGCCAACTCAAGCGGGAGTTTGACCAAGGGCGCGACATTTTATTGTTGGACGTCCGGAACCCACCCGAGATCGAGATTTGTCGAATTCCCGGGTCGATGGTGATTCCGCTTAACGAGCTGGTCGCAAGAGCCAGTGAATTGGATAGCGCTCGTGACATCGTGGTTCATTGTAAGACGGGTGGCCGTAGTGCCCAGGCAATTGGCGAACTGCAACAGCTTGGCTTTCGTAAACTGCGCAATCTGAAGGGAGGTATCCTGGCCTGGTCC
The DNA here is from genome assembly GCA_965218465.1 of Acidobacteriota bacterium. Lineage (GTDB taxonomy): Bacteria > Acidobacteriota > UBA6911 > RPQK01. Next base: position 2,385,572 of record OZ244623.1, on the reverse strand, counting down.
GAAAAAATCGATTCCTCCTTACCGACCTACTAAGAGTCAAGATGCTCCTCGCACAATTCAACCAGGCTTCAGGCAGACGCTGTGGCCTCAGCCTCCACACCAGTCACCGGCAAAATCGATAGCAACTGGAGGGCGGCCCATCTCTCGCTGATTGATGGCGAGAATGGTTTTCTTCCACGGAGTTGGGGCAGCTATGAGTCTGATCTTGCCGGTCGAAATCGAACAAGAGATTCGCGATCATGCCGAAGTGTCCTATCCCCATGAGTGTTGCGGATTCTTGATCGGAAGGGAGCGCGAGGGTAACCGTCTGATCGGGCGAGTCATCGCCGCCGGCAATCAACGTTCTGACAGTCCGGAAAATCGTTACTCAATTGCTCCCGAAGAGTTTCTCCGGACTGAGCTGCAGCTCCGGGAATCGAAGCAGCAAGTGATGGGCTTTTACCATAGTCATCCCGACTGTCCGGCTGAACCGTCCCGCTATGACGTTGAACACGCTTGGCCTTGGTACTCCTATTTGATCGACTCGGTCTTTAAGGGGAGCAGCCGAGAACTGAGGAGTTGGCGACTTGAGAATGACCGGAGCAGTTTTAGTGAAGAAAAAGTCGTGTTGAAATTGAGGAAGTGAGCCTCAATGCAGCCGCTGGATCAGGCTCCCTATCGGGGGTAGGGTTTCCAAAACAAGTTTTCATGGTTTCAAGTCCAACAACAAGAAAAATAGTAGGCTTTTCTCTTTTCGGAGGCCTCCTGCACCGTCTTCATCAACTTAAAATATCGTCTTGTCTTGGCAACGAGACTCGAGCCGTTGCTGATCGAGCTAAGTCGATCGGGGGTGTTCCGTGCCCATCGTAGCCCATTCAAAGCTGCCTTCATTCACGCGCCTACAACAGGAAGGGGAGGAAATCCTCGACGGGGAGCGGGCCCAACACCAAGATATCCGTGAACTCCATATCGGACTGTTGAACTTGATGCCTGACGCGGCTCTACAACCGACCGAGCGCCAGTTCATGCGCCTGGTCGGGGGGTGTAATCGGATCGCCCAGTTCTACATCCATCCCTTCACGCTGCCGGGGGTCCAGCGGAGTTCCGCAACCCAGGTCTACATCAAGAGATATTACAGTGATTTCAAGACGTTGAAGGCGCAGGGACTGGATGCGCTGATCATTACTGGCGCCAACGTTGCCGACAGGGATCTTTCCCAGATGCCTTTTTGGGATGATCTGACTAGAGTGCTCGATTTTGCGCGGGAGGCGGTCACGTCGACGCTTTGTGCCTGTCTGGCCACCCACGCTGCTCTGCGGTACTTCCATGAGATCGTCCGTCAACCCTTGGGTGGAAAATGCTGCGGTATCTACTCGCATACCGTTCGAGAGGCTAAGCATCCTTTGATTCGCAACATCAACACCCGCTTCGATGTTCCGCACTCTCGCTTCAACGATGTGAGCAGCGGGCAGATCGAGGAGGCGGGGGTTGAAGTGCTCGTGGCGAGTAAGGAAGCCGGTGTTCACTTGGCCGTCAGTCAGGATCTTTTCCGATTTATCTACCTTCAAGGCCATCCCGAATACGATCGTTACAGCTTACTGAAAGAGTACAAACGCGACGTCGGATTGTTCATCAAGGGCCTGCTGGAGGAGTATCCTGCGGCTCCTTGGAACTACTTCTCCCAAGAGGCGCGCGCGCTGCTGCGAAACTACCGGGAGCGGGTCCTCTCCAGTAGTGATCCCCGATCTGTGGCAGCCGAGTTTCCCGAGCAAAGTCTGCTTCGCAAGGTGGACAATACCTGGGCCGACACCGCAAAAAGTGTTTTCAATAACTGGTTGGGCACGGTCTATCAAGTAACCAACCGAAAGCGCAAGAAACCGTTCATGGAAGGCATCGACCCGGAGGACCCTCTGGGAATTCGGCATTCCAAGCCGGCGAGTCCATAACTCCAGCGGAGCGTAAGATGAGCCTTGAAGCCTACCTGGATCCTCAATCCTGCCCTGCCGAGCCGCCGCCGTTGGATCGAATGGCCAAGTCGACGCGACGTCTACACTCGGCGATCGACCAACGCATCCGGACGACGGGAATTCCCTACCTGCACCCCCAAGGGCCCTCGGTTCCAATCGATCTCTTCGGTGGTCAGGCCATGGTCGAGTGGCAAGAGGAGAAAGGGGCGGCTACCCTCTTGAGCCAAAAGTGTTGGTCCACCTTGAGCCCGATCTACGGCCGCTACTCCACCGTGCCAAGCCGGAAGCTGATTGAGAAAATCGTCAGACTCGAAAGTGCGGCCGGCGCGCTGGTCACCGATTGCGGCATGCAGGCCACTGCGCTGGTTCAGGATGTGTTGGTCGAGCCCGGAAGCCACGTGTTAATGAGTCGGCAAGTCTACAACAAAACCAAGGCCTATCTGAAATGGGCAGCCGAGCGACTCTTGGTCGAGGCCGAGTTGGTGGAGGAAATCACGCCCGAAACCTTACAGGAGAAAGTTAGAGAAAATACCGGAATGGTCTTCGCCGAGACCTACACCAACCCCACCTTGAGCGCTCTGGATCCATCCAAGGTCAGCCGAACGATTGAAGATTTGCGAAAAGTGCGGGCTCCTAATTTGAGAATGGTGGTCGACAACACAGTTGCCACACCTTGGGGAGTAAAACGGCCGCTGTTGGAATATCCCGGCATCGACGTGATCGTGGCGGCCGGAACGAAGGCGATGTCAGGAGAGGACCGCGACATGTGGGGCTACCTTGCTTCCCGCCGAATCGGTTTCCTCAATCGTGCCATGGATCTGCAGGCTATGCGGGGCGGCGTCCTGAGTTGGCGCTCGGCCGCCGGCATCCTGTCCAGTTTGGAGCAAGCAGAAGAACGTTTCCGAAGGCGCTGCCAAACCGCAGGCGAAATTGTCAGCTTTCTCGGCAAGCACTCTTTGGTAGAACAGGTTTATCACCCTACCGCGGACGGTTATCCCGACCGCAAGATCATTAGACAACATTACACGCTACCAGCCTCGCTGCTCTCCTTCCGCATCCGAGGACTGAGCGAGGAGCAGACCGGACATTTTGCTGACGTACTGGCAATGACGGTCACCTTTCGTTACTCGCTGAGTTTTGATGGCTTGGTCAGCAAGGTCAATCATCACAAAACGGTCTCAGAGTACTTCACGCTAGCGGCGGAGGTTGAAAAACAGGGGATCGATCGGTTCGTTCGGCTTGGCGTGGGCCTGGAGGACCCTCGAGATCTTATTGCCAGCCTCAATTGGGCCCTCCATCACCATTTGAGTATTGATCGGTCAGAGGTGGTGGCGTGGCAGCAAGAACGCCGCCGCCAACTGGGATTGTAATCAGGCGGGTTTACCAACCGCTCCAAATGGGCCAACCGGAAGAATCCAAGGAGTAGTCACCCTTGGATTTTCCCCGCTGAGATGGCGAGACACCGGATCGACAAGAAGCGGAAAGCGAGGACTTCAGAGAGACCCTACCCAACCTGGGAGACGGTTTCAGCCACGAGCCGTATTTGAGTGACTTCAGGTGGACAGTTAAGACGGATGGGCGCAGTCACTCCAATGCCCACATTGGTATAAAGGGGCAGTGGACCCACCCGGTAGAGGCCCTTATCGTATTTTCTTCCGTAGGGCGGGAGAAAGGGAGAGCCCAACAGCGGCAGGCGGACTTGGCCCCCGTGGCTGTGGCCGGAAAGTTGTAGCTGGATTTGGGGGTTGTCGAACCATTCATCGGCGAAGTCGGGCTCGTGCATCAGGACGATGGTGGTGGCCTTCGGCGGCCGACCCTGCAAAGTTGCGGCCAGATCATTTTTCCCCACCCAGCCGTCATCCACTCCAGCCAAAAAGACCTGCGAGCCGCCGTCCAGGGCGAGGGAGAGGCCACGGTTCCTGAGGACAGTGATCCCCGACCGGATCAATCCCTGTTCTACCGTGTCGACTCCTTTCCAATGGTCATGGTTGCCCAGGATCGCGAAGATGCCGAAGCGCGGATTGAGTTGGGCCAAGGCAGGCGCCAAAGCAAAGATTGAATCGGCCGTTCGCAAAACGTAATCGCCGCCCAGAACCACCAAGTCAGGTTGACAATCATTGGCCATCGCGACCGCCTGGCGGATCAACTCGATTCTGGTATGAGGGTAGAGGTGAAAATCACTCATCAGAACGATGACCAGGCCATCCAAGCCCGTCGGGAGTCCCGCTATGGGGATGGAAACTCTCTTCAGTTGCAACCAGTCGGTTTCGATTCGAGAGCCGTAGGCAGTAGCGCTGAAGATCGTCGCGCCCAAGCCCAGACCGCCATAGCCTAGCCTTGTCAAAAACCGCCGTCGATGCTCTGGCGCCAACATGGTTGCGAGTGTAACCGGGAGCACCGCTCAGCGAAAGGCGCCAAGTGCACAGAGGGATGGGCGGCCGGATTCGTCCTTGGAAGGTTCCAAGAGTCGACGCGGCTCCTCTTCCTGCCGGCCGGCGCCCAATGCCGGTTACCGGTTAGAAGTCAAACAGGTAGTTGAACTTAACGATGATGGACCGGTCCAGCAGGTCACCGGTCAGGCTGCTCCGATTCTCGTTGTAGACAACGAAAAGGTCGCTTAGCGGCCGGTGCATTACATTGAACCTGAGATTGGAGCTGATCCTTTCCAGTTCGAGGTTGTACTGCAGGTAGGCGTCGAAGAAAAGGAACGGGCTGTGGGCATAAATCAAACGAGCCGCCAATAGATCAGCCTCGAAGCTGCCGGCCGGCAGATCTACATCGTTTCTGATGTAGTTGAAGCTGAATTTGAGATTTGCAGCCCGTCGAAAGGTGGCTTCGAGGTCAAAAGTCCTCTTGGTGCCGTTAAAGAAATCTCCCTGGTCAAATCGGATGCGCCCAGCAACGGCTCTGGTGGGGTCGGAACCCAGAAGGAGCGACCATTCGTTGAAATTGTAGTCGCCGGACTCGATCCCAATTTGGTTCCGAATTTGGAATGATTCCTCCAATCTCTCGAAGTTCTGCGTATTGGCAATCTCGAACCGGCCTCCATCCGCGAAAGTGAGCGCGAAGCCGGTGTGGAGGACGCGGGTTAGCAGAAGATTGGAAGGATCGGTAATGTACTCCAACTGGAAATGCGGTGCGAATTCCTGCACAAATCGACGCGTTGCCGCCGGCCGCGGACGAAGAGCGAACTGGGTCAAGGATTTGCGAATGCCCACGCGGGGGACAAACCCGGCCCCAGCGTTAAAATCCTCTCCAATGGTCAAAAACTTTTGCCCGACGTCCCACAGCCCATCCCGCCATCTGAGGGCGAATTGCCCTGCCGAATCGGTCAAGTCCGGCTTGGAGTCCCGAGTCTGGGCCCAGAAGGTGTCGATTGTGAGATTGGTAAAAAACCTAAAATTCCCATCCAGACCAATAGATCGATTGGTCTCACCTTCCAGGTTGGATCCCTGGTTGATAAACATGACACCGACATTGGAATTCGCAAAAACCTCTCGACCCACGCGAGCCACCGTGTACTGATGGGCGGGTTGCTCGGACGACACTTCCTCTTCCTCAATGAACAGGAACCCAAGGTTGTAAGGGCCCGCCTTGCCGCTGAAACGGCTTCCGCCAAGAATCGGTTTTGGCGCACCCGTTTCCGAGAGTCCGACGCGCCTGGTAAAGAACAGGATCATGTCATTGGCGGAAGACGAGCGTCCCCGGCCTCCCACCCCAAGACTTCGGAACCCAAAATCCTGGAAGCCGCTACCCGGTCGGCCAAACCGAAAGAGGCCGCGATTCTCCAAGAAAAAAGGTCGCTTTTCAGGAAAAAAGAGACTGAATCGCGTCAAGTTGACCTGCTGCGTTTCGGCCTCCACCTGAGAGAAGTCGGTATTGTAAGTGAGATCCAGCGTCAGCGACGAGGTCACACCATACTTGGCGTCCACCCCCCACTCGATGTTCAAGTCATCCTCAAGCTCTGCCGAGTCAGGCGATTGGCGTCTCGAGTGTACTTCTCCCAGAAAGTAGGGGGTCACCTTGAGGTTACGTCCGGGCTCGACATCCTCCACTCCGACCAGCGTGCCCGCCAATGAGACTCGGGCAATCCCGAAGAAGCGAAAAGGTATCGGAAACCAAACGTCGGTTTCGAACTTTCGGCGAATGATGCGCTCGAAATTGATGCCCCACCGCTGCTTTTCTCGCCTCTCAAAACGCAAGGCCTTGAACGGAATCAGAAATTCCGCTGTCCAGCGATCGTCATAGAGCGCGGTTCGGACTTGATAGACCGTGTCCCAATCCCGATTGACATTTTGCCCCTCGTTGAGTACGTGCACATCCAGCAACGCGCCCCCGGGGTTGGTGGCGAAAGCGAAACCGTTTCGATCATCGTCAAAGGTGTCGAACAGGATTGCGACCATATCCCCTTCCAGGGATCCGAAATCCCGGTTCAATGTGGTAACGCGAACCTTATCCATCTCCCGGTCAAAGCAGGTGGCCCCCACATAAATGTTGTCCTCGTCATAGATAATGCGAATTTCGGTTTTCTCCGTGGCCGGTTTCCCTTCCAAGGGCCGACTCTGGACAAAATCCTTGGCCGGCTGGGCTCGTCCCCACGCCGGTTCGTCCAACCTTCCGTCGAGGGTGATTTTCTCTTGGATCTGCAGGGCCTGGAGTTGGTAATCATCAGGGTCGGGCTGCGGATTTTGACCCGCTGCGTGCAGGCAGACGGAGAAAAACAAGCCGAGAACCAGAATTTTGGGGAGCTGTCTGAACGACCAATCAAATTTAACACTCAAAGTCATTCATCCTCACTAGTCCAGCCAATGCTGACGACCGCGCCGGAGATTCTCAAGAAGTGCCGACTCTCGAATCGCCGGCAGGCACCTTTGAATACCATACAGTTCGGCCTGTTTCCAGACTCATGGCGAGTCGCCGGATGCTGATCGAGGAAACCAAAGACCTCCATGGCCAGATCAACCTCGGGAAAAGAGGGACGAAGCGGCGCTTGGCCTCCCAAAACGGTCGCATCCCGGCTCTCAGGCGGACATCCATCTTCTCAAGAGCCGCGCCAAGCTGAGGGGCGGGCCAACAGGGGCAAAATTCGCAGACAGCTCTTGAGTGCGTCCACCAAACGAGTTCACTTTCCGGCGACTGGAGTCAGTCTAGATTCCCCGGAAGGGATCTTCTTGGTAGCCGCGCGGACAACCCTTTGGGGCAAGACCGTTTGCAGCCCAGAGTCTCCCGCCAACAAACGCCGGCCAATGCCTTCTCAGCACATTCGCCAATCTCCCAAGAGTCCTCTTCCAGCAAGCCGGAAGTTCGCACCGGCATCTAAGCTGGGCTTTCAGCTCGTGTGCCTTGGGCGGCGCAGGCGCCTGAATCATACACACCCCAATAAAAGACAACTTAAGCGTGCCGAGACCTGAATTCCGGACGCCGCGCCCGGCGCTGGCCAGGATGGATCGCTGTAGTAATTGGTGTTGCAACCTTGGCACCTCTCATCCCTCAAATCTCACGCTGATGATAACTCGGCCAGGAGACTACCGCTTCAGCCGATCTGCACCCTTCTTAGTAAAGATTGGCGCGCCCGGCAGGATTCGAACCTGCGGCCTACGGATTAGAAGTCCGTTGCTCTGTCCAGCTGAGCTACGGGCGCATCCCTTATTTCCCAACACTTTAGACCGATTTCTATTCTTTGTCACCTTTCGTTATCTTTGGCTGCCGCCTATTTGTTGCCTGCTCCCCTTGGCAAGCCTTTGATAGCCGTTGAACTTCCTTAGTTTCTTGCGCCTCCCGGACGCTTCGCATGGTGTGCGAACTCACGTAGACCGGGTAGTGCATGGTCGTAAAGATGTCCGAGTGCCCCAGGGGCTTTTGCACGGTACGCACCCCACGCCCGTCAGGAGCCGAAGCCCAACCGCGACGGCCAGGAAATGGGCAGCCAACTTGCGGGCTGGGGAATTCCCCTGTTTGCGACCGGGATCAGTACATGGAAGGGCCTGCGCGCCAGCGCAGCGATGCGCATCGCTACAACACCGCGTCCTGGCCGCGGGCGTGCGCCCGCTCGCGCGCACTCGGATTGACCGAAGGGCGGAACGGGACCTCGCATACCTGCGCCCGGTCGGGTTGTCCCGGCTCACTCGCGTACTCGTTGGGCAGCCAGACCAGAAGCTCAGTCCCCACCACCGACTTGCCGACCGGCACGTAGCCCAACGCAATGTTGCAGCCCAACTCGGGGGCGTACCACGGCGAGGTCAGGTAGCCGATCGGATCGTCGCCATCGGCATCCGAGACCAGCCAGAAGTCCGGCGCGTAGTCGTCGATCGGCTTGCCGCTCAGCGTCATACCGACCATCACCATCGAGAACGGCGGCCGCCCCGCGGCGATCTCGGTGCGTATCCGTTCGAGGGCCGCCCGGCCGATATAGTCACCCTGCTTCTTGCGCGGCACCTGATAGGCCAGGTTGCACTGGAAGGGCACCGTCTCGTGGTCGATGTCCTGCCCCCAGGACAGGATACCGGCCTGGATGCGGCGCTGATGGCCGGGGGCGATGACCAAGAGCTGGTGCGCTTTGCCCGCCTCCAGCACCGCGTGCCACAGCCTCTCAGCATGCAGAGTGGCATTGCGCAGATAGATTTCGTAGCCCTTCTCGCCGGAGAAGCCGGATTGGGAAACGACCACCCGGCAGCCGGCGATCTCGGCCTCGAGGAGACCATAATATAGGATGTCCCGAATGTCGTCACCCACCAAATCAACCATTAGCGCGAGCGATTTCGGGCCCTGGATCTGCACCGGGCAGACGTCGATCTCGTCAATCGCTACCTCCATGCGCATCCCGACGTTGACGCCTTGCAGCCAGAACAGCATGTCGGAGTCCGCCACCGAGAACCAGAACTCGTCCGTGGACAGGCGCAGCAGCACCGGATCGTTTAGAATACCGCCCTGTTCGTTGCAGAGAATGACGTACTTTGCATGCATCGACTTGATTCGGGTTGCGTCGCGGGTGATGACATAATCGACGAACCGTTCCGCATCCGGGCCCTCGACCCGGATCTGCCGCTCGACCGCGACGTTCCACAACGTTACGTGCTTCGTCAGCGCCTCGTGCTCTGCCGCGGCGCCCCCATCTTCCGGTCGAACGTAGCCGCGCGGATGGTAGATGCGGTTGTAGACCGTGGCCCGCCAGCAGCCCGCCTCATGGGAGAGATGCCAGTAGGGCGACTTCCGGACACGTGTGGAGATGAGCAGCTCCACCGGTGTCCGGCCACTCTGGCGCAGGTTGACAGGAACGATACGGTTGGATTGGTCGACGCTGCGCGCCTGACCACTCATGACGCCTCCTGCTCCGCTATGCCGAACAGTTCCCGGCCACAGCCACGGTGTGCGATCGAGTTGTAACACGCCAGCGGCAGTGACTGCGCCGACGGTGGAGCGCGCGGCAGTGCCGGAAGTCCACCGCTTCCCGATACTCGGGATGCTTCGCGGTCGCATGCGTTGCCGTTGTCACGACGGTGGCCTCGACTCTGCAGATCCTTGTGCTGTCTCCTCTCTGCATAAATTATTGCACAATTGACCTGCCGGTCAACACGCCGTGTGGACACCGATCTCGTTCACGAGCGCCAAGCCCGTAATCGACCCCCGGCAGGCAGGAGCGACTCTGGGGGTGATCACGTCGCAGCGTCGAGCCCCCGTTACCTGTTACGATAAACTGGGGGATCGATTATGGAAGACTCCATCAGCAGCGTCGCCGGAAGCACTCGCCAGGCGCTCCCGGCGCGGGCAACGATCGCCGTGATCGGCGCCGGCATCGTCGGCAATTGCCTGGTGGGGCATCTGGCGGAGCTCGGGTGGGAAGACCTGCTGCTGATCGACAAGGGGCCGCTGCCCAACCCCGGCGGCTCCACCGACCACGCGTCGAACTTCATCTTTCCCACCGATCACAACCGCGAGATCGCGATACTGACCCTGGAGAGCCAGCGCCAGTATGCCGCGCTCGGCGTCAACACCGTGTGCGGCGGGATCGAGGTGGCGCGCACCGAGGCCCGCCAAGAGGAACTGCGCCGGCGGATGACCTCGGCGCGCGCCTGGGGCATCGAGGCCGAACTGCTCACGCCCGCCGAGGTCGTCGCGAAGGCGCCGTTCGTGAACGGCGACGTGATCCTGGGCGGCTTTTACACGCCGAGCGTGTCGGTGGTCGACTCGGTCCGTGCGGGCGCCATCATGCGTGAACGGGCGCAGGCGCAGGGCGTGCTCACCGTGCTGGACAACACCGAGGTCACCGGGCTGGCGGTGTCGCGCCCGCCGTTCGGCCGCCCGCGGATCCGCGCTGTGGTGACTGCGGGCGGTGCGATTGCGGTGGAACAGGTGGTGATCGCGTGCGGCGTCTGGAGTCCACGTCTCGCCGCGATGGCCGGCGCGACCATCCCGCTCACCCCGGCGGTGCACCAGATGGCCGACATGGGCCCGATCGACCTCCTGCACAAGACGGGAAACGAGATCGGCTATCCGATCGTGCGCGACATGGACACGTTCATGTACGAACGGCAGAGCAACGAGGCGATGGAGATCGGCTCCTACGCCCATCGCCCCATCTTGGTACATCCCGACGACATTCCTTCCTTTGCAGAGGCGGAGCGGACTCCCACCGAGATGCCCTTCACCGCCACCGACTTCGCGCCGCAGCTCGAACACGCCCGTGAGATCATGGGCGAGCTGCTCGCCGGTTCCGAGATGCAGTATGCAGTCAATGGCCTGCTGTCGCTGACCCCCGACGTGCAGCAGGTGCTGGGCGAGACCGCCGAGGTGGAGAAGCTCTGGTCGGCGGCTGCGGTCTGGGTCAAGGAGGGCCCCGGCACCGCGCGCCTGATTGCCGAGTGGATCACCTATGGCTACCCGCACCTGTGCGATCCGCACGGATCGGACGTCACCCGCTTCTACCCGCACGAGCGTAGCGAGCAGCACATCCGCGACCGCTGCAACGAGCACTTCAACAAAACCTACGGGATCGTGCACCCGCGCGAACAGTGGGTGTCCGCCCGCGGCGTGCACCGCGCGCCGTTTCACGATCGGACCGCAGCCCTGGGCGCCGAGTTTTACGAGGCGCGCGGCTGGGAGCGCCCGCAATGGTACGCGTCGAACGAGGACCTGGTCGCGCACTACCGCGTTGCGGATCGCCCTCACGAGTGGGACCGTCGTTGGTGGTCGCCGATCATCAACGCCGAACATTTCCACCTGCGGGAGAAGGTCGGGATCGTCGATCTGAGCGCTTTCCAGATCTTCGACATCTCCGGGCCCGGCGTCGTGCCCTATCTGGAACGACTGACGGTCAACCGCTGTGACCGGCCTGTCGGCCGCTCAATTTACACCCCGCTGCTGACGCCCGGCGGCGGCATCCGCGCTGATCTCACCATCCAGCGGCTGGCCGGCGATCGGTTCCGCATCGTGACCGGCGCCTTCGACGGGGCACGCGACGAGGCCTGGTTCCGCCGGCATCTGCCCGCCGACTGCTCCGTCCAGTTCGAAAACCTGTCGTCCGCGCTGGGCACCATCGGCGTGTGGGGACCGGATGCGCGCGCGCTGCTCTCCACGATCACCGACACCCCGCTTTCACAGGCGGCGTTCCGGTACGGGACGGTGCGGGACGTGATCATCGACGGGGTCCCGACGACGATGCTGCGCATCTCCTACGTGGGTGAGAGCGGCTGGGAGATCTACACCCGCATGGCGCACGGCGGGCGCCTGTGGGATGCGATTGGGAGGGCGGGCCGTGCCTTCGACGCTCGCCCGGTCGGCATCGGTGTCTACGGCACCACGGGCCGACTGGAGAAGGGCTACGCGCTCATGGGCGTCGATCTCACCTCGGAATACTCGCCAGTTGAGGCGGGCCTGGCGCGACCCCGAGTGAAGGCCGCCGACTTCATCGGCAAGGCGGCTTACCTGACGGCGCGCGCGGAGGGACCGGTGGCCAAGCTGTGTACGCTGACCATGGACCACCACACCAGCGCGGCCGGGGTGTCACGCTTCCCGACCGGAGGCAACGAACCGATTCTAACGCGCCACGGCGCCCGCATCGTCGACGGCCGCGGACGGGAGTCCCGCGTCACCTCCGCCGGCATGGGGCCCTCCGTCGGCCAGTACCTCCTGCTGGCCTATCTGCCGATCGACCACGCGGTGGCCGGCGCCGAGCTGCAGGTCCTGTACATGAACGAGTGCTTCCCCGTGACCGTGGCTGCTGGCACGGCAGTGTTCGATCCCGAGAACACCCGCATGAAGGCATAGCGCGGCGCTTCAGCGCAGGCGACCACGCTCGGCACGGGAATCGGCGGCGGGGAAGTTCGCCGGAGGCCTGCACGTCGATGAGCAGCGATGCACGTGGCGGGTTAACGGGTCCTGCCCGCCGCGCTCGCGCGCAGGCCCTTCCAGATGCTGTAGCACATGGCGACCAGCACCAGCGCAAAGGGGAGTCCGGCGGCGAGGGTGGCGGCCTGCGCGGCCACAAGGCCGCCACCGAGCAGCAGCGCGATGGCGACCAGCCCCTCGAAGACGCACCAGAGAACGCGTTGGGCTACCGGCGCATCCAGCTTGCCGCCGGCGGTGATGGTATCGATGACCAGCGATCCGGAGTCGGAGGAGGTGACGAAGAAGACCACCGCCAGCACGACCCCAATGAACGACGTGACGTTCGCAAGCGGCAGCGTCTCCAGCAACTCGAACAGGGCGATCTCCGGCTGCTGTGCCTGCACCGCTGCGATCACGTCGGGATGGCCACGGGCGACGTACTGCAACACCGCAGTCCCGCCAAAGGCGTTCATCCAGATCGCGATAATCAGCGTCGGGATGATCAGCGTGCAGGCGATCAGCTCGCGCACCGTCCGGCCGCGCGAGACGCGCGCGATGAACAGGCCGACAAAGGGGGACCACGCGATCCACCAAGCCCAGAAGAAGGTTGTCCAGCCGTGCATGAAGTGGAGGTCCTCGCGGCCCACCCAGTTGCTGAGCGGTCCGATCACCATCAGATACTGGCCGAGGCTGGTCAAGGTGCCAACGGCGATGTCGCGCGCCGACCCGACCGCCAGCATGAACGCCAGTAGCACCAGGGCCAGCAGCAGATTGGCCTCGCTCAACCGTTTGACCCCCTTCTCCATTCCGCTGACAACCGAACCCAACGCTATGCCGGTGATGCCGACAATCAACAGCACCTGGGTGGTGTCGGTCGCCGGCGTGCCCCACAGGCGGGCCAACCCCGCCGTCATCTGTCGGGTACCCAGGCCAAGCGTCGTGGCCAGCCCGAAGAGCGTGGCGAAGACCGCCAGGATGTCGATGCCGTGGCCGAACCGGCCCCACACCGCTTCTCCCATGAGCGGATAGAACGCCGACCGTAGCGTCATTGGCAGGCCGAGATTGTACGACGCGAAGGCGATCGATAGTGCCACCACCACGTACATGGCCCAGCCATGGATTCCCCAGTGGTAGATGGCGCTGGCCATGCCGAGGCGCGCCGCCGCCGTGTCGGACGCCTCGAGACCGAGCGGCGGTTGCAGAAAATGCTCCACCGGCTCCGACACCCCGAAGAACATCAAGCCGATGCCCATCCCGGCGGCGAACATCATGGCGAACCAGGTCGATCGGGAGTAGTCCGGACGGGCATCCGCGCCACCCAGGCGCACGCGCCCAGGCGGCGTCACCATCAGCAGCAGGCAAAAGAGCACCAAGAGGTTGGCCGTGCCCATGAACACCCAGTCGAAGGTCGACATGAGCCACGCGCGCAGCGCCCCGAAGGCGGCCGTCGCCTCGGCCTGAAACGCCAGCACCCCGGCGACGAATGCGATAATGGCGAGGCTGGAGACGAGGAAGACCGGATTGTGGACATCGAGGCCCAGGAACTGGATGTTGTCCTGACCTAGCTTGTAGTCGATCTTCGAGATTTCAGCCATATAGTTTCGTCAGCGGTGCACCAGCACAGTCCGTCCACCGCCACCGCAGCGGTAAGCGGCGGGGCAATGACAGGTTGAGACCGTATTGACAGTAGGCAGCATTGATAGTCGAGGCGATCACCTGTATTTCGGGCCCGGCGTGGCCCTGGCATGAAGCGCCCTTAGCGCCTTAGCATGCAATTGTTGCCCCATGGGAAAGTGTCTCCAACTACTCCGACAGTTCGCCCTGGCCGCCCTCCCGCCGGGACGTTTCTTTCTGGACCACCGAAATCCGTTGCTCTGTCCAGCTGAGCTACGGGCGCCTAAGAGGACAGTTGGCGGCAAATATATGCCAGGACGAAATGGATTGACAAACCACTCGCCTTGCCCGGTATTGTCCTCAAGACCAACAATTCCAGCCATGACTGCTACCCTCGGCTCCCAGACCGAGAGCCACAAGAGTGCCAACGGACGCTAGCTCGCAGAGGGATCAAGTACTCCAATAAAGGGTAGATTGCGAAACTGTTGGTTGTAGTCGAGCCCGTATCCAACCACGAAATCGTCGGGGATCTCAAAACCCAGGTAGTCGATTTTGATGTCCACTTGGCGGCGTGACGGCTTGGACAACAGAGAGCAGAAGCGTATCGAGCGCGGTCGGCGGGCACTCAGATTCCGCAACAGGTACTCGGCAGTCAGTCCGCTGTCGATAATGTCCTCAATTAACAAAATATCTTCACCCTGGATGCTGCTTTCCAGGTCTTTAATGAGCTGAACTTGTCCCGAAGTCCGGGTGGCAGCCCCATAGCTTGAGACGGAAATAAAATCGACCTGCAGCGGCAGGTCGATACGCCGAATCAAGTCCGCGTGGAACATGGCTGCTCCTCTCAGGATCGCAACGAAGATGGGAATCTTCCCCCGATAGTCTTGGCTGATCTTGAGGCCCAACTCACCCACTTTGTGCTGAATCTGGTCCTCTGAAAGCAGGATTCGGCTTATTTGAGGTGGCAGCGACATCGGAGCGTCATGGTACGACCTCGCGCCCGAGCAACGCGAGGCAGCGGGGCCTCAGTCGTCCGCTATCTGGTTGGCACGCCAGACTCGCTTAAGGCCGGAAACAGCCGAAAAACCACCCGGCGGCCGAACCGGCTCACATCATCTACATAAATATATACGGTGGGCAAAATGATCAGCGTGAGGAAAGTCGATGTTGTCAGGCCGCCGAAAACTGCGAGACTCACCGGCGCCCACATGCGCGAGCGGCCTTCAACAGCCCCAAAGAAGTCGGGGAAAATAAACGGAAGTGTCAGCGGCATCAAGCCAAAGAGTGACGTGCAAGCCGTCATCAGAATAGGTCTGAGTCGGTCAACACCGGCCTGCAAAACGGCTGCCTTTCGCCTTAAACCTTGATTTCGCAACGTGTTGATGTGATCGATAAGGATGATGCCGTTATTCACCACCAGCCCAAAAAGAACCAAGATGCCAAGATAAGCCATCTGGTTGAGCGTGGTCCCGGTCAAATAGAAGAGCCCCGCCACTCCGATGATAGAAAAGGGCACCGTGAACAGGATAGTCAAAGGGTGGGCAAAACTCTCAAACAATGCTGCCATGATGATGTACATCAAGATCACGGCCATGACAATTGAGAGCCAACTGGCATTTTCCGAGTCACGGAAGCGCCTCCATTGACGCCCCAGGTCCCAACTGTAGCCGGCCGGGAATTTGAGGTCGGCTAAGGCTTCGTTAACCGCCATTGAGGCCATCAACATCCCACCCCGGTCGGTATTTCCAACCACGGTAAGGGTGGCCTTGCGATCTTCACGTCTGATCGCCCTCGGGCCCTTGCGGTACTGGTGGCTGACAACCGAACTGAGAGGGATCATTTCTCCCTGACGGTTTTCGAAGTTGATGTTCTGAACCTCCTGCAGACTGATCTTGTTGCCACCCTTCATTTGGAGAATGATATCGATCTCGCCGGCATCACCCTTGATGCGAGTCGTCGCCCGAGTGCTCAAGGCCGAGGCGATGGTACGCGCCACCCATATCGCCGAGATCCCAAACTGTTCGGTTTTCTTGCGATCCACCTCCAGATGGATCTCATCGTCCCCGGTCTCGAGATTGGTCTGAACGTCGCGAACTCCGCGAATATCCATTAACCGACTCTTGATCAGGTCGCCATAAACCTCCAAAATCCCAGGATCATCCCCTTTAAGCCGCACCTCCACTCCCATGTCACTACCGCCACCGTAGTGACGCCTCCGGCCCATTTGGTATTCCACTCCGGGGACAACGGGCAACGCCGACTGGATCATGCGAGTCAGTTTTTGAGTCGAAGTGGAGCTGTTCTCGTCGACCAGAAAAATCGTTAGCTCACCCCGATACTGACCCCGTCGACTGGTACGGTTACCAAAACGCGAAGAGATCGTTTCGATTTCGAATTCTTCCTTCCGATCGAGCAGTGTCTTTTCGAGTTGCTCAAAAAGTTGCTCCATCTGAAGAAGCGAAAAGGAGCGTTCCATAAGCACGTTAAAACGGGCTTCGCGTTCGGCAACCCGCGGGAAAAGATCCCGGTCGATGGCCGAAAACAGCTGGTAGGACGACCAACCGATGACTGCCATGATGACGAGAGCAACGAAACGCCAACGGAGCATGAAAGCCATCAAGCCGCGATAGCCGGTGGTCAGTCCAACCAGAAGTCTTTGCTTGGGCTTCTCCTGGCCGGTGAAGATTCGTGACGACAACATCGGCACCAGCGTTAGCGCTGTCACCAAGGCCGCAACCAGGGCCACCCCAACCGAAACCCCGAAATCTTTCAACCAGCGGCTGGAAAAGCCATCCTCGACAAACAGGAAGCTGACAAATACCGCCACCGTGGTTGCCGTTGACGCCGAAACAGCAACACCCACTTCTTTGGTTCCGGCGATGGCTGCCTCAAAGGTCCCCATACCCTTTTCCTGCTTGAGCCGGAAAATGTTCTCCAGCACCACCACACTACTGTCAACCAGCATCCCGATAGCCACCATCAGCCCCATCAATGAGACGGTATTGATGGAGATGTCCGAGCCGAAGACCCGGAGCATGAACATGAAGGCGAATGTGAAAACTACCGAGACTGGGATGGCTAAAGCGATAATGACGGTGCTTCGAAATTTCATCAGGAACAAATAGAGCACGATACAGGCCAAGGCACCTCCGAATAGACCCGAGGTGGCGAGATTGCGGATGCTCTTGGTGATTTCCTTGGATTGATCCTGATAAACCTGTATCGACACCAAGTTGCGGTAGCGTGCGGACGATTGGATTCGCTCCAGCTCCGCCGCCACAGCGCGACAGACGCTGACTACATTAGCCGTGGAGGCTTTGTAGATGCGGAGTGAAACCGAGTCCTTTCCGTTGAGCCGGGAAATCGAGTCCTTCTCTGGAAAATCATAGCGAATGTCACCCAGATCACCCAGCGTAAGACGCGCTCCTTGTACCGGAAAATCCCGAATCTCTTCAATCGTCTGGAATTCTCCCAGGGTGCGTAAGGTGTACTTCTTCCCGCCATCCCGAATATAGCCCCCGGACAGGTTGAGATTGTTATTGCGGAGCGCTTGACTTAAATTAAAGATGTCAATCCCATGCGCTTGAAGCCGAGCAGGGTCCAGGTCAATGATGACCTGTTTGGCATCGATGCCACTGATGTCGACATTGGCGATCCCTTCAATGCGTTCCAATCTGGCGCGCAGAAAATCTTCCACAAAGGTGAACAGTGCCTTGCGGTCCCCGTTCCAGGCTACGGAGAAGCGAAATACCGGCGAATCGGTCGATTGCCAACGCCAGATTCTGATTCGCTCTACATCTTCCGGCAACAACGATCTGACCTGGTCCAACCGATCACGTACTTCCAGGGCCACCAGATCCATATTGATACCCGATTCGAAGGAAAGACGGACGTTGGCACTGTTGCCGGACGAGGTGGAACTGATGCTTTCCAGGTGGTTGAGCGTACTGAGAATCTCTTCCAGGGGACGGGTGATATCCCGTTCGACTTCAGCCGGGGAAGAAGACGGATACTCCACGTTGACACTGAGACGATTGGAGGAAATGTCAGGCAAAAGCGCCAATGGCAATCGTTCCAGAGACAGCAAGCCCAGCGCCAATATTGAGAGAACCAGCATCGAGATCGTTACCGGCTTGGACACGGAATACTCAGCGAAATTCACCGCGTGCCCTCCTTGTCGCGCACCAAGAGAGTATAAACCACCGGCACCAAGACCAGCGTCAGCAGAGTGGCCACGGTCAAACCTCCAATGACAGTAACGGCCAAGGGCATTCTTAGTTCGGATCCTTCGCCGCGGCTGATGGCCATGGGAAGCAACCCTAGAACAGTGGTGCTGGTGGTCATCAGAATCGGCCGTAGTCTGATGCCGGCGGCTTGACGGATTGCTGCGAACTTGTCTTGTCCCCGGGCCCGCAGCTGGTTGGCCAGGTCCAGCAGGACAATGGCATTGTTGACCACGATCCCGGCCAGTACAATCAAGCCGATCAACACCACGACGTTGACTGCTTGGTCTGTCAGATAAAGTGCCGCGATGACACCGATCAATCCGAAAGGAATAGCAAACATGATCACGAACGGCTGCGCTAAAGATTCAAACTGGGAAGCCATGACCAGGTAGACCAGAAAGATCGCCAAGGCGATGGCAAAGCTCATACTTTCGAAGGCTACCGCTTGTTCTTCACTTTGCCCCCCCACGTAAGTGTGGAAATCATTGGGCACCGGAAATGTTTCCAGGGCCTCTTTGATATCGGTTACCACGCTTTGCAAATCCCGGCCCCTGATGTTACCGGTAACCAGCCCCACCCGTTGAGGGCCAATCCGCCGGATCTCGGCCGGGCCTTCTTCAAGCCGGACATCGGCCACGCTGGCAAGCACGATCGGATTCACCCCGGCGGGATTGATGATCAAGTTTCTCAAGTCGGTCAATGAGCTTCTATCTTCTTCTTGCAAGCGCACGCGCACGTCGATTCGGCGATCTCGCTCATTGAACTCAGTAGGTGTTTCTCCCTGCACTTTGTTGCGCACTAAAGCGGCCACCTGGTTAATGGTAAAACCGTAATTGGCCAGCTTGCGGCGATCGAAAGAGATCTGTACTTCGGGATTTCCGCCCTCGGTGGTGGCCTTCAAATCGGCCAAACCAGGAATGGTTTCCATCATCTCCTTGAGCCGCTCGGTGTGGATCTTCAGCGACTTGAGATTGTAACCCTGAACAATCACCTCAATGGGGGTGTTGAAACTGAACAGCGTAGGTCGAGAAAACTTGTACTCGATTCCTGCCATGTTGGAGAACTGGCTTCTCAGTTGGTCGATGACCGCATTTTCGCGTTGGTGAAGTATCCCTTCGCGCAACTGGACTAGAATCTGGCCGATGTGCTCTCGTTCCTCCGTGGCCGTAACCCCGCTTTGATTGCCTGAGCCGACTATGGTGTAGTATTGGGCGACCCTCTCGTCGCCCCGAATGGCCTCTTCTACCTCTTCCAGCCTGGCGGACGTTATCTCGACAGGAACGCCGGTAGTAAGCCGAACATCCACAAAGAATTCGCCTTGGCTGATCTCCGGGATCAACTCTGCTCCCAGGCCTCCAGCCAGAAACAGCGTGCTGACAAAAACCAGCATTGCCAAGGTTAACGACAACCAACGCCGAGCCAGTGCTTTGTCGAGCACCCAGAGATAGCTACCAGCGAGGAAAAACCGACCGGTTTGCAACCCGGCCTGGCTGTTCCTGCTTCCCAAGCTGGAGAGCATGGGAATTAACATGATTGCGACCACCAGAGAGGCCGCCAGGGAAAAGGTCACTGTCAGGGCTTGATCTCGAAAGAGTTGGCCGGCAATTCCTTCCACAAAGACAATCGGGAGAAAAACGCAAATAGTCGTGATCGTGCTGGCCACCACGGCACTACCGACCTCGCTGGCACCCAATTGGGCCGCCTTGACGGGAGAATGCCCCTGCCCTCGATAGCGATAAATGGCCTCCAACACCACGATTGAGTTGTCGACCAACATTCCTATCCCCAGGGCCAACCCACTGAGAGACATGATGTTGAGCGAAATGTTCGCCGCGTACATCAGAAAGAAGGTCGCCACTATCGACAGCGGTATCGAAAGTCCGATAATCAGGGTAGTGGCAACACTGCGCAAGAACAGAAAGAGGATAACGATTGCCAGAATCCCGCCGTAAATGGCCGTGTTGAGCACTTCATCAATCGACTGCTTGATAAAGCGAGACTGGTCAAAAACAACGTCAAACTTGAGGGGGTCTCGTTTACCTTCGTACTCTCGCTCCAAGTCCCCGAGGCGTTCTCGAACGGCTTGGGCCACCGAGACGGTATTGGCGTCCGCTGCCTTGAAGACGGCGATCTCAACGCTTTCGCGGCCATTGATTCGAGTGATGATATCGCGCTCTTTGAACCCCGAATAAACCTGGCCGATGTCACCAACCCGGATGGGTACCCCACCCCGCTGGGCGATAATGACTTCATTGATTTCCTCGACGGTTTGAAACTCGTTGAGGGTCCGCACCAAGTATTTGCTTTCGCCCTCGCGCAGTGTGCCACCGGTCAGGTTGATGTTCTCTTGGGCCAGACGGTTGGTCACGTCTTGGATTGAGATCCCGAAGGTGGCTAGGGGGGTGCTGTCCAACTCGACGTAGATTTCCTGCTCTAATCCTCCCGATACCCTTACTGCCGCCACACCGGCAAGGCTTTCCAGGTCGGGCTTGACAAACTCATCCGACAAATAGCGAAGCGCCGACAGGTTGGGCGAACCCGAAACGCTGGCGCGGAGAATCGGCTCCGTAGAAGGATCATAGCGAAGCAGCACCGGCTTTTCCGCTTGAAGCGGAAGCCGCAAGAGGTCGATCTTCTCGCGTACGTCGAGGCCGGCAAAGTCCATGTCGGTCTTCCAACTGAATTCGATGACGACGTCGGAGACCTCTGGTTTAGAGATCGAGCTCACACGAACGGCGTTGCTGACAACGCTGACTGCATTTTCGACCGGTTTTGAGATCAGGTTTTCGATCTCCTCGGGGGCAGCTCCCTCGTATTCTGTTCGGATGGTCAGTGTGGGATAGGAGATCTCGGGTAACAAGTTGAGAGCCAACTTGTCGTAGGAAACGCCGCCGAACACGGCAACGGCGACGAAAAACATGGTGATCGTCACCGGTCGCCGAATGGAGAAGTCGACGATCTTCACTGGCGGTTACGGCCCAGCTGCTCACGGACTTCCATCAAAAAGGCGCGCCTTTTTGATGGGTTGTCCATGAAGTTGGGATCGTCGGAGAGTTTGGCTTCGTAAGCCTGCTTAACTTGTGGATTTCTCAAAGCCCGCTGGAGAAAAGCCTGAAAATCCCTACCATCGCGGCGACGAGCCCCTTCGGCTTCTCCGGTCCTTGTCCGGGGGGCGGCCGCCTGTTCTCGTCGAGCATCGCTCTCGGGCGCGGCCGCTTCCTCTAACGAAGGTTGGGGTAATTGGTTATCCCAGGCAAGAACAGCAACTTGGTATCCCTCGCTTAAACCCTCTTGTCCCACCGTGACAACCGGTTCGTTTTCCTCCACCCCAGCCAATACTTCGACTCGATCCTCTTCGGCAAAACCCAGAGTCACATCGCGTTTCTCAACTGCTCCCTCGGTTCCGACAACAAAGACTCGATTTTCATCCCGCTCACGTAAAACCGCCTGCTTGGGGATAACGATCGCGTCGCTGTGGGTTTCGGTAGCTATGAAGGCGGACCCGAACATCCCCGGTCGCAAAAGGCTGGCGCCGCCTCGAATCTCCAGGGTCACTTTAACCGTTCCCGATTCGGCATCAACGGTCGGGTTGATCATTTTGATTCGGGACTGGAACTTCCGCTCAGGATAAGCTTGTAACCGGAGCTCGGCCACTTGGCCCAGCCGCAGCTGCTGAAGCTCCCGCTCGGGGACATAAATTCGAGCCCAAAGCGGCTCAAAGTCCTCCACCGTAAAGACCGCGTCATTGGGATTGACTCGCGAGCCGACCTCAATCAATCGCTCGGTCACGGTTCCTCGAATCGAGGAACGAATCTCCGTGTTGTCCAACTGAATCTGGGCGGCCTCGACCCGGGCCTCGGCGGCCGCGGCCTGCTGCCCGGCTACCTTGAGCCCCAACACATCGGTTCGACTATTGAGTTCAGCCTGATCAAAATCTTGTTGGCTGATGAGTTTCTGTTCAAAAAGCGAGCGGGAACGGTTGAAGTTGGCAGTGGAAATTTCCTCTCTGACCTCGGCTTGTTGGAGCGCGGTTCGTGACTGGTCAAGGGCAATCTCAGCCTGTTCAAACTCGTTGCGAATTTCGCGGTCGTCAAGGCGTGCCAGGAGCTGATGAACTTCAACCGGGGCTCCCTCTTCGACCAGGATCTCCTCAACCAAGGCATTGACTTTGGCGTAGATGGTGACTTTTCGAATCGACTCCAGCGTCGTGTTGGCCAAAACGTAAGTTGAGATGGGGCGGCGCTCGGCTCGAAAAGCCCTGACACTAACAGCCTGCTGGTCAGATTGGTTAATACCTCGGCTGCGGCGAACTTGCTGGTCGGGCTCTTCTCCCGAGCAAGAAAACGTTGCGCCAAGAAGGAGGGCCGCCAAGTGTTTTGCGAGTTTCATAAAAGACCTATTGTGGGTCAAATCACAATCAGCTGCAAATACGTTCTTGGCCCGAAAACGTTTCAGGGCACTAGTTGAAGTTCGAAAAAAAACAGGAGTGGTTTGTTGTTAGAGACGATTCTTACTACATAATGCTACAATCGAGGTCGGGAAGGGGGCTGGCGTGAGCGTCGAATACGTAGAGAAAATTTACAATCGGTATTCCAGCGTTTACGACGTCATCTTCGGCCGCGTTTTTCAGAGTGGACGCGAGATGGCGCCCGGGCTGCTTGAGCTTTCCCCCGGCGCCGATCTTCTGGAAGTGGGAGTCGGCACCGGCTTGTCCTTAGCCACGCTTCCCCGGAATATCAGCATCACCGGGATTGACCTTTCCCAGAAAATGCTGAACAAAGCGGAGAAAAGAATAGTCGATCTCCGTCTGGAGAACACTCGGTTAATCCGAATGGACGCCACCCGACTCGATTTTCCGGACAACAGCTTCGATCGCGTATTGGCAGCTTACTTTATCTCAACCGTTCCCGATCCGGTGGCCGTGGTGGGGGAGATGAAAAGAGTCTGCCGCCCCAATGGCTACTTGGTGTTTCTCAATCACTTTCTCAACGAGAAGCCGCCTATTGCCTTCCTTGAGAAAGCACTCTCGCCGATGTTTTATCACTTGGGTTTCTATACCGACCTGGATCTGGACGAGCTGATGCGCTCAACCAATCTCAAGGTCGAAGTCAAAGAAGACATCGACTTCATGGGCCACTGGAAAGCAGTACGCTGCGTCAACAACAAGACTTCCTGAGCGCGCTTGAGGCCCGGACCTCAACACTACGCGGTGAGGCGGTTGCTTTCGGGGGATCCCCCGCATGACCGAAAAGAAACCAAAGAGCCGCCAGGAATGGCGCCGACAATTGACGCCCGAGCAGTACTACGTTTGCTGGAAGAAGGGCACCGAACCCGCCTTCAGCGGTAAGTACCATGACAGCAAGAAGCCGGGGACCTACCGTTGCGTGTGCTGCGCCGAGCCACTCTTCGATTCTGCAACCAAGTTCGATTCGGGAACCGGATGGCCCAGTTTCTGGGCGCCCATTAGCCCGGAAAGCGTCCAAGAGAAATCCGACTACAGCTTTTTCATCCGCAGAACCGAAATACTGTGTGCAGGCTGCGGCGCCCATTTGGGGCACATCTTCAACGACGGCCCGGCACCCACCGGACAACGTTATTGCATGAACTCAGCATCTCTGCAACTCGAGGAACGAGGGGAAGGAACTGAGAACTGACTATCGCGGCCCAAAGGTGGCGGGGTGGATGCCGATCGACCTCGCGACAGTGTCGCTACTCGGTCACGTTGCCTCAACCGGAGGACGAGTTCTTCGCCTTGACCGCCTGCTGAACCTTGCCTCGATAGAACTGGATTTGTTGCTGCTGGCGCTTCCAGTCAAAGCCAAGAAGTTGCCTATTCGCCACCAGAATCCGGCCATTCACCAAAACAGTTTCGACGCTGGAACCCGATAGCGAATAAACAACCAGGCTGTAGGGATCGTACATCGGCCTGGCGCTGGGCGCCTCCAGATTCAGCACGATCAGGTCAGCCTTTTTTCCCACTTCAAGACTCCCGACCAGAGTGTCAAGACCCAACGCCCGAGCGCCACCGATGGTGGCGGCAGTGAGCGCCTCCCGAGCACTGACCAAGGTGGGGTCGTCTCCGAACAACTTGTGCAACTTGGCCATTAGGGCGATAGCCTCAAAAAGGTCCAAATTATTGTTGCTGGCTGCCCCGTCTGTCCCCAGGCCCAAGTCAATCCCGGCTTCCAGCATCTGGGGGACAGGAGCAACTCCGGAGGCGAGCTTCATGTTGCTTTCCGGATTATGAATCACTCCCACTCCTCGTCGCTTGAGCAGCTCGATTTCTCCGGGATTGGCCCAGACCACATGATTGGCGACCAGGCGATCGGTCAAGAAGCCTATCTGTTCCAGAAACTCTGTTGGTCGCCGCCCAGTCCTGACCAACATTTGCTCGACCTCTTCCCGGCTCTCGGCCAAATGGATCAACAGTGGCACATCATGCTGCTCAGCCAAGGCATGGGCCGACTGAAGAACTTCACGCGAACAGCTGAAGGGGGCGTGGGGAGCTACGGCTGGAACGATTAGCGGGTGGTTCTTCCAGCGCTCGACAAACGCGGCACAATATTCCAGCGCGTCTTCCGGTTGGGGGTGGTCCGGGGCGGGGAGACCGATAATGGTCTGGCCTAGCACGCCTCGCATCCCCAATTCACTGGTTGCTCGCGCCACTTCGTCTTCGAAGTAGTACATGTCGGCGTAAGTGGTGGTCCCGCTCAACAGCATCTCCGCCACAGCCAAGCGCGTCCCCCAATAGACAAAGTCGGCGTCAACTGTCGCGGCTTCGGCCGGGAAGATGTACTGTTCCAACCAGTCCATTAGCTTGAGATCATCGGCGAGGCCCCGATAGAGCACCATGGGGGCGTGTTGGTGTCCATTAATCAAACCGGGGAGAATCAAACGATCCCGAGCATCGATAGTGCGCTTGGCCTCGAACTGGCCGGCCTCCGGCTGGGGGCCAACAGCTACGATGGTGTCTGCGGAAATCGCCACGAATCCCGGCTGATAGACGGTCAAGTCCGGGTCCATCGTTAGGACTGTGCCGCTTCCGATCAAGAGATCCACGGGGTCAGTGGGGCGGTTGCCGACAAGGGGAGATTCCGGTGCTGTACAAGCACTGAGGGCCGGCGCCAGCAGGCCCAGCGACAATATCAATCGGCCCCAACGAGACGACTGCTTGCAAATAGTCGGATTGAATTTCACCTAGATCACCATTGGGTTTTCAGCTGTTGTGGGAAGTCAAAAGGCTCGGGAAACAGTTCCAAACTTCGATACACCTTTCGGAAGCCTTTCAGGTTCACCGCTATCACAGACCAGTCAGCTCGTCTGAGCGGCAGCTTCAATCAGTTCATTCATCGCAGGCATTACGTTCGAGAAGCCGGGTCAACAGTCGTCCAAATCGCCGCTTGACACGGCGGCTGACTTCCAGAACTTCCTCATGGTTTATCGTTTCATTCCGGATACCTGCAGCCATATTCGTGATGCAAGAAATGCCCAACACGCGGCGACTCATGTGGTTCAGGGCGACCACCTCGGGTACGGTCGACATGCCGACTGCGTCAGCGCCCAGGATACGGAGCATTCGGATCTCAGCCGGTGTCTCATAGCAAGGTCCTTTGACCGCACCATAAACTCCTTCCCGGAGGGAGAAACCGAGTTGGCGAGCGCAATCTCTTGCCCGGGTCCGCCAGACCGGATCATAGGCGGTAGTCATATCGGGAAACCGAGGACCCAACTTGGAGAGATTATCGCCCGTGAGAGGATTGTCCCCCAAGAGATTGATGTGATCGGAAATCAGCATCAAGTCTCCCGGTCTTAGACGCGTATTGACCGCTCCGGCAGCATTGGTGATGACAAATTGCTTCACTCCCCAAAGGGCGAGACTCCGAACGGGGAACACGATCTCAGCCATCGGGTACCCTTCATAAAAGTGGACGCGCCCCTGAAGAGCACAAAAACCAACTCCCTTCCAGCGGGCGCAGCTCAACTGACCTAAATGGCCCACTATGGCAGACATGGGAAAGGAGGGTATATCGGAATAGCTCAGCACTTGGCGGTCGTCGATCGCTTCAACGAACTCCCCCAGGCCGCTTCCCAAAACCATGGCCAGCGCAGGTGCCGTCCCCAGCTTTCGGTTGAGAAAATCGGCCGTGTCCTGGAGGCGCTGCTGGTGTTCCAAAGTGTCCGGCCTCATGGCTACATCAATATCCCCGCCAGCGTGGCAGTCGTGAAACTGGCCAG
Source organism: Acidobacteriota bacterium (assembly GCA_965218465.1). Taxonomy (GTDB): domain Bacteria; phylum Acidobacteriota; class UBA6911; order RPQK01. The sequence continues at coordinate 2,359,228 of OZ244623.1, read as the reverse complement.
AGATCCGCCCAGAACTGCCCGCATTCCCAGTCTGGCCAAATCAGTTTTTCGGTCCGGCGCCAGCCCTCCAATCCCCCCAAGCTGGATTCCGAGACTACCAAGATTGGCAAAGCCACAAAGAGCAAAAGTGGCAATGAGTTGTGATTTGACCTGCATATCTTGCTGCAGGCTGGCAAGTTCGGTGTAGGCCACCAACTCATTCAAAATGACTTTGAGGCCGATCAACCGACCCACCTGAGTCACGTCCGCTGCCGGAACTCCCATGATAAAGGCCAGTGGCGCCAACAGGTAGCCCAAGACTGCTTGCAAGGTCAACGGCTCTCCCAGCCAAGCCTCTATTCCCAACCCGGCCCCCACCCAGGAGAGCACACCGTTCATCAAATAGATGATCGAAATAAAAGCCAACAGCATGGCTGCGATATTCAAGGCCAACTTCATACCTTGGGCGGCGCCCCGGGCCGCTGCTTCGATGATATTGGCGTCGGTTTTTTCTATCTGGATTTCAATCTTGCCCCGGGTCAGGGGCACACCGGTTTCGGGCACCAGAATCTTGGCCATCATCAACGATGCGGGCGCGGCCATCACGCTGGCCGTGATCAGATACTCGGCGCTGATTCCTAGTCCAATGTAGCCTCCCAGAATGGCCCCCGAAACAGTGGCCATCCCTCCTACCATCAAGGCCGCCAACTCCGAGCGTGTCATGCTAGAGATGTAAGGAGCGATAACGAGCGGCGCTTCCGTCTGGCCCATAAAGACGTTGGCCGCTGCCGCCAAGGACTCGGCGCCACTCACGCCCATGACGCGCTTCATGAGTTTGGCCATGGCACCGACAATGATCTGCATGATGCCCAGATAGTAGAGGCAGGTAAAAAAACTGGAGAGGAAGATGACAATCGGCAGCACCTTGAAGGCAAATATGAACAGGTCCGGCCTGGTTACCAATTCCCCAAAAAGGAAGTCACCGCCTTTCTCCGAAAAAGCGATCAAGCCCTTGACGGCCGTAGCGACAAGGGAAAGAGCCCGTTGGCCCAACTCGACCTTGAGTACCAGCAAGCCAATGATCAGCTGCAGCGTCAAACCCCAGACAACGATACGCCATTGCACAGCCTTGCGGTTGGTGGAACAAAGGTAGGCGATAGCCAGCAGGACAGCGATGCCTGCGACTCCGATCAGTCGAGTCATTTGATCACCTTCCGTATAAGTGGTGTTTTGGTCGGCGGTTGGTCCGCCAGCTCAAACGCTTCTCTCAGCAGTGGTAAAGCTGCCCTCAATTGATCTTCACGATCATAATGAACAACGGTCAGACATTGACCTGTTTCTACGTGATCCCCTCGTTTCTTCCTGAGCAACAATCCCGCTGCTGGATTGACCTTGTCGTCGATGGTGTCCCGGCCGGCTCCCAAGAGCATGGCGGCACGACCCAATAAATCGGCGCCTGCAGCCGTCACGAAGCCTGCCTCCGAGGCTGTAAACTTGAAACACTTTCGAGAACGAGCTACCACGCCCGTCTCGATCACGGCCGGGTCCCCTCCTTGTGCCTCAAGCAGGCGGCCGAATTTGGCCAGAGCGGCACCGCTGGTGAGCTGTTTCCGGGCCACCTGTTTAGCGTGGAGCAACGAGGATGCCAAGCCGGACACACGAATCATCCACGCCGCCAGTTCCAGACAAAGCTCGACCAAGTCGGGCGGGCCTTTGCCGCGTAACGTTTGAACGGCTTCCTCGACTTCAAGTCCGTTACCGACGGCACAACCCAACGGCTGCGACATATCTGAAATGACGGCCACAACTTCCTTGGCGAGAAACCTGCCGGTTTTTACCAGCTTGCGGGCTAAGCGCTCGGCGGAGGCCATATCTTTCATCAAGCCGCCGTTGCCGACTTTAACATCCAAAACCAGCCCGTCCGCGCCCTCGGCTACCTTCTTCGAGAGAATGCTGGCGACGATGAGAGGCGTGCTGTTCACGGTTGCGGTCGCGTCTCGCAAACCGTAAAAAATCCGATCGGCGGGAACCAACTCTCCGGTCGTGCCAATGATGGCAGCCCCGTTGCGGCTGATACAGTCGCGAAAATCTGATAGCGCCAGATCGGTACAAAAGCCCGAGACCGACTCAAGTTTGTCAAGCGTGCCTCCCGTGTAACCGAGTCCGCGACCCGACATCATCGGTACGATCAGTCCGGCCGCGGCAACAATGGGAACGACTATGAGTGAGGTCTTATCGCCAACCCCGCCAGTAGAGTGCTTATCGACGCGATAAGGCCCCACGTCACTGAAATCGACCGTCGTGCCCGAGTCAATAAATGCCTGGGTCAGGTTAAGAGTTTCAGCTTCATCCATACCTTGGAAGAAGACCGCCATCAACCAGGCACTTAGCTGGTACTTGGGTATTTCTCCGCTAACGGCACCCGCGACGAGGTATTCAATCTCTGCAGCCGAGTGTTTACCACCGTTTCGCTTTTTCTCAATGAGTTGGACCGTGTTCATCACTGGCGGGGCTGGGGGCCCCCCGAGTAGCTGCGAAACAAAAAAACCCGGCCCGGTGGCTATGGGGACCACCAGCCCGGGTTGATAACAAACACAAATCGAAAGTCCGTCACCGAGAACGGTTTCGACTTTTCTTGCGGGCACGCTTCCGAGCCAACGCCTGCTTGAGTCTCAGCCGCTCGCCCGGCTTCAAATAAAATGAATGTTTCTTGACATCCTTGATGATGTCTTCCTGCTGGACTTTACGCTTGAAGCGTCGGAGTGCGCTCTCCAACGATTCATGCTCTTGGATTACAACGTGAGCCACCCTCTACTACCTCCACCTCATTTCTGCTTTCAGCCTGCTCCTGTAGAGCAGCTTCAGATTATAGCACCAGGGCGGTTTAATCCGTCAAGCTGTCGAGAAAGCTATCCAGTTCCCGATGAGCCCGCTCCGGAAGGCAATTCGAGCAGGTGGGGTTGGTAAAAACGCCCCGTAGCAAGGTGACCATCGCGGCCTCGACCCGCTGAGATTTTGCTTCCGGGCGAACGGCCAGATCCAGTACTGAGACTTTTTGCGTGGAAGATGCGGAGCGTTGCCCACGGCGCAAACAGTCCAATGCCTGCCGCATTTCGTCGTCCTGGAGGAGCTCTTCAAGTCGATTCTTCCGTCGAAGCGACTTAAGAACATAGACAAACGAGGGGTGCGTGTCGGCGTAGCAAGAAAGCATCCGCCAGTCAGAAGTTCTTTTCGATTGGCCCGGCGACCGTAATTTCCGGCCACGTAGAAGAAGAAACAACAGAACCACCACTATCGCCAGAGTTGCAGCGGCCCAAAAGGCGATCGAATCGGAAATCAATCGGATCAATGAGTCCATCAGGGAGCCTACCCACTCTGATCGGGTTCAGCCGCAACAAGCTGACCGCTGGAGGCCGGCAATCGATCCGCCGGCCATCCTCTTGTCAAAATGTCGCCCCTGAAATGCTTTCTCATTCAATCGGTGTCGGCTTTGGCTTCCTCAACCGGCACTAAACCAACTGCCGCGACTCGGTCGCCGGCCTCGAGATCGATCAATTTGACTCCCTGAGCGCTGCGAGTGACGGTCTGCCGAATGCGACCGGCCTCCAAGCGAATCAGTTTACCGTTTTCAGTAATAAGAATGACTTCGCTCGTCTCGGTCACTTGGCAGGTGGCTACGACTCTACCGTTGCGAGCGCTCGTGCTGATATTGATGACTCCTTTGCCGCCGCGTCCTTGGAGCCGATACTCCAAGACCGGGGTCCGCTTGCCGAAACCGTTTTCGGTGACCGCCAATATGTCGGCGTTGGCGTCGCTGAGGATAGCCATATCGACAACTTCATCTCCCTGCCGCAGGGAAACTCCTCGAACTCCCCGAGCAGTTCGACCCATTGCCCGCACGTCCTGTTGCCGAAAACGAATGGCTTGGCCGTGCCGGGTAAAGAGCAGAATATCCTCATGGCCCGTGGAAAGCTGCACGCCGATCAACTGGTCGCCGGGATCGACGGAGCAGGCAATAATTCCGGCCCTCCTCGGTTTGGCAAAGGCCGCAATCGCGGTCCGTTTGATGTAACCGGCCCGCGAAGTCATCACGACGTAGCCGAGGCGGCTGAGGTCTTGAATTGGAATCATCTTGCAAGCTTTGTCGGTGGGCTGCATATCGATAAGGTTGACGATTGGCTTCCCCTTACCGCCAGTGCCCACATGGGGAATCGTCCATACCTTGAGCCAGTGCATTCGGCCCGAATCGAGAAAGGTCAGGATATAGCTGTGGGTTGAGGCCACGAAAAGGTAATCGATGACGTCTTCCTCGATCCGAGTAGACATTCCAATGCGGCCTTTCCCACCCCGATGCTGACTGCGGTAGGCGCTCAACGACGTGCGTTTAATGTAGCCACTTTGGGTAGCAGAGATCACCATCGGTTCCTCTGGAATCAGATCCTCAGCGGTCAGATCGACCTCGTAATCCACTATTTCCGTACGGCGATTGCTCCGGTAACGCCGCTGGATTTGCTGTAACTCCTCACGAATGACCGACGCCAGCACTGACTCGTCGGAAAGGATCGACTTCAGCAGTTTGATTTGTTCGTGCTGCTGCTGTCGTTCTTGCAATATTTTCTGCCGCTCCAAGCCGGTAAGCCTCTGCAGACGCATTTGGAGGATGGCTTGGGCCTGCTTCGGCGTAAAATCGAGAGTGGCCATCAGCTGCTGGCGGGCTTCAGTCGGCGAAGGCGACTTCCGGATCAGGCCGATTATCTCTTCAAGGTGATCCAGTGCCTTCTGGAGGCCCTCAAGGATGTGTTCGCGTTCTTGCGCTTTGTTGAGATCAAAGGTCGATCTCCGGGTCACTATTTCTTTACGGTGTTCGAGGAAGAGTTGCAAAACCTGCTTCAGGTTCAGAATCCGGGGACGTCCCTCAACGATAGCCAGCAGCACGGTCCCAAACGCTAACTGCATAGCCGTGAGCTTAAACAGGGTGTTGAGCACGACCTGGGGGTGCTCACCTTTCTTGAGTTCGATCACCACCCGCATGCCTCGCCGGTCTGATTCGTCACGCAAGTCGCTAATCCCCCGGATGCGTTTCTGCGTCACCAACTGGGCGATTTTTTCAATCAAGCGCGCCTTGTTAACCTGAAACGGGAGTTCGCTGATAATGATCGCCTCCCGCTTCTTGCCGATGTCTTCGAAGGACGTCTTGGCTCTGATCTGGAAAATGCCGCGGCCAGTCAGATAAGCCTCCTCTATGCCGCTGCGACCACAGATAAAGCCACCAGTGGGGAAATCGGGCCCGGGGATAAACTGCATCAACTGGCGGGGTGTGGCCTCAGGCTGGTCGAGGAGGTGGAGCAAGCCATCAACCACTTCGCTCAAGTTGTGGGGCGGGATTTTGGTCGCCATGCCAACGGCAATCCCGGAAGCGCCATTTACCAACAGATTGGGGAACCTGCTGGGCAGCACCTGTGGTTCCTGTAGGGACTCATCGTAGTTGGGTTGGAAATCAACCGTTTCCTTGTCGATGTCGCTCAAAAGCTCTTCGGCAATTTGCGCCATGCGGACTTCCGTGTAACGCATGGCAGCCGGAGAATCGCCATCGACCGAACCAAAGTTGCCCTGACCGTCAATCAAGGTTTCCCGCATCGAGAAATCCTGAGCCATCCGGACCAGAGCGTCGTAGACGGCCACATCGCCGTGGGGGTGATACTTGCCAATGACATCGCCGACGATGCGGGCCGATTTCTTGTAGGGTCGATTGTGAAGGGTGGAACTTTCTTCCATTGAGTAAAGGACACGGCGATGAACCGGCTTGAGACCGTCCCGGACATCGGGCAAAGCGCGACCAATGATGACCGACATGGCATAGTCCAGATAGGACGACCTCATCTCGGCTTCAATGTTGACCGATTGCTCGCGGTGGGCGTTTTCGAGCATGCCTTCCCTTCTTGCAGTGTAGAAAGTCTTCGACTGGCTGCTGTCGGCCGGGCGAGGTTAAAGCACCGATGAGAAACCGGCCAGAGTCAGCTGTAGTCGTTCAGACATCGAGATTCTTGACTCTGAGAGCATTGTTTTCGATGAAGTGCCGGCGTGGTTCGACTTGGTGCCCCATCAGAATAGTGAAAACCTCATCCGTCTCTACAGCATCCTCAATGGTCACCTTCAGGAGCGACCTCGTCTGCGGGTCCATGGTTGTCTCCCACAGTTGCTCGGGATTCATCTCTCCCAAACCCTTGTAACGCTGAATGGCTACCCTCTTCTTGCCGGCGGTCAAAATGTATTCCAGTAGTTTTCGCGCCGAGTCCAATTCCGCTACCTGAGTACCCTTGACAATAGCCACGGTCGTGCCTGTCAAAGGTGCAATTTGACGATAGCGATCGAAGATCTGCTGGATCTCGGCCGAAGCCAGCAGTTTCTGGTTGATACAAATAGACGAGTCCTGCGTTGCTGCCACCATCACCGCGTGACTACTATGCTCAGCGTCGACTTCAACCTGCGCTTGCACTCCTCTGCGCCTCAGTCTTCGGGCCAACTTCGAGGCGCCTTCCACGTCAGCCAACAAGTAGCCCGAACCATCAGGCTGCTGGGCTGAGTGCTGCAACCACTCCAAGAGTTCCGTCAAGACCTGCTCACCCCCCAGACGGGGGGAAAGTCGTCTGAAGATCTCTTCGAAATCCATGAGCAGTCTCAGTTGATCAATTAAGGCTTGGCCGCTGTACTCGATCTGCTGGCGCGGGCAGCGGACGACAAGCTTTTCCGTCGCCTGTTGCAGCAAGAACTCATTCAGCTCGCGTTCACGGTGCAAGTAAGTTTCCTGTTTACCGCGCTTTACTCGAAATAGCGGTGGCTGGGCGATATAGACGTGACCTCTTTGCACCAGCGGTGTCATCTGCCGGTAAAAGAAAGTCAACAAGAGGGTACGGATGTGGCTGCCATCGACATCGGCGTCGGTCATTATGATGATCTTGAAATAACGCAACTTGCTCAGGTCGAAGTCATGGAGGCCAACCCCGGCACCAATGGCAGAGATCATGGTGATGACTTCGTTATTGTTAAGCATTTTGTCGAAGCGGGCCTTTTCGACATTGAGGATCTTGCCCTTGATGGGCAAAATTGCCTGAAATCGTCGATCCCGGCCCTGCTTGGCCGAGCCGCCGGCCGAGTCTCCCTCGACAATAAAAAGCTCTGACAAAGCTGGATCTTTTTGCTGACAATCAGCCAGCTTCCCCGGCAAAGCCAAGTTGTCCAGAGCACTCTTGCGGCGCGTCAGGTCGCGGGCTTTGCGAGCGGCGTCGCGGGCTCTTGTCGCCTCAACCGCCTTTTCGATAATGCGCCGCGCCTCAGATGGATGCTGTTCCAAGTAGATCGAGAGCTTATCGTTGCAGACAGTTTCCACCAAACCCTTGACTTCACTGTTACCCAGCTTGGCCTTGGTTTGTCCTTCAAACTGGGGGTTGGGCAGTTTAACGGTGATCACTGCCACCAGGCCTTCTCGGACATCGTCGCCACTCAGCTTGTGCTTCAGATCCTTAGCCAGATTGGCGCCGGCTGCATAGGCATTAAGGGTACGGGTCAGGGCCGCCTTAAACCCTGCCATATGCGTCCCTCCTTCGGCCGTGTTGATTGTATTGGCGAAAGAAAAAAGAGACTGGTTATAGGTGTCGTTGTACTGCAACGCCACCTCAACCTGCACCTGCAACCGCTCATCGGCAATGTATATCGGATCGGCGTGAAGAACATTCTTGTTACGGTTGAGGTGTTCGACGAAGTTGATGATTCCACCGTTGTAGAGAAAAGTCTGACTCTTGTCGCTACGGAGATCCTCGATACTGATCTCAAGACCTTGATTGAGAAAGGCCAGCTCGCGCATACGCTGGGCTAGAGTCTCGTAATTGAAAACCCGGGTCTCGAAAATATCCGGGTCGGGGCAAAAAGTGATGGTGGTGCCCCGCCGTTCAGTGGTACCCGCCTGCTGGAACGCAGTTGCCGGCTCGCCGCGTTGATAGCTTTGAGTATAGACGCTGCCGTCCCGTCGAATCTCCAGATCAAGACGCTCGGAAAGTGCGTTGACCACCGAGACGCCCACCCCGTGGAGGCCGCCGGAGACCCTGTAGGAGTCGTTGTCGAACTTGCCGCCGGCGTGAAGCATGGTCATGACCACCTCGGCGGCCGGTCGCTTCTTTTCCGGATGTAGGTCGACCGGTATACCGCGCCCGTCATCCACCACCGTAATGGAATTGTCCAGGTGAATTGTCACCGAAATCCGCCGGCAATGTCCCGCCAATGCTTCATCAACAGAGTTGTCAATGACTTCGTAAACCAAGTGGTGCAATCCAGACGTGCCGGTGGAGCCGATGTACATAGCCGGTCGCTTCCTGACGGCCTCCAACCCCTGCAGGATCTTGATCTTTTCAGCGGTATATTCAGGAGGCGCCGATATCTCAGGATGATGGGCCAAGTTGGCTTTACTGGACACGGTGGGTGATCCTCACAAGCGAGCAGAAAACAGTTTTTATTTTAACACATTAGAGCCATCGTGCAGCCCGGCCGAGACCCGGCCCAGGGGGTAGATTGAAAGAAAGTGATCGCCACACCCGGACATTGAGAATCCCAGGTGTTGTCGAGAAGCAAGTCGCACCCGTCGACGCCCAGTTACATTTTCATGGGCATCACGACATACCGGTAGTCGTAGGCACCTTCTTCGGCTGGCTGAAAGAGTCCCTGGGTCTCCTCATCAGCCAAATCGACTTGGATCTGGTCACTCTCCAGGCCGGTCAGAAAGTCGAGCACGTAGCTAACATTGAAGCAAATATTAAGCGGCTTGTCCTCGTAACGAGCCGCAAGGCTCTCACTGGCCTCCCCATAGTCGGGGCTATTGGAAGAGACTTGGAGCTGACCGTCGGTCAAGGCGAACTTGACGGCTCTGGATTCATCGTCGGCCATCACTGCCACCCGCCGCAGGGCAGCAATGAATTCATTAGTCGAAAGGAGGGCCACCTTCTGATTGTCTTTGGGCAAAACCATTTCATAATCGGGAAACTGGCCGCTCAACATCCTGGAGATGAGGACGCGATCGCCCACCTGGAATAGCAGGTGACGCTCATCGCGACTGAACGTTACCTTTGCTTCAGCTTCGGCAGCCAGCTTGGAAAGTTCGACCAGGGTTTTTCGTGGAACCAAATTCCTGATCTCCTCCTTCAAACCGGGCACCTCCAGCCTGCGGCTTATCAGTGACAACCGATGACCGTCGGTTGTCACGAGGGTGAGCGTTCTGGGCTTGATGATCATCAAGGCACCATTGAGCGCAAAACGAGACTCTTCCTGAGTGATGGCAAAAACACAGCGCGCGATCATGTAACGCAGCAACGACGCGGGCAGCTCTACTCGCTCTCCCTCCACGAGCGGGATATCGGGAAAGTCCTTCTTGCCAAGACAGGCGACTTTGAACTTGGATCGCTCGCAGGTGATCTGGATCCGCGAGTCGGCCAGCCTAAAATGGATCTCGGCATCGGGAAGCAGGCGAACGATGTCAAACAGCTTGCGGGCGGAAACTGACTGGGCACCTTTGGTCTTGACCACAGCTGCACAAGTACAGCGGATGGTCACGTCCAAATCAGTAGCGGTCACGAGCAGACCGTTACTCGTTGTTTCCAGCAGGATGTTGGAAAGGATGGGCATGGTGGCCCGCTTCTCGATGACCCCCTGCACATACTGGAGCTCCCTTAACAGGTCTACCTTTTGAACCACAAAATCCATCTAAGCGCTCCTTTTCGGCGACTTTCCAAAGACGTTGAACCCCCAGGCGATTCTCGGTACGCGGAGTCCGGTGTTCCATTGATTCGCGGTTCAATGGATCTTGTCAATCAACTGGTTGATCGTTTGGTTGACTCGGAGATCCTCGCTCCGCAGCTTCTTGATTTTTCGGACTGAGTATAACACCGTGGCATGGTGTTTTCCGCCGAAGGCCCGGCCAATTTGAGGGAGGGAGTCGTCGGTCATCTCGCGGCACAAATACATGGCGATTTGGCGAGGATGAACCACCCGGCGGGAGTTGTTCTTGGCTTTCAGTTCGGAAGTCCTCAGGGAGAAATATCCGGCCACCACGCGCTGGATCTGACCCGCCGAAATCACGCGCAGATTCTGCTCGGCTATCGTCTTGAGTACGCGCTCAGCCAAAGTCAGTGTTATCGGTTCGCCCGTCAGGCTGCAATACGCCACTAGCCGAATCAGCGAGCCCTCAAGCTCGCGGACATTGGAACGAATATTCTGGGCAATGAAGAAAGTCACATCATCTGGAAGGTCCACCTCTTCCAATTCAGCTTTCTTCCTCAAAATCGCGACCTTCGTTTCCAGATCCGGCACCTGAATATCGGTGAGTAGACCCCACTCAAAACGACTCCGGAGTCTTTCTTGGAGCGCCGGAATCCCTCGTGGAACAGAGTCGCTCGAGATCACGATCTGCTTTTGCGAGTCGTAGAGGGCGTTGAAAGTGTGGAAGAACTCCTCCTGCGTACGCTCCTTGCCCGCCAGGAACTGGACGTCGTCCATCAAAAGCACATCGATCTCCCGGTACTTCTGGCGAAATTGAATCGTCTTGTCGTAGCGGATCGAATTGATGAGCTCGTTCATGAAGCGTTCGGAAGACATGTATTGGAGCCTGATATCGGGCGAACGCGATTTGATGTAGTGACCAATCGCGTGCATCAGGTGAGTCTTGCCCAAACCCACCCCTCCGTAAATGAAAAGAGGGTTGTAGGCTTTTGAAGGCTGCTCGGCCACGGCCAGTGCAGCGGCGTGGGCAAACTGGTTGCTGTTGCCAACCACAAATCGGCCAAAGGTGTTTTTCCGGTTGAGGCTGCATTCCTGGGCATCCGCGCAGGGTTCATTCAAGTCCACTCCTCGCCCGGCCGGCTTCTCAACCCGTCTCTCCTGGGGCAGAAAGCGGACACTGTAACCTTCATAGCCCAGTCCCCGAATAGCTTCATCGATCACTTCGCTATAGTTTTGGGTGAGCCAGTATTGGAAGTGGCGATTGGGTACTTGCACCGACAGGACCCTCGACACATGGTCTTCCGAGGCTAGCGCGGTGGGTCGAAACCAAAGCTCGAAGTTTTGCTCACTTACCCGCTCCCGCAAGCAAGACAACACATCATCCCAAAGCTGCATTCAAAGTACCCCACCAGGAGGCCGGATTGCTGTGGGAAAGGAACTGGCTAGGAGGCCCAGTTGGCCCCCGGCATTATTTCCACAAGAAATTCACAAGTTGTGGAAATAATGCCTCAGCTCACCCTTACAACCAAGACGGAACCAACCGTAACATGACCCCTTTTTTGTATCCAAGGAATTTCCGAGAGAAAAATCGATCTTGGGTGGGTCGGGAGCCGTGTAAACGAATAAAAAGTCGTATCCTCAGTAGTTTATATTGAAGATCTGAAAAATATTGTCAGCTGAAGCTAGGCTTCTGCGCGAATTTTTTGTATCGACCCCGCTTCAACTAGGATCACCCACCGGCCAGTTCAAACCGGGCGGAAGGGCCTCGATTCTGGTATCCGACGTTTTTACCGTTTTGGGTGATTTTGAGGTCGGGGGAGAGCGACCGGTCAGGGGGCGACCAGGTGGACTTCAGGCTGTCGATGTCCCCTACAGGGCATTCGGCAGCAGTCAGGAATTGATAAGTTCCTTGAGATCTTTACCCGGTTTGAAATAGGGGACGATCTTGGCGGGCACATGGACGTCCTCGCCGGTCTTGGGGTTGCGTCCCAACCGGGCAGCGCGTTGGCGGAGCCGGAAACTGCCAAAGCCGCGGAGCTCCACTTTCTCTCCTGATTTGAGCGAGTCGACGATGCTTTCCAATACGGTTTGCACAATGACCTCAGCATCTTTTTTTCTAAGATCCGAATTCCGGGCCACTTCGTCCACTAGTTCAGCTTTCGTCATTGTCCTTTTCCTCTTGCGCTCGGGCTTTTTTCTTGAGTTGGCCCAGCTGATCTCCGGCAATCTCACCAATAGAAGTGGTTGCCTTCTCCGGCGTGTATGACCAAGCAGGTTCTTGGTCGCCCCCTTGGAGCGCCTTGCGCGATAAACCGATTTTTCGCTCCAATAGATTCATTTTGATGATTTTGAAGTCCATTTCCTGTCCAACTTGGAAGTGGTCTTCCGGGTTCTCGATTCGTCTTTCATCCAGTTCGGAGACGTGACACAAACCTTCTATGCCCTCCGTCAACTCGACAAAGGCGCCAAAGCTGGCAAGCCGAACGATCTTACCGGGAATGACGTCGCCAATCTGCCGGACTGCGAAAAGCTCCTCCCACTTGTCCGGCTCGAGTTGTTTGATGCCCAGGGAGAGACGTTGATTGTCAGCATCGACATTGAGCACTACCGCATTGACTTCTTCTCCCTTGGTCAGAACTTCCGAAGGGTGCTTGATCTTCTTGGTCCAACTCATATCCGAAACATGGACCAAGCCATCCACCCCTTCTTCCACCTCGACAAAGGCTCCGAAGTCGGTCAAATTACGTACCGTCCCAGTCACCACCGAGTTGATGGCGTATTTTTCTCCAATCTGATCCCAGGGGTTGGGCTCATTTTGTTTCATTCCCAAGGAAATGCGCCGGCCGGGTGCATCCAAATCGAGGACCTGCGCCACGATGACCTCTCCTGCCGCGAGAAGTTTAGAAGGATGCTTGATTCGCTTGTTCCAGGTCATCTCAGAAATATGTATCAAGCCTTCGATACCCTCTTCGAGCTCCACAAAGGCACCGTAGTCGGTCAAACTCACCACCTTGGCATCTACTCGACAGCCCTTGGGGTAGCGCTTGGACACACTCAACCAGGGATCGGCGCTGAGTTGCTTGTAGCCTAGCGAGACCTTCTCTTCCAGGCGATCAAACTTGAGGATTTTGACGTTGATTTCGTTGCCTACCCGGAAAAGATCGGTGGGATGATTAACACGGCCCCAAGACATATCCGTGATATGTAGAAGCCCATCTATTCCACCCAGGTCAACGAACGCACCGTAGTCGGTGATGTTCTTGACAATTCCCGATACGATCAGTCCCTCCTCCAAGCTCTTGAGAGTTTCTTCTTTCTGTTTGTAATACTCCTGTTCGAGGACCGCCTTGCGTGAGAGCACGATGTTGCCCCTGCGTTTGTTGACCTTGATCACCCGCATGGCCAACTCCTCACCCCGGAGCGCGTCCAGGTTACGCACCGGATGCAGGTCAACTTGAGAGCCCGGCAGAAAGGCGCGAACGCCGATGTCGACTGAAAGTCCGCCCTTGATCCGCTCAATGACGCGGCCCGTGATGGTTTCCTGCTCCTGATAGGCTTTCTCGACCGAGTCCCAAATCTTCATTCGCTCGGCTTTCTCGTGGGACAGGACGATGAATCCGCGGTGGTCTTCAGTCGATTCAAGCAGCACTTCCACCTCACATCCCGGTTCGATGTCCAGCTTCCCCCCTTCACCGCGGAACTCACCCAGCGGAATCAGACCCTCTGATTTGAAACCGACATCTACAACGACGCCATTGTCGCTGATCTTGAGTACCTTTCCGGTCACCACCTCACCCTCGGTGATGTTCTTGAAGGTTACGTCGTAAGCCTCTGCCATCTGCTTGTCATCCAAGTCGGTGGCCTCTTGGATTTGGGGCGCCACAATCTCCTGCCTCTCCGGCTCACCCGGGGCCTTGTGATTATTCTCTGCTTTCTCCGTTTTGGTCGGAACTGACATCTAGCTCAAAACCTCCATTGAAAGTGCTTGCTGCAGCCCCCCTTGGAGGCGATTCCTGGTGTTGCTGTCGCTAGGCTGGTTGCGTTGGAATTGCGGGAGAGCAAACTGGCTGTTGTCCCTCCGAAGACGCGAGCCTTCGGCTGGAAACACTGGAGATGTGACTTCAATACACACCCAAGATGGAAGAAGCGTCCACGAAAAGGAGCTCCTTGGCTCAAATTCGAAGCGCTCTTTATACTGCCCCTCCAGGCAAGTTGTCAAGGAACCACCTCGCTCAAAATTGCTTGACCTTTATTTTCGGACTCGCCTCTCAGGGTAACGTTATTTCCTGTATACTAATGATTTTGAAGCTTCTGCCGAGGCGTGTCTAGTCAAAGTCAACAACTTACGAGACGGCCTCTTGGCTCTTGGCACGAAATCAAGGAAATACTTATGAAGGCCAGTATCCATCCCAAGTATCAAACAGTCAAGGTTCACTGTGCTTGCGGCAACGAGTGGGAGACTGGGTCGACCAGTCAAGATGAGATTCGCCTCGAGATCTGTTCAAGCTGCCATCCTTTTTTTACTGGTAAACAGAAACTCATTGACACCGCCGGCCGGGTGGAGCGGTTTCAGCGCAAGTACGGCAATCTGAAGCGGAAGTGATGCTCGGGGCGTAATGTTTGACCGGTTGCAAGATGTCGAACGGCGCTATCGAGAATTGGCGCTGGAGCTCAATGAGGCCGCACAGCGCGATTCTCCTGAGCTCTATCAAAAAGCCGCGCGAGCTCGCGCCGAGTTGACGATAATCGTCGAGACCTATCGCCAATACCAGTCCGTCGGACGTCATCTGGCGGAGACCAAAACGATCTTGCGTGAGGAATCGGATGCCGGAATACGGCAGCTGGCGCAACTTGAAGTGGAAGAGTTGCAGTCGCAGAAAGAGGCCCTTGAGGAAAAACTGAGGGTTCTCCTTCTGCCCAACGATCCCAGCGACAAGAAAAATGTCATTCTAGAGATCCGGGCTGGGACTGGAGGGGCCGAAGCGACTCTCTTTGCTCAAGAAATCTTTCGAATGTACGCTCGCTTTGCCGAGAAGAAGGGTTGGAAAACCGAAGTTTTGTCGGTGAGCTATACTGGGATAGGGGGAGTCAAAGAGATCACGGCCACTATCGAGGGGCACAACGTCTACAGCCACCTTAAGTACGAGAGTGGTGTCCACCGCGTGCAACGCGTACCGGAAACCGAAGCCCAGGGGCGCCTGCACACCTCCGCTATCACAGTGGCGGTGCTGCCTGAAGCCGATGAAGTTGAGGTTCAGATCGACCCCAAGGACCTTCGTATCGACACTTATTGCTCGTCGGGTCCGGGTGGCCAATCCGTCAATACTACCTACTCCGCGGTTCGCATTACTCACCTTCCCACTCGCGAAGTCGTGACCTGCCAGGACGAGAAATCACAGACCAAGAATAAGAGTCAAGCCCTCAAGGTACTTCGCTCCCGGCTGCTTCAAAGAGCGACTCAAGAGCAGCGGGAGAAACGTGCTCAGAATCGAAAATCGATGGTGGGCTCGGGTGATCGCAGCGAGAAAATCCGCACCTACAACTTTCCCCAGAACCGGGTAACCGATCATCGGGTCGGGTTGTCGCTTCACAAGTTGGAGGCAATTCTCGGGGGCGAGCTGGATACACTGATCACGCGCCTCGTCACACATGATCAGGCGTCAGCGCTCGCACAAGAGGACCCGAAAGTGGTCTGATGCTTTCATAGCGGAGGCTGGCGCCGTGCTGAACGTCGCGGAGGCTCTTCACTTGGCGACTCGAAGGCTGGCCCCCAGTCAGTTGCCTCAGCCGCGACTGGAAGCGGAACTCCTGCTGTGCCTGGTGCTGGGAGTTGATCGCATCTTCCTGTTTGCTCATCCCGAGACCGAGCTGTCTCTGCCTCAACGAGATCGTCTGAGCAAGCTACTTGAGCAACGAGCACGTCGTTACCCTCTGCCCTACTTGCGAAAGATCCAAGAATTCTACGGCCGGACATTCCAGGTGAACCCGGCCGTCCTGATTCCCCGCCCCGAGACCGAATTGCTGGTGGATATTGCCTTAACTTGGCTCAAGCGGCAACCTCCAGCACGAATTCTCGATCTGGGAACCGGATCGGGGTGCATCGCTGCCACGCTGGCCTGCGAGCTGCAGGATTGCTGGATCGTCGCCTCGGATATCAGTTATCCCGCTCTCAGGGTAGCCCAACGAAACATTAGGGGGCTGGGCTGCAGTGATCGAGTACGGTTGCTGTGTTGCGATCTTTTTCGGGGACTGTTGCCACGAAAGACCTTCGACCTGTTGATTTGCAATCCACCTTATGTGGGTTCTCAGAAACTCGACCAAGTCGATCCCGAAACGTATCGCTACGAGCCCGCGATCGCGTTATTTGCCGACGACGATGGTCTGGGGGTCTATCGGCGCCTGCTCCAGCGGGCTTCCTTGCTATTGAAACCTGGCGGGCGCCTGACAATCGAACTCGGGCACCGATCAAAAAAGGCGGTCGCCCGGTTGGCAAACAACTCCGGGTGGCGATGGTTGGGAAGTGAAAAGGATCTGGCAGGAATCGATCGCTGCGCTATTCTTGAACCTGCTCGAATCTGAACCGGGGGGCGAATCTCGGCTACAATACCGGAATGGTTGATTGTGTTTTCTGCAAGATTGCTGATAAGAGCCTCCCGGCTCAAGTGCTCCGGGAGGATGAACACACGCTTGCCTTTCGCGACTTGAATCCCCAGGCACCGACTCACGTATTGGTCATCCCGCGCAAACACCTCACCAGCCTCAGCCAAGCAACGACTGAAGATTCCGTGCTGTTGGGACATCTTCTCCTGACGGCCACCGAGGTAGCCCAAAGCGAAGGCATAGCAGGTGGCTTCCGAGTGGTAATCAACAACGGGGCACCAGCAGGACAAAGTGTCTTTCATCTGCACCTCCACGTCCTCGGAGGGCGCCCTCTCAGTTGGCCACCAGGTTGAGACAGCAGGTGGATTGTATTCGGCGGCAGTTTTTCCTTATATTCGATTCAAGATTCGGGCCCATCGGTAACCAGGGCGGCTGCACTTGCTCGGAGCAACTCAATTGGAAGAACTGATTCGAAACCTCTTGATCGCCATCGGAGAAAACCCCGACCGTGAGGGTTTGCTCAGCACACCGTCGAGGGTAAGTCGTACCTTGACCCGGTTGACCCAGGGCTATCGCGACAGCATTGACAAAATCCTCAACGGTGCTCTCTTCACCGTTGAATACGACGAGATGGTCATCGTCAAAGATATTGAGCTCTACAGCATGTGCGAACATCATCTGTTGCCTTTTTTCGGCAAGTGTCACGTCGGCTATCTGCCGCGCGAGAAGGTCATTGGGCTGAGCAAGATTCCTCGCATTGTCGACATGTTCGCCCAGCGACTGCAGGTGCAGGAGCGATTGACACAACAGATAGCCGAAACGATCCAGAACTCTGTCACTCCCCAGGGCGTAGCGGTAGTCGTCGAAGCCCAACACCTTTGCATGATGATGCGAGGAGTTGAAAAACAGAATACCAAAATGATTACTTCGACTATGCTGGGTCGGTTCCGGCGGGATCAGCGCTCACGGAGCGAATTTCTCGGCCTGGTGGGCTTGCATACTGTCTAAGTCCCGGGAGCCAGATTGAATCATCCCCGGCATTTGACGCTTCTATTGCTCGGGTTGGTTTGCCTGAACCAATCTCTGAGCGGACAGAACCCCGCTCAAACTCCGCAAGAGCGGTTTACCGTCGACATCGACTTGGCGCTCCTGCGCTTCGCCCTGCGCGACACCGCGGGTCGTTTCGTGAACTCGCTAAAGCAAGATGATTTCAGGATTCTTCACAACGGTGTGCCCCAAGAGATCCAGTATTTCGAGGCGCCAAGACGTCAGGGGCCGCCAAGAGGCCGGCTCTGGCTGGCCTTTCTCCTTGATGTCAGCGGCAGTACCTTTGCCACCCGCGCTGAAGAGATCGTAGCTGCCCGCAGTTTCCTCGACAACATCACCCGCAGCACCGTGACCGGAGTCTTTGGATTCACTGACAAGTTGATCACTTTTGCCAACTTTACGACCAACCGTGAACTCGCTCTGCTGGGCTTTCGTGATGCCCGTCGACACCTTGGAAAAACCGCAATTTACGACTCGCTGCAACAGCTAATGTCTCTGATGTCGACGCGCGCTGGGCCGGACGAACGAAAAGCAATCATCATCATTTCTGACGGGCTGGATGATAGTTTTGCCAAATCCGCCGCCAGCGCTGCCCGAGCCAAAGAGACCGGAACCACGCTCTATACGATCCTGGTGCCGTCAGTCGCCCAAGTCTACATCGGGCCCGACTCTTCCTTTGCCGATTCCGCCACTGCCAACCGGGCCGACCCCCAGCAGGCAGCCAAAGAGAACGCCTTCAACTCTCTTTCCCTTGGCACTGGCGGGATGAATTTTGAAGGCTTTAAAGCGATTCTGAATGTCGACGATGTGTTAGCCCAAATCAATGATCACCTTTTTGGGAACCTTTACTCGATTGCTTATTATCCGGAGGGAGTTTCGTTTGAGACGACCATTCAGGAGGTAGAGATTCTTCCCCACGACCCCAACCTTGAGGTTTCGTCGGCGTTTGAGCAAATGCCGCCCCGCTTTGCACACAAGAAATCTCTACTTGCCGCTTTGTTTGATCACGAAGCTCTGGTGAAACTGGCGGACGAGAACTGGCGTGCCTTTCGGGAAATTGGCGCCCAGATGGACATCCTTGCAGCGCGCCGGGAGGGGGGGCGGCTGGGGCTCCCTTTTCGTCTCAAGATCAATCCCCT
The DNA here is from genome assembly GCA_965218465.1 of Acidobacteriota bacterium. Classification (GTDB taxonomy): domain Bacteria; phylum Acidobacteriota; class UBA6911; order RPQK01. The sequence goes on along the minus strand of OZ244623.1, from coordinate 2,340,701 downwards.
TTCTTTTCCGGAAGCCTCCAAGCGCGGTGTCTACACCCAATTGGGAATCATCGGCTTACTTTCAGACCTCAGCGGGAATGAAGTCGTGCGTTTACGAGAAATCTTTCAAGTGAGGTTAGGGTCCAAGCAAGTCAGACAGGGTCGGGGGATCATTTACACCAACAAACTCTTCGCACCGCCGGGTCAATATAAACTGCGCGTCGTTATCGTGGAGATCGCCACTTGGCGGCTCACTTCTTTTCTTGCCTTGGTGCGAGTTGGCCCGTCCGGGCAGCGCGGCTGGTCCGATCCATTCCCTCTTGCAAGAGACACAGCCCTTGAGCACTGGAAACACCGGTCAGGAGCACAGGCGGGCCGATCTGGACGACCGCCGAGGTAAAGGGTCGGGGAATCCGAAAGCCATCCCACGTATCCAATTCGCGAAAATGCTGAGGCTCAATGTGGAAAGGCAGAATGGACAGCCCCATCTTTTGGGCCAGCCATACGGGTCCGGCCTTCACTCGGTAGCGAGGGCCCCGGGGTCCATCCGCGGCGAAGGCAACATTAACGCCATTCTCCAGCTGGCGCTTCAATTGCAACAGAGCGCCGACCCCGCCCCGGGAACTTGACCCACGCACCGCCCGGTTGCCAAAACGACAAATCACCCGGCTGACGAACTCACCGTCAAGATGGCGGCTGGTCAAAGCCATAATGTTGCTGCAACGCCAAAAATAGGTAGAGAGCAGCAACTGGTTGTGCCAAAAGCAATGGATCACCGGTCCGCTCTGACGGGCCTGACGGTAATGATCCCATCCACGGACGTCAAACCGGGTCACTTTGCCCAACAGCCAGACCATCAGCCAAGCAACTCCACTCCCAGTTGCAAGGGCGAGTCGTTGAGGCCAGGAAAAGTTGTCCGGCGGTGCCAAGGTTTTCGCGGATCCTGGTTTCGTCAGCATTTCAGCGGAGTTCACCCGCCTCCCCGACGGAGCCCAATCTTGGGGTCTTGGTTTGGGAGGTCTCTCCAGCAAACTATAATGCAGCCGTGCCATGACTCTGAACACCTTTTTCGTTCACCAGGCCCGCCAAACTGTTTCACACTACCAAGCCCCCTTTGTCCCTGTTCGCTATCGCCTGCATTCCTGCAACACTACGGTAGGGGCCAGCAACACCACTCAACCCAACTTCGGGCAATCTCTCGGCTTAGAGTAATCCTTGCGGCTCACTTGCGAGAATTAGAATGGCGGCTGACCTAAGCGACTGCTCTGTGGCTGAGATTCGCGAACGCTACCTCAAGAAGTCAAGTCGCGTGTCACGATACTTGCTTGGCCGCCTCCGCAACGATCAACGCCAGGGCGTACAAGACCTTTACCTCAGGGCGTTGAGGCGGTACCGGCTGCAACAGCGCGAGGAGCGCCGAACTAAGTGGTTGTTGCGACGAGAGCGGGAATTGTGGGAAGCGGGAATGACGCACGTCGCCGGGGTTGACGAGGCGGGAATGGGGCCCTTGGCGGGCCCCATTGTTGCTGCTGCGGTGATTTTTGAACCCGGAGCCTTTATCGTAGGGTTGGATGACTCCAAACGGCTTCAGCCGGCCAAGCGCCAATGGTTGGCCAAAGAGATTCGATCGCGGGCCCTGAGCGTCGGCCTGGGTTTGGCTGAGGTTGAAGAGGTCGATCTGCTCAATGTGTATCAAGCCGGTCTGTTAGCCATGGGCCGCGCGATTGCCCAACTTCGGCCCCAACCTGAGCACCTGTTGATCGATGCTCGCCGCTTGCCGGAAATCCAGCTGCCCCAGGAAGCAATCATCAATGGCGACCGGCTTCATTTTTCGATCGCGGCCGCCTCGATCATCGCCAAGACCCATCGGGATGCTTTGATGAAGGAACTCGACCGCGACTTCCCGAACTATGGGTTTGCCAATCACAAAGGGTACGGCACACAACAACATCAGGATTCGATTCGGCGCTTCGGACGCTGCGCCCTGCACCGAGCCTCCTACCAATTCGTCCAAGAGCTGGCGGGCGACTGTTCGCCCCTTTTTTATCGGCTCAAGGGCCAACTGGACCGGATTGATCGCTGGCCGGACGTTAGCCGGTTCCAGCAAGCCCTGACTCGCCAGGCTGTCTTGCTGCGCTCTTCTGAAGCCCGAAGGCTCCGCTCGCTATTGTTGCAAAAACGACGGCAGCTGGAACGATCATGTTAGGCAGGGGTTTCGCGCAGCAGCGACTTTCCATGGTCAAGACCCAGCTTCAACAGCGGGGAGTCGACAAGCCTTCCGTCTTGCAGGCTTTTCTCAAGGTTCAGCGCCACCTTTTCGTGCCGACAAAAAGCAGGAGCGCAGCCTACCGCGACCAACCGCAACCGATTGGCTGCGGTCAAACTATCAGCCAGCCTTATATGGTTGCGGTCATGGTGCAAGAGGCCGCCATCGCTGCAGAGCATAAGGTGCTGGAAATTGGGACCGGTTGCGGCTATCAAACCGCGATTCTCGCCGAATTGGGAGGTGCTGTTTACAGCGTGGAGAGGGTCCCGGAACTTATCCGGAGGGCAAAAGCCCTGCTTCATCACCTGGGATACACCCAGGTGCATTTCCATCAAGGGGACGGCACCTTGGGCTGGCCGAATCCTCTCACCTTTGACGCTATCGTGGTGTCTGCCGGAGCCCCTCGTGTTCCACCGGCTCTTATCGAGCAATTGGCTCCCCAAGGCCGGCTGGTAATCCCGATCCAGGAGGGTCGCTTCCAAGCGCTTCACATCATCACCCGGACAGCCAGGGGGCTGGAAACCCGACGGGGTGAGGGTTGCCGCTTCGTGCCCCTGGTGGGCCGATACGGTTGGGAAGAGGAGTCTTGAGTTCGTCTTAAGAGGGCTCGAAAAACGGGGCCACCTGCTCCTCCGAGGGAGAAGACGTCACCAGGGACACCAGCACCAGAGCCAAGACGGAAGCGCCGATGGCCGGGACCACCGCATCCAGTTGTCCCCATATTCCCGGCAACTGCCCCTCCAGTGATTTCCAGATTACGGTCACGGCAGTGCCCGATAGAATCGAGGCGATGGCGCCCGAAGCATTGGCCCGCCTCCAGAAAAAGGCGGCTATCAGCGCCGGCGTAATACCTGCTCCGTAGATGGTATAGGCGTAGAGCGCCACCGACAAGAATTCGTTTGAGAGCGTTGATAGATAGTAGGCGACGGCGCCCAGGACCACCACCATCAGGCGAAGCAGCAGCACCAGCCTCCGCTCACTGGCTTGGGGGTCGAGAAAGCGCTGATAGATATCTCGAATCACACAAGTGGCCGGGGAAAGGAGATAGCTGCCGGCAGTCGAAAGTATGATTGCCATAATCGTTGTCAGCAGCAACGCTCCCAGAACCACGGGCAGGTGGTCCCGGGCGGCATAGGCAATTACCCGACCGTGGGTGTCCAGTTCAGGCACCAGCGAACTGGCCACCCAGGCGGTCAAAATGATCGCCGTTTCCATAAAGGCCACACCGAAAAGCAGCCAGAGAACCGCTCGGCGAGCCGCTCCCTCGCTCCTGGCCGAGAAAAAACGCTGATACATGTTCGCGTCGCCGAGAATCAGCAAGAATGCCGGGAGCAGGATGCCGACACCCTCGAGAAATGAGATCGGCCCGAAAAAATCGAAGTGGGAAGGATTCAAGACCTCACGCATCCCCGTCAAACCACCGGCCTTGAACCAAAAAACCGGCAGCGCTACCGTCACACCCAGAATCATGACAATGCCTTGAATCAAACCGATGTTGGCAATGGACACCATGCCCGCCAGGGCCGTATAGGCAATAATGAAAACGGTAGTGATCAAGATCGCCTGCCGGTTGGACAATTCCGGCAACGCAAGGTTAAGCACGGCACCAGCGGCCCGATATTGGTATGACACGATGGTCACGTAGGCCAGCACCAGTGTCACGGTCCCGAACACTCGTGCGGTCGCGTTGTAGCGTCTTTCCAGCAGGTCCTGAACGGTAATGCCCTTCAATCCACGCGCTCGCCCAGCCAGAAAATAGAGCACGACGATCCCAGCCAGGGCGGCCAAGGGAATGATCACGGCCGCCACACCAACGCGGTACGTTTTCTCAGCGTTGCCGAAAATGCTTCCAGTGCCAATCCAGGTGGCCAACATCGTTCCAAAAAGCACCAGGGGGCTGAGTTTCCGGCCCGCGACCGAGAAGTCTTCCTGGGATGCAACCTGACGGCTGCCCCTGATTGCCACTCCCACCAGCAACAACAAAAAGGCCAGAATCGTCCAGAAATAGATGGTCGTCATGATGAATCCAGCTCGGAAATCGGCGCCACCTCAGTCCTCCCCCCTCGACCGGGTTTACGATTGGCTCACCCAGTTCGAAACTAGCAAGAAAGTGCCGTCTGCTAGACAGCCCTGGGCTGCAACCAAGGGGCCGCTGGAGCGGACCAACCTAGAAAAAGTTGCTGGAGGGGCCCTAGAAAAACGCTGATTCGTGATAATAACCAAACACGTCGCCCAGCGCCTGGGCGATCTCGCCCACTGTCGCCTTCGCCTCAACCGCGGCCACCAAGGCCGGCATCAGATTATCGGTGCCGGCCGCTACTTTCCGCGTCTGATCCAGGGCCCGTTCCACTTTCCCGCCGTCGCGTTTCCGTCGAAAGGATCTGAGACGCTCTACCTGCCGCCGTTCTACTTCCCCGTCGATTCTCAGCGTTGGCAAAACCGTTTCCTCCGGTTGGGAAAAACGGTTGACACCCACGACGATTTTTTCGCCCGATTCCACAGCCTGCTGTTGACGAAAGGCCGAATCCTGAATTTCGCTCTGAACAAAACCGGTCTCGATTGCTCTCAGCATTCCTCCCATGCTCCGAATTCGCGAGAGGTAATCCTCGGCTTCTTCCTCCAACCGATCGGTGAGAGCCTCAATGCACCAGCTTCCCCCCAGCGGATCGGCAGTTGTAGCAATACCACTCTCATGAGCCAAGATCTGTTGAGTTCGGAGAGCCAAAAGCGCTGCTTCTTGGGTAGGTAGGGCCAGGGCTTCGTCCCGACTGTTGGTATGGAGAGACTGCGCGCCTCCCAGAATCGCAGCCAAGGCTTGATAAGCCACCCGCACGACGTTGTTATCGGGTTGTTGAGCCGTCAACGTACTGCCTGCGGTCTGCGCATGGAAGCGGAGCCTTAAGGATCGAGGGTTGGAGGCCTGAAACCGCTCTTTGAGGGACCGCGCCCAGATCCGTCGGGCTGCTCTAAACTTGGCTATCTCTTCCAGTAAATTACTATGAGCATTGAAAAAAAAGGATAACTGCGGAGCAAAATAGTCAATGTCCAAACCGGCTGCGAGGGCCGCTTCGATGTAACATTCCGCGTTTGCCAAGGTAAAGCCGATTTCTTGGGCCGCCGTAGAGCCCGCCTCGCGGATGTGGTAGCCACTGATCGATATCGTGTTCCAGCGGGGGAGGTGGTTTCGGGCGAAGGCGAAGATGTCAGTGATCAGTCTAAGGGAGGATTTGGGGGGATAAATATAAGTCCCCCGGGCAATGTACTCCTTGAGGATATCGTTCTGGATCGTCCCGCGGAGTTGGGGCCACTCAGCGCCTTGGCGGCGGGCTGTTACCAAGTAAAATGCTAACAGCGTTGCAGCGGTGGCATTGATCGTCATCGAAGTGGAGATGTCCTGCAGGGGTATTCCCTCAAACAGCCGCCCCATATCCTTGAGGCTGTCAATGGGAACTCCCGCTCGGCCAACTTCACCGATTGCTTCTTCGTGGTCAGAGTCCAGACCTAGCTGGGTGGGGAGATCAAAGGCCACCGAGAGGCCCTTTGTTCCCCTGGACAACAGGTAGTGGTAACGGCGGTTGGAGTCCGCCGCCGAAGAATAGCCCGCATACTGACGCATGGTCCAAAATCGGCGACGGTACATCTCCGGGTGGATCCCCCGGGTGTACGGGTAGTGCCCCGGATCAGCGAGGTCCCCATCGTAATCCGGGCCGGAGCCCTCCCAAGGCCCATAGCAATTCGGAGGGTCGTCGTGTTTCTGTCGGCTGGATGAAACCATCAAGGGCTCTTGCTTCCCCTTTTACTTCAATTGCAAGTCTGCTATCATCTGTTGCCGGGCAACGGATCTTAACAGAGTTCGGGGGAATGCTTCAATGTTGGATGATGACTTGGTCAATCATCGCAACGAGCTAAAAGTGGCTATAAACAAAGCACTTAAGGATTCGCCCAATATTACTGAAGTGATCCGGAATATCCGCGAGGACGGCTATGAGGTTTTCCTGGTCGTGGAGGCCACGGTAGGATTCAACCGACGCGAAGAGCGCGAAGGCGAGGATTCGGCTTGCGCCAACTCCAGGCTGGTCAGCTTGGAGCTGACCGCCCAAGATGCCAAGTTGCTCCGCTCTTACGGGATTCGCCCCGACTAGATCACCTCGAGGTAAGCTTCTCGGCGTGATTCGACCTGTCCGATCCGCACCACCGAATCAGTCTCACTCTTCAACGAACTCAATAGGCGGCCGGCATCTTTCGGGGGTAAGCTAAGCAGTAGGCCGCCTGAGGTCTGGGGGTCGAAAAGAACCTCTCGTTGCCACGCTGGGATCGATGGGGCCTTCCATCTGACAGCGGTGCCCACATAGCGACGGTTGTTTTCGATTCCCGCCGGCAGCAAGCGGGCTCGCGCCAATTCTTCCACGCCGGCCATCCAAGGGATCAGACGACTCTCCAGTTGGAGGCAAACCCCGCTGGCCACTGCCATCTCATAGCCGTGGCCCAATAGTCCGTAGCCGGTCACATCAGTGGCGGCGTGCACTTCGTAGCCAGCCAAGTCTTGTCCCAACCGGTTGAGCTTCAGCATCCAATCGATGGCCCCTTTTTCAACCTGGCGAGGGCATTTTCCGAACTTGATAGCGGTGGTGATCACCCCCGTACCCAACGGTTTGGTTAGCAAGACCTCATCCCCGGGTTGGGCGCCTTGATTGGAAAGGATGGCCTCGGGGTCGACTAGTCCGGTCACGGCAAAACCGAATTTCAGTTCCGGGTCTTTGACCGAATGCCCCCCGATAATCGGTACCCGGGCTTCGATCATCTTGTCGGCGCCGCCCCTCAGGATTTCGTGCAGGACGCTTGAATCCAGGTCTCCCTCGGGAAAGCCTACCAGAGAGAGCGCGCAGCGAGGCGAGCCGCCCATCGCGTAGACATCACTCAAGGCATTAGCGGCGGCGATCTGTCCGTAGACGAACGGGTCATCCACTATGGGCGTAAAGAAGTCCGCCGTCTGGACCAGGGCGGTTTTCTTGTCCAATTGATAAACCCCGGCGTCGTCGGCGGTCTTATAACCGATCAAGACGTTCGGGTCGTAAACGTTCTCAACTCTTGCCAACGCGGCCTGCAGCACCTCCGGTGCCAACTTTGACGCTCAGCCGCCGCAAGAAACCATTTGCGTCAAGCGTTTCTTTCTTCTGAACACACTTTCTATAATAGTTGAGCGCCGAGCCGGGTTCCAATGTTGGGAAAAGCGCCGTTGGGCGTCAATGAATGGCGCGCCGATTTTTGCCGGGAGGATTATGTCTCACGCAAGCTACGACGTCATCGTGGTTGGTGGTGGTCACGCAGGCGTTGAGGCCGCTGCTGCCGCCGCTCGCCTGGGGGCCCGCACCGCGCTCTTGACCTTGAACCCCGCCATGATCGCCCAGATGTCATGCAACCCCTCGATCGGGGGCGTGGCCAAGGGCCACCTCGTCAGAGAAATTGACGCTCTCGGTGGACTGATGGGGACAGTGGCCGACCGGACGGCCATTCAGTTCCGACTCCTCAACCGGCGTCGCGGCCCGGCGGTTCGCGCGCCCCGTGCCCAATGCGACAAGAGGCGATACCGGGAAGCGATGCAAGCTCACTTGCGGCAAGTCTCCGGATTGGACATCGTGACCGGCGAAGCGGCCGATATTTGCCACCGGTCGGGCGCGGTCACGGGCGTCGAAGTGGCAAACGGACAACGGCTGGCGTGTCGGGCCGCCATTCTTACCACCGGAACCTTCCTCAACGGTCTTTGCCACTTGGGCGAGCAAAAGTTTCAGGCGGGCAGGTCAGGGGAGGCGGCGGCGTTAAAACTGGCCGCCTCGATCCGGGATTTGGGGTTCAAGCTGGGTCGCCTTAAGACCGGAACTCCGCCTCGGGTCAGCCGACATAGTGTCGATCTGGAGGCTCTGGAAAGGCAGCCGGGCGACGACGAGCCGACTTTTTTTTCCTTTCGGAGCGCGCAGCCCCGACTGCGCCAAGTCTGTTGCTGGATCACTCACACCAATCCCAGGGTTCATCAGGTGTTGGCTGACAACTTGGGGCGCAGCCCGCTCTACAGCGGCGAAATCCAGGGCATCGGACCGCGCTACTGCCCTTCCATCGAAGACAAAGTGGTCAAGTTCGCCGACCGCTCCTCGCACTTGCTCTTTCTCGAGCCGGAGACGCTGGAGGGTGACACAATCTATATCAATGGCCTCTCCACCAGCATGCCGCTGGATGTGCAGTACGCGATGCTGGCGCAAATTCCCGGTCTGGAGAAGGCCGAAATCATTCGGCCAGGCTATGCTGTCGAGTATGACTTCGTTGAACCCTCCCAGCTGGCGGCGAGTCTGGAAACCCACCGGCTCAAAGGGCTCTATTTTGCCGGCCAGATCAACGGTACCACGGGCTACGAGGAAGCCGCTGCTCAGGGATTGGCGGCGGGCATTAATGCAGGCCTGCAAGTCAAAGGTCAACCCCCGTTTGTGGCCAGGCGACAAAACAGCTATATCGGTATTCTGATCGACGACCTGGTCACCAAGGGAGTTGATGAACCCTATCGTATTTTTACTTCCCGGGCCGAATGTCGTCTCTTGTTGCGGATCGACAATGCTGACCGGCGTCTTACCCCAAAGGCTCGAGAGTTGGGGCTGGTGGGCGAACAGGCCTTCCGGCAGTTTCAGGCCAAGTGGAAACGGATCGAAGCGGCTATTGATTTTCTGAGCCGGCGGCGCCTCCAAAAACAGGATCCTGATTTTGGCGCTCTCCAAACCAAGTACAAGCTCCAGCCTGGCCTGCGTTTGGCCAAACTCCTCCGGCGACCTCAATGCTCGTTAAGCGAGCTTGAGGCACTGCTGAAATCGGGCGGCCACCATCTCTCTCCTCAGGAGAGCGAGGTGGTGGAATCGGAGATCAAGTACGCCGGTTACATTCGGCAACAGCAGCGAGACGTCCAGCGGCTCAGTTCATTGGAGGGGCGGGTCCTTCCCAGCACTCTTCGCTACGATCGGGTGGCGGGCCTCTCCAACGAGGTCATCGAGCGTCTCTGTCGTGTCAAGCCGGAGAATCTCGGTCAAGCGGCAAGGATTCCCGGTATCACGCCGGCGGCTATTTCGATCCTCAATATTCACCTCAACCTCAAACCAAACCGTGAACCTGCTGCTTGAGATCCGTCGTTGTCAACAGCTTTTCGGGTTGCGTCTTCGGCCCCGACAAGTGCAGCAGACTGTCGCCTACCTCGAGTTGCTGCTGAAATGGAGTCGGCGCGTGAATCTCATTGGCGAGCGCAATCCAGCCCGGCTACTTCGTTTTCACTTCTTTGAAAGCTACTGGTTGGGTCACCGCTTTCTAAGCCCCGGGCAGTCGGTAGTAGACATCGGCACCGGGGCTGGGTTTCCTGGAATGGCTTGCAAAGTGTTCTACCCCAGCCTCCGGATGACGCTAATCGAGCCCACCAACAAGAAAAGGGTCTTCCTTCGAGAGGTGGCCCATCGGCTGGGGTTGGAAGTCGCGCTGTTTGACGGAAGGGCTGAGAGCTTTCCGGGCTGGGAGGGGGTCAAGGTGGCCACCTTGCGCGCGCTCAAGCTTTCGCCGCGGCTGGCCTCAACGTTGCAACGCTACCGCGTGCCGCTAGTGGCCCTGCACGGTCAGCAACCGATTGCCCCCAGCGAGTGGCTCAAACTCCGCTCGCAGTGCCAAGTTCCGCACTCGAAACGGCGATGGGCGAGCAGTTTCGAGATCAACATCTCCGGGGCCGACAATCCTGTTTCACGTGAAACAAAATAGGCTTCAGCATCCAATCCCGCTGGAGAGTTGTGGTATGCTTGAAGCCTCTCAATGCCCAGAACCATCGCTATCGCCAACCAGAAGGGGGGCGTTGGAAAAACCACCACAGCGATCAATCTTGGCGCTTCCTTGGCAGCAGCCGACCTGCGTGTCTTGCTGGTCGACCTCGACCCTCAGGCTAACTCGACCTCGGGACTCGGCATCGACAAGAACTCATTGTCGGTTTCGCTCTACGAGGTTCTGGGGCTCGATTCCAGCCCCCAGGACGCCCTGGTTGAAACGCCTCTCCAGTCGCTGAAGCTGCTCCCCTCCAACCGGAACCTCATCGGCGCTACTATCGAACTGCTGGAGGTCGTGGATCGGGAGCTTCGCCTTCGGCAAGTTCTCGAGCCGCTGCAAGATGATTTTGATTTCATCCTGATCGACTGCCCACCGTCACTGGGAATTCTGACGGTAAACGCCTTGGCGACTGCCGACTCATTGCTCATTCCCATCCAGTGCGAATACTTTGCCCTCGAAGGCCTCACAGAGCTCCTTGGGACCCTGGAACGGGTTCAGGATCAACTCAATCCCGGTCTCCGGATCGAGGGCGTGCTCTTGACCATGTTCGACGAACGACTGAATCTTGCCAATCAGGTCCAACAAAGCGTTCGGGGTCATCTTGGCTCGCACGTATTTGAAACCACCATACCGCGAAATGTTCGGTTGGCCGAGGCTCCCAGCTTCGGGAGGCCGATTCTGCTCTACGCTGCCCGGTCTAGTGGCGCCAACGCATACGTACTGCTGGCTCAAGAGATCTTGCACAATTCCCGCTCCCGGCCAAGGAGGCAATCAACATGAAACGCAAAGCTTTGGGGAAAGGCTTGGATGCTCTCATCCCAACGCCGTCAGGGGTTGGCCTTCGTCATCTCAACCTGCACCAGATCCGGCCCAATCCTTATCAACCAAGGGCTCAATTCGAACCTGCCAAGTTAGAGCAACTCGCCCAATCGATCCGATCCAATGGGGTAATTCAGCCGATTGTCGTTCGTCCGGTGGACAACCACTTCCAGCTCGTTGCCGGCGAACGACGCTGGCGGGCTGCCGAGCGAGCCGGGCTGAGCACAATTCCAGCTCTCGTCCACTCCCTTTCCAATCAGAAAGCTTTGGAGCTGAGCTTGATCGAAAACATCCAACGGGCCGACTTGAGCGCCATCGAAGAAGCAAACGCCTACCGGTTGCTCTTGGAGGAGTTCTCCCTCTCCCAACAGGCTATCGCTCAACGTGTAGGCCGCAGCCGCAGCTCCGTGGCCAACACTCTCCGACTGCTCAGACTTGCCGACAGCGTTCAGCGGTTGGTAATCGAAGGTCAATTGAGTGGGGGCCATGCCCGAGCGTTGCTCCCTTTACCGGCCAAAAAACAGCAGGTTTTGGCCCAGCAAGCAATCGCACAAGGCTGGTCGGTGCGCCAAATTGAACGGCGGGTGCGGGCCTTGCTCCAACGACAGAAAGGCGTGGCGCGCCGGGTTGACCCCAATGTGGCCGCGGCCGCCCGGCAACTCGAAGTTGCCTGGCAAACACCAGTGCGGATCGAAAAGCGGCGCCGAGGAGGCCAAATCATTTTTCGCTATGCATCGGAAGAGGAGCTTGAGGGCCTCTTCAACCATCTTCTCCAGGTGGCCCCGTCCTGACCTCAAAGGCTACTTGCCGATGCAAAAGGTGGCGAAAATTTCCGCCAGAATATCTTCAACTGCTACTTCCCCGGTGATTTGCCCCAGCTGATCCAACGCCTTGCGAAGGTCGTAAACCACAAACTCCTCGCTCAACTGTTTCTCCAATGCTCCGATCGCCTTCTGCAGGTGGTGGCGGGCAGAACGCAAACAGTGCTGGTGTCTCAAGTTGGTGACTAAAACTGTCTCCGTCCTGAGGTCCCTTTGCGGCGAAACGGAATCCAAAATCGCCCGGGTGAGCTTGTCAAGGCCAACGCCTTTTAAGGCCGAGGCGGTCAGACTGGAAGAGCAGCGTTGCTCCATTTCGGCCGTCAGCTCGGCCTTGAGACCCAAGTCGAGCTTGTTGCGCACGGCAATCGTCGTCCGATCGCAAACCAGTTTCCAGACCTCTTCATCCTCCTTGCTCAAGGGCCGGCTTCCGTCCAGGACCCAAATCACGACATCGGCCGCCCGGATGTGCTCCCGTGAGCGCTCTACGCCCAAGACTTCAACCTCCTGACGGGTTGGGCGAATTCCTGCCGTATCGATCAGCCTGACCGCAAGACCCCGGACCTCGATCGTCTCACTGATCGTGTCCCTGGTGGTCCCTGGGACAGCGGTAACAATCGCTCGATCGCGATTGAGTAAAGCGTTGAAAAGACTTGACTTACCTGCGTTAGGGCTGCCTACGATCACGACTTCTATGCCCTGCTTGGCCAGAAGTGCGATGGCAAAGCTCGCTTCCCAAGGAGCCAACTCTCGATCGACGGATCTCAATTTGGCCCGCATCTGACCCAACTCGTCCGGCCTGACGTCGTCTTCCACAAACTCCAGCGCCGTTTCCAGATGGGAAATTGCCTCCACCAGCTGCTGTTTCAACGGCTTCAATAAATGAGAAAGGCGCCCCTCCAGCTGCTGCAGCGCCAATTGGGATTGGAATCTGGTCTGACTATCGATGAGGTCGCGCACTGCCTCCGCCTGGCTGAGGTCCAGTTTTCCGTTTAGAAAGGCTCGTTCAGTGAACTCTCCGGGTCGAGCCAAACGCGCGCCACCCTCCAGAAAAAGTTGCGTCAGGCGCTGCGAGATCAAAGGGTTTCCATGGTGGGAGATCTCACACAAATCCTCACCTGTATAAGACGAAGGTGCTGGGAACCAAGTCAGGAAAACTTGGTCGACGGCCTCTTTGTTGGCGTTGACGACATGCCCCAGGACAGCCCGGCGACGATAAATCCGCGGCGAGTGAGTCGGCCTAAAAAAAGAAGCGAGCAACGGTCGAGTCTGGGGGCCGCTGATCCGCAATATGGCGAGCGCCGAGCGGCCGGGCGGTGTGGCAAGGGCCACGATGGTGTCATTGTCAGTGCCTGTCAAACCACCATCTGCCCCCCGGGATGGATCACCACTCGCCGGTACATTCCTCGGCCCTCGCTCTGCGTTTCCACCCCCGGCTCTTCCGCCAGCGTCAGGTGAATGATGCGGCGTTCGCTAGACGGCATGGGCTGCAGCGCAAATCTGCGACCCGAAAGCGAGGCCTGCTCAGCCGCCTTGCGCGCCAACAGCTGTAGCTCTGAGGTTCGCGTCCCTCGATAATCATGGCAGTCAACCACGAAATTAAATTGACGGCCGGTGCGATAGTAAAAGGCTTGGTTGACCAGATGGTTGAGGGCGTAAAGCAGCCGGGCATTTTTTTGCAGAACCAACTCGCTGTCTTCACCCTCCAGATCAACATGAATGGTGCCGTCCTGGGCGCGGCAAGTACTGATCAAGTTCAATTTGCCCCGTTTTAGGCACCCACCTATAAATTCCTCAACCTGGGAGACGATTTCGCTGGGGTCCGCTTGAATCATCGTTTCTTGCTCTTTCTGCCTTGGCGACGCTGTTTCGGTTTCGAGCTGGGCGGTTCCTCCCGGTTCATTCTTTGGATCCCTACCTGAAAGAGTATGCCGAATGCGTTACTGAACAGGAAGTAAAGAGCCAGACCGCTAGATACCCACAGAAAGAAGTAGGTGAACATTATCGGCATCATCATCATCATGCGGCGCTGAGTGGGGTCTCCGGTGGTTGGCGTCATCTTCTGCTGCAGCACCATCGACGCGCCCATGACAACCGGCGTCACGTAATAAGGGTCATGCTGCGAGAGATCCTGAATCCAGAGCATGAAGGGTGCACCGCGAAGCTCTATGGAACCAGCCAACATACGGTAAAAGGCGAACAAAAATGGCATCTGAAGCAACAGCGGAAGACAACTTCCCAATGGATTGACACCGTGTTGCTGGTAAAGTGCCATGATCTCCCGGTTCATTTCTTGGCGTTTGGGGTCCCGGCGGGGGAGTTTCTTGTAGCGATCCTGTATCCCCTTCAGCTTTGGTTGCAGGGCAGTCATCTTCTTCATCGAAATGATCTGCTTGTAGCGGATCGGCAGTAGTGCCAAGTTGATCAGAAAGGTGAGGATGATAATGGCCCAACCGTAGTTATGGACCACGCCATAGATCAATTTGAGAATGCTCACCAACGGTTTGACGAGCACTGCCAACCAGCCATAATCGATCAGTTGGGTCAAAGTCGGCTCGACAGCCCGGAGGGTCTCCGGGTGCTTCGGTCCCAAGAAAACCACGGTTCGGGCGTCGGGTGGCAAGCCGACCTCCAGCGGCATCAGCGTAGCTTCGTTGGCGGCGCCTTGCGCGTCCGTCGACGTCCAAACACTCTTTTTCAAGCTTAGATACTCGCTGCCGTCAGGTGTCAACAGCACCTGCGAGAAAAACTGACTGTCGAAGGCGGTCCAGCTAGTGTCCGTGCCCAAGGTTTGATCCTGCTCAAGATCGGAAAGGTAAATTCGATGTGCATTGCCACCGGCATGGTAAACGACGCCGGGATACGCAAAATCTCCAGCCGTGATGGTGAAAAGTCCCGCCGGCGGCGCGTTGAGATCTTTTCCAAGGGCTGGACCCAGCGCCACTGAAAAGGGTTGAGAGCCATTCGCTGTCCGCACACTCGTCTCGAGCTCAAAAGTGTACCCGGCTGCCGGTATCTTCAGCCGCCGAGTCACCTCGACCCGCTCCCCCCGGTAACGAAATACCAGTTCAATCGGGGCGCGCACTTGCGACAGTAGGTTGCCCTCGATTTCGTAAACGGCTTCGGCCAGCTCCTCGGCGACCGCCCGATCAGGCGTTGACAGCGATAGCGGACGGCTGTGCTCAGGTGCCAGATCCTGGGGGATGAGCTCCAACCATTCCTCACTCGACTTGGATTGATACCCTGTCAACCGCGCGCTTTCCAACTGAGCGCCGGCGCTGCTAAAGCGTAGAGCCAAATCCTCCCCCAGAACCTCGATCGTGCGCCTATTGCCTTGCGTCGGCAGGTGGGGGGTCTGCGGAAGGGCGGGAGCAGCAGCCCTTGCCGGCTGCGTTTCGGTCCGGACGGGCGGCGGCGCCTGGTCGTCCATGATCTCTTCCAGCGGTGCCTGAGGAGGAGCCGGGAAAAAGCTTCTCATGAAATACGGGGCCAGTAGCAACACTGCAGTGGAAAGCAGCAACGCAAAAAGCAGCCGTTTTTCAGTGTCGAACTGTGCCGGATCGTTCATCTTCGGTGCTCAAGGAACAGGGTCGATGCCTCCCGCCTGCCAGGGATGACATCGCAGCAGCCTTCTCAACCCTAGCGCGACGCCACGTGCCGGACCCCTGCGGACAATCGCTTGTGCCATATAGGTGGAGCAGCTTGGGTGGAATCGACAGGCCGGCGGCAACAGAGGCGAAATTAGCCTCTGATAGAGCCGGATTGCGGCCAAAACGCCGCAACTCAGCCACGATCGCTTCTTTGATTCCATTGCTTCACCGCGCTGAGGAGGTCTGCCTCTAGCTGGTCGTAGGTGGCCTCGGATGCAGACCGTTTGACGTTCACTACCAGGTCACTGAAGGACCTGAAATGGGCTGCTTGCTGCCGGAAGATTTCCCGGAGCAATCGCTTGACTCGGTTTCGGGTGGTCGCATTTCCAACTTTTCTTGAGACCGTTACCCCCAAACGGGGTCGCCGGTGGCGGCTAGGGCAGGCGTAGAGAACCAGGGTCGCCCGCGAGACCTTCTCACCTTGAGCATAAATGCCCAGGTATTGCCGTCGTTTGCGCAAGCGCGACGCCTTGGGAAATCCCAAGCCCGATTCATCCACTCACCGATAACCTTGTACGCCCCTTGGTGCGACGCCGTTTGATAATTGCACGGCCGGCCCGGCTGCTCATGCGCGCCCTAAAGCCATGCTTTTTCCGGCGTCGACGATTGTTCGGTTGAAAGGTCCGCTTCATGCAATCCTACTCGGCCTGGGCCAAAATCCCGCTAAAAGGTGTACATATTACCAACTCTAACCATTGATCTCAACTTGCCGAGTCGAGACCGTCGCTAACGTTGTCACCTTCCACCCCAGCAGGCACGAGAGGGTGGCGATGGGGGGGGGCTGAACGATCCAGGGAAAGCAGTCGGATTCAAGCAAACCGTGGTCGGAGCCTTTTCTTAAGATTGTTTCCTTGGCTTCCACGCAGCCTTGGCCTGCTCGATTCTGCGCTCGTTATCCTGGTAGCTCACGTCGCCGGCCGGTAGGCCTCCCCGGGGGTAAACAGAACGCTGGTAGATTGTGTGGGCCTCGGTCCGCAAATGAACCGACATCTGGTGGGCGAGTCGCTTCTTGCGCTCCGTGCGCAACATTTGCAGGTCAATGGGAGCAACAACAATTTTCTCCGAGCTTCCAGGGGTTGCCTGGGCAACAATGCGACCATCGTAGTCGACGACCATGCTCCCGCCGGGCCAGGAAAAGGGAGGAAAGTGGGCCAGCGAAGCTGCTTGGTTGGCGGCGACCACGTAGGTTATGTTCTCAAGCGCCCTGCACCGGTTGACAATGGTCCACCAAGCATTCGGCTCGGTGGCTCCGAAGGGGTCCATATAGGCGGAAACCCGGGTCAGAATCTCGGCGCCATTGGCGGTAAGCTGGCGCAGGGTTTCCGGAAATAGCCAGTCGTAACAAATTGCGCAGCCAATACTACCTATCGGCGTCTTGGCGACCGGGAAGAGCTCTTCCTCATAGTCAGGAATGTCGTGCGGGCTGGTGTGGACCTCCCAAGGGATCCACGGGTAAACCTTACGATACTTCAGCAACACGCCCCCGGGCCCGATCAGACAGCTGGTGTTGAAGAGGGCCCCCGGGTATTTTGTGTCGGTCTCAAGCATCGATCCGGATTGGATATAAATTTGCAGCCCGCTTGCTTTCTCCGCCAACGCCGCCGTGTGTTCATTCGGAATCGGCACCCCCAGCTTGCTGCGCAACTCCTTTAAGGTCGGGTAGATCGGAGCTGCATGAGCGAACTCGGGGAAGACCACCAGACGGACTGGGAGGAAAGGCTTGTAGCCCTCTACAGCGTGCTCGATTAGCTGAATGATTCTAGCCGTGTTGCGTTTCATCTCCGACCGGCGGTTTGGGTTGGGAAGGTCGGTCTGAATAGCCGCAACATTGAACTGAAGTTGGCTCATCTTATCTGTTGTCCCGATTATCCGGTTTTCAAGCCCCCTGCCCGGCCGCTGGCGTCTTGCAGGGTGTTGTTGTCCCTCTTACGAACAATGCGGACACTGGCGCTGGCGCCAATTCGTGTCGCACCTGCGGCCAGCATTTCACGGGTTTCGTGGGGGCTCTTGATCCCGCCCGCGGCTTTGACCCCCAGAGCTGGACCGACTGCTTTGCGCATCAAAGCGACATCGCCGGGCGTGGCCCCACTTGGTCCAAAGCCGGTTGATGTCTTGACAAAGTCGGCCTCGGCCTCCTTGCTTAGCGAACAGGCCGTCACTTTCTCCTTCTCGGTCAGAAAAGCGGTTTCCAAGATTACCTTGCAAACCGCCTCAGCTTCATGGCAAACACCAACCACCGCTCGAATATCCTCCCGGACAGCAGCAGTCTGCTCGCCTCGTAAGGCACCCACATTCAAAACCATATCGATCTCCTCAGCTCCATCGAAGATCGCCCGCCGGGCCTCGAAAACCTTGACGTCGGTCGTGTTGGCGCCCAGCGGGAACCCAACGACCGTACAGATCCTCGGGGTGGACCTGGAGAGTTGAGCTGCGGCGAGGCGCACCCATATTGGATTGACACAGACAGAGGCAAATCCATATTTGGCTGCCTCCCGGCAAAGCTTCTCAACTTCCTCCTGGGTGGCGTTGGCTCTAAGCAGAGTGTGGTCGATAAAAGACGCCAGCTTGTAATCTACGGACGCCGCTCGGGGCCTGCACCCCAGACGCTCCGCCCCGCATTCAACGATGTAGCGGACGTGGTTCCCATCGCGCTCCATACAAACCGTTTGGCATGACTGAAGTCCGGCCCACACCTCTTCTGCGGCGAGGCGCCTGACTACCTCGTCTACCAACTCTGCGATGAGCTTTTCATCCGACACGGTTCACCATCCAGGGTCTTCTCCCTGCAGCAAAATCAAGTCCGTCGATCCTTCGCCCAAAGTGACCCCGGGCTGCCCCCGCTATCCTCTGTCTTGGCGGAGGTACATGGGAATCGAACCCACCAGCCCCGACTCTCGCCTCGGCCCGACTGGTTTTGAAGACCAGGCCCATCACCAGATAGGACGTACCTCCATCGCTCAGCTTGGACGCTTCAGTATTTCACCAACCTCGCTATGGAGGCAACTCATGGTCCCCACACAAAGCCATTCGTTTCCTGCGGACCAAGTTGGAAGCTTCAAACGGCGCTCTCAAATTCTCATAAACGCCGTTCAGGTTGTTCATGGGCCAACAGATCGCCTGTTTTTTCAACAAGGTAAATATCGTTCCTTTCTCCAGTTCGGCACCATTCTCCACATAGGGCCTGTGCGAGTTCTCTGCACGCCTTCTATCCGACCACTAAACACAACAAACCTTGCACAAGGAACCTCCCCACTCAACATCAAACGTGCCCCCCAAACAGTTCACCCAATTGACTTTAAAACATTAATCAACAGTCTCCACAGGCCCTACTTCTACTTCTAGAAATGTATCCCTTTTTTTATTTCTTTAGTTAGAAGCAATAAGACACGTTCCGGGCTGTCGGACCTCTTGGCTCTGCGCGCTGCTCCTTTGCGTAATTTGTGAGTCTTGTTCAATTAGCCAGCAACTTCGACGAGAAGAGGCCCCAGAAAACCGAATGGTTCCACTAAGAGGATCCCTATTTACGGGCAAAAGCCTCCAGACGAATGTCGGGAAAACGCCGCTGCCGATCGTTTCGCGAGGGTAGGCTCATTGCAGACTCCTGCTAGGCAATGAGGTGGAGCCCGCGCGGTGCGGACCTTTGCGCTCCTATTCCGCTAGAATTAGACCTTTCAGTTAAGCTGGACTGACGGCTCACATGGGAAAAATCGCTCGCGCCCTCGAAGGGAAAAATCTCCTCGTCCTGGGGAGTACCGGTTTTCTTGGCCAACCCTTGGTTGAAAAAATCCTTTATTCCTGCCCTGACGTCAGGCGGATTTATGTCTTGATCCGTCCTCAACACCAACTTGGAGGCCGGGTCGTTACAGCGCAAGCTCGCCTTGAAAAAGAGCTTTATGCATCAAGTGTCTTTGATCGACTACGGGCGAGCCTTGGAGCGTCCGAAGTCGACAAATTTCTGCGCCGCAAGCTGGTGGGCGTTGCCGGGGACATTTCGCGAACCCACTTGGATATCAACCCTGAGACCTTTGAGCACCTTCGAAAGAGCGTAGATATTGTCATCAACAGTGCGGCCGTCGTTTCTTTCGATGCACCAATCGACCAAGCTCTTGAGCTGAACGTTCTGGCTGCCCGGAGGGTCGCTCGGTTCGCCGCGGAGTGTGAGCGAGCGATACTGATCCACGTTTCCACCGCCTACGTTAGGGGCGCGACCACCAAGGCGGCCTTTGAGACTTTCTACCACAGTGCCGATCCGACGACCCCCGAAGAGTTTCCTGAGGGACGTTTTAAGGATGTCGACCGGGAAGTTGACCACATCAAGGGTTTGGTGAAGGAGGTGTACGACGAAGCGAAGTTGCCGTTGCGGGAGCGGCAATTCAAACAGCAACTGGTCAGAAAACCTCACCGCCCCCGTGCACCCCGGGGGCGGCTACGCACACGCTTGGAGAAAATCCGCGCGCGTTGGATCCAAGCCCGCCTAGTAGAGGTGGGAATGGCTTGGGCGCGACAACGGGGTTGGAACGACACCTACACCTACACCAAGGCACTGGGCGAGCAGATGATCTTGAAAAACCGTTGCCAAGTTCCAACCGTAGTGCTGCGTCCCTCGGTGATTGAAAGCACCTTATCCGAGCCCTGCCCTGGATGGTTGGACGGCCTGAGGATGGCGGACCCCCTGATTGTCGCTATCGGCAAAGGGCGTCTCAGGTCTCTGCCACTGAACCCCAATGTGACAATCGACCTGGTGCCGGCGGATGTCGTTGTCAATGCGCTACTTGCCTCCATTCCGGCAATCCAGGGCAAGGATGAAGTCCAGATCTACCAAGTAGCAACCGGATCGACAAACCCGATCACGCTGGGTGAGCTCTACGAGTTGATCCATCGTTATTTTCGCAAACATCCGATGCTGGGCAACGCCGGCAAACCTATCCGGACCCGGCGCTTGAAATTCCTCAACCCGAAGCTGTTTCGGATCCAACACCGGCTCAAGAGCCTGCCCTTGCACGCGGCCGAAAGAACGCTGGCGAAGCTGCGAAGCATCGAGTCTACGCACAAGGCGAAGCGAAAAATCGCCGCCCGCCACTTGACCCACCAGAAGCTCTATTACTATGGCGAGATCTACGAGCCATACTTGAACCTCGGCTGTCGCTTTAAGGTTGACCGGACCGCCCAGCTTTTCACCTCACTCGACCCGGCTGACCAAAAGGAGTTCAACTTCGATCTGGCTCGGCTCAATTGGCGCCACTATATCCAGAATGTCCACATACCCGGCGTTAAGAAATTCATTTTAAAAATGGAAGGCGCCGGAACCATGGAGCTTTCCGGCGAAAGCCACCCCGGGCTAAGAACCATCAAGGACCTGCTCGAGTTTAGTGCAAGTCGATTCGGGGCTAAGCCGGCGCTGCAGATCAAGCGCAAGGGAGAGTGGGTGCGGTACAGCTACCGCCGGATCGAGCGTGAAGCACAAGGGATTGCCAAGCGCTTTCAGTTGTTGGGGCTAAAGAAGGGAGAGCGCGTTTTACTTTTTTGTGAAAACCGTCCCGAGTGGGGGATTGCCTTTCTGGGCGCCATGTTACAGGGGTTGGTAGTGGTGCCGCTCGACGCCCAGACTTGGCACCGAGAGGTGTGGTCAACAGCCGACTTCACCGAGGCACGAGCCTTGCTGGTCTCGCGTCGCACTCTTCAACGTCTTCCCGAAGACGGTTTGGCGGCCAATGAAGCCGCTGAGCAGCCCCGACTGCTGTTTGACGTGGGACGCCTGTGCTCACCGTTTGTCGATGACCGTTATCCCAGGAGCACGCGCAAGGAAGCCTCCGCAAAAGAGAGAAACCTTCGTCCAGTGAGGATAAGCCCGGACGACCCCGTTTCAACCATTTTTACTCAAACCACCGCTTCCGATCCCAAGGGGGCTGTCCATACCCATCGCAACTTTCTCCTCAACCTGTTCAGTGTCAACCAGTACCTGCCCCTGACGCCGGACGACGCGCTGCTATCGGTGCTGCCTCTGTATCACGCTCTTGAATTCAGCTGCGGTTTCCTGATGGCACTTTATGCCGGCGCCACGGTCACGTATACCAATACGCTTAAGCCCCGCAGCATCCTGGAGACAATGCGGGAAACAGGGACCAGCTGCCTACTGGGCGTTCCCACTCTTTTTGCCTTGATCCGGGACGACATCAACCGTCGGGTTCTCGGCACTTCGAGATCGAATCTCAAAGCGCGAATAGTGGCGGGCTCCAAGAAAATCAGCCATTCAGTTGAACGGCGCTTTGGAAAGAATATCGGCCGGCAGCTCTTCGCACGCGTCCACAGCGAGTTTGGTGGGCGGTTGCGGCTGCTTGTCAGCGGCGGTTCCGCACTGGGCCAGGAACTTTATGAAGACTTTCGGGCCCTGGGCATGACGATCTATGAGGGCTACGGAATGACCGAGACGGCCCCGGTGTTGACTGTCAACCCTGAGAATCTGAGCCGCCCCGGCTCTGCCGGGAAACCCCTCCCGGGAATTGAGGTGCGGCTCAACCACCCCGACAAGGACGGCATTGGAGAAATCGTCGTGCGCACGCCGAGTTTGATGCTGCATTATTTTAAAAACCCGACGGCGACCCAAAAGGCGGTTCGCGATAGTTGGTTGTATACAGGTGACCTCGGGTGGGTCGATGTGGACGGCTATATCTATATTGCGGGCCGGGTTAAGGACGTGATCGTGACGGGGGCCGGGAAGAACGTTTATCCTCTTGATTTGGAAGCCATTTACGGCCAACTCCCCTCGATTGACGATATCTGTACGGTGGGCTTCAAGAGCGGCCTCACTGAGGAAGTCCACGCCTTGGTGCGTCCCAGCCCAGATGCCCCTTCCGGTCGCTCGCAGCAGGAGATCCGGGAGAAAGTCAGAAGCGACATCCGGGAACTGGCCCGAGAACTACCCAGCTACCATAGGTTGCAACAGGTGCATATCTGGCCGGATGAGATCCCTTCTCACGCCGACGGCCAGCCCGACCGCCAAGCTGTCAAAGAGTTGATCTTGCAACTAATCGATTCCGCTCAATCGCGCCCAGCCGGGCAATTGCAGACACCCAAGACCCCAAAAAACCGATTCTTGTTAGAGCTCGAACGACTTTCAGGAACGCCAATGGAGCAGATAAGACCGGAAACAGACCTCTTCCTGGATTTGGGCCTGGACTCCTTGATGGCAATTGAGCTCCTTCTCTTTCTTGAGCGAGAGTTGGGAGTATCTCTCTCGGATGAAAGGGCCGCCGCACTCCAACAGGTTAGGGAGGTCTTCGACCACCTGCAGGAGAAGACGGGATCCCGGACCCGGGTCGAGGTGAAAGCACCCCGCGAGGATCTGGTCTCAACCCTCCCCTATCTGGAGCG
Source organism: Acidobacteriota bacterium (assembly GCA_965218465.1). Lineage (GTDB taxonomy): Bacteria > Acidobacteriota > UBA6911 > RPQK01. The sequence goes on along the minus strand of OZ244623.1, from coordinate 2,317,962 downwards.
CGCCTGGCTGGATCGGTTTTTGGCCACGATCTCCCTACGCACGCTCAAGCGGCTCTTCCGTTGGTACTTGGATTTACGAACCGAAAACGCTGACCAGATACCTTGTGGAGTTCCCTACATCATTGCGGCTAACCACAATAGTCATCTGGACACGGCCGCCGTCCTGGCGGCAGTCAATTGGGCAACCGACCATAATGAGGCGCGGCGCCTTCACGTGTTAGGCGCCCGCGATTACTTTTTTAAGTCGCCGGTCAAGAAGTGGCTGGTGACGCGGTTGCTCAATGTAGTACCGATCGAGAGGAAGGAAAACTCGCTCTCAAGCCTGCGCCTGGTCAAACGAATCTTGGCCAAGGGGGAGTCCGTGGTCATCTTCCCCGAGGGGACACGTTCACGGGAGGGCAACCTTCAGCCCTTCAAGCCAGGCCTTGGACTCATGGCTTGGGAGCTGAAGGTGCCTGTTGTGCCGGTCTTTATCAACGGCACCTTTCAAGCGATGCCGGTAGGCCGAAGCTTTCCTTCCCCCGGCAAAGTCCGGGTGACTTTTGGCGAACCACTCAGAATGGAAGCCTATCAGCAGAGCGCCAACCCCCTGCGACGAGACCAGCTCTACCGGTTGATTGTGACCGACACGCGGCGCCGGATCGCGCGAATGCAAAGCCGAAACGGGGAGAAAGTAGCTGCAAAACCCGACGCTTAGTCTCTTGATTCCGACAATAAGCTTGGCTCGAGGTTGCCGCCGCTGACCAACAGCACAGTCTTGTCCGTGGGCACCTGGTTTTCCATCACGGCTGCCAAAGGCACGGCGCCTGAAGGTTCTACGACCAGCCGCGCTTGTTCGAAATAATGCCGGACGGCCTTGAGTATCGACTCCTCCTCCACCACCACGACTCGATCTACAAAGCGCTGGATCATGGCGAAAGGGAGCGCCCCCGGCCGAGTTACCCTGAGCCCATCAGCGATGGTTTGAGCCTTGGCCACTGAGCACCTGCGGTTCTTCCTGAAGGAGAGATAGGTCGCGTTGGAGCCTTTCGGCTGTACCCCCCAGACCTTCACGCTTGGGCGGAGCATCTTGAGGGCTGCGGATACACCCCCAATCAATCCCCCTCCGCTTATCGGCGTCACTACTAGACGCACCCGGGGCACCTGCTCCAGAATTTCCAGTCCGATACTTCCGTTGCCGTAGAGCGCCTGAATATGGTCGAAGGGGTGAAGCAGACTGCGCCCTTCCCGCCGCTGGATCTCTTTGGTGACCCGCTCGCGTGCCCCGATCTGGTTGGCACAGAAAACCACTTCGGCGCCCAGAGCCCGGGTACGTTCAACTTTGAGCGGGCGGGAGTTCTCCATCATGACCACCTTGCTTGAGATTCCAAGCCGGGCGGCTACGGCGGCAACAGCCTGTGCGAAATTCCCTGAACTTGAAGCCACCACACCTGCCGGGCGCTCGTCGGGTGTTAGGCGCAGCATCTGGCTGAAGGCTGTACGAATCTTGAAGGAGCCGGTGATTTGCAGATTCTCCGCCTTGTGGTAAAGCCCGGCAAAATGGCTTGAAGGCAGACAAGGAGTACGAACCACCAAAGGCCGGAGCCGTTCCCGCACTTCCTTCAGCCGGGAAAGGCGGAACTCATTGTTGGGCATAGCTTGTTCAGTATCCGGCTGGGCAGAAGGCGAGCCGCCACGCATAACGCCGCCGATTATGAGGTGTGGTTGCGAAAGAATAAACTCTGCCGCTTTCCAACCCCTTTGCCAGGCAGTCCGGGGCCGGCTTGACCCTATCGGCGCCTTTTCATTAAAATCCCTTTTGTCTGCACAGCCCGGAGAGGTGCTGGAGTGGTTGAACAGGGCTGCCTGCTAAGCAGTTGTGCTGGAACAAGCGGCACCGAGGGTTCGAATCCCTCCCTCTCCGCCAATTTCCTATGCAGAAGGACACCCCCTCTTCTTGAACTAGCCGAATTTGGAGAATACCGCCGCCGCCTTAGGCCGGCACTAGTTGACCTCTTGGGGTGGGCTCGTCGCGCTCGATTTTCCCGTCTCGGAGCTGGATGAACCGAAGTGCTCGTTCGGCGACCTCGGACTCGTGGGTGACCAAGATGATGGTGTGGCCTTCACTGTGAAGCTTGTCGAAGAGCGTCATGATCTCCAGTCCCGTTTTGGAATCGAGATTGCCGGTCGGTTCATCGGCAAGGACGATGGAGGGGTTGTTGACCAAGGCCCGGGCAACTGCCACCCGCTGGCGCTGGCCGCCCGACAACTCATTGGGCCTGTGCAGCATGCGGTCAGCCAGCTCGACGGCGCCGAGGGCCCTTCGGGCTTGCTTTCTTCGCCGAGGGGCCGGTATGCCGGCATAGATGAGCGGGAGCTCGACATTCTGCAAGGCAGTAGCGCGAGCCATCAGGTTGAAGGTTTGAAAGACAAAACCGATTTCCTGGTTGCGGATGTAGGCGAGCTCGTCGTCGCGCATCGCGCTGACCAACTTGCCGTTGAGGTAGTATTCCCCCGCGGTGGGTGTATCCAGACAACCCACCAAGTTCATCAAGGTCGATTTGCCCGAGCCCGAGGGGCCCATGATCGCCACATATTCATTTTGGTGGATTTCGAAACTGACTCCTGCCAAGGCGTGAATCTCCTCCGACCCCATCTGGTAGGTTTTCCACAAATCGACTGTCCGAATCATGGCTTGCGGCACCCGTTCTAACCCCTGTCGCGGTTGACGACCTCGACTCGGTCTCCGTCTGCCAATTCCCGCAGGGCTTTGTAGCTGCCGGTGACGATTTCGAAGCCTTCGTCCAAACCCGCCTCGATCTCGATGTCAGTGGCTCCCGTTATCCCAATCGTGACGGGGATAAACTCCACCTTGCCCTCGCGGACCACAAAAACCCCCTGGAAATCCTTGAGCTCGGCGTCATCGGGCTCTCCATCCGTGTCTGATTCGTTTCCTTCTTCGAGATCAGGTCTAATGATTTCGCCTCGATCGTCCACCTTGTACTCGCGTACTGTCAGGGCCTGAATGGGTAACGCCAGCACATTTTCCCGCAAAGCCGTAGTGATATCGGCGGTGCAGCTCAGCCCTGGCCGCAGAGCCGGTGGCGGCTCCAGCAAGCGTATGGCTACTTTGAAGTCCTTGGCCTCCTGCGTGTCGCCCCGCTCGATAGCCGAGTTGCCGATCTCGGTCACCTCCCCCTGAAGGGGTTGATCCGGAAGCGCATCGACATGAACCTCGGCCTCCTGCCCCAGGCGGACGTTGACGATATCCGTTTCATCGACTTCGATTTCGGCTTCGATAACTGAAAGGTCGGCAATCACCATGATCGTTGCCGCCGGATTGTTGAGGGTGCCGGGAACGGCCCGCTCGCCCACCTCGACATGGAGCTGCGTGATCACTCCAGTCAGAGGAGATCGAATGATGGTCTTGGAAAGGGAGTTTCGTGTTCTGACGAGCAAGGCCCGGTTCTGGTCTACGCGACTAAGCGCGCCATCATACGAGTTCCTGGCCTGGAGCAGCACAACCTCGGCTACAGCCAGACTTGCCCGCGCCTGCTCTTCCCGCGCCTCGGCGCTCGTGAGCGCCGATTGGGCTGCCACTAGTTCGTTTTTGGCAACTTCGTAGAGATCCCGAGAAATCAGGTTCTCCTCGAACAGCTCCTGTTTTCGCTTGAAGTTATTCTCGGCCACGGTGAGTGCTTGTTGACTGCGACGGATCTCGGCCTCAGCCACTCGAACGCTAGCCCCTTCGCGCCTAAGATTGGTTTGCTGCAGTCCTATCTGGGCTTGTTGATTGTTGGCCTCCATCAAGGCGGCTTGCAGCAACGCCTCTTGGGCTCTGGTCTCAGCTTCGGTTTGAGTGGGGTCGATCTTGACCAGCAAGTCCCCTTTTTCAACAAAATGGCCCTCTTCGACGAAGAGCTGGGTGATCACTCCGGAGATTTCCGCCTGAAGCTCAACATATTCCTTCGGTTTGATCTCTCCTGAGGCATTGACCTTGGCATAGAGTTTCTGCTTGCGCACCACCTTTCCGGTCTGAATCGAAGTGGTGGGCAAGCGCCCCTTGCGCAGGCTTGCCACCACGATGATGACAACGACTACCAGCAGCACCGCAAGAGTGATGAAGCGTTTCCGGTCGCGCATGAGTGCCATTTCTTCCAGCTGGAGCGAAGCGAGGCCTTCGTTTTCAGTTTGATACGGAGGCAAACGTTAGAATGTTCACAACCATGTTGGAGTATACCCAAGCCTTGGCCCTTTTGCTGGCAAAGACGCCCCCTAAGAAAACAGAAACCGTTGCCCTAGCCGACTCACTGGGCCAAGTTCTCTCAGGGCGGATTCAAGCCGATCTCGACCTGCCCCCCTTCGACAAATCCTTTATGGATGGGTACGCTTTCCGCAATCGGGATTTGCGTGGCCGGCCGCCTCGACTACGCGTCGCCGGCGTTATTTCGGCCGGCGGATCCGCCCCACCCAGGCTGAGGCCGGGGGAGGCTTACCAGATCATGACCGGGGCTCCGCTTCCACCGGGAGCCGATACCGTCCAAATGGTGGAAAAGACGCGACGTGTTGGGCCCTGGGTTGAGTTCACCGAGACCCCTTTCCTGAATGCTCATATCGGGCGCTGCGGGAGCGAGGTTCGGGCCGGGAAGGTCGTCTTGAAAGCCGGAACGACTATCGGGCCCCAAGAGTTGGCGGTCTTGGCAACTTTCGGCCGGGCCAAGGTTGACGTATACCGTCGACCCAAAGTGGCGCTGGTTGCGACGGGTGACGAATTGGTCGACATTACCGAGCGACCCGGATTTGGACAGATCCGAAACTCCAACGCGTATATGCTTTGGGCGCAATGTCGCCAGCTTGGCCTCAAGACCCGAATCCTCCCCGTCGTCGCAGATTCTCCAGGGGCAACGCGAAAGGCTCTGTTGGCCGGCCTCAAGCGCGACCTGTTGATTCTCTCGGGAGGGGTCTCGATGGGTGAGTTCGACTACGTCCACAAAGTATTGGCCGATCACCAAATCGAAATCTTCTTCCACAAGGTGGCGATCAAACCGGGCAAGCCGGTGCTGGTGGGAAAAACGCACGATCAGCGCTTGGTGTTTGGCTTGCCGGGAAATCCTGTCTCCTCGTTCGTCACCTTCGAGCTCTTTGTGCGGCCTGTCTTGCGAAAGTGGGCCGGGCACTCAGGGTTTTCTCTCCCAAGCGTGGCCGCACGACTAACTGATGAAGTTCGCCAGCGACCGGGCCGGCTTTTTTTCAAGCCGGCCAGAACGCGCTGGACCGGAGAAGAATTTCAAACCCAACCGTTGGAAACCGCAGGCTCGGCGGACATTGTTGCCTTTGCCGGCGCCGACTCGCTGCTGCAAGTCCCAGCCGACTGCGCTCGGCTCGAGGAGGGGACACTAGTCCAGACACTCTTGCTGCCGGGCAACTCCCATCACCATTGGGCAACTCAATAGAAAACCAGCGACTGAGCCGACAACCAGCGGCGACCCCGTTCGTTTAGCCACCTGCCACGGTCATTTGCTTTTGGACAACAGCCGAACTTCAGCAATTTGCATCTGTTTGTCCACCGCCTTGCACATATCGTAGAGCGTCAGGGCAGCGACTGTAACTGCGGTGAGCGCTTCCATCTCAACCCCCGTGGCGCGCCGACAGACGACTCGGCTTTCGATGGCAAAACCATCATGCTCCAGCTTGATCTGAACATCTGCGAAATCCAGCAGCAGGTCGTGACAGAGTGGGATCAAGCGGCTGGTTTTTTTTGCTGCCTGGATTCCGGCCACTCGTGCCACCTCAAATGGGTTTCCCTTGGGCAAACTGGAATTCGTGATCAATCGACAAGTGGCAGGAGACAGGAGCAGTTTGCCCCCGGCAGTAGCCTCTCGGCGGGAGGCGGACTTGTGCGAGACATCCACCATGCGGGCGTTGCCCTCGCCATCGAAATGAGTGAACTTTCCCATAAGCTTGCCCCCTAACGAGAAAACCATCTTTTTGAACGCCGCCGCGGGTCAAAATGGGTTGGCAACAGCTCCCTTTGTTACCCCCCAATGAGCCGGCTTGCAGGGCCTATTTTAGGGGCACACTGGAAAGATCCCCAAACCGGGCGGCTCCCCTGATCCGGAACTTGACCTTTTCACCCTTCGAATTGGTCTATAATTCACAGTGACATCCAACCAATCGGAGGGGATTTGCTGACTTCAACCTGCCTTTTCTTGAGCCTGATCGCCTTCCAGCCGCCCGAGAAGCCACTCCAGGATACGCCCGATCCGGGGGCCTTCAAGATCGAGGTCGACGTCAGCCAAACCTTCTTGTCGGTCCCTGTCCGGGCTCCCGGAGGAGGCTTCTATCGCGGTTTAACCCCCCAGGACTTTCAGGTGCTGGAAGATGGTGTCCCCCAGGAGATCATCAACCTTGCCTTCGGGCCGGTGCCGGTCAAAGTGGCCTTGTTGATCGATGCCAGCGGCTCAACTTCCACGTCACAGGCCTCCATCCGGAGAGCTGCCCGGCGCTTCGCCGAGGTCTTGGGGAGGGAGGACAGAATTGCGATCATCACTTTCAACCATGCTGTCAAATTGATTCTGGAGTGGACCAACGATTTGGAGAAGGTAGACCTTGCCTTGGCGAGCATTTATGCCAAGGGCCCGACAGTGCTCAACGATGCTCTTTATGTCACCTTTGACGATCTCTTTGCCGATGAGTCAGGAAAGAAAGCAGTCCTCTTGCTCACTGACGGCGTGGACCAGGGCAGCATGGTTTCTTTCGAGGAGGCGTTTGATTTGGCTGTGCGCTCGGAGGCGATGGTGTACGTGGCTTCCAAGCTGGACGAGTACCGCGCAAACGCGATTCTCGGACGCCACTTGTTCCGATCTCGCGGTCGGTTGGTGCCTAAGGCGCTCAAAGACAGCTACATTGTCAAGATGAAGGGCCAGTTGGAGAGAATTGCCCATTTGACCGGAGGCGTGGTGCTTGAGGCGCAGGCCTTTAGTAACCTCACCGAGGTGTTTCGGACCGTAGCCGACGAACTCAAGAACCAATATTACCTCTCCTACGTTCCCACCAACAAGGCCAGGGACGGCAAGTGGCGCAAGGTAAACGTGCGGGTGCGGCGACCAGGTGCGGTGGCCCGAACTCGTCCCGGCTACTTCGCTCCCGGCCCCTGAAACCGACCCCGCTGCCGGCAGCAGTTAGTCCAAGCCGTCCAGTGTTTGGGGCCGCTTGGCTGCCAACGGCCGGGCGTGAACAGAGCCTTCCTCCAGCTCCACCCCACAGGGGAGCACAAAGACGGTTGCTGCTTGGGGGCCCCCGCCACCCCTGAAATGACAAAAACGCCTGCCGGCTGTTGACAACGCTGCTGACTCGTAGGATACTGCGGAAGCTCTTAAATAGGATTAAATTGGTCCTATTTAAAAAAGAGGGGTTTGCCGTGATCCGAATGAGCAGGGAAACAGACTACGCGGTCCTGTTGTTGACGCATCTTGCCAGAAACGACGACTTGTTACTCTCTAGTGCTCGTGAGTTGGCCCAGGAGACGCAGCTGCCGTTGCCCACAACGAGCAAGCTTCTAAAGGTCTTGGCGCGGGCCGGCGTCTTGATCTCCCAGCGAGGCCCGCACGGCGGCTACACTTTGGCCCGGAACCCGGAGCAAATCAACATCGTCGAGGTAATTGGAGCCATTGAGGGCCCGGTGGCTTTAACAGAGTGCGTCGACCGACCGGGTTACTGTTGGCACGAATCCATGTGTCAGGTCCGGGAGAACTGGCAAACGATCAACTCTCGCGTTATTGACGCTTTAAGACAAATCTCGCTGGCAGAGATGGCAAGACCCACTAACCAACAATTGGTTTCACTGGACGCCGGGCCGACCCCCCACCTTTGAGACCGATGGTAGTGGTTATCGCCCCAGGCGCGGTTTTGGGAAAAAAGAGGAGCATGAACCATGTCAAGTGATACACAGCAGCTGGAGCAACTGGCTGGACAGGAATACAAGTACGGTTTTTACACCGACATTGAGGCCGATGCCGTACCTCCGGGTTTGAATGAGGACACTGTCCGAACAATTTCAGCAAAAAAGCGCGAACCCGATTTCTTGCTCAAGTGGAGACTCAAGGCCTATCACCATTGGCTAAAAATGGAAGAACCGCGATGGGCCTTTCTTAACTATCCGCCCATTGATTATCAGAGCATCGTTTACTATTCAGCCCCCAAGACACAGGACGGCCCCAAGAGCCTGGAAGAAGTCGACCCGGAGTTGTTACGGACCTATGAACGGTTGGGAATTCCCCTCAAAGAACAAGAGGCATTGGCTGGGGTGGCCATTGATGCCGTGTTTGACAGCGTCTCGGTAGCGACGACCTTCAAAGAGAAACTGGCAGAACTCGGTATTATCTTCTGCTCCTTTAGCGAGGCCGTGCAGGAACACCCTGAGTTGGTCGAGAAGTACTTGGGCTCGGTAGTTCCCTACACCGACAATTTTTTTGCGACGCTCAACTCGGCGGTTTTTTCCGATGGGTCCTTCTGTTACGTCCCCAAGGGCGTTCGCTGCCCGATGGAGCTTTCCACCTACTTTCGGATTAATGCCGCCAATACCGGCCAGTTCGAGCGGACGCTTATCGTAGCGGAGCCGGGCAGCTACGTCAGCTATTTGGAAGGCTGCACTGCCCCGCGGCGAGATGAAAACCAGCTGCACGCGGCCGTGGTCGAATTAGTTGCCCACGACGACGCCCAGATCAAATACTCAACCATCCAGAATTGGTATCCCGGAGATGAGGAAGGCCGTGGCGGGGTCTACAACTTCGTCACCAAGCGAGGCAAGTGCCTGGGGCACAACTCCAAGATCTCCTGGACGCAGGTCGAGACCGGGTCCGCCATAACTTGGAAATACCCCAGCTGCCTGCTGCTGGGTGACAACTCCATCGGTGAGTTCTATTCGGTGGCCATGACCAAGGGACGTCAGCAGGCGGACACCGGAACCAAAATGATTCACGTGGGGAAAAACACCACCAGTAACATCGTGTCCAAGGGAATCTCGGCAGGTTTCGGGCACAATGTCTACCGGGGCTTGGTCAAGATCAACAAGAGTGCCTCCCAGGCGCGCAACTACACGCAATGCGACTCCATGTTGCTGGGTGACCAGTGCGGCGCCCATACCTTCCCTTACATCGAGATCAAGAACAGCAGCGCCCACATGGAGCATGAGGCCTCCACCTCCAAGATTGGTGAAGACCAGATCTTTTACTGTCAGCAGCGCGGCCTCTCTGCCGAAGATGCCGTTTCGATGATCGTCAATGGTTTTTGCAAAGAGGTGTTCCGGGAGCTACCGATGGAATTTGCCGTCGAAGCACGCAAGTTGTTGGAGATAAGCCTGGAGGGCAGTGTCGGCTGACGACTAGCCCCACCTAAATCCACCGTCACCAAATCAGGCTTGGAAAATCTAGGGCGATGGTCCTTGGCGGTCCCCGCCCCTGTCGAGTTGGAGAGATTGAAAATGTTGGAAATCAAAGATCTGCATGTGCACGCGGGAGATACGAAAATCCTTCGAGGGATAGATCTCTGCGTCAATGCCGGCGAAATCCATTCAATAATGGGTCCTAATGGTTCGGGCAAGAGCACACTCGCTCAGGTGCTGGCCGGGCGAGACACTTTTGAAGTCACCCGAGGTCAAGTCCTTTACCAGGGCGAGGACCTGCTGGAGCTTGCCCCTGAAGAGCGAGCTTGCAGGGGCCTGTTTTTGGCCTTCCAATATCCGGTTGAGATACCGGGCGTGAGCAATACCTACTTCTTGAAAGCTGCCCTCAATTCGATTCGGTGCTACCAGGGGAAAGAAGAGTTGGACGCTCTTGAATTCCTGGAGTTGGTGGGCCAAAAAACGCGCCTCCTGCACATTGACGATTCGTTGCTGAAGCGGCCGGTGAATGAGGGCTTTTCCGGAGGCGAAAAGAAGCGTAACGAGATTTTTCAGATGGCCTTGCTGGAACCGAAACTGGCAATTCTGGACGAGACCGACTCGGGGTTGGATATTGATGCGCTTCGGGTTGTTGCCGAAGGCGTTAATTCACTGCGGAGTCCGGAACGCGCAACGGTTGTCGTGACCCACTACCAACGTCTTCTCAACTACATCGTGCCCGATTACGTTCACGTTCTCCATGAGGGAAGAATCGTGCGATCGGGGGATAAGCAACTCGCGCTCGAGTTGGAAGAGAAGGGCTATTCCTGGCTGGACGGTCGTCAGCCGCAAGCCACCCAGCTGGTGAGCTAGAGAGGGGCCAGTCCAAATGGTTTCAGTCAAAGAGCAAAGCAGCTATCTCGACCAGTTCGCTCTCTTGCAACAACTGAAAGGAGCGGATCCTGCCTGGTTGAAGGAGCAACGCGAAGAGGCCATGGCCCGATTTGAGAGTCGCGGATTCCCGACACTCAAGGAAGAGCCCTGGAGATTCACCAACTTGGCACCGATGACCCGAACGGCGTTCGAGTTCAGTGCCGTCCCGTCAAATGGGGTTGCCGCTTCTCAACTGGAAGCGCTGCCGTTCGCCAACCTGGGCGGTCCCCGCCTGGTGTTTGTCGACGGCGCCTTTGCACCCTCCCTCTCCGATGTCGGGGATCCATTGGATGGGTTGTTGATTTCGAACCTGGCCGCAATGGTCGGGGCCAACCACCCGGAGCTGCAGTCGCATTATTCTCGTTTTAGCGGCTACTTGGACGAGCCCTTTGTGGCTCTGAACACGGCCTTTGCTCAAGACGGCTTTGTGATCGAGTTGACCGACAACACCAGGACAGAGCAGCCGTTGCACCTCCTTCACTTGACGACAGCCAAGGCCCAAGCTCATCGGGTTCACAGTCGCAACTTGGTGATCGTGGGTGATAACTGCCAAGCCACGCTGATCGAGAGCTACCTGACCCTTTCCGAGGGCGTCTACTTCTGTAATCCACTGACTGAAGTTCTTGTGGGCCGGAATAGCATCGTTGATCATTACCGGTTGCAGAACGAAAGCCGCCGGGCGTTTCACGTCGCCTGGCTCCATTCACGACAAGAGCGGGACAGCAACTATCGCTTTCAAACCCTCGACCTTGGCTCTCGGTTAACCCGCAACGACCTGACTTGTGTGCTGGCCGGCGAGGGGGCTCAGGCGGGATTGGATGGCCTGTACCTGCTGAATCGGAATCAGCATGTGGACAACTACACGACGCTGCAACATTCAGCGCCTCATTGTGACAGCCGAGAGCTGTTCAAGGGGATTCTGAATGATCGGGCCAGGGGAATTTTCCGGGGGCGGATCATCGTCGACGAAGGCGCCCAGAAAACCGACTCCAAGCAAACCAACAACAATCTTTTGCTTTCCGACGACGCCTTCATCAACACCAAGCCTCAATTGGAGATTTATGCCGACGACGTCAAATGTACCCACGGTGCCACCACCGGACAGCTCGACCCTCAGGCGCTTTTCTATCTGCGCTCGCGGGGACTGCCCGAGAAAGCGGCCCGCAGTTTATTGATCTACGCGTTTGCCAGGGAGTTGGTTGATCGGATAGCCGTCAAGCCGCTGGCGGACGGGATGGCGGATTACCTCACTGCCTGGCTTCCACAGGCAGAACTGGTGCGCGAGGTTTATGGGTCATGATCATGTCAGCAAAGCTGCAGGACTCGGCCGCCACCCAGGTGGCTGACCTTGCTGCCTGTCGAGACGATTTTCCGGTTCTGCAACAACGGGTCAACGGAAAACCTTTGATCTATCTCGACTCGGCGGCCACCACCCAGAAGCCTCAATCGGTAATCGATGCCGTCACCGGGTTTTATCGAGAATACAACTCCAACGTCCATCGTGGTGTGCACTCTCTCAGCGTCCGGGCCACGGAAGTCTATGAACAGGTTCGCCACAAAGTGGCGCGACTGATCCATGCCCAAAGTGACGAGGAGATCGTCTTTGTCCGGGGTGCCACCGAAGCCATCAACCTGGTGGCCTGCAGCTTTGTGTTGCCAAAGCTGCAAGTGGGCGACGAGGTGCTGGTTTCCGCCATGGAACACCATTCCAACATTGTTCCCTGGCAGCTGGCTTGTAACCAAGCCGGGGCTCGGCTCCGAGTCGTTCCCATGAATGATGCGGGGGAGTTGGAAATGGGGGCCTTTCGCCAACTGCTCGGCCCCCGTACGCGCCTGTTGGCGGTGGCCCACATCTCCAATGCCCTGGGCACGGTGAACCCGGTTTCGGAAATGATCGAACTGGCCCACCAGCAAGGCATTCCTGTTCTGGTGGACGGAGCTCAGGCCGTTCTACATCAGAAAGTCGACGTCCAGGCGCTGGATTGTGACTTTTATTGTTTTTCTTCCCACAAAATGCTGGGCCCGACAGGAGTGGGAGTGCTCTATGGCAAAGCGGAACTGCTGGCAGCCATGCCCCCTTATCAGGGTGGAGGCGATATGATCCGCTCGGTCACCTTTGAAAGGACGACCTACAACACTCCTCCTCATCGTTTCGAGGCCGGCACCCCGAACATTGCCGGCTGTGTGGGTTTGGGAGCCGCCATTGATTATTTGACCCGGATTGGCTTGGATCGAATCTCGACCTACGAACAAACGCTGCTTACCCAAGCTCACCAGGCATTGGCCAAGATCGACGGCGTGCGCATCGTGGGCACCGCCGCTCACAAGGCTGCAGTCGTCTCGTTTGTCTTGGACGGAGCTCACCCTCACGATGTCGGGACTGTCCTTGATCAGGATGGAATTGCCATCCGAACCGGTCACCATTGTGCGCAACCCGTCATGGACCGATTCGGTATTGCGGCTACCGCCCGTGCCTCTTTCGCGCTTTACAATACGGCGCGGGAGGTCGAAACGTTGGCCGAGAAACTGGCCCAGGTGAGAGGGATCTTTGCCTGATGTCTGACTTGCGCGAGCTTTACCAGCAGATCATTTTGGATCACAACAAGAAACCATGTAACTTCGGGACTCTGCCTCGGGCTGACCACCAGGCGGAGGGATACAATCCCATTTGTGGTGACCGGGTAATAGTGGAGCTCAAACTCAAGCGCGGCCAGCTTGTGGAAATTGCGTTTCAAGGTGCGGGCTGTGCCATTTCTACCGCGTCAGCCTCGATCATGACTCAAGTGGTCAAGAACAAGACCTTGGATCAGATTGAGGAACTTTTCCGGGCTTTTCAACGCCTGGTGATGGGAAAGCTGAACGCAACCACTGAAGGTCATTTGGGGACACTGGCGGTTTTCCGCGGCGTAAGCGAGTTCCCTGTTCGGGTCAAGTGTGCCACCTTGGCCTGGCATACCTTGCGGGCTGCCCTCAAGAAGAGCGCTAACGTGATTTCTACTGAGTGACTGGAGAGCCAAGAATCATGAGTGAAGAAATATCTGCCACATTGGATGTTCAGCGGATCAAGGAGCGGGTGGTCGAGGAGCTCAAGACGGTTTACGATCCTGAAATACCTATCAACATCTACGAGCTTGGCCTGATCTACCAACTCGAGATCTCGGAAACCGGTTTCGCCGACGTGGAAATGACCCTCACTTCGCCCATGTGCCCGGTCGCCGGAAGCCTCCCGGGTGAAGTGGAAGCCAAGGTCAAGTCGGTCAGCGGGGTCTCCGATGCCCGTGTCGAGTTAGTGTGGGATCCGCCTTGGAGCATGGACATGCTCACCGAAGAGGCCAGACTCCAGTTGGGCATGGATTACTGAGCTGTCCGCTCTCGAATGTTCCTGTGACCTTCTTCTTTCTTGGAAACCCCAGGTCTGCCGGTGTTCCCTTTGCGAACCATGTGGCCGCCTCTCGCCATCTCGTGGAGGTGGTTGGGCGAAGACCGCCGCCTTGGGAGCAATTTGAGTCGCTGCCTGGCCAAACTTTCAGACCGGACGGCTTGGGGCTGGTTCCTGCCCACGCCGTCGCAAGTCGGATAGGGAGGTGTTTGTCATCATGACGGAGTACGCCTTTATTCCCCATCATCCACCCCGGTTGCCGGAAGCTGAAATGTTCAAGCGAGCCGATCGCTTCTACCGGCACATAAACAGCCGCCGCAGTGTACGACATTTCTCGTCTCGAGATGTCCCTTGCCGACTGGTGGAACGGGCGATCCAAACCGCTTCCAGCGCGCCCTCGGGAGCCCACCGCCAGCCTTGGACCTTTGTGGCCATTAAGGAGCCGACCCTCAAGACGAAGATCCGTATTGCCGCTGAAAATGAAGAAAACATTTCCTACCAATCGCGCATGCCCCAGGACTGGCTGGAGGCCCTTGCTCCACTGGGCACGACTTGGCGAAAACCTTTTTTGGAGACGGCTCCCTGGCTGGTGGTGGTTTTTGCCCAATCTTATGGCCTTGATCCTCAGGGCAGCAAGATCAAACACTATTACGTACAAGAGAGTGTCGGCATTGCCTGCGGTTTTTTTATCGCTGCTTTGCATCGGATGGGCCTTTCGACCCTGACCCACACGCCCAGTCCGATGCGCTTTCTCAGCCGCATTCTGGAGCGCCCATCCAACGAACGCCCTTACATGCTGTTTCCCATCGGATATGCCGCCCGCGATGCTGAGGTTCCTGATTTGCGACGCAAGTCCCTGGACGAGGTCTCCGTTTGGAGGTAACGGCCCGTTCGGTCCGCCCTTGCTAGAATTCGAAAGGGTTTGTAGGGACGAAAACTCCTGCCTTGGCTGCCAAGACCTGGAGAAACATCTTGTCCCCGGAAAAAATGACTTTCGACAGCGATGAGCCGGCGCTCCCAAATAGTGTCAAGCGGGTTTCTCTGGACGGCCGAGAGATTTATCTGGTAGCCACGGCACATGTTTCCCCCAAGAGCGTCGAGGACGTCCGCCAAGCCTTTGAGCAAGTTCAGCCCGATTCGGTTTGCGTCGAACTTTGCCGGGCCCGCTATCGGAATCTCACCGATCGCGAGCAATGGCGGCGGACCACTGTTGTCAAGATTATCCGAGAAGGCAAAGTCCCGCTGTTGTTGACGTCCCTGATAATGACTTCCTTTCAGCGCCGAATTGGCCAACGGCTTGGAGTGGTGCCCGGAGCCGAAATGAGAGCGGCGGCGGACGCCGCTCGAAAGGCCGACTCCACGATCGTTTTGGCCGACCGGGACATCCAGGTGACAATGAAGCGCACTTGGTCCTATCTGGCGTTTCGGGACAAACTGAGGTTGATGACCCACGCCTTGGCTAGCCTTTTTGCGATAGCGGATATCGATGAAGCTGACATCGAAGAGATCAAGCAAGAGGAAAACGTGGCCGATATCCTGCAGATAATGGCTGATGAGTTCCCGCAAGTGAAGACGACCCTCATTGATGAGCGAGACAAGTATTTGGCGCAGAAAATCCGCGAGGCGCCGGGCGAGAAAGTCCTGGCGGTTGTGGGAGCGGGCCATGTCCCGGGAATCTTGCGCGAGATCAAGACCAGTCAATCCTTGCCGGAGTTGGAGAAACTTCCGCCTCCACTACTCTGGCCGCAAGTGCTCAAATGGGCTGTGCCCGCAGTGATCGTGTCGCTGTTTGTGGCGGGTTTCTACAGAGGTGGAATCGAGCATTCGCTGGGATCGGTCTACATTTGGGTGTTGCTCAATGGCACCCTGGCCGCCTTGGGAGCGGCCCTGGCACTGGGACATCCCTTGACGGTGGCTAGTGCGTTCCTGGTTGCCCCTTTGACCAGTCTCAACCCGCTGATGGCGGCTGGTTGGGTGGCAGGGCTGGTGCAGGCCTTTATCAAGAAACCGACAGTTCGGGATTTGGAGAACCTTCCCGATGCGATCACCAGCGTCAAGGGGTTCTGGCTCAATCCGGTCAGCCGCGTGCTTCTGGTAGTGGTTCTGTCGAACTTGGGCAGTTCTTTGGGAACTTTTGTCTCCGGAAGTTGGATCGTAGCCCGCTGGATCACCTTGATTTCCCTGCTGTGATCGCGGTTTTACCTGGGGAAAATCCCGCCGCTATCAACGCGTCCAGCTGGAACAAGAATCGGCAGCCGGCCACACTACCCTGCCGTGTCGCTCTCCAAACTTGGCCCGGAATCAGTTGCTGGCCAAAGCGGCTGCCTCTTCAGCTCTCTCCTGGTAAATCGCCCGCGCGCGTTGGAATTGTGCCAAAACGTGGGCGACTTCCTTCTGGGATCGCCATCCCGGCCAAGCTTCCGCCATGGCCTGTAGTTGGTCGATCCAACGAATCGAATATTTTGCCGCCGATTGGCTGCGGACAGGTCGATTGCCAACCAGGACCCAGACTGGATTGGTGAAGGCTTGGGCGTAACGGGCATCCAGTGGAGCGCGTTGCTCGGGAGCGCCCCAAGCGCGAACATGGAACCATCCGCTATCCGTCACCGGCTGGGAAACGCTAAACCTGATCTCTCGGGGATTGGCGTCGGCTTGTCGCGAACCCACGACTTGACCGTTAAAGACCAGCTCCAGTCGCTCAAGCGGTGTTATCGAACGCACCCATGCCTCGATATTGACCTCGCTCTGGTTCGTTTCCAGGGGCACTGTTTCGCCGGGTCCTTTCCCATTGACTTTGAAATCGATCAGAGGGCCCGAGGAAACAAACGCCCGACCCCCTCGCAGTCCTTCCAGCCAAGCGCCCAGGTTCAATCCCCGATCGCCGGTAAAAACGTAAGTACGTAGAGAGCCCACCAGCTTGCTGCGATGAAGATCGCTGATGGAATCTTCCCCGCCTACGGCAGTCACACGAAATCCGTTGTTGAGAGTGGCGTACCAAGGGAAAAAACCAGCCCAGCCCGCCGACGACCACTCCACAGCGTCGGTCGTGCCGAGGGCAGCATCGACCATATAGCCCTTGCCTCCCCCCAACCCGCCGTCAAGGGGATCTTCATCACCGCCAAAAGCATGAACGTAGCCAACGGTGGCGCCCTGTTGCCGGGCTTTAGCGAAGATGTCGGTGTTGCTGGGGTAGAGGCTCTCGATGGCGGTCCCCAGATAGCCGGTCGTATACGGTGAAATCAAGTGGTCGCGTAGGCCCAGCAAGAAGACGTGACCGTAGAAAGGTGGTCGGTATTCCTGCCCCACCAAGAGGATACGATCGTCGCTGG
This sequence comes from Acidobacteriota bacterium, assembly GCA_965218465.1. Lineage (GTDB taxonomy): Bacteria > Acidobacteriota > UBA6911 > RPQK01. The sequence goes on along the minus strand of OZ244623.1, from coordinate 2,300,963 downwards.
AGAGCGGATGGGGGCCGCCCCCGGAGACGAAATGCTGGTAATCCAGAATACGGTTGTCTTTGTTGGCAATCTGCTCGATGACGACGTCCTGGTCCTCAGCCGCCGACATCAACATCAGATTTTCCAGCGTATTGTGGAGGTTGCCCCCGTAGTTCATGTGAACGTGGGTTGATCCGCTATACCAGCCGCGGGCGCCCAAATCATCCATCACAGCCAGTCTGAGGGTGACGTGCGTCACCTTGGAAGGCTCGATGACAACCTCTTCGGTCTGAGGCCACCACTCGAAACCCTTGACGGCGGTCAGCTGGGTTTTCCCCACCGGAAGAGTCAGCTGGAATTCGCCGGGCGTGTGAAAAACGTGATCCCCGGCCCGCGAAACTCGCGCGTAGCTGTTGCTGGGCGCATAGAATTTACCGTCGCCCGCCGTAAGATGAAACCTGGCTGCTGTCAGCTGGCCGCTCTCGGCTTCGACAACCCGAGCGGCCAAGACACCAACGGGACGCTTCCAATACCTTTCGGTGACCTCGATGGTCCGTTGCCGGCCTCCATAAGTTTCGAGCAAGGCCAACTGCGGCAGGCCGCCGGCGTTGGACAAGTAAGCGATCGACTCTCCATCCGGTGACCAGACAGGATGAAACGCGTCGTGAGAGAAAAAAGTCAACTTATAGGGTTCGCCGCCGACAGTCGGCTGCACGTAAAGGTTGTTGAATTGGTCGGCAGTTCCGCTGGTCGAGCTGTAGACGAAGCGCTTGCCGTCAGGAGACACTCGGGGCCGCGCACGGTACAACGTTTGTTCCCGCAACACGGTTTGAGCTTGCTCAATCCCGTCAGGACGTGCCGGAACCCTGAGGACATTGCCCGAGCCGAGGGGCGCGTCGCGGTTGGAAACGAGAAGCAACTCCTCACCGTTCGGTAGCCAGGCGGGTGTCAAGTGCATGTCCCACTCACCAAAATAGAGTCGGCTACGGCCGAAATTGTTATCCGATGTGATTGCCACGGCCGGCCCTTGCCAACGCCCTTGGCTGATCGGCCGGACAAAAACGTTGAAATGACCCGCCGGCTGGGTGGAGACGTAGGCCAACCTCGTGCCGTCGGGAGAAAAGACGGGATCGAGAAAAAGATCGGGCCCTGTGGTGAGTTCGTGACTCGAGCCGGCATCGAGATCCAGAATCATCAATTGGAGAGAGTTTCCGTCATCGGCGACGTAGACGATCCAGCGCCCATCGGGAGACCAGTCGGGGAGGGCGTGATAGCGGTCATCGTGAGTCAACTCGTAAGCGCGCCCGCTGGCCACCTCGATTTTCCAAATCGAGCCCGACAGGCCCACTGCGATCCATTTTCCGTCCGGCGACCAGGCTGCCCCCCAAGGTGTCGATGAAGGGCCGGGAGGGAAATAGTAATTGTGCATATAGTTGCCGCCATGCTTTGCTGCCGGATAGCGTTGGGCAAGAAGCGAGCAGCCCAGCAATGCTGCGAGCAATACGGCGCCAGTAGCGGCGATCTGTCCTCGATGCTTCATGGTCTTACCATCTCCATTTCCGGCATCAGCCCACCCTGCCCCTTGGCGATCGGCCAATGTAACCAATTAGGAAAAAATCGACTCTGTCCCAATAGAAGCGGCCTTGAGGCAGAAGTGCCGGTCTTGAGAAGCCGCAAGAGAGAACCCGTCCGCGATAGCGCGGATTTGTTTGCCAGCCGCCGCTCAGAGACTCATCGACCACAAACTGTAACGGCTCCGGTCGTTGTTGGGGAGCCACTCCTTGCCGCATCCCTTAAATCTACCCGAATCCGGAATCAGTTGTCTCAGCTGGCGGAAGAATTAGTGACTACGCGGCCTTTAGGGAAGAAGGCTGGATCGCACGGGGGGGGGTGGACTCTGGCGGCGATTGGGTTGTCGCGGTTGGCGAGGAGCTGCGTTCTCGCGGGATGGCCTTGGCACCCCTCTTTGCACCCGGTTAGGATTACCGACTGTCGGCCGACCGGATTGAGTCGGGGTTCTGTTTGGCTGCCCAAGCGGGCGATTCCCTGTTCGCGGCCCGGTCGCGAAACCGGCAGTCGGCTGGCGACCAACGACCGCCCTCCCCGATGTGGATGGCCGAGACTGTAACGCGCCCCCAGTTCGTCCACCTGTTCGAGTTTCCCTGCGCGTCGGGGTCTGAGGTCGTACGTCAACATCGGCGCCGGTGACGTCACCCGCTGCCGCCTCGGTGGGTAGGATAGCGTCTTCCGTCGGCTCACTCGAGGAGGCGGAGTCAGTTTCAGTGATCCCCCCGGGCACCCCTGGAGGTGGTTGCAGGTAAGTTTGATTGAAAGCATAAACGACCGCCAATCCGCCCAAGAGAACCAAACCCCAGTTGATCAGATTAATACGCTTCACGATTCTTGACTACCTTTCGTCTTGCCCTGAGCGAAGCAGTTGCGGTTTGGTTTGTGCGCTCAAGACTCTCTCCAGTCCGGCGGCAGCGTATTGGTTGGACGGGTTGAGTTGGAGCGCCGATCGATAAAGATGGCCGGCGCCGTTCCAATCACCCTTGAACTCGGCACAGTAGCCAAGGGCAGCATAGCTTAAATCGTCTTGTGGATTCAAACTGAGCGCCTTTTGGAAGGATTCTTGAGCCTCCTCCACCTGTCCCTGCTGGGCCAGGGCGAAACCGAGGTTGTAATGAGCCCTGAGCTGACCTGGGTTCAAGCCAACGGCTTCTTGCCAGAGGGCGATGTCGTTGTTCCAAAGATGGTTACGAGACAGCGTCAAGCCGGACCAAGTCAATAGCACCCCGCCCAGAACCAGCTGCGCCCAGGGACGGCCTCGCCGTGCAACACCGCAACGGACCGCAACCCAGGCGACTGCAACGGAGAACCCACCCATCGCTGCATAGGCCCGGCTCTCGTTGAGAATGATCGTATTCGGAAAAAGCGCACTGGGGAGAAAACAAACCGGTAGGCTTAACAAGGCCCAAGAGAGGACGGGTGTCGACTTTCTCAACCGCCAAGCTGCAACCAACCAGCCAGCCAGCAACAGTGCGGATAAGGTCACTATAGGCCAGGACGGTTGCATGAAGGTGTGGTCGATGGTCTGGCCCGTGGGCCAAACCATCAGTCTCAAGTAGTGCCAAAACGCCACCGGTTGAGCCAGCCAATAATCGACCATGTCGGAATGGTTCAACCCTACCTCACGAGGATTGATTCGAAGGAATCCGACAACGAAGCCGGCCAGATTCAATCCTCCAAGCGCCACCAAAGGCTTCCAACGTGCCGGGCGCCTCCAGGCCAATAAAGGCACCAGAATTAGAGCTTCAGCACGACTCCAGATCGCCAGCTGCAAAGCAGCCAGCGCCCACCAGCGATGGTGTCGCCAGAGGTGAAGTGTGAGCAGCGCAAACAACGTCATCAACAACATCGATCGAGACCAGATGTAGTTGACCGGCTGGGTTTGCAGTGGGTGGATTGCAAAAATCAGAGCGGCCAACACGGCCAGTGCCGGTTGAGTTCTCTCCCACAGAAAGAGAAAAAAGAGAACGATTACCACCGCGTGAAGTAATACATTAACCGCGTGGAAACTACCCGGCCCGCTCCCGAACCAGAACTGATTCCAATGGAAACTCCAGAGGGTGAGAGGCCGCCCTCCATAGTGATCGATAAAGGAGGCCAAGCGAAACCGTTCTCCCCCCACCTCCGGGCTCCGGAGGACCAGGTCGAAGTCGTCAAAATGGAAAGCTCCGGGGAAGGAGTTGAGATAGACTAGGCCGGTCAATAGAACCAAGACGGTACAGAGAGGCCAACGACGCACATCTTTCCAGATGCGTTGGCGGTGGAAAAGTCGAACTGTTTTTTGCGGTTCCCTCAACTCGCCGGGCTAAGTTGTGAATCAATAGGTGAAGAGCTCATGGAGGAACTAAAGCCGACCAGCGCCACCACCAACCGGAGGCACAGGTTTCGACGGGGCAAGCTCCTCAGTCGCCAACAGATCTATTCGGGCCGGATTGTCGAGTTGACGGTTGACCGAATCGAGCTGGAAAAACGCACCTACATCCGCGAAGTCGTGGGCCATCCGGGAGGCGTCGTCGTTTTGGGGTTACTTCCTGACGACACGATACCGTTTGTCCGGCAACTCCGTTATCCCGTCAATAAAGAGTTGTTGGAACTCCCGGCAGGCAAGATTGACCAGGGAGAACAACCGGCCACCAGCGCGGCCCGAGAGTTTCGAGAGGAAACGGGCTTTGAAGCCCTGGACTTGCGCTTGGTTAGCCGTTTCTACGCCAGTCCCGGTTTCTGCACTGAAATGCTGCATCTCTACTTCAGCCGGCGGCTGCGGCCAAGCCGACCGCAAAGGGAGACTGATGAGGAACTGCTGCTGGAGTTCTACACTTTGGAGGAGGCTCTTGCGATGGCCTGCCGGGGCGCTATCGTCGATGCTAAGACCCTCTTGGCCCTTTACTGGTTAAGTTGGGAGAAAAGGCGTGCGCGAATCGGAGAGTCAGGATCGTAGGGGGCAAGCTCGGCAGTTCCAGTGCGTACCCTGTTTGTCACAAGGGGAAGTTGCGCAGCGCCCACTGAGAAGAGCCGGCCTGATATTATCTATGTAGTAGAAAGCCAGCCCCGAGCCGGGGTGTTGCCGCCACCGCCAAGGCCGGATAGGGGAACTCGAAGGCTGATTTCAGTCCGCTGCTAGTAGGAGTCGGGCCATTCTCTACTACTGCTATCGTATTTAGTCGCCGACGAAAGGGGCGAGGTTGGTTGAACCCACGCTTTCGGTTGCCTTGCCGCCCTCATTTCGGTGGGTGGGATCGTTCTGTTGGAAACAACCGCTTGTTGTTCCCGGGAACAGAGGTCAGCGTCCCCGCAGCACGACCGGCTGGTTCCATTCCAATCGTTTTAAACGCTCCAGCTTGCTCTCGAGCAATGAATCGGGCCAATCGCTGTCGGCCAGCAGGAAACTCAGCGGCAACCCCCGCTTGCGTAGCTGCTTGGGTTTAAGGCCGAGCCCTTTCCAATTGAGAAGGATCTCCATAGTGACATTTCCGTTTTCATGCTCGCGAGGCGTAATCACAGGAGTGGGGGCTGCGGCCTCCATATTGCGTTTGCCGGCCAGCCTCCGCTGCCAATAGAAAGGTCCCTGGTCATTGACTCGAGGAGAGACCCAGAGAATATAGTCGAGGCTGAAGCTGTGCAGTTGGATTTTCAGGTAATCGAAAAAGAGCATACGGTTGCGCCGCCGCCGGTTGGCGGTCACAAAGACCGCGTCACGGCGCTGCACTCGTTGCAGGTCCCAAATGTCGTCCTTCCAAAGCAACGCCAAGTAAAGCGATTCCTGATCCCAGAGAGCCCGCAATCGCATTTCGAGATCGTCTTGACTGAAGCTTCCGCTTGATTCAACAAAACCATTGGAGGGGCTTAGCACTAGCTCCGGCACCCCCTTCCATTCGTCAATGAATCCGTCCACTTGGATGGTTCGCTCACGATGCGGAATTTCCCACGGTCCCTGAGCCTCAGTTGGGAAATTCAAAATGATGGCAACCAGTCCGGTTAGAAAAAGCACCCGCATGGATGGTATTGTAACCGATCGCGCCCGAAGCCCCGCAATACGTGGCGGCACTCAAGAGGCGTGAGCTAGCATAGGGTGTTTGATAATCGGTAGTTTCTCCGATGGTTAGGAAACCCCGCATTCTTTTTGTCTGCACCGGCAACTCGGCGCGCAGTCAGATGGCCGAGGCCTGGACTCGTTACTACGGCGGCAACCAAGTCATCGTCGCCAGCGCCGGGATCGACCCCGTGGGTGTTAATCCCTATTCGGTTTGGGCAATGAACGAAGTGGGTATCGACATTAGCAGCCATACCTCCGACCCTCTGTCATCCCAACGGCTGAACTCTTACGATTTGGTGATCACCTTGTGCGGGCAGGCCCGGGATGCCTGTCCCGTCTTGCCGGAGGAAGTAAACAGTGAGCATTGGGATTTGGCCGATCCGGCCCAGGCTCGAGGCAAACCGCTGGAAGTGCTGACCGCCTTCAGGGCGATCCGCAATCAACTGGAAGAAGGGGTCAAGGGCTTGCTCCGCTCGACCCTGGGTTGAAATCGACCCTGGTTTGCCGGCTTGAGCAGGGTAACGACCTTGGGGTAGAATTACCGCTCAACATGTTTCGCTTCAAGCTCTTGTGGCTATTGCTCAGTCTCTTGCTGCTTTCCCAACCGGGTTGTTTTTGGAGGTTATGGACGGGCAAGAGTGACGCGGAAAAGCAACAGGAGCGCGTTTACGATCTCTACGGCACCGTGGAGTCAGTGACGCTCGACGAACTGGTGGTCACGACCAAGGGAGGGCAGCGCACCTTTCTCTTCGGCGATGCCTCAATAAAAGGCGGTGATTTCTCGGAAGGCGCCCGGGTACATATCTATTTCAAGCAAACTGACGCCGGCGACATCATCACCATGGTTGTCGAGAAGGTCAGCTGAAGGGTGAAAAATCCCTTTCTGATCTAACGGTTTGCCTTTGCTCCCGCACCCTTGCTGAAATGAACAGACCGGTTCCATTCACGACCCGCCGCACCTGAGCGGAAGACAATCCTCCGGATCTTTGTTGGGGCGATCACTTCCACATCCGGGAACCCGGTCCCGGTTCTCCCTGTATCGTTGGTGGAGAGGAGCATCATTGGCAGTAAATACTTCAGGTCAAGTGGGAATCGGTGGGTCGTTATAATGACGCAGGCCATGACTCGCCTTTTTCTCTGCCACTATCACGAAATCGCACTCAAGAAAAAGAACCGCCATTTTTTCGAGAAACAACTCTGTCACAACATTCGGCAAGCGCTCAACGGTCTGCGTTACGGATCGGTTCGTCGAGTTTTTGGCCGTGTCGTGGTCGAACTCGACCGCGATTCGCCGGTAGGGGAGATCGGCCGGCGGTTAAGGAAAGTGTTTGGGATTGCCAGCCTGGCGCAGGCCTGGAGTTGCCCGCCGACATTGGAGGCCATGGAAGCCGCTTTGTTGGAGTTGATTGCGGAACGTAAATTCCAAACCTTCAAGATCCATGCTCGTCGGGCCAACAAGAGCTTCTACCTGACCTCGCCCCAGATGAATCAACGGCTGGGCGCCGCCGTGGTCAGAGAGATGGGGCGCAACGTTCGGTTAGAGAACCCGGACCTCACCTGTTTTGTCCATGTGGTCAATCGAAGAGCCTTTATCTATTTTCACCGCCGGCGAGGTCTGGGCGGGTTGCCCGTGGGGAGCAGCGGCCGGGTCACCGTCTTGCTCTCCGGCGGCCTCGACTCACCGGTGGCCGCCTACCAGATCATAAAACGAGGTTGCTCAGCCCAGTTCGTTCACTTTCACAGTTTTCCTCATACGCCCGCCGCAGCGCAGCAAAAGGTACGGCTTCTGGTAGCCAAGTTGAGCGAGTACCAGTACAGCTCGCGGTTGATTCTGGTCCCCTTTGCGGCGGCACAACGCCAGGTGGTCGCCATGACGCCTGCCGAGACTCGCGTGCTGCTGTACCGGCGACTCATGCTTCGAGTTGCCGAAAAGCTGGCCGCCAAGCATCGATCGCTGGCTTTGGTCACTGGAGAGAGTATCGGCCAAGTGGCGTCGCAAACCTTGGAAAACATCCGGGTTATTGGCCGAGTGACCCGCTTACCGATCCTACGGCCTTTGATCGGAAGCAACAAGGAAGAGATTGTCGAATTGGCCCGGAGGTTGGGAACTTTTGAAATAGCAGCTTCGCCCGAAGAGGATTGCTGTTCTCTTTTTGTTCCCCTTCACCCCGAAACCCGCGCGACGCTGCGCCAGATCGAGAAAGCTGAAGCAGCACTTGAGATTGACAAAATGGTTCAGGATATGTGCACAAGTTGCCTTGTAGAGAAGATAGCGCAGCGTCCTGCGGACACAACCGCAGCCGTGACGCACTGAAGAATCCGGGCAGCCACACTCTGGCGGCATCCTTCTGATCCCTGACCCGAGGTGAGTGGAGCGATGACTAACTCCGAATATCGACTTGGCGAGACGCATGGTCAACGCATGCGGAAAAAAAATCATCGAGTCATGGGGGTGATTGGCGTAACGGTGGTCATTTACCTGCTGATCTGGCTGTTGGTGGGCCTCCCCGGCACTCCCCGTCAGGAAGCGCCTCCGGCAGTCCATGAGCCCACTCATGGAGAAAGTTATGTGCCGCCGTTTTGGGCTGCGGCGCCTTTCGTTGTTCTGTTGTTGGCCATCGCCGCCCTACCACTGATTCCCGCCACCCAACATTGGTGGCACGATAACAAGAATCGTTTTCTAGTGGCCTTTGGGTTGGGGCTGGCGACGCTGGCCTTCTACGCTTTCTTGCATGAGGGTGGAATCGCCAACCATTTTACTCATAGCAAGACTTCTTCGCCGGGACTGGCGACGGCGTTTGCGGCCTTCAGCAACGGGATCTTGGGCGAGTACATTCCCTTTATCGTCCTTCTGTTCAGCCTCTACGTCATCAGCGGTGGCATTAGCCTGACCGGCGATCTGCCTGCTCACCCCCGGACCAATCTGGCTTTCATAGCCTCGGGGACGGCACTGGCCAGCTTTATCGGGACGACCGGAGCCGCAATGGTGCTGATCCGTCCGCTGATAGCCACTAATCTGGAACGCAAGCACAAGACCCACACATTCGTCTTTTTCCTTTTCTGTGTCTGCAACTGTGGCGGCCTTTTGCTGCCGATTGGCGATCCCCCCCTCTTCTTGGGGTACTTGCGAGGTGTTCCCTTTACTTGGACGCTTCAGCTCTGGCCCTACTGGTTGGGTGTGAACGGGGCTTTATTGCTGATCTATTTTTGCTGGGACTGGGTGGCCTACCGCCGCGAGAAACTGGTCGATCTCATCCGGGACGAGGCGGATGTCAGACCGCTCAAGGTCGGCGGGTTGATCAATCTGGCTTTTTTGCTGGGAGTGGTCCTGTGTGTCGCCCTGGTGGTTCCCGGTCACCCTTTGCCGGGAACATCAGTTCCTGCCCCCGTTTATTTGCGGGAAGCACTCATGTTGTTGCTGGCGATGGCTTCACTTCACCTGACCCGATCGCGGCATCGCGTCTTGAATCGGTTTAACTACGAAGCCATCGTGGAAGTGGCTGCCATCTTCTCGGGTATTTTCCTCTGTATGCAGGTACCCATTGAGATCCTAAAGGTGCAAGGCGCTTCACTGGGGGTTGACACCCCGGCCAAGTTTTTCTGGGCCACGGGGATTCTTTCCAGCTTCTTGGACAACGCTCCGACCTACGTTGTTTTCTTCGAGATGGCCACTGTCCGACCGGTGCTCGAGGCCGCGAGCCAAGTGTTGCTCGGTGAGGGACGCACCATCATGGAGCACTATCTCGTCCCCATCAGTCTCGGAGCCGTCTTCATGGGGGCCAACACTTATATTGGTAACGGGCCCAATTTCATGGTCAAGAGTATCGTCGAGCAGTCGGGCGCCCGGATGCCCTCCTTTATTGGCTATATGGGTTACGCCCTGCTGATTCTGACGCCCCTGTTTGCGATCTTGACGTTTCTGATCTGACCAACTGAAGGCTCCGCCGAATTTGCACCCTGTCCAAGGGCAAGCTGTTCCCGACTCCGGGTCTATAATGAGTACAGTGAGAGTCAGATTGCTGGTGCGAAGCACCGAAACCGTACTCCTCGGCCTCCTGTTGGCGAGTTGTAATGGCGTCGCCGGTGTAGCTCCCACCCAAGAGGTGAAGGGGGCCGCCCGCATCCAAGAGGCCTTGGATCGCATAAAGGCCGAAGCCAAGCTGGCGAACCCTCCCCGCCGGCGATACGTCTTCCAAGAAGCGGATGTCAACGACTATTGGCTCGACTGGATCCAACGTGAGTCCCCGCGGGGCGTCACGAGCTTGAGGGTCGTTTTCGAGGCCGACAATCGTTTTGGCGTCGATCTGATTCTCGACCTCGCGCAATGGGGCGATGTGGAGGATGTCCCGGAGGCTGCTCTGCTGGCGGGTGTGCTGGGGAACGAGCAGAATCTGGAGGTGTCGGGAACGTTGGAAACCTCGGACGGAAGGGGAAGCTGCCGGAACGTATCGGTCCGTTTGAACCGGATCCCCGTGCCGCTGGCTTTGGCCAGTTCAGTCTTGCGGGTCTTGGGGTCTGAATTCGCGTCCCTATTGGATCCCGATCGCTCTCTTGAGCTTCCCTGGGGCATTGAGAGTATCGAAATCAGTTCGGGGCAGGTCAGCATGATTAGTGGAGCCGCCGCCCCCCCCGACCGTTGATAGAGCCGCGGCAACGCGGCAGGGCAGAACTCGGTGAGAGAGACCGGGTTTTGCCCAAAGAAGTATCGATGCAAGAAGGAATTGACCTCGAAACCATCGATTCCGGTCTGCGCGGAGGGGCGTTGGAGATAGTCTCTCGGCTGCGGAGTGCGGGCTTTCAAGCCTTTTGGGCAGGGGGTGTGGTGCGCGATCTGATTTTGCGCCGCCAAGTCTCCGATATCGATATTGCCACCTCGGCTTTGCCGCAACAGGTGGACACCCTTTTCGCCAAGACGATTACTGTCGGGAAAGACTTCGGCGTTGTGATAGCGGTTATTGGTGAACAGACTTATGAAGTCACGACTTTTCGAGGTGAGTCCAACTACGGGGACGGCCGTCACCCTCAAAAGGTTTGGTTTAGCGATATTCAGGCCGACGTCCATCGTCGTGACTTTACCGTCAATGCACTCTTTCTCGATCCCGAGACACTGAAGGTCACCGATCTGGTTGAGGGCTTGGCAGATCTCGCCAAGGGTCTCATTCGCACCGTTGGTGACGCTGGTCAGCGATTTCAGGAAGACAAGCTCCGGTTGTTGCGTGCGGTGCGACTGGCCGCGGAGCTGGACTTCCCAATCGAGGCGGATACCTGGAGCGCCGTTCAGAGGCTGGCAGCGCAGATCACCCAGATCAGTTGGGAGCGTATCCGGGACGAACTTCTCAAGATCCTCACTGGGTCGGTGCCCGCCCGAGGTCTCGAACTGCTGGAGCAAAGTCACCTTCTGCAAGCGATTCTGCCCGAGGTGGCCGCCACCAAGGGAGTCCCTCAACCCCCCCAATTTCATCCTGAGGGGGATGTTTGGACCCACATTTGCTTGATGTTCCAGCAAGCAGGTGAGCTCACGTCCACCCTGGCCTTGGGGCTCTTGTTGCACGATGTGGGCAAACCGGGAACTTTGCAGCTACGTGAGCGGATTCGCTTTGACGGACACGCCGAGCTGGGCGCCCAGTTGGCTCGAGACATCGGTATCCGCTTGCGGCTCTCCGCTTGGCAAATCGATCGTGTGAGCGCGTTGGTCAAGGACCATCTGCGCTTTATTCATGTCCAGCAAATGCGCCCGGCCACCCTCAAACGTTTTTTGCGTCGGGAAGGCTTTGACGAGCACCTCGAACTGCATCGGCTGGATTGCCTGGCCAGCCACGGGGATTTGTCGGCTTACCGTTTTTGCCGTGATCAACTCCGACAACTGAAGGAAGAGCAGATACGCCCCAAGCCTCTGATCAACGGTCATGATTTGATCGCTCTGGGGTTGAAGCCCGGATCCATCTTCTCCGAGATTCTGAGGGAAGTCGAAGATCATCAATTGGATGGCAGTCTTTCGGATCGCCAGTCAGCTTTGGACTGGGTCAGGACCAACTACGTGGGCAAAACACCTTCTTGAGTTGGCGGCAACCGATCTGCCGGGCGCCCATGTCGAAGGCCGGACCGAGCCATTAAATTTGTTGTCTGTTACCCTCAACATCTGGTATAAACGAACCATGAAGCACTACCCTACCCCGCTTTTGCTTTTGGTCGCTCTGATTGGTTTGCTGGTCTTTGCCGCAGGTTGCACGCCGGCGGAGGATACCGCCACGCTTGAACCAACTGAACCAACTGAGCCACCTCCCCCACCCAAGCCCCGGCCAGGTGACTATGTCACCATTCCCGCAGGCAGCTTGAAAATGGGTAGCAATGAACGCCCGGGCTCAAAACCCGATTTGGCTGAGCCCGAGCACGAAGTCGAGGTGCCTGAATATATGATCGGCGTATTCGAAATCACCAACGGGGAATTTGCCAGGTTCCAGATCGAAAGCGATTATTTGGCTGAGGGTGATTGGCGCAAATTTTACAGCATTGGCAAAGAAGATTTCCCGGTAGCCAATGTGACTTGGCAGGATGCCCAGGAGTACTGCAAGTGGGCCGGCGCACGGCTGCCGACTGAGCCCGAGTGGGAACGCGCCGCTCGAGGACCGGAGAATTTGCCCTTTCCTTGGGGGACCGAGTGGAGCAGCCGCAGTGGGAACTGTAACGAACTGGGCTACAAGAACACGCTCGAAGTCGGCCAGGTTGCCAGCGATCTCAGTGCGTTTGGCCTCCACGACACGATGTGTAACGTCACCGAGTGGACCAGTGACAAGCTGGCGCCCTATCCCAGCAGCCCGGCTCGCGGCAACCCCAACTTCCGCCGCGGATATATCGTGGTCCGAGGCGCTTCCTATGCGATCAGGGGTCGCAGCTTCAGACTTTGGACCCGTGGCGCTTACCTTCCCAAATCACAGTACGGCATCGGGTTTCGCTGCGCCAAGGATGTGCCGAGCGCTGCCGACGAGACCGCGGAAGGCGACGCCTCCTGAGAGATACCCGCCCGTCAGCTTCCTTCGGAGCTACTCTTTCCCCCGGCCGGCTTTTTCCTGAGACCTGCCCAATCTCGTGACGTTGGTTCCTGCATCGGTCTCTTTCTGCCCGTGCGGATCTCATCAGAGCCCACCTCGCGCTCTTGGTCGGACAGGTTGAGTGCGTTGCCCAGCCGGTCGGAGCCCTCAGGCCGCCGTTGGCTCCAGGCTGCTCCCCTGACCAGCGCCGGAAAAAGTCCGGGACCGGTACTTTCTTGACATCCTCTCCCCGTGTTGTAATCAGGGCTTCGTGAGCGACTTACGGGCTATTGCCGATATCGTTATCGTGGGTGGCGGAACTGCCGGGTGGATGGCGGCCAATGTTCTGCGTGAGCGGATGCGAAACCCCCGCATCACGCTGGTTGAATCGCCCGACATAGCTCGAATTGGGGTAGGAGAAGCGCTAACACCTTTCTTCTACCTCTTTTTGAGCATTCTCCGCTACGACCCGATTCAGTTCATCACCAATGTCGGCGGAAGCATCAAGCTCGCGGTCCGATTCGAGAATTGGTGTGGGACTGACGATGTCTACTATCACCCCTTTCAGGATGGAGGCGACTACTTCAGCAAACCCGAGTTTGCCGTCTCTCCCGGTTACAATCGTCTCGTCAGTTACGCCGTCGCCCGCGATATTCCGCTCCACGACTTGGCCACCTCCTACGCTGTCCTCTCGCATCACAATAAGGTTCCCTGGTACCCGGACTTCAAACAGAACAAAGACCATTACCACGGCTTCGGGGCTTACGCTTATCACATGGACACGACCAAGTTCGCCGACACCTTTGGTGACCGCGCCCGCCGTCGGGGAGTTCGACACATCCAAGCCAACGTCGTCTCCGTCGAAAGGAATTCCGAGACCGGCTTCATCGAGAATCTGTCACTGCAAGACGGGCGAACTCTACGCGGGGACCTCTTCGTCGATTGCACCGGGTTTCGGAGGCGCCTCATCTCCCTGTTCAAGCCGCGGTGGCAGTCCTATGCCAAATGGTTGCCGGTCGACGCCGCCATCCCTTTTTCAATTCCCCATCGCTCCTCGAATGGCCCCATCCCCCCTTACACACTGGCGCGAGCCCTGGATGCCGGGTGGCTGTGGAGGATCCCGCTCATGGACCGCCACAGTGCCGGTTATGTCTACAGCCAGGAATTTGCCACCGAAGAGGAAGCAACCAAAGAGCTCGATCGCACCTTGGATGGAAAGGTCGACTTGGCGGCGCGCCCCAAGCTAAAGTTCGACTCGGGTGCGCTGCAGCAAACGTGGATCAAGAATTGCGTGGCCGTCGGTCTTTCAGCCGGATTTATCGAACCTCTTGAATCGACGTCGATTCAGATCGCGTTGACGCAGATCCTGGGGATCGTGGATATCCTTAGAGATCGCTTCAGCTTTGACCCCAAACTGTTGGATCGCTACAACAAGGCGATCCAGCTCGAAACGGAAGACATTCGAGATTTCATCATTCTCCACTACGCCACCTCCAGAAACGACACCGCTTTCTGGAAATACATCAAGAGGAACAGGGACAATCTGGACTACCCCGACACTCTTCGAGACAGGCTTGCCATGACGAAGTACAGGACCGTGGGCCACAATCGAATCCAGTCGGAAATGATCAGAGGGCGCGTCTTCGGAGAATTGAGCGGTCTCTACGTCCTCCAAGGTTTGAACCTGTTGCGGAAAGAGAATGCCCAAGCGGATTTCTTGCTGGAGTCCCCCACGCTGGCCCGCGCCATCTCCGACGTGAGTGTTCCCGTCAAGCGGCTGCAGAATGCCATTCGAGAATTCAATCGGGACTGTATTGGGCACGCCGATTTTCTGCGCCAGCTGTAGCTCGGCTCGATCCCCCATTGAACGGGGCAAGCACCTCTTTCTTCCGTCACCGCAGAACCGGCCCAGTCGCCCCGCGTGGGGTCCGGCCACTACCGATCGGCTGACTTCTGCCGTTTTGGATGATTGTCATCCCTTCTCGGCTCACTACACCCATTGACGTTTTCTGTGCGCCCGGTGGGCTTGTCTTGGGGCTTTTTCGGATCTCAACCTTGGCGGCCGTTCTGCTATCATGAGCCCGTTTAACCTGGCGGAATCCCCCAACCGGAAGCTGAGGTTATAGGTGTCACCTTTTCTCATTCTTGTCATCGGGATTGCCTTTGTCGTCGTCTCGATTACCGTGTTCAAGATCCACCCTTTCTTCGCCTTGCTCTTGGCGGCAGTGTTGGTGGGCATTCTTCCCTCGTCGATTGGCGCGCCCCCAACGGAACATTGGGGCACAGCGGCGATCAACCTGGCAACGGAAGAGTTCGGAGGCCTTGCCGGACGGATCGGCATTATCATCGCCATGGCGGCTGTCATCGGGCAATGCCTGATGGCGAGCGGGGCGGCGGACAAGATCACCCGCCGCTTGCTGGCGGTCCTGGGCCGCAAACGGGCCAACGTGGCGCTTCTCGGCAGCGGTTACGTTCTCTCGGTGCCGGTGTTCTTTGACACGGTCTTCTTCCTTTTGGTTCCGCTGGCCCGAGCCCTGAGCCTGCGGACCGGGGGTGGGCTGATGATCTACGTGATGGCCATCTGCGCCGGCGCTGTCGCGACCCACTCCATAGTCCCACCGACCCCGGGACCCTTGGTCATGGTGGAGCAGATTCCGGGGCTCGATCTTGGACAGGCAATCCTTTTTGGTTTCCTGTTGGGATTGCCGCCGACGCTAGTGGGTGGATTGTGGCTGCCACGCTGGTTGAGTCGCAGAATGGACATCCCCTTGCGCCCCATCACGGCGAGCGCTTCCGAGCAACTCCAGGCCACGGTTGCCCGGCCGGAAAAGGAGTTGCCCAGTTTCCTGATGTCGATCGCGCCCGTCGCCTTGCCGGTCATTCTCATTACCGGCCACAGTATTGTCGGTGCCCTGCAGAAATCGGCTGCCGACCCTTCAGCTCTTGTCGCCCTCTCCTACTGGACTTCGTTTCTGGGCGACAAACACTTTGCACTCTTCCTCGGAACCGTGATTGCAATCGCGGTTCTGATGCAACAGCAAAAATACTCCTTCAGCGCACTCTCCACGGCAATAGAACCTGCCCTCTCTGCCGCCGGTATCATCATCCTCATCACCTGCGCCGGCGGTTCGTTCGGCGCCATGCTCCAACACAGCGGGATCGGCCAAGAGATTCAGACCCTGGTCTCCCACGGCCGGATTTCGCCCACCTGGTTCATTGTGCTTGCCTGGGGCATCGCGGCCGTGATGAAGATCGCCCAGGGCTCGGGAACAGTCGCCATCATCACCGCCTCGGCCATTATCGGATCGATTCTTGAGCAGGGTGTCGTGTTGCCCTACCATCCGATTTACATTTTTGCCGCGGTGGCCTTCGGTTCCAAGTGCATCTCCTGGATGAACGACAGTGGTTTCTGGGTGGTGTGCAAAATGAGCGGTTTTACCCAGGAAGAAACTCTCAAGACCTGGACCCTGCAACTCGGAGTCATGGGACTCGTGGGTCTGATCGAAATTTTGATCCTGAGTTCGATTATCCCTGGGGTCTAGCGGACCGCCGAGCCAAATGGGACCGGAAAATCGCAGGCTGGGCGGCTCGAATTGTTTCCGCCCCGCAGAGAGGATCAGACCGGTTCCGGTTCACTGCTAAGCCCAATCGTTCATCTCACCGGCCACCTGTTGGGCTACATGAAAGGCCAGCTTGAGGTTGCGCTGGTTATCCAGCGATATGGTCGATACCTGACCCAGAGCGTCTTCGCCATCGAACATCCAGCCGTCGGCTCCTGAGAGCAACGCGTAGGCCACATAGCGGATGCTTCTCTCGAGGGGAGAATTCGGTTTGGCGGCGGGCCCGGTGCCCTGGATCCACTGGCGCTGGAGCGCAAGTGGAATCTCGCTACCCACGAAGGCACCCTTCCTCGCCTCCTTCACCTTGACTTGCGTGCGCGGGATGGTCGCTTCGGGATCCAGGAACCCGATGGCTTGCCGGTTTTGTGCCCTGGGCCGCCCGCCGGCGAATTCGCGCCTCCATTATCGTCCGTTGATCGTTGTTGAAAGGAGCCAATTGGTTGAGAGCTGCCAACACGTCCGGCGTGTAGATATCCGCGTATTGACGGGCCGGATCAGCGCGACTTTCCAGCTCGGGAGGTCTGCTCGAGTCCCGGCGACTCCGGTCTCCGGTTGTATCCATGGCGGGCAATTGTAGCCTTGACCGGTGGCGCTCCGAAAAAGGGCGCCTTCCCCGCCGGCGCCTAGTACCGCCCTCGACATCTCTCCTTGCCCGGCAACACTTCCAGGCAGGTCGTCCACCAACCCGACACCACCGTCTCGATGAACTCGGAGGGGAGCTTTTCGAGGCGCATCTCGTCCGCCAACCTCCGGTAGTCGTAAATCAAAGGGTGGAATTCACAGTGAAGACCGGCGGGAGTGTCTTCCAGGGTCGAGTACCAGACGTGGGTCTGCCCGTCGTTTTCGGGCCGGCCGATGACACCCGTGTTGATCACGTCGCCTCCGCCGGGCAGTCTACGGCGCCACTTGATCCCGGTGTGGGTGCAAACCAATGCGTCGCAATTCCAGTCCCGGAGAAATTTCTCCAAGAGATGGTCGGGGGATGTGCTTTCCCAGAGAAACTCATTGGTGCGCCGTGGTGACCCGTGACAGAGCGCGACCGTCCGCGAGCCGACTTTGAGCCGGATCGACGCAGGCAAAGTGTCCAACCAGGCCTTGTTTTCCGCTGACGTCTTGGCGAAGGTGTGGTCATAGCTGATTTGGGCGAAGTGATTGTCGCGCGGATCGGTGTAACCGCAGCCGCAGTCTTGGTTTCCTTGTGCCAGCGACACGTCGTAATTGCCGGCCAAACTCACGATGTTACCGTTTCGAAGCAGTGGAAAACAGCGGTCGGGATGGGGGCCGAATCCTCCTATGTCACCGAGGCAGAAAATGGCTTCCGTCCGCTGGCGGCGGCACTCATCCAACAACGCCTCCAAGGCCAGATAGTTGTTGTAGACGCCGCCGAAGAGCGCAATCTTCCGGAAGGGTTCAGCGGAAAGATCAAGCTCGGTCGAATACATCGTTTGCAGCGGCCGGGATTCCTGCCCCATCTTCAATAATTCTTGCAGGTCATCCCGGTGAGATAACAGGTGGTGCAAGCGGTATGGTAAAGGTCGCAGGGCCCCAGCCCCTCTTCAAGGGAACCTTCCGACACCCGAGCCGCCTCTTCTCCCACCAGGATGGGGCAGGCATAAACTCCGTTTTCAGCCACCATGCGGGAACTGGAACACTGCAGCAGCGAGTGGTCGAACTGATGCATCATCTCGTGAGTGATGAGGTTGGCTGGTCGGGGTTGCTGCAGCATTCCCATTTCGAAAATGGGAATGATTTTAAGGCGAGGACGATCGACTCCGATTGAGCGCAACAGCCGTACATACTTCGAGTAACGGTCGAGATCCGGCTGGTGAGGATTGAAATACTCATCGATCTCGGTGACGGTCAGAATCGGCATGAAACCGCGGTCGTACAGTCGTTTGTAGGCAGCCAGAATCCGGCGGTAGGCGCCTCGCCCCCGTACTCGGTCATTCTCCTCCTCGTCATAGCTGTCCAGGCTGATCCGCATCTCCAGCGAATAACGCGACGCTGAAGCGATTTGTTTTAGCCGGTCGGCCCGCCGATTGTTGATGGGCAAGCCGTTGGTCAAAACCGAGGCCGGGAACCGAGCCAGGGTGCGCTCCAGGATGGAAAGGAAGTCCCGGTGCAGAAAGGGTTCTCCGCCGGTAAAGTAAATCTCCTTCACCCCCAAGGCGGCCGCCTGGTCCAGATATTCGAAGATGGCAGCCGGCTCCATCATCTTCAAGGTGTGGTTGTCGGGCGAGCAGGAAATGAAACAATGAGTGCAACGTAGATTGCACAAGGTGCCGGCGACCTGAAACCAGAGTGTTTCCAAGTCATGGAATTCAGCCTGGGGAACTGACCAGCCGGCCGGGGTGGGTGTCGTCACGCTTGAAACTCAACCTCCCGGCCGGATCGGTTCAACTCTTCCACAGCTTCGAAGAGGCGCTGGTTGAAGGTCTTGTAGCTCTCCGAAGGTCCAGACCATAGCGGCGTTCCAAATAGAATACGAACCGGATGCAGCCTGATTTTGTTCGAGCCGCGAGGCCAAACCTCGAAGGTGCCTTGGATCGAAACCGGCACTACGGGCACGCCCAGTTCGGTGGCCAGAATCGCCGGCCCCTGTCGAAAGGGTTTGAGAGTGCCGTCAATCGAGCGCTCTCCCTCGGGAAAGACGCACAGAACCAGATTCTGCCGTAATCCGTGGGCGCCCAGCCGCAGAGCCTGGCGCAACCGGCTGTCGGGGTCGACCGGGACCACCTTGATCAGACTGCCCAGATAAGACCTGAAACCGCTGCTGAAATAATCGGCGTAACCGAGATAGAAGAGACGACGCAGTGTCTCTAGCGGCAATCCGGCCGAGTGCAAAAATCCGTCCAGGTAACTGTTGTGATTGGGACAGATGATGAAGGGGTATTGACGGGGAAGGTTTTCAGTACCGTCAAATCGAATCCTAAACAACCCTTTTGCCAACAAGTGGATGATCCGGGTCCCCAGATAGTAAATGACCTCCGCTACCGGGCGGCGGCGCAACAGTCGTTGAATCTGGGCTTGGTCGCCTGCCCGCAATGGGGCTTGCAGAATCTTTGCCCAAGAGCCGCGGCGACCAGAATCGTCGCTCACCTGGCCCGAAGACTGCTTGGAGACGGCAGTGACCAAATCCTCGACGGTGAAAATCTCAACCGCGGCTTGGTCCGAGAGAGCGACCCCAAAAGCATCTTGGACATTGGAGAGGAACTCGACTCGACTCAGCGAATCGAATCCGAGATCCAGTTCCAGGCTCATGGCTCGATTGATCAACTGTGTCTGGCCCGCCTCCCGCAGCATGGCAAAGAGTTTTTCTTCAACTGGATTCTCCGGCTTGGTAGCCTCACTGAATTGGGAGGGAACTGCTCCGGGAGGACGCTCGTCCACCTCTTTCTGGATTTGGAAACGTTTGATTTTTCGAGTGGTGGTCCGAGGCAGTGGTGAACGTCGGATCTCGAGACTCAACACTCGCTTGAAAGCCGGAAACTGCTGTGAAATCGTCTCCAGCCTGTAACGGATCATCTCGTAGGCGTTGACGATTTTGTCCTGTTTGAGCCGTTCCCAATCGGGAACGATCACCGCATGCAGTTTCTCCTGTATTTCCCCATCATGCCGGCTGGTCAGGCCCAGCACGCACATCTCCTTGATTAAGGGACAGCGCTTCTCGTAGGCGTGTTCGATCTCCTCGGGGTAGATGTTCTTGCCCGAGCTGAGGACGATGACGTCCTTGCTCCGACCGGTAATATGGAGGAACCCGTCAGCGTCCAATCGTCCCAGATCCCCGGTGCTGAGCCACCCGTTGTTGAGCACTTCTCTGGTGGCCTTGTCGTTCTTCCAGTAGCCTTGCATGAGGTGGCAGCCGTTTATCTTCACTTCCCCGATGCCTTCTTCATCGGGATGGTCGACGCGCAGTTGAACGTGGGGCAAAGGGCGTCCCACCGATCCCAGCCCCGCCAGGCTCGCAGGCGGTGTGATGGTGGAAACCGCCGCCGTTTCCGTCATCCCGTAGGCCTGTACCAAATTGAATCCCAGGTCGTTGAGAGCGGTCGCCACTTCGGGGTCAAAGCGGGCGCCCCCCACGGCGAAGAGCCTGAGTTGGCCGAAATTCCGGTGAATGGCGCCAAAGAATAGCCGCCCCGGATTCCATTCCAGTCGGTGATTCGCGAAGTGGGCTACCGAGTGGAGGACCCCGAAAAGCTTCCGTTTGGTCCAGCTCAGTTGCTGCACTTGGTGCAGAATTCGCCGGTGAAGCAGATAGAAAAACTGGGGGACACACACAAAAATGGTGATGCCCTCCTCCCGAAACGCCTTCAGGATTCGTTGCGGCTCCAGTTCGTCGAGATAGGTCACCTTGGCGCCCACATAGAGCGGAATAATGAAATTGGCCATCAGAGCCAACATGTGATAGAGCGGCAGCACCCCCAGAATCGTATCCTTGGGGCCCACTTCAATCTCTGCCAGAACCTCGACGATATTTCGGTAAATGGCTCTCTGCGTGAGCATGACCCCCTTGGGGCTGCCGGTAGTTCCGCTGGTGTAGACAAGCAGGAAGGTCTGGCCCAGGTCTTGATGGACCAGAGGAAGCTGGGGTGAGCCTTGATTCTCCTTGACCACTGTTTCCCAGTGCCCGTAGTCGTCGACCCTGCCGCCCGCAATCAGCGCCGGGAGCGGTTCCGGCAGGGAAGATTGGATCTGCTCCAGGAGGGAGGTCATCGCTCGGGAAGAGATCAGCAAATCGCACTCGGCATGCACGATGAGCCGGGCCAAGGTCTCGGCTTCGTGCATGACGTCGAAGGGCACGATCCGGGCGCCGCAGCTTTGCACGGCCAGGAAAGCGATCCCCCAGCGGGGATGGTTTTCCATCACGATTCCCACCGTATTGCCCGGCCCCAGGCCCTGTTGCTGCAAGTAGCGCCCGATCGAGTCGATCTGCCGGGCGATTTGACGGAAGGTAAAACCCTCGCGGCCCTGCGCGCCGATCAACTCGAGAGCTATCTGATCGGGTAGAGACTCGACGTTTTGATTAAAGCGCTCAAAAAAATCCAGGGACGGCATGATTTTCTGTCATCATGCTACCACGAATCGGCAGTCATGAAGCACGTTTGACTTCGTTGAGCGCCCCCCCATGTCAGCGTCGATCGACCCGATTTTCTCAGGCTGGAGAGATTTGAGTAAGATGGTTTAGCGGGGACAGCAACAATGCCGGATCGGATGGGTGGACTCTGGTTGGAGAAAGGCCAGGTGCACTATCGTGACGATCTGCAATGGCCGCCGGTAGGTCCGGGAGAAGCGCTGGTACGGGTCGAACGGGCCGGCATTTGCGGCACCGATCTGCAGCTTCAGCGAGGCTACTACGGCTTTTGCGGGATTCCGGGACACGAGTTCGTGGGCACGATTAGCGAGGCTCCGTCGGCGCCGCAACGAGTCGGTGAGACGGTCGTCGGGGAAATCAACGTGGCCTGTGGTCGTTGTCCCGAGTGTGGTGCAGGGTGCAAATCCCACTGTCGTCGTCGGACCGTTTTGGGAATCCTGGATCGTCCCGGGGCCTTTGCCGATTATCTGACCCTGCCGCTGGTCAACCTGCATCCCGTCCCCGAATCGGTAGCGTTGGATGAAGCGGTCTTTACCGAACCGTTGGCAGCCGCTCTTCGGATAAGCCAACAACTGGCATTGCTTCCCGAGCAGCGGGTCTTGGTGATCGGAGCGGGCCGTTTGGGGATGCTCATCGCCCAGACAATTGCCCTCAGCGGCTGCGATCTGACGGTCGTCGTGCGCCGGGAAAAGCAACGTCGATTGCTGGAATCCACCACGGCTCATTGCTGCCGGGAGGCTGAAGTGGAGCAGGCGGCCTACGATGTGGTGGTGGAGGCTACCGGCGCGCATCAGGGTTTCCGGCAGGCGCGCCGAGCGGTGCGATGCGGAGGCACCATCCTGCTCAAGAGCACCTATGTCGATCAGCCCTCTATCGATCTCTCGGCGTTGGTAGTCGATGAGATTCGGTTGCTGGGCTCGCGTTGCGGTCCTTTCCTGCCTGCCCTTCGACTGCTACAAGAGGGGTCGATTCAGACCCGTCCCTTGGTGGACGCGCGTTATCCTCTGGCACAGGGTCCCCAGGCCTTTGAGCATGCGTCCCGACCGGGAGTCCTCAAGGTCTTGCTTGACATTGGCAATTCCAGCTTCCACTAGGCTGTCCACCTCAGCCCGTCCGGGGCTGGGATCCGAGGCCTGGACGTTCTCCAACTCTCTCTTTGGCTGCCACTCCCTGGGCGACGATATTATGGAAAGTTCCCGCGTTACATTTGGCCACCCACTTATCACTAATGGTCCTCAGCTGTCGACGAGCCGAGCCGGCATGTGTACGGTCTTCTTTTCTTCATTGACCTCAAACCAATAGATTGCACGATTGATCGTCAGATGACGCAGCCCCGGCAGAATGTTGTCGTGACTCTTGCCTCGGCGGGGCGCACTCAAAATGCGATCAGGGGTGGCACGAATCTCCAGAACCCGTGCTTTAGCATGTTCGATCGCACGCTCCAAACTTTCGCCAAAACTGATGTAGCCTTCGAGGAGATGATCGAAAATCAGCCCGAAATCGCGTGCGGCCTCAGCCGAAAACTCAAGACGAAACGCCATGGGCACGGCGCTTGTCGGAGATCATCCTGTTTAGCCGCTCGTCCGTTTCTTTCGCTCGGACGAACTCGCCGGCCCGGCGGCGGGGCAAGACTTCGTAAAGCGCCCTGCGCTCCAGGTCTTCGACATCCCAACGCTGTCGCAGTAGATTAATGCCCTGCTGAATCACCGCGCTGACACTGGCATAACGTCCCGTATCCACCAGCGCCTTGGCAAAGGCGTGTTGCTCGTCGGTGAGAGAAATCAAGGACTTGACAGTCAAGAGGCACCTTCCTGGCGATAGGGTAGCGCTGACAGTCAATCCGCCGACTTTCTCGGGTCAACCTAGCTACGTCATCTTGAATGGCGCGATGCATAGAATCACTTGGCGCTTCTTAGTCTTTTCTGGGAGACAGTCGGCATCTCACTCAACAGCGCCATGGGTCTGGCCATAAAATCCCTGGCTGGACGGGAGGGGCCGACCCTGGGAACGTCTTCACACTCTGGCAGCCGCTACAACGGGGGCAACGGGCGGTTTTTTTGGGTTGCCCGGGCTTGTCATCGAATTGCCCACCTCGACCGTCATCATTTTCCGTTCCATTGCGTCCATCGCCCGCAGCGAGGGCGCAGACCTCGAGTCGATGCGCCTGGACCTTCTGACCCGGCACGAGGCCCAGCCACTCACGAATTTCCTTCGGAATGACCACCTGATACTTGGGTGGAATGGTGACTATTCCCATGCGGCCTCCATCGAGCCCATTCCTCTCGGGGCCCCCAGTCCGGCAGACGAGGGGGTTCCTGAAAGGAATCGACACGAACATCGAATGCCAGGAGGATGGGGTATGAACGTCGCAAGTTTTTCCAAGAGTTGTGGGAATCCACATCGCTAAGGATTCCCACGGTTTCCAAACCGGTAATCCTCTAGCCACACGCTCCTGATCGGGGAAATCCCGGCCGCGGCTTCGGGCCGCTTCAGTGCCCCGTTGATCTGCGCTTCTGTAGAGCGCTTCCGCTTCATGTCCGTGTCTTCCTCCCGACGTTTGTTCAACCGCAAAACTCACTGTGGGTCTGGACCTATTGGGGGGAGGAGATCAGGTCAAACCACGAGCGTCGAGAGAGCCAGCACCAGCTTGGTCAAGCAATTGGTCCCGCGTGTTCCTGATTTCGTCAATCACCGAATCAATTTCCTCGTGGCATCGCCACGCCGGTATCCGTAGGACAGTCCAACCGAGTTTGACCAGGACGCGATCCCGTGTAATGTCCTGGCGCCGTTGTCGTCCTCGAGCGTCAAGGTGTTGGTCGCCGTCCACCTCGACGTTCAGCTTGATCCCTTGTTCCAGCAAAGCAAAGTCCAGCTCGTACCCCTCCACCTGGAGCTTGGCGTAGGGTAAGAGGTCCCGGAGTTGCATGGCGTCGAGCAGGACTTTCTCGGACGTGCTGTCCGTGCGGAACTCGGCGGACGGCGAACCAGTGCCCTCATTCCGGGCGACCTCATCGCGCAGGTAGGTGCGCAGGGAGGTCAGGGTTTTACTTCCCAAATCACTTATGAGCGGGTGGCCGAGAACGATTAGTGCTCGACGGGCGCGGCTGACGGCCACGTTTAGGAGGTTTCTCTCTTTTTCTATCCAGCGGGCGCCGCTCTCGGACATGCCGGGAGCAAGCACGGAAGAAAAAATGATCGCATCACGTTCGTCCCCCTGCAAGCGGTGTGCGGTTCCGCTCACAAAACCGATGTCGTCTAGGAAATCCAGGCCGAATTGCGTTTTGGCGAACTTAGCGATGAGGCGTGCCTGTGCGGTAAACGGAGTTACCACGCCGATGGCCTTGTAACCGGATTCTATTAGGCCACGAAGCTGTTGTATTGTTTGCTTAGCCTCCGCCTGGTTTAACCAGCTTCCAGTGGCCGGCCGGATTGCCTCGCCGTCAACATCGACCCAGCCGACGGCGCGATCACGCCGGGATGTATCGGAGACATCCGTCAACACAGTGAGTTCACCCTTGTAGAACGTCCTGTTGAACCAACGGGCGATGTGTGGGTGACAGCGGTAATGTTCATTGAGAAGAACAGGTGTTTGGGGTCTTGCCGCAAACTCGAACGCGAAGTAGGCCGAACCGTATTTGTGGTGGATGCCACGGTGGCGCAGATCGTTGGTGTCGAACCCCGTTTGTGTGGCGATTTCCTGGAGGCGTCCATCGCTGAGGGAAACGATCGGATTCAGTTGGTAGGGGTCTCCCACGACCGCCAGACGCTTTGCGCGGTAGGCCAATGGCAGCACAGCCGGGAGGCTACACTGGCTGGCCTCGTCGACGATCACGAGGTCAAACAGCCCTGATTCCAAGGGGAAGTTGGAATGCGCTGTGAGTGCCGTGCAGGCCCAGCCTCGTAAGTGGTGAAACGAATTGCCGACCGCTCGTTTGAAACGGTCGCTGTCGGCGGGGATCTTGTCGAAAGCTGCTAGACGGTCGGCGCCCGAGGAGATTCGCGCTGCCGTGTCCGCGCGGATGGCGTAGAGGCTGGCTCTGGCCCATTTCTGGTCTGCGGCGCGCACGCTGGTTGCCGGGTCGCCCACTGCGGACTTCAGTTGTCGACGTTCCGCTCGTCCAATCGCCAAATGGTAGGTAAGCGTTGCTACAAGCTGATCCATCCGAGCCCAGGTGGCGAGTCGCTCTAACGGAGCCGTTTCCAGGCAGCCGAGTCGCTTGCGCAAGCGACTCGCGCGGAAGCGACGGAATAACCAGGCTCGCAACAAACGTCGCGCTCGCCGCTCTATTTCATGAGAATGAATGGGCAGTCCAAGAGGGTTGGCGTCCGCCCACAGGGTTCGCGCGGCCGCCTTCAGCGCTGATCCGAGTTCCTCTCGCTGCTCGACAATCCGCAACAGTTTCACATCCAGTCCGTCCAGCCGCGCCAGTTTCTCCATCAACTGGGTGCGCCCAGTGGCGATTTGTTGCAACTGCGCGCGCGCTGCAGCTTGGTTGCCGCGGTGCGCCGCCGCCTGAGCAGACGCCGCGGTGATGCGGTCCGAAACCTGCTCGCGCACCCTTCGGTTGCCGGTGCGGACTAACAGGCCGTTACTCACCTCCTTGTCCGCGCGGTCGACGGCTACGTCAACGGCACCATTGTTGGTCGAGGTCACCAGCACTTTGTCGCCGTCCAGCCACGCGTTCGTAACCGCGTTGACTACGAGTTGCGTCTTGCCCGTCCCAGGTGGACCGGTCACGACCGTCAGAGGTTCTCTGCGGAGAGACTCGAGTGTTTCCTCTTGTGAATGGTTGCATACAAGTGGAGCCGCGAGAGGCACAGACGGAGGTCGCTTCTCTTCCTTCTGCGCGAAACCGTCGAGGAAAAGATGTGCCGCAGCCGTAGTTGACCAGTCTTCGCGGGTCTGCAGTTGTCGCAGCTCCTCACGAAGGGTGCTTGTATATCCAGACCACTCTGCCACAATCGAAATCGCGGCGTTGTGGATACCTTGCCTGCGACCTATGTTCGATTCGAGGTTTCCAGCGTTGAGAGGCGACAGGATCCGGAGTCCGAACAGGTGGGCCGTCCGTCCGGCCAGAGCGCTAAAAGCGTCGGCATCTCCGAACGGCAGGCCATGACTTAACAGGTCGCTAATGTCTTCATTGATCGAAGGGTCGAAGATACCGCTTGCCGTGATGGCCAAATTGAACTCTGGCTCCGCGGTAGCGTGAAGTTCCCACTGGTTATCGGCTCCTTGTTCCGGTTCGATCTGGACAGCGAAAAGAGGGGCAACCTTGGGTGTGTGGTCGCGGTCGGTTACGACGATAGTCGGCCACCCGTAGATGATCGACCTTGTGCGCGACCTCAGTTTATCGGGGAGTCCTCTGGGGGCCGGCGTCGAATCGGTCGTACCGACTACGAGTTTTTCTTCCCCAGCGTGCAAGAACCACAGAGAGTTCTCTTTGACGTATGGGATCAGCGATTTGGCTGCTTCCGCCTCAAGGCACCGTTGCGCATAGTTGCATAGTTGTTGCCAGGGAGTTTGCGTGTTGCTGGCATCCGGCTTTGACGCGCTGGAACTACCGGGACTTGCGTTCGATGTCGTATTCCGCCAACTGTCCGCTACGTTATCCGATGCGACTTGACTCGAGAAGCCTTCACCACCTGCGCAGGCAATACACCAAACCTTTTTCGACGATGGTGACCAGTGGGCATGCCTGCCCGCTCCTAGCCTCGCCGAGCATGATCGGCAGCATCCGGCGTACTTCAGCTGGATGAAACGTAGATCTTTAGGGAGTTCCATCAACGGTCCTTGAACGGCGCCGGCCCGCGACGACGTATATAGGTGCAATTCATCGGCATGTAGAGCGGAAAGGTCCTGAAGGGCTACGCTCGTGCCTCGACGGTCCGCTTGGCGCAATTCAGGGCGGCGGCTGTAGCGCCCCACGCAAGTAGGCCCTCCGCAGTCCCTCCGTGATCGAGCTTCACGTGGTCGGGGTCGTTAGGCTTAGAATCGAAACGACCCGAGTGTCCCAAGCCACCGCGACGCTTGTGCCACGGAAGGGGGCGATCTACCCGCCGACTTGCCAACACCTTGCCTCCTTCCTAATCCAAAATCCTAACACTCAATCTGGACGCGTGCCTGAGGGAGGACAGGAGCGCCTGGATTTTCCCTCTCCGTTCGTCACTTTCCTCAACCCCACGCCCCAATTCGATTGCAAGTGACACTGGGTTGCCACGTTTTCGCTGGAAGTGGCAAGGGTCCCGGGAGCGCCAGGAAGCGGGAGCAGCGAGCTGTCGCCCTCGATGGGACAGCTTCATTTGATCCCGAAGCCGTGAAAGAATTTCGCCCAACAGTTAACGATACGATCAACGACATCATCAAATACGACCGTCTGGCCAGCGGGACTGCGGGCTCAGGATTTCTGAGCCTGGATCAGGGATGTCTCATGCCAGTCGTAGAGCTTCGCCAAGGCCAGTTTCGAGAACGGGATGGTTCGTCATGGCGTCCGAGCGGTTACCTGCCTCCAAACAGTTGTCCGGCCAAGTCGATGTGGGATCTGCCCTTTGGATAGAATACCCCCCAGGCCAACTATTGGAGTTTCCAGGACCCACTGTTGGCAGTAGCAGGAAATCGCGCTATGGGCATTAGTGACACCGATCTCGCGCAGCTCCTCGAGGCCAAGCGATTGCTGGAGCGCCCCAACCTGGCCGCTACACTCACCCACCGGTTGGGGACACCCATCGAAAAGGGATTCGAGTTACTGCCCGAGAGCTGGTCGGTCACCATTCGGGAGACAGTCGACATCTCACTGAACAGGGCCATGGAGCTGGCCATGAAATCCCTGGCTGGACGGGCGGGCCGACCCTGGGAACGTCTTCACACTCTGGCAGCCGTCATAACGGGGGCAACGGGCGGTTTCTTCGGGTTGCCCGGGCTTGTCATCGAATTGCCCATCTCGACCGTCATCATTTTCCGTTCCATTGCGTCCATCGCCCGCAGCGAGGGCGCAGACCTCGAGTCGATCGACACCCGGCTGGATTGCCTGGAAGTCTTCGCACTGGGGGGCCGTTCCCGATCCGATGACTCCACCGAGACCGGTTACTTCGCTATCCGCTCGGCATTAGCCAAGTCGGTCAGCGACGCTACCCGCTACCTGGCAGAGCGGGGATTGTCTGAGAAAGGTGCGCCCGTCCTGATTGGCCTCATCTCTAAGATCGCATCCCGCTTTGGAATCGTGGTGTCGCAAAAGGCAGCCGCCATGGCCATCCCGGCCATCGGCGCCGCCGGGGCGGCGGCGGTCAATTCCATTTTCGTCAGTCACTTTCAGAAAATGGCACACGGCCACTTCGTTATTCGCCGTCTGGAGCGACAGTACGACCCGGAACTGATCGAGACGGAATACCACCGCCTGAAGCTGTAGCGGTTCTCCAGACTCGACTCGCCCAGTTCGAGGCCATCTCCGGCCGGAGTCCACTTGGTTCCGGTTCTAACTTGGAGGGTGGCGCCACTCGTGCGGGTAGATCACCTGACCGACCGACCGGCAACGGATGCTTACAAATTTTGGAAGATTCGGCTCCCCTGATGACTTTCTCCACCACAGGTTGAATGGCTGCCCGCGCGTGAGTCGGAGCTGGTGACATACGTAAATCCGATTGATACGATATAGGTATTACGATAAATATATCGATGGAGGTCGCATGGGGATAGTCACTATTCCACCCAAGTATCAGGTGGTCATTCCGAAGAAAATCCGTGATCCGCTCGGTCTCCTGCCGCGCCAGAAGGTCCAGGCGATCGCTTATGGCGACCGCACCGAGCTCAATCCTGTCCGCCCAGCCCGGCAGATGAGGGGTTTCCTGAAAGGAATCGTCCCCAACGTCGGCCCCCAGACGCGAATTGGACCGGCCACGGGTATCGGAGCCATCTTCGCCGGCGCGCTCCCGTCCCTCCTCGCGTCATCGCCCGTCCTGGCATTTATGGCCGTCCTGGCGCTCCTTTCGGCGTGCAAAACGCCCGCTGCGGACATCGCGGATGATGCCCTGACGCTCAGTTGGGAGAGCATCTTCACCCGCAACCACGGCGCCCGCCAGACCGCGCTCTCGCCCGACGGGGCATGGGTCGCGGTGAGCGCGAGTACGCCCGACTTCTCCGGGATCTTTCTGGTCGCGGTGAATGGAGACTCCGCGCCCGCACCGTGGGTGGAGGGCTCGTCGCCGGTCTGGTTCGCCGACGGGTCCGGCATCGTCTTCTCGAGCGGCGGGGACCTGTGGCGGGTGGCAACCGGATCGAGCGCGCCGACCCGCATCACCGAGGACCCGGAGGACGAGCGGGCCGCGCGGCCTTCGCCGGACGGCAGCACCATCGCGTTCTACAGCGGGCGCTCGGGCCACCAGGACATCTGGACCGTTCCGGCCGACGGTTCAGCGCCACCGGTTCAGCTGACGCTCGCCTCCATGGCGGCCGACGATTTCCGCTTCGCTCCCGCCTGGTCGCCCGACGGGACCCGCATCGCCTACTACTCGAACCGGAGCGACTACTGGGAGGACGACATCTGGGTGGTGGAGGTCGCGACGGGGAAGGAGCGGCAGATTTCCAGCGGCCTGATGGCGTCTTCCACGCCGGTCTGGTCGCCGGACGGGTCGCGCATCGCCCTGCTCGGCACCTCCAAGGACGAGTACTGGTACGAGGACCTCGCCTACATCTACCTCCTCGACCCGGAAGCGGGCGCCGAGGAGATCGTTCCCATGCAGGTTCACGCCACCGACTGGCTTCACAACCATACCGTCACCTGGTCGGGCGACGGATCCGAGCTCTTCTTCCCCTACCACGAACGCGCCGAGGTGGAGTTGTGGCGGGTGCCCGCGGCCGGGGGCGTCGCCACCCGGATGACCAACATGGGCGGGTCCTTCCGCGCCTACCACGCCGTCCCGGACGGCTCCGCCTTCGTCTTCCTGCGCTCGACTTCGACGCGCGGCACGGAGGTCGACTATGTCTCGGCCGCGGGCGGGGCGGCGCGCCGTCTCACCCACTTCTCGACCCAGTGGCGGGGGCTGGTGGAGGCGGAGGAGATCAGCTACCGCAGCTGGGATGGCCTCTACATCCAGGGCTTCCTCTTCCGTCCGCCGGGATTTCCCGAGGAGAGGAATGCGACAAGTTCAGATGACTCTGCGACATATCCAGCCCTGGTCATGGTCCACGGGGGCGGCACCAACTCCTATCTCAAGGGGCTGAGCCTCACCGAGCAGTACCTGGCGCAGCTCGGATACTTGGTGCTGGCGGTCAACTATCGGGGCGGCTCCGGCTTCGGGCGCGAGTTCCAGGATCTGGGCGTGGAGGACTGGGCCAACGGGCAGGCCCTCGACGACGCCGCCGCCGCGGACTTCCT
The DNA here is from genome assembly GCA_965218465.1 of Acidobacteriota bacterium. Classification (GTDB taxonomy): domain Bacteria; phylum Acidobacteriota; class UBA6911; order RPQK01. The sequence goes on along the minus strand of OZ244623.1, from coordinate 2,270,271 downwards.
GCGGGCGCAGCCATGGTCCAACGGGAAGGTCGGCATCTACGGCTACAGCTACGGGGGCATCCAGAGCATGGCGGCCATCGCCCGGGCGCCCGACGCCTTCGATGCCGCGGTGCCCATGGCCGGCATCTACGACTTCGCCGACGCCTACACCAACGCGGACCGGCTCGGGAAGATCTTCACCAGGACCGGACACGGAGGCGCGCCTGAGGACCGGCCCGAGATCTATGCGATCAGCAATACGCTGGCGCGCGTGCCGAACGTGGTTACGCCCACCCTGATCATGCACGGAGAAGAGGACGTGCGCGCCCCGTTTCGCCAGTACGAGCTGGCCGTGGAGATCCTGGAGAGGGAAGGGAAGGTCTACGAGAGCCACTCCTATCCTGGTGAGCCGCACGGCTTCCGCGATCCCATGAACCGGGTCGACATGTATCGCAGGCTGGAGGCGTGGTTCGAGCGATGGCTGAAGGAAGCCGCGGGATGACGCCGCTAGCAAGGCCTTGACCAACTGCCGGATTCTCGTTACTGCCCTCGGCCCGCTCAACTATCCGGAGCTCGTGACATACGTGAAGCCGATTGATACGATATGGGTATTACGATAACCATATCGATGGAGGTCGCATGGGAATAGTCACTATTTCACCCAAGTATCAGGTGGTCATTCCGAAAGAAATCCGTGATCGGCTCGGCCTCCTGCCGGGCCAGAAGGTCCAGGCGATCGCTTACGGCGACCGCATCGAGCTCATTCCTGTCCGCCCAGCCCGGCAGCTGAGGGGTTTCCTGAAAGGAATCGACACCAACGTCGAACGCGAGGCGGATCGGGCATGAATATCGTCGATTCGAGCGGGTGGCTGGAGTATTTTGCGGATGGTCCGAACGCCTCTTTTTTCGCGGCGCCTATCGAAGATATCGAGGCGCTGGTGGTCCCCACACTAAGTCTCTTCGAGGTATTCAAGCGGGTGCTCCAGCAACGCGACGAGAGCGCTGCGCTTCAGGCGGCAGCGGTCATGCAGCAAGGAGCCGTCGTGGATCTGGGAGCGGCGATTGCTTTGAACGCGGCTCGGCTCAGTGTGCAGCTGAGGCTGCCCTTGGCTGACAGTGTCATTCTCGCCACCGCCCGCCAACACGGCGCGGAACTGTGGACACAGGACGCAGACTTCGAGGGAATCGGAGGTGTTCAGTATCGAAAGCGAAAACCATAGCGAGGCGGCGAGAGATTGGACGGATATGAAGATCGGCGGAGGCTGAAAAGGTGTTCTCCAGCTTGAGGCAGCCCCCGATGGTGCTACCCTGGACAACGATTTCGTCGCCATAAGCTTTAGGAGGAGCGGAGTGTCAAGCGATCAATTGCTGTCGGCCGAAAGTTGGGAGGAGATGTTGCGGATCCTGGAAACGGATCGCAAGCGGCTTGAGCAAGGGGGAGGCGCCCGCGCCATCGAGCGCCAGCAACGCAAAGGTAGACTGACTGTCCGCCAGCGGTTAGTCGGGCTGATCGATCCTGATACCGATTTCTTCGAACTGGGTCTTTACGCTGCCGACCAGATGTACCAGGAATGGGGCGGCGCTCCGGCGGCCGGGGTGGTGACGGGCGTGGGCCGGGTGAAAGGCCGCCACTTCATGATTGTGGCCAACGATGCCACCGTCAAAGGCGGTGCCTTCTTTCCGATGACGGCCAAGAAAGTGCTGCGCGCTCAACGGGTGGCCTTGGACAATCGACTTCCGCTGATTTACCTGGTCGATTCCGCTGGGGTCTTTCTGCCTCTGCAGGAAGAGGTCTTCCCTGACGAAGACGATTTTGGGCGTATCTTCCGCCACAACGCGCGGCTGTCGGCCCTCGGAGTGCCGCAAATCGCCGCCATCATGGGCCCTTGTGTGGCCGGCGGGGCCTATCTTCCGGTGATGTGCGACAAGATACTCATGACCGAAGGCAGCGGCCTCTATATCGCCGGCCCCTCACTGGTCAAAGCCGCGATCGGCCAGGATCTGGAGAGCGATCAGTTGGGAGGCGCCGAACTTCATTCCAAACTAAGCGGCACCGTTGATTTTCGCGAAAAAGACGATGAAAGCTGTCTCGATAAGATCCGTCAGTTGGCGGGTCGAATGGGTGGGCCGGCCCCGTCTCCTTTCAAGAGAGGTGAGGCCAAACCGCCCCACTACGCTCCCGAGGAGATTTACGAGAAAATGCCGGCTCAGCCCCAACCGTATCCCGTACGCGAAGTCTTGAGTTGCATTTTGGACCGGGATAGCTGGGTGGAGTACAAGCTGGAGTATGGACGTACGCTGGTTTGCGGTTACGCTCGAGTGGGTGGTTTCGAAGTGGGTGTGGTTGCCAATGAGAAGCTCCAAATCCGGGAGCCGGGCAAACCGATCGAGATGGGGGGCGTGCTCTATCCCGAGAGTGCCGACAAGGGCGCGCGCTTTGTGATGGACTGCAATCAGAATCGCCTCCCGCTGCTCTTCTTCCACGATGTCAACGGTTTCATGGTGGGCCGCAATGCCGAGTTGTCGGGCATCATCAAGTCGGGGGCCAAACTCGTCAACGCGGTCTCCAACAGCGTCGTCCCCAAGATTACGGTGATTATGGGAGGGAGTTACGGGGCCGGTAACTACGCCCTCTGCGGCAAAGCCTACGACCCCCGGCTGGTTCTGGCTTGGCCTACTTGCCGTTACGCCGTGATGGGAGGCGAGCAGGCAGCCCGTACCTTGACCGATTTGCGGGTGCGTCAGCTCAAAAAGGAGGGCAAGGCGGTGCGCAAAGAGCAGCGCGAGCAGATTATGGCGGAAATCAGTGAGCAATACACTGCTCAGACCGATCCGCGTTTTGCTGCCGCTCGGCTTTGGGTCGACCGGATTCTCCCGCCCCACCTGACCCGTGAGGCTTTGATCTTGGCGCTCGAGGTGGCCTCGCTCAATCCGAATCTCCCTTCTTTCCGCACCGGAGTCCTGCAAGTCTGAAATGTCACCAGGCTCTGCTACCTTGGGAGTAAGTTCCAGGACCCCCTAAAATTGCCGTTCCTGGACCTTGGGAAGGGAGAGAGGGGATATCACACTCAATGCTATCCAGCCTCTTTCAGCCTCTCTGTGTGTATAGCTTTGACTCTCCGAGCTCCCTTCCCTTGTCTGAGCCCCACCGGGTGACATGGCTGGTGGCAAAAAGGCCCAAGGGGGGGCTGGAGTGTCCCCGCCGGGCGTCGCCGGTTAGACGACAACAGGTTTTCTAGTCAAAGAGGTGGACGGTAAAATCGAGTCGATCAAGCTCCCCATAAACTCGGGCGGCCGCGGTCGCCGTAAGAGGGGAGTCGGCCGGAAGCACCTGTCTCCGGATGATCCGGCGTAGCCAGTCCGAGTTGGTTTCCAGGTTGCGAGCCTCCAAATCCACCACTACCCAGTGATCGGCCTGCCGGGTGGGCCTTTCCGATTCAATGACGAGTCTCAGGCCCAGGAGTTTGAGTAGTGCGGCTCGCCTGTGAGAGGCCGAGAGCACCTCGCCCAGAAACTGGAGTCTTTCCACCGCTATCCAGCCCTGGGACGGTAGATAGAGGGAGTAGTAGAGTTTATCGCTTTTGAGACTGAGCAGACCCTCTAAGCGCATGGTTTCAGTGTAACCCCAATAGCCAGGATAGGCGGGAGATTAGCTTGATCCGTGAGCGCAGGGGGTGTTGAGACCGTTGCAGCGAAGGTCTTCGGTCTCATCCACCCTGGCGGAAGTGTGATCGCTCCGATCCGTCTCAAGAGTCCTTTGCCTTTGGACGCCTTTTTGGGGTAGAGTTCCTGCTCATGTTTGGTGGAAAGGAGACACGCATGTCTGGAGGATTGACCGAATGATTCTGGCAGCGACTATCTGGTTGATCGCTGTAGTCACTGCAGTGGCTTTCGCGGGGCGCTATTGGTGGTTTCCTCCCAGCGCCGCCGCTCACGGCGAGATTTTGGATGGGCAATTCAATGTCACCTTGATCGTGACCGGCGTCGTTTTTGTGGTGGCCCAGTTGGCCCTCGGTTACCTGGTGCTGCGCTATAAGGCCCGTCCCGGCGCCAAAGCCACCCATTCCCACGGCGACAACAGGCTGGAAGTGATCTGGACCATAGCGACGGCCGTGCTCTTTTTTCTCATGGTTTTCCCCGGCCAGGGAATCTGGGCTGATCTTTACATTCGCGAGGCGCCAGCCGACGCTCTTCGCATCGAGGTGACTGGGCAGCAGTTCGCCTGGAACATCCGCTACCCGGGTGCCGACGGCCTGTTCGGTGCGATCAAACCCGAGTTGATTGACGATGCCACTGGAAATCCCTTGGGATTGGATTTCGATGACCCGGCTGCCCAAGACGACCTGGTCCTGCCCATCATGGCCATTCCTGTCAATCGGCCCATCGAACTTCTGTTGCGGAGTAAGGATGTCACCCATGCCTTTTTCGTTCGCGAGCTGAGGATCAAGCAAGACACGGTTCCGGGTTTGGTGATTCCTTTGCGCTTTACGGCCACCGATACCGGAAACTTTGAAATCGCTTGCGCCGAACTGTGTGGACTGGGCCACCACCGGATGCGATCCTTTATCGAAGTCCTTTCGGACGCCGACTATCTCCAGTGGCTCCAGGAGATGGCGGAAGAATAATCGACTGAGGAGAAGAACAGAGTTATGTCTCACGCTTCCCAAGCGCACGCCGTTCACGAACCACCCAGCGGTTTTATCTGGAAGTATATTTTTAGCCTTGACCACAAGGTCATTGGCATCCAGTACTACCTGCTGGCCCTGTTCTCGGTGTTCGTGGGTATGGCGCTGTCCATCCTGATTCGTTTCAACCTGGTCTGGCCGGGCACCGAAGTCCCATTGCTGGAGACCTTCTTCCCGGAGGGGGCGCCGGGTGGCGTGATGACGCCCGAGTTCTATCTCGCCATGATGACCATGCATGGAACCATCATGGTTTTCATGGTCTTGACAACCGCCCCCCAGGGAGGTTTCGGAAACTACTTCCTGCCGATTCAGATCGGGGCCTTGGATATGGCCTTCCCCCGCCTGAACATGCTCTCTTTCTGGTTGACTTTTCTCTCTTTGGTCACGCTGCTGGCGGCTTTCTTTGTCTCGGGCGGACCGCCCATTTCAGGCTGGACCGCTTACGCGCCTCTGAGTGCCATCGGTGAGGTCGCCGGACCCGGTCTGGGAACGGGTCAGGATCTCTGGATTATCAGCATTGCCATCTTCTGTGTAGCCTCGTTGCTGGGCGCGCTCAATTTCATCACGACGACTCTCGATCTACGAACCCGTGGGATGACGCTGATGCGGATGCCGCTGACGGTTTGGTCGTGGTTCGTTACGGCCATTCTGGGATTGCTGGCCTTTGGAGTCCTACTGGCCGCCGGCGTGCTTTTGTTGTTGGACCGACTGGGCGGAACCAGCTTTTTCGTCCCCGGCGGCTTGGTGGTGACCGACCAGATCATCGACCACAAGGGCGGCTCGCCGTTGCTGTGGCAGCATCTGTTTTGGTTCTTTGGGCACCCCGAGGTCTATATCGCGATTCTGCCTGGAATGGGAGTGACCTCGCAAATCCTTTCGGTGTTTTCGCGCAAGCCCATTTTTGGCTATAAGGCCATGGTTATTGCCCTGTTCAGCATCGGCATGCTGGGTTTCATGGTCTGGGGGCACCACATGTTCATGAGTGGCATGAGTCCCTACTCGGCAATCGTCTTCTCCCTGTTGACCACGGCGATCGCGGTTCCGTCGGCCATCAAGACCTTCAACTGGCTGGGGACGCTTTGGGGCGGCAAGATCCAATTCGATTCGCCGATGCTTTTTGCCATTGGCTTTGTATCGCTTTTCGTCAGCGGCGGCCTGGGGGGCCTTTTTCTCAATCAACCCTCAACTGACATCATGCTCCATGACACCTACTTCGTGGTGGGACACTTTCATCTCATCATGGGGGTTGCCTCCATCTTCGGCATCTTCGCGGCAACTTACTATTGGTTCCCCAAGATGTTTGGACGGAATCTCAACTCTGCCCTCGGAAAGGTGCATTTTTGGTTCACGTTTGTGGGCGTCAATGCGATTTTCATGCCCATGCACTTCCTGGGTTTGGTAGGGAATCCTCGCCGCTATCCCGATCTGACCGCCTTCAATTTCTTGCAGGAAGAGACCTTGGGTCTGCATCTGTTTATCAGTATCGCCGCCTTCATTACCATCGCCGCCCAGTTTCTGTTTCTGTTCAATTTTATCTACTCGCTTTTCAAGGGCAGTAAGGCGGAGGTCAATCCTTGGAACGCCACCACCTTGGAATGGAAGATCCCGTCGCCACCGCCCTTTGACAATTTCGGCGGCCAGATTCCAGCAGTCCATCGTGGAGCTTACGACTACAGCCTGCCCGAGCACCCTCGTGACTTTGCCATGCAAGACGAGCCCCAAGGAGAAGCCAAACAGGACTGAGCCATGGCGACGTTTGCACCTCCAAAACCGATCAGGCCGATTGGAAGCGACAGCGGTGGGGACCCTCCGCCGCCCGGAGGCGAGGGCCAAGGCGACGGCCCGCCGCCCGGGCCGCCCAGCATGCCGGAGAAGCGCTACTACACCGGCATGATGCTGGCCATGGGCGGAATGACGATGCTTTTTGTTGGATTTGTCAGCGCCTATATTGTGCGAAGAGGTCTTTCCGACGATTGGGTGCCGTTGCAACTTCCCCCGGTGCTTTTTGCCGGCACTTTGATTCTTCTCGCCAGCAGCTTTACGGTAGAAAAGGCGCGCCGGTCGTTTGCTCGGGTGGCTGAATTTCGCCGCTGGTGGTTGGCCACCACCGGTCTGGGCGTGATTTTCCTGATCTGCCAGCTGACAGGCTGGAGGCAGTTGGCACAGGCCGGCATTTACCTGAACACGAACCCCAGCAGTTCCTTCTTCTATGTGCTGACATCGGCTCACGCGCTTCACCTTTTGGGTGGACTGCTGGCCCTGTTGTTTTTCAGCGGCAGACTGCTGATGGGGCGTATCACTCCAACTCAGGTCGGAGTGACCTCACTTTACTGGCATTTCTTGGACGGCCTTTGGGTCTTCCTGCTGCTCTTGCTTTTGATTTGGAGGTAGAAGCCGAATGGCAAATATCGGTACCGGGCCTTGGGATGGAGGCCACTCGCCCTTCGCCGTCGGGTCGAAGAAGCTGGGAATGTGGCTTTTCATTCTCTCCGACACACTCACCTTCACGGCCATGCTGATGGCTTATTCCTATGTCCGAGTGTCCAATCCCGACTGGCCGCGTCCCTTTGACGGTCACAGCATCGCACTGGCCAGCGTGATGACCTTCTGCCTGCTCTCGAGCTCGCTCACCATGGTGCTGGCCGTGGGGGCTTCCGCGCGCGGGGACAGAAAAAAGGCCGTTATCTGGCTGCTGGCCACTATCCTGGGCGGGGTCTTGTTTATCGTCCTCCACGCCAATGAGTGGCTGGGACTGATTCACGAGGGTGTGACTCCTTTCGGCAACCCCTGGGGCGTGCCCCTGTTCGGCGCCACCTTCTTCACGCTGACCGGCCTGCATATGACTCACGTCACGGCCGGCGTTATCTATCTGGGGGTGATTGCCTGGGGGTTCGGCGGCGGCCGCTACAGCGCCGAGGACGTTGAGGTCAGTGGACTTTACTGGCACTTCGTGGACTTGGTCTGGATGTTTATTTTCCCATTGGTATACCTGTTGTCGAACACCATCTGAAAACGGAGCGGAAAGAGTCATGAGTCACGACAGTTCGCACGGTAATAAGCTTTATCTGGTCGTTTGGGGTGGGTTGCTGCTGTTGACGATCTTGGAGGTGGTTTTGGCCTATACGGCCCTCTCGCTGGCCACCATGCTGGTGACGCTGATTGCCTTGTCGTTATTGAAGGCCGGCTTGATCGTCGCCTATTTCATGCATTTGCGGTTCGAGAAATTGAGCTTGGTTCTGGTTCTGGTTCCCGCCACGGTGTTTTGCATCGTGCTTTTCGCCCTGTTTTTCCCCGACAGTCTACGAATTTTGGAGTTGAGCCAATGATGCAGTTTGGCAGCAACGGGAAGGTTTGGAATCGACCCCCGAAGACATTGTTGATTGGTGCTTGCAGCCGGCTGGCGGCCCTGTTGCTGGTGGCGCCCTTTTTGACCCTGAAGCCAGTCTTGGCTCAGGGCTGTGCCATGTGCAAGACGAGCCTTTCAGCCCAGACTGACAATGTGGTCTCGAGCCTCCAGTCCGGGATTGTCATCTTGTTGATCCCCCCTCTGTTGATGATGTCTGTGATCTTGCTGGTGGCCTTTCGGCGAGATTCGGACCACATTGACCAAGCCGCCAATGAATAGCCTCGTCAGTGGAGGTTTTGGAGGCCTCTAGAAGCGGCTCCGGCACCCTGGATCGTCTTGACAGGGAGCCGGCATATCCGGACAATATTCTTTGTTGTAGCTCGCAAGCGGTGAGTTGATATGGCAAGGAAAATCGCCAAGAAGAAAACGGCCGATTCCAGTGTAGACAAGACCCGGATTCGCCGCCGGAAATTTACGTGGGCCTGCGTCTTCAGCTTTCTGGGCGCCAACTTCCTGATGACTCTGCGTTTTTTCTTCCCTCGAACCCTTTTCGAACCCAAGACCAGCTTCAGCATCGGTTATCCGGGGGACTTCACTTTTGGGGTCGACACTCGGTTCCAGCAAAAGCACCGAATCTGGGTGGTTCGGACAGCCGAAGGCATCTTCGTGGTTTTTGCCAGGTGCACCCATCTAGGCTGCACCCCCGACTGGGTGGAGGGAGAGCAGAAGTTCAAATGCCCCTGTCACGGCAGCGGCTATGATTTGGAAGGGATCAACTTTGAGGGACCGGCCCCACGCCCAATGGATCGAGCGAAGATCGAACTCAACGCCGAGGGACAGATTGTCGTCGACACCAGCCAGCTATTTCAATGTCCACCGGGAAGCGAATGCCAGTTCAAGCGGCCCGGGGCCTTTCTCGCGGTCTAGTGAGCTGACCCAAACTCGACCGCCGGAGGATCATGGGAGGGAGCATGCCCAAGACGAAAACCGAAGCTAAGCCGGACGCCAAGGATCAGAAATCGTATTCGGTGGCCGGCAAGATCAAGCAAGGTCTGCAGCCTTACATCAAAAAAGGAAAGCAGGACGTCAGTGCCGTCAAAGACTACAAGAAGACCCAGATCTGGAAATCGATCTTTCGGCACAAATTGGACGACTCGCCCCGCAACCGTGCCCTGGCGGTACTGACCAATGTGTTTCTGCACCTGCATCCGGCCAAGGTGAACCGTGATGCGGTGCGCTTTCGATTTACCTGGGGCATGGGTGGCCTCACTTTTTATCTCTTCTTTGTGCTTACGATTACGGGCGTGTTCCTGATGTTCTATTATCATCCCTCCAAGGGCCAGGCTTTTCAGGACATCCAGTATCTCGAGAACGATGTCCCCTTCGGAGGACTGCTCCGGAACATGCACCGCTGGGCTGCTCACCTGATGATCATCACAGTGTGGCTGCACATGTTGCGTGTCTTTTTGACGGGTTCTTACAAGACGCCGCGGGAGTTCAACTGGATGGTTGGGGTGATCCTGCTGGTCCTGACTCTGTTGCTGTCATTTACCGGCTACCTGCTTCCCGATGACCAACTTGGATTCTGGGCGGTCACGGTGGGAACCAATATGGCCCGTGCCACTCCCTTGATCGGACACGAGGGGCCCTTTGGCGCCGAACTGGGCATGACTGCCTTTAATGATGTTCGTTTTGCCTTGCTGGGAGGTTCCATCGTCGACGCCAACGCGCTGTTGCGATCCTACATCTGGCATTGCATTGCGATTCCGTTAGTCCTTTCGGTTTTTCTGGCAGTTCATTTTTGGCGGGTTCGCAAGGACGGCAGCATCTCCGGACCGGCCCCGGTGATGTTGGAGCGTGAAATCAAGAAATTATGATCGAGAGCCACCGCTCTGCAGCTATTTGGAAGAGGTGAGGGAGGGTCATTCATGGATTGGGCTCAACTTTGGGAGATTGTCTCGCTTCCCGACAACGTTCCGATTGTCGGGATGGCGTTGCTGGTCCCTTTCTTTGCCTGGTATGGGCTGCGCCAGTCCTTCGCCAACGATCGGCTGATCGCGCGCTTGGAAGCAGACAAGGAGCTGGCCAAGACCCACCACCGGAAGACGGAACCCTACCGGCCCGGTTGGGATCAGAAGGTCCACGTCTGGCCCTATCTCCTGCGCATCGAGCTGTTGGCCACGGTCATTGTTACCGTGATTCTGATGGTCTGGTCCATCACCCTCGATGCACCCTTGGAAGAGCCGGCCAATCCCAATTTGACCATGAACCCCGCCAAAGCTCCCTGGTACTTTTTGGGACTGCAGGAGATGTTGGTCTATTTCGACCCTTGGATTGCCGGTGTGCTGATGCCCACCCTGATCATTTTCGGGCTGATAGCCATCCCCTTTGCCGACAAGAACCCGCTGGGAAACGGATACTACACCTATCGACAACGCCGCTTTGCAATTTTGGCCTTTCTCTTTGGCTTTCTGGTCCTCTGGCTGGTCATGATCTTTATCGGCACCTTTATTCGGGGCCCCGGTTGGATATGGTTTTGGCCTGGTGAGACCTGGGATCACCACCGACTCGTTTTTGAGACCAACCGCGATCTGCACGAGATCTTCGGTGTCACGTCGCAGCCGATGGCCGGTATTGTGGGCGCCTTGGCTGTGGGCTTGTACTTTCTGGCAGCGGGCTGGCTCTGCCATCGTTTTCTGGTGTGGAATGAGTTTAACCGAAGGATTTTCAACAGCATGACGCTGACCCAATATCTGATTTACCAGTTCTTCATGGTCACCATGCTCGCGCTCCCAGTGAAAATATTTCTCCGTCTTGTTTTCCGAATCAAGAATGTTTTGGTGACCCCATGGTTCAACATCTGAAGTCCTGGTTAAAGTCGCTATTCAAGCCGCTACCGGACGAGCCGGAAACTCCGACCAAAGACCCCGTCGTCAACTCTTCCCTGGCGGTGCCGCTGGCCGTTTCTTCGCTGCTGCTCATTTTGAGCCTTTTTTGGGCTTTTTACGAGGAGGGTTGGGGCCTGCGCCCCTGGGTCGGCTATCAGTCGGAATTCGCCCGGCTCTATGCTCAAGCTCTGGAGAACATGAAGCCGGGACAGGTGGCAAGAGAACAAGACATCTACAACTCAGCCGACTATCAGGAGTTAAAAGCCGGACTTGAGGAAAGGGAATCCAACATCCGGCCCAGACTGGAGTCCATCAGTGCTGAAGAGGACGCGGTGCGAGCTCAGCTGGCAGCGGTCACCAAGACTTTCGCCAACGCGCGTAGTCAGATTCAAGCCAAGCTATACGAGTTGGAGACTGCATCCGATTCCGCTAAGGAATCGCTCAGGCAGGAGTTGGAAGAACTTCGTCAAGTCAAGCATCCGATTGATCTGTCGGAAGGAGAACAGCAACTCGACTTCGCGGCTCTTGAAGAGATGTTCAATAGCCTCAAGCAGCGTCAGGGGGAACTGCAGACTCAGAAGGTAGCTGTCCTGAGCGCCCCAACTCTGATTCGTCGGGAAATGGACGAATATCGAGATAATCGTCTGACAGGTCTTACGGGATCCCAGCTCAGCGGGCTGAAGGCGCAAGTCGAGAACATGGACGTGGCCATCCGGCAGATTCACAACGCTGAAATGGGATTGGTCGATCGCTGCGAGTCCTGCCACATGGGTGTCCTCGCTCCGGTGGAACTGACGGCTGAGATGATGAGTGGGCAACGACTTTTCGTCAGTCATTCTCGACCGGACGAGCTGCTCGGCATCCACGATCCGGAGATTTTTGGTTGCTCTCCTTGCCACAATGGAAATGGAGTGGGCACGGTGAGCACAACCCGGGCTCATGGGCTCTACAAACATTGGCTGTGGCCCCTTTACGCACCGGAAAATGTGGAGGCGGGCTGTGTCAAATGCCACCAGCAGGATCATTATTTGCCGGGTGCCTCAACCCTGAATGCCGGCCGCGATTTGTTCTGGTACCAAGGTTGCGTGGGATGCCACGCTCGCGAAGGTTACGCGACCGAAGACCGGTTGATACGAGAAAACCAGAAGGAAATTCAGGATCTGGTTGATTTGAGGGAGGCGTCGGAAATCAAGATCGAGCGCCTCTTGGACGCGGGAGACGTGGCTGAGACCAATGAGGAAGCCAATCGCCTTTACGCCGATGGCGAGGCGGTGACGCTTCAGATTGCCGACATCGATACTGACCTGGATCGTCTCCGAGTTCGGGGAGACGAGTTGCTGTTGGAGGTCAAGAAAATCGGTCCCAATCTGAAGGAGGTGCGCAACAAACTGAGACGTGACTGGATTCCCGACTGGATCCGGAACCCTCAGGCCTTCCGGCCGACCACCAAAATGCCCCAGTTCCGAGTGGCGGACGATGAAGTCGAGGCCATTGCCGCCTTTATCTGGCAATCGTCACTGGAAGCGGATCTACCGCGGCAAGCAGCCGGCGATGCGGTGCGCGGGCAAGAACTTTTCGAAAGCCGGGGCTGCTTGGGTTGTCACTCGGTGGGCCAAGGTGACCAAAATCGAGGCGGCGATTTTGCTGCCAATCTGAGTCGAGTCGGTGAGAAGGTCAACTACGATTATCTGGTTCGTTGGGTCCACGATCCTCGCGAACGCACTTTCCCGTATTGCCCGCTGCACCAGCGCGACATCTTGCCCAGTGACTACGCCAGCCAAGGACTTCCCTTCCAATTTGGGTTGGACAATGATCAATGCCCGCTGGGAGACCACACCCTCTTGGTGCAAAACCAGGTGTTGATGCCCATGCTAGGCCTCACTGAGCATGATTCCCGGGACATTGCCAGCTACCTGATGACCCTCAAACAAGACGACGCGACTTATACACCGGCCGCTTACATGGAGGATCCGGAGCTGGTCGAAAAGGGGCGTTTTCTGGTTCGGCATCTGGGATGTGCCGGTTGTCACGAGATCGCTGGATTGGAGAACGAGAGCAAGGTGGGAACCGATCTCACCATGGAAGGCAGCAAACCTATCGAACGGCTTGATTTCGCCTTGTTGACTCACGATGCCAAGAAGGAAGGCTGGTACAACCACAAGGGCTTTTTTGAGAACAAACTGCGCCAGCCTGAAATCTATGATGAGGGCAAAATCAAAACGCGCCTGGAAGAGCTTCGGATGCCCGACTTCCATTTGAACGGAGAGGAGATCGATCAACTGACGACCTTCCTCCTGGGCAGCGTGGAAACACCCATACCCCAGCAATTTCATTATTTGCCGGCTGGTTCTCGTCGTGATGTCCAAGAAGGTTGGTGGCTGATCAAGAAATACAACTGCATGGGATGCCACGAGCTGGTACCCGGCCAAACGACTGCTTTGGAAGGTTTGGAGCGCTACCAGGGTGATGGCAGCGAAAAGCTGCCTCCCAGCTTGATTGGGGAGGGAGCCCGGGCAAAACCGGACTGGTTGGCCCGCTTTCTCAAGAACCCGCCACTAAGCGACACTGAGACCAATCGCAACGGGATCCGGCCCTATCTGGATGTCCGGATGCCCACTTTCAACTTCTCCGATGGCGAGGTACAAAAGCTGGTGAACTTTTTTCAGGCCATGGCCAAGCAACCGGCACCCTATCTGCCGCCAAAGTTGGAGCCGTTGTCGGCTAATGAACTGACGTTGGCGCGGCAGCTCTTTACCTCGCAAGCCGCACCGTGCCTGACTTGTCATGCCACCGGTGAAGCCGGCACAGACAGCGAAAAGACGGCCCCCAGTTTTGCCTTGACTGCTGAACGCCTCAAGCCTGATTGGTCCAAACGCTGGATAGTGCATCCCGAGATTATTCGGCCGGGAACCGCGATGCCCTCGGGTCTCTTTCGCCTGGAGGACGATCGGTGGGTGTTTGCGTTGGCACGACTACAGAGCTTCGAGAGCTACCGGAAGGACCACGCCGATCTTGTGGTACGATATATGTTTCAATTCACACCTCAGGAGGAGAGAAGGCTCTTGGGCCGCTGAGAACCGGCGCCCGTTATTAGGCCCTCCGGCGAGCTTCTCAAAGATCTTATAGCGGAACCAGTTTCTGAAAGGGGTAAGGAAAACATGCGAAGACTTACGTTATTGGGACTACTTCTGCCGTTGGCCCTGATGGCCTGTGGGGGTGGCGGAGACGCTCCTGCCGAATCGGCAACTGCACCAGCTTCAGCCCCTTCGGAGGCGGCCAAGACGGTGGACCCGGCCAGCGTCGGGATGCTCACGGGCAAAGTCAGTTACACAGGCGAGGAGCCCAGGCTGGCCCGTTTGCGGATGAATGCCGATCCCTCCTGTGCCGAACAGCACAGCGAAGCGACCTATGCCCAAGATCTGCTGGTTGAGGAAGGAGCCGTCAAGAACGCCTTTGTTTGGGTCACGGTGGGACTTGACGATTATCAGTTCGATCCGCCCAACGGTCAGGTCGAGCTGGATCAGGTCGGATGCGTGTACACGCCTCATGTATTGGGCCTTCGGTCCGGTCAGGAACTGAAGGTTCTCAACAGCGACCCGACCACCCACAACATCAATCCTTCGCCCCAGAACAATCGCAATTGGAACATTTCTCAGGGGCCCGGGACAGCGCCGCAAATCAAGACCTTTGCTCGTCAAGAAGTGATGATTCCAGTCAAATGCAACGTGCATCCCTGGATGAGGTCCTACATTGGAGTTGTTAACCACCCCTATTTCGACGTCACAGGCGCCGACGGTACCTTTGAGCTCAAAGATCTTCCGCCTGGTGACTACACCGTCCAAGTGTGGCACGAACGATTGGGAACCCAGGAAATGCAGGTGTCGGTAGCGGCCAGCGAATCGAAGACGTTGGATTTTTCCTACTCGGGGTGACACTTTCGCGTCGAGCCGAGCGGTGCGGACAGGGTGGGTCTTGAAGGGGCGCTGCCTTCTTGTTTTTCTTCAGGCCCCCCTTAAGCTTCGGTGACAATCACCTCCATGTATTACCACCGCGCTTGGCATGCGCTTGCGCTGGTCACGACCGTCGCCACACTGGGGTTGATTGTGGCCGGGGGGCTCGTTACCAGCAATGATGCCGGTCTTTCGGTGCCGGATTGGCCCCTTTCTTTCGGCAAACTGATGCCCAGGATGGTGGGGGGTGTCTTCTACGAGCACGGCCATCGCATGATTGCAGCCTTGGTGGGCCTGCTGACGTTGGTTTTGGCAGTGGGATTGGCCACCAGCGGCTACCCGTCGTGGATTATTCGTCTGGCATGGATAGCGCTGGCCGGGGTCATCGTTCAGGGTCTGCTGGGTGGCCTCACCGTGCTGCTCCAGTTGCCTGCCGTCGTTTCGGTTCTACATGCTTGTGTGGCTCAACTCTTCTTTTGCCTGGTGGTTGTCCTGGCGTTGGTCACTTCTCGTGGATGGGCTCGGCGACCGGACCCAGGCGCCTGGAGACAGTCCGAGTTTCGGTTGGCGTTGATGGCCACCGGGGCAGTTTACCTTCAGCTGATTCTGGGCGCCGTCTTGCGCCACTCCGGAACGGTGGCCGGCGCCAAAGCGGTCGAGTTGGTCTCGGCCGCCCTGGTGGCCCACTTACTGTGCGCTCTGCTCGTTGTTGTCGTGCTCAGCTATGCTTCTTTCTCAATTCTCAAGAGCGACTGGGGCGGCCGAATGGGGGCGGTTCTTTATGCCGGTTTGTCGTTGTTGGCGATACAAGTTTTGCTGGGGGTCGGCGCCTATCTGGTGCGAGTCGAGATACTGACGGCGGCGCAGCCTTGGCCCTGGGGCGTGTGGGTGACCACCGGGCACGTCGCGGTCGGAGCCGTCATACTGGCCCTGAATCTTGTTGTAGCTATGACTCTCTTGTACAGTTCCGGAAGCAAACGCCATCCCGCTCAAGCGGATCTGGCAGGTGAATCGGTATGAATAGCCTGATGGTTGTTGGATCGAAACTAATCCGAAGTGGCTCCTGGGGCGCTCTACTGGAACTCACCAAGCCCCGAGTCTCGGGGTTGGTCGTGTTGACGACCGCGGCGGGTTTCTACTTGGCCTCCTTGAATACCTTCAATTGGATGCTGTTGGCCTTCGCGCTGGTAGGAACGGCCGGTGTGGCCGGCGGCACGGCCGTCTTAAATCAGGCCATGGAGCGGGACCTGGACGGCAAGATGCACCGCACCGCCGGCAGGCCGCTTCCCGCGCAGCGTCTGGACACTCGAAGCGCACTGATTTTCGGCCTGCTCTTGCTGGCCTTCGGTTCACTGTTTTTGGCCACCTTCGTCAATCCCCTGACGGCGTTGCTGGGCTGCTTGACGGCGGGAATGTACCTGCTGGTTTACACTCCATTGAAGACTCGGACTTCGCTTTGTACTACGGTTGGGGCTATCCCCGGCGCCATGCCACCCGTGATGGGATGGACAGCGGCGCGGGGCGATTTGGATCTCAACGCCGGACTTCTGTTTGCCATCCTGTTTCTCTGGCAGTATCCGCACTTTCTCTCTATAGCCTGGGTGTACCGAGAGGACTATGCTCGCGGTGGTTTCAAGATGCTCCCGCTGTTGGATTGGGAGGGTCGAAGGACATCGTTCCGGGTAGTTCTTTTCTTGATACTACTGTTGTTCTTTAGCCTGTTACCTTTTTTCACCCAATTGACGGGGGGGCTCTATTTGATCGGGGCGCTTGTGTTGGGACTGGGATTTCTTTGGTCTGGGATACTGCTGGCTCAGTCTCGGGGCCGGCAGGCCGCCAGGCGTGTTCTCCGGGCCTCGGTGATCTATCTGCCCCTCCTGTTGGTATTGATGGTCTTCGACAAGGTCCCACGATAGACCCTTGGAGTTGGTCAGCCTCGCCGCCGAGGCGGCCGCCACGAGTGTGAAGTCAGCTGTATGTGTTGAGGAAGTCAGCTTTGCCTACGGGGAAATTCCGGCGTTGACCGGGGTTTCCTTCACCGTAGAGCCAGGCGAAATATTCGGTCTTTTGGGGCCCAACGGCAGCGGCAAGACGACACTCTTCAGGATCTTGTCGACGCTGCTGCTTCCGTCAGCGGGGCATGCCTTTGTTGAGGCGCTGGATTTGGCTTTGGCGCCGGCAGAGGTGCGCCGGGCTATCGGCGCCGTTTTTCAACACAACACTCTCGACCCCCACCTCCGGTTGCGAGAGAACCTGCTGCACCAGGGCCATCTCTATGGATTGTCAGGAATCCAACTGAGGAAGAGAATCGACCAGCTACTGCGGCAATTTGGGTTGGCTGACCGAAGCGAAGATCTGGTCAAGGTCCTCTCCGGTGGACTTAAGCGGCGTTTGGAGCTGGCTAAGGCACTGCTCCATGAGCCGCGCGTCCTGTTGCTGGACGAGCCCACGGCCGGAGTGGACCCAGGCGTTCGCCATGACTTTTGGTTGTTCCTTAAGGAAACGGCTCGCCGGGGAATTACGGTCTTGTTGACATCTCATCTTCTGGATGAAGCCGAACAATGCGATCGGTTGGGCATCCTCACACGAGGTCGGCTGGTGGCCGTCGGAACACCCGAAGAGCTCAAGAACCGGATTGGCGGCAGCGTGATCGTGCTCGAATCCAGCCGGCCCGAGGCACTGGCCCAGGCTATCGAGAAGGAGCTGAAGCTGGCTTCGGCGACCGTCGAGGGAACCGTTCGGATCGAGCATCCGAATGGTCCCCAGCTGCTCGGCAAACTGATGGAGCAGTTTTCCGACCGGATCGATTCGGTCAAGGTGGGGCGCCCCAGTTTGACCGACGTCTTCATCCGAGAGACCGGACATCTGCCCGCGGATTGGGCAAGACCCGAAGCGAAGGCCATTGCCGGACAATAACTGACTGTGGATTCGCCGGACGATAATAGCGGCGGTTTCGAGGTGATTGCTGAAGAAGCTCGCTTGCGGCCTCGGACGATGTCAAGTCAAGCGTCAGGCAAGCTTTCTGTAACCGCCGCTGAAAAAGAGAAGCGGAAATTGGTCCTCCTCAGTATCGATTTGCAAGGCTTCGACTTCGCCTAAGAGGATCAGGTGATCCCCCCCTGGGGAGGTATCCCGCAAGCGACATTCCAGAGTCGCCAACGACCCCTCCAAGATTGGAATCCCAGTCGCGCCGCTGCCGTCTATCCCCAGCGATCGATCACTGCCGCGTGCGGCAAAATGTTCGGCGAGTGCCGCCTGTTCTTCTTTAAGCACGTTGACTGCGAAATGGCGGCTTTTCAGGAACAGCTCCAACCCACTGAGCTGGCGATCGAGGCACACCAACACCAGAAGCGGTTCCAGTGAGACGGAAGTAAAGGAGTTGACGGTGACGCCGTAAGGATTTCCCGCCCGGTCCCGAGTGGTTACGACCGTTACCCCAGTGGCAAATTTGCCCAAGGCCTGTCGAAACAACTGCGGGCTGAGTTCCATGTCCTCTTCCTGGGCGAAAGTCTAGAGAAGTAAGACCGGTCCCGCAACCGGTTCAGGCCTCGCGAAAACAACCTTCATCAACCGGTTCACAAGGCGACTTTCCCATGTTGGAGGGGAAGAACGACTCTCTTGCCGGGAGGACTGCCGGGGTGCCCAAGTCGCGTTGCTGCCTGTTCGGGGACCGAGTTTGGGCCCAGCTCTGTGTTCTTCCCGTCCCGGAGACCGGCGCAAAGGAGTTGTTTCCCTCCATCGGCCCCAGTAGACTGAAAGAATGGACGATCAGGAGAAAACCGGCGCAGCCGCGGAGTTCCGGCGTCAGGCCAAGTTGTCCTCGACCGGTGTCGTAGGGGAGTGTTTCCTGTTTCTTCGTGACACCAAGAAATGGTGGCTGACCCCTATCATTCTGTCACTGTTGCTGGTGAGCCTGTTGATTTTATTCGGGGGTTCTGCCGCAGCACCGTTCATCTATACTCTTTTTTGAGCCTCCGGGTTGGTCCACCTGAGCGTTTATGGCCAAGAAAAAGAAGCGTTCCAAATTGCAGACCAAGGAGATGATGCGGAGCTTTTCCGTTTCTGAGTCTCGTCGCGTCATCAGAGTGGGACGAAACGAGTTGTGTCCCTGTGGCAGTGGCAAGAAGTACAAGGATTGTCACTCTGCACAAGGCGAGGTTTTTCTGCAGCGGCTGACGCGACAACGTGACAAAGAGCGCCGTCTCCGTGAGCAGAAGGAGGCAGGCGCCTCCTGGCTCAAACAGCTCCTGACACGATTGGGAAGCTGAGAACGCGTCGATGTACCTGGTTGTGGGATTTCTTCCACCTCTTCTTGGCGGGTCTTGCTGTCCTGACCGAAAGCCGTCCCTTGGGAAGCTCTTGCTGTAGTTGGGATGCCGTGGACAGGTGGCGTGCATGAGCGCCGCTCGCCACTGTTGCGGCGTCTGCTTCACTGGTTTTCTTCTACTGCAAGGAGGCCTGAAAAAAGGCTCAGATGTCCTGAACCCACACAACCCATTGACGATTATTGTCAGCAATGCCTACAATGCGAAGGTGACGTTCTATTGAGGCCCAAAATATGCGGAAATCCAGTTACGTGATCCTGGTGGCCGTGGCGACGTTGCTGCTGCAGCCAACTTGGGCGGCTTCTTCGCCGGGTGATCACTTGCCCGGGGAACTCACCGGCAAGGTCTTGGATCGTGAGGGAAACCCCCTGGCCAATCTGGTGGTCTTTTTGGTTTCCGAGACCGCTAATCATCTGCCGATCTTGACCAGGACCGATCCTTCCGGCCGTCTTTTCTTCAAGAATTTGAAAGTTGGCCGCTATCAACTGGCGGTCAAGAGTGCCTTTTATCAGAGTCCGTTGGACCGGCTGGTCGACATTGAGCCTGGGCAGACGGCGTCAATCAAATTGGTGCTGGAGCAAATGTTGGGCTGGGGCGGGGAGAACAGAAACGTAGGGCTCAAGACGCTTCTTAGATCGTCCAACGGCCGCCGCCTGATTTTCAGAACGACGCCTAGTGTGGGAGTCGAGGATTCGGATCGGTCTTTTTTCGAGAACGCAACGGTCGAGTTCTACACCAATACTGCCCTGGGAGCCAATCAGTTTCTGACCCCTGGCGATGTTCCCGCGGGAACTACTACCAGCTTTGCCCTGAAGGACGCGATCGGAGGCAACGATTATGTAGTGGCGGGTCAGATCAATTCCGGTTCCGATTCTTCCTGGCGGATCAAGAATATATTGGATTACACGCTCAGCGACCGCCACACTTTGCGCATGTTCATGGGGTATACGCGCCTCGGTTTTGCTCAGGCGGGTCCGGCGTTGGTCGATACGGCCCTCGAGGACGGCTCGCGGACCTTTGCGCCGGCAAAGGTTTTCAGTGTGGGTTTTGAGGATCGCATCCGGTGGGGCCGGGCTCTCTCGTTGACCCTTGGCAGCGAGGTGAATCAGGTTCGGCAAACTCGAAGCGAGTACTATTTCAGCCCCAGCGTCGAGCTTGAGCTGATTCCCTTGAGAGGAACCAGTTTTCGGCTACTGATGTCTTCCAAGCGGTACAGCCAGTCCAACACCGTGGTTCTTCCCGGCTACGGTCCCATCAACCTCTCTGATGCGGTCTTTTTCTCTTTCTTGGGTGAGTCTCCAACCGTAGGCCAGGCCCGTTTTTACGAGGCCAGCTTCGCTCAACAATTGGGACCTGACACCCGTTTGGAATTGGCGGCTCATCACAACCTGCAGCAGGGCGGCAGCTTGCCTTTCTTGAGCTTTATGGAGGGGGAAAGAAATCCTAAGACCCATCGCCTCAGCGAAGAGGAAGCCTGGACCCGGGGATATCGAGCCACTGTTCAACGTCACTTTGGCGCCAATGTGAAGGGCACGGTCTCCTACATTCACTCCAGCGCGGTCGGCCTGGGTGGGAGTCAGGGGGTGCTGATCGATCGAGAAGCGCTCCATACGTTTTTCAAACGGCGCGGATACCACGCCTTGGCAACCCAGTTGGATGCCTTCATTCCGGCCTCCCGAACCTTAATTACCGCATTGGTCAAGACGGTCGATAAAGGGAATCCTCTTATGAGCCTGGATGGTCGCTCGAATGTGTTCAACACCGCCAACCAGGGACTCAACATCTTTGTTCGCCAAACGGTTCCGGTTCCGGTTTCCCTGCTGGCTATTCTGGGGCTGGACTTCTTGGCCGATTACAAGTTTGAAGCTCTTCTGGAGGTCCGCAATCTCACCAACGAGGACCTGGGTTTGCTGCAAAGCGAGCAGGGCGACTTGAAACTGTTGCTTCATCCTCGCTCGGTACGAGGTGGAATCGCGGTCGCCTTTTAGCTCACCGAGCCCGTCAATTGGGTTCTATCGCCACCGATCCAAATCCAAACAAATGGACGGGCATCCAAGTTTTTGGATTTCGGAGTTTTGAGGACATTGATGTGTTCCCGGCGTGAACGTTCATCTCCTTTGTTTGCAACGAATAGGTACCGAGCAGATTTCCATGGGCCGTTGCTGGCACTCATTTTGCTACTTGAGACGTTTGTGGCTTTCCATCGAGGTCAATTTAGAACTACCTGAATAGGCGGGCGGGGCCTTGTCGATCCGGCTGAAGACAGTTCTGGTTTTGGTGTTGTCGGCGCTAACCGTTTATCTGGGTCTCGTTAATGTATCCGACCGACTGAGGTGGCAGGGGGTCTCGGAGGGTTTGGAGTGGGGCCAAACCAGTGACGGTCTAAAGGTGATCGCCGTCTCAGAAGCGCTCCGCCAGCATGGACTACCGCTCTTCGTGGGCGACTTGTTGGTGAGTGTCAACGGGATTTCGGTGGGTAACAGAGATGACCTCACTGAGATTCACGAGTTTCTGGCTGAGAATCTTTCCTCAGCAATGCCACTTGAGTATCGCTTTCGGACTCCCCAAGGGAAAGAGACCGACTTACAATTACTACCTACACTGGAATCAAGTTTCCGGGAAACAGACATCCTCCTGTTGCTGCTGGCCTTTGGCTACTTGTTGATTGGATTGTTTATTTTCCTGTGTCATGGGAAGGCGGCCGGAGCTTTTCACTTCTATGTGATCTGTCTTGTCGCTTTCATGGCTTTTCTCTTCCGCCATTCCGGAAGGGCGGACGGTGTTGATGTCCTGATCTACTGCCTGAACGCGGCTGCCTTTCTGGCATTGCCCCCGCTGTTCGTTCACTTCTGCCTCCGTTTTCCCCAGTCCTCAGTCGCTCTAAAACGTCGGCCTTGGTTGCGCGGTTTACTCTATTTCCCAGCCCTCTTGCTGGTGATGCTCCATGGAGCCTGGCTTCTGGGTTGGCTTCAATTAGTCGGTTTTCCCCGCGCCGAAGGAACAGGCCGGATATTGGATTGGGTTGAACTCAGCCATTTCGTGGTTTTTTTTCTGGCGGGTAGTCTGGTCCTCAGGGAGAGTTATCGGGCCAGCGAGTCTCCTGTTCAGCGACAGCAAAGCAAATGGATCACTCACGGTAGCCTGTTGGGGTTGCTACCCTTTCTCTGCCTTTACGGAATCCCTTATCTTTCAGGTTTTCAACCGACTGCAGCCATGGAAGCTTCGATACTGGGGCTGATTCTGATTCCACTCGGTTTTGCGTACGCGATCACGCGCTACCGGCTAATGGACGTAGATCTTATTGTCAAGCGGAGTGCGACTTACCTGTTAGCCAGCGCAGCCTTGCTCGGCACCTATGTGCTTCTGGTGGTCTTGATAGGAAGCGCCTTGCACGGCTTGGTGGGGGAGAAGGGCGTGCTGCTGTTTGCGCTCAGCGCTTTGTTGGTGGCCATGCTATTTGCCCCGCTGAAGAATCGCATCCAGCAACAGATTGACCGTTATTTTTACAAAGACCGTTACAACTTTCGACGCTCTTTGGCCAAATTCGGTCAAACGCTTAACTCGGAGATCAATCTGTTCCAATTGGCCAGCAGCGTGTGCGATCGGGTTCAGAAGATGCTCGATATTTCGCCCGTGGCAGTTTTTCTCCGGGACGAGGCTCATGCAGACTTGTTTCGGCTTTACCAGGGTATCGATATCGATCCGGAGATCCGCCATTTGCCGGTCTCGGTTAATGATGTCTTGCGATTGAGGACCTTATCCTCAACTCTCGACTCTATTCCCGCCCGGTTGCAACCGGTTGTGGATCAGTTGAAGAGTTGGCGACTGCAGAATATTCACCCCCTACGGATTCATGATCGCGTCATCGGCTTTCTGGCTTTGGGACCCCGCGACGACGGCCGATTGCCGAGTAGCGAAGACCTTCAGCTGGTCGACACTCTGGCTGAGTACGCGGCCGTCGCTCTTGGCAATGCCGTTCTCTACCGCTCTTTGGAAAGCGGTGCTACCGAGTTGGCAGAGCTCAAGATCTACAACGAGAATGTGATTGAAAGCCTTACGGTTGGCATCGCGGTGATCTCACCCGAGGGCGAGATCACTATCTGGAATAGTTGCATGGGGCGGTTGTATGGGCTGGCCAAGCAGGATGTGTTGGGCCGCCCCTTGGAGGAAGTTTTTTCTGCGCCGCTGGTCAATACCCTGAAGACGTTTTTCAGTGGTCCTCACTGGGAAATCTCAGAACCGGGACTACTTCACAAGACCCATCTGGAAACGTCGAGTGGTGAGACCCGATTGGTGAATCTGAGCTTGGCCCCATTTGTCTCTGCCGATCACATCAACACGGGCACGTTGCTGATATTTGATGACATCACCGAGCGTGTTCAGCTCGAGCAGAAACTTTCTCAAGCGGAGAAACTGAGCAGTATCGGTCTTTTTGCCGCTGGAGTTGCGCACGAAGTCAACACTCCCTTGGCCGGGATTTCCAGTTATGTTCAGATGATGATTCAGGAAATGCCGGAGGATGATTCCCGGCGGCAGATCCTGAAGAAGGTCGAGGCACAGACCTTCCGGGCCTCGAAGATCATCAGCAATTTGCTCAATTTCGCCCGAGTGAGCGACTCCGAATTTAGCAAGTTGAATCTCAATTCGGTTATGACCGACACCGTTTCCTTGCTGGATCATCCCCTGAAGAAGGCCGGCGTTGAGGTGCATCTCGATCTGGATCCGTCTCTTCCCCCTACTTTGGGAAGTAGCGGAAAACTACAGCAAGTCTTTATGAATTTGGTTCTCAATGCCCGTGACTCAATGCCCCAGGGTGGACAAGTTCGAGTACGCACTTATGCGAGCAACTCCTCCATCGTGATCGAAGTTGAAGATGAAGGTCAGGGGATTTCCCGCCAGGACATCAAGAGAGTCTACGACCCTTTCTTTACCTCCAAGGAGGTTGGCGAAGGAATCGGCCTGGGGCTCTCCGTTTCTTATGGAATTGTCCAGGAGCACTCGGGCCAGATTTCGGTAGATAGTCAACCCGGCAAGGGCACGACTTTTCGAGTAGAGCTCCCGGTTAAGCGCCTAAACTGACAAGCAGATCCATGCCACAACAACCGTCGGTGCTCATCATCGACGATGAAGAAATCATGCGAGAGGTCATCTCTCGGCTGCTGGAGGCCAACGACTACGAGGTCCGGACCGCAGCTACGGGTGAAGCGGGTCTGGAGAGAATCCAGCAACGGGAATTCGACTTGGTCTTGCTGGACTTGATGCTACCGGGACAGGGTGGTTTGGCTACTCTGGAACAGATCTTTCAAGTCGCGCCTGACACCGTTGTCGTCATGATCACGGCCTACGGCTCCATCGACAATGCTGTCCAAGCCACCCGGACAGGCGCCTTTGACTTCGTGACCAAGCCCTTCCAGAACGAGGAGTTGCTGCTGGTCATCAAGAATGGGCTCCAGCAGCGGCGTTTGGAACTCGAAAATCGCGAGCTGCGGAGGACTCTCAGGAGCCGTTCCCAATTTGCGGACATCATCGGCAAGAACAAGCAGATGCTGCAGATCTTTGATCTGATTTCCCAAGTCGGCCCCCGTCGTAGCACCGTCCTGATCACCGGAGAAAGCGGTACCGGCAAAGAGCTGGTCGCCAAGGCGATCCACAATTGCAGCCTCCGCCGTGAGAAGGCGTTTATGGTGGTCAATAGCGGATCGATTCCGTTCGATCTGCTTGAGAGCGAATTATTCGGCCACGTGAGAGGCGCCTTTACCGGCGCCAATTCAACCAAGAAGGGCCTCTTTGAAGTTGCCGACGGTGGGACGGTCTTTCTGGACGAGATTGGCAATCTGCCGCTGGAAACTCAGGCCAAACTGCTCAGAGTGATTCAAGAACGTGAATTCCGTCGATTGGGAGGAATCCGAAACATCAAGGTCGATGTCCGCATTGTGGCAGCCACGAACGTCGACCTCAGAAAGGCAGTCAAAGAAGGGACTTTCCGAGAAGACCTCTACTATCGACTGAATGTCATCCGTATTTCCATTCCGCCTTTGCGCGACCGCAAGGATGACATTCCGCTACTGGTTGATTTCTTTAATCGACGTTTTTCCGGGGAAAATCGATCCAGCCGATGCGAGATCGATCAAGGCGTACTACGGCTGCTGATGGAGTACGGCTGGCCAGGCAATGTCCGTGAGCTCGAAAACGTGATCGAGCAGGCGGTCGTTCTAGCCCCCGCCGATGGTGGCATCACTGAAAATCTTCTTCCCGTTGAGATCTTGGAATCGACCGCCGTCAGCCTGGGAAAACTGCAACTGGACGACAGCGGGGCTTCGCTCAAGGACTTGGTCAAGGAGTTTGAGAAGGGTCTTATCCTGACCGCCCTCAAGAAAACCGATTGGAATCAGAAGCAGGCAGCCGGCTTGCTTCGCGTCAACCCCACCACTCTCAATGAAAAGCTGAAGCGGCTTAACATTCGGATTCCCTTGAAAAACGCTCCTTCCTGAAAATTCAGGGGCGGCATTTTCGGATTCAGGTGAAGGCTCGACCGAAATTCCTCAGGGCGCCGAGCGGCTACGAGGGCGCCGAGCGGGTCAATTGACTTGAGATGATCGGCCTAGCTATCATGCTAGGCTTCGTACTGAAACATTCCCACTTGTTAATTGTCTAACAGGTGTCCAGGAAGAAACGGAGGACAATCTCGTGCCCATTTTACTCGGGACTCTGGGCGAATATGTAACTCAGGGCGGGATAATGATGATCCCGTTGCTGCTCTGCTCTTTGCTCGGATTGATCTTCATAGTCGAAAGAACGATTACCTACTACCGCATCAAGGGCGACACTTCGGAGATTTTCTCTCAGATCCGAAATGCTTTGCTGGGGGGCAGGTTACGGCGCTCGATCGAAGTTTGCGAATCCTATGATCACCCGGTCGCCACCACGCTTAAATCGGGCCTGCTTCGCTTCGGCAAATCCCATGCGGAGATCGAAAAGGCCATGGAGAGTGTGGCGCTGCATGAAATCTCGAAATTGGAGCGAAGCCTTTGGATCCTGGCCACGTTGGCCAACGTGGCCCCGCTCTTCGGGTTTCTGGGTACCGTCACAGGTATGATCTCTTCCTTTAGTGCCCTGGCTGAAGTCGGCTTGGGCAATCCGCAGGCGGTGGCCGAAGGAATTGCGGAGGCTTTGATCACCACTGCCACCGGTCTCATGATCGCCTTGCCGGTTCAAGCTGCCTATAACTACTTCAACAACAGGGTCTCCAACTTTGCCCTCGATATGGAAACGAGTTCCTCCATGCTGTTGGAGACATTCAATGAAGTAGAAGATGCCGGTGCCCAGGAAGCTCAATCCTCGGTCAGCCAATGAGATACCGAGTTAAGAGGATCGCTCCCATGGTCCCCACGGCTTCCATGGCCGACATCGCGTTTCTATTGATCATTTTCTTCATGCTGACCACGTCCTTTTCTCCCGAGCGAACCAATGTGACCTTACCCGAATCCCAAATTCAGACCGAAGTATCGGAAGAGGCGGCAATAGTGGCCATCACCACCGAGGGTGAGCTGTATTTTAGCGACGGTGAGGCGCCTTCGGAGCCGGTGGATTCCGTTGAAGCTCTAGGACAGCTTGCTCGGGGTCTGACCTCGCTGGCGCCTCGAAAGGAATTCCTGATCAAGGCTGACCGAAACGTACCCTATCGCATCATTGACGACGTATTGGATGCCTTGCGCAAGAACCAGGTCCGTTTTCTGGGCCTGCTGACCCGGCGGAAGATCGTCGACCCCGAAGAGGTTCAGGAGGTAGAAGGTAGCTGATGGCATTCCGACGCTTCGACAGGCGGGTCGCCACCGAGATCCCCACGTCCTCCATGGCCGACATCGCCTTCCTCCTCATCATTTTCTTCATGCTGACTGCTGTTTTCACTTCGACCAAAGGCATTCAGACCGAATACCCCGAAGACGACCCGGAACGGAACGTGCAGCCCGAGGAATCGATTCATGTCAAGATAGAGGGTGAAGGCCAGTTCGTGGTGGATAGGACGCCCATGACTCTGGAGTCGATGGGCGGATATGTCAAAGGCAGGATGGATCAGAACCCCAACAAGCCGGTTATTATCGAGACCGATCCCGAGGTCCCTTACTACGTCATGATTGAGGTATTCGACTTGCTTCGTTTTCTTGAGGTTGAGCACGTTTCGGTGCCTACCAAGAGCGAACGAGAACTCTGGAAGCAGTTTTTCCAATAGGAAAACCGGGCACGTGATGCCAACCAGAATAGTGGGAGTACTGCTGACTTTGTTCCTGATTGGGGGGGCAAAGAGTTGGGCTCAGGGCGACTACCTGCAAGGGGTCGCCTATTATCAGCAAAAACAATACCGTAGAGCGATCGCCGAGTTCCAGGCGATTGTGGAAGCTCAGCCCGATTACGAATTCGGACATCGCATCCTGGGACTTTCTTATCTCAAAGTCAAGCAGTTCGATAAGGCTCTCGAGGCCTTTCTTGAGGCGATTCGCCTCAAGAGCGATCAGTTCGTTTCCTTTTCCGGGTTGGCCATGGCCTATTTCAACTTGGGGCGTTATGACGAAGTGATTTCCTCCTTGAATCAGGCCGAGAAGTTGGCTCGTTCTCCTCGAGACAAGTATCAGCTGCACAAGACTCGGGGCGCGTCCGCTTTCAACGTTGGCGCCTTCGAGAAGGCTGTCGGCGATCTCGAAAAGGCAATCAGTCTTGTTCAGCGCGGGAACATTGAAGATCTGCTCCAACTGGGAATCGCACATTATCATTTGGGCAATGACGCCAAATCACGCCGGTATCTAGCCGAGGTCTTGAGCCGGCAAGCTTCCCAAGTGGAAGCCACGCGCTTTCTAAGCCAACTCGATTTTCGCGAGGGGGTGAAAGCGATCGAGCTCAAACAATATGATCGGGCCACCCAAGTCTTGAAGGCCTATGTGGAACAGGTCAGCGACGACCCTGAGGGTTGGTTCAATTTGGGGTTGGGCTATCTGTTCGCCGACAGACTCCGGGCGGCTGAAGAAGCCTTCTTGCGAGCCTCTCGTCTGGCCCCCAATAGCAGCAAGACCTTCGATCGCCTCGGCTATATCCACGAAACTAACGGGGAATACCGTAAGGCCTTGGAAGCCTACCGGAAGGCTTTCGAACTGGCGCCCCAACCTGAGGTCAAGGAGAGCGTGGAGAGGATCAGGAAGCGTCTAAGTCAAGCAGGTTGACCTCTGGGTTCACTAAGCATTTCATCCCGGCGCTATAAGAGCCGCACATTGTTCTCCGTTCGACTCTGAGCTGCATCGGCAGCGTCTTGACAAGGCTTGTTTCAGCGTGTCAACATGACCTTCCATGACGGTGCTGGATCGGATCCGGGAACGGGCCCGTAAGCTATTGCGAACATTAGTGTTCCCGGAGCCGGAGGACCCGAGAATCCTGGCCGCAGCGGGCCAACTGCAAACGCTGGGCCTGGCCCGTCCGGTGCTGGTCGGTCGGGCCTCCGAAATTCGCCGTCGAGTCGTCGACACGGGCGCCCCAAGCGACCTCGAGATCGTCGATCCTGACCAACACCCCCAGCTGAAGTCCCTGACCGAACTCTATTACGAACGCCGCCGGCCCAAGGGTGTGACCTATGACGAGGCAATCGAGAAGTCGCGCCAACCCCTCTACTTCGCATTTCTGATGGTTTCGGCTGGTTTGGCCGATGGTGGTGTCGCCGGCGCGGTCCACACCACCAGCCAAACGGTAAGGGCTGCTCTGCAATGTGTTGGGCTGAGGTCGGGAGTTTCCATTCTTTCCAGTTTTTTCTTGATGATCCTTCCCCAAAGCAGCTACGGAGCTAAAGGCGCCCTGCTATACGCCGACTGCGGGGTCGTTCCTCAACCCTCGGCCGCCGAGCTGGCCGACATCGCTCTGGCAACCGCCGCCAATACTCGGCTTTGCCTCGAGGTGGAGCCGCGAGTTGCCCTGCTTTCTTTCTCCACCCACGGGAGTGCGAAACACCCGTTGGTCGATCGCGTGGCCGAGGCCACACGTACCCTGCGGGCACGGCGCCCCAATCTGATAGCGGACGGCGAGCTTCAATTGGATGCAGCTTTGGTTCCCGATATCGCTGCCGGTAAAGCCCCGGGAAGCCCACTCGAGGGCCGAGCCAATACGTTGATTTTTCCCAATCTGGAAGCCGGTAACATCGCCTACAAGATGACGGAGCGTCTGGCAGGAGCTCAAGCCATTGGGCCGATCCTGCAAGGTCTGCGTCGACCGGTCAACGACTTGAGTCGAGGGTGCTCGGTGGGCGATGTGGTCAATGTGGCGGCACTGACGGCGCTGCAAGCCGGCGAGGAAGCCTGGGCATGTCACTAATCGCGAAGATTCAGGCCCTCGAGATTCTGGATTCCAGAGGGAATCCCACCGTCGAGGCCTCGGTGATCACCGAAGAGGGTGTCAGAGGACGAGCAGCGGTTCCCTCCGGGGCTTCTACCGGCAGACATGAGGCTCACGAACTGCGGGACGGTGGAACGCGCTACCTTGGCAAGGGCACTCGTCAGGCGGTTGAAAACGTGCAGAGAGAGATTCAAGAAGCCTTGGTGGGTCTCTCGGTACTGGACCAAGGGACATTGGATGAACGATTGATCGAACTCGATGGCACCGGGCAAAAGCAAAGATTGGGCGCTAATGCCATTCTGGCGGTCTCACTGGCCTGTGCCAGGACCGCAGCGCGGACCTTGCAACTCCCCCTTTTTCGCTATCTGGGTAGCAGCGGCTACCAACTTCCGGTGCCGATGATGAACATCCTCAACGGTGGCGCGCACGCAGGTAACAGTGTTGATTTCCAAGAGTTCATGATCATGCCCCGGGGGGCCTCGAGTTTCGCCGATACGCTGCGGATCGGAGTGGAGGTTTTCCACCATCTCAAGCAGGTGCTCTCATCCCGTGGCTATGTTACCGCTGTGGGCGACGAAGGCGGCTTTGCCCCTGACCTGGAGTCCAACCGCCAAGCTGTGGAACTGATTATTCGCGCTATCGAAAAGGCCGGCTATGTGCCGGGCCAAGATGTGCTGCTGGCGTTGGATGTTGCCGCTAGTGAGTTCTATCGAGAAGGGTGTTACATTTTCTCCAAGTCAGATGGTTCCCGCCGGAGTCCTGATGAAATGATCGAACTCTACCAGCGCTGGCTGGATGATTTTCCGATCTACTCCATTGAAGACGGTCTGGCCGAGGACGATTGGGATGGTTGGGAACAGCTTACCCGAGCGGTAGGAAACAGAGTGCAATTGGTGGGAGATGACCTCTTTGTGACCAACACTGAGCGTCTTGGGGAGGGAATCAAACGGGGTGTGGGCAACTCGATTCTGGTCAAGCTCAACCAAATCGGGACGCTGTCGGAGACCCTGGCCACCATTGATTTGGCCCATCGACACGGCTATCGTACCGTCATCTCACATCGGTCAGGAGAAACTGAAGATACTTTCATCGCCGACTTGGCGGTAGCAACCAAGGCCGGCCAGATCAAGACCGGATCGGCCTGTCGTAGCGACCGGGTGGCCAAGTACAATCAATTGCTGCGTATTGAGGAGAATTTGGGCGATCAGGCGCAGATGGCTCAAATCCGGCCCTTCTAATGCAACCTGATGGCGCTCGGAATTAGTGTTCTCATACCGACCTATAACGGGTTTGCTATCCTCTGCCGCCACCTGCCTTCCGTGCTGGAGGCAGCCGAATTCTACCGTCGGCAAACGGGAGCCACGACTGAAATAATCGTCGTGGATGACGGCAGCAGCGACGAGACTGTAACTGCACTCCCCCTTGCCTTCCCGACGGTCCGTCTCATCGCCCGTCGGCGAAATGGCGGGTTTTCCAAGGCCTGCAACACCGGCTTTCGGCACTGCCGGGAACCTTTGATTGCACTGATTAACAATGATGTGGAGCTGGATCGCGAGTACCTGCTCCATCAGGCCGGGCATTTCCAGGACGCCAACGTTTTTGCGGTCACCGCCAAGGTCTTTGAGTGGGAGGAACCCGTTTTCGCGACCGGCGGAAAAGTCGGTCGCTTTCGGAGAGGCTTTTGGAGCGTCTACTTCAATTATGATATCGAAGGAGCTGCCGGTCGACGGGCCGCGGCGGGAGGAAAACTGATTTCGGCTTATGCCGTAGGCGGATTTTCAACCTTTGAGAGGACCCGACTGATGGAATTGGGTGGATTCAATACCCTGTTGTCGCCTTTCCACTGGGAAGACATCGACCTTTCCTACCGGGCCTGGAAACGGGGGTGGATCATCCGCTACGAACCTCGAAGCCGGGCCCGCCATCGAATCAGTGCCACCATTGAAGCCCACTTTAGCGGACACCAGGTCGAGGTGGTTGCGCTCCGCAACCGCCTACTCTTTCATTGGATCAACCTGCACGATCCCCTTTTCCTGCTTTCCCATCTGGCCATGTTGCCGATCTTGTTCGCCACTCGCCTGTTGGTCGCCGATTGGGTGTTTCTTCGCGCCTTTTGGCAAGCTCTGCACCGACTTGGTCAAGTGGGACCTCGTCGCCGAGCTGAGCGCCGGTGCGCCCGGCGAAGTGATCGGCAGGTGGCCGCGTTGCTCAGCAATTTTTACCGGAGGGCGCCGATCCGAATCTACAGCAGTCGGCGCGAGATCCTGCAGAGCCATCGCGAAACCAACACTCACCGGGTCGAGAAGGATCCATGAAGGCGATTTCGGCGGTGTTAATCACCCAGGATGAAGAAGCCAAGGTCGGTCGAGCCTTGCAAAGTCTCAAGAATATTGCGGATGAGATCGTGGTGGTAGACTCCGGAAGCAGCGACCGCACCGTCGAGATCTGTCGGCAAGCCGGAGCTCGAGTGACCTATCATCGCTGGCAAGGTTATCGGCAACAGTCCCAGTACGCCACTGACTTGGCCCAAAACGATTGGGTCCTCAGCCTGGATGCCGACGAGTGCATCAGCCCACCTCTCAGACGAGAGCTCCAGGCGTGGAAGCAAGCGCCTGAGACACCTCACAATGGATTCTTTCTGGCCCGCAAGACCTTCTTTTTGGGCCGCTGGATCGACCACACCACCTGGTTCCCCGATTGGCAATTGCGGCTCTTCCGGAAATCTTGGGGAAGCTGGCAGGGGGGGCGAGTCCATGAGGCTTTCAAAGTAGAGGGAAGAACAGCCCGTCTGACTAACATTCTAGAGCACTACACCTACTCCGACATCTCCGAATATCTCAATCAGTTGGAACGTTTCAGTTCCCTGGCGGCAGCCGACTACTACGACAGCGGCCGCCACTCAAATTGGACCCACCTGACGCTTTATCCCGCCCTGGCCTTTGTGAACAATCTCGTGATTCATCGAGGCTTTCTAGACGGCATGCCGGGCCTGGCCGTCTCGATAGTGTCGGCGATTTCAGTTTTCTTCAAGTATCTGAAGCTGTGGGAACTTGAGCATACGAGAAAGACGGCTGGAGGAGCCGACGGGTGAGGATTCTCTATGTCGACGCCGAGTCGTTTTGGCGAGGTGGTCAGGAACAGCTTTTCTCTCTTCTGATTGGGCTTTTCCAACGGGGCCACGATGTCTGTCTAGCATCTCCTGAGGGTCCCCTGGCCCAACGCTGCCGCCAGGCAGGGATCCCTCACTGGCATTTCAAACAACGAAGTGATTTAAGTTTTCCGGCAGCCGCACGCCTTTGGCGTTTGTTGGGCCGGCAACGTTTTGACGTTGTTCACTTCAACAGCCCCAAGAACTTGCTCAGCGGCGGTTTGGCGCTGTTTCTCAGGGGTGGCTGTGCCAGAGTGGCTTCCCGGCGCGTCAGTTTCCCTTTGCGTTCCCGCCTGAGCCGACTCAAGTACAACCGCGCCGTCCAGATGACGGTGGCGGTTTCCAACAGCATCCAAAAGGGCCTCATCGACAGCGGGATAGACCCGGCGCGAGTCGACACGATTTATGAAGGGGTCGATCTGTCGAGAATCGATGGGCTGCCGGCGGCTGAGTCTGTGGTGGAAGAGAATGCGGTAAGTGTTGTGACAGTCGCCCAAATGACGGCGGAGAAAGGTCATTCTTGGCTGATCAGAGCTGCCGCCCAGGTCTTGCCGCATTTTGATCGGCTTCGATTCGTGTTGGTGGGCGACGGTCCGCTGAGATCGCGGCTGCAACGTCTGACGCGACAATTGGGCCTGGATTCCCGGTTTCGGTTCCTGGGTTTTCGAACCGATGCTGACGCTCTCATGAAAACATTCGACATTTTCTGCTTGCCTTCGCTTTCTGAAGGGCTCAGTTCATCCATTCTGACAGCCATGGCTCAAGCGTTGCCGGTGGTCGCCACCGCGGTTGGAGGCACTCCCGAGTTGGTCAGGGAGGGGGAAACAGGTCTGCTGGTTCGCCCCGCCGACTCCGGCTCGCTGGCCAAGGCCCTAAGACAACTGGTCCAGTCACCGGCGGAAAGGCGGCAAATGGGTCAAGCCGGCCGCCGGAGAATAGTCAGGGACTTTACCTTGGACCGCAAACTCGACAACTTTGAGCGGCTCTACCGAGAATTGCTGGCGGCCGGAACCGTGGATTAATATAAGCGCTGTTGAAGTCCATGAAAGGTATCATTCTGGCCGGCGGCTTGGGAACCCGTCTCTGGCCTCTAACCAAGGTCACCAACAAGCACCTGTTGCCGGTTTACGACAAACCGATGATCTACTACCCGCTTCTGACCTTGGTGGAGGCTGGTATTCACGACATCATGGTGGTGACGGGTGGAAACAATGCTGGAGACTTCCTGAAACTGCTGGGTAATGGACGCGATTTTGGACTCAAGCACCTTCACTTTGCTTACCAAGACGGCGAAGGGGGAATCGCGGAAGCTCTGTCACTAGCCCGCCACTTTGCCGATCAAGACCGCATCTGTGTCGTATTGGGTGACAATCTGGTCGAAAAACCGATTCGCGCCTATGTGGACCGTTTTCGGAAACAAAAAAAAGGGGCCAGGATTCTTCTCAAGAAAGTACGCGACCCTCAACGTTTTGGCGTTCCGGTGTTGGAGGAAGACCGAGTAGTCAAGATCATAGAGAAGCCGCGCATCGCGCCCTCCCCTTTTGCCGTCACCGGCATCTACATGTACGACCACCGGGTTTTTGACATCATCAGTGGTCTGAAACCCTCCGACCGAGGCGAATTGGAAATCACCGATGTCAACAACCAGTACATCCAATGGGGTGAGATGGCCTATGACGTTTTGGATGGTTGGTGGACAGATGCCGGCACAACCAACTCACTTCTGCGCGCTGCCAACCTGGTAGCGGAATGCCCCCCAAATCCATGAAGGTCTTGATCACAGGTGGAGCCGGCTTTGTTGGCTCCAACTTCATCCGCCATCTCTTGGGTCGGCCATCGGACATCGAAGTAACCAACCTGGATCGACTGACTTATGCCGGCAATCTTGAAAACCTGCAGTCGGTGACTCATCTTCCCAATCACGATTTTGTTCATGGCGACATTGCCGATCCCGAAGTAGTAGATGATTGTCTCGCAGCCGGCGTAGACGCTATCGTCAACTTCGCTGCCGAATCTCACGTCGATCGAAGCATTCTTGATTCTACGGCTTTTAGTCGAACCAACATCGAGGGAACCCGCGTTCTGCTCGATGGAGCTCGTCGACACCGAGTGCAACGGTTTCTGCAAATCTCGACTGACGAGGTGTACGGTTCTTTAGGAGAGGACGAGGGTCGTTTTACCGAAGAGAGTCCCTTGCTGCCGAACAGTCCCTATGCCGCCAGCAAGGCTGCTGCCGATCTGCTGGTTCGGTCCTATCATCAGACCTACGGACTAGACACCATCGTCACCCGCTGCAGTAACAATTACGGTCCACGACAGTTCCCCGAGAAGTTGATCCCGCTTGTAATTCTCAACACGCTTGAAGATCGACCTCTGCCGATTTATGGCGATGGCCTCAATCGACGGGACTGGATTCACGTTTCGGACCATTGTCAAGCTCTGGAGCAAGTCCTGATCCAGGGGAGGTCCGGAACCACCTACAACATTGGTGGGGACTGTGAGCTGACGAATCTCGAAGTCGTTTATTCCATTCTCGATTTGCTGGACAAACCGACCGAACTGATCCGGTTCGTGGAAGATCGCCCGGCTCACGACCGCCGCTACGCGGTGGATGCGAGTTTAATTAGGGGGGAATTGGATTGGAGTCCCCAGGTCGATTTTAGGTCCGGTCTGGCGGCTACGATCGAATGGTTCCAACGAAACGAGGCCTGGGTCGGTAACGTCCGGAGTGGGCGTTATCGCGATTACTATCAGCGGATGTACGACCGGCGCAGCCAGACATTGGGTAGGCTAGGGTTGCCAAACCGGAGTCGACGACGCAAATGAGAATTCTGGTCACAGGCTCGACAGGCATGTTGGGAAGCCGGCTGGTGGCGGTCTTTGAGCGCGACCACCGGATCGAGGCTCCCTTGCGAGGGCGGCTCGACATCACTTCCAGCCGCGATGTCCACCGTGCTCTCCAGAGCTACCGCCCGGATTGTGTTCTCAATGCAGCAGCCTTCACCGGGGTGGATCTGGCCGAGACCGAAACACGGGAGGCGTTTCGTGTCAACGCGCTTGGCAGTCGTAATCTGGCAGCCGCTTGTTATGCTGCGGGCGCCTTATTGGTCCATTTCAGCACCGACTACGTTTTCGACGGCAGCCGCAACCGACCCTACCACGAGTTCGATGGCGCTCGCCCGATTAACTGTTATGGGGCCTCCAAGCTGGCCGGGGAGCAATACATTCGCCAACTGAATCCTGCCCACTTGATCATCCGAACAAGCTGGCTCTTTGGTCCCAATGGACACCATTTTGTCGACCGGATCTTGAGCCAGGCGAGTTCCAAGCAGAAACTGACAGTGGTTAGCGACCAGCAAGGGAGCCCCACCTACACTCCCGACTTGGCGGAGCAGACGTTGAAGCTGTTCGAGCAACGCCTTCGGGGTACCGTGCACATCACCAATTCCGGCCATTGCAGCAGGCTGGAATTCGCACAAGAGGTGATCAAAGCCGCTGGTTTGACGACTCAGGTGGAACCGATCCCCAGCTCCGCGCTTGCACTCAAAGCGCGGCGTCCAGGGAATTCAGTGTTGGAAAATAGAGTCCTCGGCTGGGAAGGCATTCCCCTGTTGAGAGACTGGCGTGAGGCGGTCGCACATTATCTGAGAGAGGGATATCCTTGTCACAGCAGTTGATCGTCAAGAACAAGAAAGCCTATTACAACTTTGAAATCCTGACTGAATTTGAGGCTGGGATGGTTCTGTTGGGCACGGAAGTCAAGTCTTTGCGCGAGCACCGCGCCAACCTGAAGGAAAGCTTTGCCCGAATCAGAAACGGAGAAGTTTGGTTGGAGAATTGCCACATCAGCCCTTTCAGTCATGGCAATCTCTTCAACCACAAGCCCACTCGCAGCCGCAAGCTGCTGCTTCACCGGCGGGAGATCAGCAAAATCATAGGCCAGGTCACTCAAAAGGGCCGGACCATTGTCCCGCTGGCTCTCTACTTCAAGGGTGGCAAGGCCAAAGTGAAACTCGGCATTGCCAAGGGGAAACGCGCCTACGATAAGCGCGAAATTAGAAGACAACGGGTCATCGAGCGCGAGATTCAAGCCGAGCTCAAAGGGAGAAATCGATGATTGTCCAACTCCTGGAAACACAATTGCAGCAGATGGAGAGCGACGTCCTGCTGGTGCCTTTGTTTGAGGATGACGACTTCTCCGAGGGATTTTCGAAGATTCTCAACCAAAAGTTGGACGGCTTGCCGAGTGAGATTCGTGACCAGGAACCGTGGCAAGCGAAAGAAGGAAAGCTCACCGTAATTCGCCGTCCTCGCCTGCTCGCCGTCGGACGGCTGATTTTAGTGGGGGCGGGCCTGGCCAAATATTATGATGCTGCCAAGATCCGTACGCTCGTGATGCAGAGTGTTCATCAGATCAAGGGCCGCGGGTTCGAAAGCATCGCGGTTTGGGGCCGAGGTTCTTGCCCGGCCGATTTGGCGGCTCAAGCAGCAGTAGAAGGCGTTATCCTCGGCTCCTACGTTCCCGACAAGTACAAGACTCTGGACCGATCTCGTTATCGTCTCCAAACGATCTTCTTGGCCAGCGATCAAAAGCCGGCCGTGGCCCAGGTCGAGCAGGCAATCAAGAGAGGCGAAATTCTGGCCCGGGCCACTAATCGCGCGCGGAACTTGATTAATGAGCCTGGTAATCGCATTGGCCCGCTCCAATTGGCCGAGCAAGCGCAAGAGACCGCTGACAAATTTGGGTTGCAGGTGGAGATCTTGACCGAACCGGAGATGGAAAATCTGGGGATGCATGCGGTCCAGGCTGTTGCCAGGGGTAGCGATGAGCCTGCCCGTTTTGTGATTCTCAAGCATTTGGGTGCGTCCGACGGCCAGGCCCCGTCCATCGTTCTGATTGGAAAAGGGGTTACCTTTGACGCCGGCGGAATTTCGCTGAAGCCGGCGCAGTCAATGGAAGAGATGAAAGCCGACAAGGCCGGAGCCTGCGTCGTTTTAGCCGCTATGCAGGCCATCGCTCAGCTCCAACTTGCCAAGAATGTGGTTGGGATCATGCCCGTCGTCGAGAATCTGCCTGGCGGTCGTGCGCAGCGCCCCGGTGACGTCATTGAGTCAATGAGCGGAAAGACCATTGAGGTCGTCAATACCGATGCCGAAGGACGACTTATTCTGGCTGACGCTCTCCATTACGCCCAACGGTTCAATCCTGCCTGTCTGATCGACATCGCAACCCTTACGGGCGCCTGTATTGTCGCACTGGGCAAGATTCGCGCGGGACTCTTTTGCAACAACGATCCGCTTTGCTCGACTTTTTTGGAAGTGGCCGAGCGGACCGGTGAAAAGTTCTGGCGCCTTCCATTGGACGCCGAATATCGCCCGGATCTGGACAGCAGCATTGCCGACCTCAAGAACGTCGGTAATCGTTGGGGCGGAGCGATCACAGCAGCCAAGTTCCTGGAGGAATTCGTAGAGGGCCGGCCCTGGTGCCACCTCGACATTGCCGGTGTCGACCTGTTCCCTGAAAAATCTCCCATCCAGGGTCCGACTGGATTCGGTGTCAGAACACTGGCGGAATTCGCCCTTCGCTTTCCGGTCGAGCAGTCCTCCTGATCAAGCTCTTATTCGATGTGAACGGCCACCACCGGTACAGCCGAAGGAGGACGCGACTCACCGCCGGTGCAGTCCAGGTAGGCTGCCGTTATCGCCAAGTGGGTCAAAGAGAGGGTGAAGACACAACCGACCAGGAAAAACGCGATTCCCAATAGGTTCAAGGCCAAGAGGGTCGCTCCAAAGAGCGTGAAACTCAGGTAGTCGCGGGCGGCGAGCTGACGGCTCGATTCCATCGCTTCCCAGAAATCGTGGCGCTGATCCACGATGAAATGAGAAGTGAACAAGTACATCGAGAAGATAACGATCCCGGGAACGATCAAGAACACCAGCCCGACGAGACTAAAACAGACGATCAGGAGGCCGCTCACCAGCCCCGGCACCAGGAAACGGATGCTGGCGGCCAGATCTTCCTGGACCTCTGCGGACCAACTCCGCGGAGGAGAATCGTTCCCTTGCCGAGACGCGGCTTGGCGCAGTCCCACCGCGGCCAGAGCTACAGTAGCTGGTCCCAACAAGAAACTTTGACTCAGTCCGATCACAACAGCTCCCACCAAACCCACCAGCAAATGGCGGCCAGGGTCTTCCAGAAACCAGTCCCAGGCAGTGCCCAGCCACCGGGAAATTCTGGCGCGTGACGGACCTTTGAAGGGTTCTTGTTGGCTCAATTGTTGTCCTCCTCGCGGGACCTGAACCTGACGAAAGGCCGTTGGTCACCGCCACTATCCAACTACGGGGACAGAGCCCAAATTGTTCCAGGCTTCCCCATTCGAGTTCTGTTCGGCCCGCTCGTATAATAAATCAGGATATGGATTTCTCATCGCCGACAGCTGGATCGATTTCCGAGTTGGATCGCCTGCGCGAGCTGTTCCGGAGCCCCAGGGAGCCGGCTAGTGAAGTCGAGCTCGAAGGGTTGGTGGAGGAATGGCAAGTCTGGGAGACCGTTCGTGCTTCGGGCAACAATGAGACCGCTCCCCTGATTTGCAATCTGCGCAAAGCAATCCGTGTTCTCCAAGATTGGTCGGCGGGCCGACTCGATCACGGGCGGCTGGCGGAGCTCAACTGTCTCTTGATGGGAACCCAACGCGTCAGGTGGCGCCGACAAGCGGTTGCTCCGTTGTGTCCCTACCATGAACCGATGCCGGCCGAGCGCGTCGAAAAGGCCTTGCAGCGATTTCTCGAGTGGGTGGCCAGTCCGAGTTTCACCGAACTCCATCCCGTCGTGCAGATGACTTTGGCTCAGATCAGGCTGCTGGAGATCGTGCCATTTGCGCGGTTCAGCGAGACGTCCGCATGCTTGTCTGCGGCGGGGCTGCTGGTCGGTGCGGGCTACTTGCTACCGCAACGGCATCCTGAGGAGCTGAAAGAGTTCTACACCAGTCTCTCCAGTGCATTCCAGCTCTCCACAGAACCGTTGTTGCGTTTGAACTTGCGCGGTTGCCTGCGATCCTACCGAAGTCTACTGGGGCCCCAGGTTGGAATGGAGATGTGATTCGCCGATCAGTGAACACCGTGGTGGTAATTCCGGCGCGACCGACGAAAAGGTTGGCCTTCTTGTCAAGATTAGGGCCCCTGGAGGTCACTGTCGCCGTCTGAGGAAATCGACCGGGACGGCGGCAGGTTAAGTTGAAAGGTATTCAGCCGCAACAAGACCCTACTTGGCAGTTTTAAGGCCTTGCTGCTGTTACTCCCTTTGGGTCTGCTTGTGGATGTATTTAATCACGCGTTTGGGGATCAGGAGGTTGGGCTCGACTTGGCGATTCACCTTGATGCAATCGCGGTCATACCATTCGATGACCCCTTGAATCACCTCTCCATCGGTCAGCTTGACCACCATCTGGGTCTTGCCGGCCATCTGTTTCAGATAGTAGTACTGTTCGGCGTTGGTCTGTTCAGGAGGCACGCGTTTCTTTTGAGCATTACCGTACTTGGCCGCCCCTCCCTCGCGCCTATCGGCGAGAGAAGGTCTTATCAATTTCCGATTCACCATTTTCACCTCAGCTGCGTCACTGTTCCCGGCAATTTCCGCAAAAACAACCAATCTGAAGCTGTTAAGGGACGATATTGAGAGACGCGCAGTTAAAAAAGCTAGTCTAGAATATAACTACGATTCGTCTATTGTACTGAATGGTGTTTTTCCATGACAAGCCCCAAAAAGGTTAGAATCAGAAGGATGCCGGCTGCCGTACGCTGCTTCCTGCTTCTCCTGCTGTTCCATGGAACGCCGGCGGCGCAGGAACAAGAAAGACATCAGAAACCTGTTCTGATTCGGGCCGACGTGACCAAAGAGCCAGTGGAAGAAGTGGTCCAGCATGACCCCCTCAAGGCCCAACGCAGTCTCAAGGTGGGAGATTTCTATTTCAAGCGAAGAAATTTCAAAGCTGCGCGCGACCGTTACCGGGAGGCAATTCGTTACAACAACAAGCTGGCCCTTGCCTATAGCAAGCTTGTGCGGACGTTGGAGAAGATGAAGGAGTTTTCACAGGCTATCGAGGTTTGTTCCGAGTTTATTGAGAACAATCCCGATTCCGGGAAACTGTCCGATTTCGAGAAGAAGGCCGCGCATTTGAGGCAGCGTCACCAGAACGTGCCCAGCCGCCACTAGAAGAACTAGCCGCCGCGCCCTGAGTGGCTTGTTTCTACTTCAAAATTCAAACAGCACTTGAGTCGGCCGCACATGCCGGAAAGGCGGTTGGGATTCATGCCCAGATTCTGAGCCTTCACCGTCTTGACGGTAACCGAGCGGAGTTCTTGGAGGAAGCTCGACGAACAATTCTCGCCCACCCCGCAACAGCCTTGGCCACCAATCAGACGGGCTTCAGCCCGAGCCCCGATCTGGCGCATCTCAATTCGAGTCTTCAGCTCGCGGGCGAGATCCTTGACCAACCCCCGAAAATCCACTCGCTGGCCGGAAGTGAAGTAGAAGATGACTCGGCTGCCATCAAAGATGTATTCAACCTGAGACAGCTTCATGGCGAGCCGCCGGGCCTTGATTCGCTGGCGACAAAACCGATAAGCGTAGCTCTCGCGATCTTTTTTCTTTTCAAAAAGATAAAGATCGCGCT
The DNA here is from genome assembly GCA_965218465.1 of Acidobacteriota bacterium. Lineage (GTDB taxonomy): Bacteria > Acidobacteriota > UBA6911 > RPQK01. The sequence continues at coordinate 2,228,910 of OZ244623.1, read as the reverse complement.
CGGTTGCCCGACGCAGAGCCTTGTGAATCTTGGCGTCGCTGAAGTTGACATTTTCGGCTTGCCACCACCGCACGACTTGTCCCAGTTCCACCCCTCGGTCAGTGGAGACCACACAGCGGTCGCCTACTCGGAAACGCTCGTTGCCGGCCAGGAAGTCGGCCTTCGATTTATTGAGATCGAATCGGACCGTGATGATTTCCAACATGAGGATCGGGACTTTGCAACCAGAGTGTCTCCAAACAGAGCATTGGACCCAGATACTGGGCGACGTCGCTTCGCGCCTCCTCTACATTGTAGAGAAAGGAACGGACCCAATCCACAGCGACTATCTCCGCCAGCTCTGAAAGCTCACTTTCAAGGTCGCGGTTGGCGACACGGTCTCGATCGCCCAGCCTAAGAAAATAAAGGTCGAAACCCAGTCGCTCCAAGCTATGCAGCAACTCCAGAATCTTCTCCCGATCATTCAGCAGATGCTTCATCCCGGATTGCTGCAACAACTCGAACACTCTTCTGAAAGAGCGAGTTCGGATCCAGCACTGCAACAACTCCAGAGCCAGCAGTCGGCGCTGGATGGCGACTTCCAGATCCAGTTCAAGCGCGGTGCCGATACTGCCGTCTGCCAAACTTGAGCGCTGTTCAGCCTCGTCCGAGCCCATTCTCTGGGTCAACCACTTCTGCAACTCTTCCCGACTAAGAGTTTGAAAGGCAAAACTCTGACATCGAGAACGGATGGTGGGCAAGAGTTGATGCGGCTGTGGACTGATGAGCAGAAAATGACAGTCGACAGGCGGTTCCTCCAGTGTCTTGAGCAGAGCGTTGGCCGCCGCCGGGTTCAGCTTCTCGGCTTCGTCGATGATGAAAAAGCGTTCTTTCCCCTCGAAGGGAAGGTATTGTGCCTCCTTGATCAGCTCGCGGGAGATGTCAATGGGGATCACTCGAGGATTGAAGCGTTTTTTCTTGGAAATCAGCAGTCTTTTGACCCAGGCCGCATCGATGATGGTGATGTCGGCATGGCTTCCGGCTTTCGCTTTGCGGCAGGGTCCACAACGACCGCAATAATCTTCTGCTTCTGTTCGCCGCCGGCAGTTGGCCAGGATGGCCAGCATCCAAGCCAGGGTCTTTTTCCCCACCCCGGCAGGACCGTGAAAAAGTGCGACCGGGGGCAGCGATCCTGCCTTGAGACGACCGACTAACTCCTTGTTGCCCGCAAAGTCCGAAAAGCGGGGAGGCATCAGAGCGTTTCCCGAGGGTGGTCAAGGATCCCTGCCTGGTAAAGGGCGGCCTTGATTTTTCCGAAGACCTGGTCGGGCGTACCGCTGCCGTCCAGAAAGCGGATGCGACCCGCCGCCCTCTGCGCCAACAAGCGGTAGCCTTGCAACACGTTGCGGTGAAAAATGGCGGTTTCCGACTCAAACCGGCCCCATTGCTGGGATCGTTGGGAGCGGTTACGTTGGCGGGCTCGTTTCAAGCTCACTGCCACATCCACATTCAGAACCAGGGTGAGATCCGGTTGTCTCAGTTGCAGCGCAGCCCCCAATTGGTCGATCAGCTCAAAGCCAATCCCCCGAGCATATCCCTGGTAAGCCAGCGTTGCGTCATGGTAGCGGTCGCTGATCACGTGGAGACCGCTTTCCAGAGCCGGTTCGACTACCTCCTTGAGATGTTGGTAGCGGTCGGCAAGATAAAGCAACAGTTCCGCCACGGGTTCTCGTTCTACTGCATCATCGCGCAGCAGTATCCGGCGAACCCGCTCGCCAAAGAGTGTTCCTCCCGGCTCTCGGGTCAGCAGACAGGGTACGCTCAGCCTTTTGAGCTCGCGTTCCAGCATCTGCATTTGAAGGGTTTTCCCCGAGCCTTCAACTCCCTCCAACGTGATAAAAAGGGGATCCGTCAAACCGTTCTGTCACCACCACTTGTTTGGCATTTGTTGGACCCGGAAAGGCCCTTTCCTCCTCTCAGGATACTACACCCCTGTTTGGTTATACTAAAGTTGTGAACGACATAGCCCGCCGTCTCCAAAAGCTTCGGCAAAGCATTGAGGCCAGCGCTGAAAAGAGTGGAAGGGATCCGGCCGCAATCGAACTGCTGGCCGTTTCCAAGACCTTCCCACCAGTTCGCGTGGAGGAAGCCTATCAGTCGGGCCAATTGAACTTCGGCGAGAATCGAGTGCAAGAAGCTCGTCACAAGATCCCGGCGCTGGCGGACCGACCTCTGAGGTGGCATCTGATCGGTCATCTGCAATCGAACAAGGCCAACTTGGCGGTGCAGTTGTTCGACGTGATTCAAACACTTGACAGCCCCCGTCTGGTTGAACGGGTTGCATCTGCCGCTAACCGGCTGAATAAGACGATTGCCGTCTACATGCAGGTGAATCTGGGTGCTGAGACCCAGAAATATGGTGTTTCCCCCGCCGAAACTCAAGCCCTGCTGGAGTTGATCAACGACCATCCTCGTCTACGCCCGCAGGGGTTGATGGCGATTCCCCCTTTTTCCGTTGATCCTGAGGGCTCGCGTCGCTTTTTTCGTCAGCTGTTTCGGCTTCGCGAGGATCTCAATCGCGGGCGTTCCCAACCGCTTACCGGCCTGTCGATGGGGATGAGTCATGACTTTGAGGTAGCCATCGAGGAAGGGGCAACCCTGGTGAGGGTCGGAACCGCCATTTTCGGGAGCCGCAAAGCTTAAGCGACTGGTCGGCCAATCTGTCCTGCCGCAGAACAACTGGACACGGTAGTTGTCTTCCGATCGCGGATCTGTCAGCAAAGAATCGTTGGGCTCCGCGGGTGTCCGCTCCCTCATCACAGGACGGGAGACTAAGCGCGGGTTACCGCTGGGGCGTATTTCTCAGGCGCAGGATAACGGCAGTCGTCCAGCGTTGGAAGGAGCCGGTCGCGTAGGAAAACGGTGGTATGGAGGAGGGCTCTATTTCCAAGGCCCGTTGCAGTTCTTACACTACATATATAGTGTAATTGCATTATCAAGACCCAATATGTACCGCTTCAAGCCAAACCATAAAATGTCGGGGACGGACTCTAGAATTAGCAATTCTGGACTCGGGTTGATCCCGGAAGAACGGTAAGGCTCCTGAGGAGCGAGGCAGCGACACAAACAGGCGGGGGGAGATCGGGAATGAAGAGAGCGACCGACAAGGCAAAGCCGGTAGAGGGTCTTAGGATCGCGCGCCATTTCAATCGTAGCGAGAGACATCCTTTCAAGGACGTGAAATGGGAGACTCGAACGGCCGAGATTAAGGACTGGGAAACCAATGAGGTTGCTTTCCGCCAGGAAGATCTTGAGTTCCCGCAATTTTGGTCGCAGCGGGCCATCGATATCGTTTCCAGCAAATACTTCCGGGGCCACTTGGGAAAGCCCAATCGTGAATCCAGCTTGCGCCAGCTGATCGGCCGGATCGTCGATACCATCACCGAGTGGGGTGTCAAAGACCATTATTTTGCCACCGCTGAGGACAGCAAGAACTTTAACCACGAGCTCTCCTATCTATTGCTCCACCAGATGGCTGCTTTCAACTCGCCCGTCCAATTCAACGTGGGCGTGACAAGCAAACCCCAGTGTTCAGCCTGTTTTATCAACAGTGTCGAGGATTCGATGGACTCGATCATGAAGCTGGCGCGGACCGAAGCGATCATTTTCAAGGGAGGATCGGGCTCGGGGATCAATCTGTCCAAGATTAGATCGTCCTCCGAGCCCTTGAAGGTGGGGGGATATGCCTCGGGCCCCGTCTCATTTATGCGGGGCTTTGACAGCTTCGCCGGCGCCATCAAGTCGGGTGGTGCGACTCGACGGGCTGCCAAAATGGCGATCCTCAACGCCGATCATCCTGACATCGAAGAGTTCATCCGGTGCAAGGCCAAGGAGGAAAAGAAGGCGCAAGATCTATTGGAGCTGGGCTACGGTGGTGCCATCGACGGCGAAGCTTATGGCAGCGTCCAGTTTCAAAACGCCAACAACAGCGTGTCGGTCACGGATTCTTTTATGGAGGCCGTGCTGAACGATGGGAGTTGGGAAACCCGAAATGTCACCGATTCTGAAATCTTCAAAGTCCACAAGGCCGGCGACTTGATGGACGAGATTGCCGAAGCCAGCTGGACGTGCGGCGACCCTGGTTTGCAGTTCCACAGCACCATCAACGACTGGCACACCTGCTCAAACACTGCCCCAATCAACGGTTGCAATCCTTGTTCGGAGTACGTGTTCCTGGACAATTCGGCTTGTAACCTGGCCTCGATCAACCTGCTCAAGTTTGTCGATGACGAAGGTCGCTTCGACGTCGCCGGTTTCAGACATGCCGTCAGGGTTGTCATTACCGCCCAGGAGATCATCGTCGACAATTCAAGCTACCCGACACCGGAAATCGAGCGCGTCAGCCATGACTATCGGACCTTGGGACTCGGTTATGCCAACTTGGGAGCCTTTTTGATGGCTCGAGGCCTCCCTTATGACAGTGATGCCGCCCGCAATCTGGCGACAGCGATTACAGCTCTCATGACCGGCGAAGCCTATCTCACCAGCTCTCAGATTGCTGCGCGGCTGGGGGCTTTTGCCGGGTACGAGGCCAATCGTATTCCCATGATGAGAGTCATGCACAAACATCGCGAGCAGCTGTCGCAAATCGATTCCGCTTTGGTCTCGATGGATCTGCTCCACGCCGCTATGGAGACCTGGGATGAAGCCATCCTGGAGGGAAGCAAACACGGCTACCGCAACGCACAAGTAACGCTGCTGGCCCCGACAGGTACGATCGCCTTCATGATGGATTGCGATACGACGGGTATCGAACCTGACTTTTCACTGGTCAAGATCAAGAAACTGGTGGGTGGCGGCACCCTGAAAATTGTCAACAACACTATTCCAAAAGCATTGGCCAAACTGGGTTATTCTGAAGAGCAATCGGCGCAAATCGTCCACTATGTGGAGAACAAGGAGACGATCGAGGGGGCGCCTCACTTGGCCGACGAGCATCTCCCGGTTTTCGACTGTGCCGACCGGCCTCGTGAAGGCAGTCGCGCCATTCATTACCTGGGCCACATCAAGATGTGCGGCGTGGTCCAGCCCTTTCTCTCGGGCGCAATTTCGAAAACGATCAATCTTCCCAACGAGGCAACGGCCGCCGAAATTCGAGAAGCCTATATTGCCGGTTGGAAACACGGAATGAAGTCAGTTTCCATTTATCGAGACGGATGCAAGATGGTTCAGCCCCTTTCCAACAAGGACGCTCCGAGCCCAGGTGTTTCGGCCCGACCAATACAACGCAACATGCCCAGGGATCACCCAGCCTACCAGCACGAGTTCAGGATCAAGGGCTTCAAAGGTTTTTTGACTATGGGGCTTTATCCTGAGGACAGCCAATTGGGCGAGATCTTCGTCAACTTTGCCAAACAGGGGTCCACCCTTCAGGGGATGGCGATGGCGTGGGCAATTGCGATCTCCATGGGTCTACAGCGAGGGGTGCCGCTGGAAGATTATGTGCGCATGTTCGCCCACATGAGCTTTGAGCCGGCGGGCTTCACCGACAACAAACAGATTCCCTTTGCCACCTCAATCCCCGATTACGTGGTCCGTTATCTCGCCACCAAGTTCTCCAGCCGGGAGATCCAGGAAGCTCTGGGAATTCATAATGTCAAGCCCAACGGCTCGGTGCAGGAAGGCGTGCAGGTCAAGTTTTCGGAGGCCGCTCGGAGTGCAGGCAACTCCGATAGCCAAGCCGCCAAACGACTGGTGGTCGACTCCGGCAACGAGTCGCAAGCTTGCCAAGCCTGTGGCAATCTGATGCAGCGCAACGGCAATTGCCACGTCTGCACCGTGTGCGGCAGCACGTCAGGCTGCAGCTGAGGCTCAAGCCGAAGTTAGTAGAGATTAAAGGATTTGGAGACACCGACGATCAAGCCGGTGGCGGGGTCGGCGGCTGCCAGTCCCCAGAAGCCCGCAATATCCCAGTAAAGTCCACTGGCCAACAACTGGATGCCCGCTCGGACCCGGCTGCGGTTTTCGGTGCCGACCCCACCTGCGCCGGCTCGGCCGTACACCTCAGCCAGCAGGTTGACGGAACTCCGCGTCGAGTAGACGGCCGCAAAGCCGAAGCGAAACATATCGTCCTGCGAACCGGGCTCAACCGGGTCCCCTAGAACGTCCATCCCCAAATTGCCGGTCAGCTGCAGGGGCCCCAGTGTTTTCCGTATCAGAAATTCGGTAAAAATATTGGTTTCATCGTTGCCCAGACCACTCTCATTGGAGGCATTGGGCATTTCCATTCCGAAGCGGGAACTAAAGGCCGGTCGAGCGCCCTTTTCGTGGATCATTTGGATCTTGGTTGCAACCGTGAGATCCCCGAAATCGCTGGTAGAATTGCCCAAAAAGTCCAATTGATCGGAACCTGGTGCCGCATATCGGCGCTCCACGTTGAGAAAGTCCTGGATCGAACCCAGCCACTGGAGCTCGACATTGCTGCTGACTCCCCACCGCAGACCCATCACCCCTGATCGGGTCAGGTCACCCTCCAGGCCCGAAAAGGGAAAAGAGGCTTGCTGAAGAAACTCAAAACCGGCATCCAGCAACATCTCGCCCTTGTCTAACGTTTCGGCCCGCTCGGTAATCAAGGGACGCTGCTGGGCGAAGGCCACGGCAAGCTGCAAGAAAAGCAAGGGAATTGAGGATCCGATTCTCATTGCTGAAACTTAGAGAGCATGGATTGGGTGGTCACCGGCGAACGGGTGTTACTCGAGATTCGTATTCGGCTTCCCGGTTTTGCGCTGCTCACCCGGTTGCCTGTATGCCATGTTTCCCAAGCAATCCGGATCAGAGTGTCCAGGGCTCGATCCGGTTCTATCGTCACGGGACTGTTAAGCGAACATTTCCTTGACTTTCTCAAAGAGTGAACCCTCTGGGATCTCGTCGCCGGAGTGTTGGGCCAACTTTCGAAATAAACTCCTTTGCTCGGAGTTGAGTTGAGTGGGTGTGATCACCTGGACAGAAACGAAAAGATCGCCTCGGCCTCGGCCGTTAAGATTGTTCACGCCCCGTCTTTTGAGCCGGAAAATGGTTCCCGATTGGGTCCCTGACGGAACTTTGATCCGCTCCTGACCCTCCAGTGTCGGAACGGCGACATCGTCCCCCAGGGCCGCTTGGCTAAAGGTGATGGGTAGATCGCAGAGCAGGTTGTCTCCCTCTCGTTTGAAGAAGCTGTGGGGCCGCACCGAAATGACAACGTAGAGATCGCCTGGGGGCCCACCCTGAATACCGTCTTCGCCCTCCCCGGTCACCCGAAGTTTGGTACTGTCATCGATCCCCGCAGGAATCTTGAGCTCAAGGAGCTTTTCTTTCCGGATTCGTCCGTGTCCACGGCATTCTTTGCAAGGCTTGCGCGCAATACGGCCGGAGCCCCGACATCGAGAACAGGTCTTGCTGACGGTGAAGAAGCCTTGTTGGTAACGTTGTTGACCTTGTCCCGCACAAGCCGGACAGGCTACGGTGCCCGCAATGGGATCGGCCCCGCTGCCGCTGCAGGAGCGACACTGCTGTTGTCGAGGAATTTTGATCTTGGTAGTGATCCCTCTGACGGCTTCCTCGAACTGAATCTGGAGGTCGTAGCGAAGGTCGGCTCCTCGATGGGCCCTATTGGCCCGTCGACCGGTGCTACGACCAAAGAAATCGCCAAAGCCAAAGAAATCTCCCACAATATCCGCAAAATCCGCAAAATCCGCCGGGTTGACCCCGCTCTGTCCGCCCAACCCGGCATGTCCAAAACGATCGTAGCGTGCCCGTTTGTCAGGGTCGCTTAACACGCTGTAGGCTTCGGCAGCTTCTTTGAATCGGTCTTCGGCCCTGCTGTCTCCGGGGTTTCGATCAGGGTGGTATTGAATCGCCAGTTTGCGATAGGCCTGCTTCAGGCCTTGCTGTGAGACGTCGCGCGGGACACCCAGAATTTCGTAATAATCTCTCTTGGTCAAGGTTGATTCCCCGTGCCCGCTGGAACCGCAGCTACACTACCCGTTGGATATAAGATTGTTGACGCCGCTTTTCAAGGAAGTTCTCTTTTCAAATCGGATCGGGAGAGGTTGCCGTTGCGTCCGCGTTGGTTAGCGGCATGTTATCGTTGACGGCCACTCTGACCTGAGAGGCTCGCAAGAGCCGGCCCTTATACCGATAACCTCGACGATATTCTTGCAAGATCTGACCGTCGGGAGAAGCTTCGTCAACTTCGCGCAAAACCGCTTCGTGGAGCTCGGGATCAAAAGCGGAACCCACGCCCGGGACCGGTTCGACTTGGAACTGCTTCAGAAGGGCATGCAGGGCCTTCAGGAGGAGTTCATATCCGGTCCGAAAGCCTTCTGACCTGCTATCCGTCTGGCTGAGTGTCTGCAGACCTTTTTCGCAACCGTCGATGATCGGGAGAATCTCGGCCAGAACGTCAGTCACCCCCGAGTCTCGCAACTCTTGCTTTTCCCGGATAACTCGTTTGCGGTAGTTTTCGAATTCGGCCTGTTTCCGCAATAGTGAATCATAGTATTCGTCCCGCTCTCGTTGAGCTTGCGCCAACTGCTCCTCAACGGAGGGATCGGTCTTGGCTTTCAGGCTACAGTTGGAATCCGCTTGAGAAGAGGGGTCTTCCGGCTTATGGGAGGCGGCCGGGGCGGGCTTTTTTTTGGATGATACGTTCATTTAATTGAGTCTATTTCGCTGATAGTTATAATCCAGAACTTGTCCGAACAACTTGGCCATGTAATCGACGAGGCTAATGACTTTCTCGTATTCCATTCGACTTGGGCCCAAGATCCCCAGCGAACCGCTGGCTTTTCCCGAGTAGACAAAGGGTGAAGCGATCAGAGTCATATCGGCCAGTCCCGGAATATGCTTTTCCAACCCGATAGTGACAGTTGGTCGGTGCTGCTCCTGATGAACACATTGTGAAAGGATCTTGACCAGCCGGCTTTTCTCCTCAAAAGTTTCAAAGAGGACCATCATTCTTTGAACGTCGCCTAGCTCGGCCTTCTCGATCATGCGAGCTGTCCCGCCAAGATAGACTTCCGATTCGTCCGAAGCCGGCTGGGTGCCGACCAGACCCACGGAAGAGCCCAGCAGAATGACGTTCTGCAACATCCGATCATAAAGAGCCTTCTCTTCGGACATGAGTTTGATCAATTCATCACGCACTGCGCCCACCGTCATCCCGGCGAAATGAGTCACCAGGTAGCGGCCGGCCTGATCAAGTTCTTTCTGCCCAAGATCTTCTTCGATTGTTACCAGCTTATGCTGGACCAAGCCGGTCTGGGAGACGAGAATCACCATGACACGGCGGCGGCCCATTCTCACGAACTTGACGTGTTTGATCCTCGTCAAGGACATAGGGCGCGCCAGCACGAATCCGACGTTGTTGGAGAGGGCCGAAAGCACCTGGGAGACTTTGTTCATCAAGACATCGGGGTCGGTGACCTGTTGTAGTGTCCCCTGAATCTCGCTCATGTCGCTTTCCGCCAGTTTGCGGGTCGGGGTTAGAGAATCCACAAAGACCCGGTATCCCTGCGCCGTGGGAACCCGGCCGGCCGAGGTGTGGGGTTGGGCTGCCAGTCCCGCATTCTCCAGATTGGCAACGACGTTGCGGATGGTGGCGGGACTGAGCTTGCCACCATAAATCCTGGCCAGCCGGTTGGAAGCGACAGGCTTTCCCGTGCGCACAAATTCTCGAATCAGGGCTTTCAATATAGAAAGCATTCTTCCGTCGAGAGCCGATTCCGCCTCTAGCAAACTTGGTTCACCTCCCGATAGTAACCCCCAGAGCCTCGGTCATATCTACAGTCTTCATTCCGACTCCAAAGGTCTCTTTGAAACCTTCTTTTAGTGCTGTCGCCAATTGGCGGTAAGAAACCGACCGCCCTCCAGCCTCTGAGCAGGATACCATTGATCTGGCCAGTTGCTTTGGATTTACTCCCAAAACCTCACCCATTCGATCATAGTCGATTGTCAGGGGGATGGTCCCTTGTTGCAAGAAACTCCGCCGCAACCTCCGCTGGGCGCTCCCCACCAGCTTACGGCCTTGCCAGACCAACTCGTGGCGGGAACTGGAGGAAAAACAGGCCTTGAGATCCACGTTGGCACCGTTGGTGGTGTATCGGCGAGTGGGCCGGCCTGTCAGCAAGACCGGTATTCGGAGTCGGGCCAAACCGAACTTCAGGGCGTTAGCGATCAGTTGATAGCTGGTCGAGATACTTCGCCCCGACAGAAGCTCCGGATCATTGGAGGCAACCGCATACGTCAGATCGTGGCTATGGAAAACAGCTCGGCCACCGGTAGGCCGTTTGACCAGCGGAATGGAGTGTAAACGACAGGCCGCTGGTTGGACCGCGCAGCTGGATTTTTGATGACATCCCAGCGATATCGTGGGCCGCGCCCATTGATAGAAGCGCAGCCAACTGAGGGGCCGGCGAGAATTGTCACACAGCTCCAACAGAAGGCCGTCTATCTTCATATTGGTTTGTCCGTCGAGGGGGAGATTTTCCAAGTACCGCCAAGCAGGTTTTCTTGATTCCATCTCGTTTCGACGCACCCAAGAAAGCGGCAAAGTGCCAGACCGGTCAGAGGAGTTCGTCCAAGGACCGAAATGGTCGGCCCTGTGACACAGCTACGGCTTCGTGAGTGATTTCGCCACGGTAGGTATTGACCCCCCGCTTGAGTAGCGGGCGGTGCTTTATCGCCCCTTTCAATCCGTAAGCGGCAATGTCTCTCGCATAAGGCAGGGTGGCATTGGTAAGGCCCAGTGTCGATGTTCGCGGCATGGCCGCAGGCATGTTGGTGACGCAATAATGTTGAACGCCATCCACGCTATAAATGGGATTACTGTGGGTAGTGGGCCGTGTTGTGGTGCAGCATCCACCCTGGTCGACGGCCACGTCAACGATTACGGAGCCGGGCTTCATCGAGGCCACCATTTCGCGCGTCACCAGCTTGGGCGTACTGGCTCCTGGGATTAACACGGAGCCGATCAACAGATCGGCCCGCTTGGCCGCTTCGGTTAATGCGTAAGGGGTGGAGTAGAGCGTTTCGACCTGTCCGGAAAAGAGGTCGTCAATGTGTCGGAGCTTTTCAGAATCGACATCCATAATGCTGACCTGTGCCCTTAGCCCCACAGCCATCTTGAGGGCATTGAACCCTACCGTACCCGCTCCCACAATGACCACTAAACCGGCTCTAACCCCGGGAATGGCGCCCAGCAGCACTCCACGGCCACCGTAAGGGCGCTGCAGATAGTAAGCGCCAACTATGGTAGACATGCGTCCGGCAACTTCACTCATCGGCGTCAGCAACGGCAAGTTCCCATTCCGATCCGGAATCGTTTCGTAGGCAACACCTGTGACCCGCTTGCTGGTGAGGATCTCCGTCAAGTCCGGCAAAGGGGCCAAGTGCAGGTAACTGAAAACGATTTGCTCGTTTTGAAGCAGAGGGTGTTCTTGTTCCACCGGTTCTTTTACTTTGACGATTAGTCCGCTGCGGCGGTACAGCTCGGCAGCCGATTCGACTGTGGTTGCTCCAGCGGCCGCGTATTCTCGATCGGAGAAACCGGAACCGACACCGGCGTTCTTTTCGACCAGGACCTGATGACCGTCTTCACGCAGCTGGTAAACACCTGCCGGTACGATTCCCACCCGGGTTTCGTTGTCTTGGATTTCTTTGGGAACGCCGACTACCATTGCTTCCTGCAAGAACTCCCCGGCCAGCGTGCCGAGAGGGCAACAGCCGGGCTGGTTGCCTCTCCAGGGCTGACCTCAGGGTGCGTTCAAGATAGAGGGCTATGGCCGAAAATGCAATCGATCGTCTTGAGAATCCAAGCCCTAATGGTGGTCGGTTCGATTGTGCCTCTTGGTGACCCAATCGAACCGACTCTCCGTTTCTGCCGTGCGGCCGCACTGGTGCTTGATCGTTGGGGGACAGGGATGAACTAGCGCAGTTACCGGCAATAGTTACGGTTTGGTAAAAGAGGTGTAGACGATACTCTTGCGTAGTCGTCCCCGGGGTGCCCGGGGGTCACGACCCTGAAATGCGATCAACCTCACCACAATACCGGCTCCGGAGGGCAACGCCTGGATGGCGTCCTGCAAATCGCTGACCGAGTTAACCGGTTTGTCATTGATATGGGTAATGACCTGACCTTGTCTTAGACCGGCGTTGTCTCCCAGGCTACCCGCCGTCACATCCAGAATCAGCACTCCCCTTTCATCGTCCAGATTAAGATGATCACGGTCGTTGCCGGTTAGGGTTCGCACCTCAAGACCGATTTCCTTGTCACGATCGCGCGCTTCGCGTTCGTCCAGATGTACGCCTTTATCCTCCTCTTGCTGGTTGGTCTCAATAGTGCGCTCGTCCAACTCCACATCAAGATGGAGGACCTCTCCGCGGCGCACCACCACCAAAGGCACACTCTCACCCGGCGGCGTGTTGGCGACAGCAACCCGTAAATCCCAGATCGACTCGATCTCGCGATCAGCGAAACTGACGATCACATCTTCGGGCCGGACACCCGCCCGGTAGGCAGGCCCGGTTTCGGAAGGATCGCCTTCCTCGTCGATCAGCTGATTTATGAGCACTCCGTCGCCGTCCCGAAGGCCGCTGCTGTCGGACCCGCTAACGCCAAAATAGTCAGCCATCACATCCCCCAGCGGTAGGTGGTTCATAGAGACCCCCAGCCAGCCGCGCTCGATTTTTCCCTTGTCAACCAGTTGGTTGTAGGAATTGACAAAAACCGTTGAGGGAACAGCGAAACCGACTCCTTCAGAGGTACCTGATGTGGAACTGATAAAGGTGTTGATGCCCACGACCTCTCCCCGCATATTGACCAGGGGTCCCCCACTGTTGCCTCGATTGATGGCGGCATCGGTCTGAATGTAATAACCGAAGATACCGGTGGGCACGACTCGCTCGGCGGCAGAGACGATTCCCACCGTTACGGTTTGATCGAAACCAAAAGGACTACCGATTGCAACCACCCAGTCGCCTACGCCCAGCCGGGCGGAATCCCCCACTTTGGCATAAGGGAGGCTGTCTTCGGCATCGACCTTGAGCACCGCCAGATCGGAGGCGCGGTCTTCACCCACAATTTCTGCCGGGTAGGTCTGACCGTCATCGAGTTTGACCGTAATCTTGTCGCCCCGAGCGACCACGTGATAGTTGGTCAGAATGTAACCGGCGCTATCTACAATCACACCCGATCCGCCGCTCAAAATCTTGCGCTCTCTAGGCTGCTGATCGAAAAAACGGTTGAATTGCTCGCCAAAAAAGTCGCGAAGGCCATCAGGTTGGGCAACGCGTCGCGTGACAATCCCTTGGGAGTCAATGCTGACCACGGCCGGTCCGATCTTTTCGACGATTTTGGAGAAGCCTTGGGCCAGGCTGATCTCTTTGTCCAGCACGAGTGCTTGTCCATCGCCACTGATAGACAATTGGCGCCCTCCGATTTTGGTGACTGCCTGAGAGACTTCCTGCGAAACCAACGTTCCGATGAGGATTCCCACGGTGAGAGCGACAAATAACGAAACAAATGCCAGACCGGTCTTGGACCTGACGAAACTAGCAAACTTAGCCATGCTTTCTTCTCCTCTTAACTGCCTTTTGGCCAGCGTCTTTGTTGACGCAACATCGCCTTGGTACCCTGCAGTCTCTATTTTATACGGTTGGCCGCGCCGGGGCGTTCATTTTCCGAATCGGCCTCCACCTTGTAGAGACGAAACGTTCAAATACGTTTCAGATCAGCAAAGCTCTGGAGCAGTTTCTTGATTCCTGATTTCGAGAAATGAACCGTAATTTTGAGATCTTGGCTAGTGGGTTCCACCTGCAACACCTTGCCTGGACCAAACATCGGGTGCGCCACCAAGTCTCCTCTTCGGAGTGGAGGTGTTTCCCCAGAGCCAACCCCTCGTTGTTGGAGAAACTCGGCCATGCTCTCTTTGGTGTTGAAAGTTCGGCCGGAATAACGACTCCGGCGACGAGAGGTATGGGCTGCCGGTTGCCAATTAGCCGGCGGTCTCAAGTCGCTGAGCTGGATGAGGCGGTCGGGGATCTCCGATAGAAAGCGGCTGGGCTGGTTGAATCCCTCCGATTCCCGTCCAAAAAAGCGTCGGCGGCGACTGTAGGAAAGGATCAGACGATCACGAGCCCGGGTCATTCCGACGTAACAGAGCCGCCGTTCTTCCTCCAGTTCCTGAGGCTCGACCGAGCGACTGTGGGGAAAGAGTCCCTCTTCGCAGCCCGCCAGGAAAACGGTTGAAAATTCAAGTCCCTTGGCGTTGTGGACGGTCATCATCACTACCTTTTCCGAATCATTCTCAAACTGGTCAGTTTCGGCGTAGAGGGAACTTTGATCGAGAAAATCCTGGAGACTTGCGCCTTGCTCCTGATGCTCGCGAGCCACCGTGAGGAGTTCTTCCAGATTGAGCAAGCGATCGTTGGCTTCCGGAGTGTCCAGTTCCCGCAAATGGCTCAGGTACCCCATTGTTTCGAGGATTTTCTCTAGCGCAAGATGAAGCGGCAGTTCAAGAGAAGATCGGCATTGTTCAATCCGGGCCCTGAAGGTCTCCACGTTGCGATTGGCCGCGCTCCTCAAGCCACCTTCGGCCAATAAACGGCTCATGACTTTCCACAAGCTGGACCCGTCCAGGCGAGCCGATTGCTGCATTTTTTGTAGCGTAACTTTTCCAATTCCTCGGCGCGGCCGGTTGATGATCCGCGCCAAGGAAATCGAATCATCGGGATTGGAAACACTCCGAAGAAAAGCGAGCGCGTCCTTCACCTCCTGGCGGCTGTAGAAGCTGACCCCGCCAATCAATTGATAAGGGATCCCCAGCAACCGCAAGCTCTCTTCGAACTGCCGCGATTGAAAGTTGGTCCGGTAAAGAATGGCGACGTCGTGCTCGCCTGACTGGCGCAACTGATAGATTCTCTGGGTTATCAGCCGAGCTTCCTCTTTAGCCGAGCCGGCCACGATTAGCCGTAACAACTCACCACCCTGACGAGCCGTCCAAAGAACTTTATCCTTGCGCCTTTGGTTGTTGGCGACCACGGCAGCGGCCGCATCCAGAACGACCTGAGTCGATCGATAATTCTGCTCAAGCTTGACTAACTCGGCTCCCGGAAAATCCTCCTCAAAGCGCAGAATGTTGGCAACTTCCGCTCCTCGAAAAGCGTAGATGGACTGATCCTCATCGCCCACCGCACAGATATTCCGGTGTTGACAGGTCAGTTGTTGCACCAGTTCGTATTGGGGAAGGTTCGTATCCTGATATTCGTCGATCAACAGGAACCGATACCATGCGGAGGTCTCCTCCCGAATTTCCTGATCGGTTTTGAAGAGGTGCACCGTCTGCAGGATCAGATCGTCGAAATCCATCGCGTTCGCGCGTTTGAGAAAGCTTTGGTAGGCTCGGTAGATTTTGGCGATCAAAGGGGTGTCGGGGTGGTGGGAATGCTCAAGATATTGCTGGGGGCTCCAAGCTCGATTTTTGGCGTAGCTGACCAAGGCCTGCACGCGGCGAACGGGCGGGCCGGAGCTCCCGCTGAGCTCCAGTTCTTCCATCACTTGGCGATACACGGCTCGCTGATCATCGACGTCACAAATGGTGAAATCATTTCCGTAGCCGATTCTGTTGGCATGGCGCCGCAGAGTGCGAACCGCAAAGGAGTGAAAGGTTGATACCTGCGGAAAGTGCTCTATTTTTCCCAGCAGATCGGCAACACGGCTCTTCATCTCGTCGGCCGCTTTGTTGGTGAAAGTGGCAGCTAGTATTTGATTGGGTCGGCACAGTCCCTGCCGGATAATATGGGCGATTCGGCAGGTCAGGGTGCGTGTCTTCCCGCTTCCGGCACCGGCCAAGATCAAAAGGGGGCCGGAGGTAAAGGTCGCGGCGTAGCGTTGCTGCTCATTGAGATCATCGAGCAAGGAACTAGTATCCAAAGCCATCCCAACACAAAGTCTTATTGGCAGATTGGCACCCGGGCAGTGGGAACGAACCGGCACCAATCCGGGAGAGAGAACATCAAATGTGATTTCAATACTAAGATATGGGCTCATGGCTTGCCAACTAGGGAGTAAAAAGGATGAGCGAGACGCCGATCAGTAGACCAGGTCCCGAATTTTCCGGCTCTCTGGAACTGATACCTCTGGAAGCGATCGATGGCGAAGACAGGCTGTTCGAGCTTTCACCGGACTGGACGCTGGCTCCGGCGCTGGTCGACTCGATCAAACAGATCGGTGTCCAGAACCCGCTCCAACTCCAGCACCAACCCGATGGCGGCTGGCGCATTATCAACGGCTTTCAGCGTTGGCGTGCTGCTCGCCTCTGCGGGTTGTCGAGACTACCCTCTCTGGTCCGTTTGGAAAACGACGACCCTCTAGGTCTTCTCTTGCTTCGTGCGGAGGAGAAATTGGTCTCTCCAGGCCTGACGGCTCTGGAAGTGGGCTTGCTGTTGGCAAAGCTCAGGGACCGATTTGGGATCGAAAAGCGGCCATTGGTTCACGATGTCTTACCCCGTCTGGGACTGGCCCCGGAGGTTCGCCAACTCAAGCTCCATCTGGGGCTGGCTGCTCTACCTGAGACGCTGCAGCGACTCTTTCCCCGGTTCAACCTGCGACTAGCGCTCAGGCTGAATGAGTGGTCCCGCGACGAACAACATTTTTTTGCTCGATTGCTGGAAACTTACCGTCCCGGGGTCAACCGACAAAAGGAGTTGTTCGAGTTGTTGGACGATCTGCGAGGTCAGGCTCGCCAAGCTGGTGGTACCGGCCGAGCTGCTCGAATCTGGCAAATTCATGTCACTGGTGGAAATGACCGAAAATCTTGGCCGGAACGAATAGAGAGTGCGCTGGCAGAGCTTCGAGCGGCCCGGTTTCCAGCCTTGACCCGCCATCGGGAACGAGCCCGACAGCTGCAAAGAGCGCTTAAACTTCCCCCTGAGATCCAGTTGAAGCTGCCGCCACACTTCGAGGGCGATCGTATCGAGCTGAGAACGACCGTCTCCAACCCCGAGCAACTCCGACAGGTTGGCCGTACCCTGGCCGCGATATCGGTTCGGCCCGAGTTGGTTGAGCTTTTCGAGTTACTCTGACCAAGCTGGATTCTCTACAATGAGTTGGCACGACTATGAATCCTTATCGCCCCCACCGGATCTTTGTTGAAGAGAGCGTCACCGCAAGCCGGATAACGACTCGCGTGCTGAGGCGGCTTCCCCAGGTGCCGGTTGAAGTGATCGATTCGACTGAGAGCCTATTGTCCAAAGCCCGTCGGCGCTCATATTCACTGTCTCAGGGCAAACGCTCGCTGGTGCTGGCGCGGCATCGCGGTCGCTTTTTCAAACCGTGTCCGGCTAGTCAAACTAGAGGAGAGCATCGCAACGTCTGCTGCAATTATTTCGTGATTAACTATGCCAGCAATTGTCATATGGAATGTAGCTACTGCTACCTGCAATCGCATCTGAATTTCCCCCATCTGATCGTCTATGCCAATGCCGGGGAACTGCTGGACGAGTTGGCAGCGACTCTCGATACTGCGCCAGACCGATTTTTTCGGATCGGGACGGGTGAGCTAGCCGACAGTCTGGCGCTCGATCCTTTGACTCGCTACTCTCGGCTACTGGTCGAGTTCTTTGCAGGGCGACCCAATGCCGTGTTGGAATTCAAGACCAAGAGTGATTGCGTGGACGAATTGCTCGCCCTCGACCACCGAGGGAGAACGGTGGTCTCGTGGTCGATGAGCACGCCCTTTATTCAACGGACCGAGGAGCATAAGACCGCCAGTGTCGGCCGGCGCCTCAAGGCAGCAGCAAGGTGTGTTGAGGCTGGGTACCGAATCGCCTTTCACTTTGACCCGTTGATCCACTATCCGCAATGGAGGACCGACTACAAGAACCTGATCGACCGGATCTTTGATGTCGTTCCGGCGGCATCCGTGAGTTGGATCTCGGTGGGAGGCTTGCGCATGACAGGGCAGCTCCGGCAAGTCATTCGGAGCCGATTCCCCACAAGTTCGGTCCCGTTGGGAGAACTGGTTCCAAGCCCCGATGGCAAACTGCGCTATGTCAAACCCATTCGGATTGAGATGTATCGGCAAGTCGTGGCCTGGTTGCGACGGAGGGCAGCCAACATTCCCCTGTATGCTTGCATGGAAAGACCCGAGGTTTGGCCCCGGATCTTCCAACAGCCCACACCTAGCGATGAACAAGTAGCCGCTTCCGTGGCGGCAGGTCTGACACGAGGGTCCACTAGCCCGAATTTCTCACCAGATCGCTAAGTGGATGACCAAAAGGATATTCTATTCAGGCAATTACCGGTTTTTTTGTTGAAGTCTCCCGGGCAGGGACTGTGGTGGACGCGCCCTTGCTGGTCTTTTCGTCTTCAGCGGGTACATGTTTCCTCAAACGTAGTCCCTGCTCCGCTTTCAGTCACGAGCACCCGCTGAAACCGGAAATCCTGCGCGATCATCGCGCCCCCCGGTGAGAAATGCGGGCTAGGGAGGCGAGGAACTGAGGTAGTTCACGATCGCAGGGGTGATCTGATCCAATCGCAGAGTGCTTCGGGAAGCCCACTGAGTGGCCAAAGGCCCCCAAACCAAGGTGGCTACGGGATTGTGGGTGTGACTGCCAACCGACATGTCCTCCAGGTTGCCATGGTCGCTGGTCACAAGGAGCGAGCTGTTATCGGTCAGGTTGGAACAAAGTTCAAAGAGAAAATCGTCGACAGTCCGCAGGATAGCTTCGGCCTGCTCGAGATCACCTCGGTGCCCTGCCAAATCGGTGAGGAAGTATTCAAAGAAGCAGAAATCGTAGTTTTTGGCCAGATTCCGCAGGATCCGTGCGGCATCATCGGTGCTGCGCAGCGGTACCTCGTATCCCTTCTGGCGCAGGATGAAATGGGTGATGTCCATGTAGAGCGAACGACCAGCTCGGACGTCTTCCAAGTTCTGGAGTGACACTCCGGCGCTTTCGCACATCACGGTGCTGGCGGAGACCCAGCGAGGTCGGTTTTGAAAGAACTCGGGAGTGTAGCTGTTGGCGAAAGTGACGGAGCGGCCAACTGACTGGAGCTGACGAAACACCGAGTGCTTCTCCAGGAGCTGACGAAGAAACCGATTGGGGAATCCTGAAAGATGACGCCCCAGAGCAGCAGCCCCATTTACGCCGGTCAGCAAAGTGACGTGATTGGTGGCGCTTTGAGGTAAGCCTGTCACTCCCGAAGACACGTCGGTAGTTAGACCCCTACCGCCGGCGGGGAAGGGTCCCAAACGGTCACTAAACAGCCTCAAGACACGGGGGGAGAAGCGATTAAGTGGATTAGCGGGGTTTCCTCGCTCACCGATTCCCAGACCATCCAGCAAGATCAGAATCACCGAGCCTGAAACCATCACCTACCCATCACAATGATTAGACTCAGGGGCGACAGCCGCTTATAATAGACGGGCTTTTAGACTTGCCGCCTTGCCCCTGGCCGGGCCACTCGACCTTGTTCCAGTGACCGGCGCCGGATTCCATTCAAAGATGCGGAAACTGACATCCGTTTCAGCCATCCTCTTTGTCATCGGAACAGCAATCACGCTCTACGCCCCGAAGAGTAATTTCGGCTTTTTGCAACTGGCCGGGCTGGCGGGTCTTCTGCTAGTCGGCGGCTACTACGGGTTCCGGTTGCTACGTTGGGTTCTGCGTCGATCCCTCTGGACGGTCCGTAACAAACTCATCCTGGCCTTCCTGTTTATCGGGTTAATCCCTTTGATCATCATGGATGGGATTGCCTGGGTTGCAGTGTCCTTCATTTTCCGGCAACTCAGTGTCGTCTACCTCGAGCAGGAGTTTGACCAAGCGACCCACGAGCTTCACGAAAGAGCCGAGCGTATCGTGTACCGAGCCTATCAGTCCAGCACCTCCGACCCGGAGCGGCTGAGTGATTTGATCCGTCAGGAACAGACCAGCTTGATCGAACTCCACCCCGGTTTGGGTCACACGCAATTTTCGCTGCTCCGCCGCCGGACAACTGAGGACCGGACCCGATACACGCGCCTGGAGCAGTTTCCTCCTCTCCCGCATACGGTGACGGAGGTCGAGATTCCCGTTTGGGCTCGGGAAGGTTTTCAGGGCATGGTGATCGAGTCCGGAAACGTCTTTTTTCGGAGCCTGTTGCCTGTGCGGTCTGACGGTTACGATCATTTGATCTATCTCGATTTGCCCCTGGACGAGCGACTTATCGAACATATTCGGGATCAAACGGACATCAAGCTGAGCCTGTTCGCTTTGGACGACCGCCAGCCGGAACAGATTGCATCGGCACTGGGCGAGTTGTTCGAGTCACCGAGCCGTTTTCGGAACATTCGTTGGGCCCACGTCCTCCGGCTACAGGACTGGAGTGATCAGGCCGATTCTCGTGTCCAAGTGCATGGAGCAACGATCGAAGTCCCTTTTGGCAGCCTGTTTCGGCGGCTCTTTACCCAATCGCAAGGAATGGGAAGCTTTCTCGCCTGGGCCCTTTGGGGGCTCGTCATCGCGTTTGTGGTCGTCGTATTGGTGTCCGTGATCATCGGTGTGGCCTTGGCTCGAAGCATTACCCGTTCGATCCATAATCTCTACGCCGGGACACGCAACATTCAGAAGGGTAACTTCGATTTTCGCGTTCCTTCGCGGGATCGGGACCAGCTCGACACTCTGGCCACTGCTTTCAACCAGATGTCGGAAAGCGTCGTGCGATTGATGACTCAGGTCTCGGAGAAGGAGCGGTTGGAAAAGGAGATCGAGATTGCCCGCGAGGTGCAGGCACACCTCTTCCCTCAGGAACTCCCCAAGATCAAACAACTCCAGCTCGCCGGAGCTTGCCTGGCGGCAAGGCGGGTCAGCGGCGACTATTACGACTTCATCCCTTACGGTGAAAACACGCTGGATGTCATTATCGCCGATATCAGCGGTAAGGGAATCTCCGCAGCCCTGCTGATGGCCAACCTCCAATCCTCGATCCGCAGTCATTTTGCCTACCAATCAGGAAACCCCAACGGCGACCGACCCTTGGCCAGAGCCCTAAGTGCAATCAATCACCAGCTCTACACCCACACTTCCCCCGAGAGATTTGCCACCCTGGTCTTGAGTCGAGTCGATACACGGCAAATGACACTCTCTTACTGTAATGCGGGCCATAACCCTCCTTTGGTGATTTCGGACGGCCGGGTCCAACGTTTAACTCGGGGAGGAATGGTTGCAGGGCTGCTCGAGTTGCCGGAATACGAGGAGGAAACAATTTCGCTTCACCGAGGTGACGTTATTGTGTTTTACACTGACGGTGTCGTCGAGACCGAAAATCCGTCCAACGAGGAGTTCGGCGAAAAGCGCTTAGAGCGCCTGGCGTTGGAAAACGCTTTCCTGACCGCCGACGATATCAGCGGCCTCATTCTCAACGAGCTCTCGCTTTGGGCGGCTGGTCGGGAACAATGGGACGACACCACCTTGGTGACGATGAAGCTTGATAGTTGAACACGTCTACTCGCTTTTATCCAGGAAGCGAAAACCGACAATCTCCATCTCGGCCCGGGAGGCCCACCAGTTACCGGGAAGATCTTCCAAGTACATGGTGAAAGCTCGGCGGCCCAGGGGGGAGATCGGCGGTGTATAGGCGCCGGGTCGAATCGGCAATTTGGCAACTTCCAGTACCGGCTCGTGGGCGTTGAACAGCGTCAATTTCACCTCCACCGTATCCAAGATCCTGTCACCACCGTTTTCGACCACTCCGCTGAAGATCACCATTCGCCTGCCGGCGATATTTTTGGCCATCTTGATTCCGCGGCTCTCGAGCGTGACGTATTTCGAATACCATTGGTAGTTTGGATCGCCGGCCCGGGCGATGTTGGTGGGCATCTCGAGCGCTTCTGGAGGATCGTCCAGCAAGTAAAAGGTTGCCGCAATCATCACTCCAACCAGGACGACCGCCAAAGGCAGAATCTTCCAGGGTAGTGATGAACTCTCGGATCGATTTTCAAACATGTTCTGCTGCCTGAAAGGGCGGAATAGCAAGCAATCCAATCAGCCCTCTTCAGCCCTCCGGTTGGTCACGAAGCACAAAATGCGCACGTCGATTGAGCGCATGATGGGACTCTTCATTACCTAGGGAGAAGGGTCGTTCTTCTCCCAGTGTTATCGCCGCCACACGCCTGGGATCCAGTCCTCTCTCGATCAAGTAGAGACGTACCTTCTGTGCCCGTGAATCTCCCAGTGCCAGATTGTATTCCTCACTGCCGCGCTGATCACAATGACCTTGGATCAAAATGCGGAGGTGGGAGTTTTCAGGTCGCCTAAACCATTGCAAGTTGCCTTCCAGCCCAATGCGGGCTTGCCGGCTCAACTGGGCGCTGTCAAAAGCAAAGAAGACCGGCTTGATGAAATGGTCAAAGCGCTCTTGAAGCGTCGTTAGAGAAGCATCGTCATGGCTTAGCGCAGGCGCCCCCTCCTCCTGAACCGTAACAACCACTTCCTTCTCCGCTGTCCCTCCAGGACCATAAGCAACCAGGCGGTAGGTCGTACTTTCTTCAGGGAAGAGCTTGATCCTCCCGCTTGCGAGCATGGGACCAATATTATGGTCGATCTCGACCCGGTCGGCTTCGCTAGCGGTCCACCTCAAAATCGCTGACTCGCCCTCACCGACTAGTGCAGGTTCAATCAAGGCTTCGATTTGCGGTGCTGAGTAGGCAGCTTCGTTGACTTGGACCGTTTTAGGGGTCGGATCGTTGCCGGTCGACAAAGTGGGAGGGGGCAAGGGTCTGGGCGTTCCCCTGGTGCAGGCTGCAAAACCAATCATGGTGATGGCTGAAAGTAAAAAAAGCGACCGGAGGGACGCTCGTGATCGACAGCCGATTTGATTTGACCGGGCCATTTTCATCCGGGTTCCACGACCCCGCGACTGCTAATTTAGCCTATTGATATCGCGCTAGGCAAACAGTTGCACTTTGGGCCGGCGTAACGTCCCTTGACCGGCTTCCAGTCACTGTTCCAGCCGATTCCTAAACTGAAATTTCTTTGCCCGTCCTCTTGGGCCAATTTTTGTTAAGATTTGCCAGGAAATCCGATGAAGAGAACCACCGGTTTTGGCTTGTTCATATTCCTTTTGTCATGTGGCGCGGCTGCCGCGGAAGTTCAGGCTCAGATTGAGGCTCCTCTTTTCTCTCGGCATTCGCTACTTAACGGACTCGAATTCCTCACCTTGAAGGGGGAGGGTCAACCCAATCGTTTTGCGATGATGATTCGCAACGGGGCGGCCTTCGACCCTCACGAGAAGTGGGGATTGACCGAACTGACTTGCCGGTTGCTGCTGGAACAAACGGAACATCGCAGTGGCACGCAGCTTCGTGAAGATCTGGCGGCAATGGGGAGTACTCTCAGTCTGAAGGTGGCTTGGGATGCCTTTTTCTTCTATGGAATGGCACCTGAGAATCGGCTTGAGGACACCCTCAAGCTGCTGGCCGAGGTGGTTCTCAAACCCCGTTTTACCGAGGAGAAACTGGAACAAGTCCGGAGCCAACTCCTGGCGGAAGTCGAACAAGCTGAGCAGAACTTGTCCAAGAAATCCCTGACTTTGTTGCGCTCGCGTCTTTTTGGACAAAACCCCTATGGTCATTCGGTAAGGGGGACGGTTTCGACCCTGCCGCAAATCACGCTGACCGACGTCAAGATCCAATATCGTCGTCTCTTTATGCCCAATCAGGCGCAAGTAGCAACCACTTCGAGTGGCGACAACGCGCAATTGTTGAGATCGATGGGTCGACACTGGGGGTCCTGGACTCGCCAGGAAGCAATACCTTTCACTTTCCGACGGGCGGATTCCGCCCCCAACGCACACGTCCTGCTCCTGGATATGCCAGGCGAATCGGGACTTTTCCGTATCGCTTCGCTAGGCACCAAAAGGGGTAGCCAGGATTACTATATTTTGAAGGTTCTCGAACAATATTTGACGCTTGTGCTACCCGAGTGGGCTGAACAAGTCGCGGCAGCCGGACAGATACAAGCGGAAGTCAAGCTCGAATCGGGCATGATGCCGGGACTGCTGCAACTCAGTATCCAAGCCGCACCCGACCAACTGGTTCCCTACGCAACCAAGTTTCGCCAAGTCATTGAGGACCTCAAGATAGGTCATGTGGATCCACAACGTTTCCAGGAGGCCAAAGATCTGGCTGTGCTGGAATTAGCAAACCTCCTGAGAAATCCGAAGCAGGAATTGTTGCAGATTCTCGAATCCAATCTTTACGGCCTTGGCATTAGCTACCTCTCCAACTATGGTCTGCGTATCGATCGGGTTGGCCTGCCTCGATTCTCCAGCGGAATGCAGCGCCTGTTTCCCACTCAATCCTACGTCTTGGTGGTGGTTGGACCGGTTTCCAAACTTGCCTCAGAACTGGAAAAGTTCGGCCAGGTAGAGATCTTGAACTGAACCCTTCCAGTAGCTTATAATCGACTTTGAAAGGCTCTCTCTTGAGTGGGTTTTGTGCCCACTTTTTTATTTTGTGGTGAAGAAACAATTTGACTTGGTGCGGCGGGTCGAAGAATCGATCCGAGGTGCCTTAGAGGCGGGAGGTTTTGAGCTGGTTCATGTCGAGTATCGGCCCCCAGGTGCCGGCTCCGTCTTAAGAGTTTACATCGACAAAGCCGGCGGCGTCAGCGTCGAGGATTGCCGTCGGGCCAGCCGTCAAGTAAGCGTTTACCTGGACGTCGACGATCTGATTCCACATCGCTATACGTTGGAGGTTTCCTCGCCGGGTATCGAGCGGCCGCTTTTCAAGAAGAGTGATTTCGAGCGTTTTGCCGGTGAGCAGATTCGCTTGTTTACCAAGAAGAAAATTGGCGATCGAGGCAAATTGAAGGGACTTCTCAAAGGTGTCATCGATGATGCACTTGAGATTACATACCAGGGCGAGACCCTGAGGATCCCATTGAACTGGGTCAAGAAGGCAAATCTGGTAGTCAACTTCGATTGAGTTAGGTGCTCTCAAGCCAAGTGTGAGGTCGATTTTTTCAATGGCCAACTTATTGAGCCAAACCATCGAGCAAATCAGTCGGGAAAAAGGTATCGACCCACAGATTATCCACGAGGCGTTGGAAGACGCCATGGTGGCGGCTGCACGGAAGTACTTCAAGACCGAGGAAGACCTGCAGTCCCGCTACGACTCGGCCACGGGAACGATCGACGTTTTCGCGGTTAAGGTCGTGGTTGAAGAGGTGGAGGACGATCTATTGGAAATGGCTCTCGCCGACGCCCTCGAGATCGACGAGACCTTTGAAGTCGGAGACTATGTGGAGATCCCCAAGCCGACTCTTGAGTTGGGGCGCATCGCTGCTCAGACAGCCAAGCAAGTGATTTTTCAGAAGGTCCGCGAGGCCGAGCGGGAAATCGTTTTTGAGGAATTTTCTACCCAGATCGGCCAGATCGTTAACGGGATTGTTCGCCGAATCGAAGGGCGCGACATCGTTCTGGATATCGGACGTACCGAATCGATCCTTCCGTTTAGCGAGCAGAGCCGCAACGAGCAGTACAAACAGGGTGATCGAATCCAGGCTGTCATCATCAAGATTCACCGTCTCGCCAAGGGTCCGCAAATTGTGGTTTCGCGGTCGGACCCCAGTTTGCTGATTCGCCTTTTTGAGGTGGAAATCCCCGAAGTCTATGATGGCACTGTTGTGATCAAGAATGCCGTGCGCGAGGGTGGCGAAAGAGCCAAGGTAGCCGTGGCCAGCCTAGACGAAAGCGTCGATCCCGTCGGGGCTTGCGTCGGCATGAAAGGCAGTCGGATCAACGCTGTTATTCGCGCACTCAAGGGAGAGAAGATCGATATTATCCAATTCTCGGAAGACATCAACGAATACACCATCAACGCTCTCAACCCGGCCCGCATTTCCAAAGTCCTCATCAG
The DNA here is from genome assembly GCA_965218465.1 of Acidobacteriota bacterium. Classification (GTDB taxonomy): domain Bacteria; phylum Acidobacteriota; class UBA6911; order RPQK01. The sequence continues at coordinate 2,202,994 of OZ244623.1, read as the reverse complement.
CGATCCGATAGACCAAAGATTGGAAGTAGTCGTGCCGGAGGATCAACTCTCGCTGGCCATTGGCAAGAAAGGCCAGAATGTGCGGCTAGCTTCGCGGCTGTTGGGCTGGGAGATCGATATCAAGAACGCAGAAGAGAAGAAACATGAGGTCTTGAGCCACATGGACCAATTGACCGCTCCGGTTGCTTCCACTTCTTTGCGCGACACTAAAGGCATCGGTGAGAAGACTGTGCTCAAGTTAGAGGAAGCGGGCATTGAAACCGTTAGCCAACTGGCCAAGAAGAAGATGGAAGAACTGGTCCAGATTCCCGGGATTGGACTTAAGACGGCTGAAAAGTTGTTGGCGTTGACTGCCGAACCCATCGGGGAGTAAGGCCTATTAGGTCACTTTCGTCATCCACAGGACCCCAACCAGCAAGCTGAGAAGAGGATGGAACAGATCAAGGTTAGGAATCTCGCTTCCGAGTTCGAACTCGGAAATACGCTCGTCATCTCCGAGTTGAGAAAGATCGGTGTGTGGGTGCCCTCCAAAGACACTTTCCTGGATCAAGACATCGCGCTTCGGATTCGTCGTCGGTTGCAAACGATGCTTGACCTCCAACAGGAGGAGGAGCTCAAGGCCCAAAAGGCCAAGGAGAAGAAAAAGAAAGCCAGACGGGTGGCTGCCAAACCTCGGAAGGCGCCTAGAAAGACCATTCAGCAGTTAGGCAGAGGACGACGAGTTGTCAAGAAGCGAATAGTGGCAGAGGAGGGAACCCGCTTTAGCCCGCTGGCCGGCTCTTTGAAACCGCGCAAGGGTCAAGGTAGCTACCGGAGTATCATTACCAGCGAAGAGATTATCCCCGACAAGGTGGAAGTCTCCATAGACGATGAGCCGGTTATCGAAAAAGTTGAAGCCCATCTTTCTGCCGATGCACTAGAGGCCTTGATCCCCCCAGCTGTGACGGCACCGGTTCCGGAAGCTGGCGGCGAACCGCGGGGGACCTCCACACTGGCCCAGCCGGTCGAGACCAGACCGGTAGAACCTCGCCAACCTTCGCCCCTGGCGGCGCCGCCTCGCAAACTAAGAATCATCGGGCGGCCAAGCGAACCAGCTGTAGTGACTCCAGAGTCGACTTTGCCCGAAACCGCAAAAGAGCCGCCTGAGCCCGCGCCGAAGCCCGTACGGCCCCCCAAGCCACAACCGGTACGACTCAGCACCATTACCTTACCCGAAACTCTCACCGTCAAAGGGCTTTCAGAAAAGATTGGGGTCAAGAGCAAGGATGTGCTGCGAGAATTGCTGACCCATGGGATCATGGCCAACATCAACCAAAGTATCAGCCAGGATACGGCTGAGAAAATCTGCGAGATCTTCGAGATCACACCGACCTTTGTCAGCTTTGAAGAGGCCATCATCGAAGAGGAGCAGGTTGCAGACCGAGACGAAGATCTGGTTGTACGGGCTCCGGTGGTAACGGTGATGGGGCACGTGGACCACGGCAAGACATCGCTACTGGATCGAATTCGCCGGACCAACGTTGTTTCGGGCGAGGCAGGTGGCATCACCCAGCACATGGGGGCTTACCATGTCCAGGTCAACGGCGACCGGATCGTGTTTCTCGACACCCCGGGACATGCAGCCTTTACCATGATGCGGGCCCGCGGGGCTCAGGTAACCGATATCGTCGTGCTGGTGGTTTCCGCTGATGACGGCATCATGCCGCAGACCCGCGAAGCGATTGATCACGCGCGTGCTGCCGAAGTCCCGATTATCGTGGCCATCAACAAAATCGACCTACCCAATGCCAACCCTCAGCGGGTCAAACAACAGTTGGCGGAACTGGACCTTGCGTCTGAAGACTGGGGTGGCGAGACAATCACGGTTGAAGTGTCGGCCAAAGAAGCTACCAACATTGACCAGTTGTTGGAGATGATTCTCTTGATGGCCGAGCTGATGGAACTTACCGCCAATCCCCACCGAGCAGCGGTGGGAACGATTTTGGAAGCTCGACTGGAAAAAGGCAGGGGGGTCGTTGCAACCGTTCTTGTTGAAAACGGTACTCTTTCGATTGGTGCTCCCTTTATCGCTGGATCTTTTGGGGGCAAGGTGCGAGCCATGTTCGATGACCGCGGCAAGAGGGCCAAGTCGATGGGACCCAGTAGCGCGGTTGAAATCTTGGGTCTGCAGGGTCTTCCTCAAGCAGGTGACTCCTTTCAGGCGGTTGAGGACGTCCGTAAAGCCCGCCAAATCGTCGAATATCGTCAGGAACAGGAAAAAACGAGAGATCAGGCCGCTTCGACTCGTGTCAGCTTGGATGACCTTTACGGTCGTATGCAAAGCGGAGAGGCCAAGGAGCTTTCCATCGTTCTGAAAGCCGATGCTCAAGGCTCGGTTGAGGTCTTGCGTGACACTCTAACCAAGCTGTCGACCGAAAAAGTCAAAATCGGAATTATTCACAGTGGTGTGGGGGCGGTTTCCGAAACAGATGTGCTCTTTGCCTCTACCTCGAACGCAATCGTGGTCGGTTTTAATGTGCGACCGGACCAAAATGTCGCTGCCGCAGCCAAAAAGAACGGCGTAGATATCCGGCTATATACGGTCATTTATGAGATCGCAGACGAAATCAAGAAAGCCATGCTGGGGTTGCTGGAACCCACCTTGAGAGAGGCTTATCAGGGACAGGCCGAGGTACGGCAGATTTTCGGCACTCCCAAGTTTGGAACCGTTGCCGGGTGTTACATTCGAGACGGATCGGTCAATCGTAACTCACAGGTCAGGTTGCTACGAGACAATGTCGTCGTCCATGAAGGGCGACTTGACTCGCTGCGCCGATTTAAAGACGACGTCACCTCTGTCAAGGTCGGCTACGAGTGCGGCATCTCGATCTCCGGCTACAGCGATGTCAAGTTGGGCGATGTGATCGAGGCTTTTACCAGAGAAGAAGTCACGCCCGAACTGACCTGATCGACGAGGTCGGTCCGTCTGCCCTGTTGGTGGCTGCCGCTGGTCGGTCCGGAAGGGGGTTTGCTCCAAGGAGGCGGCTTTGCCAATCTTGTTCTGCTCGCTGGAAATCCATCTAATCCACAGTAGATCGCTCAAGGAGAAGCGCAACATCCTGCGCAAGCTTCTGGGTCGATTGCGTTCTCGTTTCCGCTTTTCCATTTCGGAGATCGACTACCAAGACAATCATCGGCGGAGCTTGGTCGGGGCTGTTTCAATCGGTCCCGACCGCCAAAAACTTGAGCAGTTGGCACACCAGCTGGTGCGGGAGAGTCAGCGTACTCTGGGTGGGGACTTGCTCCGCCATGAGATCGAGTTTTTCGAATACGATTAGACATGTTATCTCCCGTTGTCGAATTTATTACCCAACACCAGCGCTTTGCCATAACCTCGCACTCTCGCCCTGACGGCGACTCATTGGGATCATCGTTGGCATTGGGGCAAGTCTTGCGGGCGCTGGGGAAACAGGCGAGAATCGTTCACGTCGATCCTCCTCCGGCCACCTATCGATTTCTGCCCGGCGCTCAACAAATCCGAGTCCACAGTCGGCTCAAGGGTGATTTCGAAGCAGTTTTCGTGCTGGAATGCAATCGACCGGCGCGCACGGGCTTGGCGGGGGTTGAGCACTACTACTTGATCAACATCGATCATCACGCCGATGCCGGAGACTACGGAGAGATCAACTGGATCGACCCCAGTGCGGGCGCTTTGGGCGAGATGATCTATCTGTTGGCTCTGGCGTTGGAGGTCCCTGTGTCAGCGGCCATGGCCACCAATCTTTTCGTCGCCGTCTCAACCGATACGGGCTCTTTTCAGTTTCCCAACACGACGGCCCGTACTTTTGAAGTGTCCAGTCGCTTGGTGGCTCTGGGGGCCGACCCGGCCGTGATCGCCCAGCGGGTCTATTTGAGCCAACCACTTTCCAAGTTCCGCCTGCTCGGCAAGGTCTTGGAGACGCTTGAACTCCACCGATCGGGGCAAATCGCCTCGATAACGCTGGACCAGGCAATGCTTGAGGCCACTGGCGCACGAGCGGACGAGACCGAAGGGATCGTCACCCATGCCCTTTCTATCGATGGCGTTCGGCTGGTCGCGTTCTTTCGCGAGGCAACCGACCGTACGCGCGTCAGTCTGCGCTCCAAAGGAGCCTTGGACGTTTGCTCGGTGGCCAAACTCTTCGGTGGCGGTGGCCATCGAAATGCCTCAGGCTTCACTCTCCCCAACGGCCGGGGAGATAGCCGAGTCCAGGTGTTGACCGAATTGGAAAAACTGTTGGACGAGAAAATTGTCCGCTAACATCAACGGTGCCCTGGTGGTTGACAAACCCAGCGGACCGACCTCTCACGACATAGTCGTGAGGGTTCGGCGGCTCACTACCACCAAGGTGGGTCATATGGGAACTCTCGATCCTCTGGCAACGGGTGTGCTACCCCTGGCCCTGGGCAAGGCAACACGCTTGATGCGCTACTACCAGGGCGCGGACAAAGTCTATCTTGCGGATATCCGCCTGGGCGTGGCAACGACAACTTTTGACCGTGAGGGTCCCCCCACCTCGAACGCGGAAGTGCCCGCCCTGAGCCGCTGCCAGGTGGAGGCTTTCTTAGGCCGTTTCACAGGAACCATTCGGCAACGACCGCCTATCTTCTCGGCAGTCAAGGTCAAGGGTCAGCGTCTTTACCGAGCAGCTCGCCGCGGAGAGAAGGTCGACCCGCCCAGTCGTTCGATAGCGATCAAACGTATTTGCCTGCTGGAGCACACGGCGACCCGCTGGCGGGTCGAGGTCGAGTGCTCCGCGGGAACCTATATTCGAGCCTTGGCACACGATTTGGGTCAAGCAGTGGGATGCGGTGCGCATTTGGAGAACTTGCGCCGACTGCGCTGCGGTGAGTTCGACCTTACGCAAGCCGTTGCAGCCATTTCCTTGCCTGAGGAGTGGAGCCGGCGGATGATCGGTCTCGACTCGCTGCCGCTCAAGCTGCCCCGGCTCGATTTGCAGCCTGAGCAGGCCCGCCGAATCGTGTCGGGCGTTCGGATCCGGCTGAACTCGGAGCAGGAGGAGGGAGAATACCGGGTTTTCTGGGGTGAGAGGTTGTTGGCAATCGCTCGTCTCCATCGGGGTTGTCTTCGGCCCACCATCGTGTTGCGCCAGTTTGCAGAGCTCGACTCAGGTTCCCCTAGCGCCCGATGAGCAAACTAATCGAATTGGCCCGACGAGTCCGCCCGAGTCGCCATGTGCTGTTCTTTACCGGGGCCGGTATGTCTACCGAATCGGGACTGGCGGACTTTCGCGGACCCCAGGGGCTCTGGAAACGATGGCGGCCGGTCTACTATCAGGAGTTTCTGACTGACCCCGCAGCTCGGCGGCGGCACTGGGATTACAAGCTCGAAACTTGGCCCAGTTTCCAGTCGGCTCAGCCAAATCCCGGGCATGAAGCGATTGTCCGGCTGGAAAAAATGAATCACCTCCACTGCCTGGTGACCCAAAACATTGACGGTCTTCACCAGAAAGCCGGTAACGGCCCCCAACTGGTCATCGAACTCCACGGAAGCAACTTGGCGATCGAGTGTATCGACTGTGGACAGCAACGTGCGCCCGCACCGATCTTCAAGGAGTACCAAGAAACGAGAACGCCGCCGCTTTGTTCCTGTGGAGGCCTCCTCAAGCCGGCCACTGTCTCGTTCGGACAATCGATGCCGGCGGGAAAACTTCAGTCGGCCCTGGAAAATGCGGAGCGATGTGACTTGGCCATCTCGATTGGCTCGTCGCTGGAGGTCCAGCCGGCTGCCTCGGTTCCCTTGACAGCTCAGCAAAAGGGAGCGTTCTACGCCATCATCAATCGTGGACCCACCGCTCACGACCATATTGCCGATTTGCGTCTGGAGGGAAACGTCAGCCGGATTTTGCCCGACCTGGTTGAGCTGCTTGGTTCAGCCTGACCGTTGACCCCGGCAGGCGGCTTGGTTATCTTGCGCTAAGGACCCGGTAATCCTCCGCAGGACCCGGTCCGGTAAAGTCGCTTAAACGTCGCTTTCGGATAGTAACGAAGGCTTTTAAATTCGGACCAACCCGGTAACCCCTCCAATGAGATTGCTATGACCGTCGGTATCAAGAAATTCTTCGTTGGAGTTGATCTTGGAGGCACCAACGTTAGTGCCGGGGTCGTGGATTCCGGTAACGGGCTCTTGATTCGACTCAAAAGAAAAACCCGCCCCGAACTGGGAAGCGAAGCTGTCATCGGGCGGGTCGTCGCTTTGGTCGAGCAGACTCTGGACGAACTGCAAATTGAGCGATCGGATGTGGATGGCCTCGGCATCGGAGGACCCGGCGCGGTGGATGTTAAGCGAGGAATCATCCTGGATGCACCCAATCTTGGCTGGCGCGACTATGAGTTGGCCAAAAGGCTCAGCCACGCCCTCAAGTTGCCCGTTGCGGTGGATAACGATGTCAACGTCGCTGTCTACGCAGAGGTCGTAGCGGGCGCCGCCCGTGAATTTCAGGACGCTTTTGGCATCTGGACCGGCACCGGAGTTGGAGGTGGACTCGTGCTCGGGGGGAAGCTCTTTCATGGGCCTCGTCATACTGCAGGCGAGATCGGGCACGTTATTTTGTTGCCGGGAGCGTCACTGGGCCAACGTACGCTTGAGCACTGCGCCAGCCGGAGCAAAATGGTCCGGCTGGTGGTTAACTTGATCAAAGAAAATCATCCCAGCTTGATCACAGATCTGGTGGGCGGAAACTATTCCAAAGTGCGATCCAAGGCTCTGGCCATGGCAGTGGCCGCCGGCGACCCTCTGGCCACTCAGGTGGTGCGTGAGGCCGCAAACTTTACGGCCATAGCGGCTGCCAATGTCGTCACTCTGCTCAGCATTCCCTGCGTCGTATTGGGAGGAGGGCTGCCGGCCGAACTCGGCAACATCTGGGTCAAGTGGGTCCGGAAATCATTTCGTAAGTACGTATACCCCGATCAACTGCGGGATACGACCATCGTTGGATCAACCTTGCAGGATGACGCCGGCGTTATTGGTGCTGCACTAATCGCTCGCGAACGCCTGACCTGAGGATCAAGCGACTGGGCCGCAGTCGTCAACATTTCATTTCATTCGGGCCGGACCAACTTCCCGCTGTCAATAATGACCGATCAGCAGCCCGACAGTTCTGCTCCTCCCCTCCGGTCCGGCTTTCTGGGCCGTACTTTCAGGGCGCTCCAATATCGCGATTATCGAATCCTCTGGATCGGCGCCTTTACCTCCACAACTGGAATCTGGTTGCAGCAAGTAGCCCAGTCCTGGCTGGTTTTGAGCCTCACTGGGTCACCTTTCTATCTCGGTTTGACCGCCTTCTTGGGCCAACTTCCGGTGATTTTGTTTTCCTTGATTGGAGGAGCGTTGGCCGACCGTTTCGACCGGCGGTCCATTTTGATTTTCTCTCAGTTTGTCCAGATGACGTCCGCTTTCGTGCTGACGTTGTTGATTTATTTCGAGCTGATTCAAATCTGGCACTTCTTGGTGATGGTGTTCGTGGTCGGGAGCGGACAGGCATTCGGAGGACCGGCTTATCAAGCCCTGGTCCCCGGTCTGGTCAAGCGAGAGGATGTGCCTAATGCCATCGCGCTCAACTCCATTCAGTTTAATCTGGCTCGGGTGATCGGCCCTCTATTGGCCGGAATCCTCTTGACGGCTGCGGGAGCGGCTCTCTGTTTTTTCCTCAACGGCCTTTCTTTTCTGGCGGTGATTTTTTCGCTGTTGATGATCCGAGCCAGCTTCGTTCCCCCCAAGAGCCAGGATTCCGTCGTCAGGCAGATTCGGCACGGATTGAGCTATGTGCGTAATCAGGGCGCCTTGTGGCAACTCACTATCCTGGGGTTTGCCAGCACCTTTTGTGGTGTACCCCTGCTGACTCTCTTGCCTGCTTTTGCCCGCGATGTCTTTGGTTTGGATTCAGGAGGCTTCTCGTTCATGATGTCGGTTTCCGGGAGCGGAGCAGTCGCTGGGGCACTCTTGTATGCCAACTTGTCTCGGCTTCGCCGGCGGGGGCTCTTTACCCTCTGGACTCAGCTGGTGTTCGCGCTGATGCTGGGAACTTTTGCCCTCTCCAGTTGGTTGTGGCTCAGCTACCTGCTCCTGTTCCTGGGAGGCGTTTGTCTCATTTGTCTCTTCGCTTCAATTACGTCCCTGGTTCAGTTGTCAACCGCGGAGGACATGCGGGGCCGGGTCATGAGCATTTTTTTCCTGGCCTTCCGGGGCGGCATGCCCCTGGGGGATCTGCTGGCCGGTACGCTTGCCGAGCGTTTCTCACTTTCTTTTGCCCTGTTGTTGCTGGCTTTGTTGCTGGCCTCGGTCGCAAGTGGCGTGCTGGCCTCGTCCAGCGGCGTCAAGAAATTGTGAAGTCTGAGGTCGTGGTAAGCCGCCCTCGCTCATGCCGGTTATTGAGGCCGGCCGAACGCGGCAACCCAGCCTTGAAGAACTCAAGCTCACGGTTCACCGGTTGGGAAAGGACAATCGCCGGTGTTAAAGTTCATTGTGCAACCAACGGCCTAGCGAGGATCGGCCTCGAAAGCCTCCTGAACTGAGCTTGAGAGATCATGAAATCGGTACTCAAGATGTTGGGTTTCGAAAGCGCTCCTGCCACTGTCCCCGACACCCCCGAAACCGAAACTGTGCGTCACATTATCGAGAAACTCGATCAGCTCCCCGTGGCAGAAGCTCGTTACGTAGCTGCTTTTGCCTACATCTTGGGAAGGGTTGCCAATGCGGACCTCCACATCAGCGAAGACGAGGTTCGGGCCATGGAGGATCTCATTGTCAGCCAGGCCGGTTTGAATCGTGAGCAGGCCATCATTGTCGTGCAGATGGCGAAGACCCGGAATACCCTCTTTGGGGGGACTGAAGACTTTCTGGTCACAAGGGAATTCAACAAGATCGCCGACCGCGCCCAAAAACTTTCCTTGCTCAAATGTCTCTTTGCTCTTTCTGCGTCAGATCTTTCGATTTCCGTACTCGAGGATAACGAAATTGGTAAGATTGCCCGTGAGCTGGGGCTGGAACACCGGGATTTCATCGAAGCTCGGCGCCATTTCAGAAATTATTTGGCAGTGCTCAAGAAAGGTCGTAACGCCGGGCCCTGATCTCAGTCCGGCCGATCCGGGCAAGTTGGGAAACCTGGCCGGTACTGGCGGCGTCTTTAGTTGGTGACTTGTATAATCCAATTGATCATCAACATGCTAAGGCTATGGAAAGAACAATGAAAAGAAACACAGGTGTTGTTGCTCTGTTGTTGCTGTTGAGCTTCAGCTCTTGCTCGACAGTCGAAGAAGCGGTGCTCACGAAACTTTTTCAAAATTACCTGGACGCACAGCAGGCGTTGGCTGACGACGATTATGAGGGGGCCAATTCCGCGCTGGCAGCGCTGGCCGAGGAGGCTGACGGAGAGCTCAAAGAATCCGCAGGTTCGGCTGCTTCGGCAGAGTCTATAGAAGACACCCGCCGGCATTTCAAGATGCTGTCGGAAGAGGTGGCCAAGCTGGAGCTACCGTCCGACTTGGTCGTGGCCTTTTGCCCGATGGCCGATGACGGTAACGGGGCCCACTGGGTGCAGAAGGACGGTGAAGTCGCCAATCCGTATTTTGGTGAATCGATGAAGCGCTGCGGAACCATCCAGGACAGGTCTCCCGCAGGCAACCAGTAACTCCATGGGATCGGAGATCCTCTCTCGCGTTGAGATCGTGAGGGGAGACATCGTCAGGCAGCAAGTCGACTGTATCGTCAATGCGGCCAACAACAGCTTGCTGGGTGGAGGCGGTGTCGACGGCGCGATACACCGGGCCGCGGGCCCACGCTTGCTGGAAGAGTGCCGGACGCTGGACGGCTGCCCTACGGGGGAAGCTCGGATTACGCGCGGCTACCGCCTGCCCGCCTCTTTTGTCATCCATGCGGTCGGACCCGTCTATTCCGACGGGACCCGGGGCGAATCCGAGTTGCTGGCCTCAGCCTACCGCTGCTGCCTTTCTTTGGCCTCGCAACACAAATGCTCTTCAATCGCCTTTCCCTCCATCTCCACCGGCGCTTATCACTTCCCGATCGAACAAGCGGCCGGAATTGCCCAGTCCAGGGTCTTGAACTGGCTCCGGGACAATGCTCTCCCGGAAAGGGTTGTCTTCGTTCTCTTCAGTGAAAACGACCTGTCGGTATATCAGTCCACCCTGCACCGGCTGGCGGCCGAATTGGGATGATTGCGACCGCAACCCGTTTGACCGATCCTGACGAAAATCCGGAAAACGCGAAGCCTCCTGTTGGAGAACCCAGCGAGACTCTTGTGGCTGGACGTCACTGTCGCAGAAAAGGCCGATCGGCCCACCACGAAGGCCCTTCCGGTCGAGTCGATTTGGCAAAGTAGAGCAGCGTCAGCCATAGCAACCCGTGCTCAACTCCTCGAACCAAGGCCCACCAGAGCGTCGGCAATTGATGGTACTCGACATAAAATTGGAAATAGTAGAGGCCGCCCAATCCCGCCAGCACCAGGCTCGTCCGCCCCGCCGCCGTTTCCGGTTGCAGCGGCAGCAGCACTATCAGGGGTAAAGCGTACCAAGGGAAAGCTGCCGGCAAGAAGAGGAAACAGAGCAGTAAAATCCACTGCAGATTGCCTTCCAGTGACTGAACGAAACGCTCCCGGTAGACCCAAAGCCGGGCCGCGACCGCCAACAACAAGAGAATGCCGGCCCAGACTCTCGGCTGCGAGGTAATGATTCCGAGGAGCGAGAAGAATCCTTCGTTATTGACCCACCAAAAAGCGTAAGCCCGCAGCCCACGGGTCAGAGGAACCAAGCCCAGCTCCCCAAAAAACATCAGTGTCCCCAGGCAGGTCCCTGCGCCGGCGGCCAGGAATGGCAGCACGCCCTGCCATCGGCCCCGTTGCCAGTGAGCCAGGAAGAAGGGGGGCACGACAACAATCGGGTAGATTTTTGTCATGACGGCTCCACCCAACAGAAGCCCAGTCAACACCCCGCTGACTATGCGAGACCGTGGACGGTGCCAAGCCAGTAGAGCTAGCGCGATCAACACGCCCGCCAGAACGTCAACGTGAGCGGAATTCCAGATCTCCTTGAGAACCAGCGGGCACAAGCCGTAGAGCAAGAGAAGCTCGCGACGCCTGCCGGTCAATTTGAGCAAGGCCAGCAGAAGCAACAGGAGCAAGAGGTCGGCAGCCCCCATGACCCACCGTTGCCCCTGCCAACTCCATCCTCCTAGCAGCGCGCCGGCGGCGAAGCCCAACTGGGCCACTGGAGGATAGACCGTGGAGAGGTGCGGATAACCGACTCGGTCCAATACCAGCGACGTCGATGCTTGGTCGAGTTGGTCGGCCAAGGAATGGTCTTCGATCCGATCGAGATCGATAGGCGCATACTGATAGGGGTTGCCTCCCGACAGCACTGTTTGGCCGTCCAGGACGTAGCGATAAACGTCGTTTTCTTGGATCAGCTCAGAGGGCAAAAGCACCATTCTTGGCACCAACGCCAGAGCCAGCAGCAGGCCTGTCGGCAGAGTCAAGCCCTCAATAACGGCCTTGACCAGCAACAGATAGCCAATCCAGGCCAAGAAATAAAGCAACAGGAAGCTGAGCAGGGGCCGCTCGGCATGCCCCTCCCCAAAGACGAACTCAAAGCTGAGCAGGCACCATCCGAGAGTCGAAAAGGAGACAATCGCCCAACCTGAAGCCGCTACTGACGGTGCGGAAATTTTCATCATGCGACGGAAATCGGCCTTCGTTTTGACTAGGCCAAATCAGCATTATTTGCGAGTTAGGTCAAGTTTTTTGACTATGCTAGACTCAGCCGATGTGGAGCCGCTGAGAATCTCTCTCGCCACTTCGGAAATTTTCCCTTTTTCCAAGGCGGGTGGCTTGGCTGATGTGGCCACGGCGCTGGCCCGCCACTTGTGGCGTGAAGGGATCGAGTTGCGCGTCTTCTCACCTCTTTATGCCGCTGACGAAAACCGGCCGTCGAACCTGAAACCGGTTGACTCGGTCCGCAAAGTGCCTCTTCAGTTTATGGGGCGGAATTATCAATTTTCCCTCTACACCGCCCCTCTTCCAGGTTCCGATTTGTGGGTCTACTTTGTCCACTGTCCGCCCCTGTATGGCCGAGCTTCCATTTACACCGACCAAGCCGACGAGCCGATCCGGTTTCTGCTCCTTTGCCGGGCAGTTTTTGAAAGCTGTCAGCGCATCGGGTTCGCGCCCCAAATCATGCACTGTAACGATTGGCAAACGGCGCCAATCCCACTGCTACTGCGGTCTGTCTATTCCCAAGACCGGCTTTTTGCCAACTCGCGCTCGCTTCTCACTATTCACAACGCCGGCTATCAAGGCATCTTTTCGGCCTCCCTGGCTGGGGCCCTGCTGCCGGCTGAATATCAACATCTGCTCAAGGACGCTTTAGCTGGCGACCGGGTCAATTTTCTCAAGATCGGGATTCTCTTTGCCGACAAACTGACCACCGTAAGCCCGACCTATGCCTGCGAGATCCAGACGCCCGAGTTCGGGTTCGGGCTGGACCAATTGTTCGCCAGGCGCCGCAAGGACCTTTACGGCATTCTCAACGGTGTCGACAACACTGACTGGAGTCCCCGGACTGATGCTTTGATCCCGTTTCGTTACGGCTCCGATAACGCTATCCGGGGCAAGGAACGGAACAAAAGGTTCCTGTTTGAGCGGGTGGGATTGCCTTACCGGCGCAAACGGCCTCTGGTCGGCATCGTGTCCCGGCTGGTTGAGCAGAAAGGGCTGGACCTGCTTTTTCAACCCCTCCCCAAGCTGCTGTCGGCTCGGGACTTCCAGTTGGTGGTGGTCGGCAGCGGCGAAAAATATTTGGAGGACTTCTTCCATCAACTGGAGAGCGACTTCCCGAATCAGGTCAGGTTTCATTGTGGGTACTGCGATACCATGGCCCATCTGGTCGAGGCTGCTTGCGATATTTTCTTGATGCCGTCGCGCTACGAGCCATGCGGGCTCAACCAGATGTACAGTCTCCTTTACGGTGCGCTGCCTGTTGTAAGAAAGACCGGGGGACTGGCCGACTCGGTGGTTCCCTTGAACCCCGGCAATGGCCGCGGCAACGGCTTTGTCTTCGAGCATGCGACGGCAGAGGGAGTACGCTGGGCGCTGGAGTTGGCTTTGGATACTTATGCCGACCGCTCGACTTGGCTCCGCATGATGCAAAACGCCATGTCACAGGACTTTTCCTGGGAAAAGCAGATCAAGAAGTACATCGATCTCTACCAGCAGTTGGTCAGGAAATAACCCCAAAGGGACAAGACAGATGCCTCTAGTCCGTCGCCAAGGTCTGACTCTGGTCATGCTGCTCACGGGGTTGCTGGTCCTCTTCTTGGCGATCGTTCGGCCGCACCTTTCTCCAACCTGGATGCCCACGCAGAAGGAAAAGCCCAACCGGCTGGTTGGTGAAAGCAGTCCCTACTTGCTACAACACGCCTATAACCCGGTAGACTGGTATCCGTGGGGGGAAGAAGCCTTCCAGCGGGCCCGCCGGGAGCAGAAGCCGATATTCCTCTCCGTGGGGTATTCGACTTGTCACTGGTGCCACGTGATGGAACGGGAGTCTTTCTCCAATCAGAAGACCGCCGCCATCCTGAACCGACTCTTTATTTCGGTTAAAGTCGACCGCGAGGAACGTCCCGATGTCGACAAGGTCTACATGGCCTTTATCCAAGCCACAACCGGTGGCGGCGGCTGGCCGATGTCGGTTTTTCTGACTCCGGAATTAAAGCCATTTTTTGGGGGCACCTACTTTCCCCCTAAACCCCGCGGCGGTCAACCTGGTTTTGCCCAACTATTGCAGGAAGTGGCTTCCGCTTGGGAAAAGAACCGTGGCCAGATCAACGATTTGGCTCACCGTATCACTGAGCAATTGCGGCAGCTGTCGGTAGCTCCTGCCGAGAGCCTCCAGCTTCCGGTTCCCGCCACCTTGGACCGGGCGTTCGATTGGTACCGGAGCTCCTTTGACCGCGAGTGGGGCGGCTTTGGCCGAGCTCCCAAATTCCCCCGCCCCGTCAACTTTTTCTTTCTCCATCGCTATGCTCGGCTCAGCGGAAAGAGCGAGGCGCTGGAAATGAGCCTGAAAACACTCCGTCAAATGGCCCGAGGCAGCCTGTACGATCACCTGGGTGGTGGTTTTCACCGTTATTCAACCGATGAACGCTGGTTTCTCCCTCATTTCGAGAAAATGGTTTACGACCAGGCGCTACTCGCCATCGCCTATCTGGAAGCTTTCCAGTTGAGTCAAGATCCCGAAATGGCCCAGGTAGCTCGTGGCATCTTTACCTACTTGCTCCAGCAAATGCGAGATTGGTCGGGAGGATTTTTTTCGGCCGAGGACGCTGATAGCGCCCAGCCCGGCAAAACCGAGGCCGAGAAAGTCGAGGGAGCTTTTTATGTCTGGTCCTACCAGGACATCGAACGTCTGCTGGGAGACGACACAGCGCCTTTTGCCGCTTTCTACGGTGTCAAACCCGCGGGCAACGTGGCCAAGGACCCCTTCGGCGAGTTCACTAAAAAGAACCTGCTCTATAAGTCACGCGAACTGGAAGCCGTTGCCCAGGAGTTTGCGCTGTCTCACCAGGAACTTCAATCGCTTCTCAAGAGAGGTCGCGAGAAGTTGTTTAAGCATCGACGGGCTCGTCCCCGTCCCCTTCTCGACGACAAAATATTGGCAAGTTGGAACGGATTGGTCATTTCGGCCCTGGCGCGAGGCGGCCAAGTGTTGGGAGATGACGAGTACATCACAGCAGCCCGGCAAGCCGCCCGTTTCCTACTCGACCGGCTCTACCGGTCGCAGAACAAACAGCTTCTGAGACGCTCTCGCCAAGGGCAAGTGGGAATTCCCGGGTTTGTTGACGACTATGTCTTTGTCGCCCAGGGATTGCTGGACCTTTACGAAACCACTTTTGAGTCTGAGTGGCTGCTTCGTTCCTTCGATCTGATGGAAACCGCCGGCCGGCTGTTCCTGGACACCCGGCAAGGGGGATTTTTTCAAACCTCCGGTAAAGATCCGTCGATTCTGTTACGTCAAAAAGAAGATTACGATGGCGCTGAACCCGCGCCTTCCTCGGTGGCAGCCTTGACGTTATTGAGGCTGGGGCAAATCAGTGGCTCTGGACAATTGACCGAGTTGGGAAATCAATCCATTCAAGCCTTCCGAAGCCGGCTGAAGGCCCATCCCAGCGCTATGCCGTTGTTGCTTGCCGCACTTCATTTTCAGTCTGTCAAACCGAAGCAGATTCTGATTGTCGGAGACCGTACCTCTCCCGATACGAGGGCTCTGCTCAAGCAGGTGCATCAACGTTTTCTCCCCAACAAGGTCATCGTCTTAGCCGACGGGGGAGAAGCCCACCGGCGACTGGCCTCAAGCCTCGAGGTGCTTTCTCAACTCCGGCGAATCGAGGGGAAAGCCACTGCTTATGTCTGTCGCGACTATGTCTGCAATCTACCCACTAATGCTCCTGCCGAACTTGGCCGGCAATTAGATCAAACCGTCCCACCGACACAGACGAGTCCTGGCCTATGAATCTCGACCGCCGGAGCAAGAACACTGATGAAATCGCAGTCACCGAGGCCTGTCCGCCGGCCAATATCCTCCGACCCGTTTTGAAGCTGTTGTTTCCGGCAAAGGGCTGGACACCAAATCTGCTCATCCTCATTGAAGCGCGGGCGTGTGCCGGTATCCTGGCCCCAAGAGAGTTCTCGCCCGAATTTCTCACCAAGTCGCTGAGTGTATGACCAAATGGATATTATGTTGAGGCGATTACAGGTTTTTATCGAAATCTCCCGGGCACAGACCGTGCTGGGCGCGCCCTCGCTGGTCTTTTCGTCTTCAGCGTGCACATGCTCCGTCAAACGTAGTCCCTGCTACGATTTCGGTCGCGAGCACCCGCTCAAGACGAAAATCCTGTGCGATCATCGCGCCCCCCGGTGAGAAATGCGGGCTAGGATGTCTTTCCGCTGGAAACTTTTCCTGACCTTCCTGCTGTTGCTCTTTTTGGCCCTGGCTCCGGTTTATTTCTGGACCGAAAGCTGGTTGCAGGCCTATTACCGATCACTGGTCAGGAGCCAGCTCGAGGATGAAGTTCGTCTCTTGCTGCCGCTATTGGAGCTGGACGATCCGGCGCTCGATTCCCGCCTCGACCAAGCGGCCGAGCAGACTCGCCACCGCATCACGGTCGTAGACTTTACAGGTCGCGTACTGTCCGATAGCGGGTTTAGCGGTCAGGCGCTTCGGGCCATGGATAACCATCTGCAGCGCCCTGAGATTCAACAGGCGCTCCATTCCGGATGGGGCACCAGCAGTCGATTCAGCGACAGCGTTAAGGAAGAACTACTTTATGTTGCCGTACTTCTGCCCGACAAGGCCGGCTTTCTGCGCTTTGCAGCGCCGCTGCCGCAAATCCAGCATGCCATCGGAGACCTGCGGCGGCGGCTGGCGACCCCCACACTCTTGTTGGCGGCGCTCTCCCTGATTCTGGCTTGGTTTCTGTCACGCCGTCTGACCGGGAAAATCGGGATCCTGGGGGAGGCTGCCCAGCGGATTGCAGCGGGACAGTTCAGTGAACCGATTGCGGTTTCCGGCAGTGATGAAATCGGCCTTCTAGCCAGTAACATGAGAAGCATGGCTTCCCAGCTCGATACTCAAATGGGCAGCTTGGTTGCTGATCGCGACCATCTGGACACCGTTTTTCATGCCATGCTGGAAGGAGTGATGGTAACCGATACCAACGGCAGGATCACCGGGGCCAACCCTGCTTTTACCAGGCTGTTTGGCTTCGAAGGAAGCTCGGTGGGTCTGATGCCCCTGGAAGTTTTCCAAAACGTTGGCATTCACCGCGGGGTCGAAGGCGTACTTCGCGGGGAGTCACCCCTGGAGATCGAAGTTGAGTTTAAAGAGCGATTTTTGCTGGCTCGTTTTGCCCCGGTCGTACAGAGTTCCGGGATCACTGGTGCCGTGGTCGTTTTTCACGACAACACCAGGAGACGGCGTTTGGAAAGGATCCGAAAAGACTTTGTCTCCAACGTCTCCCACGAGCTCAAGACGCCGTTGACCTCGATTCGAGGCTATTCCGAAACCCTGCTGGAAGAAACACTCAAGCCCGTAGAGCAAGATTTTGTCGAGAGAATCCACCGTAATGCCCAACAATTGGAGGCGATTGTGGATGATCTTCTGCAGCTTTCGTTGCTGGAAAGCCGCGAGCTGAAACTGAAGCTCGTCCCCATTGATTTTGAGGCGCTGATGGCCGAACTCAGACGGCCCTTTGAAGAAACCCTCAGGCAGCAATCGTTGTCGATAACAGTGAACAATCGGGCAGCCGTAGAGACCTTTCTTGGCGCCGAGGCCTTCATCAAACGGGTGCTCGGGAACCTTCTCGACAACGCTCTCAAATACACCGAAAGGGGGGGGATCGTGATTGAGGTGAATTGGCAGGGGTCAGAGCTGCAGTTCGCCGTTAAGGACAGCGGTGTGGGTATTCCAAAGAACGATCTGGAACGCGTATTCGAGCGTTTCTACCGGGTTTCCACGACCCGTGCTCGTGATCCAAGAGGAACAGGATTGGGGCTTGCGATCGCCAAACACGTCATCCAACTGCATGAAGGAAAAATCTGGCTGGAAAGTGAAGTCAATCGAGGAACGACAGTATACTTCACCCTGCCCCAGGAGCACTCCCAATCGTGAACGCCAGATTAAATCCTCTCCCTAAGGATCTTGTGCTCGTCATTGAAGACGAAGCGGATATCCTGGAGCTGGTCCGCTACAACCTGGAACGTGACGGGTTTCGGGTCGCTGGAGCCAGTTCAGGAGAGGACGGATTTCAGGCCGCGCTGGAGAAACGCCCCTGCTTGATCATTCTGGATGTGATGCTCCCGGGGATTCAAGGACTTGAGGTGTGTCGGCTCCTGAGAGGGCGTTCGGAGACGCGACGGATACCGATTATCATGTTGACCGCTCGCGATTCCGAAACGGATGTGGTGCTGGGCCTGGAACTGGGCGCTGACGATTACGTGACCAAGCCTTTCAGCGTCCGCGAACTCTGTGCTCGGGTACGTGCGGTCTTACGCCGAGCCCGGACCGAGGCGCCCCGGTTTACCGAATACTTGATCCGCCTGGGGCCACTGGAAATAGATCGACAACGTCATGAAGTTCGATTGGAGGGCGAGAAAATCGACCTCACGCTGGCGCAGTTTCGACTGCTTTCGGTGCTGGCCTCCAACCCGGGCCGGGTGCTGACCCGCGACCAACTGCTCGACCATATTACGGGCGGCACGTCGTTTATTATCGATCGCAACGTCGATGTGCACGTCCGCTCCATTCGCAAAGCGCTGGGTACCCTCGGCAATCTGATCGTCACCGTGCGTGGGGTCGGCTACAAGTGCGAGCCACCCGACGAATCGAGGTAGCCCCACCCCTTACCTTCCGGCTTGACCCGGACCAAAAGTCGGTTCACCCAAATCGACCTTTCCCCAACCGACGTGACAACTTGTCGATCGCTTCCAGGGCTGGGAATTCTCATCTAGGACTTTGGTGGAACGGAAACCTGTAACGGACGGTCAGCAACGGGTTGAAATTTACACAATCTTAACAATCGTTTAATTGCCCGTTAACAATAATAATTTAATACTTAACACCCTATCTAATCGGCCTTTAAAACCACTTCGCTACCATTGCAGAGGTTAACCGGATCACGGGCCGAACTCGATGAGGAGGCGCGTGTGAAACGAAGGAGTTTGTGTTTTTTTTGGAGTTTGGTGGCGGCAACCCAAATCACACTGGCGGAAGCGAAGTTGAGCCAAGACTCCCCGGGAGTGGCGCAATCGACCGGTCTGGAGCAAAAAGTGGAGCGGCTGGAGCGGGATCTGAGGGATCTGCGCCAGTTGGTGGATCAACTACGGTGCGCGCCCAATACCTCCAACGAGACGGTTCAGGAGGCTTCTTCGCAGCCGGTCACCGTCCCGGTAGTCTCCAAATCTGCTGCCGACACCAAGGACTCCCAAACTCTTCGCACTTATTGGAGGTCGGGTTTGAGGGCGGATTCGGCCAACCGTGACTTCCATCTCAACTTTGGCCTGCAGATGCAAAATGACTGGGCGACTTTCTTTGGAGCCGAAGGTCTGGAAAATCAAACCGGCTCTTCGTTCAATGGCGGCACGGAATTTCGCCGCGCCCGTGTCCATATGGCGGGCAGTCTCTATCAACGAGTCGACTTCAAGACCCAGTACGATCTTGCCGACGGGGGCGCCAGTTTCAAGGACGTCTACGTGGGCTTGAACACCCCAGCGTTGGGGACCGTGCGCGTGGGGCATCAAAACCATCCCTTCGGGCTGGAAGCATTGACGAGCAGTCGGTTTACGACCTTCATGGAAAGATCGCTGGCTTCGGTCCTTTATCCGGGTAGGGATACCGGTATGCGTTTTGACCGCCGGTTCTTGGACCAGCGACTGACCTTTGGGGCTGGGATTTTCAAGGATTCCGATTCTTTCGGAGACTCTCAAGCGGGCAACTTTTCTTTCGCCTCCAGGCTGACTGGCTTGCCTTGGATCAAGCAGCAAGGGAACGGTTTGCTCCATCTGGGTGTTTCTTACAGTCGCCGCTCACATGCGGCCAACCAAGTCCGTTTTGCCCAACGTCCTGAGTCGAATTTGGCGCCTCGACTGGTAGACACCGGCTTGTTTCACGCCAATCGGACCCATATCCTGGGGCTCGAAGGTAGCTGGGTCAATGGCCCGTTCTCAATTCAAGGAGAGTTTTTCCGGGCCTTTGTTGACTCAAACCAACGAGATCCTCGTTTCGCTTCTTTCTATGTCGAGGGATCCTTCTTCTTGACGGGCGAGAGTCGCCGTTATTCCAAATCCAAAGGCGCCTTCGACCGTTTCTTCCCAGCCCGCAACTTGCGGGCAGGTGAGCGAGGGGCTGGGGCTTGGGAACTTTCGGGTCGTTTCTCGCGACTGGACCTGCGCGATGGCCCGGTGGACGGAGGCCAGTTGCAGAATTTTACAGTTGGACTCAACTGGTATCTCAACCCCTACACGAAGATGATGTTGAATTATGTCCGAAGCGATGTCGATCAGCAGCAGTTCTTCGATTCGCTGTTGAGCAATATTTTACAGATGAGGTTTCAGGTCGATTTCTAGCCTTGGGCCTCACAGGATAGAGGAGGGTTTTGGATGAGAAAGTTGGCTTTTGCAGCAACGCTGCTACTGGTGGGATCGAATTGTGGAAGTGGATCGGGAAGCCGAACCGTCTTGCAGAATAAGGGGTCGGATACGTTGGTCAACGTAGCCCAGACCTGGGCCGAGCAATACAAGGCGGTGAATGACAGCCTCGCCATTGCCGTGACCGGCGGAGGCTCGGGTACCGGCATCGCGGCAATGATCAACGGCACCGTCGATATTGCCAATTCGAGCCGCAAAATGAAGGACAAAGAGCTCGAGTTAGCCCGCCGGAACGACATCGAACCTGTCGAGTTCACGGTGGGCTTTGACGCCTTGGCGGTCTATATCCACCCCGAAAATCCGTTGTCTGAGATCAGCTTTGCCGAGTTGGCCGATATCTATGGCGAAGGTGGGCAAACGGAAAAGTGGAGTCAACTGGAAATCGAAGTTCCCGGTTGTTCCAACGGAGAAGTCATCAGGGTGAGTCGTCAGAACAACTCGGGAACCTACGTCTATTTCAAAGAAGCCGTCCTGGGGGCGGGCCGCGATTACAAGTTGGGCTCCCGCGACATGCACGGATCCAAGGACGTGGTCGATCTGGTTTCAAAAACTCCCTGTGCCATTGGCTATAGTGGTCTAGCCTACAAGACGCATAAGGTCAAAACTCCCTGTGTCCAAGCCGCCGCCGATGCGGAGTGTATCGAGCCCTCGCTCCTCACTGCGGCGAGTAGGACTTTTCCTATCTCCCGGCCGCTGCTGATGTACACTCGAGGAAACCCGGAGGGAGCCGTCAAAGAATACCTGGACTGGATCCTGAGCGACCAGGGGCAGTGCATCATCCAAGCAAGAGGCTACGCGCCGGTGCGTCCGGTCAATTGCACTGAGTGAACGCAAGAATCTCGAATCAGGTCACTGACGGGAGCACAAGATGAGCCATTACGAACAACGTTTGGATGCCGATCTGACTCGTATTCGCGACCAGATCGAGTCGGTCGCCGAAGATATTCAGGCGGCCATGAGACGCTCGGTTCAGGCGCTTGAAACGCAGGACGTTCCAACCGCCTATGTCACTATCTTGGGTGACCTGACGATCAATCGCGCCATCCGAAAAATCGACCGCTGCTGTCATGCCTTCGTGGCCAGACACCTGCCCAGCGCCGGTCACCTGCGATTTATCTCCTCTGCCCTACGGCTCAACGTGGCTCTGGAGCGGATTGGTGACTACGCTGCCACGATTGGGCGCCAGACGGTTCAACTCTCTGCCATGCCGCCGGGAGCGGTGATCCGTGATATCGAGTCCATGGCCCAGCAGTCGCTCCAGATGCTGCATGACGCCGTGCAGGCTTTTCTGACCCGCGATGCGGACTTGGCCCGCGACACAATGACCGTCGCCCACCGCCTCGACAGCACCTTTGACCGTATCTTTAGAACCCTGGTCGAGGATAAGAATGCAAGCCGGCTCTCGCGGACGGATGCATTCTGCCTGCTCGTTGTTTTCAACCGTCTGCAGCGAGTCTGTGCTCTGGCCAAGAACATCGGTGAAGAGACGATCTTTGCGGTCAAAGGAGAGAGCAAGGCTCCCAAAACCTATCGAATCCTCTTCGTGGATCCGACCCACCGCTGTCTGGCCAAGATGGCAGAGCTGATTGCCCGCAAGGCCTTTAGCAACAGTGGTCACTACCAGAGCGCGGGCCTCGAGCCGGCGCCCCGATTCGCTTCCGACTTCGTTTCGTTCATGGATGAGCGCGGTTTTTCCCTGACAGACGAGCGACCCGCGGGTTTGCGCCCCACCCTCACCGACTATCACGTGATTGTAGCCATCAATTGTGTCGATGGAACTCTACCTCCCATTCCTTTCCATACGGTCCGGCTGGATTGGCGCGTGGGCCAAGGTTCTGCCGAGTGTGCCGCAGCCGAATTGGAAAGAGTCTCACAAGAGATCTCACTCCGAGTCCGGGAACTGATGGAGACGCTTCGGGGTGAGGACGCCGACTGATGGGCAACACGGCCGACAGAGGAGCCGATCTCGACCGGCTGAATCTGGACTGGTATCTGGACAAGCTGGTTGCGGGCCTGGTTTTTGTCGGTGGAATCTCTGGAATCATTCTTGTTTTCAGTATTTTCATCTTCATTATCACCCAGGGAATCGGCTTCATTCTGAACACCTTGGATCTGCGCGAATTCTTCCTTTCACCGCGCTGGGTTCCCACCTCTGATCACAATCCAACCTATGGAGCGCTGGCTCTGATCGCCGGCACGGCCAGCGTCACGGGACTGGCCATGCTGGTTTCTGTCCCCTTTTCACTAGGAGCCGCCATCTATATCGCCGAGTTTGCCACCGGTCGCATTCGCGAGTGGCTGAAGGTGCTGGTCGAATTGCTGGCGGCCATTCCCTCCGTCGTCTGGGGATTCATCGGCTTGATGATTCTCAATCCGATCATCATTGAGACCTTCGACGTGCCGATCGGACTGACTGTGCTCAATGCGGGGTTGATCCTGGGATTGATGGCTGCGCCCATCATGACGACAATCGCTGAGGATGCCCTCAAAGCCGTACCCGATACCTACCGGGAAGCGGCCGAAGCCCTGGGGGCAACTCGCTGGCAAGTTGTCTTTAGGACGGTTCTTCCGGCAGCTCGCAATGGCTTGATGGCGGCCGTGCTACTCGGTGTGGGGCGCGGATTCGGGGAGACGATGGCGGTCCTGATGGCCAGCGGCCACTCGGTGAACCTTCCCGACAGTATTTTTGATTCCGTGCGCGCCTTGACAGCAACGATCGCGGCCGAATTGGGCGAAACCGCCGTCGGTTCGGACCACTACCAAGCTCTCTTCACCTTGGGAATCTTCCTGTTCATTGTCACCTTTTTGATTAACCTCACCGCTGACCTGGTGGTGAGGGGGGTGCCCAAGAAATAATGTTTGCCCCGACCTCGCACAATCTTAAGAACCGGCAGAAAGAACGGCTGATTCAAGCCTTGTTCCTGATGATGACTCTGGTGCTGGTGGTTCCGGTGCTGATCATCTTGGGTATTCTGATTCAGCGCGGCGGCAGCGCAATTTCGCTCGAATTTCTCTTTTCAAATCCCGTCAATGGGATGACCGAAGGCGGAATTTTTCCTGCCTTGGTGGGAACCATTTGGCTGGTGGCTGTGGCCTTGCTGGCTTCCGTGCCTGTTGGAGTGGCGGCGGCGCTCTACCTGAGTGAATACGCTCCCGAGAACTGGCTCACCCGGCTCATCAACCTCGCGATTATTAACTTGGCGGGAGTGCCCTCAATCGTCCACGCTCTTTTTGGATTGGGGGCCTTCGTAATTTTCCTCGGATTCGGGACCAGCATTCTGGCGGCGTCCCTCACCCTGGCGGTGATGACCTTGCCCGTAGTGATCGTTTCGACCCGGGAGTCACTGCAAGCAGTGCCCCGAGCTTTTCGAGAAGCTTGCTGGACTATGGGCGCCACCCGTTGGCAAACGATTCGCCGAGTCGTGTTACCCAACTCGATCAGCGGTATTTTGACAGGTGTTATCCTCGAGGTGTCCCGCACGGCGGGTGAAACGGCACCCATCATGTTCACCGGCGCCGCCTTCTTCTTGCCTTTCCTGCCCCAGAGCGTCTCCGACCAGACGATGGCATTGTCACTGCACCTTTACGTGATTTCGACCCAGGTTCCCGGAGTTCCCGAGGAGTTCTCCTTCGGCGTGGCCCTGGTTCTGATCTCGATCGTCTTGATGATGAACTCCATCTCGATCGGTTTTCGCATGTATCTGCGAGGAAAAAAGAAGTGGTAAGCGCTTCCGAACGGCCAACTCCAAGGAGCAAACTGACCGTTTGTCACCTGAACGCGCGTTATGGGTCCAAGCAGGCCCTGAAAGATGTGAGCCTGGAGGTCTTCGAAAACGAGATCTTTGGAATCATTGGGCCGGCCAACGCCGGCAAGACGACACTGCTTCGCTGTCTCAACCGAATGGACCTCTTTACCGAGTCGATGGAGGTGGAGGGAGAAATCATCTTTGGGGGGAGAGATGTCCGGCAGTGGCGCAATGTTTATGCGCTGCGCCGACGCATTGGGGTCGTCTTTCCGCTGCCGGTGGGCCTTCCCCTGAGTGTTTACGACAATGTGGCGCTGGCGCCGCGACTGGCGGGGATTCGAGGCCGAGCGCGCCTGGACGAGATCGTCGAGCGCTGTCTGCGCCGCGCGGCTCTCTGGGATGAAGTCAAAGACCGGCTCGACGCGCTGGGCAGCTTCCTTTCCGGCGGACAACAGCAACGGCTCACCATTGCGCGGGCTCTTTCGCAAGATCCTGACATGTTGCTGTTGGACGAGTTCTCCATTGCCGTCGATCCGGTGACCACAATGAGGATCGAAGATGTGCTCAAGGAGCTCAAAAAGGAGGTCACCATTATTCTGGTCACCAATCTGGTTCAACAAGCGCGTCGCCTCGCTGATCGCACCGCTTTTTTCTTGAACGGCCGCTGCCTGGAAATCAAACCCACCGAAGAACTCTTCACCGGCGAGGTTCAGCACCGAGAGACTCGCGACTACGTGGAGGGACGTTTTGGATAATACGACTCCCGTGGCGGTTACAACTGAGAAACTGAACCTCTGGTACGGCGATTTTCAGGCGCTATACGATGTCGATCTCCGGATCAAACAGGGACTGATTACGGCCCTGATCGGGCCTTCCGGTTGCGGCAAGTCAACCTTCTTGAGGAGTGTCAACCGCATCAACGAACGACTCGGTTACGTTCGAACGACCGGAACAATCAAGGTCTTTGGGCACGACATTTATGCCCCGGAAGTGGAACGAATTCAGGTCCGCAAACAGGTGGGGATGGTGTTCCAGCGTCCCAATCCGCTACCCCTTTCGATTCGGGAAAACATCCTCTTTGGAACCCGCCTCCATCGGACGGGAGCCAACCGGCCAACCTCCAGGCAGGAAGACGAACTGGTTGAAGACGCACTGCGTCAGGTGCTGTTGTGGGACCAAGTGAAAGACCGGCTTCAGCACAACGCCACCGCTTTGTCGCTGGAGGAGCAGCAAAGACTCTGTATCGCGCGTCTACTGCCCGTCAAACCCAAGATCTTGTTGATGGACGAGCCCTGTTCGGCGCTGGACCCCGAGTCGACCGAAGCCGTCGAGGAATTGCTTTGGGAACTCCGGGGCCAGTACACCATTCTGATCGTCACCCACAACATGGCCCAAGCCCGCCGAGTAGGGGACGAGTGCATCTTCATGCTGTTGGGGAAGGTGGTTGAACACGGCTTGACCGAGCAGATGTTCGTCACCCCCACCCAGCGGAAAACAGCCGACTATATCGAAGGTCGATATGGCTAGTCGGTTGGGAAAGCCCACCGAAAAAAAGGGCGCAGCACCGACTTTCGTGTCGGCGGCTACTTGAGACTCTTACGACTCGTCCTGGTAGCTCTGCCGGATCGCCTCTACCACCGTCGGATCGGCCAGGGTGGTGGTGTCGCTCAGAACTCGTCCTTCAGCCACATCCCGCAAGAGTCGACGCATGATCTTTCCACTTCGGGTCTTGGGAAGTGCTGGAGCGGCAAAGACTTTTTCGGGACGTGCTATGGGCCCGATCTTGTTGGCAACATGGACTCTCAGTTCCTGCATCAACTCGGGGCTGGGCTCGATGTCCCCGCAAAGGCTGACGAAGGCGGCAATGGCCTGTCCCTTGATAGCATGATCCACCCCGATGACGGCGGCTTCGGCAACTGCCTCGTGGCTGACCAGCGCGCTTTCTACCTCCATGGTGCCGATTCGATGACCCGCAACATTGAGCACATCGTCAACCCGCCCCAAGACCCAAAAATATCCTTCCTCATCCCGTTTGGCACCGTCACCCGTGAAGTACAAACCGGGGAAGCGGCTCCAGTAGGTCTCCGTCCAGCGGTCCGGGTCCCCCCAGATAGTTCGAGCCATGGCCGGCCAAGGACGCTTGAGCACCAGATAACCCCCTCCGCCCAGAGGGACGGAGTTGCCGTCATTGTCGACAATGTCGGCCTCAACACCTGGAAAAGGAAAGGTGGCTGAGCCCGGTTTGAGCTCAGTCAGCCCCGGTAGGGGAGTGATCAGCATCATGCCGGTCTCGGTTTGCCACCAAGTGTCGACGACCGGGGTGCGATTAGAGCCGATGTGCTCCCGATACCAGACCCAGGCCTTTGGGTTGATCGGCTCACCCACTGTCCCCAGCAGGCGTAACGAACTCAAGTCGTGGCGGGCCGGATAGTCGTCACCCCAACCCATAAAAGCTCGAATCGCGGTGGGAGCCGTATAGAGAATGTTGACCTGGTACTTGGCCACAATCTCCCAAAAGCGGTCCTTTTGGGGGAAGTTGGGAGCACCCTCGTACATCACTGACGTCGTCCCGTTGCTGAGTGGACCGTACACGATATAGCTGTGGCCCGTGACCCAGCCGATGTCAGCCGCACACCAATAGGTGTCTTCTTCCTTCAGATCGAACACCAGTCTTGCCGTGGTGTGAACGCCCACCAGATAACCACCGGTTGTGTGCAGCAAACCCTTGGGTTTGCCCGTGGTCCCCGACGTGTAGAGGATGTAGAGCGGGTGTTCGCTGTCCAGCGACTCGGGAGGGATCGTCACCCTGCCTTGGACGGCCATCACTTGGTGCCACCAGTGGTCGCGGCCAGCCTGCATGGAAGTCTGCTCGGCCGCTGCCAGCCGGTTGACTACCAAGACGTTTTCGATGGACGGAGTCCCCTCAAGCGCCTCATCGGCGTTTTTTTTCAGTGGCACCACTTTGCCCCGCCGCCAGGCGCCATCGGCCGTCACCAGCAGCTTGGCCGCACAATCATTGATGCGGTCACGGAGTGACTCAGGGCTGAAGCCGCCAAAAATCACGGTGTGGGGTGCTCCAATCCGTGCACAGGCCAGCATCGCGATCGGCAACTCGGGCACCATCCCCAGATAGATGGCGACGCGGTCGCCCTTCCCGACTCCCAAATTGAGCAAGGCCGCGGCACAGCGATTGACTTCGCGGTAGAGGTCTTGATAGGTGAGCACCCTTTGGTCACCAGGCTCACCTTCCCAGATCAGCGCCGCTCGGTTCTTCCTCCAAGTCTTCAGATGCCGATCAAGGCAGTTGTAGCTGACGTTCAACCGGCCGCCCACGAACCATTTGGCCGACGGCAACTGCCAATCCAACACCTTGTCCCAGCTTTTGAACCAGTCAATTTGCTTCGCCTTATCGGCCCAAAAAGCCTCCGGATCCTCGAGAGCCTGGGAATAGATCTCTTGGTTATTGAGGTGGGCTTCTCGGCTGAACTGGCGGCTGGGCGGATAACGCCGCTGCTCGTCCAGCAGGGCCTCGATCCTTCCGCTGTCGGGCATGTTTTCCATGGATCCTCCCCCAAAATATCGATACTCGTATCAGTGACTCGCAAGGCTTCCATCCAGACCCAACTGCGGAGCGACTGAGGCCATCGCCTCAATTACCCGGCCAATGTGCCGGTTCAAATCCACACCCAAATCCTGGGCGCCTTCGATAATGTCTTGGCGATTCACCGATCGAGCGAACGCCTTGTCCTTCATCTTTTTTCTCACTGATTTGACTGGCACCTCTGAAACCTTTTTGCTGGGCCGGACCAAGGTCACCGCAGTGATCAATCCGCAAAGCTCGTCGACTGCAAACAGGGTCTTGTCCATCAAACTCTTCCGCTCGACACCTAAATAGCTCGCGTGAGATTTGATGGCATAAATGATGTCCTCCGCGTATCCGTGTTGTCGCAAGATTCGGGCACCCACCAAAGGATGGTCTTTGGGATCGGGATGCCGCTCGTAGTCCATGTCGTGAAGTAGTCCCACCAAACCCCACTTCTCTTCATCTTCCCCCAAGTGGCGCGCATAGTGACGCATGGCGGCTTCCACCGCCAGGGCATGCTTCAACAAGTTGGGACTGGTGGTGTGCCGGGTCAGCAGCTGCCAAGCCAGGGCGCGAGTGGGTATCATGGCTTCAATTCCTCAAGTATAATTATCCCTCTCCAAGCCATCGGGGCGGCCGTGCCCGGAGTTCAAGACTCCCCATGAGAAGAGTCAAGATCGTCGCTACCATCGGACCTGCCACCCAGTCACGCAATATGCTGACGGGGTTGATAAACGCCGGAATGGACGTGGCCCGCCTCAATTTTTCCCACGGGTGCCACCAGACTTACAACGCGATCATAACCGAACTTCGGGACCTTTCCCAACAGCACGGTAAACCGATTGCACTGTTGCAGGATCTGCAAGGAATCAAGATTCGAACCGGTCTACTAGAGCAGGGTCGGCCGGTCCAGCTTCAAACGGGTCAGCAGCTTGTCCTGACCAGCGAGAAAGTCAAGGGAAATCAGCAGCGAGTGCCCATTTCCTACCGGCGACTCCCCCAGGATGTCTCCCTAGGAGATCGCATCCTGATCTCTGACGGCTCCATTGAGTTGCAGGTGTTATCGATCTTGCCCGATGAACTTTGCTGCACGGTCGTCAATGGGGGAACGCTGGCGGAAAACCAGGGGATCAACATTCCAGGAGCCAGTCTCTCGGTGCCTCCCTTGACCCCAAAGGATCTTCGCGACCTGAAGTTCGGCATCGATCATGAAGTCGACTACGTAGCCTTGTCGTTTATCAGGACGGCCGATGACGTTCTCTTCTTGAGGAAACAACTGGACCTGCTGGGAGCAGACATCCCGATCATCGCTAAGCTGGAAAAAACTACTGCCATGGATCACTTGGAAGCCATTCTCGAATCCTGCACCGGGGTCATGGTGGCGCGGGGGGATTTGGGTGTCGAGTTTTCACCCGAGCGCGTGCCTCTGTTACAGAAACAGATCATCGATCTGGCCAATCGGAAAGAAAGGCTGGTCATCACCGCCACCCAGATGTTGGAATCGATGATCGAAAATCCCCGGCCCACGCGGGCGGAGGCCTCCGACGTAGCCAACGCCGTGCTGGACGGCACCGACGCTGTCATGTTGTCAGGCGAGACAGCCGCCGGTCGTTATCCCATCGAATCAGTCAGAATGATGGACCGCATCGTCCACGAGGCCGAGAAGATGGAGACCCCGTCTCCTCTGGCAGCCCCCCATGACCGCAGCAAGTTGCTCACTTTTCCCCAAGCAGTGTGCAAATCCGCCTACCACGCGGCGCAGGCTATCGATGCCCGGGCCATCGTGGTTTTTACCCAGACGGGATTGATGGCCCGGATGATGTCCAAATACCGCCCCCAGAGCCAGATCTTGGGTTTTGCCCCGCGCCTGCAGGTAGCTCGCCGCATGGGTTTCTATTGGGGAGTGGTTGCCCTATTGATGGATAAGATCGGGAATGTGGACGAGTTGACGGCACAACTCGAGCGGCGGTTGTTGCAGGACAATTGGGTCAAACCGGGCGATAGTTTGGTCATCTTGACTGAGGCGCCAATCGTCGAGCAGGGCCACACCAGCGCAATCAAGCTCCATAGAGTCGCAAGAGCGGCCACTCCCACCTCCGATCGGCCTACCTCGTTGATCCAGGACCACGGCTAGATTCTCACGAATTCTTCTGTTGGTGCTTGGACGGTGTGGGAGTGGGGGAGATGCTCGATGCCGCCCGTTTTAGTGACGCCGGCAGCGGCACTCTGGGACACGTGGCTGCTTCCCGACCGCTCAAACGGCCTCAGTTGGCTCGACTGGGCTTGGAGAGCATCCGACCCCTTCCCCACAATGCCGGCCAACCCCTTGGCGGCGGGGAACTTTGACA
Organism: Acidobacteriota bacterium; assembly: GCA_965218465.1. Lineage (GTDB taxonomy): Bacteria > Acidobacteriota > UBA6911 > RPQK01. Next base: position 2,173,068 of record OZ244623.1, on the reverse strand, counting down.
AGGCGGCGCTGGCCTCGGCGGGCGTAGCCCTGGGGATAGGTCGGAAAGGCCTTTTTCAGAATCAGCCCCATCATTTCCCAGTGGTCCGAAGTGGTGTCTTTTCTATGCTCGAGCTGATTGATCCGGAATTGCCGCTCCGCGATGATCCACTAGACCAGATCACCCATCGAAATCATGCCGATGCTCCGGTCGCCTTCCAGGACACGGAGAACTCGAATCGGGTCTTGGATCAATCACAGCCATGGTTTCCTGGATCGTCTGGTCAAGACCTGCTGTAGATCACGTCGCTTTTCATGGACGTGGGGGCCGATAGGTATCGTGCCGCGATCCCGGGTATCATGACACGATGTCCCGGCAGACCCATTCCGGAGCCGCGGTCGCGGTTGCACTACTGGTCGGGGCGATGCCCGCCTGCACGCCCGAAACCCCCTTACGGGAGGGCCCCTCGACCCGGGTGATCGCCACCGAGCCGTTCGAAAGCGAGCTGGCCCGACTCCGTGGCGAACGCCTGATTCCCGGGTTGTCTGTGGCGGTGGTGAGAAACCAGGAAGTGGTACTCGCCCGGGGTTTCGGTTACGCGGACATCGACGCCTCAATCGACGCGGACGAGAACACGCCCTATCGGATCGCCTCCGTCACCAAGCCGATCTCCGGCACCCTGGCGATGAAGCTGGTGGAGATCGGCACGCTCGACCTGGATCAGGCCATGGCGGAGACCCCCGGCTTCACCGAGTTCTGCGAGGAGTTTGGGGACGCGGACTCGTTGTTCGCGGACGAGTACTCGTGCAACACGACCCTGCGCCAGCACCTGAACCACGCCGTCAACGGGAGTCCGGGTGAACGCTTCCGGTACAACCCGATCGCGTTTTCCTACGCTTCGCGCTCGATAGCTCATCAGGCCGGGCTGGACTTCTCCTCGCTGGTTGCCCAGCATATTCTCGAACCTGTCGGCATGGCGGATTCCGCCCGGCTCCATCGGGATCTGGAGCCGCCGCAGGCGCTCGCATCCCGTCTGGCAACGCATCACATGATCGAGTCCGGGCTGGCGGTTCCCGGCCCTCCCTTGGTGCCGCAGGGTGATGGGGCGGCCGGCGGAATCATCTCCACCGTCGTCGACCTGGCGCGGTTCGATATCGCTCTGGATCGGGGCGAGATCGTCTCCCTCGAATCGAGGAACGCGATGTTCACCCCTGCTGCTTCACCCGAAGGCGGTTCCCTGCCGTATGGCATCGGCTGGTACGTCCAGGACTACGAAGGACAGCGTCTCGTCTGGCACTCCGGCCTCTGGGAAAATGCGTTCTCGGCCCTGTACCTGAAGGTTCCGGCCCACGACGCCACATTGATCCTCCTGGGCAACAGTGACGGCATCTGGTGGGGTAACCCTCTCGACGAGGCGCGGGTCCAGGACTCGGACTTTGCGCGGGCTTTCCTGAACTGGCTACAATCCGAGTGATGGCCCGGGCGTTCACACGCGAATCAGACAATGAGGCAGTCGACCAAGTCGTCATCGAACCGAGAGAAGTCCTGCAGCCGGGTCCGGAACTACGTCACGCTGGAGGGCGCCCGCCGTCTTCGGGAGAACCTCCAGGCGCTCATCAGAGGTCCGTGGATCCGAGTGCGGAAACTGAATCGGGTCAATTCTTTGGGTTAAAAGCCCAGAGCTCCCGCTTGAGAAACCGGCCCCACTCCTGGTTGTAGGGGTGCACGCTGCCCACTTGTTCTTGGGCCCGATAGACAGGCCGGCCTTGGTTGGCCCAGGCAAAAATCGAACCCTGCAAGTTGACGGCTTGCGGGTAACCCAGAGCATGGAGCCGCCGGACCAACCGCGCTGAGCGATAACCTACCGAACAATAGACCACGATCTGCTTGACCGATGGCTGGTCTTCCAACCGGGCCACCGCCTCCCTCTCGGAGGACGCCAGACGCGCCCCCTTCAAGTGGCTGACGGCGTATTCCTGCCGGTCACGGGCATCGAGTAAGATCAGGTCCTGGTTGGCGCCCAGTTTTTGGGCCAGTTCCTCGGTGCTCAGCAAGGGCACATCGGGAAATCGTTCCTGCAGCTCGGCTTCAAGTTCCTGCCACTCCAGCTCTTGCGACTCTGGGTTGGTCGCCCCGCATCCTGCAAGCAGCAGCAACACGGCAACTGGACTGAAAGCTGTTGCGGAGGGACGGTGACGGCCACGCATGTCGGTAACTCCAATTTCAGGCGGAGGCTCTTGAAATGGAGGCGGCGACCGGACTCGAACCGGTGAATGAAGGTTTTGCAGACCTCTCCCTTTGCCTCTTGGGTACGCCGCCTCGGGCCGACTCATTATACGCTACCGGAAAGGCAGACGGCAAAAGAGCACTACCTGTCGATGGTGGTCATTAAGGATAGTCGCCGACGCGAAAACTGCGGAAGGTTCCACCTGAATTCAGCTCCCAATCAGGAACCGGCGCCGGCTGGCTACCGGGATTCCCCCCCCGTCGGCACCCTTGCCGCCACCTCCCGGCCAGCTTTCCGAGATGGCAACCCGATACCCCACTAAGGGAATCAGGTTGGTAAAAACCAGGATTACCGGCCCTCCTGAATTGACAGGGCCAGGGTCTTGCCAGTGTGTTATTCTGTTTCCGGGTGCTTCCAGAACAAAATAGCGGGTCCTGCCCGATACTCTTAACGCGTCCGGACCCCCCACCAGAAGAGCTCTCTTGGCGTTAGATCAGAGCCCATTGACCACTTCGATTTCGACCCTGACGATTGGGCGGCATCTTGTGGATCAAGAGAAGATGTTCCCGGAGGCGACAGGCGAGTTCACCAGTCTGCTGTGGGATCTGACGGTTGCCTTCAAGATTATCTCTCGCGAGGTGAACAAGGCGGGTCTGGTCGACATCCTGGGTCTGACCGGGAAGCGCAACGTTCATGGCGAGGAGGTTCAGCGCCTGGACGTCTTCGCCGATGAAACCATTTACCAAGCCATGGACCACGGCGGTCATTTGTGCTTAATGGCTTCCGAAGAGCATGACGAGATCATCCCGATTCCCGATCGCTTCAAAAAGGGCAAGTATGTCTTGTTGTTCGATCCCCTCGACGGCTCCTCCAATATCGATGTTAACGTCAGCATCGGCAGCATCTTCTCGATTCTGCGCCAGCAATCATCGGGGCGTGACGGCCAACTGGAGGACTGTCTCCAGCCCGGCACGGAGCAGGTGGCGGCCGGCTATGTCATTTACGGTTCCAGCACCATGATGGTCTATACCAGCGGTCAAGGTGTCTTTGGCTTTACCCTGGATCCCAGTGTGGGAGAATTCTTGATTTCTCACCCACACATTGCCACCCCTCGTCACGGTCACTTTTACTCGATTAACGAGGCCTACAGTCGTTTTTGGGACGAAGGGACACGACGTTACATCCAGCACCTGAAGCAGAGCCGGACAACATCGGGAAAGTCCTATTCGCTTCGTTATATCGGGTCTCTAGTCTCCGACTTTCATCGAAATCTCCTGAGCGGCGGGATCTTCCTCTATCCGGCGATCCTGGAAAACACTTCTCAGCCAAAAGCCAAGCTCCGGTTGCTCTACGAGGCCAATCCGCTGGCCTTTATCGTCGAGCAGGCCGGGGGGCGCGCCAGTAATGGAAGACAACGGATCTTGGACATCCCGCCCCAATTCCTCCACCAGCGAGTGCCCTTGATTCTGGGAAGCTCAGGAGATGTCGAGGCGTACGAACAATACTACCAAACCTATGGCGACCAATTACCGGTATGATTTGCCGCTCAAAGCTACAGTAGGCCTTAGGCGTTAGAGATTTTCCGGCGGCATTTGTCATGAATCAGAAGCCCCCTCCCTCCGTTGGAACCGTCCCCTTGGAGCCGGCGGGGGAGACCGTGGAAACCACCCCAGGTGACGGGGCGCCCGAGGCGCCCGCCCCAGCTCTTTCTTCCCAGCCCGAGACCGAATTGGATCAACTCGTTCCCCTTGATCCCTTGCGCCGGTATATTCTGCAAGTCAACAGATTCGACGTCCTGGATGCCGAAGAGGAAAAGGACTTGGCTCTTCGTTATCGCAACCAGAATGACCAGCAAGCCGCATACCGCCTGATTACCTCCAACCTCCGAGTGGTGGTCAAGGTGGCCATGCTCTACAACCGCGTCTACAGCAGCACTATGGACCTCATCCAGGAAGGCAACATTGGTTTGCTGGAAGCCGTGAAGCGCTTCGATCCCTTCAAGGGCGCGCGCTTGCCGACCTATGCAACTTGGTGGATCAAGGCCTACATCATCAAGTTCATCATGGACAACTTCCGCATCGTTCGGGTGGGCACCACCAACGAGCGCCGCAAGCTCATTTTTAATCTTCGCAAGGAAAAAGAGCGCCTGCGGTTGCAAGGCTTTGAGCCGACTCCCCAATTGATTGCCCAGCATCTCAACGTCAGCGAAGAGGACGTTCGCGAGGTTGAAGCGAATATCGAAGCCGGGGATGTGAGCGTCGACAGCCCACTGCCGGGCAGCCCCAGCATGTCGCTAGGCGATACCTTGGCAGCGGCCGATACGCTGGTGGAAGAGAAGCTCGCTCGCGGGGAATTGCGAGCAATGTTCAACCGACGAATAGAGGAGTTGGCTGAAACACTCAGCGAGAGACATCGGGTGATTTTGCGGGAGCGCCTGCTGGCGGAAGAACCGTTGACCTTGCAGCGGATTGCGGAGCGCTTCGGTGTCACGCGGGAAGCGATTCGGCTGAGCGAGAAATCACTCATCACCAAGATCAAGAGCTACATGGAAGAGGCTCTCAAGGGAGTGACTCGATTGGAAATCGGCTTGCTCGATTGAGACTTGAATCGCCGCCTGGCCGCTCGAATTTCTTTTTGAAACTTGCAACCCTCGGTTTGCGTCTTTGAGTCTTGTTTCGCAGGGTCCCAAGTAGAACCGGAAACGGACTGGCCTAATCCTTCTTCGGAGTCCGTTTGCTCAAGAAACGAGAGTTGAAATGGCTCAAAAAATTAGCAAGACCGCTCGAGCGAGTCTAGGGCAGCGTGGTTTGGCCGGTGCCTCCAGGATGTGTCCTCAATGCGGCAGCGAAATGGTAGCTACCAGGGTGGTCCGATCGGTCAATACTCCCGGAGGGATGTACTGGATTTGCTACCAGGACGATTATCGCGTCAGGACGCGCTAGCAGTCGGGGCGGAGCAAGCAGCTTGGCCGCCACTTCCGGCGCTATCGGGTTCCCAGGCCTTCCTTGCCACTTACCGGATCAGCATTGCGTCACCATAGCTGTAGAACCGATAGCCGTTTTCGATCGCTTGGCGATAGCAATCCAGGATTAACTCCCGGCCGGCGAAAGCTGACACCAGCACCAACAACGTCGATCGAGGAAGATGAAAGTTGGTGAGCAGGCAATCGACTGCCCGGAAGCGAAAGCCTGGTGAAATGAACAGTGTCGTCTCACCGGCGCTTTCCTGCAGCTTTCCCCGAGTGATCCACACCTGTTCGAGTGCTCGCGTCGTGGTCGTTCCCACGGCGACCAATTTCCCACCCGCCGCTCGATGACGAGTCAGTGATTGAGCAGTGGCCGCTCCCAGCCAATAAGCCTCGGCGTCCATTCGGTGGTCCCCGGTGTCTTGGTTGGTTATGGGCTTGAATGTCCCGTAGCCGACATGGAGGGTGAGAAAGAAGTGAGGAACGCGTTCCAGCAGTTCAGGAGTAAAATGTAATCCTGCGGTGGGGGCAGCGACCGATCCTCTGACCCGGGCATAAATGGTTTGATAGCGTTCTGCATCACAGCCATCGGCTTGCCCGAAGGGACGCCGGATGTAAGGTGGTAAAGGCACTCGACCCAGTTCCCGCAGGCAATCCCAAAAATCTCCTTGACTGCGGAAGTGAAGCCGCTTTTTCGGTCCCGGAGGCCCCTCCAGAATCCGAGCTTCCAAACTTCCCTGGCCAAATACAAGCTCCGTTCCGGTGCGAACTTTACGACCCGGTCGCACCAACGCCTCCCAAATCGCTTCTTGGAGTGGTCGTAACAACAGCACTTCCACTGCTTTGGTTTCGGGATGGTCACGGCGGACTCCGAACAGTCTGGCCCGAAAGACACGGCTGTCGTTAAGAACCAATACCTCTTTCGGCAAGAGGAGATCCGGCAGATCCCGAAAGAAAAAGTGTTCAACAGACCCCGTTGCTCGATCTACCAGCATCAGGCGCGCATCGTCTCGCCGCGGAGTGGGGGATTGCGCAATCCGATCAGGGGGCAGATCGTAGTCGAAGGCCTTCAAATTCACGTCCGCTAGTGTACTGTGGCGAAAATCCCCGCTGCTACTTCAGCAACCGCAACCGAGTCTGGAAGGCCTGGACAGCAGGCGGCGCGGTCGTGCGGAAACGACTTTGTGAACTCCCCACTAGTGGTGACTACCGAATAGTAAAAATCCCTGGACTCCCAAGAAAAAAAGCTGTACGTCAAAGGGACGAAATCCAAATGTAACCACGGCTAAACCGGTTCGCCGGCTTGCCGTTGTTCATTGGTTGGATTAGGTTAGGGAATTGGTGGGGATGGGGATCCTTTGTTGCTTGCAGGCAAATCTGCGAGAAGGCCCGCCCGAGGCCTCACTCCGGTGGCAAGAATGATGTCTTCCGGCCAACGGCTCCACAGCCCACCCCCAAAGATTGAGCGAGGTTGAGAGGAAAGAACATGATCGATCTGACAGGAAAAACAGCCCTGGTCACGGGTGGTTCGCGTGGTATCGGACGTGCGATTTGCCTACTGTTGGCGACTGCCGGCGCCAACATCGTCGTGGTCTACAGGCGCGACCACAAGGCCGCCGATGAGGTTGTCTCGGAAATTAAGACCAAGGGAAGACACGCCGTCGCCCGGCTTGCAGATGCTTCCGATTTCGCTTCAATGGAGTCACTGGTCTCCGAGAGTCGAGAGTTTTTCGGCAAGATCGATATCGCTGTTCTCAATGCCGGGATTTGGCAAGAGGCGCCCATTGATGAGATGACCGAAGATCAGTGGCAAGAGACGATCGACACCAACCTCAAATCTGCCTTTATCACCTGCCGTTTGATAGTGCCTGAGATGAAGCAGCGGCATTCCGGCAATATCATCCTCATCAGTTCTACCGCCGGGCAACGGGGAGAAGCCTATTACTCTCATTACGCCGCCTCCAAGGGCGGACTGATCGCCCTCACCAAGGCGTTGGCTGCTGAACTCGGCCCCCAAAACATCCGGGTCAATTGTGTCGCGCCCGGCTGGGTGGAAACAGACATGAGCCGGCAGGTTCTGGCTGATTTGAAGCAGCACGAGTCGATCCGCCAGCAGATTCCCTTGCGGCGGATTGCCAAGCCTCAAGACATAGCAGGCGTGGTACTGTTTCTGGCCTCAGACTTGTCCCGCCATGTCCACGGCGAAGTGGTCAATGTCAATGGCGGCTCGGTGCTCTGCGGCTAAGTGCTCCCAATGAGGGAAGTCGGCCGCTCCTCGGCACGATTGCCCCGGTCGCGAGAAGATATCGCGGTTCAACGAACCGTTGCCATGGCCGCCGGTTGCAAGCTGTGCCCGCCGATGCTCGGTGGAGGCGGGGTCCGGCGATGAAACACCTTCACTGGAGTCCAAAGGACTGCAGGAGTTGGGTAAATTGGGGTTGCTGCAACATGGATCTGAAAGCGGCTTCCCGATGAATTCTCAACCGGTCTCGAAAACCGGACGACAACGCCTTCTGCAGGTAAGTGAGCGTTGATTTCAGGTGGCCCACCTCCGCGAACAAGACGGCTATCTTGTAATCGCGTTCCGGATTGGGCTCGTTCGCCAACGAGGAAACCTGCAGCACTCCTTCCAACAACATCACGTCCGGATCGAGAGCCACCGCTTTTTTGATAGCTTCGCGTGCCTCCGGATAGTGTTGGCTGTGGAGGTAGGCGCTGGCCAGATTCAAATAGAAGATCGGCTTGGAGGGCAGGATCTTGATCGCCTTCCGAAGTGAGCCGATCGCTTTTTGCGGGCGTCGATCCGCCAGCAGGATGGTCCCGCGTGTGTTGTAGGCAAAGGCGTAGTCGGGATCCAGCCGAATCGATCGCTGAACCGATCGCCAAGCCCGATCAAACTGCAAGAGTCGGCTGTAGGAGATGGCCAACTTGTTGAAAATGGTAGGGCTGTACGGATCGTGGGTGGAAGCTTCGATATAACTGAGTAGCGCCAGATGGTCTTTGCCCTCGCGTAATAGGACGTCACCCTGTAGGGTAAACTGGCGGGCTTCTGCTGCATTTTCGGCCGAGACCGGAAGACGCTCGATTCGTCCCGAACAACTCAGGCAACAGCTCAGTGCAAACAAAACAAAAATGGAGGGCTTGGGATGCATTGCAACCTTCCAATGCTACCATAGGACCCGATTCTTGGGTTGGTTCCGGGGCCAACCGGCGCTCGACTGGGCAAGCAAATCCTGGCCCCCGAAAAGCATTCCAAATTCGGATTCCGCCCGTCTTTACCCAACTGCCTAGCGCAAGGAGGCTGGTGATTGCGAAGGGAAGATTCCATGGTCTAAAATAAAACGCTCTTTTTGGGAGTTGCATGCCGCCAAAGAAAACAGAGCAAGGCTGGATTGAGGCTGTTGAGGATATACTGAGCGCGATTATCGACGGATGGTACCAGAGAGTCTCCGCGTACTACGTGACCAGCGAAGAGGCCACGGGTATTTCACCCGTCCAGCTCAAGCGCTTTCACGATAGCAAGGGTCACCGGATCAAGTTCAATAAGGATGATCTGGACTTCACTTACGGTTTGCGTTCCAGTCAGCTTGAGGATGGCTTCGCGATCGAAATCAGCGTCAACAACAAGGTGGAGAATTTTGACTACGACGATTTCCGACGGGAACTCTCCGCCCAATATCAGACTGCGGGCGCCCGGCGAGTGGCAACTCCAGCCTCGCTGCGCAGATTTCGCCAAGACGAAGTGTTCCAATTGGAATCGGGCATCAGCGAAGCACTGAGCCTGGAAAGGCAACCTGGGAAAGCCGACATTATGCGCCTGGCTTTCAAGATTAGACCCGATTGCGTCCGGAGACTGCTGACCCATCGGATTTCCACTAGGAAACTAATCGAGAGCTACTGTGTCTCTCCCTTTCGCAGCGCCTACGCTAACGTTTACCGAAGAAAATCGGATTGATTCGAGGGTCCTTTCAGTCGGCCATTCGATCTGACCCCGGTCCAGAAGACCGAATCGAGAGCAGGCACATGGGCGATACTTTCGACGCCCAGCTCAGACGAGGAATCGGACACTTCAACGCCTGCCGTTTCTATGAATGTCACGACACCATCGAGGAGATTTGGCTGCAGGAATCCAGCGATGAGCAGCCCTTTCTGCAGGGACTGATTCAAGCAGCCGTTGCTTTTTTTCATTTTCAACAGGGTCGTTGGGGCGCGGCACGAGCTATGCTCAAAATGTCACTGGCCAAATTGAAGGACTACCCGTCCGTCTATCGGCGAGTTGAACTCGGATCGCTGGTCCAAGAGCTGGAGACTTGGCGGAGGACGCTGGACAAGGCCCTTCAGGGAACTCGGCCCCGAACTCTGGATCTGGCCTTCCCCCAGATCGCACAGCAACGTTTGGACCCGACTGAAGCGGAGATCTGACTATCGGCGCCTAGCTTTTGACTTTGCTTTTACCGATTGCAGATCCTATGACTTAAACTAGCAGGGACCGAGAGCACCCTTTCGAACCCGGGAAACGGCCTTTGAGCGGTAAGAAAAACTTCAATCCCGAAGAACTGAAGGAAATGTTGCAGGGAAAGTACGGACCTGGGGTCAAGGTTGAAGTGTTTCCCCAGCACCAACCCCAACTTGCCGACGAGACCGAAGATCCGACTGAAGGCCGTGACCGCGCGCTTGAGTTTGACTACAAACCGAGCGATATCAAAGTCTATCTGGATCGCTACGTGATCGAGCAAAACAACGCCAAGAAAGTATTGGCAACGGCAGTCTGCGATCACTACCACCATATTCAGGACTGTCAAAAACAAGAAGACTGCCGCGATTACAAGAAACAAAACATCATCTTGATTGGCCCCACCGGTGTCGGCAAGACCTATCTGATTCAAAACATCGCGCGGCTGATTGGGGTTCCGTTTGTCAAGGCCGACGCGACCAAGTATAGCGAGACCGGGTATGTGGGGGGCGATGTCGAAGACCTGATCCGCGAGTTGGTGAATCAGGCCGATGGAGATGTCGAACTGGCCCAGTACGGAATCGTCTATCTGGATGAAATCGACAAGATTGCCGGCCCCATCAACTCCTTTGGACGTGATGTCAGTGGACATGGAGTCCAGCGCGGACTGCTCAAACTGACCGAGGAGACTGAAGTCCCGTTAAGGAGCGCCAGCGACGTGGCCAGTCAGATGCAGGCCTTCGTGGAGTTTCAGTCCAAAGGTAAGATCGAGAAAAAGACCATCAACACCAAGCACATTCTCTTTATCGTCAGTGGGGCCTTCACCGGTCTGACCGAGATCATCAAACGACGTATCGGCTCCAAACAGATTGGCTTCATGGGAGAGCGGACCGCTTCCGAGCAGGAGCACTTCCTCTTCTCCCAAATCCAATCGAGCGATTTCATTGACTACGGTTTTGAAGCCGAGTTCGTGGGACGGTTCCCCGTCACCGTGGACTGCCATCCTCTCTCGGTAGACGATCTTTTCGCCATCCTCAAATACGCGGAAGGATCGCTGCTAAAGCAGTATAAGAAGGACTTTCTGGCCTATTCAGTGGACGCCTATTTCACCGACGGCGGTATGCGGGCCATCGCCGAACGGGCGGCCCGCGAGCTGACCGGTGCCCGCGGACTGATGACCGTTTGCGAGAAGCTGCTGCGGAACTACAAGTACTGCTTGCCCGATCACCCCAAGGTGCGCGAACTGGTCATTACCAAGGAATTGGTGGAAAACCCTCAACAAAAGCTTGAAGAGTTGCTCCATAATCCAAGCCTTTTCGGACCCCGAGTCGTGCAATTTCAGCTGACACGGTTTCAGGAAGATTTGGAGCAGAAATTCGGTGTGCGCGTGGCCTTCACCGAAGAGGCCGCCCAACACGTCTACCGCAGGGCGCAGGAAACGGGTCAGGAAGTGGCCGAATACTGTTCCGACCTTTTTGGCTCCTACGAGCACGGCTTCAATTTGCTGCGCCAGGCAGAACCCCGGAAGGTGTTGGTCATCGGCCCCGACGATGTCGACGATCCCGGCTCGACGGTCGAACGCTGGGTGACCGAGACCTATCGCTAGCTCGGACTGACGGGATAGAAATTGCGCTCCCAACGATGCGCGCGGAGCGCCGCTACAGCCGCCGGCGAGAGGGGTGTCTGGTCGGAAACCTTCAAATTTGACCGGACGTGTTCGGGGCTGCGCATCCCCGGGATTACCGTGCTGACCGCCGGATGATGCAAGCAGAATTTGAGGGCCAGTTCGGGCAATGACCCCGTCTCGCCACTCAAGAGCGGTTTTAAAGCCTCGATGCGCTTGAAGACCTGCTGTTTGCGGTCTCCCTGAAAATAGAGGTTGCGCCAGTCCTTGGGAGAAAAGACCGTCTGAGGCGTGACCTTGCCGGTAAGGGCGCCTTCGTCAAACGGCACCCGCGCGATCACGCCTACCTCATGTTTTTGGCAGACCTCAAAAAGCTCATCCTCGGGTGACTGGTCAAAAATGTTGTAAATCACCTGGACGGTGTCGATCTGACCCGATTGCACCAGCTCGACCGCCGAGGCCGGTTGATGATCGTTAACCGAAACTCCAAAGTGGCCGATTTTGCCCTGTGCGCGGAGCCTTGTGAGGGCTTCCAACCACTGGTCTTGGCCCCCCCAATCCGGGTTCCAGACGTGCAGTTGCATCAGATCCAGTCTTTCCACACCCAGGTTTGCCAGACTCGTTTCGGTCGACTTGACGATGTGCTCGGCCGGAAAGGCCTCGGCCAGTCTTCCTTGGGCCGGCCAGCGAAAGTTGCGGGGAGGAATCTTGCTGGCGACAAATACTCGGGCCGAACACCGGCGCAAAAAGCGGCCAATCAAACGCTCACTATGTCCTCTGCCATAGACGGGGGCGGTATCGATAAAATTGAGACCACCCCTGGCCGCCTCTTCCAAAGCGGCCAGTGAACGCCTGTCGTCGGTGCCGGCCCACATCTGCTTTCCGATTCCCCAGCCGCCCAAACCGATTTCAGAGACTCGGAGTCCGGTTCGACCCAACCGCCGGTATCGCATGACTGTCCAATACTAACATTGACTCTTCCGGCCGGACCCGGCTAATCCCGGTCTTCAAGCCGTTCGAGAGTCTCTGTTAAGATAACCTTCTCGTACCGAAAGGAGGAGCCTTGGCTCGGCAAAACTCGTTCGACATTGTGTCCAAAACCGACCTGGCCGAGGTCGACAACGCCGTCAGCCAAACGCTCAAAGAGGTTCGCCAACGTTACGACTTCAAGGGAAGCATCAGCGATGTCCGACTGGAGAACAACGACTTGGTGCTGCGATCGGACGACGATTACCGCCTCAAGGCCTTAATCGCAATCTTGGAACAGAAACTGGTACGCCGAAAAATCTCATTGCGTGCCTTGAGCTACGGAAAAATCGAAAAGGCCGCGGGCGGCACCCTCCGCCAGAGCGTGGCGATTCAGCAAGGGATACCGGGCGAGAAGGCTCGTCAAATCAACAAGTTCATCCGCAATCTCAAGCTCAAAGTCCAAGCCTCGATTCAGGGAGACTCCGTGCGCGTCACGCACAAGAACCGAGACCTGCTCCAAGAAGTGATCGGCTTATTGAAGAAAGAAGACTTTGGTATCGATATGCAGTTCACGAACTACCGGAGTCGCTGAGGTGGGAAATCGAGAACTGCGCACTCGCCTGCTCCAGCTCTTGCGGGAACACTCGCTGGAAATCGGCCGATTCACACTGACCTCGGGCCGGCGCAGCTCTTACTACTTCGATGCCAAACGCACTACCCTTCACCCCGAAGGAGCTTACCTGTGTGCCAAGCTGATGCTGGAAATCATCCGCACTCGAGGGCTGGAGGCCGAGGCGGTCGGAGGTCTCAGCCTGGGCGCCGATCCGATCGTTTCGGCGCTGGCAGCCGTCAGTTTTGCCGAACGCCGACATTATCGTCCCTTACAGGCCTTTATCGCCCGCAAGCGGACCAAGCAGCACGGAACCCGAAGAGCCATCGAAGGTTTTCGGGGCGCTGCCGGCAGCCCGGTTATTGTGGTGGATGACGTCTGCACCACCGGGGGCTCTACTTTACAAGCCGTCGCTTGCGCCGAAGACGCCGGTTTTGAGGTCCGGGCCGTCTTTTGTCTGGTAGACCGACAGCAGGGAGGGAGACAAGCCTTGGCCGACTACGATTTCCAGCGGCTGTTTACTGCTACCGAGTTGCTGGATGACCCCGAGATCCAACGCCGGCTGCGTGAGGTGGAGTCGCTCGACTGAGCTTTGTTCGACCGACCGACTGCCACTTGCTAGAATAATTCCGGTGTCTAATAAAACAAAGCGGCTTGAAATCACCTGTCCTTGTTGTCAATCCCGCTTGCAAGTGGAACCTTCCAGCGGCTTGGTGATCAGCAGCCAAGCCAGGAAATCCAAGACTTCACTGGAAGAGGCTATCGGTCTCGAGAAGGAACGAAAGAGCAAGGCCGACGATCTGTTTGCCCAGGCTTTTCAGGACGAGAAGCGACGGCACGATTTACTGGAGAAGAAGTTTCAGGAGGCTCTCAAAGTCAAGGATGAACTTGAGGACCCTGTTCGACCGCTAGAATTCGATTGACCGGTTCCCGCTGTCCTCCCCATCGATCTTGAGCCGTCAAGCCGGCAACCAGCTCAGGTGCAAGCAGATCCGATGAGAGTCGAAATCCCCCAGTTCCCTAATGTGCCCGAGGCACTCGGCCGCCTGCCCGAACTGGCCTACAATCTCTGGTGGAGCTGGCACTCCGCGGGACGCCAACTATTTCGCCGGCTGGATACCACCCTGTGGCGACGATTCCATCAGAATCCGGTGCAGATGCTGCTTGAGATCGAGCCGGAAGTCTTGCTGACGCGATCTCGCGACCCCCATTTCCTGGACCTTTACCAGTCAGTGATCGATCGCTATACGCGCTATTTGAATCGGCAGCAAACCTACACCATTTCCGGCCATAAGAAATCAGGAGATCAGCTGATCGCCTATTTTTGCGCCGAGTTTGGGGTCCATAACTCGCTGCCGATTTATTCGGGAGGCCTGGGACTGCTGGCCGGCGACACCTGCAAAGAAGCCAGCGACCTCAACCTGCCCCTGGTCGCTATCGGATCGCTGTACCCTGAGGGCTACTTCCATCAGCGAATCTCAGCCGACGGCCGCCAGGAAGCTCTCTACAGTCGGCTGGATCCCAAGCGCGCCCCCCTGCTTCCGGTTCTGAACGACGACGGATCTCGCCTCCTGGTCGGCATTCCACTGGGCTCTCACCAAGTGCAGGTGGCTGTCTGGAGAATCCAGGTGGGCCGCGTCCCCATTTATCTGATGGATACCGATATCGACCAGAACCAACCCTGGCTGCGGGACGTGTCGGCGCGTCTCTATGGCGGAGACCACTTGGTGCGTTTGCGCCAGGAGATCATTCTGGGGATGGGGGGAGTCAAGGTACTTGAGGCGCTCGGCTATCAGCCTACGGTCTATCACCTGAATGAGGGACACGCCGCCTTTGCCGGCATAGCCTTGCTGCTGCGCGGACATCACCAGGGATTGGACTTCGATACCAATCTGGACCGAACTCGCCAATCGCTCGTGTTTACGACCCATACGCCGGTCAAGGCGGGTCATGATGAGTTTTCCTCCCGACTGATGGAGGAATACTTTTCCGATGTCTGGCAGCGTCTTGGGATCGGTCGGGAACGTTTTCTCGAACTGGGCGCGCCACCGGGTGGACAGACCTTCAGCATGACGGTCTTGGCATTGCGGATGTCGCGTAACGCCAACGCCGTCAGCCGGAGGCACGGCCAAGTGGCCCGCCGGATGTGGAAGGATCTGTGGCCTGAGCTGACCCCTGAAGAAGTGCCCATCATATCCATTACCAACGGTGTCCATTTACCCACTTGGTTTGCTTCCGAGATGGTGCGGTTGTTGGAACGCCATCTAGGCCCCTCCTTGTGGACTCAACCTGATGACCCCTCCCGTTGGGAAAAGATCATCAAGCTTCCCGACGCCGAGCTGTGGAACACTCATCTCGAGCTGAAGCGGAAACTGATGAGCCACATCCGGACCGAGGCTCAGCGGAAGTGGCTAGCCGGTGAAGTGTCATCGTCCCACCACTTGGTTGCCCTGGGAACACTCCTGGATCGGGAAGCCCTGACGATCGGGTTTGCCCGCCGTTTTGCCACCTACAAGCGGGCGACACTGGTGTTTCATGACTTGGCGCGGCTCAAGAGAATTCTCACCAACTCCCGGAGGCCGGTTCAGATTATTTTCTCCGGGAAAGCTCACCCGGCGGATGAACCGGCCAAGTTTCTCCTGCAACAGGTCTTCAACTGGTGCTCCTCACCCGAGTTGGAGGGCCATGTGGCGTTTGTGGAGGATTACGACAAACTCACGGCGCACTACCTGGTCAGCGGTGTGGATGTCTGGCTGAACAATCCGCAACCACCGCTGGAGGCGAGCGGGACCAGCGGCCAGAAGGCCAGCCTCAACGGGGTTCCCAACCTCAGTGTCCCGGACGGTTGGTGGTATGAGGGGCACAACCAACGCAACGGCTGGGCCATCGAAGGGGACGACGACGCTTCGGCCTCCGCCTCGCTTTACGACCACCTGGAGCGGCATATCATCCCGCTCTACTACGACCGCGACCCGCAAGGGATTCCCCGCGGTTGGGCCGCCCGGATGAAGGAGTCGATCCGCTCGGTGGCCGCCCCCTTCTCGGCCCGCCGGATGTTGAAAGAATACACCCAGCGGCTCTACTGCAAGACTCCCCTCGACCTGAAGTCGCAAAGCTGAAAAACTGAACAGTTTGGCTCCACGCGAGGACTCGAAACCCATACAACGGAACGGGTGCCGACGGGGCATCCCAGGAGCAGGTTGGTTCGATAGGTCTGTGTAGGGGCGACGCATGCGTCGCCCGGTGGTAAAGATCTCCAGGTGAACCCTCATTGATCCGGATGGTTAACCGCGCGATCATCGGCCGCGACACGGCGAACACCGAACCGCAGATGACGCGACATCATCGCCAACGATCTGTTGGTAATTTTTGCGTCGCCATGCGGGCGGACCCATGGTGCCGCGGGCCGTGTTGACGGGTTCAAACTGGGCCGATTGCGTAAAGAATCGACGATGGCGCCTGTTTTCTGGAAACTTCTACAACGTCCTTGGCCGAGGGTCAGGCCACCGTCAGGGTCAAACTACGCCTTGCCGCCGCAAGTCTTCGATCGTCTCCGGCGACAGGTCCAGATATTCTCGCAGAACTTCCTCCGTGTGTTCGCCCAGCTTGGGACCGCGGCGATGTTCCAGGCGGGCATCGCTGACTTTTATCGGCCCCGCCACCTGGCGCACCAGGCCAAAATCCGGATGTTCGAACTCGAGAATCATCTCGTCGTCGATCACCTGTGGATGGCGGAATGCCTCTTCCACCGTGTTGACGGGCGCGCAGGGAACCTGCCCCTTGAGTAGTTTCAGCCACTCCGCTGTCGTCTTTTGCCGCGAGAAATTCTTGAGGATGGCCACCAGAGCTTCCCGATTCTTCAGACGATCGGCAAAGCTGCCAAAACGTTCATCCTGGGCCAGTTCCGGTCGCCCCATGATCCGCACCAGGTTACGGTAGAATTTTTCCTTGGCGCACATCACCACCAACCACCCGTCTCGGGTCGGCAGTATTTGGGACGGAATTTGGGAGGGGTGGGAGGAATCGGGCATCCGCTGCGGTTGGTAACCCTTGGTCAAATGCCACGACGCAAGATAACCCAGTTGGGAAAGCGCCGTGTCGAAGAGGTTCACGTCCACATCGCAGCCCAAACCGGTTTCCCGTGCGCGCAGGATGGCGCTGATCAACCCCACGGAGGCGATCACACCGGCGCTGTAGTCCACCAGCGATAGTCCCGTCTTGATGGGCGGCATGCCGGGTTCGCCGGTGATGCTCATCCAGCCGGCATATCCCTGCATGACATAGTCATAGCCCGGTTCGGCCGCCCGTGGGCCGTCGCGTCCGAAGGCCGAGAGGGAACAGCACACAATCGAAGGCTTGACCTCCTTCAGAGCGGCAAAGTCCAATCCCAGACGGGCAGGTAGGTCCCCTCGCAAGTTGTTGAACACCCCCTCCGAGAGAGCCGCCAGGGGAAGCAACACGTCTCGCGCCCGGGGATGCTTCAGGTTCAAGGTAATGCTCTTCTTATTGCGGTTGAAACTCTGAAAATAGAGACTGTCCTGTTCCACGGTATAGGGAGGCACCTGCCGGCTAACATCCCCCCGCGTGTGGGGATTCTCGATCTTGATGACCTCCGCCCCCAGGTCCGCCAGCATCATCGTCCCCCAGGGGCCGGCGCCATATTGTTCGACGGCCAGCAGTCGCACTCCTTGCAGAAGAGGACGGGAATTTCGACTTTTCAAGACGGTCCTGCTCCTTTCATTCAACTTTCCTCCTCGCGCCATTGAAGAATTCGCCGGGCTCGCTCGACCACCGGCAGATCCACCAGCCGCTCATCCACGGCAATGGCCGGTGCTTGAACGACTCCCCGGGCACTCTCGATGGTTGCCAGCAGACGGACGCTGCCCGGAGCAAGTCCGGCCTGGGCCTCGCGCTTCTCCAGCAACCGCTCCACCTTCAGTACATCGTCCGGCTGCTCTATCTTGGGAACCATCAGGCCCTGCAAGCCGGGTCGAACCACCGCCTGCAGATCCGCATCCATTCCCGCATGTCTGGGGCCGTGGGTCCGAACGAAACGAGTTGGTCCGGCTGGTGACCTGCCCAGCGCTGTCCCGACGGCCCTCCGGGCGCGATCCACCTCGGTCGGCGGCACCCCATCCTCCAGATCGAATATCAAGACATCGGCCTTCAGGCCCACGGCCTTGTCGATCATCTCTTGCTTGTGGCCGGGCACAAACAACCAGGACCGCCTCGTCACCATGTCACCTGATTCCCTGCGCCCTGCGATCCCCTTCAGCTTGGTCCTTCCAACGGTTGCATCTCATCCACTCTATCTCCACATAAACAAATCGAAAAGACACCGGGCAGGGGTCTCTTCAAATATTTGACTCAGGGGCAGAATGCTTGGGGCGTACCTCCGATTGCCGAGGGTCGTTTTCGGCCGACCAACTTCAAGCAGGCCCACGCTGGACCGGTCCAGGCCGGATTCCTCCCCACCTGGGACAATCCGGGTGGACAGCAGCAGGCAGAGGCTGCTCAACTCTCCTCGACTTCGGAAAAAAATCTCGTGAAGGCGAACGATCCTTCTTGTAAACCATAATGGTGCGCACAAAATCGATGACGACCTTGCCGTCCTGATTGATCCCGCGCGACCGGACCTTGACAATACCCGCCTCCCGGTGCGACCTCGACTCCCTCTTGGCCAGCACCTCGGTCTCGCAGTAGAGGGTATCCCCCACAAAAACGGGATTGGGCAGCCTGACCTCCTCCCAGCCGAGATTCGCCATCGCGTGCTCGCTGACATCGGGAACGCTCATGCCGACCACAAGAGCCATGGTAAAGGTACTGTTGACCAGGATCCGCTCCCACCTCGTGTGGCGGGTGTACTCACCGTCAAAATGCAGCGGATTGGTGTTCAGGGTCAGGTGCGTGAACAACTGGTTGTCGGCCTCGGTCACCGTCCGGCCGAAGCGGCTTCGATACACATCTCCCACTTGGAGGTCCTCATAAAACCTTCCGCGCCAGCCGGTTCTGATTCTCTTTTCCGTTTCTGTCATGTTCATATCTTGTAGCAAATGAAACGCCGAAACGCCTCAGAGGAAGAGTCCCGAGAATAGAAAAACCATAGAGACGATAGCCAAGACGAATACTAGCTGCCAAGATACGATCCCGCCATACCAGCGATCACTTTAAGGTCGTGACTTCGCCGCAGCGTCTTCCTGGCCCGGCGGTTTTTGCTAGACTGACATCAAGGAGAACCTTCAATGACAAGCAAAACTCTGATTGCCGGCGTGGCCCTGCTGGTGCTGAGCCTGTCCGGGGCCGTGGCGAATGACGATGACGTGATGTCCAAGCTGACCGCGCTGGAAGGCGAATGGATTCTGCTGGACGAGAACGGCCAGGAAACGGGCGTCATCGGCTCCAGCTTCCGGCTTACTGCCGCTGGTTCGGCTCTGGTGGAGCTGATGTTCCCAGGCAATCCCGATGGGCATGAAATGGTCAACATGTACCACGCAGACGGCGAGCGCGTGCTGATGACTCACTACTGCGCAGCAGGCAATCAGCCGCGCCTGGAAGTGCGGTCCACCGATGACGAAAACCGCTTGGAATTGCGTTTTGAAAGCATCACCAATCTTTCCTCGCCCGAGGGCGACCACATGCACCAGGCCGAGTACGTACTGCAGGGCGAGGACCGCCTCACGACGCACTGGTACAGCATGAAAGATGGCCAAATCACCGAGGAGTCCCCGACTACCTTCAAGCTGAAGCGCCGCAAGTAAACCCGCGACAACTATCAACAATTGGGAGACTGTTGGGGGGGGACTAAGCTACAGAAGGTGATCTCGCCGTTGATCGAGCTAGGTGAAGTGGTGCAATGCCTGGAGCGAACCGGCTTCATGAATCTGCGTCAATACGTGGTGGTTGTCCGCCGCCTGATATCCGTTACATCGACGAGCAGTTCTTCTACATATACATCGAAGAAGATCCGGTAGTTCCCGGCGCGACGCCGCCAAGCAACCGACTGGTTCTTGAGCCGTGCGATGTCGCCCCGGAACGGACTCGCGCGCATTTCCGCGATGGCTCCTATGATCCGTTCCTGATCCTTACGCGGAACCCTTTTGAGTCTTTTTTCGGCTCGTTTTGCGATCCGTAGCTGCCAGGACATGAAGGAGTTCGTCCAGCTTCACGTACTCACCGTTCTTGATCTCGGCCCGCCCGCGGCGGATAGCCGCGAGTTCCGCCTTTGAAGCCGCAACGACGGGAAAGCGTTTGTTGAGGTATGCGCGAAGCGCCTCCCGCACGAGTTCCGAGCGCGTCCGCTGTTCCGCTTCCATGGCTGCCTCGACCTGTTTGGCCATGGATTCGGGGAGGGAGATGGTAAATCTCTGAAGTGTTTTCACGGGATTCCTGTACTGATTTGGTGCTACCTTTTCTTACATCGTAGCAGGCGGATAGATAGTGTCAAATCCAAGGTAATT
The DNA here is from genome assembly GCA_965218465.1 of Acidobacteriota bacterium. Classification (GTDB taxonomy): domain Bacteria; phylum Acidobacteriota; class UBA6911; order RPQK01. Next base: position 2,152,784 of record OZ244623.1, on the reverse strand, counting down.
AGGGCCGACGGGGACCCCTGGCCAAAAGAGGCCGTGTTGGCGGCAAAAAGATGACGAAATTGATTTCGGTAATTTGTCGACGAGATCATGGGTCCTCCGGCCAACACAATCTTGATTTTCCAGCCCTTGTTTTGCCACCAACCGTGCCCCTGCAATCCTCTTGACCCCAGGTTCCCCACTCGATATAGTCCCTTCGTTTGATCCACTAACCAGTCATGGTTCGGATGCTCGGGAAGCTCGGTGAAAGTCCGACACTGCCCTCGCAACTGTGAGTGGGAATGTTAGCCTACTGAAAAGCCACTGCCCATCCGTAGATGAGCGGGAAGGCCGGTTGGGCTGCCCACAAGTCAGGAGACCGGTCCAACCGTGACCTCTCGATGCTTTCGAAGGGAAAGCAAGGAGGTGCAGATGCAACCCGCTCTTCTCTACCGCCGTCAAGGCTTGTCGATCTCCTACCGCGCTGCGGGCGGCTACGTTCCGTCTTTGGACGCCTAGCCGCAGCCTGCCAGGACCTCTCCCGGAAAGCGGCCCAGGGACTTCCCAGGCTCGGAGTCGACGGACTTGGACGCCCTGCGACCTTTCCCGATTGCAATATAGCCGGGTCCGCTGCTTGGGGAGAACGTCATGGGGACCTGGAAGTCGTGAGCACGACTGCGGAATCCAACCACTATGCAACATCAAACATCCCCACAAGGAGAAAAATGATGAACAAACATCCAAGACCTGGCTGGCAGCCGCTGGCTCTCACCCTGATCCTGAGCGGAGTCCTGTTTCGGCTCCTCCCCCATCCCGTTAATTTTGCTCCCATCGGGGCCATGAGCCTGTTTGCCGGCGCCCGCCTCAGGGGTTGGAAAAGCTACGCCGTCCCACTCATCGTTATTGCCGTGACGGATCCGATCATGGGACTGCTGCTGGGATACCCTGCTTTTACACTCGTGACCCCGTTCGTGGGCGCCGGTTTCCTGGTTTACGTGTGGGTCGGCTCTCGTCTGCGAGCAACCGAGAATCCCTGGATCATCGGGGCAACGGCTCTTTTGGGGGCGACTCAATTCTTCCTCATCACCAACTTCGGTCTCTGGGCCAGCGGCATCTCTTACCCAGCGACCGCTTCCGGACTCGTCGCCTGCTACCTGGCGGGAATTCCCTATTTCGGCAGGACCCTGCTTTCCGATCTCCTCTATGCGGGAATCCTCTTCGGCCTCCATGCCTGGCTTTCTCGGCGCGCATTTCCTGCCGAACGTGTCCGCAAGGATCCAGGGGTGTCGCCGATATGAAAAGAGTCTGGCTTTCCTGGAGCAGCGGAAAGGACAGCGCCTGGGCCTTGCATCGGCTCCGGAACAATAATCACCGCTATCGGGTCACCGGCCTCTTCACCACCATTGATGAAACTTCCCAACGGGTAGCCACCCACGGCGTCCCACGAGCCCTGGTAGAGACCCAGGCAATAGCGGCAGGTCTTCCGCTTCGAGTCGTCCCGCTCCCCTGGCCCTGCTCCAATGATGTCTACGAGGCCAAGCTGGACCGGATCTGGAAGGAAGCATCACAAGACGGTGTAGAAGCCATAGCCTTTGGAGACCTGTTTCTGGTCGACATTTTCCGCTACCGTATCGCACTCCTTGAAGGAACCGGGTTGGAACCCCTTTTCCCACTTTGGCAGAGGCCGACGATGAGTCTGGCCAGGGAAATGATCGAGTCGGGTCTGCGGGCCAAAATTACTTGTGTTGATCCTGAGAAGCTGGGCGCGGGTTTTGTCGGAAGGGAGTATGATTCTTGCTTGCTGGAAGACCTGCCGCAGGAGGTGGATCCATGTGGGGAACGAGGAGAATTCCATTCATTCGTCTATGCCGGGCCGATGTTTCAGAGCACACTGAGAGTTGGTCTGGGAGACATCGTGACCAGAGACGCCTTCCTGTTTGCGGATGTGGCGTCTCCGGATCAGGGAGTCGGAGAGGTTCATGGGGATGAAAATCATCTCGCTGATTGCCAGCGCAACTGAGATCGTGCATGCCCTGGAGATGGGGCACTGCCAAGTGGGTCGCTCGCACGAATGCGATTTTCCGCCTCAGGTGGACTCGCTTCCGGTCTGCACCCAGCCCAAGTTCCCGGTTGAGGGTAACAGCCGGGAGATCGACACGGCGGTCAAGGACGTCTTGCGGGAAGCGGTCTCCGTCTATGACGTTCTGGAGGAGAAGCTGGAGCGACTTCAGCCTACCCACATCGTCACCCAATCCCAATGCGAAGTTTGTGCCGTCAGCTTGAAGGATGTGGAGAGGGCATTGTCGCAGCGACTGACCTGCGACCCCGAAATCGTCTCCCTTGAGCCCTATTCCCTCGGGGATGTGTGGACGGACATACGGACCGTTGCCGAGTCGCTCGGAATCCCTGAGCGAGGTCGCCAACTGGTATCTGAACTGCAGCATCGGATCCGTTCCGTTGCTTCCCGCGCCAAGACTCTCCCGACCCGGCCCAGGGTGGCCTGTATCGAATGGATGGAGCCGCTGATGATGGCGGGCAACTGGATGCCCGAGCTGGTCGAGATGGCTGGAGGCATCAACCTGATTGGAGAAACCGGAAAACACTCCGGGACCTCGAGCTGGAGGGAGCTGGTAGACGCCGATCCCGAGTTCCTGATCCTTCTCCCCTGCGGTTGGGCCATGCCCAAAATCGCCCAAGAGATGTACTGGCTGACCGATCGGCCGGGCTGGAATTCTCTCAAGGCGGTTCAGGCCGGGCGGGTCTATATCACGGACGGCAACCAATATTTCAACCGGCCCGGACCCCGGTTGGCGGAGTCGGCGCGGATCCTGGCCGAAATCATCCATCCCCGGACCTTTGCCCCTGACTTTGAAGGCAGGGCCTGGAAAAGAGCGGTCCTGCGGTAACCACCTGCGCCGCTAGCCGGTCTTGTGAACGGAGCTGAACCTCGGGTTCGGTCTAATGCTGGGAGGATCTTTTGAAGACGTTGTTTTCCTGAGAGACCCTGGATCTGCACCTCTGCGCTTGAACCCCAAGACTTCGTTCGGCGGGTTTGCCTTCTAATTGCTGGTTGGTCGCAAGTCGTCTCGTCATTTTGGCGTCAAAGTCGGTTTCGCTGAGGACTTCAACTTCGAAACGACCAACACCCCACTGGTGGGCCTGGCAGTTTTCTCGTTCTAGAAAAGAAGGAGGGGGAGGTTTCAACCCGAACGGGATTCGTTCAGAAAGATAACTGTCCCCTTCTCTTTTTCCCCTCTCCTTTTTCGTTTCTGGTTCGTAGCTCGTCGAGCGCTGCCTCAATCAAATTACTTCGCAAATCCGTCCCAATGGACGGCGTGGTGCCGTGTCTTGCTATTTCCAGGCAGTTATTGACCTCTTGCACAAGGTCTTTGGCGTTCACACTTGTCCCCCCCATTTTCATATGTGAGACAGCTTCATCGCGAACCTCGGTGAGCCCGCACATAGCTCTCTAGGACGCGGTTGATCCGCGTCTGGTATCCCTTGCCGGGTGCCTTGAAATACTCCAGCACCGACCGCTTGACGCGCATGGTGATCCGTTCCGTGAGGTCGGGGTCAACCAACTCGGCCTCGCGCCAGAAGGTTTCATCGAGTTCGGGAATGTCGCCGAAGTCGATATTCTTGTCCTGTGTGGCCGCGATCTGGGCGCGTGTGAGGGGCTTACTGTATCTGTTCATGGTACATCTGCCTTTCCTTGCGGGATGCGGGGCGGGCCGAGATCAGACGTATGTGTCCGTCGCGGCGGGTATGGGCAACCACAATCAGCGCTGCGAGTCCCGCTTGTCCGATGCTGACATAACGATTCTCGCCATAGTTCTTGCGACGATCGCGCCAAGTCAGCATAGGCCGGTCGAAAATGCGTTTCGCTATCTCGAAGCTGACGCCGTGTTTTCGGATGTTGGCCTGATTCTTGGCCTCGTCCCATTCGAACTCCATGGCCATGTATGTACATTCTATAATGACAGGAATGCGAGGAGTTTGCCAAGTCTGGTGGGGCGGTGTCCGGTGAGGGGACAGCTTTGCACTTATCCCATGTGGCGGTCGAGGAAGGTCTGAACAAACGGGCCACAGCGGACGTGAGAGGTTTGATAGTCTCGTATTTTCGGCGTTTCAGTCTCTCTTTTTGGAGACTTTCAACCGCGAAATGACCTGGGCCACGCCATTTCCGGGCTACCCCCCTGTCTGGACGCACTTCTTGCCTATCCAGATCATGTGGCACCTTCATTCATGACTGTCCCCTTCTAGGTCTCCGGCTCTCCCGAGTGGCCGAGAGTAACGCCTACACAAGGCGCGCCAAGTAGAGTTGCCAAATGCGCCAGAGTCACAGAATTGGGGGCAATTAACCAAGTCAGACCCAATCCACCGGCGCCGCCCGCAATAGCTCCCCACACCCGATCAACACCCCGCATTTCTCCACACGGATTTCTTTGACTGAGTCTCTGGCGATAGAGGTTTCGGAGCCCCAAGGGTATCGTTTCCAGTTCGTCGCCTTTGTGATGTGACCCAGATGGATGCTCTCAGATAGAACCGTAACCCGATCGCTCCGGACGGCCCCCCCTCGGCCAGCACGATGGTGACCTTCTTCTCGCCGTTAAGTAAAGGGGGCAACTGCTCCCCGACCAGTTCACGTCGAATCTCCGTGCCCGCCTTTAGCGTCTCGGGAACACAGAACAGAGCGATCAAGACTTGTGCCAGCAGCAAGGGAACCAGTCCAGCCGAGGGGGCTTCCCTGAGCCATCCGCTGTTCTTGCTAGCGAGACTTCTCATGGCATCCACCTCCTTGAACTCGTGTCGCTACCCGGAAGCGGCGTTCACGCGCCTATAATCACCGTGACCGTCGGATCATGGAGCTTCTCTGTCCTTCTCGTGGTTCGGGTCATTAAAGTACAGATCTGGGGTTTGAGCGGTCGGAGGTCACTCCTGCTCAAATAGGATTCCGAAATATAATGGGGCAGCATGAGCAAGCATTCCAAGCAACCAGATTGGGAGTTGCATTACTTTGCCGGCGGCTGTGGAAATTTCGCAAGGAAGAAGTGAATGCATGGGTCATGTCAGGCGGAGCCGATGCGGCCAGGACTCAAGGGCATGAGTAATGGCCAACCCATGCCCGAGCCCATCACACCAAGGGGCAGATGGGCGGCGAGGCTGTCCTTGTCGCCAGCTAATTTGCCCGTTCGTCACTGACTTCAAGAATGTGAGGCCAGGGAGGCACACTATTGGAACACATCGGAGAGATCGAGAAACGGCTGTGGTCCAGCGCGGATAACCTGCGGGCCAACTCCAACTTCGCCAGCAACGAGTACTTCCTTCCCGTGATGGGGCTGATCTTCCTCCGGCACGCCTACAGTCGTTTCGGCACGGTCAAGGCCGAGATCGAATTGACGCTGCCGAAGCGAGGGGGGAAGGTCCGCGCGCTCACCAAGGAAGATTTTTCCCAAAAGGGAGCGATCTTTCTCCGTCCGGAAGCACAGTTCGACCATCTCGTCTCTTTGCCCGATAGCGCTGACCGAGCCCGGGCCATCATCGACGCCATGGAAGGGATCGAAAAGGACTACCAGACCCTGCGCGGCGCCTTGCCCAAGGCCGAATATCAGGAACTCGACAACGACGTTCTGGGGCAAATCCTGCGCACCTTCAACGACCCCGCGCTCAAGCGCGCCGATGGAGACATTTTCGGGCGCATCTACGAGTACTTCCTGACCAAGTTCGCCGACCTGAAGGCACACGATGGCGGAGAGTTCTTTACGCCGGTCTCGCTGGTCCAGATGATCGTCAACGTCATCGAGCCCGACCATGGCAGTGTGCTCGATCCCGCCTGCGGTTCGGGAGGGATGTTCGTACAGAGCGCCCATTTCATTGAGCGCATATACGAGAACCCGACCGAGCGTGTCACCTTCTACGGCATGGAAAAGAACCCGACTACGATCCGCCTCGCCAATATGAACCTCGCCGTACACGGTCTGGAAGGCAACATACAGAAGGCCATAACCTACTATGAAGACCCGCACGAACTCCTCGGCAAGTGCGACTTCGTGATGGCCAATCCACCCTTCAACGTCGACGAGGTGGACGCGGAGAAAGTCAAGAACGACCCGCGCCTGCCTTACGCCCTGCCCGGAGTGAACAACAAGGGGAAGGTCTCGAACGGCAACTATCTCTGGATTTCCTATTTCGACAGCTACCTTAATGACAAGGGCCGGGCAGGATTCGTCATGTCCTCGCAGGCGTCATCGGCAGGCAGGGGGGAGGCAAAGGTCAGGAAGAAACTGATCGAGGCAGGTCACGTGGACGTCATGCTAGCGATTCGCTCCGGTTTCTTCTATACGCGGACGGTACCGTGCGAGCTGTGGTTTCTCGACAAGGGCAGGCCTGAAGAACGCCGCGACACGGTGCTGATGATCGACGCGCGCGATATCTGCCGAAAAGTCACGCGCAAGATTTACGACTTCACACCCGAACAGCAGCAGAACCTCTCGGCCATCGTCTGGCTCTATCGGGGCCAAGTTGATCGTTTCATCGCTCTCATCGCCGAGCACCTGGAGCGCATGGATGAAGAGGCCCGCGCATCAATCGAGACGCTCGGCGCTCTTACGAAGACGTTTGCCGAAACAACGGCAGAATATGTGAACGGCGAGCGGCCCGACGACTTGGCAGACACGGTCGAGGAACTCAAGAAGGCAAGGGCGATATTTTCTGATGACGTGAATGGCTTCAGAGTGAAGGCCATGGAGATTTCCAATGCCTGGAAATCATCGAGCCGGGACAACGACGCTCTCAAGATGTTTGCCGAGAGAGCTCAGCCTTTGGTCGATGCGAGTCGGGACTTGATCCGGCAAGCGGACCGTCTTTACAAGCTACTGTCGTGCGTTGTCGACGCCACAAAGAAGACTGGGCGCGGAAGCCCACTCAAGGCACTCGATGAAGCTCGGAAAAAAGCGGTCGAGCAGCTCAAATTGCCGCCTTATTTCTGGCGACAAGCTCGTTGGTTACAGAAACGCTTTCCGGATGCCGAACTCCGCAATGTCGAAGGACTGGTGAAACTGGTCGAGAAAACGGAACTGCAATCCAACGACTGGAGCTTGACGCCGGGCCGCTACGTCGGAGTCGCACCAGAGGAAGAAGACGAGGATTTCGACTTTGGAGAGACACTTCGGGGAATCCATGCTGAGCTTCAAGAACTCAACCAAGAAGCTGGGGAGCTGGCATCGAAAATCGTTCGAAATTTTGAAGAACTAGGCGTATGAGTTGGAGGGATTGTGAACTCGGTGATGTTATGACGCTCAAGCGTGGTCATGATCTTCCCAAAAAAAGGCGGCTTAACGGAAGTGTACCGGTCGTTTCCTCCTCCGGCATTTCCGGATTTCACAATGAGTCTAAAGCAGAGGCTCCTGGGGTGGTGACAGGACGATATGGCACGCTTGGTGAGGTCTATTTTATTCAGCAAGCATATTGGCCTCTAAATACGGCTTTATACGTCATAGATTTCAAGGGGAACGACCCACGCTTTATTGCATACTTTCTCAAGCACTCTGTTCGAAACTATAAGAGCGACAAAGCGGCAGTGCCCGGCGTTGATCGGAATGTTCTGCATCGATTGAAAGTGTGCCTACCGGATCGAAGCGTCCAAGAACACATTGCAGACATTCTGTCGACGTATGACGACCTGATCGAAAACAACCGGCAGCGGATCACGTTGCTGGAGCGGGCGGCACGGGAGATCTATCGCGAGTGGTTCGTGCGCCTGCGGTTTCCGGGTCATGAGCGCAAGAAGGTTCACGATGGCACCCCAGAGGGTTGGAGGAAAATGAAGGTCCGCGACCTTTTGGGGCGTGTGGACTCAAAGAAAAAGATAAAGAAAAATGACTATCTTGAAATCGGAAATATTCCCTGTGTGGATCAATCGCGGGATTTCATTGGCGGTTATACCAACGATGAGGACGCAATATACGATGACCCTTTACCGATAGTCATCTTTGGCGATCACACAAGAATTTTGAAGTTCATCGACTTTCCGTTTGCGCGGGGAGCAGACGGTACGCAACTGCTGATCCCCAATAGAGATGATGTATCGGTGGCATACTTTTACTTCGCCTTAGACGCGATTGATCTATCCAACTACTTCTACGCCAGACATTTCAAATTTCTGAAAGATCAAATTGTGCGAATACCGACCCAGGCCGTCAGAGAAAAATTCACAGCATTCGCTGATGGCGCAATGCAGCAGATAAAGACCTTGAGAGAGCAAAATATCGCGTTGTCGAGAGCCCGAGACCTACTGTTGCCACGCCTGATGTCAGGAGAGGTGGCAGTGTGAACCAGGAGGCCCTCTCCAACCTCATCGCCCTCGGCGAAGGTTTCACCACCGAATTTAAACGCGCCGATGCATCCAACCTAGTACGGGAAATCTGCGCCTTTGCCAATGCCACCGGCGGTGTGATTCTGATTGGTGTGGCTGATAATGGGATAGTCCGCGGGGTGACAAATCACAACCGCCTGAAATCACAGGTTCAGTCCATCGCCCGTTCCGCCGATCCGCCCATTGCGGTGGAGATTGAGAGCGCGGACAAGGTGCTTTGCGTCAGGGACCCCGCCCAACATAGCAAGCCCTACTCCTTTGGCGGAAAGTTCTTCATCCGCGAGGGGGCCAACAGTCAGCAGATGTCTCGGGAGGAGATCCGGGAGTTTTTCTACAAGGAAGGGCTGATCCACTTCGACGAAACCGCCTGCGACAAGTTTTCGGTGGAAAGAGACCTGGATGGAGAAAACTGGTCTCTGTTTCGGCGCCGCGCCAAGATTCCCGCTGAAATGAAACCGGCCACCGCGCTGCGCAACCTGCATCTGATCGACGAAAATGGCGGGATGACGCACGCCGGGGCTTGGTTGCTGGCCCACGACATCCGCAAGTTCAATATCAGCGCCGATGTCGCCTGCGCCCTGTTCATGGGAACTGACAAGGCGCGCATTCTCGACAGGCGTGACTTCCACGGCGATGTCTATTCCATGGTTGAGGAGGCGATGGCTTGGATTCTCTCCAAGATCAACGTCGAGTACGTTATCAAGCGGGTGAAGCGGGAGGAACGGCCGGAACTCCCGGAAGAGGCCATTCGTGAGGCGGTCGTCAACGCTCTGGCCCATCGCGACTACCGCTCCACGAGCAATGTACAGATCTATCTCTTCACGGACCGGCTCGAGATCGTCAGCCCGGGCGGATTGCCGGCCGGCATGACTGAAGCGGACCTCGGTATGAAGAGCATTCCACGCAACCCGCTTCTGTTCGGCATCCTGCACCGGATGGAGGCGGTCGAGAAGATCGGTTCCGGCATCCGGCGTATTCGCAACTTGTGCCGCGAGCACGGGGTGGCCGAGGCCCTGATCGAGGTGTCGGAGTCGTGGGTGAGCATGACTTTTCCCAGGCCCACCGCACAAGTCGGAACCAAGGATGGACCAAGTCGAGAGCAGGGTACCGCCCAAGTTGAGAGAAAGGATCAAGAAGAGCCTAAGATCTTTTCGAACAGCACGTTGCAGCAATTTGAAAACCTACTTGAGGGTTTGAGCGCACAAGTAACCGCACAAGTGACCGCACAAGTTGTCTGGTATTGCCGCGTGCCCCGCACGGCAAGGGAGATCATGTTCTTGCTGGGATTGAAGCACCGGAAGACGTTCCGGACAAACTACCTCCAGCCTCTGCTTGATGCAGGGTGGCTGGAAATGACCATCCCGGATAAACCCCGCAGCAGCAAGCAGAAATACCGGCTGACGGACAAAGGCCGGGAGTTGCAGAAACGCCTAAAGCAGCCGCAATGAGCCTTTCATCCTATACCGAAGACACTCTCGTCCAGCAGACCACCGCCGAATACTTGGAGCAGCAGCTCGGCTGGGAATCGGTCTATGCCTATAACTCCGAGACCTTCGGGTCCGACGGGACACTGGGGCGGGCGGGCGACGAGGATGTCGTGCTGGTGCGCTACCTGCGTCAAGCGCTCGAAAAGCTCAACCCCGGCCTTCCAGCCGAAGCCTACGAAAACACCATACGTGTCATCGTGCAAGTGAGCACAGCCCATTCGACCCTCCAGACCAACCGCGAAAAATACGACCTTCTGCGCAACGGTGTGAAGGTCACCTACCGAGACCCGAGCGGCGGTATGGAAACCCGGACTTTGTGCGTGTTCGATTTCGGCAATGCAGAGAACAACCACTTCCTCGCCGTACGCGAACTCTGGATCAAGGGGCCACTTTATCGCCGCCGGGCGGATGTCGTCGGTTTCGTCAACGGTGTGCCGCTCCTGTTCATGGAGCTGAAAAACATCCACCGCAACGTTCGGCGCGCCTATGACGAAAATCTCGCCGACTACAAGGACACGATTGCGCACGTCTTCCATCACAACGGGTTTGTTGTCCTGGGCAATGGCGTCGATGCTCGAATCGGCAGCTATTCGTCCTTGTTCGAGTTCTTCCGCGAGTGGAAACGTCTCGACGAGGATGAGCCCGGCGTGGTCGATATGGAGACACTGCTCAAGGGGGTCTGCACAAAATCGAACTTTCTCGATCTCTTCGAAAACTTCGTTCTATTCGACGACAGCGGTGAGAAGTTGATCAAAATCGTCGCTCAGAACCAGCAGTATCTGGGCGTGAACCGTGCGGTCCGTGCGGTCGAGATGGGGCATGATGTCGACGGCAAGCTGGGCGTCTTCTGGCACACACAGGGTGCGGGCAAATCCTATTCCATGGTGTTCTTCAGCCGAAAGGTGCACCGCAAGCTGGGAGGTAATTTCACCTTTCTGGTGCTGACCGATCGCGAGGATCTCGACAATCAGATCTATCGAACCTATGCCGGTTGCGACGTCGTCGGCCAACACGAAGAGGTGCGCGCCAATGACGGCAGGCACCTGAAGCGTTTGCTTGGAGAGCATAAGGCGTACGTGTTCTCGCTCATTCAGAAATTCAACCAGGATGTTTCGCCGGACCGGCCCTACTCGGACCGGAGCGACATCATAGTTATTGTCGACGAGGCACACCGGACCCAATATGGCCGCTTGGCGCTCAACCGGCGCAATGCACTCCCGAACGCGCGCTATATCGCTTTCACGGGCACACCGTTGATGAAGGATGATGAGATCACCCGGCGGTTGTTCGGGGACTATGTCTCCAGATACGGGTTCCAACGGGCGGTGGAGGACGGCGCGACGGTGCCCCTCTTCTACGACGCCCGGGGCGAGAAGCTCGGCTTTGCCACCAGCGAGATCAACCAAAAGGTCGCCGACAAGCTGGAGGAATTCGAGATCCGCGATATTGACGTCGAACAGCGCCTGGAGCGCGAACTGAAGCGCGACTACCACATTATCACCGCGCCCCAGCGGCTCGATGCCATTGCCAAGGATTTCGTCACTCATTACTCGACTGCCTGGGAAAGCGGCAAGGCCATGTATGTGGCCATTGACAAGGTCACCGCCGTCAAGATGCACGAGCTGATCACCAAGTACTGGAAAGAGCGACTGATCCAACTCGAAGGCCAGCTTTCCGGCACGGTCGACAATGAAGAGCGATTGACATTGCAGCAGCAAGTCGCCTGGATGGAGGAAACGGAGATCGCAGTCGTTGTGAGCGAGGAACAGGGCGAAGTCGCCAAGTTCCGCCAATGGGATCTCAATATCAAGCCGCACCGCAAGCTGATCAAGGACGGCTTCGAGAAAGATGACGGAGAGCGGATCGAGGTCAAGAAGGACGGCCATCCTTTCCGCATCGCCATCGTCTGCGCCATGTGGCTCACCGGGTTCGATGTGAAGAGCCTTGCCACGCTCTATCTCGACAAGCCGCTCAAGGCGCACACGCTGATGCAGGCCATCGCACGGGCCAACCGTGTTCATGAGGGCAAGAACAACGGTCTCATAGTCGATTATTGTGGCATCCTCAAAAATCTCCGCAGTGCGCTCGCAACCTTCGCCGGGCACACGGGAGCAGAAGAAGGCGACACGCCCCAAGTCCCCGCAAAACCGCAAGAGGAATTGCTCGCAGAGCTTCTTGAAGCCATCGATATGGTGCGCTTGTTCCTGGCTGCCAAGGATTTTCGGCTTGAGGACATCATCGAAAAAAGCGGCTTCGAGCGGAATGCCGCCATCGTCGCTGCCAAGGAAATCGTCAACGAGAACGACGAGACGCGGAAGCGTTTCGAGATTATGGCCCGCGAGGTGTTTCGGAAATTCAAGGCCTGCCTGAACGTTTCGGGAATCAACGATTACCGCAGGGATTACGACGCCATCAACATCATCTACAAGAGCCTTCAGCAAGATCGGGAAAAGGCGGACATCTCGCACATCATCAAGCAGTTGCAGGGGATCGTGAGTGATAGTGTCGAGGTAATTGATTCCGGAAATGGTGAGAGATGGCGTCTCTATGACATCTCGGCCATCGATTTTGGACGGCTGCGCCGAGAGTTTGCGGGCTTCCCACAGAAGAATACGCAGATACAGAATCTGAAACACGCGATCGAGAAGCGTCTGGCCTCCATGATCGCGCAAAATCCTCTGAGGACCGATTTCCAGCAACACTATGAGAAGCTGGTCGAAGCCTACAATCGGGAAAAGGACCGGGTGACGATCGAGCAGACCTTCGAGGCGTTGCTGAAGCTCGTCGCCGATCTCGATGAGGAACAAGAGCGCGCCGTCCGCGAAGGCCTCGACGAGCCGACGCTGGCGCTATTCGACCTGTTAAGAAAGGACGATCTGACGGCGGCGGAAATCAAAGAAATCAAGACGGTGGCGACCGAGCTCCATGGGAAGCTGGAAGCGGAACTGACTCGCATCCGCGACTGGCAGAAAAAGGAGGCGACCCGAGATTACGTGAAGCAGACGATCTACGACTTCCTCTACAGCGATGAGACAGGTCTACCTCCTTCGTACTCTGAAGCCGAGATCAGCGTAAAGTCGAGCATGGTCTTTACACATTTTCTCTACCAGCAGCAACACGGAGTGGCGGTTTCTGCAATGTGACAGCCTGTGAGCTGTACCCGTTTCCGAAAGGGATCTGAGCCCCCCAAACGGAACCACTTTGAGGGCTAACTTTGGCTAAGAGTTGGGGTTGACATCTCCTCCAGGTTTTCGATGTTGGCCGCCAAAAACCGTGCTGGCGTCTGGTAGCCGATTACCCTATCTTGAGAGTGTTAGGATGCTTCAAGCAAGAATTCCAGTTGTTGCCGGGCTCCTCGCCGTCGTGTAGGTGGTTTGGTTTCCGGGAAGTAGGTCCCTCAACCAAGGAAGAGAAATGCTGTCGCTGTCGAATATGAGAGAACTCGCTGATGGTGCCCGCCGCGTGGGGCGAGAGCCGGTTAAGACTCGGTTCACCGAGCACGAGAGAGCAATCGTCAAGTATTTCTTTAAGTCGCAACAGAACAGAGATCTCAGTTCAAAACGAATGAGGTCCTTCCTCGCTTTGCGCAAGCTGCTTGGAAAGCCCCTGGATGCTTCTAGTTCGCTTTGCCTGGAAGATGCGGACATTGTTGGCGATCTTCATTTTCTCGTGGGAGGGGGCACTGTCAAATCCGGGAATGACTGGCAGCTAAAATGCCTCGGGTTGGCGGAAGTTGACGATGGACAGTTCGTAGTGGGACTGAACCGAATCTTCTATGAGAACCAGTCTCTAGAACTCATCTTGCCACTTGATTGATATCTCCCACATGAGCCGCCGTCCGGGTGATTCATTGGCTCTAGACCGACTTGAGCAACCGGCACTCAATCAATATAAATTTCCATGCGCTCGCAGTGTATAGCCTTACGGTACTTTTATCAGGGCGATACTCGACCTTCTCTGACCTTCCTTGTGCTGGACAGCTCCACGCAATTTCTCTGGACTTTGTCCCGGCGCATCTTGAGGCAATTCTGTCGAGGGGATCTCCGAGACTACGAATGTTCGTCAAGTCGCGCCCTGGCTCTCCTCGGTGTTCGCTTGTAGTGTACCCAGTACCGACGCAGCTCATTCCTACCGTTACCTCATTCTTAACAACGGTTTACGTCTCTTCATAAGGAAGTAACTTGGGACTAGCTGACGTGATCCCCGGGCGGTGGGAGGTTGAAGCGCTCAAGTCAGGGCCGCGGATCACCGTGGAGTTGAAGAACGGGGACCGGATCAAAGGACGGTTTGAAGGGCTCTCCCCGTCCGAGCTTTCGCTGAGAACCGGCTCGGCTCAGGCGTTGATCCCGAAAGCAGAGATCCGGCAGATCACGTTGTTCGACAGGACAGCGTAAAGAATGGCACTCTGATCGGAGCAGGGTCGGAGCTGTAATTGGACTAGGGGTGATGGTTGCCAGGAGTGGTTTTGGAGTAGGAGACGCGGAGTGGCAAGCATATGCATTGGGTCTTTCTCTTCTTGGGTCAGGTGTGGGCGCCTTGGGCGGCTGGGGGGTTGATGCCATTGATTGGGAAAAAGTCGTGCTGTACCACGCTCCCTGAACCTCCATCGCCGTCCGGTGGGGCTTCACCTAGACGAAGCGGATTCGTTCCGAAAGATAACTGTCCCCTTCTCCGTCTTTGACGGACACGTTGTTGCCAGAGCTGGTGTGCGGTGACCGGCGGGTCAAAGCGGAAAGACTAGACGGAGGACTTTGATAGTCATGCCGAATGGAGGATCGGATTGCTGTGGGACCTGCTGGTTCAATCGGACCAATCGGCTGCTGGGATTCCGGCTTGAGGCAAGGAGACGGAACGACTCGCCAGCTGGCCAGTCGCAGGCTGATCCACCGAGGCAGCCCCCGGCGAAAGGTGTGCCTCTCGGGGGCGCGCTTCCGATGACCGCCGCGTGCCGTCTCATGCCCGGACCGGATCGTGAAAACGCCGCGGCGGGATCGACGGATCGGTTCGGCCTCCGGGTCTCGTGCCCAACCCGCCAGATAGGTAGCCCCAATCGTTCATGAGCCAACTTCGGCGCTCGAGCAAGGCCCGTGGGCCGATGGGCCACCTCGACTTGGTTGCGGACCTTTGTGTGCCAGCGTTGCCTCCGTCAACTCGTGAGGATGGTCCGTCTCCTCGGCCGCCCATCCAGGCGCTAGAGCAACGAACTTTTTCCACGAAATGCTAGGGGAAGCGGCGGTAAGCTGCGAACGGGGGAGTGGGCCACGTCGCCGTCGACAGTCTTGACATCTATAATGCTCGTAGGGCGGGCCTCGCGGGGCACTAACGAGCCATGACGGCTCAGCTACCCGAAGGCCCTATATTTGCATCAGTGTGTAGATTTCGGTCCAGAACCGCCTCTGCTCGGAGAGGACCACGAACCCGAAGGAGGATCATGGCCTCGGCCGATCTATCGTCTTGCCAACTTCAGGACGGATCCCACGTCAGTCCTCGACGCCTCTTCGGCGTCTACTACACTCCCGATGACTTGGCGTCCGTGCTCGTGCGATGGGCCTTGGCCGACGGGCGCGGGCCGGTCCTTGACCCCAGCTATGGGGGTTGCGCCTTTCTTGAGGCAGCGCTGCGGATTCTGTCGGAAATGGACGCTTCGAAGGCGGGGAATCGGGTATATGGAGTCGAAATTGACCCGAGTTGTGCCCACACCGTGCGGCGTAGCGAGCGGTTGGTCGAGGCCAACTGCTTCCAAGGCGACTTTCTGAAAGCGTCGCCAAGTGATCTTCCGGGCAGTCCCTACGCCGCCATCGTCGGTAACCCGCCGTACGTACGGCACCACTGGATCAAGGGCGATCAGCTGGAGTCCGCCCGGGCCGTGGCGGCCGATTCGACAATTCCGCTCCCCGCAACCGCGAGCCTGTGGGCGTATTTCCTCCTTCATGCTCTGAGATTTCTCTCCCCCGGAGGTCGGCTGGCCATGTTGGTGCCGGAAGCCATCCTTCAAACGGACTACGCCGTGCCATTGAGAGAGACACTAGCCAATAGATTCAGCAGGAGTCTCCTGGTCTACGTCCGCGACCGCATGTTTACCGGGACAGACGAGGCAGTGGTTGCTGTAGCATGCACCGGGTTTGGCGAGAAGGGAGATGTCCTGACGTTGGCGGTGGAGTCCGTTGAGGAACTCCAGTCGGTCCTGAAGAATTCCGATTCCAATGGGTGTCAACTCTCCTATCGCTTTCCGGCTGCGTCCAGCGAGATCGGGGCAGCCGCCGTCTCCGCGCTCAGCCGACTCGGTGCAAACCGTGCGGTAAGACGCCTCGGCGAGGTCGCCGACGTAAGAGTCGGGGTGGTCACCGGGGCCAACCGCCACTTTATTCGATCAGCGGCGGATCTGGACGCCCTCGGACTGCCTCACGGTGTTCGCCATCGCGTCGTGCCGCGAACAAGATGGCTGAAGGGCCTCGAGTTCACAGGCGAGGACCACGACACATTCTTGGATGCCGGAGCCGCTGCGTTGCTTGTGCGCCCGGAAGGTGCCGACGAGGATCGGCTTGTGGAACCGTGGATTCAGGAAGGCCTTGAGATGGGTATCGATGGACGACATAAGTGCGCAGTTCGAAAGGAGTGGTTTCGTGTTGACATCTCGTCACCGCCAGACGCCTTTGCCACCTGTGCACGGGCCGGTTCACCCTTGCTCGTACTCAATCGGGGAGAATGCCAAAACAGCAATGCCGTTCACAGCATTACTTGGAAGAACGATGTTGCGGTTGCGCCGCAAGCCGTGACCGTCGGCTTCCTCACAAGCGCGGTTTCGGCGTGGGCCGAGCTTCGGGGTCGTCGGTACGGCGGGGGAGTATTGAAGATCGAACCGGGCACGCTGAAGAGGATCCCTGTGCCGCTGGTTGAAGGCTCGGAAGACGTGTTCCGTGACCTGGACGTCTTGCTTCGCCGAGGTGAGGAGGAGAAAGCCAGAAGAGCTGCGGACGAACGGGTTCTGCGCGACGGGCTCGGCCTTGGGAGCCATGAGATCGATATCTTGCGACGCACCCGCTCCAAGCTCATGGAGTGGCGTCGGCCTTCCCGCGGAGACAACGGGCATGGCTAGGTTCACGGTCGACACGCACCTGTTCCGAGAGCTGGGCGAACTGCTGGTCGGGCGCGATTCTACAGCTCTGATCGAACTGATCAAGAACGCGTACGATGCCGATGCCACCGAGGTCATCGTCGACGGCAAGAACCTTGGCGATCCAGAACGGGGACGAATTGTCGTTATGGATAACGGAACCGGGATGACGCGGGACCAGTTCATCACGGGATTCCTGCGGATCGCAGCGCGTCTCAAGGACCAGGGTCGGAGGCGTTCCAAGGTGTTCGGCCGACGGTACACGGGGGTGAAGGGGGTCGGTCGCCTGGCGGCCCACAAGCTAGCGAGGCGGCTTGAGGTAACAAGCGTCCACTTGAACGAGTCCGGCGATGGCCACGCGACGGAACTCAACGCTGTCCTCGACTGGGACGCAATCGAGGCGTGGGAGACGCTGGACGAGATGCCGGACAACGTTATCTCGTTGCGTGAGAATAGCGTTAGAAGAGACGTCGGTTCTGGCACCATGTTGACTCTGTCGAGACTTCGGCGACCGTGGACCGCGAAGGAACGAGCCAGGTTTTTTGCGGAAGTCCAAGCCTTCCAGACTCCAGACTTCATTCACCAACCGTTGCCAACGAACCTCGTTTCCGAACCTGTCTTATTTGGGCACCCCATTCTCCGGGATATAGGCGGCGACTTCACAAGAAAAACCGAAGCCGGCTTCGACACACTCTTGGAAGGCGACTTCCTTGCTGGGGACGAGTATTGGGAGGCCATCGCAGAGATGGCTAACTGGGTGCTCGAGATTCGTGCGGAAAAGGACGGGGCCGACGTTCAGTTTGGGATTGTGCCGACGTCTCGGACCCTTCGCGATAATCCCGGTGCGACAGCATATGCGACGACCATGGCACACCCCGACCCCGAACTCGGCCCCTTTTTCGACGCTCGCATCCTCGTCCGAGAGGGCCGCATCACGGGAAAAGGAGCTCGCAACCTGCGAACTTGGGCAGCCAAGGCGAGTGGAATCCGGGTCTACTTGGAGGGGTTCCGGGTCCTTCCCTACGGCGACGACGATTGGCTGTCCATTGACGCGGACTATGCTGTCCGCCCTCGACAGCTGGAAATGCTTAGCGGGTTGAGTCTGGTGGAAGAGTTGGAGGACGCTGATCCGGATGAGGGGCTGGTTCGCCTGCCTCACAATAACTACTTTGGGGGAGTGTTCCTGATTCAGGAGCGTGCCCCCACTCTCAGGGTTCTGGTCAACCGCGAAGGGTTTGTACCCGAGGCGGCGTTCGACATGCTGGTCACCCTCGTCCGCACAGGCGTTGACCTCTGCACTCGAGTACGGGCCGCAACCAACCGGCCGGCCCGGCGAAGGCGCCGCGAGGAGCGCCGGAAGGCTCGTGATGCGGAGTCGGCCTCGGAAGTGCAGGAAAACGCATCCGCTCCCGACTCTCAGGCTGAGCGCAGGTCTCTGCCGGACCTTATCGCCGAAGCCGGAACCTCTATCAGCGAAGCCCGGTTGCTTGTCAGCCAGGGGAACGCCGATGCGGCTCAGCCGAAGATGCGTGATGCTATTCAGACGATGGAGAACGCCAAGGAACGAGCCGACAGCGTGATTTCGGAGGGAGCGCTTTTCCGCGTTCTCGCATCGGTCGGTACGCAGATGGCCGCGTTCGCGCACGAGATGAACGCACTGCTCGGCGCGGCACAGACCCTTCGGGAGGGGCTCAGGTTGATACTGGATGACCGAACCCTCCAGCCTGCTCAGCGACGCCGAGTGAGACTGGCTTGGGCCGCGGCCGTCGACCTGACCCAGTGGATTGAACGTCATGCGTCCTACCTCGTCGATGTGGTCACTCCGGACGCCCGAAGACGACGGTCCCGGCAGTGCCTCGCTGAACGTTTCGATGCAGCCGTCAGGTTGGTAAGGCACTCTGCGGAGCGGCGCAAAGTGAGGATTGACAACCGGATTCCTCCCACCC
The DNA here is from genome assembly GCA_965218465.1 of Acidobacteriota bacterium. Lineage (GTDB taxonomy): Bacteria > Acidobacteriota > UBA6911 > RPQK01. The sequence continues at coordinate 2,133,887 of OZ244623.1, read as the reverse complement.
TTAGGACACTCCCAATGTTCCCGGCGGAGCTCACCACCGTCTTCGCCAACCTCCTAACCAACGCTGTCAAGGGTGCGCGGGAAGACGGGCACATCGTAGCCTCGGCCGACAACAACGAGGGCGCACTTCAAGTTCGTGTCCAGAACACGGGAGTCGCGGTGGACCTCGAAGAGGCCGAGCGCTGGTTCGAGCCCTTCGAATCCACGACTCAAGAGATCAATCCCGTGCTCGGCCAAGGCATGGGTCTTGGCCTCACCATCACGAGGCGCATACTCGACTACTACGGAATAACGATCAGATTCGTCGAGGCCGACCCAGCCTTCGCTACCGCAATCGAAATGACTATCCCGAAATGAGTTTAGGACACGGTGAAAGACCCTTCGTCCTAGTCGTGGACGACAAAGCTGACGATGTGCGCTCAGGTTTGGTGCTGCGGCTGGCCGACCGCGCGGCTGTGAAGGTGTTGCATCCTTCGGACGTTGAACTGGGGGATCTGGCGGAAACAGACGTCGTGCTGATGGACTACAAGCTCGATCAGTGGCCTGAGCGCGACGATCAATCCGGCGTCGCCTTCTATATTCGGTCCGGCTTGGCCCTCGCGACGGTGTTGCGGGAAGTTGCCGACGAGGCAACGCCGGACCGGCTTACAGCAGTGGCTCTCCACACCGCGCATCTCAGCGAGGCGAGCGGAAGGATTCGGCCACCTCATTCGAAGCATGTTGTGGCACGTCTCAACAACCTTGAGTGGGTGTTCGAAAAGAAGACAAAAGAAAAGGACCCCGATCCGTACCCACAGGTTGTTGAACTCGCAAGAGCCGTGCAGCGCCTCCGCGGCGACTGGCCTGCGGAAGCGCGCGCATCCGAAGCTCGCGCGTGGGAGTTGTTGAATCTACGGGAAGAAGTTGCGTGGTTTGGTCGAAGCTGGCGGGAGGTCCGGGAAAGCCAGCCTCCGATTCACGAACTCGCCGGTACTGAGCATGGTGTCCTCTTCCTGCGTTGGTTTCTTCATCAAGTCCTTCCGTATCCCTGCTTTCTCTGGGACGTTCATCGGGTAGCGACCCGGCTCAGGATGAGGGTGGAGGACTTGGAACAGCTCATCGCCTCCAACGGCGATTTGGCGCAGGATCTGCGGCAGCGGAGGTACACGGGGATTCTGGAGGGATTCCTGGGGAACCGCTGGTGGCGTACTGCGATCGAGGACTATGCGTGGGAGCTTGGCCGTGGGGCGTCTGGGAATCCGAACCTGTTCAGGGACCGACTCCACGAGAGAGCTGGAGTTGAGCTTGAACTGATCGGGATCAATGATCCGGTCGTTTGTCTGAACCGCAATTTCGAGCCGACCGAGATCGCCTCACCTCAGGAAGCTGTAAGACTGCGGCCGGACTATTGGCCGTCGTTCGCCGATGCGGCGTGGATGAAGATTGATACCGTGGGAGGCGATCCCTCACTGAGGGCGATGGTCGAGCCTGTTGACCAGTATCGTCTCCAAGCCGATGAGTAGTTGCCCAGTGGTCGGATTGCTGTTCCCGTATGGGGAACTCGTGGCAGAAACCGTGGCCCTGAGGAGAATGGCAAAGCACTTTCTCGCGGCAGATGGGCCGAGAGTGCTCACTGTCCTCAAGCGTGACTTGGAGCGAATCGGCGAAACGACCACCGACCGCGTCCAGGAGCTTGTGCTACAGCCGCTTCGAACCGAGCCAACTCGCAACTACGAGCCCGGAACGAGGTCCGGTGGTCAAGAGATATTCGCGCTCATTCGCGGAAAGTGGGAACTGCGGCCTGTTGGACGAGAAGGACCCAAGCGCAAGATTGCGTTCGTGGGCAAAGCGTCCGCGGTCATCGAGCTCTGGCCCGAAAACTGCTGTTGGGGGGAAATGCACAAACCGTCCGAACGTCTCGCAATGTGGCGGATCGAGCTCGGGGCAAACGATGCGCCGGGATGCCACTTCCATACGCAGATTCTGGGTGACCGCGACGAATCACCGTTTCCCAAGGCCGTTCCGATCCCGCGGCTCCCCAGCCCATTCGTCACCCCGATGGCGGCTGTAGAATTCGCGTTGGGAGAATTGTTCCAGGACAAGTGGCAGGAGGAGGCGAGGCAGGCCCGTGACCCCCAGAGACGCTGGCGCGCTATTCAGCAGCGACGTTGGTCGAATCTGCTGAGGTGGCAGAACGATCTGGTAACTCGTCATGCATCGTCTCCATGGGTTGAATCGTTTCCCTCGGAGCAATCGTCACCGTGGGTCGATTTGAAACACGCGAAGCCGCCCGACGACCTGTTCTGTCGGTGGTAATGGACAGTCCCCCCAAGTTCACGGCGTATGCCGCTCGCTACGCCCGGTGCGTGAACTGTCCATCTCCGGTCGACAACCACTGACCTGTGAAGGGTGTTCTGAGCCGGGCGCTAGCTGCTAGAGAAGGAGCCCGATTCGGCTAGTTAGGCAGGCCAACGGATAACGGCAACCGCATGTGCCCCGACCCGACAGATCGCACCACGGTTCTGGGTGTGTCGGCACCTTCACACATGATTGTTCCCTATAGATCTGCGCGCCCGTGAAAGACCCAATACTAGCTTCTTCGCTATCAGAATAAGGAGCTAAAGAAGTACAATTAGGATATAGGCCCTTGGAAGATGGTGCTCCCGAATTCCGGCGTCTCTCCGAGGAACTCTCAAGCGCACAGCGCTGCTTCTGTGGATGTCTGTCCCTCATGGGAGACTGACAGCATGAGTAAGGCAAAAGTGTTTTGCTGACCTTAGTTTAGTCAATAGGTAAGGAAGACGATGGAATACAGCCCAGTTCGAGTCAGCGACATCATACGGCAGGTTAACCGGGACCTCTACCTTCCGGCCATCCAGCGGGAGTTTGTTTGGGGCACAAACCGTGTAGAGCGTCTGTTCGACTCGATCATGGCCGACTTTCCGATAGGCTCATTTCTGTACTGGCGACTGAAGCAGGAAAACAAGGACCAGTGGCCGGTCTACGAATTTATTCGAGAATTTGACCAAGAGTCCCCGCATAATCCGACTGCGAACATGGCTGGAATCATGCAGGACATCACCCTCGTTCTGGATGGACAGCAACGGATTACCTCGCTCTTTATCGGTTTGTGTGGCTCCTTCCGCTACTTTTACTATCGCTGGCGGAAGACCGAACTCTATCTGAACCTGCTCAAACAGCCGGTGTCCAACGAAGAGAATCCCGAAGAACTGATCTACGCCTTTGCTTTTCGAGAGAGTGATGAGCCAGACGCAAACAACTCGCAGATCTGGTATAAAGTGAAGAAAATTATGGACTTCGAGGATGCTGAGGATGCGAAGTTGGCCATGGAGGAGAAGCTGGCGGTGTTGCCAGAAGATCAGCGGAGGAGTGCCAACAAGATGATCGGACGGTTGCACAGTCGTATCCATACGGTGCTGGTCGGCAACTACTTCCAGGAGAAGTCCCAGGACTACGACAAGGTGTTGCAGGTGTTCGTGCGGGCGAATTCAGCCGGACAGCCCCTTTCATACTCGGATCTCTTACTTGCTACTGCTACTGCAAAGTGGGAAAGGCTGGATGCGCGCAGCGAAATTCATGATTTCACCGACTCCCTCAACAAGATCGGCAACGGATATGACTTTGGCAAGGACTTCGTGCTGAAGGCGTGCCTGTACCTCAGTGAAGACCTGCCCATCCAGTACAGAGTCAAGAACTTCACGAAAAAGAACCTTCGCACGATCGAAGGGAGGTGGGAAAAGACCAAGGAGTATCTGACGGCAACCGTGCGCCTCATTTCCCGGTTTGGATTTACAGCCAAGAACATTGTGGCTCCGTTGGCGTTGCTTCCGATTGCCTTCTTTCTCATGAAGCGTGGCAACTCATCTTTTGATACTTCGTCGGAGACTGAGGACGCCGAGGTCCAGGTTGCGATTCGCAAGTGGTTTGTGTTCTCGACCCTCAAGAACGCGTTTGGCGGTTCGTCTGACACCACGTTAACAAGGCTGCGGGAGGTATTGATTGCCTGCGGACGGACGACCCCATTCCCTATCGCTGATCTCTACAAATCGCTGGGAATCCAGCCAAATCTAAGCGATTCCGAAATCGAGCACATCCTGGACAGCCGTCAGTATGGATACCAGCGGCGGTACACGAATCTCGTACTATCGTTGCTCTACCCTGACCGAGACTGGAAGGACGCCGTCTTCCATGAAGACCATATCTTCCCGAAGTCGAAGTTCCAGGTTAGGGCGCTAAAGAAGCGGCGATACGACGAGGAGACCGTACAATCGTATATGTCGAAGTGCAACACCCTTCCCAACCTTCAGTTGCTCACTGAATCGGAGAACTTGTCGAAGAAAGCTAAACCTTTTGAGAGATGGATTCAGACACGAGACACTGCTTTTCGCAGCCGTCACCTGATTCCCGATCTCGACAACACTTACGAATTCGACGCCTTCGGAGAGTTTTGGGAGTCACGTGCGGCGCTGATTAGCGCGGCTTTGAGCGAACTTTGAGCAAGAAGCTGCGAAAAACTTTTGCCACGAGAATGTTCCCCTAACCTAGATCTCTTCCGGAGAAGCTCCCTCACCAGAGCGTTATCTGGCCACCCTTTGCGCGCTGGACGGGTTCGCAGGCTTCACCGCCGCCCCGCGTCTGCTGGGACCGGCGTCCCAAGTCGTCGTCCAGGTCGCTCATGCTTTGGACTCTCAGGCGCGTGACGCTGACTTCTGTGGGTGTCTGCCCTACATGGGAGACTGATCACCATCACCGGAGACGGGGGCTCTGACCATGAATGAAAAAGCGAAAAAAATCGATTTATTCTGTCCTTCCTGCTCGGTGTATGTCGAGGCTAAGGTCGTTGCTGAACACTTATATGAGATGAGCGTGATCCGTGAAGATTTCTACGCCCCGGAAGACAGACAGTACACGGAGGCTGTTTTCACACTTGCGGCTTGTAATCGGTGTGAAAGACCTCTTCTCGCGCGGCAGGACTTTCACATAGTTGAGGGAATCGCACTTCCTCAAAATGAAGTGGTTCGAGTCTACCCACCGGGAGAAACCGTATTGGAATCAGTACCGGAAATAGTAGCTCGACCCTATCGTGAGGCTCATCGAGCTTGCCAAGTCAAGCTTTATGACGCGTGTGCTGTCATGTGCCGCAAATGTGTTGAGGCGGTGTGTAGGGAATATGGGGAAACGAGCGGGCTGTTGGCTCACCGTCTTGATCGGTTGCTGAAAAAAGGGGTTATCGACAACGCTCTCTTCGAGTGGACAAAAGAACTGCGATTATCGGGCAATGAGGGCGCTCACGTTGACCCAACAAGAGAAATCACCGAATCTGATGCGAAGGATGCACTCGAATTTGCCAGGGCGGTGTTGGTCTACGCATTTGAACTCCCACAGCGCCTACAGGCGGCCCGCCAGCGCCGAATTTCTCACAAAGGAGGGGAGCCGTAGGCCCTCCACCCACCATCCGGAGAAATTCACCCAATCAATGAAAGTTTGCGCTCTGCCTCCATCTGAAGGGTCTTCGCAAGCTCAGGGTCTCTCCCCTGCAGCGCTAATTCCTTGGGGGCGGTCTGGCGGCCCGAGCTGGCCACATGGCGAAGGGAGTCAGTCAGACACAGCGTAGCGCTCCGAGCAAACTTAGGCTGGAGAGCGTACATATGGATTGCTCGACGTTTGGCGAAAAGCAGAAGGCACTCGCCGCTCAGAGAGTGGACCTAATTCTGGGGGAAGATCACTGGAACAACTCCACTGCACAAAATAGGCTGATACGTTTTTACCCCTGCTGCACAGCAAGACCTGCCAAGGAGGGGCTTCGCGACGGCGATTGAAATACAATACCGGTCGGTGGACAATAAACAGGACGGACTCAAGCATGACACAGCAACCCCTTTTCGCCAGAATCGACGATCGCATTGCACTCGACAAGGAGGATGGCGATTATGCGTATTTTCACGCCCTAAGTCTAAAGCTGGAGTACGTCACAAAGATCGTTACTGCTGGCGTGATCGCATGTGTTGGCGAGGATGTGGACCGGCATCGCTATTCCCTTGAACACAAGCTCGTTCGCGCAAATTCCATCGGAGAATGGGTAGATTCTCTCACCCATGCACTGGTTGGACCACCGGCGCAGTTATTCATGGACCACCGCAGAGCATTGATGACGCCTTCGCCACATCCGGTGTAGAAAAGCTCAAGCGAGAACACGAGGGGAAGATGGCAGTTTACAATCATCGCATCGTTTACCGCTGCCTTCGAGAACTGGTCCGGAGCCCGCCTGCGATCCGGGACAATGAGTGAAGGCAGGCATCGGCACCTGGAGAGGGATGGAACATCGCCATATTTAGCAATGCGCGAGAGCTCATCTTGATCCTGCTTCTCGGCATAGCCGTCATAGGGTCATTCTGTGTGCTGCGCTCCAGCCAACGGTATCAGCACTTCGTCACGCGCACGCCCATCGAGCCGAACGATACCCTCATTCTGGGCTTCATGGGCGGCCGCAATTCTTGGAGCAACACCGAGGTCGGTGTGGGCCGTTTGGCTCAAAGGTTGCGCCAGCGAAACATTGCGGGAGTGTATGTAGAAACGGTCGAGAACAGCAAGAGAAATCTGGCGCTTCGACTTGTTCGCGCTTCCCTGGATACCAATCGTGACGGCCGACTCCAATCCGTCGAACGTCTGCGGGCGCGCATCATTGTCTACGGCCAGAGTTTTGGAGGCGCTGCTGTGGTGAAGTTTGCGCGCCAACTCGAGGCCCAAGGCATCCCGGTTTTGTTGACCATCCAGGTAGACAGTGTCGGTCGAGGCGACGGCCTCATTCCTGCCAACGTCCGGGTCGCCGCCAACCTGTACCAGGACAACGGGCGCCTGATCCGTGGAGAGGCACCCATACGGGCGGCCGATCCGGACCGCACCCGGATTGTGGGCAACTTTCGCTTCGACTACGAGAACAGCGACATCGAACTGTCACATCTGCGCTGGTACAAGAAGATTGGCCGCGTGGCCCACGCCAAAATGGACCGCGACCCGGGAGTGTGGCAAAAGGTGGAAGAGCTGATTTTCAGCGCCCTGGAAAGGCCGTGACGGGTCAAGGCGGAAAGACTAGACGGAGGACTTTGATAGTCATGCCGAATGGAGGATCGGATTGCTGTGGGACCTGCTGGTTCAATCGGACCAATCGGGGCCGGCGTGACTGGCAGCAGCACCGGGATGAGTCGGTGCCGCCCTACTGTGAGATCAGGAAGGTAGCAATTGATGATCCCTTTTGGACCTACTGCGCCAACCACCCGCATCGGAGGCCCGATCGCGACCCGATACCCATAGGTCCGATAACGCGTTACGCGGGTGACGGTGGGAGCAATGAACGAGAGGTCTGGGCGCCATGTCCTGACTCGGAGGAGATACGGCTGCATCTTCTCGAGTTGCTTGCGAACTTTTTTGAGCACGTCTCCAAGGACAGATATCCAATCGGAGAGAGTCTAATCCAAGTCATCATCTGGCAGCTCGGCGAATTCAAAGAGCAGCGAGCGGTCAACCACCTCCAATGGATCAGCGAGAACTGCCCGGACCCCTGGGCGGAGCATGCTCGTACAGCCTTGGCGCAGATTAGAGGCAAGGGCTGAGAGAGTCCCATTTTGCCCCTGTCGTCACGGTCTGTTGCAGGGTTCAAGTGATCCTGCGGACTCGATCCTGGGATTCGTTCGGAAAGAGCACTCAGAAAATAACTGTCCCTGCTCCGTCTTAACGCTTCTGTTCAGAGTCGTCTTCCAGTGCCGCGCTCTGAAACGAGAGATTCTTGATCAGGTCCGCCGCCTGCAGATTGAACACATCCATAATCGAGCAGCGGGTTCGAGAGCAAGGCGTTGAATCTGGGCGGTACCCTGACTCCTACTTTTGGAAGTGTCCGCAGCCGAAGAGGCCCGGAATTTCAAACGGGAGAGAGCCAAGTTCTGCAGCATACCGGTGACCGAGGTCCATCATGGTGATCCCCTCGATGGTGCGGAAGCCCGCTTCAGCCATCAACGCACTCATCTGAGCCAGACTGAAGTCGCTACGCATCGGCTCTCCTCTCCTGGCAACGTACGCTTCAAGCTGTGCTCGTTTTTCCCTGTGCTCGGGCCATGAGGAGCCGGCGTCCAGCATGTAATCGACAACAAGCTGCGAACCGGCGGCTACGCCGCCCGCAATAGAGCGGACGGTCGAGGCAAGCACCTCCCGCGGTAGATAGTAGATCACCCCCAGCATTGACAGGAACGCTCTTCTTGCCGGTTCGAACGCCGATTTCGACAGCGCGTTCATCGCCGGAATTCGCTCAAGGTCCGCGGGGACAAAATGCAATCCACGAGGTATATCCAGGCCGGCTCGTCGCAGGCGCTCCTGTTTGATCTCCTGCATGGCGGGCCGGTCGATCTCGAATACTTGAAGGCGTGGCATGAGATCGGACCGGCGGAGGGCAAACGAGTCCATCCCGGCGCCGATGATCACGTACTGGGTGATGCCGGCCCCGACTGCGGTCTCCAGTGCCTGCTCGGCGTAACGCGCCCGGATCAGTGTCCCGAGCGCGGCCGGTCGGAGGCGGCGCAGCGTGCAGTGCGCCATGAGCCAGCCGGCGGGACGAATTCGCAGAATCCGGCGTACGGATCGCCCGCAAAGCAGGATGGCGTACGGATCGTCGACCAGCCGTACGCGGTCCCGCTGGTGGAGGGCGCGGACGGCGGCGACGAGGTCAGCAGTCGAGGCACGTGTCTTCATGTGTGTGATTCATAGGTTCCGCCAAGCACCTGAAGTCCGCCAATAAGCAGGCAGCCAAACTTGGAACGTGACTGCAAGGACGAACTGCCGCCGAACATTCTGTCCGAACTCCAGCAGCAAATGCCATAACGAGAAACTCATTGGACAGGGGATTGGCGGAGGAGGTAGGATTCGAACCCACGGTGCCCTTGCAGGCACAGCGGTTTTCAAGACCGCCGCCTTAAACCACTCGGCCACTCCTCCGTGGGACGTTATTGTAGTCCAAAGCTAACTCCGCCGGTGGCTGAAGCGGTAACTGCCAAGCACTGCAGAAACACCGAATCGGCAAGGCCGGAACCCAACGCCTGTCGCTACCGTTCGGCTACCTGTGGTGTCTCGGGTCAAACTGAGACACCACCCGGCTACCTCTGACCGCCAAGGTCCTACCAACCTTGGAATAGAATGGGAAACTGGGGAAACTGGCCGTGGGGAATATGCCAAGGCACCATGAAGAAATGAAAACGGGCTCCAATTGTAAGACCAGCGCGGTCAAAGGCAGGAGGTTCGAGTTCAGAATGCAGCTTGGGGGCGGTGGATGGGCAAGTCTCCTCATCCGTGATCTGCAAACCGGCCGAGGTGTCGGTTGCTACACAGACATACCGGGCCACTTCCGCTTTAGCCCGGTGCGGTGGCACTGGATGGCTGGGACTCAGATGGGCAACGGCTATTGGAAGCAACCGCAACCGAGAGAACTCTCGGTGTTCCAGTCGTTATCCCTGGAGGAGTTGGAGGCCGCCTTTGCGCTTGTGTAGATATACCAACGTCAAAGAGGGGAACAGAATAACCAGGGACGAAACGCTGAAGCGAATCGAGGGATTCACGACAGATTAGGTGCGTCCCATCGCATCAGGGCCGGCATTCCGGAACAGCTAGGCGACCGCCTTTTGCAGTCGAAGATCGCGGGTGTGATGGGCGCGTAGGGCGCGCTCGCCGTCTCGCTCCCGATAGAAGACAATGGAGTGTTGACGCGACTTGTCGGCCGCGGACTCAAAGGCGTCAGTCCACTGATTAATCCGCGTCCGGATCAAGTTGAAGTCCCTGCGGATGACCCGGATATTCCGTGTCCTTTTGACCAGTTCGCTTGCAAAGGGAAGACGCCAGCCGCCGGGAAGCCGTTGCCATTTGGACAAGTCCCCTTTCAGTTTCCTGTGGAAGGCCCCAACCCGGTCGTCGGTGAGGATCTGTCTGAAGTCCTTTCCGTACCGTTCAATTTTCTCACGGAGTCGCGACTGGCGCACCTCGACGAAGTCGGGATCGAAGTTCTTCGAGTGGCAAGAAGTCGTGTAGATGGAGGCTGAAGTTGTGTAAACCTACCACAGTTACCGCGATGAGATGCCGTGCTGATCGTTAAGATTAGGACAAACGTTTTGTACACGAGTCCCGACGAGCAGCGCGATTACCCAACGTAAACATCACATATTTGAAGGATCTCTCGTTCGCGGTCGAAATCTCCCACATTACTCGCTGTCTAGATAGGCCAGGGCTTCACGGGCAGTCACTACAGGAATGCCTTCGACCTCTCCGAGTGAGAGCATGTGTTTCTTGTCGCCAGAGACGATCAAGTCGACCATACCTGTGATGGCCGCAGCCAAAATCGGGTTGTCCTTGGGATCGGGCGACAAGTTTACGACCGGTAGCTCGTGAAGGATAAGGGCGCGAGTGCCAAGGTTCTCGACAATTGCCGCCACTTCAACAGCGTCCAGAAGATTTTGCAGACGGGGCCGCGTGAGAACCTCCGCTATCTCGGCTATTTGCGCAGCTGACGTTACAAGCTCGATCTCCCCGCGTAGCCATGCCTGATACAGCCTGTCCGGCGGGGTGCTTTTGGTGATCAGAGCACCAATCAGGATGTTGGTATCAAGAACGACCCGCACGCGCGGCGTCCACCTCCTCGTCGATCAGATCGAGGATGTCCTGTGGGTCATGTCGGCTATTGCGGTCTTTGATCTCCTGAATCGTAAGATCCAGCACGCGGCGGCGCATTGCTTCATCAACAAACCGGGACAGGTCGCTTTTCTTGCCGCCTGTGCGGGCAAGAAAGGTGCGGACCGCTCGATCCGTCTCTTCAGAGATAGAAAGGTTCCATCGGAGCATGGGCCAAATTCTCCCAAACATAGCCGCATAAACCTAGCACACCTAGATTATGGTCTATCTAGCCAAGCCGTCAATGTTTCTTCAAACGTTCCCTAACTCAAAGGGGGTGGTTGGGTTGCGCTTGCGGACCAAATGAAATGCGCGCCGCCACCCCCGGCAGGTCGTCAAAAGCGGACCTGCCACCGACATCTGGGCCGGGAAGAGTTGGAGGTCACTCCTCACCGGCTCACGGCTATTGGACAACCGAGTCAGGATGTCAGCGGGAGGCCCCGGAGCGCACCAGCACCTGGCCGGGAAGCAGCCCGGTCGTCTCGCCGGCATCGACCGTGAGCTGTCCGTTGGTGACCACGAATTCAATCCCCTCGGGTGGAAGATAGGGCTCCAGGATGGTGGCCCGATCCTGGATGCTCGCAAAGTCGAATATCACCAAGTCCGCTTTGAGCCCTTGGCGCAAATATCCCCGGTCCTGCAATCCGATAATTTGGGCCGGGAGTCCGGTGGAGGCTCGAATAGCGAAAGGGAGACTGATGATACGGCGCTCCCGGACGTAGTGAGCGATCTTGCGCGGATAGGCGCCATAGTAGCGGGGGTGTAAGCCGGGCCGCTTTTGCAGAATGATCCCGGCGTCGGTGCAGGTGGCGGTGTAGTCCTGCTGCATGTAGTTCTCGACGTCGAAGCGGTGTCCCGCCACAGGGCGAAAAAGGATTCCATGGGGCTGCTCTTCGGTCCCCTGCATGGCAAACTCAATCAACTGCTGAAGCGGCGTGATCCGGTTGGACTCGGCCACCTCGGTCAAGGTCTTTCCGATCAGCGAGGCGTCTTTTGACTTGACGATGATGTGACGATCAGCGCCTCCCTGCATGTCCAGCAGGTAGAGAATGTCCTGGCGCAGCAGGGGGCCGGTGGTCGAATCCATCAGGTTGCGCCTGAGGTTTTCCTTGTGGTTGGCAAAGAGGCCGGGCGTTCTCCAGGCAGGATCGTCATTGCCGCCCGTTCGGTCGGTCCCAGGAGGAGCAAAAGCCCAGTTCGGCAGTACGCCTCGACCCCCGCCGCCAAAAGTTTCGTAGGGATACTGGTCGAGAAACACCTGCACGCCTTCCCGGCGGGCCTGCTCGATCAGCAGTCGGTCTATGGCGGAGTGTCCCCAAGTCGTCGGACCCTTAGCCTTGATGTGGCTTCCCACCACTCTAATGCCGGCCTCGCGCCCGATCCGGATGGTCTCCTTCATCCCGTCGGTTCCGGTCAGTCTCCACCCGGCGTCCAAGATGCTGGGGGTTTGCCACAGGGGCAGCGGGGACTGGCTGCGTTGGTGGGCATAATAAAAACCATCGTAGTCGGCGACCACCCGGGCCAGTTCCACGATCTCCTCAGTGGTGCTGAATCTGCCCGGACGGTACTCCGGTCCGGCGCCGAGGCCCCAGCCGCCGGCCTCCATCCCCTGGCGAACCAGGGCCTGCATGCTCTTGATCTCCTCCGGGGTGGCGGCCCGCTCGTAATCGTCCCCCATGACTTGGCGGCGGACGGTAGCGTGCCCGACCATGAGCACCACGTTGAGTGCGGTTCCCGGGTCTCGGTAAGCTGCGATCTCATCGCTGACGGGCCAGACCGCATTGCGTCCGTCAGCTCCCACCACAATGGTGGTAATTCCCTGGATGACCAGGTTGAGGGCCTGCCGACCCTTCCGGTCCTCGGAAACGAGGGCCCGATCGGCGTGGGAGTGCATGTCAATAAACCCCGGAACAACATGCAGGCCGTTGGCCTCGATGACCCGGGCGCCCGACGCCTCTCCCAGTTTGCCCATGGCCGCAATCCGGTCCCCCAGCAGGCCGATATCGGCCCGAATGGCGGGATTTCCAGTGCCATCCAGGACCCATCCGTCGCGAATGAGGAGATCGAAGTCCTGACCCCCCGCGAAGGTGGTCAGCAAAATCAGAAAGCCCAACCAATATCCGTATTTCATTTTGCACTCTCCCGTCGAGTCCAGGCAGGTAGTTGTGTCTGATTAATATCGCTGATGGCGCGTGGAGTCAAATCGCGGGAAACCCGTTAGCTTGAATAAACAAAGTTCCCCCGCGCTGATTCGTCACCCTGTGGAGCGAATCCCTGAAAGGGTTTTCCGGTCGCCTAAGGTGACGCCGGTCGGGGAACGACAACAGAGAATCGTGTCGTTTTGGAGCGTGTCGATAGGAAACTCGGATCCGAGAACCCCAAACGGCAAGCGCGAGCCGGTCCCGTAGATTTACCGGGACGATCCTTTTATAGTTGGAGGCCAACCTGCAAAGGCTCCGAGATGGATCAAGATGTCAAGCCGCTGAGAATGGTTCTGGGAATCTGGGGTGGCCTGACCCCGCTCTTGATTCTGATGGGGATTCTGGTCTGGGTCTCCTTGGCCGGGACCGCCGGGAGCCAATCGTTTTGGCCGGCGGGCTGGCTGGCCTTGGTGGCGGGGCTTCTTCTGGCCAGGGACAAGGGGACCTACTGCGGCGCTGTATTGCGGGGCTTGGGCGACAAGAACGGGATCGTCATTTTCACGGCTTGGCTTTTTGCCGGCGTGTTCGGAAAACTGATGGTGGCCGGGGGGTTGGTCGAGGGGTTGCTCTGGTTTGGACTGGAGACCGGCTCTCGGGGAGCGGTCTTTACGCTGATCGCTTTTGTGGCGGCCATGTTGTTCGCGTTGGGCACCGGCACCAGCACGGGAACCGTCCTTTCCTTGATCCCGGCCCTGTTCCCCGCCGGCTACTTTTTGGGAGCAGACCCCACCATGCTGGCAGCCGCGATCCTGTCCGGATCTGCCTTCGGGGACAACTTGGCTCCCATATCCGACACCACCATCGTTTCGGCCTATACCCAGGAAGCCACCATGAAGGACGTGGTGCGAAGCCGCTTTCCGCTGGCCATTTCGGCGGCTGCAATTGCCGCTGTCGTTCTTCTGCTCGCCGGAGGAGGCGGTAACGCCGATGCGCTCCCCGAAATTGGCGCCGCGGTGAACCCCGCGGGACTGTTGATGCTGGTTTCCTTTTCGGTTGTGCTTGTTTCCGCCCTGTCCGGGCGCCATATCATCGAGTCGCTGATCTACGGAAACCTGTCGGCGGTCATCCTGGGACTGATCAACGGCAATCTCATGCTGTCGGAGGTGTTTCACATTCCGGCCGCCAGAGGGGAGTCCTCGGGACTCATTCAAGACGGTATCCAGGGTGTGGTGGGAGCCATCGTTTTCGCCATGCTGGTTCTGGCGATCACCCAGGTTCTGGTCGAGAGCGGCGTGATAGGAAAGCTCTTGAAACTGGCTCAGCGGACCATTGCCAAGACGGTACGCCAGGCAGAGCTGTCGATCGTGTTCATCACGCTGGTTTTCTCTATTCCGATCGCATCCAACGCGGCCGCCGAACTGTTGGTGGGGCCGACTCTGGTCAAACCGCTGGGCCGAAAATTCAAACTGGCGCCGGCTCGCCGCGCCAATCTGATGGACTGTGCGGTCTGCACCGTGTTCTTCATGGTGCCCTGGCACATCGTGGTCATCGTCTGGTACGGCGCCATACTGGACGCGTCCCAGGCTTATGGTTTTTCCCCGCCGTCGGTCCTGGCGGCAGCGCTGAACCCCTACTCCTGGGCCCTGCTGGGAGTGCTCCTGTTTTCCGTGCTGACGGGTTGGAATCGCCAGTTCAGCACCACCGGTGAATAGAGGCGGATCTCAGGCTCCCGCTAAATGGCCAGCTTGGCTATAGCTGGCAACCCCATCAGAAGCCGCTGTTTTACTTTGGGAAAATCACCGGGTTTTTCCCAGAGACTTGAGCATTGCCTTGCCGGCGCCTTCGCGATCGAACTGCTTCCAGGCCTCTTGGAAATCGGCCCGATGGAACGAGGCGCGTCGGTTTTGGGTACTGATCAGTTGCTCCAGCACCTTGCGCAGGCTCCGGTTGCCCGGGCTCGGCACGACGTCCTCGACGTACTGGCGAAGCTGTTGCTTGGCAACGCGGGCGTCCTGAAATTCGCCCAGCACGTCCTGGAGTTTCTTTAAGCGTTTGATTTCCGGTTTGAGCAACTTGCCATAGATCGGTTGAAAGAATTCGAACAAATAGCGCAACCGTTTGCATTGAATCCTCAGCCGGTGGAGCGACTCACCGGGAGACCCGGGCACGATGGCGCGGCCATCGCGACATACGACCTTGTGGCGTTTCCCGATCAATTGGGGGGCGGCATGTCCAATCGTGACGCTGCCGAAGGTCTTCATGGCTCGACCTGAAGGACCGCGTTCCAGGAAGTGGGCAAAGCGGTCCTTCAAACGCCCGTACCGGGAACTTCTGAGACACGCCAACAGATCTTTTCGAGCTTTGCGCCACCGATCAACCAAAAACTGTTGATAGTCGCTTAAGTGGGCAGCATCCGCAACCGAAATCAGGGCCGCATAGTGTTTGAGATTATCCTGCCAGACATCCAGGTCGCGCACCTCACCGAGAGCGGCCGCCACCCATTTGAACTCGCGGTTGAAAGAACGGATCGAATCGAGGGGCAGTACGTCCTTGAAGGCTCGAAACGCCGCGCGCAGGCGGCGGGTAGACACCCGCATCCGGTGCACACCTTCGGGATCCAAGCCCTCCCAGGCCTTGGGCTCTTGCCAGAGCATTTCTTCAAAAAGTTCCAGTAAGCGATGATAGGCTAGGTGAGTCGCTGAATCGGAAGATGACAACTCCTGCCTATGCAACCTCTGTAGGAAGGGCGTAACTCTGAACGGCGACCACATTCGAGTGAGGCGCGGGGGAGACAAGCCGGCGGTCTGCAGTCCTCGATCAAACTTACTCAGACGAGAGGGGAGAAGGCCGAATCGTTGCTGTATCGTCGTCGCCAGTTGCCGCAACGATTCCTCCCGACCCTCTTTTAACTCCAACTCCAGCTCGACAAACACCAGACGGCCCGGCGCCGGCTTCCCGACCGAGGACTGGGTGGTGATGGTCGCTCGATCTAACGCTATTTCGATGGTTGCGCCGTCCGGGTTGCGGACGTTCGAGAGCCGGCGGGTGTTGTGCACCCAAAACAGCTCCCGCAGATCCCTCAACTGAAGATCCTGGAGTTGCTTGGCGATCCCCCCAGTAATTGGAGGCTTGGTGCTGTCTTCCGGAAAGGCGGCGACCTGCTGATTCACCTCCACCCGATTTCGCACCAGATCGCCGCTGGGCTGGATGGACTTCAGCGTCAGGTTCTTTTTGCCCGAGGCGTCACGCCATCGGTACGCCCATCCTGCCTTGAAGAGATGCCAGTCCTGGGTGTCCCAGTAACGGTCCACGATATCCAAGGACGAGACCGACTGCACCCGGCGCGACTGAAGAGCATCGATCACCGCTCCGACTTGCGCGGCGTCTTCAATCAGAAACTTCGCTTCCATCTCCAGCTGAACCATCTCGGGCGGGAACCCTGGCTGCGGCGAATCGGTCGCCTGCCGCGGTGACATAGCGTAACCGTATCATGGAGCATAGGACTCAAGCTCTTCAGCCTCCCATTCGGCCTTCAAGCGAGGGTTACCTACTTCTCTAGGGTTACCTACTTCTCTAATGTTAGGAAGGCGCCCAGATGTGCAAGCTTGGCCCTAGCCCGAATTTCTCACCACGTCGCTGAGTGTATGAGCAAAAGGACATTCTATTCAGGCAATTACAGTTTTTTGTCGAAATCTCCCGGGCACAGACTGGGCTGGGCGCGTCCTGGTTGGTCTTTTCGTCTTCAGCGGGCACATGCTCCCTCAAACGGAGTCCCTGCTACGCTTTCGGTCACGAGCACCCGCTGAAAACGAAAATCCTGTGCGATCATCGCGCCCCCCGGTGAGAAAGGCGGGTTAGCCAGTCCTGCGGCGGATCATAGGCCCGCTCGGCAAGCCCAAGGCTCCGCCATCTGCAAACAGGCCGATGCTTGGGCTCCATTCGGCTATCGACCAATCGTTAATCGCTCGTGAATTAATAGCCGCCCTGATTTACCGTGCCTGCCAATACTGGACGCTGAAGAGGCGGTCCTGGTCGCACCACGATTGGGCCGGTCGGAAGCCGTTCTCAATGGCCATTTCTTCAGTTTGTGCAAGTGTGTACTTGTGGCAGTTCTCGGTGTGGATCAATTCGCCCCGGGCCAAAGGAAAGGTCCGGTCACCCACGCGGATCTCCTGCCGGCAAGTGGAACGCAGATACATCTCGATCCGGCGTTGGCGGGGGTTGTAACGGGCCAGGTGCTCGAATTGGTCCGACAGCTCAGCCCCTATTTCCCGGCCAATGCGTCGCAGCAAGTTGAGGTTGAAACGCGCGGTCACACCGCAGTTGTCGTTGTAGGCGGCTTCAAGGATCTTCACATCCTTGACCAGGTCGAACCCGATCAGCAATCCACCTCCTTGGCCGACCATGCGGCGCACTCGGGTGAGGAAACGACGGGACTCGACGCGATCGAAGTTGCCAACGGCGGAACCGGGGAAGTAGCCCACGATGGGGTGACAGGTTTTCGCCAAGGGCGGCAAAGAGATGCCACGGGTATAGTCGCCCACCACGGGCAGCACTGGCAAATTCGGGTACTGGGAGACGAGGCGGGCACACGTCTCGAGCAGATGACGGCGCGAAATATCTACCGGCACGTAAACCGCGGCGTCCTCCAGGGCGTCCAGCAGGATTTCGGTCTTGATGCTGCTTCCGCTTCCAAACTCAACGATAGCCGGACGCTTGCCGAGCCATGACGCAATTTGAGCGCCATGACGTTCCAAAACAGCCGTTTCGGCGCGAGTCAGATAGTACTCGGGAAGCTCGCAGATGCGGTCGAACAGTTTCGATCCCCGGGCATCGTAAAAATACTTGCAAGGAAGGCTCTTCGGCTGGGCGGAAAGTCCAGCCACAACGTCGCACCGGAAGCTGTTGCTGAGAGGCTGCTGGAGATCAAGGACTTCGAAATCCTCAAAATCCATGATGTCCAGGTGAGAAATGCGGGCCGGTCTCGTTCAGCGCGCCACACGATACAGATGAGTTTTAGTGCGCAGGAAGAGCGAGTCTCCTGCCACCGCGGGGGAGGCCATGAATCCATCGTCCAGTTGGTTGACCGCCAGCACCTCCAACCGGTCTCCCGGCTGGATGATAGTTGCCTGACCATCCTCATTGAAGAAGTGAATTCTGCCATCGGCAAAAATAGCTGAGGCCGAATAGTCTCCCTCGATACGACCCTGCCAAAGCTGCTCGCCGGTCTTGAAATCGTTACAGGTGACAACGCCCCGCTGACTGACCATGTAAAGGCGGCCGTCGAGCAGGATTGGAGAGGATCTCGTGGCGGCTCCGCGTCGAACCCGCCAGACCACGTGGCTGTCGGTGACATCTCCCTCACCGTCGACCTGGACACCCCAGAGTTCGGTGCCACGTCCCAGGAAGCCGGTATGAAGGGTAACGATTCCATCTTCAAAGACAGGACGCGTCGCGGAAGAGTGGCCTCCATGACGAACACGCCACAACTCACGGCCGGTCAGGGGATCGTAGGCGTAGGCGGCCTTGGCGGCCGGACTGATCAACTGGTTGCGGCCCTGGTGTGAGATCACCACCGGTGTGTTGTAGGCCTTGCGGAAGTCGCCGCTGGCGATGGGCCGTCCATCCTCAGCCAGGTCGTCGTAATCTGCCGAACGAAAACTCACCCACCGGTTGGCTCCGGTCCGCTTGTCAAGGGCCACCACGTATTGGACGTTGGCTCCATCCATTGTCAGGAAAAGCAGATCCTGCCACAGCAGCGGTGACGATGCCGGTCCTCTCCAATGGTCGCAGGGAAGGTCCTGGCGCAGCCAAAGGACTTCGAAACTCTCCGTGTCGAGGCAAGCGGTACCGTAGCTCCCGAAATGAACATAGACTCGACCTTCTTCGATGGTCGGCGAGGGGGTGGCGTAACTGTTGACGTCATTGGCCAAAGGACGGGGTAATTCCACCTCGAAAAGGCGTCGAGAAAACAGCACCTTGCCTGTTTCCCGATCCAGACAGAAGACGAAGAACTCCTTTCCATCCTCTGAGGCGGTGGTCAGCCAGATTTGGTCTCCGCGAACCACCGGCGACGACCATCCCCGGTGCGGGATTGGTGTCTTCCAACGGATATTCCGGTTTTCGCCCCAATGCAAAGGCAGATTGGTGGCCTGAGACTTGCCGTCACGCAACGGCCCCCGAAAATCGGGCCAATCGTGGGTATCGGAGGAGGAGAAAAGAAGCAGTAGCAGAAATGGCAGTGGGAAAGAAATCATGATTCTTAGAATTTCTTGATTGGACGTCCTGTCGTTGAGAACCCCAAAAAGCTGGAACTATTAGCTCAACACTCTTGCGGCGGCAGCAAAGTCAAGAAAGAGAACTGCCGCGGATCTTTGGCCAGAAAGCGTTGTACCCACCACTGACCGGAAGGCAAGGAAGCCACTTGGCCGAAGAGTCGCGCATCGTTGTCCAAGCCTCGTTGGAAGCCGTTCTCGAACCCGAAGCGCAGAGCTTCAAGGGCCATCCGGGCAGCGAATTGCCGCGCCGACAGCAGGTTCTTTGCGCTCTCCCGATCCGGCGGTGGTGATTGCATCAGTTGCGCTACCGCCTCACTATTATAAAGGGCTTGAATCTCAGCAGCTTGGCCGTCGGCCAGCGCGTCCCAATCCGAGCGTACCAGCCGGCGCTCCCCCGAGGCGAGTTCTTTCGCTATCTGAAAGGCTCTACTCAAACCGGTACACGAGGGCTCCAACTCGTGGGCCAGCCCAATGCTCACTGCCGTGGGTCCGTCGACGGGCTCGCCGTTAACGGTCATCTCGGCCGCTTTTCGAGGACCGATCAGGCGCGGAAGCCTTTGTATGCCACCATATCCCGGAATGATGCCCAGCTTGACTTCGGGCTGGCCGATAACTGCGTTTTCGGTCACGATTCGATAATGGGTGCTCATCGACAACTCGTTGCCGCCGCCGAGAGCAAAGCCGTCCACCAGCGACACGACGGGCAAGGAGAGGTTTTCCAGCCGGGAGAAGAAGGCTATGGTGTCGGCTGTCAAGCGCTCGAGTTCTTTTGCGCTCTTGCCCACAAAGCCCTGAACGTCGGCCCCGGCCACAAAAGCCCGTCCGGCGCCGCGCAAGATCAGCGCCTGGACATCCTCCCCCTGAAAAGTGCCGTTGGCCTCGATTTCCCCTACGACTGCCGCCAACTGGGCCAGCAAGTCCTCACTTAAGGCGTTCAGAGCGGCGGGCCGGGTGAGGGTGATGAGGGCCACCCCGTCAATGAGTCTCAAATCGAGATAGCGATTGGCTTTAGGGTTGGCCTTGAGCAAGGTTGGCCCCAGGTAATCCTCCTCGAACTCGGCGATGGTTCGACCCGCCTTGTCTGCTTGAACCAGCGCCACCCCCTTCGGCTTGGTCATGGTTCCGTCCAACATCTTTTGTTGCAGCATGGGGAGTTGGGGCAGGTCGACGATCTCCAGATCTTCCTGCTCCATGACGATTTTGTTTTGGTCCAGCAGTTGGACTATTTCCCGAGCCTGGGAAGATCGATACATGTGGGAGCCGAGTATGGAGAGATTGGACGGGCCGCGGGCCACGATGAATCCCAACGGCATCTCGTTGCTCTCCTCATGATTCCGGAGCAGGAAGGTGCTGTAGTGGAGCGTACTCTGATCGGTCCGTTCCACGATGAAGTCAGGACTGCGTCGAGGTCCGAAGACTCTCCAGACAGCCTTTCCCAGGGCCCGGGCCTGCGACATGAAATCCGACCCATAAGCGCGATTTGGGGTGGCTTCTTCAGTCAGCGGGTCGGGCATGTCCCGGGAAAGCTCAAAACGATCACGATCGATGACTTGGGATTCGGCGACGCCAAGTCGAGCCAGGGCGGCCAGCCCTTCCCGCTCCCGAGAGTGGGACGCGACAACCGCAATCTCCGCTCCCCTCTGCAAGGCCTCCCGAGCGAACTCCCTCGCATATTGATCGGCGCCCCAGATGAGTCCTCTGCGTCCCGGCAGCAGACCGATTTCCGAGAAAATCTCTCGGGGAGAGTCCTGCCGAAAGAGAATTTGCTTCTGGCGCATCCAGACCCAGCGGGCGTCCATCACGAAGCGTTTCTTGTCGTAAAAGAATGTCTCCTTGTATTCCCCTTTGATTCCTTGGCCGGTGGCGCCGAAGAAGGCCAGTTTTCCGTTGGGGGCCAGAACCGAAACCAGGAGAGGGAAATTGGCGCCCCCGGTATGCTCAAAGATCCTGTCCACCGGCTGACCGTCATTGGCCTCCAAAATAGCCCGGCGGAAGGGATCGGTAAGAGCGGTCCAGCGCTCATATTCCTCGTCGCCGGCCAGGACGCCGTAAACCCGATCCGGAATTTCAAGTCGATTGACAAAGGCGTCGGCAATGCCGCGTCGGATTAGAGAATCGGCCAGGGCGCGATTGGAACCGACCAGCACCACACGCGCGCCGAGTGCCTTGCCAAGTTGGGCGGCCGCGAAACTGGTTCCCTTGCCACCCCCCATCACCAGCAGCGAATCTCCGGGCCCCACGGCCAACCTTTCGACCACCGCGCGGTAGGCCGTTCCGTAGGCCAATAACATGGCTGCAAGCCGTTCGGGACTGTAATTTCTGAGAGAAGGCGGCACCGGAAGAGCCCGCTCTTCCTCCAGCGAGACGAACTGGGCATTGAAACCGTCGTGGGTCTCGTAGCCTCGTAAGGTTCTTCCGGTGTAGGAATCCAGGATCACCGCCTGCCCCACCTTGAGACTGCGGACCGCTGCGCCGGCATCGACCACGATTCCGAGGGCATCATTTCCCGGGATGTGAAGTGTGGCGCTGTCGCCTCTGCCAAAGACGGGAATGGGAAGTCCCAGCGCTGCAAAGTTGGTGTTGAAATTGGGACCGGTGGCCAAAACAGCCACCAAGACTCGGTTCGCATCCAACGGCAGCAGGCGCGGCACGGGAACTTGCTCGAGACGGATCACTTGCTGTGGGGGGCCGTATCGGTCTCGCCGCAAGGTCAAGGCATGCATCCTTTCCGGGATCGCACTGGCGAGATTGGGACTGGATCCGAGCGGCCACAACTTATCCGCTCCAGTCGAACACTCGTTTTCAGGGCTGGGTAAGGTATCCATGTTCAGGACCTCAGAGGGGCTAAAGAGCGCGGATTGTTTTCGCTTGCGTGTTGTGAAGGACCATCAAGCGGTCTGCATCGACCTGCTGCCGCCACCCAACCGCAAAAACCGCGAGCTGTCGGCAGGTCGGTAATGGCGCCACTTTGAGGGTCTTCTTTTTCTTGCGACTCAATTGAAGGTGATTGACTTAAGGACGGTTGAGGTACTTTTTAAAAAGCTGGGTGTGCTTGCTCTCCAGACTGATCGGTTTTCCTTTTACGAAAACCTGATGGATCTTGGTCTGGTATTCCAGGATATCCCCATCGGCGACCACCAGGTTGGCAATCTTGCCCTTCTCAATACTGCCCAGCCGATCGTCAGCCTTGAGAAAACTGGCGGGTGTTAACGTAATGGCGCGTATGGCTGCTTCCCAGGGGAGTCCGTAGGCCACGGCAGTGCCAATTTCAAAGGCCAGGGTTCGAACATCGGAAGAACTTCCGGTCGCCAAACCGAAGCGGACACCTTTTTCGTGGAGGAGGGCAGGGGTACGGTAGACGATATCGATGGGATCATCCTCGCGAGCCGGCAGCGTCTGGATGGGTCCCAGGATCACTCTGACTTGGTTTTCCTTGAGGAAATCAGCCACCATCCAAGCATCGCGCCCCCCCACTAGCACGAAGTCCAGTTTCGCTTCCTGCCCAAAACGAACGGCTTCCTTGATGTCGGCGTGGCTATTGGCCAAGATCAGCACGGGCTGTTGGCCCCGGAGCGCGGGGAGAAGCGCTTGAAGCTGTTTGTCGAAGACCACATCGATGCCGGCCTCACGCGCCTGAGCGTAATGGCGCGCCTTGGCAAACAGATCCTTTAGCTCAGCGATCTTCTGGTCGAACTCCTTTTTCCGCTCGGAATGAGTTCGCCGGCCCGCCCGGCCAAACCGACGCCTCATAGGCAGCAACGAGGGCAGGTTGAGGATGAGAGCGGCATGCCGGTCGACTTCCATTTCCTGGGGCGACCATCCTGCCAGGTGCATCAAGGCCGCCTGGCCCGGTATGACCCCACCGGTAGGCACGGTCAAGGCGTGAGTGATGCCTTCCACGCGGGCCACCGCGAGGTGTTCGCTTTCCACGTGAAAGGCGGAAAAAGAGAGCAGGTGCGGTGTGTAGTCGCCCATCTCGGAATAGTCATTGGTGACAGCCACCGCGCCGACTTCGGTCAACCCGAGCCGGGTATTGGCATCGAACAAGCCGGGATACACCGTGAGTCCACGTCCGCCGATCACCCGGGTGCCGGAAGGGATCGAAACCTGCACCCCCACTTCGGCGATCAGTCCATCCCGAATCAGCACGGTGCCCCGGTCAATTGTTTGGCCCGAGACCGTGACGACTTTGGCGTTGCGGATAGCATAGCTGTCTTGAGCCATTGGATGGCTTACCAGACCGCAGAGCAAGAACACCAAAGAAAACCAACGCCAACGTCTCATCGTTCACCTCCGCGGGGATGGGCTTGGATGTCTCGACCATCAACGTCGGCGTCTTTTTTCTTCTTCTCTTCTTTGGGAGATTCCGATTCGTCCAGCTTCAACAATCGCTCTCGTTCCTGCTCGAGGTTGGCCATGCGCTGCTGGTCGTGCGCTTTGCTGTAGTAGATTTCACCGTCGATGACTACCATTTCCGGAACCGCATAGACGCTGAGCGGGTAACGGTTGTAAATGACCAGGTCGGCGTCCTTGCCCTCCTCAATCGACCCCACCCTGTCGGCGATCTGCAACTGCTTGGCCGGGTTCAGGGTGACCAGAGCCAGGGCCTCCTCTTCGTTGAGACCTCCCCAACGCATGGCCTTGGCCGCCTCGTGGTTGAGGTGACGTGCCTCCTCCGCGCTATCGGAGTTGATCGAAACCAGCACCCCTTTGCGGGTCATGACGGCGGCATTATGCGGAATCGCATCATAGGCTTCCACCTTGTAAGCCCACCAGTCGGAGAAGGTGGAAGCTCCGGCTCCGTGAGCAGCGATTTCCTTGGCCACCTTGAAGCCTTCCAGGACGTGCTGAAAGGTAGCGATCTTGAAGCCGAAGTCGTCGGCGACCCGGATCAGCATCAAGATCTCATCAGCCCGATAGCAGTGAGCGTGAACCAGCCGTTCGCCGCGCAGAATCTCCGCCAGCGGCTCCAACGTGAGGTCTCTTCGAGGCGCCGGCCTTCTTTCCCCCTCCGCCTGGCGGTCCCGGTACTCCTTCCAGGAACGTTGGTATTCTCGGGCCGCCTGAAAGGCGCTGCGAATCACATCCTCGACCCCCATTCGTGACGAGGGGTAGCGGCGCGGATTGGTGCCCGCGAAAAGCGGGATGCCTCGTCGTTTGGTGTTCTCGCCCAGGGCAAACTTTATCCCGGGCTTGGCGCCCCGGAACAGCATCTCGGAGGCCGATTTGCCGTAGCGCAGTTTGATGACAGCGTTCTTTCCCCCGATTGGATTGGCACTGCCATGAAGGACGTTCGCCGTCGTGACCCCTCCGGCAAGATCACGGTAAATGTTGATTTGAGTGGGGTTGAGAACGTCTTCGATCCCCGTCATGGAGGAGACTGCGACCGACCCTTCATTGATGGAATCGGCCGCGATATGTGAGTGGCAATCGATCAATCCCGGAGTGACCCATTTCCCGGCCGCATCGATAACCTGCGCGTCGGAAGGGGTTGACACATTGCTCCCAAGCTGAAAGATCTTTCCATCTCGGATCAAGATAGAACCGTTTCGGATGGTCCCCTGAGAGACCGTCATGATGGTGGCATCCCGAATCAGAATATCTTCAGCCGACAGGGGAGAAGCCAGCAGAACCGAAATGACCAGGGCTTTAAGTTTCATGCTTTTTCCTGCCTTGATGGCCGGCGTGGACCTCATCCGTGCCTTGATCGGAGACAGCCTGTCCGGTCACCGTGGTCCCGTCCGTTGCAATTCCCGTAGCATCGCCTGTGGCCGGGGAGTTGGAAGATCCGTTTCCCGGGAGCCGCCCGGGGTTGCTGTCGGAGCATCCTCCCGCGACTTCTTGGGCTTCTGTTCGAGGGGAATCTCGGTGTGGACACCGTCAACAAAGACATGTCGAAGCCGGGACTCCGGGTCGAACAGATCCCCTTCGGATACGAGGATATTGGCGATTTTGCCCGACTCGAGCGAGCCCAGTTGTTGGCTGACTCCGAGGATCTCGGCAGCGGTAAGAGTCGCGGCCCGTAAAGCGGCTTCGGGGGGCAATCCGCGTTCCACCGCTTTTCGGATACCCGGAACGAAATCGTTTTCACCGGCGCCGTCGGAACAGAAGGCAAAACGCACTCCGGCTTGAGCCAGTTTTGCTCCCACCGCGGAAGCCTGGACCCGGTAGCGAATCGAAGATAGTGGTTCCTCGTCTTCAGGGTGAGGGTCGCGGGGTTTCTTGGGATAATTGACGCTCAAAAGCACGGGAATGTCCCGTTGCTTGAGTTGGTCGGCCACGGCAGCAGCCTCGAAGCCTCCCGCCACGATGCAACCCGTACCGGTTTCGAGCGTTAGAGCCAGCGCCCTTCGGATCTCACGCTCGCGATGGGCTCGAAAGAGCAGGGGTAGGGAGCCTTCGACCACCGGTTGGAGAGCGGCCAGCGTTCGATCGGTTGGGGGGCGTTTGATGCCCCGGGGACGGGCCGAATAGTCCTTCCAGACATCGTGATAATGTTGCGCATCCAGCAAAGTCTGACGCAGGTGAGCCATCGCGCCCATAAGAGAACCGGGGAAGGAACGAGAGCCAAGCGGTTCCATAGCCACGCTGTGGGCAACCGGGTGGCGCACGATCCATTGATCGGGTTCCTCCGTGCCTGGATTGAGCACTACCGTCTGCCCTTGGAAGATCCCTTTGTCAGGCGCCGCGTGCAGCGTCAGCACACCGGCTTTCTTCCAGCCCTCCAGCTTAGCTTCTGGGTCGAGCAGGTCGGCAGCCGCGATGTGAGCGAAGTAGCCGGGTCCTTCCTCGCTGACGGCTCGGTTCCGGTTGCCGCCGGCCGATCCATTATCTCGCTCCTGCTTCGCGGTATCGCGTTTGAGTCCTTGGCTGGTCAAGGCATCGATAAGGCCCGGGTAGACGGACATGCCGGTGGCATCGAGCTTCCAAGCGCCGGCCGGAACGTCCACATTGCTGCCCACCGAGGTGATCAGGCCGTCGTCAATGACGACGGTCGCTTGCGGCAATACTTGTCCGTCTCCAATATGGACGGTGCCGCCTTCGATAGCATAAGTGGCCGGCGAGACCTTAGGAACGGCGCCAACCTCTTGGGCCGACAATTGACTCCCCCCCAACCAAAGCACCAGTGCGAAATGGATGCGACCTCTCATTGCCTTCGTCCTCAACGGAGTTCGGAAATCGATTTTCTTTTCTCGTACTCCCGACAAAAGAAGTTTAGCAGCAGCGGAAAGCCAATCTCCAATTCCCCAAAATCCCACAGCCTAACGAAAAATGGGGTCAATACCAAGGCACAAAAGGTCCGAGCGCCCGAAAAACGCTGCTGGCAACAATCGCTCCCACAGCAACACAGCAAGCTAGTGGGTCATGGAATAGACGATGTAGTTAATGCCCAGGTGAAAGGCCAAATCCGCGAACCGGCGCGGATAGATCTCCTGCTCGAACCATTCCCAGGCATCTCCCAGGTCCACATTGTGATTGATCATCACCATCAGCCGCCCGTCCTCGTCTTCGATCCCCATGTAACGGGCCTTGTAGCCGTCCCGCTCCCAGGTCCGCCCGGAGTAAATGTATTGAAGTCCGGGAACTTGGAAAAGCTGGTCGATGTCGTAGTAACAATGAAAAATCGGGTGATCAATCGGCAGGTCGAAGGGCTCGTATTCGGGCAAAACTCGTTTGATCTGATGGTAGAAGTTTTGCCACTCTCGGGTGCCGTGAAAATCGTCCACCACCAGGAACCCTCCCCGCAGCAGGTACTCTCTGAGCAGTGGCACCTCCTCGTCGCTCAAATGCATGTATCCCACCTCAACCGCGTACAGGAACGGGTAATCGAATAAACGGGGATCGCTTAAAGGAAGCGCTTCGATCTCCGAATCGACAAAAGTGAAATCGCTGAGTTTCCGCAGCAGGTAGATAAACTGTTGGTCAGCCTTGGGGTAGTCAACCTGCCAAGGCGACCTCCAGCCATACGAAGAGTAAATGAGTCTGAGGAAAGTGAACTCGGGCTGCGGACGTTTGCCAAAATCGGAAATCGGCTGCCTCAACCGACTGGGCGCCGAAGAGACCGGAAACAACAACAAGAGCAGCAACCCCAGAGTCTTCATCGAGTTAGAGGTCATTGCAGTTCGGTTGCTCCAATTGAGTCGATTCCCCCAAGGAAGACGACTTCAACCTGCCGCTCCGTCCTCTGGGGCCTTAACGGGCCCCCACCAAGCTTGACTCGGTCAGTGGGCATCGGCTCTCAGCGAGGAGAGCAGATACAACGCCTGCTCAGGTGCGCCTTGAGCATGCTTGAAGTAGACCAAGACGGACTGCTTCAAGGGCTCAATCCAGCGCACCCAGTCATCCAGCTCTTGGAGAGTATAGTCCGATTTGCGCAAGCGAATGTAGATAAAGGGCGCGGTAGCTTTTTTGACCGGTTCCAGTTTGTCGGATTCAGCCACCACCAGCGCCGCCCCATGAGAGGCCAACAGGTCGTAGGTTGCCTGCTTGGTCCATGACGCATGCCGGAACTCAAGAGCCAGGCGCATCTCCGAGGCGTAAATGGCCAGAAAGTTCCCAAGCACCTCCAGGTCCTGCCGGAACCAGGGAGGCAATTGCACCAGTAGACAAGCCAGTTTCGCGCTCAGTGGCGTAATCCCTTCAAGAAACCACCCCATTTCCTCCTCCACGTTGCGGAGCCGCTTACGGTGAGTGATTCGTTGATTCATTTTGATTGCAAAACGAAAATCATCGGGAACCTGGTCGACCCAGTGCCGGGTCGTTTTGGCGGCCGGAATGCGATAGAAGGTGTTGTTGATCTCGACGGTCTTGAAGTGTTCAGCGTAGTAGTTGAGGTACTTTTTGGCGGGGGTCTTTTCTGGGTAGAAAACGCCCTCCCATTGCTTGTAGGCAAAGCCGGAAGTCCCGACGAGTTTCATATTGCCCCTCCATGAATCCGCCCGGGTCCGAAATCGGTTCCGAGGCCGGGCAGCATCCAACTTGTCGCTGCTTGTCTTTTGGCGTCCTGGGCAGATCGATCGCCGAGATCGACGCTCCGCTGCCGACAACCCCCGATATTGTATGCTGGTGGGACGTTGAGCCGAGAATGACCGGGAGAAAATCAATCCTTCCGCTGACCATAGAACATCCAAACGGAAGGGGACAGTTCACGCTTCCGGTGATGGGAGAGAACGGATTGAAACGACAGTCTAGTAAACGGACAAAATTGGTTTTGGCCATCGGGTTGGTCTTGGGAGGAGGTCCGGGTTGGCGCGCGGCTTCCAGCACATTCCCACAGCAACAGCCGCAGTTCCAGGTCGATATCGACGCCCGGCTATACCGTGTACGAGTGACTCGGCCCGACGGATCGGTTGTCCAAGGCCTCCAGGTGAACGATTTTCAAGTTCGTGAGCGGGGCCGTCTCCGCCCCGTGATTTTTCTTGAGGAGGAGCAAGACTACCCAATTTTGGTGGCCATCCTGGTGGACACCGGTTCCAGTATGAGCCGAAAGGCCATTCGCGGCGCCAAACAGTTTGTCTTTGAATTGATCCACCGGTTGAATCCTTCCGATCTCTTCTTGCTGGCGGTTTTTGACCGCGAGATCCACTTTCTCAGCGAGATTACTTCCGATCGCAAACAGCTCGTAGAAGCGCTTAACAACCTCTCCGCTGGAGCACGTCCCGGCAAGCTGTCCCGCTTGATGAAGCTCTCTGCCAGCAGCAGCCTGACCGGCTCGGCAATTGACCGGACCCTGAGAAAGATCAAGCAAGTGCCGATCAGTGAAAAAGTGGTGTTGGCGATCTCAGCCGGGTTTGGCAATCTGGGTCGGGCAACGCAGGACCATCTCCAGATCTCTGGGGTGACCTTGGTGGCTCTTACGCTCCCCAACAAATTGGGAGACCTGTTCAATTTAGGCGGAGACCGTCTCGCTCGCACTCGGTTGATTCGTGGGACGGGAGGTTTGATCTATCCAGGCAAGAAGGCACTTTCACACCTGGACTCGATCCGGGAAGTTATCAAGCATCGTTATCTGATCGCGTTTAGACCGCTTGACCCCGAGAGTGAGTTCGACCCCGGCAAGATAAGCCTCGGACTGCCTGGCTACCCCGGATACCGGCTTCATGCCGGTCCTTGGCGACCCAACACCGACTCGATCTATTGAGCGGACGCGGGACACAAATGGCGCTGCAAGTAGCGGCAAATATGCCAACCGTCGAGGTAGTTGAAAGGGAAACGGGCGGTGGTGTAATGGCCGCAGGGGAGCGAGACGTGGTCGCAGCGGATGCCGAGTTGGCGGTAGTGTTGAAAAACCTGCTCGCTCAACTTGGGTAAGAAGGTCAAGTCGTATTTGGCCCAGATGAGCAGATGGCGTCTGGAATCGCCCTGCAAACGAGTTACAAAGTAGAGTGGGCTGATCGGCGCCCAACACTCTCTCAGTTGGGGCAGATTGATTTTTTCTTCCAGTCCCCAGCGTATGAAACGCGTGGAGAGACCGGTCCATACCACGTCGGCAAAAAAGCCGGAGACGTGGTTGAAGATTCCCACCTGCAGGGAGCGGTCGTGAACAAAAGCCAAGTAACCGACGCAAGATCCAATGCTGGTGCCCATGACGGCCACTTGGCGATAACCCTGCCGGCGCAACCAGGCGGCCGCTTGGCGAACTTCCAATACCGCTTGGCGAATCGTCTGCAGTGTCCGACCCAAATTAGGGCTGACCATGAAATCGGCCCGACGCATGCCCGGAGGGCGACGGTTCTCATGGTAAGGGAGTGTGAGCCGCAAGGCCGTTATTCCCAGTCGTTGCAGGATCCGGCAGAGCCCGACATGGCTATCCGATTCAGCATTCCATTGGGGAATCACCACCACAGCGCGTCGCGAGCCAGGCGACTCGAATAGCCGACACTGCGCCCGGTTGTTGAGGCGGTCGCGGCTCTGACAAGGTGAGCCGAAACGCAAGACCTGACCCTTGAGCTCCCAATCGGACAAAGGAGGCGGTGTAAAAAAGGCGTCGCTGGCGCGCACCGTTTCAGCTGCAAAAGATCGCAGAGTGGACAGGGGTGGTTGGCTGTTGAGGGCCTCCAATCCCAGCCATTCAAGCCCCCAATCAAAGTCGTGCACGCGGCGATGGGGATCCCGGAGGGCCATGCGGCGCTCGCGTCGGTGAATCCAGCGGCGGTAGAGGCTCATTCCTCGGCTGATACCGCTTCTCCGTCGGCTGGTCTAGCCAACTCAGCCTGATACTCGATCTTGTAGAGTTCGACGAAGGTGAGGCCCAGAGCGACGACGATGGGACCGAGGATCATGCCCAGGATGCCAAAATATCCAATGCCTCCCATGATGGAAAAAAAGACCAGCAGGGTATGCATTCTGGTTTTTCCTTCGATCAGCAATGGTCTGAGGATGTTGTCAATCATCCCCACAAAGAAAATGGCGGCCAAGGCCAGCAGCAGAGCTCGAACGTGCGCCCCTGTGGCCGCCAGATAGATGACCCAGGGCATCCAGACAATGGCGGTTCCAACCAGCGGCACCAGTGAAAAGAGCGCCATGAGACTTCCCCAAAGCACCACGTTGGGAATCGAGAGGAGCCAGAAAAGGATTCCTCCGGCCACTCCCTGAGCCAGAGCCGTCAGTAAAGTTCCCAGGACCGTGGCAGACGTCACTTCCTGGAACTTGGAGATGATCAACTCCTCGTAGCGGTGCGATAAGGGAGTCCAGGTCTTGAGCTGCTGAACGAGTGAAGAACCGTCCTTGAAGAGAAAGAAGAGCGTCACCATCATGACCAGGAAACTGGTCAACAAATGGGCGACACCGCTGACGATAGCAGTGCTTTGGCGAATGAAAAAAACGCTGATGGCCTCCAGGGACTGGGTCAATCGAGCCATCA
Organism: Acidobacteriota bacterium; assembly: GCA_965218465.1. GTDB lineage: Bacteria > Acidobacteriota > UBA6911 > RPQK01. The sequence goes on along the minus strand of OZ244623.1, from coordinate 2,102,905 downwards.
AGTCGATCTGAGTCAGGTCGACATACTGGCCCAGATACTCGATCAAGGATCCCAAGTAAGGTTGTCGGCGAACGTCCAGCAGAGCTGTCAGAGCCTGATCCTGCGTAGCCGCCTGCACCTTCTGGTACACCTGGGCAGCCTCTTGTGCCAGCAGCAGCACCAGTGACACACAGGGAACGATCACTACCGCGGTAACCCCCAAGCAGGTAAGAAAAGCCGCCAGTCCCTCCCGTCCTGGAAGACGGTGTGAAGCCCAGCGAAAGAGCGGATGGCAAAGGCTGGCCAGGATCCCGGCCAAGACGATGGGCATCAGGAAAGGCCGAAAAATGCGGTAAACGAAGTAGAGAACCAGCAGCGTGGGGACAAGCAGAAAGAGACGTATGAATCTGCGCTCTTCCATGGCCCCGATCGTATCCAGGCTCCAAGTCCAGGTCAAATAGGGGTCAGGTGACCGAAACCAATGACATCGGGGAGGTAGGGTTCAGGGTAGAGGGCTTCGGGTACCCCGGACCCATTCTCGAATCTGCCGCAGCGGCCCTTGAACCTGCTGAGGATTTTGCTGGAGGAATTGCTTCCGGATGCCGTCTCATCCGGCCGAATCGAAAGTCCTTCGGACAACGGTGTGCCTCACCTTCCTCCTCGGCGTCGAGGAGAGCAACAGGTGTTTGTAGACCGAATGTGTCATAAGTAAAATGGAAAAATCGAATTAAGTTCATCGAAAAAGGTAATGGATTGTGGATCTAAGACAGTTGGAGATGTTTCGGGCCATCGTGGACACCGGTAGTTTTACACGCGCCGGTGAAAACCTCCTGGTCTCGCAATCGGCGATTAGCCGCCAGATCAAGTTGTTGGAAGAAGAGTTGGGAGATCGGGTTTTTAAACGGGTTCACAAGAAGGTTTATCTGACTGATACCGGCAAGTTGCTGTTGCGTCACACGAGGCGGATTTTTGACGAACTCAACTTGCTCCATTCTGAAATCACCGACTTGACGAGTTTGCGGAAAGGGACACTTAAGATCGCCGGGGGGATGTCGGTTTGCACTTACCTGTTTCCGAACTTGCTCAAGCGCTACCATGAAGCTCATCCGCGGATTGTGCTGACGGTTGTGACTGGAACCAACGACGAAATCCTGCGGGCCTTGCGAGCCAACGAAGTCGACTTGGCCTTGCTCAGTCTGCCTTTTCACGATGAGGATTTGGAAGTCGTACCGGGCCTGACAGAGGAGTTGGTGCTGGTGACTGAGAAAGACCATCCTCTGGCCCGCAAGCATCAAGTCACGCTAGCCAATCTCGAACCGTATCCTTTTATCAACTTCGAGAAGGGTTCCAACACACGGCGGCTGATCGACCAGATCTTTCGCGAAGAGGGAGTAGGGGTGAAAACGATCATGGAGCTGCAGAACGTGGAAATCACTAAGCCGTTGGTTGAGAATGGTTTAGGCGTCAGTTTCGTGCCGCGTTCGGCGGTCACAGGTGTTTTCGGCCGCAACTCACTTAAGGTGCGCCGTATCGAGGGGAGGCGCCTTTATCGGGAGTTGGGGTGGGTCTTTTTGCGCAGCAGTTACAAATCGCGGACCAAGAAGGAATTGCTGGCACTGTTCGAGACCATGAGAGACAAGTTCGATTCGGCGCCCTCGTTTCCGAGGCCCGCTCTTTGATGCTCAGTTGCATCGTGTGCCGATCGGAGCGGGCAGAGCGATTCTGTCACGTTGCCGACCGTGACCGTCCAGCGAAATCGTGGGAGATCCGGTGGTGTCGCGAATGCGGCTATGGGTGGACTTGGCCGCGGATCTCGCCGACTGAAATCGACCGTTATTACCCGCCAACGTACCTTGGCGACACCGAGCGAACCTTGAGTCAATTCTTGGCCGGTGTCCTCCAAAAGAGTCGCTCGTGGCGACACGAAACGGAAAAGGTCACTCTGGTGGAACGATTCTCAAAGCCAGGTCCAATTCTGGATGTCGGTTGCTCAAACGGAAAGTTTCTCTTGGCACTGGATCGAAGAGTTTGGCAGCCGGTGGGGGTGGAATACATCGAGCAGGTCGTCGCTACGGTTCGTCGTTACCTCCCTGATCTCTCGATTTTTCACGGGGATATCTATTCTCCTGAGCTAAAAGCAGGTTTTTTTCAGGCCTTGACGCTGTGGCACGTTTTGGAGCATCTGTTCGAACCTGAGCGGGTGTTGCGCCGGGCCAGACAGCTATTAAGACCGGGAGGTTGGCTTTTCATCTCCTCGCCCAACTTCGACAGTCTCCAAGTGCGTTTATTTCGGCATCACTGGTATGCCTTCGACGCCCCCCGCCACCGGCACCACTTCTCCCCGCGATCGTTGCGGCGGTTACTCCACTCCAGCAGCTTTGAGATTCGCCAAGAGGTCTTTTTCTCTCGTCTCAACAACCGACACCAGCTCAAACACAGTTTGATTCGCTGGTCGGAAGAGCACTTCTCCAGCCGGGTTCCGTACTATTTTCTCAAGCCCCTGCTTTCTGCTTTCTCACCCCTTGAAATATTGTGCAACAAGTACGGAATCCTGACGACGGTGGCCCAGGCCGTCTGATCCAAAAGGCGCAGTGTCTCTTGTTACGATCAAGGGGTGAAGAAGCTCAAGCGACTCTTGCTGCTGGCCGCCGGTCTGTGGGTGATCGTGGTTGCCTGGTATTGGGACCGCAGTCCTCCTCAGATTGAGTGGATTGAACCTCCCCAGGTCCTGGGTCGCAAGGCTGTTTTGCGTTTGCGGTTCCAGGATCAGGGCAAGGGGCTAAGGAGTGCCCGAGTCGTCCTTCAACAGGGCTCCGAGCAGCATGTGCTCTTGGATGAGCGTTATCACGCACCGGCCTGGATCTGGCAGGCAGGCACGCGAGCGCGGCCGGTGGCAGTTACCCTCGATACCAGCCGATTTCCCAGTTTGCAAGAAGGCGAGGTTCAGCTCCAGGTGACGGTGACCGATCATCCCAACCTTTGGCTCTGGAGCCGCCGGAGCGTTGAGCAACGCGACTGGCCGTTGGACTGGACCCCGCCGTCGTTAGAGGTTCTTTCCCACAATCATTACATTCGTCAGGGGGGAGCTGAACTGGTCCTCTTTCGATTGAGCGAGGCTATCTCCAAGACGGGACTCAAGGTGGGTGACAGTGAGTTTCAGGCCTATCCGCTGGAGGACTGGCCCGGCAAGACTTTTGCCTGTCTTCTTCCCTGGCGTCATGATCTGGGTCCAGAGATGGGAGCCGCGGTTTTTGCGATTGACCTGGCCCACAACCGCACCGAGTTGCCCCTTCATTTGGGTGTGAGTTCGCTCCGTTTTCGGCGCCGCAGGATAGAGATCACCGATGGCTTCATCGCTGAGGTTGCGGGAGAAATCCTGTCGCGAGAGCCGGGAATATCGGCCGGCTCGACACCGCTCGAAACTTTCCTGCGAATCAACCAGGACCTGCGGCAAGTCAACCATGCTCAAATCGCCGAGTTGGCCAAGGAAACGTCTCCTCGACTCCTGTGGTCGGAACCGTTCCTGCAACTTAGCAGGTCCAAGGTCGAAGCGTTTTTCGCCGATGAGAGGACCTACTACTATCAAGGCGAGGTGATCGATCGTCAGACTCACCAAGGCTTCGACTTGGCCTCGCTGGCGCGCAGCCCGGTCGAGGCAGCCAATAGGGGCAAAGTCGTTTGGGCCGGATATCTGGGTATCTATGGGAACTGTGTGGTGATTGACCACGGAATGGGATTGATGTCGCTCTACGGGCACCTGAGTTCCATCTCCGTTAGCCGGGGAGAGCAGGTGAGGCGGGGACAATCTCTGGGTCGAACCGGCAGAAGTGGACTGGCCGGGGGCGACCACCTACACTTCGGCATGTTCTTGCACGGAGTTCAAATCAACCCGCTGGAGTTCTGGGATCCGAGCTGGGTCCGAAAACACATCTTTGCTCGACTCAACATCGAGACCGCGGAATCGCCCGAGTGATGACGACCTTCCGCTAACACTACCGGCCACTCGTGATGTGCGGTACCCGGATACCGGACCCCGAGAAACTCAACCGCGGAACTGGATTCCAACCTGCTGACCGTTGAAATGATTGGGGCCGTCTACTTGACACGACGCAGCAGGCCGCGGCGACGGGTCCTGGAGAGCTTTTTCTGATAGGCGACGATCTGCTGCTCGATTTCTTCTTTCTGCTGGCTGAGCCAGTTGAAATCGGACTCGAGACGGTCCAACTCGGCCTGCAACACTCTCAGCTTCAACTCTAGCGGAAGAACTTCTTCCAGTTCGAGATCTTGGCGGTTCATGAAGCGGGTTCCGACGTATAGTAGCCTTTGCGGTGAGTGACTTTCAAGTTACCCTTCTTGACCCTCACCTCGATTCGCCGGAAAGAACCATCCCGAACTGGATTAGAAGAGATGTAGCCGATGCTGAATTGGTGCCTGATCTCCTCGTTGATTCGGTCCAGCGCTGCCCGCAAACGATTGATGTTGGTCTTGGACCTGAAAAATAGGCCACCTGTAGCAGTGGCAAATTTCTTCAATTGACCGAAGTCGGCGTCGTCGCCGCCGCGCACCCCAATGCCGTAAATCACCACGTCCTGTTCCTGAGCAACCCGAATCGCCTCATCGTCACGGTACTGGGACTGGGTATCAGCTCCATCGGAGAGCACGACCACCACGCGGCGGCCGACTTCGTGGCGGAGCAACTCCTCTACTGTCAGGAAAATGGCATCGTAGAGTTTGGTGGTGCCTCCGGCCCGGATTGCGAAAATAGCGTTTTCGAGGATGCTGAAATCGTCAGTAAAATCTTGGACCAGATTGATTTCGCTATCGAATTGAACCACCGCCGCCAAGTCTTTGTTTCGGCGCAACATCTTGCTGAGGAACTCAATGGCGGCCTTTTGCTCGAATTGGAGTTTGTCTTTGACACTTCCACTAGTATCGATCAGCAAAACAATAGTCAGCGGTTGAGCTTCGTCTCCCATCTCGTAGTGGAAGAACTCGATCTGTTGCTTGACACCGTCTTCATAGACATTGAAATCGTCGCGGCTCAAATCGACGGCATAACGGTTTCTGCGGTCTCGAACCGTGGCCAGGATATTGACCACTTCCACGTCGGCCCGGATCACCGGAGTTGGCGGCCCTTGCTGCAAGCCTCCCGGCCAGGGAGCGATCAGAAAGGGAGCGATCGACCAGAATTTCAACATTTCAGTCAGCGTAATGGATCCGGCTTATCGGTTCAAATCGTGAGCGCCTTGGAGAAACTCAACCGGCGCCCTTATGTTGTCGACACACATCGCTGCATGGCCAAATAGCTGTAAATGGCCGCTGTGGCCAAATAGATCAAGTCAAAGAATGGAACCGCGAGTCCACTGGACGCCAGGACCAAGCTGAGTGCAACGGCGGGTGTCAGTCCATATAGAGCCACATTGAAGTAGCTTCGAAAGCCCAATCGCACTCCCTGGCGAGCGGCCGCGGAAGCGGAGAAAAAGCTTAGCAACAGAGCTTGAACGCTCTTGGCGAACAGGGCCAAGAGCAGGAAGGCAGTGAAACCGACCGGATAAAAGGTCGTGTTGAACCAATGTTCGACTTCAAGCCACTGTTGCGGTCCCACCACGAAATCTCCACCGAAATCATGCCAAACCGACCAGGGCCAAGTCTGGGTTCTCTCGCCATCCATCAGATGGAGGTTTTCGCGGGAGAGGACGACGGCCGGGGGATTGAACTTGTGGATCGGTTGGGACTGATCGGTGGTATCGAAAACAAAGGTGTAGACGCGGTCCCCCAGGTATTCCTTGACGATCGGTTCCTCCGCTTCGAGCCGAAGCAGGCCGTCGCGGATTTCCAGTGGTGGAAAATTGTGATGGGCCCATTCGATCAATCGCAGCACTGCCGGTAGTTGGTACCAAGCCCAGGTCGTGGTTTGCACCAAGGCGATGTGGGCACACAGCAACAACAGGTAGATCAGGCTGCGCCGGAGGGATTGTTCAAAGATTCTTTGATAGCTGCCAAAATCAACAATAGCCCCATAAGCCTCTCGGTAAAAGCGAAGTGGCGTCAGCGTGGGCTCCGGCATGCGCTGCTCCGCTGAGCGAACCGACTTCAAGTAGTGGCTTGAGGACATCTCTCACACCGGTCTTGCATCAACAGTGAACTTCGGGGGCAAGAGGCTATCTCATGACGGCGCATAGTAGAGAATCCGATTGCAATTCTCGCAAGTGAAAATGTGTTGGCTGGCCTTGATTTCGTTAAATAGCTGTGGTCGCAGGCGGATGTGGCAAACTTGACAGGATTGATCCCGAGCCTCGGCCAGGGCTTGCCCGTTGCGGGCCTTGGCAATCCGCCGGTAAAGCGCATCCAGATCAGGAGTCAAGGTGGCTAGAACTTGGCCACGTTTGTCGCGCAGCATCCGGCTGGTCGTCTCGGCCGTGGCCATAAATTGTTGGAGGTCGCGCCGTTGTTCCTCCACGCCCCGGCGTGTATTTTCCAAAGCTGCCTCCACCTCGGAGGCTTTCTTCTCGCTCTCCTCTGCCGCCAACATCTGTTCGAGAATCTTGTCTTCGGTCGAGCTAATCCGACCTTTGGCAGCATCGATTTCCAGCAGTACCGCCTTATACTGCTGGTTGTTCTTGACCTCCATGAGCTGGGTATTGGCTTTGTCCAAGTTCTCTTGCAGAACATCGAGCTCGCGTTCGAGCTGTTTGGCTTGGCGGACGTGTTGCTGATGAGCTTCACGGGCGAGTTCGAGTTGTTGATTGCTTTCGGCTAAATCCTGATCCAGTTTCCCAATTTCGTGAGGAGCTTCATCGGTGCGAGCCTGCAGTTGGAGAATCTCCAGATCAGTTTGCTGCAGGCTGATCAGGAGCCGGAGTTGATCGTTCACTCGGCCTGTCTCCTCCTCCCCACGATTCCGGCCCCGCTGTGGAGGGCCAAAAGGAGTGGGCCCAGTAGGACTCGAACCTACGACCGTCTGATTATGAGTCAGATGCTCTAACCAACTGAGCTATGGGCCCTGTTACTTACCTGGAAATTACAAAATCTCCCAAAAAAAAAGCGTCCTAATCGGACGCCCTTAAATCCCTTCCTTGCCGACATTTTCAAGGAATGTCTTGAGCTTTCGACTGCGCGAAGGATGTCGAAGCTTGCGCAGCGCCTTCGCCTCGATCTGCCGAATCCGCTCGCGCGTGACCGAAAAGCGTTGGCCTACTTCCTCCAAAGTGTGCTCGCTGCCGTCGCCGATGCCAAACCGCATCCGAATGACCTTTTCTTCACGTGGCGTCAGTGTTTGCAGTACTGATGCTGTCTGTTCCTTCAAATTGATATCGATCACTGCCTCGGAAGGCGAAATCACGCCTTGATCTTCAATGAAGTCTCCCAGGTGGCTGTCTTCTTCCTCGCCGATGGGAGTCTCGAGCGAAATCGGGTCCTGGGCAATCTTGAGAATTTTTCTGACCTTGCTCACCGGAATGTCCATCTTGGACGCGATCTCTTCGGAGGTCGGTTCGCGGCCATATCGCTGTACCAGCGCTCTGGAGGTGCGGATCAATTTGTTGATGGTCTCAATCATATGCACTGGAATACGGATGGTTCGCGCCTGGTCGGCAATGGCTCGGGTGATGGCTTGGCGGATCCACCAAGTGGCGTAAGTTGAAAACTTGTAGCCGCGGCGATATTCGAACTTGTCGACCGCCTTCATCAGACCGATGTTGCCTTCCTGGATCAGGTCCAAGAATTGAAGACCCCGGTTGGTGTATTTTTTGGCGATAGAGACCACCAGTCGCAAGTTGGCCTCCACCAACTCCTTCTTGGCGATGTCGGCTTCCAGCTCCCCGTGCTTGATCGTCGCCAAGGTACGCTTGAGTTCCAGAGGAGTCGCCAACACTTCGTCCTCGATCTCCTTAATTTCCTTATCGATTTCACGCATGCGAAGCTTGATCTTCTTGGTTTCATCCAACTTGAGCGAAGTGCCTTGCAGTTTCTTGAGACGCCTTTCTTCGCGTTCCAGAGCGATGATACGATCGACCGAGTTCTTGATGACCAACACCAAGCGTTCATGAATAGCCGGAACCAGGTTGAACTCGATGATCCCGCGGGCAATCGGAATCCGATAGCGAGCCAGGCGGGCCAGTAGTCGCTTATAGTTGGCACTCTTGATCTTGGCGCGTTTGAGCCGCCGGCGAACTTTGAGAGCCTGGTCTTGGAGCTTTCGAATCGCTTCAATCTCCGTCAGAACCTGCTGTTTGCGGTTCTCCAGGACTTCGGGCGTCAATTCCTGGTTGGAAAAGAGAACGAAATTCTTGATCAGCAACCTGCTCTCGATCAGTGGTGTGCGGTAGCGAACAATCTCGGCCACCGCGACGGGCGAGCGAGCGAGTGCCCGCAGTACGGTGGTCTGACCTTTTTCGATCCGTTTGGCGATCTCAACCTCACCTTCCCGCGTCAATAAAGGGACCGTGCCCATCTCGCGGAGGTACATCCGCACCGGATCGTTGGTCTTGTCCAGAGTCTCACTAACCGTTTCCACCGCGCGCTCTTCCTCCTCACCCTTCTTGGGAAGAGAACGCCTTTGCACCCTCTCGAAGTATTGCTCAGAATCGATCACTTCGATTCCAGCTTCACCAAAGAGAAGAAAGATGTTGTCTAAATCTTCGGATGAGCGCAGGTTGTTGGGGAGAGCGTCATTGACTTCGTCGTAGAGCAGAAAGCCTTTTTTCTTGCCCAATTTCAGCAGCTTCTTGACGCCGTCGAACTTATCTTCTATCGACAAATCTCTACCCTTCCCGGCAGCGCCGGCAGCCTCAATCGGGGAGCAAAAACTCCAGTCTATTCCCTTGACTTAGTTCAGTTCAAGCCGCTGTTTCTGCCGCTCGATCTTCTCCTTCATTACCAGCAATTCGTCGATTCGGTTTTGTGACCCGGTTGCCGAAGCTGCTTCTCGCGTCAACTCCTGTTGGATCTCAACACTCTTTCGATCGAGTTGCTTTCGGCGCAACGCCAGCACCGACTTCTTGGCCGTCTCTTGGGAGAGGGGTAATTCGGAAGTCCGAAAATGTAGTGTGTCTAACAGTTGGATCTCCGCCGCCTCATCAAACAACTTCCGTAGGTAAAGGATGCTGATTTCCTGCTGAAGTTCCCAGGACTCAATAATTTTGGCGAAGATCGCTCGGCTGCGTAGGCCTTCGACCAGATCTGTCGTCAAGTAGGGTTTCACCCACTGGGCGGAGTCGGGGTGAAGTGCGGCCGCCAGCAGGATCTCTTCAGCTCGCAACAGCTCCGGCTGCCGCCAATGGGGTGAAGCCGTTTGAGCCCGAGGCTGGCGCCGGGGGCGCTTTAGGCGCCTTAGTTCCAGACGGACCAGGTCTTCGTCGATCCGGAGACGGTGCGCGATTCTAGAGGCATACTCCGATTGTTCAATGCGATTGGGCATCAGAATCAGCTTGGGCAGGACTTGGTCGAGGACCTGTTGCTTTCCGCGCGGACTGTAGGGGTCCCTCTGTGCGGCCATACTTTGCGCCAATAGAAAATCGACTGACGAGGTGGACTCCCTGAGCCTTTGGGCATATGCTTCCGCCCCCTCCTGGCGCAGAAAGGTGTCCGGATCAGTCCCTTCGGGGAGCTGAACGATGTTGACGCGAAGTCCATGCTTGAAGAAAGTCTCGATGGAACGCACCGCCGCCATGACTCCGGCCCCATCGGGGTCGTAGTTGAGAACGACGTTGCGGGTATAGCGGGCCAGCGTCTTGACCTGCAAATCGGTCAGGGCCGTCCCCAGTGAAGCTACCACGTTGCGAAAACCAAATTGGTAAGGAACGATGCAATCGAAATAGCCCTCCACCAAGAGCGCAAAATCCTTCCGGCGAATCTCATCGCGAGTCAAATCGAGCGCGTAGAGATTGGCACTCTTGTTGTAGAGCGGTGTTTCGGGCGAGTTCAGGTACTTGGGACGGCCTTGGCCCAAAATACGGCCTCCGAAAGCGATGAAGTTCCCCGAGAGGTCCCCTATAGGGAACATGATTCGGCTACGGAACTTGTCGTACCGGTCTCCCTGCTCGTTTTCTGTTATCAACCCACAGCGGACGGCGTGTTTCTCGGACAAGCCCCGACTTGTGAGTAGCTTCCTCAACTGATTGCCGGCTGGGGCGAAGCCCACGCCGAACTTGGCAATTGTGTCCTCGTCGATTTGCCGGCTGACCAAATAGTCAAGGGCCGCGGGAGTCTGCTTCAAGCATTGCCGAAAGTGTTTCTGGGCCAAAAGCATCAGTGCCAGTAACCGTTGTCGGTTTTCACCTTGGCCGGTTTGCCGGCCGCCGGCGCGGGGTAAGGGAATTCCCGCCCGCTGGGCCAAGTGCTCTACCGAATCGGGAAAAGACAGCCCCTCGAGCAGAGAAATAAAGCGGAAGACGTCCCCACCTTCGCCACATCCAAAGCATTTGAAAATCTGCAGCGAAGTACTGACTTTGAAAGAGGGAGTTTTCTCGGAATGGAAGGGACAGAGACCAATGTGGTGCTGACCCCCCTTCTTGAGATTGACGTACTGGGAGACGACATCGAGGATGTTGACACTTGAGCGAACCTGTTCCAGAAAACCAGCGTCGAACTTCATGTTTCCTTACATTCCAGCCGCCTCGCCGTCGCAGTATCTCCCAGTTTACATTCCGGCCCGCCGGAGTCAGTCTTGGTTGATCAGGCTGGCCACAAAGCCGGCTCCGAAACCATTATCGATGTTGACCACAGTCACGTTGGCAGCACAACTGTTCAACATTCCCAGCAAGGCTGCCAAACCTCCAAAGGATGCCCCGTAGCCAATACTGGTCGGCACTGCAATGACCGGTACTGCGAGAAGGCCCCCCACCACACTGGGCAAAGCTCCTTCCATCCCCGCTACCACCACTGCTACCCGACATTGAATCAGCTCCTGACGGCGGGAGAGAATCCGGTGGATGCCGGCCACTCCCAGGTCATAGTGGGTGCTCACCGAATTGCCCATGATGCGAGCAGTGACTACGGCTTCCTCAGCAACGGGAATGTCGGCTGAGCCTGCGCTGATTATCGCGATCTCGCCTCGGCCCCGGACCTCCACTTGGCGGTGGACTGAAATAGCTCCACAGGCCTCGTGGTAGCGACAATGGGAGTACTCTTGGGCCAACGCGGTCTGCACTTGGCGGTTGGCAGCGGTAATCAGAAGGTTGGGGTGACGTGCCAGCAGCGCCTCGGCAATCTTGATAATCTGGCTGTTGGTCTTTCCCCGACCGAAAATCACTTCGGGAAAACCCTGTCGAAGCGCTCGATGATGGTCAACTTTGGCAAAACCGAGATCTTCGTAGGGTAGTTCGCGAATCAATTCAAGTAACTGATCTTCCGACTGCTTGCCGGCTTTGAAATCCTTCAACGCCTGCCGGAGACCGTCGGTCATGCGTGTTGGCGCCGGCTCCCCCTGCCTCGGTGCTGGCCTCCTCTGTCGGGATCCGACCCGCCGCGTTGGTCGTTGAGCACCGCTCGGCGGCTCAGGCGAATCTTGCCCTGATTGTCGACCTGAAGGCATTTGACGAGAATCTTGTCACCGACTTCTATTTCAGAGCGGATATCGGGGATGCGGCGATTGGCGACTTCCGAGATGTGCAGAAGACCTTCAGTCCCCGGAAAGATCTCCACGAAAGCTCCAAAATCGACCACCTTGACCACTTTCCCCAAATAGGTCTTGCCCACCTCAGCGGTAGCGGTGATTTCCTCAACACGACGCTTGGCGAGATTAGAAGATTCCGGATCCATGGAGAAGATCTTGACGGTTCCGTCATCCTCAATATCAATCTTGACGCCGGTTTCCTCGATAATCCCGCGAATGACCTTGCCGCCAGGACCGATGACTCCGCCGATCTTGTCTACCGGAATATTCATGGTGACGATGCGGGGGGCAAAGGCCGAAATATCCACTCGCGGCTGGGCCAATGTCTCGGCCATCTTGTCCAGGATATGCAAGCGTCCCAACCGGGCTTGCTCCAGGGCTTGCGACAGGATTTCTTGAGTGATACCACCAATTTTGATGTCCATCTGCAGAGCCATGATTCCCTGCCGGCTGCCGGCCACTTTGAAATCCATGTCCCCGTAGTGGTCTTCGGCGCCTGCGATGTCAGAGAGGATGGCATAGCGCTCGTCTTCCTTAACCAGGCCCATCGCGATCCCCGCGACGGGGGTCCGGATGGGAACACCTGCGTCTTGCAGGGCCAGAATTCCGCCGCAAACGGTGGCCATCGAAGAGGAGCCGTTGGATTCGAGGATGTCCGACACCACGCGCACCGTATAGGGAAATTCCTCAGCTGAGGGCAAGACCGAAGAGATGGCCCGTTCAGCCAAGACGCCGTGTCCAATCTCTCTCCTCCCCGGACCTCTCAAGAAGCGCACCTCCCCCACACTGAAGGGTGGGAAGTTGTAGTGCAGCATGAAGGTCTTGGAGGACTCGCCGGTGAGGCCGTCGACTCGTTGAGCATCTTCAGCCGTGCCCAAAGTAGCCGTTACCAGAGCTTGAGTCTCTCCCCGGGTAAAGAGTGCTGAACCATGGGTGCGCGGCAAGATGGAAACTTCGGAGCTGATGGGCCGAATCTCGTCAAAACCACGCCCATCGGGCCGACAGTTGTCGTCGAGTACTTGCTGCCGAAATACTTCCTCTTTGACCTGGCCAAACACAGCCGCTGCCTCAGCTTGCTGCTCTCCTTCCTCCGGAAAGAGGGCCAATATCTGCTCTTTCGTCTCCCGAAGTTTGGCCTCGTAGGCCAGTTTTCCTTCAGTGCCGGAAAGGGCCAGAGCCGCTGAAATCAATGGGGGCGCCTGCTGACGAACCCGGTGCTCGATATCGGAGGCGAAAGTCGACGGTTCGACTACGCGCTTGGTTTTGCCCAGTCTACCGGCCAGATCTTGAATGGCCGTGATCACACCCTTGATCTCGTTATGTCCGAATTCCAGAGCTTCAACCATCTTCTGCTCGGAGACCTCACGCGCTCCCGCTTCCACCATCAGAATGGCATCTTGGCCGGCCGAGATAGTCAGGTTGAGGTCGCTCTGCTCAAGTTGAGAATAGGTCGGGTTGACGACAAATTCGTCCTCCACTAAACCCACTCGAACGGCAGCAATCGGTTCGCTAAAGGGAATATTCGAAGCACAGAGGGCAGCGGAAGAACCCACCATGGCCAAGACGTCCGGGTTGATGTCGGGATCAGCCGACATCACCATCGCGATGACTTGGGTCTCGCAACGATAGTTGGAGGGGAACAAGGGTCGAATGGGGCGATCAATCAACCGACTGGTCAGGGTTTCCTTCTCGGTAGGCCGGCCTTCGCGTTTGAAAAACCCACCGGGTATCTTGCCGGCGGCGTAGGTGTACTCGCGATAGTCACAAGTGAGGGGAAGAAAATTGAGTCCTTCCCGTGGCGTTCTTTGGGAACAAGCAGTCACCAACACGGTGGTGTCACCGGAACGGACCAGAACCGCTCCATCGGCCTGTTTGGCCATTCGGCCCGTCTCGAGCGAGAGCTCTTGTTGGCCCAGTGTAAGGCTTACAGTTTCAATCATCTTTGCTTTTTCTCCTCCCGTTTCCGTCGGGTGTGCTGTCGTTCAGTATTACCGTTACTCGAGCTTGAGAGTCTTCGGGGACAAAAGTAGCGGCCAGAGTGCGGTTGGCAGACAACCTTTGGCGGGATAATCTTACTTTCGGATTCCCAAACGCTGGATCAAATTCTTGTAACGATCGAAATCCGCCCTTTTCAAGTAATCCAGTAGCCGTCGCCGCTGTCCGACCATCTTGAGGAGACCACGACGGGAGTGGTGGTCATGTTTGTGGTCTTTCAGGTGCTCGGTCAGATAACTGATGCGGTGGCTCAAGATGGCCACCTGAACTTCGGGCGAACCGGTATCGGAGACGTGTAACTTGTAATCGCCGATAATATCGATCTTCTGATTCTTGCTGAGTGTCATTTTCTTTACTCTCTAACCTCAATATCAAGGCTGGAGTCTACCAGAGTCGCTCTTCAAAGTAAATTTCGTCCCTAGCCCGAGAGCGCGACTCTCGACTCGGCTTGGCCTCTCACTGGAGTTCTCGGAAGTAGTTGGGAGTCTATTTTTTGGCCGTTCCGGACAAAGCGCGGGGGTGGGATTGCCGGTAGACCTTGACCAATTCGTTGACTGAGAGATGAGTGTACTTTTGAGTCGTGGAGAGGCTCTCATGTCCCAGCAGCTCCTGAATACTCCGCAAATCGACACCCCGATTAAGCAGGTGAGTGGCAAAAGAATGTCGTAGTTGATGGGGTGAAACTTGATTCAGACGCGCCTGCCGTCTGAGCAAGTTGTGTAGGCTGCGCTGAACCGATCGCGGGCTGAGCCGCCCACCTCGAAGATTGAGAAACAAGGCGTCGACAGTAACTCCGGCTCCAGCCTTTTTTAGGATGTTGTCGCGAATCGGGCTATAGGCCTGTAAGGCAAACCGAGCCGGTCGACCAAAGGGAACGATACGTTCTTTGCGGCCCTTACCCAACACTTTCAATAATCGTTCCTCAAACCAGACGTCTTCCAGATTGAGGTTGGTGAGCTCGCTCACTCGCAATCCCGTGGCGTAGAGTAGTTCCAGAATCGCCCGGTCCCGTATCTGGCTCGGTTTGTCACCCTGCGCCAAGCCGAGAATGGACTCCATCTCGCTCTCAGTGACAAATCGGGGTGTGGGCTTGGGCAAACGAGGCGTATTCACCAGACGCGCGGGATTGGCGGGGATCTCTCCACGCCCGTGCAAATAGGCGAAGAAGGCTCGAATGGTCGACAGCTTGCGAGCAACCGAGCTTTTCCCATTACCCTTTTGATGCAAGCTGCTCAGGAAATCCCGAATAGTAATGTGATCGATCTCACCGGCCGGCAGGTCGCAGGGGCCATCGATGGTCAAATAGCAGCAGAATTCCCGCAGATCACGGCCATAGCTTTTAAAGGTATGGGGCGAGCATTGCCTTTCGATTCTTAGATATCTGAGAAAGGCATCCACCTGATCGGTCATTGGGCCGGCCACGATTCTGAACAACAGCATAGTGCAGGGGTCCTGACAACTTACTTGACCTTGATATCATAGGCCTTCAACTTGCGGTACAGATGGGACCGCTCCATCCCGATCGCCGCTGCTGTTTTGGAGATGTTCCCCCGGTTCTCCCCCAGCCTTTCCACAATGTAGTGCCTTTCGAAGCGCTCTCGTGCTGCCTTCCACTTACTGGCCGGTCGCCGTAAGGAGTCCGATTCCAGCACCACCGTCGGCAGGTGAGAGAGTTCGATCCGATCTTCGGGCACCATGATGACCAACCGCTCGGCAATATTCCTGAGTTCCCGAACGTTTCCCGGCCAGCGGTAGTTGGTCAGCTTTTCCATTGCTGACGGCGTAATGCTCTTGACGGGAACGCCGTCCCGTTGACCGAAGAGAGAGAAGAAATGGCTTAGCAACTCGGGAATGTCCTCACGCCGTTGGCGCAACGGCGGCACTTCGAAAGGGATGACATTGAGCCGGAAGAAGAGGTCTTCCCGAAATTCCCCCTTTTCGATTTGGGTTTCCAGGTTCTGATTGGTCGCTGCAATGACCCGTACATCGATTTCCAACGGCTCGCTGCTTCCCACGCGGTGAAACCGCTGCTCTTCCAATACCCGTAGAACCTTGGCCTGAGTCTTGAGACTCATATCGCCAACCTCGTCCAAAAAGAGGGTAGCGCCATTGGCTTGTTCGAAACGTCCTTTGCGGGTCTTGTCGGCGCCGGTATAAGCGCCCTTGACGCTCCCGAAGAGCTCGCTTTCGATGAGATCGTCCGGAATCGCGGCGCAGTTGACATCTACAAAAGGTCGGTTGTGCCTGCGACTGCCCAAGTGGAGGAGGCGGGCCACCAGCTCCTTGCCGGTACCGTTTTCACCATAAATCAGGACTCGCCCCTCGGTGGGAGCCGCGTAGGCGATTTGTTGGCGCAGAGCCAGCATCGGTATCGAGGCTCCAATCATCACCGTGTCACGTTCCACCAAGCTCTTGAGGGTACGATTCTCCCCCTCCAAATGGAGCTGATTGAGAGCGTGTCTTAGTACCAAAAGCACCTTGTTGGTGGTTAGTGGTTTCTCGATAAAATCGTATGCGCCCAGTTTGGTGGCCTGTACCGCAGTCTCGATATTGCCGTGTCCGGAAATCATGATTACGTATTGGCGCGGCCAGGACTGGCGGATCTCTCGCAACACCTTTAGGCCATCTTTGCCGGGGAGCCAGACATCGAGAAGGATCAGCTCGAAGCTGCTTTCTTGCAGTTCGGTCAGACATTGGGCTCCTCCAGCGGCAGTCTTTACCAGGTACCCCTCGTCTTCGAGAACTCCCCGCAGTGAGCGGCGCACGTTCCGTTCATCGTCGACGATCAAAATTCGGGCTTTGGACATGGTTGGAGGCTTGAGTTCTTGTTGGCTGCTCATTGCAGCGGGATATCGAGCGTAAACTTCATCCCACGAGGGTGGTTGGGTTCGGCGCGGATAAATCCGTTGTGCTCAGAGACGATCTGCCGTGTGATCGCCAAGCCGAGTCCGGTTCCCTTCTTCTTGGTGGAGAAGTAAGGTAGAAAGAGCTTCTCGTAATCCTCCGGCGCAATGCCATTGCCATTGTCGGAAAACTCGATCGTCACCGACTCACGCTTCCGATTGAGCCGAGTCGACACCTCGATCCGGTTTCGGCCGGGGTTTTCCGAGAGGGCATCAAGGGAGTTTTCAATCAGATTCTTGAAAACTCTGCGCATCTGCTCGGGGTCCAGCCAGATATCATCTACTTCGGGGTCAAAGTGGGGCTGGATTTCGACGCCGTTAGCTGATGAATAGAGAGCCAACGTTTGCTCGATAAGCGGATGGAGCGCCACTCTTTGCGGCTTGGATATCGGCAATCGTGCAAAACGGGAAAACTCTTCCACCAGGGTTTTCAGCAACTCGGCCTCAGCCCTGATGATATGGTGGCCATCTTGAAGGACTTGGGAGAACTCCTTCATCTCAGCCGAATCGTGGGGTTGGAGACGTCGGAATCTCTTCCGGATCCGCTCCCAGGAAAGCTGGATTGGCGTCAGAGGATTCTTGATCTCATGGGCCAAACGTCGAGCAACCTCCTGCCAAGCCGCGAATTTCTCAGCCCGAATCAATTCGGTCAGATCATCCAAGACGATCAGGCTCTCAGGCGATTCGCCCAATGGCAGAGGGTTGGCGGTTGCTGTTGCTGCAATGTAGACGGTGTGTCCACCCCGGGTCACGGATATGTTCTTGCGGTAGGTTCCCGACAAGGAAGCCCGTTTTCTCAAGAGTTTAAGTTCAGCTTCCAGGTCCGGATCTTTGAGTTCTCCCAGCGTCCGGTTTTGAATTTGCGCGGCGGTAGTCCGCAACATGGCTAAAGCCGCCCGGTTAATGGTCCGGACGCGATCCGATTCATCCACGCTGATCACACCGGTGGCGATGTTCTGCAACACCATCTCAATGTACTGCCGGCGTTCTTCAAGCGCTCGATTAGATTCCTTGAGCCCCAGATTTGCCTTTTCCAGCTCTCTGCGGCTGGCTTTGATTTGCTCCGCCATTTGGTTGAAGGCAGAAACGAGCACCCCCAACTCGTCCACCGTCTCGACATCCACCCGGTGATCCAGATTGCCGGCCGCCAGCTCGCGGGCTCCGGCAGCCAGAGCCTCCAAAGGAACTGTGAGACGGCGAGCGATGTAAGTCCCCAGCCAAACAAACCCGAACACGACCGCCAGCGTGATCAGAATCAGAATCAGGTAATAGTTGATTTCGGCCTGAGTCACGCTCTTCTTGAGCTGATTGATGCGGTCTTGCGCCTCTCCCACCTGCAGGGAATGGAACTCGAGGCTTTGGGGCAATTGCCGCTGACCCAGCAAGGCCCCGATCAACTCTCCCTGTTGGTTCCTCAGAGGCCATCCCACGACCACCAAGTCGATTTCAGGTCGATTGAGGTCGCGCAGACTCTTGCGCTGGTAGAACTCTTCCCCGGCCAGCACGGATTCGATGATCGGAGAAGGTCGATCGCCGATCCAATCGCCGATTTCCGACAGTCGGCGTCCATCCGGGGCAAAAACGCGGGTGGCTCCGAAACCGAATTCGTTCAGGGATTTGGCCGACTCTTCCCAGCCCAGCGAGTCGGCAGACCGAAGCCGGGCGGCGGCCGTTTGGGCCATCAGCAAGGCATAACGTTTGTTCTGCTCGTAGTACTCGGAAACGATGACATCGGAAGACCCCAGCAGTTGCTCCGAAGGCGATGTGAACCACAGTCGTAGATTGTGGTTGATCAAACCGAATGCCAGTAGCGACATGATCAACGCCGGCAACAGTGAAAATAGGACGAAAGTCGTCACCAGCTTGCCCTTGATGCGACTTCCTGGGCGGGCCGCTTGATAGTCGAGAAGGAGCTTGATCAGATCGCGGGCCAGCGTGAACAAGAGCAACAGGACAATGACAAAGTTCAGGGCCCAGGCGGCCGCCCACAGATTAATGTTGCTGATGAAGTTGGGATTGCCGACCGAGCTGGGTTTCAGGAAAATAATGCTGATGAAAAAGACGAGGCTGAAAAGCGCCAAAACAGCGCCTGTCCAGTAGATTTTCTTCAGCAGGCTTCTTTGATCCATGGAGCAATAACCGGGTAGATTCCCCATTCGTGGCATGGGCCGGACCCAGTCACGAGGGAGACCTCGCGCCCCGGTTGCCAGCGATTCAATACCTCCTGTATTGTAGCACTTTCCTTTTGCACCCAAACGGACGCGCAGGAAGGAAGAATCGGCCTTACTGATCGGCCAAGGAAGCAGACCTTATGCTCAGGATCGGAATCGATACCGGGGGTACCTTCACCGATTTCGTCGTGCTGGACCGGGGGAAACTTTCGGTTTTCAAGCTTCCCTCTTCTCCCCGGCAACCCAGCAAGACCTTCTTGGAAGGCCTTTTGCGGGCGGTAGCCAAGCGAGACGGTTTTTTGGTGCAGCACGGTTCGACAGTCGCCACCAATGCGCTGCTGGAACGGAGGGGCGCCAAGACCGTGCTTGTGACCAATCAAGGTTTTGAGGACGTATTGGAAATTGGCAGACAAAACCGCCCCGGACTCTACCACTTGGGAGGCTCCCGTCCGGCCCCTTTGATTCCCCGAAGACGTCGGGTGGGAGTCAAAGAGCGACTCCTCTGGAACGGCAAGACTCTGACCCGTCTGGAACAGAAGAGCCTGGACTGGCTCAAGAAAAAAGTTCAACAACTTGCCCCGGAGGCGGTGGCCGTGGTGCTGCTTTACAGCTACGTCAACCCGGAAAGTGAACAGAGAATCGCTGACGCCTTGCAGGACAACGGGTGTTTCATTTCTCTTTCACACCAGGTCTTGCCTGAATTCCGGGAGTACGAACGAACGTCCGCCACCGTTATCAATGCCTACGTGGCGCCCTTGATGACCTCTTACCTGCAGGCCTTGATAGAAGATCCCATCATCCAGAGAGGGCGTCTGTCGATCATGCAGTCCAGCGGTGGGACCATGTCGGCCGACGCGGCCTGCCGGCAGCCGGTTCGCACCCTCCTGTCGGGTCCGGCCGGTGGCGTAGTAGGAGCCTTCCAGTTGGCCGGCTCAGCCGGCCACAAGCACATCATTAGCTTCGACATGGGAGGCACTTCGACCGATGTCTGTCTTTGCCAAGGTGAAGTCGGAACCACTCACGAGGCCAGCATCGACCTCTATCCTGTCGGACTGCAAATGATCGACATTCACACCGTGGGAGCGGGTGGTGGATCCATCGCCTGGATCGACTCGGGAGGACTGCTCAGGGTAGGCCCTCAAAGTGCCGGAGCCGACCCAGGTCCTGCCTGTTATGGGTCTGGGGAAGAGGCTACCGTCACCGACGCCAATCTTTTTCTGGGACTCCTCAATCCTGACTGGTTCTTGGGGGGAGAATATAACCTGCATCCCGATCGGGCGCGCGCGGCGCTGACTCGGTTGGCAAGACAGCTCACTCAGAGTAGCGGCAGACCTTGGCAAGAAAGGGAAGTCGCTGAGGGCATTCGCAGCATCGTCGCCACTCAACTGGAAAGGGCGCTGCGGGTGATCTCGCTCGAGCGGGGTTACGATACCAGGGACTTCACTTTGGTCAGTTTTGGCGGCGCCGGCGGTCTGCATGCCTGTTCGCTGGCGGCTTCGCTAATGATCCCGAGAATCCTGATCCCCCGTAATCCAGGTTTGCTTTCGGCGCTGGGTATTCTCTCTGCGGATATTGTCAAAGACGCCTCTCGAACCGTTCTCCTGAGCACGCAACAAGACGACCTTGAGGGTCGTCTCAACTCGATTTTCAAGAGACTGCGCCGCCAAGTTGCCAAAGAACTCGAAGGGGAAGGAATTGCCCCCGGCCAAGCTGAATGGCAACGTAGTGTTGACGCTCGCTACCTGGGTCAGTCCTATGAACTCAACGTACCTTTTCCCGATTTCAGCCAGCACTTTCATCAGCGTCATCAAAGCCTCTATGGCTATTCCAACCCCCAGCAGCCGGTAGAAGTTGTCACAGTGCGGGTTCGGGGAAGGGGGCGCTTTGCCCCGCTCGAACTATCCCGCTTTGAACCGGAAGAGGAACGCCCCCAACCGGAGGCGGTGCTGCAAGAAAAACAGTTGCAGCTCAAGGGCAAGCCGCAACCGGTTCGTTTCTACCTGCGTAGCCGACTGCGAGCTGGAAATCGATTGAAGGGGCCTGCGGTCGTGGTGGAGTATAGCTCGACGACTTTCATTCCCGCCGGTTTCGAGGCCCAGGTCGACGCTTGGCTCAATCTGGTCGTGGAGCCGACAACTTAACGGTCAGGCAACCGGCCGGCTTGGGAGGGGAGGAGCTGGTAGAGGAAGATCCCGGCCGCCACCGAAAGGTTGAGAGAACTAATCCGGCCCCTCATTGGAATTGAAATCAAGAAGTCACAGTGGCAGCGGACCACCCTTCGAAGCCCCTGGTTTTCGCCTCCGACCGAGATCGCCAGCCGCTCATTTAGCGGCAAATCTCGAGCCAGGTCTTTACCCTTCATATCCAGCCCCACAATCCAGTAGCCCATTTGCTTGAGTTGCCGCAAGGTCTGAGCCACGTTGCCGATCCGAGCAACCGGGAGATGGAAGGCAGCCCCGGCGCTACTCTTAAGGACGGCGGGGGTGAGTCCACAGCTTCTTCTGCGAGGCAGCAGCACGCCGCCCACGCCTACCGCCTCGGCTGTCCTGAGGACGGCGCCGAGGTTGTGGGGGTCTTCAACACCGTCGAGTAGTAACAAGCGAGAGGGCAAGCTCTGTTTCAGGTCTTCCCACGGCGTATAGGGAAGGGCCGCCAAATCCGCCACGACATCTTGATGTTGGATGGTCTTGGCTTTGCTGGTTAGAGTGGCGCGCGTCTCGAACTGAAGCGGGACCGAAGCGGCTCGGGCCGCGTCGATAATGGTTTGCAGCCGGTGGTTGGACTTTCCGCGAGTCACCAGCACGCGCGTGACTCGACAAATCTCAGCTTGAAGGGCCTCTTTGACCGGGTTGAGTCCACAAACGATCA
Source organism: Acidobacteriota bacterium (assembly GCA_965218465.1). Classification (GTDB taxonomy): domain Bacteria; phylum Acidobacteriota; class UBA6911; order RPQK01. The sequence continues at coordinate 2,081,375 of OZ244623.1, read as the reverse complement.
TAACCGAGCTGCAAGTACTGCAATTTGTTCAACTACAGCGGGCAAGGGCCGAAGCCGGACAAGAAAGATCATAGCGAGTTGGACCGGCACCACCCCAAGACGAGCCCACAACGACTGAGTATACAACGGGATCGGTGCCGGACCGGGTCCAGGTGCGGCCGAGTTTGCAGATCGCCGGAGCAAAGACGAAAATGACCGAAGTGTTTCTATTTCGCGCCTGCCGTGCATCGTGGTTGATCGTCGCTCCAACAGTCGTCGGGGGTTGGATGTGGTCCGCCACCGAGGGGCCGGCCGCAGTCGATGATCTGGATCAGGTTACCGTCTATTTTCAGGCTTACACCGAGCAAGGAACGCCGGTCTCGGGTCTCCGACCCGGCCAGATTCGGCTGTTGGAAAACGGCGTGCCCCAAAACATTCTCAATTGGGTTGAAGCCTCTCCTGGTGCCCGTATCGACGTCCGCCGGCGAAACTTCGTGCTTCAACTGGACGATAGCTTATCGCTGCGCGAGCTGTTTCGGGCCAAACGAGCCGCACAATTGTTAGTCGAAGGTCTCCGGCACGGTGTTGATCGAATAGCCGTGTTCCGCGATGGTCAGCTGTCAGGGTTCTTTGACCGCCTCAAAGCGGTCAAGCAACTGATCGCCTATTTTGGGACGGAGTACAATCGGTATCGGTTCAGTGCGCTGATCCCTCGGGGCGGACGCAAAAAGACTTGGTTCAGCGATCAACTTCCCGGCGCTTTTTCCGGCCTCGATCCGGGTTTTGTTGTCCGGCAGGGGTTGGAAGAAATCCTGCGCCATGGCACACGAGGCAGTTTTTCAAAATCGCTGGGCCGGCTCAAACATCTTCCCGGACGGAATATCTTGATTCATTTTGGAAAACGCCGGCCCTTATAGGCCTGACGAAGCGGAACACGCAGATGTCGATCTGGCCTCCCGGTTGCTGAATGACGCCAACTTCACTGTCTATCCGCTGGTGCCCGATCCGGACTTTTCATTGTCGGAGCCGGCTTGGTCGGGGCTGGACCGTTGGGCCCGAGCGACCGGTGGTAAAGCGATTTGCTTTGGGAACGACTTCAGACTCCAGGTGCGGCAGATTCTGGAAGAGACTCTCAACTTTTATCGGCTCGCTTATCGTTCCCTCCGGCCTCCCGATAGCCGCTATCGAAAGATCGAGATGGCAGCCTTGGAGCGTCCGATCCGGCTGATCCACCGTAACGGTTATTTTGCGACGGCCCCCGCTACCCTCAGTCTGGTTGAGCGGACTTTTTTCACCGTTTTCCGGTCGCCCGGTCGTTATCGGGACTTTCCGATCAATTTGAGCGCCACACAACAAGGATCTCTGGTTCGGGCCGAGGTCAAATTCCCTCTAGCCGACATCCAACTCGAATCCCCCCGGGGAGCCGATGATCTCTATCGCCAAACAATCCACTTTTTTGTAGGGGTTTATGACGACTCGGGCTGGCTGTTGGCTTGGCAGGAAAACAGTTCCAGTCTCCAGGCAGACCCTGTGGAGCTGGCTGGGTTGGCACGACGATACCTCACGCTTGACAAGTATTTTGAGATCCCACCTGCCGTTTCAGCCGCCAAGGTCCAGGCTATCGTGATCTCAGGTCAGAACCGTCAGATCGCTACTCAGGTGTTTCACTTCTGACGATTGGTTCGTTTCGCAATTATCCAAAGCGGGACAGAGTCCTGATTGGCAGCAAAACGAAGCACGTGGCCGGCCCAGTAACCAAGCCCTGCGATTGGAGAGGCTGATAAGGACCGGGACTCGGTATTCTCCCTTTGGGCGGCACTGAACCGTTAGGGTGGGATTGAGTCTCTAACTTGAGTCGCTGCAGTCGGCAGCGGACACTTGAAGGTTGGTTTTGGCTGAACCAGGCAAGCGGATCGTATTGCAGCTTCGGAAGTTGGTCTCCGGAGGCCAGACCGGTGTCGACCGGGCGGCGCTCGACTGGGCGCTCCGGCAGGGTCTTCTCATTGGGGGCTGGTGCCCTCGAGGCCGTTGGGCTGAAGACGGGCCGCTCTCCAATCGGTATCCGCTGGCAGAGACCCTCGACTCCGATCCGCAACAACGGACGGCCTGGAACGTGCGGGACTCGGAAGGGACCCTGGTATTGTTTCTCAATGATTTCGACCCCGGCACCCGCTGGACGGTTCGCTGCGCTCGTCGGTTGCAGGTCCCTTGGCTGACACTCTCGCTGGAACAGCCGCATCAACCGCAATCTTTGTTGCGCTGGTTAAGGAAATCCCGGGTGCAAGTGCTTAACGTGGCCGGTCCACGTGAGAGCAGCCAGCCGGGAATCTACCGGCAAGCCTCCAACTTCCTTGACCGGTTCACCATCGGCCATTGACGATTTGGTATGGGCCGGTTGTCGGGAAGGACCAACTTCTTGCCGAGTGCGGAATCTAGCCAAGAAGGATGAAGGGGCCGTTGAACGCCGGAAGCTGAGAGAACAATCCCAAGTGCGCTCATAGGTGAGCTAGAATATATGGTCGACAAGACAATGGCCGTGGGGCCGAAAAGAAGCTTGAGGGAATCGGACGAGACCGGAAGCTGCGTCGGATTCTCAGTCGGCACGACCAAGGCTTCTTACGAGTCCTTGGCCTGGATTCCAAGTCAGACTGGAAGGATCGCTTGAAATCAGGTTTGGTTCGCCAGGCTGCCGGTTGGCCTCGCCGTAAGGTGGGAGTTCTGGGTGGTATGGGCCCGGAGGCGACTAGCGCCTTCTTTGGCCGGCTGGTGGAACTGACACCAGCCTCCCGAGACCGGGAGCATCTGGTTATTCTGGTCGTCTGCCAACCCTCTATTCCCGATCGCGTGGCGTACCTGTTGGGCGATGGTGAATCCCCACTAGGCCAAGTCCGGCAAGCCATGTCGATGCTAGAGGCCATGGGATCGGAATTTATCGCTATCCCGTGCAACACGGTTCATGCGCTGTGGGATGAGATGATCTCGGCCGTGTCGGTTCCAATTCTCAACATCATCGATGAGACCGTTCAGCAAATCTCTCAGGCACTGGGTCCCCGTCCAGCCAATCCCCGAGTAGGCGTCTTGGGGACGACAGCGACTTTGGCTTTGGAACTCTATCAGCGAGGTCTGGAGGATGAGGGACTGATTCCGATCATTCCCACCCCCCAGGTCCAACGAAAGGTGAGCCGGGCCGTCAAGCTCATCAAGAGCTCCCAAGATCAGGCGGAGGCAACCCAACTACTGCAGCAAGCGGTTGATTTCTTCAGTCAAGAGAGGGCGGGACAGTTGATTTACGGCTGTACCGAGTTGGGTCTGGTCTCGGTTGAAACCCCCTTGAGAGTTTTCGACTCGCTCGAGATTCTAGCCCAGGCCACCGTCGAGGTGGGCTTGGGGCTTCGACCGCTCCCGGTGGTCCGGAATGATGGATTTGTCCCGTCACGTCCCTAACAGGGGAGCCGAGATTTCGACCAGCACCACCGTAATATTGTCACGACCGCCTCGCCGGTTGGCTTCCGCCACCAACTTCCGGGCGGCTTGGCAAAGATCCTTGCCGCCAGCCAATCCACCGATTTCCTCGTCGGTCATCTGATCGGTAAGTCCATCGGTGCAGATCAAGATTCTGTCAAAAGGACGGCAATCGATCGAAAAAATGTCAGCTTGGATCTTGGGCCGGATCCCCAGCGAGCGCTCGACAATGTTTCGGTGGGGGTGCCGCCGCGCCTCCTCCTGACTCAACCGACCGGCCTTGTAGAGCCGGTAAACTGGCGAATGATCGTCGGTAATCTGGAGGATTTCATCTTCCCGGATGCGATAGATTCGGCTGTCGCCTATATGAACAATCCAGACCGCCTCGTTGCCGCGAGGTCGAATCCAAACGGCGCTCAGGGTCGTGCCCATCCCTTGTAATTTCGGCTCGAGTGTTTGGAGCCGGAGGATTCGATCGTTGCTCGCCGCCAGACTTCGTTTCAGCGCCTGGGCCACCGGCAAATCGGTATGGCGAAGAATGTCCGGGAACGTCTTGGAGGCCAGTGAACTTGCCACTTCACCGGCAGCATGACCTCCCAGGCCGTCACAGACGCCAAAGAGACCGATTTCCGGCTCCTCAATCAGGGCGTCCTCGTTATTGGGACGGACCCTGCCGATGTCTGAGATTGAGCAGTACTTTACGGCTGGGGATTCGCGAGTTGGGTCGATGGTCGTGTCCTAATGAGCAGCCGGCTGACCGGCCTCCGACTCCGTCAGCGAGGTGTTGGCGGGGCTGAAACCCTCCATCATCCGGAGTTGGCACCTGACCAGGCCATAACCGATCACGATAAGCAGGACCCAGGCGCCCGCTTTTTTCCAAACAGGATGGGTCAATTGGAATCCGCAGTGGGGACAGTAGGCGGTGCGCTCAAACAAGAGGTAGCGGCAACTGGGGCAAGAGTCGGTGGAGGGTTCCATAGTTTTTTGCAGTATGGCAGATTAGCGCTGGGCGATGCGAGTCGCCGGCTTCGCTCGTCACCTGGAGCGACTATGAGCCGGAACCACTCTGATCTTGCTCCGCCAACCTCTGCAACTCCTCTTGAGTCAGAGTGGGTATCCCCAGGGCTGCCGCCTCGTCGGCTTTGGAGCCCGGTTGCTCGCCTAGAACGAGATAGCTGGTCTTGCCGGAGATCGAGGAGGCGACCTTACCCCCGTTCGACCGGATGAACTCGCGGGCCTGCCGACGACTCCAACCGGGCAGGGCGCCCGTAATGACGAAGACCTGATCACGCAGCGCACCGGAAGAAGGGGGAGTCGTTGGACCGGCCAATTGCAGGCCGGCTCGGCGCAGCTTCTCGACCAGTTTCCAAAGATGTTCGAGTTGAAAAGCAGCGATCACGCTACCGGCAATTTCGGGTCCAATGCCGTTGATCGCACTGATAGTCTCCAGGTCGGCCGCGGCCAACCGGTCAATGTCTCCTAAATTGGCCGCCAGCAAATCCGCTACCGTCTCGCCAACATGGCGAATTCCCAGCGCAAACAGCACCTTGGAAAAGGGCCGCTCACGGCTGGCCCGAATGCTGTCAAGCAGGTTCCGAATCGATTTCTCCTTAAAACCCGGTAGCTGGACAAGCTGGTCTTCGATGAGAACATAGATATCACCGGCATCTTTGATGAGTTTCAGTTCGACCAGCTTTTCCAACGTTTGCGGCCCCAGCCCACGAATGTCCATGGCGCCGCGTGACACAAAATGCTTGAGTTGCTCCAGACGCTGGGCGGGGCAGAACATGTTGGGACAATAGACCAGGACTTCGCCGGCATCGTGAAGCACTTCAGTTCCGCACTCGGGGCAGGTTTCCGGGTAGCGAAACTCGATTTCCTGACCCGTTCGCTCTTCGAGTACGGGACCCACGACTTGAGGAATGACGTCGCCGGCGCGTTTGACGACCACCACATCGCCTTGACGAATGTCTTTTCGTCGGATGTCTTCCTGGTTGTGTAGCGTGGCGGTGCGTACGGTCACACCGGCCAGTTGTAGCGGCTCCAGCACCGCATAGGGGTTGAGGGCTCCAGTGCGCCCCACGTTGATCTTGATCTCCAACAGCCGAGTGGTGCCGGTGGCCCCCGGAAACTTGTAGGCGATGGCCCAGCGAGGATTGCGACTGAGCGTCCCCAGCTGCCGCTGGTAGGCAAGGCGATCGACTTTGATCACGACCCCGTCGATTTCATAGTCCAGCTCGCTCCGCCGCTGCTCCCACTCGAGACAGCAGGCAAGCACTTCATCAATTGAAAGGCAGTGCCGGTATTGCCGATTGACCGGGAAACCCCAACGCTCGAGCTGTTGCAGTTGTTCAAGCTGGGTGGAAAGCGGAAGGTCGGGTGCAAAACCGATCCCATAGGTGAACAACTCGAGCGGCCTGGCCGCGGTGACGGCGGCATCCAATTGGCGGAGTGCGCCGGCGGTCGTATTGCGCGGGTTGGCGTAGGGGACGGCGCCCTGAGCGGACCGCTGCCGGTTCATCGAGTTGAAGGCGGAGACCGGCAAATAGGCTTCGCCCCTCACTTCCAGTACTTCAGGTAAGGGCTGCCCTGGGGCCAGCCTTGTTGGGACGGAGGCGATGGTTCTCAGATTGTCGGTAATATCTTCTCCCACGACTCCGTTGCCACGGGTGGCTCCTCTCGCCAGGACCCCATGGTGATAGGTGAGCGCCACCGCCACCCCGTCAATTTTCAGCTCGCAAACAAACTCGATTTCCTTGCTGCTCAGCATCGAGCTGACGCGCTTGTAAAAGGCACGCAACTCCCCCTCGTCCAAAGCGTTGGCGAGACTCAACATGGAAGCGTGGTGCTCGACCTTGGCAAACTTCCGCTGAGGTTCAGCCCCAACTTTCTGGGTGGGTGAATCAGGCGAAGCCAGATCGGGAAAACGAGACTCCAGTTGCTGAAGTTCAAGTAGAAGACGGTCGTATTCAGCGTCGCTGACGACGGGATCGTCGAGAGTATAGTAACGATGATTGTGGTATTCGATCTGCTGCCTAAGCTGCTCTACTCTAGCTTTGGCTTGGTCCGGATCGCGGCTCACGACGGAGAGAAATATAGCATAGGGGGGTCACGCTCCCCGGGGCCGGCTAGACCTTGCGGTTTTGGTTGTTTGCGCCTTGATCTGCTATCATGGCCTCGCCATGAAGAGCTGTGTGATCAGCAAGTTTCTGTTCACGGTCACGTTTCCGCCCTTGCGGCCAAGAAGAGTTCATGTTCCGCTGCTGAGGCTCCACTCGCTGGCCACCAGAGAATTGCCGGACATGGAAGTCATTGAGACGATCGACCACCTCTTCAAGTGTACCCGCTGTCTGGAGAACTACCGACTGGTGCGTTCCGGTTATCAAGACGTTCAAAATTAACTGCTCCCCTTTGCCGGTCTTGGTGAGGGCCTCATCTTCTCGTTTCTCGGCCATCGCTCAGCCCGAGTAGGGGGCCGATTCACCGGGGCTGCTTACCTCTCCCTGAATCCATGAGATTCGACTTGAGCGCTTTTCGTTTTGTGTTGCGGCGCGATTTCTGGGCCAGTGTCTGGCGTCGAATCAATGACGACCACTGCTGGGGCATGGCGGCTGAGCTCAGTTACTATTTTCTGCTCGCCTTTTTCCCCTTTTTGATTCTCGTGAGCGCGGTCATCGCGCTCGCGGGCGTCGAGCCGGGTCTGGTCGAACGCATGCTTAACGAACTGGGTCCTTTTCTTCCACTGAGGACGCAACGGCAAGTGGCCGAAATCGTGGCCAACCTGACCGAATGGCAGGGAACCAGCGTGATCCTGCTCTGGTTGATGATGGCGCTGTGGGCCGCCTCGCTTGGACTCAACGGGATGGCCAGCGTGCTGAATCGGGCTTACGGCGTTAAGGATGAACGTTCCTACTTTTCGAGTTCGCGGGCTCTCAGTGGTCGTCACTCTCAAGGTCTCGATTTTTGTCATCCTTTCCGGGTTGTTGCTGTTCTTGGGAGACGACCTCAGCCGCCTGACTATCGAGAGACTTCCTCTGGCCGGCGAAAGCCTTCTACTGCCCATTCTGCGAATGATTTATTCAGGTATCCGTTGGCTATTGATCCTTGTCTTTCTCAATCTGGGGATCCAAATCGTGTACTTCGCCTTGCCTGCTCGACGTTTGCCTTGGAGGCTATTCTCCCCCGGTAGCGTCGTGGCGTCGCTGGGCTGGCTGCTCGGTTCGTTGGCCTTCGCTTTTTACATCAACAGTTTCGCCGATTACCAAAGGATGTACGGCAGCTTGGGCGACTTGGTGATCTTGATGATCTGGTTTTACTTCTCCAGCTTGTTCCTGCTGGTGGGTGGCGAAATGGACTCGGAGGTATTTAGTTGCAGGCGGGCCCCTGCGGGAGAACGCTCAGCCCAGTGAGGCTTGAAATTTCTCCAGGGCGTCAATGTATTTGTGGCCTGCTCCGGTGTTGAAGACGAGGATGGTCTCTTCAGCCCCGACCCAATCCTGAGCTTTCAACTTCTTGAGCGCAGCCCAACAAGCGGCCCCTTCAGGACAGAGAAAGAGTCCCTCGGCCCTTCCTACCTCCTGAATAGCCTTCCAGGTTTCCAGGTCTGATACCGCCACCGCACAGCCGTCGCTTTCTTCCAAAGCTTGCAGGATCAGAAAATCGCCAACCGCTTTGGGGACTCGGATTCCGGCTGAGAAGGTCTGGGCTCCTTCCCAGGGTTGGGAAACCTCTTCTCCAGCCTTCCAGGCGCGAACGATGGGGGCGCAGCCCTCGGATTGAACCGCGACCATCCGTGGCCGGCGCGAATCGATCCAGCCCAATTGCTCCATTTCATCGAAGGCCTTCCACATCCCGATCAACCCTGTCCCCCCGCCGGTGGGATAGAGAATCACGTCAGGCAAGGTCCAGCCGAACTGCTCCGCCAATTCGTAGCCCATGGTCTTCTTGCCTTCCAGCCGGTAGGGTTCTTTGAGCGTGGAAACGTCGAACCAACCTTCACTTTCCATTTGCCCTGCCATCAGTCGGCCCGCATCGCTGATCAGTCCTTCCACCAGGGTGACATTGGCGCCGGCGATTGCCGCTTCAACCTGGTTGGCCAGGGGAGTGTCCGTTGGCATGAAAATGAAAGACTCCAAACCTGCCTTGGCGGCGTAGGCGGCCAAGGCTCCACCTGCGTTGCCCGCAGTGGGAATACACAACTTGGTGGCCCCCAATTGAGCTGCCAGAGTCACGGCTGCCGACAAGCCGCGAGCCTTGAAGGATCCAGTGGGATTGTTGGCTTCATCCTTGATGAACAGCCGCTGCATATCGTGCCCGTGGCCCAAAGTTTTTGAGCGGACAAGTGGAGTCATCCCCTCTCCCAACGACACGATGCTGGACTCGTCCGCGGCGGGCAAGAACTCAAAGTAGCGCCACATATCGGGGGGCCGGTCCTGGAGATCGGTTTTCTTGACATGGTGTCCCGCAGCCGCCAGATCGTAATCAACCAGCAGCGGTGATTGGCATTGGGTGCACAGATTGTGGAGTTGTTGAGAAGGGTATTGCTGCCCACAACGGGAGCAATGGAGGCCACTGACGAAAGTCATGCTATACCTTTTCAGATTAGGCTCGGTAAACACTATCAGGATTCGTGGACTGATCGGTGGTGAGCGGTAAACGCTGCTATTATACACCTATACACCGAGCTTTTGCTCTGCGAGGCTTGACTTGCGGTCCGTAGTTCTGCCATGGATAAAGAGCCGACTCAGCGACCGGTTCCCCTGCGGCTGATGACCCTCTGGCTGGTGATGTTACCGGCCGCCGTCGGTTGTGCCAAAATGGGAGAGCCGTTGCCTCCGACTGTGGTCCTACCCGCCACGATTCGGGACTTGGAAGTTGCCCAAGTCGGGCGAGATCTCCAGTTGACCTTTGGGTTGCCTGCAGAGGATATCGAGTGGGTGGAAATCTATCGTCAGTGTGACCCTCGAACCCCGCTGGATAGGATCGACCTGATCGCTCGCCTGGGAGCGGCCGAGTTGTTCGAATCGCGCCTGCGTCCCGGGCGCTTTGACTATCGAGACCGTAATCCACAACGCAGCGACTGCCGTTACACGCTTCGTTTTATCGACGTCCGCAACCGTCGTTCCCAGTTCTCCAACTTTGCTCAGGTAGGAGATTCGCCGCCCGGCTCGCCGCCCGGCGGCGCCTTTGATTCTCAGGGTTCCGAATACTATCCTAGGCCGGGCATGCCAGGGAGGGTGAGGCCTTTTTGAGTTGGCGCCCCTGAGGACGACGTCAAGGGCGGCGCCTTGCATCGATCGGGTGATAGAAGGAGCAAATCATGAAGTTTTTCCTGGACACCGCTAACATCGAAGAGATTCGGGAAGGCGCTCAACTGGGCGTCATTGACGGTGTAACCACCAATCCGTCGCTCATCGCCAAAGAGGGCCGCCGGTTGGTGGACGTGGCCAACGAGATTGTCGAGCTGGTGGATGGCCCCATCAGTCTGGAAGTGGTTTCCACCGATGTCGCCGGAATGCTGGAAGAAGGTCGCAGGCTGGCTGGAATCCACGATAATGTCGTCGTCAAGCTGCCCACGATTCCAGCCGGACTCAAGGCGCTGAAAACTCTCAGTGGTGAGGGCATTCGGGTCAACATGACGCTGGTTTTCCAACCGGCACAGGCGCTGCTGGTGGCCAAGAACGGCGCGGCTTACGTCAGTCCCTTCGTGGGCCGAGTCGATGATGTCAGTAGTGACGGGATGGAGATTATCAGCGACATTCTGACTATCTACGATAATTATGGCTTTGAAACCGAGGTGCTGGTGGCTTCGGTCCGTCACCCACTGCACGTGGTGGAGGCAGCCAGAATGGGCGCTGACGTTGCCACGATGCCCTTAGCCACCTTGCAGAAACTGATTCACCACCCATTGACCGACATCGGTTTGGAGAGTTTCTTGTCCGATTACCGCAAACAGACCGAGTTGGTCCCCAGCTGACCGAGCGACCCTATGAACTCCAAGCCGACCACCACCGAAGCCGCCAAGGCCGAGCCGGCAGCCAACCAACGACTGGGGGAGTTGCGGGAGCGGCACCGGCAAGCGGAGGCGGGGGGCGGCGCCGCCCGCGTCGAGCGTCAGCACCAGGCGGGTAAGCTGACAGCGCGGGAACGGATCGAGTTGTTGCTCGACCCGCACTCCTTCCAAGAGCAAGACAAGTTTGTTGTGCATCGCAGCCATGATTTTGGGATGGATGCCAATCGTATCCCAGGGGACGGGGTGGTCACCGGCTTCGGAAAAATCGATGGGCGCCTGGTGTTCGTTTTTGCCCAGGACTTCACGGTTTTCGGTGGTAGCCTTTCGGAAACGTTTGCAGCCAAGATCTGCAAAATCATGGATCTGGCCCTCAAGATGGGCGCGCCTATCATCGGCCTCAACGATAGCGGAGGCGCCCGCATTCAAGAGGGTGTGGTCAGTCTGGCGGGCTACGCGGACATCTTTCTTCGCAATACGCTGGCCAGCGGCGTGGTGCCCCAAATCTCAGCCGTCCTGGGACCCTGCGCCGGCGGCGCGGTCTATTCTCCGGCCATCACTGATTTTATTTTCATGGTTCATCACAGCAGCTACATGTTCATTACCGGTCCGGACGTGATCAAGACCGTGACCAACGAGACCGTGACCAAGTCGCAACTGGGGGGAGCCACCGTCCACAGTTCGGTCAGCGGTATCGCCCACTTTGCCGAGCAGGACGACCAAGATTGTCTGGCTCGGATTCGTGAACTGGTCTCCTACCTGCCTTCCAACAATCTTGAAGATCCGCCTCTTAAATCGACCCAGGATCCTGTAGATCGGGAGGAGGAAAGTCTCGACCGACTGATTCCCGAGGATCCCAACCAGCCCTATGACATGAAGGAGTTGATTGGCCTGGTGGTGGACGATGCCGGTTTTCTGGAAGTGCACGAAGCCTTTGCTGCCAACTTGGTCGTCGGCTTTGCCCGCTTGGGGGGACGCTCGGTGGGAATCGTTGCCAACCAACCAGCGGTGCTGGCGGGAACCCTCGACATCGACAGCTCGGTCAAAGGAGCTCGATTCGTTCGTTTTTGCGATGCTTTCAACCTGCCGCTGGTGGTTTTTGAGGATGTCCCCGGATTCTTGCCCGGCGTCCAACAGGAACATGGCGGGATAATCCGCCACGGCGCCAAACTACTCTATGCTTTCGCCGAGGCTACGGTCCCCAAAATTACGGTAATTACCAGAAAGGCCTACGGCGGCGCCTACTGCGTTATGGCCTCCAAGCACATTCGGGCCGATCTGAACTACGCCTATCCAACTGCCGAAATCGCCGTCATGGGCCCCGAAGGAGCGGTCGAGATTCTCTATCGGAGACAGCTTCAGGAAAGCGACGATCGGGAGGCCTTCAAGGCAGCCAGGACGGAAGAATTTCGCCGCAAATTTGCCAACCCCTTTGTGGCCGCCGAGCGGGGCTACATCGATGCCGTGATCGAGCCTCGACAGACTCGGACCACGCTGATTCGGGGGCTCGAGATGACCGCCGGAAAACGGGACCGAAACCTCCCCCGCAAGCACGGCAATATTCCCCTCTGAACGCCCCCCTGATGGAGGCCTTGCCGATCCTGAATCGAATTCTCATTGCCAACCGCGGAGAAATCGCGGTACGCGTTATTCGAGCCTGTCGCGATCTGGGGCTTTCACCCGCGGTCGTCTACTCGGAGGCCGACCGTGAATCGCAAGCCGTCCGGCTGGCCGACCGCGCCGTGGCTATCGGTCCGGCGCCCGCCAGCGAGAGCTACCTCTCGATTGAGCGGATCATCCAGGCAGCCCAAGAGGTCGGCGCCCAAGCCGTGCACCCAGGCTACGGTTTTCTGGCTGAGAACTACCGCTTGGTGGAGGCTTGCCGGAAAGCCGGCTTGGTTTTTATCGGGCCCCCAGCTTCCGCAATTCGTCTCATGGGAGACAAGATTTCAAGTCGTCGCACGGTCGTCGAGACAGGTGTTGCAGTGGTGCCCGGCAGTTCGGGATCTTTGACTACACCCCAAGAGGCGCTGGAGGTGGCGGAACGGATTGGCTACCCAATCCTGCTGAAGGCGCGCGCAGGAGGGGGTGGCAAAGGCATGAGGAAAGTGGACAATCCGAAGCATCTCGGCCAGCTCTTTGCGGTGGCCAGTGGAGAGGCGGCCTCTGCTTTTGGTGACGCGACCCTCTATCTCGAGAAGTATATCGGCCGGCCACGGCACATCGAGGTCCAAGTGGCCGGCGACCACCACGGCCATTTGGTCCATTTGGGGGAACGTGAGTGCTCGATCCAGCGCCGGCATCAGAAACTGGTCGAGGAATGCCCGTCACCGCGGGTAGGCGAGGAGTTTCGACGGCAATTGGGGGAGGCTGCCTTGGCCGCGGCTCGAGCCGTCGGTTATTTCAATCTGGGGACCGTCGAGTTTTTGGTGGATGGGTCTGTCGAAGATCCTGTGCCTCCCTTTTACTTTCTTGAGATGAACACGCGCTTGCAGGTAGAGCATCCGGTTACCGAAATGGTGACAGGTATCGACTTGGTCGCCTTGCAAATTGAAATCGCCTCCGGGAAGCCGTTGCCTTTCGAGCAGTCGGACATTAGCTGGTCGGGTTGGGCTCTGGAGTGCCGGATTTATGCCGAAGACCCTTCCCGGAACTTCATTCCGTCGCCGGGCAGGCTCACCACCTACCAGGAGCCGAACGGCCCTGGAATTCGCAACGACAGCGGGGTTAGCGTGGGTTCGACCATCCCGCTGGAATATGATCCTCTGATCTCGAAATTGATCGCGACGGGGCCTGACCGACCGGCTGCCATTGCCCGCATGCGAAGAGCTCTGAGCGAATTTCGCATTGGCGGTGTCAGGACCACCATTCCCTTTTTTGAAAAACTACTCACCCACCCCCGTTTTCTGAGCGGGCAACTGCACACCCACTTCATTGAGCAAGAACAACTCGACCGCGACAGCAGTGGCGACCCCACCTTGGCGGTGCTGGCAGCGGCGGTGGAGCATGTGCTGGCGGGCCCGGCCGTCACCTCCAAGCCGCAACCGGCAGTGAGCCGTTGGAAGGATTCCGGTCGTCCCGGTCTGGACTTTCTCGATTGAGGAGCCCATGAAACTGGCGGTCAAATGCCAAGATGAGGTCTTCCAGGTTGAGGTCCGGCCTGGCGATTCGGGGGTGGAGGTCGAATTGGTTGACCCCGCTGGCCGGCGAACCCGAAGCCGGGTCGAGGTGTTGGCACAACAGGACGATCGCTGGACTCTCTGCCTGGGGAACCGGATCGAGGATTTTCTTATTTACCGCCAGGACGGACAAACCTGGGTGCATTGGCGGGGAGGCAACACCTTGCTGGAGGTCAGCCGTTACCGTCGCCCCTCCGGACGGCCCAAGCAGCGTCGACGGCAAGGCCCTACCACTCTCAAGGCCCAGATGGCGGGCAAGGTGATTCAATTATTGAAAGGACCGGGCGACCATGTCGCCCCGGGTGACAGCCTGATCGTGCTCGAAGCCATGAAGATGCAGAATGAACTGCGCGCGCCTCAAGCCGGGGTGGTGGAACGGGTGGTCGTCCAAGAAGGCGATCTGGTCAATCCCGGCCAAGCCTTGATACAAATCAAATGAGGCGCATCAGTCGGAAAGTCTGTGTTCCAAGATCCTACCCACCAGGAACAGGGAGCCGGTCACAATGACTGAACCTGCCGAGCGGCCGGCTTCGGCTAACGCGTCGCTGGGGTTTGGAAGGATTTCCGCTTGGGAAAAAAACCTGAGCAGACTTGCAGGTTCCGCCGCCCTCGGCGAAGGGATTCGGGTCAGGAAGACCCTTGAAAAAAGTGAGGACAAGGTCCGCGCCACGCCGCCTGCGTCCTTGTCGCGCATCATTCCCAATACCAGATGGCGAGGCGGCTTGGTATAGCGGCTCACGAACTCCGCCAAAGCCGCTGCAGCGGCCGGATTGTGAGCTCCGTCCAGATAGACGTCCGGTTGGGAGCCGATTTGGTAAAGAGCTGAAGGCAACCGGGTGTTGGCTATGGCTTTCCGGCTGCCTGCCTCAGTGACCGGCCAGCCCCTTTTTTTCAACTGCTGAGCTGCCAGCAGCGCCAACGCTGCATTATTGACTTGATGTGCACCCGGTGTCTGAAGCCGATAGTCGATCTCCCCAAAACGGAAGCGGAAGCGACCGACTTGATCTGATGACTGCTTCAGTCGGCTGGGACGCAACTGCAAGAGTGGGCTCTTTCGACGCCGGGCCGTCTCGATCAGAACTCGGGCTGCGGCCGGTTCCTGGCCGGCCATGATGATCGGTCGCGCGGGATGAATAATCCCCGCTTTCTCAAACGCAATCCGATCCAGCGAGTTGCCGAGCGCCCGCTGGTGGTCCAAGGCAATGGGAGTAATAATCGAAAGTTCGGGGGTCACGACATTGGTGCTGTCCAACCTGCCCCCCAGGCCCACTTCCAGTACGGCCAGCTGCGCCTGGCAGCCGGCAAAGTGTAGAAATGCCAACGCGGTCAGGGTTTCGAAGTAGGTGGGCTTTCGCTCCAGGGCAGGATCGAGTGAGGCCCGGACAATAGCTTCCAGGTGACCGGCAAAGTCATCGCGCGAGATAGTGCGGCCTCCAAACTGAATCCTTTCCCTCACGTCGATCAGGTGGGGTGAGGTAAAGAGCCCGGTCACGTTGCCACTCGAGTCCAGAATTCCAGCCAAGAAACGAGCGACCGAGCCCTTGCCATTGGTTCCCGCGACCAATACGGAGGCGAATTGGCGCTGCGGGTCGCCCAGCAGTCGCAGCAGTTGGCGCATCACCCTCAGACCCAACTTCATGTTGAGGACTTCTTCGCCCAATTTCTCCAGATAGGCCAGCGACTCGGAATAGTCCACGTTGCAAGCTTCCCTCGTTGCAGGTTGGTTTTTCAAGGTCCCCGTCACCGATTGAAAGGGGAGAAGTTTGTTCGGCCAGGGTTCACAACCGCGGAAAATTACTATTTGACAAATATTTTTGTCTAATGTTACGTTTTCTTGGCAAGAAATGATGAATGACACGACAGTGGGTGCTTTGGCGGTCGTTCAAGACCCTGGAGGGGTGGCTGCGCTGTTGTCGCCGCTGCGGCGCCGCATCCTGGCTCAACTGCACCGGCAGACCGATTCCGCCGCGGGTCTTGCTCACCAATTGGGTCTTGCCCGTCAGAAGATCAACTACCATTTACGAACTCTGGAGTCGGCTGGACTGGTCGAGTTGGTGGAGCTTCGCCGGCGCCGCGGCTGCACCGAGCGCCGCCTGCGCCCGACGGCGAGGGCCTATCTGATCAGTGCCGATTTTCTGGAAGAACTGGCCGCCGACCCGCGTGACTTAAAGGACCGTTTTTCCAGTGACTACCTGATCTCGCTTGCCTCCAGGCTGGTGCAGGAAGTGGCCGGCCTGAGGGAGGCCGCCGCTCGACTCAATCAAAGACTGCCCACCTTGGCTCTGCAGCTCGATGTCTCCTTTGACTCCGCCGCCGCCCGCAGCCGGTTTGCCCAAGAACTGACCGATGCCTTGGCTGGTCTGGCAGCCCGTTACCAGAGCCGGTCCAGCCGGAGCCGTCCCTACCGCTTTATGGTGGGAGGCCACCCTCGGATCCAAGACAAGGATGTCCGCCCACCAGGAGAAGAAAAATGAAAAAATCCTACCACCAATCCGAAAGCCGATCCCATCGACACCAGCTCGAGATTGCCGCCTCACCTGAGGCCGTTTGGAAAGCCATTACCCAAGCCGAGCAATTGGCCAACTGGTTTCCGATAGAAGCGGAGGTCGAGCCGGGCCCCGGGGGCCGCTTGACCTACAGCTGGGGTAAAGACCATAGCGGAAGCCACCGGATAGAGGTCTGGGACCCACCCCATCATTTGCGGACCACTTGGGAGGTGAAACTAGGTGAGGATGAAGCCGACCGGCAACTGATGGTGGACTGGTTCATCGAAGGAACCGCTGGGGGAAGCCGCCTGCGTTTAGTCCACTCCGGGTTCGGACCCGGAGTTGAATGGGATGAGGACTTCACCGGTACGCAACGGGGCTGGAGCTTCGAGCTGCTGAGCCTCAAACACTATCTCGAACATCAGGCGGGCGGTAGACGCCAGGCTTTCCTGATCCGTCAACCCGTGGAAACCGATGCCGAAACGACCTGGAACCAAGTGTTCGGAGCTCAAGGACTGGCCCCCTGGAAGGGTTCACCGGTTTCGCATCGAGCGACGTTCGCTTGACTCTAGCCTCCGGCGATCCCATCCAAGGACGCCTGCTGCAATGGTCGCCGCCCACTGACTTTTCCTGTTTGGCCGGCAATCTGAACGGATTGTTGCGAATCAAGTACGAGTCCTACCGAGGCCATCGGGAACTCAACGTTTGGCTGTCGCTGTGGGGAGCCACCGTCGACCAGGCCCGTAAACTCGAAACGCGCTTGCGGTGGGCGGTGAAGCAGTCTTTCGCTTGATCGCCGGGTCAAGGTCCGCCTCTGGCCGGCTTTGGCCGGATCGGCAAGAGCGACCGCGCTCGCCCCCGATTCCGCTGGTTTCAGATATACTTTCGCACTGCCTGGAATCAAACCGGATTGACCGGAGAAAATTGCATGAAGCTATCATTGTTCGCCCACCGGCATCGTTGGTTGATTCTGGGGACAGCCCTGGGAGTGCTCGGACCTGGCACGGGATCGCGAGTGCTCGGTCAGGTCCCCCACAACGAGATCTGGAAAAGTAGTGACATCGGGCCTTTGGTGGCTCGGCTGGAGAACGAAGAGCGCGAGATCTACCGGCATCGTGAGCTGTTGGCGGCAGTAGTGGGTCCTCTGCCGGGGAGTGTGATCGCTGATGTGGGCGCCGGCTCAGGTTTCATGGCTGAGGTCTTCGCCCGTCTGGTCGGTGAAGAAGGCCGCGTCATTGCAGTCGACATCAACCCGACCATGATGGAGCACCTGGCCAATCGCGCTCGGGAAGCGGGATTGAGCAACCTCGAGACCAGGGTGTGTCCGGAAGCTTCCGCCAATCTCGACCCCAACTCGGTCGATGTGGTCTTTATCTGCGACACCTACCACCACTTCGCACACCCGGCCGGCACCATGGGTTCAATTCACCGCGCCCTCAAGCCGGGAGGCGAACTGGTGCTAGTCGAGCTGATTCGAGACGAGGACTCGCCTGCCTGGGTGCACAGGGCCGTGCGAGCCGACCGCAAGACCTTCATCGAGGAGATCTCTCAGTTCGGTTTTCGGCTGACCCACAGCCACTCCATACCGCAGCTTTCGCGGAATTACATCCTGCGGTTTCGAAAGCGCTGAAAAATCAGTTTTCGGCCTGCATGAAAGTCAGCCAATCCCCTAGGAAGCTTCTGAGCTCAGGGCGGGGAACAACCGCGTCGAGCATGCCATGGTCGAGCAGGAATTCGCTGCGTTGAAACCCTTGAGGAAGCCTTTGGCGAATCGTCTGCTCGATCACCCGAGGACCGGCAAATCCGATTAAGGCTTTGGGTTCGGCGATGTTGAGATCCCCCAACATGGCGAAACTGGCGGTGACGCCTCCCGTGGTAGGATCGGTCAACAGGGAAATATAAGGCACCGCGGCTTGGGACAGGCGAGCCAGCGCGGTGCTGATTTTGGCCATCTGCATCAGCGACAGGACCCCTTCCATCATGCGGGCTCCGCCACTGGCTGAAATGATGAGCAGCGGCTTGCGAGTCCTGAGCGAGCGCTCCACGGCCCGGGTGATCTTTTCTCCTACCACTGAACCCATGCTGCCGCCGATGAAACGAAATTCCATACAACAACAGACAACGTCCACCCCTTTGATGCGGCCCTCCACATTGACAACCGCGTCCTTGCTCCCGGTCTGATCGAAAGCTTGCTCGAGCCGATCCTTGTAGGCTTTGCGATCGACGAATTCGAGAGGATCGGAGGACTTCAAATCGGTGTCAAACTCGGCATACTCGCCGCCGTCCAACAACAAGCCGAGCCGCTGGTGCGCCGGGATTTTGAAATGAAACTGGCAGTTTCGACAAACGAAGAAGCGGGCTTCCAGATCCTTCTTCCAAATAGTCGACTTGCAGTCGGGGCATTTCTCGAACAGCCCCTCAGTCTTGACCCGGCGGTCCTCTTCGGCGAGAGCCTGAAGAGGCGCCTTTTTACGTTCAAACCACGACATAAACCCCTGATTATACCCAATTCGAGAAAGAGCCGGGAGATGCGTCAAGTTGTGATAGATTGACTCGGGCGCGCAATCGGATCTTCAATCAGCCTCAAGACCTCATCCGCTGAAGACTATGCTTGGACGACGCCAGGTTCTGACGGTTTCGCAGCTCGTCGACAAGGTTCGCTTTCAGCTGGAAACCACGTTCGAGGATATCTGGGTCAAAGGAGAGGTCTCCAATGTTCGCCAACCACCTTCGGGGCATTGCTACTTTACGCTCAAGGACCGTGACGCTCAGATCCGGGCGGTTTGTTTTAGGCGCCAGCTCCAGATTCTGGGCCTTGTTCCCCAAGACGGGATGGACCTGAAGGTGCGAGGTGGGATGGCTGTCTACCCACCCCGGGGTGAGTTCCAGATCGTGGTCGAATTCATGGAGCCGGCGGGTCGCGGGGCTTTGCAGGCGGCCTTCGAGCGACTCAAGGGACGGTTGCAGGCCGAAGGACTGTTTGACCCCGAACACAAGCAGCCCTTGCCCCGTTTGCCGGCCTGCGTCGGAGTCGTCACCTCGCCGGGAGGAGCGGCCATCCAGGACATTCTGCGCGTCCTCGAGCGGCGCAACAATCGGCTCGATGTCTTGATCTATCCTGCCCAGGTGCAGGGAAAGTCGGCCGCCTCCCAAATCGCCCACGGCATCGCCGTTCTCGACGGTTTCCCCCAGGTGGACGTGATTATCGTGGGACGGGGTGGAGGTTCGTTGGAAGATCTCTGGCCCTTTAACGAAGAAGTCGTGGCCCGAGCCCTCTACGGCTGCCGGACTCCCAGCATCTCGGCAGTGGGCCACCAGACCGACTTTACCATCGCCGATTTCGTGGCCGATCTGAGGGCGCCAACTCCTTCGGCAGCGGCCGAGATCGTCTCGGCGGCTCGGGACGAACTGGAAGAGCAGATCGAACACCTTCGACGACGCTTGATTCAGGCTGCCCGGTTGGTGGTGGGGAGTAAACGAAACCGGTTCAACCGGCTGGCTGCCAGCCGGGTATTCGTGGACGCGGAAAGTCGGTTGTACTGGTGGCTGCAAGGTCTGGATGACCTGCGCGGCCGACTCGATCAGAGCGTCGCCTTGTGGCTCTTGCCCCGCCGCCAACGGCTTGAGGCCTGGTCACAGCGGCTGCATCGCCGGATGACCGCTCTCTTGCAGGCTCGGCGGCAACTGCTGCTTGGCAAGCTGGACCAAGTTCAGGCTTACTCGCCGCTGGCAGTACTGGAACGCGGTTATGCTATCGTCACTGACCGGCGTCAGAGAGTGGTGCGGCATCCCAGCCAAGTCAAGGGAGGGGAGCGGCTGAAGATTCGAGTGGCCGGAGGCCGTTTTGGGGCTCGTAAGGAAGGCAATAGTGGTGGAATACAAAGATTTTGAGACTGCATTGGAGCGACTGGAAAAGATCGTAGCTGCATTGGAAAAAGGAGAGCTCACGCTGGAAGAAGCGATGGCCCACTATGAAGAGGGAATGACCATCACCCAGTACTGCAGCGACCGACTTGAGGCAGCCGAACGAAAAGTGGAAATGTTGCAGCAGGACGAACGAGGCAAGATCTCAAAAGTCCCCTTTGAAAGTCTGAAAGCTCCCGCTTCGGAATGACTCCGCCTGCGATCAAAGATTATCTGACGGTCCAGAAAAGGCTGGTGGATCAGCAGCTTGACCGGCTGTTGCCGACCGCGGAAACCTACCCCCCAGTGATCCACGCCGCCATGCGGTACAGTCTCTTTGCCGGAGGAAAAAGAATTCGTCCCGCCTTGGCCCTGGCCACCGGCGAGGCATTGAGGGGAGACCCGACCGGCTTGCTCGAGTTGGCCTGCGCCTTGGAGATGATCCACACCTACTCTTTGATTCATGACGATTTGCCGGCCATGGACAACGATGATTTCCGGCGAGGAAGCCCCACTCTGCACAAGAAATATGGCGAAGGGATTGCCATTTTGGCAGGTAACGGGTTGCTGACCCGAGCTCTTGAGGTGCTGGCGCAGCTTCCTGAAAGCACCGTCCCGGCGACCGTACGTGCCGAAATCATGAGCTGCCTTTGCCGAGCAATCGGCACCCGTGGCGGGATGTTGGCTGGACAGGCGGTCGATCTGTTGACCCAGGGCAAGCCGTTCACCCGAGAGGAACTCGAGTACATTCATTCGGCCAAGACGGGAGCCTTGTTGCAGGCATCGGTCAGCAGTGCCGCCTTGCTCTCCGGCGTCGAGGAGGCCCAGTTGAATAAACTGTCGCTCTTTGGCGCCAAGATCGGTCTGGCCTTCCAAGTGGTCGACGATATGCTGGATGTCGAGGGCTCTACCCGTGAGATGGGCAAACGCTCAGGTCAGGACCTGCTCGAAGAAAAGGCTACCTATCCGGCCTTGATGGGGGTGGGCGAGAGCCGGCAGACCGCTCAACGTCTAGTCCGGAAAGCAATCGCTCAGCTGGAGTTCCTGGGTGACCGGGGTGAGCGGTTGCGTCAACTGGCACGTTTCATTTCGATTCGGCGTTTTTGAGGCTCGTCATGCCCAAGCCCAAAGTGGTGGAATTATTGCTGGCTCGCCGGCTGGCGGCCGATTCCAAAGAGGCCGCCGCTTTGATTCGTCGCGGGCTGGTATGGGTGGACGGACAACGTCTCGACAAGCCGGGCACACCGGTTGGCCCCCAAGTCTCAATCCTGATCAAACGTTCAAGTCACGATTATGCCTCCCGCGGAGGACTCAAATTGGAGTCGGCGCTGGACGCTTTGGGAGTCGTGGTCAAGGACAGGATCTGCCTGGACTTGGGCGCTTCCACTGGAGGATTTACCGACTGTCTGCTGCGTCGGGGCGCCCGCCGCGTTTACGCTTTCGACGTCGGCAAAGGCTTGCTCGACTGGCGGCTGCGTCAGGATCCGCGAGTTCGGGTACGGGAAGGCGTGAACGTCCGTTATCTGACCCCTGCGATGGTGGAAGCTCCCCAGTTGGTGACCATCGACGTTTCTTTTATCTCCCTGAGACAGGTCCTGCCGGCGCTAAGGGCTTTCGGCGCCTTGGAAGTCGTGGCGCTTTGCAAGCCACAGTTCGAAGCCGGAAGGAGGCAGGTGCCTCCCGGCGGGGTGATTCGCGATCCCTCCTTGCGCCAACGAATTTTGGATCGCTTCCGAGCGGATTGTGATGCACTGGGTTTCAGGCGGATGGGTGAAGTTGCCTCCTGCTTGCCGGGACGGAAGGGAAATATCGAGCACTTTTTCCGCTTCAGGTGGGAAGGGGCGGCGTCTGCATCGGTAACCAATTCTCAGGGCGGCTCAACTGAGGGCGCCTCGTAAGGCATCGATCGCCAGCTCCGCTCCATGGAGCTTGTGGGACGGCAATCCTCCCAGGAAATCGACCAGGTCCTCAGGCTGCAGCTGCAAACACTCGTCCAGGCTGCAATCGCGACAGAGGATGGAGAGGGCTGCGGCCGATGCCAGCGCCGCCGGACAACCCTGGACTTGATAGCTCAGTTGGCGGACGCTGCCGTGGCGAACCTCGAGGTGGAGTTTCAGTAGATCGCCGCAGATGGGATTGTCGGCTTCGAAGACGTGAGTGGCGGCCGGCAAAACCCCACTGTTGGGAAGCTCGGAGATTAGCTCTCGGGCCTTGGCTGAATACGTCAGAAGAGGAGCCCTCTCTACTTAAAGGATGAGTTGAACCTTGGCCCCCCGCCGGGCCCCCAGCAGCCGGGCGGCCGGTTGTTCCAGGGCCGCCAGCTCGAAATAGCCGCTACTTCCCACCAGCGAGAAGATTTCGTCCTTTTGGGCCTGGGCATAAAAGGCGTAGTGGCGGCGAATTTGCTTCCCGTTGAGCTCGAATCCTGCCGGCGGCCGATCTTCTCCCAATTGAGTTCTAATGTCGTCGGGACAAAGGCTGGTGATGACGTTGCCGAAGGTGTCGATGTGGAGAACGAAACCTTCCAGCCGGCCGCCCTCTCGACGCGTCGGGGGGAGGTCGAGGAGCAGATAGTCGTCGATTTCCGGTCCCATCTGCTTGATGGCAACACCCTGGGCCAATCGAGCCGCGACGGGCGCGAAAATATCGCGTCCGTGAAAGGTGGGAGAAACCGGTTGACGAAAATAGTGCTCGGCTTCGATCGCCGCCACCCGGCACTCTTGCCGGTTCCCGAAGATCAGCGAAAGCACGCCGTTGTCGGGCGCCACAAATGAGTAGGAGGGGTCGCGGGCCACGATGCCGCGGCGTTGAGAGCCGACTCCCGGGTCGACCACCACCAAGTGAACCGTTCCCGGCGGGAAGCTACGATAGGCCGAGCCAAGGACGAAGGCCGCTTCCAGGAGGTCGTGGGCCGCCACTTGGTGGCTGATATCGATGATCCGCGCTTGGGGACAGCACGACAGGAGAACGCCTTTGACGGCGCCCACGTAATAGTCTCGGTCGCCAAAGTCGCTGGTGAAGGTAATGAGAGGCCTTCGGCTCATGACGAAGCTCCATGATATCTCACCCTTCCCTCAAGCTGAGGGCCGCCCTTCCCAGGCCGGATGAGGATCTTTGGTCACGATTGGAAGGCCTCTCTTGCTATCACTTGAAAACGACCCCGCCCTTGATCACGTGGACAGGATTCTTGAGAGCCATCATGTCCTGAAGGGGATTGCCGTCCACCACGATGATGTCTGCCAGCTTGCCCGGTTCGAGGGTCCCGAACTCGGCGGCTTTGCCCAGCAGTTCCGCTCCGTTCCGAGTGGCAGCCGCTATCACGTGCATGGGATCCATGCCCCAGTCCACGAAGAGCTTCATCTGCAGCCACATCGCTTCCCAGTGGAAGTTCATGGGGGTTCCGGAATCGGTGCCCAGAGCGAGCTTCACGCCCCCCTTGTACATTTGCATCAGTTTCTTGCGGTAACTGGTCGGATTTCCCTTGCTGCCGCGAAAGTAGCCCAACCGCTGAAAATGATTGAGCGAAGCCCTGACGTCCTTGAAGATATCCTCGGGCAAGTATTTCTTGAGCAGCGGATGGTCCAGCCTTTCGGGGTATTTTAGGGTGTGGTAGTAGATGGGACCGCCGTTCCAGGTGGGTACGATCCAGGTCCCGCTGTTGACGATCATCGTCATGCTCTCGTCTTCGATGTAGTCTTTTCTGCCGCCCGGCCAGTGTTCGATCGAATCGACGCCGGCGTCGACGTCCGCCTTGATGCGGTCAAAGTTGCCTCCATGAGTGGCGACCGTCTTGCCGCGCTTGTGAGCTTCCTCGACGATGACTTTCAGATCCTCGGGATAGATGATCCCCCAAGGCTTGAGCAGGTCGGCGCCGCCTTCCAGGATGTCGATGGCTGCCTGGCGGGCTTCTTCCACGCTGTTGACCTTGACCTGAAAATATTTGCCGAAAGTGTAGCGCCCAAAATCTCTGACGATGAAGGGCCCGCTCACGAAGAGCCGAGGACCGCGAATTTCGCCGGCGTTGATGGCGTCGCGCACTTCGACACTGGGTTGCAGGGGGGCTCCCACGTCTCGACAGGTGGTCACGCCGGCATCGATGAGCTGCTCCGCCGACAGAATCATTATTTCCTTGATTCGATTTTCGTAGCTGGGAAACCACTCGGAATACTCTCCATGCCCCAAAATCATGAGGTGGCCGTGACTTTCGATCAGACCCGGCATGACGGTCATCCCATTGGCATCGATCACCTTAGCCGCTCCCGAGGTGTCGATTTCGCTTTCCAAACCGAGGTCGACGATTCGATCGCCCTTGATCAGAACTACGGAATTCTGAATTGGGGTCCCCTCATTGCCGTCGATCAGCATTCCTCCCACGATGGCCAAGTCGGCATCGGTCTGGGCAAAGACTCCGCCCGTCCAAAACACCGACAGTCCCAATAGGACGACAACAAACATCCTGGTCGTTTTCATGTCGATTCTCTCCTCCTGTTCCGGTTACGGTTCATCATATCCAGGAGCGCGGGCTGGGCGCGTTCCCTGACATCCGATCAGCTCCTCAATCTGTTATCCTTCGACAAGGGGGAAAAGTCAAGATCGGGGGCGGTGCGATTGTAGGTCAGAGGCAACGGTTCTTGTCACCTTTATTAAGTGCCGGCGGGTGCGGGGGACTGGTCTAGCGCCGGCTGTCACCCCAGGCCCGGGACTGCAGCGTTTGCGCCGGGGCGGTGACGCGGAAGTGCTTCCCGATCCCCCCCAAAAAAATCAAGTACGTGCGCAAGAACTGTTTGACAGCAACCGACCCAGATGGTAGAAGGAGAAGGCTTGTGGGTTTTTTCGTGTAACTGTTTGGTGAGCATGCGGCTCTACAGGCACGAAAAACAAAGAAAAATGGGAGGACTTTTAGCATGGAGAGATCGCCTCTTCGCATAATTCTAATTGCCTTAGCGTCCTTGCTGCTGGCAACCGCACCCCTTCTGGCCCAAGCCAGTTCGGGTGTGATTACCGGGTCCATTGAGGACGAAACCGGTGGCGCCATACCGGGCACGACTGTCACTGTCACCAACGACGACACCGGTTTAAGTTGGACGGCCGTTACCGATGATTCCGGGGTTTACCGGCTCCCCAGACTGCCTTTGGGAACCTACACGATTGTCGTTGAACAACCGGGGTTCAAACAGGGCGTCCAAGAGGGAGTGGTCTTGACGGTTGCTCAGCAGGTCACTGCCAACATCGTTCTCCAGATCGGAGAGATTTCCGAGCAGGTGATCGTCCAAGGCACGGCGGTTTTGCTGGAGAGCAAGACCTCGGCCATGAGTGGACTGGTCGATGAGCAACAAATGGAAGAGCTGCCCCTCAACGGGCGGGACTTCTATCAGTTGGCCTATCTGCAACCCGGCGCCACCCAAGTGGTCATGGGAGGTTCCAATCCCTGGACCAACGGGGAACCGGGGACGGGAATCATGAAACTGGCCCTCAACGGAATGCGGCCCAGCATGAGCAACGCTCTCATGGACGGGACCGACATCAATGAGCCTACCTACAACGTCCCCCCCGGGGGTGTTGCAGGGGCCCTCGGCGTTGAGGCCATCAAGGAATTCCGGGTTCTGACCAACAACTACAGCGCCGAGTACGGACGCAACGCCGGCGGAATCGTCACCACGGCCACCAAATCGGGCACCAACGAACTTCACGGGTCGCTCTATTTCTTTCACCGCAACGACAATTTCGACGCCCCCAACTACTTTGAGCCTGGAGACAAACCGGAGTTCAGACGTAACCAGTTCGGGGTTTCCCTCGGCGGTCCCATCGTCAAGGACAAGACCTTCTTCTTCTTCAACTACGAAGGGTTGCGGGAGTTGAAGCAGATCACTGCCAACACGCCCGTGCCGGATGACTTCGCGCGTCGCGGCCTGCTGGAGGATCCGGACAATCAGGGACAATACATCGACGTGGGTGTCGATCCCCGGGTGGTGCCGTTTATGAATCTCTTCCCGGTGGCGAATTCGACGAATCTGGGAGGCGGCATCGCCTTGTGGTCCGGAGCACAGCCTCGCGACTCGTACAACGACTACGTCATGGGCCGGATCGATCACAGCTTCGACGAAGACAATCGCATCTTCGCCCGCTACACTTATGACGATAGTGAGGCCATCAAACCCTTTCAGGGGACCTTGACGCCTGGGTTTCCCGCTCTGGCGGACCGTTTTTCCCACTACTTCACCGCCGAATACCAGAAGATCATCTCCCCGACCCTGATCAACGAGGCCCGCTTCGGATTCAACCGGTCTTCGATCTTCAACCTGCCGGCTCAGGAACACCCTCAGACGCTCACCTGTATTCCTCAAGATGACGCGGGCAATCCGCTGCCTTGCGATTTCGGGTTCGGACTTCTGATGGGAACCGTCCGGGTGGGTGGATACAACGCCATCGGAAACTTCACCGTGATCGGCGGGCCCTCCAATACCTTCCAGTATCAGGACACCTTGATCCACAGCGTAGGGAAACACTCCCTCAAATACGGAGTCGACGCCCGGCGGATGCAGAACAACGGTCTTTTTGGGACCCGGTGGGGCTTTTATGGTTTCGACAACATCGAGGCTTTCTTGAAAGCGGAACCACGAAGTTTCGGCAATGGATTCGTGCCGGCGGTGGATGACCCGGTGCAAAATCCCCAGAATCAGTCCAGTTTGAGCGATACCGCCCGCGGCTACCGTCAAACTCAGATCAATTTCTTTATTCAGGATGACATTCAGATCAACTCCGATTTCACCTTGAACCTGGGCTTCCGCTGGGAGCTGAACCTGCCTCCCACCGAATCCAACGGCCGCTTGGCCAACATCCGCAATCTCGGTTACTTGGATCAGAGCCTGGGTCGGTACGTTCCGGTGGATACCACCACGACTGTCGGAGAGCCTCTGATGAAGCTCCCCAAGAACATGATCCAGCCCCGTATCGGGTTTGCCTGGAACTTCCTCGGAGACGACAAAACGGTGCTGCGAGGCGGATTCGGCATCTTTCACGATCAGCTCTGGATGAACCTCTACGGCAATACGCGCCAACTGTTTCCGTTCGCGGCCTCGATCTCCCAGCTTTTCCCGGTATTCCTGGATCCGCTCCGGGGCAGGGAAACGACGGTCGGTACGCAACCCGGCGGGACCCATATGCAATACTTGGCCGAGGCTCCCTACGTGATGCAGTTCAACCTGCAACTGCAGCGTGAAATCGCCCGGAACACGGTGCTCAAGCTGAGTTATATCGGCTCCCAAGGCCGTCATCTGGTCAGTTCAGGCCGAGCCAATGTGGCCGAGTTCGAGCTGCTGCCGAACGGTAAGCCCTTCTGGGCCGTTCCCAACGGTCCGCGGGTCAATCCCAATTTCGGTAGCACGAGTTGCCAATGCCAGGCCTGGAATTCTTCCTACAACGCCGCCCAGATCGAGATCGAGCGGCGCTTTTCGGCGGGTTTTCGTTTCCAGACTCACTACACCTGGGCCAGGCCCATCGACGATATTTCAGGGCCCTTCTCCTCGGACTTCAACAACGATCCGGGCACACCCCATTTCCTCTTCAACACCACCCTGGATCGAGGACTCTCTTCATTCGAAGTGCAGCACAAATGGGTCAGCAACTGGACTTGGGAAGTTCCGATCGGCCCCGGACGGCGCTTTGGAGCCGACATGAGCGGCGCCGCCGCCTCGATCTTGGGAGACTGGAATATAAGCGGAATTCTGACCACCTACGGCGGTTATGCTTTCACGGTTCGGAACGCCTTTGACCGGGCCGGCCAGCGCGGCAACCACAACCGACCCAACCAGATCAGCCCCATCGTCATGACACGGACTGTCGAGGAGTGGTTCGATCCTAGAGCCTTCGAACTCAACGACGTTGGAACCCTCGGCAACGTGGGCCGCAATCACTTGATCGGTCCCACGCTGACCAACATGGACATCACCCTCACCAAGGATTTCCGGATTGGCGAAGACAAGGCGATCCAGTTCCGAGCGGAGTTCTTCAACCTGCTCGACAACGCCAATTTCGAGGCGCCTCTCAACACTCAGGATGCGGTTGGCACTGGCGGCGACGGCGAGAGTATTTTTGCCTCAGCTAGCGGCCAAATTCTTCCCACGGCTGGGAGGATCTTCCGTACCGTGACCAACGCGCGCGAGATCCAGTTCGCCTTGAAGTTCATCTTTTAACGAGTTTGTTGACAGGTTGAACGTTTGGATAGCCCCGGTTCAGACAAAGTGCTGGGCCGGGGCTTGAATACTTGACGGAAGGTCACCAAGCGAATCGTCAAAACCGGCAAGGGGACCATGAAACCCTCTCAATCCATCGTGGCTCTGCTTAGACCGTCACGGTGGAATGTTGTGTTGGTCTTGGGCGCCCTTCTCTGGCCCGCCTTGGGGCAGGCTCAGGACCGCAACGAAAAGCTAAGACAAGAAGAAGAGGGCCGCTACTTCCAAAAGTGGCTCAACCAGGATGTCCTTTACATCATCACTCCCCAGGAAAGGGCCGTCTTCACCAAGCTGACCACGGTGGAGGAACGGGAGAACTTCGTCGAACAGTTCTGGCGACGACGAGACCCCAATCCCGAGACGGCATTCAACGACTACAAATCCGAACACTACCGCCGGATCGCCTACGCCAACGCCAATTTCACTTCCGGTTTTCCCGGTTGGAAGATGGACCGGGGAATGATCTACATCAAGTTCGGGCCTCCTGACGAAATCGAACGCAATCCCACCGGCGGCAACTACACCCGCCCCGACTGGGAAGGTGGAGGCAACACCGCCACCTATCCCTGGCAACGGTGGTACTACCACTACATCGAAGGGTTGGGTAACGAAGTCGAGGTCGAGTTTGTCGACAAATCGATGTCGGGCGAATACAAGATCGCCATGCACAGCGACGACAAGGATGCGCTGCTGAATGTCCCCAACGCCGGACAGACGACCTACGAGTTCTTCGGCATCCTCAACAAACGCGATCGCAACCTGAGAAAGACCAACCCCGCGTCGCATCTGGAGCCCTACCACTACACGCGCGTCAAGGACCTACCCTTCGAGAAGATCCAGACACTGGTCAAGCTGCAAAGCGCGCCGGTCCTCAATTTTTCCGATCTGCGCACTGTCGTCACCACCGAAGTCAGCTACTCCGATCTTCCTTTTCAGGTAACTGCCCACAGTTTTCCGATTAGAGATGAAATGCGGCTGGTGCCCGTCACCATCGAGGTGGCCCACAAGGATCTGGTCTACAGGGGAAGGGATTCCCGCCAAGAGGCCAGGATCCAGGTCTATGGCGAGTTGAAAGACTTGAGAGCTCGAATCCCGGCCCGCTTCGAGGATACGATGGCGCTGGAATTCTCCAACCGGGATTTCAGACGTGAGCTCCAGGGCAGCGCCATGTACCAGAAGAAGCTGTTCTTGCCGCCGGGACGTTATCTGCTCAACACGGTTCTTAGAGATGACTATGGTGACAAGCTTGGAACGCAGCGGACCCTGATCGTGGTGCCGGGGAATAAGAAGGAACTTCCGCTCTCGATCAGTTCCCCCATGTTGGCTAAGAGGATCGTTCCGCTGGACCAGTCGGTGGACGAGTGGTATGTCACGGAACCGTTTATCTTTCCGGCTTACAAGGTCTATCCCAACGTCAGTCAGAAACATCCAGCCAGCGAAGACTTGCTGGTTTATTTCCAGATTCATAATTTTGCTCTTGACCAGACTTCTCTCGAGCCTCGACTGGACGTTGTGTGCCAAGTGATCACCTCCGACAACGAGGTGATCACACCGAAGGAACTGCCCAATCTGATCCGGTCGGCAGATTATGTAGAGGGCATTCAGGTCATGCCCCGATTGGATTTGCCGCCGGGGCGATATCATTTTCGTGTCCAGTTGAAAGATCAATTAGCCGGAACGACCACTCAGGCTGAAACCCGCTTTGAGGTTTTTGCACGGCGGACCTCCGGAACGGAATAGATTTCTGAGGATGAGATGCCGGAGTGTCAGGAATAAGTTGCCGGTTGCCATTGGGAAATAAAGAGGCTGTTCGATTTTGTTGACGACTTTAGCGTGAGAGGGTGTTACGAAATTTCGCCTCCGGCTTTCTGTAGACTCGGCCCTGCTTGGAATGAGGGTGCGAGATGGCGGGATTCGCCAGAGGCCCTTGGGTGTGTGTTCATTTACAGTAAAACCAGAGGAGGGCTTTTTTAAATGAAACGAAGGGAATTTTTCAAAACGGCTGCCATCCAACCGTTGTTGGTCACCGGCGCGGCGGCGCTCACGGCCAAAACGGCCAAGGCGCAGGGGGATGGAGGCAAGGTGGCAGATCTGGTTCCCCTCTTTATGAAGGAACTAGAGCTGTGCAAAGTCAAAGAAGGCGAGACCGTCCTTTTCTACTCCAAAGGCCAGTTCGCGCGTCCCGAATACATTAGCGCCACCATCGCGGCGGCGAAGTCTCTAGGGGCGAGTGCCTACGCACTGCAGGCTCCCTCCGATCTTGGAGCGGCCCAGGGCGACATGTTGCTGGAGGCTTTCAAGGCCGCCGATATAGTGCTCGGTCAGATCCCGCTCTACACCGACGCGCACAATGCCGCGCTGGCATCCGGCACCAGGACGATCATGGTTTCGCAGGAGCAATCCACCTTGCGGCGGATGTTCCCCGACGAGGCAGTGATCAACCGGACCTACGCCGGCGCCAAGGCCCTAAGGGACGCCAACGAGATTCGCGTGACCTGCGAGGGCGGTTCCGACTTTACCATGCGCAAAGACGGGCGTAAGGGCCATGCCCAAGTCGGTATTTCCGACAAGCCCGGCCGCTGGGATCACTGGCCTTCAGGGCTGGTGGCCTGCGCTCCCCTCGAGACCAAAACCGAAGGCGTCTACGTGGTCAATCCGGGCGATGTCGTTCTGGGATTGAGGCGCTACTGTGAGACACCGGTCAAGATTCACTTCTCAGAAGGCCGGATCACCAACATCGAAGGCGACTACGATGCCGCCATGATTCGCGATCGGCTGAAGCGGTTCGAAGGCGCCGAGACACCGGGACAACTTTCAGATCCTTATCGACTAGCTCATGCCGGCTGGGGGACCGAACATCGGGCCCAGTGGCATACGGTCGGCATGGACTCGGAAAGCCTTTACGGCACCGTCATGGTCTCGATCGGCCGCAACATGTTCGATTCCGGGGATGAGTTTGCCGGGCTGGGTGGTAAGAACTACACGCCGGTTCACATCGACATCTGCTGCCGCAACAAGCAGCTTTACTTGGATGGAGAGCTGGTCGTCGACTCCGACGAGACTTTCACCAAGAGCGAGCTCGCCTAAGCGCGGCAAGCCCGTCATTTCCGAATCGAGGAGAGGTTGTCACAACCTCTCCTCATCGGCTAGAGGTCGGAGGCGGGGTCAACTCCTGCTTCCGGCCCCAGCTTGAGCCAAGAACAGCCGCTGCCGGCCCTCTCCCCTGATCCGTGTCGGCGGTCGCGTGATGGGCCGCTGCCGACTTGAGACCCTACCGGTCCCATTCCAGATCCCAGCCTCCACCAATTCTTCCGCACTACGCCCCCCCTTTCCGATTGTCCTCGGTCAGCATGGACACAACTACGTTGCCGAAGGCGCCCACGCACTGAAGCCGGTTGCGCCGGGAGGTCTTCCCGCCCGCGGCGTCGACTTGTCGCACTACCCTTACCGGACCCCCACCCCGCCTTGACATCGACTTGGGATTCCGGTTACGATTCTGGCTCACTTCGACGCGGGGTGGAGCAGTCTGGTAGCTCGTTGGGCTCATAACCCAAAGGTCGGGGGTTCAAATCCCCCCCCCGCAACCAACACCCTGTCCGCACAAGTCATCCGGGAAAGTCCAGCTGTTCGAACCGGGTCGGCTGATCTGACGAGAGCCGTCGTTGGCTACCCCGAGGGCATTTCTCCCTGGGCTCGGGTCTCCACCAGGCCATCCAGCACTGCCTGATAGCGATCCCTGGAAACAAAGGGCCGTATAGGCGCCTCGATAGGCTCCAACGGCAGTGGGACCGTCCCACACCCACCACATGTAGCCGTAGCCAAAGCTTTCCGAGGGGACAGTTATCATTAAGAAAGGAGAAAACGCCCCTCCTCACACGAAGGTGTCGCAGCACAATCCAATGGCTCCGAACCAGCCAGTTGAAATTGAGGAGGTTGTGAAGTTCGTGGGTTGTGAATGGGGTTCAGGGGGTCGCGAGTTCGAATCTCGCCGTCCCGACCATTTTTTTCAATGGTTTACCCCATGTCACCCTCACGTCTCTTCATCTTCCGGAAGCGTAAGCAGCCGCTCGCTGCGCCAGACGCGCACGATCCTTACATGCTTCGGACCGCGGCGGTAGACGATGCGAAATGGCGGATGGATCAACTCCCTTAGGAAGGGTTGTTCGAACTCCGGCACGATCCGGCCCATCTCCGGGTGGTCGCGCAGCACTTCGATGCGCGTGAGGATGCCCTCGACGAACCGATTACCGACATCAGGCACACCTTGTTCCGTATACCAACTCTTGAGAGCTTCCAGATCCACCACCGCGGACTCGGCGAAACGAATGGAAATCTTCGGCATTCAGCTATTTGAGGCCGAGCCGCGCCTTGGCGTCCGCTAAGGAAACCTCCCGGCCGAGTTCGAGATCTGCAAGCCCGGCGACTACGGCGCGCATGAAGGCCCGCTCCTCTTCGGCCTTTTCGTAGTCAGTGACCGATTGAACTACGGCGACCCCACGACCGCGGCTGGTCAGGAGCACCGGTCGGTGTGCGTCCGCCACATGCTTGACCACCCGTCCCGGATTCACCTTCAAGTGGGTAAGAGGAACCACATCCTCGGAGAATTTCCTGCCCATCGTCGCTGCCTCTTATCTGTGGAGTGATCTGATAATAGCACTTGAGGTTCTTTCCATGAACCACAGGATGACAATCTTGATCGCCAAATTCAAACCCCACCCCGCTTATGAGCCCTCCGGCATGGAGCGGCGGGGCGATGTGCCAGGTGCATTGGAAGGTGGTCAGGCATGGCCAGCTCTTTGTCCAGCGCAGAAGGGTTTTTTTGAACTCCCCACCCTCGAGGTCTCGTTGAGCCAGTCCACTACCGCGCGGTTTGCGATTTTGGATTGCGGACCGGCTTACGGTAAAAAGGGGCAGGGAAGCGACATTATCCCTGGGCTCTGGCCTCCACCAGGCCATCCAGCACGGCCTGATAGCGATCCCAGGCAACAAAGGGCTGCTGCCCAAGAAGGCGGAAGCGAATCAAATTCCGCTACGGCTAGATCTTGCCCGGGGGATGACCGCAGGCGGTCCCCCTTTGAGCGTCGAACCGTGATTTCCAGCGGTTTTCCCTCTCACCAACCAAGAAATTAATCTCCCAATTTGGATGTATCACTAGTAGCCGGCATACTTGCCGGCTACTAGTTGCTCTCTGTGATAAAAGTGTGATAAGATTTCCGCTATGGAGAATTCTCCCTCCAAATCAAGGCCCCAGCAAGCCCCGACCAGTGCCGGCCTTCGCTACGGCCCCAAGAGTACCCACACCAGTCGAACCATCATGTTGAAAGAGCTGACCGAGCTTCTGGCGGTCGTGCCCCCCGATGGCACGCGAGCGGACTACGCGGAGGCCATCATCGACGAGAACGTGCTCGGCAAAGCGACGATGGCGACGCGCCGCCTGACCAACCAACGGCTGGGCGAGCTGTATGCGCTCGATCCGCACCTGCCGATCTTTCGAGTGTTGCGCCGGCTCTGGCCGTTGGATAAATTAGGCCGTCCGCTGCTGGCCATGCTCTGCGCCCTGGCACGCGATCCGCTGCTGCGTTCGACGGCGCCGGCCGTGCTTGCTCTGCCGGTGGGTACGGAACTCATCCGTGCCAGCTTCGTCGAAACCATCCGGCAGGTCGTGGGGGCACGTCTTAACGAGGCCGTACTCGACAAGGTGGCCCGCAACAGCGCGAGTTCCTGGGCGCAGTCCGGCCATCTTGCGGGCCGAGTTCGGAAAATTCGAAGACAGGTAAATCCCACGCCGGGAGCGGTGGCAATGGCAGTCTGGCTGGGAACGATTGAGGGGCGAGCCGGACGGGCGCTGCTCGACAGCCGCTGGGCTCGTGTGCTCGACCGGCCCGGCCCGGCGCTCCTGCCGTTAACATTGCGGGCCAGACAGCTCGGGCTGATTCACGCCCGTGCCGGCGGCGATGTCGTCGAGATCGACGCCCGGTGGCTGGACCCGGCGATGGCGGTGTGACGATGGGCAAAGTTGAGGATCTGGCAATAGTCTACAAGCGGCATGTCAGCGTGCCTTGGCAGCGAACGCTGGCCGGCGCGCAGCGCGTGATGTTGGTGGTCTATGAGAAGGAGTTGGAACGCACCCTGCGGGCGCGCATTGGGGAGTTCGAGCAGGAGACCGAGCGTAGCGGACATAGGTGGACAATGGTCGATTGCACGCGTTGGTTCTCTGACTGGTTGGCGGGAGACGAATACCGGGAGGAATATTTCGAAGACCCGGCGCTGTTGGGAATGAAGATCGAGAGCGAGTTCCGCGCTGAGGCAGTGGGCAAGCTCACGGCGGCGCTTCAGGCAGCAGACGACGATACCGTGGTCGCACTCGTGGGGGTCAGCTCGCTCTACGGCTTTTTGCGTGTTTCCGACCTGATTCGCTCCGTGGAGCAATCGATCCAGGGGCGCCTGGTCGTCTTCTTCCCCGGCACTAAGAACGATAACAACTACCGCTTGCTCGACGCCCGCGACGGCTGGAGCTATCTGGCGCAAGGCATTACACTGCACGGCGGAGGTCCGATCCCATGAAGATCCATGACGTTCTCGATCGCGATCCCCGCACGACGAGCCTCGCCAATAACGGTCAGGCACGGATCACCGAAACGGTGGACGAGCAAGCCACGGCCGAGTTGCGTGCCGAGCTTGAGACCTTCGTCTGCGACGGACAATTCAGAGATGCCCTCCAGCGCATTTTGGATCGCTACCTTTCCAGCCTGGGAAAATCTCGCCAGGAAGCTGCCTGGGTCAGTGGCTTTTTCGGCAGTGGCAAGTCACATCTGCTCAAGATGTTGACACACCTATGGGTCAATACTCCATTTCCAGACGGCGCCAGCGCGCGCACCCTGGTGCGCCGCGGACTGCCGGGCGAGATCAAGGCTCAGCTTCGGGAACTCGACACGCAGGCCCAGCGTACCGGCAAGCCCCCGGTGGCTGCGGCCGGCACGCTTCTGGGAGGCAGTGTCGACCATGTCCGCAGCACCGTGCTCTCGATTCTCTTGCGTGCCCGCGACTGGCCGGCTCAGTATCCTCAGGCGCGGTTTTGTTTCTGGCTCCGAGACCAAGGTCTGCTCGATGCCGTCCGCGGCGAAGTCGAGGCGGCGGGCAAGTCGTGGCTGGGCGAACTGAACAACCTTTACGTCAGTCCGGTGATCGCCAAGGCTTTGATCCAAGCCGACTCGAGCTTTGCGGGCGACGTCAAGGCCGCCCGTCAAATTCTAATTCAACAGTTCCCTCAGCTCACGACCGACATCAGTACCGAACAGTTCATCGAGACGGCTCGGAAGGCACTCACCGATGATGGAACGCTGCCGCTGACGGTCCTGGTTCTCGACGAGGTCCAGCAGTACATCAACGAGGTCCGGGATCGCTCGGGCGCCTTTACTGATATTGCCGAGGCCATTCAGACGGAATTCGACAGCCGCGTCATGCTGGTCGCTGCCGGCCAGTCGGCCCTCTCCGCCGGCACGCCGGCTCTGATGTGGCTGCGCGACCGCTTCCGGATCGCCGTGGAGCTGAGCGACTCGGACGTCACGGCGGTGACCCGCAAGGTGCTGCTGCACAAAAAGCCGAGCGCTCTCCCGGTGATCGAGGAGCTGTTCGACGCGTACGCCGGCGAAGTGGCGCGCCATCTCCAGGGCACGCAACTCGGCGTGCGCACCGAAGACCATCACTATCGCACCGCGGACTACCCACTGCTTTGCACCAGGCGACGCTTCTGGGAGGCCTGCTTCCAGGCAGTAGACGCTGCCGGCAGCCAGAGTCAGCTCCGATCGCAACTCCGTATCCTCCACGACTCCCTCCAACAAGTCGCCGAACGAGCTGTTGGCGCCACCATCCCGGCCAGCGATCTCTTCGATGCGCTGGCGCCCAGCCTGGTCAACACCGGCGTGCTCCTCAACGAACTCAACACCCGGATCCAACAGCTTAACGACGGTACGGAGGACGGTCGGCTTCGGCAAGATCTTTGTGGACTGATCTTCTTGATCGGCAAGCTCCCGCGCGGCGAAGGCGTGGACGCCGGCGTGCGGGCCAACGCTGTCACGCTCGCCGACCTGTTGGTCGATGACGTAACCACCGACTCCGGTCCGGTCCGCCAGCGTGTGACCGACACGCTCGATGCGCTGGCGGACGACGGAGTGATAATGCGCGTGGGCGATGAGTTCCGCCTGCAAACTACTGAGGGCGCGGAGTGGGACGGGACCTTTCGCGCGCGTCAGACCGCGTTGCGCCAGAGCGAGGTTGAGATTGCCTCGCGCCGCAATCAACTCTTCGGCGGGGCAATCCAAGAAATCTTGAACAGCATCAAGCTTATCCACGGAGCGCCCAAACTCCGCCGTACGCTCGCGATTCACACGGGCAACGATTCTCCCGACCCGGGGGACGACAAGGTCAAGGTGTGGCTGCGCGACGACTGGTCGGTGGGATTCGGGGAAACCGAAAGCGCGGCCCGGCATCTGGGGGCCGAGGATCCGACGCTCCATGTCCACCTTCCCAAGAAGAGCGCCGATCTGCTGAAAAATAGGATCATCGAGGCCGAATCCGCCCGCCAAGTCCTGGACCACTACGGAGCGCCCACGTCGCCCGAGGGCCGGGAAGCACGCGAGAGCATGGAGAGCCGGCGCGCAATTGCCGAGCAGGAGCGGGGCGCCATCATCGGCGCCATCATCCGCTCCGCCAAGGTCCTGCAAGGGGGCGGCAGCGAGATCTTTGGTACGGACCTTGAAGAGAAGCTGGCCGGCGGCGCCAAGGCCTCCCTGGCGCGCCTCTTTCCGCGCTTTGGCGACGCCGACCGGAAGGCATGGGAGGCCGCCTTGCGCCGCGCCAGACAGGGCGCGGACCAGCCCCTCAAGGCGGTCGGCTGGGATGGCGCCACCGATGCCCACCCGGTGTCCAAGGAAGTGCTCGGCAGTATCGGCACGGGCGCGCGCGGCACAGCCATTCACAAGAAGCTTAAGGCTCCTCCCTACGGCTGGCCCCAGGACGCTATTGACGCGGTGCTGGTGGCGCTTCACCGCAGTGGCCACCTGCGTGCGACCCGGAATGGACAGCCGGTTTCCAGGGGTGGCCTCGATCAGGCCGGGATCAAGGGGGCGGAGTTTCGTGCCGAAAAGATCCGTCTGACCACGGGACAACGGATCGCCCTTCGGGGCCTGTTCGGGAAGCTCAACGTGACGACGAAGAGCGGGGAGGAGGAGGCCAGCGCACCGGCGTTTCTAGACGCTCTCGCCCAGCTCGGCGGGTGCGCCGGCGGCCCGGCTCCGCTCCCGACTGTTCCGGACACCGCGTTTGTCGACGACTTCAAACACCTGGCCGGCAACGAGCAGCTTGCTGAGATCCACTCGCGGAAGGACGATCTGGAGCGACAGATTGAGGAATGGACTGCATTGGGGAAGCGCGTCCGAGACCGGATGCCGGCCTGGGAGCAGGCGACAGCCTTTCGCCGCCATGCCCAAGGCCTGCCGGAGGTCAACGACGTTGGTCCGGAGCTCGACGCGATTGGCACACAACGTTCTCTGCTGACGGATACCGACCAAGTGGGGCCGCTTGTGGGGAAACTGGCCGGCGCTCTACGCAGGGCCTTGGCTCAGCGGCACGCGGAACTGGCCGCGGCAATCGAGACCGCTACCGTTACACTGGCCGGCGATGCCACTTGGTCCGAGCTGGACGCCGGCGTCCGAGACGAGATTCTTCGTCAAGAACGTCTCCAAGCTCCGCCGACGCCCTCGGTGGCCACGGACGACGACCTGAGAAGCGCGCTTGATGCCCGCCCGCTCAACGCATGGCAGTCCGAGATCGACGCTGTTGCCACGCGGACAACGCGCGCGCTGGAGGAAGCATCAAGGAGGCTTGCGGCGAAGGATCGGGAACACCGCGCCACAATTATCGAGGTTCGACGCGGTACGCTGGCCGATGAGACGTCGGTGCGGGAATGGTTGCATGAGCATGAGGAGAAACTGGTTGAGGCAGTGAAAGCCGGACCGGTGATCCTGCGGTAAAAAAACAGGAGTGGGATCCGGCTGAAGAATAAGGGAGGTTGCAATGCCGAGCAAGAAGGATGTGAAGCGGGCGTGGGAAAAGGCTAGGACCGATTCGTCATCGGAACCTTGATGCATGGGGCAAGGATTCCAACGGAAACACGATCCGAAGAGGGTCTTATGGCACAACCGGTAAATTTGGCTGGGAACTGGATCATAAAACCAAAATCAAGGGGAGGCTCGGATAGCTCCCGGAACATCCAGCCGCTCCATTGGAAGGAAAACCACAGGAAGAGCAACAGGTAATCTAGCCTGAATGTATGGGTGGGTGACAGCGGCAGACAAAACAACGACTGACCGAAACAGCGGGACTATCCAAAATGTTCAGAGGTGGAAATTGTTGTCGTTCGGCCCGGGCGCGGGGCCAATCTCGCGCTGGAATATTTTTTTAGAACGCAGTCGCCAGCGACCGTATTCTATCCGCTTCAATGGATAACGGAACATTGCATCGAATTCGCTTTCCGGAATCCCTGAAGGTCGCCTTGCGCGACGGACGACTGGTGGTTTTTACCGGTGCCGGTGTTTCAATGGGTGAACCCGCCTGCCTCCCGGATTTCCCCTTGTTAGCGTGCAGAATCGCCGAAGGGACGGGCGACACGTTGGCAGAGGGGGAGCCTGCGGACCAGTTCCTTGGCAGACTGCAAAAAAAGGGGGTACAAGTTCACGCACTTGCCGCCGAAGCGCTTTCGGGAGATGATCTCGCACCCACGCCGTTACATCGCGACCTGCTGGAACTATACCCCGATGTAGACCAGGTTCGCATCGTCACCACCAATTTCGACCTGCTGTTTGAGAAGGCCGCGAAGAGCTTGTTGCCTACGGCACCTGAAATGTTTCGGGCGCCCGCACTCCCTCTGGGGCACGACTTCACGGGCATCGTTCACGTTCACGGAGCCGTGAGTCGGCCAAAAGATATGGTGCTCACGGACGCCGACTTCGGTCGGGCGTATTTGACCGAAGGGTGGGCGCGACGTTTTCTCACCGGACTGTTCCGGGAGTTCGCTGTACTTTTCGTCGGCTACAGCCACAACGATACGATCATGAATTACCTGGCTCGCGCGTTGCCGGAAAGCCAGTTCGGCGAGCGATTTGCCTTGACGTCGCAACGTAATGACGATCCGCAGCGGTGGCGAGTGCTCGGCGTGGAGCCCATTTCCTATGCACAGGCGAGCGACCATGACCATAGTCTCCTTTACCAGGAAGTCCGTCGGTTGGCGGCCTACACATCACGCGGCGTTCTCGATTGGCAACGGGAGATAACGGAGTTAGCGGCAAAACCGCCTCCAATCAACGATGTCGACATCGAGACTATCGAGGAAGCGCTCAAGGATCCGGTTAAGACTCGTTTTTTTGCCAAAGCTGCTTGTTTGCCCGAATGGATCGGTTGGCTCAATGCACGCAATCAGTTAGATGCTCTCTTCAGCCACGGTGATCTGGGCGAGCGAGACAAGATTTTGGCTGAATGGTTGGCCAAACAATTCGCCCACGATCATGCCGACGAATTGTTTTTGTTGGTCGCTCAACATCGCATGTACTTGCATCCGTACTTCTGGCATGAGTTGGGACGGAAGATCGGATTGAACGAACAAGACCTGACGAACAAGAAAAAAGAGGCGTTCTCGCGCTGGATTTCCTTGTTGATCGCCACGGTACCGGGGAACCAAGATGGCCATGTAATGCTGCGGTTGGGACAGCGATGTATCAAGCATGGAATGGTGGATGACCTCGTGTCTATTTTCGACGCGATGGCGGAAGGCCGTCTGGTGTTAAAGCCGGCTCTTGTTTTGCCTGATGTAAACCGATACGGAACACAATCCCCGGTTCGAGTAGAAACCAATTTAGGCGGCGACCATTACACATTGAACGAACTGTGGGAAGGTCTGAAGCCAGGCTTGGCTCAAGTGGCGGAACCACTGCTCAAACGAATCTCCAGACGCCTGGAAGAGCAGCATCTCCAGTTGCGCGCTTGGCAAGCTGCCGGACCGGAATGGGATCCAGCCAGCTTTGGCCGATCGGCCATCGAGCCACACGAACAAGACAAATATCCTGGACCCATCGATGTGTTGATCGACACCGCACGTGACTGCCTGGAATGGCTGGTTGACAATGACAAATGTACTGCGGCGCGATGCTGCGACGAGCTTGCCGGTTCTGAGGTGCCGCTGCTTCGCCGCTTGGCCGTGCATACGCTTCACGCACGACAGGACCTTGTGCCGGCCGAGAAATTGGACTGGCTGCTTACACACGTTCAAATACACGATATCGTTGCTCATCACGAGATATTTTGCGTAGCGCAACAAGCTTATTCTGAGGCCGATCAGGGACGCCGGAGGATCTTCATTGAAACTGTACTGGCATATCGTTGGCCCAATGAGGACGATTCTGACAAGGGTATGCACACTGCGCGGCACCATTTCGACTGGCTGGACTGGCTCCACAAGTCGGCTCCAGAATGCAAGTTGGCGCGGCACGAATTAGATCGGGTAGCGGCTCGGTATCCGGAGTGGAAATCCCGCGAACATCCTGACTTTACTCACTGGACTGGAAAGGGGGAAGTGGTGTCACATCAGAGCCCTTGGTCCGTTGATGAACTACTGACGCGCTCGCCTCGCGAGTGGCTGCCACGACTGTTGTCATTTGAACAGAAGGAATTCGATGGTCCCAATCGTATAGGGTTGTCAAGCGCCGTGGAAGCCGCGGCGAGGCGCAATTTCGACTGGGGGCTCGGTCTGGTCGACCAACTAGCCGGAACGGAAGAATGGGGGTCAGATCTTTGGCCAGCCCTAATGCGCGCTTGGTCGACGACGGAGTTGGGCCAGAATCGGCATCGAGCGGTGCTGAATCGATTGGGATCGGCGGAGCTGTATGGAAAACAGGGTGGATCTATTGCGGATGCCCTCTATGCGCTAGTGAAAGATGGCAGAGAATCCTATGCAAAGAATTTGCTCTCACAGGCAAACGCAATTGCTTTCGGTCTGTGGCCTCACCTTGAGCAAGAGGATCCTCCAGAGGAAAGCGACGACTGGCTGACAAAGGCTATCAACCACCCTGCCGGAAAATTGGCTCTATATTGGTTGCACTCCCTCTCGATCTGGCGAAGTCAGAAAGACCCCGATTCCGAAGCACTTAGCGAGGAACATCGTGCTGCACTGTCACAAATTGTTCATGATCGATCGCTCTCGGGAAGACTCGGTCGTGCAGTTCTTGCCAGCCAATTCTCGTTCCTTGTCGCGGTTGACAAAGAATGGACTCAGGAGAACGTGCTTGCGTTGTTTTATGCGGGAGACGATATGGCTGACTTTCAGGCAGTCTGGCACGGCTTTTTGACCCAGGGGCGACTAAGACCAATCGTGGCAGAGCTATTGAGCCAAGCTTTCTTTGAAGCTGTTCCAAGAATCGTAGCGGAACTGTCCAGTCAGCGCGATCGATTTGTTGAATACTACGTGGTCATGATTGGATATTTTATCGACGAGCCTTTACGCAAATGGATTCCGAGACTCTTCGAACATGCTGATGACGAAGTCAGGAAGATCTTTGCAATGAACGTGTGGCGGCGTTTGCAATCGATGGACGATGTGCAGCGATTGAAACAGTGGAAACGTTGGCTCGGACCCTATTGGAAAGGGCGTCTGCAGGGAAAGCCGAAGCCCCTTGAGCCAACCGAGGTTGAAATCATGATCCAATGGTTGCCCAGCTTGACGGCGGTCTTTTCTGAAGCTGTGGAGTTGGCGCTTGGCATGCCACCAGTTCCATCGCATCACGGGATGTTGATACACGACATCAAAGAAAAAGAAATATGGAAAGAGCATCCTGAAGAGGTCGCAAGATTGTTGATTCACTTGGGGAACTCGGGTTCCCCTCGATACTCTTGGCATAGGGGACGTGAGCTTATTGAAAATCTGCTCGGGACGGATCTTTCGTCAGAGCGTAAACGGGGTTTGAAGGAACTGATTGTGAAGCTGAATCTCACTAGAGGGGTGCTGTGAGAAGACCTCTACCGCATAGTCTGCGCAACCAACTTGCCAAGACCGTTCAGGCGGCTCGCCGGTTGTGCGAAATGGGAGCGGGTCAAGCGATCCGGGTGCTCGCCGTTGACCGTGCCAAGCCGCACAAGTCGATGGCTGCGGAGGAGCGGGACTTGCGCAGGCGGCTGCGCGCCCATGGACGGCAGTTCGGGGATCGGCGTGATCCGAAGAGCAGCGCTCAGGAGATTGAGCGGCTGACACACGAAGTGGCCTACGAGCACTGGCACCGGATGCTGTTCGCGCGTTTCCTGGCTGAGAACCAGCTTCTGATCGAGCCGGATTCAGGCGTCGCTATTTCGCTGGACGAGTGCGAGGACTTGGCGCGCGAGCGGGCACAGAAGCGCTGGACCCTCGCCGGTTGCTTTGCCGCCCGGATGCTGCCTCGCATCTTTCGGCCCGACGCCCCGGCGCTTGAGGTCAGGCTTGCGCCGGAGACCCAACAAGCATTGGAGCGGCTGGTCGAGTCGCTGCCGGCTCACGTATTTGCGGCAACCGATTCCCTTGGCTGGGTCTATCAGTTCTGGCAGTCGGAGAAGAAGAACGAAGTGAACCGCTCCGGGGTCAAGATCGGGGCAGAGGAGTTGTCGGCGGTCACTCAATTGTTCACCGAGCCCTACATGGTGAGTTTCCTGCTGGACAACAGTCTCGGAGCTTGGTGGGCGGCGCGCCGTCTGAAAAAGTCCGACTGGAAAGAAGCCCGCTCCGAAGCCGAACTGCGCCGAAAAGCTGCAATCCCCGTTGTGCCGCTCGATTACTTGCGCTTCGTGCGCGGTGAAGATACCTCAGAATCGACTAGTTGGCACCTTGCTTCCGAGGCCTTCAAGGGATGGCCGGAGCATCTTAGGGAGCTGAAGGTGCTCGACCCCTGTTGCGGCTCCGGGCATTTCCTGGTGGCTGCTTTGTTGATGTTGGTTCCCATGCGCATGGCCCGAGAGGACCTGACTGCCCGGGCCGCCGTGGATGCGGTATTAAGGGAGAACCTGCACGGGCTGGAACTGGACCCGCGTTGCGTGGAGCTGGCGGCATTCGCCCTCGCCCTCGCTGCCTGGACGTATCCTGGCGCAGAGGGCTACCGGCTGCTGCCGGAGCTGAACCTCGCCTGCTCCGGACTGGCGCCCAACTCGACCAAGCAACAGTGGCTCGCGTTGGCGGAGCCGGTTGCGGCTGCCGGCGGGTTGCCGCCCGAGCGCGACCTCTTCGGTGTCGACGACTCGCTGCTCTCGGCGCCACTCCGCAACAGCCTGGGCGCCCTCTACGATTTGTTCGTCCAAGCGCCGACGCTCGGCTCACTCATCGACCCGAGCACGTTGAGGGCCAACCTCTTCCAGGCTGACTTCAAGTCGGTGCGGGCACTCTTAATGGCCACGTTGGAAGAAGTGCGAACTTCCGATGCGCAGACCGAGCGCGCTGTGGCCGCCCAGGGGATGGCGCGTGCAGCAGAGTTGCTGGCAGGGCGGTACCACTGGGTGATCACCAACGTCCCCTACCTCGCCCGCGGCAAGCAGGACGAAAAGCTGCGGGCCTTTTGTGCCCAGCACTACCCCGCCGCCAAGAACGATCTGGCCACGGTGTTCCTGGAGCGTTGCCTGAAGCTGTGCACGAAAGGCGGAACCGCCAGCCTCGTGCTGCCGCAGAACTGGCTGTTCCTCACCAGTTACCGGAAGCTGCGGGAAAGGCTGCTGAAGAATGAGACTTGGCATTTGCTGGCTCGGCTGGGGCCCGGGGCCTTCGAAACCATCAGCGGTGAGGTGGTCAAGGCTATTCTGCTTACCCTGGGCCACGGCCATCCCGGCAGCCGTTCTGACACGCTGTCCAGCAAAGGCACGGAAGCCGGCACTATGTACGGCCTGGATGTCTCCGAGTCCCGCACTGCGGGCGAGAAAGCCACACGGTTGCCGGTGGCGGAAATCAAATGCATCGAGCAGGCTCGGCAGTTGAACAATTCGGATGCACGGGTGACATTC
Source organism: Acidobacteriota bacterium (assembly GCA_965218465.1). Taxonomy (GTDB): domain Bacteria; phylum Acidobacteriota; class UBA6911; order RPQK01. The sequence continues at coordinate 2,037,067 of OZ244623.1, read as the reverse complement.
GAGGAAGCGTCCGGTGAATTACTGGAGGCGCACGCCTCCGCCTATCAGGGAATCAGCACTGGTGACAATTTGGCACGGAGACGCTCATTCTGGGAACAACATCGGTCGGTCCGTTGGGGTTACTTTCACAGCACGGTCAGGGATACGACCTATTACGGTGGGATGCACTCAGTTGTTGACCTTCAAAGTGAAGAAGACATGGCGGCGGTGCGAGGGGTTCGAGCTTGGGGGCAGCGTGGGATAGCAGTCAGTCAGATGCGTGGACTTCCGGTTGCTCTATATCGTGGAGCGAGCTTCGACACCAACGTATCCGCATTACCTGTGAAGGAGCCCGACCATCTTCTTGCCATCTGGTGCTATTGCTCCTCCCCCGAGTACCACGAGGCGGTGCGGCACATCGACCAGACACTCAAAGTCACCAACGCCACTCTGGTCAAGGTTCCCTTCAACCTCGATCATTGGACCAAGGTTGCCAACCAAAGATATCCCAACGGCCTCCCTCGCCCCTACTCCGACGATCCCACCCAATGGATCTTTCACGGTCACCCCTGCGGTAGCGTCATCTGGGACGAGGAGGCGAAGTGGACGGCTCACGGATCCCATCGAACCGACAATACAGTCCTTCAAGTTGCCGGCGCTCGCCTGCTGGGCTACCGCTGGCCTGCCGAGCAGGATGCCGGCATGGAGCTGGCCGAGGAGCAACGCGAATGGGTGCGGCGATGCGAGACGTTGTTTACCTGGGCGGACAAGGATGGCATCGTCTGCATCCCGTCGGTCCGGGGCGAGCGGCCCGCCTGGGAGCGGTTGCTGCGGTTACTGGCAGCCGCCTTCGGCAAAGCCTGGGACGACAGTGTGCTCAGCAAGCTCCTCGCCGAGACAGGTAGTCCGACTCTCGATGACTGGCTGCGCAATCGTTTCTTCGAGCAACACTGCAAGCTGTTCCACCACCGTCCCTTCATCTGGCACCTTTGGGACGGCCGCTGGCGCGACGGGTTCCACGCGCTCGTCAACTACCACAAGCTTGCCGAGGGCGGCGACAGGGGCCGCCGGTGTCTGGAATCTCTGACCTACAGCTATCTCGGCGACTGGATCAACCGACAGCGAGACGGGGTGCAGCGGGGCGAAGGCGGTGCGGAAGGCCGGCTGGTCGCGGCGCTGGAACTACAAAAGCGGCTCGCCGCCATCCTCGACGGCGAACCGCCCTTCGACCTCTTTGTCCGCTGGAAACCGATCCAAGAACAACCTGTTGGCTGGGAGCCGGACATCAATGACGGCGTGCGCCTCAACATCCGTCCCTTCATGATGGCCGACGACATCCGCGGCGGCAAGAAAGGTGCCGGCATCCTGCGCACCAAGCCGAATATCCACTGGCGCAAGGACCGCGGGAAGGAAACCTTCCGCGAGCAGGAATCGTTCCCCTGGTTCTGGAGTTGTCCCGGCACCGGCACCCGAGCCGAGCGGACCGACTTCCGCGGCGGTCGTGACTTCGACGGCAACCGTTGGAACGACCTGCATTACACCAACGCTACCAAACAAGCCACCCGGTCACCACGGAAGGTTGAGGTCGACGTATGATAGTGATGTCGCTACCGAGACCGGTCGGGCGGCAACGAGAATTTCTGTACAGGTCAGCCGAAGGATAACGGCGACGAGTGGCGTTCACAGGAAGTAAACGTGAAATTAAACCCTAATGTCATCAACTCCATAGGTCTTTTCCTTGACATCATCGGCGTGATCCTTTTGTTTTTTTTGGATTGCCGAAGAACATCAGCAAGGACGGCACTAGTTGCCTAGCTCTGGAAGGTAGTAACGAGAAGGAAGCCATGAAATGGAAGCTCTACAACAAAATATCGTGGTTGGCTTTGATTGTTCTCGTCGCCGGCTTTCTCCTTCAGATCGTCAGTAACCACTGGGACTGCTAATGGATTTAATATCATTATTACGGCATGACCTTTGATGCTCTGATTGACCAGCGCGTCAAGGGTCGGTCGCGGACCCACTCCGCATCGGTCCGCGGTCTGAGACACTCGCGAATCGCCGTGGGGGAGGGAGTGTGCGAACCATCCTCGACCGCAGCGGGCAGCTTTTTCAGCAAGCGGCCAGTGTATGAGTTGTTCAATCATGCGAAGCTTCGGTTGACGATTTATGCGCCAAACCCCGGCGCCGGTTTAAACGTGATGAGTGAATGCGGTAAACCCAAGACATACATCGGGTCGTGCGATAGAGGGTGATCAAAGCCGTGTAAATGTTTTACTGAACGTCCGGCAGCTCCAAGATGATGTTAGAGAGGGTTTCGGCACCTGGAGAATGCTCGGCCCAACAGCGCGGAGAGACGGAACAATGACAGATACTCTGTATACTCATGCCAGCTTCTGGAAATGCGCATTGCAGGTCAACCCGCACAGTTACAGTGCAAGCTATCGCGGACAGGACCACCGGATGAGTGCGACGGCCTATGCCGAAGCGCTGCGCGACGTATGTCTCAATAAGCGCATCCGGGTCATAGGCCTCGCCGATCACGGCAACGTAGCGGACGCCGAGTCCCTACGCAGACTACTCGACGAAGCCGGAATCTTAGTGTTCCCCGGGTTTGAAGTGGCGACTACCGAGAAGGTCCACTGGGTTTGTCTTTTCCCAGAGAACACGAGTGAACAAAAGCTTGAACGCTACCTGGGCAAAATGCATTTGACCGACCCGACCGAAGGAGTACGCCCCTCGGATTTGGGGGGACAGCAACTGCTCGCCGTCGTAGAGGAACTGGGGGGATTCTGTTTCGCAGCCCATGTGACCTCGGACAACGGGTTGCTCACAGGAAAGTTCAACAACCTCTGGATTGACGCCCGGCTTCGAGCAGCACAGATTCCCGGTACCGTTGAAGATCTGCCCGACAAGTACAAGGCAATTGTCCTGAATAAGAATTCCCAATACCAGCGTGTGCGGCCCATCACCGTCATCAACGCCAAGGATGTCGCCAGACCCGAGGATTTGGCCGATTCCCGGGCTTCGACCTTCATCAAGATGACACGTCCCTGTTTTGCGTCTTTCCTGTTAGCGTTCAAGGACCCTGAATCGAGAGTCCGCCTTAACGACGATATGCAAGAACATTTTTACAGCCGCATCGATAGCGTCCAGATCCAAGGCGGATACTTCGACGGACTCACCGCAAAATTTTCCCATCACTTGAATTCGGTCATTGGTGGGAGGGGCACCGGGAAATCCACTTTGTTGGAGTGTCTCCGCTACGCGCTCGGCGTGCCGTACAAGGCCCAGGATGCGAAGAAACAAGGCGATCAGATCGTCAAGGAAAACCTTGGCAAAGCTGGTGGCAGGGTGATCGTCGAGTTGCATTCGGTTGTCAACAACATGAAGTGCTACAAGGTCATCCGCCGTTACGGGGAGCCGCCGCGCGTGATCGACGACGAAGGGAATGAGTCGCACCTGCATCCCGACAGGGATCTACTCCCCGGAGTAGAGATCTACGGGCAAAACGAGATTTTCGAGCTGGCAAGGAGTCCGGGGCAATTGTCGCGGGTCTTGGATCGTTTCCTGCCGGAAGACACAAAGCAGCAGTACCGCCTCGACTTGGCGCGCCGCAAACTGACCGAGAACGGAGAACAACTCACAAAAGCGCGGGAGCGAAAGGACGAAATCGAGGTTCGGATCGCTGAACTCCCAAAGCTCCAGGAAAGAGTCCGACAGTTCAGGGAGCAGGGACTGGAGCAGAAGCTGAAGGTAGTGCCATTGTTGGAGAAGGAACGCCAGTTGGAGCCTCGTATGCGGCAAGAAGTTGAACGGGTCCGTCAGGCTCAAGGGCGCTTTAGAGAGGAGCTACCCGATCTGGTGTTTCTGAGTGACAAGGCGTTGGAGGGTCTGCCGCATTCCGATCTGCTTCGAAAAGGACGCCGAATCCTGGAGAAATTGGAGATCACTTTGCAGCAAAAACTCGATGAAATCGGCTCGGCGGTGTCCGAGGCTGAAACAGCACTGGCACTGGTGATCGAAGATGTGGAACAGGGCATGACGAAATCTGAGGCACAGATCGAGAAGGTGTTTGCCAACTTGCCGGCGATGGCGGGCAAGACTGGCCGGGAAGTCGGCGTGGCCTATCAACGATTGTTACGAGAGATCGAAAAGATCAAGCCCACACAGTCTCGCCTGAAGACTGTGGATGACTTGGTCTGTGACCTGGAACAGACGCGCCGAAACCTGTTGGGTGAAATCTCGGATATCCGAAGCGCCCGTACAGTTGCCAAGCAAACTGCCGTCAAGAAACTCAACAAGCGATTGGCAGGCATGTTGCGTATTGGTATCGTCCCCAATGGGCTTCGCCAGGACTTGCACAAGTTTCTGCGAGGCTTGCCTGGAATCGGCCCCAAGAAAACGAAGTGGGTCGATGAAGCTCAAGGACTCACAGTGATGGGATTGGTAGCCGCCATTCGCGGCGGGAGGACCGCGCTATTGAACAAAGGCTGGGGGCTCACTTCAGGCTTAGCGGATGCGTTGACAAGACTGAATCCCTCTCAACTCCATGCGCTGGAGGCCATCGATCTCGAAGATCGAGTCAGTATTGAGCTCAACCTTGCCCACTCTGAACCGGCGCGCTTCCGGGCTCTGGAAAGTTTGTCCACCGGACAGCAATGCACGGCGATTCTGCATCTGCTGCTGCTGGATAATCCCGATCCTCTGATCGTAGATCAGCCGGAAGACAACCTCGACAACGCGTTCATCGCAGAGCGAATCGTCAAGGAGCTTCGATCCGCCAAAACCGAGCGGCAATTCCTGTTCGCAACCCATAACGCCAACATTCCGGTGTTCGGGGACGCCGAGTGGATCGGCGTATGCACCGCCGCCGGGAATCATGCAGAAATGCCACCGGAAAAGCAGGGGTCGATCGACATTCCGGAGATTCGGGATCACGCTGCCGCCATTCTCGAAGGTGGTCAGGAAGCGTTCACTCAGCGCAGAGAGAAGTACGGATTCGACTAATGACAAAATCAGAGCTTCTTGAACTGATCTCTAACGGCGAAAACTCTGGAGTGGAGTTCAAAAGTGACGATCTGCGCCCGGAACAGATTGCCAAAGAGGTGGTTGCGTTGGCCAACCTGCAGGGCGGCCGCATCCTGCTTGGCGTAGAAGACGACGGAACTATCATCGGTATTCGCCGGGACGATCTCGAAACTTGGGTTATGGACACAGTATTTGGCCGTAAGGTGCATCCGATGATCTTGCCGTTCTACGAGGAGATTAAGGTCGACGACCAGCGACGGGTGGCCGTAGTCAGCTTTACCCAAGGTATCGCCAAGCCCTACGTTGTTCGCCATAATGATCGAGAAGAAATCTACGTACGCGTCGGCAGCATCTCCCGGCGTGCCCCACGTGAAACTCAAGCGCGACTGTTCGCGGTCGGCGGCATGCTCCACGCCGAGTTACTCCCTGTCTCGGGTAGCGCACTGCGCGACCTCAGCCAGGAACGGTTGGCGGACTACCTTAGGTCCTTAGTTGGCGATAACCAGACACCAACCTCTGACAAGGAATGGGGCGAACGCCTGTGCGGGCTGGGCTTCATGGCCGAGCATCACAACGGTCCCCCGGTATGCACGATTGCGGGATTGGTGCTGTTCGGACACAGCCCACGACGCCTGATGCGCCAAGCGGGCATTCGCTGGATGGCCTTCAAGGGTGGCGACAAAGCATACGATGCACTCGACGACCAAGTGCTCGATGGCCCGTTGGTCGCCTACTGGAAGGAATCGCCCCGTAGCGGACGGAAGATCGCCGAGAAGGGTCTGATCGAAATTCTTGTCGACGCGATGCGGCCATTCGTTTCGGCGGAAGCCGGGGAAGTCGACGACTCCATGCGCCGGGAGCGCATCTGGCACTATCCGGTGGAGGCCCTCCGTGAAGCCGTCGTCAATGCACTCGCTCATCGGGATTGGACCCGCTATGAAGAGATCGAAGTGGTCGGCTATGTCGATCGACTGGAAGTTCTGAGTCCCGGCGCCTTGCAGAATACCATGACAGTCGAAAAAATGATTGCCGGTCAACGTTCGCCTCGTAATCCACTCGTTGTCGAGGTCTTGCGAGACTACGGCTACGTCGACGCGCGGGGCATGGGCGTTCGCAAGAAGATCATCCCTCTGCTGCGCAAAGGAAACGGCGTGGACCCCGAATTCGAAGCAACCGAGGATTATCTGAAACTGACCATGCTGAAGGGCGGCCCGGTAAGAGACGAATGAGTGAGCAGACTGTCCTCGATCGGCTGGTCGCCAGCCTCCGGGCCAAGGGCACCCCGCTTGACGGCCAGGAGCGTCCGGCCGCTATTCTCTGGACCGACCCCAAGCGTGAATGGCTGCCATTGGTCGACCTGCTCCACAGTCGTGTCGGGGAGTTCTTAGTCCTGGGCGACTACCAACCCGAGCGGCGTACCGGCCCTGCCGTCTGGGTGCGGTGCGTCGTCGATGGTGCGCTCGATGTGCCCAGTCTTCCCGAAGGTAGACCGCCCATCGTGTACCTGCCGGGGGTGGCGCGCCAGCAGCTCCGCGCCGGGATGGCATGTCCGGAGCGGTTGAAGCCGATGGTGGAGCTTCTATTCCGGGGCACACTTTGGCATCACCCCAACGGCTCCAACTGGACGGTGAACGCCTATTTGACGTCGCCCAGGGCCCTGGCCCTGGACATCGCCGGCGATCAGGCGACCAACAAGGCGCTGCGGCGGGCGCTGCACGAGGTGGCGCTCAGCCCGATGGGACAGCTCGCGCGCCGCCATCTGGCGGGCGACGACTTCGATCGCATGCTGGCTGGCGATGTCATTCGGGATCTCCTACGGTGGATGGGAGATCCGGAGGGCACACGGACCCGCTTGGAATCGAACGGATGGAAAGCCTTTTGCAGCCGTTGCCGTGATGAGCTGGAGTTCGATCCGGCCAGCGAGGCGGATGTCGTGGCGGGTGCCCGGCTGGCGCGGGGCGAAGGGGCGTGGGCGGCAGTCTGGGAGCGATTCGGCGAGGCCCCCGGCAGCTACGGCGGCATCGCCGAGCTTCTACGGCGCAGCAGGCCTGCGGGCGAGCTCCCCTGGGACCGCGGTCGGTGGCCCGACCTGAACGAAAAGGACGAAGAAGTGGTCCAGCGGACGCTTACCCAACTCCTGACTCTTCCGCATGGTGAGGCATGTGAGACAGTCGTCCGCCTCGAGCGGGGGCATGGCAAGCGCCGGAGCTGGGTCTGGGCCCGCATGGGACTGGCGCCGATGGCCCAGGTGCTGAGGCCGCTCGCGAGTCTTGCCAACGCGGCGTGGCGGGTCTTGGGAGGGACTATACCCGACGATGTCGCACAGGCGTATCGGGCGCGGGGCTGGCAGGCAGACTTGGGGGCCTGGGAGGCGCTGTCCCTCGCACCGGTCGGCGACGAAGATTGCATTAAGGCGGTTGTGCGCCACCTGCTTAAACCTTGGCTGGAGGATTCAGCGCGAGCCTTTCAGGCCGCGCTGGAACGTGCGCCCCTGCCGAGTTGTGGCGGGCAGGCGACGGTCGTGGCGGATGACGACGGTTGCCTCCTGTTCGTCGACGGGCTGCGGTTCGACTTGGCGCGACATCTGGTGGAGCGGCTCGAAGGCCATGGTCTCCGGGTCGACTTGGGGCATCGATGGGCGGCGCTGCCGACGGTCACCGGCACGGCGAAGCCGGCGGTGACGCCCGTTGCCGAGCAGGTCGAGGGCGATGTGCTCGGTCAGGCGTTCGGCGTGCGCCTGAAGGCTAGCGGTAGACGTGCTGACACGCCGGGCCTGCGAGCCGCGATGAAAGCGTATGGCTACCAGCTTCTTGAGGGTGCCGGCTCGGACGCGCCGCTTTCCCATCCGGCGCGCGGTTGGCTGGAGACTGGGGCGTTCGACCGGCTTGGTCACCAGATGGGCGCTGGGATCGCAAGCCAGTTGGACAAGGAGATCGAACGTCTGGCGGAACGGATCGAGCGCGTACTCAAGGCCGGTTGGAGCGCCGTGCGCGTCGTGACCGATCACGGCTGGCTGTTGTTGCCTGGAGGGCTCCCCAAGGTGGATCTGCCGAAGCACTTGACCGAGAGCCGCTGGGCCCGTTGCGCAGTCATTGCCGGCGCGGCCACACCCGACGTCACGCGCGCTCCCTGGCACTGGAACGCCACCCAGTGGTTCGCGACAGCACCCGGCATCGCCTGCTTCAACAAGTCTGAAGAATACGCGCACGGCGGGCTGAGCATCCAGGAATGCCTCATCCCGGATCTACTGGTGACGCGCTCGGAAGAAGTGTCGTCTGCCGGCATCAGGTCGATGACATGGCGGGGATTCCGCTGTTTCATCGAAGTCGATGTCCGCGGCGGCCCGGTTACCGCGGATCTCCGTCTGGAGCGGCCGAACGGCGCCTCGGTGGCGGCGGCGGCAAAGCGGGTCGATACGGAAGGCTCTGTCAGCCTGATTCTTGCCGACGACGAGCACCAGGCGGCAGCGCTGGTTCTCGTGCTGCTGGACGAGTCGGGCCGGGTGATGGCCTATCAGTCGACCCGCGTCGGAGAGGATACATGACTCAATCTGTCGAGATGGATCAACTGGACGATGTGGCGGCGGAAGCCTTTCCGGGCTATCTGGTGCGCAAGGATCTGGTGCGACGCTACGCGCGCCAATACCCCATCCCGACCTACGTAGTGGAATTCCTGCTGGGCCGCTACTGCGCCAGCGTCGACGAGACGGAGATCGAGGAGGGATTGGCTATCGTCGAGAGTCAGCTTCAGGGCCGGACGGTCCGGACCAGCGATCAGGAGATCTTCAAGTCGCGGGCGCGGGAGAATGGCTCGGTCAAACTGATCGACATCGTCCGCGCACGCCTGGACGCCAAGAACGACTGCTACCTCGCCGAGCTTCCGAGCCTGAACCTGAACCAGGTGCAGATCGTGGATTCGATCGTCAAGGATAACGAGAGGATGCTCGCTGACGGGTTCTACGCCGAGATCACGCTCAGATACGATCCGATCATGGCCCAGGAAAAACAGGGGCGGCCGTTCAGCATCGGGTGGCTGCGTCCGATCCAGATGTCGAACCCGGATGTCCTTGATGTTTTGGCCAAAGGTCGCCGGAAATTCGAGACGGAGCAATGGGGGGACTTCCTGATCCGTTCCACCGGGCTCGAACCGGGGGCGTTGGACCAGCGGGCAAAATGGGTCGCCTTACTACGCATGGTTCCTTTTGTCGAGCGCAACTACAACCTGGTCGAGCTCGGTCCGCGCGGGACGGGCAAGAGCCACGTTTACCAGCAGATCTCTCCATACTCGCATTTGCTCTCGGGTGGCAAGGCTACGGTGGCCAAGATGTTCGTGAACATGGCCAACGGTCGGCGCGGCCTGGTCTGTCAGTACGATGTCCTCTGCTTCGACGAGATCGCCGGGATTTCCTTCGACCAGAAGGACGGCGTCAACATCATGAAGGGGTACATGGCGGCCGGTGAGTTCAGCCGCGGCAAAGAGAGCATCCGCGCCGAGGGCTCTCTCGTCATGGTCGGCAACTTCGATGTCGACGTCGAGCAGCAGCAACGGATCGGACACCTCTTGAGCCCGTTGCCCAAGGAGATGCGGGACGATACCGCCTTCCACGATCGACTTCACTCCTATGCCTCCGGATGGGATTTCCCCAAGCTCAATCCCAACCAGCATCTGACCGATCATTTCGGCTTGGTCAGCGATTTTCTGAGCGAGTGCTGGTCGCGAATGCGGCAGACGAGCCGGCTCACAACGCTGCAGAACCGCGTGTTCTGGGGCGGAGCGCTTTCGGGGCGCGACATCGAAGCCGTGAACAAGACGACGTCGGGACTGATCAAGCTACTCTTTCCGGACCCGGAGATGCGCGTTCCCGATGAAGAATTGGAGTGGATTCTTCGCTTGGCATTGGAGTCTCGCCGGCGCGTCAAGGAGCAGCAGAAGCGTTGTCTTAAGAGTGAGTTCCGCAATACGCATTTCTCGTTTACGCTGGGAGTGGACGGCATCGAGCAGTTTGTCGCGACTCCGGAGTTGCACAGCGACGAGGCCATTGATGCGGACCCGCTGCCGCCAGGCCAAGTCTGGGCGGTAGGATCGGGGAGCGGCCCCGCGGGGGTCGGGCTGTACCGGATCGAGGTAGCCATAGGTCCGGGTGGGGGCGCGAAGATCCTGAACCAACCTTCTTCCCCGGCGTTCCGGCAAAGTGTGAAAGTAGGTGAGCAGAATCTCTATGCGCGGGCCAAGGAGTTGGTGGGACACCGCGATCCCCGTGCCCACGAGTACACGATCCAACTGCGGCCGTTCGATGCCGACAAGTCGGGCGCCGGGCTGGGTCTTCCGGTGCTGGTGGCCTGTGTCGGTGCGCTCCTGGAACGGAGCACGCGCGGAGGGGCCATCATCGTGGGACCGCTCAACCTGGGAGGATCCGTGGACCTGATCCATAACCCCGTCGCCATAGCGGAGTTGGCGGTGGACAAGCAGGCCGCCACACTGCTCATGCCGGTGGCGGCCCGGCGCGCCCTCAACGACCTGCCCGACGAGCTGTGGACCAGGATCAACATCGAGTTCTACAGCGATCCAGCCGATGGAGTCTTCAAGGCGCTTCTGGACTGAGGGCCGAGTCACCGCTTCGGCATCCTGTCGGGGTTTGTTAAGGCTGGATGGATGATCAAGTAAGTTCTGGATTAGAGAGGCATAGCGAACATGAATAAGGCCAAGCAGATCCCGATCCTGACGGGGAGAAGGGGACAGTTATCAATAAGAATGAAACGGCTCCTGGTAGGTTGTTGCTCGGCCTTGTTGGCGCAGTCCGTGTTGGCCGCACAACCGGCGGCTGACTGTGACCAGTGGCTAACGGTCGAGTTCTTTCAGATAGCCACCGTCGCAGACGTTATCGCTTGCTTGGATGGCGGAGCTGACCCGATGGAGTCTGACGCGCGGGGCAACACTCCGTTGCATATTGCGGCGGCCAACGCCGATCCGGACGTAGTGAAGGCATTGATAGCGGCAGGTGCGAACTTGGCGGCGCGGACGGGGGGTTATCATTCTGCCGGGCCTAATGGCGAGACGCCGCTACACCATGCCGCTGTTTGGAACCAAGATCCGGCCGTTATCGAGGCACTGCTGGCAGCTGGTGCTGACGTGAATGCGCGAGACCAAAATGGCGAGACGCCGCTGCATCGCGCGAATGCGGCGGCGAGAGAAGTGCTGCTGGCGGCGGGGGCCGACGTGAACGCGCGGGCCTACAGGGGTGGCTGGACGCCTCTGCACCTCCGCCGAGCTGCGATCGAGCTTATGCTGGCAGCGGGGGCCGACGTTAACGCGCGGGATTTTGGTGATGAGACGCCTCTCCACTCTGCGGCCAGGGGAGAGGCCAGCGCAGCCGATATTGAGTTGCTGCTAGCGGCCGGGGCGAATGTAGGCGCGAAGGACGCGTCCGACAACACAGCCCTGCACCACGCGGTGCAGGGCGGGACTGGGGCTGCGGCGGAGATCAAGGTTCTGCTGGCTGCCGGGGCGGACGTAAACGCGAGGAATGCGGATGGTCAGACTCCCCTGTACAATGCACGATTCAGCAAGAATCCGTGGGTGTTCCAGACGCTCCTGGTAGCGGGGGCGGACGTGAACGTGCGGGACAATGCCGGCCAGACACCCCTGCATGCTGCGTTTTGGAATCCCACGGCGGTCGCGATGCTGGTGACGGCCGGAGCGGATTTGAATGCGCGCGACACAGTCGGGCGCACGCCCCTGTTTGAAGCGGCGGAGAGTCCGGAGGCGTTCGAGCGGCTGGTGGCGGCCGGGGCGGATTTGGACGTGCGCGACAACAATGGCCGGACGCTCCTGCACGCCGCCGCGCGCGGAATGTCTTCCAGCGTGGTCAAGCTGCTGGTGGCGGCGGGGGCGGACGTGAACGCGCGGGCCAATGACGGCTGGACGCCTCTGCACGTGGCGGTGATAGCGAGTACCCTGCCGCATACTGGGCGCTCCCAATGGCAGCGCACGGTAGTCGTCGAGGCGCTGCTCGCTGCCGGAGCCGATGTGAACGCACGGGCGAATAACGGCTGGACGCCCCTGCACACAGCGGCGAGATTGAACCTCCATGGCCCGTTGGTGGTCGAGGTGTTGTTGGCGGCCGGGGCCGACGTGAACATACGAAGCGAACAGGGAGAGACGCCCTTGGACATGCCGTTTCGTGACCCGTCAATAGGAGAGACGCTGCGCGCCCATCCGTCCACACCTCGACCAGCGGCAACCGATGTTCAGGAGCGGCCAGTGCGCGAGGCTTCGGGGACAACCGATGTTGGGGATGTCGAGGTGTTCCGGGACTGCTCGACATGTCCGGAGCTCGTGGTTATTCGAGCGGGTCGTTTCCAGATGGGTTGTGTATCGGGCAGCCCGGACTGCAATGCCGACGAGTGGCCAGTGAATGAGGTCGAGGTAGCATCGTTCGCCTTGGGACGGTACGAGGTGACGTTCGAGGAGTATGACCGCTTCGTGGAGGCAACGGGTCACCGCCGACCGGACGATGGAGGCTGGGGCCGCAGGCGTCGTCCGGTGATCAACGTTTCATGGGAAGACGCGGTGGCGTACACAGGCTGGCTGTCGGTGGAGACGGGCGAGCGGTACCGCCTGCCGAGCGAGTCGGAATGGGAGTATGCGGCCCGTGCGGGGACGACAACGCAGTATAGCTGGGGACAGGACATTGGTCGCAACCGGGCGAACTGTTACGGTTGCGGCAGTCGGTGGGACGATGCCCAGACGGCGCCGGTGGGGTCCTTCGACGCTCACGCTTGGGGTCTCGAGGACATGCACGGCAACGTTTGGGAATGGGTTCACGATTGGGAGCACAACTACGACGGTTCGCTGCGAGACTGGAGTTCGAGTAGACGCGTGCTGCGCGGCGGGTCCTGGAACAACCATCCGTGGGACCTCCGTTTGGCCAATCGCACAATGCTCGACCCCACCACGCGGAAGCACAACATCGGCTTCCGCGTGGCGAGGCTGCTCGGTGAATCGCTTTGACATCTTAGGGCCATTCGCGATCGACAGGGATGCTTGCTTTGGCTCCCCGCGCAGAAACTCTCTTGAGAAGTTGTGACTGAATGACAGGGAGAAGGGCACAGTTATCATTAATAAAGGAGAAAACGAGTCCTGGATTAGGAAGGCATAGCCCCAACATGAATAAGGCCAAGCAAATCTTGATCCCGATCCTGGCCGCAATGATCTTGTTGCCGGGCTGTGAAATGGAAACGCAGGACCCCAACCAGCTTACGGCTGAAGAGCGAGAGGTAGGTTTCGAATTGATCTTCGGCGACCGGGATTTCGAGGGTTGGCAGCAGGAAGGCAATTGGATCCTTGATGACGGCGCCATGTTCCGATCCGATAAGGGCGGGGACATCAGGTACCGGGCCAAGAAGATTCCGGATGACTTTGAACTGACGTTCCAATGGAAAGTCGCCCAGGGGAGCAACAGTAGAGTCTACTACCGGCCTGGACAGTACGAATATCAGATTCTGGATAACCAGGCTCATGCCGATGGCCAGAACTCACCCACCAGCGCGGCGTCACTTTATTCTTGTATGGGACCTTCCCACGATGCTACGCGCCCTTTTGGCCAATGGAACAGTGCTCGGATCATTGCCAAGGGTACCGTCATCCAACATTGGCTCAATGGCCGAAAAGTGATCGATTTTGATTACATCGATCCCCGCTGGGCCGACAACGTGGAACTGTTGAGGCTGCGGGGTACCGACTTGGCGGCTCGAGGCGCATTTCTCACTTTGCAAGACCATGGTGACCCCGTCTGGTATCGAGCTATCAAACTGCTGATGCTTGGTCCGGACGACCAGCTTGAACGCTCCCAGGTGACGCCGCAGCCAGTACCCCGAAGAGGCGATCGAGAAAGAGCAAGAGATCTTGAAGCTTATCCTCGAACGCCGCCAAGGCTCACCCGCGACTGATTCTTAGCAACCTGGGTCCCGGCCTCCACCAGGCCATCCAGCACGGCCTGATAGCGATCCCAGGAAACAAAGGGACGCTGCCCAAGAAGGCGGAAGCGAATCCAATTCCCCACCCCGGGATGCGCTGCGGGGTCGGGATCGGTCTTGTGGGCGATCACCAAGTCCAACTCCGGGAGCACCGTGATGAATTGTCCAAAAGCTCCCCGGGCCGTATAGGCGCCTCGATAGGCTCCAACGGCAGTGGGACCGTCCCATACCCACCACATGTAGCCGTAGCCAAAGGTTTCCTGTCGGAGCGGCTCCGGATTCATCTCCTCCAGCGGCGTGCGCAGGCCGGCGATGCGGCGGGTCCAATCGGCGGGAACCACCGCCGCGCCTTCCCACTTCCCTTGGCGCAACATCAGATAGCCCAAACGGGCCATGTCCCGTGTCGACAACCACATGTGGTAAGCGGGGTAGCGGGAGCGTGTGGGGTCTCCCAGTTTGCGTTGGCCAGCTCGATCGAAATCCTGCATATTCAGCGGAAGCGCCAGATCGCGCTCCAAGGCATCGAAGATATCCAGACCGGTTTGCCGCTCGAAGGCAGCGCCGGCAGCGTTGAAATCCCAATTACTATAAAGATAGTAGGATCCGGGTTGTTGCGAGCCCCGCGAGGGTGCATGGGCCAGGCTATCGCCGGGATTGGAAGCCGGGTGATAGACACCCGAGCGCGCGCTGATCAGGTGTTCGACGGTCGCTTGCCGCTCAATTGGCAGCAGCCCGCCGTGATCGTCCATCTGCAGGTCTTCCAGAGTGCGATCGAGTTGGATGCGGCCATTCTCCACATAACGCCCATAAAGCATGGCCAACACGCTCTTACGAACCGAGGCCAGATAGCTGACGTGGCTGACGTCCCCGCATTCCAGCAATACCCGCCCACCCTTGACCGCCATCAGAGAGGTGGTGTCCATTCGCTTGACTTGAGCGGCGACCTCCTTCAGGCCTTGGCTCGAGAAACCGGCGCTTTCGGGAGAGGCCAGCTTGACCCATTCCCGGCCGGGAAAGACCGGTTGGCCATCCTGCTCCAGGACTCCTTCCAGGGCCGCCCCGAAGTGACAGTCGGCTCCGACCAGCAGGGGCAGAAACAGCACGGCGGCCAGGACGGCGACGAATCCGGCCGTCAGGCCGAAAAAAAGTCTCTGCCCGCGTTTCGTGCCTGGACCGGTTGCCATTCCTCCAGCTTAGCTTCCGCTGGTCTCCGATTCCAGCAGCGGAAAAACAAGACGGGTCCGGTGCTGCGGGGCTTGCGTCCGCTCCCGGCACACAGCCCAGGCCGGACGACGTTGCCTGGAAACTTGGAGGTCGACCCTTGGCAGGTCGCCGGCTGGACTTCAGAGGCGTATCCGGTCGGCGGCCCGAATTGAACCCCGATTTTATGGGCGAGTTCCCAAAAAATTCGGCCCCATGGCTTAGAATGGATCGACGTTTTGGTGAGAGGGGACGGGACCTTTTGAGATTCGCTGTTCCGGGACGAGACGGCGCCGGCTACAGACCCGCTATCGCATTGTCCGTTCTGATCTACGTGTTGGGTATCGGCTTGGCCGGAAACCGGACGCCCGAGCCGGAGCCGACCAATTGGACCCCGGTGGTGTCACGCTTGATCCAGGACCGCCACGACCCTGCACAGGTAGAAGCGTTGTTTTTGCGACCGGAGGTGCGGTTTGACCCGGGCCCAATCCGGTCCAAGTTGGGCGGCCGATTCCAGGCCAAGTTCAAGGCCCGCCGTATCCGAGAAATCCAGACCGCACTCAACCGACTCGGTTTTTCGGCCGGGGAGGCCGATGGTCTTATCGGCCCCCGAACCAGGCGGGCCATGGAAGGTTTTCAGCGGGCCCATCGGCTGAGAATCGACTACCGCCCTACGGTCTTGTTGTTGAAGCGCCTGCAAGCCGCTGAATCGGGCCAACCTTTACCGGCGGCACTCGAAGCGGGACCCCGATTCAATACCGCCTTGCTCCACCCCCAAAGGCTGGCCGAGGGCCGGAGCTTTCTGGCCCGGCACGCTCAAATGCTGGAAGGAGTCGAGCGGCAATACGGATTGCCGCCCGAGTTGGCAACGGCGATCCTGTCGGTTGAAACTCGGAACGGAGCCTATTTGGGGCGCAGGAGCTCCTTTGTGACGCTGGCGAGTCTGGCTCTGTGCCGGGATTTTGAAGTCGTGAAGCCGCTTTTTGCCGAGGAGAGCTTGAATCGAGAGCGCCTGCGCTGGTTGCGCCGGCACTCGGTGGAGATTGCCGACTGGGCCTATCGGGAACTCAAGGCCTTGTTGGAATATGCCCGGTCCAATCAGGCCGATCCGGTAGAAATGGTGGGGTCGATCCATGGGGCTATCGGTATCTGTCAATTCATGCCCACCAATGTCAAACACTATGGCGTTGATGGCGACGGCAATGGCGTTATCGACCTCTTCAATGTCAAAGACGCGCTCTTCAGCATGGCCAACTATCTGCGCCAACACGGCTGGCGCCAACGGCTGAGCCGCCGCCGCCAATCCCGGGTGATCTACCGCTACAACCACAGTTGGACCTATGTCAATACGGTACTGGAGCTGGCCGAACGGTTAGGCGGCGATGGCAGCTCGAGCTGATGGGCGGCTTGACGCCTGGGGGCGCAGTCCTCGACCCAGGGGCTGACCGGCAGGTCTGGCGTAACGGGCTTCCTCCTCCAAACAATTACCCTTGCAACTTCAAACCCCCTTGCGGCCATGGGCGTTTTTCTCGCTTTCGTTTATCCTCTGAACTGTGATGCCGTCCGGAAAACCCGTTAGTGAGAGCGTCCCGCAAGGCTTTGAGCCCTACTTGGCGCCGCTCTCCGAAACAGCCGCGCGGGCCAGGCAGGGACAAATGGCCCTGGCGGCCCTGCTGGACAGCTTGTCTGGCCGCATCGGTGAGCTCAACCCCGCCTTGAACGCCTTCATCAGCACCCAGGCGCCGCCAACTCCGGACCGGTTGTCCGCTGAAGGACCGCTGGCGGGAATCCCCTTTTCGATCAAGGATCTGATCCGAACGCGAGATCTGCCCACCACCGGGGGCTCCAAGGTATTTGGAGCCGGTTTTCAATCCCGCCGCGACGCACCCCTGGTCAGCCGTCTACGCAAGGCGGGAGCCATCATTTTGGGCAAGACCAACCTGCATGAGTTTGCCTACGGGGTGACCAATGAGAACGCCCACTACGGCGCCGCTCGCAATCCCTGGAATTCGGATCGAGTTGCGGGCGGCTCAAGCGGGGGCTCGGCTGTTTCGTTAGCCGCCGGGATGGTTCTGGCGTCGATTGGGACCGATACTCGGGGCTCGATCCGAATCCCGGCCGCTTTTTGCGGGATTACGGGCCTCAAGCCCACCCGAGGCCGAATATCGACTCGCGGCGTGATTCCCTTGAGTCCCCTGCTGGATCATGTGGGCCCCATGACGCGAACGGTGGCCGATGCGGCGCTGGTATTCAGCGTGCTCGATCTCAAGGGTGACAGGCTCCCGACTCTCCCCCAGGTGGATCTTTCGATCCGGCTCGGTGTCTGCCCTTTCTACCTCGCTCACCTGGATACCGAAATTCTCCGGGCGGTCGAAGCTGCCGTGGAGCAATTTCGATCGGCCGGCTATTCGGTTCAAGAAGTCGAAATAGCGGGCCTGGATGAAGCCTGCCAGGCCTCGACCGTCATCGTATCGGTTGAGGCGCTCGCTTTTCATCGGGAGCAATTGGCGGCCTGCCCTGAGGGTTACGATCCGGCTGTGCGGGGACGGATCGAGGCCGGGGAGCGCTTTAGCGCGGTTGAAATGGTCGAGGCTTTGCAAAGTCGCCGCCGGCTGAAGCGGGAGTTCCGGCGGGTTTTCAAACAAGTGGATTGCCTGCTTGGGGCCGCGGTGCCGGCGTTTCCACCCAGGATTGGCGACGATTTTGTGGAAATCGACGGCTGCAAAGAGCCGATCGTGGAGAATCTGGTGCGTTTCAACGCACCCCAGAACATGGCGGGCATTCCGGCACTGGTGCTTCCCTGTGGACACGGTCGCAAGGGCTTGCCCATCGCGATGCAGTTGATTGCCGGCCGGCACCGGGAAAAAGTGTTGTTCAGCCTGGGCCGGCACTACCAGCAACTGACCGATTGGCACCGTTTTCGACCGGGGTTGCCGCCCCGGCTATCCGGGGCCTAGGCGGCCGGGTCAGAGCTTTTCCAGGTGGGGATCGACATCGATCGCGGGACGGCGCAGAAGCCGGGAAAAGATCAGCGCCATGACTCCCACCATAGCCAAACTGAACAGGATCACGTAGACGTAATGGAGCCGAATGTCGCGAAAATCTCCCAGGGCGGCGTCATAGGGCTCTTCCACCACCATATGCCAGTTGAGCTCCGGGAAAGTATCGTTGAAGCTGGTTGGCGGCAATCCGATGACCAGACGCCCTTCCTCCGAGTCCCACTCAAGATGGCGGCGGCCACTTTCGATCGCGGCCCGAAGCCGATCGACATAGGCAACACTGCCGGCGCCGGCAGTGGTCCCACCGCGGTCCACGACCACTGAACCATCCGCTCTCAGCAGTCTGGCCTGACCGTGGCCGCCCACATCAATCGCGTTGACGATACCGAAGATCTCTTGTGCATCCAGCACCACCTTGATCACACCGATGGCCAGATTGGAAACTGGATCCATGATCGGTTCCGCCACCTCGAGGGCATCGACCCCGGCACTTTGGTCGTAAACCACATCGCCCAGAAACTGTCCTCCCACGCCCTGCCGATAGGCGCGTGCCCACCAGCGTTCATCGTTCTGCAAATAGTCGCTGGTCTTGTTGGTGGAAGCCACCAAGCGACCGTGGATGTCGGTGACCAGGATCTCCCTGAAGGTGGGAACCAGTTGCGTGTATTCTCGCAGGAACCTGGAAGTCGGGTTGTTGAGCAAGCGGCGTAGTTCAGTCGAACTGTTGGGATCGAGCGTCTCCCAGTTGGCCGCCATTTCTTCCTGCTGCTCAGTGAGTTCTTGCGCGTTGCTGCGCACCACAGCCGTGTGGACTTCGGGAACGATTCCCAGGGTGGCCACCTGAATGATAATGCGTTGCAGATAATGGCTCAGCGAGGATTGCGCGTTATCGGCCAGTTGGCTGAGATGAGCGGTCACTTCTTTGCGATAGGAATCGCGGCCGCCGCTGATGAGAACCAGCGAGCCGACGCTGAGAGGGATGAGTCCCAGAATCAGAAAAAGAAGCACAATCTTGGGATCGACGCGAGTAGGTTTTGCCATTGGACTCCCCTTGAGGTTTCCGGAGTTTGGGGATCATCGAAAGCCGAATCGACTTTTTTACCAGCTTACCCGACCTTTTGCCTGCGATCAAGCAGCGACAGGCGCCCGGAAACAGTGCCAGCTTTGAGTTGAACTTGATCGATCGATCCATGCTCAAGAGCACAAGAGCCGCCTGCTTTTTGAACCCAGGAACTTTTTGCCATTCCGCTGCGTAAAGCTCTATGTGATGCTCTTTGGTCAGCCAAGCTCCCCTTCAGCAACGGAAGATCGAACGGGGCTTGAAATGAGACGCTGGTTAAAGGGCCTAGCGGCCCGTAGGAATGAGCGAGTCCAAACTGGGTAGACGCGAGTCATTAGGAAGATCGATTGCCGGCTGCTGCCGGACTGGGAGGCCCCTCTAAGATGCGTGTGAAGGTCTATCTTTTTCTTTTCGCTGTGGCAATTATTGGCGGAGGCGGCTATTTCTTCTACCGAACCACGGTTTCGGCGCATCCCACAAAAGATGAGGTGGTAGCCGACGAGTCAAGCCAAGCCGAAAAACAAGGCGAGGGTGAAGCCGAGCCCGCCGTTCCGGTTGAGCTGCACCCGGCCTCGCTGGGCCAAGCCACCTCTTACCTTTCCGCCACCGCCAACCTGCGGCCCTTGCGTGAAGTCGGTGTGGTCTCCCAGACCGAAGCACTGGTACTGAAGGTGATGGCTGAAGAGGGCGATATCGTCACCACAGGTCAAACTTTGGTGCAACTGGACGATCGTCCCCTCCGGATCCGTCGCCTTTCCTCTCAACAGAAGTTGGCGCAAGCTCAGCTCCAACTTGAGAAAGCCAAGATTCGCACCGAGAAAGCTGCCACCCAGATCGGCAACAGCCGCGAGGAGCTGGACCGTTACGAAAGATTGTTCCAGGAGAAGCTGGTGAGCGAACGCGAGGTCGCGCAACTCCGCTACCGGGTCGAAGAGCTCCTTCACGATGAGCGAATCTCTTCCCGCGAGACGCGTGAGTTTGAACATCGCGTGGATGAGTTGGAGGCTGCGATTGCCGAGGTCGATTTACTGATCTCCCAGACTCTGATCCAAGCCCCTTTCGCAGGCCTGATCACCCAACGCAAAGTAGAGCAAGGCCAGATGGTCAGACAACTGGATCAGCTTTACCGGCTGGCCAGCTTTTCACCCTTGTTCGCCGATGTCTTTCTTTCCGAGCGCGAGGCCCGTCAGGTCTGTGGAGGCCAACCGGTAAGAATCGTGCTGGGGGCGGATGAGGCGGTGGCCGTCCTGGGAAGAGTCGCCCGTGTCAGTCCGGTGGTCGATCAATCCACCGGAACGGTCAAGATCACCGTCGAGGTGACTCCGCAAGGCCGAAAACTCAAGCCGGGAGCGTTCGTTCGAGTGGGAATTGAAACCGACGCCCGCTCGAACGCCGTGCTGGTTCCCAAGCGGGCGCTGATCGAAGAAGACGGCAATCATTACCTCTTCGTGGCCGAGAGCAATCAAGCTCGTCGTGTCGTCGTCAAACCAGGATACGAAAACGAAGGGATGAGCGAGATCCTGGAAGGGGTGACCGCCGGCCAGCAAGTCGTCGTGGCCGGCCAGGGAGCCCTTAAGGACGGCTCCAAAATCCAGGCGATCGCCCGCTAAGAAACAAACCACCAGGCTTTGCCTGACCGCCTTGGCCCTTCCAATGCCACCTTGCCGGCAGCTCTTCACCCGGCCAGGGAGGATGGACGATGAACATTGTCAGAACCGCTATCAACCGGCCTGTGACCGTCTCCATGTTTGTCATTGCCGTGTTGCTTTTCGGCATCGTCTCGCTGCAACGCTTGCCGTTGAACCTGCTGCCGGACATTTCCTATCCCTCGCTGACCATCCAAACCGATTACGCCGACGCGGCTCCCGAAGAGATCGAAAATCTGGTCACCCGGCCCATTGAAGAGGCGGTAGGGGTCGTCGCCGGCTTGACGCGGATCAGCTCGATTTCACGCTCGGGTCAGTCGGAGGTGGTGATCGAGTTTGGCTGGGATACGGACATGAACCTGGCGGCGCTGGACGTTCGCCAGAAGCTGGATCTGGTGACCTTGCCCCGCGACGCCGAGAAGTCGGTCATCCTGCGGTTCGACCCCTCTTACGATCCGATCATGCGTCTACGGCTCAATGGCGATATCAGTCTCAGCAGGTTGCGCTATCTGGCCGAGCGCGATCTCAAAAAGGCCCTCGAATCAACCCAAGGTGTAGCCGCCATCAAGGTGATTGGGGGGATCGAAGAGCAGATCCGAGTCGAGATCGATGAGAAGCGTCTGGCCGAGCTGGGAATTTCCATCACCGAAGTGTCGCAAGCGCTAGGGCAGGAAAACCTCAACCAGGCGGCCGGAAGTCTTTATGACCTGGACGCCAACTATCTGGTGCGGATGCTGAATCAATTTCGGTCGGTGGACGAGATCGACCGCATTGTCGTTCGTAGCCGCGAGGGTCGACGAATCACGCTCAAGGACATTGCCAAAGTCTGGCGGGGGCCGCGAGAGCGCACCATCATCGCTCGATTGGACGGGAAAGACAGTGTCGAGTTGGCCATCTATAAAGAGGGCGATGCCAATGCCGTCGCGGTGGCTTCGGCGGTCGAAGATCGGATGGAGCAACTGCTGGAGAAGGGGTTCATTCCCAAAGAAGTCCACTATCAAACCGTCTTCAACCAAGCCGAGTTTATCGAATACGCCGTCCGGAGCGTTCTGCAGGCAGCACTCTGGGGCGGATTGTTGGCCACACTGATCCTCTTCCTCTTCTTGCGCGATCTGCGCAGCACCACGACGATCGCTTTTTCGATCCCGATATCGATTATGGCCACCTTCGCCCTCATGTATCAGACCGACATCAGCTTGAACATCATGTCGCTGGGTGGCGTGGCTCTGGGCGTGGGCATGTTGGTGGACAACTCGATCGTGGTTTTGGAGTCGGTTCATCGGCAGCGGAAACGGACGGTCAACTTGGCCGAGGCAGTCTACCGCGGCACCCGGGAGGTGGGAACTGCAGTCACCGCCTCCACCTTGACCACCGTGGCCGTGTTTTTACCGTTGGTGTTCGTGGAAGGGATCGCGGGCCAGCTTTTTCGCGATCAGGCCCTGACGATCACCTTTGCACTGCTGGCGTCTCTGCTGGTGGCGCTGACGGTGATCCCGACCATACTCAGTGCGAGTCGGGGCCGTTCCGAGCTGCCGACAAGCCGATCTGCCGCCGAGTCACCGGCGCCCGTCGAGTCGACAGGCAAGTGGAGACGGCGAGCAGTCAGGGTCAAGAGAGGAATCGCCGGATTCGTTTTTTGGGATCTGCCGACCGTGATCGTGACCGATTTGAGGCGGCTGTTCCGGTTGGTTGGCAGGACGGTCTTCAAGTTGGTCAACCCGCTGCTGGAGAGCTTTGAACGTCTCTTCGAGGTTGTCACCAAGCTTTACCGCGGGACCCTGGTCTGGTGTCTTGACAGCAAGCCGCTGGTGATAGCGGCGGTGGTGGCCCTGGCGGTCGTTGCGGCCCCCTTGTTCCTGCGTTTGGGAGCGGAGCTGATTCCTCCCCTGACGCAAGGCGAGTTCGCCTTTGAGATCAAATTACCCCAGGGAACTCCCCTGGAAGAGACCGACAAGTTGTTGCTGAACCTCGAGCACCGGATCGCCGGCCTTCCCCAAGTGGCCACGGTCTTTTCCAGCGTGGGAGGCAGCACCAAAAACCAGTTTGCCCGCGACGCCCAGGAAGAACACTTCGCCCAGCTGTACGTGGTGATGGCCGACAAGCGCAACCGGGCTCTCGAGCGGCAGACAGTGGCCGAGATCCGGCAACAGTTGGCTGGATTCCCCGAAGTGAACTACACCTTTAAGCGACCGACTCTATTCAGTTTCAAGACGCCGGTCGAAGTGGAGATTCTGGCTTTCGATCTGCGGACCTTGCGGGAGGTGGCCGATCGGGTGGCCGCCGGAATGCAAGGAATCGCCGGTCTGAGCGATATCCGCACCAGCACCCAACTGGGAAATCCTGAAGTCCACGTGCGCTTCGATCGCGAGAAACTGGCTCGCCTCGGGCTGGACGAAACGCAGATTTCCAATATCCTCCGCAACAAGATCCGAGGCGACGTGGCCACCCGCTATCACGAACAGGATCGGCAGATCGACATTCTGGTGCGGGCCCAGGAATCCAACCGGCAGTCGATTCAAGACCTCCAGGGCCTGGTGATCAATGCCTCGGCTCCGGTCAGCCGGGAAGAGAATCCAACCGCCGTCGAGGAGAGCGCCAATCCGGCGCCGGTGGAGCTGGTCCCGATCCGGTTGGGCGCGGTGGCTGACATTTCGATTGGCCGAGGCCCCGCGGAAATCCGCCGAATCCGCTCCCAGCGGGCCGCGCTGGTATCGGCCAACCTGAGCGGTCGGGCCTTGAGCAGCGTCTCGGCCGAAATCGAGGCCCAGTTGCAAGAGCTGCGGGCGATGGCGCCCGCTAACACGACGTTTTCGTTGGGCGGCCAGAATGAGGAACTCAACACTTCCTACACCAGCCTGAAGTTCGCCCTTTCGCTGGCCATTTTCATGGTCTATTTGGTGATGTCGTCTCAATTCGAGTCGCTGATTTACCCTTTTGTGATCCTTTTCACGGTACCGCTGGGTCTGATTGGAGTCGTGCTGGCGCTCTATCTCACGGCCGGCACCATCAACGTGATGGTCTTTCTGGGGGTCATCGTTCTCTCCGGGATTGTCGTCAACAATGCCATCGTCTTGGTCGACTACACCAACCGCCTGCGCCGCAGAGGATTGCCCAGGCGTTCCGCCATCGTGGAAGCGGGCACGGTTCGGCTTCGGCCGATCATGATGACTACCCTGACGACCGTGCTCGGCTTGCTGCCCATGGCCCTGTCGATGGGCGAAGGGGCGGAGATTCGAGCGCCGATGGCGATCACCGTCATCGGGGGACTGCTGTTTTCGACTTTTCTGACCTTGATATTTATTCCGGTGCTCTATGAGTGCGTCGATCGTAAGCCGTTCCCAGCCGATTCGGCTGCGGCCAGCCGGAATCCCGAAACCGTCCCAGTGTCGGGCCTCCGGCCTGCCACCGGAGAAGGGATATGAACCCGGAGCGCCCCTCCCACGATAAGACTTCGGCTATGGGCCAGTTGTCGCGCCTGTCCACTTTCTCGATCCGCTACCCGGTCACCATTTGTATGGTCTTGCTCTCGTTTCTGGTGCTGGGCGGGGTCTCGATGACCAAGATCCCGCTGGTGCTCTTTCCCAACATCGACGAGCCTTTCATCAGCGTGCGGGTCCCTTATCCCAACGCCACTCCCGAACAGATTCAACAGACCATCGTCAAGCCGTTGGAGGAAGCTCTCGGCACCATTGCCAACATTCGCCGGTTGCAATCGAACGCCACCTCGGACAGTGCCTGGGTGGGCATGGCTTTCGAGTGGGGGGAAGATATTCAATATCTTCGCTCCGAAGTGCGGGCCAAGGCGGAACAGGTTCGAAAAGATCTCCCCCAGGATGTCGATCGGATTCTCGTGGAGAGCTTCAACACCAACGACATTCCGATTATTCAGGGACGGATCTCCTCGGGGCGTGACTTGCGAGGCGCCTACGATTTTCTCGATCTCAAGATCAAGAAGCCGCTGGAACAAGTCAGCGGCGTGGCCGAAGTGGCCATCAGCGGCGTGGAACGCCGCCAAGTTGAGATCAATTTGCGGCTGGACGATATCAAGCTCTATCAGGTCGACGTGGGGGCGCTCTTCCAAAAGCTGGACGGAGCCAATCTCAATATGTCTCTGGGACAGGTCAATGATGGAGGATACCGTTACCAGGTGATCACCGATGGCGCGGTGGATTCGCTCGAGCGGCTGCGCAACTTTCCGGTCAATGCGCTTGGACTCAAGCTGCGCGATGTTGCCGAGGTGGAGTTTCGCGAGCCGCGGGTTGACTTCGGACGCCACCTCAACGGCGAATACGCCATTTCACTGGAGATCAAGAAGGCCTCTGACGCCAATACGGTGCGGACCGTCGACCGGGTCATGGAGCGGATCGCCCGGCTCAATCAGGACCCTTCGCTGCAAGGTATCGAGGTATTGGTTTGGCATAACTCGGGTAAGGAAATCACCAAGTCGCTCTCGGATCTTCTCAACGCCGGACTGCTGGGGGCCTTGCTGGCCATTGTGGTGCTCTTTCTTTTTCTCAGAAATTTGAAAGCGACCCTGATTATCGGCTTTTCCATCCCCTTCTCGATTGTGGCGGCGGTTGGCTTCATCTATCTGATGGGAGATTCGCTCAACGTACTCTCCATGATGGGACTGATGTTGTCCACCGGCATGTTGGTCGACAATGCCGTGGTCGTGATGGAGTCGATCTTTCGGCGGCTGGAATTGGGCGACGACCGGCCCACAGCCTCCCGAACAGGGACCCGGGAAGTGGTTATGGCGGTGGTCGCCTCGACGTTGACTTCGATCATCATCTTCGTGCCGCTGGTGTTCGGCAAACGGACCAATCTTTCGATTTTTCTCGGCCATACCGGCATCGCCATCATGATTACGCTCCTCTGCTCGCTCTTTATCTCGCTGACTCTGATCCCGCTGGCAGTGACCCACTTCATCCAAATCGACGTCAACCGTCGCTGGCCGGGGTGGGCTCGGGTCGGCGGCTGGTTTGGATCGCTGAGACAACGGCGGAGTGACCCTGCAGCCGATCCGAAAGCGGCCGGCAATTGGATCGAACGTTACCTGAAAGCGATGAAGTGGACCTTGAACCACCGGCCGATCGTGGTCTCAGTCAGCCTGGTTGCCCTGGCGGTCTCGCTGGGGGCCTTTTCCAAGCTGCCCGATTCCTCCCCCGAGGCTGAGGAGTTGCGCGATGTCTCAATCGCCTACGAGTTCTCGGAAAACTATCACTATGCCAAGATCGAGGCCGATTTCGTCAATCCGGTAGAGAGCTACCTCTTTTCCAACCGGCAGCGGTTCAAGATCCGGGACATTTATAGCTACTATGGCAACAACGAGGCCGAGACGCGGCTCTACTTCGACACCGATCAACTGAGCCCGGGTGAGCTGACCCAGATCCGAAAGGAGATCTCCGAAGGGTTGCCGGTGATTGCCGGCGCCGAGATCCGGTTGGGTGGCCAGGAAGGCGGCCAGAACGAGCATTGGATCTCCGTCAACATCCTGGGCGAGGCCCCGGCCCAACTACAAGAACTGGCCGGCGAGGCGCGCCGCCGGCTCCTGCAGGATCCCACTTTTGCCGAAGTCCACACTGCGCTGGACCGGGGCCAGGAAGAGGTTCAAATCACCTTGGATCGGGAAAAGGCCAAAAAGTACGGAGTCTCACCTCAGTCGGTCGCCGGAGTATTGGGTGTGATCGTGCGCGGGCGCCGTCTCCGCAGTTACCGAACTCCCGAAGGAGAAGTCGAGATTTGGGTCAAGCTCAGACCCGACGATCGAGAAGATCTCAATGATCTCAAGTCGGTGATCGTCGGCAGGGGACCCAACGGCCAAGGTTTGCCGATCTCCCAGGTGGCCGACTTCAAGATTGCCCGCACGCCCGGCAGCATCAGACGGGAGAATCGCCAAACTTATACCGGAATCTATACCAACTACAGCGGTGACAAGCGTGAAGAGGGCATAGAGAAGGTGACTGCCGTCATGAACGATCTCCGCTACCCGTTTGGCTACAGTTGGTCCTACGGTTTCTGGACCCTGCGCCGCGGCCAAGAGAATCGAGACTTCATTTTCAACTTGTTGCTGGCCCTTTTCATGGTCTACTTCGTGATGGCCTCGCTCTTCGAGTCTCTCACCCACCCGCTGGCCATCATGCTTTCGCTGCTGTTTGCCTTTGTGGGGGTGACCTGGTTTTTGATGATCACCGGAACACCCTTCAACATCATGGCGATGATTGGCGTCATGATTCTGATTGGCATCGTGGTCAACAACGGCATCGTGCTCATCGATCACGTCAACAACCTGCGGCGCGAGGGCCGGCCTCGGACCGAAGCAGTATTGACTGCCTGCCGGGACCGCTTTCGACCCATCCTGATGACTGCTACTACTACCATCGTAGGTTTGCTGCCGCTGGGCATTGGAACCGCCAGCTTGTTCGAGCTTCGCTATTTCCCGATGGCTCGCACCATTATGGGCGGCCTGATGGCTTCCACCCTTTTGACGTTGATCGTCTTGCCGACCGTCTACACGCTCCTCGATGACCTGGGAATAGCCTTGCGGAAAATTTGGCGAGCCGGCGGTCCTCGCCGGCTGACGACCACAGGATCTATCGAAGCTTCGTGAGCAGCGACAGGTCGTCGTGACCGCGACGAGAGGAATTGCAACCGACGGCCAAATGCCGACCGATGATCGGCCTCGGGGAAGGTATGACCGCTGCTGACCCGGATTATGCAAGAACCCGAATCGAGTGTCGAAAAAAGGCTTGAAAGGGGCCCAAGCCGGTCACGGATGGGGGTGAGCAGCGGGGATTTGAAAGATGATCGGTTGGCCAGGGATGTGAACTGCCTGGAGGAGTGAATTTCAGACAGACCTGGGCCTGAATGAGTGTCGGAATCGGTTTGTCGGGGAACTGGGAGAGACTAGCTGGAGTTGATACGACTCAAGACGAGGTGGAAGATCGCCAACTACGTCCACTCCAGGGTCTTCAGCGGGTGCAGCACCGAGAAAGAGGGAGATCCGATCGAGATTATTGGAGCGCAGGAAGTTCCAGGGAAGAGCGTTCTTCGCTTCGTCGTGGGAAGGATAGCCTTTTACCCTTATGAGAATCATCACGGTGAAAGGGTCCCGGGCGAACCCGGGACCCTTTCACTAATTAGCGTGGCGCAGTCGGTTACCAGCGACCCCGTCGCTGGTTGCCGCCGCCATAAGAAGAACCTCCTCGATTTTCACGGGGCTTGGCCTCGTTGACGGTCAGAGTCCTGCCCTCGAGTTGAGAGTTGTTCAGCTTCTCAGAAGCCGTCTCGGCTTCTTCCTGGCTGCCCATTTCAACGAAACCGAACCCTTTCGAGCGTCCCGTCATTCGATCCGTGATGACACGAGCCGAATGGACGGTTCCATGTTCCGAAAAAAGGCCTTCCAGACTTGCGTCGGTCGTCGCATAGGGCAAGCCACCTACATACAGTTTGTTACTATTCATGTTCTCCTTCCAAGAGAATCTCTTTTGTCTTCCATTCGCAATACTTCCCCAAAACGATGTCAGTGCCCACCGGCTACTCTTGAGTTTTGTCGGATTTTTTCGCTAGGGTGAGACAGTCCAGGTTTTCTAGTCAGTTTTTCAAGCTTCTTCAGGAAACCTTGCACCAAAGAAGCGCTCTAAGAGTACCCGGCTTTGGCGTTCAGGTCAAGCGGTCTCTTGTCTGGAGTTACTCCACTTGCTTGGGCTCAGGTGGGCACTTTCGAATCAAGCCCCATCTGGGAGCCTCAATGGGGTTGCAAACGCCTTCGATGCATCCGACGTTCAGCGAGTCGAGGCCATCGACAAAGAAATAAGACTGTAGTCAGATTTGTAGCCGTTCAAAGCCTCCAGGTTGAGGCCGGGAGACATCGTCGAGGAGGCGATCTCCGATACCGAAAAGGCCCGGAATCTGTTGGCGGCCATGCGTCAGGTTGAGGAAAGAGCCAAGATCGCGACTCAAGGCCGGCAAGCGGAGGCTAAAGCTCAAGCGGCAAGCAAGCTGACCAATGCCGACGTCGTGGCCATGGCGCAGCAGAATCTGCCGGAAGCCATCGTCCTGGCCAAGATTCAGGCCTCCGATTGCGCCTTCGACACCTCGGTGGCCGGGCTTGGTAGCGCTGAACGAGGCAGGCGTGAGCGAGAATGTGATCATCGCCATGATCGCAACCCAATAAGCGCCCCTGCCAGGGGGAATCGGAGCCGCCGGTCAGTGAAAGTCCCGGCTGGGCGGGCGGAACGACACCTTCTCCAGCCTCGGTTTCCAAATCCTCTCCACCACCAGGTGGGTCACTCCCTCGGCCACCTGCAATTTTCCGGTCACTCCCATGCAGGAGAGCGTCTTGGCCGGCAGGGAGTAGCGCCGGAAGGTCCGTTTCCAGATGACCAGGTTCACGAAACCCGTTTCGTCCTCCAGTGTCATGAAGGTGACGCCGCGAGCGTTGCCTGGGCGCTGGCGGCAGATCACCATGCCCGCATAGCGGACCCGGCATCCGTCCGGCATTCGGTTGAGTTGACGCGCAGTGGGCAGTCCCTGGGCGGTCAGAGCAGGGCGCAGCGGTTTGAGAAGGTGGCCCCGGGGGCTGTGGCTGCCGGTCCGATGGTCCCAGACGATCGTCTCCAGTCCGGTCAAGGGAGGGAAGAGGGGCAACGGATCGCGGCTGCTCAGCGGCAGCACGGCCTGTTGCGGGGTTTCAAAACCGGAAATCGGCCGGGGTGCGCGGCGACCCTTGTTGACGAGCCCGCCGCCACGACCGACTCCCGTCATTGCGCCGGTTGCGGAACCGTGAATCTGCCACAGCGCGCCGCGGCGGTCCAGGCCGAAACACTCGAAGGCTCCCGCCTCGGCCAGGGCCTCCAGCTTGTCCTGACGCAGCCCGCTCCGCCGGACCACGTCTGCAAGATCGCTGAAAGGGGCTTGCCGGGCAGCCCCCGCCAGCTTCTGCCAGTCTTCCTCCCCCAGCCCTCTGACGAAGCGCAGCCCCATGCGAACCGCAAAGGCAGCCGGTTCCCTTCCACCACTCTCCATCTTGACCAGGGTGCAATCCCAGCGGCTGTCGAGCATGCTGACCGGCCGCACCTCGAGCCCCTGGATGCGGGCGTCGTTGACGATGGTGGCCACCGAGTAAAACCCCATCGGTTGGGCATTGAGCAGGGCGCAGACGAACTCGGCCGGATAGTGGCATTTGAGATAGGCGGTGGCATAGGCAATATGGGCAAAGCTGGCGGCATGACTCTCGGGGAAGCCGTAGTCGCCGAAGCCGCGGATTTGCTGAAAGATGCGCTCGGCAAACTCCTGCCGGATACCCTTCTTCACCATGCGGGTCACCAGCGTCCGGTGGTGGCGCTCAATCCGTCCCGAACGGCGCCAGGCTGCCATGTCCCGCCGCAACTGGTCGGCTTCGCCGGGCGTGTAGTCGGCCGCCACCATGGCCAGTTGCATCACCTGCTCCTGAAAGAGGGGGATACCCAGGGTCTTCTCGAGAACGGGAACGAGACAGGGATGGGGATAATCGACTGCCTCTTCTCGATTGCGCCGCCGCAGATAGGGATGCACCATGCCGCCCGTGATCGGTCCGGGGCGCACAATGCTGATCTCGATGACCAGGTCGTAGTAGCTGCGGGGCTTGAGGCGCCCCAACATGGCCATCTGGGCCCGGCTTTCGATCTGAAAGACTCCCACCGTATCGCTGCGGCAGACCATATCGAAGGTGGCAGTGTCCTCCCTGGGGAGGGTGCCCAGGGAAAGGGTCTGCCGCCGGTGCCGCCGCAGGAGATCGAAGCAGAGGTGCAGATGGGTGAGGGCGCCCAGCCCCAGCAGGTCCACCTTGAACAGACCCGCCTGCTCGACGTCCTCCTTGTCCCACTGAATCACGGTCCTGTTTTCCATGGAGGCGTTCTCGATCGGCACCAACTCGTGAACGGGGCGGTGACCCAGCAGAAAACCTCCGGGATGGATAGAGAGATGGCGGGGAAAATCCTGAATCTCTTCCACCAGGGAAACCAGATGGCGCAGGGAAGGGCTGTGAGAATCGAGTCCGGCCTGACCGATCAGCTCACCGCTCCAGCCGTCATGGGAAACCAGCTTGGCCAGACGATCCAGGCTGGTGGCCGCAATCCCCAACGCCTTTCCCACTTCACGGACAGCCGACCGGTAGCGGTAGCGGACCACATTGGCCACCATGGCGGCGCGCTCGCGCCCATACTTTTGATACACGTGCTGGATCACTTCTTCCCGGCGGTTGTGCTCGATGTCCAGGTCGATGTCGGGAGGCTCGGCCCTCTCCCGGGACAGAAAACGCTCGAAAAGGAGGTTGACCTGGGTCGGGTCCACGCTGGTGATCCCCAGGGCGAAGCAGACCACCGAATTGGCGGCCGACCCCCGGCCTTGACAGAGGATGCCGTGACGGCGGCAGTACTCGACGATCTCGTACATGGTCAGGAAGTAGCCTTCGTACTCCAGTTCCCGGATCAGCTCCAGCTCCTTCTCCAACTGTGGAATCTGGCGCCGGAACTTCTCGCCCAGGCGGCGGGCAGCCCCTTCGAAGGTCCGCTCCCGCAGGTACTGGCCGGTGGTCTCGCCCTGCGGTAATCGCTCCAACGGATAACGGTAACGCAGCTCCCGCAGCGAGAAGGAACAGCGGGCCGCCACCTGCCGGGTCCGCTCGACCGACTCCGGATCGTCGGCAAAAAGAGAAGCCAGTTCACGCCGGCTCTTCAAGGCGTGCTGGTCGTTGGGTGGGATGATCCGCCCGGCGGTGGAGAGCGTCACGCCTTCCCGGATACAGGTCAGAACGTCCTGCAGGCGGCGCCGTTGGGGAGAGTGATAGAGGACCTCCACGGCGGCCACCGTGGGCAGCTTGAACCGGTGGGCCAGTTTCCGGAGCCGGACCTCCGGCAGCACTTCTTCCGCTCGACGGTGCCTGGCAATCAGGACGTAGAGTCGATCCTCGAAAGCCGCCTGGAGCCGCTCCAGAACAGGTTCCGGTCCGGTTTCCGCCTCCGATCTCGCATGGGACCGGCCGCCCCAGAGGGCAATCAACCCGGCGCTGGAACGGCAGACTTCCCGCCATTCCAGCTTGAACTCTCCTTTGGCGGAACGCAGATGTCCGTCCGTCAGCAGGCGGCAGAGATTGCGGTAGCCTTCACGATTCCGGACCAGCAACACGATCTCCGATCCGTCCCGGAGGCTGACCTGGGATCCGACAATCAAGTGGACACCCAACCGACGGGCGCGAACATGGGCTCTGACGATCCCGTAGACCCCGTTGCGATCGGTGAGCGCCAGGGCAGGAATGCCCTTCCGGAGACAGGCTTCGATCAACTCCTCGGGATGGCTGGCCCCTTCCAGAAAGGAGTAGTTGCTCTTGCACCAGAGGGGAACGTAGGGCCGAACGAGGGCAGGCTCCCCAGCAGCAGGCCGGCCGGCAGCCCATGGTCCGGTCCCGGGTTGCGTGGTCTTGGCGGTCATGGGAATTTCAGCGGCCGGGTCAAGGCCGGGGCGGGTCATTCGACTCGGCCCTGACAGTACCAGCGCCGTCTTCGTTGATCGTAATAGACCCACAGGGTCTCTCCCCGGCCGGTGGCGACGAAGCGGTAGTCTCTCCGCACCTCTCGACCCCACCATCCTCCGCTGATCAGGTAGCCCAGCAGGCGTCCCAGGCCCCTCGATCTCTTCCCGCTCCCCGCCGCTAGGCGATAGGGAGATGTTGGCAAAAGTTTGGGTCGAGCATAAACACGCCGCACCAGGGGACGCAGGGGGACCGGCCGGGGACGCGCCAGGGTCAGCCTCTCGAAGGGCCGCCATTCGAAACGGGCTTCCGGCAGGTGTCCCGATTTGAGCCGGACCGAGAGCACCGAACCGGAGCCGAACTCGGCCCGGACCCGGGCCAGAGAGCGCCGCGCCGCCTCGAGGTTGCGGCCGGGGTTCCGCTGCCACAAATTCAGCGCCTGCGAGGAGACGGCGACTCCCTCCAGCTCCAGGGACAGTTCCACCGCGGGAGCGCCCAAGGAAACCGCCTCCAGGCGCAGACGGACCAGGTCCAGCAGAACCGAAACCTCCAAGGTCGGTCCGGCCGGCTGGATGCGCTCGCAATGGCGCTCTCCGTCCTCCAGCAGAAGCTGCAACCGGAGGGCGGCCGCCGCTTGGCCTCTTTCCGCCGCTGCCGACAACAAGGGATCCAGCAACTGCTTGATCGGAAAAAGGAGGCTCAAGGCATTGGGTGCGGGCAGATCCAGCTCCATCCGGGCCCGGAGGAGCGCGGGGATTTTACGGGGCTGGAGCGGCGCCGGCAGCTCACCGGCCGCCAAACGGTAGAGGCTCCAGGCCTGCCGGCCCAGATGCCGTGCGATGCTGCCTGGGGGAAGACCCAGCAAGTCTCCCACGGTGTGAAGGGCCAGTTTCCGCAGTCGTTCCCGCAGCTTGGGCTCCAGCGTCAGATGCCGCAGCCGCACCCGGTGGCTGAGGGCCTCCTCCACCTCGAAAGAGGGAAGCACGGTCACCTGGCGCCGGGCCTTGGCGATGGCATAGCTGCCAAAACGGCTGAAGCCGACCGCCACACTGGCCGACAGCTCCATTTGGGAGAGGCGGGAGACGATCTGCCCGGCCCAGTCGTGGAGAGAATCGAAGAGCCGGTCGAGTCCGCCGGCGTCGGCCCAGAAAATCCCGGGCTCGTCCCGACAGGGCTCGATCCGGGGGCTGAACCGGTCCAGCAGCGCGTGGACCTGCCGGACCTCGGCCTGAATTTCCTGCTCCGAGACGGTCCCCGCACACAGGTTTCGGTCCAGCGAGAGAGCGGAGGCATAGCGCATTCCCGGGCCAATGCCGGCTCGAGCGGCCGCCGGGTTGGTCCCCAGGATGGGGCTTTGCGGCTTCTCTTGCTCCACCACCGCCACCGGCCTTTTCCTCCACTCCGGATGTCTCCTCAGCAGGAGCTGCAGCGGCAACTCCCGAATGTTAATGCAGGCCGTCCGGTCCACGGCAGATCTCGCTGTGGCGCCAACCCGGCCCATGACGCCTGTCCTTGAGGATTTCGATGTCGTATTGGAAGCGGTCGACCGCCAGCCGCCGGCAGGAAGTTTGTCCTCTGAGAGAAACCATCGCTCCCAGCGAAGGCGATTCCCTGGCTTTGCGGGTCAGGCACACAAGGGCGGTGTCGTGGACCCGCGCCTGCCGGACCAGCCGCACTTGCAACGGAATGGGAATGGTGGGATTGGAGTTCAGATCCATCACGATCAGGCCGAAGGCCCCCGACCTCAGGATCCGATCGGCCGCCCGCGCCGCGGCCCGCGCGTCAGGGACGCGAATGAGCACCAGGGCACTCAGGTCCACGCCATTCTCGGCCGCATCGGGGGCAAAGAAGGTGTCCGGCGCAGCCGCGATCCAAGCCGCCGGCTCACCCTCGAGCTGAGCATCCAGCACCAGCCGAAAGGCGGCGGTCAGCAAAGCGGCTCCGGGAATGGAGGAGAGCTCGCAAAGGCGTCCGGCCAATTGCGACCGCGACCAGAGCGGCTTTGTCGCCGGGGACTGGGCCGCTGCCCGCTTGAGATGAGATCCGAGTTTCCGTAAATCGACTGCCTGTGAGGCCGGCATGCTTTCTCCTTGGCGGTTATTCGATCCGCCTGCGCACTTCGATGACCCGGCCCAGCAGCGAAAACGGCTCTCCATCCTCGCGGGGGATAATCGGCTGGAAGAGATCGTTCTCGGGATGCAATTCAATGCGCCCCTGCTTTTCCCGGTATCTTTTGACGGTCGCCTCCTCGCCCACCAGGGCCACCACGATGTCCCCCGGCTTGGCGACAGGCTGCCGGCGGACGATCACGGTGTCCCCCGGCAGGATGCCCGCTTGCAGCATGCTCTCTCCCTGGACGGTCAGAGCGAAGAGTTGCCGCTCATCGGAGCGGGCCTTCCGCACCGGGATGTATTCCTCCGGGTCCTGCAGGGCCGTGGTCAACTCTCCCGCCTGAACCCGGCCCAGGAGTGGGATCAGTTGAAGAGAACCGGACCTTGCCCGCTCCGGCAGCCGATGGGCCCGGGCCTTGCCGGACGCCTTGACCAGCTTTCCTTCCGCCACCAAGGCCTCCAGATGCTGGCGAGCCGACTGAACCGCCCGGAAACCGAAGGCCCGCTGCACCTCGCGGACGGTGGGCGGAGTTCCGTTCAGGATTCTCTCCCGCACGAATCGATAGACCTTTTTCCGTGTCTCTCCAGGCGGCGTATAAGCCATATTGCTCTCCTTGGGACTAAGCGCCCGCGAACGAGGAGGGGCAATATAACAGACATTTGTCTGTTTTGTCAAACGGTTTCTTTTCGGGGGGCGACGACGAAAAGTGATGCTGTCTGCCCAACTCGCCAATGGCAAAAAAGTCTTGCCATTGGCGAGTGTGGCCCCTGAGCACGCCGCGCCGGGCGCTGCGAGTAGTGGGCTAGGCGTCCCCACGCTCGCAAGCCGCATCGACAGTTCTCCAAAGCTCGGAGCGCCAAGCATTTTTATAGCTGAGTTCCGACAGCAGCACCTTGATAACACCACGAAGCAAGAACTCAGCGGTGAAAAAGAAAAGGCCGTGGTAAGTGCTCCTCGACGTGACGGGTTGGTAGACGGACTTCAAGCCGGGATACGTGAAATGCGGGTTCTCGTCCTGCCAGAGCGCACCTTCATGGACGATGGCGTTACGAGTGGCACCAAATTCCATGAACCAAGTTTCCAGATCCGTCATGAGCTCATTCCGACGTTTACCACTACGGCTAACCCAGCAGCGATCAACGCATTTCTCCGCCGGAGACCACACCAAGATCTCGGAATCCCTTTCAGTCGTGTGTGGCAACGCCTCGAAGAGCTCTCGGAGTTTCTTGGCACTCTGCCAGTTCCTGCTCGTGCCTGTTAACGCTTCGAAAGCTGTTTTCAGAAATACCAACCTCTCCGGATCGTGAAGAGTTCGGGTGTTGCGCCAAGCTTTCGCGAACCATTCAACAGCAACGCGAACTCGATCGGCCGTAGGGTTTTCACCTGGAGAGCGAAGCGAACAAAGAACCGTCTCATAAATGCCAGTCAACACCAGAGGATCAGGGGAAGGAGCGAATATCGGCATGTGGAGGTCGAGAGGTGGACTCAAAACCAGTTCGGGATCGCTGATCTTATAGCCGTCCACTTTTATCGCCACCAGATAGCCCGCGCTCAAGGTGATGCGCCCCTGCTCCAGATCAATGGGCCATGCGTACAACTCTGCGTTGTCGGCCGTCACCATGGCCCATCCTTCGTGAATTCCTCCTAGGGATTTCCTTAGGTTTCTGTCGACGAGAGCGAATACGAGCGAGAGCTCCAGCGCTCTCAATTCATCTGACAGCGGTGGTTGACCATTCAGTTGTTTTCCCTTCCTGCACAGGAGCGCCGGGTTGCCGACGCGCTCGTTGCTTGGTCCAACGACAAACTTGCTCAGGAAGGCGGTGGCCAACTCCTTGAACCGAGGGTCAGCCCACCGGTTTTTGAAGGACTCTAGCGGTCCCAGTTCCCAATCGGCGAATGTAACTGGCTTATCTAAAGAAAGGGGAAGGTAGGGGCAGTAAAGCAGCCACGGGTGCGGCATGGGATCCCAAGAGTAACACAGTGCCCCCCTGCGGAATCGCTCAGGGATTCAGGCGTTTCACACGACCTCGCTGTAGGACGGTATGAAGGATGGCCGCTTCATCGAAAAAGTGTTCACTCGTACCGACACTTCGGACTTCGTGGGGTTGGTGCGTTGCAGGGCGGAGGTAGAGTTTACGGAAGGTAGCGGTGGAGCTGGATGCCCCGGCAACGGCATCTTCACGACGTTGCCGGTGGTGCCCAGTGGCAGAGAGGACCTCTCAGCAATAGAGGGAGATCCTGACCGGCTTGGCTACAGCTTGGCGTCCGGTCTTTTCTGAATAAGGGGCGAAGAGATGTTCCGATTACCGGATCTTGTCGAAAGTGCCTCCGGATACCCTAGGAATCAGAGTCCGTTTTTGGGCTTTAGTCACTCATCATCAAGAAGCTGGGCAGAAGTTGCCCTCGCTCACTTGAGCCGGGCTTGATCCTAGTCCGCAATCAAATCCCGGTACATGAGCCGCTTTCCAATCATCCGGGCAACCACGTGCTCCATTTGGCGGATGGTGTGACGGCCTGCAAACTCGTTGATGTATCGCTGCAAGTGCTTGGGGCTGATGCGGTGGAAGGTTCCGGCATAAGCCCTTTTCAGGACCGCCCAGAATGATTCAATCCCGTTGGTGTGGGCTTGGCCGTCAACGAATTGCTTGATCTTATGCTGGACTGCCTCGTGGCGGTAATCCCCATGAAGGCCGAAGTAGGCCCGGTGCTCATCAGTGTAGACAGTTGATCCTGGTTTGGCTTGATCTCGGATGAAACCCTGGAGATTCGACTTAAAGGGTCATTGACAATGTAGCAAGTATCTGTTGACAATATGTAAATTCTTCTGTACGCTGTCGCCGGAAGGAGGCCTTGGAATGGCTAAGACGGCCACCGCTCGTAGAGGGGAAGATATCCGCCGATTCATCGTCAATTCGGTCCAAAATCATCCCCGTGACATCAGCAGGGTAACTGGCAAACAGTTCGGTATCAGTCGCCAAGCCGTCAATAAGCATCTACGCCGGTTAGTTGACGAAGGGGTGCTTCAACGGACGGGGAAAACGAGAAATCAATCATACGCCCTCGCCAAGCGGTCGTGGAAGGATGTCTACGCACTCAATGGACTTGTCGATGAGGACGAAGTGTGGCGCAATGGCGTCGCTAGGGAGATTGGGTCTCTACCCCAAAACCTCCGAGATATCTGGCACTATGGTTTCACGGAGATGTTCAATAATGCCCTTGATCACTCTCAAGGCCAAATGGCCTACGTCTCTGTGACTAGAACGGCCATGACAACCGAGATAACAATCTTGGACGACGGGATCGGCATCTTTAAGAAAATCCAGAACACGTTGGGCCTCCTGGACGAACGACATGCGATCTTGGAACTGACCAAGGGCAAGCTGACCACTGATCCAGACCACCATACGGGAGAGGGAATCTTCTTTACCTCGCGCCTGTTCGATACGTTCGACATTCTCTCTGGCGGGGTGTTCTATTCACACGAGATAGGACACGAAGCGGACTGGTTGGTCGAGAACCCCCAAGATTCTAAGGGGACGATGGTGTTCATGCGGCTAGGCAACAACTCGCCGCTGACGTTAAATGGTGTCTTCGCCGAGTACACCAATGGGGATGGCCTCTCCTTCACCAGAACGATAGTTCCGGTCAGGTTGGCAAGGTATGGAAATGACAACCTGATCTCACGATCTCAAGCCAAGAGGGTGCTTGCGAGAGTTGAGGCTTTTAGTGAGGTAGTCCTCGATTTCACAGACGTGCCAATCATCGGTCAAGGGTTTGCGGACGAGGCGTTTCGTGTGTTTCGGCGTCAGCACCCCAACGTGTCGATCACCCCGATCAACGCTAACGAAAACGTGCAATCGATGATAAATTGGGTCAGGCCGTAAGGAACAGGGCATTGCATACTGGACGTGATCGTAGTTGAACTAGTTGGCGGAGATTGGCCCTCTTCCTTCCGGAGCTTCTATCAAGTTAAGTATATAATCCCCTTTTTTCCCCGCACCGTCTTCCAATCCCCCCCCATGTCAATGGCCATTGAAAATGTCAGACTTCTCGGTCTGCCCGGCGAGCTGGTGAAGGACTCGAGATCGCCGGACCGGCGCCACTTCACGCGGACTGGATCGGAGCAACGTCCCTGGTCGGAGCGGCTGAGGGCGACTCCACTACCCCAGCGGATTTTCCACAGCTTGTGGAAACGCTGTGGATTTAGCTGTGGCGCCTGGTGGTCATCGAACGGCGGGACTTGGATAATAATTCCAAAAAAAAGGCCCCAAGTGATATTCGCTTTCCGCCCGGCGCGTATCCGCACCGGGACGGGCGACCGAAAAGCCACTCTCCGAAGAACCTCTCCTCCGATTCCCGAAGGAAACGGTCTCTTTGCCTCCGGAGCGGCTGGCTTAGGCGGCTATTGACCCGACTCCAAAGAGCCCAGCCCTC
Source organism: Acidobacteriota bacterium (assembly GCA_965218465.1). Lineage (GTDB taxonomy): Bacteria > Acidobacteriota > UBA6911 > RPQK01. Next base: position 1,998,125 of record OZ244623.1, on the reverse strand, counting down.
TGCCGGCTCCCCCAGCCTTTCCCGCACGGTTTCCCCCTGCCGGTCAATCGGAGAGGCTTGTGGCCTCCCAACGACCGGCAAATACCGACCGCCACAGGAACTGACGCTACCTCGGAACTGCCGAACACGAGCCGCCGGGTCAGCCGAATCGACTCACCCCTCGACTGGCGCCAAAAACGAAGTCCAAAGGAGATCCCGAAGGACCGCCTCTTGGCTCCATCCCGAGTCCGGAACAAGTACCAAGCGCAAAGCCTGCTACCGGTCCAGCCTCCACCAGCACCCAAGGTTCTCGGTCTCGCGTCTACCCCTTGGGACCGAGCCCCAGTATAGACAACGGCTTCCCTATCTCAAGAAAAAAAAGAAGACGCTTTCACGACTCCCGGACTGTGAAAAAAAGCCCGATCCCGGCAAGCTGTTGCAGGCACGCTGCCGGCGGCTGTCCCAGCCACAACTTATCAACAGGTTTTTCCACCGGCGCCCGGAATCGGCCCCTTCCCACCGGTCGCTAAGGCCTACTATTTAAATTGAGATTTGAGCGCTTAAGTTGATTTTAGGGTGTTGCTGCAAGGGCTTGGCAGGCCGTTTCTCGACAGAGGTTGTCAAACTCCACCGGGGCTTTCCATTGGAACAGGATCTCCAGTTCGATAGCGACCGAGTGTGCTCAGTCCTCCCCCTCGCTCCAGGGTTGAGCGAACTCGAAGTATTCCGGCAAGTAGTAGAAGGAGAGTAGACTGAGACACCCCAGCAGGTGACCCATGGCCAGCGTTCCGTAGAAACGGTTGATGGTGGCCGGAGCGGGATCACGGTAGAGGTAGTGGTAGAGCCACAGGAGGAGCAACCCCAAGTGTATAAGGATTCTTTCGTTGGCGGCGAAGCGATTCGTAACCTAAGGAGAAACTTTACTTGAACCCAGACCAACCAGGGGCTCCGACTGCACCTGAACCGATTGCTACGAGTGCTTCGAGTGGGGAACCGCCGCTCAAAACAATAATCGACAACCGCTGACAGAACCCGGCAGGGCTAACCCGGGAGTAATCGCCCCACTTCTGTAACCCCGTAACCCCACTTGTCTTTTCATTGAAAAGGCGCCTCACACTCGGCGATTGTCCCCGGGTCGGTAGCGACCTGATCCTCCCAGTCGCGAGTCTCAAACCAATGCTGTCGATGCTGTGGCAGCCAGCCGTCTGCTTCTCGAATCGAAATCCAACCGCTGAGGAAGTTCAAGGCATCAACGTCCCCTTTCCTGACACCCATGGCCAGCACTTCCGAGAAAAACGGATCATCGGAAACCAGGTAAAGGGTATCCGGGTGAGCTTCCACCCATGAGGCCCCAGTTGTCGCGAATGCTGCCGCAGCATGAACGTCGCCGGACACTACGGCATCCAGGACCGCAGTATCGGTATCAAAGAGCTCGATTACGGCATCAGGAAAAACGTTCTCGATGGCGGGAATTGACGAGGCTCCCCGCCGGGTCGCAATCGTGACGTTAGGGCTGTTGAAATCGTCCAGTGAGCCCAAGTTGTTGTAGACGGCCCTGGTCTGATTGGCCACCAGAAAGATGGCAGTATTGTTGTAAGGTGACGTGAAGTTGATCTTGAGATTGCGGTGAGGAAGAATCGTCATCCCGCTGATGATGACATCGAACTCCTCGGCAATTAGCGCCGGGATGATGTAGTTCCAGTTGGTAGGGACGAACTCCACCTCTACGTCCATATCCTCGGCAACCTTGGTGGCTACATCGATCTCGAATCCGATCAACCCGCCATCCGCACTGCAAATCGACCACGGTTCAAACAATCCGAGTCCGACTTTCAATGTTCCTCGGTCCTGGACCTCCTCAATGACGCTGCCGTAGTTCGACCACCACGGGAAGTTCTGGCCCATTGCCCGACCGCTGATCAGGGCAACGACAATCAACGCACATAGTCTTCCTTGCATAAGAGTTCTCCCTTCTTAATTAATTAAGCAGCAAACCCGTTAAAGCCCCCAGTTTCCCTCATGCTCGCCCAAGCATATACACCACGATTACCGGAATGCAATTGAACGAGGCCGCCTCGCGAAATTCCGCCTGAGTCTTACACAATCGCGCCGAGCCTCGCCCATCATCAAGTGCTCAAAGGCACTCTCGGCCGGGAATCCCGCCTGCTGCTCGTCGTTCTTTTCCGACTCGAACCACCGGCCCTCTGCCAGGGCCGCGCAGGCGCCGCCCCGGGAAGACATCTCGATTTCACACGCAAACGCCTTCGCCTCTTCACTGCGTCAATGAAAACGTCTCGCCAGCATACTCATTAAATCATTCCCTGGCAGAATGTGGGTACTTGGCTTGCCGGAATTCCTCCGACAACCCACCTGCGCCACAGAACAAGTCAATGCTGTTTTTTCCATTCGCCGTTCAACCTCCTGCAGCGTCCTGTTATTCCCCACCGCCGTGCTTCTCACAGAGCTTAGCCCAAATGGTATTCTGCAGTTGTTCATGTCGGCAGCGGTCCGGGAAACCACCAACTAACCCGCCAGCAGGTGACCCATGGCCGGCGTCCGGTAGTCACGATCGATGGTGGCCGAGTCGGGATTACTATAGAGGTAGTAGTAGAGGCACAGCAGGAGGGCCCCCAAGCTCCCGAAACCCAAGCTGCAGCGCGCGATGCCCCATCGATGGAACAGGCCGGCCCCACAAACCCCCAGCCCGGTCAGAAAGGTCAACCCCAATCCAGACCCCAACAAACCCCATATGTGGCAAAAAACCAGCGCGCGCCTGCCAAGAGATTCAGCGAAGTGATCGATCACGCAACTGATTTTCTGTAATTTGTCTGGGAGTCAGGTTTCTCCGTAACCCTCCAATCATTCAGATTTAGATACTGTCGGCCGGTGATCCACTCCTCGTGTTGCTCCGCCAGCACCGCCGAGGTCAATCGCAGGACCGAAGCTTGGTTGGGAAAGATCCCCACCACTCGAGTGCGGCGGCGGATCTCCCGGTTGAGCCGTTCCAGTCCGTTGACCGTCCGGACCCTGCGATGAGTCGATCGCGCAAAACGATAGACGGTAAAGCCTTCCCCGATGTTTTCCTGCAGCCACTTGACCCACCGCGGATTCTCTGGCTGGAAACGCTCGGCCACCCGGCTGACCATCCTCTCGGCAGCGGCCAGCGACGGGCAGTTGAAGATATCCCGAATGGCTTGGCCCATCTGACGGGCTTGTGCCCGGTTGTGGGCATGGGCCTGAGCGTTCTGAGCCAAGTGAAACTGACACCGTTGCCAGGGGAGGGCAGGAAACACCGCCCGGCGAGCTGCCCGAAGCCCTACGTGATCATCACTGACCAACAGTTCAATGCCTTTTAATCCTCGTCGCTGCAGCGCTTGTAAGAACTCTCTCCAGTGGACCTCCGCTTCGCTCAGTGCCACCGAGACCCCCAGCACTTCTCGTTTCCCCCAACGGTTGACTCCAATCGCTTTCAGGAGGGCCAGGTCCCGCACCGTGCCCTGGACTCGCACCTTCTCGTAGTGGGCATCCAGGTACACCACCGGGTATTGCCCCAACTCTCGTTGCCGGAACTGCTCCAGCTCTTGATCCAGCAGCTTGGCAATCCTGGAGACCTGGGTGGCCGAGATCTCCGTCCCACACAGTTGTTCGGTGATCCGGCTCACCTTGCGGGTCGACACACCCTTGACGTACATCTCGGCAATGGCCAGCTTTAAGGCTTTCTCCGACCGGCATCCTCGCTGCAACGACTTGGGATAAAATGACAAGTGCCTCACTTGCGGGATCTTCAGCTTCAGCTTCCCCACGCGGGTGGTGACCGTCTTGTCCTTGAAGCCATTGGCATGATCCCGGCGCCGGCTCGTTCGCTGGTAGGGTTCGGCTCCCAGAAACTCAGACCGTTCCAGCTCCATGGCCAAGTTGAGCAACTTCTCCAGAACCTTTCCAAAGGCCTGGGCACCTTCCTCCATTAACTCTTCCAAAATCTCTCGTGGTAAACTTTGCTTCAGGTCTGGGTTCATCGATTCTCCTTTCAAAACTCGTTGGTTTCGTTTGGAGAATCCTGTCCCAGACCCCTGTCCTTTGGCGCTGGCCGGCTTCGACTGTGGTCGGCCCTCCGGGCCTCCCTTCATCGAAGCCGCTACTACCTGGGCAGAACTCAAATTACAGAAAGAAAGTTACACGGCTAAGTGATCAACTTGGCCCGGCGCATTTTCGCTTCTCTGGTCATGCTCCGCCCCCCTGGGAGCGACCTAACCCGCTCATTCTTCTTCCTCATCGCTCAAGGGTTGAGCGAACTCGAACCATTCCGGCTTCAAGTAGTACAGAGAGAAAAGACTGAAAAACCCCAGCAGGTAACCCATGACGAGTGTTCCGTAGAAACGATCGGTTGTGGCCGGGTTGGGATCACTGAAAAAGTAGTAGTAGAGGCACAGGAGGAGGGCCCCCAAGGTTCCGAAACCCAAGCCGCAGCGAGCGATGCCCCATCGGTGGAATAGGCCGCCCCCACAAACTACCAGCCCGATCAGGAAGGTCAACGCTACCCCGTGCTCCCAAAGACCCCACACATAAGACAACACCAGTGTGCCGGTCAAGAGATTCAGCGAAGTGACCAACTTGGCCCGGCGCAGTTTTGCTTCTCTGGTCATGCTCCCGTATCCTCTTGAAGTCACGGTTATTTTAGCAGCACCAGAATTGGATCGATCCACTTCATTTGTTGGTAAAAAGAACGCTCCCTCGGGAAAACAGGGTCGAGAGGAGCAACGCTGGGTGAAAAGAGCCTGCGAGGTGAGCCCGATCAGGACCCAAGGATGAACTGATAGCTCTTGATGGAGATCAGATAGAGGCCCACCGGAACCAGCACGGTCAATGTGGCTTGCCACAGTTCAAGCTTGAAGACTCGTTCCACCAACAGGATCATCAGCAGACCTGTCAGCGCCCAAGCTCCCACCACGCTGTAACGAGAAACTCCCAAAACGGTGTTGTCGAAGAGGAAACTGACGTCTTTGGTCGGCTGGCTGGGAGTCGGAATGGGGTAGATTTGTAAGGCGGTCCAGACCGCGATTCCATGCAGACTGACCGGCAGGAAGCCATAGGGTGAGAGCTGCAAGAGGAGACGAAACTCGAAGTCCCGGTCCCAGAGCAAAATCGCGCTGCAGGCCAACACCAAAGCGACCAGGGGCCAGAGAGCCAGGAAAGCCAAACCGCCGGCCAGTCCACTGACCAGGGACAGCTTCCAGTAAAGCTGCGACGATACCCCCGGGACCATCTCGGAGAGCACGGGGACCAGCGACCAGTGGACGCCCATCCCCGAGACCGGCGCCAAGGCGAATAGCAGGAAAGGGACCCAAAGGTCATCCGAGGAACGGCTCTGATCCAGCCGGGCTGTCCAGAACCGGTTAAATCGGAGTTGTAAGGGGTGCATAGAGCCACTTGCCGATCAGTCCGATAGTCACGCGATCTTCAATCCAGGCTCCCACCACTGTCAGAGCGACGGCCAGGGCCAGCACCTTGAGCTGCTTGACCCAGGAGAAATCGATCCGGCCTCGAATCAGGGAGAAGCCCTCCAGTCCACAGGCCGCAGCCAGACCGAGCCCGGCGAATTCAAACACCGCGTGGGGTAGAGTCAAGAGCAGGAGTTCACGCCAAGGGAACTCCACGCTGAGTAGGGCCGCCGAGAAAAGTCCAACGGCAAATCCCGAAACCACCAGAACCACTACCGACGCGATGCCCAGAGTGAAGAGGCCCAAGGCCGCGTATCCGACCACACGGAGGTTGTGGAGGGCGATGTCAACCCAGTTGGGCGGGATCAAGGATGGCTCGGGGAGGACCGCTGCCTCCTTTTCTCCAGACGCCCCCCAACCGATCCCCACACCTGCTAAACATGCAACCGAAAACAGGAGCAGGGAGGCCAATAGATTGGCGCGCAGTCCCCCAGGGAGCAGTCGGATCTCCCTCAGTCCTCCTCCTCATCGCTCAAGGGTTGAGCGAACTCGAACCATTCCGGCTTCAAGTAGTAAAGAGAGAGCATACTGAGACCCGCCAGCAGGTGACCCATGACCAGCGTTCCGTAGTAATGATCGATGGCGGCCGGGTCGGGATCACTGAAGAGGTAGTAGTAGAGGCACAGTAGGAGGGCTCCCAGGGTCCCGAAACTCAAGCCGCTGCGAGCGATGCCCCATCGGTGGAACAGGCCAGCCGCGCAGATTGCCAGCCCGATCAGGAAGGTCACCCCCAACCCGGGCCCCAAAAGACCCCACACGTAAGAAAAAACCAGCGCGCCCGACAAGAGGTTCAGCAAGGTGACCAGCTTGGCCCGGCGCAGTTTCTCTGCTCTGGAATCCGTCAATTTATCTTCTCCTTCCTAGGCTCCGACTGCTACGCCAGCGACAATCCCCCCTACGGGACCGGCGATCAATCCCCAAGCTGCCCCGTGCAGCCCAGCGTGGAAAGCACCCAAGAGTCCAATCGCAAGTCCCGCCTTTTTATTGGGAGCGGCATAACTGGCCACCGCCCAGAAGCTACCCGGCTCAAGCTGGAGCATGGGTACTCCCAATACCAAAACCATCAAAATCACTCCCGCAGTTAACCTCTTCATCATTTCCTCCTTTGATGTAAGCGACACTGACCGCCGGGAGCTTAATCCTCGCGTTTTGAGGACAGGCCAACGGGCCTTTTTGCTTGGGGCCAGTGCCTAATGAAAGACTAAAAGCAACCCTGAAGATCATCCTTGGCTCCACTCCAAGCGGTAGTCAGCAGAAAGCCTGAGCCTGCTACTGGTCCGCCTGCGGAACACCTCTCAAGGTTCTCGTTTTTGCGTTTACCCTCTGGGATTGAACTCAGTATAAGCCGCATCCTCTCCACCTCAAGAGAAAAGGAACGACGCCCTTCACAACTCCGGAATTGTGGAAAACAACTCGAGTCCCGGCAAACTGGCGCCAGCACGGCGCCGGCAGCTATCCCAACCACAACTTGTCAACAGGTTTCCCACTTTAGGCTGTTGAAAACTCTTCATCCGGCAAGAGGTTCGGCCCATCTTTTAATTCTCAATTTAAACGTTTTGATCGAGTTTTACTATTTGTTATCATAATAAGAACATAACTAATTCGAGTTAAGATGACTGATACATGAACTAGCAGATCCGGCAAGGGCCGTCGATGCCGATCCGTGACCAACAATCAAACTGGTATTGCCGGGGCAGGAGAGACGATTGCTCTGTCGTCGCGCAACCGGAAGAGAAGGAAAACTACCGTCCGGCTCGGTTCCTGTGGCGCGTCAGGGAAGCCGGGTGAAAGGCACGAAGCGGACCGGGCCCAGGCTGCGGATTTGAATCTTTCCCTGTTGCCTATGGTAGAGCCGTAGCTGTTGATTGGCGCCTTGCCGGCCGACCGGAATGATCAGCCGGCCTCCCTCGGCCAGTTGGTCGAGGAGGGCTTGGGGAACCTGCTCGGGCGCCGCGGTCACGACGATGCCGTCGAAGGGGGCTTCTTCCTCCCAGCCGATATAGCCGTCCCCGTGGCGGACCGTGACCTGGTCGTAGCCCAGTTGCGCCAGTGCCTTGCTGGCCCGCTCAGCCAGCTCGGGCACGATTTCGACCGTAAAGACGGTGGCCCCCATTTCGGCCAGGACGGCGGCCTGGTAGCCGCTTCCGGTTCCCACCTCCAAAACCCGAGCTCCGGGTCCGACGGCCAGGGCTTCGCTCATCAGGGCCACGATGTAGGGCTGCGAGATGGTCTGATCGAAACCGATGGGGAGCGGGCGGTCGTAGTAGGCGTAGTCGACCAGCGATTCAGGCACCAATCGATGGCGAGGCACCCTGCGCAGGGCCCGCAGGACGCGAGCGTCCTGGATTCCACGGGCCTCGATTTGCCGCAGCACCATCAGTCGCCGGCGTTCCTGGAATGGATCCCGGTCAAGCTGTTTCGAGAGATTGGAGGGCGTGGCCTGGCAGCCTGTCAACCCAGAGGAGAGGGCCGCCAGTCCCAGCAGCCACCGGCAACAAGGTCGATTGAACATCGTCATGCTCCTGGCTGAATGTCAGTTGGGAATCGGCTCCGGGGTCAATTCCGATCGAAGCCGGGTTGCCAGAACCTCAACCGCGGTCGTGACCGGACCCTGCCCGGAAAGGACCAGGTGAGCGTGCCGGCGGCTGGGTTCGACATAACGCTGGTGCAAGGGCCTGACGGTGGCCAGGTATTGTCGAATGACCGACTCCACCGTGCGTCCGCGCTCCGTCAGGTCTCGCTGCAGCCGCCGGATGAAACGCAGGTCGTCGTCGGTCGCGACAAAGACCCTGAGGTCCATCAGCCGGCGCAAGCGGCGGTTGCAGAGCACCAGGATTCCCTCCACGATCAGGACCGGATGCGGTTTCACCAACCGCGTTTCCGGCAACCGTTGGTGGCGGGTGAAGTCGTAGGTCGGGATCTCGGCCCCCTGGCCTCGTTTGAGTCGATCCAGATGTCGAATCAACAAGCCGGTCTGGAGCGAATCGGGGTGATCGTAGTTGATGCGGACGCGCTCTTCCCAAGACAATCGGGGGTCGGGCCGATAGTAACTGTCATGTGCGATGATGGCCGCCTGCCCCGGGCCCAGCTCGTCGACCAGCCGTCGGACAATGGTGGTCTTGCCGGAACCGCTTCCCCCCGCCACACCGATCACAAAGGACATGAATCCACCCCGTGACTTCCACCCTGCTCGGAAACCCTTCAGCCAAAGAAAGTTAACTGTTGTGGAATAGGCCGTCAAGCCATTTCTCAGGCACCTTTTTCACAGCACAGATTTGCACAGATAAACGGCAGATTTGCACAGATGTTGCACAGGATGGAGAATGCCGCATTCGCTTGGTCGAGCAAGTCGTCTCAGAGCTGGAGACCGGCGAACCGTCGTCGCCGTTCGAACTGGCGGATCTTTTCTTCCACCTGCAAGGTCAAGGCGATATCGTCAAGTCCCTGGAGCAGGCACTGCTTGCGAAAAGGGTCAAGCTGGAACGAGGCTTTCCATCCCCGGTCGCCGACCATCTCCTGCGCCTGCAGGTCGACCGTCAAACGATAGCCGGGACGAGATTGGACCCGGGAACCGAGCGAACCAACCTCAGAGGCGGTGAGGGTCACCGGCAGGAGGCCGTTCTTGAAGCAGTTGTTGTAGAAGATGTCGGCGAAGGAGGGAGCGACAATGACGCGAAATCCAAAGTCCTGCAGGGCCCAGGGAGCGTGTTCGCGCGACGACCCGCAACCGAAGTTGGCCCCGGTAACCAGAATGGAGGCTCCCTCGAAGCGGGGCCGATTGAGCTCGAAGTCGGGTTTCAGCGTCTTGCCGTCTTCCCGATAGCGCCAGTCGAAGAAAAGAAACTGCCCGAAACCGCTCCGCTCGATCCTCTTGAGGAATTGCTTGGGGATGATCTGATCGGTGTCGACATTGGTGCGGTCGAGCACCGCCACCAGGCCTCGATGCTTTAGGAAAGGTTCCATCAAACACTTACCCCCATTGGCGAATGTCGACGAAATGGCCGTGGATGGCGGCCGCCGCGGCCATGGCCGGACTCACCAGGTGAGTTCTTCCTCCCCGTCCTTGCCGGCCCTCGAAATTCCGATTCGAGGTGGAGGCGCAGCGCTGGCCGGGTTCCAAGATGTCGGGATTCATGCCCAGGCACATGCTGCACCCCGATTCCCGCCACTCGAATCCGGCCTCCAGAAATATGCGGTCCAGCCCTTCGGCCTCGGCCTGACTCTTGACTCTCTGGGACCCGGGGACCACCATGGCCTGCAATCCGCGGCTGATCTTCTTGCCCTCGACCACTTGGGCGGCCACCCGGAGATCTTCGATCCTGGAGTTGGTGCAGGATCCGATGAAAACCCGGTCGAGCGGCAGCTCGCCGATTCGTTGGCCGGGCTGGAGTCCCATGTACTCCAGGGCCCGGACAGCGGCCTTGCGTTGATCGGAGTCGGTCAGCGAGGCGGGATCGGGAACGGCGCCCGTGACATCCACCACCATGCCGGGATTGGTTCCCCAACTGACTTGAGGTGCAACCTGGGCCACGTTCAGCTCCACGCTGCGGTCGAAACCGGCCTGGGGATCGGTGGGGAGAGTTTGCCAGTATTCGACCGCTTCTTGAAAGGCTTCTCCCCGGGGCGCAAAACGTCGGCCTTGGACAAACTCGAAAGTGGTTTCGTCGGGCGCAATCAAACCTGCTCGCCCGCCGGCTTCGATGGACATGTTGCAGACGGTCATTCGCTCTTCCATGCTGAGCCGGCGAATGGCCTCGCCCCGGTACTCGATCACGTGGCCCGCGGCTCCATCGATTCCGATGCTGCGAATAATGAAGAGAATGATGTCTTTGGCGGAAATCCCGTGGGGCCGGCGCCCTTTGACTCTGACTTCCAAGGTCTTGGGCTTGAACTGCTGCAGGCATTGGGTGGCCAGCACATGCTCCACTTCGCTGGTGCCGATACCGAAGGCCAAGGCGCCGAAAGCGCCGTGGGTGGAGGTGTGGCTGTCCCCGCAGACGACGGTCATGCCGGGCTGGGTCAGCCCCAGCTCGGGGCCGATCACGTGGACGATCCCCTGGTTGGGGCTGTTGAGATCGTAGAGGGGGACATCGAATTGGCTGCAGTTCTTCGCCAGCGTTTCGATCTGGGTCAAGGAGACCGGGTCGGTAATGGGCCGCGCCCGGGACCAGGTAGGGACATTGTGGTCCATGGTGGCGAAGGTCAGATCGGGCCGCCGCACTCGGCGGCCGGCCAATCGAAGCCCCTCGAACGCCTGGGGCGAAGTCACCTCATGGACCAGGTGGCAGTCGATATAGAGCAAGGCCGGCCGTCCCGGCTCCTGATGAACGACGTGGGCGTCCCAGATTTTCTCGAAGAGCGTTTTGGGCATGGCGGTAGCAGCTAGGCCGAGGCGGCTCGGGAGCCTCTTTGCCGATCGCGCTTCCGTTCGTAAAGGGCCTTGTTGACCGCATGCAGATAGGCTCGCGCGCTGGCGTCGATGATATCCACCGAGGCCGCTTTTCCGGTATAGCTTTGGTTGTTGAAACGCACGTGCATGAACACCTCGCCCAAGGCATCGGCGCCCTTGGTCACCGAGCTGACGGTGTAGTTGAGCAAGGCGCCTTGGAGCCCGGTAATCAGGTCGATCGCCGCCAGGCAAGCGTCTACCGGACCGTCGCCAAAGGCGGCCTCCGCGAATTTTTCTTCGCCTTTGCTCAAGCGAATCACCGCGGAGGACAACTCCTGATTGCCCCCGGCTGAGTGAACATAGTCCAGCCGGTAGGTGTCGGGAATGATCTTCATTCCGTCCTGAATGATGGTAATCAGATCTTCGTCGTAGATATCCTTCTTTTGATCGGCCAATTTGGTGAAGAAGAAATAGGCCCGGTTGAGATCTTTGCCTTCCAGGTCATAGCCCAACTCGGCGAACTTGGCCTGCAGCGCATGGCGCCCGCTGTGCTTGCCCATGACCAGGGTGCTGCTGATGATCCCGACCGACTGAGGAGTCATGATTTCGTAGGTCAGAGCGTTTTTGAGCACGCCGTCCTGGTGGATTCCCGCCTCGTGGGCAAAGGCGTTCTTGCCCACGATGGCCTTGTTGGGTTGGATGAAAGACCCGGTCAGGTTGGTCAACAGGCCGCTGGAGCGGGAGATCTCCTCGGTGGAGATATCGGTGTGAAAAGGCAAGACGTCCTTGCGCGTCCGCAAAGCCATCACTATTTCTTCCATGGCGGCATTGCCGGCCCGTTCGCCAATGCCGTTGATGGTGCACTCGACCTGCCGACAGCCGTTCTCGATCCCGACCACCGAGTTGGCTACCGCCAAACCCAGGTCGTCATGGCAATGACAGCTAAAGACGGCCTGATCGGAATTGGGGATTCTGGCGATCAGGTCGGCCAGAAAGGGCCCGTATTCCTGGGGAATCGAATAACCCACCGTATCGGGAATATTGATAATGGTGGCTCCTTGGGCAATGGCCGCTTCGAAGACTGCCGCCAGAAATTCAGGGTCGCTTCGGGTGGCGTCTTCGGCCGAGAATTCCACCTCCTCGCAAAGATCTCGTGCAATCCTGACCGCCTGGATCGTGTCCTGGAGTGCTTGGTCTCTGGTCTTTCTCAGCTTGTGCTTCAAGTGGATATCCGAGGTGGCAATAAAGGTATGGATTCTGGGGCGGTGAGCTTTTGCGATAGCTTCCCAGGCCCGTTCGATATCGAGTCGTTGGGCGCGAGCCAAAGCGGCCACGACCGGTTCTCGAATCTCGGAGGAGATGGCTCGAACGGCCTCGAAGTCACCTTGGGAGGCAATCGGAAAACCGGCTTCCACAACGTCGACATTGAGACGCTCCAGTTGGCGCGCCATCTTGAGCTTTTCTTCCAGGTTCATCGAGCAGCCGGGCGACTGCTCTCCGTCCCGTAAAGTTGTGTCGAAGATATGAATTTTTTCTGACATTACTGCCTCCCTCAGGGAGCGGCAATCCCCAGCCCGGTTATCCCAACCCGGCGTCGAACCAAGAGAGCAACCTCTTAGAATTCCTTTGTTTCCAAAAACTTATCCGGGGAAAGCTCTCTCTGAAGCCACACTCTACGCCTTCCGGTTCGACTTGTCCAATGCCCGGGCGGGGGGTTCAGGACGTGGGAGTATCCGGATGTATTTTGGCCGACAGGAGACTTGCCTCAAACCACTTCGACGACCTGGCGACGGGGGATCGGGGAGCCGGAGGAGATTCTGCCTATTCTTGAGCTGTCATCCCTGGGACAGGCACCAACGGCAAGGTGGTAAAGATCCGGTTGTCGGCATCCAGCTCCACCGCCACTCCGGTAAACAGTCTCCCCTTGGGGGCGGTGCAGCGCACCGAGCCCACGAAGTCCGAGGTATCGCTACGGGTGAACACCTCGTGGATGAAGCGGCCATCCTGCCCCTTGGCCTTTAGCTCGATGTCTCTCTCTTCCAGCACGGCGCCTCCTTGCATCAACCGGCAGCTCACCACCAGCTCTTCCTCTCCCGGGTTGCGGATGGCCGCTGCGGTGCTGATTCCTCCCGCCTGCCGTCGCGCCGGGAAGATGGCGTCCCGGACCGGCTGGCCGGCTCCCACTCCGGCCACTCCCACCCCCGGCAGGTCAAAGCGCAGCACTCCGCCAATGGGACCATCCGCAACCACCGTCACCGATCCTGCCACCACCTCTCCCTGACCGTTAGTCGAAATTGTCACTTTCTGCAGCGGTTCCAGCTCGCTCTGAACGGTCAAAGCTCCGTCCTCGGCCACCTCCAGCTCTCCTTGAACCTCCACCACCGATTGGGCTGCAATCCGATCTCCGTCCCGATCGTAAAAGTAAAGGGCGGGACGGATGGGATGGGGAGCCACGTTCACCAACACCAGATCGGAGGTGATGGAAGAACCATTGGCGAAATGGGCAAACTCCAGAGCAACCTCGTCATTTTCATCTCCGGTCTGGTCCACGGGCACAGGCACCACCGGCAAGGTGGTGAAGATGCCGTTGCCGGCATCCAGCTCCACCGCCACTCCAACGAACACCTCTGACGATGAAACCGTGCAGCGCACCAACCCCACGAAGTCGGAGGTATCGGTAGCGGTGAACATCTCTTCGATGAACTGGGCCTCCTGTCTGTCACCACCCAGATCGAGCTTCACCTCTTCCAGCACGGCGCCCTCTTTTATCAGTCGACACGATATCGCGTGTCTGTCATCGTCCAGGATGCGGATCGCCGCCGCGGTACTGATTCCGCTTGCCTGTCGCCGGGCCGGAAAGATGGCGTCCCGGACCGGTTGGCCGGCTCCCACTCCGGCCACGCCCACCCCCGGCAGGTCAAAACGCAGCACTCCGCCGATGGGACCGTTGGCGACCACTGCCACCGATCCCCGGACCACTTCCCCTTGGCCGTGGGTGGAAATCGTGAGTTCTCCCAGCGGTTCCACTTCCGTCCGGACGGTTAGAGCCCCGTCCTCGGCGACCTCCAGGTCGCCTGTGACCTCTATCACCGATTGGGCGGCAATGAGACTGCCGTCCTTATCGTAAAAGTAGAAGGCGGGGCGGATGGGATGGGGAGCCACGTTCACCAACACCAAGTCGGAGGTCACGGACGCCCCATTAGCGAAATGGGCGAAGTCCAGGCGGTATCTGGGCCTCAGGATTCGGATCCGGCCGTTTTCGGGATCGGCGATGTAGACGTTGCCCCTCCCGCCCACTGCCATGCCAGTGGGATAGTTGAACCGAGCCTGGAGCGCCGGACCGCCGTCACCGCCGAAGCCGGCCTCTTCCGTACCTGCAATGGTGGTGATCGTCCCCGCGGAATCGACCTTGCGAATGCGGTGTTTGCCGTACTCGACGATGTAGAGGTTGTCCACCCCGTCTACCGCAACATCGGCGGGATAGAAGACCAAGTGCTGGAGTGGCGGACCGCCGTCCCCAAAGCCGGGGTCCGATTCCTTGGCGGAAACCGTAGTGATCGTGCCCGTGGAATCGACCTTGCGAATGCGGCGGTTAGCGTGATCGGCGATGTAGAGGTTGCCGGAGCCGTCCACCGCCACGCCAGTGGGAAGAAAGAGCCGGGCTTGCACCGCCGGACCGCCGTCCCCGCTGAAGCCGTGCTCTCCCATGCCCGCGATGGTGCTGATTGTCCCTGCGGAATCGATCTTGCGAATGGCGTGGTTGTTGGAATCGGCGATGTAGAGGTTGCCCGAACCGTCCACCGCCATGCCAGCGGGAGAGGCGAGCTGAGCCTGTACCGCCGGACCGTCGTCCCCGTCAAAGCCGTACTCTCCCGTCCCGGCAATCGTGGTGATCGTGCCCGTGGAATCGACCTTGCGAATGCGTTGGTTGTCCCGATCGGCGATGTAGAGGTTGCCCGAGCCGTCTACCAACACCCCAATGGGAATGCGAAACTGGGCCTCCACCGCCGGACCGCCGTCCCCGCCGAAGCCGTACTCTCCCGTCCCGGCAATGGTGGTGATCGTCCCTGCGGAATCGACCTTGCGAACGCGGCCGTTGCTGGCATCGGCGATGTAGACGTTGCCCGCCCCGTCCACCGCCACGGCAAAGGGATCGGATAGTTGGGCCTGGGAGGCCGGACCCCCGTCCCCGCTGAAGGCGTACTCTCCGGTACCCGCAGTCGTAGTGATCAACCCTGTGGAATCAACCCTGCGAATGCGGTGGTTTCCCCGATCGGCGATGTAGAGGTTGCCCGAGCCGTCCACCGCCACGCCAGTGGGACTGTTGAGCTGGGCCTCGACCGCCGGACCGCCGTCCCCGCCGAAGCCAGGAGGCACCCACCTCCTCCTCCCTTTCCCGGCAATTCTGGTGATCGTCCCCGTCGAATCGACCTTGCGAATGATGTCGAGGCCGGCATCGACGATATAGACGTTGCCTGCCCCATCCACTGCCACGCCAGTGGGACTGTTGAGCTGGGCCTCGACCGCCGGACCGCCGTCCCCGTGGGATTCGCCAACCCTGGCGTACTCTCCCGTGCCCGCAACCGTGGTAATCGTCCCCGTGGAATCGATCTTGCGAATGCGGTGGTTGCCCCAATCGGCGATGTAGAGGTTGCCGGAGCCGTCCACCCCCACGCCAAAAGGAGAGGAGAGATGGCCCCGAACTGCTGGACCTTCGTCCCCGCCGAAGCTATCCTCCCCCGTGCCCGTAACCGTGGTAATCGTCCCCGTGGAATCGATCTTGCGAATGCGGTGGTTGTCCCGATCGGCGATGTAGAGGTTGCCCGAGCCGTCTACCGTCACGCCAGTGGGAGATGCAAGCTGAGCCTGGATTGCCGGGCCGCCGTCCCCGTCGAAGCCGTTCTCTCCTGTTCCCGCAACCGTGGTGATCGTCCCCGTCGAATCGACCTTGCGAATGCGGTGGTTGTCCCGATCGGCGATGTAGAGGTTGCCCGCGCCGTCCACTGCCACGCCAGTGGGAGAAGCAAGTTGGGCTTGAACCGCCGGACCTCCGTCCCCGCCAAACCCCTGCTCTCCCGTTCCCGCAACAGTGCTGATCTTCCCCGTGGAATCGATCTTGCGAATGCGGTGGTGTCCCCGATCGGCGATGTAAAGGTTACCCGAGCCGTCCACCGCCACATCAGTGGGAGAGTCAAGCTGGGCCTGGACGGCCGGACGTCCGTCCCCAACAACCGGCAGGCCGGCGAAGGTGTCGATTGCGTAGCTGACCCGTTGGTAGCTGAGTTGAGGTTGCGCCCAGGCCACAGCAGTGAAGAGCACCAGGCACACGAGAAGAAATTCACACTGTTTGGCCGGTCGGCACAACATCTCGATATTCCCCCAAACTGATATTCCTACCACAGAAAAGGCATGCACCATCGCCCGCAGAGGTCGCCCCAGCCAAGGTCACGCTTTTTCGCGTTCAGCGAATCGGACATGTGGTATTCCTCACAATGACGATGGCCTGCCGGTTCCCGGCCCACGGACCCCGTCTATTCTTGAGCAGTCATCCACGGGACAGGCACCAACGGCAAGGTGGTAAAGATCCGGTTGTCGGCATCCAGCTCCACCGCCACTCCGGTAAACAGTCTCCCCTCGGGGGCGGTGCAGCGCACCGACCCCACGAAGTTCGAGGTATCGGTACGGGTGAACACCTCGTGGATGAAGCGGCCATCCTGTCCCTTGGTCTTTAGATCGATGTCTCTCTCTTCCAGCACGGCGCCCCCTTGCATCAACCGGCAGCTCACCACCAACTCTTCCTCTCCCGGGTTGCGGATGGCCGCTGCGGTGCTGATTCCTCCCGCCTGCCGACGCGCCGGGAAGATGGCGTCCCGGACGGGTTGGCCGGCTCCCACTCCGGCCACTCCAACCCCCGGCAGGTCAAAGCGCAGCACTCCGCCCAGGGGACCATCCGCAACCACCGTCACCGATCCTGCCACCACCTCTCCCTGACCGTTAGTCGAAATTGTCAGTTTCTGCAGCGGTTCCAGCTCGCTCTGAACGGTCAAAGCTCCGTCCTCGGCCACCTCCAGCTCTCCTTGAACCTCCACCACCGATTCGGCAGCAATCCGATCTCCGTCCCGATCATAGAAGTAAAGGGCGGGACGGACGGGATGGGGAGCCACGTTCACCAACACCAGATCTGAGGTGATGGAAGAACCATTGGCGAAATGGGCAAACTCCAGAGCAACTTCCTTGTTTCCGTCTCCGGGCTGGTTCACGGGCACAGGCACCACTGGCAAGGTGGTGAAGATGCCGTTGCCGGCATCCAGCTCCACCGCCACTCCAACGAACACCTCTGACGATGAAACCGTGCAGCGCACCAACCCCACGAAGTCGGAGGTATCGGTAGCGGTGAACATCTCTTCGATGAACTGGGCCTCCTGTCTGTCACCACCCAGATCGAGCTTCACCTCTTCCAGCACGGCGCCCTCTTGCATCAAACGGCACCGCATTTCCTCCCTGTCATCGTCCAGGATGCGGATCGCCGCCGCGGTACTGATTCCGCTTGCCTGTCGCCGGGCCGGAAAGATGGCGTCCCGGACCGGCTGGCCGGCGCCCACTCCGGCCACGCCAACCCCCGGCAGGTCAAAACGCAGCACCCCGCCGATGGGACCGTTGGCGACCACTGCCACCGATCCCCGGACCACTTCCCCTTGGCCGTGGGTGGAAATCGTGAGTTCTCCCAGCGGTTCCACCTCAGTCCGGACGGTTAGAGCCCCGTCCTCGGCGACCTCCAGGTCGCCTGTGATCTCTATCACCGATTCGGCGGCAATGAGACTGCCGTCCTTATCGTAAAAGTAGAAGGCGGGGCGGATGGGATGGGGAGCCACGTTCACCAACACCAAGTCGGAGGTCACGGACGCCCCATTGGCGAAATGGGCAAAATCCAGGCGGTATCTGGGCATCAGGATTCGGATCCGATGGTTACCGGAATCGGCGATGTAAAGGTTGCCCGAGCCGTCCACCGCCACGGCAGTGGGAAAGGCGAGCTGGGCGGCTGTCGCCGGAACTCCGTCCCCGCCGAAGCCGGGAAACTCAAACCGTCCCCCCGCAATCTTGGTAATCGTCCCCATGGAATCGACCTTGCGAATGCTGTGGTTGCCGTGATCGGCGATGTAAAGGTTGCCCAAGCCATCGACCGCCACGCCAGTGGGATGGTAAAGCCTTCCTCGCAGTGCCGGGCCGCCGTCCCCGTCGAAGCCGTAGGCTGGGTCAACGTTGTCGTCCCCTCTTCCCGCAACCGTGGTGATTGTCCCCGCGGAATCGACCTTGCGAATACGGCGGTTTCCCCGATCAGCGATGTAGAGGTTGCCCGAGCCGTCCACCGCCACGCCAGTGGGAGAGTCGAGCTGAGCCTGGGTGGCTGGACCGCCATCCCCGCCAAAGCCGTCCTCCCCCATCCCTGCAACCGTGGTAATCATCCCCGTGGAATCGACCTTGCGAATGCGGTGATTGTCCCGATCGGCGATGTAGAGGTTGCCGGAGCCGTCCACCGCCATGCCAGTGGGAGAGTCGAGCTGAGCCTGGGTGGCTGGACCGCTGTCTCCGTCGAAGCCGTCCTCTCCCATCCCTGCCACCGTGGTCATCGTCCCGGTGGAATCGAGCTTGCGAATGCGGTGATTGTCCTGATCGGCGATGTAGAGGCTGCCCGAGCCGTCCACCGTCACGCCAGTGGGAGAGTCGAGCTGAGCCTGGATTGCCGGACCGCCGTCCCCGCCAAAGCCGTCCTCCCCCATCCCTGCCACCGTGGTCATCGTCCCGGTGGAATCGACCTTTCGAATGCGGTGGTTGTCCCGATCGGCGAGGTAGAGGTTGCCCGGTCTGTCCACCGTCACACCAGTGGGAGAGTCCAGACGGGCGGCGAGGGCCGGGCCACCGTCCCCGGCGTAACCTCCGAAGCCGTACTCCCCTCTTCCGGCGATGGTGGTGATCGTCCCCGCGGAATCTACTTGGCGAATGCGGTGATTCTCCTGGTCGGCGAGGTAGAGGTTGCCCGCTCCGTCCACCGCCACGCCAGTGGGAGAGGCGAGCTGAGCCTGGATTGCCGGGCCGCCGTCCCCGTCGAAGCCGTTCTCCCCTTCTCCTGCAATGGTGGTGATCGTCCCCGTGGAATCGACCTTGCGAATGCGGTGGTTGTTCCGATCGGCAATATAGAGGTTGACCGAGGCATCCACGACCACGCTAGTGGGACGGTCGAGCCGGGCCTGGGTGGCCGGTCCGCCGTCCCCGGAGCCGGCGCCTTCCCCTCCCCCCGCAACAGTGGTGATCGTCCCCTCGGAGTCGACCTTGCGAATGCGGTCGTTGCCGGAATCGGCGATGTAGAGGTTGCCCGAGCCGTCCACCGCCACGCTAGTGGGAGAGTCGAGCCAAGCCTCGACCGCCGGAATTCTGTCCCTGAGATCTCCGATTCTCCCGCCACCCGCCACTGTGGTAATTGTCCCTGCGGAATCGACCTTGCGAATGCGGTGGGTCCGATCGGCAATGTAGAGGTTGCCCGAGCTGTCCACCGCCACCCCAACCGGAGTGCGAAGCTGGGCCTGCAGCGCCGGGCCGCCGTCCCCACCAAGGCCGGGCCTCCCCGTACCCGCAAACGCGGTGATCGTCCCTGTGGAATCGACCTTGCGAATGCGGTGGTAGTTGGAATCGGCAATGTAAAGGTTGCCTGAGCCGTCCACCGCCACGCCGGCGGGACCGTTGAGCCGGGCCAAGACCGCCGGCCCGTCGTTCCCGAGGCCGTTGCCCCTCCCCCCGCCCGCAACCGTAGTGATGGTCCCCGTGGAATCGACCTTGCGAATGCGGTCGTTGTCCCGATCGGCGATGTAGAGGTTGCCCGAACCGTCCACCGCCACGCCGGCAGGACTGTTGAGCTGGGCACGAGCCGCCGGTCCCCCGTCCCCTCCGTGCTCCCCTGTCCCGGCAACCGTGGTGATCCTCCCCCTGGAATCGACCTTGCGAATGCGGTCGTTGCCGGAATCGGCGATGTAGAGGTTGCCCGAGCCGTCCACCGCCACGCCGTTGGGAAAGGTGAGCGGCGCCTGGACTGCCGGCCCTCCGTCTCCGCCGCCGCCACGCCGCCTTGTGCCCGCAACCGTGGTGATCGTCCCCGTGGAATCGACCTTGCGAATGCGACTGGTTCCCTTATCGGCGATGTAGAGGTTGCCCGAGCCGTCCACCGCCACATCAGTGGGAGAGTCGAGCTGGGCCTGGACTGCCGGCCCTCCGTCTCCATCGCCGCCATACTCCCCCGTGCCCGCAATCGTGGTGATCCTCCCCGTGGGATCGACCTTGCGAATGCGGTGGGTGTCCCGATCGGCGATGTAGAGGTTGTCCGAGCCATCCACCGCCACGTCGGCTGGAAAGGCGAACTGAGCCTGGGTCGCCGGACCTCCGTCTCCGCCGGCGCCGCGCTCCCCCGTCCCTGCAACCGTGGTGATCCTCCCGGTGGGATCGACCTTGCGAATGCGTTCGTTGCCCGAATCGGCGATGTAGAGGTTGCCCGCGCCGTCCACTGCCACGCCAGTGGGAGAAGCAAGTTGGGCTTGAACCGCCGGACCTCCGTCCCCGCTAAACCCCTGCTCTCCCGTTCCCGCAACCGTGGTGATCGTCCCCGTGGGATCGACCTTGCGAATGCTGTTGTTCCGATCGGCGATGTAGAGGTTGCCGGAGCCGTCCACCGCCACCCCGACAGGACCGTAGAGCTGGGTCTGGACCGCCGGACCTCCGTCCCCAAATATCCGCAAGCCGGCGAAGGTGTTGATTCCGTAGCTGACCCGTTGGTAGCTGAGTTGAGGTTGCGCCCAGGCCACAGCGGTTAAGAGCGCCAGGCAGCCGAGAAGAAATTCACCTTGTTTGGCCAGTCGGCACAACATCCGGATATTTCCCCAAACCGATATTCCGACCCTAAAATGTAAACAGCGCCAGAAAAAGCCGCGTCCTACCATCCCCATCGAAGGTAAGGCCGAAGGGCGAGCCTCCATTTTAGATCTGAAACGTGTCTTTGAATTTACTCATGGGCTTCAATTGAAGACGGGGCAAGAAAATTTGACCTTCGTTGCCGGATACCGCTACCGACGCCGGCCCCAAGTCACCTCCGACTTGGGCATATCTCTCGACCGAATTGCCCTTGTCATTCGAGGCCAAGGCGACTGCGACGATGGATTGTCGGTCAACGACATCACTCCCTGAACACATGAGAATTTTAAATCCAAGTAAAGGGTTTTGCTACTACAATATATGTTTTTAAAGCATTCACCAAGGCCTGTCAGGCGACAAATCCGTGCCGAATCTGCTTGACGACGGAATCCTGGCTCTTTGGGGGAACGAAGCCGGCTCGGATCACCAACAGCGAAAAAATCGCCGCCGGAAAAGAAAGGTCGTTGAGGAAACAACAGAGCTGACAGCGGAAAGTGGCCCAGGCTGGAATGAACTGAAATGTTGACGACTGGGCGCCAGTCGCTTGATCCTCAGGTCAGGCATTCGCAAGCGACTAGTGCAGCACCAATCACGCCGGCGTCATCCTGCAAGGCTGACCCCACAATGGTCGTATCCCGAATGTCCTTCCGGCCTAGTTGTCCGATGCCCGGGCGGGAGTTCGGGAAGGGTGTCTTCTCAGCCTCGTTCTTCGCTCGCGGTTAGCGATCGGCCGCAGCCTCTTCCAAAGCGAAGTCGATATAGGAAGTCATTTCTTCAAAGGAAACGACTCCTTGCAAAACTGCCCCGTTGATCAAGTAAGTTGGGGTGGAACTGATGCCCAAGGACATGGCTTCGGCCAAGTCGGTCTCCACGACCGACTTGGTAGCGTCGCTATCGTAGCAATCCATCATGGCGGGCAGGTCCAATTCCAATTCTTGGGCGAAACCCTCGACCTTTTCTCTCAGATTGTCTTGGGTGATCTGCTTCTGGTCCCGGAAAAGAAGGGCGTGAAGGTTCCAAAAAGTCTCGGGCTGCTGGACATAGGCGCAGGCCGCCGCCACCGAGGCCTTCTTGGCCCAAGGATGAAGCGATTCCAGCGGTAGATGCTTGAAAACAAACTTGATGCGCTGGGCATACTCTTCGACGAGACGCTGGTCCACTGTCTGGTAGGCCCGGGAGCAGTAGGGGCACTGGTAGTCGGAGAACTCCACCACCGTCACCGGGGCGTCCGCCTGTCCCTTGAACGGTCGATCGATCAGATCGAGTCTGGCCATGCGCTCCTTGGCTCCCCTCAACTTGCTCTTCCAACGGGCGCGCTGGGGACTGATCGTCAGATCCCAGATCTGGCCTAGAATCAGATTCTTTCCGTCGTCAGTCAGGTAGACTTGCTGCTGTTGCCGGCGGTCTCTGGTGGTAAAGGTGACTCGGGCAGTGAGAAACTGCTCTCCCCGGCGCTCCAGATCCGAGACTTCGATTTTCTGCAATTTTGGAAAGAGGCCTTCCAAATAGCGGGTGACCTTGCCCTTGAGGCTGTCCAGGTCGACTGAAGCGGGCTGGGAAGAGGCACAAGTGGCCAGCATCAAGGCCAAACCGACACCCAGAATCCAAATGCTGTGGGCGGTTTTGGTGACAAACATGGGAAACCTCCGGGATCAAACTCCTATTATCTCCTATTTTCTCCCCCCTCGGAGGAGCAATGAGCGACAGCCAAAGGACTGAAGGTTATTTCACTCCCCTTTGCATGGTGGCCCAACTGGCCGGTTACCGAAACCGGAGGGGAATCTTGCCGGGCTTTCTTCCCCGGTTATCTCGTTTATTCCATGTTCCGGCGGCTGGAGAACTACCCAGGTGAAATCCTGATCGCCTCGGCGCCGCCGGCCGGCAGCGATTCGCCGGCCCGGAGCGTTGCAGCTCGCAGGACCGGTTCTAGTGGTGGCTGCCGGACTGCCGATCGGGACTCGGGGACGGATCCCCACCGTGTCCGATCAAACGAGGGAGTATCCGCGGTTGGGGGTCGGCTCCAGCGCCCTATTCAAAAAGGTGACCTTGAGGCTGCTTCCATTGGGGAGCCGGCTGCAGGCATTGGGGACCTTCCTGGTGGGGACTGTTGACCCCCGTCCGAACTTCAACTTTCCGCATCTCCTCAGCGGGATAGGGAACCAACAGTCGTGTCAGCAAGTCGGTTTCGGTTCGCGGGCGCAGCCAAAGTCGCCAACTGTCCTTGGGCAGAATCAAGGGCATGCGGTCGTGAACCGGCGCTATCAGCGAATTGGACTGAGTGGTCAGGATGGCACAATTTTCCATCGCCTCTCCCGCCACGCGTCCCACATCCCAAATACCGGCAAAGGCGAATAGACCACTGTCTTTGAGCCGAAAGTGGAAGGGTCGACGTAGCTGCGCCTCTTGTTTCCACTCGTAGAAACCATCGGCTGGGATCAGGCATCGCCTTCGCAGAAAGGCATCTCGAAAAGCCGGTTTTCGGTGGACGCTCTCGGAGCGGGCGTTGATCCATCCCCGGCCTGAGCCCGGTGAATTCCAAGAAGGTTGCAGCCCCCACATCATCCAGGCCAAGCGGCGGCGTCCCGGTTGAGTTTGGCGGACGACCACCACGTCTTGGGTGGGCCCGATGTTGTAGCGGGCTGTCAACCCCGGTTTCTCGTCGATTTCGAAAAAGAGAGAAAAGCCGTCCAGTTTCGTTAGAGTGTAGCGTCCGCACATGGGCTCGACTTTTTCCTTTGCGACAAAGTATCCACCTGCCCTGAAGAGGCACAACCGAAGGGAAAAACCGAAAGTTTCACGGTGTTGGCAAATCGGGACCGGTCCACTTTCTCAAATCTGATTCCCCCCCTGTTTTCAATGACTTGAGACAACCTCGCCTCGCCGTTTGCCAACTCCTTATGGGACAAAGGATCCGCAGCAAGAAACATCTCTCACCTATGACATCCTAAAGGTTGGCCCTGACCCTGTCGGGAACCGGGCGGACTTCCGACCGCAGGTCGCCGGGTCGTTGACAGGTGTTGGAATGGGAAGAAGGTTTGGGGCTTGGCGCTGACCAAGAAAAAGCCCCGCGCCGGCCTAAGGTGGATGGGGAGCCGCCCGGCCTCTTGGAGCGGCGAAAACTGTGGTGGAAAAGTCCGGCTCAGTGTCTCCGCGCTAATTCAAGAACGCATCCACGACCGACGGCACCGTAAGCCGGGGCGCAGCACTGCTGAGATTGGTGATGACGGCGATCACCAATCCCTGTTCGGGGTAGATGGCGAGGTGGGTGGTTCCCCCTACCGAGCCGCCGCCGTGCCGGATCACACGGCGTCCCTGTTGGTCCTGGGCCAGCGTCCAACCGATTCCGTAACCGGTGGCTTTGTCGTCCGAAGTCTTTTGTGAGGTGTGCAGAAGGGAGAGCGTTTCTGCTTTGAGGAAGCCGGGCTTCAGATGGGCTTGGCCGAATCGCACCAAATCCTCGGCGGTCGACAGGAAACCGCCTCCGGCCCACTTGTAACTGTTGTCGACATAGGGCGCATTGGCCAATCTTTCTTCCGGGTCGATTGCGTAAGGTCTGGCCCGGTCATGGATAATCAGCCGATTCCAATCGGCGACAGTGCTGCGCATCCCCAGTGGATCGAAGACCCTGGCCTGCATTTGGGGCAAAAACGGTTTTCCGGTGGCTCCTTCCAGGACCGCACTGATGAGATTCCATCCATAGCTGGAATAGGAAAACTGTTTTCCCGGTTCGAACAGCAGCGGATCGTTTTCGAAGATCTCCAAGCCTTCCGGCACTGTCTCATAATGGCGTGAGCTGAAGAATTCGTTCCCCTGGTAATGGCGAATCCCGGCCAAGTGGCCAGCCAGCTGGCGAGTGGTGACGGGGTGCTTCTTCACCGGGAAACTGGGAACGTAACGCTGGACAGGAGCGTCCAGATCGATTTCCCCCTCTTCATAAACCAGGGCCAGCAGCGCGGCCGTCATTGGCTTGGCCACGCTTCCCACTCGGAATCTGGTGGCCGGTGTTACCGGCACCCGCTGCTCAATATCGGCCCAGCCGAAGCCCTCTGACCAGACGATCCTTTCCTCCAGCCCGACGGCCACCGAAATTCCCGGCAAATCGGCCAGGCGGGTCTGGAGGATGGTTCTCGCTTCGGTGATTGCGGGTCCATGTCTGACGGGGGCGGCTTCGGCGTAACGCAGTCTCTGCTCAGAAGCCGTAGATTGCTTACAAGCAGTTGTATTGGCCAGCACCAGCGCAGCCAAGACGAAAAGAACGCTTCTGTTAGCTCTCAAGTTCTACTCCTTTGGGTTGGTCCGGTTCTCAAGCACGCAGCCGGTTCCTTGGTGTCGAGCCGGATGCAACCTTGGTCCGACCACCTGTTTCAGTCTTGCCCGGGGGATTTTTCTTCCTCTTTATCGTCTTGTTGAGCGGGCAGGTCCGGACCGACAAAATCAGGCGCCCGATCGCCCAACAGATAGTGATTGAACCACTCCAAATTGTGCTGCATCATCGCCCGCATCGAGCGGGGCTTGCTGATTCCATGCCCAAAGCCTTTGTAGACGATCATCTCCACTGGAACGCCGCGGTCTTCCAAACCCTGACGCAACTCATAAGCGTTCGGGATAGGCACCCTTCGGTCAAACTCGCCGTGTTGAATCAAGGTCGGCGTTTGTGCCTGTTCAATGTAACTCATGGGAGAGGTCTTGCGATAGATTTCGGGATCACCGACGGGATTGTGGCCGAGATAGTTGATGGTGAAGGGAGTGATATCGGTATTGTAGTAATAGGTGGACCAATTGGAAATGCCGGCGCCCACGGAAATAGCCGCGAAGCGATCTGAACTGGTGGTCAGGAAAGCGGAAATGTAGCCTCCCTGGCTCCATCCCATACATCCCACCTTCTGGGGGTCCACCCATCCTTTGTCAACCAGGGAATCGACGCCTGCGATCACATCCCAGGCATCGCCAACACCCAGATTGCGGATGTTGAGCGTCCGGAACTTCTCGCCATATCCGGCGCTGCCTCGATAATTGACCCGCAGCACCACTACGCCTCGCCCCGCCCAAAGATCAACTGGATAATAGCGAGTACCGCGGCTCAAGAGCGCAGGCCGGTCTATCCCCGTAGGCCCACCGTGAATCACGCAAACCAGCGGATGGCGTTGGGAAGGATCGAAATCTTGGGGCTTGATCAAGACACCTTCGATCTCAGTGCCATCCCGGCTTTTCCAGCGGATCGTTTCCCGGACGCCCAGCGCCCAGCTTTCGACTTGGTCGGTCATCCGTGTGAGACGGCGCGGCGAAGAAAAATCCTGGTCGGTAAGGAAAATCTCGTGCAGGCTGGAGGGAGAATCGGCCCTAAAGGCCACTCTGTTGCCGTCGGAAGAGAAGGAGAAATCTGAACCCATCAACTCCGCCGGTTGACTTAGGCGGGTGATCTTGCCGGTGTCGGGATCCAGCCGAAAGAGGTGGGAAGCCATCTCTTGGAGCGCGGAAAAATAAAGTCCATGATCGCTCCACTCGATCAAGCGGGGGTGTTCGTCGAAGGCATCGGTCAGGGAACGCGGAGTCCCTCCACTGGCGGGGACCACCGCCAGCCGCGAGTTGCGGGCATAGTAACGGGAGGCGCCCATGTAAGTGGAGAAGACGATTCGGGTCCCATCGGGCGACCAACGTGGAT
Organism: Acidobacteriota bacterium; assembly: GCA_965218465.1. GTDB lineage: Bacteria > Acidobacteriota > UBA6911 > RPQK01. Next base: position 1,971,643 of record OZ244623.1, on the reverse strand, counting down.
TTCTGTCCGGGCCGGGCTGCTGAACCACCGGCTTGACCTCTTTGCTCGTTACCTCGAGAAGATAGAGATCTGCGGTATGGCGGTTAATCAAATCGGGGTTGACGGAGGCGCTGAAAACGATCTGTCGACCATCTGGCGACCAGGCAAGGTCGAGTACGCTAAATGCCTGTCCCTCGGTCAGTTGGTCACCTTCTTGGGGTTTCTTGAGCGCCTTGTCCACCTCCAGCACCCAAAGATGGCGATAACGATAGCCCTTGCGGACCACCAAGTAATCGCCCAACTGCCGGTTTCGGTTCTTGAGCGCCTCCGGCTCGGGATCGTCGGACGAGAAGGCGATCTTCTTGCCGTCGCCCGACCAGGCAAACCCATTGACTCCTTGGGCTGCCTGGCTCAGTCGAATGGCCTCTCCGCCGCCGGGACGGATGGCGAAGATTTGATCCTTCTTCTGGTGGGGCCGGGTAAAAGCCAGCCAGTCGCCGTCGGGAGACCATTGGGCGCCGGACACCGAATCTTCCCCCCGCGTTAGCTGAAATGGTTGACCTGTATCGACTTCCACCAACCAGAGCTGTCCTCGATAGACATCCTTTTCAAAATCGGCTTCATTGACGCGATAGGCCACCCAGCGGCCTTCGGGAGAGAGAACGGCGCTGTTGAGGGTCTTCAGTTGGATGAGCTGGTCAATAGTCGGAACCCGGCCGGCACCGTGTGCATCCAGCGGCGTCGGGAGTATCAACCAGAGCAGCAAAAACACGGGCTCTTTCTTCATTTCCGCTCTCCTTGGCAAGAAACGGCGCCCCCAACAAAGGATGTCTCGGGGCCATCCCCGCAAGGCCCGGCCCCAGCCACTCCATCCTAGCAGACGGGGCTCAAGTCTTTGGGACCGAAAGCTCACCTGGTCAAGAGCGCAGCAGGAAGTTGTCAGGTCGAGATGTCGTGCCGGGTTCCGAATGCGTTGCACCGGTTCAAATCGGCGATTGGGAAAGAGCAAGAACATCTTTGAATCGAGCGCCCCCTCTTGGCCGTCGGCGCCCCGGTTTGAGAGCTTGAAGCCCAGTCCGGCCAGTTCATTGGAGTGACAAAGCAGTTGGCATCCTGAGGGACTCTATTCAGCGTCATGTTATGATTAAGGTTTGTGTTGCCCCGGCAAAGAAACCCATCGGCCCCCGTGTCCTATTGAGGTCAAATTAGTGGCTCAGCAGCAGGTCCGAAGGGCTGGGGATGGGTAGAGTCATGCAGAAAGAAATCCGCGAGCAGCTTGATGTCTTTGCCCGTTATTTGAGGCGAAACGGTCTCAAAATGACCCGCCAGCGGGAGACACTGGTGGATACCTTTCTCAAGGCCGATGGACACCTGAGTGCGGAGGAGCTTTTCGAGCTGGCCAAGCGTGTCGATTCCAAGCTGGGTTATGCGACCGTTTTTCGGACTCTCAAGGCCCTCACGGAATGCGGATTGGCTCGGGAGATCGACTTTGCCGACGGCCGCCACCGGTTCGAAAAAACCTACCGGAGACCGGATCATCACCACATCGTTTGCCAGGAGTGTCAGCGAACGATCGAGTTCTTCAGTCCCGAGCTGCAGGAAATCGAAGAAGAGATCGTTCGGGAGTACCATCTCAAACCGGTTCGGCAACGGCTGCAGATCTTCGGTATTTGTGAAGATTGCCAGAAGAAGCGCCGAACTCGTCATGAAGTCTACGACAACGATCTGGTTTTTGCGCGGGATGCCCTGAAAATCGCACTCGAGACCGAAAAACGGGGTATCAATTTCTATCGCACTGCTGCCGACAACTCCACCCATCCCAATACCAGGGGCGCCTTCCTGTCGATGCTGGAGGAGGAGCAGCACCACTACGACCAACTCGCTGAAGAGTGGGCACAACTGATCGGAAAGCATCCCAAAATATTGGAAGCTCCCGTATTCCTGCATTTCGATTTCGAGGCGCTTCAGAAGATCTTTCCTTCCCGCCGGCTGGTGCGCCGGAAAATGGCTGAAAACCTGAGTGAGATCGAGGCTTTGCGGCTGGCGATGAGTATGGAGTTGGAAGCCTACAATTTCTTTACTCAGTACGCCGAAAAGTTCAAGGACACCAAGGGCCGCGACATCTTCCTCAAATTTGCTCAGGAAGAGCAGGAACATTACAACTTGATCAAGACCGAGCTTGAGAAGCTGCTGGCTGATTCCGGCTCCTGAAAGCCCACGGGGGAGGAGACTTGGTGGCCCAACCCGAATTCTGGCTCCGCGGTCCGGTTGAAGGCTTCGAGCCGTTGCTGATGCCCGTCGTGCAGGCGCTGATGCAGGTGCGGGAGGACTTGGAGAAGTTGGCGGCGTCCGTGCCGGCCGAGCACGTGTGGCAACGTCCGGGCGGCGCCGCGTCGATCGGATTCCACATACGGCACCTGGGCGGGGCGCTCGACCGGCTGCTGACCTATGCGCGCGGGGAGATGCTGTCAGAGGCCTCGATAGCCGCAGCCCGCTCGGAAAGTGATCCCGGCGACCCTGCTCCATCGCTGGGTGAGGTGGCTGAGGGCACGTATGCGGCGATCGATCGCGCTCTGGACCAGTTAAGGGCCACCTCAGGTGAGAAGTTGCTCCTTCCGAGGAAGGTGGGTCGGGCGGGCCTTCCCAGTACGACCCTGGGCCTGTTGTTCCACGCGGCCGAGCACAGCACGCGCCATGCCGGGCAGGCCATCTCCACCGCAAAATTCCTGGCCGGCGCCCACGCTACGCCTCGGCAGTCGGGAGATTCCTAGAGCAATAAGAGATGCCGGTACTCGGCCTCTCGGGGCCAGGCGCGCTCGACCTGAATCGCAGGGGAGCACCCATTCTTTCGGCTCAAGGCCAAGAGGCTTGCGTCATCGTTCTTGAAGGCCAGAACTGCAACCGGACAAGCGCGGGCGGTCTGGTCACGGTTGCAGACAAAGGAAGAGCAGCCCAGGAGTTGGTCCAAGGTATAGCATGGGTGATGCGGCGCGGTCCGGATCGAGGCCGAAGTCGGAATGGAGAAACTAGGAAATGCCGGTTAAAAGGGAAGATCTAACGATTACTCTCGGGGTGGAGGAGGAATTCTTTCTCGTTGATACCGAAACATCCGATCTTTTTGCAGACCCCGACCCGAAGATCTTTGAGGCCTGCGAGAAGAATAGCAGCCCACATCGGGTCGTGAGGGAATTTTTGCGCTCTCAAATCGAGACCAATACCCGGGTGTGCGGGTCGGTGGCCGAAGTACGCACGGCGTTGCTCGAAACCCGCCGGATCGTCATCGAGGCGGCCGAACGGCACGGGGCCACGGTAATGGCCGCTTCCACACATCCCTTTGCGGCCTGGAGGGAGCAATCTCACACACCACGGGAACGCTACGCGCGGTTCGCAATAATATTCCAAGAGAGCGTGCGGCGGTTTGTCGTGGGCGGCATGCACATTCACGCCGGCTTCGGTGATCCGGACTCGCGCATTCGGGTCATGACTGCGATCCGGCGTTACCTGCCGTTGCTTCATGCGCTGTCTGGTTCGTCCCCATTCAACGCCGGGCGTGATACGGGGTTCAAATCCTACCGGCTCAATCTCGTCGGCAGCCTCCCGCGCACGAGTATGCCCGGCCCGCTAGGATCCCGGGCTGAGTTCGACCGGCTCGTTGTCGACTACCAGCAAATGGAATTCATCGAGTCGGGCAGCGAGCTCTGGTGGGACATTCGCCCTTCTCATGCCAACCCGACAGTAGAGATGCGTATCTGCGATGTCTGCACGCGCCTGGATGACGCGGTGAGCGTTGTGGCGCTCTATGCTTCGCTTATCCGGTGGCTGTTGCGGCAAGACCGGGAAGGCGCACTGCCGGTTGAACCGCCCACAGAGCTTATTTTGGAGGACCGGTGGATCGCTCAGCGCTACGGTATTTACTCCTTCTTCGGCAATAGGAAGCGCGGGAGTGGTCGAGTGGATATCTATGACTATACAGCCGAACTCCTCGACGAACTTGCGTCCGATGCCCGCGCCCTGGGTTGCGAGGCAGAGATGCGCCATGCACTAACCATTATCCGGGAGGGGGCAGGTGCGGACCGGCAGCTTGACTTGTACCGCTTGCGCCGTCTGGAAGGGGACGCAGAAGAGAAGGCATTGCGCCGTGTGGTCGATCAAGTGCTCGCCGAAACCCGGGAGGGACTCGAATAAAACACGGGGGAGTCACAAAATAGATGTTCTGGCCGCCGGAGCGTTGGCTCCTCTTTTCACTCTGGCCCGATTCCGATTCCTCCTGTGTCTCTTCTTGAGTTTCGCCCAGGAGGCTTAAAAGGTCACCCGGCTTCCATCCAGGCCCGGCGAGGTGGCCTTCATCCCCCAAAACCCCTTAATTTCGCCGAGATAGCCCACAGAGAGGCCATTGCAAAGAAGGTACACGTGGGCCTCCTGGCGGCCCCTCGTTAAAGTGGAGACGGGTGGAGATAAAAATCCCATGCCCGAAAGTGGGCGCGGGATGGGTGGAACGGGACCCCCGGGGAGGCCCTCGCCCCTGTCTTTTGAAGGGTCGCGGTTGGAGGTCCGGGTCCGGTCCCGGGACCGCTCCTTCCAGCGGCCGGGCGGGGAAGTACGGTGGGCGTGCGGGTGACGGAGGCCGAGGCGGAGGAACTGCGGGAGCGGGAGCAGGGGAAGATCCGGTGCCCGATACGGGAAATCAACAACGACCGGCCTCTTGTGGGGGCGTGGGTAGTGGATGGGCGCGACGAAGCACAAATGTGAGTTCGTCCGTGGCCGACCGTAACGAGTTCTGGTGGAACGAGCGCAAGCCCGACAACCGGGTGCTGTGGGAGACCAATATCTAGCACCAGTATAAGCACCGAGCATTTCGCCTCTTTGTCGTTGGGCTCCGTGGCCTATAATCAATCGCGGTGATGCTGTTGCTGCGCTTCTTTTCTTTTTGGGCCTATCCCCTTTTGGCTCTGATGGTGTGGGGCGCAGCCGTTTCTCTCCAGCCTCACGGTTGCTGGAGGGGAGCCATTGTCGGAGTTCTGGTGGGATTGCTGCTCTGGACTCTGATTGAATATGGGCTGCACCGGATCCTTTTGCATTGGCGCCCACGCCAGGGGACGTGGCGGCGTCTACTGACTTCGCGGCGCCGCGAGCATCGCCGTCACCCTCGCGACCCGGCCCGGATTCCGGTGGCCCCACAGCATAGTCTGCCTGGGTCGGCGCTGATGCTGCTTCTATTTGTGTGGGCAGCCCCTGACTTGAAGACGGCTGCGGGGATGATTTCCGGCCTATGGGCGGGTTTGCTCTACTACGAGCTGGTTCATTACCGAATCCATCGCAGCAAGTCTTCCGGCGGAGCCCTGCGGCAGCAACGGCGCGGTCATTTCTATAACCACTTCGTGGATGATCGTTTCTGTTTCGGCGTGACCTCTCCTCTTTGGGACTGGATTTTCGGGACCTACCGCACCTCGCCGGGAAGACGAGGGGACAAGGCCTGAGAATGGTTGTGCTAGAATCGCGCTCCCTATGGGGCTGATTCTCTTGCTCTTGGCGGTTGCCTTGGTCTCGTTGCTGGCGGGGGTTGCCCTGGTCCTTTCCTGGCTGGCTCCAATTATTGAACGACATCTCATTTTTCAACCGATCCGGGAAGTCGCTAAGACGCCAACCGAATTCGGGGTTCCTTATCGGCAGTTTTTTATCGACACTGCCGACGGTTGTCGGCTTTGCGCCTGGCACATGTTCCCGGCTGAGCCACGGGCCGCCATCCTCTACTTCCACGGCAACCGTGGAAACCTGGGTCTGTTCAACGAGGTTTTTCAACTTCTCTACCGGCTCGATCTACAAGTATTGGCCATTGACTACCGCGGCTATGGTTTGAGCACCGGTCGACCCAGCGAGAAGGGCGTGCAGTTGGATGTTGAAGCGGCGGCCGCCTGGTTCCGGCGCCATTTGAGCCCCAGGCTTCCTTTGATTTACTGGGGTCGTTCCCTGGGAGGCTGCTTTGCCGCTTATGCCGGCCTTCAGCGGAAACCGGATGGCTTGATTCTGGAGACTGCCTTTCCCAGCAAAGCCAGCATGCTTCAGTATTTTCCCCAGTTCCGTCCTTTTCGGATCTTTTCGCGCTGCCGGCTGGACACCGTCCGGCACTTGAGAGGACATCGATTCCCCGTTCTAGTGCTGCACGGAGATCAGGATAAGACGGTCCCTTTGGAACAGGGACGGCGCCTGTTCGAGATGCTGACCGGGCCCAAAGACCTGTGGGTGGTGGAGGGCGCCGACCACGTCAATATCCATCGGATCAAGCCTGACGACTACCGGCAGCGCATTCTTCGTTTCGTGGAAGAATGCCGACCGCCGACGATCCATTAGCAGCAGGCTAGGCGAGGGTCATTTCCTGGTCACTTCCGCATCGAGATCGAAGTGGAACCAAAGCCAACTTCAAACTTCACACTTGGATGGGGCCGCGCTCGTCCGACCACGGAAACGCCGGGCCCCGGCAATATGTGCGGTCCCGGGCTGCAACTTTCTCGTTTCAATTCCGAGATTGTTGATTGCCTATTGGGTCCACCTTAACGTACAGGAGGTTCCGACTCGGGTTCTTGACCCGGGAAATCTCGCTGCCGGAGGACTTTGACCGCATGGGAGCGGCCGAGATCGAGGCTTTCTTCGAGAGTCGTGGGTGAGTTTCCTCCTCGACACCCAGGTTCTTCTCTGGAACTCAGTCAGAGGAAAAGTGCGTTAGAACCGGCCAGAGCTAACGCTGGCATCTCGCTTGTGAACTGCAGATTTGCGCAGGTTGGGTTACCTATTCCGGCCAGAGCTAGCGCGGCTGCTCGCCTGGGGCCAACAAGGTGTGTATTTCATCTTGGAAACTCTGCATCAAATCCGTCTTCTCTTGGTAGGGAAGGAAAGAAGAGCGCACACTCTGCAAAGCAATGTAAGCGAGGTCGCTGGGCAGGAGTCCGAAGGCCTGGGACGCCTGCAGATATTCATCCACCAAAGTGGTTTTAAAGAGACCGGGATCATCGGTATTCAGCGTCACCGCTACGCCCCGCTGGTGGAGCAACCAGAAGGGGTTGGCTGAAATGGGCGCCCAGGCTCCGGTTTCACGATTGCTGGTCAGGCAAACGTCCAACCCGATCGCTCTTTCGCGCAACCGTTTCATCAGCGCCGGGTCACGAGCTGCCTGGATGCCGTGACCGATTCGGTTAGCCCCCAAAATCTTCAGGGCTTCCCAGATGTGGCTGGGTTCGCCCACTTCGCCGGCGTGAACGTGAGCGTAAAGCGCGTTGGCTCTGGCCCAGGAAAATACCTCTTCAAAGCAGTGCGTTTCCAAGGAGTTTTCGTCTCCTCCCAGCCCCAGAGCGACGACACCTTCGGCTCGGTGCCGGACACCCAAGCGAGCCGTCTCCTTGGCCGATTCCGTCCCGAATTGTCTCACGCAGTCGAGAATCCAGCGGATTTGGAAACTTCCTTCCCCTTCCAGCTCCCGGCTCTTAGCCAACAGAGCCTTGAGAATCGCTTCGGCATCCCTTTCAAACCGCCAAGCGGCGGCGGGAGAAAAGATCACCTCCGCATAGCGAATGTTCTGATCAACGAAATACCGGGCCAGGTCACCCAGAATCAGGAGGTAATCCTCCGGTTCGAGCAGGTGCTCGCAAACCCTTCGATAGGTGTCCAGAAAGGCTGCGAAATCCTTATAGGAGAAGAGGTTGGTTTCCACTTCATTTACCGAGGCCGATCCGAGCTCAGTTCCATACTTGCGGCCCAACTCAATCAGGCGAGCGGGTCGAATGGCTCCTTCCAGGTGAAGATGCAGTTCAGCCTTGGGCAGGCGTCGGACGAACTCGCGGTCGATTGAAACGGGCATGAAATTGTCGAGAGGTCAGCCCAACAGTTGGCGCTGACGGAGAAGTTGAATCGTCTCTTCCGAGATGAAGTGCTGGTAGGTCTTGAGTTCTTTGCCGGGGGGAGCTTGAAGCCGAACCTCATCCCAACACAGGGGGGAGACGAATACGACATCGGCTTCAAGCAGAATCTTGTCGACCAAGTCTTGTCGTTTGAGGGGAGCGATCCAGAATTGTTTTTCAGTCGAGGGGTGATAGAGATTCATGAATATTTCCCAGGAAGCGTGCATGGTTTTCTCGTCCTGAATCACTATGCCCACATTCTGAAGCCGGGCGGTCTCCAATATTTCAGTATAGATCCGATGGCTGGGCTTGATCTCGACCACTTCCTTGGCGTGCCGGCGCGCCAGGCGTTCCACTTGCTCCAGATGCCAACGGGTTGTCAGCATGTAATCGCAGGCTCCGAGTCTTGTCAAATCGTCCTCGCCCAGTGGGTCTGTCAGCGGAATGGAAACCACATCGGAATGGGTCCGTTCCCGCAGTTCGCGCGAGAAAACCTCAGCCTCTTCCTGATGATCCACTACCGCCAGCCGAAGTCGGTGAGGATGGCTGCCGCTGAGATAGTCATTTAGCAGTCGAGCAAATTTGGGCGGCGTCAAACCCAGCGAACGGGTCTTCTCTACCACCTCTTCCAGCAATTTGAAGATGGCCCGTCGACGCATTTCCTCGTAGGCGTCACTTCCACCTTTATTCCGCAAAAAGGCCCCGCTCCCCTGGACAATTTCGATCAGGTTCTCGGCAGCCAGACCAAGATAGACTTTTCGGATGGTCTTGTAGTTGACGCCCAGATTTTCAGCCGTCTCTCTGATTGAGGGCAGCCGCTCGCCCGGCTGGATCTTGCCGCAGTAGATGGCTGAGAGGAGTTGTCCCTTGAGCTGTTTGTAGAAGCTCAGATCAACGTTTTTGTCGAGATTGAATTTGAGCATCGATAGATGAGGAGGGGATCGGTTGCAGCGGCGCCTAGAGAGGTCCCACCCGCTCTTCGGGCTCCAGCCTGCTCAGTCCGCCGAGATAGGGTCGCAGCACTTTCGGGACCGTCACGGTTCCATCGGCCTGTTGATAGTTCTCGACGATTGCCACCCAGGTTCGGCCCACGGCCAACGCGGAGCCATTCAGGGTGTGGACCAGACGGGGCGTGCCCTTCTTTCCCTGACGGTAGCGGATTTTGGCCCGTCTTGCTTGAAAATCCTCAAAATTGCTGCAGGAAGAGATCTCCCGGTAGGTATTTTGGCTAGGGAGCCACACTTCCAAATCATAAGTCTTGGCCGCGCTGAAGCCCATATCGCCGGAGGAAAGCGTCACCGTCCTATAAGGGAGTTCCAGCCGACGAAGCACCGCCTCGGCATGGGCGGTCAGTTTCTCCAACTCCTGATAAGAGTGTTCCGCTGCCGAAAAACGAACCAGTTCGACCTTGTTGAATTGATGCTGGCGGATAAGCCCCCGAGTGTCTTTGCCATAGGATCCGGCCTCGCTTCGAAAACAGGCCGTGTAAGCCACCAACGCCAAAGGAAGATGACTTTCTTCGAGAATCTCGTCGGCAAAAAGATTGGTAATCGGAACTTCGGCAGTGGGTATGAGATAGTAATCGGTCGCTTGGATCTTGAATAAATCCCCTTCGAACTTGGGGAGGTTTCCGGTTCCAAACAAGCTGGCTCGGTTGGCCATCAATGGGGGCAGCACCTCAAGATACCCATGCTCGAGGGTGTGTAGATCGAGCATGAAGCTGATGAGGGCCCTTTCCAAGCGGGCGCCCCAGCCCAGGTAGTTGCAAAACCGTGCTCCGGCAATTTTGGTTGCCCGCTTGGTATCCAGAATTCCCAAAGTTTGACCCAGATCGACATGGTCCTGGAACTCGAAGGCGAGATTCGGCGGCTCTCCCCAGCGGCGTTCGACTCGATTGGCGGACGAATCGGGACCCACAGGTACCGTAGGATGAGGTAGATTCGGGATCTCGGCCAGAAACCGGCCCATTTCCTCCTCTTGCAGAGCCAGTTGGCCGTCTAATCGCTTGATCTCGGCTGCCACCTGGCGCATTTCCGCGATCTCTTGGGAAGCATCCTCGCCCGCTTTCCTTAGCCGAGCGATTTCCTCACTGGACCGGTTGCGAAGGGCCCGCTGGGCTTCCCAGCTCTTCCGGGTCTCTCGCTCAGCCTGGTCCAGCTGCAAGAACCGATCGCGATCGAAGCGATACCCTTTGTTTGCCAGGTGTGCCTCGACCGGATCAAGATTCTCTCGCAGGTAGTGTCGATCCAACATGGCAGAGTCCTGAGCTCGGTAACGACTAGAGTCTCAGTCCGCGCAGGTATTGGCGGAAACTCTCTCCAATTTCCTCCCGCTGCAAAGCCAACTCGACCGTAGCAATCAAAAACTCGAGCTTATCGCCGGCATCGTAGCGGTTGCCTTCGAACTGGAAGGCGAACACGTCCTCACCCATTTCAGCCAAACGGCGTATACCGTCGGTGAGCTGAATCTCTCCGTTGGCGCCGGGCCTGGTTCGCCGCAAACAGCCGAAGATCTCAGGCATCACTATATAACGGCCGATGATTGCCAAGTTGGAAGGTGCTTCGCCGCAGCTTGGCTTCTCGATCATATCAGTCACTCGGAAAAGGCGGTCCAAACCATCGACCTTCTCCACTTTGACTATTCCGTAACGATTCACCGCTTCAGGCGGAACCTCCTGGACCGCCACCATGGTCCCTGGGTACTGGTCCCAGACATCCAGCATCTGATGCATGGCCGGGATCGGATTGATGATGATGTCATCGCCGAGAAAAACGGCAAAGGGTTCCGACCCGACATACGGTTCCGTGGTGAGGATGGCGTGGCCCAAACCCAACGGTTCCTTTTGGCGAATTGTCGAGACCGAGATAAGCCGGGAGATTGCCTCGACCGTTTCTCTCAGCTGGCGGCGATCTCGCTGCTTGAGAGCCACATCCAACTCGAAGTTGTAATCGAAGTGGTCGGCGATGGCGCTTTTTCCCTGGCTGGTGACGAAGAGGATGTCGCGCAGCCCCGACTCCACAGCTTCTTCGACGACGTACTGAATCACCGGTTTGTCGACAATAGGCAGCATCTCTTTCGGAATCGCCTTGGTCGCGGGGAGGAAACGAGTTCCAAGACCGGCTGCCGGAATAATGGCTTTGCGCAAAGGCTGCATGAGCGAAATCTTTCTAATTGGTGGTCCCAACCGGCAAAGTGGGATCATAGCATGGGATGTCGGGAAAGCGCTCAGGTCGAATTTGTTCCCCGTGAGGACCAGACGGCTCAGTTTGGGAGTATGGTTTGCTATACTGGATCACCTCTAGATTCCGCCCCCGTGGGGCCGGTTCCCGACAGGGCAAAGGAGATGGAACAAATGCCTTTATATGAATATCAGTGTGACGAATGTGGAGAAGTGATCGAAGTCATCCAGCGGTTTTCCGACGATCCGTTGACCACCTGCCCCACTTGTGCGGGCCAACTGGAACGGCTACTCTCGGCGCCCGCGATTCAGTTCAAGGGCAATGGTTGGTATGTCACCGACTATGCCAAGAGCAAGGTCCCCGATAAAGACGACCAATCCCGGCAGAAGTCATCCCAAAAGGAAACCAAGTCCGACCAGAGCGAAAGTGCAAAGCCCGCCAAACCGAGCACCGCTTCCAAGGAAAAGTGACAGGAAGAACCGGATCGTGAAAGTCTTGGTCATCGGCTCCGGTGGACGCGAACATGCGATCGCCTGGAAGATCAGTCAAAGTCGGCTCTTGAAGAGACTCTATTGTGCTCCCGGTAACCCCGGTACCGCTCAGTTGGGTCAGAACATCGAGATCAGCCCCAAGAACGTCGACCAGCTCTTGGATTGGGCTAAAGAGCAACAGATCGATCTCACCGTGGTAGGTCCCGAGGCGCCGCTGGTGGAAGGCATTGCCGATCGCTTTCGAGCCCAAGAACTCAAAATCGTGGGTCCTGACCGCTTGGCGGCGCGCCTCGAGGGCAGCAAGGTTTTTGCCAAACACTTCATGCGTCGTCACCGGATTCCGACCGCCGGCTATCAGATTTTCGATCATCCCACCCAGGCTCTGGAGGCCATTGACGGGGGCCGGTTTGACTTCCCGCTGGTCGTTAAGGCTGACGGGTTGGCTGCGGGAAAAGGGGTGTTTATCTGCCGCGACCGACCGGAAGCCGCTCATGCCGTCGACCTGATTATGGTGCAGCAGCGTTTTGGGGAGGCGGGCAACCGGGTGGTGCTGGAGGAATTCCTGCGCGGCGAGGAGGCCTCCTTTATGGTCCTGACCGACGGTCGGAGAGTTCTGCCTTTGGTCGCCTCACAGGACCACAAAGCCATCTTCGAGGAGGACCGCGGCCCCAACACGGGTGGGATGGGCGCCTATTCTTGCGATGCCATTCTTTCACCTCCAATGCAATCGCTCATCCTGGACCGGGTCATTCATCCGGCCTTGAAAGGCATCCGCACCGAGGGAGGCTCGTTTCGAGGTGTCCTTTATGCCGGTCTGATGTTGACTGCCTCCGGTCCTCGAGTTTTGGAATTCAATGTCCGTCTGGGAGATCCCGAGACCCAGGCGGTCTTGCCTCGACTGGAAAGTGACTTGTTGGAAGCGTTTCTGGGAAGTGCCGGGGGAGACCTGTCGACCGTCCGGTTGAACTGGAGTCCCCATCCGACCGTGACGGTGGTGCTGGCATCCGAGGGCTACCCAGGTCGTTACGTCCAAGGCCGGGAGATCAGTGGCCCAGGGCCGGCCGCTGAGTCAGCTCATACCCAGGTCTTTCACGCCGGCACCCGATTGCAGGGGAATCAACTTGTGACTGCCGGGGGCCGGGTTCTGGCCGTGACCAGCCATGCCCCGACTCTGGCGGGCGCCATCAGGCGGGCCTACCAAGGTGTTGAAAAAGTTCACTTCAAAGGCATGTACTACCGGCGAGATATCGCCGCTAAAGGACTCTCGAAATCCGGAGGATAGCGCATGGACCCGAAGGTTGCCGTTCTAATGGGAAGCCAGTCGGACGCCCAGGTGATGAAAGAGGCTGGTCAATTGCTCGAGGAGTTTGACGTCTCCTATGAAATCAAGGTCCTCTCGGCCCATCGAACACCAGAGTTGACGGCCGATTACGCTCGAACTGCCGAAGACAGAGGCATCGAGGTCATCATTTGCGGTGCCGGCGCCGCCGCGCACTTGGCAGGAGTGGTGGCGGCGCACTCGCTTCTACCGGTGTTGGGGGTCCCTTTGGCCTCGTCGGCGCTGCAGGGATTGGACGCCTTGCTGGCGACCGTCCAGATGCCCGGAGGCATACCGGTTGCTTCGATGGCGATCGGGAAGGCAGGCGCTCGCAACGCCGCCCTCTTTGCGGTACAAGTGTTGAGTCGCAAGGAAGTAGGACTGCGCCACAAACTGGCCGACTATAGACGCCAAATGCGGCGTAAAATCGCCAGCATCAAGCTTTGAGCGGCCAAGGGTCACCGGAAACCCGCAATCGCCCAGCAGCGCCCCGTGTCAGAGCAACGACGGTGGGAGTAGAAGCGATCGGCTTGGCAGGCAGAGCAAACTTCCGAATCCAAGATCAGTCTAATGTTGAATCCCTCCAACTGTTGCCGGTTGGCGGCAAGCAGGTCGAGATGCTGACCGTCGCTGCAAGCCGCCACATCGTAACCGGCGGCATGGTAATCGTTCAGCACCTCCGGTCCCACTTCATAACAACATCGGCGGATGCAGGGACCGAGGACGACAATCAGTTCCTCGGCACGAGCGCCCTTGACCAACAGTTGCCTTATTCCTCGACTGAGAATGCGATCGCGGGTGCCACGCCAACCCGCGTGCAACAGGCAGACACGCCGGAGTCGCGGGGCGATCAGCAGCAGAGGCAGACAATCGGCCGTCCTGATGGCTGCAAAATAGCCGCTTTGGGTCAAAAGGATGCCGTCCGCCGTGGGACTGACGGCCGCACCTTCGTCGGGCCAGCAAACGATCTGGTCACCGTGAACCTGGCGCAGCAGCGTAAACCGGTCGGGAGACACACGCAGCTGCTTGAGAAGCGCTCGCCCCCGGGACGCCACTTGCGGGCGGCCGTCGACGTCTTTTTCCAAAGGGCCGTGCTGACGGCTGCTGAAGGCGTGCACGAATCCGTCCAGGGTCCTCAACTCGGAAAAGAGAAACAGACCATCTTTCGTTCTGGCAAACACCGCTTGAAAGGTTAACACCAAGGGTATGTTGGTGGGAATCGGTGTCGATATCGTGGAGATTGAGAGAATTCGGCGAACCCTCTCCAAGAACCGGAATATGGTCAACCGGGTGTTCTCCGTCGAGGAGATCGAGTATTGCTCCAATCGCAAGAAGTCTTACCAGCATTTCGCGGTCCGCTTTGCGGCCAAGGAAGCAGCGCTCAAGGCACTGGGCGTCGGCTGGAGCGACGGTATCCGTTGGACCGATGTGGAGGTCGTCAATCGTCGATCGGGACAGCCCACGCTGAGACTGTCCGGGCGGGCCCAAGAACTCTTTGAGGCAGCGGGAGCTTGCCGCTCCCTGGTGACGCTATCCCATGGCGAAGACTATGCAGTGGCTGTCGTGGTCTTGGACGCTTGAGTTGGAGATTCGAGGTTCAAATACCCGTTCGACTCACCCGTTACCCGTAGCCTGAGCAGCTGGTTTGGCGGAATCGCCGGATCGAGTTGGGCCTTGAGATAATTGCCTGAGAGCGCGATGCGACGACCCTGCTTGACATCATCCAGCGTCAAGACGGTGAGTTTTCGCCCCCGGGAGCGCCGCCGAAAGGCAGTATTCTTTTCTTCCGATAGTTGTCGGAACTGAAGTGCGCGCTGGCGTATCTCCCCGGGGTCCACCTTTTCCGGGAGCTGAGATGCCGCGGTGCCGCGACGATCGCTATAGGGAAAAACATGCAGGTAGCTGAGCGGCATGCTCTTCACAAACTGCAGACTCTCGGCGTGGTCGCGTTCACTTTCGCCTGGAAAACCGCTAATGACATCGGTACCGATGCCCGCTTCAGGCAGCAGCCGGTGGACTTCTCCAACGATCGAGGCGAAACGCCGGCGGGAGTAAGGGCGTCGCATCCGCCGCAAGGTGCGGTCACAGCCACTCTGAAGACAGATGTGAAAATGGGGGGCGATCCGGCCTTGGCTACCGACGGCCAAGGCGATCACTTTGCGGGAAAACTCCATGGGTTCGATGGAACTGATCCGAAGCCGACCGAGCCGGCGGATTTCCAATAGCGATTGCAAAAGCTGATCCAGGCGGACTCGAGGCCGGATATGGAGTCCGTAGGTTCCGATGTGAATCCCTGTCAACACAATCTCTTGAAAACCTTGTTGCACCAAATGCTCGACTTGCCGGACGATCTGCTCTGCAGGGGCGCTGCGGCTGGGCCCCCGGACGGCTGGAATGATGCAATAGCTGCACTTGGAATCGCAGCCGTCTTGTATCTTGACGAAAGGGCGGGTACGGCCTCCGACCTGATGAGCTGACCCGATATCGAAGCGACGAATCCGCTGAAAATCATCCCGAAGAATGGCAGTCAGTTCGGCTTTCCCTGCCGGTCGCGGTTGGTTGAGACGATGGGAGAGCGGAACCAGATCGTGCTTGTGGGTGTTTCCTACCACGGCATCCACTCCGGGGATTGCCGCCAGGGCTGCGGGGTCGCGTTGGGCGTAGCACCCTGTCACCACCAATCGAGCTTGCGGATTTTCTCGACGCAGTCGTCGAACCATTTGTCGAACCTGCTGATCGGAGCGGTGGGTTACCGTACACGAATTGACGACTATCATGTCGGCTTGCGTGCTGGTTTGCGTCTCTTTGAATCGATGCTGGAGAAAGTCGTCTCGAATAGCCGCGCTGTCGGCCTGGTTGGTCCTGCAACCGAAAGTGGCCAGGTAGAATTTCTTAGACATGAGGTCGGACCGGCTTCACGTGCGGCGATTGTCCGCAGGCGCCAGAAAGTCGTCTCTGCGGGGTCTGCAAGAAAAGGCCGGGACCTGACCGAGGGTCACGGCCAACGCAACAATTTCAAACCAGCAGCGGCCAGGCAGATTCCAGTTGTTCATACCCTGCTGATACATTCTAACCCGTTATGAGAGTTTCTGTACTGGGCAGCGGCAGCAGCGGCAACTGTACTTTGGTCAGCTCAGAGAGAACTTGTCTTCTCATTGATTTGGGATTTGGCCCTCGCAGCCTGAAGCGACGCCTGAAGCAAGCTGAGCTGCAAGGCCTCCAAGTAGACGCCATTCTCCTGACCCATGGTCACTATGACCATTGTCGCGGCATATCCAGCTTCGTCAAGCAGCAGGCGGCCCCGGTATACATGAACCAGGGGACGCGTTGTGCAGTGCCTGAACTCTCGTGCCTGGAACAATGGGAGTGCTTTCGGTCGGGAGAGCCGTTTACCGTCGGGGACTTCACCATTGAGGCATTTCCGGTCTCCCACGATTGCAGTCAACCGGTAGGGTTTCGGATTTCCGGTGACGGTTTTCAAGGCGCCTTGGCTACTGATTTGGGTGAGCTCAATCAACAGGTTATCGGCAAACTCAGCTATTGCGATTGGCTGGTGCTGGAATCCAATCACGATGAGGCGATGCTGCGGCTGGGCCCTTACCCCTGGAGTCTCAAGCGGCGCGTGATGGGGCCCTTGGGACACCTTTCCAACGCTGCTATAGCCGAGTTCCTCAGGAATGGTTTCGATGGCCGGGCGCGGCACATTTTCCTAGCCCACTTGAGTCACCGAAACAACCATCCTGAGCTTGCCCTGGCCAGCGCGCATAAGGCGCTCCGAGCCCGTCAGTTGGCCTTGCTTGAGTCCTGCCGCGTCCACTTGACTCACCAAAACAAGCCGTCGATAGTCTTGAATTTATGATCCCTCGTTATACGTTGCCCGAAATGGCGGCCGTGTGGAGCGAAGAGAATCGCTTTGGCAAGTGGCTGGAGGTGGAGATTGTCGTCTGTGACGTGTTGGCGGAGCGGGGCGAAATTCCAGCCGAGGCTGCCCGAAAAATCCGTGAAAATGCAAAGTTCACGGTGGGACGCATTCACGAGATTGAGCAAGTTACCCGTCATGACGTGGTGGCCTTCACGACCGCGGTGGCCGAATCGCTGGGCCCCGAATCACGCTTCGTTCATTTGGGCCTGACCTCGACTGATGTGGTCGACACTGCCCAGGCGCTTCAGATTCGGGAGGCTTCTGAGCTGATTCAAGAAAAGCTCGAAGTTTTCCTGTCGACCCTCCAACGACAGGCTCTTCGCCACCGGGACACTCCGATGATGGGCCGTACTCATGGCATCCACGCCGAACCGTTGACACTGGGTCTGAAGCTCGCCCTTTGGTACAGCGAGATGCAACGCAATCTGGAGCGATTCAAACGAGCTCGGCGGGTGCTTGAGGTGGGCAAGATTAGTGGACCGGTGGGCTCATTCTCCCACTTGCCTCCCCAGGTCGAAGAGGCAGTTTGTGGTCGTCTAAAGCTCCAATTTGCTCGCGTCTCGAGTCAAACCCTGCAGCGGGATCGGCACGCCGAGTATCTTTGCACGCTGGCGATCCTGGGCGCCACCTACGACAAGATTGCCACCGAAATTCGACATTTGCAGCGGACTGAAGTTCGTGAGGCCAGCGAGCCCTTCACGACAGGGCAGAAGGGTAGTTCCTCCATGCCCCATAAGCGTAACCCGATCACGTGTGAAAAGATCAGCGGCCTTTCTCGTCTGCTTCGCAGCAACGCTTTGGCGGGCCTTGACAACGTCCCTCTGTGGCACGAGCGGGACATCTCCCACTCCTCCCTTGAACGGGTCATCCTGCCCGATAGCACCACCCTGGCGCACTACCTCTCAAGCCGGATCAACCGCGTGGTAGGCGGATTGGTGGTCGATCCGAAACAAATGCGCGCCAATTTGGAAATCACGGGAGGGTTATACAACTCCGGAGCTCTGCTGCTGGCTTTGGTGCGGCAGGGGGTCTTACGCGAAGAAGCCTACCTCTGGGTTCAGCGCAATGCCATGAAAGTCTGGGATGAAGGCGCCGATTTCCTGCAGTCGGTCAAGAAAGACCCTGACATCAGTGCCCACCTGAGCCCCTCAGAAATCGAACGGATCTTCAGCCTGGAAGCAAAGCTCGAACACGTGGCTGAAGTATTTGAGAGAGTCTTCGGCTCGAGCTAACTGGGCTCCCGCCCCCTGCCCGGCTTGAGAAATCGGCTGGAAAGCTCAAAAGCGATCATCGAGACGACCAGCGAGGAGACCACCAGCAAGGCCAGGTCGGAGAACTGACCTCTGGCCCATCTGAGCAACCCCACACCCGCGAACCCAAACAGGTGGCAGAGTCGAATCCCCCAGAGTCGCGCAGCGGACCCGCGAGGATATTTGACCATAGAAAGGATGAAACCGGCCGAAGCCAGGGCGAAGAAAAACAGTGACGCCAACTCGAGGAGAAAACCCATATCTTTATCTTGGAGATACCCAGCGGCAGCGAAAATGCATCCTGGGGCTGTCCAGCTACACTGCGGTGACTCACTCGGTTTTTGTTATAGACAATTCCTGACGGACAAAGTTCCTCATTTGCTCGGCGCCCGATAGAGGCGAATTTGAACCCCCGCTTCCTGAAGCAGCTTGAATGATGTGTCGTTAAGCGGGTACTCCTGACTGTAAACTACTTCGGCAATCCCAGCGTTGATGATCATCTTGGTGCACATCAGACAAGGGGCAAAGGTCGTGTAAAGCAGTGCTCCTTTGACGCTGACTCCGTGATAGGCGGCCTGTGTAATGGCGTTTTCCTCCCCATGAGAGCAGAGGCACTCTTCCAGTTGAGTCCCGCTCGAGGCCAGATTGTTGCATCGGGCGCACCCGCCTTCGAAGCAGTTGCGGGTCCCGCGTGGGGTGCCGTTGTAACCGGTAGAAATAATGCGGCGATCTTGGACGATCACCGCACCCACCTTGCGCTTGATGCAATTGCTACGGAGCGAGGCTACGCGTGCCATGCGCATGAAGTAATCGTCCCAGTCAGGTCGTTGCACCTGCTTCATCAGACGGCTCAGTAAACGCGACATTTCCCGGTGGAGTTCTTCCAGGGTGCCATTATTTTCGACAATGGCATCTGCCAGCGAAGTGCAAGCATCCAACTGCTGGCCGTGGGACTCTTCGCTGGCTGCTTCTCGTTGCTCGAGTTGACGGAATTTTTCCAGACTCGGAGGATCGGATTCCCTTGCTCGCTCTCGAATCCTCTCAAAGCGGATTTCGGAGCGAGCCTCAACGTTGAGGAGAAAAAAATCACTACGGTCGCGAAATACCTGAACTTCCGAGGGATGGCGAAAGGAGTCGACCACAAAGTCGCGATCCGGTTCGATACGGCTCCGGAGATGCTGGGCCAAGTGTCCATCGCCAAAACGAGCGCGGAGTTCGCGACCAACCCGGATCAACTCTTCCCGCGTGAGGTCTCGCCCACGGCGAACCAGTTCCTCCCGGATCACATCCGAAAGCGAGAGATAGGCAAAACCTCTGTCTTGTAAAAGGTGGGCCACCTCTCCTTTGCCGGCGCCATTTCGCCCCGTCAACCCAAGAATCATGGCATCGTCCTGCTGTCCACTAAACAAGCCTTGGGCCCGGGCGAAAAGTCTTCAAAGAGAATGGGTTGCGGGCCGTGTCGAAGGCTGCCACAGCCTTCTATGCTATATTCTCAGGCATGGCATTTCAAGGGGTCGACTTCCTGGACTTGCGTGACTCTTTTTCCAATGAGGAAAGGCTGGTTCAGGAGACCGTTCGGGCGTTTGTTCAAGATCAGGTGATCCCGATTATCGAAGACCACTACATGGCAGGGAGGTTCCCGCAACAACTGGTTCAACCTATGGCGGAGTTGGGGTTCTTGGGCGCTAATCTGGAAGGTTATGGCTGTGCCGGATTGAACAACGTCGCCTACGGCTTGATCATGCAAGAACTGGAGCGCGGGGACAGCGGACTGCGGAGTTTCGCCTCGGTGCAAGGCGCTCTGGTGATGTATCCGATTCATGCTTTCGGCGATCAGGAACAGAAAAACAAGTGGCTTCCGCGACTACAATCCGGCGAGGCTATCGGCTGCTTCGGTTTGACGGAGCCCGATTCGGGATCCAATCCCGCAGCCATGCGGACGCGAGCTCGCAAGGACGGGGATGACTATATCCTGCACGGAAGCAAGGCCTGGATCACCAACGGTTCGATTGCCGATGTGGCCGTGATTTGGGCCAAGTGTGAAGACGGCCGGATTCGTGCTTTCCTGGTCGAAACAGGCATCCCCGGTTTCGAGGCCGTGGATTACCACAATAAGCATTCGCTGCGAGCCTCGATTACTTCCGAGTTGGTGCTCGACAATTGCCGCATCCCTGCCCGCTGGCGCCTACCGGGCACCGACGCCCTCAAGTATGCCCTGATGTGTTTGACGCAGGCCCGCTATGGGATTGCCTGGGGAGGAGTAGGGGCAGCGATGGCCTGTTACGATACTGCCCTGCAATGGTCCCTGGAGCGTAGACAGTTCTCCAATCGGCCTATCGCTTCTCATCAGTTGGTGCAAAACAAACTGGCCCACATGTTGACGGAAATCACCAAAGGTCAGTTGTTGGCTCTTCGTTTGGGGCGTCTGAAAGACGAGGGCAAACTCCGTTTTGACCAGGTTTCGATGGGTAAGCGCAACAATACCGCTATGGCCTTGGAAGCCGCTCGTCTTAGCCGCGATATGTTGGGAGCCAACGGGATCCTAGCCGATTACCCGGTCTTCCGGCACCTGAGCAATCTCGAGTCGGTTTCCACTTACGAGGGCACCCACGACATCCACACGCTGATTCTGGGACAAAGTGTAACCGGGATTCCCGCCTTCGATTAGGGGAGCAGCCTCTCCTTTGCGGAAGCAAGAAACCAGCTCTTTCCGGATTCTCAAATTTGGAATAGGGCTTGGGTTGGGTTTAGAATTAGGAAAACACTACTGAATTGAACCAGGAGGTCACCAATGCCTTATCCCGAAGAGTGGGTTCGTCCGGGTCGCGAAGAATTGACCAGGGTCGGTTTTCAGGAGTTGAAAACTGCCCATGATGTTGACCACGTGTTGCAAAAGACTGATGGCAGCGTTCTGCTGGTCGTCAATTCCATCTGTGGCTGCGCCGGCGGCCGGGCTCGGCCCGGGATTATCGACGCGCTCAGCCGCGCCCCCAAACCGGATCGCTTGACGACTGTCTTTGCCGGCCAGGATCTGGAAGCCACCTCCCAGGCCCGGGCGTATCTGAGACCTTTCCCGCCTTCCTCGCCAAGCTTGGCACTGTTCAGCGATGGCAAGTTGGTTTTCATGCTCGAGCGGCATCAAATCGAGAGTCGAGAAGCGCCCGCCATTTCCGCGGACATACAAGCAGCCCTGCGCGAGTATTGTCGCGCCGAGCAAACGGTTTAGAACAATCTCTTCGATTTGAGATCCGAGAGTAGGGGCAACCCTTGTGGTTGCCCTTTTTATCGTTGCCGAGAGTTTGCTCAGGCGTTTCACGCTCCCGCCAAACCGGCCCCGGAGACGGCGCGGAAATCTTGAATCGGGCGGATTGAAGGTCCGGCAACAAGAGTCATCGTGTCAGCGCCGCTGGTCCCAAGTGTGTCGTAGGGAATTTGCATCATCCAGGCCGTCGTGGCCTGGAAGGTGGCCTACCAGCTTCCCGGCTTGGAATCGTTCGTCAACCATTGATCGACAAGCTTCCGAATCCGCTTGACGGCCAAATCGACCAACACCTTCCCCTTTTCGGGCGAAATCTCGCTGATTTTTCCGGAATAGCCGGGCCAACCGGTCGTGTCGCTTTTCTCCAGATAGTAGGGAACGCTTGAGAGTGGCTCGAGCGCGTCAAGATCGGCTGCCAGTCCGGGTTTGACGCTCTCGGGGGCAAAGACCGCAGTGACCGACAGCTCGAGTGGGCCGCCATGACCGTGTCCTCCATTTCCGGAGGTAAAGAGTTGCAACGCCTCCACATCCGGTGTCGGCAGGGTCTCCCACCAATTGACCAACATCATCTGGGTTTTGGCATGACGTCTGGTCATTTGTGAGATGGCGGCTCGGGCCGGACCGATGTTTCCATCGTGTCCGTTCAGCAAGAGGATGCGGAGGAAACCGGTGTTGACGACACTTCCCAGAATATCCTCCAAGAGCATTGTCACCACCGCGGGCCGAACCGAAAGAGTTCCCTGATAGACGGCGCTGTGAGCTGGGGCATGGGTGTAGCTGAGCACGGGGAACAGCGAAACCTCCGGCTCGGATGCCAAACGCTGCGCCAGCCCCTCGGCGATGATGCTGTCGGCCAACGGCGGCCCACTGGGTCCGTGGTACTCGATCGACCCCAGCGGAATGATCGCCAGCCGGCTTGCTTCGACACCGGAGGCGATATCGGCGCCGAGCCGGTAACCGAATGCAGCCGGCTCGGTTGGCTGTGCCCAAAGACAGATTGCTCCAGGGGACGACGTGACGACGAGAGTCAAGGATAGCTTTAGAAACAAAGTCAATCGAGACAGCATTATTCCCCTCCAGATGAACTCTCGGATGCTTCACCGAGATTTTTCACAATCTTATTTTTTTCTTTATCCGCTTTCACGAGTTTTCTCCGTAGACTCCGACCTTGAGGGCAAGATACCTCCTTTTGCCGGGAAATTCTTCAATCGAGGAGGCCGGAATAATGAAAAAGTGGATCTGTTTGGGGTTACTTTTGGCGACTTTTCCGGGCTGGGCGCTGGCGCGGGAAGAGGCTGCCACCGGCACTCTGACCGGTTTCGTCTTGAGTACGGCCAATGGAAACCTGCTCCCTGGAGTCAGCGTTTCGATCGAACCGGGTGGAGTGCAAGAAAAAACCGATCTGGACGGCATGTTCAATGTTGCTCTGGCCCCCGGGGAGTACGTACTCAAATTGTCTCTTGAGGGTTACGTTTCGCAGACGGTTCGGGGCGTCGAGATCGTGGCCGGCAAGGAAACGCCCCCGGATATCCCCTTGTCGCCAGTTTCCGGTGTGACCTCGGAAACCGTTGAAGTCGTCTCCCGGTGCTCTTCAACATCGTCAACGCTGCCGGACAGGTTGTCTCGTCAACCACCGTCCTCCCTCGGCCGCTGACCCGCGAGGCGACGTTGATCGTCAATGTCGACCCGACCGTACTGACTAATCTGGCGATCCTCAATCCACCTGACAATACAGAGGTTGCGGTGGTGGATTTGGCCATTGAAAATTGCACACATTGCTCCCGCGGCCTGCCGGCGTGCCGGCTTGACCGGTGACAAACCCGTCGGTATATTGGCTGTCTTGCCAGTGCTCCTCAGTAGCTCAATTTGGCAGAGCATCCGGCTGTTAACCGGAGGGTTGTAGGTTCGAGTCCTACCTGAGGAGCCATCTTTTCGAGAGCGAACTACTGCGACTCGATAGTTAACGCGAACCCTTGGAGGGTGACCCTTTCGGGGCTTCGTCGTATCTAGCTATTTTTCAAGCAGTTACGCCCCCTCCTACATGCTCCTCGATTCTCCGGTTCGCAAATTCAACGTGGGGTGCCTTATGACAATCACCGCGACACTGCTGCTGGCTTCCTTTTTAGGAGCGGTCCAAGACAGAACACCGGCTGAAAATCTGACTATTATCGAGGGCCCAACCTGGGGAAAACGGGAGCAGACTCTTAATAGGTTCCGGTTTCTGCTAGGAAAGTTTGACAGACTCTGTCAGTGGTCGGGAGGCGCTCCACCGTCCGATATGCTGGCCTTCACCAATCGGAAAATCAAGGAGGCCGGACTGGGTGAGAGCCTTCTGGATATGTCCAACACCCTGCACCGTTTGGTTACCGACGTAGTGGACCGGAACGGGAAAGAAACAGAAATGCGCCGAATTGTTCACGATGTACCTGTTGCTGAGGACGGACAAGGGAGAATCCCCGGAAGAGGCCCGGAAAGCTGTCACAGCACTATGGATCGCACTCAGCGTTCGCTAATTTTTCGGCACTTTGAGATATAGTCCCCTATTCAAGCGTGATCCCTTCCAGTTCGAGCACTGGGCCGTAGAGCGTGTAGGCGGTTTTCCCAATGGAAAACAGGTTGCGGATCGGGGCATCGACGGTCGGATTTACTTTGACTCACCGGACGGGTTGAAGTCGATGGTGCTGTCAGTCAAAGGCGGACACATACGACCGACCGATATTCGAGATTTGCGGGGAGTACTGAACCGAGAAAGCTCAATTATGGCTGGCTTTATCTGCAACCGCGAGCCAACACTGGCAATGAAGCGAGAAGCAGCCACGGCCGGAACATTGTAGTTTGGTCTTGCGACCTACCCGTGCATCCAGTTACTAACGACGCGTGAGATTTTCGAGGGAAAGATGTTTCGATGCCCTGTCAAGGTAGAGTCAAAGGCAAAGACTCGACAAGGCAAGTTCGACTGGATCTAGAGAGGGGGAGCCATCCCTGGCGTGTTGTCAGCTCTCCCCTCTCTAACAAAACGGGCTAGTGGCTCAGTGGCCTACGGCGCGGGGGCGGCAACCCCAGGCTCCGACTGCGTGTCAGTCGGAGCCTGGGGTTCAAATCCCGCCTCGCCCTCCTTTAAGCGCTTTAATCATTCCAGCGACTTTTGATTAGTGTCAAATAAGTCCAAAAGCGTACAATTACGATAACTCTATTCTGACGCCTTAGCGCCCCGCCCCTGACGTTAAGTTAGGGTATGCCTCAACTGGACAGAGCAAGAAGTACAGTGCGGCGGGAAGGGGGCAAATCAGGAGTGCGAGACTGTCGCACGGCCAGTTGGTTTACAATTAAGTAA
Organism: Acidobacteriota bacterium; assembly: GCA_965218465.1. GTDB lineage: Bacteria > Acidobacteriota > UBA6911 > RPQK01. Next base: position 1,947,022 of record OZ244623.1, on the reverse strand, counting down.
GTATGTTTTGCGAACAGCTGCCAAAAATCTGCGAGCTTCGGGACTTAATTCCGAACCCGGCTGCACCCGGCTCGTATTTTCAAAACTTCGGAAGCGCTCTTCGGAACTCGTCTGCAAGGAGAAAGTACAACGCTCTCGAGAGAGAACTGAAGGGGCTGGATCCAGACGCATGGGCTGTCTTGAAAACCGAGGCATTGCCCTATCTGACACGCAAGGATTCAAACGGTCGCGGCTGGCAGCAACTCTTCGACATATTGAATCAGGCACGAGCTTATAACTACTTGACAGGCATCGGCTGTTCGAACGTTCGGTTCGTTCCGCGATCCAACAGCGAAACGCCAGATCTTGAGGGAATGCTGAACGGACAGAGAGTTTTGTGCGAAGTCAAAACAATTAACCCCTCGACTGAAGAGGTTCGAGCACGCCAATCTCCTGCGGCCCGAAAAATCAAGAATTATCTCGAAGATGGCTTTTTCCGGAAATTTCAATCCGATATCAACAAAGCCAAGAAACAGATGAGCGCTTACGACTCGATTAACCAAGCACGGCGGATTGTGTATTTCAATCTCAGTTTTGATGACTTTTTCGAAACGTGCAAGGAAGAGTACTGTCAGCAGATTGCCGATTACCTTTCGGACTATCCCGTCGAAGGAATTGAGGTTTTCATCCACGATTGCGCAACCTGACGTATGGAAATTGAGATTTCCGCTTTCTGCTAAAACCCCGTGGTGGTTAGGTGGGAGGTACTGGACGAGAGTTAGACACAGCAGGAGAACGCAATGAAATCAAAGGCCGAGATCCTCAAAGAGTTCTCCCTCTTCTCGGTTCCCACCAGAGGTATCGGAAGCTGGCTTACGGAACAAACGCATGCCGATATCTTCAAACGCCTCGGGAAGCTCGACGAGGAGTCCCTCTCAGCCGTGCAGCTCAACCAACTTTTGGTCCTCGGACACGAAGTCCCTGTTGGGGACGGGTTCTTTCGGTACTACTGGCTGCAAGGGCCCGAGCAGCACCCGTATAATGTCCGGGAGGTGCCTGGGTTCTCCGAAGACTGGCTGCAGTCCGAGGAAATGATCACCTCTCTCGCCCATCTAAAGTGGGGCCTGTACCGGCTCTATATCGACGCCCTTCTCTACTTCGGTAATGTACGGACTGCGTTTCGCAGGCTCCGCGACCTCTCTATCCGCGAGATCGAGAATTTCTTCAGTTCGGAGCGGTTCGACACGGAAGCGATTAAGCGGCGTGGGCCTTCGCTTCCGTTAAAGCCCATTGCCAGGGACAACCGCTACCTCATTGCCGAAATGGCATGTAAGTCCTACGGCGGCGATCCAGACGGCAACGACAGTGACCTGCGAAAAGCACTCATTGATGCGTACAAGGCGCACGCTGCCGCTGGCACCCCTTCGCCCACAATTCGTGAACTCCTTGAGATGCAAGCTCCAACGGAGTTGCAGGCGCGCCAAGCAGAGTTTATCTTCTCCGCCGACGAAGTACTCGACGAGAGGGTCTCATCGGAATCCGCCCTCTTGGAGAAATACGAGGGCATAGCATCCAAGTTTGCAGAAACGCGAAAAGCAGCACTCGATAATACTCGGTACTACCTGTCGATGCTGAGTGATCTTGACGTTTATGTCGCCACAAGCATGGGGACTCGTCAAGACTTCCGAAGTATGGCGGACACATGCGATCGTGTTTTTGCGGATGATCGGCTGAAGGAAATGAATCTCCGCTATTTCGATCCTACGCTGAGTGCAGCCGATGGGCACGAGGACAAGGGTCTCATCGAGTGTCTTATGGTTAAGTGCGCCAAGCTGCTCGTTTACTGTGCAGGTGCGCGTGCAAGTTACGGCAAGGATGCTGAGGCGGCGATGGCTCTCAGCCTCGGAAAGCCCGTCATCTTCTATTGTGACCAAGAGCGGCGGCGGAGATTCTATCAGGATGTGCACCCTCTCAGTCGGCTGATCGAGTTCGAGACGGGCGTGGCTGTCGGGGCGATGGTGACGGACAATGTTGAGGACGTGTCCGAGTTGATCTACCGAATTCTTGAGAATCGAATGGTCTACTACTTGGAGCAATCCAATCCCGGATTCCTCCGGTTGAAAGACAAGCTCACGGACTCGGTGGTTCGCCTCCAGACGAACAATCAGCTTCTTGCCGAGACGTTCTGGAATCACTACCACAAGGACCAAGACACTTCCCGGTGCCTTCGGGGTAATTAGGGAGAACCGGCCAAGCGGATCGAGTTGACGTTGACGGAACACAAGGTCTACGAGAAGACCGGTACCGTCGGTTTGGTGTACGCCGTGAACAATGCCAGTCGGCCGTAAGAGGCATGTTCTGTTTGCAGGCTAGTCCGATCTGGAAATGAGCCTGAACGAGGTGGTGTGGTGGGGCCCGTCGGGCGTTGATGTTGGGATGGAACGTCCTTACGAGCGGCGTGCCGTCAGCACTAGGGTGAACGGCATCGGCAACAACAACTCCGATACCTGGAGTTCCAACATCGGAGAGGGACGGGACTACCAGGTCGGCGAACCGCTGATCGACGTCTCCGAGAATCGGGTGACGACGGCGTTCGGACGGCAGGTCGCACATGCCGGGGACCCTGGGATGCGACCCCCCAAGTTCCCGTCAAGTACCCGACAAGTTCCCAGCAAGTCAGGAACCTCATCAGCGGCCTAGAGGCACCCAGAATGACGAACCGGATATCCTGGTCCTCCCCATGTCTTGACAGGCACTTTTTTGACCTGAAGGTCGGAAATGTCATTGACAACGCTTCCGCCTCGAATTTGCTGGATCGGAAAAAGGGAAATCGGCGACAACCGGGCTCCCGCTTTTTCGACACAATTAGAATTCCGTAACTCCTTCAAATATATGGGTTTATTCTCCAGGATCTGACGGTGAATGGTTATGAAGAGGGTTGCGCGAGGGGAGCCATTTTGTCGGCCGCCGACCTGCCGAATGGATCACCGCCGGGGGAACCGTGTCATTGAAGGCCCCCAGCGTTCCGTCCGTCCCCGCGGACGCCACTCGATTGACAGCCTATAGGATATGTAGAATAGTTTGTGAACGGCTGGGGGAACAATTCATACCCTCGAATTGTTTTGCCTTATCGGATCACACGGCCAGAATAGGGGGCACGAGATGGAGATTGCCCGACAATCGCTGCGCTCTATCGTCCGAGCCTGGATTCTTCTCAAAGTCACGCGGGGACAGATCGCAGCCGGCGACCGCGTCAACGAAACAGCGCGGGCTGGAGAATTCGGAGTCAGTCAAACACCCATCCGCGAGGCGTTGCTGGGACTCGAGCGCGAAGGCTTTCCGACGTCCGTCCCGGGCAAAGGCTTCAGCGTAGCCTCCCTTTGCCTCCGAGACGGCGGAGAGCTCTATCCCCTGCAGGCCCGGCTGGAAGGCGATGCCCGGGAGTTGACGCCTCCGGTTGGTCTCGACGTCATCCACGGGCTCCGTAAGGACAACGACAAGTTCCGAGCCGCCGCCAAGGATGATCCTGCGCAGGCCCTCACTATCGACTCCGACTGGCACGCCTTCCTTCTGAAGGACTGTCCGAACTTGCATTTGCTGCGATTGATCAAGAGACAAAGACGGCCCATACACCGCTATGAATATGCCCATATGGCTCAGGGCGGCAACATCGAAGCTTCCGCGGATTAACACGACAGAATACTCGATCACCTTGAGCAAGAGGATTTGCAAGGTATCAGCAAGGCGCTGAAGAAGAACCGGCTGGTGCCATCGGGCTCCTTGTGCCATGGTTGCAGGGCGAGGTTGTGGCAGGGGAAGAATTCTAGTGAACGCCTCACGCAGACTCTCCGGTTTCATGTTTCGTGTTGCGGTCGGCGGCGCCTTTCCGCAACGGGGATTCACAGCCGGCGACCACAAAGATCGCTTTTGAGGGTGATGTGAGAGATGATTCTTTAAGGGTGGCTGCCAGCACCCTGATCGAAGAGCGTAGAATCCAAAAGGAGATCGTATGCAAAACCGTGCTTATAGGAATATGTTATCGATTGCGGTGATCCTCTTGGCCGCCTTCTTTACAACCAGCAGCCTCCTGCCGATTCATGAGGATCTCATCGAGGTGACACCCGCGCAGTTGACCCCAGCCAAGAGGGCAGCGATCCAGTGGGTTGATTCTAATCGAGACTTGCTGGCTTCTTTGAACGATCAAGTGTGGAGCTTTGCCGAATTGGCCTTGCAAGAGTTCAAGTCTTCGGCGCTGCTGGCCGAGGAGCTGGAACGGAACGGCTTCAAAGTGACACGGGGGGTTTCCGATATGCCCACCGCGTTTGTGGCCGAGTCGGGTAGCGGCCGACCCATAATCGGAATTCTGGCTGAGTACGATGCCTTGCCGACTCTCTCCCAGAAAGCTGTGTCGACCAAGGAAACCGTGCGAGCAGGGGAACCCGGTCACGGTTGTGGCCACAGCGTGTTTGGGACCGGTAGCGTCGGCGCCGCTTTAGCCCTCAAACATGTAATGCAGGTGCAAGGAATTCCTGGCACGATTCGTCTCTACGGAACTCCCGCCGAAGAGAACTACAGCGGAAAGACGTACATGGCCAGAGATGGATGGTTTGATGATCTCGACGTGGCCTTGCACTGGCATCCCGGGTCTCTCACCAAGGTCGGACTGGGAAGCAGCAACGCGATGAATGGAGTTCAGATCGAATTCTACGGTAAGACGGCTCACGCTGCCGGGAGTCCCTGGTCCGGCCAAAGTGCTTTGGATGCAGTCGAATTGCTAAATATTGCCATGAATTACCTGCGGGAGCATATGAAGATCACCGCCAGGGTCCACTACGTGACGACTCATGGAGGAGGGGCGGCCAACGTCGTCCCCGAGTATGCACGCGTTTGGTACATGGTGCGCGACAAGGACCGTCAGGGAGTGGATTATTTGCACGAACGATTGCTGGAGTGCGCAAGGGCGGCTGCCATGATGACCAGAACCACGTTCAAGGTCACCATTCTGGAAGGGGTGTGGAACATGCTGATCAACGAATCCGGCTCCAAGGTCATGTATAGAAACCTGCTCCTGGTGGGACCGCCGCCATTTGGCGAAGCAGAGCAGAATTTTGCCAGAGCCATCCAGAAGGGACTGGGCCTGGAGGAGAACGGCATGGCTTCGCAGATCGAGCCCTTGCGGAGACCGGCAACGTTCACGGGCAGCGGCTCGACGGATGTATCCGATGTCAGCTGGATCACCCCTACCATCGGTTTGGGTGTAGCTCTGGCGCCTCTGGGAACGCCAGGCCACCACTGGTCCACGGTGGCGTGTGGAGGGATGTCGATCGGTCACAAGAGTCTGGTTGTGGCCGCCAAGACTCTGGCGGCTACCGCTCTGGATCTGCTGCAGAAACCGGCTTTGCTCGAAGAGGTGCAAGCGGAGTGGAAAGAGAGCACCCAGGGCATTCAGTATAAGAGTGCGATTCCAGAAGGACAAAAGCCCCCTCTTTTTCAAGCGTCAGACTCCGGCTCCTAGCCGAACCAGCTTGCATGAACTGACAGAATTGGCGGACCGCTCCCCGTTCCCATTGCTGGCGGAGTTGGGCGCGGGTGGCGGCACAGCGATCGCTGGCGTTCGAGCAGTGCTGTGCGGGCGGCCCTGGGTCTGTTCACGGAACGGATCCGCCAAAAGGTCAGTTGCCGGCTGGAGCGATGGCATCGGGAAGACTCTATGAGTTGGCAGGCGGAACTGAAGGAGATTCGGCCGGGAAGAGCGGGAGTCGTGGTGGTGGGAAGACTCAGGACATTGAGCTATTTTTGATAGCGATTCTCTGGCTCTTTTCAGGGTCGTTGTTTGCGCGAGGGGAGCCAAGACTGCTTGGGAAACTGGGCGTAGCCAACGACCCGGTGGCGCATGTCGTAGTTGGGTTCGATTTCCGGCTGCGGGCCCAGATCCCACATCCACTCCCGGCCCCCTTGGGGCAGGTCGACGCCCCACAGAGATCCTTCCCGGCAGACGAGATTCTCTCCCTCACAATAGAGGCGTTCAAGGTCCGAAATCAGACAGACGTTGCCTGCAAACGACGCCAGCCAATCCAGGTGGTTGACAACCAGCCGTCGGGCGAATGTCCTCACCTGCCTAGGTATCGGTCTATTTTTCCTCCGCGATGCATAGCGAAGGGGAGACAAGGGAAGCTGGGAAAGAATGTTTGCCGAAACAACCAGATCGAACCCATCTTGAAGGAAGAAATCCGGTTTGTATTCCGGCACGTCCAGTGCCCGTCCATTGCGCCCCATGGTGTAAACCTCCTTGGCAATTCCGGTGACGTCGAGGCACTGCAGACGTACATTGGGATACCGGCGCACGACTGAACGAACCCGCCAGAAATGCAATATGTCCACAAGGATGACTTCGCGGAAGCGCCAGCTCAGTTGGGCAACTGGAATATCGAAGAGCGGGCCCGATCCAAGGATCAGCGCTTTTTCGTTTCGTTCGCAATAGCCTGCGGCTTCGAGAATCAGCGACCGGCTGCGCACCAGGTAAGGCTGCCAAGCGGTCCGGCAGCGTTGTCCTCGAGAACTGAGTTGCCGCAACCCTCGGGCATATCCCATGGCTCTCAAGTGGCGTGGGAAAGGAGTCACTAGATACCTGATCCAGTCCCACATCAAACCGAATGACATGGCTCAATCCCTTTGGACTGCTCCGGATCGTGGATCCTTGAACCTATCGAGGACTCGATTTTTGGACCGTCTGGTTTTCACGGTCGATGGAGGTCACCGGATTACCAGTGATGACACGGACGCCCAGCGCTTGGCTCCAGCCCGGAGGCGCCAAGGCGAGTTGCCGCAATTCGCGGTGCTCCAGCCACCCCGTGAGATGGACTCGGTTGTAGGCCGGGTAGGGCTCCTCACCAATCACGGTGACAGCGTATTGTCCGAGTGCCTCCAGAGCAGCCAAACGGTCGATGAGCCTATATGCCACCATGCCGAATCCCACGACCACCAGCCTTTGGCGCCGCTCAGGGGGCGGCAGCTTGCCTTCTTCAGTAAACTGAGCGCTCGAGGCCGAGTCTTGGATTCCAGCCGCAGGCGTGAGAACCCTCTCCGACATAGCGATCTGCTGTCCTCAAGCCAAATTGGGGGTAGCTTCGCCGATCGAACCGCCTACTGTGTCTGTCCCGCCCTTGCTTACGCATTGCAGGCGAAGATCACCGCGTCGAAAGTCTCCTCTACGCCGTCCTCGTCCTCGACCACGACGTGGGGCGACGGGCGGTACACCTTTCGGACAGGCCGGCTGAGGTATATCTTGTCGCGGAAATTGGCGGACAGGTTCTCGTAGATGCGTCGTGTTCCCTGGTCCCACGTCTGCATGGGCGTGGCGGTTTCGATATCAAAGAATTCGAGATATCTCGTAAAGAGGGCCGCAGGCATATCGAACACATTTGTCGCCATGAGGAAGTTGACAAACATGGGCTTCAGTACCTTGTACCTGAAGTCCCCGGAAAAACCGGTCAGATTCAGAACCGTCCCCATGCCGATGTAATTGAATGGATTGAGGGCGTTCAGAAACTTCGATTGGGAACGGCTCAGCCAACCAAACCAATGTAGACGCCTCAGGACTCGTTGAAACCTTGCAATCTCGAATTGCAGCTGATCTCTGATGTCGGAGTCGAAATCGTGGGCGTATACACCGCCACGGTACTTCACACTGTAGCTGAATCTGGTATCGACCAGCTCTATGCCGAACTTTTTCATCAACAACAGGATGTGTCGATATACCGACGGAATACAGGCGGTGACGGAAATATCGAAGGGAATGGAGCTGCCGTCATCCTGCGGCATATCGGCTGTAATCGCATTCCCGCCAATCCGGTCCCGGACCTCAAACAGCCGGAAATCAAATCGGTCCGGGTGGTGATGCAGCGCCCATGCGGCCCCCAGCCCTGATATGCCTCCACCGACAATGGCTATACGTCGCGGTTTAGCGCTTCTCTTGCCAGTCGCCATAACTTCCTATTTTATCGTTGTCTTTGGAGGTTGGGTCGGCTGCCGGCTAGTCAACGAGACATCCCCAACGCGAGCTGATGTTTGGAAGACGTTGATATGCTCCGCCCGCCCCGTGCCTCGGTTCCGGAGGCCATGGTGCTTCAGACGGGCGGTGGCGCTCCTGCTTGGCGATGTGGAACTTCAGCTTCCGGCTCGCTATAGGCTTTATTGTCCTAGACGACAAAGTCCTTCTCAATGTTTTTTCGCACTCGTCCATGACCGGAGGATGGAGGAGTTGTTGCCGCAAGGCCTCCGGAATCGGATGAAGTATCGAGGAGAACAACGAATTGGATGCCCCCATACACAACTACGGCTTGGTATAGAGGAAATAAGCTGCCAGCGTTTCCTGTTATAAACAGTCCTGTCCAACCCCAATTGGCCAATAACTGCTTCCCAGCTCAGCCGCTAGACGCGTTAGGTTGGTAGAGTCAGCAACAAAGTCGTTTTTCGGGTCAAGAACCCAATTTCAGACCGAATATGCAAACTGCCGGTTTCCAGACGTTTGCCGCACCCCACCTCATTACCTTGGGGTTGACCTTGGTGCTGCCTATTCTGCTGGCAGTGATCGCGCGAAGGGCTGCATCCGGGTTGGTCGCCGCTTCCATGGGTTATCTATTAGCAATAGCGCTTCTGATCAACGAATTGATTTACTGGGGTCTACAGTTGTCCGAGTTTGGTTTGAGTCGCTTCCTGCGGTACGATCTTCCGCTTCATGTCTGCGGGATTGCCCTGTTCGCCACGGCCGTCACGCTGCTCTTTCACAACCAGAGAACTTACGAGATTGCCTATTTTTGGGGCCTGGTCGGTTGCTTGAACGCCGTCATCACCCCTGGGGGACTGCAGGAGGTGGATTTTCCGGAGTACCGCTTTTTCCAGTACTTCATTACGCATTCCGGCATTGTCGTGGGCGCCTTGTTCGCCACCTGGGGACTGGGGATGCGGCCCACGCTTGGCGGACTCGTCCGAGCGTTCGTTTGCCTCAACGTCTTGGCGGGCGGAGTCGCTCTCGTCAACACCGGCTTGGGTTCGAACTACATGTATCTCAGTGAACCGCCTTCCGGCACGGTTTCACCCTTCTTCTTCGCACCCTGGCCCTGGTACATCCCCATTCTCGAGTTGATCGGTTTGGCCATGTTTTTTGCAGCCTTTTCTCCCTTCCTGGTGGTCAACTGGTGGTCATCGCGACGGTCAGCCGATCATGGGCAGGGGACTGGAGCAAGCGGGTTCTCGAGTGCAGGCGCCGATTTAGCCTCAAGAAGAGATTGACGCTGGAACGGCCTAGCTGCCTTCCGTTCCTGTTGGCGCCGGGTGGCAAAGGACCGCAAGTAGCCGGCGCGACCTACAAGGCGGTTGCCAGGACAGCCCTTCTTTCTTCGCCCGCTCGATGGTCGGTGTGGGGGTTGTCTCGCCTCCACCGCGCCACTCGGTTCTACCGGCAGGAGCGACTAAGGCAGGAGACAGAGGCGAAGGGGCGCCGGTGAGTGGCGGCCGCTGGGTCAGGAACCGCGCGCCATTTCCTGATTCAGTAGGGTAAGAGTCTGGCCACTGCCGTTCCGGAAGCCTTGCCGGAGAGTTTGCCTAAGGGATTATTTGAAGGTGAGGCCCTCATATCTTTTTCCCTGTTTGAGGACCAGAGCGATTTGGGACAGGTCTCGAATGTCTATCAGAGGATTTCCCCTCACGGCGATCAAATCCGCGTATTTTCCTTCTTCGATCGTGCCGATGTAGTTGTCGAGTTGAAGGACACGGGCGGCAAGGCTGGTGCCGCTCAGGATGGCCTCCATCGGCGTCCAGCCCGCCTCGACCAGGTATTCCAGCTGCTGAATCGCTCCCCCGTAGGCGAATCCGAGACCGAGTGTGATCGGGATTCCAGCTTGGCGAGCTCGATTGAGCTGGTCTTGGCGCTGTTTCTTCTGCTTGATGAGCAAGAACTGGTTTTTTTGCCACTCCGACCAGTCCGGGTCGGGTTCCTGGCGGGCGTCGAGAGATTCGATCAACCGATCCAGGCGTGCCTGCCAGTCCGGCAAGCTCTTGACCTTGCGGTCGAAGTCCGACCAGAGCTCGTCATCGAAAAAGAGATACCGGCCCATTTCGTTGACACTAATGGCCGCGTTGGAGGTGAGGAAAAGAGGGAAGAACTCTTCGTCCAAGGGGAAAGGATCTTCGATCACGTTAACGCCGGCCTGCAGAGCCGCCTTGAGGCTGACGCCCCAGAGCCCTTTGACATCGGCGCTGACTACTCTTCCATTGCGTTTGAGCTCATCGACGATCGTTTCCAGCTCCTGGGTGGTGTAGTTGCTCCCCTTAGGAGACATATCAAAGAGTTTGAGTTTCATCGTCCGGGCGCCGCGATGCAGGTTGTCGCGGATGAACTTGCGCAGATCGAGGGGAGTATCAACTTTCCATTTGAGAGGGGCTGGGACCCCGCGACTCGTCAAACCGGGTCCGCTGGCGATGATTCGAGGCCCTGGGATGGTTTCGTTCGCTATCGCTTGCCCGAGATAAACATCGACATATTCGGCTTCTCCAGCAACTCGAACGGTGGTTACCCCTGACAACAGCGAGGTGCGGGCATGAGCGGCTGCCAACGTCATGTCGCGGCCTTTCAAATCCTCGTCCATTCGGGCGATGATTCCGGCTTGCCCGCTAGAGTCAGGCCGAATGGTGAGTTGGCCCTGCGTATCAATCAGGCCGGGAAGCAGGGTCTGGTCACCCATGTCGATGACCTCGGCGTCTGGAGGCACCTCGACCTGATCCTGGTTTCCGACCAGCTCGATTTTTTCACCGCGGACGACGACGACGGCATTCCTGAGAATGGGCCCACCCGTGCCGTCTATCAGACGTGCTGCCTTGATGACCAAGGCACGCTCGGGCTCTTGGGCGTACGTATGGGCAGTCAGTACGGCCAGCAGGGCAATCCTGAGCCCGAGTCTCGCTGCGCTGTGAAACCCGATCTGCCGACTGATGGGCAGGCGCCTGGGCAGACTATCGATAAGATAGTCCCGTGTAGTTGACACCGTTTACCATCAGGAAATTTGGACTTGAGAGAGTTTGGATGTTCTCCAGGGGATTCTCTTTGAGGGAGATAATGTCGGCATATTTGCCCACCTCTAGTGTCCCCAGCTTGTCCCCCCATCCGATCGTATCGGCAGAACCTTGAGTGGCGACCTGGATCGCTTCGTGGGCCGAGAAAGGTCCTTCCGCCAGCATCTCGACAAAGAGCGGCATGCATCCATAGGGGCCGTCCAAACCGATGCCCACCGTGACACCCGCCTTGTAGAATTTGTAGAAGTTCTCCAGCTTCTCGCCGATGCCGGTTTGACGCGTTTTGCGGTCCAGACCTCCGATGTTACCGTGACCGATCCACTCCCACTGTTTCAAGCCGTCGGCAGCCACTTCCGGTCCTTGCCTAAGGACGTTGAGGTCCACCGAGAAGGGATCGCGGGTTCCCATCCGAGTTTTCTCGTTTTGAGGGTTCTCCGCACGGAACTTTTTCACTTTTTGACGGGCGAAGTCGATCACATCACTGATGCTGTTAGCCTTCTGGTCCACAAAAACGTGGTAGGAGTCGGGATCTTCGATCGGTTTACCAAGGAAGGCTCGGGAAACCAACCACGTCAACGAAACGGCCCCTTTGTATTGTTGGTACAGCGGCAAGGTAGAATCATCCAGTGGAGTAGCATGCTCGATACTGTCCATCCCGGCCGTGAGGGCTGCCTTGGTAGAGGAGCCGTAAGCGCCCACAGCATGAGCTGTTGCCCAGCGTCCATTGCGGTGAAGCTCGTCAACCCCAGCCTCGATTTCCTCCTGGGTATAGTCGGTGGCGTCGGCAGTCGAGTCGTTCATTCCGAACTTCATCTGGGTGGCGCCATGTTCGAGGTTCCAGCGAATATGCTTGCGAATCGCCCAAGGACCGTCCACCATCCAGCGCAGGTAACCATGGCCGCCCGTGGGCGCCAATCCGAGTCCACTGGTGATGATACGAGGTCCGGGGACCGTTCCGTTTCGAATAGCCTCGTAAAGGTAGACATCGATCCAGCGGGAATCTCCCGTGGTTCGCACCGTGGTGGCGCCGGACAGTAACTCGTTGCGAACATGGCGAACTGCCCAAGTCATCTGTTGTCCATCGTGGCGGATCCCGTTGCGTAGGATTCCGAAAATACCTTTGTCGTCGTTCCGGATAGAAAAGTGCGCGTGGCTGTTGACCAAGCCCGGCATCAAGGTGTCACTGCCCAGATCGATCACCTCGGCGTCCGCAGGGATCTCTACCGAATCGGCTGTACCGACCGCCTCAATCTTCTCGCCCCGAACGACCACAACACCGTCGCTGATGGGTTCAGCCCCGGTTCCGTCGATCAGTAGCCCAGCTTTGATCACAACGGCAGACTCATTGTCCTGGGCGTGCAAACCGAGTACCAGTAGTCCGAAGCTAAACAGGATCACGAGATGCTTCACTCTCATCTGTCTCTCCTTTGGTGGGCCTGAAAGGTCAGTCCCGATCATTAATGAAAAACGTCATGTTCGAAGGTATTAAAGCATGACGGATCGCTCGGGATTGGTCAAGAGCCAATTGCAGAATCTTGGCGGTTTGGACTTAAACTCCTGGTAGTAGAGCGCCCAAAAGCCTTTCATCCCTTGACAGCCCGCTTGGAGATCGCCTAGAGTCCAGAGTCTGAATTAGGTAAAACTTCTTTTTTTCTGGTAGTTTAGGAGTGCACGAAAGGATTTCCTGAAGGGAAAGCTATCCGATACGATTCCTAGTGAGCTTGACCGAGAACGTCTGGCTGCCCCGTACTCTTGGAGACGAATTCTCGGAGGACCCAATGCGTAAGAATCTTCCCCTCATGTTCGCTCTCGTTGGCCTCTCTGCGGGGTTGCTGGCCACTACGCCGATTTCTGCTCAGACCTCGAATGTCGAAGCCGATCTGGCCCTGGTTGGCGGAGCTCTAATTGACGGTTACGGAGGGCCATTGCAACAGGATGCAGTGCTGCTGATCAAAGACGAGCGCATCGTTGCAATCGGATCGAAAGGAACGCTCGAAATCCCTTCCGGAGCTCAGGTAGTGAATACCGACGGCTACACGATGATGCCGGGATTAATCGATTGCCATGCCCACCTGGTCCTTTCGGGTCACGGCAATTACAACGAATACTTTCCCCGTTGGGAGCCTGAGCTCGAGCGGATCATGCCGTTGAATGCAATGCAGTTATTGGTACACGGTGGAGTGACCTCTGCACGTGATCTGGGGATCCCGCTGGAACGCGGAATCGCCATCCGCGATGCGATCAATGCGGGTGAAGTGGTGGGTCCCCGTCTCTTCGTTTCGGGACCCTTTCTTCAGAAGTCTCTGCCTCGAGCCGCACCCGGAAGATATGACTACGAGGTCCAGAGTTTTGTCCGCTGGACAGTAAACGGCAAAGAGGACGCTTACAACAAGGTGCGAAGGGTGTTGGATGCCGGGGTGGATGTCGTCAAGATCATTCAGGCTGGGCAAATGAGCGACGAGGAACTTCAGACAATCGTGGGAGAAGCTCGCAAGGAAGCAAAGCCGGTGGCGGCCCACGGCGGCAACCTTGCCCTCATACGCCGGCTGATGGATGTCGGCGTCAATTCCATCGAGCATATGGGAGGAGCGGGACCACGTTTCGAGGAAGAGGCCGTACAACTGATGGCAGCCTCGAGAAACTTTTATTATGTTCCGACTCTGATTGTCGGAGAGATCTACAATATCACCTTGGCTTATCCCGAGCGCCGGGACAATCAACTGATTCGGGACGCTTACTTCGACGAACTTTACGCCGACGTGCGCAGCTCGATTGAGAACTTCACCCACTTGAACTACTTCGAAGGAACTCGTCGCCGAACATGGGATATCGGGAAGAAATTTCGACAACTCGTCAAGGGTGGAGTCAAGATCGCGGCCGGCACCGACTCCGGTACTCCAATGAACTTCCATACCGAAGCGCTCTGGCAGGAGATGGACCTGATGGTCACGTATGGTATGACCACTTCCCACGTGATTCAGTCGGCTACCCGCCTTGCTGCGCAATTGCTGGGCAAGAGTGACGAGCTGGGCACGCTGGAGGTTGGAAAACTGGCCGACGTCATCGTTGTGGATGGAAATCCGCTGAACGATATTCGAAGCTTGAAGAACCTGGTTTACGTTTTCAAGGGTGGGCGTCAGTACAAGTGAACCGACTCGCTCGGTTTGCAGCCCTTTCCGACCAGTATCCAGGGTAGGAGAGACGTCCCTGAATCAATGAGTGGAATCGAACCGGTTTTTTGGAAGAGTTTTCACGGGCTGGGACGAGCCTACTTGAGGCGGTATCTCGCATCGACACTGGTCTACTGTTTGGTCCTCAGCAGTTGGAGCTACGCCGTCAATCGTCTGTTTGACAGTGTCTTTGGGGCGTCGTTTAGCTGGTGGTGGATAGTAGGTCTCGGCAGCTTGCTGTTGCTTCTGGTGCACCTCCGCATGGTCCGGGCCTTTTCCACGGAGTGGGTCGAGCAGCGAAGCCGGAAACTCTTTTCTCACGACGAACTCGGCAGTGCGCTCGATTTCTTGAAGCGCCGCCCGCATCCGTCCACCTTCATGAAGGCCCATTTGATCAACACCAGCCGGGCTTTGGCCGGGATGCGAGTGCCCCGGCTTTACTTTTTCAGCAAGAGACATTGGCTCCTCTTGGGTTCGTTGAGTTTGGTCTGGATTCCCTCCGCATGGTGGGCCTCTCCAGCAACCCGCACTCAACTGGTAACGGCGGGGCGGCCTCCAGCAAACGCTCAGTTCCAGCCGCCGCCAGCGTCTCCGAAAAAAGAGCCGACAAGTGACCCAATGGCGAACAAACCACAGTCTCGGGATGAAGAGTCGCCAGGTGACGAGGCGGCCAACAAACGAGCAGCTTTGGACAACAAGTCGGAAGGTTCGCGCCAAGATCAGGAGCCGGTAGGCTCCTCGGCTCCAAGCGAGGATGAAATCAAGGAGGGTGAACCGCTCCCAAGTGAAGGCAAGGATCAACCTGAATCAAGACGGTTGAGCGGACCCTTGGACCAGGAATCTGCTTTGAGTGCTCGGAGCGGCCTCTCTATGGAGGGGAGACCGAGCCAAGACCGAGACGGTCCTGAGAGTAGCCAGACCCAGCAAGCTTCAACTCTTAACCGATCGGAGCCGAAGATCGATCGATTCTTGCTGACTCGGAGCGCCTATTCCGAGCGCCTGTCTTCTGACCCGGTTTCTCGCCGCGTCAGGACGGGTTTGAATGTCTCCGGACCGCAGGATGCCAGGCAGAATCCCGATGCCGAGGAAGCCGGTAAAGGCGGGGCCTCGGGGGCCGTGGGTTCCGGCGAGGGGTCCAAGCAGCTAGGGGCAGCGACTGATATTCGCGCCTCCTTTTACGAGGCTCCGGTGCAAGGGATTGCCGGGGACGGACCTTCGGACGTCCGCACAGACACCCTCTCCGACAGAGAACTGCGTTCTTCGAGTTGGAGAGGCAACCTGAAGAATGAGGGTTCAGCTTTCCGGAAGAAGCAAGCTCTGCCGGATTTCTATCAAGCCTTGGTAGAAAATTACTTTCGTTCCACCAGGGCGAAGCGGCCCGATCAATCCCACTAGCTGTGAAAGAAACGCACTCAATCCACACTCCGGAGTCGGTCGCTCTGCTCGCTGAAGTCGAGAAAAGGGTGGAACATTTTGTCACTCTTTTCGAAAAACTCCGGCTCGAGATCGGTAAGGTGATCGTCGGTCAGGAGGACGTTGTCAATAGTGTCATTACCGGTCTGCTCGCAGGGGGGCACGTCCTTTTGGAGGGCGTGCCGGGACTAGGGAAAACCCGCTTGGTTAAGACTCTAAGCCAGTGTCTCTCGCTGAAGTTTTCCAGGATTCAGTTCACACCTGACCTGATGCCGGCCGACATCACTGGAACCACGGTGCTCCATGAAGAGGACTTGCGGAAGATTGTTCGGTTTCGCCCCGGTCCTTTGTTCGGACAGATCATTCTGGTTGACGAAATCAATCGGGGGAGCCCGAAGACGCAGTCAGCTCTGCTGGAGGCAATGCAGGAGGGCGCCGTCACGGTCGGGCGCGAGACCCACGAACTCCCTCAACCTTTCTTTGTTCTGGCTACTCAGAACCCGATTGAAATGGAGGGTACCTACCCTCTTCCGGAAGCGGAGCTTGACCGCTTTCTTTTCAAGGTGAAGGTCGAGTTTCCTAGCCGTGAAAAGATGCATGAGATATTGGACCGAACTATCCACCTCCAGCAGCCGGCACCAGAGCCGGTCCTGGGAGCCGACTCGATCGCACAAATGGGAAGGATTACTCGGGAAGTGGCTATTGCCAAAGAGGTCCAGGACTTTGCTATCGAGTTGATGCTGCAAACCCATCCCGAATTCTCCGGTGGGCCCGATATTGTCAAGCAGTCGGTGCGATACGGCAGCAGTCCACGCGGCGCCCAAGCCATGATTCTCGGCGCCAAGGTGGAAGCCCTACTCGATGGTCGCTTCGCCGTGAGCCGGAAGGACATCCGTAATCTGGCAAAAATCTCGCTCCGGCACCGACTGGTTCTCAATTTCAAGGCTGAGGCCCAGAACGTCGATCCCGATTCGGTCATCGATGCGATCCTGGATACGGTTGAAGGCTGAGATGCTGGATACGCCGCTGGAAAAAAGTTCTCCGGCAGCCGACGACAACCCCCTGCTGGAAGATTCCTTCCTGGAAAAACTGGAAGGGCTGCACTTCATGCTGCAGCGGCTGGCAACAGCCCGAGATGGGGACCGGTCCTCGAACGTGACCGGCCAAGGTCTCGAGTTCGTCGATTATCGCGGATACATCGCTGGAGACGATCTCCGCCTCCTGGATTGGAAAGCCTACTTGCGACTGGGCCAGCTTATCGTCAGAATCTGCCAAGTCGAAAGAGGCGCTCGGGTGCTGATCCTTCTCGATGCGAGCCGGTCGATGGCCTTCGGTCTGCCGTCGAAATGGGGTTTCGCTCTCAAGGCCGCGGCTGCCCTCTGCTACATCAGCCTTTTCGCCCGCGACGCTCTCTTGATAGGCACCTTTGAAGGTAACATCGGCAAGCGATCCAGAATCCTTGCCGGAAGACGGTCCATCAGTCAGGTGCTGGAGTTTCTGAGTCGATTGAGGCCCAGCGGAGTCACCTCCTCCTTGGGGTTATTTTGTCAAGATCTCACTTATGTGCGTCGGGAGTTCAAACCCAGCCTCACGATCGTTCTCTCGGATTTCCTCCACTATGACTTGCTGCAGGCGGTGGAGAGCTGCCATCGTTTTCCCGATTTATTCTTCCTTCAGATGTTGGCGCCCCAGGAGCTGAGGCCTTCTTTGAATCCCGAGTCCTATGAACTTGTGGATTCGGAGTCCGGTGATTCGCTTTGGCTGCAGTGGGGAGACCAACTCAATGAGGACTATCAGAAGAATCTGAGTCGTTTCTTGCAGCAGTTCGACCAGGCCTGTGCCAGAAGCGGTGTCGCAAACACCCGTTGTACTACCGACTTGGAGTTTGAGGACCTGGTTCTGGAGCTCCTCCACTCGCGGGGCTTGATCGCGTGAGGACCCTGGGCTATTTTCTGGTTGGCTTCCTTCCAGTCCTGTTGCTCTACCTCTACCGGCGGCGGCAGCGATCGGTTGTCTCCTCGCTGCTGCTGTGGGAAGCCTTAGCGGGTGGAACCTCGTCTTATCCCCGCCGACTGCGCCAGACGCTGTCGTTACTACTCCATGGCGCTTTCCTGCTCTGTTTGAGTCTTGCATTGGCCGGGGACAGCTCTCTACTCCCGGGAGAGGGAACCGATCTTGAGATCTTTCTGGTGGAGACTGGAACTGAGGCGGGTAACAGTCTCCCAGATGCCGAGAGGAAGCTGGAAGTGTTGAAGCAGCGAATCCGGGAAGAGTTGGCATCCAGCCAAGAGTCGAGCCGGTTCGCACTCATCGAATTGGGAGACCCGCCCCGCCTCCTGACCACTGGACTCGCTGGCAGAAGCATGGTGGCAGGTCTGGTCGATGAGCTGCAGTGGCACGATACGGCCGCTCGTTTGAGTAGGGCCTTAGAACTGGCCAAGTCCCTTGCCAATCAGTATCCACGGGCGAGATTAACGCTTTTTTCAAGCGGCCGGGTGACCTTTGAAGACTTCGAATACTTAAAGAAAGCTACCGACCTGGATGAGCGAAAGCGCGTGCAGTTCAACACGGGCCCCGGAAAATCCCATCTGCGCTGGATCCGACTCGCTTCAACCAGTGGAATCGTGACCATCCGTCGCTTCCTGATTCGTCCCGACTGGGAAAGGCCCGGCTGGGGGAGAGGCGTAGCCGAGATTCAGCATCAGATGGACGGATTTCAATCGATGCAGCTCGTTATCCTGCAAGACCAGGCGGTGGTCCACCAAGAAAAGATCGATCTGGGCCCCCCTGGCGAGATCTTTCGTGCGGTTTTTCGGGTCCAGCCAGGGCTTGAGGGCCGGGTGACGCTGCTGGTCGAAGACGCCCAAACTGGACGGGTAGTCGATCGTGCTTTCGCGTACGTTCCACCGGAGAAATCACTTCGAGTCGTCCTGGTGACGGATGGAAATCGCCACCTGAGAGCAGCACTCAGTGCTGACTGGCGCCTGGATGTCAAAGTGGTTTCGCCGGAAACTTACGACCGCTCAGAGGTGGCCGATTTGGTGGTTCTTGATCGGACTGTACCTTCAGAGCCGCTACCTCCGGTAGCCATCTACATAGGACCACCGGCCGAGTCTTCGCCAGTGCCGGTACTCGGCGGTGGCCAAGTCACTGCAACGAGCTGGGATAAAGCCCATCCGGTCTGGCGCTCAGCCAATCCCGCAGACTGGGAAATCCGCTCCAGTTTGTATCTCAGTCCCGACTATTGTCAGCCATTGCTGACGTCGAATGAGGGTGTTTTGTTGGGCGCTTTTTCCAAAGAAAACGCGCGCGGAGTCGTCATCGGTTGGGAATTGGGAAATTCGAATCTGACGCACTTGGTGAGCTTCCCGCTCTGGGTGGGTCAGCTGGCTTTGAACTTGACCTCGCCTCAGCTTGACGACTGGGCCACCGGGCCGGTTTCCCTCTCAGCATTCTTGGCCCCACCCCAGGATTGGGAGGTGAGCGATCCCGCTGGACGAAAGGTCAATACTTGGACGGATGACAATCGCGAGCGCTTTCTGGCGCGGAGAGCCGGACACTATCTGCTGTCTGCGCCGGAGCAGCGGGTCTTGTCAATCAACCGGGAACCGTGGCTGGTTCGCGATGTGGGAGAGCTGGGATGGGTTGAGGAGCCGAAACCGGTTTCACCTCTACCCGGTCAAGAAGTCCCATTCTGGACGCTTTGTTTGCTGCTCGCGCTGGCATTGAGCGTCTTGGAGTGGTGTTTATTCAAAGCAAAGGTCACTGACTAGATTAATGGCTTCAACTCTTCTTGTTCTTGGGATTTCTTTGGGATTGCTTCTCCTGCTGACCTTTCGGGTCCGCCGTAATCCGAGACTACTGGCCCAAACTGTCTTGCGCGGCTGCCTGTGGATGACCATCGCATTGGCGTTGATGCAGCCTCGAATCAGCCGAGAGAGCTCGATTTGGGACTTGGTGGCCCTAGTAGATGTTTCCGCCAGCATGTCTGAAGACGAGCTGTTGCGGGCGGAGAACCTGGTTGGTCAATGGCGCGAGAATCCTCGGGTCGGACGCCTTTTTTGCATCGCCTTCGCCCGCACTCCTGTTCTCGTCGATGAGACCAAGCCGGGCGCCGTCTTGAATGCCCGTCACCTTATGACCGACAGGGAGGCGACCGACTTGGCCTCCGCCCTGCAATTTGCCAAACAGTTTCGTCGGAGAGGCCGCCCCTTGAAGATCGTTCTCTTTTCAGACGGTGCCCAAACACAGGGCGATTGGATGGCGGAAGTCCTGGATCTTCAACGGCAAGAAATCCCACTCTACGTCTTTTCGCCGCCATCTCCCTCTCTTCCGGACCTGCAGGTCAAGAAGCTCGATATCCCCCAGGTTGCCTACCCAAACCAATGGATTGTTCCGGAGGTTGTCTTGAGTGTCGATGGCCCTGCTTCGCCTCAATGCGACGTTCATTGGGATGGCCGTCTGCTGGACTCGCTTCGTCTCGACTTGGATCCTGGACGACATCGTATTCGCCTGCCCAGGATTCAGGTGGCCGAGCCCAGCGCACTCCTTCGGATCCAATGCACAATCGAAACGGATCGGCATCGGGAAAACAATCAACTGGTGGAGGTGATTAAAGCCAGCAATCCCGCAACCGGGCTCTACGTCAATCCCTCTAACACGTCGACTGCTCTTCCTCCTACCGTCAGGGCGATGCGCGCTGTGGTCCGGTATAGGAGCGCGTCCAGCTTGTCGGCTTCCGAGTTTGACGCCTCGCCGGACATTATCCATCTCGAGGATTTCCCCCTGGGCAGCCTTGGGAAAGACGAGATCGGGCGCCTGGACGCTTTCGTTCGCGGCGGCGGCGGGCTCTTGATTTCGGGGAGCAACTCTTTCCGAGAAACGCCTGCCGAAGAGTTGGCTGCTTTGTTGCCGGTTGAATGGCAAGAGCCGCCAAAGTTGGAAAGCCCTTCCGTCGCCTGGGTCTTGGCGGTTGACAAGTCGGGAAGCATGACGGGCGGCCGTCTGGATCTGGCCAAGGCCGGGGCTTTGGGAGTTCTCACTTCGCTGAGCTCCGACGAGCGGGTCGCTTTGCTGGGATTTGACTCGACGCCGCACTTGTATTTCCCTTTCCGGCAAGAGTTCAAGCGAACCGACATCATCGGGGTGCTTAGAAGAATCGAAGCCGATGGAGGGACCGATATCTATTCCGCCTTGGTTGCCGCTTACGATGTCTTGAAACCCCAGAAGGCTGTTTTGAAGCATATCTTGCTTCTAACCGACGGCAGATCCCACCGGGCTGACTACAGCGAATTGTTCGACCGGCTGGTTTCGGAAAAAGTGACGCTCTCCTGCTTGGCCGTGGGTGCTGATGCCGACCAGGAACTTTGTGCGCGCCTTGCCCAGTGGGGCGGCGGACGCTTCTACTACACCGATACTCCCCACCGGATACCAAGAATCTTCGAAGACGAAAAAATGAACTTACGGGATGAAGCTCGTCGCGAGTTGCAGGTTCAGTTGAGTCCGGGAACGTTGGCGCGATGGCTAATCGACCTCGATTGGGATTCCGCCCCGGAGTTAAAGGGATATGTCCGCGTTGCCGAAAAAGCGGAATCACGGGTACTGCTGCAAAATCAAGAGGGACATCCTGTCCTGACCGTCTGGCATCACGGTTTGGGTCAAGTGGGAGTTTTTGCTACCGATCTGTCCGGAAGCTGGGCCGAGCCGTGGATGAATTGGACCTCTTTTACTCCTTTTCTGACGGGCCTGGCACATGAACTCACCGCTTCGGGACGGAAAATCGAACCTCGCCTCGTCCGCAATGCGGGCGAGGTCTTTTTCCAAATCGCCGATGGGGGATTGAGTCATAGCTCAGATCCCTGGATGCAGGGCAGGGTAGATATCCGGAATCCTGGGGGCGAAGAATTCTCTCGTCTTCTGCTTCCCAGCCACGCCGATCGGCTGCAGGCCCGACTGCCTCTTGATGAAGAAGGCATCTACGATGTCCGGATCGAGTCGGTCTACCACTCAGGCCGTGTCGATGTTTGGTCCGGCAGCCTTGCCCTCCCTTATCCGGAAGAATATTCCATTGCTCCCAAGACCGAATTACTGAGACAAGCCAGCCAATGGACGGGAGGGGAATTCATACCCGACCCCTCTCAGGTCGTCGAAGGAAAATCCATTGCCGAACTGGCGCTATGGCCTTGGCTGCTTGGTGTTGCCGTCGTGCTTCTCTGGTTGGAACTGTGGGGGCGCCGCTGGAACTGGACGCTGCCGATATCCTGGCGCGGTTGACGACAGAAAAAACTACCCTGTCCGGCGTCTCTGTCTTTCCGGGACGTAATGGGTCTAAAACTCTGCCAGGTAAGTAAATTTGATGGCCAGCACGCGATCCAGGATTTCACCGCTGCGATTGTCCCGGTTTTCGTTATAGACCAGATAGAGGTTGCTGAGAGGACGATGGATCAAGTTGAAACGGATGTTGGAGGAAACTGCTCTCGCACTGCTGTTGTATTGAATAAAAGCGTCCAGAAACATGGCCGGATTGAAACCATAGTGAAACCTCAACTGGAACAGATCGATATCGAAAGCTCCCTCCGGCAACTCGACCTCGTTACGTTGATAGTCCAGCGTGGTGAAGAAGTGGGGGCGATGACGGAAAGTGGCCTTCGAGGTATAGGTTGTCTTGCGCCCATCAAAGAAATCCCCGCGGTCGTAACGCAGACTGCCCGATATCTTGCGACTCGGATCTGAACTGAACATAAAGGTCCAGTCGTCGAAGTTGTAGTCGCCCGGAGAGATCGAGGCCTGGTTTTGGATGTTGAAGGCTTCTTCGAGCCGCTCAAAATTCTTGGTTCGAGCCACCTCGAAGAACGCCCCGTCCACGAGAGTCGTAGCGAAGCCTGCATGGACAACGCGAGTCAAAAGCTGATTTCGCTGATCTGTGACGTATTCGATCTGTCCATGGGGAAAAAACTCCCTGACCAGCCCCTGGGTTCCCTTGGGCCGAGGATGGATTCCGAATTGAGTAATGCTTTTTCGAATACCTCGTCGAGGCACAAAACCGGCATCGACACGGACGTCAGATCCAATATCGAGAAAGGACTGGTTGAGGTTCCAAAAAGTGTCCCGCCAACTGATTCCTGTCTTCCAGGCAGTATTGTCGTCCCCCTCTTCCTTGGAGACGGTTTTTGCCCAGAAGGAGTCGATAATCAGGTTGCCGAAGAAGCGGAGATTGTTGTCGACGCCGAAGACGCGGTTTTCTGCCGGACTCCTGTCGACGAAGATGCCGCCAACCCTGGCATTTTTTGATAGGCGCCGAGCCACTCGAGCGACAGTGAAGCCGTCCCCACGGGAGTTGCCGCCTTGCTCCTTGATGTAGAGTAACCCGATCTCGTGGGGGCCCTGTTCACCGCTCAGACGGGCTCCGGCCAGAATCGGGATGGGAGTCCCTGCATCGGACAGCCCCACACGTCGGGTGAAGAAAGGGATGAAATCGGTTCGCGGCGATCTGCGCCCCCGACCCCTACTACCGGCTGTCCGGAAGCCGCGGTCGGAGAAAGGAAGCGCCTCGGATTGATCGAAGATGAAAAAACCACTGTTTTCCAGGAAAAAGTCCCGTTTTTCGGGGAAGAAGAGATTGAATCGCGTCAGGTTGACTTGCTGACTGTCGACCTCGACATTGGAGAAGTCGGTGTTGTAGGTCGCGTCCAGAGCCAGTTGGCTGGTGAGGCCGTACTTGACGTCGACGCCGACGTCGAGGTCGAAGTTGTCTTGGGGGACGTCTTTGGAAGCGGACGATTTGATGTTAGTCGTTACATAGGGAGTCACCTTCAGGTTGCGGCCCGGCGACACTCCTTGCAGGCCAATCAGTTTTCCTGCATAAGAAACGCGGCCCAGATTGATTCGATAGGGTAATGGCGCCCAGAAACTGTTTTCACCTTTTCGCCGCACACGCCGGATGAAGTTGATGCCCCAGATTTGCTGGTCTGTATTTGCAAAGCGAAGTGATTTGAAGGGAACGGCGAACTCGGCTGTCCAGCGGTCTGGGTAGAGCTTGGTCTTGACGAAAAAAATGGCGTCCCAGTCGAAATTGATACTTTGTCCGTCGTGATGGAACTGGACGTCCACCTTGGCACCCCTGGGATTGGTGGCAAAGGCGTAGGAATTCCGTTGATCATTGAAGGTGTCGATAATGATTCCAACGATGTCGCTCTGTCCAGTCGAGAAATCCCGTTGCAGGGAAATGACAGTGCGCTTGTCCATTTCAGATTCGAAACAGGTCGCCCCAAAGTAGAGATTTTCTTTGTCGAAGAGGATACGGATCTCAGTTAGCTCGGTGGCGGCCTCACCGGTGTTGGGTTGGCCCTGTATGAAATTGTTGGCGGGTGTGGCGCGTTGCCAAGCCGCCTCCGACAGCTCTCCGTCCAGCGTGATTTCTTCGGTTGTAAAGAAAGCCTCCACCACCATATGAGAGTTGTCCGATGGGGCTGCCAGGAGGCTCGCCGAGAAGACCAGACCGACCGGAACAGCCGCTTGAAAGCAGAATCGTTTTAGGGCCATTGAGTTCAACAAGAGACTGGGAGTCTGTGCATCAGCGGCATGGAACTCCGTTCCTGACAACGTGGGCGACTTCATGCATGGGGGAATGTGGTTGTGAATTCATGCGAGTCCTGGAAAGTTCTCCGGATATCTTAGACGGTAGCGATATGACACCTGATCTTCGAGGTAATGGGTCTAAAACTCTGCCAGGTAAGTAAATTTGATGGCCAGCACGCGATCCAGGATTTCACCGCTGCGATTGTCCCGGTTTTCGTTATAGACCAGATAGAGGTTGCTGAGAGGACGATGGATCAAGTTGAAACGGACGTTGGAGGAAACTGCCCTCAAACTGCTGTTGTATTGAATAAAAGCGTCCAGAAACATGGCCGGATTGAAACCATAATGGAACCTCAACTGGAAGAGGTCGATATCGAAAGCTTCCTCAGGTAATTCGATCTCGTTCCGCTGATAGTCCAGTGTGGTAAAGAAGTGGGGACGATGACGGAAAGTGGCACTTGTCGTATAGGTCGTTTTGGTTCCGTCAAAAAAATCACCACGCTCATATCGCAAACTGGCTGATATCCTTCGGCTGGGGTCGGAACTGGCCATCAACGTCCAGTCGTCGAAGTTGTAGTCGCCGGGAGCGATCGAGGCCTGGTTTTGGATGTTGAAGGCTTCTTCGAGCCGCTCAAAATTCTTGGTTCGGGCCACCTCGAAGAACGCCCCGTCCACGAGAGTCGTAGCGAAGCCTGCATGGACAACGCGAGTCAAGAGCTGATTTCGCTGATCTGTGACGTATTCAATCTGTCCATGGGGAAAAAACTCCCTGACCAGACCCTGGGGTCCCTTGGGCCGAGGATGGATTCCGAATTGAGTAATGCTTTTTCGAATGCCTCGTCGAGGCACAAAACCGGCATCGACACGGACGTCAGATCCAATATCGAGAAAGGACTGGTTGAGGTTCCAAAAAGTGTCCCGCCAACTGATTCCTGTCTTCCAGGCAGTATTGTCGTCCCCCTCTTCCTTGGAGACGGTTTTTGCCCAGAAGGAGTCGATAATCAGGTTGCCGAAGAAGCGGAGATTGTTGTCGACGCCGAAGACGCGGTTTTCTGCCGGACTCCTGTCGACGAAGATGCCGCCAACCCTGGCATTTTTTGATAGGCGCCGAGCCACTCGAGCGACAGTGAAGCCGTCCCCTCGGGAGTTGCCGCCTTGTTCCTTGATGTAGAGCAACCCGATCTCGTGGGGGCCCTGTTCGCCGCTCAGACGCGCTCCGGCCAGAATCGGGATGGGATTCCCCTCATCGGACAATCCCACGCGCCGGGTGAAGAAAGGGATGAAATCGGTTCGCAGCGATCGGTGCCTGCGAGTCCGAGGGGCGCCTGCCCGGAAGCCTCGGTCGTTGAAAGGAAGCGCCTCGGATTGATCGAAGGCGAAAAAACCGCTGTTTTCCAGGAAAAAATCCCGTTTTTCGGGAAAGAAGAGATTGAATCGCGTCAGGTTGACCTGTTGGCTGTCCACCTCGACGTTGGAGAAGTCGGTGTTGTAAGTCGCGTCCAGAGCCAGTTGGCTGGTGAGGCCGTACTTGACGTCGACGCCGACATCGAGGTCGAAGTTGTCTTGGGAGCCCTCTTTGGAAGCGGACGATTTGAAGTTAGTGGTCAGGTAGGGAGTCACCTTCAGGTTGCGTCCCGGCGACACCCCTTGCAGACCCATCAGTTTTCCTGCCAGAGACACCCGGCCCAGATCGACTCGATAGGGTAAGGGCGCCCAGAAACTGTTTTCACCTTTTCGGCGCACACGCCGGAGGAAGTTGATTCCCCAGATTTGCTGGTCTGTATTTGGAAAGCGAAGTGATTTGAAGGGAACGGCGAACTCGGCTGTCCAGCGGTCTGGGTAGAGCTTGGTCTCGACGAAAAAAATGAAATCCCAGTCTAAGTTGATACTTTGTCCGTCGTGATGGAATTGAGCGTCCGCCTTGGCGCCGGCGGGATTGGCGGCAAAGGCGTAGGAATTCCGTTGATCGTTGAAGGTATCGATAATGATTCCAACGAGGTCGCTCTGTCCAGTCGAGAAATCCCGCTGCAAGGAAATGGCGGTGCGCTTGTCCATTTCAGATTCGAAACAGACCACCCCAAAGTAGAGATTTTCTTTGTCGTAGAGGATACGGATCTCGGTCTGCTCGGTGGCGGCCGCGCCGGTGTTGGGTTGGCCCTGTATGAAATTGTTGGCGGGTGTGGCGCGTTGCCAGGCCTCCTCCGTCAGCTCTCCGTCCAGGGTGATTTCTTCGGTTGTAGAGAAAGCCTCCACCACCATATGAGAGTTGTCCGATGGGGCTGCCAGGAGGCTCGGCGAGAGGGCCAGCCCGACCGGAACAGCCGCTCGAAAGCAGAATCGTTTTAGGGCCATTGAGCAACAACAGACTGCGAGCCTGTGCATTAGCAGTATGGAACTCCGTTCCTGACAACGTGGGCGACTTCATGCATGGGGGAATATGGTTGTGAATTCATACGAGTCCTGGAAAGTTCTCCCGATATCTCAGGCGATAGCGACGCGACACCTGATCCGGCAATGACGTCGGTCGACGGTTTCTCATAGCACGGGAAAGGCTCAAGGCAGAACTACATTATGGCGCAGAATCGACTTGGGAAATCAATGGACCTGGGAGGTCGATACCGATCTACTTATATTGCTTGTCGTCCTTAATCACACGTACATAATCTTTTTCAGGTCGGACATCTGCCTGAGTGGATTATCGTCGACTACGATGGTATCGGCCAGTTTTCCCGGCTCGATGGTGCCGGGATCTCTCCGCGGTTGACGACAGAAACAAATACTTGTCTGGCATTTCTGTCCCTCTCAGAGGTAATGGGTCTAAAACTCTGCCAGGTAAGTAAATTTGATGGCCAGCACGCGATCCAGGATTTCACCGCTGCGATTGTCCCGGTTTTCGTTATAGACCAGATAGAGGTTGCTGAGAGGACGATGGATCAAGTTGAAACGGATGTTGGAGGAAACTGCTCTCGCACTGCTGTTGTATTGAATAAAAGCGTCCAGAAACATGGCCGGATTGAAACCATAGTGAAACCTCAACTGGAACAGATCGATATCGAAAGCTCCCTCCGGCAACTCGACCTCGTTACGTTGATAGTCCAGCGTGGTGAAGAAATTCGGGCGATGACGGAAAGTGGCACTCGAGGTATAGGTTGTCTTGCGCCCATCAAAGAAATTCCCGCGGTCGTAACGCAGACTGGCCGATATTCTGCGACTCGGATCTGAGCTGAACATAAAGGTCCAGTCGTCGAAGTTGTAGTCGCCCGGAGCGATCGAAGCCTGGTTTTGGATGTTGAAGGCTTCTTCGAGCCGCTCAAAATTCTTGGTTCGGGCCACCTCGAAGAACGCCCCGTCCACGAGAGTCGTAGCGAAGCCTGCATGGACAACGCGAGTCAAAAGCTGATTTTGCTGATCTGTAATGTATTCGATCTGTCCATGGGGAAAAAACTCCCTGACCAGACCCTGGGTTCCCTTGGGTCGAGGATGGATTCCGACTTGAGTAATGCTTTTTCGAATGCCTCGTCGAGGCACAAAACCGGCATCGACACGGACGTCAGATCCAATATCGAGAAAGGACTGGTTGAGGTTCCAAAAAGTGTCCCGCCAACTGATTCCTGTCTTCCAGGCAGTATTGTCGTCCCCCTCTTCCTTGGAGATGGTTTTTGCCCAGAAGGAGTCGATAATCAGGTTGCCGAAGAAGCGGAGATTGTTGTCGACTCCGAAGACGCGGTTTTCTGCCGGACTCCTGTCGACGAAGATGCCGCCAACCCTGGCATTTTTTGATAGGCGCCGAGCCACTCGAGCGACAGTGAAGCCGTCCCCTCGGGAGTTGCCGCCTTGCTCCTTGATGTAGAGCAACCCGATCTCGTGGGGGCCCTGTTCACCGCTCAGACGCGCTCCGGCCAGAATCGGGATGGGAGTCCCTGCATCGGACAGCCCCACGCGCCGGGTGAAGAAAGGGATGAAATCGGTTCGCGGCGATCTGCGCCCCCGACCCCTACTACCGGCTGTCCGGAAGCCGCGGTCGGAGAAAGAAAGCGCCTCGGATTGATCGAAGGTGAAAAAACCGCTGTTTTCCAGGAAAAAATCCCGTTTTTCGGGGAAGAAGAGATTGAATCGCGTCAGGTTGACTTGCTGGCTGTCCACTTCGACGTTGGAGAAGTCAGTGTTGTAGGTCGCGTCCAGAGCCAGTTGGCTGGTGAGGCCGTACTTGACGTCGACGCCGGCATCGAAGTCGAAGTTGTCTTGGGGGACGTCTTTGGAAGCGGACGATTTGAAGTTAGTGGTCAGGTAGGGAGTCACCTTCAGGTTGCGTCCCGGCGACACTCCTTGCAGGCCGATCAGTTTTCCTGCCAGAGAAACCCGGCCCAGATCGACTCGATAGGGTAAGGGCGCCCAGAAACTGTTTTCACCTTTTCGCCGCACACGCCGGATGAAGTTGATGCCCCAGATTTGCTGGTCTGCTTTTGGAAAGCGAAGTGATTTGAAGGGAAGGGCGAACTCGGCTGTCCAGCGGTCTGGGTAGAGCTTGGTCTTGACAAAAAAAATGAAATCCCAGTCGAAATTGATACTCTGTCCGTCGTAATGGAATTGGACGTCAGCCTTGGCGCCCCCGGGATTGGCGGCAAAGGCGTAGGAATTCCGTTGATCATTGAAGGTGTCGAGAGCGATTCCAACGAGGTCGCTCTGCCCAGTCGAGAAATCCCGCTGCAGAGAAATGACGGTGCGCTTGTCCATTTCAGATTCGAAACAGACCACCCCAAAGTAGAGATTTTCTTTGTCGTAGAGGATACGGATCTCGGTTTGCTCGGTGGCGGCCTCACCGGTGTTGGGTTGGCCCTGTATGAAATCGCTCGCAGGTGTGGCGCGTTGCCAAGCCTCCTCCACCAGTTCTCCGTCCACCATAATCTTTTCGGTTGTAAAGAAAGCCTCCACAACCATATGAGAGTTGTCCGATGGGGCAGCTATAAGGCTCGGCGAAAGGGCCAACCCTACCAGAACAGCCGCTTGAAAGCAGAATCGCCGTAGGAAGATTGAGATCAACAAGAGACTGGGAGCCAAAGCATTGGTGGTATGGGAACTCGGTTCGATAACGTGGGCAACTTCTTCATTCACGTGAGGATGGATGAGGTCGTGAATTCATGCGGGTCCTGGAAGGCAAGCTTGTCCGCGATTTCTCAAACGGCAAGCGACACGACACCTGATCCGCGATGATGTCGGTCGATGGTCCCAAAGCGCGGGAAGACTCAAGATAAAACGAGACTTTGGCGCAGAGTCGACTTGGGAAATCAATGGACCTGGATGTCGACACCGATCTACTTATATTGCTTGCCGTCCTTAATCACGTGCACAACGTTCTTCAGGGCTGACATGTGCCGGAGTGGGTTGCCGTCGACCACGATAATATCCGCCAGTTTCCCGGGCTCGATGGTTCCCAAATCCCGAGCCTGCCGGTACAAGAGCGCCGGCAAACGAGTGGCAGCGCTGATGACCTTCATGGGAGGCATCCCGTAACGCACCAGTAAATCCATTTCCTGCCAGGTCGAGTCGCTGTGAAAATTCATCGGAGTGCCTGAGTCCGTTCCGACGACGATCCGGACTCCCCCCTCGTACAGCTGCCGGATCTTGGCGGCGTGGTGACGATTTCTGTCCTTGGCGCCGGAAAAGTAATTGAGCCTGCTGAAGAATTTCAGGGAGGCTCGAACATCCTCATAGATGTCGGAGGGAAGCAGTTGTTTGAGTTCCTGGTTGTCGAGCCGTTCCGGATAATCTCTGGTAATGTCGTAGATTCGCGACACGATCGAAGTCGGTGAGTAAACAATGCGATTTTCGGCCATCACTCGGACGGTCTCATCATCAAACAACGGCTTCGATCCTCCTCCCATGTGTTCAATGGAATTCACGCCCAGTTCAGCACAGGCCTTGATATCTTCCAGAAACCCGCCGTGGGCGGCGATGTGCATTCCTGCCTTCCTCGCTTCGTCCCTGATGGCAGCGCGCTCGGCGGAGCTGAGTTGTCGAACTTGAATGACCTTGATCAGGTCGACACCAGCATCGATCAGCTTGCGCGTCTTGGCGCGGGCGTCTTCGGGGCCGTCCACGGTCCAGCGGAAGATGCTTTGGACAGAGTAGTCATAGCTCGTTCCTTGTGCTGAAGGCAGAGTTTTCTGCAAAAAGGGCCCCGAAACGAACAGTCGAGGACCAGGAATTCTTCCCGATTCGACCTCCCTCTTGACCCACAGGATGTCCTCCAGAGGCGCGCCCAAGTCGCGAGCGCTAGTCACTCCGTGCATCAGTAGCTGCTGGGCCGAAATTGCCATGAGGTCACGGAGGCGATCCGCATAGCGGGGGAAGTATTGGTCGTAAATTCCGTGACCGACAATCATCAAGTGAACGTGGGCGTCGTTCAACCCCGGAAGCACTGTGTAGCCGTTAGCATTGATGACCGTGGTCCCGGTTGGAATCTCGGTATCGGCAACAGTCCCGACTTGACTGATCCGATTGCCTTCAATCAGCACCACCGAATCCTGAATCGGGGCGCCTTCATTGCCATCCAGCAACACACCCCCGACAATAGCCAAATCTGCCGCTTGAGCCGCTTGGAGTGAGAGTGCAAGCCCTAGGATAGCGACCCATCCCGAAATCGATTCCCTCTTCATTACGGTCTCCTTCATTGTCCTTCAATCACGCCTTTCAATTATCGATGGTGGTGCAAACCTCGTTTGTCTTGGTAGACCCAGGTCGTACTCTTGGGAGCTTATTTCTTTGGGCGCCAATCTGTTGACAAGCACCGGCCAGTAATCTATTGGTTCATAAGCACAATAGCAACCCTAGGGACTGGCTTTTGGTGGAAACGGCGTTGCTTTCTGTTTGCCAAGTCTTGGGCAGGCTTGGTAAGACCAGGGCAAGGGGGCGCTCGGGGACGGGTTGGAAAATCGATGAACAAAACCAATTGGGAACCGGACCACCGTTTGACCCAGGTTCTAGGGACGCTCCTGAGTCCGGGAGACGCTCACTCCATGATTGAGGTGGGCTGTGGGTTGGGTTCTCTTTCCCTTTGGTTCGCGTCCCGGTTAGCGCGCGGTGGGAAGGTCAGGGCCTTCGACTCGGATCCCTCAGTGCTGGAGGTGGCCAGTCGCGTGGCCAAGACTGAAGGGCTGGACAACGTGTCGTTTGAGCCTGCAAACGTCTACAATCTCCCGGTTCCGGACCAGAGTGCCGACCTGGTGATCTGCAAGAACTTGTTGAGCGTGCTGGCTAAAATTAAACCCGCCCTGCAGGAAATGTTGAGAGTCTTGCAGGTAGGAGGTTCTCTCGTAGCCATTGAACCGGGCGCTGCTCAGTGTTTTTATGATCCTGATGACCCCCGGTTTGCAGAACTCTCGTCGAAATTGAACCGAGCATTTCACGCCGGTTGGCGGCGGAAAGGAGCCAACCAACAGATCGGAATGCAGATTCCGAGCTTGTTTTTCCGCTCAGGCCTGGAGGAAATCGCGGTGGAGGCGGTGACTCAAATTCATGTCCTTTGCGATCACCGGAGGAGCTCGGAGGATGTTATTCAACAATTGAAAACGGAAGCTTCTAGAATCCCGAAAGAGACGGTCACAATGCTCCTTAAAGGAGGCATCTCGCGGAAGAACTTGAAGCAACAGAGAACACGTGCGCGGCAACGCCTGTCTGACTTTGCCTCCCATCTCTCTAGCATTCGCAAGAGTGGTTATACGCGGTTGATGTCCCCCTTGGTCATAACCGTTGGGAAAAAACTTTGACTGGTTCTAGGTGGAAAACTGGGTACTAAAATAGAAGTTCAACAAGGAGAGGGACAATGAAGAAAAAGGCCCTTGTTTGTTTGCTGTTGCTGTTGGTCGTGGGCGAGCTGTCGGGAGCCGTCGCCCAGACACGCTTGGCCCTGGTGGGAGGGATGCTCGTGGATGGTTACGACAATGTGCCTCCCGTGCACCATGCAGCCATTCTCATCGAAGGCAATCGAATCGTGGAGGTGGGTCCCGCCAGCCAAGTGGAAATTCCGTCGGACGCTACTGTGATCGATACCGAGGGGATGACCATGCTGCCGGGCCTGATCGATCTCCATGCTCATCTGATGATTCTGGGTCATGGCAATTACGCGGTTTGGTTTCCCAAATACCTGAGTCGGTTGGACGAGATCATGCCTCTTTCCGCCAAGCAACTGCTAATGGCGGGCGTTACCTCGGCCGTCGACCTGGGAGCTCCACTGGAACCGAGTCTCAAAGTGCGGGACCGAATAAACCGGGGCGAGATTGCGGGGCCACGACTGTGGGTCAGCGGCCCCTGGGTGACGCGATCGCTGGGACGCTGGCAAGATGATTTTCAAATGCTGGTGGATACCCCCGAAGAGGCCGCGGCGGCAACGGAAGAACTGTGCCAGGCTGGAGTCGACGTCATCAAGGCCTACGTCCGACTGCAACCGGCTCACTACAAGGCGATTGTGGATGCGGCGCATCGCTGTGGCATCAAGGTTCATGCCCATGTCTACCACCCGAAGAATATTCGGGATGCTCTGGAGGCCGGGGTCGATGTCCTGCAGCATGTTGGTTCAGCCGGGGCACCCCCCTACGATGACCAACTCCTGTACGACATCGCCGTTGCAGGGCGGCCGGTAGTTCACACTGCCGCCCATCGAGTGTGGGTGTTTCCCGCCACAGTGGAGTTCCCCGAGCGGCTTCAGGATCGCAGACTGAAAGAAGACTTCCCGCCCGAGATTTATCAAGATGTTCAGGCATCCTTCCAGAATTTCCACACCCTCCCCTACTTTGCCACCACCGACAGGCAGATGTTCTACGGCAAAGCACACATGAAGAAGTGGCTGGATGCCGGTGTGGTCTTGGGCATTGGCACGGATTCCGGCACGCCCATGAATTTCCACACCGAGGCGATGTGGCGCGAGATGCAGGTTTTCGTGGAGATGGGAATGACTCCCCAGGCGGCGATCAATGCGGCTACCAGGATCGGTGCCCGAATACTGGGAAAGGGCAATGAATTGGGGACAATCGAGAAAGGGAAACTGGCGGACATATTCGTAGTCCAAGGGAATCCGCTTTCAAATATCGAGGTTCTGGATCGCGTCGTCCACGTCATCAAGGATGGAGTCGTCTATAAGAAGGATGGGGAGCCGCAATCTTAGCCGGTTCGCCCGGCTCACGGTGTTGAGTCAGGAGCCGTTTCATTATAGGGTTGAAGATCTTGAGAAAGGTCGTGCCTCCCCGACAGGGGCAGCAGGAGGAGATTTTCTAAAGTGTTTTGGCAAGAGCTGGAGGGATTATGAAGAGAATCGCGTTTGCAACCATTGTTTTTCTGTTCGTTTTGCAACCCTTGATGGCCGAACGAACTGTGGTCCATTGTGGCCAGCTGATCAATGGGGTTTCGGATGAGATGGCGGGCCCAACAACCTTGGTGATCGAGAACGGCCGGATCAGTGCCGTCGAGGAAGGATTCACCGAACCTGCTGCAGGCGACAAAGTGATCGATCTTCGGAACCGGTATGTGTTGCCCGGCTTGCTGGATATGCATGCCCATTTGGGCAACGAGACCCGAAGGGGCGGCTACATCCGAAGATTCCGGCTGTACGATGCCGACTTTGCCCTGATCGCCACCAAGTACCTGCGCAGAACCTTAATGGCCGGCTTTACGACCGTCCGCTCTCCAGGCGGCGTCTTCACCGTGGACATTCCTTTGCGAAATGCCGTCAACCGGGGCGACATCATCGGTCCCCGTATGTTTGTAGCCGGCAAGACCCTGGCTGTCCTGGGCGGGCATTCTGATCCGACGAACTCTTATCGAGAAGATATTGTCGGGATACCGGGACCGGAAGACGGGATCGTGAGCGGGGTGGAAAGTGCCCGTAGGGCAGCTTTACTGACGATCAAACGAGGCGCTGATCTGATCAAGATCACTGCCACGGCCGGCGTCCTTTCTCAGGCCGGACGAGGACAGACCCCTCAGTTCACCGAGGAGGAGATTCGGACCATCGTGCAGACAGCCAAGGATTTCGGCATAAAGGTGACAGCCCACGCCCATGGGGCGGAAGGAATGAAGAGAGCCATTCGTGCTGGAGTGGCCTCAATCGAGCACGGAACCTACATGGATGAAGAAGCGGCTCAGATGTTCAAGGACTACGGCGTGTATTTGGTGCCTACCGTTATTGCGGGCAAGACCGTGGCCGAGTTGGCCAAAATCGAAGGCTATTACAGTCCAGTCGTCGTGCCCAAGGCGCTGCGGATTGGGCCCCTGATCCAGGACACTTTTGCCCGGGCCTACAAAGCCGGCGTCCCGATCGCTTTTGGAACCGACGCCGGAGTCTTCCACCACGGCAAGAATGCCAAAGAATTCGAGTACATGGTGGAGGCCGGCATGCCGCCTATGAAAGCGATTCAATCGGCGACCTACCATGGCGCCAAGCTGGTGGGGCAACTTGATAATATGGGGACCCTCGAGGCGGGGAAGTACGCTGACGTGATCGCCGTCGACTCCGATCCTTTAGAGGATATCCGCGTTCTCCAAAACGTCACCTTTGTCATGAAGGAAGGCGTGGTCTACAAGAATGGCTCTGACTGAGGCGAAGATCCGGTGACGGCAAGAAGGTAAGGCGTCGGCCGGCGCGGCGGGTCAAAGTCGATACTTGCGGGCAGGCGGGTAAGGGAGCGGTGTACGCTTTTGGCGAGTCACTGTTACCCTTGGACGACCACTCCGGATAAGAAAGCCTGGTTGGATTGGGTTCGGGACAAATTTTTTCGCTGAAACTTGCCCGAACCCTTTCTCGGCATCGGCGATGAAGAAATCTCTTCTACAATGCGTCTTGGTCATTCTTGTTGCCGCAACCAGCTTGGCGGCTCCGACCTTCACCACCCAAGATCCTCAAGCTGATTTTCGGACTGCGGTCAGCCACATTCGGACGCGGAACTACACGGCCGCCATCCAGCTTCTCCGAGAGCTAATCGAACGGGACCCACGGGACGCCAACAGTCAGTTCTTGATGGGGGTAGCTCTCACTGAATCGAACCGCCTTGAGGAAGCCAATCAATATTTGAGGAAAGCTGGAGAACTCAACCCCGACCTGCAGGTCGCGTTTCGAGCGTTAGCCATGAACGAATTCGCGATGGGAAACCCTGCCTCGGCCGAACCCCTTTTCGAACGGTTTCTCCGGGCCAACCCCAGCGACGAGGTCAGTCACGCTTTCCTGGCCCGCATCCACGCAGCACGAGGCGACTTTCAAAAAGCCCTCAACCACTTGGAGAAAGCTCGTTCGCTGTGGGAAAAGGACCCCCAGCTGAAGCTCGTTTTGCTGGAGGCCTTGCTGAGGGTCGGCAAGCTGGAAGCAGCCGCCAACGTTTTTTCCGGAAGGAAGCAGGAACCCCAGATGGAATTCCGGATCGGCCTGCTTTTTGCCGAGAACGGCCATCCGGAAAAGGCCGCCGCCTATTTCTCGAGCTGTATCGAGCAGGAACCCGGTTTCGTCCCCGCCCGCTACAACTTGGCGCTGGTTCGCTTCAAGTCGTCCGGCCGCCTGGCGGAGGCCAAGACGCTGCTGGAGGCAATTGAGAAGGAAGGGAAGGCTGATTTCGAAGTTCTGGATCTTCTGGCTGAGGTGTACACAAAGTCGGACTTGGCGCAGGAGGCCATCCAACTACGCAAAGAGATGATCGAACGCTTTCCCAAAGAAGAGAAGGGCTACCTTTCTCTCATTCAGGTGTGCGTGAGACTGTACAGCTTTGACTTGGCGCTGGAGGTTGCCAACCAAGGCCTTGAAAATCTGCCTCGATCGGTTCCTCTGACTTCACAAAGAGCTTTGCTTCACTTGTTGAAGGGGCGCATGGACTTGGCTGAGAAAGATTACCGGCGTGCCATTGACCTCGACCCCGGCAACGACTGGTTACGCGTGGGGCATGCTGCCAGCCTCCTGGACGACCAACGTCCTCGGGAAGCCATTCCGATTGTCAGAGGGTTGATCGGAAAGGGCCTCTCTCATTACTTTGTCTTTCACCTGCTGGGAGAAGCTCTTGTGGACCTGGCGGTTTCTCCCGGGAGCTCGGAGGAAGAGGAAGCGATCGATGTTCTAGAGAAGTCCATCGCTCTCGAGCCGGCCTTTGCTCCAACCAGGTTGAATCTGGCGAAACTGCACCGAGCCCGGGGAGAGTTAGGTCAGGCTGTTGCTCAACTCGAGGCGGCCCTGGAACTGGAGCCTGAGAATACGGCAGCTCTCTATCAATTGGGCGAGATCCACCGGCAGCGAAAAGAAATGGAAGCAGCCAGAAGGCTGTTCGAAAAGGTGGGCCGCATCAACGCCGACGCTCAAGCCCTTGAAGAAAGAAAATCAGTTGGGATCGTGCATCTGATAAGAATGTTGGAAAACACTTTGAAAGAAAATCCTGAACCCTGAAGCAACCCAGAACCCTACCTTATCGGGAAATCCCCCCTTCTTTTGCGCGGCCTGCAAAACGTTCTTCTGATTCCGCCGGCTACAGGCCAATTCGATGGGAGTACTTCAAGAGGAGTGCTCGGCCCAGGGGGGAGAACTCGCCATGCATGGTTTCGCGCTCTTCGGTGTAGACGATGAAGAGGCCTGTATTGGCTTGTCGGATGAGACTGAATTGGATGTAGGAGGAGAAGGTGTTGAAACGACTGTTGTATTGAATCAAACCTTGAAGCAATGACTGGGGCGTAAAGGAGTAACTGAGTCTCAAGCTGGCGAGGTGGAGCCGAAAGTCTCTACCAACTGTGCTACCGTCGTTCAGATCGTATTGCAGCTGCATGAGAAACTTTTCACTGGTCCTGGCTCCCCACAGGAGCCGCAAGTTGTTTCGATGTCCGCCGTAGAAACCTCCCCGCGTATAGCGGGCATTAGTGAAAAGAGCTGCACTGGGGTTAGTCGAGTATCGCAAGCTGAATTCGTTCCAGGTGTAGCCTCCCGGCGGAACAAAGGTAGTCGGCACGACCTCGAAGGGCTGTCGAATCAGTTCGTATCGTCGATTGAAAGCAACTCCCGTCCTACCTCCGGACTGGAACTCGAGTCCATAATCGAGATGCAGAAATTCGCTTTCCAGAACTCCATCGGTACCGTAGTGGCGAGCCAACGAACCATGGGGATCGTGTTTACGGATCAGGCTATTTTCAGGACGCGGCGTGAAGTGGATATTGATTTCCGGACGCCGGTAGCCGGTCCTGCGCACGAAGCCAACTTCGGGATTGAAATTCTTCTGGACTTCCGAATAGCCGCCTCTGACGATCCAAAGGTCAGTGTTGTAGTCCATGTACACCCTGGCCGCCAAGTCATCTCCTTGCAGACCCGGGGTGAGAGTCTTGGCAAGATAGCTGTAGAGCGTGAGGTCGCGACCGAAACCGAGATTGGCGTCCACACCGAAAGTCCGGTTGTAATCGCTCTCTTTTCCGGAAGTCATAGCTTGGCGATTAACGAAGATAACACCCATCGAAGAACGCGTTTTAAGCTCCCGATTCATCCGCAACACAAAGAAATTGTTGGAAGGAGCGACTCCTTCGACCTCTTCGGTCTGCATGTCGAGTATTCCGAGGCTGTAGCGGCCTGCTTTCCCGGCAATCCGGGCTCCTCCGAAAATAGGGATGGTCTCGCCTGAGGAATCGAGTCCGATTCGACGACTGAAAAAGAGTTCCGTCTCTTGAGGGGTCCCAAACTGGAAGAAGCCGGCGTTCTCGAGAAAAAAAGGTCTCTTTTCGGGGAAAAACAGGTTGAATCGGGTGAGGTTGACTTGCTCGTCGTCCGTTTCGACCTGAGCGAAATCGGTGTTGTAGGTGAGATCGAGGTTCATGCTGGGAGTCAGGCTGTATTTCACGTCCATGCCGACCTCGGCAACGTGGTACCAAGAACTGTCCTCGGGAACGCCGGCCTGTTCTTGAACCCCTGCCAGCAGGTACGGTTTGAGGTCGAAAGTACGATTGTCGGTGAGTTGCATATCGACCAGGCTGCCGGCCAGGGAGACTTTGTGAAGGTTGAAAGAGCGAGGGATGGGGGACCAGAATGAGAGTTCATTCTTCCTGCGAATAATGCGAAGGATATTGAGGCCCCAAGTGTCTCCTTTTCCCTGGTAACGCAAGGTGGAGAGGGGAATGGCGATTTCAGCCTCCCAACCTCTTTCAGTGATCTTTGAGGTGACTTCCCAGGTACCGTCCCAGTTCAGATTAAAGCCTCCAATGGCGCCTCTTTGCTGGGAGGCAAGGCTTCTGCCCGCGGTCCCCGAGGCCATACTCGTGAACCCCCCGGTGCGGCCTTCCTTGGTGACCTGTCCGTCGTACTTGACGCCGGAGGGATTGGTCCCGAAGACGTAGCCGTTCTGGTTGTCGTTGAAAGTGTCGAGGACGATCTGGATCGAATCGTCATCCTTCAGGTCTCCATCCCGGCGGCTTTGGGTGACCAGGATCCGCTTTGGGTCGCTGTCGAAACAGACGATTCCAAAGTAGATCTTTTGCTTGTCCAGCAGGACGCGCACCTCGGTTTTTTCCGAAGCGGGCGCGCCGAAGTCAGGGTCCTGCTGAATGAAATTGGTAGCGACCGCTGCCGTCATCCAGACGGCATCCTTCACAGTCCCGTCAATTTCTGGTTGCTCTTCTGTCCAGCCGGCGGAAACCACAGGTGTGGGAGAGTCTTGTCCCCAACAAAGTCCTGTCAGCAAGGTTCCGATGAACGCGGCGGTGATCCGGATTCTCATTCTTGGCTTCACGATTTTTCTATCCACCTGGAGAATCGAATGCAGTCACACTTTCACTGGTTGTCTTTGGCCTCGGTTGCAGAGGATAGGATGAGAAAAGAGTTCGGTGCTGCTTATTTGCCCGCCAATGCATAGAGCAAATCAACGTAGGCCTTCTCGACCTCCGCCAGCCCCGCAACCCCGGTGTCCTCGGCGGGCTCGATGACCATGTATTCATTGGGGGCGTGGGCGCCTGAACCGTGGCCCAGGCCGTTGAACACCATGGGGAGCTCCAGCCGGTCAGTGAACTGGTAAAAAGGTGCGCTACCGGCGCTCCGAGGCCAGACCTCTTTGGTGCCGGCCCATTTGTTGAAAACTGCGATGGCAGCCCTCACCAACGGAGTGTCAATAGAGGTCTGGGCGGCCGGATAGCCGGCCAGCTTGCGAATCTGAATGTCGCTGAAACCGTTGGCGTCGAGGTGTTTTCGAACCAACTCCAGCGCCTTGTCCGGATCGACGTCAGGCGGCAGCCTCGAGTCGACCTTGGCCGTCGCTTTGTGCGGCAGGATCGTCTTCACACCTTCCCCGGTGTAGCCGGCCCAGATCCCGTCCACGTTCAGAGTCACTTCATAGAGGTAGCGCAGGACGGCGTCGGCGCCTTCAATGCCGTCGATCCAGCGCTGGACTCCCAGCAGCTTCCGGTTGGAGTCTTGGTCCCAGGTCTTGGCGATGCCGTTGACGAGGCGCTGTTCTTCCTCATTTGGCGGCCGGACGTCATCGTAATAGCCGGCAATAAGGATGGTGTTGCCATCCTGGGTGGTCATGGATGAGAGGGCATGCGCAAGTTTGAGGACCGGCGAGTCTACGATAGCTTTGTAGGAGCCATGGATCTCGGCCTGGGTGGGGCCGCCCATCTCACCTCCGACGGCCTCCAGCTCGAAGTAAACGATCCCCTTGACCCCCAGTCTTACGCTGACGTCACCGCTCGGGGTTTGGGAGTTGGAGGGAAAAAAAACGCCGTCAGCAGTCCGGAGCCTGTCTTCGAATTGATCGACAAGTTGGGGGTAATGGGGTGAGCCTAGCTCCTCTTCTCCTTCCGCCAAGACCATCAGGTTGACCGGAAGGGAACCCGTCACCTCGATAATCGACTCCAAAGCGTTGAGGAAGGCTCTCTGCGGCCCCTTTTGATTGGTTGCTCCCCTGGCCATCACGACTTTACCCAGCGGTCGGTCCAACAGTGCGGCCTCGAAAGGCGGTGAGTCCCAGTCTTCGGGGTTGACCGGCTGAACGTCGTACATCAAGTAAACCAGCAGCGTTTTTTCCGCTCCGGCATCATAGTATCCCCAGACTCCGGGATGACCCGACGTCGACACGACTGAGGCCTCTTTGAATCCCAGGTTTTCCAGATCCGACCGAACCATTTCGGCCATCTCGGCGATGCCAATGTTCTGAGCGCTGACCGAAGGTTGCCGCAACCAGCGTTGAAGATTGGCAAGATGTCGATCCAGATTTTCGTCGATATGGGCGTAGACTTGGGAGTGATCTCCCAAATAAGGATCGATCGAGTCCGGCTCAAACGCTTCCTGAGTAGAGATTTCGAAGCGAGGACGTTCTGGCGCTCGATCGGCTTGACCCCTCTCAGAGGCCCCACCACAGGCCATCGGCGTTAACAGGAGAGCGAGCAGCAGACCGGTTTTCAATGTGGTCGAAAAAGACATGTCGTTTTCTCCGGTATCTTTCCTCGTGAATGGTTTAGTTAGCTGTTGGAAGTTCGCGTTAATCTGAGAGAGTGAAACGCGTTGCGCACTGGCTCTTGCAAGAGCCAGTGCAACACCACTGAACCCAACCTGATAGAGCATCCTCAGTGGTCGACTGCCGGCGCGAAGACGCCGGAATTAAGAGCAGCGCCCGATATGGAAACAAAAATCGTTGTCTGGCGCCCCTACCCAAGACCTTCTTTTCTCAGATGTTCGAAGAACGTCGTTTTGGGAGAGAAGGGCTGATTTTCATCTCGCGGCAGAACTGGGGTGCCAATTCCGGATCCTGTTATCCTCCCATTCCACTTCGAACCCCAGCGGACAAGATCTCTTGACCGCTTAACCCGAGTATGGTATCACAAACTCCTTGTTTTGTTATCTGTCTGTCGTCTGCCGAGGTTGGAGAGTCGACGGGGAACTGAGGCACAATTCGCCTTTTATCAGACTCCTACATCTTTCCAATCCAGTCTGTCTATGGATTGGCCTAAGTCTTTCCTGAGAGGAGTGTCCGTATGGGAATGAAGAGAAGAGACTTCTTGCGAACGGTGGGAACACAGGCGGCTGTGTTCTCCGCACTTCCTTTTACA
The DNA here is from genome assembly GCA_965218465.1 of Acidobacteriota bacterium. Lineage (GTDB taxonomy): Bacteria > Acidobacteriota > UBA6911 > RPQK01. The sequence continues at coordinate 1,905,776 of OZ244623.1, read as the reverse complement.
CTTTCAACGCGAGCGGCACTGTCCCAAAACCCGGGCGTCACTGCGGACCTTGTCCCCCTGTTTACCCAGTTACTTCAGGATTGCAAGGTCAAGTCGGGTGAGACGGTGTTGTTCCATGCTCCCCCTAATTATCCCCATCCGGAATATATTGGTCCTATGCTGGCTGCAGCAGGGAGTCTGGACGCCCACGCGTTCGCTTTGACAGGCGTCGTTGGGGGTGCTGATGCTACGGGATCGGTTGCTTCAGGGGCGAGGCAGAGCCGGTTGTTGGCGGATGCCTACAAGGCTGCCGATCTGGTGATTGGCTCGATCTCGCTCTACACGGAAATGCACAATGAAGCGCTGGCCTCGGGAACCAGGACCCTTCAATTTATCTCGCCTGTTGACCAGCTCCGTCGCATGTATCCCGACCCGGTCGTGATGAAACGCGTCTATGCGGGCGCGGAACGAATGTGGCAAGCCAGGGAGATCCGCGTCACGGATGACGCAGGCTCAGACTTCGTGATGAACAAGACCGGACGCAAAGGGCACGGACAAGTGGGCCTTTCCAATAAACCCGGCCGCTGGGACAGCAACGCTTCCGGGCTGGTGGCTTGCGCACCGCTGGAGGACTCGGCCGAGGGAGTTTACGTCCTGCAACCAGGGGACTGCCTTCTCGGTTTGGGTCGCTACGTCCAGGGAAACGTACGCGTGACACTGCGTCAGGGAAGAATCACACAAATCGAAGGTGGTTACGATGCCCGCATGATCCGAGACAGGCTGGATAGGTTCAAAGATGTCAAGGACCCGCAAGGTCGGCTATCGGATCCTTATCGTGTGGCACATGCCGGTTGGGGGTGTGACCCCCGCGCTGAGTGGCATTTGGCGACCAAGCCGGGTATGGGGCACAATGCCGAAAGCCTTTACGGTGTGGTTATGGTCTCGCTGGGGCGTAACATGTTCGATTCCAATGACCGTTTTTCGGGTCTGGGCGGGAAGAACTACACGCCGGTTCATTTCGACATCTGCTGTCGCAGCAAGCAACTCTACCTGGATGGCGAACTCATCGTCGATAACGACAAGATTGTCGTGCCCGAGCTGGCGTAATCCCCAGGCCAACTCATCGTCTCCCAGGCCTGTTGAGTGCACTCCGACTGGTGGTTTTCTATCTGAGGCCCCCGGGCACCGCTAGGTTCTTGGCACGATCTTGACCAGGATCAGATAGATTGCCAAGGCTGTCAGGATCGAATCGCAAGCTGGAATACCGGTTAGAGTGAGGGACTGGTTGGTGGTCAGATATCCCACCAGTGACCCTGAAATCCAGGCGGCCAAAGCGGGGGGAGAGAATCGAATTTGCCGGCCTGGATAGTCCGGCTCGTAAGCTTGTCTGTTCACCAGAAAGAAATCTGCAGCCAGTATCCCTCCCACCGGCGGTAGTGCGTAACCGAGCAGGAGAAGAAAGGGAAGGAAATGGTTCATGATTCCCAGTAACGCCAGGAGTGTACCCAGCGAACCGGCACCAAGAACCAGTTTCCACTTGGCTGGCCCGTTGAAGATGGTCACCAGCACCAGCGAGTTCGAATAGAGATTGGTCGTATTGGTGGTCCAGGTTGCAAAAATGAGGAAAAGGGTAGCGGCCAGACCTATCTTCAGCGCCAGCACGATGTTCAGGAGGTCCGTTTCTCCCGTCGCCAGAGTGGGAATCGCGGAGGCCAGCAGAACGGCCGGAAATCCAACAGCAAAGCTCAGAAAAGATGCGCCTAAGGCGTGCCCGGCGTTGTGAGTGTACCTGCAGAAATCGGGCATCATGGTGGCGCCGACCAGGAAACTTCCCACCACGGCCGAGATGCCCAGTCCCAGCGTAAGTTCGCCTTGAGGCCGTTGTGCGAGCGTTGGTAGAGTGACGTCGGTCAGGGCCGAGGCGACCACAACAACCAGAAAAGTGACGAGCAATGGTGTGGCTAGGAGGGCCAACTTGTCCAGGGCCTTGAAGCCGAAGATGGTCGTGGTGACCATCAGGAAACTTCCCACCAACATGTAGGTGCGGTGGCCGGGATCGACCCAGCCCAGTTCCAGAACCGTTCGCTGAACAGCTTCACCGAAGAGGAAAACGTTGATACCAAACCACCCGAACAACGAAGTGGCCATCACCGCGTTGACGATGTTGGAACCAGCCGAACCGAAGCAGGTCCGAATCAACATGGGAGTCGAGACGCGAGTTCGTGCCCCCACGGCTCCCGTCAATCCGCCGATGATCGCCAACAACAGCCCGCCTATCAGGAAGGCCAAGGTAGCCCGCGCCAGACCCAGTCCATGACCAATTTCGGACCCGGTCAGGAATGCGGGAAGCGTGATACCCGTGCTGATCTGGATCAGCGCCACCCGCAGACCGCTTACCGTCTTGTCGGCAGGAACCCTGGTCCGCGAATAGTCGGCGATCAGGCTCCGTCTTACCATGCGGTCCCGTATCCTCTTGGCCTGGTTTCCACCTTCCCGCAGGTCAAAGGCGAAAAGGCACAATCGGTGGTTTTTCGTTTGCGGGAGAAAATGATGCGGGGTCCGGCTGTCAAAGAGATGCTTGGGCAGCTCCTCGAAACTCCCTTTTCAGCACCGGGCTGCGTGTTTGCCGGAGCGGTGCTCACCGGGAGCCAATGTTGGTTGGGGGTCAGTTCATCCCACAGGGCACTTATCTTGTTTCTGCGAAAAACCCTGGACGAGCCGGCAGGGTCAGCGGGATGGAGGCAGCATTGACCGAGTGGAGGCAGCTCTTGGTCTTGCCGTTTTAGGGGGAAAAATCCTGGACGGGGTGCGGCTCGCACTCGGGGTCCCACCGCAGCCCGACAAGAGTAGCGGGAACTGCCAAGGATACCCCGTACACCGTTTCCCTAAAGCAGCAACCGCAGCCGCGGTTGCTGCTTTAGGTGAGACCTCTCTTTCACCGGGTCCGGCGAAAGAGAGGTCAATCTGTTATCGAGAGGGGTTGCCCCTAGATCAGCAGTTTTTGGTTGTCGATAATCTGATCTCCATCCAGATAGACGTTGCAACCAAACATTGCGTAGTGAGAGTGGTTGGGCGCAACCCGGGTGCTGGGTCCGGAGCCGGAATACTGGGTTCCCGGTCCGCCCTCGCCGTGTTGGGCGTTCATGCCCAAAGAGTAGAGCAAGCTCCCCGTTTCGTTGTGGTGATAGTGGCCAATCTCGGAACGGCTAGCGCCGCCGATACTTGCCTTCTCATGGGTTCCCCAACCGACATGGGAAAGCCCCCAAGCCTCTTTGTGGTTGAAGGATTCGAGCTCTTTCCGGAAGGCGTCAGCGGTTCTGCCTCCTTCAACCTTGGTGACATATCCGCCCTCGAAAGTGAGCGCCACGTTTTCAGTGATAATGGTGGGGTGCACATCGCGAATGATGTCTCCCGGTTGCAGCACCAAAGTTCCTTCGGCGCTGTCCTCGTTGGGCATGCAGGCTACGCAGCCATAGCCGAAGTTGTCCCAGCGCCCAGGGAAGTCGGCAATGCCATACTGAGCGTGTCCGGGTCGTCCGGCCTTGTTGCATTTGAAATCGGAACCGGCGTCGCTGGTGATCCGGATCTCCGTGACGTCTTGCAGCCTCATTGCACCGCCCAGGGTGCGCTTCTTGCGGTCTTCAGTGGGCATGTATTTCCTCTGAAGGTGAACCGGATATCCCAATTGCAGCCAGCGTGTCTTGGACCCCGACCGATTGATCAGGTCCCCATCACTGGCGTAAGGGTGATCGGCAATCTTGATGTAGTAAGAGGTGCTTGGTGAAGGTGTGCCAGTAGGAGCGCCAATTGAGCTTGTAATCAAGAGATCGGCGGTGGCGTACATTTTGTAGTGCCAGTCCCTCAACCCATTGCGAGGGTCGGCCACAATACGGGAGGGTGGAGGGGGCTTGTGGAGATGCTGCAAGACTGCCATGTGAGCTCCCACGGCCCCGATCTGCGCTGCAGCGATCATAAGCGCGGTCATATACTCGCGGTCGTATTCGTAGGGTGTGGCCAAAACCAGTGTCTCTTCCTCTTTGAGAAGATTCTGTTTCAGGATCTTCTTACAGTGAGGAACCAAGGCTGCCGACGGATTCGGCGCGCCAAACAGGTTCTCCGATGTGGACACGAGAGCCGGGCCGGTAGACAAAGCAGCCGAGCCCAGCGCTGCGTTCCTTAGAAATTCTCTTCGCTTCATTGCGATTCCTCCTTTTGTGGAAAGGTCTTAAGATGTAGAAAACTCGTAACCGTCATCAACGCGCTCAGCCAGCCCCTCAACCTCTTCTGCTGTCTAAGCGCAAGGGAATCCTGTCGGATGACTCCCTGACTCTTTAACAATCATGCAAGATCCGAAGGGACAATCGTTTCGTTATCGACAATCAATTCTCCGTCCAGATAGAGATTCTTGTTGCGGCAGCATAGATCGACGTGGACCGGGGTATAGTTCTTCCCTCCCAGACCAGTGAACTCGTCGGGAGAGGCGAACATGTTTCGCCCCAGCGAAACCATGACATTTCCGTACAAGGACTCCGCGTCCATTCCCATCACATGCCATTCAGCGGCCTTCTCCGTGCCCCAACCGGCATGGGCAACCCGAAAGGGATCGGACATGCGTTCCGGATCGACTGGATCCTTGACTCCAACAAATCTCTCCAAGCGATCACGCATGATCTGAGCAGAGCGGCCGCCCTCGAGATTGACGATTCGGCCCTCTTCGAAATCCATCCGAACCGCATCCTTGACGTAGAGACGTAGCCCATAAATGATGTCTCCGGGGTGCAGGATGTAAGTTCCATTGGTGCCATCTTCCAGGGGTGCGCAGGTCACCAGACCGGAAGGGAAATTGTCCCATCGTCCGGGTCGTTCCGAAATACCGACCTGGGCGTGGCCGTTGCGGCCATCCTTACGCATCGTAAAATCGGTGCCCCTGTCATCGGTCACCCTGATTTCGTTTGCCTTTGCCAACCGCCTGGTTCCCGCATAGGTCCGCTTGATGAGGTCGGCGGTGGGAAACCTTCGAACCAGTTGGTTAGGAGGTTGCGTACAGGACAGAGTCCGGGTGCCGGAAGCCAAAGCTTCGTTGTGGGCGTCGCTGTAAATTGAAGTCGTGCCCAGCACCAAGTCGGCGGCCTTGAAAGCCTCTTTGGCGATCGGGTCGTCAGCAGAGCGAGTAGCCCCCAGCAAGGACCAGGTCTCGGCGCCCAGTGAGCGGGCGGCAGCCAAGGCGGCTTCCTGGTATTCGGGATAGGGATGGGAGGGTATGGTGTAGTAGAGAACCTTCTCCCCAGGCTTCACATTACACAGTTTAAGCTCCTCCGTGAAAATCTCTACCAGGCTACCCAGTTTTTCACGACCTGGAGTGTCTGCCCTTTCGATTCCTACCGACCCGCCGCAGCGGCTCATTGCTGGCACAAGCGACAAAGCGGCAGACTGCATACCGAGTCGCTTGATGAAGCTTCTTCTCTTCATGATCTCTCCTCAAATCTTCCAAGTTAATACTGGATGCGGTTATGCGTTAACTATCAAAGAATGCAATGCAAAAGTCAACTTGAAAATTTGCACAGCACAAGCCGGTGTTTGGAAAGGATCTCCATTTGGCGGTCCAAGCTCCCCAACCGATCCATTTTTTGCCACGCTCAGCACCAAATGGCGCCGGGCAGATCGAACTTATGATTCTTCCCAAGTTCCAATCAAAGAGGCAATTCGCCTTGGCCGACTGCGGACAGGCTATGCGCAGCACAGCTCTATCGGCAGCTTGTTGCGATGGACTCGGATTCCGATCGTCGCCGGCGTCGCACTTGGTGAGGGGACGGCTCCCGTTGCGGTTCAAGAGGCCGCCGCAATTTGGATGACGATGTTGGCGTAGGCGTCAACTTCGGCTCGTTGTCGTGGCCAGATCGTGGTGGTCGAGTTCCACTCTTCAATGACGGCAGGACCGTCGATGCGGTCACCCGCGCCCAGCTTCTCTCGATCATAGATGGGGCACGCCTTCACTCGATCGGTGGCAAACTGGACCTCCCTGCGTTCTTTGATAGCGCGGTCGGGGTCTCCCGAGGCCGAATCGATGCGGGTCATGCGGGGTTTCTTCATGGTAACGACGGCCGAGCAGCGAAGATTGACGATTTCAGTTGGTGTTCCCGGCGAGGCATGAGCGTAGGCTTTCTCGTGGAGCTCATCAAAGCGTCTCTGTAAGAGGCCTAGACCATCCTTAAGGAGTTCGGTGTCGCTGGGGACCGGCACTCGCACGGTGTGCTCTTGTCCCTCATATCTCATATCTACCGACCGAAGGTATTGGACACTGTTGTCCCGCAGGCCAATGTGTTGCAGTTGCTCCAGCGCACTGTTTGCAAGCTGTCCGAAATCGGCAATCAATTCGGCAACTTCCAAATCTTCGGTAGACCGCACCCAGGTGCGCACGGCGTCTTCTCGAATGTCTGAGGTGAGAATTCCCCAAGCTGAAAATACGGCGGGATTAGGTGGGATTATGGCTCGGGGAATATCGAGTTCCTGAGCCAGGGAGGAAGCGAAAAGCCCACCTCCTCCACCGTAGCAAAAGAGCGCGAAATCTCGGGGGTCATGACCGCGCTCTACGGATACTTGACGGATGGCATTGATCATATTCGTGTCTGCCAATCGAGTGATGCCGTAAGCGGCCTCCTCTAAGGACAAGCGCAAGGGCTTGGCTATTTTTTCTCGAATGGCTTGCTGGGCGGCCTCGATATGCATCTCCACTCTCTTGCCCAGGAAGAAAAAGGGATTGATGGTCCCTAAAACCAGATGAGCGTCGGTTACGGTGGGTTCGGTACCCCCTTGCCCGAAGCAGACCGGTCCGGGATCAGCCTCGGCGCTCTGAGGTCCCACTCGAAAGCTGCCTTCATCGTCGATCCACGCAATACTACCGCCGCCGGCCCCAACAGAGACGATGTCCAGTGTCGCTTGCAAAACCGGCCGTCGATTGACGACGGTCTCGGCTTTCTCCAGCGGTCTTCCATCAGGAATGAGGGTAACGTCGAAACTGGTTCCCCCCACGTCGGCTGCGATTAGGTTTCTTTCACCCAGCTGTTTACCTGCGCCGACTGCTCCGATCACTCCTCCCGCAGGACCGGACTCAAGGGTCCTGATGGGGATGCCACGAGCTATTTTTGAGGACATCATGCCTCCGGTAGATTGCATGATGTTCAATCCACCGCTGAAGCCGGCGCCTTTCAAACGGTTTTCCAATTCCAGCAGGTAGGAGGCCATCCGCGGCATCACGTATGTGTTCAAGACCACCGTAGAAGTTCTCTCGAACTCTCGAAATTCTCCGGTGATGTCGCTAGAGATCGCCACCTTGACCCCGGGAAACACTTCTTGGCAAATCTCGCGAGCACGCCGCTCATGTTGCGGGTTGGCATAGGAGTGCAAAAAGCAGATAGCTATCCCTTCTACTCCTCGTGACTTCAGTTGATCGGCGACTTGCCGGACCTCTTCTTCATCCAGCGAGAGGATCACGCCACCTTGGTGATCCAGTCTTTCGGAGACCTCGAAGCGCAGGAAGCGCGAGATAAGTGGTTTTGGCGGTTTGTATAGCAGGTTGAAAACCTCGGGCCGGTTACCACGTCCCAACTCGAGAACATCCCGGAACCCCTTGGTCGTTATCAGACCCAGACTGGCTCCTCTTTCCTGCAGAATCGTGTTGATGACTGTGGTTGAGCCATGGCTTATCAAGTCTAGCTCAGTGACGTTGGCCTTGAGCCGTTCGATACCGTTGAAGATCCGATCGGGGAGGCTCTCGCGGAGGGAAGGCTCCTTTTCAATCGTAATTTCGCCCGTGGTTTCGTCCAGCAACACGAAATCGACAAAGGTTCCGCCCACGTCGATTGCGAGACGTTTTCCGCCTTTGGGCATAATTTCAATCCCTCTCGCTCTTGATTCTCTTGCCAAAAAAAAGAAGGCCGGAGCATAACACGTCGGGCCTCGAGCTGACTATGCCACAAGCGAAATTTAACTTGCAACCGAGTCCGTACCGACGTGCTGCTCAGCTCGACCCGGTACTGGACTCAGATGATCGTTGGCGCAACATAACGCCGGACCTTGGCCGGAAAATCGTTGTAAGCTCACTGAAAAATCGCATTGTGTTTCCGTTAGAATCCGGGAAGTCGGTAATCGGGATAGGAGCCGCTTTTGGTGAGCGATACTGCAAAGGGTTCTCTGGAGAGCAACTAGTTCATGCTGGAAACGATCGATTCCCATCGCAAGCTGAACAAGAAGGAATACTCACAACGTTACGCCAAGCTGTGTGGAGAATTCAGGACTCTCCAACGGAGGTGTTACGAGAAACGGATTCCAGTGATCATCCTGTTCGAGGGGTGGGATGCGTCAGGCAAAGGGGAAACCATCAATAGAGTGGTGAACCGGCTGGACCCAAGGGGAGTTCAGATCCATACGACCTTTAGGCCGACAGATCTGGAGAAGATGTTCCCTTTTCTCCACGGCTTCTGGCTGCGTCTTCCCGAGGACGGCGACATCGTAATCTTCGATCGATCCTGGTACCGAAGAGTTCTCTCGGCACGAGCAAGAGGAATTGTCTCGAAGGGGGAGTGCTTCCGGATCTACAAGGAGATCACGCAGTTTGAAAGGCAGCTGGTCGACCACGGAACAATAATCGCCAAATTCTGGCTTCATCTGAGCAAGAAAAAACAAGCTCGCCGCCTAAGAAAGATTGCGGACGACAAGTATCGGCGCTGGCGGATAGGGCACGTCAAGGGTGATCGACAGCAACAATACAAGGGATATGCAGCCGGGTTCGAAGAGGTTTTCGAGCAAACCAACACGCACTCTGCCCCCTGGACCATCGTGCCGGCAGCCAACAAGCGATATTGCGTGATTAAGGTCTTGGAAACGATTTGCAACAGCTTGGCGAGCGTCACCTCGGCTTCCCCCAGCAGGAAGCCGGACGAGGTGCAGCCGGAACGGTCGTACGGCCTGTCGGAAGAGAGACCGGTTATCTTGAAGAACGTGAACCCAGCTCGGGAAATGAGCAAGGAAAGTTATCGGTTGGCGCTGAAAGAGCAACAGCTCAGAATCCGAGAGAACGAATTCAGGATCTTCAGGCATCGTATTCCGGTTGTGATCGTCTACGAAGGCTGGGACGCAGCCGGCAAGGGAGGCAATATCAAACGGGTGACCGAGTACCTCGATCCCCGAGGGTTTTCGGTCATCCCCATCGCCGCACCCAGAGGCGAGGAAAAGACTCGTCATTACCTGTGGCGCTTCTGGAGACACTTTCCAAAAGCGGGCCACCTGGCAATTTTTGATCGTTCCTGGTACGGGAGAGTACTGGTTGAGCGGGTCGAGTCCCTGACTGAGGTTGCTGCCTGGAGCCGGGCCTACCGGGAGATAAAGGAATTCGAATCCCAGTTGGCGAACTTTGGAACCGTCATCGTCAAGTTCTGGATGCACATCTCCCGCCAAGAGCAACTGGCTCGATTCGAAGAACGGATGCGGAACAAGTACAAGCGCTACAAGTTGACCGACGAAGATTGGAGAAATCGGAAGAAGTGGTTTGATTACGAACGAGCAGTATCGGACATGTTGCTCAAGACCAGCACTACCTACGCTCCCTGGACCATCGTCGCGGGCGACTGTAAGTACTTTGCGCGGATCAAGGCCCTAAAGACGATCAACCAAGCCATTGAAGAGAGGCTAGGTCGGGTGGAGAAGAAGTGTGAAACCGGGGGGTTTCCCGGACATTGATGCCATCAATTGTCCTGGAGCGCTTCAACGAGTTCCGGCAGGTTGCCATCAGGCTCTGGAGGAAACAATTCTCAAGCCACCCGTCTTGGGGGTAGTGGACCGGTTTTTCCTTGACGATATAGATGTCCAGCGCTCCGTCATTGTCGTAGTCGAAGATGGCTCCAACAAAGCCGACAACCTCGGGAGTAGTCCTCTTGTCGCTGCATGCTGTTGGAATGAATGAAGTCGATGCCCGCCGCTTCAGCTTGGTCGGCGAGAAATGTCCTTTGGAGCGGGAAACGGGATTCGAACCCGCGACTTCGACCTTGGCAAGGTCGCACTCTACCACTGAGTTACTCCCGCTCTTGACCTCGTATGTTATGGAGAAGGTCCGTTTTGTGTCAACCGTGGACGGAAGCGTGGAAATGATTGAGCCGAAAGTGCAAGAGAGCTGCCCGGTCCATAACGAAATGAGTTGGTGTATATTAAGTCGGTTCCTGATTTTTGAGACCCCTGAAGGAGACCAGAGATAAGAATCAAGGGCTGGTTGGCATCGCTAATTCTATCCGTGATCTGGACGGCATGTGCTGGTTCCGGGGGGGGCGAACACGGTTCGGCTCCGCACTTCATCACCATTGGCAGCGCCCCCCCAGGGGGGACCTTTTTCGTGGTCGGCAGTGCCTTGGCGGATGTCCTCAACCAAGCAGGGGAGGCCAGCAACTGGCAAGTCACCTCTGAAGCCACCCAGGGTTCGCAAGAGAATATTCGGCGGCTGGATCAAGGAGAGCTCGACTTGGCCTTGTCTAATTCCAGTATCACTTACTTCAGCGTCAGGGGCGGTGGAGCCTGGGAACGTCCCTATCCTGTTCGAGCTGTTATGACGCTGGCTCCTAATGTGGCTTTATTTGTCGCACCGAAAGATTCGGGAATTCGCCGGCTTGTCGATCTCAAAGGAAAACGTGTGGTTGTGGGACCGGCGGGGGCGGGTTTCAAGTTTTTTATCCGTCCTTTGCTGGCAGCTCACGGCGTGACCTACGATGACTTCACTCCGCTGAACAATACTCAGGCCGGAGCCGTGAATCTTCTGTCCGACGGCTCAGCCGCGGCCGCCTTCTTGGGTGGAGCAGTCCCTACTGCGTCTATCACTCAGGCCAGCATTTCCCAACCCCTCCACTTCATTCCGTATGAGGCTCGACAACGTCAACAATTGCTCGCTGACTACCTATTTTTTGCTCCCGCCACCATTCCGGCCGGCACCTATCCGGGGCAGGAAGAAGAATTCCAAGGACTGGATGTCGGTTCCATGCACTTGATCACTTCGGCCACCAGTGACCCGGAACTGATTTATGCGATAACCCGTCTCATCTATGAAAACCGGGAAAGCCTCGTGGAGAGACATCCAGCGGCGAGAGCGATCAATCCCCGCAACGTCGTGCGCAACACTGGGACCGAGTTCCACGGCGGAGCCATTCGCTATTATCGCGAGATCGGTATCTGGCCCAACGACGGGTGATCGCGGAGGTGGCGGGAAGCCTGCAAATCTCAGCCAGACAACTACTCTCAATTCTGCTGACACTGTTTGTCCTGCTTGAGGTCAACTACCCCCACTTGAGTCCTCAAAGCCAGTTGGCGGTTTTTGCCTGGATTGGCTTTCTGCTCTGTTTCTGGCCTCAAACTGCGGCCCAGCGTCCATGGCAAAAGACTGTGGGTTGGATTTGGAGCATCCTCTCGTCGCTGGTTTGCGGTTACATCGTGACCCAGACAGAGCCCTTCTTGCGAAGTCTTTGGTCGGGAACTCAGAGTTTAGGGGATCGTGCCGGCCAGGAAGGTTGGTTGGAAGTCACGGTGGGCCTGCTCGGTGTCCTGGTGGTGCTGGAGGTGGCCCGCCGTTCGATTGGCTGGACGCTGCCGGTATTGGCTTTGGCCTTTCTGCTCTATGCCTTGGCGGGTCCCTGGCTGCCGCAGCTGCTACTCCCTCATCGAGGCTACGACCTGAGCCGAATCGTTTCCCAAGTTTTCTTGCATAGCCAAGGGGTGTTCGGTATCGCCCTCCGGGTGATGTTCACTTATGTTTTCCTCTTTGTAGCCTTAGGTGCTTGGCTGGAGATGACGGGTGCGACGCGTTTTGTCATCGACTTGTCGCGCCGCTGGTTGGGGAGAACTTCCGGAGGGGCAGCCAAAGTGGCGGTCTTGAGTAGCGGTTTCATGGGTTCGCTTTCGGGAAGCGCCGTGGCTAATACCGCCACAACGGGGGCCTTTACTATTCCTCTGATGCGTAGTGCAGGGTTTAAGCGGCATGTCGCGGCCGGGGTCGAGGCGGCGGCTAGTTCAGGCGGAGCCCTGATGCCCCCGGTCATGGGAGCTGCTGCCTACATGATGTTGGAAATGGTGGAGCCCCCGGTCAGTTACTTGACCATCATTCGATCAGCCCTGATTCCCGCTATGCTTTTCTACTTTTCGTTGCTGACCGTGGTCCATCTCCACGCCCGCCGAATCGATGCCTCGGGATGGGCGGGACCCGATGACCACCGTCCTCTTGACAGATTTTCCGGGTTGATCTTTGCCTTGGCTTTGGGTTCACTCCTTTTCTTTCTGCTCCAGGGCTTTACCCCTTTTCGCGCCGTTTCGCTTTCGATGGGATTCATTTTGCTGTTGTGGATTTTGCGGCAAAAGTCCGGGTCTTCCTGGTCTTGGCTGAACCAAGCCACTATTAAAGCCGCGGCTGCAACGGTGCCTCTGATTGGGGCGGCTGCCTGCGTCGGCATCATCATCGGGGTGGTAACTCTGACCGGTTTGGGAACTCGTTTGCCCGCTCTCATCCTCCCCTTAGCCCAAAATAACCTACTGCTTGCCCTGATCCTGATCATGCTTTCGAGCATTGTGCTGGGCATGGGCTTGCCCTCGGCTGTGTGCTATTTGCTGATGGCCACCTTCGTCGGTCCCATACTGGGTCATCTTGGTGTCGTACCGCTTTCAGCTCACTTTTTCATCTTTTACTTCGGGATGATGTCTATGGTAACGCCGCCGGTCGCCTTGGCTGCCTACACCGCGGCTTCCATCGCGGGAGCGGGGATCATGCGATCTTCGCTGTCAGCCTTCCGCTTTGCCCTGGTGGGATTCACTTTGCCTTACATGTTCGTCTTTCGTACTGAGCTCTTGTTGCTAGGGCCGGAAGGCGACTGGATTTCTGTGTGGTCTGCATTGCCGGCTATCGGATCGGCTGTGGCCGGTATTTTCTCGTTAGCCGCGGCGATCACGGGCTATCTGAAAGGTCCGCTCAGCTACTGGCGACGGTTGGTGCTGCTGGCAGGGGCTGCCCTATTGCTGCTCCCCAACCGTGATGCCGTGAGTGAGCAGCTGAGCGTGTCGTTGACGGGTTTGGTCGGCTTGCTCATTCTGCTGACACTAATCCTGCTTCCCGACCGGATCCGTAGGAATCGTGTCTGATGAAGAAACCTCTTGCTTGGACTGGGCTGGGGACGTGGATGGACGGGAACTGCTGGAGGCCACGCCGTCAACAACGTTGCCTTGCTGGTTCCTACCGAGTGCGGCGGTTCCTTCTCAGACTGCCCGGAAGCCGCCGGCCCGAGGGGCTAGTTGACCGCCGTGGGAACCGCCAGCGAAAAAGGGGCGATAATCGCTTCGAACTTCCGCCCCTCCCTATCCACCATCCGGTAAGCACCCTGCATCGAGCCGACAGGCGTAGGTAGCGGGCAATAACTGGTGTACTCGAAACACTGTCCGGGCTCCAGCAGCGGTTGTTCACCCACCACGCCAGCCCCCTGAACCGTCTCTACTTGACCATTGGCATCCGTGATCACCCATTTTCGACTGATCAATTGGGCAGTCCGATCTCCGACATTGCTGATTCTCACTCGATAGGCAAAAAAGTAGTAGCTGTTGTCGGGAATGCTATTCTCCGGCACGTAGGTGCTACCAACCTCGATCCGAATGCCTTCGGTCGTTGTGTCGCTCATAGAGGTGAAATTATTTCACAACAACCTCCACGGGTGGAAGTTGTTGCCCATCGAGTACGGTTTGAGGCTTAGTCGGCCAGTAGTTGCCGGAACCGTTCCAACATCTCGGGTGTGTTCCAAGAATAGGCTCCCACGTGCCGGAAGATCACCTCGCGCTGAGAGTCGAAAACCACAGTGGTGGGTAGTCCCCGCACGTCGAACCGGTATGCCAATTCGCCTTGCGGATCCAACAGGATGGAGAAGCTGTAGGCGTTTCGTTCCAGGTAAGAGCGGACGATAGCGGGATCTTCCTCGGTCACGGCTACCATGGCCAGACCTTGGCCCGAAAACTTATTGTAGAGATCCTCCATCGAGGGCATCTCGACTAGGCAAGGTTTACACCAAGTCGCCCAGAAATTGAGAAACACCACCTTCCCCTCAATCTGTTGCAGATCGGTTTCTTCACCATCGAGGGTAAGGAGTCTGCCGGAGAAATCTGCAGGTGAGCTCAGATCAACAGCGGAATCGGAGTTGGATGGGGCTTGCCCACATGCCAACGCGATCCAGATGATCCCGCCCAGTGCGAGAACGATTCCGCGTCCGGGATTCACCCTGCCGGTCAAAAGGAAAGGAAGCCTCGGGGCAAAAGACGTTCTCAAGGCAGCGATCAACCCCCAACTGTTCATGGGTGCTCTCCTCACTCCGGTGATGGGACGGGTCAGTAAAGTCCCAGCATCATCTTAACATTGGCCGGGCTTTAAGCGTCGTGAGAATCGTCTTTTCCGCCAAACGATATTCCCAGCGCCCGACTCGCCTGCACTTCCTCCCCTTGGGGATGGACGGTACGCTGCCTTGCGATTGCCTCCTTGATGGCAACCGATTCGATACGGCCGCATTTTAGACACACCATCTGCCCGAATTGGCCTCCGAGTGCCAGGTGGGTCGCTTTGTTGCCAAAGCGAGTGCTAAGAAGTCGATCGTAGGCGGTAGGGCTGCCGCCGCGCTGCAGATGTCCCAAAACCAGACAACGCGTGTCAAAATGGCAGCGTTGTTGAATTTCATGGGCCACCAGAGCACCGACACCTCCCAATCTTTGATGTCCATGCAAGCTTGTTTGAAGAGTCTGTTGGCCCCCCTCCGGAGCGGCGCCCTCGGCCACCACCACCACGCTGAAGCTGTTGCCCTGACGTCTGCGCTGCTGGAGCTTTTGACAGATCTCATCCAACCGGAAAGGAATTTCGGGAATCAGGATCAGGTCGGCTCCACCGGCTACTCCAGCGTGAAGAGCGATCCAACCCGAGTTTCTTCCCATCACCTCCACCACCATCACTCGATCGTGGCTCTCGGCCGTGGTATGGATCTTGTCAATTGCTTCCGTGGCGGTAGTTACGGCCGTGTCGAAACCAAAAGTGACCTCAGTGGCCAGCAAATCATTGTCGATCGTCTTGGGGACTCCAACCACGGGTAACCCCGCTTCAAACAAACGCTGGCCGATAGCTAGAGTGCCGTCTCCTCCGATCATGATCAATGCGGTCAAACCCAGTTGGTGGAAACGTTCGATTATGCGTCCTGAGTAGTCGTGGTAATGGACCTGACCCATACGGTCTTCGATCGGATACCGAAACGGGTTGCCGCGGTTGGTCGTTCCCAGGATGGTCCCTCCGCGTGGCAAGATACCTTGAACCGAGTCAAGTGTGAGTTGCCGCATCTTTTCGGCCTGTAGAAAGCCGTCAAAGCTATCCTCACTCCCGAAAACCTGGCAGCCGTACTGGAGAATGGCCGTCTTAGTCACCGCCCGGATTACCGCGTTGAGACCGGGACAGTCTCCTCCACCACATAAGACGGCGATGGGCTGGGAGCTTGAACTCACTTGATCATTTTACGCACTGGGGAGCCAAGATGGTAACAAGCCCCGGCAGCCGGCCGTTTACAAAACGAGGGCAAGAAACTAAGTTAGGACGATGGATCCCAGGCCGTTGTTGAGGTTTGGTTGGGCGCCGATGAGCCGCGGCCAGACTTGCCGGAAGCAGGCAGCCTCGTGAAAGTTTCGCTCTTCGTCACCTGTCTGGTGGACCAATTTTTCCCCCAAGTAGGTCTGAGTACGGTCAAGATTCTGGAACGATTCGGGGTCGAGGTTGACTTCGATTTCTCCCAGACCTGCTGCAGCCAACCGGCTTTCAATGCGGGTTACAGGGAAGAGGCGCGCCAAGTCGCCCGACACTTCCTAAAGACCTATCGGTCAGCCTCTTATGTCGTGGTTCCCTCAGGTTCCTGTGCGGCCATGATCAAACTACATCTTCCTGATTTGTTTGAACCTTCCAGCCCCCAGCGTCGATTGTCGGAGGAAATTGCGGGACGGGTTTGGGAGCTATCCGATTTCCTCTGCAATGTGTTGCAGATAGAATCGACTGGGGCGAGGTTCAAAGAAACCGTCACCTATCATGATTCTTGCCATCTTTTGCGAGAACTGGGAGTCATCGACCCGCCGCGAAAACTCCTGGGCTCCGTGGTGGGACTGGATCTGCGGGAGTTGCCTCAGAGCGACCGATGTTGTGGCTTCGGCGGGCTCTTTTCAATCAAGCTTCCCGAGCTTTCAGTTTCCATGGGTGCTGATAAAATTGCGGCGATTGAGGCTACCGGCTCGCGCTACGTGGTCGCCAACGACGCCGGTTGCTTGATGCATCTACGCGGCTTGCTGGATCGCCGCAAAGCCCGGATCGGAACTCTCCATCTAGCGGAATTGCTGGCCCATTTCGATTGAGAAAGGAGGCTCATGCCCGGTTCGTCCTTGAGGCTGAGATCGAAGAAGGCTCTGGCCGATCGGCAGCTTCGTTCCAATCTTGATCATACCTTGAGCAAAACGCTTTCGTCACGCGCGCGGGCCGTGGCAGAAGTCGACAACTGGGAGGAACTTCGCACTTTTGCTCATCGGGTCAAAATGCACACTCTGGCCCGGTTGGGCAGCTATCTGGAACAGTTTGAGGCGGCAGTGCAAGACCAAGGGGGTCAGGTCTTCTGGGCCGAGACCGCGGAGGACGCTACCCGGTTCATTTTAGAATTGGCGCACAAGAGGGGCGTAGCTAAAGTCGTAAAAAGCAAGAGCATGGCCACCGAAGAGATCCATCTCAACCCTGCCCTGGAACGGGCTCGGATTACCCCGGTGGAAACCGATTTGGGTGAGTACATCGTGCAGTTGGCAGGCCAAACCCCTTCCCACATTCTGGCGCCTGCACTGCATTTCTCCAGGGCGGAGGTGGCCCAGCTTTTTGTAGACAAGGTAGGGATGGAGCCAACCGAGGATATCCATCAGATCACCGCCACAGCCCGCAATTTGCTGCGGAAACATTTCCTGAGCGCACCGATGGGTATCACCGGAGTAAATTTTGGAGTGGCCCAAACCGGCACTCTGGTCATCGTTGAAAACGAAGGCAACATTCGACTCTGTGTATCGGCCCCCCGTATTCACGTGGCGGTAATGGGTATCGAGAAGATTTTGCCCAGTTTGGGTGATTTGGGAATCTTTCTGAAGCTGCTGACCCGCAGCGCCACCGGGCAGGCCATCAGCAGCTATGTGAATTTGATCAACGGGGTGCGGCGTGAGGGTGAATTGGATGGACCCAGCGAGCTGGTTGTCGTTCTTGTGGATAACGGCCGGAGCCGAAGTTTAGCAGACCCGCTGCTACGCCAATCGCTGGCTTGTATCCGCTGTGGTGCCTGTCTGAATGTTTGCCCAGTCTTTCAGAACATTGGCGGACACGCTTACGGGTCGACCTACTCTGGTCCGATTGGGGCCGTTCTGACTCCTCAGCTGACCAACTCCCAACCGGTTCCCGAGCACCCTTTTGCCTCGTCGCTTTGTGGTGCCTGCTATCAGATTTGTCCCGTTAAGATCGAGATCCCCAAGCTGCTGCTGGAGTTGAGGGCGCGGGTACAAGAGCAAAGAAACTCCAGCAGCTTCCGCTTGCCGCTGGAGAGGTTCGCCGTCCGCTTGTGGGCCTGGGCCGCCAGCAACGAGCGCCGTTTTGCCCAACTGGGCAAGTTATTGAGCTGGATGGCTCGTTGCGCCCTCAAAGAAGGCGAACCCAGGGTGCAACTCCCCCTGCTTTCGCGATGGACGGCCAAGCGTCGTCTACCCATGCCTGCTCGGGTCAGCTTTCGTGAACACTTCCGAGTGCTTAGAGAGGGTCGATGAGTCGCTCGCGCCTATTAGCTCGACTCAAGCGTATCGAACGACAAAGTCGAGCCCCCGAGTTGCCCAGTAGGCGTCCCCATTCCCCCCCCATCGAAATCAAGAGATTGACCAGCCACTTCGCAAGGCAAGTGGAAGCCTCGGGGGCCCACTTTATCGACGCCAGAGGTGCAGGAGAATTGCAATCCGCCTTAAGGAAAGTACTTTCCCGACGTCCGGCTGACCAGATTTGTTGGAATGGCGAGCAGGTTTTTCGCCGCCACTCGATTCCTTTCCGGTTGAGGGACCCGTCGGCCTTCAAGCAGGGGCATCTCGTCTACACCACTCACCTCAGAGGCGCCGTGGAGTTCCCGTTGGTGCTCCACTCCAAACCCCGCTCTCGGCCAAGACTGGCGGAGATTGAACTGGGGGTGGGAAGCGCGGACTTTGCAATTGCGGAGACCGGGACAGTGGTGGAGCAGTTGGCGCCAGGCCGGGGGCGCCTGGACTCGATCGTCCCGCCGGCTTACATTTGGCTTGTTAATCACCAACGGCTTTTGCCCACTGTGGACGAGTTCTTTCGTCAACGATCGGGCGGCCCCGATCAGGTCAGTTTGACGACTCTTATCACCGGTCCCAGCCGGACGGCTGACATAGAAACGCGTTTGGTTATTGGGGTTCATGGCCCCGGTGAGAGTTTCGTCTTGTTGACCGATTAGCAAGCGCAGAGGTCAACGCAAGCCGCTAACCGCGCAGTCTGTCCCGCGGGGTCCGGACGATAGGGCAAGGAACAAGATCCTCCCGGTCGTTGACCCGAATACTCCGGGGTCGGCATGACTTCACCAAGAACGAAGACGGAGGGAAGCACAAAGTGATGCGGGGAAGTTGCCCAGCCGCCGGCCGAGCCGATTTTCAAACTCCTCAGGTGCCTCCAAAGCCAACGGTAGCTCGGCCGTTTTCCACAATCGTGGGAACTTGGCGAACGCCACCATTGGCCCGTAGCATCTGCTCCATGCCGGCTGAATCCTGCTGGACGTTTACGTACTCGAAGGGAACGTGTCGAGTTGCGTAATCCTCACGGGCCGCCTCGGTGTACGGTCAGCCACTTTTTCCAAAGATTTTGACTTCTGCTGGCATCGTGGGCCGATTCTAGCAGAAAAGAGAACGTTGTCGATAACTAGCGGGGCTTTTTCTCCCGGCGCTTCAGGGCCGGGAATCAAGGCGGCGTTGCCTGTTTGCCTCCAGCTTCTCCAATCCGTAGGCGCTTGCAATCTTCCTGGCAGACCATTGTCATGCTCGCTTGTCTCATTCCCCTGGGCACGGCCATGCGAAAAACCGGTTTGGCCGACTTTGTCGCCGCACAACTCATTGATAATCTTTCAGTCCTGGGTCCGGTGGCCGTTCTTTCCGGTCTTTATCTGGTCACCACTGGGCTGACTTCGCTGATGAAGCAATAGCGCCACCGGGGTGTTAATGGCGCCCATCGCATCCAACCTGGCTCAGAGCCTTTCGGTCAGTCCCAAGCCTTTCATCTTTGCCATCATGTTTGCGGCTTCGGCCAGCTTCATGACTCCGATGGGTTATCAAACCAACACCTTGTCTATGGAGCAGGTGGTTACAAGTTCTCCGGCTTTCTCAAAGTGGGTGGACCGTTGAACTTCTTGTTCTGGATCGTTGCCACCTTGTTGATTCCCGTTCTTTGGCCACTCTGAGGGCGGCTGCAACCCCCTTTTCTGGCAAGAACCCCCTGCTGATGACAGGGGTGAACCGGTTACTTGACTTGCGCCCCGCTTGGTAATAAAAAAGGAAGGTCTATCAACCTCTACCAACCAGGAGTCAGGTCAGACATGTGGAATAAGACTGCACCAGAGCCGCCCAAATCCAATTACACCTCCCCGGAACAAGTCGTCAGGAAAATCAAGGAACGGGCCGTTATTGGGTCCTCAGTCATCATACGGGGTGATCTCAGCGGTGAAGAGGACGTGTTGATTCAAGGCAAGATTGAAGGCAAGGTCAGTCTCAAGAACCACAACGTGACCATCGGCGAAAAGGGGCGAGTCGAAGCCGACATTTACGCCAAGCTGATTACTGTTGAGGGTCAGTTCCGGGGAAATCTCTACGGCAGCGAGAAGATCATCATCCGGCGCTCGGGTCGACTTAGGGGCAACTTGGTTGCCCCCCTCATCAGCTTGGAGGATGGGGCCAGCTTCAAGGGCAAGATCGATATGGAAGTGGCGACCGGCAAGTCTGCCGACAAGGCTGTCCGACCCACCATCCGTAAGCGGCCCGAGAACAAACAATCGACGGCGACACAGAAAAAGGTGCTTTTGAAGGCATCTGCCGATTTGGGGTCCAATCGCTGAGAATGAAGTGGTTCACAGGTGGCGCCGAAGCCCCTGATCGGGAACCCGAGCAGCCGGTGCGCCAAACCTCACTGGGGCTAAAGGCTCTGATCAATCGCCTCGATCCCGAGCGCAAGTACAATCTCCTCGACTTGGGTCCCGCCTGCGGCCGGAATGTCGATTTTTTCTCCCAGTTCTCAGGCAAGATCTACATCGCTGATTTGCATCGCACCCTGAATTCCTTCGATTATCTCTCACCCGAGGACGGAATCTCTTTTGAGTCCGTTTTCCATTACCTGCTCCCCTATGAGAAGACCACTCGCTTCGATGTTATTTTAGTCTGGGATCTCTTTAACTATCTGGAACGGCGTGAGTTCATTCACCTGATTCGTCATTTGAGCCACTTCTGCGCGACGGGAACACTCATTCTCGCTTACATCTCGACTCGAAAATCGATCCCGGATCGGCCACTGGCCTATCGGGTCATTGACCAACAGACCCTCTCCTGTGGCCTTTCCACTTCGGTCATGTGTCAGTGCCCCCGTTACCAGGAAACCGACCTCAGACTAATGATGCCCGGTTTTCGAGTTCGCAATTCCTTCCTGCTACGCAATGGGTTCAAAGAGTACCTTTTTAACTTTGTCCGGCCCTCCCGTTGACTTGCCGTCAAGCTATTTTCAAATGAGCAAGCGTCGAAATCCGCCACCCTCCTTCACACTGATTGGCCCGAGGTCTGAACCATAATGGCGATCATGAGGAGATTCCGGTTGGCGGGATTAGGGCTGGTTGCCCTGCTGGGGCTAGGGGGGCTCCCTTTCACGGTCCAATCACAGGGGGCGAGTCGCAGCGCTGAATTGGTCCGAAACAACAGTTTGGGCATTGCTTTGATGGAGCAACTCAAGTTTGAGGAGGCCGGCACTCATTTCGCCAAGAATCTTGAGCTGGATCCCAACTTCGTGCCCGCTTGGGTCAATCTGGGCATTTCGTCCTTCTATTTGCAAGATGACCTGAGGGCCTTAGAGCAAATGCAACAGGCCCTCCGCCATGACCCTAAGCAAATCCGGGCCTATTTCATACTGGGTCTGATCTATCGTAACCAGGACAATGTACCGAAAGCTCTTGAAGCCTTTGGCAAAGTCAACCAACTGGATCCGGACGATCCCGTCACCAACTACTTTTTAGGCCTGATCCACAGTCGCCAGAAGGACTACGCTCAGGCCATCTATTTTCTCGAGAAAGCGATCCAGCTTCAGCCTTACAACGGTTCCGCCCGCTACAACTTGGCCCAAGCACTCCTGCGTAGCGGCGATACGAACCGCGGGCGGCAGGAGATTGGCGAATTCAGGCGGCTGCAGACTCTCACCGGCGCCAGTACGATTGGTCTTCAGTATTTCGAGCAGGGCCAGTATGCACTGGTTGTTGACGACCTCTCCGATTACCTTCCTCAAACACCTCAGCCGGAAGCCCCGCCGGTCACCTTCGAGGATGTTGCTGTCGCCTCGGGTCTGGACTTTCGTCATCTCGGACCGGGCACATCGACCGATCCTATTACCGACTTGGAGGATCTCCAGCAACGAGCGATCCCCCTTATGGGCTCGGGACTCAGTTGGGGGGATTACGACGGCGACCGGTGGCTTGACCTTTATCTTGCCAACGCCTCGTCCAGCGGTGCTTCCGGCGCCCTTTATCGCAATCGCGGCGACGGCACCTTTGCCGAGGTAACTCGCTCGGCAGGCATCCACTATCGTGGTAAGACCATGGCATCCCTTTGGGGTGACTACGACAACGATCACAAGCTGGATCTCTATCTTGTCAACGCGGGGAACAATGTCCTCTACCGGAATCAGGGAGACGGGCGCTTTTCCGATGTCACCTCTCGGGCCGGCGTCGGTGATGCCGCTTTTGGAGTCGGCGGCGCTTTTCTGGACTACGACCACGACGGAGATCTGGACTTGGCAGTTGCCAACTTTCTCGATCCTGCGCAGGCACTTGGCCAAGGCGACTTCCCCCGGAATTTCGCCGGCGCCCCCAATCGCCTTTTCAGCAACAATGGTGACGGAACCTTCAGCGATGTTTCCCAGCTTTCCGGTTTGCACGGCGGCTCACGTCGAACTTTGGCGCTGATGCCAACTGATTTCGACAATGCCCGCGACATCGATATCTACTACGCCAATTACGCCGCCGCCAACCAGCTTTTCAGCAATCTGCGCGATGGGACCTTTGAGGACGTGGCAGCCTCTTTCGGGGTCGCCGCCGGGGCCGTTGCCGGGGTTTCGGCAGCTGATTTTAATCGAGATAAGACGATGGACTTGGCGCTGGTTGGCGCCGGTTCCGTAGGTGGCCTCTGGCTGAATGGTTTGCGAGCTGGTTTCCAGCGCCAGCCTCTGCCTGTCGACCAGTCCTCCTTTTGGTTGGCTTCCCATTTTTTCGACTACGACAACGACGGAGACCTGGACCTGCTGTTAGTCGGCGGTCTTCCCTTTGGACCGGCCGTCGAGGGTCAACCCAACTTGGTGCTGCTGGAAAACCGAGGCGGCAGGCTAAGCGATGCGACGGAAGAGGTTGGGCTGAACGATTACGGAGATCGCCCGATTCGGGGTGTCAGCATAGCCGATTATGACCACGACGGCGATCTCGACATTGCCGCCAACGTCAATGGTGGCAGACCTTTACTGCTTCGAAACCAGGGTGGCAACCGCAATAACTGGTTACAAATCGATCTGAGCGGCACCAACAGTAATAGCCGGGGAATTGGCGCCAAAGTCCAGATTCTGGCCGGCCGCTTGCAACAGAAGCTGGAAGTGGCAGGTGGTCACGGTTTTGAAAGCCAACACCCCGCGCGACTTCATTTTGGCCTGGGTCAGGCGGATAAGGTCGATGCGGTGCGACTGATTTGGCCGGGAGGAGTACTCCAGGCCGAGATCGACCAGGCTGCCAATCAGTTGATCCGGCTGGAGGAACTGGATCGCAAGGGAACGAGTTGCCCGATTCTCTATTTTTGGGACGGAGAGAGCTATCAGTTCTTGACCGATTTCTTGGGAGGAAGCGCCCTTGGCTCCCTGCTGGCGCCAGGCAGCTACAACTATCCCGACACCGACGAGTTCATCAAGCTCGATCGGTCTCGGCTCCGTCTCAAAGAAAATAAGCTGGCCATCACCCTCAACAACCAACTGGAAGAGGTGATCTTTTTCGATCAGCTACGGGCGGTGGCAGTCGATCATCCGCCTGAGTACGATGTCGTTCCCGATGAAAAACTGCTTCCCGGACCGCCCTATCCTGAATTCCGACTCCTGAGCGTCTCCCGTCCGGCTCTGCCGCGCTCGGCTGTCGACGGCGCCGGCCGCGACATATTGAGTCAAATCAGTCGGATCGACCGCGTCTACCCCGAGCTGTTCCGGCAATTGCCCTTTAAGGGTTATGCCACCACCCATGACATCGTGCTTGACCTGGGTCCAGTGGCCGCCGAGCGGGTGATCCTGCTCATGCATGCCTGGATCGATTATGCCGTCAGCACCAGCAATTTGGCCGCCCATCAGGCCGGCGTGCGGCTGATCCCCCCTTATCTCCAAGTCGAAGACGAGCAGGGTAACTGGGTTACGGTGATCGAACGGATGGGTTTTCCCGCTGGGCTCCCCAAGCTGATGACGGTGGATCTATCGGGGCTCTTCTTGTCGGCTTCTCGCCGCGTCAAGATCGTCACCAATATGCGGATCTATTGGGACCAGATTCTAGTCGAGAGTGGCCCGGCTCGTAGCGACTACCGGATTTCTTGGCTCGATCCTGAGCGCGCCGAACTGCGTTACCACGGATTTCCCGAGTTCAGCAGTCCCGACGGCCGGGCTCCCAAGGTCTATTTTTACGACCGCTTGCAAACCCGGGTCCATTGGAAGACCCACATTGGCGGCTACACACGTTTCGGCGATGCGCGCCCGTTGCTCAAATCGCGTGACGACCAGTTTGTCATTACGCGTGCGGGCGACGAAATCGAGGCTCTTTTCGAGCTGGCAAGTCTGCCGCCTCTGCCCTCGGGCTGGGTGCGGGACTACCTGATTTATGTGGACGGCTTTGGTAAGGATATGGATATCAATTCGGCTGCCCCCGATTTCGTCGGTCCACTACCCTTTCATGGGATGAGCGCTTTCCCCCTGCCCGAGGGAGAGAGTTACCCGCTGGACCAAGAACACCAGCAGTATTTGCAGCAGTGGAACACGCGCTTTGTGAACGAATGGTATCCGCGCCTCGAAAAAGAAGTGCGGCAGCTTTCCGTGCAGCCAACGGACCGCCAGTAGAGAAGGAATTCGCGGCGCTACGAGCGAGCTGCTGCGGGTAGAGCGAGCAGCCGGCCATTGGCCCGCATTTCTCACCGGCGCGCGCGCCCAGTTCAGTTTGTGCCCCGGAGGGGAGACTTCGATAAAACACCCCGGCATTGCCCAATGTAGTGCTCTTGGGTCATAACACCCAGCGACGTGGTGAGAAATTCGGGCTCGGTTCCTGTTTGCAACGATCCACTGTAAAATTGTGCGGGTTGACATGCCCGGGTGGCGGAACTGGCAGACGCACAGGACTTAAAATCCTGTGGGCTAAGGCCCGTGTGGGTTCGAGTCCCACCCCGGGCACCAATTATTGTTGGGAGTTGCGCCGAGCCAAGTGGTCGGATATCGACCTGGAGGTGGCCGAGTGGCGTTACACCTTCACCAAGGCCGCCACCGGGCATTGTTCCACTCTAGCCACAGGCGGTAGAGATCCTGAGCGAACTGCACCGTCTGAGCTAACAGGGACGCTATGTCTTCCCCAGTGTGCGCAATCCAAGCAAGGATCGACCCATGAGCGACAATGCCATCCTTGCCGCTCTGTGGCGTTCGGGCATTGGTAAGGAGGAGAGGACTACCCAAAGCTCCCGGGCTATGGCAAGAACCATTCTGGATGAAGCGCTTGGCTTTCGCCCCGATTTTATCGAACATCAGTTGGCCCACGCGGTGCGGGACCCCCGTCGCCGGGCGATCGTTCCCTCGTATACCAGCACTGCTGTGTGCCCCTGTGAAGAAGCGGCCAATTTGCATCAGACCAGCGGCTTGTTGGTATTGGCATCAACGACACCCTCTAGCTTTGGTAATTTGCCATCGCGAACCGATGTCTGATTAATTTGCTCCTGGGTAAGACCTCTACAACCTTTCAGCGTAGCACCGGACAAAATCGCCCGGAACAGATTTGCATTCGCCAGATTTGCCTCCTCCAATGTCGCCCCAATCAAGTTCGTCCACTTTAGATCTGCATTCGCCAGATTCGCATTACTCAGATATGCGCCGGACAGATTCAATTCGGACAAGTCCGGACTGTATTTCTCTGTTCTTTCTATTTCAATTTGCCCCGCACCACGGGCGGCTATCACGTGTATGATTTTCCAAAAATCTTCACGTGATTCTGTTGGATCATCCTGATCTGGATCATCCTGATCTTCTTTTTCCACCGCTGGATGGTGGTGTATGAATGCGCAGAGGAGACCCATAATCTGTGTGTGATAGTCTCTAGGGTGCTCTCGGGCTAGACGCGCAAGCGCGTAGATACCACCGAGACGCACAGCCAACAGCTCGCTACCTAGCATTTCCGCGCCCTTCTGGTAGCGTTCGTTTAGCAGGCCACGCTGCGCCGTCTTAGCCTGTTTCTCCGCCACTATGCTGCGCCAGACAGCGAACAGTATTGCGATGGCTCCGCCGATCACGAGTCCCACATTGCGGACAGTCGTGCTAAGGGATTCCTGATTGCCGCGTAGCTCTTCCCAATAAAACAAACAGAGAGAGAGGCTAGCAACCAATACGAGAACTATCCCGGCAATCCACCAAAATACATCCCATCTTGCGGCTGGATTCTCGCTCATGTGTCTCCCCAAATCATCAGGTTATTCTCGCACGTCCCCGGGACAGAATAGATCCCGACCAAACCAGGGGGAGTTGAGCTTCCGTGCGAGAACTACCGCCTGAAGTTCCAGCCGCGACTACGCACTCTGACTTGGATAAGTCTCTCAATTCGTTTTTTGACGTCGCCTGTCCCCTTTTTTCCCGCTTCTACGCCTCTATTTCCATCCGCGATCGGTCGGCGTTCTTCGCGGATATAGTCGAGTTGCGATGTTCCCATTGCGTTCAATTAAGCTGGCCGGTAGGATCTGAAAGGCAGTGGAGGAAGACCCTCGTGCCCATCTGGAAAATCACCAAAAAAAGTCCTGTCAGGCTACAAACGATTAATCTTCGTGAGGAGGGGGTGTTGGAACAGCAGCTAGAAGACTGGATTCTAGCCGACGCATCCTTGTTGGGTGAACCTCTCCTCATCATCGGTCGCCAAGTAGTCATACCAGATGTAAAGGACCGTATTGATTTGCTCGCGCTTGATCCCCAAGGTAATGCGGTGGTCGTCGAATTGAAGCGCGGCGAACTCTCAGATCCAGTCGATATGCAGTCGCTTAGATATGCCAGTTACATTTCCAGATGGGATTACGAGGATTTTGAGAACCGCGCCCGAGAGTTTCTTGCGAAGCGGCCAGAGATTGACTTCAATTTCAATCAAGTTTTCAAGGATTTCTGTGCAGGTGAGGGAGCTGCTGACGTACCAGATCTCAACACCGATCAAAGAATTATTCTGGTTGGAACCGAGATAAGGGAGAAGCTAGGCAGTGTGGCACTCTGGTTGAGAAGAGCGCAATATAGATATCAAGGTCATCGAAATGGAAGCGTACAAGTACGGCGACGCGGTGTTTGTCGAGCCCCATACCATCATTCCTCTTCCCGTCAGTAAGTTTAGACACACTGGACGGGCTTCCACTCCTATCTCTCAGCCGTGGAAGACCGACGGTAGGAAGTGGCACCTTGAAAAGCAGTGCAGCAATGCAACTCGTGGGGTCCTTCTTGAACTGGATGCCTTGATTCAAGGCAAGTTCGAGGTCGAAACAAGTTGGAAGCAGAAGTTATATGTGGCTTATCGAGTGAGAAATTACAACTGGCTCCACATCGGCACTGGGGCGAATCTGTTGTATGTAGATGTATTCGCGAAGAATGGCACCTTCGTCCAGCAAGAGCTAGCACAGGAATTGGACATTCAGGAGTTCGACCCAGAGGAGTCTATTTCGGAAAAGCTCGGTTTGCCCAGCTCCGTAGTGGTCCAACAAGACAGCGATAAGAGGGAAAGAGTCAGGGTGAGGATCAAGAAGGAATTTGATCTTGGGAAGCCCGCCTTTATGGCTTTTCTTAGAAAGGCCTACGATCTTTTTCGTATGTGAGTTTCTGGATTATAGTCGGTCCAAGAAGGGCAACATAACGCCCTGGCCCAAGAGCCGTCGGCCGTGTGGAACCATCGAGGACTGACACCCCTCTGAGCACGCCACATTCATCCCCCAATCTAGTCTTGCATCCTAATCTGAACCCTAACACCCTCAGACTAGGCGATCCAGGGTTAGAGAGTTCCGAACATCCAGTCACAGCACTTCGGGTCGTTTTCTTGCCTCCTGACTGGTGATTCCTCGGGGCCGTTTGGTCTAAATTCTTCAACGACGAAGATTTTTTCGATACTCTAGAGAGCAGTGCCGAATGGTTTCCACAAGAACCCCCGACGGCTACATGGCCGGAAGCGCGGAAGAGCACTCGATTAGAGGAGAGACCACCATTGGCCAAAGCCAGGACGACCCGCACCAAGCCAAAACGTCAAAGCGCCGCCAACGTGGGCTATGAGGCTCAGCTCTGGCAGATGGCCGACGCCCTGCGCGGGAGCATGGATGCGGCCGAGTACAAGCATGTGGTCCTGGGTCTGATCTTCCTCAAGTACATCTCCGACGCTTTCCAAGAAGCCCACACGCGGCTGCAGGCTGAAGTTGGTGAGGGAGCCGACCCGGAGGACCCGGACGAGTACCGCGCCCAGAACATCTTCTGGGTGCCGAGCGAAGCGCGCTGGGCGCAACTGAAGGCGCGAGCCAAACAACCCACCATCGGCCGGCTGGTGGACGATGCCATGGCCGGCATCGAACGGGACAATCCGGTGCTGAAGGGTGTGCTGCCCAAAGACTACGCCCGGCCGGCGCTGGACAAAACCCGCTTGGGCCAGATTATCGATCTCGTCAGCAACATCCAAGTGGGCGACGCGGAGGCCCGATCCAAGGATGTGCTGGGTCGCGTCTACGAATATTTTCTATCGCAGTTCGCCAGCGCCGAGGGCAAGAAGGGGGGCGAGTTCTACACGCCGCGCTGCATCGTCAAGCTGCTGGTGGAAATGCTGGAGCCCTACCAGGGTCGGGTCTACGACCCCTGCTGTGGCTCCTCGGGGATGTTCGTGCAGTCGGTGGAGTTCATCCGCGCCCACGCCACCGGCAACGGCAACGGTGGCCAGCTTCCGAGGGGCGCCCGGGCCGACATCTCCATCTACGGCCAGGAATCGAACTACACGACTTGGCGACTGGCCAAGATGAACCTGGCCATTCGAGGCATCGAAGGCCAGATTGCCCATGGAGACACTTTCCACAACGACCGGCATCCCGATCTGAAGGCCGACTACATCCTGGCCAATCCTCCTTTCAACGTTTCCGACTGGGGAGGTGCTCGCCTGCGGGAGGACCGGCGCTGGCAGTACGGGGCGCCACCGGTCAGAAACGCCAACTTTGCCTGGGTGCAGCACATGGTCCACCACCTGGCGCCCACCGGCGCCGCCGGCTTCGTGCTGGCGAACGGCTCCATGTCCTCCAACCAGTCGGGCGAGGGAAAGATCCGCAAGAGTCTGATCGAGGCTGACTTGGTGGACTGCATGGTGGCCCTGCCGGGCCAACTTTTCTACTCCACCCAGATCCCCGCTTGCCTCTGGTTTATTTCCCGCGACAAGCGCGGGAAAATGCGGATGGGGCGAGAGGGTCGTTTTGGCGGTGGTCAGACTTCACCTGCAGGAGAAACGCGGCATTACCGGGGTGGGCTGAAGTTCTCAGGCCTGTTGGAACGGTCGCGGCAGATGAGAAGGAAGGCCACTCCCGCAGAAGCGTTTGCCTGGGAGCTGTTCCGGGACCGCCGGTTGCTAGCGTTAAAATTCCGGCGCCAGCACCAGATCGGCAATTACATCGTAGACTTTTATTGCCACGAGAAACATCTTGTCGTGGAGCTTGATGGCCCGGTCCACGACACTAGGAAAAGACGGCCCGTGGACAAGAAGCGCGATGCCTACCTGAAATCCCAGGGAATGACCGTCGTCCGGATCAAGAATGAGCGCTTGTTCCGCGAGACCGAGGCAGTGCTCCACGAAATCGCACAGGCAATCGCTCCTCGTATCCCTGAAAAAAACTCACTTGATCAAGATCGACTCCCCTCTCCTGCTGAAGGAAGGGTAGCAGTGACTACAACAAAATTGCATGGCGCGAAAGGCGAAAGTGTTCACCCCCCCTCTCCTGCTGGGAGAGGGGCGGGGGTGAGGGTGAACGGATTTCGCGACCGAAGGGGCGAAATCCTGTTCATAGACGCCCGCAAGCTGGGCCGGATGGTGGACCGCACCCACCGCGAGCTGACCGATGAGGACATCAACCGCATTGCCGAGACCTACCATGCATGGTGCAGTGGGGAGGATGCGGACGAGTATGCCGACTTGCCCGGCTTTTGCAAGAGCGCAACACTGGAGATAGTACGCAAGCACGGTCATGTGCTCACTCCCGGCCGTTATGTCGGGGTGGAGCCGCAGCCGGAGGATACGGAACCCTTCGAGGAGAAGATGGCTCGCCTGACTGCCCAATGGCGCGGGCAGCAGGACGAGGCAGCAGAGCTGGACGCGGCTATCGAAGCCAATCTCGCGCTGCTTGGATTCGGAACCAAGGGGAAAAACTGATGGCGGCGGTTCAGTACCACAGGGGACGATTTCCCCCCGAGAATCTCGACTGGCATGAGTTGATTCCACTCATTGGCCCGGCAGCAGCAGCGGCGGCGCGCTACGATGGAACGCTCGCTGCCGTGCCCAATCCCGCAATCCTGCTGGCCCCGCTGAGCACCCGCGAGGCCGTGCTCTCCTCGCGCATCGAAGGCACTCAGGCCACTATGGGAGAAGTATTGGAGTTCGAAGCTGGGCAAGAGCCGGACTCGCCAGCCCGCCGTGATGACATCCAAGAAGTGCTCAACTACCGCACCGCCATGCGGCGTGCAGGAGAGATGCTTCGGAAGCTACCACTCTCCCAGCGGGTCATCCGGGAAGCGCATCGAGTGCTGATGACCGGCGTGCGTGGCGAGGGCAAATCACCCGGCGAATATCGGCGGTTGCCCAATTGGATCGGCCCGCCCGGATGCACCATCGATGAGGCAACTTTTGTGCCCATCGGAGCAGACAGGCTAGCTGACGCCATGAGTGTGTGGGAGCGCTATATCCACCAAGATGTGCCCGACCGACTAGTTCAACTAGCCATCCTGCACGCTGAATTCGAGGCCCTGCACCCGTTCCTGGACGGCAATGGCCGCCTTGGGCGCATGCTGGTACCTCTGTTCCTGTGGCAACAAGGCCTCATCCGCGAACCCATGTTCTACATTAGCGCCTACTTCGAAGCCCATCGCGACGCCTACTACGAAGGTCTGCTGTCTGTCTCGCGTGACCACAACTGGACTGGGTGGTGCCGGTTTTTCCTGAATGCCGTACGGATTCAATCCGAGGACAACCTGACTAAGGCGCAAGGCATCATCGAGCTGTACGACAACATGAAACGCCGTGTGGCGGACCTGACTCGCTCTCGCTATGCTATCTACGCTCTAGATTGGATCTTCCAGTATCCGATATTCCCAAGCGCTGGTTTCGTAGCCTCGGCGGCTTTTGGCGAACGGACAGCGCGGCGGATCCTGGACGTGCTGTGCGAAGGGGATGTCCTGCGAGTCATTTACCCAGGCAGTGGCCGCCGGACAGCTATTCTCGCATTTCCGGAGTTGTTGAATGTTGCAGAAGGAAGCGAAGTATTTTGACGGACACTTATGGCCCTCAACATAGTTTGTCGGTCAGTTTTGATATAAAATGGCCGACAAAATCCTTTGACGGTCACAGGTGGCCGTCAAATCGGCATCGTTTCAGGTGGCCGAGTCACTGAGCTTCACCACCCAGTGGAGGGGCGCAAGACGACTTTCGTCTTTGCTTCGAAGAATCGATCATTCCTTCTGTCGCAAAAGGGGCGCGGAGTTAGAGGAGCGACCATTGGGCGGGTCTAGGGCACACTGCAACCTCGGCAGCCCGGGACGCAGCGCCTGGACGACGCTATTGAAGCATAATTGTCTTACCGATGCACAGAGGTACGCTGAAGGTAGGTATTCTGCTGGACGCTATCGAGCGCGCAGGTGTGTCGCCAGAGGAATTCGAAGAGCTTTTGTGAGGTGAAGCCATAGAGTACTCAGTCGTAGTCCATCAGGTCGAAGAAGGGGGTTTCTGGGTGGCGGTCCCGGCGCTGCCCGGCTGCTATTCCCAAGGCGAGTCGGTTGAGAAGGCCCTCTGAAACGTCGAGGAAGCCATAGCGTTGCACCTGGAGGTGCTCAGAGACGAAGGGCAGAATGCACCGAGGGATGCTGATGTCGTCTATCAAGTAAAAGTGGCAGTGTAGCCCAAGCGAAGACGACTGCATGGAGGAAAGTTTATGACCGTTGATGAACTGCTTCGCCTGCTGGCAAGTTACTCGCCGGATCTTCGCGTGGTCGTAAACGGCTATGAAGACGGCTACGACGACCTGTCGCCGCCGCAGATCTCCGTGATAAAGATTGCCCTGAACACGGGGGAACGCCGATGGGAAGGGCAACACGGGGACCCGAACGGCCTGACGAGAAGCGCCTCTGGCAACGCCGATGTGGTCGAAGCGCTGGTCCTGCGGCGGGTGTCGAACTGATGGGGAGAACACCATTGGTTGAGCTGGATTCCGTGGCTGTGCAGGAGGGTGCCAAGCAAACGCTGTCGAGCGGCTGGCGCGAGGTGACGCTTTGGAACGTATGCACCAAGATCGGTAGTGGTGCGACTCCTCGTGGCGGCAGGGACGTCTACCTAGAGGAGGGACCCTACACGCTGATTCGTAGCCAGAACGTGTATAACGACGGCTTTCACCGAGATGGCTTGGCATTTATTGGGGAGCACCATGCCGATGAGCTGAGAAACGTGGAAGTCTGTGAGGAGGATGTGCTTCTCAACATCACGGGCGACTCCGTGGCACGGGCATGTCAAGTCGCTCCGGATGTGTTGCCAGCACGAGTAAACCAGCATGTAGCAATCATAAGGCCGGACTCCGTCAACCTCGACGCGGGGTATCTGCGCTACCTATTGGTTTCTCCTGCGATGCAGGCCTTACTCTTGTCTTGGGCAGGTTCAGGTGGTACCAGAAACGCTCTCACCAAGGGCATGATCGAATCTCTTGCAATCCCTCTCCCGCCCCTGTGGGAGCAGCGGGCCATCGCGCACATCCTGGGCACGCTGGACGACAAGATCGAGCTGAACCGGCGCATGAACGAGACGCTGGAGGAAATGGCAAGGGCGCTGTTCAAGTCCTGGTTCGTCGATTTCGACCCCGTCAGGGCCAAAATAGACGGCCGCTGGCGGCGAGGGGAGTCGCTCCCGTCCACCCTCCGAAATCCCCGATCGGCCACCGGGGGGCTGGAGATATGGACGTTAACTGCAAGAGGGATAATGAGATCGGGAGAAACGTGTTTGTGAATCGCTAGGACCGGCTTTTGTGAATTCACCCTGCTTGTCCTTTTCACACTCCTGGGTCGGTCCGAGATCCGCTTTATCGGGGTAAAACCCATCCGTACTGTACAAGAACTCCTCGGACACAAGGATTTGCGAACCACGATTATCTACACTCATGTCCTGCATCGGGGCGGTCTGGGTGTCAGAAGCCCCGTGGAAACATTGTGAAACTTTGAGTGCGACGCGCGTACTATGAGGAAATTGTATAAGACACTTGGGGCTAGGCGACGGAGTAGCTCAAAGGGTTGAGACAGTTGGGCTAGACCCTACAATCCGCTGGACGTATTATCTGGAAAGCGCAAGTAAAGGACTTATCTGGAAACCAGATAATTAGTAGTTAGGCGGACAGCTCCGAACCCATGAGCAAGATCTTCTTCTACGGCCTGTTCATGGATCGGTCTCTTCTCACTGAGAAGGGTCTTCACCCAGAGATTATCGGGCCAGCAGTGCTACCCGACTACCGCATCCACATCGGCGAGCGAGCAACATTGCTGCGATCCGCTTCGAGTCGCGCCTATGGAATCGTGATGGAGCTCGCCGACCAGGAAGCTCGCGCGCTCTCCTCGGAACCGAGTGTTCGCGAGTACATACGAGAACGCGTACAGGTGGAGCTGTTGGACACAAGCGAAGCTGTCGAGGCGTACTGCTACAACCTGCCGCGCGACTTGGGCCTAGCCGGGGCGAATCCCGCGTACGCGACCGAGCTATCACAGTTGGTTGAGGCGCTGCAGTTCGATTCGGCATACGTCGAAGAAATCGCTGCGTTCGGTGAGGTGTCGTAGTATCGTATCCGCGGGTCCCCAGTCCAATCGAGATGACGCCGCCGCTCTGGTTGTTGAAAAAGCTCGTGTTGCCCAAACCGAGCCGGGGCCCGAGTTAGAAGGTACGCGAGAGCGGCTATTGGGATCTGATTCTGGTCGGGAAGTTGGATGACGGCATTATCATGCGGGCTCGCATCAAAGGCAAAGGGGACCCGGGCGTTGAGTCCACGAGTAGAATGCTGGTCGAGGCTACCCTTTGTCTGGCCCAAGACTCGGACAGAATCGCGGTGGGTGGCGGCTTCTGGACACCCGCCTCGGCAATGGGTGAGCTATTTGCTGTCGCGGCTCACGTCTAAAGCAGCTTTGAGTTTTGCACTCGGCTAATACAGAGGAAGGGTGACCTCGATGGAGACATGTTTTTAGTTGTCGCCCCAACGCGTATCCTTAGATTGCCTCCCTTCGGGAGTTGCGTGGTTGGTCCTCCTGCTATGCACAATTATGATGTAGTTTCCAGAGTTCCTCTGGGTGTCCTTCAGGAATGCTTTCACGCGGGTCCTTGTCAGAGGTGTATCCTCTGAGCTCACTATACGTCGTTACTTGTTCTGGAGAGAGAATATCCATCATCGATAGATTGTATCAGTAGCGCAGTGGCAAGCAACGCGGATCAAGTTCGTCCTTGCGCTAGGCTGTTCAGTACCGGATGACACGACCGATGAAGAGCTGATGCGTTTGGTCGAGCTGTTAGTTGGTTGATCCGGAGGAACAAGCCCTCACCCCTCCCATTGACCCGACAGGGACACAACTTTTCCCAGTAGGTGGTACCCTACCCTGCCATCCAGGAGGTGACGTGCTAGAGCCTCTCGGCCTTCTGCACCAATTGACCCGTGATTTCCCAGGGGTTCCTTCCCCACGTATCGATGTCGGTGATGGCCGCTATACCTTGGTCGGGCACGAGGCGGAGATCCCATCCAGGCTCATGGGGATCTGACGCTCGAGATCCGCGCATCCATAGGTGGCGGACCAGGCGATGCGGTCGTCCTTGATGATGTGGGCGGCGACCCCGGCGATGTCGTATTCGGCCATCCGTCCGCGTATGAACGCGTCGATCTGCGGCGAGAACCCCGACGGCAGGCCGGCGCAGCCCGTGTCGAAAGGGGTAGGTCCCCCGGCCGCGGCTGGGGCCGACAGGAACGTTCTCCGGTCGACGTCTCGTCCTATCATTCGCCTCAGTGGGAGATGATTTTACCGATCACGACATGCCGATTCTACCCTGAAATTGGGAAAGTCCGGAAGCGCCTCGGCGCGCACCTCCAGCTGGCAGGGTCGGAGTCCAAGCTGACATTAGCTGGCGTTGCTGTTCCCTCTGACCCGCTCGTTGAGCGAGGACCGGACCGAAAAGTAGGAATCTTGTCCCGTTGAAACCCGCAGGTACTCGTCCGAAAACCTGAGGGATGTCCGGAGAGGGATCGGTCTTCTACTACACCAGTTGTGGCAACTGAAATTGCTCGTCGCTATCCAGCACAAGCTCGCCATCTAAATAGACGTTCTTGTTGCGGCAGCAGATGTCAATATGCACCGGTGTGTAATTTTCCCCGCCGAGCCCTGAGTAGCGAGCGGGAGCGTCGAAGAAGTTACTGCCGATGGAGACCATGACAGAGCCATAGAGCATCTGCGAATCCCTTCCCTGGGGCGCGAGGCTCCAATCGGCCCGATGGTCGATCCCCCAACCGGCATGGCCAAGAACCCACGCGTCAGCGAAGCGCCCCTTAGGATCTTTGAAGTCTTCATCTTTCTTTATTCGCTCGCGGATGAAGTTTGCCTCCTCACCCCCCTCCAGGTTCGTGATGCGACCCTTCTCCAGCGTGATTCTGACCGGTGACTCTACATGACGCCCAAACCGAGAGATCGTATCCCCCGGATTTACCACGTAGAGCCCTTCGCTCTTGTTCTCCAGAGGTGCGCAAACGACGCAGCCATGAGGAAACTGGTCCCACCTCCCCGGCTCGTCGGAAATGCCGACCAGCATATTCGCTTCCCGTCCTTCACAGCTCATGGTGAAGTCGCTTCCGTTTGCATCAGTCACCCGGATCTCCTTTGCTTGCGTGAGCCGTTCCGCACCAGCGCGACCCCGTTTCATCACCTTCTCGTCCGGGAAAAATCGCTCCAGCGTCTCGACCGGCACTTGACACATCAAGGTCCGCGTCCCCGATGCCAACGCAGCGTTGTGGGCGTCGGAGTAAAGTGGAATCTGACCGTAGACGATGTCGGCCGACTTGAATGCATCCTCGAGCAGCCCACTACCTGTGGAGCCCGGCATGGCCTCCAACGCAAACGCGTGGGCACCCAAGGTTTCCGCTGCCGCCAGCGTTGCCCTAATGTATTCCTGGGGCCCCCTGTACGCCGGCGAGTGGTGAAAGAGCAATGTCTCCCCGGGCTTTAGCTTGCACAGCTTCAAGTGCCGAGTAAACAACTCGGTAAGGTACTCCTCGTCTGGGGTATCGGGCGCCTGAGCTACCTGCTGCTCCTCCACCACGCCCTGCCCGCAAGACGTCAGTACAGCCGGTAGCGCCGTCACCGTTGCCGTTTGAACCGTTATGTTCTTCAGAAAACTTCGGCGGTGCATTTGGACCTTCCTTTTCAAAATACGAGGCTGGGGCCAGACGCTCTCAAGTCTAGCTAGACTGACTACCCTCGTCGCCTCAATGCATGCTTCAAAGCAGCTATAGAACTCTTACCGAGAACCGGCTGTCGAAGATGGTTTAGGTCATCGAGAGAGCCGGAACCAGATCCCCGTCCTTTACGACCTGTGTGTTATCGCACCACATGTTTACCTTGCCGTGGAAGGAGAAGTGGGTATGGTTTGGGCCGCAGGCATCCGCATTCATGCCCAGCCCTGAGTAGTTCAGCTCGGCACCGCCTCCACCATGACCGCAATTGTTCCCCAAGGCGAAGAGGAGGCTTCCCCAGTCGTTGTGATGATAAGCGTAGAGTGCCTTTGGATGCGGCGGGTTCATCACGCGAAGCTGTCGAGTGGCTTCATTGGTGCCAAAGCCCGTATGCGCGACCCTCCGTGCATCCGGATGGTTGTAAGAGCTGATGAGGGCGTCCCAATGCCGGGCCGCTCGAGTCCCATCCACCTTCACGATCTCCCCGCCTCTCCAGGTCAACTTGATCTTTTCCCCTTCCGGCAGCATCTGAGGTGTCATTTGCAACAGGATGTCACCCGGCTCGAAGACGAGGACTCCTTCCGCCTCGGTCTTGACCGTAGAACAAGCCACACAGCCCGTCCCGTAAACGTCCCAGCGACCCGGAACGTCCGCGAACCCGTACTGGCAGTGACCCTGGTGACCGCGTTTGTTACAGACCCAGTCCGAGCCGGCCTCACTCGTGATCCGGACCTCATCGGCGTCGTGCATGATTTCAGCGCCGCGAATGCCCCGCTTTTTCCGAGCCTCGTTCGAGAAGAGGGTCTTTTGCAGGGGGACATCAAAGCCGATGGAAAGCCAACGGGTCTTCGACCCCACGCGGTGGATGAAGGCTCGGTCCGTCGGGTACTCATGGTCGCCGATCTTAATGCCGTAGCCACTAGCCCCACCGGGCACTCCCCTCGGTGCGCCGAAGCCCGGAACAACCAGCAGGTCCGCATCGGCGTAGAGCTTCCAGTGATCCATCGTGAGCCCAGGACGCAGGCGTCCGCTGGGTCCTTCCTTCGGGAAAACGGGCACGTGCATCACGAGTGCGCCCAACTCGGCTCCCGCCTGAAGCATGGCGAACACGTAATCCTGACGAAAAATGTATCCCGTCGCTACAACCAGCTTCTCCCCGGTCTTGAGAAGGTTCTGCTTCAGGATCGATCGACAGAGGTGAAGCAGCCCCGGGTCGCCCGTCGAGTTGGTGGCTCCGCCAGCCTGGTGCAAGAATTGAGATGGCGAAGCGAAGAGACCTGTCGGCTTTGCTGCCGCCAGGCCTGAGAGGGCTCCGGTCTTCCAGGCCAGGGATGAGACAAACGTTCTCCTATTCATCTTCGGCCTCCTGAATGAAAAGATTTTATTGTTACCTTGATCGAACTTTATCAGCGTGCCAACAATAAAGCAAGGGGTTTGTGCGGGTCCAGTACATGTGGGACTTTCAGGCAGCGGAGGAAAGGGTGGCAAGGAACGTCTGAGGTGTCAAGAGGCCGAGGGAACGATGGGGATCGCACACTCCCCCACTCCTCCAATTGACCCGACAGGGTACCCCCGTACCGGTACTGCCTATTGCGGAACGGGCAGGACCCCGGATTGGGGCGGGAGGTGCCGGTAAACTCTGGCGAGCTTGGCTGTACTAGCTTTGTCCCTGTGGCTCATGCCACACCTCCCCGACCATTATGGTCTTTTTAGATGTGTCCGCTTTATCGGGGTAAAACCCGAGCGTGCAACAGAAGGCGCTGTATTGCTGGTACGAGGATCTAGAACTAGAACGTGTCCGCAAAATTAGTAAACGATTCCAGGCTGCAGGACTTGACATTGTGGACCGAAAGGGCAGTCTGGAGTACTTTTCGACCGCAGATTTCCCTCACTAACCGAGGCAATCACCAATCTCCGCCCGCCGATAGATGAGAGGATCAGGTTGGTGTAGAGCCTTCTTGAACAGGGAGGGGTTACTCTCGACTAACGCCGTGCCAGATCGTCTGACCACCAGAGCAAAGCCAATCTCTGGCCGGTGAGGGGATTCCGAGTCCCAGTTTGTAAAGGGTGGCTAAAAGGGTGATCAGGAATTCCTGTTGATTCCATAACTACCAGATAAATCAGCTATTTACTAGTACATCGTGGGCAGAGGCCCTGTCGGCCGAGTGGGCGGCTTGAGTGTCGGGCTTGCAAATCTTTGGTAGCCTCGGTCTCCCATGATTGCCGCTGGGACCACCGAGATTGTGACCTTGGCTGTACTGCTTGTTTGGGCCAGTAGGCGCCAATTCCAGGGGTTGGCATAATTGACCAGAATTCCCGATCTAAAGTCTGGAAGAGGAGCGAGCATGAGCCAACGGTCAAGCGAGTCCCACCCGAGGGTTTTCTTCGATCTTCCTGACGACGTCACTGCCCCGGCAGCCGTCATTCTTCCGGTAGCCTATGACGCTACTTCGAGTTGGCTCAAGGGAGCTGCCGGGGGGCCGGCGGCAGTTCTGGATGCTTCTCAATACGTTGAAGTATGGGATATCGAGACTGCCAGCGAGCCGTGGCGCCACGGTATCGCTACGCTGCCAACGATTGAGTTTCAGGGAGATCCGGTAGAGCTGGCCAAGCGCGTGAGGCGACGAGTCAACGCAATTCTGGAGTCAAGCCGGCTTCCCGTCGTTCTAGGCGGTGAGCACTCGATCACCATCGGCGTGGTGGAGGCGATCGCCGACCACTTCAATGATCTTTCGGTTTTGCAGTTGGACGCCCATGCGGACACCCGCAACAGTTATCGCGGGTCGACTCACAATCACGGCTGTGTTATGGCGCGGGTAGCCGAGAAATGTCCCATCGTCCAAGTCGGCATCCGAAGCCTTGATGGCGCCGAGATCAGAGAGCTGGATCGGGGCCGCGTCTTTTGGGCTCACCAGATAGCGGCGGCGACCGATAACAGCTGGATGAATCGAGTCCTCGATCTTCTGACCCCAAACGTGTACGTCACGGTCGACATGGATAGCTTTGACCCCTCCATCATCCCCGCCACCGGAACCCCCGAACCGGGTGGATTGGATTGGTATCAAGTCACCGGCTTGCTGGGCCAAGTGGCCCGCCAACGCCGTGTGGTGGGTTTTGACGTGGTCGAGCTGCTCCCAGGTCATCCAGCTTCGGCCTTTACCGCGGCCAAGCTGATTTATCGCTTCTTGGCCGAGATCTTCGCAGCCCGCTCTTAGTGAAAAGGCCATCTGCTGAGTCCGGCTGCAAAACCGGAGCGTGCGCGGGGCGACACCGCCGTCCACGCATCAACTATTGACGCGGTTGAGCAACCAACAAATTGACCCACGGAAGATCAAATTTTTGGGATCCGGGAGAAGTTTGGAGTGTTAATGGGTGGCGGTTCGAACTGCCAAGGGATGCAGTTTGAAGCGGGGAATGTTTATGGCTGCATCCTATTATCGCCCAGGGTTTTCACAGTGAAACTCCTCGTCTGATCTTGCAACATTGTGGTGCCGGCTATTGCTTTCTATGAGAAGATGTTTTGCGGCCAAAGAAGTTGGCATGACATCAAGAGCCGGCCTGCATGGGAGATCCGGCATGCCGAGGTGCAGGTCGGTAATCAATATATACGGGGACGCCGGCCTAAGAGATGGAAACGCAATGGAGCGATTTTCTCCGGCAACGGTCTTCCTGAGTCCGAGTTTGCTTATGCGATTGCTATTACCATCGGCCTTGATTTTTTTGATTCTGGATTCCGTTCCTGTTTGGGCGTGGGGGCAGAACGGGCACCGGATCGTCGCTGAGATTGCTCAGCACCGCCTGTCGGACAACGCTGCTCAGGCAATTTCCGAACTACTGGGAGGTCGACGCCTAACCGATATATCGACCGAACCTGACGACCTGCGTTCGGACCCCCGCTGGTCCTGCGCCGCAACCTTTCATTATGTGACGGTTCCCGAGGGGATCCAATACCCTGATGCCGACATCGACGGTTGGGAGAATGGCGACGCTGTACGTGGCATCTTGTTCTTGAGCAAACGGTTGCTCAACCTGCAAGCCAGCCGTCAGGAGCGTGCTGCGGCGCTGGCTTTCCTGGTCCATTTCGTGGGCGATCTCCACCAACCACTTCACACTGGCAAAGGTTGCGACCGGGGCGGCAACGCAATTCAAGTCAACTGGTTCGGACAGCCGAGGAACCTGCATTCGGTTTGGGATCAAGCCATTATCGAATCTGAGAATCTCAGTTACACCGAATACACTCAGGAGATCGAGCGCAATCGACAGTTGGTTCTGGGGATGGAATCGGCCTCGCCTGCCGAGTGGCTCACAGAGGCCCAGGCCTACTTCAATGACCTCTACAAATGCGACATCCGAGATGGTTGTCCCTGTTTTTGCGGTAGTTGTGCCGATGGGTTGTCGGTCTTTGGCGGTTGTGAGATGACCGGTGGCTGCCGGTTACAAGTCTCCAACCGTGTCAAACTTGGCTTCCGCTACAAGTTTCGAACCAAGCCGATCGTAGAACGCCAGTTGAAGAGGGGCGGTTGGCGATTGGCGCATTTGCTCAACCAGCTCTTCGAGGCCCATCAGCTCCCCGATTCTTACAAGTCGTTGGGTGAGAAGATCGAGCAGATCGAAGGCTGGGATGAAGCCTTGCGGGCGTGTTTCGATGCCGGCCGGGCCGGTGAGCGCTAGGGCAGCCTTTAACCAACGCTTCGCACCGGCGGCTCCCCGCAGCGCCTGTATTTGACCTGTTAGGTCCGCGTTCCTGGCAAAGTCCCTGAGCAGTGAGGATTTTGCGACCGAGGGGGCAATTGAGAATTAGAGAGTACGGTCAGGCTCACCCCGGCTTTCCCTGGGGACCCTTTGTCTTTCGAGTCCCCGTCTACCACACGCGCATCGAATGGCCGGAACTGGTGCAGGGCGTCTTTGTGGCCGGGGCCACGGGACTTGCCCTGGTGCCCCTGCTGACAACGCATTTTGGCCTGAGCTTTGAAGTGGCCGTTGGCGTCGCTCTCATCCAGGCTCTATTGGTCAACAGCGCACCCATTGTTTTTGGCGAGCCTTACGCGGCCGGCTGGTTGACGCCTGCCCTGCCGCTGGTACTGGCCTTCCTGATCCCTGGGGGCACGGCGCACTTCTCCAGCCCGGCCGACGGCTTCCGCTATATGACGGCGGTGACGCTGGAATTCGCGGTTCTGGTGTTGATCATGGGCGCCTTGGGTGTGGGACAACGGGTGCTGGATTGGCTGCCTCGGGCACTTAAGGGAGGAATCATCCTGGGAGCCTCGTTGACTGCTATTGACCGTGTGTTTGTCAGCGACGGCAACCTGTTTCGGGCTCAGCCGGTTTCCACTCTTGTCGCTATTACGATCTGTCTGTTGCTGACCTTCTCGAGTCCGCTCCGGCGCTGGGGTGAGCGTCACCGTTGGCTGCTCCGTCTCAGCACCTTGGGACTGTTGCCCGGCTTTCTGGCAGCGGCTCTGGTAGGTCCTTGGGTGGGAGAACTGGCCCGGCCCGTGAGCGCTTTGGCAGCTTGGGGATGGGTGCCTGCGGCTTGGGCCGACTGGGCCCAAGAAAGTTTTCGCCAGGAGGTCGTCTACCAGATTGAGTGGGGCATCTTGTGGCCCCCATGGGGAGAGATCCTCGCCAAGGTTTCGCCCTGGGGAGTGGGTTGGCCCACTCCACTGATGTTTCTTGAGACCATCCCATTGGCTCTGATGGCTTACATCATTTTTTGTAGCGACCTCATCACCGGCAGCGAGATCCTCCGTTCCAGGCTGGCTTCGCGACCTGACGAACGGATCGAGATCGACTTCCGCAGAAGTCACTTTTCGATGGCAATCAGGAACTCGGTGATGGCCCTGACGGCGCCTTTCTTCCCCACCCAAGGAACTCTCTGGACCGGAGTCCAGGTGCTGATTGTGGAACGCTGGGCGCAGGGACGAAACGCGATCGATTCTCTTTACGGCGCCATCAGCTCCTACTACATCCTGGGTGTCCCCGTGCTCTACTTGGTACTGCCCTGGGTCACGCTGTTGAGGCCTCTGATGCCGATCGCGCTCTCCTTGACGCTCTTGCTGACCAGCTTTGCCTGTGCCTATGTAGCGATGGGGCTGCAACGTACGCCGGTTGAGCGAGGTGCAGTGGTGTTGATCGGTATGCTGTTGACGGTATTCGGTCCCTGGGTGGGCTTGGGATTGGCGTTATTGTTAACGGTCGTGCTGGTGGGGAAGACCGATCCCGAGGTGCAAGCACCTAGTGGGTCCAGTCGGCCCAAGTGAGTGGAAACTTTGCCGGCCTCGCGATCGGGCAGGTGCGGTCGAAGATCCGGTTTCCCCTCGGTTCCAGTTTCAGGGGGTCCACGACTCCGTATCCGGAGCCATTCAAGTAGTAGTTGCCCCCAATGCCAACCGTCGTGCAAACCCGG
The DNA here is from genome assembly GCA_965218465.1 of Acidobacteriota bacterium. Taxonomy (GTDB): domain Bacteria; phylum Acidobacteriota; class UBA6911; order RPQK01. Next base: position 1,863,079 of record OZ244623.1, on the reverse strand, counting down.
CTGACGCTAGACATTGCGACAACCTTCCATTGCAAATCGTCCCCCACAGCGTAGGGGAATAGCTCTCCGGTCTAGCAGGCTTGATCCAGGCCGGTTGACAGAGCGGAGAGTTCCTGTCGAATTTGTTCAAAGGACTCGAAGAAAACAAACTCGATTTGCCGGTCCTGACAGTACTGGGCCAGATAGCCGGTAGCAAATAGCAAGTCAATCCAGGGAAGCACACAGACATCCGACGTACCATCTCCGATATAGACAATCTTGGTTGGGGGTGCGGAATTCCGTCGGCACGCTCTTAGCAGCCTTTCTTTGCCGACTTGTTTGTCGTGGAGATATTCCCACCCGGTGGGTTTGATTACCACCGGATGAGCAAAAGATGTGAGATCAAGACCCCGCAGAAAATGATCGACTACCGGCCGCAGACCCGAGCTGACCACCTGCAGGGGTATTTTGTGTTGTCGACACCATTTCACGAAGTCGACAAAGGTGGGATCGACGACAATTTCCGTGTCGAGAAAGGATCGGGCGGTTTCCCAATCCACCCGAACCGTCTTCAGCTCCCTTTCAATCGCTTCAAATACGGTGATCCGACCACTCTGAATCTCTTTGAGAATATTGCTTCTGAAGCTGGGCCCATCGCCAAAGTGTTCGGTCAAAAGGACGATGGAGTCCCGATTGGTGATGGTTCCATCGAAATCGCAAAAGACTTTGAGCATGGCCGCTGAGCTTAACAAAAGAGGTGACGAACCGGCAAAAACGAGTTTTGCTCCGCCTACAATCCGGCTGCGCAAGTGTGCTAGGCTTTCAGCGGCAACTGACCATAGTTTTTGAGGCTGCCGCGCCCCAGTGACCAGGTCATTCGTGGAGGAGGTCATCATGCCGCAGCGGCAGCGTCGAATTCATCGGAGAGTTTTTTCAATCAACTCTGGCTTCGGCAGCTGTAGCCGGTTTAGCGACTAGCGACAGCCCAGCGATGCAATGGCCGTCCCTGGAGAGATTGCTGGTGCGGGGTAGGAAGACGGGTCCTCCTCTCAGCCACGCCTGAGTTACAATCGGAAGTGGATGGGGATAGCACCTGCTGGCCCTGTCGGTTCGCGCCTGCACGCTTTTATGGCAGCCCCGTCTTTCCAAACGCCCCTGCTCAGCATGCGTGGGATCAGCAAACGTTTTCCCGGCGTAGTGGCGCTGGAACGCGTCAATTTCAATCTCAGGGCCGGCGAAGTTCATGTCTTACTGGGTGAAAACGGCGCTGGCAAATCCACCTTGATGAAGATTCTCGCCGGGGCCTACGCCAAGGACGAAGGCCAGATTCTTTTGGATGGTCAACCCGTTGAAATTTCAGGGCCACGCGAGGCACTGCAGTTCGGAATCAGTACGATCTATCAGGAATTGAACTTGATTCTGAGCTTGAGCGTTGCCGAGAACATCTTCCTGGGTAGCGAGCCTTGCGGCCCATTCGGTTTCGTTGACTCAAGCCGGCAACGCGAACAGGCTCGAGAGGTTTTGCGGGATTTGGGCTTGGCAATGGACCCCAACCGCCCTGTCCGGGATCTCAGCGTGGCCGAACAACAGATGGTGGAAGTTGCGAAGGCCCTCTCGCTCGATTCCAGGATCCTGATTATGGACGAGCCCAGCTCGGCGCTTAGCCGAAAAGAGACCGATCAGCTTTTTGAGACCATCCTTCGCCTGAAACGGAACGGGGTAGGAATAATCTATATTTCCCACCGTTTAGAGGAGATCTTCGAAATCGGCGACCGGGTCACTGTGCTTCGCGACGGCCGTTATATTGCCACCCGGCCGGTGGCGGAGATTACCACTCCGGAGTTGATTCATTTGATGGCAAACCGCGAACTCAAAGAGCATTTCCCAAAGGAGGTCATCCCCGCCGGAAAGGAGTTGCTGCGAGTAGAGCGGCTGTGTAACCGCCAGCTTCGCGACCTGTCCTTCGTACTGCGGGCCGGCGAAGTCTTGGGGATCTCCGGACTGATGGGATCGGGACGCAGCGAGCTGGCCCATGCACTCTTTGGAGTCGCCCCGATCGAGACCGGGCGAGTGCTGGTCAGGGGAAAACCAGTGGGACCGTTGAGCCCGGCCAAAGCGATTTCGCAGGGGATGGGGCTCTTGACCGAGGATAGAAAGAACAAAGGGCTGATCCTGGATCTGTCAGTATCCGAAAATATTGTGCTCCCCAGCACGGACCGGCTGTCCCATCACGGTTGGCTCGACGTTAAATCCGAAGAATCTCTGGCACGTCACTTCATCCGCGAGCTTCGAATCAAGACCCCCGGGAGCGACCAAACGGTTCGCTTCCTTAGCGGCGGCAATCAGCAAAAGGTTGTGCTCAGCAAGTGGCTGGCTTGCGAGACCGACATTTTGATTTTTGATGAACCGACACGAGGAATTGACGTGGCCGCTAAAGTTGAAATCTACCAAGTCATCAACCGCCTGGCGGCTAACGGAAAAGGTGTCATTATGATTTCCTCCGAGTTGCCGGAAATACTCGGCATGAGTGATCGAATCCTGGTAATGCATGAGGGCGCCATCACCGCCCACTTCACTCGGGCTGAGGCCACTCAAGAGAGAGTTCTCAGTGCTGCGCTGGGTCGGTCTCAGGAGGACGTCGGGGTGAACGCTTGATGGCTTGGAAGACTCGACAGCTGGGAACGGCCATGGGGCTGTTATTGCTTTGCGCGGTTCTGTGGACACTTACACCTTATTTCCTGACTGTCCCCAACCTGCTTAATGTCGCTCAGCAGACATCGGTAAACGCTCTCATTGCCGTTGGGATGACTTTTGTGATCCTCTCGGCCGGCATCGATTTGTCGGTGGGTTCGATAGTCGCTTTTTCAGGAGTTGTCTTAGGAAGCCTGCTCCATTCCGGTGTGCCGGTTCCGCTAGCCATTGCCGGAGGTCTACTGGTCGGTTTCGGCTGCGGGTTGGTGAACGGATTACTGATTACGCTCGGGCGGTTGCCTCCCTTTATTGCGACTCTCGGAATGATGAGCGTGGCCCGAGGTGCTGCCCTTGTCTACACACAAGGCCGCCCAATTTCAGGATTCGAGCCGAGTTTTCGGTCGCTGGCTACCGACGACTTTCTGCTGGTTCCGCAGCCGGTAATCCTCATGCTTGTCGTTTATTTGGTGGCTCATGTAGTGCTTGTTCGCACGCGCCTGGGACGCTACACCTACGCCATCGGAGGTAATGAAGAAGCAACCAAGCTTTCGGGCATCTCGGTGGTCCGCTACAAGACGTTGGTTTACGGTGTAAGTGGTTTGATGAGCGGGGTCGCAGCCGTTATTCTTACCGCGCGATTAAATTCCGCCCAGCCCATCGCAGGTATCATGTACGAGCTGGACGCCATTGCGGCAGTGGTCATTGGCGGCACCAGTTTGATGGGTGGGGAAGGTGGTTTGAGAGGAACACTAATCGGCGCGCTGATTATGGGTGTGTTGCGCAACGGTCTCAATTTGTTGGGAGTCTCGTCCTTTCTACAACAGATCGTGATTGGGTTGGTCATCATTTTTGCCGTGCTGGTTGATGCAACTCTCAAGAAGTCCCGCTAAAGGGGGGGCGATGAAAAAGTATTGGACTTGGCTGGTGTTGGCGCCGTTGATCACCATCGCCATGGCCTGCAACCGCGACAGCGCCAGTGAGTCTTCGGGCCCGCGGGTTGCCCTGGTGCTTAAGACCCTCAACAACCCTTTTTTCATAGACATGCAACGGGGGGCAGAGGAGGCAGCCAAGCGTTTAGGGGTGGAGCTGATCGTGCAAGCGGCCGAGCGCGAGCTGGATGTGGAGAAACAGATGCAAATCATTGAAAACCTGATCCAGACTCAGGTCGACGCGCTCTGTATCACCCCCAGTGGTTCGCGTGAGATCGTTCCGGCAATCGCGAAGGCCAACCAGGCTGGAATTCCGGTGCTGATCCTCGACACGCGGGTGGACGAGTCGAGCCTGGGCGACTACCGTATCGAGACCTTTATCGGTTCGGATAACTTCCAGGGCGGCCAGTTGGTGGGCGAGTACGTTCTCGAGCAGCTAAGGGGCCAAGCCAAAGTCGCGATCCTCGAAGGCATCCCCGGTCATGAGACTGGTGACGCCAGACTTCGAGGTTTTCTCGAAGCCGTTGATGGCGCCATTGGTGTGGAAATCTTGACCAGCCAACCGGCAAATTGGGAACGCGACCAGGGCTTTAATGTGTTTCAAAATATCATGCAGGCCCATCCGCAAGTGGACACGCTATTCGCCTGTAACGATCTGATGGCTCTGGGGGCTTTGGAGGCTATCGCCGCCGCGGGCAAGACCGGCCGGATTCGGGTATTGGGTTTTGATGCTTTGCCGGAGGCCAGACAGGCGATCAGACAGGGAACAATGTTGGCTTCGGTGGCACAGTTCTCCGACCAAATGGGAAGTCTGGCCATTGAACATGCGATTAAAGTGGTGACCGGTAAAGAGATTCCGGAATACGTTCCTGTCCCCATAGAATTGATTACCAAAGAGCACCTGGACGGGGGGCGATGAAAAGGGTCAAGATTGGACTGTTGGGATTGGGCCGCTTGGGCAAGATCTATGCCGACAATCTGTCCGGCCTTCCCCAAACGGAACTCTGCGCCGTCTGCGATACCGACCAAGCCACTCTTGAGGGAGTGGCCGACCGGCATGGCGTTGGTCGTTTCTACAGCGAAGCCAGCGACTTGATCGGCGATTCGGAGGTCGAGGCTGTCGTTATAGCGACTCCCACCCACACTCATCGCCGATTGGTGGAGAAGTCACTGGCAGTTGGCAAGCCGGTCCTTTGCGAAAAGCCACTTTCGATTTCGCTGGCTGACGCGATGGCGATTCAAGAGGCTGTCAACTCGGCGGGCGTGTTCTTTCAGATGGGTTTCATGAGGCGCTTCGACCCGGCCTACGCAGCCGCAAAGCGGCGGCTGGACCAAGGAGAGTTGGGCGATCCCGTGCTCTTCAAATCCTCCTCTCGTGACCCTTGTCGTCCCAGCCTCTCCTACCTGGATCGGCGCAGTAGCGGCGGCCTGATTGTCGACATGGGGATCCACGATTTTGACTTGGCTATCTGGTTTTTGGGACCCGTGAAAGAAGTCAGCAGCGTGGGAGGCATTCTAGCCTATCCGGAACTGGAGGCCATCGAGGATATCGACAATGCCGTAGTAACACTGACTTTTGTAGGGGGCCAGATCGGAGTCATCGATCTCAGCCGCCGAGGGGTCTATGGCTATGATATCCGCAGCGAGATTCTCGGGACGGCAGGAACCATCCAAATCGGCTATTTGAGGGAAACTCCGCTTCAGATAATGACCAGCAACCAAGTTGCCCACGACACAGTGCCTTATTTTACCCAGCGGTTTGCCCGGGCCTATAGGGATCAATTAAAAAATTTCGCCCAGAATCTAATCGAAGGACGTCCAGCTCCCGTGACCGTCCAGGACGGATTGGCAGCCCTGCGGCTAGCCATTGCGGCAGACCAATCGCAACGAACGGGGCTCGCGGTAAAGCTCGACTATTGAGGCCAAACTGGCGCCCCCGGATATTGGTCGTCCCAAACGGCGGCCGTACCGGATCAGCTTTCGTTGCCGGCAGGCGCGGCGTCATTTAGCGGCGGGACAATCCCTCACCAAATCCCGCAAAAAAAAGCCCGCCGACTCAGCGGCGGGCTGCTGTTATTTTGATTTTGACTGATCTAATTGAGAGTCAACTGCACGATGGGCCCCTCGTCCTTTTTCTTAAGGACAGTTTCCTCGTAGTAGCGGCGTACTTTAGCCGCTTCCCGAGCGGACTTGCGCCGAGCCATCTTTTCGTCCCTGGTCGTCTGGGGCAAATTGTTTCTTTCGCGCACCGCCTCAGTGTCTTTTTGTCGAAGGGCCATTGAGTGCTCGTAGCTGGACAGGTCAACGTTGCGGCCACCAGCCCAGATTTCGTGACGGCCGTGTTCTTGGTACCACTTGGCTACGGTTGCATTCTGGTGCATGTGCTCAATGATGTTCCTCCACCCATGTCCGGTGTTGTAGGCACAGAAGGAAACCTCACCCTCTTGCGTCCCGTAAGGAATGATGCACATTTCGGTACGGCGAAAATCGTAGTTGAAGAGATCCTGAAACCACATTCCGGCGATGAAGAGAAAGTTCCAGGGATCATCGCGGCGAGCTTTTCCTTGACCGTAGTCTTTGCCGGAAAGCCCGAGACTCTTGTCAAATTTTTCCCAAATCCCTTTCAGGCTCAATCGCGGCGGTGCTTGAAAGGGCCGGTAATTCTTCAGTAAGGCCAGACCCATCATCAAGTTGGAGAAGTTCTTGCCGCGACCTGCATCGGTTATCTTTCTCATGTCGGCAACCAACCCGGGTATATTCAGGAATTGAGGGACAGGGGCGAAGTCCTTCGTCTCTTTGTCGATCATTACGGCCGTGCCCACGCCACAGTTGGGGTGGCAGCCACAGCTGACCTGCCCCCAGTCGGCATTGGGACCATGTGCCAGATCGGCGAAGTCGGCAAATGCACCCATCAGTGACAGTGGGAACCAATCTCGGGTTGGCTCGGTCATACCGGTCTGTGATTTGACGTCTCTGGCCAAGTGCGACAGGGTGTAGCGCTGGCGCAGCCTGCGCTCGTCGGTAATCGCTTCGTCGCGGCCCGTAAAAGAAACCGGTTGGAAAGCCAGGAAGGCCACCTTCTTGGGGTTGTCGATGGCAAAACGTACAATCGGACCTACTTGGTCATTGTTGACTTCATTAACCAGAGTGGTTACCAGGACGATCTCACAGCCGGCCTCATGGGCGTTCTCAATCCCACGGAGCTTGACGTCAAAGAGATTGCCGATGTGACGATGGCTGTTGGCGTCGTTGCCTACTCCGTCAAACTGGTAGTAAAGAAAGCGTAAACCCGCTTGGGCGGCCTTTTGGCCAAATTCCTTGCTCTTGGCAAACTCGATCCCGTTGGTAGCGCACTGGACGCTGTTGTAGCCAACGCTGCGAGCGTACTTGATGGCACGGAAAAAATGGGGCGAGATGGTGGGCTCGCCGCCCGAAAACTGAACCGACATCTGACGGCGAGGCTTGATCCTAAGAGCATTGTCGAGAATCTCTTTGATCTCTGCCCATTCCAACTCGTGGACGAAGCCGACTTGGTTGGCGTCCATAAAGCAAGGATCGCACATCATATTGCAGCGGTTGGTCAGGTCGACGGTTAGAACCGACCCGCGCCCATGCTTGATGCTGCTGGAGCCATGATTGTGTAGTCCTTCGTCGTTATGGGCCGGCAGGTCTCGTCCCGGGAAATTCGACTCGATCCAGCGCAGGAACTTAGAGTCGATAGACATCAAGTCTTCGTACTTGCCATGCAAGGGGCACTCTTTGACCATCCAAACTTGGCCATTTCTCTCAATAATCCTGGCTTTGACTTCACCTACCTTTTCGTCGATCAGAATCTGGTAGTTCTCTTCGCCACTGAGAATTCTTTCCCGAGCCTCAACGACGCATTTGGGACAAAGGGAGTCGGTCTCACGCGGCCACCCCAAATTGGGTTTGGTTTTCTCCCACGACTTCAAAAGGGGCTTGTCAGACCATTGAGGGGTAAAGGAAGGGCTAGGACGGAACTGGTTGAAAAATTGAATGAAATTGAAAGTCTTGGCAGCCGCGAAACAAACGGCGGCGTCAGCGTATTTCCAGGCAGGTTTATTGGATGTCTGCATCGGCTTTTCCTTTCGTTGTTGGAAATTCCAACCGCCGTCCCATGTAGCTTAGTGTATTTGCCTCTCACCAGCCAGCCAATCTGGGCCTGCATACACAAAACGACAACCCGAGGCCCTAGTATCTCCACCTATCTGTTCCCAGTCAATAGGCCAGCCTGCTCGAAGCTGGTCAACCTTCCTTTTTTTTTCAGAATTGATCCGCTCAACTCCAGTTGGCAGGCGACCGCTGCTATTGTTAAACTTAACGTCGATTGGGAAAAAATTGGAGGAGGGACGTCAAATGATCAAGCTGACAGATCAAGCGCGGGAGCATATTCTGGCAGCTCTCGAATCGCATCGGCCGACCAAGACCTTGGTCCGGCTGGAGGCCCGTACCAATGGAACTTCCGAGTTCGTTTACGGAATGAAACTGGTGGGGCGCCAGGACGAGTCCGCTGAAGATCAAGTGTTGGATTTTGAAGGTCTCGAAGTATTGGTAGACCCGGCCAGCAGCAAGAATCTCATAGGGGCCACGGTCGATTACGAGGAGGGCATCCTGCGCAGCGGGTTCAAGTTCGATAATCCCAACAGGCCTGAAGTTCCGAGCTTGGGAACGGGTCCAAGGGGTGACCTGACTGGAAGGACAGCCGAAAAGGTGGAACGGCTGATCGATACCGAAATCAACGAAGCCGTAGCCGCACACGGAGGCCGGGTTAATTTTCTCGGGGTCAAGGAGAATCGGGTTTTTCTCAGTTTTGGGGGTGGTTGCCATGGTTGCGGTATGGTAGACGTGACTCTCAAACAGGGAATCGAAGCACGTATTCGAGACCTGATTCCCGAGGTTGTGGAGGTGGTCGACGTTACTGATCATGCCGCAGGTGAGAATCCCTTCTACGCCTGAGATCATTCGTTAACAGACTTTCTGACCGCTTATGGAAAGGCTCCTGTCTTGGGGGACTTTCTTCAAAATGAGTAACTTCGCTCGCGAAGGTTTGATCGGCCTCGACGGGCGGTTTGTTTTACGTCGCGATATTTGGTATAAATCTCAGCTTTTGAGTGAGCTTGAACGAGGATAGTAAGGACGGTCATGGGTAAGAAAACGCTTTTTCTTAAGGCTCTAAGTATTCTCATCGTTCTTCCCACGTTTTACTGTGGGGGCCATTACCAGGGCGGGGCTGCGGCTAGAATCCAGAAAGAGAAGCAGTTTTACATCGGTTCCGTCCCCTTCGAGCCACCGCTCCTTTATCAGGCTCAACAGGAGATGGTGGGCCCGGAAGCCGACTTGGCTGCCGCTGTCGCCCAAAAAGTGGGAACCGGTCTGGGCCTGCCCGACCTGAAACCGTTTTGGATTACCCGCGGCTACTCCACTCTCGAGGCGGCTTTGCTCAATGGGGAGATCGACTTCATTATCTCGCTTTACGGCATCACTGACAGCCGTAAGGAAGCCCTACTTTTTTCCGATCCCTATTACGAGTCGGAACTGGTGCTGGTCATCAACCCCATCCACAAAGACCTCAGATCTAACGGTCTTGACGGACAAAAGGTTGGAGTTCGCGAGGGTACTGCCGTGGCGAGCCGCGTTGAAGCCAAATTTGCCGACGACAGCACTCTAGTTCCCATGCAGACGCTTGATGACGCCGTTCTGGCGCTCAAACGGGGCGAGGTTGACGCCGTTATCGACGACCGTTACATGGCCGCTTTCTCGTTGGCAACTACACCCGGTGTGGCAGGACTTGAGATCATTCCGGGCGCCATTGACACGATTGAGGTTGCTGTCGCGCTGCGAAAGGGCGACTCGGACTTGCTCGAGCCCATCAACGCGGCCATTTCCGAGTTCACAGGGGCCGAGCAATACAAGCAAGTAGCCGGCGAACATATCAAGGACAATTTGGAAAAGGTGCTGGCCCGCCATCCAAACCGCCTCGAGCTCGCCCAGAAAGCCAAGCAACCGCGGGATCTGACCATTACTGTGGCGCGAGACCGCGGGGCGACTTTTGATATTTATCGGCTCGCCAACCTCAGCTTCGTGCTAACCGATCGGACCTCGGGCCAGAGTCACACCACCTCCAGAATCAATTTCCGTGGCAGCACCGGCCGCTGCTCGGTCAAGGTTCCTCCCGGGGACTACCAAATCCGTCTGCCGAAATTTCGTTTCAGCGTGGGCGGAGTTTCCATTCTTGCCTCCGATCCTTCCGACGTAGCGCTACGGATGCGAATCCAGACCAACGGTAACTGGGTAGTCACCCGTAGCTGATTTTTGTGGGGTGCCGGAATCACGGAGCCTTCGAGTCACTGACGTTCTAGGTCCCTTCGAGTCCGGGCAACAATTCCTGCCCGCGGCGGCTTGTTACACTTGCCGAAGCGCAACGCTGTCGGTCTCGAATTGGGTCGGTTTGAAATCGGAGCAACCTACTGCTTTTGAGCCGGCTTCTCACAGAATCAAGCCCAGGCTGAACGGGCTCAACAACCGGAGTACTGTTCAGTTGGCCAAATCAGGAAGGGCAAAGACAGTCCGTTGGGTTTCTGAGGGTAACTCAAGGGACGGTGAAGCTGGTCTTGGCCGTTCCCAGGTTCCCGACCGAGTCGACCGTCCGGATCGACACCAGATGATCGCCAGCCCCCACATTCTCGATCCGCACACTGAAGGTTTCCGACTTACTGTCGGCAATACCATCGGTGGGGTAGACGATCTGCCAAGGCCCGGCATCGATCGAATACTCGGCTTGGTGGACCGTGCTGGAGCGGGTTTGGGCGGTAAAATTCAAGACGACCGCACCACTTTCCGGTTGAGGTGTGGTTAGGTCGATCTGAGGAGGAGAGTTGGCAATGACGAAAGGTTTGCTGACTAGTTCGCCTTCCAGAGCCTGCTTGGCGGGGTTACTGGGAGAGTCGGAAGCCACCACCCGGAACAAATACACTCCATCGGGCAAGCTGGCGCCATCAAGCGTGTAGTAATTGTCAGTTCGTTTCTCGGTGAGCAGCTTCCAGCGTCTTTCATTCTGCCCGCGGTAATAGATCGAGTAGTAGAGATCGTCGAGGTTCGGGTCTTGAGCAGTCCAGGTAATACTGCGGGCCCCGGGTATATAAATCTGCTGAGGAGGAGGCACGATCTTCGGCCCGCCCAACGCACGGACTTGAGCAGGCAGTGCAAAGAGGTGCGCATTGTCCGGTCCTCCCAGCGATAACGTTCCCGGGTTGTTGGTTGCCGGCGGCTTGGTAAAGGCGGCCCCCGGCGGGTAGACGGTCAACTTGGTCAGCCGGGGAGACATATTTCGCTGAAGATAACTGACCGCCACCGAATCGACCGCGTTTCGTTCCGAGAGTATCGGGATGTCGGAACCATTGTGGGGAAATTCGATCTTCCACTGCAGATAACGGGCAGCCGGACTGATGATGCGACCTGCATCACTGCTGCCCTCAACCGGACTCCAATCGCTCCAAGTGGCATCCGGTTTCCCGGTGTTGCCGGATCGGGAGAACAATGAAGGTGGGGGGGGAAGAGGATCCACCCTACGCCAGCGGATCGCTCCCCACTGGCAAGTCATCTCGCCGTCCAGTACATCCGATTCATAAGTCGCTTTCTCGGCAGCATTATTTCGCAGCCGAAAGACCTTACCCAGATTACTCGTGGCCGCAAAGAGAGTCCCCTCCACGTTGATCAAACGTGTCACCTGCTCAGCAGGAGTCTGGACCAACAAACGCAGCATCTTGTTGGGACTGATCGAGAGGATACGTCCCTTGTCTCCGGTGGCGACCAGCAAGCGACCGTCATCACGGGTTAGCAGGTCGAAAGCCACTTTGGAGTCCGCCGAGTAAAGGGTCTCGACAAGCCCACCTCGGTCGATTCGATAAATTTCTAGTCGCTTGCCTTTGCGAACTCCTTCCACAGAGACACTGCTAAAGCCATTCTCATCGGAGCTGGAGCCTGTAGAAGCCGTAGTTCGTGGTGAGGAGAATGTGGTCTGATTCTTGGTTTCTGCTGCATCTCTGTCGCTATAGTCCAGCCCGATGGCAAAGATGTTTCCGTAGCGATCGTGAGTGATTCCTTTGATCTCCTTTAGTGAAGAGTCATGCAGGACAAATGGTTTGCCGGCAGGGGTGATCCGCACCAGGAGTCCTCCGGGGACAGTTCCGGCCAAGAGGTTGCCGTCAATGTCCCATCCCAGAGAGGTGACGTGAGTCTCCGAGCTGTCATAAAAAACCGATGCCTGACCAGCCGAATCGACGCGGTGGATCACGCCTTTAGGTCCGGTGGCAACAAAAAGGTTGTCCCGGTCATCGACGGCCAGGTCCCAGATGTATTTGGTGCGAGGGTCGAAGAGCAGTTCCGGTTGACCACCGCTGTCGAGTCGATAGACCTTGCCTGCCGGGCTGGTGGCGGCATAAATGCGCTCCAGGGAGCCAACTGTCAAAGCCATAACAGCTGTTCCTTCGAGATCGGCCCAGAGACTGCCCTCTCCTCGCCGGGGTACACGGTAGATGCGTGCGTTGTTACCCGTTCCGACGTACAGGTTGCCGCCGTTGTCGACTGCCGAGGAATGGATTAGAGCCTCTTCAGAGTCGAGGACCGGTTCCACCGCCGGAGCCAGGATTAGCCTCCCGTCACTGGTAACCGACACATTTTTGAAGTCGCCCTTGAGGAATCCCTCCTGAGTAGAGACCACCCAGTGGCGGGGCTTGGCAGCTTGCAGCGGCCCCGACAACAGGAGAGCGAGAAAGACAAAAAGGATCGTTGAAGGGAAATTCGATCTTTTCATGACGCCAAAGGCGGCATTGAGCTCAGTTCTTCACTTGAATCTCAAATACCTGGTGACCTTCCAGCACGAAACCGGTCTCGGGAAGTTCGTGCTCCACGTACACTACCTTGTTGATTGCACGAACCGATCCGGCTTCCCGATCCGAACCATAGAGCTCCACCATAGAGGGCGGGAGTCCCGGCATTCCTTCACCTCCCACGAGCACCCCAGGTTCAGAACGATAGAGGCGGATGTAAAGGCGGTCGTTTTTCTTTAGGTTGTTGATGGCCCGAATCAATTGTCCCGAGCTCCTGGGTACGAATCTGGCCGACTCTGTGTCCTGATCCATTTTGAGGGCGGCCAATCCCTCCCCTACGAAAACCTGCAGCGGCCCCTCCGCAATCTCGCTCGGGATCTTGACAGGATATTTTTCGACTAGCTGTTTTCCGTTGGCTTTTTGGAGAAAGAGAGTGAGTTGGACTTCTTCTCCCGGCGGAACCTCGGTCCGGTCAATGAAGACAGTTTCCAGTCGAGCCTGGCGGATTTCCTCGACAGCCGTGATCTCTATTTCCACTTGCTCCATCTTGAGATCGTCGAATCCGCTTCCCAGCAACAAATCAAGCGGCGCCGCTGCGGTCAGCGCTGCCGTGACACCTGAATTGACCATCCCGGAGACAGTGTTCACAAAGCGGACAGATGCTTGCCCCTTGATATCGATCGAGGAGCGCACCTGCAGAGTTTGTCCCCCTAACATTTTCTCCGAGGAGTAGAGGCTGTTGAAAACCACCAAGGCGGTCAAGAAGGGGGTAAGGAACGGGTCGGTCACTAGTTCGAAACGATAGCTCCTTTGCTGGTTGCGGCTAGTGGTGACGGTGACGCCAACCGGAAGAAGTTGGGGTTGCTCGTCGCGAAGCGCCACCAAGCCGCTGGCACGATCCTGTTTGACACTGCCCACAAACGAGGTGGTCGCGGTGACTTTCTGGCTGCTGGCCAGACTTGAAATCACCGTCAGGACGGCCCCTTTGCTTAGCGGCATATCAGTGAAGCCCACTCCCATGAAGGGATGACCAAAGGCATAAATCCGGTTGCTGGCGATGTGGGTTACGGTGCCGCTGGCGCTGGCATCCATATCGCCACGGATTAAGTGGACCGCCACGGTCGAACCGGGTTGCAAGGGAGCGTCCCCAAAATCTTTCCCCCGGGCTGATGCCAGACCCACTGCCGGAACCATTCCAAGCCGCCCGAACGCGGGTCCGAAAAAATCGATCAAACTTGGTGATAAGCCTCCCAGGCTGAGCGGTGTGACGATCGGATATAGTCGGCCACTGTCCGCCCAACCGGGCGCCGACCAGCTACGCCGCTCGGGGAGCGATTGCCAAGTTAAGAAGTCGCTAGTGCTGCTGACTCGATAAAGCCGGGCAGGCTCTACCCGCGCGGATGCCGAACGGATAGGTCTGGATGGTCGATCCCTGAAAATCTCGACCATTTCGTGGATTGGGGTGATCCCGGCGATCGGTTCTTTGGAAAAAGGGAAGGCAAAGGCGATCGCACCCACCAGTTTGTCGTCGATGTAGACGGGGCTACCGCTCATTCCGGCGAATACGCCAGTCTTTTCGATCTTCTCTCCGGAAAGGCGGGCCAAAATCATGTTCTGCTGGGGTGCCACCTTTTCGAGGACGCCCAGAATCTCGACATCAAATTCTTCCAGGGTTACCCCTTCGAAAACCGTCCGCCCTACGCCCCGGGCCCCTGCTTGAACTTGGTCGATAGGAAGAAACTCCACCGCCTGTCCCCAGAGCCAAGCTGGCAGACTCAACCTCAGGAAACAAAAAATCAAGGCAGCGTGGGCTCTCATAGCAGTCCCTACGGCGGTTTTTTTCGGAATCAAAACGGCACTTCAATATACCAGAACCGTTCTCTTCCAGTTGTGCAGCTTCTCTCCGAATCGAGTTTTGATCGAGCAGGGTCACGTGACAAGGAGAGGTTCCGAGCTGCCTTGACTGGCCTACTCGTTGATCGGAGGGGTCAGCCCTGCGGCGGTGTCAGTGATGGATGTAAATATAAAGTTGGGTTGTTTTGTTTGCTAGAGGTGTGGGCAGGCCATGCTCAAGCTTGAGTCGCTAGAAATATTTGGGTTCAAATCCTTTGCCAGCAAGGTCCGCATCGATCTTGATGACCGGATAACTGCCATAGTTGGGCCCAATGGCTGCGGCAAGTCTAATCTGTTCGATGCCATTGGCTGGGTTTTGGGTGGCCAGAGTGCGCGCTATCTCCGAAGCCAGACCATGGAAGATGTGATTTTCAATGGCTCCGGCAAGCGGAAACGGTCAGGGTTTGCCCAGGTTAGACTCCGCCTGAAGCTGGACGGGAATACGCCGGTGGTCGTCAACGGCAAGGAAATGGTTGGCGATCATTTGGAAATCTCTCGGCAGCTTTATCGCAGTGGTGAAAGCCACTACCTGGTCAACGAGCGCCGCTGCCGCCTCAAAGATATCCGGCAGGTCATTGAAGATATAGGCTTCGGTTACGCCTCGTACGCCCTGATTGCCCAGGGCAGAATCGAAGCTTTTCTGACCGGTAATCCTGCTAGCCGCCGCCAAGTGATAGAGGAAGCAGCCCAGATCATTGGCTATAAGAACCGACGACGCAACGCGGAACTAAAACTCGAGATGGCGCAGCAGAACCTGCTTCGTGTCAACGACATTGTCGTTGAAGTCGAACGGCGACTGCGTTCGCTTAAACGCCAAGCTTCCCAGGCCCGCCGCTATCGGGTCGTCCAGGAGCAGTTCCAATTGGTCCAGGTCCAACGTTTCTTGCTGGAAGCGAGATCAAAAGAGGAGTGTCTGGACGATTCCAGGCGCCGGTTGGCCGACCAGAAGCGGCGAGGGACCCGGTTAGCCAGTCGGGCCGAGACGTGTGAGCGGAGCTGCCGGGAGAGTCGCGAGGCGCGAGAGCGGCTGGAACAGCAACTGGCTGAATTGCGCCAACAACAATCCGAAGCGCGGTTGGAAGTCGACCGCCACAGCCACTCCATCCAGTATCGGGAAATACAACTGGCATCTAACCGGAAACAGCTTTCCGACAATCTGGCGGAGGAGAAATCCGTCAAGGAATCCGTTCAACAAGTTGAAGCTGAGCTGGAGCAATTCAAAGCCGAACAAGACGCCTTGGCCCGGCAAGCGACTTTTGCCTTCCAAGGCCTGAAGGAGAAGCAGGGAAGAGTCGACGAGGCCGCGCTCAAGCTCAAGAGTGCCGAGAAGGAACTGAGAGAAGTGCAAGAGCAACTGGTGGCCCAATCCGGGGAGCTGGCCGCCTTGGGACACCTCCAACAACAGTTCCAGCAACAGGAGCAAGACACTCTCACCGCTTTGCGCCGACTTCAAGAGCACCGAACCAGCAAGCAGCTTCTGCTAGAGGACTCGGAGTCGTTTCATCAGATGCAGCAACAGCTCATCGACCAGAAAGAAGTGGCCCGAGAGAAGTCGCGGCGGGATCTCGCGCTGGCCGACCAACGCAAGCAGAGCTTGGTGGGGAAAATGGAAGAATTGGAGGTCGAGGAAGCCGATCTCAATCATCAAGTCATCGCCTTTAAGGAGCGCCTGCAGTCACTTCAGGAGGTCGAGATCAGCCGTTCACAATATAGCCAGGGCGTCCGTAGCCTGCTCAATCACCTCCAACAGGATCCTACACTGGAGGTATCCGAAACGCTGGCAGACCGCATAGAGACACATCCGCAGTACGAGCAACTGGTCGAGGAATTCCTGGGCCAAGAATTGGAATATCTACTCGTCAACTCAATGGATACGGCTATGCAGGGATTGTCAACTGCCAAAACGATCCAAGGCGGAAAATGCACCTTCCTGACACTCTTTGCCAAGAATGGCTTTGATCGTCGCCCAGCCCAACTTCCCGATCTCACGACCGCCAGATCCCATGAGGGGTTCAGGGGAACTCTGGCTGGTTTGCTTCAGATCGACCCCGAGGTCGAGTCTGCCTTTCGTCGGGTATTACCACAGCAGGCGGAAGCCCTGGTTGTAGAAGATCTGACAACGGCCTTTAGCTTGGCAAACGCCTACCCTGAAAGTACTTTTGTGACACTCCAAGGCGAGGCCCTGACACCTCGGGGTTTGCTCGCGCTAAGCACTTCCGGTTCCAAGCAACTCGGCTTACTGGGTATCAAACGGCGGAAGCGGCAACTGGAACGGAAACTGCAGCAGGCCGCGCGGCGCCAGAAGGAGCAGTCGAGACAGCGGCGAGATCTCGAAAAGCAACTGGCGGAGATGGCACAGGCCTGCCAGGAGACCAAATTGGCCCTGATTCAGTTGGAAAAAGAGATGATCGCTGTCCAGCACCGGCGGGATCAGGGGCAGTTGGAGTTGGATCGGCATCGGCAGGCACTACACGATCTGGAGCAGGAATCCGAACGCTTGCAATCAGACCAGTTGCACCGACAACGGCAGATTGAGAAAGCCCGGAAAAGCCATGAACAAGCTTGCAGTCGGCAGCAGGAGAGCGAACAAAAGTTGTCGCGGACCCGCAAGAATGTGGATCAACTCAGACTCGAGTTGGAGCGCATACGGGAGCAGTTGCATCGCGGTGCTTTGGCTCAGAAAGTCGTCGATGAGCGCCGGGCGGCGCGCAAGAAGACCATAAAGCGGATTGAAGAACAACGCCAACATCTGCTTGAACGCAAGCGTCAGCTTAGCCAGAGCTCACAGTCGGCCCGCCGAGCGATCGCTGAGGTGACCGAATCTATTGAGACGACGCGCCGTCGACTCGCTGAGGCCGAACGCCGAAAACTCAAATTGGATCGGTCGATCGCAAAGGTTCAACAAGAAGTTGATCGCTGGAAGCAGTCTCAACCCAAACTGGAAGAGCAACTTCAGAAAGTTCGAAAACAACTGGAGGACGAAGTCAGACTCGAACGCGAGTTGCAAGTGGAACACGCTCGCTTAGACACCCAGCTAGACAGTCTCCGGCACCAGTGCAGGGAACAGTTGCACCAGGAGCTTTCAGACTTGCCGCAGCCGGTGGATGAGGAAGGACTCAACCTGGAGGAAATTCGACAGACTTACCAGCAGCTCAGGTCGCGGCTGGATTCATTCGGCCCTATTAACATGACGGCACTGCGAGATTTCGAAAAGGCGGAAGAACGGCACAGTTTTCTGGTGGGACAACGAGCGGACCTGCAAAGTTCGGTGGAAGATACGCGTCAGGCTATTCAGGAACTCAATCGCCGCAGCCGGCGGCAGTTTCGGGAAGCCTTTGCAGCTATCAACCAGCATTTCCAACACTATTTCCAAAGGTTTTTTGGTGGTGGCGAATGTGGCATGCGACTGCTGGATGAGGACGACGTGCTGGAAAGTGGCCTTGATGTTTTCGCCCAACCCCCGGGAAAGAAAGTGCAAAACGTGATGCTCTTGGCCGGCGGCGAAAAAGCGTTGACGGTTCTAGCTTTACTAATCGGATTGTTTACCTACCGCAGAAGCAAATTCTGTGTACTAGACGAAGTCGATGCGTCGCTAGACGATTCCAATGTGGCTCGCTTCGCCCAGCTGATGTCTGAAATGAGCGAGAATACGCAGATAGTCCTGATTACCCACAACAAGCGCACCATGGAAGCTGCCGACTGTCTCTATGGTGTTACCATGAACCAACCAGGCATCTCGGAGGCGGTCTCAGTACGCTTCTAAACCTCCACGGATCCGATAGACCCCTCTCAGACGCACTCCTCGCTCGATTCCGTGTTGGCGGATTTTCTTGGAAAGCGTGTTTCTATGCACGCCCGTCCGTTGAGCAGCCCTGCTGACATTGCCGTCACATTCTTGCAGAACCTGCCGGATGAACAGCTTCTCGAACTCGCCCCGGGCTTCGTGCCAGAGAATTCTCTTGCTGACCAGTTGGTGGGCGATCTCTTGACGAACCTCTCTAATGCTTGGCTTTGTCGGCTCCATTCTCTTGGCGGGTTTGCTGAATCCACGCTTCGTAAACTGTTTTGTAGCTGGCAGAAAATTGCTCCCGAAACCCTTTCGGGGTTAGACGGGTCAAGACGCTCGCACTCGTCAAGAAAAAACCGGCTAGCTGGGAGCGTTCCACCAAAGTACTGCTTACTGGGAAAAGGGTAAATGCCGTAAAGAGGACGACGTTGATCAACCAACCGCGGAACAATCCAAAAGTGGCTCCCAACAACCGGTCGATCCAGCGCAGTTCCAGGGCTTTCAGAGCATGACCGGAAATCCGGATCAGCAGCGCACCGGCGGCCATGGATAATAGAAAGATTGAAATAAAACCAAGAAAATCGCCCCAGGGGGATCCCAAGCCCATTTGAGCCGCCAGCCGAGCTGCTTGGGGGTAAAAAGAGACGGCAGCAAAAATCCCCACGACGACCGATCCCAGCGAAACCAGTTCCGCCAGGAGCCCTTTGATGAGAGCCATCAAAGTCGAAACCACCAACACTCCCAGGGCAAGAAGATCCAGCCAGGTTAACTGATTCAGGCTCTCCACTCCCACTGGTTTTCCTACTATAGTTGTGGTTCTTGGCCAGTAAGCTGTCGAAAGGCTTGCTGGTAGAGTTGGGCCGTAGCTTCGATGATGTCGGGTGGCAGCTTGGGGCCCGGCGCCTGCTTATTCCAATCGAGAGTTTCCAGGTAGTCACGGATGAATTGTTTGTCGTAGGAGGGCTGGCTCCGTCCCGGCTGGTAGCGGTCCGCCGGCCAAAAACGAGAACTATCCGGTGTAAGGACTTCATCAATCAGATAGAGTCGGTCACCGTCGAGACCGAATTCGAACTTGGTGTCGCAGATGATGATTCCACGTTCTCGGGCGTAATCTCGGGCCCAATCGTATATCTTCAGGCTAAGGTTCCTGACTCGTCGAGCCAGTTCGAGCCCCACAATTTCAGCGGCACGATCAAAGCTGATGTTTTCGTCATGGCCGCTGACCGCCTTGGTGGCCGGAGTAAAAATAGGGGCTTTCAGCCGGTCAGATTCTTTCAAGCCGTCCGGAAGCGGGATGCCGCAAACCGATCCCGACGCTTGGTACTCAGCCCAACCTGAACCGGCGAGATAACCTCGCACGACGCACTCGATCGGCAGCGGCTGACATCGGCGCACCAGTAGAGAGCGCCCCTCCAAAACCGACCGATGCGGGGATAGGATCGGGAGGAAATCGCCAGTTCGGTCCGTAATCAGATGGTTGGCAACGATCTGGCTGGTGCGGTGAAACCAGAAAACGGACATTTGTGTCAGGATTTTCCCCTTCCCTGGTATTAGATCGGGCAGGACCACATCAAATGCCGAGATGCGGTCACTAGCGACCATCAGCAGTTGATCATCCACTGCAAACATTTCTCGGACTTTGCCACTGTTGACCCGGGTAATTCCTGCCAGATTGATATTCTTCATGCTCAGTTAGCCTTCTGTTGCCTTTGCTGAATTTCGGATTTCAGCGCTCTCCGGTCGATCTTGCACCTCCACACAGCCAGGTTGGAGTATCGATTCTAAGCCAGGGAATTTTTTTTTCCAACTTGCCTTGACCGATCCCAGCCACCGTCTTATATCAACTGTTGACAGACAAGGTGAGGAGTTGTTACGATTAGCACTCGTCGGCAGAGAGTGCTAATTTTTTAGTATAAAACTCTGAATCATCCTGGTTTAGAGGTTTCACGTTAAAACAAAACAGGAATCGACGTTGGAGGAGAAGTCTTATGATCAGACCGTTAGGGGATCGAATCTTGGTCAAGCGATTGGAAGTTGCTGACGAAGAAATTCGGGGTGGCATCGTCATTCCCGATACGGCTAAGGAAAAACCCCAAGAGGGTGAAGTGGTAGCTGTGGGTCCGGGCAAAGTGGAAAACGGAACCAAAGTTGAGATGACCGTAGCCAAGGGAGACCGCATTCTCTTTGGTAAGTACTCCGGGACCGAAGTCAAGCTACAGGGTGAGGAGTATCTCATCATGCGCGAGGATGAAGTGCTCGGTATTCTGGAAGGCTCAACTGTCACTGCCTGAGCGTTGGACACTGCCAACAAACGGCGTCCCATCAATCAATCGAAATAAGGAGCGAAGAAGGAGAAAAGGATGGCTGCTAAACAGATTACTCACGGAGAAGAGGCCCGCCGGGCTCTATTGGGCGGGGTCAACAAGCTGGCCAACGCTGTCAAGGTGACGTTGGGCCCCAAGGGCCGCAACGTAGTCCTGGAAAAGAAGTTCGGCTCTCCCGTCGTGACCAAGGACGGGGTGACTGTTGCCAAAGAGGTGGAGCTTGAAGGGCTGGAGAAGGTGGGTGCTTCAATGTTACGCGAAGTGGCCAGCAAGACCAGCGATGTGGCCGGCGATGGCACCACTTCCGCCACCGTTCTGGCCCAGTCGATAGTTCAAGAAGGAATCAAGAACGTTGCTGCTGGAGCCAATCCGATGGCTCTCAAACGAGGCATCGAGAAGGCGGTCGGCAAAGCAGTGGGCGAAATCCAAGGACTGTCCAAGGCCATCAAGGGTGAAATGATTGCCCAGGTTGGTGCCATCTCTGCCAATAACGACGCGACCATCGGCGAGATTATCGCCGAGGCCATGAATAAGGTCGGCAAAGACGGCGTCATCACCGTTGAGGAGGCCAAGGGTATCGAGACGTCATTGGAAGTAGTCGAGGGGATGCAGTTTGATCGTGGATACCTTTCCCCTTATTTCGTGACCGATCCTGAGCGGATGGAATGCAGTTTGGAGAATGCTTACGTCTTGCTGCATGAGAAGAAGGTGAGTTCGATGAAGGACTTGCTTCCGATCTTGGAGCAGGTGGCCAAGGCGGGTCGCCCCTTCTTGATGATCGCGGAGGACGTCGAAGGTGAGGCCCTGGCCACACTGGTGGTCAACAAGCTGCGAGGCACTTTGACGGGCTGCGCCGTCAAGGCTCCCGGCTTCGGCGACCGGCGCAAGGCGATGTTGGAAGATATCGCCATCCTCACGGGCGGTCGCGTGATCTCTGAAGATCTGGGCATCAAACTGGAGAGCATCCGACTGGAAGACTTGGGAACTGCCAAGAAGATCACCATCGACAAAGACAACACCACCATCGTTGAAGGTGCCGGCTCGCAAAGTGATATTGCGGGGCGCGTCAAGCAAATCCGCACCCAGGTCGAAGAGACCACCTCCGACTACGACCGGGAGAAGTTGCAGGAACGACTGGCCAAGCTGGTGGGCGGTGTAGCTGTGATCAAGGTGGGTGCTGCCACCGAGACCGAGCTGAAGGAAAAGAAGGCTCGGGTCGAGGATGCCATGCACGCCACCAAGGCGGCGGCCGAAGAAGGTATCGTTCCTGGCGGTGGGGTAGCCTTTGTTTGGGCCGCCAAAGCCCTGCAAGGGTTTGAGCTTGAGGATCGGGACGAGCAGGGCGGAGTCGCCATCGTGCAGCGTGCACTGGAAGCTCCGATTCGCCAAATCGCCGCCAATGCTGGGCTGGAAGGGGCTATCGTCGTCGGCAAAGTGAAAGAATCTTCAGATTCCAATTACGGCTTTAATGCCGAGACGGAGCAGTACGAGAACCTGGTGGCGGCTGGTGTCATCGATCCCACCATGGTGGCCAGGACGGCCCTGCAAAACGCTGCCTCGATTGCCAGCTTGCTGCTGACAACCGAGGCTTTGGTCACTGAGCTTCCGGAGGACGAAAAACCGCCCGCTGGTGGCGGCGGCCATGGTCCGGACATGGGTGGAATGGGCGGAATGGGTGGAATGGGCGGCTTCTAAGAAGTCCCATCCTCTCGATTTGGGGGGAGCCGGCCTCGGCTCCCCCTTTTTGTTTGCCAGCTTGGCGTGCTCTAATTGCTACCGGCTGTTGACGCCGCTTTGGCAACAACCTCCCTCACCAGCTACCAGGAGCCCCTTTCTTTGCCACGTTGGCTTATCCTCATTCTCTGTGCCCTGGTTCTCTACCTCTCCCATTTTTACCACTTGGGTCAGATGCCTTTTTTTGGCGCTGACGAGCCCCGCTATGCGCGCGTTGCAGAAGAGATGAACCTGCGTCACGACTACGTGACGCCTACTCTCAATTTCCGTCCCTGGCTGGAAAAGCCTCCGTTACTCTATTGGCTGCAAGCCGGTAGTTATCGTTTGCTGGGGGTGTCGGAGTTTTCGGCGAGGCTTCCCTCGGCTCTGTTAGGTTGTTTCTGTATTCTCTTCACCGCTTGCTTCGCATGGCTGACGGGCACCTCTCGTTTGGCGGTGTTGACTATTCTGATTCTAAGCACCAGCCCGCTGTTCTTGGGATTTTCACGAGCGGCCAGCACCGACATGCCTCTGGCGGCGACTTATTCGGTGGCCGTGATAGCCGCCTACCTTGCCATCCGCCAGGAGAGTCTCAGCTGGTCTTCGATCGCGGGGGTCTTCCTTGGTCTGGCCCTACTGGCCAAAGGGCCGGTAGCCCTGATTTTGTTCAGCGGCACCTATGCCTGCTGGGCATTACTGGAACAACGTTTTCCCTGGAAGCTCAGCCACTCGCTGACCGGAGCGGCGAGTTTTCTGGTGGTGGCATGCCCCTGGTTCTGGTGGGTCTGGAAGGAGAACGGTTACGATTTTGTCGCCATCTTTGTCGTGAATCATCACCTAGCCCGATTCCTGACCGACATCCACCGGCACTCCCAGCCTTTTTGGTTTTATTTGCCGGTGCTGATCCTGGGTTTCTTTCCCTGGACTCCTTTTCTTTTCTCCAATTTGAAGCGTGCTTGGCAGAGGCGGCGTTGGCCTGTACCACCGCTTTCAGAAGCCTGGATCCTCTGGCTTTGGGTGCTGGTACCCTTGGTGTTCTTTTCCCTAAGCGAAAGTAAACTTCCCGGATACGTGCTCTTGGTATTTCCCGCGCTAGCCTTACTGGCGGCCCGCGAATGGAATCGCTACCTGGAGGACGACCTGACAGTGTGCCGCTGCATGAGGGGAGAGATGGCTACCCTCAGTGCATTTGGCGTCGTCGTTGTCATAGGTTTGCCCTTGGCTTCTTTCCTGGCCTATGAGAACTTGGTTTTCGGGGTGGTTTTGGCGGTCCCCCTGGCGGCCGGAATAATTTGGGCCCGTCGAGAATTTCATCATAAGCGTCCAATCCAGCTTTTCTTGAGCTTGGTGGCCGGTTTGACTTTGTTCGTGGCCGTCGCCTACTGGCAGATTGCCCCGCGAGTCGGCAACTTTCACTCCGCCAAGACACTGGTTACGAGCGTGTTGCCCGAGCTGAGCCGACACCAACCTTTGGTTCTCTATCGCTATTTTCATCACACTGCTCTCTATTATGCAGACTACAATGCGCTGCCGGAGTCTCTTCCTGACTGGGAGTCAATGAAGAACTATCTGGCTGAGCACCCCCAACCGCGCTACTACATCCTCACCCAGCGCGAGGGCTGGAACGAGCTGATCGAGAAGCTGAGAGTTGATCGGTTCACCCGGCTCGCCAATCTCTATTTGGTTGAATACTCCCAGCCAGTTACGGATTCTCCAGATCCCAGCTAACCACCAGGGGGGACAAACCTGGGCGACTAGCAGCGAAGGAAACCGGCTCTTGGAGAAACTGGGAGACAAGTTCAATGAATCCGAAGTCGGGATATGAGAGACTGATAACCGGCTGATTTCTCATTAGACGTCGAATGTAAACGGTGGAGCAATAGCCGCCCCGCAGGCGTTTGAACAAGATGGCCTTGAGGTTGTTTAATTCCCTGACTCAAAGAATGGAGGAGTTGGTGCCCCTCCTGCCCGGACACGTGCGCATGTACACCTGCGGGCCTACTGTCTACCACTACGTCCACATCGGTAATTTTCGAACTTTCGTTTTCCAGGACCTGTTGCGTCGCTATTTGTTGTTCAAGAAATTCAAGCTTACCCACGTTATGAACATTACCGACGTAGAAGACAAGATCATCGCCCGAGCTCTGGCCGAGGGTCTTTCCATCGGCGAGTACACGGGACGCTATATCAAGGCTTTTCTGAAGGATATGCAAACGCTTCGAATTCAGCAGCCCAAAATCATGCCCAAGGCTACCGATCACATCCAAGACATGGTGGAGTTGATCAAGCGGCTGCAGGCCAAAGGGTTGGCTTACGGGCGGGACGGTTCGATTTACTTTCGGATCAAGGCCTTCCCCCGTTACGGCCGTTTGGGGCGGATCGAACTCAATGAAATAGACTCCTCGGGGCGATTTGACTCCGACGAATACAGCAAGGAAAACGCCCGGGATTTCGCGCTTTGGAAATCCCACCGACCCAACGAAGCGAGTTGGGATAGCGAGCTTGGGCCGGGAAGGCCCGGCTGGCATATCGAGTGTTCAGCCATGAGCATGAAGTACTTGGGCAGCAGCTTCGATATTCATTGTGGGGGCAAGGATTTGATCTTCCCCCATCACGAGAACGAGATCGCTCAGAGCGAGGGTGCCACCGGACTACCTTTTGTCAACCAGTGGGTCCACGCCGCTCACTTGATCGTCAATGGCGAAAAGATGTCCAAATCGCGCGGAAATTTCTACACTCTCCGAGATTTGGTCGAGGCGGGCTTCCAACCGCTGGCCGTGCGCTACCTGCTGAGCTCGGTGCATTACCGGAAACAGTTGAATTTTACTTTTGAGGGTCTTGAGCAGGCTTGGGCCAGCATTCAGCGGGTCAATGATTTCTTGCAACGGGTGGCTGAGATTCCCGATTCTCAACCCGAGAATCCCCATCTGACCGAGGCACTCAAAGAGGCCCGTCAAGGATTTGAGCAGGGGCTGGATGCGGATCTGAACACGTCTGAGGCCTTGGGTTCCCTTTTCAAGTTCATCCGTCAGACCAACATTGCACTGGATGGAGCTGAAGTGGGAACGGTGAATCGAGATGCCATCCTCGATTTTTTTGAAGACGCCAATCAGGTCTTTGCCACTTTCAAGATCCGACCCCAAGCTCACTCCAACGCCGAGATACTCCGCCAGATCGAACAACGCAACCAGGCTCGATTACAACGCAATTTTGCCTTGGCCGACCAGATCCGGGATCAACTTATGGAGCGCGGGATCGTCCTGGAAGATACTAAAGAAGGAACACGATGGAAGACGATTCGGTAGCGGCCCACGGCAGCTCAGTTCGATCGCTGCTGAGCCGCTATCTTTTGACGGATGGTCTGGACTTGGTTGCCGATCTCAGGAAAAGTCGGGGTTGCCACATCTATGATGCGGGCAGGCAGGAATACTTTCTCGACTTTCATGCTTGTTTCGCTACTATCCCGCTGGGTTACAACCACCCTCGGTTGACCGCACCTGAGGTCCGGGAAGAGCTGGCTTGGACAGCGGTTCAGAAGCCTTCCAACTCAGACCTTTACACGGCTGAGTTTGCGGACTTCGTAGAGAGGTTCACCCGTATTGGAATGCCCGAACCCATGAAGTATATGTTCTTTATCGAGGGAGGCGCTTTGGCGGTGGAGAATGCTCTCAAGACCGCTTTTGACTGGAAGGCGCGAAAGAACCTGGCTGCAGGCAAGCAACCAAGAGCCTCGCAGGTCATCCATTTCCGGGAAGCCTTTCACGGACGTTCCGGCTATACTCTTTCCTTAACCAACACCCACGATATCCGTAAGACCCAGTATTTTCCTATCTTCGACTGGCCGCGGATCGACAATCCCAAGTGCCGCTATCCACTCAGAGGTGACAACCTCCGCCAAGTCATGGCTGCTGAACAGCTAGCCCTGAAACAGATTGAGGCCTCACTTGCCAAACAAGCCGATGACATTGCCTGTCTGATCCTGGAACCGATCCAAAGCGAAGGTGGGGACAACCATTTCAGATTGGAGTTCCACCAAGCGCTGCGGCGGCTTTGTGATGAGCACGACATTCTCCTGATCTATGACGAAATACAAACGGGATTTGGGGCCAGCGGCCGCATGTGGTGCTGCGAGCACTTCGTTTCTCCAGACATCATTTGCTTCGGCAAGAAATCTCAGGTATGCGGCATTTTGGTCAGTGAGAAGATCGATGAAGTACCGGAGAACGTCTTCAAGGTGCCAAGTCGGATTAACTCGACCTGGGGTGGCAATCTGGTGGATATGCTCCGCGCGAGAATCTACCTTGAGGTTTATCGGGACGAAGACTTGGTGGCGCGGGCCACTCGGATGGGAGACCGGCTGCTGAGACGGCTTCGGGCGCTCGAGCAGGAGTTTCCCCGTCTTGTTTCCAACACTCGCGGTCTCGGTCTTCTCTGCGCTTTTGACCTGCCTGATCCCGACCAGCAGGATACCTTGGTTCGAGACCTGTTCACCCGAAAGTTGCTCATTTTGCCTTGCGGACGACAGAGCATCCGTTTTCGAACTCCGCTGACGATCAGCCGAGACGATCTCGACAAGGGTTTGCGGATTATCCGAGACGCTCTTCAGGCCTTTTCCTAAGCCGGCACTAGAAAGTCCACAACCGACTGTTTTCCAGTTGAGGCATCAGCCATCCCCACCTATAGGGAGAAGTGGAACAGCTCATATTCTCGAAAATCGACTGTCTGGATTGCGATTACATCAAAGCGCCAGGGGCAGGGCTGGATCTCGTAACGAACGGTGAAATCGTGAGCCAGTTGCTCGAGCTTTCGCACCTTGCGGGAGCCGACATTGGTTTCTGGCAAGGGCTGGTTGGGGTTCCCCCGGCGTGTTTTAACCTCCACCAGCACCAGCTCTTTCTTGTGGTAAGCGATCAGATCGATCTCGCCGCGGCCTGACCTCCAGTTTCGGGCCAGAATATCCCAGCCCAACCCTCTAAGGTGACGCAGCGCCATCCACTCGCCCCATTTGCCCAATTCCTGGCGGTCTTGGGGGACTCGCCAAAACAATGGGCGAGGCACATGATCTACCACGTACAGAGGAAGATCATAGAGTCGTTGTCGCCGTTCCGTCACTATCAAAGAAACGCAAACAGCACCCCAAATCACGACGGCAGACGGTTGCTCAGACAGCATCTGGGCGGGAAAGCGGCGGCGGGGTTATGGCGTTGGGCAGCCCCAGAGGCACCCTGGAGTGCCCAAAGGCAGATCGGCAGGCAGAGGTGAGACCGCTCCCAGGCAGCCTATGGTGTGGACCCGAATGCTCTGGAAACCTCAGCCTCCGCGCCAACCCGTGCAGCCCTGCAACATGCTAAGGTGCCGAAACTGGATCCGACACGGTGAAGGATAATCGAGGACTTAATAGGGGTAGGGTTTACGCTCCCTCTGGTGAGCTGTGTCCACTTTGAGGGGTCGACCACCAATTTCTTTGCCGTCAAGCGCCTCTCTAGCTTCCGTCGGATCTTGATCCCCGGCGAGCTTGAGGAAGCCAAAACCCCTGGACCGGCCAGTGTAACGGTCGGTGATAATATTCACTTCTTCGAACTTGACACCGCAACCTTCGATGAACGTCCTAAGTTCGTCCTCTCTCAAACCAAACGAAAGGTTGCCAAGGTAGAGCTTATTCATTGCGTACTCCTAAGAAAGACAAAAAGACATGCGCACCCGCGCTTTTACCAGTCAGCCGTTGGATTTGTCGCAAGAAACCAACTCTGGGATCGGGCGAGCAGATCTTGAGGCCACGGCCAGCATATCGTTTTTCACAATAACCTGCAAGTGATTGTGATTACGGGCGGGTAGTTGGGTGAGTCTTTCGACCCGGCGATTCAGGCCAAACCCATAAGGTCCCGCAGGCCATGAATGCCTGCCAAGGCCCGATCGATATGCTCCCCGGTATTATAGAGATGGGGCGACAGCCGAAGTCCGCCGGTTGGCGCCGCGGCGATCCCATATTCCTGATAGAGCCTGTTGAAGACCGTATCGCGATTTTGACGAGGCACTTCCACGATACAAACCCCGGCACTCAAGTCGGAATCACTGGGTGTGACCAGTTGAGCTCCCATCTTCTTTAGACCCGTCTTGATGCGAGTGGCAAGCTGGAAAACCCGCGCTTCTATGCGCCGAGGGCCTATCGCGTCCCGAAAATCGGCCGCAGTGGCAATCGCTGCCAGGCAGGCATCATCCCGCTGACCCAGCGATTCGAATTTGCGGGCGCCCACCGGATCGGGATCGACGTCATCTCCCCATCCCGGTGCCACCACGCTGGGCCAGATGTTGGGAATTCGGTCCTTTCGAACATAGAGAATGCCAGCTTCCTTGGGTCCCGCAAACCACTTGTGGGCACTGGCCGCAAAGGATGAGCAACCCAGATCTCGGAGGTTGAGGTCCAGTATTCCCCAACTTTGCGCTCCGTCGACGTGGACGTGAATGTCTCGTGCTTCGGCAAGCTCACAAATCTCCCTAATCGGGAGTTTGATCCCCGTGACGTTTGAGACGTGGGTTAACGCCAGTACCCGGGTCTTGGGACCCAAGGCGGCGGCAAAAAGTTCGACCAACCGGCGGCCGTCACGCGGTTGGTTCGGCGTGCTCAAGCGTCTCAAAGAGAGATGAAAGCGGGCAGCTCTGACCTCCCAAGCCACGTTGTTAGTGGGGTGGTTCTGGTCCCAGAGAACGATCTCATCGCCCGGTTCTAGATTTAGCCCGCCATTAATGACGTTATTGGCCTCACTGGTGTTACGAACCAGCGCGATTTCGTCGGTCGACACACCCAGCCCTTCTGCAACTCGACGGCGTGAGATCTCCAGAAGCTGCTTGAACTTGGCGCGGTTATTGAAGGAACAGTCGACGTCAATGTCCCGCGTCAACTGGCTCACCCGGTCGGAAACCACAAAGGGAGAAGGACAAAGGTTGGCCGCATTCATTGGGACGCGTCTCTCCTGAAAGGGAAAAGCGCCTCGGACTTGTTGCCAATAATCCTTGGAATCAGACCCGGCGCCAAGTGAGGGAAAGCCACTGGCCGGCCTTTGAGCTGCGGCTAAGGCCGCCGCCGTGAGAGTGGCCCCAAACCTTCGGCGAGTAATTGCCGGAAACATGGCCATCTCCTTTGCAGTGTCGAGCCGCCCCAGCCGGTCGGCGCGGCAGGTAGCGTGATGGTACTGCCGTCTGAAGAAATCGTCAACCGACGGGACCCCTGCTGTCATTTTACATGTAGTGACCGGTCTTGTTCGTAGCAGCGAAAGAGCCAGGCGACCACCGGGAGAAGTTCAACGCCGAGGGCGTGGTAGTGGAGCGGTCACCGGTCAGCACGACAACGTCATGGCGAAGCCCTAGCCTGAAGACGGTCATCATCCACTACTCCAGAAGGGGACTAAGTGACTCGCCTGAACTGCCTTGTTATCTGTAATAGCCCTTGCGGGCCCGCACGCGGACTCTTGGTATGTCGACCTTGACGTCGATCCTTCGAAATTTGCCATTCTTCCCGGAATCAGCGGGAACGTAGGTCAGCGTATAGAGAGTACGCATTTCCTGGGCAATCTTGGAGAAAGCTGCGCCCAGGCTTGATAAGTCGTTATCCACGTCGATCCGAATTCCCCCCGTATTCTCGGCCAGATCGTTGAGATACTTCTTCCCTATCGCGTACTGCATCTCCATTTGTTCTTCCAGTTCCTCGATTTGGCGACGATCCCGAGGCAGGGGCCCAGGCGTGGACGTCGGGCCTGGAAACGGTGCCCCGTAGGGGCCGGGTAATGGGCTGGGAAAAGGTCCGGGATAGGAGGGCGGCAGAGGGCTGCCTCCTGGTAGGGTAGTTCTTGACCGACCGGTGACTTGTCGAAGGGTCGCCTCCTTGGTGTCAAAGTAGATCGGATAGATGATGACGTCGGCCTCTTTGGCCATATCCAGTGTTTCACCGGCCGATGTGGTTGGGCTGTGAGCGTCGACGCCGTCGGTGAAGAGTACCATCACTTTACGCTGAGACCTTCCCTCGAACTGCTCCAGGGTCAAATACACAGCCTCATAAAGGTGGGTGCTCTCTCCCGTCCGAGTCATTCTCACAGCTCTGGCGGCTTGCGGCTTGCTGCGCGTGAAATCCGCTTGAAGATAGACCTCGTCATCGAAGGAGATCACCATGACCTCGTCGTCAGGGTGAATTTCCTCAAGGAATTGAATCGCACCGTTTTGGATCTGAGCGAGCCTGCCGAGGGTGCTATAGCTGGTGTCCAAGGCCAAAGCCACATCAAAAGGGGCATCAACCGGAAAGAAATTCTCGATTTTCTGTTCTACCCGATCTTCGTAAATTCGAAAGTTCTCTTGCTTCAATCCCGGGATCGCCTTGTTGTCTCTATCGACGACCAAGACGTTAACTAGGACCGCTTCGACGCTGACGTCGAAGCCATGGGGTTGCTGTCCTGTGGCGGGTTCCGAGGGGAGAACCGTTGCCGCCGACAGCGCGGCGGTTCCCACTGAAAGAAGGAAGGGAACATAGCGAGAATTTGGTTGACTCATCTCTTGGATTGATCCCAACAAGGTCGTACTAGTTCAGATTGCGAGCCCGGAAGCTATTTCCGTCGTAGCAAACACGGTGATTTTACTTCCTCCGACGCGACGCTCAAGGGCCATTCTTTCCCGCGCCAACGAATGGTGCTCTATCGATTTGTGAAGTCTTCGGCGGCCTTGACAGCTTTGGTGAAGGGCGCGCGAAGCTTCGTCCCAGGCTCGGCGGGACTTCACGGACTTTGATCAGGTGAACCGGCTGGTCGGCGCCGGTGAACGATCATGGCAGGTCCCGAAGTCCGTCGTCTTTGCATGTCGTATCTCTTCCAATCGGGCACATGGGTCGTCATCAACGCCTTGAAAAGCTTGCCGTGGTTGGGCAGGCGCAGATGCAACAGTTCGTGCGCAATGACGAAGTCCTGGAATCCTGAATCCCGATCCACCAAGTCCGCGGCCAGTGTGACGATTCCCAATGTCGAGCAAGAACCCCACTTTTGCGTCATGCTCCGAACACGAACCAGTCGCGGCTGGACGTTCAATTGCCGCGCCCAATATTCGACGCGTTCGCAAATGACCCGGCGCCGTTGGTCACTCCTCCGCATCGGCGTCGGCAAACGGGAACCCGGACACAAACGACTCGTATAACCCTAGCTTCGCCGCGTCCTCGGAGGAGCTGGACTTTCCCCATTTTTTGGATAGCCGGCAATTCCAGCAACCAACGATGGAACGTTTGGGCGGCTGGGGTCGTTGACGTGGGAGGGCGACGCATACGTCGCCCCTACGATACGGACTGTGATAAAGATGACGCCGTGGACAGGATTGGGCATCAAGACAAAGGCATTTATCTCCCTTGACAGCCTCGGACTTAGAAGGTGACACAGGCATTCCTGTCTGTGGATCAAAGCCAAGCCCGGACAAGAAATGTCCGGGCCACCTCCATCGTCGAAAACAGGCTAATAAACCATTCTTGCTTATCAATCAGCAGTCGCCGGCAGAAAGTTTCCCATTTTTGGGAAAAACCACCCGTTCCACTTATCGATTCTCCTTACCTTCCTGTTTTCAATAACTTGAGGGAATTCCGCCTTGTTTTTCTGGGGAAACTCCTGGCGGAGGAGGGGTGTGATGGAAGCCGAGCCTGCGTTACAATGCCGCGTTGGGCGCTGCTTGACCTGGGTTGGGTTTCGCTTCTGGATCAAGGTCGCTGTTTTCCAGGGTCAAGCCAGACCCACGTCGCCATTGGTGAACTGCACTTGATTGAGGAGGAACGAAAATGACCTTGTCTTCTAGACTGGACGAAACCATTGCCGCCAAACGGTTGCTCGATCACCCCTTCTACACCGCCTGGGTAGCGGGCGAGCTGACCGACGACGATCTGCGCTGCTATGCCAAAGCTTATTACCCGCACGTTTGTGCCTTCCCGCGCTACGTAAGCGGCATCCACACACAGTGCGACGACCTCTCGGCCCGCAAGGCGTTGCTTGACAATCTGGTGGACGAGGAATCGGGTGACGAACACCATCCCGAGTTGTGGCTGCGCTTTGCCGAGGGACTGGGCGAGTCGCGGGAGGTGGTGCAAAACTGCCGCGATGCCGCCACCGGTGAACTGGTCGACACTTTCTTCGGGCGAATCCGTGGCTCTTATGCAGAGGGTCTGGGCGCGTTATACGCCTACGAGTCGCAGATCCCGGAAATCTCCAATACCAAAATCGCTTCGCTGAAGCAGTCCTACGATGTAACGGATGAACGTGCCCTTGCCTTCTTTGAGGTTCACGCTGAAGTCGACGTCGATCACACGCAAGCCCTACGTGAACAGCTTGACAACTTGACACCGGAAGAGGGCGAGCTGGCCGAAGCAGCTACCGCAGAGTGCACTCGGGCACTATGGGACTTTCTTAGTGAACTCGACCGGCGCCGGTTAGCGGCCCACAGTTGCCACTAGCTAGCACTGCCGGCGAACCCTGGCAGGGGTTGATCAAGTATCACTTCGGTGAAAAGCTGGGAGTCGTCAAGTTACCAAACCAAGCCACTGAAGCAACAGAGTCCCACTGCTGGAAGTTCGTCCACCGTCGAGCAAAACCGGTGAATTTTTCGTCCTGGTCGATAAAAGGAAAGGCGAATCCGGCTGTGAGAAGACACTTGACTTGGGAAACAAGAATGAGCCGCAATGGCAAGCAATAACGCACAGCAAACCAAGGATTCAGGTTGATCTCCAAGCGGGGTCGGGGCATTGCGAACACTTGGGGATGCGGTGATCATCGTGGTCACACTCCCACCGTAATGAGGTAACCATCCGCACTGTCTGAGCCGGAAGGTGCTGGACGGTGGCTGAATCGGGTATCAGAATCGAAACCATCCGGCCGCGTGCCGCCGCAGTCGCGACCACCAAAGCAGCCTTTCCAAATTATGGGCCTTGGACTGCCCAGGTTATCTTCAGGGAACGCCTGCAGCAGGTGCCCAAGTCCGCCGTCTTTCCACGTCGTATCTCTTCCAACTGGGCACATGGGTCGTCATCAACGCCTTGAAAAGCTTGCCGTGGTTGGGCACGCGCAAGTGCAACAGTTCGTGTGCGATGACGAAATCCTGGAACCCTGGTTTCTGATCGGCCAGATCGATGGCAAGTGTGATAACTCCGGAGGTCGAGCAGGAACCCCACTTCCGGGTCATGTATTGAACGCGGACAAAGCGCGGCCGGACATTGAGTTGCCGCAACCAGTATTCGACCCGGTCGCGAATGACTTCGCGCCGTTCGTCATGTGTCCGCATCGGCGTCTGCTCCCAGCACGATTGCCAGAATGCGCTCTACGACACGGCCCCGGGCTCCCTTGTCCAGTCGCAGAAGCGGGTGATAGAGGGCCGCCCGCAGCCGCCTTTGTTCATCAGCATTGACCGCCGCGTTGGGGAAGCGGCGGAGAAGCGCATCCGCTTCCCGCGCCAAGTTCATTGCGGAGATACCGGCAGTTGCGACATCGGCGTCGTTTTTCAGCGACCAGTACACGCCGAACGCGCGCGGCGAGAGCCCACTGTCCTTGGCAGCCTTGGCTGCTTCCTCCTTTTCCCTGGCAAGGGCGGCCAGCAGATCCATGGCCGCGAGCCCGGTCGTCGTGCGATCCTCCAGGTCTTTCAGGATGCGTTCCGTGCGTTCCTTCAAAGGCAACAGCACCGACTGCAGGTCCGGTTCATTCTCGCTATCCCACCGGAGCGCTCGGACGAGGTTAAATACCTTGGCTTCGTCCAAGCCCGACTGGCCTCGAAGCGCTTCCAGGGTGCGCACGTCGAATGTTACTGTCTTCTTCCGGTAGCCGAGGCCTTCCTGGGTGACTCGATCCAGCACCATGTCGCGGGTCTTGTTGGCCAAGTCCGCTGCATAGTTGACCCGGTTCGAGTAGGCGTTGTGCACGGCGGCATAGAGACAGGCCAATCGCTTGAAGGCGTCGATGTGATCGCGTAATTCCGGGGAGGGAGACAGGATCTCCCAAAGCGCCTCGATTTCCTTGTAGGCTTCGAAGAACTCTTGTCGCGGCTCCGGGTCCAGGAAACGCCCATAGACGACCTGCTCAAGACGCTCGTCCGCACCGCCGGCGCCCTCGTCGGCGAGGTAGTCTGTTTTGGCCCTCTCGATCTTCTTCAGAAAATCTCCCAGGAGGAGATCGAGATCCTCAATCACGCCGCGCACGTCGGAGGAGTCGAATAGCAACGCCTTTTTCAATTCGCGCAGCACGCCCACGAAGTCGACGACGAGACCGATGGGCTTGCAGACGCCGTTCGGGTCCACGTGGGGGCGGTTCACACGCGCGATCGCCTGCAATAACACATGATCGCGCATCGGCTTGTCGAGATACATGCAATAGAGGAGCGGCGCGTCGAAGCCCGTCAGCAGCTTGTCGGTGACAACGAGGATCTTGGGATTCTGGTTCGCCTTCTTGAACATCAAGAGTGTGTCAGCCTCGCGCTCCGCCGAGAGCTGGAGCTCCGCGACGAGCGGGCGGTCGACGATGTCGGCATCGTTCTTGGTGTAGACCGGCACAGTCCATTCGGGGGGCAGCAACCTGTCCAGTGCGCGCTTGTATTTGGCACAGGCTTCCCGGTTCACTCCGACCAGGAATGCTTTGTAGCCGAGCGGAGCCACGTTTTCCTTGAAATGCCGGGCGACAAAGGCGGCCACCTTTTCGATGCGGTCGCCGGCGGTCAGGAAGGTGCGCAGGCCGACGGCTCGATCGAGGACCTTGTTGAGTTCGTCGACATCGGTGACGCTCTCCGCCTCGGCCAAGGCGAAGAACTCCCTGTCGAGTCGCGCCGCTGGGACCGTCATCTCGCTGGGCACCATCATGTGGCGGATTGGCAGCGTCGTTTCGTCCTCGATCGACTCGGCGATGGTGTACTTGTCGAGATAGCCCGACTCGTCGTCGGCGCCGAATATTTTGAAGGTGCCCTCCCCCTGGGCCGTCTTGTCAATGGGCGTGCCGGTGAATCCAATGATGGTTGCGTTGGAGACGGCCGCCATCAGGTAGGTGCCAAGATCCTTGGCCACCGAACGGTGCGCCTCGTCGATGAACACGTAGATATTGTCACGAGTGTTGGCATCCTTCTCCAGCCCTTCGAACTTGTGGATCATGGACAGGATCAGCCCGCGCTTGTCGGTTCTGAGCAGCTCCCGGAGCTGGGCCTTGGAACTCGCACGCCAGACCGCAATGTCCTGCTGCTGCATCTCGCCCAGCAGCCGCTCGACCCAGCCCTTGAGTTGTCCTTCCAGTTCCACCCGGTCCACCACTACGACCACTGTCGGCGTGCGGAACTGCTCCTTTCGTTCCAGGATCAAGCGCGCTGCGGTGAGCAGCGTGAAGGTCTTGCCGGAGCCCTGCGTATGCCAGACGAGTCCCCGTTGCTTCGCCGGCTCCAAGCAGCGCTTGACGATGCGGTCGACTGCGCGGCGCTGGTGCTGGCGCAGCACGCATTTCCTGGTCTCTCCGTCTTCGACGTAAAAGAGGATCCAGTCGCGCAGCGTGCGCAGAAAATCGGTCGGCTCGAAGAACGACTGGACGGCGAATCGATAGCTCGCCTGCGGATGTTCCTTCCAGCGTGCCATGAAGCGGCGCGAGGTATTCCAGGTAACGCCGTACCAGTAATCGAGGAGATGCGTGACGTTGAAGAGTTGAGCTGAGCCCATCAATTCAGGGGTCTCCTTCTGGTAGCGTCTCAGTTGCGTGATGCCTCGCTCGATGGCATTGGCGTCGGTGGGGTTCTTGTGCTCAACGATGGCGACCGGCAAGCCGTTGACGACGAACATCACATCCGCCCGGTTGCCTTTTCGGGCCGGCGGCTTGAGCTTCCACTCCCAGGTGACGTGGAAGATGTTGGCTGCGGGCCTCTCGAAATCGATCAGACGAACCTGCCGGTGCCGCTGTTCGGATTCGTCGTACCACTGCCGCTCGCCGCGCAGCCAAGCCAGCATCTCGCGATTGCCCTCGATGGTCGGCGGTATCGCTTCCAGTCGTTCCACGGCGGAGCGAATGGCATTTTCCGTCATCCAGGGATTGAACTGCTCGAGGGTCCCCTCGAGTTCGCCACGGAACAGCATTCCGGCCTTGCCGCCGCGCTTTTGCATCGCGTCCATCGGCGGGAGAGGGGTCCAGCCGATCTCCGCTGCGTGGCGGACCATGGGGAATTGGACTGTCACGGCTTCGGTGATTCGAAGATGGCTCACGACCGGCTCTCCGCTTGACAGGTCCTGTGGTTAGCTATATGGTTAGCCAACTTCGTTTTCAAGGAGCCGCCGATGTTGAAGGTAAATGTACATGAAGCCAAGACCAACCTGTCGCGCCTGCTGGCGCAGGTGGAGGCCGGGGAAGAGGTCGTTATTGCCCGCAACGGAAAACCGGTGGCACGGCTCGTGGCTTGCGGACGTCGTGGCAAGCGCCGGCCCGATGTTCTCAAGGGGAAAATCACCGTCCCCGACAGCTTCTTCGACCCTTTGCCGGAAGATGAGTTAAGGGCATGGGAAGGTGAATATGAGAACATGGGAAAGTGAGTAGCAGTGCTGGCGCTACTGGACACCCATGCGTTTCTCTGGTGGATTGCAGACAGCGGGCGGCTGTCTGAGGCGGCGTGGCGCGCGATTGCGGACGATACGAACAACATCGTCGTCAGCGCGGCGTCGGCCTGGGAGATCGCCACCAAGCATCGCATCGGCAAACTTCCCACTGCCGACACCGTCGCGCCGGATATACCTGAAGTCATCGCCGACCAGGGCTTCGGAGAGTTGCCAATCACCGTAGAGGACACCGCGCGCGCCGGGTCCCTGCCGGGTCCCCACCGCGACCCGTTCGACAGAATGCTCATCGCGCAGACGTTGTCCCGCAATTTGGTACTCATCTCAATTGAACCGATCTTCGATCGATATGGCGTTCGCCGCCTCTGGTGATACGAAACCTTCAACGTCACCTTTCTTGTGCTGACTTGTTGGGCATTGAATAGTGGCCCCAGTCTCACCGAAAATCTCGATGTCTTTTGCCAACTATGGGCGCGTTCTCCCACATAGAAGGCGCTGCCTTACAATTTCCCCGCGATACTGTGATGGCTTGTTCACAGTGGGTCACGTCATAGCTCCCTGTCACAGCTTGTCATAGCTCCCAAACCAGGCTATCCATCATTGAACAGGTATCGTTTGCCGGGGTCCGTCGGGCTCGTTGCTTCTTCTTCCAGGATCCCTTGTTCGATCATGGCCCGAATGTCTCGTTGTAGTGATCGGCGATTGACGTCGGGACAAAGGCGCTCGAAGTCCTGAATGGTCAGACTGCCGTGCTCGACAATATGGCCAAGCGCCTTGGCCTGACGATCGGAAAGACCTCGCTCCTTAACGAGGATGTCCCTTCGGATCACACCTTCTCCGCGTCTCCTGACCTCGGCAAGCTGAGTAGCCAGCCCTTGTGTGAAGTACTCCAGCCAGGCGCTCAGGTCCATGCCGCTTTCACGGACGCTTTGAATCGCTTGGTAGAAGGCAGGCCGGTTCCGGTCATAGTATTCGCTGATCGTGAAAAGGCGTTTGAAGTCATATCCGGCTCGATAGAGGCACAGGGTGGAGAGCAGGCGGGAGGTGCGGCCGTTACCGTCCAGAAACGGATGGATATGGACGAGTTGGAACTGAGCAATGCCGCTCACCAGCACAGGATGGACCTCTTGTTTCCGGTGGAGCCAGTGTACCAATTCCGCCATCATGATCGGCACATCGAAAGCCGGTGGCGGTTCATAGATGATCTCCTCGGTAAGGGAGTTCACCACATAGTTCTGGATCTTCCGATACTCGCCAGGACCCGCGGCGCCGCCGCGCACACCCTCGACCAGATGTCGGTGAATTTCTCGAATCAACCCCTCCGTGATGGGGCCGCCGCCGGCAAGATATTTGGATACGAAGTCGAATGCTTTACGATAGTTGAGCAACTCCTTCGCATCTTCCGGGTCGGCGTCCGGTACCGGGCTTCCCTCCAGCAGCCGTCGGGACTGGTCCAGCGTGAGGCGAGTTCCCTCGATGTGAGTGGTGTGGTGCGCTTCCAGAAGCAAGGCGCGCTGGCCCATCTCCCGTACCCACTGTTCCGACAGCATGGCCGCTTCCAGGAATCCCCGGGCACGTTCGATATGGGTCAGCGCGCCGGTGATCGGGTGAGTGGTCGTGAAGACCGGCCTGAAGCCGTTGCTCATGTTGTTACCCTCCTCGGCATGGAGGGCCATAAAGTGATGTCGAGGTCGGCGGCGGGCCGATTCTTCCAACCGTCCTCGCTTTGCATCCGCTCGAAGAGCATCGGGTTGCAATTGGCTGGGGACATCGCCGGCGCGACGTTCCCAACCCGAAAGTAGGCGCTGCCGCGGTAGGCACACCCAACTCCCCGATCGTGTGCTCGTTCACCCGCTGCCCAAGCATACGCCCATTCTGCGTCACCCCGAACAGCACCTGTCCACCGCGCTGGTTCAGGAAAGCGCACATCGTTCTGGTAGCCTCGCGGCACGTCCCGGTTGTCTGCTTGAACTCCAGCGTTTCTGATTCGCTGGACACGACACTCCCTGTAATTTTCAATAGTATTTATACGAGATTCACCGCTAAATTGGCTGATTGTAAAGGGCATTCTCGTTATATATGGTGTTTCTTGATGGAGGTGGTGGACCGTATCTGCCACTTAGTTCACCTAATCCGAGCACTGAACGACTAAGATGCCCTGATAGATGCTCAAAGAATCTGTAGAAAGCATTTTCTGGCTCCCGATGATTTACCTGCAAGATGAGAGGCTCTTGCCAATCTGTCATAAACGTAGCGTTGTAGGGACTGCCACTTTTGACTGAGTACCATGCGGTTCCTTGGTCAAGAATGCACAGCATTGTGACCATCTGGTCTCTCTGGAGGCAGGCGTTGATTTTGTCAAATCTTCGAACGATGTCGTGAAATTCAATTCCATCCTGTTTTCTTATTCCGAATACCGTGGTATGAAGTGGGTTTAATATGGAGCCCTTTCTGTCCAAGAACTGCAAGTGCTGGTTCTCAGTTATGTGACCATACGGATTCTGAGGCCGGTATAAGCGAGAAAGTGTGACGAGTTTCTCCATGCCTACATCAAGTTGCTTCAAACCCAATGTTTGCTTAACTTCTATTGCTGCATATATTGCTTCGAAAGGAAAGTGAGAGCGACGCGATTGAGACGTCGCCTTGAGTTTAACTACATTGGTCCATGCCTGATCTCTGACTACAATATCGAAATCTCCAGCGGTCTTACCATTTTGATCATTAACGACGCCAGCGTCGACGCAGTATCTACCGGGCATAAGATTGGATAACTCTTGGCGCACGATGTCTTCGACACCTGGGCCGGAATCGTAGTTGTCAATATTGAACTTCTTCTCGTTCTCGGCCTCATTTATAATTCTGGTTTGAGCTGCTTGGCAGGTAATCATCAAGCCGGTGCTCAGATTCGCTTGTCTATCGCTTCTGGGTTGCCATGTACTGACATCTGGCAAGTCATCATTCCATTTCATAGAGTGTCCTTTCATAAAGATCAGGCTCCCCCACCCGTACCTCACCCGTCATCAGCTTGTGCAGCAGCGCCTTGAACAGGTCGTCGAGTACTGCGCGTTTCTTACGGTGCAGGTCGATCTTGCGGTTGATGGTGTTGAGGATGGCGACAACCTCCCATTGCTCCGTGATGTGCGGTAGTGGGATGCTGTGTTCATTGATCATCCCTTGCGTGACGAGCGGTTGCCCAGCCATTCGCTTGAATCGATTCAGATCAAAGTACGCAAGAAACGCTCCGACAAACTCTAAGTCTGCGTTATCATTACGCCACTCTTTCACGTAAAGCGCATTATCGGTCACCCAGACTTTGCCTGAGGCAATGTGTACCGCTCCGCAATACTCGCCGACTCTTCCAATGATAAGAGCTTGAGGAACATCCAAATGCCACTCCTCGGTGAATCCCATCACACCATTTCCGCCTAGAACCGGAAAGCGCTTTTGGTCATTCTGGTGATCAGACAAGTTGCTTGGCCGCTTCTTTCCGCTGGTTAGTTTAAAAATCTGGTCACAGGGGGTTAACTCCCAACTCTCTGGCATCGGGCCGATCTCGGTCTCCTTCTGCGCTTCGCCCCTGAGGCCGCGCGTGAACAGCTCCCGCATTGCAGCGCGCTTGAGAACCTGGGCGGTAGAAAGAACGGCTCTCTCTTGTTCGATCCGGTCCACCAATCTGCGGAGGAAAGCGCCTATCTTTGCCTGTTCTGACCGGTCTGGAAAGGGTATCTCAAGATCGATTAGCGTGGCCTTGTTCACACTCGCGAACGTCGAGCCAGTTGCCCTACTTTCAAGAGCCGGTTTTGCGTAGAGTAATGCAAAATAAAAAAACCAGGGGTCACTGCGTGAACCAGGACGGATCGCGGAGATTCCACGCCCAATCACGCAATTGCCTGTCGCGATATTCAGGTCACCGACTGGGGCACGCACGGAAATAAGAATGTCGCCAGTTGCGGCAAATTTTTTGCCCTCACTACACCACACACGGGGAATGGGGTGAAGAAAACCAAAGTCTGCCTTACCTTGGAAAAAAGGTAATCCCTCGCCGATTTTGTTATAGGTTGAGGACGATGGCGACTGACCGAGGATGACCGAGGCCACGTCTTGGCTACCAATCTTCACTGAGGCAGTTGTCCCGGTCACTGTAATTTCTCCAACATTGCAAATAACCGCTGATCTGCGTCCTGCATCGCCGCCGACAGGTCACGTAATTCTTTGATCAAATCAGAAACTGAAGCAGTCTCAACGTCTGCTGTCTGTCTCACCCACCGGCTCGGGCTGAGGTTGTAATCGGATTTCTCCGCCTGCTCCCGCGTAATTACGGCGATCTCACCCTCCACCGGCTCGCCCTTGAGGAAGGCCGCTGCCAGCGGGCGGATGTGCTCCTCTGGGATGAAGTTCTTGGGGCGTCCTTTGCGCACACGCCGGTCGGCGTTGAGCAGCACGATCCTGTCCTTGCGCGCCGTAGGCTTGCGCTTGGACAGGACCACAATGACACCGGCGGCGCTGGTGTTGTAGAAGAGGTTGTCGGGGAGCAGGATCACGCCGTCAATCAGGTCGTGGTCGACGAACCACTTGCGGATGTTGCGTTCCTTGTCCTGGTGCTTGGCGCCGGAGCCGCGCGTCACCGCTCCGGTGTCGAGCACCACCGCCGCTCGCCCGCGCTCGTTCAGGCAGGCCAGGGTGTGCTGGAGCCAGGCCCAGTCACCTTTACTGGTGGTGATGCCGCCCCGGGTGCGGAAGCGGTCGAACGGATCGTTGGCAAAAATGTCGGGATCGAAGGGCTGGTTCCACATCGGATTGGCGACCACGATGTCGTGGGTGTCGATGCGGCCGGCAGCGGTCTTGAACTTGGGGTTGATCATGGTGTCACCCCGGGCGATCTCCACCTCCATGTCGTGGATGATGGCGTTCATGTGGGCGACGGCATAGCTCTCGGCCTGCAACTCCTGCCCGCACAGTTTGAGCGGCACCCGGCTGGTGGGATCGAGCTCGCGGGCGACGAGCTGGAGCTTGACCAGCAGCCCAGTCGAACCGCAGGCATAGTCGTGGCAGTCCTCGCCGGGCTTGGGGCGCATGATGTGGGCCATCAGGAAGCCGACCTCGGTGGGTGTAAAGAACTCGCCCGCACTCTGACCGGAACCTTCCGCGAACTTGCGCAACAAGTACTCATAGGCACGACCAAGGAAATCGGGCTGCACGTCGGCAAGGCCCAGCCGGTAACGGGAATCGGAGAAGGTCTCGACCACGGCAGCGAGCTTGGCCGGGTTGATGTCGCGCTCCCCGTTGCGTTCGGAGGCGAAATCGACCAGGTCGATGACGCCCGAGAGCGAGGGGTTTTGCCGCACGACGGCCCGGACAGCCTTGGTCAGGTGCTCCC
The DNA here is from genome assembly GCA_965218465.1 of Acidobacteriota bacterium. GTDB lineage: Bacteria > Acidobacteriota > UBA6911 > RPQK01. The sequence continues at coordinate 1,820,965 of OZ244623.1, read as the reverse complement.
CGATGTCCCGTGGCCGCGTGCTTCGTCCCTGGCCATCTACTGGCCAGTCGTGGGCCTCCTCACGACCACTGATGACGCCCCATCGCGCTTCCGGGGGCAGGTAGAAGCGCAACAAATTGTGGTCAGCCTCGGCGATCTCTCTGGCGAGGTCGCGGTCTCCGTATTCCTCGGCCAGCCGCCCGATTTCGTCGTCGAAGACATCCGAAAGGCGTTTGAGGAAGAGAAGCGGCAACAGGTAATCCTTGAACTTGGCCGCATCCTTCTCTCCGCGAATGGAGCAGGCGGCGTCCCAAAGCATCTGCTCCATGGTCTTGGTGGAAGGAACGATCGGGCGGCCAGAGCGGCGTCTTGAACGTCGCCGCGTCACTCGCAGGGCGGATTCAGTTTCGTTGACAGCAGGCTCGGCGGTGTCGATTCCCGCCTCGGCGGCCAGCGCCGTGATGGCCGTCCGCGCCGCCTTCTGGGGCATGGTCGCGGCGCCTTCCCAGCGGTTCACAGTCGCGAAGGAAACGCCGAGCCGGTCTGCCAGTTGCTGCTGCGTCAGGTCCAAGCCGGCGCGGATGGAGCGAAGAATCGCAGCTATGGACTGTTTAGATGTCATGTTTGAAATATATGATATATAACACAGTTTGTCAAGTGGCTCGATGAAAACAGGTCCATCTGCCCCCTTTTCCGGTCTTTCTTCTTTCAAGGCTAGCAGTCTCCAGTGACGGGAATAACCTCTTGAGGAACGTGACGATGAACTTGCTCGTTGAGATGGCGGGCCAAGGGTGTCCGAGGAAAACCGGAGTCAATTTGCGCGGTCTTAGTCTTGTGTTGGGAAAGGTTCGGGTCGATGGCTGGGCCTGCCGCTCGGCACCATCGCCACGACCGAACCGGCGCCGGCTAGGCCTAAAGAGGCTCCGGATCAAAATCAGGGCCAGGACTATCGGCCGTCAGGCTGAAGAGAGAGCGGGCAGGTCAATCGAGAGCATCAGACGGTGCACCGTGCCCGCACCGGATCCAGTCGGCGGCACCGAGGTCAAAAGGAGACCGAAAGAGATGTTGATGACCTAGTCGGGGAACCAGGCTCCACCCGACTCCCTGGGGCCGGCCCATAATGCCAAGGCCCAAGAGGGTCCCAACAGCCATGGCGGGGGCTTCGGGCCGGAGGTCGTTCAGACCAGGATCAAAGTGTGATCCGTGTGAAGCGTATCGTGAAGCTTCTGACGGACAGCCAGATGATCGACGTCCGCAAGTTTGCACCAGTAGGGAAAACCCTCATCGTCGGTTGTGATCCACTCGATGGCCTTCTTCTTCAAAAGCCGATAATCCTTTCTGGAAGTCTCTTTGACCGAGTGGATATCCATGATGGCTTCGTGCCAGGCTTGGCGCAGGATCGCCACAGCCAAATTGCGCTCGGAACGGGAATCAGGCAGCCGGGTTCGCTTGGAACCACGGGAAGCACTCCTTAATCTCATCAGATAAGCATAGCACAGATTTTGGCGATTTCGGGAAAAACATTTTAGATTCTTGGACTAAGAAATCAGTGGGCGCGGGTGCTTTCCCTCCCAACCGCAGTCCCGGGCACCTCTTCATGGCTCTGATGTGAGGTCCATTCTTTGGCAAAGGAGTCATAGCGGGCGGCTCGCTCGGAATCGCCCCGCTTTCGACAGCCATTGCCGACGATGGTCGCCTTGGCCACGATCTGGCGCCGTGTCCACAAAAGTTGTTGGGGGGTCAGCAATCCACTTTGGCAGGTCTGGATCAAAGCCTGGATTCGAAAGCGGTCCAAGCCCCAGCGGCTTTGAGACAGCTGATCGGTGTGTCCCCCGGTCTTGACGATGAGGTGTTGTGGCAGGTAGAGGATGGGATGACAGGCTGATAAACGCAGCCACATCTCATAATCCTCGCAGACCGGCAGCCGGGTATCGAAAAGCCCCCGTCGGCGGAACAATTCTCGCTTCAGAAGTATCGAGCTGGGGCTGATGATGCACAAGGGTAAGCAGTAGCGGTAGATCCAGCCGGAGTATTTCTGATGGACTTTTCGAGGATTGACTCGGACACCTCGGCGGATCCAGATCTCGTTGGTGTATACAATCGAGTATTCCGGTTGGGACTCGAGGGCCTCAAGCTGGGCTTGAAGCTTTCCATTGGTCCAATAGTCATCGCTGTCAAGAAACGATATCCAGAGGGCTCGACTGGCCCGGATTCCCAGATTGCGGGCCGAGCTGACTCCTTGGTTGGGTTGACGAAAGTAGCGGAAGCGGGGCTCCTGATAGTCGGCCACCAAGTCGGCAGTTCCGTCGTCGGAACCATCGTCGACCACGATTAATTCCCAATCGCCAAAGGTCTGACTCCGCACCGAATCGAGAGCACGCACCAGGGTATGAGCCCGATTGTAAGTGGGAATAATGATGCTGACCAAAGCCCGCAAATCAATCTGTCTCTTGGCTCTTGTCAAAGGAGAAGGGAAGGCGCCGGCGTTGGACGGGGCCCCATCCCAACCAGTTTCAGAAGATCACCCGATCGAACCACTCTCCACGGAATCTCAAGGCTGTGGCTCAGAAACGGTCCGACCCCTTTGGCGAAGGGCGGAAGTCGGCGATGTTCCATGGACCCAGGGGTACTCATTCGGGTTTGGGAGCGTAGACCTCGGCCGCTGCCAGGACGATGGAGGACTCCAGCCTGACCCGGTAGTCGGGATTGACGTAGGAGAAGTCGATGACGCCGTCGGTCCCGATCAGGAAAACGCCGGGCACCGGCAAGACGTTGTGACCATATCCGGAAGCCTGGTTGAGATCGATACCAAATCCCTTGTATCTCTTGAGCGTTTCATCGTCCACTTGGAATGCCAATCCAAAGGCGGCCGCTGCTTCTTGGCTACTGTCGGACACAACTTCGTATTTGAGCCCCTGCTTTTCGATCGAGTCGCTGAGCTTCTCAGCACGATCAGCACTGGCGGCAATGATCTGGTAGCCCAATTGCACTATTTCCTCTTCGATTTCGTTCAGCTGACCCAGCTGACGGTTGCAATAGGGTCACCAGCCACCCCGGTAGAAGATCAGAAGCGCCGGTTTTTCACTCAGGGCCTGGTGCAAGTTGAGTGCTCCACCCCCAAGGCGGGCAAAACTGACCGCCGGCGCCTTCATACCAGGCAAGAGAGGACGAACCTCCTGGGGCGAGTCGGCAATCCGACTTTCCCCACCCTCCAAGGGCGTTATCGGCAAGGTCAGCCAGCCCAACGCCATCACGAGCAGCCATGCTTTCACCTGTTTGGTCATCATTCCTCCTATTGCGTCCGTTTGGCCCCTACACTTGAGGATATCATTTGGGCTGGGGCTCTCTTTCCAAAGAACCGCGATTGGTGTTTTCGCCAATTCCCCATCGCCTTTCAACCTGGAGTTCGGGAAGTAGGAACTCACGCAAGCCGGCTCGCCTTGTTGAAGGCCGTGTCCATTGGCCTGCCCCGCCGTGCTAAAGTGACATCGCAAAAACAGGAGAAGAGCTATGACCAAGAGCCTTCAACCAGGTCCATCGGGAGAGATCGTCAAGCAGGCTTCCGGCGTTACCGCCAAGAAAGTGGCCGCCGGCAGCGCTACGGTAACCCAAGTGTTGCTCGACGCAACCGACGGAGCCCCCAACTTTGCGATGCGCCGGTTTCGTATGGGTGCTGATGGAGGGATGCCTCGGCACACCAACTCGGTTGAACACGAGCAGTACGTCCTGCGTGGCCGAGCCACCGTTGGAATCGGTGACCGCGAGTATCAAGTTCAGGCCAACGACGTCCTCTTTATTCCGGCTGGAGTGCCCCACTACTACCGAGTGAGTGAGGCGCCTTTCGAATTCCTTTGCCTGGTTCCCAACCAGCCGGACCGGCTGGAGATCCTGCAAGAAGACTGCTGACGACAGTTTGCGATCGTTTTTTGCCTCCTGCCAACCATGATGTCGGTCCAGGGAAGAAACATCCGCTGGACAAGGCGCCGTCGCGGTCGTTCCTATAGAGGCGATCGTCACCGCCGGAATAGACACTGGGTTGATAAATAGGTTCGATGGCGCGGTTGGTCTTCTCCACCAGACGTCTTGGCGTCAGGCGACGGACCTTTCAAACTAATAGTTGAGTTTTTCCCCCTCCGAGTGGGCAATCACCGCAGCCCCAACGCTGTCTGAAGTGATGTTGACCATGGTTCGGTACATGTCGAGTGGCCGGTCGACAGCCAGCATCAGACCAGCCAGAGCGTAAGCCTCCGGTGTGTTCAGGTTGATCGCCTCCAGCACGATAAAGATCATCACCAGCCCGGCCGATGGGATAGCAGCGGCGCCAATCGATGCCAACAGAGCAGTGAGCACGATGATGCCCTGCATGGCCAATGGAATCTCGACACCCAGCGCCTGGGCAATGAACAAGGCACCGGCGCATTCGTAGAGTGCCGTACCGTCCATGTTGATGGTGGCGCCCATGGGTAGGACGAAGGTAGTCACTCGGTTGGACACTCCGGCCTTCTCCTGGACGCACTTCATCGTCATGGGCAAGGTCACCGCCGAGGAACTGGTCGAGAAGGCCATCGCCATTGCCGAGGTCATCGCCCGGTAGTGGTGCAGGGGGCTCTTGCCGGTGAATAAGAACAACAGCAGCGGCAGCACCACCAGAATATGGATGCTCAATCCGATGGCGATGGTCACCATGTACTTTCCGACTTGCTGAAACACGTCCAGTCCCATTTGGCCGACAGCGCGCGCCAACAAAGCGAAAACGCCGATCGGCAGCAGACGGATTACGCCTGTCGTCAGCTTCATCATGACCTTGAAACCGGCACCGAAACCGCGGCGCAACAAGTCGCCCGACTCGCCCTTCATCATGCCAATGGTCGCGCCGAGGCAGATGGAGAAGAAAATCAGACCCAGAATGTCAAACGAGGCAGCGGCCTCGGCCGGGTTTTTCGGAATCAGCCGAGTGACGATGCCGGCCATTGAATCCGGCGTCTGCAGATCCTCGGGACGCAGCTCTTGGACCCCTTCCGGCATCTCGAGGCCGGCGCCCGGCTGAATGATGTTGGCCAACGACAGACCGACCAGGATCGCCAGCAGGCTGGTCATGGTGTACCAGAGCAACGTCTTGGCGCCCAGACGGCCGAGCGCTCTGCCGTCGCCGATGCCGGAGATACCGTGCACGATCGAGGTGAAGACCAACGGCACGATCACCATGCGCAGCAGGCGCATGAAAGTGTCGGCAGTCAACGCCACCCAACCCACTTCGCCAAAGATCAAGGCGAAGATCAGACCAAGGATCATCGCTATCAGGATCTGCCAGTGAAGAGCCAGCTTCGGGAGAGCGTGTATTCCTTTCTTCTCCATTCGCTCACTTTCCTCTCAATGTTTCATGAAGGCCGTTGTTTTAGGTGTCGGACCTCGGCAGTTGGAAAAAGACATCGAATACTCTAACCCATTGCCAAATGGTTGTCATCGCTCCAGGGGAGCCGTAGCTACCGATAATACATTTCTATGGAGTGAATTACTCAGAGTTTTTGGCAAGCGGAACTTCCGTAACGAAACGCTGGAAGAATATCCTGGGGAGATCAACATTCTGGCTGGATTGACCCGATGACCAATCTGGGATGACTTTGCTGCTCTGTTCGATGTGGACGGCAAAATCAAGAGCATGGTCTCTATGGGCGATCCCGAAGCCTGTGAGCCCGGAGGATGGGGCAGGGGCATTTTCTCGCCGATAGGTCAAACGCCGGCACGTACCTTTGGTGCCACTCATGGCAATTTCACCACCTGCCTGGGACGCTCTTTGTGGCAGGGATTAAATCTTCATTACTCCCGGTTGACCGGGCTGGTTGGGCCCGCGTGAAGGTCACCATCTGACGGTGGAGTCGGCTTGCAATCTTGGCTGCCAAGGCACAGAATTCTCGCAGTCGGCAAGCTGAGGACGACAGGAACTTCCGAATGGCCAACGCGAATCAATCTCCGCGATCCGCCCCTGAAGTCCAAACTGCTCCCGTGACGATTGCCGGTATCCTCTCTCGCTTGGGTCCTGGGCTGATCATCGCCGGGTCGATCGTGGGCTCGGGAGAGTTGATCGCTACCACCAAGACGGGAGCCGAAGCCGGCTTCTGGCTACTCTGGTTGATCCTGATCGGTTGTCTTGTCAAGGTCTTCACCCAGGTGGAGTTCGGCCGGTTCTCGATTATTACTGGTCGCACCACCATGGAGGGGCTTAATCAAGTCCCCGGTCCCCGGCTTCGGGTCAATTGGATTGTGTGGTATTGGCTGGTAATGTTTTTGGCCAGTCTGGGCCAACTGGGCGGGATCGTAGGTGGTGTGGGACAGGCCGTTTCGATCGTCCAACCACTGACATCCGAGGGGGAACGTTTCAACCGCTACCATGATCTGCAGACTCGCCGAACAGTCGCTCAGGCACTGATCGATCGAGCACGGGACGAGTCGGGAGAATTAGGAACGGATTCCACCCGGCTGGCCGCTCTTACCGTCGAGGTGCAGGAATTGGATCAGCATCTGCGCCAACTTGGCCCACCCCCGGAAAACGGTGATGACATCCTGTGGGCCACCGTGATCGCCGTGGCCACCTCGATTATCCTGGTGGTGGGGCGTTACGGCACCATCCAGGCGATCTCGGCCGTGCTGGTTTCAGTGTTCACTTTCATCACTATCGGTAATCTGCTCCAGTTGCAGAGCTTGCCTGATTGGCGAGTTTCTTGGCAGGATCTGGCCAATGGGATGAGCTTCCGACTCTCGGTTGCAAGTGAGTTTGCCGGTTCACCCCTGGCCACCGCTCTGGCAACGCTGGGGATCATCGGAGTCGGGGCGAACGAACTGGTGGCCTACCCCTACTGGTGTTTGGAAAAAGGTTACGCTCGTTGGACCGGATTTCGCGACCGTAGCCAAGCTTGGGTCAGGCGGGCCCAGGGCTGGATTCGGGTTTTGCGTTGGGATGCTTGGTGCTCGGCAGTTATTTATACCTTTGCCACGGTGGCCTTCTATCTGCTTGGGGCTGCCGTACTGGGTCGGTCCGGACTCAACCCTAGCGGAATTCAAATGGTGCGGACGCTGGCTGAGATGTACGTGCCGGTTTTTGGCCAGGTAGCGCAACCGATTTTTCTTTTTGGCGCCGTTGCAGTGCTCTATTCCACCTTTTTCGTGGCCAATGCCGGCCATGCTCGAGTCGGTTCCGATGTCATTCGAGTTTATGGCATTGGCGCAAAGAGTTCGGAGGCACTGGCTCGCTGGCAGCGTCTCTTCAGCCTACTCTTCCCCTTGATTTCCCTCCTTTTTTACTCATTGGTGCGGGCCCCGGTGAAGCTCGTGTTGTTGAGCGGCGTGATGCAGGCCATCATGCTCCCCATGCTGGGAGCAGCGGCTCTTTATTTTCGCTATACGCTACCGGAAAAACGTCTGGCGCCGGGAAAACTCTGGGATGTTTTTCTCTGGGTCTCCACGCTGGGAATGCTGCTGGCCGGTGGTTGGCTGGCGTTGACCACGATCTTCGCGAAGTTGCAAATCTAGTTGGGGCTCCAATCGTAATCGCTCGCAAGAACCGGTCCGGTCTCCCAAAGGCAATTGTCAGCCTTATTTTGACTTGACCTGTTCTCGTAGTTGCCTTCGAATCTTGGCGGCCCGAGCCCGCAGCTGATCCGATTCCGGGTTACGTTTGAGCTTGCCCAGCAGAGCCGCGTAATTCTCGAGTGCTACGGCAACAGCAGCAGGGTTTTCCAAGAGTTGCGACAACTCCAGCAGTTGCCGATAGAATGGTTCCGCCTCTTTGTACCGGCCTTGGACGTAAAGGACCAGGGCCAAGTTGTTGACCGCCTGGGCCCGAGATTCCACCGAAGTGGTAGAGACTGACTCGCGGATTTTCAGGGCTCGACGCAGCAAGTGCTCGGCTTCCGCATAGTAACCGGTCGACTCGAAAAATTCGCCGACTCGATCCAGATTGTCGAGTAGCTCAGCGCTTTGTTCACCAAAAGTTTCAGACAGGCTGACGATTTTCTGAAACGATTCCTCCGCTTGTGCAAATTCTCCCGAGCGGTAACGCTGCTTGGCTTGGGTCCAAAGCTGCTCAATACGGACACGGCGTCCTATCCGCGAGGAAGGCGTCAGCTTGGCCGCCAGCCACAGGCCTAACTGGTTGATCAAAGACATAGGCAAGTTGAGAAGATAGCACAATGATGGAAAACGACGGGCGTGCCCACTCACACGGCTTCTGCGACCCAGTGTTGTTCCAAAGTGCTATTGGAGAGCGTCTTGGGTCAACGGATGGTTGACCCAAAGGAAGTCGAGAACCTGGACACGCCAAGTGGAACCGTCAAGTGGCAGCCGCGCGGCATCCCGACTTGGGTTGAAAAAGGTGGTCCCGGCCAACTCACGGGTAAAGCAGAAAGGGCGCTTGCCGGTTGCGGAACGACTCCAGTCCCGGCTGCCAAGTCTTCAGAATCTCAGGGGCCGGCCGGCCCGCCTCCAAGGCTTGGCGCAAGGAAGCGCTGCCTCCCAAGCGGTCAAAACCCTGGTTGAAGACCATCTGTTGGGGATGCAGTTTGTGGACCTCCGCCAACAAATGGAGCGCTGTCGCCACGGGCTGGAATTGTTGCCGGTCAATGACGTGGACCTGGAGGCCCTGGCACAGTTCGCCCGCATACTTGGAAAAAGTGGGTGTAAAGGCCTGGGCGCGAAAACGCACTCCAGGCAACCGCAGCTGATTAAGTCGCTTGACCAGCCGGCTGCTCTCGAGCCAGGGAGCCCCAACCAGCTCGAAGGGGCGAGTCGTGCCTCTTCCCTCCGATAAATTGGTCCCTTCCACCAGGCAGAAACCGGGATAGAGAGTTGCCGTCACCAAAGTCGGCATGTTGGGCGATGGGAAAACCCAGGGCAAACCAGTCTCGTCAAACCAGAGACTCCGTTTCCAGTTCTTGAGGGGAACGACCTTAAGATCGGCTTCGATGCCGGCCTCATGGTTGAAGAGTCGAGCCAATTCCCCCGGCGTCATGCCATATCGAATGGGTAATGGATGAGCACCCACGAAAGATCGAAAAGCCGGCTCCAGCACGGGACCTTCCACGACTTGACCCGTCAGCGGGTTGGGCCTATCCAGCACGATCAAGGGAATATTTTCGCGAGCCGCCGACTTGAGAGCTCCCAGCAAGGTGGAAATATAAGTGTAGAAGCGGCTACCGACATCCTGGATGTCATAGAGCAATACGTCGACCGGAGCCAGCATCTCGGGGGTGGGTGCTTGATGTTGGCCGTACAGACTGTAAACTCGGTCTTCCGACTTGATTCTCAGGCCTGCCTGGACACTACCCGAAAGACCATGTTCAGGGGCAAACAAAGCCACCAATTCAATATCGGGATGGTTGTCCAGGATTTGCCAAGTAGGGACCAGTTTGCGGTTGATTCCCGTCTGATTGGTGATCAAACCGACCCGCTTACCCAGGAGCCAATCTCGATACGGGAGTTCCAATAGCTGGTCGGCTCCGGTTTCTACTGGGGCCGCACAACTGACCAGAAGCGTTGACCCAAGCCAGGCGATCGTCCTTCCTATTGAGGCTTTCTTCACAACTGGTAGAGCTCCCGATACTTTGTCTCCAGGTGATTCAGGAAGAAATTTGTCTTTAGGGGCGTCCCGGTTACGTCGATGACCAACTCGTCGGCGGTCCGTGTCCGCCCCACTTGGTGAATCTTGCGGCCGAGCCATCGACGGAGTTCCAGCAATTGTCCCTGACGCACCTGATCGGACAAATTCGGCAGGTCGAGGCAGGCCTGATGACAAAACTGAGCCGCGTAAAGTGTACCCAGCAGATAGGTGGGGAAATATCCCACCAACCCGTGCGACCAGTGAACATCTTGCAGCACACCCTGGCTGGCTTCTTGAGGCTCGATGCCCAGGTAATCCAACATTTTCCGGTTCCAGACTTCTTCCAGGTCGGCCGGGGCCAAGTCGCCGTCCAAGAGCGCCTTTTCCAACTCATAACGCATGATGACGTGTAGTCCATATGTTACTTCGTCGGCATCAACTCGAATCAGACTGGGACGCACCTGGTTAATGGCATGGAGAAATGACTCCAGTTTTACTGAGGCAAACTGCTCGACGAAAGTATCTTGCAGCAGTGGATACCAGTATTCCCAGAAGGGACGCCCATGAGCCAGATAGATCTCCCACAAGCGAGATTGGGATTCGTGGATTCCAAGCGAAATAGCCTGGTTGGCGGGCGCGCCGAAGTGGTTGGCGTCCAGTCCCTGCTCATAGAGAGCATGACCCGTTTCATGGATCATCCCGAAGAAGGACATCAAGAGATTGCTCGCCGAATAGCGGGTGGTGATGCGAACATCACAGGGCGTCAGGCCGCTACAAAAAGGATGGGGCGAGACATCCAGGCGTCCGGCTTTAGAGTCGAAACCCATAGCCGTGATCACCCGCCGCCCAAACCTCTCTTGGGCCGCCGGATCGAAATGTCCCTGTAGTAGTGCCTGGTTCGGTTGGCAGGATGAGTGGGTGATACGCTCCGTGAGGTCGGTTAGTGGCGGTCTCAACTGGGCGAAGAGCGGGTCAAGTACCGCTGATCGGGCACCGGGTTCGTACTCGTCCAGCAGCGTGTCATAGAGTGAACTGCCCTGGCACAAGCAAGCGGCCTGTTGGCGTTTGAGCTCGAACATCTTTTCCAACCAAGGCACGAAAGCGCCGAAATCGGATCTTCGACGCGCTTCAATCCAGGCTTGGTAGGAGAGGCTGGCTGTTTCGGCTAACTCCCGGACCAGTGACCTAGGTAAGCGGATTGCCTTGTCGTAGTCGCGGCGCGCTTCTCGCAAGTTGGCTCGCTCCCACGCATCCCAGGACAAGGCTTCCAACTTCTCCACAAGGCCTCCATACTCGGGAGCCGTCAACCTTTCGTGATAGAGAGCGGCCAGCGTGGAAAGTTGGCGGGCTCGCAAGGGCGCTGCTTTGGCGGGCATCACCGTCTCCTGATCCCAGGTCAGCGTTTCGATCGCCCCCCGTAGATCGCCCAGTTCGCGATGAATTCCCTCGAACTTTCGGTAAAGTTTCTGCTGCTTCACTGGCCACTGTCCCTGCTATTTCCGGTCCAATTCGGCCGACGCTGGGCTGGATTCCCGGTACTAGCGCCCTAGGTTTCCTAGTGGAGTCTACCCTTAAATTCTTTGATGTGATATCCCTCAAAAAGGAAGAGGAGAGGAGATCACCTTCCGCTTCAAGGGCGGTTTCAGGTGGCCGGCTCCTGTGCCCTGGCCAGTCGTGGTGGAGGCGGAGGGGCTAGCCAATCCGGCTGCGCGGTCCAACCATGTACCCCAACGCAAAGATGGCGATAATGGCGACCACGTGAAACATCAGTAGTCCAGCGCTCATATCTTCAGAATCTCGTCCAGATCTTGGGGGGTATTGACGTTGACAAAGACGGAATCCGGAAGCTCCAGGTCGGCGGCCGATACAATTCGGCAATTCAATTGTCGGACCAAGGAGTGAACGCTCGAATTCGCCCCTCCCAAAAGGCGTCTGACAGCGGGCAGGCAGGCTCCTCGATAGATGGCACACAGGGGATGCAATTGTCCTCTGCGGTCGTGGGGCAGCGCCGCATCCGCCTGGGCCAAACCAGACTCCAGCCGTGCGTAGAGTGAGGCAGGGATCAGGGGTAGATCGCAAGCCAGTATGTAAGCGTGTCCCTCTCCAACGTCGTGCAAGGCTGTCTCCAGTCCACCGAGCGGCCCTCTACCAGGGAGACGATCCACCAGCTGCTCCAGCTCCAGTTCCAAGAATAATTGATCGCTGGAAGTGACCACTTGGACGCTTTCGACCTGGCTTTGTTGGAGTATTTCGATAGCGCCCTCCAATAAGCTGCGACCTCGGTAACGCAAGAGAGCCTTGTTGCCTCCCATTCGGCGGCCGAGGCCTCCGGCCAAAACATAGCCTTTCTTAATCATTTTCCCGTTCTAAGTGGAGTCGGTTTTGTCTGATTGGTCAACCTGAAGGTGAACTAATGTTCGACCTTTGAAGTAAGACGGCCAGTGGGTGTCTCGCGGTCGGCAACGATAACATACAATAGGCGCCGCTAATGATCTTGAGCTACGGATCTCGTGGACCCACTTATCTGTTTTCGCCCAGGCTGCTCTGGTTGCATTTGGGCGTCTGCCTTGGCTACGGCTGCCTTTCGGCGGGCTTACAGGCGGCTCCCCCACTGGGTGGACAACTCCCTATTTCGGACCCTGAAAGCGTCGGTATGTCATCCGCTCGTTTGGCTCGGGTGGGGGAAGTGATGGAGGCGGCGATCGAGGAAGGTGCTGCTCCTGGTGCGGTCGTGTTGGTGGCCCGGAGAGGTCAGGTGGTTTTGCGCCAAGCCTTTGGCGCGCGGGCACTTGAGCCGCAACGAGAGGCCATGACGGTTGACACGATTTTCGATTTGGCTTCTCTCACCAAGGTGGTTGCCACCGCCACCTCGGCCATGATCCTGGTGGAGTCGGGGGAAATCTCGCTCCACGACCCGCTGGCCGATCATATTCCCGAGTTTGGGGTCCATGGCAAGGAGGAGATAACCGTTCTTCAGGCACTGACGCACTACTCGGGTCTGCGGCCCGATATCGATCTCGATGAGAACTGGACAGGCACCGAAGTAGCGTTTCAAAAGGGTTGTGAAGAACAGTTGGTCGCTGTGCCAGGCGAGCGCTTTATCTACAGCGACATCAACTACTTCATGCTGGGGGAATTGGTGCGGCGGGTAACGGACCAGGACTTGGCTGAGTTCAGCCGCCGCAACATCTTTGAGCCCTTGGGAATGACGGATACCGGTTTTGTTCCCGACTCGATCAGACAGGCCCGAATCGCTCCCACTGAAAGCCGAGACGGAAGGATGCTACGAGGCACTGTTCATGATCCCACCGCCAGTCGCATGCAGGGCGTTGCCGGCCACGCAGGTCTCTTCGCCAGCGCGGACGATTTGGCAGTGTTCGCGCAGATGATTCTCAATGGCGGATTTCTTGGGAAGACTCGCGTGCTTTCACCATTGGGAGTGCGGCGCATGACGACCAACCAAGCCCCTGCCGGCAAATCCGAATGGCGGGGAGTGGGCTTTGACCTCGGCTCCCGGTTTTCGAACACTCGCGGCGATTTGTTCCCAATCGGTTCCTTTGGTCACACTGGTTTTACCGGAACCTCATTTTGGATTGATGCGACCACTCAGACGTTGTTGCTGATTCTCACCAGCCGCCTACATCCGGACGGCGACGGAAATGTTGTTGACCTGCGTCGAAAGTTGGCCACCGTCGTCGCCGCTTCGATCCTCGATCTACCCATTGCCTCAGGCCCTCCCTGATGTCACAGTTTTGCCCGGTTTGCCGGACTCGTCTCTGGAGCGACCCGATTTTTTCTGCCCGCCGACTGACCTGCCCCCGTTGCGGCGCAGAATTCAAGCCTACCGTTCCTTGGGTCTATTTTCGTATCTTGTTGTTGATCGTGGTGGTGCTAGTGCTTGTGATGGTGCTGCTCTTTACTCAGGGAAATCTGGCCTTGGTGTTTTTTTTCGTGGCCCTGGGCACTTTCCTGTGGTTCCTGCCGCGGATGATCAGTTTTCAGCCCATTGGCCGGGAACTGACTCCCTCGGAAGGTGTTCTAGATCCCAAGCAATTAGAGCTGGAGATGGAGGATAGCGGGCTGGATCGGGAAGCGTTGGAACAACAAGAGATCCAACGTTTTCGTCGTTGGATCGTGGTGCTTTCAGCGATTGCGGTTGCCGTGATCTGGCTGATCAGTCTGCTGACCAAGTCTTGAGCCGCTTGAGTATGGATTGATTGGCCTCTGGCTGCCGGTAATTCCCTAGCGCTTTCAGGTCGACCCAGATTCCGGTTTCCAGCCGAAAGGGTTGCCTCAGGAGGCAGGCGAAGAAGTGGAGACGTACTTCTCGATCCGGGTAACGATGATCGATGATCTCGATTAGTTGTGGAACCGTTCCATCGAGCTGCAGTCCCGTCTCTTCCTTGACCTCGCGTATTACCGCTGCCAGCGGGGTCTCACCAGGCAGAATCTTACCGCCGGGGAATTCCCAGAGACCGTCCAGCGGCCCCTCTTCCTTTCTCGGCTGCAGCCAGACCCGGCGCTGGGAAAAGAGGACACCGAGGGCAACTTCGATCAGCTTAGCGGTCATGTTCTTGACTGACCGTCGGCATGGCTCGAGGCGTGGACTTTAGCCGGTCAGCGATTGAGCCAATTGAGCACTTCCTGGCGCCATTTGAGGCTGTTACACGATCGGCGATTCTGGACTGGTAGTCCAGCGGTGCTCAATGCACCGATTCGAATCGCTAGCTACTCGCCACTACAGCACTACTGAGGTCGTCGGTTATCAGCTTGTCCCAAAGGCCGCCTGACTGTTCTTGTGGCCTAAGAAGGTTCCTGCTCTTCCAGGATTTTCAAGGCCTGATCAATATTTTTGGAAAAGGCCTTCAGAACTGCAGCCGTGTTTTCGATTTGAGTGGGCAACTGGTCCCATTGCCTTTGCTCGATCGCTTCTCGGACTGCCGGTAAGGTCTTCACTCCGTAGCCGGTGTAGAACCCCGGCGCATAGATATGATGGATATACCAGGGTCGACCGGGCAGACCCTCGTGGCGAGTCAGGGCGCGCTCCGAACTCATCAGGATTTTGTCCAGTCGTTGTTGCTGCGAGGCGCTCTGTGAGGATGACAATCGTCGGCTAGTCTCATCAAATCGGCGTGCACTGGCTTCGACTTGCTCAACGGCCTTCTCGAGCGGGGCGAAGTCAAATTGCGGAACCTCACTCCTGCGAACCGGTGCAACATAAGCTTGACGAGGGTCGGCTGCCAGCTTACCGGTACCTGCCTCCAAACGCAGATTGTCTTCTTGGGTTTGCAGCCGCATGGTGTCGATCAGCTCCTTCACTTCCTTGACATACCGGCTCACCGTTTCCGCAAAATTTCCAAAGTAGAAGGGTAGGACGGGGGCGGCAGCCAAGCGTAGTACAGCCCGACCGGCAGTTGCAGCCAAGGCCACTCCATAATCGAATCCAGGGTCAGTAAATTGGGAGTAGTGGTTAAGAGAGTCATAGATGGAATGGTAGGAGCCCCCGGCGTCTTCGCCGCGAAACGAGAGGTTGAGTGAGGCCGCTCCCAGGTGTTGGAGAAACGGGGAGTAGTCTGATCCTGAGCCCAGAGCTGAAATACGCAAATCAGGACGTGACCGAATGTCTGCAGCCGCCTCGCGGTCAGCGCTTTCGATGTTGCGGGCCTGCCAGCGCCGCCAGACGGAAACTCCCGTTTGGGGATCCTTGACTGCCTGGGCTACCTGGTTGATGAAGGGTTCCAGGGTGTGTGATCCGCCCGCCCTGAGAAAACCGCGCCCGTTTCCATCGGTATTAATGTAGACGGCCAGTTGCTTTCTGAGTAGATCGGCATGCTGCTCGACCCACTCAGTTGAGCCGATCAAGCCAGGTTCTTCAGCATCCCAGGCTGCGTAAACAATGGTCCTCTTGGGTTTCCAGCCCTCTTTTGCCAATTGCGCGATGGCTCGGGCTTCTTCCATCAAGGCGACCATGCCACTAAGGGGATCCCTGGCGCCGTTGACCCAGGCGTCATGGTGGTTACCGCGCATGATCCATTGATCGGGCCGTTCGGAACCTGCCAACTGGGCAATGACGTTGTAAGCGGGAACCAAGTCCCAGTTGAACTCCAGCCGAAGGTTGACCCGCGCCGGCCCCGGTCCCAGGCGGTAAGTAATCGGCAATGCCCCTCTCCAGGCCGCCGGAGCTGTGGGCCCCTGGAGGTTTCTCAGCAGCGGCAGGGCGTCCTGGTGCGAGATTGGCAATACGGGTATCTTGGTGAGTGTGGCGGCCTCGTTCAGCGCCAATCGCTCAGCATCCTTGACAGCTCCCCGACCCGGCGTGAGCGGGTCACCGGGATAGGTCGGCATATCGGCAACCGAACCGCGTTGCACTCCCTCGGCAGGGCGAAAGGCGCCTTCCGGATAAACCGGCCCGCGAAAAAAACCGTCATCTCGCGGGTCGGAATAGAGTATGCAGCCGATGGCCCCCTTCTCCGCGGCCACTTTAGGTTTGATCCCTCGCCAGGAACCTCCGTAGCGGGCAATCACAATTTTGCCTTGGACGTCGATTCCCAAACTCCGCAGCACTTCGTAATCTTGCGGAACGCCGTAGTTGACATAGACCAGTTCGCCGGTCACATCTCCATCGACTGAATAGGCATTGTAACTAGGTAGTTGCTCGTCTTTCTGTCCCGAGGTGCTGTCTTGATCCAAGGTTGGCTCTTGCAAAGCAGCCTCAAACACTTCGGGTTCGAGTAGCTTGAGCACCCGCGTCTTGGGTGTGGGAAAAAGCACCAAGAACTCTTCGATGCGGCTATCGAAGCCCCAGGAGAGAAAGCTATTGTGGATGAACTCGGCGTTGGCTTTGCCATAAGGAGAACCCACGTGATGCGGACGAGCCGAAAGTCGACGCATCCATTGCTCCAAATTGGATTTATCCAGCAGGCTGTCCAGTTTGGATTCCAGCGACAACTGGGCCACCGTCTCTTGCGGAGAAAACCCTAGCAGCACTTGATTGTGTTCCTGCGCAATGGTCACAGTTGAGGCCGAAATCAACTGGGCGCCTGTCACTAACCATACAAGCAGCTGTTTTCGCTTCATGAGGTCATTCCTCCAACCGTCGTTTAGGGAAGAGCCTGGCCGCGGAGTTTTCTTCACCACGACGTCGGATCTTGCCAAATAGAAGACGCTGTCAGCCTAACTCAAAGAACGGGAAATTCCCACCTTGGCGCGGAAACAACCGAAAATAATCCTTGGGATTCCGGGGTTGGACTTGGTTTGCCACCACGAGCGTGTACGATGCGGGACAGCCAAAACGTTTCGAGCCGCTACACCGCGCTGGCTCAGCGAGCGATTTGCCCTGATCTCAGTGCCTTCTGTAGAGTGCGTGGCTCATCGGGATAAAGCGCGTCGACGAACTTGTCGTAGCCGTTGAAGATGGGGGTTTCGAACCAATCCTGACTGTCCAACCAATAAGAACGGGCTTGGCTCCAGCGGGGGTGGGGGATGTTGGGGTTGACGTTGGAGAGAAAACCGTATTCATGGGGTTGGATCTGCCAGAAAGTGCCCGGTTGCTCGCTCAAGAACTTGATTTTGACGATCGATTTGGGGCTTTTGTAGCCATACTTCCAGGGCACGATGATCCGCACCGGCGCCCCGTGTTGTTTGAGCAATGGCTGTCCATAAACTCCGGTAACCACCATCGCCAGAGGGTTCATGGCCTCGTCCATCCTGAGCGCCTCATGATAGGGCCAGGGGTATTGAGGCGCCTTGCGTATGCCGGGCATCTGGTTTGGAATCTTGGCGGTTTCGAACTGCACGAAGTGGGCGTCACTTTTGGGCTCGGCTTTTTCGATCAACTTGCTCAACGGAAAACCGCTCCAAGGAATATTCATCGCCCAGCGTTCCACGCAGCGGAAGTGGTAGGTCCGCTCTTCGTGCTCAAACTTGAACAGGGCATCCAGGTCAAGCGTCCCGGGCCGGTTGCAAAGGCCCGAAATCTCAAGCTTCCACGGTTCGACTCTGAAGTCGGCAGTGTAACGCCAAGCCGGCCCCCCCCGTCCCGGTAAGAACTCGTAGAAGTTGTTGTGACGGGCAGCGCTGTTGCGGTTGGTCAGGGTATTCCCCACCTCAGTCGGCAAAGGGAAATCGGGATTGCGGGCGGCCGGAAAGAGGTCGGGTCTTTGCAAGGGAACCGTCAGAGGTCCGCCCGGCTCTGGCTGACCGGCTGCCCGCGTGAAGGTGGTAGCCAGCGGCGCCGCCACCAATCCGCTTCCCAGCGCACTGATAAAGTGACGCCGGTTGAAATAGATTTCGGGCTCGGTCGGTTTCAGTCGGGGTAACTGGTGACGCAGGTTTCTGGGCACGGCACTTTCTCCGTTTTTCGTGTTCCGTTATTAACATATCATGGTTGGGGCCTACCTCATTTATTGAGGCTTTGGGGGAATGCACAGCAATATAAGGGGTTGTGCGGGCCGATAACGCCAGCTTCAACCGACTGCTCCTGCCAAGGTTGATCATGTTCATGCCGGGAAATGATCTCTGGCTGGGGACCTTGTAGCAGAGAATCATTCGCCCCTCCCGGTTGTCATTCGCTAGCGGGGCGCGCGGAAACCCTATTTCGTGGTTTAATGGAATGACGATCCAAGTTGCAATGGACCAATCGAAGGAGAGAGCGCCAATGAAGAACCCGGTTCTGGTTTACAGTCAAGACGGCTGAATGCCTTGTCAAGCCGCGAAAGAGTTTCTTTCGTCCCTAGAGATTGATTTTGAGGTCCGGGATATCCGGCGGGATTCCGGAGCCTTGGAAGAGTTGCTGGCGTTGGGGGTTCGGGCCACACCGGCCATCAAGATCGGTGATCGAGTGGTGTTGGGTTTCGACCCTGAGCAGATCCGTTCCGCCCTGGGTGCCGAGCAATAAGGCGTTAGCATCGAGAGCGTGCCGACTGCCGGTGTGCACTTCAGGCGACACGTTCCACCGCTGAGAGGATCCGCGGGCTGACTTGGCCGTCCGGAAGAGGCGTTGGCCTCCCCGGGAGCAGAATTTACACGCCATCGCGTTGGGTGGGATGTGTTTTGCAAAGCTGCCTAGGGAACCGGCGAATGGGCTGATGGCTGCCGATCCCGCTTCATTTTGAACCGTAGGCGGGCAGCGGCGTGCTTGCGCCGGCCGACCCGATCGGGTGGCCGTGAAGGGCAGAGCCTACGGCCTCCCTTTTTTCAAGGCATTGAAAAGAAAGGGCAGTGACTTGTCCAAGCGGTAGTCGACTCCACTGTGGTCGTCGGGAAACTCCTCGTAGTGGTGGTCGATTCCGAGTCGTTGGAGCTTTTGCGAAAGGCGCCGGGCTCCGTAATGCAGGTGATAGGGGTCGAGAGAGCCACAGTCGAAATAGAATGCTTTGAGGCGGCGCAGGCTGGCTTGGCATTCGGGGTTGTCGACCAATTCGAGAGGGTCATGTCGAAGCCAAGCTGCCCACCGCTTGGGGTCCAGCTGGCATGTGTCCAGCGTGACTGGCAGCCGGATCCCGAAGGGAGCAGCCGGATCGGGATCGTAGCTGGCGGCCATGGCCAGTAAAGTCAAGGTTTGAAAATCTTCGCCCTTCACTTTGGGAGAGTCCCGGAATTCTCTGAGAAAACCGACGACTCCGTCAGCAAAGTTCGCCAGCCGGTTCAGGACTGATGGAAACTGGCCGCGAAAGAGGTTGTCAAATCCCATGTCGGCCGAGTGGCAAGCCACTGCCCCCCAGCAGTCGGCGTGTCGTAAGGCCTGAATCAAGGCGCCATAGCCACCGCTGGAGAAGCCCAACACGGCTCGCCCCTCAGCCTCGGGCAGGATGCGGAAACGCTTTTCCAACTCCGAGACCAGCTCGAGAGCCAAGAAATCTTCCCAGTTTCCCAGGATCGGGTTGTTGAGATACTGATTGCCACCTAGTGAGGTGAAGCAATCCGGAAGAGCCAAAATCACGGGGCCCAAACGACCTTGCTCCACCAGACGGTCCAGTCGCTGGGGTAGTGACTCCCCAAACATCGTCCAACCGGTTTTTTTGAGTCCGCTTGCGCTGAAAGCAGCCAGATAAACCAGCAGGGGGTAATGCCGGTTCTGTTGGTTGTAGCCAGGCGGCAGGTAGACAGCAACTCTCCGACGATGAGGGTCTCCCAAGGAATTGTCGCGAAGCGAGCGGGAGGCTATCTCGATTTCCAGAAGCTTTCCCTGGGGGGCGGGAAAAAGGTGTCGCGGCATGATGGAACCCAGATTAGAGAGGCGCAGCGAAGGGTGCAAGCGGTCTCAGTGCTGACCGCACGCAGTCGCACCTCCCCCGGGCCTGAATTTTTAGAGGCGGTCCCCAGGCTTTTCCAATGGGGTCCAGGGGTCGGTTTGCTCCACCTCGACGCCGTAGAGGCTGACTCGGTGTAGTTGGCGAATGCGTAAGGGATCCAGCTCGTCAGTGAGGAAGTCGATGGCAATTTCGTTACGTATAGTCAATAAAGATTCACTCGAATTGTCGGCGCCCAGGACCGGTGTTCTCATATCTTTAAGGGGGTCCTGGTATCCAACAACTCACGGTGATTGGCGATCTTTAGGAGAACGGCAAAATGAATCGGCTCTCTGATAATGTCGGCGACCTTGGTCGTTACATAGGTGCCGCTATGTGGTCTGGTCTCCAGGATTCTGAGCAGATGCAGTGCTTTCAAAGCCTGACGCAGAGTGGGTCGGCTGACACCCAACGTGCGAGCGAGGTCTCGTTCGGCCGGCAGCCGAGTTCCTGCCCCGAGCTTGCCTTCCGCGATCAATGCTCTTAAAACTCTCGATGATCTTCGAGGGTCCGTTTGCATCGGAGGATAGCCGGGCGATGCCGAGGTCCTCGAAGCGCGTACCTTTAGTCAACTCGGCTTTGGCACGACTCATCGTCACTTCATAATAGAAGGTCATTCCACGGGCAAGCTGGTCAGACCCGCAAACCTGGCTTTCCGATAGAGCGCCTCGGGATGAAACCAGGTTGCATTGACGATGAGAGAGTAGTTGGTATGGACGTGCAGATCAACGGATCCCGATTCCCTTTGGAAGATCCCACCGAATCTCGAAGGTGAACATCGGCTAGCTCAGCTGGTCCTTCTTTTTCCGGTGCCTGGCTGAGTGACTGGCCTTCATACTCGAAGGGAACCGTCTTCGAAGAATTCCTTTTGACGTTCCGATCTTCAAAGCGTTCTCCGCGAACGGGAACTGAGGTTTGCAGAACCTGGCCAAGGAGGATGTGATGATTGCCCGCCAATTGGAAGAAGCGAGAAGTCTCAAGTTTCAAGAAACTGGACCATCCGGCCGCCGTGGTCCGTGGCAGCTTAGACACTCGGTTGCCAAGTCCGGGAAAAGCGGTCAAGCATTTGTCTAAACACCCGCGAGGTGCTTGATTTGCCGACGGGAACCCTGGAAGATAGTCCGCTAAATGCCGACAAGCAGACAGAGTCGTTCAATGCGAAAATCACTTGCCACAGCGGGTCGAATTGTCGTCAAGGTGGGGTCGGGGGTGCTGGTGGGCGCGGACTACTGTCTGGACAAGGAGCGGATCGGCCGGCTGGTGGGAAGTCTTTGCAGATTCCTGGAAGAGAAACGTCAGCTCGTGCTGGTCACCTCCGGGGCGGTGGCCGCTGGAGCTCCAGTCATCGATTTGTCCCATTCGCCCAAGACCATCCCCCAACAGCAGGCCTGTGCCGCCATCGGCCAGAATCTCCTCATGTCCCTCTACGAGCGGCTTTTTTCCCGGCGCAATCGACACACGGCTCAGATCCTGCTGACCCGGGACGATATGTATGACCGGGAACGCTATATCAATGCCAAGAATACCCTGGAGACGCTGCTGTCGGCCGGTATCGTGCCGGTCATCAACGAGAACGACTCGGTGGCGGTCAACGAGCTCAAGTTCGGCGACAACGATCAGCTCTCGGCCCAGGTAGCCGCCTTGGTTCAAGCTGACCTGCTTCTGATTCTCTCCACCGTGGAAGGTTTCTTCCGGCAGGTTGAGGAGGGCACGCCTGAGCGGGGCCTCCTACTGTCCACCGTCGAGCGAGTCACCGATTGGCACTTCCAGCAAACGCGAGACACTCACAACTCACAGAGTATCACCCGGGGGGGTATGCGATCCAAGCTCAAGGCGATCCGAAAGGCGGCGGATTTGGGAATCCCGTCGGTACTGGTCAGCGGTCTGAAGGATGGTATCCTGGAGACGGTGCTCGAGGGAAGCGAGGAGGGGACTCTCTTTCTGCCGGTAAAAGAAAAGCTCTCGGCCAGGAAACATTGGATCTTCCATTCTCTTGAGCCTAAGGGAAGTCTGGTGGTGGACCGGGGCGCGGCCCTGGCACTGGAGGAGCAAGGGAAGAGTCTTCTCTCGATCGGAATCACCGCAGTCGAGGGTGAGTTTCACTCCGGGAATCCCGTACGGGTCCTGGGGCCTGGGGGCCGGGAGATCGCCCGGGGACTGAGTTACTACAACTCCACGGAGGTGGAGGCCATTTTGGGCTGCAGGAGCGAGGAGATCCGCTCGCGACTCGGTTATAGCTACTATGATGAGGTGATCCACAGAGACAACCTGGTGCTAGTAACATAGAAAGAATCATTATGCTCTCTACGTTGACCTCACTGGAAAACGACATTGTCCAGCTTGCCCGGCGGGGCCGGGAGGTTTCTCGCAAGGTGGCAATGCTTTCGACGGACGCCAAGAACTCACTGTTGGAGAATTTGGCCGAGCAATTGAGCCGCAAGAGCGCTCGAGAGGAGCTGCTGGCGGCCAACGCTCGGGATCTGGAGGCGGGAGCGCGAAAAGGGCTGTCCGGCGCCCTGCTGGATCGTCTGAAGGTGGATTCCAAACGAATGGACACCATGATCCTGGGTCTGCGCGAAGTGGCGCGACTTCCCGATCCGGTGGGTGTCGACCGCAAGAGCTGGACCCGGCCTAACGGGCTTCGAGTCGCCAAGCGGACCCTCCCCTTGGGAGTTATCGGGATCATCTACGAAGCGCGGCCCAACGTCACCATCGACGCGTTCGCCCTTTGCTTCAAGGCAGGTAACGCCACCCTTCTCAAGGGTGGCTCGGAGGCCATCCATTCGAACCGGGCACTGATTGCCCTGGTTTGCCGGACCCTAGCCCCCGCAGGCCTGGCGGATGCCTGCCAACTGGTGGACACTACCGACCGGGAGGCCGTTTCCGTTCTGCTCCAGCAGGAGGAGTTCATCGATCTTGTCATCCCCAGGGGAGGAGAAGGATTGATCCGCTTCGTTGCCGAACGAAGCCGCATCCCCGTGATCAAGCATTACAAGGGAGTCTGCAACATTTATGTGGACCAAGAGGCCGATCTGGACAAGGCTCTCTCCATTGCCGAAAATGCCAAGATCTCCAGGCCCGCCGTCTGCAACGCCATGGAAAACCTCCTCGTTCACGAGCAGGTGGCTCCCCGTTTCCTTCCCTCCTTTGCCCAACGCATGAATCGGGCCGGCGTGGAGTTGCGGGGCGACGACCGGACCCGGGAGATCCTTCCTGACGTCGCACCGGCTACCGAAGACGATTATCACGAGGAATACCTGGACCTCGTCTTGGCAGTAAGGGTGGTTTCCGGTCTGGACGAGGCCGTCACGCACATCGAGAAGTACGGTTCTTCTCACACCGAGGCCATCATCACCGAGAACCGGACCAAGGGGCAGGCGTTTTTGAACCGGGTCAACTCTTCCGTAGTGCTGGTCAATGCCTCCACCCGCTTCGCCGACGGAGGAGAGCTGGGCCTGGGGGCCGAGATCGGAATAAGCACCACCCGCCTGCACGCCTATGGTCCCATGGGATTGGAGAGCCTGGTGACGGAGAAGTTCGTCATCGTCGGCGACGGGCAGATCCGAAACTGAGAAATCGGATCCCGATTCCCTAATAAGGTCGGCGTAGCTGAGTTAGCCATCTCGGCTCCCAACTTGATTGATCAACCCACCGGCGCCTTGACAGCGAAAACGGAGTCCTAAGGCACCACGGGGAGAATGATACTGGAGGGATGCTGCTGGCTGTGGTAGATGGTTTGGGTGGCTTTCTCCAGCTCAGCGTCCTCGCCATACTTGTGACCGGTGTTGGGATTGCGATCGTATTTGGGAAAGTTGCTGCTGGAGATTTCCAGCTGGATCTTGTGACCCTTCTTGAAAACATGGCTCACCGACCATAGGTCAACGGTGTACTCGTAGACTTCTCCCGGAGTCAGAAGCTCCTGTTTCTTAAAGGAATTGCGATATCGAGCACGGATGATCCCTTCTGCCAAGAGCTGGGCATAGCCGTTGGGATGGACGTCGTTAAGTTTGGCGGTAAAGTCCGTGTCGGTGGCGGTGGAAGCAGCGTACAACTCGGTCAGAATCCGTCCCGTCACTTCTACATCGCTCTCAAGTTTCTCGCTCGTATAGACCAGGACATCATCCCGTCGCTGAATGGCTCGCTGATCTCGGGGACCACCTGTGGACGGGTACATGCTCACATTTCCCCCGTAGGTGGGCACCGGATCTTCCGGATTATAGACAAAGCTGTCCGGGGGTTCTTCTCCGGGAGAGGTGGTGCCAAGGCGGCCGTCACCGAATCGGCTGTTGGCTCGACCTCCACTGTGCAGGAAATACTTGCTATCTCGAGCACGGCTCAGGGGCCATTCGTGTTCGCTGCGCCATCGGTTCTCTCCCATGACGAAGATGTCTACCGGTGGCTCTTCCATCATCCCGTTGTCGATCCCCTTGAGCCAGTAATCGTACCAGCGCAGTTCGATGGGAAGAAAATCAACGTCCGCTTCAGGCCCGTAGTCCAGATCGCCCACCTCGCGGGGCCCGACTCCATGTCTCCAGGGCCCCACCAGGAGGTGCTGTCGATCACGAAGCTCCTGGGGACCATAGCGCGCCATTCCCAGGTAATTGTTGATTGTGGCTTGCGAGACTTGGTCGTACCAGCCGGTAATGTTGAGCGTGGGCACTCTTACCTGAGGGTATTTTCCGGCACTCATTTCCCCCGCTCGAGGCCGGTCTCCCACGCTGAAGCGCCAATACTCATCGTTGTCGGGGTGATCGATCATGTCCTGCCACAGGATATCCTTCTGCCCGAACATGGCTTCGTCCATGGTGCGTACGGGGAGGTGACGGTACAACTTGTCCCAGTCCCAAAAATGCTGGCGCAGATCATTGTTATTGTTACTGGTCAGATTACCCAGAATGGCCAGCAGGTTGAGACTATTGGAGAGCTGGAGGGCGCCATTGGGATACACGTTGTCGTAGTGATCGTCGGGACTCACGTATGGGATCAGAGCGGTCAGATAGCGATTTCCCAACGGGGCTCCCATCCACTGCACGAATCCCAGATAGGAACCACCGGTCATACCAATCTTGCCGCTCGACCAGGGTTGTTCCCCCAGCCAGGTGTGGCAGTCGTAAACGTCCTGACCGTCAAACTTCCCATTCCGCCAGTCGGGATGCCAGTACAAATAGGACTCGCCTTCTGAGTCGTACCTTCCCCGGACGTCAATGGCGGCAAGAACGTAACCACGTGGCACGAAGTACTGCGCTTTCTGGATCATGCTCTGCCTGGAGTTGTCATAGGGCATGTAGATGAAGACGATGGGGTATTTCCCCTCCGACTTCGGACGCCAAATGTTGGCCGAAAGCTTGACGCCATCGCGCATTGGGACCTTCACGTCATGCTCGAACAGAATCTCGTGTTCGGGCTGCGACAGCTTGTTGACCCAGGAGGGATCGTTTCGAACGAACCAGGTACTGGACGGAACATCTTGAGCCAACGAGGGACAAAGGTTGGCAGCAGCGACGAGCGCCAGCAGAGGGAGAGTGAGTGATGGTCTGATCATGATTTAACCTTTTTAGCGCTGATTCCTGGGGATGGAAAAGGGCCTTATTCAACTATGAAAGGGGCCTCAGCGCGAATTACCTTTCCTGTTATCAGGTCTTTGATATTCATTCCCATCGCGTACTGCCCGGGTTGGAGTTGCAGACCTCTCCAAACGCGAGCGATGCTGATTTTCTCCCCCGAAAACGCGAGGGAATGGGACGTAAGATTCCCTTTCTTGACGACTCTTGCTGTTTGCCGGTGCTCGATCTCGTAAGCTACGTCGACGCTTGGCGAGGAAGAACTCTGATCGAGTGCAAAACCGTAGACTTCCAGATAGACCGCAATGGGGTCATTGAACCCGAAACTGCCCTGTACATTGGGATAAACCTTCAATCCACTGGTGGTGACGAACGGATCGGGAGGTGACTCCTGGCCGGAAGTGGGCAGGAGTCTGTCAGCAAGGATCAGAGTGCTGGAGGACAGTTCTTCTTGCCAGCGGGGGACGACCAAGAGAGTCTGCAGCGTACCGATCTTCTCGCTGCCGAGGTCTTTCAAGACCAGATGGAGCTTGTACCGGCCCGAGCCGAGCGGAATGAGTCTCTGGTAAAGCACTTTTCCGGAGTTGACTTCTTGCACGTCGGTGTGGATCACATCCTCGAATTCATAGGCCACCTGCCGGCCCAGATTTTCTACTCGCCCGTAAATGTGGCTGGTCGCCCTGTTGGTCTTGGTCTTCGTCTGGATGGGCTGATAAGTCAGCTCGAGGTTCGAAACCTCGAGGGTGATCGGACACAAGGCCCTGTCGGATGAATATCGAAGCACATCGTAGCGAAAATGAAAGGGTAAATGATCGTAGTAAACATCGGTTTCAACGATCGTCTTCAAGTCTTGGAACTGGATGACGCGAGGGCGCGTCAAATTCACGTATTGCTCGAACTTGACAAACGGGTTGGCAACGGGGTTGCCGCGAGGATCGCCCTTGACTCCTAGAGGCCTCATCGCCAGAGAGGTCCTGATGCGACCCAATCGGGTCTCCCTTCCCAAATCCTCCCAATAGGTGTTACCGGCCCCGGGTACATAGAGTAAGGCGTCCTTGTCAGTCTCTCGCAATGCCAGTTTGTACTCTCCGCTCCCCGTCGGGTCGACGAACTCCATCTCAATGCCCGAGCCGATCGCAGGGATGTGCTGGTAGTACCAGACCTCACGGGAATAGGTACTGGTAGCGCCGCCTCCTTCCGTCATAGGGCGTTGATAGAAGCCTCCGGTAGGGAAGGATTCGATGCCGGTGGGTGCGCCATGAAGGATATAGATGCGACCCCGGTCCGTCTTCCACCCATCGATACCAGACTTGAAATTGTCGTTGGCATAGGCAATTCGCCGGTAATGTTCCTCTTTGACTTCGTTTATGCCCTTACCTGGGTCCGAATCTCTCCGCAGCCAGAACTGCTCGATAAAATTGTCTTTTTCTTCCGCCGTGGAAAGCTTCTCGAAGACCCCTCTTTCTTCCTCGGTGATGATGTAAACGACGTCCTGATTAAGCCACTTCCGGTAGTAATCCTCACGATCATCCGACTGACCCTGCACACTGAGGGCGGATATCGCCGACAAAATAAGTAGAGCGCCGATTCGTTTGGTTAAGAATGAGAGGAGGGCTAGGCTGGGAGCATGTCGTGAGGAGATGATCATTGGGAGCCGGTTCGATCCTGGAAGAGCGACACCGAAGATTGAGGGCATACCTCTTGGCCGTCTTCCTTGAATGAGGCGGACTATTTTAGTCGACCAACGACTACAAAGTAGTTTCCAGCTTTCCCTGGCTTCTCCCCCTCAGAGACTCAAGAGTCCTCTCGTGCCTTGAACACCCTGAAATTAGTAGAAGAATTTCAAACCGAACTGGATCTCACGACCAAAACCGGCACCGAAAATCTGGCCGAATGAACCCGCCCCAAAGGCGCCATTGGGAGGATCCAAGTGGGCCCGGTTGAAGGCGTTAAAGAACTCGGCGCGGAACTCCAATCTCTTATCTTCACCAAAGTAGGTGTTCTTCATGAGAGCGATATCGAAATTCGCGGTACCGGGGGCATCGAGGATATTCCGTCCGGTGTTCCCATAGGTATATTGTTGCGGGGCAGCAAAGGCACTGGTATTGAACCATTCCTCAGGCGTCCGGGGGCCGGAATGGGGGTCCCCTACCAGATCGGGGCGCGCCCCTCCGCCCGTATTGGCATAGTCCACCGCCGCAGTCAAGTTCACCGGACCGCCACTCTGAAGGCTGGTGATTCCACTGAGTTGCCATCCACCCACAAGCCATCCCGCAATACCGGTCAAGTCCGCGCCCCGAGATTGACCGGGACCGAACGGCAACTGATACACGTAACTGAACACGAAGCGGTGACGTGCGTCAAAAATCGAGCGGCCCCTTTCGGCATTTGGATCCAGGGGGTCCCGCCCTAAGGCGTCATTCGATTCTCCCATGGACAAGAGCCCGCCCTCGTCCAGAACCTTTGACCAGTTGTAGGAAAGGAGGAACGCCAGTCCATCGCTGAACCGTTTCTCCATATTCACTTTCAGTCCGTGATAGATCGATTTCCCAAAGTCGTCGATCTGGTTGATGGTCGCGAACTCAGGAAGCGGTCTTCGTGACGCAAAGTCTCCCGGACCGGGTGCGGGTTTGTTAATGTCGCGTACTAAACGCAGCTTGGTCCCCTTGTTGCCCACGTAAGCTACCTCTATCATCAGATCTCTGGCCAGCTCTCTTTGAACATTGAGGGAAAAGTGTTGGTTGTAGCCGATGCGATAGCCCGGGTCCTGAGTCCAAGGCGTAAAATTCAAGGCTCCGACTTCAACAGGGAAGGCGTTTTGAAGCGTAAGATTGGGGAAGTTGGTATCGCCGACGAACAGAAATGGTTCTAGCGCGGGCGGGTTCAGACCCAAGAGCATGGTTTGAAAAGTAGTCTGCGGCGTGTAGTAGACGCCGTAGCCCAATCGCACCACGGTGCGGTTGTTCCCAAAGGGACGGTACGCAAGGCCAATCCGAGGAGCGAAGTTATTGTAGTCGGGCTGAAAGAGCGCTCGCGGTAGACCGAATGAGTCGGCTTGATCAGCCGTGATCAATTGGTTGTCAACCAGATTGGCTATCTTGTTGTTGATTTCGACATTGGGTTGATAATACTCCCAACGAAGCCCCAGGTTGACGGTGAGATTGGGAGTCGCGTTCCAATCGTCTTTCAGGTAGAGACCCACGTGGCTGGTTCGATGGTGTCGAAACCCGTCCCCCCTGCTGGTACGACTGATCTGGACTGTGCCCAGCAAGAAGTCGGCAGCGGGATGGCCCGTGGAGGGATCACCGGGAAATCTTGTGTAAAAGTTATTGAAGATGAACAACCCGGATGGGTTTGACTGAATTCCTCCGTTGATTTGGATCCGACGAACATCCACACCCAGGCCCAGTGCGTGGCTGCCTTTCTTGAAAGACAAATTGTCTACGAATGAGTAAATGTTCTCGGATCTGTTGTTGGGTGCGTTCAGGATGGCGCCGGTACGATTGTAGCCTGCCAGCAGAAGCCAAGGATTGTAGTCAAAGAGCGGATTGGTCCCTTCGATGCCCACTTGAGCGAGGACACCCTCCTCAAACTCCACGTCCTGCAGGAACTGGGTCATGCGAGTGTATCCAACCTTGAGTTCGTTGACGGACGTGGGGCTCAGCGTCCTGGTGTAACTCAAGACCAGGTTTTGGGCTGGAACTTCGAAATCATCGGAGAAATTAGGAAGGTTTGTGAATGTACGGTCGATGCTCCGGTCAAAGACGCCCGAGTAGCGGCCAAAAAAGCGGTCGCTGTCCGAGAAGTTGTGGTCGATGCGGCCGGTGAAAAGATCTTCGTCCCGGGTGGAAAATGGGGCAGCAAGCAGGTTACCGGTTTCACCAGCCAGATTCGGCAACGGATAAAAACGATTCAAGGAGTTCGTGACAACCTGGGGCACGCGACTCAGGGGAATTATGTTCCCTGGAAAAGGATCCCTGATAAAACTGCCTGGATTGTTCGGGTCTTCACGCGTCGTCGCCGGGTCATAGATAACGCTTCCCAAGTGTGAAAAATCACCACTGCGCAGCCTTTCAGAAGGAACACTGTAAATTTGGCTCGTTCCTTTTGCAATCCTCCAGCCTTCATAGCTGAAGAAGAAGAAAGACCTGTCTTTGACGATAGGCCCTCCGACAGTAACCCCGAACTGGTGCTGTCTGAATTCGGGCGGGTTGCTCCGCTCCTGAGGATTCAGAGGGTCTCGGTCGAAGAAACTTCGTGCATCCAGGTTGTCATTGCGATGGAAGAAGAACAGAGTACCGTGGAGGTTATTGGTGCCGGACTTGGTGACCATTTTCACTTGAGCCCCCGCACCCCGTCCCCCTTCGGCCGAGTAGACGTTCGTCTCACTCTTGAACTCCTGGATGGCATCCATCGACACCCTCATGGCAACTCGCGTGTCGTTTTGCCCCCGGATATCGATATTGTCCAAAAGGAAATTGTTGCCGTCGGCGGGCGATCCCTGGAATGAAAAGTTACCACCAAAACGATTGTAGAAAGAGTTGCGGTTTCCGACGCGTTCGGCTGTGCCCGCATCAAGAGTGTTGAGTTGTACAAAGCTGCGAGCGTTGAGGGGGAGCTCGTTCATCTTGACGTTGTCCACAACCACTCCCAAGTCCGGACTATCAGTCTTGACTAGTGCAGCCATGCCTTCGACCGTCACTTCATCAGACACTTCACCGACAATCAGAGTCAGATCTACGCGAGCCCGCTGACCGGCTTGCAGCACAATCCCGGTGACTGTTTCCCTCTTGAAACCGCTTAACTCGGCCGTGATCGCGTACTCTCCCACGGGAAGCAAGGCAAAAACATAACCACCGGAATCGTCGCTAATCGTAGTCTGATTCAAGCCGGTGTTGACGTTTCTGATCGTGACCGCGACTCCCGGAACCACTCCTTGCGTCTGGTCGGTCACCCTACCCAGAATGTCTCCGGTCGAGGCCAAGATAAGATGAGTCTGGATTGTCCAGATTGAAAGAAGTACGGTGAGCAGAACAATTTTTCTCATGTTGCACAACCCTTTCATGCTCCTGGGGTTAGATTGGGCGTCCAATTATCGTAGAACCAATCGATACGGTTGCCCATGAAACCCTATTTTCGGTGCGCCTTTTCCCGGGAGAGATGTGGTGCGGGGAGTAATCACTTCGTAAGCCGTCCGATTCAAGTCCCCACCGATAGTGCAGGTACGACATTGGGAGCGTCTCACCTGGTAAGTCCACATTGGTATTGCGAAGTGTAGATGGTCTCCTGATCCGTGTCAAGCAATTTTGAATAGACTTTTCCGGTACCGATTGGGGCTTGAGAGATACCCCGTTTGCCCTCTGTCCGACTAACTCCGTTGCGTGCCTTTTTCAAGGCGGGGCCATCTAAAGTCGATAATTGCCAAGCATCATTGAAGGTTTACTGCGTCCCCAAGAAAGGCCAGCCGCTGGCTTTATCTTGTCGCGCGCGTTTGTCCCCGGCGTGCCGCGGTAGTGGCCCAGACTCCCACTCCCGGTGGTATATAATTGCTGGCGCTCCCCAATAGCCGCTACCGGTAGCAGAGGCCCTTGCCAAAACTAGGATGCCAATCACGGCCTTTCAAAGTTTTGTCCCGATGGTTACCCATTCCATAGTCGGCTTCCTTTTGCCATCCCTCCTACTAGCCTCCAATTCCTCGCCGCCTGACCGAGTTCGATTCGTGGACGTCACCGCTAAGGCGGGAATCGTGTTTCGCCATGAGAATGGAAGATCGACCGATAAGCTCCTGGTGGAAACGGTGGGCTCGGGAGTGGCTTGGATCGACTATGACAACGATGGCTTCCTGGATCTTTATCTTGTCAACGGAGCCGTCCTGGCCAACGGCAAAACGTCACCTGGAAACGTTCTGCTTCGAAACAACGGCGGAGGCATGTTTCTAGATGTGACCGAGACTTCTCGCGTAGCCGGTCATGGTTCCTACGGCATGGGAGTGGCGGTCGGAGACTATGACAACGACGGTTGGCTCGATCTTTACGTCACGAACTACGAATCGAACCTACTTTATCGCAACGACGGGGACGGTTCGTTTACAGAGACCACGAAGACAGCTGGGGTGGGCGGCGAACAGTGGAGCAGTAGCGCCGGCTTTTTCGACTATGATCGAGATGGTGATTTGGATCTTTATGTCGTTAACTATCTGGAATACGCCTTGGGCGAAAACCCTTACTGCGGGCAACGGAGAGAGGGGTATCGACTCTACTGCGACGTCCGGATGTTTGATGGAGCTCCAGACCAACTGTACCGGAACAACGGCGATGGCACCTTCAAAGATGTTTCAGTGGCCGCGGGCATCGCCAATGTTACGGGGAAAGGGTTGGGCCTGGCATTTGGAGATTTTGACCAAGATGGCTATGCCGACATCTACGTCGCCAATGACACAGTCCGAGATTTTCTCTACCGCAACAATGGAGACGGGACATTCTCAGACCTCACATACAGCGCCGGAGTGGGATACGACTCGCACGGAAAGCCTCAAGCCGGGATGGGGGTGGATTGTGGCGATGTCGATGGCGATGGGGCACTGGACATATTCGTGACAAACTTTGCGAGAGAGCTCAATGCGCTCTACCAGAATCGGGGAGGGCTGCTGTTCCAGGAAGTATCCGAAGAACTGGGACTGGCTTCAGGCTTCAAACCCCTGGGATTCGGAACCAAGATATTTGACTTTGACAACGATGGTGATCTCGACATTTACGTAGCCAATGGGCACATTGAAGACAATGTGAAACTCTACTATCCGGATCTGTTATACGCGCAAAACGATCTCCTGTACGAGAACAGAGGAGGACAATTCAAGGATGTCTCCGCGATCAGCGGCTTCGAGGCCAAACACGTAGGCAGAGGCGCTGCGGTTGGAGACTTCGACAATGATGGAGATTTGGATATCGTTGTCTCCAATTCCGGCGAGAGACCGATCTTGATGGAGAATGTAGGCGGAAACAAGAACTCCTGGATTGCCATTGGAGCCAGAGGCAGCCGAAGCAACTTCTTTGGGTTGGGTGTTCGCGTGCGGGTCGAGACCAGTGCGGGCAGTCAACTCAAGGAAATCAACAACGTGGCCAGTTATCTAAGCAGTAACGATACTCGCCTTTACTTCGGCTTAGGTCTGGAAAAAACGGTGAAAAGCATCGAGATCTCTTGGCCCAGCGGCCAAAGCCAGACGCTCCGGAACGTAATGGCGAATCAGATTCTACTTGTCGAGGAACCTTGACGCGTGGGATTGTCGAGTCTCAGCGGGCGGATACGCTTGGACGTGCTACCAACTGAGTGACCCCGGCTCTGCAGGGTTCTTGGGGGAGTGCCGACTTGAAGTCGGCCCTACAGCCTCGCCTTCCTGCGCATGGATATGCTCTTGCCCCATGTCGTCCTTTATCGGTGACCGATTTGACGGCATGCAGCCGTGCCACCAGAACCTTCTCTTCGCTTAGGCGCGAGGGGTTTCATCATTCCTGAAGGGGACACTGAACGTCCATTCGCCCGGAATTATCGCGGCCTATCTTGGCTTTTCTTGATTCTTTCAAACAGAGAGGCCTTGAGCGGAGAACCCAATTCCTGAGCTCTCAATGCGTGGTGGATCGAGCGGCTGTGTTCGCCAAGATGAAACAGGGCCTCTGCCAATTGGCGGTGTCCTTCTCCATGCTCCGGATCCACTCTCAATACCTCCAAATAAGACCGAACGGCTTCGGACCACAAATCCACTCCTTGGTAGACGCGGCCCGCTTCCAGATAGACCTGCGAGTGGAGCTTTTGAGAGGAAGGCGACACCGGCAAGATTTGCCGGACACCCGAGAGGGCGGCCTGCAGGTGATTGAGAGCCCGGTCCGGTTGTCCTTTGAGGCGGTAGGCTTGTGTGATCCAGATCCGGCCTTGAACCGTTGAGGGCTCGAGTTGGATAGCCTTTTCCAACAGGTTGACGGCATGGTCAAGCGCCCCTTTTCTCAAGTAGATGGATCCCGTGGTCAGGAACATCGTCATCTCAGCGTCCTTAGAACGGGTGGCCAGGTTCAATTCCCGCAAGGCGTCTTCATCCTGGTCGAGATCGAGGTAAGCCAGTCCTAAATAGTAGTGGGCAATTGCAAGCGATGGATCCGTCTTGAGCGCTCTTCGATTATGCCGCACCGACCGCTCTGGATTCTCCAGTTGTCGATGTACTTCGCCAAGAAGGGACATTAGTCTCGGCACCTTTTGAGTGATCTCCCGTTGTTCCTCCAAAGCCTCCTTGGCCTTCTCCGGCCGTCCCAGATCCAGATAAGTCTTGGCCAGTTGGTATCTTGCTCCGGCTAGGCCTGGGTCTAGCGCCAGCGCCTGTCGGAGCTCCGCCTTTGCCTCCCCGATCATCTGGTAGGAACCCAGCTGACGATAGGCGTAGCCTAGAAGCATGTGACCGGGAGCTGACTCGGGATTCAGCGAAAGGGCCTCTCGGAACTCGTTGATAGCGTTGTCAGTGTTTCTTGCCTTGAGGTGGGCAGTACCCCGCACCACCGCTGCCCTCGCATAGGCGCTGTTGGCAGCATCTTCGGATAGCTTCCGTACCACCGTATAGCCCATCTTCGGATCGAAGAAATGAGTGATGGATCCCTCTTTCATACTGGCAACTCGATCTCTCAGAAACTCGGCGAGATCTTGGAGGCTCGTCTCTCCCAGGTAACCTCCGTTCCCGGCAGTCGGGTGAACGGAGTATTTGCGAGCGAGATCCGAAAGATCCTGCCCGGACTGGAGATCGGAAAGGAGACTCTTGAGATCCGCTTCCGTCCTGACGGTAATCATTTGTAAATGTACGCCCCCGCCCGCCGGTAGCGCCAAGGCCGAACACCCAGGGGCGGCACACATCAGGACAACGAATAGACGGAACACTGGGCCAGTCATAAATCCGGTCATGAAGATTAAGCGAATAACCATCGTAGTTCCGGGGAATTTTGGTTGTCAAAGATGCGACCCGGAAGTGATGCTCTCGAAAACGCTTGCAGTAGACCTGACGAGACTGCACCGCAGAGTGTATACCGCCTCTAGGATCTTAAGTTTGTTGGTCACAATATGCCGAGGGCGGAGTGGGACAGTATCACATTTGCGACCCGCAATATGGCTTGAGTAAGTGCCCACTATTGGTGGGGAATGATGGCCCCGCAACAGGGCCTCAAGGAAGAAGCTTGACGTCCTTCAAACTTGAACCCGCTAGTGGCTGTCAGCTCGTTTTGGACTTACCAGATCTTTTTGGGTCCCCCAATATTCTATTGAAGGCCTAGAAATCGTGTCCCGGAACTTCCGTTTGCTGCCCATCCTGCTGCGTGGTATAACCACCGGACAGAGATCCGGCCTATGGTAAAGACTGCAGATGCGGTTGTTATTGGAGCAGGCATAAACGGTGCGAGCATCGCCTTCAATCTGCTGAAGAAGGGCCTGAAGAAAGTGGCCGTGTTGGAAAGATTTTCAATAGCCTCGGGAGGAACGGGGAAATCGGCGGCGATAATTCGGCAACACTACTCCAATACGCCACTGATTAAGATGATGAAACGCTGCATAGAAATCTTTTCCCATTTCGAGGATTACATCGGTGGAGACGCGGGGTTTGTCAATACCGGCTGGGCTTTTCTGGCGCCTCCAGGCGCGGTCGAGGGGTTTGAGAAAAACTTGGCCCTTCAACAAGAGCTGGGAATCAAGACGGGGGAAATCAACAAAGAGGAACTGTTGGAGATCGAACCCCGCTTCAACCTCGATGATGTGGCCAGGATAGCCTACGAGCCGGACTCCGGATACGCTGATCCTTATTTGACTACGATGAGTTACATTCAGGCGACCACCGGCCGGGGCGGCGAGCTTTTCCAAGGTGAGCCGGTGACTGCCCTGGAAGTTGAGAGGGGTAGAGTGTGCGCGGTGAAAACGAAGCACAGAACGATCTCGACCGGAGTGGTGATTAACGCAGGTGGTCCCTGGGCCGACCGGCTTGCGAGGATGGTTGATCTCGATTTGCCGTTGCAGGTCAGTCTTGAAGAAGAGGTGCTTCTGGTGCCCCCGCCCGGTGAGCCTCCCCCACAGATCACGGTTTCTGATATGGCTAAAGCCATCTATTATCGTGCCGACAGCCATCGTGTGCTGGTTGGTCGCGGTTATCCCAAGGAATACCAATACGTGGATCCGGATTGTTCTCAAGACGGTGTTAACCCGGATTTCATTGCGGAGACTCGCCGCCGGATGGTTGAACGCATACCCGTCTATCGGGATGCACTTGTTCAACACAGCTATTCAGGGCTCTACGACATTACTCCGGACTGGCATCCGGTATTGGGAAGGACGCTCGTAGAGGGTTATTACGTAGCTGCGGGTTTCAGCGGCCACGGATTTAAGCTGGGGCCCGCCATCGGGGAGCTGTTGGCCGAAGAAATTGTGGACGGCAGGGCGAAAGATATAGATTTGGGAGAGTTCTCGC
The DNA here is from genome assembly GCA_965218465.1 of Acidobacteriota bacterium. Classification (GTDB taxonomy): domain Bacteria; phylum Acidobacteriota; class UBA6911; order RPQK01. The sequence continues at coordinate 1,785,061 of OZ244623.1, read as the reverse complement.
TCAACCGCTTCAAACAAGGCCGGCCATTTGCCGCAGCCTACGGTGGGAACCGAGCCTAGAGAGATTCTCGCGCTTCTGCCGGTGGAGAAGAGAACACCACAGAATTCACAGGCCGAGTTGAGGGGGAATGCAGCCCATCGATGCGACAGTTCTGCAGACCGTGATCAAGGGATTGCAAGACGTTTCGGTCTGCCAAATATCGGATGCCCTCGGATCTTCGTGTCCGGTGGAAACCAACATCCGTCCGCTCCATCCGGAGTTCAGGATCTGTGGGGCGGCCGCCACGGTAATGTGTGCACCAGATGACAACCTCACTCTCCACCATGCGCTCCATGTCGCCCAGCCTGGACAAGTTCTGGTAGTAGACGGTGGCGGAACTTATGGTGCCGCTCTTTGGGGCGAACTCATGTCTCTTTCTGCTCATTCGCGGGGTCTGGCCGGCACCATTATGGATGCTGCTGCTCGAGACCCTAATGAAATTGCCGCCATCGGATACCCGGTCTTCGCACGTCATTGCAACCCCTATCGGGCAAGTAAGGAAAAATACGGGAAGCTGAATGTGCCTATACAGTGTGGATGTTTGAGGATCGAACCGGGGGATTTTGTTGTCGCCGATATCAATGGGATTATCGGGATTGCTTTAAGCCAGCTGGAGAAAGCGTTGGAACGGGCGCTGGAGATTGTGCGCAAGGAAGAGGAAATGAGTCGCCAAATTGATTCCGGTCGCACTATCTTCGAGGTTTTGAGACTGGATGATGCTATTCCTTGAATACTGTTTTTTTGGGTCTGCGTCTGTCGTTTTCTGCGACCAAGAAAATGGCCGAATCTTTCGTTTACCGGACTTGGGTGTCGAGAACGGTCTTGAATGAATAATCTTCCCGCGTAATCGCAGGAATCAGCTCTCTCGCCATGCATTTCACGGGTTGGAGAAGAGAGGAGGGTCGTTCACAGTGGAACGAGCAGACGCCATCGCGGCTGGGGAACGCCTGGGGATGGATCCAATCACCTTCGAGGTGCTCAAGAACGCTTTCTTGAACGCCACCGAAGAGATGGCCTTCACCATTCGCCGCACTGCCTATTCCACCAATATCAAGACGCGCGCCGATTTCTCCTGTGCCTTCTTCGACAGGCGATTCCGGGTCATTGCCCAGTCATTCTCTCAGCCGCCACACCTTTCCTCGATGAAGCATGCTGTTCCCAACGCCCTTCGCGAGTACGGTCCGCAACGCCTGAGAAGGGGCGACGCACTGATCTTGAACGACCCTCATCGCGGCAGCAGCCACTTGAACGACGTTGCCTTGATCACACCGGTTTTCGTGGACTCAACCTGCGTCGGTTATCTGGCCAACATGGCGCATCACATCGATGTGGGCGGCAGTACACCAAACAGTCTAGGCGTGAACCGTGAGATCTACCAGGAGGGGATCATTATCCCTCCCACTCAGATCATGACAGGGGGCGAAATCGACGCTGGTGTTCTCGGCTTGATCTTGGAGAATGTCCGAGCGCGGCGCGAAACCGGTGGAGACCTGCGCGCACAGATAGGTGCCAATGTAGTTGGCGCCAGGCGCATTAGACAACTGGTCCGGCAGCACTCTGTCGAAGCGGTGGAGTCATTTTTTGAGGAGCTGCTCGACTACACCGAACGCTGGACCCGTGATGAGATCCGGCAGTTGCCCGAAGGAGTGTATCCTGCCGAAGGCTTTCGGGACGGCAACGGTTTTGACCCGGACCCGGTCAAGCTGGCCGTGTCTATCCGCATCAGGGACGGGTGCGCCAAACTCGATGTAACGGGATCCTCGCCCCAGCAGTCGGGACCGCTCAATGCGACCCGCTCCAACACATTTGCCTCCATTGCGTTGGTCATCAAATCCCTGATCGACCCACGCATCCTGGTCAACGATGGCTTCTATCGGCGACTGGAGGTCACCGGGCCGGATGGGACCGTCCTGACAGCTCTCTGGCCGGCTGCAGTGGTGGGGGCGTGGGAGGTAGGCCAGCTTTCGGCCGAGCTTGCCATGACGGCAATGCACGCGGCGTTGCCCGGGCGCGTTCCTGCCTGTGGCAAGGGGATCATCTGCAACCTTGGATTTGCCGGCAACGATCCCAGAAGGGGCGAGTATTACTGCTATATGGAGACCATCGGGGGGGGGAACGGCGCGCGACCCGGCAAAGACGGGCCGGACGGCGTCCAGACGACGATTCACAATACTGAAAACGCCCCTATCGAGGAAGTCGAGGTCAGCTATCCCATTCGGTTTGCGCATTATGAGTTGATTGAGGACAGCGGCGGGCCGGGTCGTTTTCGAGGCGGGCTGGGAATCCGCCGCGACTTCTCGTTTCCCGACTGTGACACGGCCTTCACCGTTTTGTCGGACGGAACCCGATTTCCTCCCTGGGGCCTGCAAGGTGGCGGATCGGGCGAGCCGGCCCACTTTGTTTTGGACCCAGAGAATGAGTCTCGGGAGCTGCCCTCCAAGGTCAATGTCGTCGTCCCCAAGGGAGGTCGAGTCAGCGTCCGGACTCCTGGTGGTGGAGGATACGGCTCTCCACTGGAACGAGATCCCGCGGCGGTCGTTGGCGATGTGCGAGATGGTAAAATCTCGGCCCAAAGCGCGCGAGAAGTCTACGGAGTGATTCTCGACCAAGGGACCTGGACGGTCGAGGATGTGGCAACCGCCGAGTTGCGTGGGAGGCTTGCAGGAAGTCGCAAGAATGAGTGATTCGGTTCGCTATCGAATTGGAATCGACATCGGAGGCACTTTTACGGATGCCGTGGTGTTGGATGAATCGACAGGTGACTTTCGACCGGTCAAGGTCTCCTCTACTCCTGACGACCCCTCCATCGGCTTCATGCAGGCTTTAACCCGGACCTTCGAAAGTCTTGGGGTTGAACCTGGCCAAATCTCTTTCGCCGTTCACGGAACCACGGTGGCGACCAACACCATTATCCAACAAAAAGGCGCGCGGGTCGGACTCATCACTTCCCAGGGTTTCCGGGACGTTCTCGAAATCGCCTGGCAGATCCGTCCCGACCTATATGACATCTTTTACGAAAAGCCGGTGCCTCTGGTGCCAAGACACCTGTGCATGGGCGTTCCGGAACGGGTGGATGCGGAAGGGTCGGTTCTCGTTCCGTTGGATGAAGACGCGGTTCGGAGCTGCGGCCACAGTTTCAAGCTCCAGAATGTTGAAGTCGTCGTAGTCTGCTTCCTTCACTCCTATCGGAGCCCAACTCACGAGCAACAAGCGGCGCGGATTCTGCGCCAGGAATTCGGCCTGTTGGTGTGCGCTTCTTCGGACATCTGTCCTGAATACCGCGAATACTCTCGGGCCAGCACGGCGGCTGTCAATGCTGCACTCTTGCCGGAGGTGGGGAGTTACATCGAGCGCTTGGAAGGTCGTCTTCAGACTGCGCAGGTCAGCTCAGGGCTTTTTCTGATGACATCCGGCGGTGGGATCATTGCCTCCGACACGGCCAGAGAAAATCCGGTTCAGTTGGTGGAATCAGGGCCGGCAGCGGGAGTGATTGCGGCCGCGTTCGTTGCCGAGATAGCAGGATTCGAGGATCTGATTGCTTTGGACATCGGGGGCACGACGGCCAAAGCGGCGTTAATCGAAGACGGTCGACCCCGTCTGGCCCGGGAGTTCGAAGTAGGCGTAGCAGCCGTCGCGACGACGACTCGCACCAAAGGCCAAGGTTACCCCGTCAAGACACCGGTAATCGATTTGGTGGAGATTGGCGCCGGAGGCGGGAGTATCGGACATGTCGATCCTGGAGGCGCTTTGGCCGTTGGGCCCCAAAGTGCGGGAGCCGAGCCGGGTCCCGCCTGCTATGGGAAAGGAGGGAGCGAACCGACTCTTACCGATGCCAATCTGGCTTTGGGACGCTTGAACCCGGACTATTTCTTGGGAGGGGAACTCCAACTGGACCGACAACTGTCCGAGGAGGCGATTCAGCACAGCATCGCCAAGCCTTTGAGCATGACGATCGCTGAGGCAGCCAACGGAATGATTGAGATCGCCAACGCGGGGATGACCGGAGCCCTGCAGCTGATATCGGTAGAAAAAGGGATCGATCCACGAGGCTTCGTGCTGGTCGCCTTCGGAGGTTGCGGACCCCTGTTTGCCGCCGCCTTGGCGGGTGCCTTGCAGATTCGCACCGTACTGGTCCCCCCCAGTCCCGGCGTCACCTCGGCCCTAGGACTCCTGGCCACTGATGTGCGCCATGACTACGTACGCACCTACATCACTCCCACCACGGAAATGGATATCGGCGTCTTGAATGACACCTATCGAGAGTTCGAGAAGAAGGCGGCCGATCTCCTCCTGCAGGAAGGAGTGCCCCGCTCGCAGATCCGCTTTATCCGTGAGGTCGATATGCGTTATCTAGGGCAGTCCTCCGAATTGCGCATCCGTTTGCGCGATGCCGGCCTCGACGAGAGCTTGGTTTCTCGGTTGAACCACGACTTCTTTGCAGCCCATGAGCGCAGCTACGGTTTTGCCGTGAGTACTGAGCCGACGGAGCTCGTCAACGTATGCCTGTCAGCCCTGGGCTCAGTGCCGCGGCCGAAGCGCCGGGAGATTCCAGCTGGAAGTGCGTCGGCCGAAGCGGCCCTCAAGCAACAGAGACCTGTTTACTTGATCCCGGAAAAGCGTTTTGAGCCAACGAACATTTACGATCGTTATCAACTCAAATCGGGAAACCGCATCTTGGGACCGGCTATCGTGGAGGAAATCGACTCGACAACCTTGATCCCTAGCGGCTGCTTGGCTGAAGTGGACGGATACGGAAATCTGTTGATCGAAATGGGATCGGGTAAATCATTGGAGCTTGACTCATGAAGTCCAGCGACGTTCCAAAATCGGATCCAGGGAAGGACTCGTTTGATAGCGAGCCACTTCCCCGCCTCAATCCATGGTTGGCATTTGCGCTGCTTGTCTTGGCCCTCTTCGCCCACGTCATGATCTGGAAAGAACTCCTGGGAGGATAAGCGTTGGATTCCCTTCAGATTCACTGGCCAGTGATCGTTGTCTACCTTCTCGGAATGTTGGGGGTCGGGATCTGGGCTGCCCGGACACGCGTGGCCACCATGGAGGACATGGCCGTAGCCGGGCGGCGGGGCGGCGTTTGGCTGGTGACATTCTCAGTAGCGGCCACCTGGATCAACGGCGTGACACTCATCAGCATGACTGGAGTCGGCAAGAACTTTGGCTTGGGCAGCTATTGGAGCGGCGGCAGCTTTATGGTGGCGACGATCTGGCTGGGGTATTACATCATTCCCAGACTTCGTCGAAGCCAGATTATCACTGTCCCTCAGCTTTTCGGACGTTATTTCGGACCTAAAACCCATCTACTGTCGCTCATACTTTGCCTGCTGCGTGATTTGGGAGCGACGGCCGGAGTGATGGGAGCCATGGCGGTCGTGACATCCAACATATTTCAGATTTCCGTTGTTGAAGCACTGGTGTTGACCTATATTCTGATGCTGGTTTATGTCTTCCTGGGTGGAATGTGGGCGGTCCTGGTTACCGATGCCATTCAGTTCCTGATCGTTCTGTTGACTTCAGTGTGGCTACTGATACTGGCCTTCTCGGAGACTGGCGGTCTGGCAGCCATGAAGGAAAAGGTGCCGGCCGATCTGCTTGGCGCCATCGGTCCCGCGGGGGCGGGCCAAGTGATAGGCTGGGCGGCTTTGGGTCTGGCGATCACGCTTGGCTACCAGACAATCATCCAGAGAGGGCTGGCGGCTTCTGATCACGATGTTGCCAGAAAAGGGTTCCTTTATGGAGGAATCATCGGCTTTTTCTGGTATATGATCCCCACTTTGCTGGGAATCTCGGGCCGCGTGCTCTACGGCAGCGAAATTCCCGCGGAAGAAGTCTTCCTCCGTCTGGCCTTTGGCCTAGGCGGGCCCATGGGAACCATCGTCGTGATTTCCATATTGGCGGGGAGTATGTCCACCCTCGACTCCACCATCAACACGATGGCGTCGAATTTCACCATCGATCTCTATGGCAAGTATATCAATCAGAAGGCCACGCAAAGACAGCAGCTCTGGATCTTCAGGATCAATATCATTCTGGTCGCGCTACTTGCCGTTGCACTGTACTACCTGATCCCCTTGATGTTGGAGCTCTTCTGGCTCGGGGGCCGAATAATGGGTGCCTCCTTGGCGCCGGCTCTGGTAGCTCTGGTTCTATTCCCTCAGACACGGCGTGCGCCAAAAGCGGTTTTCGTCTCCATGCTGCTCGGCGCCTCGGCAGTGGCGATCTGGCAGCTGTTTCTTGGTTCCATTCAGACTGTCGGGACGATGGTCGTCATCTGGACTCTGGATCCAATTCTGGTAGGGCTACCCTTGGGCATTCTCAGTCTGTGGGTTGGAACGGTCTATGAAACGAGGGATCCGAAACCGTGAACAAGGGGAGAGGAAGGGACACGCAGATGATGCTCGCCGATAATGTTTTCCGCTTAAGCCTTACCCCGTCGCTGTGAAACAACAAGACAACTGTCGAGGAACTTCGGCTAGACTTGGTGACGCCATGACGAAATTGGCGAAACGCAAAGAGAATCTCTTGGCGAAAACAATAGCCTCGGGACTCGTGGTGGGCTTGGTGGCCAGGAAATTTGAACAATAGGGGACAAGTCTGGCCAAATTCGAGGTGAAGACAGGTGAAAGAAAAATCACAGGAAACTGATCCGATTCTTCTGCAGGTGTTGATGAACGCGGCCTATTCAATCTGCGAGGAGATGTCGGCAGCTCTTATTTCCACCTCGCGCTCCACAAATATCAAGGACCGACGTGATGCCTCCTGCGCGCTCTACTCTACCGCCGGAGATATCGTCGTCATTTCGCAGAGCGAGATCGGAACGCCGTTGCATTTGGGCGTAATGGGCGCCGCAGTGGACACAGCTCTCAACAAGATACCGCTAACGGATCTCGAACGCGGCGACCATGTCATCATGAACAGTCCCTATCCGGCGGGGCCGGGACACCTTAATGATATTGCGGTCATTTCGCCGATATTCTATCGAGGCGAACTGGTTGCAATCGTGGCCAATCAGGCGCACCATGTGGATGTGGGAGGCTGTGCACCGGGCAGCATGCCCTTCCACGTGTCCGAAGTCTATCAAGAAGGGCTCCAGATCCCACCGCTCAAAATCGCTCGCCGCGGTCGAATCAACGAGGAAATTCTGGATCTCATTCTCGAAAACGTGAGAGAGAAAGACGACCTCAAAGGGGATCTGCTGGCCCAGATCGCGGCCAACAATGTGGGTCAAAAACGGGTTGGCGAGCTGATGGATCGATATGGCAAGGGCACGGTCCAACTTTACATGCAGGAGATCATGAACTACTCGGAGCGCCGGATGCTTGCCGGTCTGCGAAAGTTGCCCCAGGGCAAGTGCTCGTTTGAAGACTACCTGGAGGGCGACAGTTGGACGGACGAGCCTATCAAGATCAAAGTCACGCTGGAGATCAGCGAAGACCGATTTCTGGTCGATTTCACCGGCACCAACAAACAAGTGCGGGGCCCGATCAACTGTCGCCCTCCCACAGCAAAGGCCTGTGTCTATTATGTTCTCAAAGCAGTCCTCGACCCGGGGCTTCCAGCCAATGCGGGCGCCTTTAGATGTGTCGAGGTCATCACTCAACCCGGCTCCTTAGTCGAAGTGCAATACCCCGGCGCTCTGGCACACGCGAATATCGTTACCGGAATGCGAATCGTCGACACGATCCTGGGGGCACTGAGCCAAGTCGTTCCCGACCGGGTGTTGGCGGGCTGCCAGTCCAATATGCTCTTCACCATAGGCGGCTACGATCTCCGATCCCGACGTTGGTACAGCTACATCGAGACCTACGGAGGCGGTCAAGGTGGACTTTGCGATCGCGACGGAATGTCCGGAGTCCAGATGCACATGACAAACACCCGCAACGCTCCCGTGGAGGTCTTCGAAACCAGCCACCCTATGTTTGTGGAGTCCTATGGACTGGAGCCTGACTCGGAGGGTGCCGGCAAGTTTCGCGGAGGGTTCGGAAAGCGCCGGGACATTCGAATTCAGAGCAGCGAAAACACGGTGACCCTTTCGACTGACCGCGCCAGATTTGCCCCCTGGGGGCTTTATGGCGGCAAGCCGGGAGGTCTGAGCAGGTTCCTGTTGAAACGAAAGAATGGGAAATTGGTCGCCTTGCCATCGAAGGGAACCAGGCAGGTAAAGCGTGGCGATGTCCTGCGCTGTATAACCGCGGGAGGAGGTGGCTATGGCGATCCGCTGGAACGCGATCCAGCCCGTGTGCGCTGGGACGTCCTGGAGGGTCTGGTCAGTCGCCGGCGAGCCCGCGACATCTATGGTGTCGCGTTGAATCGAGCCTGCGATATCGATGAGGTAGAGACGCGGCAACTGCGGGCAGAAATGAAGCAGGAGGCGGGATGCGAGGTAGTGGACAAGCAAGGCGAGCCACCACGATGACACTTCTCTTATCCAAGGAAGACGTGAGACGGTGCTTGTCGATGGGGGAAATCATCAACAAGATGGAAGCAGCGTTTCTGGCTTTTCACCACGGTGGCGTTACCATGCCCCAGAGATTGAGGATTGCGGTCGGTGAAGGCAGCGGATACGGAGCTTTCATGCCATGCGCCGTAACTGACTTGAAAGGGTTCGGGATTAAGCTCAATACGAACTTCAAGCAGAATCCAGTTTCCCGGGATCTGCCGGCCATCTTGGGGTTGATCGTCCTATTCGATATCCAGTCGGGTGAGCCTTTGGCGATAATGGACAGCACTCTGATTACGGCCTATCGAACGGCGGCAGTTTCCGGGGTGGCCGCCCGCTACCTGGCGCGAGACAACATAGGAACGGTTGGAGTTCTTGGGAGCGGAGTGCAATCTTCAGTCCATATTCAGGCCATGGTCGAAGAGACGGATTGCAATAGAGTGGTGGTTTACTCGCCGTCACTGGCCGCTAAGAGCTCTGAATTTCTGAACTCTGTAAAGCACCTGGTAGATACCCCTGTTGAGGTTGCCGACAGCGCCGAAGAGGTGGTCCGGCAGGCCCAGATTCTGGTGGTTTGCACTGACTCGGAGGATCCGGTGCTGGACGGGCGATGGATTCCAGAAGGGACGCTGGTCATTGCCGTCGGCAATGCCAGACCCGATCGGCGTGAACTTGACACCATCACCGTGAAGCGATCCAAGATCGTTTGCGACTCCCGCCAAGCCTGTCTCGTAGAAGCGGGAGACCTCTTGATACCCATTGAAGAGGGCTCGATCAGCGGAGATGATGTTAGCTTGGACCTCGCCCATGTCATCCAAGACCGCACGCGAGGACGACAGCGCCGAGACGAGATCATCCTCTTCAAGAGTGTAGGTTTGGCGTTTGAGGACATCGTCGCCGCTTCACACGTCTACCGGCGAGCCTCGGCGAATGGTGATGTTTCGAGATTTGACTTTTTCGCTTTGGGGTCACCGCAGAATGCAGAGTGCTAGCCAAGAAGATTCGCCGATGAGCATCAAGATCGGAGTCGATGTCGGAGGCACCTTCACGGACTTGTGTCTCTTGGACGAAACGAATCGATCGATCTACATTACTAAAGTTCCATCGGAGCCGGCTTCACCGGAGTTGGCAGTTGTGAAGGCTGTCAAACGCATCCTGCGAGAGACGCGTCACGAGCCGGAAGATGTAGAACTACTCGTTCACGGCACCACGATAGCAACCAACGCGCTCCTGGAACAGAAGGGAGCGCGCGTGGGTCTGCTCCTCACCGAAGGATTCCGGGACATACTGCACATAGTCCGCCAGGATCGGCCCAAATTGTATGACTATTTTGCACAACACCCCTCGCCTCTCGTGCCCTTACAACGCACTTTTCAGGTTCGCGAGCGACTCCTTTTCAGCGGAGAGATAAAGATACCGCTGGAAGAGAGTTCCACTCGAAAGCTCCTTCGCCGCATCGCCGAGTCGGGCCAGATCGACGTTCTGGCTGTCTGCCTTCTCCATTCCTATGCCAACCCGGATCACGAGCGGCGGGTTAAGGAACTCACCCACGAGGAAATTCCCGCCATGAAGGTCTCGTTGTCTTCCGAGGTCCTGCCTCAGATCAAGGAGTATGAAAGGGCGGTCACGACTGTTGTCAATGCCTATGTGTTGCCGATTGTTACTGACTATGTTGAGCGGCTTCAGCAGGATCTGCGGCGGATGAGACTGCACTCGGACCTCTACGTGATGCAGTCCAACGGGGGCGTGATGGCTGCCGGTAGCGCCGGAGAAAGAAGCATTCATACTGTGCTTTCCGGACCCGCGGCAGGCGCCTTCTATTCCAACTGGGTCGGCCGGAAGGCGGGTTACGACAACCTGATCGCCCTGGACGTAGGCGGCACCAGTGCAGACGCGTCACTGGTGCGCGGGGGCAAGCTCACCTACGCTCAGAAAAACGTAGTGGGAGGACAGATCGCGATTTATGTGCCGACCATTTACATCCAGACCGTGGGCGCTGGAGGGGGCAGCCTGGCCTGGATCGATGCAGGAGGAGCCCTTCAGGTCGGTCCTCGCAGCGCGGGTGCTGACCCGGGCCCTGCCTGCTATGCAAGGGGGGGATCGGAACCGACCGTGACGGATGCCAATTTGGTCCTCGGTCGGTTGAATCCTGACTTCTTCCTGGGTGGAGAGATGGAAGTGGATCTGGAGGCGGCACGCCGCGCAATTCACGACCGGATCGCTCGTCCGCTGGGTTTGAGCCTGGAACTGGCGGCGGAAGGAATCCTCAAAGTGGTGAACGCCACCATGATTCGGGTCTTGCGACGGGTTTCTATTGAAAGAGGCTACGATCCCAGGGAATTTACCCTTTTCGCCTTTGGAGGTTGCGGCCCTTTGCACGGCGCTATGCTGGCGCGTGAGCTCAATATGCGACAGGTGCTCATCCCCTCAATTTCCGGAGTAGGGTCGGCCATGGGTTGCATCGTAGCGGATTTCCGTCACGATTACGTCCGCACGCTCTTGGTACAACTCGAAGGCCTTGATCCCGCTGCACTGGAAGGCTTCTTTTCCGATCTGGAGAACAAGGCGCTCTCTCAAATGTCTCGTGATGGCCTGCGCAGGCCACAGGTAACCGTTTTTCGGAGCGCAGAGATCAGGTTAATCGGCCAGGGATACGGACTGGAGGTTTCAGTCCCCAATGGGCATTTGACACGTCGGGATCTCAAGAGGATTGAAGGCAGTTTTCGAGAGCTCTATTCGAATAAATATGGTTATGCTCCGGATGATCCCACTGAAGTCGTGAACCTGAGAGTGAGTGCAGTCGGCAACCGGCCCTCGGCGGAGTTGCCCGCGCGGGAAAGAGCGGGTGTGGAAGCGGAACATGCCATCAAGGCCACTCGGCCTGTTTTCTTCAGCGGACAATCAGTGGAAACGACGATTTACGACGGCTACCAACTGGAGTTCGGTAATCGGGTAAAGGGTCCAGGGATCATTGAACTTCGGGATTCAACCGCTGTAGTTCTCCCAGGTCAGAGCGCCGAGATGGACCGATATGGGAACCTGATTGTCGAGTTGGAGAACTGAACATTTGTGTATAGATTTGTTACATATAGTCAATAAAGATTCACTCGAGTTATCGGCGCCAAGGACCGAAATTCTCATATCAATAAGGGGGACCTAATGGTCGCTAGAATCCTTTATTCCAAGTTGGCTGGAAGCTTGTTTTGGTCACTGATTGTTGCCTTGACTTCGACCGGCGTGCTGGCCCAGGCGGTAACGAACGACTGGCGAGAACGACTCTCCAAAGTCGAATATCCTGAGATCAGGTTTCGTTTGCAGGACGTGACTCTGCCCGACGGTATCAACCTCAACGTTGCCATCTGGCGTCCTGATATCGACGGAGAGAAATTCCCCGTGGTTCTGATCGCCACCCCCTACGACAAGACATCGGAGAGAAACCTTCGGAGCGCCGACTTCTTCGCCCGCCGCGGCTATGCATTTGTGGCCTATGACCTGCGGGGACGTTATGACTCTCTGGGACAGGCCTACCTTTATGGGCCTGCCGATGGCGAGGACCTCGACTTCATGCAAAGCTGGGTGGCGCAACAACCCTGGTCGACGGGCAAGATCGGCATGTTCGGCGGCTCCTATTTGGGATTTATCCAATGGTCCGGTGCACTCCAGCAGAATCCCAATTTGACTGCCCTGATTCCCGAAGTTTCCCCCGACGATCACTACGACAACGTCTATCCCTCAGGGGCTTTTCAACTGTCGAACAGCCTGGACTTCCTATGGTTCTGTTGCGGTGGCAGAACCAACTTGCCCACCGAGGTGATGAACTGGGAGAAATGGTACAAGCACCTGCCGCTGAAAGACATGGCAGGTTATGCCGGAATCCAGAACGCACAGCTCTGGTTTGACCTATTGGCTCATACGGAGCGGGACGACTATTGGGTGGGTCCCGGTGAGCGCATCTCCCCAGGCAAGAATGGCCCTGGAAAATACGATCAGGTAAGAGTTCCGACTTTCAACATCGCCGGTTGGTACGATCAGGTCAGCCAAGCGACGATCAACAACTACGTGGGAATGGTTAGCCATGGTCCGGAAGCAATCAGAACGTCTCACAAGCTCATGATGGGTCCGTGGACTCACGGCGGACTCTTTCAGACTCGACAAGGTGAATTGACTTATCCCAACCAGGCTGCACCCAACGGGTTGGAGTGGAGATTGCGCTGGTTCGATTATTGGCTCAGGGGGATGGACAACGGCTTTGACCGGGAGCCTTCCGTATACATTTATGTCATGGGTCGGGACCGCTGGCGCAACGAATGTGAGTGGCCGCTCCAACGAGCACAGTATACGAAGTATTATCTGCACAGCGGAGGTCGAGCCAACAGTCTGCTGGGCGATGGAACCCTCAGTACGATCGAACCTGGAGACGAGCCCAACGACTCGTTCATCTACAATCCTGAAGACCCAGTCCCCACTTTGGGTGGCAACATCGCCATGCATCCGCCCAGAGTGGGACCCTATAATCAGCGCGCTATCGAATTGCGCAGCGATGTGCTTGTCTACACCACGCAGCCTCTCGAGGAAGACCTTGAAGTCACCGGCCCCATCGTGGTCAGACTTTTCGCCGCGACGGATCGCACCGACACGGACTTCACGGCAAAACTGGTCGATGTCCACCCTGACGGCTACGCTCAGATTCTCTTGGAGGGAATCATCCGAGGGCGCTATTGGAAGACTTTTGGGGAGCAGAACCTGCTGGTTCCCGGTCAGATCTATGACTTCTACATAGACTTGTGGTCAACCAGCAATGCTTTTCTGAAAGGGCACCGGATCCGCCTCGAGATTTCCAGCAGCAACTTCCCGAAGTACAATCGCAATCCGAACACTGGTGGCAAATTCGGTGAAGACGACGAGTTGTTGATCGCCAACCAGACCGTTTCCCACAACTCCGAGCATCCCTCTCATCTACTGCTACCAGTAATTCCAGCGGGCAGCAAGCCGTGTGCGCAATGAGGTCGGACGTTTATGGCCCATTCGTGTTTCAGAAAAGTGGTCTGGGCCTGGGGTCGTAGAAGTCTTTGAAAGGAGTGACGTCGGCCTAAGCGGAGTTCGCCTCAGAAAGCGTGCGGCGTTGCAGGTATTCGAAATGCTTCCTCATGGCATCCTCGGCGCCTTTCTTATCCGCTTTCTGAACCAGCTCGAAAATCCGGTAGTGAATCCGAAAATCCTCATGGTAGTCGACCAAGCTCTCCACAGTCCGTTGCCGATGCTCGGCTAGAAGCTCGGACAAGGTTTCCATAATAGAAAACATAACCGTATTTCCGGCAGCTCGAGCGATGGCGTCGTGCAATTGGATCTCGAACTGACACCATTCGGCTGGTTTACCCATGTTGCCTATCATCCCCGCCAGTGCCTCCTGCATCGCTTCAAGGTCATCCTGGTTCGCCTTTTCCGCCGCCAATCCGGCCAGGTGCACCTCGAATAAGATCCTGGCTTCCATCAGCTCACGGTGGGAAGCGACCTTTAGCAGAACCGCAAAATGAATCGGCTCTTTGATGATGTTGGCGACATTGGTCGTTACATAGGTACCGCTACGTGGTCTGATCTCCAAGATTCTGAGTAGATGGAGTGCTTTCAAGGCCTGACGCAGAGTGGGTCGACTGACACCCAACATGCGGGCCAGATCCCGTTCGGCCGGTAGCCGAGTTCCCGCCCCGAGCTTACCTTCCGCGATTAATGCCTTGAAAATTTCGATGATCTGCGCGGGGCCGCCTACATTCGAGGACAGCCCGGCGGTCCCGAGACCCTCGAAACGCATATCTTTAGTCAACGTGGATTTGGCAGGTTTCATCCTCACTTTATAACAGAAGGTCATTCCACGGGCAAGCCGGCGAGTCGCCTCACAATAGACGCACCGAATCCCGGTCTTCGGCAGCCGGGCTGAAAGTTGTAAAGCCTGAAATGATCTCGATTTGTGGGGATTATCTTGGCAAACAAGACTCGCGGGAAAAGGGTCGACATGATCCGGCGACCTCAGCGAACCTGCCTAATTGGCAAGAACCTCCGGGTCCAAATGGCGACTGACTCCGTCAGCAACAACCCAAGTGCCGGCGGGGATTTCTCCTGCCCTAGTTGAGGGGCTTGCGGTAGATATGGGTAGCGTGGCCAAAGAGGCTTTCGGCGGCTTCCATAAAGGTTTCCGAAAGCGTGGGATGGGCGTGGATGGTAGCACCCAGATCTTCGGCCACTGCTGCCATCTCGACTGCCAACACCCCTTCATTGATCAACTCACCCGCACCCGGTCCGACAATGCCCACGCCCAACACCTGCCGGGTATCAGGATCGAAGATGATCTTTGTTAAGCCCTCAGTGCGGTCCAAGGTATTTGCGCGACCTGAGGCTGCCCAGGGGAAGCGGGCTACGCTAACTTTGCGGTTCGAGTCCCGGGCCTCGCCTTCAGTCAGCCCACACCAAGCGATCTCGGGATCGGTGAAGACCACGGCTGGAATCGCCAAATTGTCAAAGACCGCAGATTGACGGGCGATCACCTCGGCCGCGACTTTCCCTTCGCGGGCGGCCTTGTGAGCCAGCATGGGTTGTCCGGCCACATCGCCGATGGCAAAGATGCCGGGATCGGTCGTGCGGCATTGTTCGTCGATCTGGATGAACCCTTGGTCATCCAGTCTTACCTGCGTATTTTCCAATCCGAGCCCAGCGGAGTTGGGTCGTCGACCGACCGACACCAGGACTCGGTCAAATGTATGGGTTCCCTTTTCCTTTCCGCTCAAGTCCACCTCAACCGCTTGATCACTTTCCCTGACCGCATCAACGCTGGTGTTGAGATAAACGGCTTCGAATCTAGCCTGGATGCGTCTAGCCAGTGGTCGAACAAGATCTCGGTCGACTCCCGGCAACAGGCCATCGGTCAGCTCCACCACCGTGACCCGACTGCCCAGAGCCGAGTAGACCGTGCCCAGCTCAAGCCCGATGTAGCCACCCCCGATGACCAACAACCGTTGGGGGGCATCTCCCAGATCCAGCCCGCCGCTAGAGTCCATCACTCTCCCATTTACGGAGGAAATATGGGGTAGCGAGGTTGGGCTCGAGCCGGTGGCGACGATAGCGTGCTGGAAACGGATTTCACAGTCCTCTGAACCGCGCACGGTTACCCGGTCCGAGCCCGCAAAACCGGCCCGGCCCCGCACCAATTCAACACCACGCAGTCGCGCGATTTGCGCCAACCCGGCAGTCATCTTTTTGATCACGCCGTTTTTCCATTCGCGCAGCTTGGTGAGATCGATCTCGGGAGGAGCGAACCGAATTCCGTAAACTTCGGCGTGGGCCGATTCGGTGATGACTTCGGCGGCGTGCAGCAGCGCTTTGGAGGGGATACAGCCATCGTGAAGGCAGACTCCCCCCAGGGCCTGGCGATCGTCTACGACCGTGGCCGAGAGTCCCAGATCAGCGGCATGGAAAGCGGCCGCGTAGCCTCCAGGACCGCCTCCAATAACCAACACCTCGGTTTCCTTTCGCAACACTTCGCCAGTCATGAAGTTTCCTTTCCGGAGTTTTTTCCCTTCTTCGAACTCTTGGCTTCATTTGCCCGTTTATCCCCGGTCATTGAATAGAGTCAATTACCGCGGTGGACACAGATCCAGGGAGTTTAGCATAAGGCCCGGCACCCTCTTTTTGAGACTTCCAAAGATTTGCCTTCGACTTGCGGCGCCGGTATCTTGGAGGCGATTAATGAGGCCCTGTGGCTAAAGAGAGGTCTGATGTCCAATTGTCTGGATAGCTTCCGAACATGTCGCAAATTGCGGGTTGCGGGTCATGAACTCGATTACTACAGCCTTCCGGCTCTGGAAGGTTCGGTCGAGCGGCTCCCCTTTTCTTTACGAATCTTACTGGAAAATCTCTTGCGGCATGAAGATGGCAAAGCGGTTACAGCAGATGATATCGAGGCTCTTCTGGCCTGGGAACCGATGGCTCAACCCCAGCAGGAAGTTGCCTTTACACCGGCCCGAGTGATCCTGCAGGACTTTACGGGCGTGCCCGCTGTTGTTGATCTGGCCGCCATACGGGAGGCCATGTCCGAACTGGGGGGGGATCCGACTCTGATCAACCCGCTGGTTCCCTGCGAGTTGGTGATCGATCATTCTGTTCAGGTGGATTCTTTTGCCACCCGAAATGCACTCCAAGTCAATCTCCAGCGAGAGTTCGAGCGCAACCAAGAGCGCTACCAATTCTTGCGCTGGGGACAGAACAGCTTTGACAATTTCCGGGTCGTGCCTCCGGGGACTGGAATCGTGCATCAGGTCAACTTGGAGTATCTGGCTCGTGTGGTCTTCGAGTCACAAATTGGAGGGAGGCGCTTGGCTTACCCCGATACTTTGGTGGGAACGGATAGCCACACGACCATGATCAACGGCTTAGGAGTGCTGGGCTGGGGAGTCGGAGGCATCGAGGCCGAAGCAGCCATGTTGGGTCAACCCATCAGTATGCTGATCCCACAGGTAGTCGGCTTCAAGCTCTACGGCAAGCTGCGAGAAGGCTCCACGGCTACCGATCTGGTTTTGACGATTACCGAACTACTCCGCCAGCGGGGCGTGGTGGGGAAATTTGTCGAGTTCTATGGTGCGGGCGTAGCCAGTCTCTCGTTGGCCGACCGGGCCACCTTGGGGAACATGTCTCCAGAGTACGGAGCCACCTGTGCCATCTTCCCCATCGATGAAGAGACGCTCCACTATCTACGTTTTACAGCCCGCGACGAGCGGCAGGTTGAGCTGGTAGAGGTTTACGCCAAAGCCCAAGGACTTTTCCATACTCCGGAGAGTCCTGAGGCGGAGTACAGCGATTATTTGGAACTCCACCTAGGCCAAGTCGAGCCCAGCTTGGCGGGCCCCAAGCGACCCCAAGATCGGATCTCCTTGCGGCGGTCCAAAACCATCTTCAACGAGAATCTGGCCAGCCTGCTACAGCCAGCTGGGACCGCCTCGGGGGAAATTGCCGGTGCCACTCGAAAACGGGTAAGAGTCAGATTGTCCGAGGACGAATTCGAACTTGGTGATGGAGCCATCGTGATCGCCGCCATCACCAGTTGCACCAACACTTCCAACCCGTCGGTGATGGTTGCCGCAGGTCTGCTGGCGCGACAGGCCGTATCGAGAGGTTTGCAACGCCATCCCTGGGTCAAGACCAGTCTGGCCCCCGGATCCAAGGTGGTTACGGAGTACTTGGACCAAGCCGGTCTTACTCCCTACTTGAACGAATTGGGGTTCAATCTGGTGGGATATGGCTGTACCACCTGCATCGGCAATAGTGGACCTTTGCCGGCGCCGATTTCTAGCGCCATCCAGGAGCACGATCTGGTTGTCTGCTCGGTGTTATCAGGAAACCGCAATTTTGAGGGAAGAATCAGCTCTCATGTCCGGGCCAATTACTTGGCATCACCACCACTGGTCGTGGCTTACGCTTTGGCAGGTAGAATGGACATCGATCTTTATGCCGAGCCATTGGGTCAAGACCAAGACGGTCAGCCCATCTTCCTGCGGGACCTCTGGCCCTCCCAGCAGGAGATCTCATCGACTGTAGCCCGCTGCGTTAAACGCGAAATGTTCAAGGCAAAGTATGCCAGCGTTTTCACCGGAGACACGACGTGGAGGGAACTGCCCGTCCCCTCAGGCCGCCGCTATCAGTGGAAGGATGATTCGACTTATATCAAACACCCGCCTTTTTTCGCTGGCATGTCTTCCCAACCGGATGAGTACAAGAACATCCGCGCAATGCGGGTGCTGGCCCTATTGGGCGATTCGGTGACTACGGACCATATTTCTCCTGCCGGGGCCATTCCTCAAGATAGTCCGGCGGGGCGCTACTTGATGGCACGTGGAGTTGAACCGCGTGATTTCAATTCCTTCGGTTCCCGTAGGGGGAACCATGAAGTTATGATGCGCGGGACGTTTGGCAATATCCGGCTGCGAAATCAACTTGTTCCGGGCCTGGAAGGTGGCTACACCCGCGGGGATCCCGAGGGAGATCCTGAAGCGATTTTTGACGCCGCCATGGCTTTCCAAAAGGCAGGTATTCCTTTGCTGGTCCTGGCGGGTCGTGAGTACGGCTCAGGTTCTTCCCGAGACTGGGCGGCCAAGGGGACCCGATTGTTAGGGGTTCGCGTGGTGATCGCTGAAAGCTATGAGCGGATCCACCGCAGCAATCTAATCGGGATGGGTGTGCTCCCACTTCAGTTCGAGGCCGGTGCCGGAGTAGCCACCCTGGGACTAACCGGATTTGAGACCTTTGATTTGGTGGGCTTGGCAGACGGCTTGGAACCGGGCAAACGGTTGAGGATCGATGTCGCCCATCCCAACGGGACCCGCCGGCACTTTTGGGTGCGGGCCCGCGTTGACACCCCCAACGAGGTGCGTTACTACCGGCACGGTGGCATTTTGCACTATGTGCTGCGCTCTCTGATTGGCTGAGCAAAGCCTGCCAAGTCGAACGTCCTGACGTCAATCGGCCGTCCCGCGTCCATTTGCAACCCTGCCGAGAAAGCAAGACCCCGGGGCCGAAAATGGCACCCCGGCGGCCTAGTCCTGCCGAATCGGAATTGTCTATTACCGAGTTTCAATCGGAGGAGCAGGTTCCGGACCCAGACGGAACCTGAATCCGGTCATTGCCCATTGGGTGCGAGCGCCGACTATGCTCAAAGGGGACCAAGGGAGCGGGGTTGGCATCCAGTTGGACTCTTGAGCGCCTCAAGGTTTCCCGATAGACACTGGCTCCGTTCTGGTTGGGCAGGTTGCTGGGGACTTGTTCCAACCGGGCCAAGAAGACCTTTTCCAAATCCTCTCGTCCCAGTGCCTCACGCGCCAACTCCACCGCTCGACCTGCGTACTGCAGAGCCTGTCGCGGTTCGATGCCCGATATGTCATCAAAAAACCAAGCACAACTGGTGTGCATCAGGGCAGCGTGTCGCAGCATCTCGAGCAGCTTAAAGAGCCGAATCCGCTGGTGGGACGAAAGGTGATTCTTGGTCTGGCGGTGGAGAAAACCGGCCACTCGTTTCGAAGTTGGATTCAAGACTACCTCAATGTAGTGCTTGAAGGCCCTTCTTGGTGCCGGAACCAGTTCGATTGCTGCTTCCGCGTATCCCGACTCCAGCTCTTGCCAGAGCCAATCCAAGGCCTCACGGAAGGGAGCACGCCACTGCTGGTGCCACTCCGGTCGAGCACCGCTTGAGCAGCCGCAATCGCTTCTCCAACGCTCCGTCCCGTGAGCACAGCTCCACGAGCTGTTTTCATGGATCTGAACTTCCCAGCAGGCCGGGTGGCGAGCTAGAAACTCGCCGTAGTTGGTCAGACGGACATCGGCTCGAGTTTCGATCCGGGAGAGAGCATAAGCCAACGCCATTTCACCCCAGCGGTGATGGTGGCCATAGGTTTCTCCATCGGTCGCGAGGTGCACCAGTTGTGGCTCAGGATCTTCAGAGAAACGGTTCAGCAAGCACTCTATCAAGTTCTGGCCGTTAGCCAGCAACGACCCGAACGCCACTGCCCGCGAAGTCGGTCCATCGTAGAAAAATAGGCTCGATGATGCTCCGGAGGGAAGCCGGATGCGGTAAGCCCGTCGAGTGTCGATCACGCCGTTGGGGACCTCGATCCAGCGGGAAAGATCAGGGGGCCGAACCCGAGTTGCCTGATGTGGCGCCAGAATGGTAAAACTGATTCCTTGCTTGGCGAGGACTTCCAGGGTGGCGAGGTCAACCGCTGTCTCCGGCAGCCACATACCTTCGGGTTCCCGGCCAAATCGATGTTGGAAGTCGCGAACGCCCCAGGCAATTTGGATCTCCTTCTGGTAATTGCTGGCCAAAGGCAAAATCGTATGATTGTAAGTTTGAGCCAAGGCCGATCCGTGGCCGGAAAAGACCTCGCGGGAGTGGCGGTCCGCCGCTTGGATCGCAGAATAGATCTCAGGAGCGGCCCTCTCCATCCAACGCAACAGAGTCGGACCAAAGTTGAAACTGATTTTCGAATAGTTGTTGATGATTTCGACAGTTCGACCGCGGTCGTCAAGAATTCGTGCAGCGGCGTTAGGAGCATAGCATTCCTGCAGAATGCGTTCGTTCCAGTCGTGATAGGGGTAGGCCGTTTCTTGACGTTCAACACTTCCCAGCCAAGCATTCTCGCGCGGGGGCTGATAGAAATGACCGTGAATACAAAAGTAGCGATTCATGATAGCGCGTTACCCGAGGATCGAGTTTCACAGAACAATCGGCCAGGGGTCAAATCGCACTGTGTCCCAGCCCCGTCGACCCGGCTGGAGGATCTAAACTCGTTTGGCAGTTGGATCGAGTGAAGATCAATCGCAACGCTTCGGTTCGCTGAACAAGAAAAGGTTTACCGAAGCTGCACTCCTCAAGGGTTGCCTCTCTTTTCTTCCAGCCCTCAAGACGCTAAGCTCGAGACCTGCGGCATCCGCCCCGGAGTAGGCTATGACTTTTGAGATCGCCGGTCTTTTTCTCCTGATAGCGGTAATGGTGACACTTTTCCTAAGTGAGAAGATTCCTGTCGACCTGACGGCTTTTTTGGGGCTGGTGGCCCTTGTCTTCAGTGGCTATATCGGCGCTGATGAAGCCTTTTCAGGTTTCGCCTCAGGTGCGGTAATCACAATGTTGTCGATCTTTATTGTGAGTGCTTCATTACTGCACACCGGGGTTGCCGATGTCGTGGGCGGCCGGATTCACCACTTGGTGGGAGGACGCGAAGTCCCATTGATTTTATCGCTGATGTTAGTGGCCGGAGTTTTGTCTGCCTTCATGAACAACATTGCCGCCACGGCTGTGCTCATGCCGGCAGTGGGGTCGATCGCCCACCGTTCGGGTCTGGCTCCGTCGCGGCTGTTTATGCCCTTGGCTTTTGGGGCCATTCTGGGGGGGACCACAACCCAAATCGGCACTCCTCCCAATATTCTGACCGCGACCATGCTCCAGGAACAGGGCTTGGAGCCTTTCAGTTTTTTCGACTTCACTCCTTTGGGCTTGTTACTGCTGGGTTTGGGAATGCTCTTTATGGTGACCTTAGGCCGGCGACTTTTGCCCCGAGTAGAGGCCAAGGGGCGGGCTGAAGCGGAGCGAAATTTAGCCCAAGTCTATCAGCTACAAGAGCAACTGTTTTCGATCCGTCTTCCGCCGGGCTCGAAATTGGATGGACTCACCCTGGGTGAAGCTCGATTCGGAACTGCACTGGCGGCTCAAGTGGTGGCGGTAATTCGAAGAGGCCGGCGCCAACTGGCCCCAGCCGCCGACACGGAACTGCGTGGTGGGGACATCTTGCTGGTGGAGGGCGAGATGGATGACCTGCGGGAGTTGCTTCGGGTTCAGGGGATGGAGATCGAGAAGGTCGGACCGGGAACACTTCCGCGGCTTTCCAAGGGAGTTACCGGCATCCACCTGGCCCTCAAATCCGATTCGCCTTTGCTGGGTCGAAACCTGCGAGAGTTGCAGTTCCGGGATCGGTTCGGAGCCGTAGTGGTCGGCATCCAGCGGGGAAGCACTTTGCTTCGAAACGAGCTGGCGGACCAGACTTTGGCCTCGGGTGATGAGATTCTTGCACTAGGTCTCCATCAGCATCTTCAGAAACTGCGCGACAGCCACGATTTCGAGATTCGGAGGATAGGGCTTGCCGCGCTGCAACAACTCCTAGACCAACTTTATCTGATGCATGTTCCTCAGGGAGCACCCTTGGACGGGGTAACGGTTGGATCCAGTCGGTTGGGTGAGCTGGCCGGCATCACCGTTAGCGGCCTTATTCGCGGCAACGAGACTCGTCTTGCCGTGACTCCCGATCAAGAGATCCGAGCAGGAGATCGGTTGTTGGTAGCGGGGGAGCCTTCAAGAATTCTGCAACTGGTGGAGTTGGGCGAGCTGCAACTGGATGCCGATATGGCAACCACCGAGTTTGAGTCTGAAGACGTAGGTATGGTGGAGGCCGTCTTGGCTCCGCGAAGTTCACTGGTGAGTAAGACAGTTCGCGGGTTGAGGTTCCGAGAGCGCTACGGCCTTCAGGTATTGGCCTTGTGGCGCTCGGGCGAAGCGATTCGAACCCGTCTGGCCACAATCCCTTTGAGTCTGGGCGACGCTTTGCTGCTGCAGGGCCCTCGCGACAGAATCGTCCGTTTGGCTTCTGATCCTGATTTCTTGGTGCTCTCGGAAATGACCGCGACCCCGCGCCGAACCGGCAAAGCGATTTTTGCCTTGGGAGCACTGGTATTGATGATCGGACTAGTGATGTCCGGTTTGCAACCCATTCACGTGGCTGCCTTTACCGCGGCCTCTTTAGTGATCTTGAGCGGCGCTCTGACTATGGAAGAGGCCTATCAGGCTGTGGAGTGGAAAGCGATCTTTCTGGTTGCGGCGATCCTTCCGATGGGGTTGGCCATGGAGCGTACCGGAGCAGCACCGCTGCTTGCTGAAAACGTTTCGGCGTTGGCCGGCCCGGCCGGACCGTTTGCGGTCTTAGGAGCTCTGGTGGTCCTCTCGAGTCTGCTCAGCCAGGGTTTGGACGGAGCGCCGGCAGTGGTTCTTCTGACTCCCGTGGTGATTGAGACTGCTCAAAGTCTCGGGTTGAGTCCCTATCCCTTGATGATGGGTGTTAGTCTGGCGGCCTCGGCCGCCTTCATGACGCCTTTCAGTCATAAGGCGAATCTGTTGGTGATGGGGGCGGGAGGGTACCGATCGCTCGACTACCTGCGAGTGGGTACTCCTCTGACGATTCTCTTGCTGGTGTTGTTGATTGTCCTGGTTCCCGTCTTTTTCCCTTTCGGAAAATGAGCCAGCCGTTGGCCCTAGAAACGGTCAGACGGCATTCCAAACAGTCTCCCACCCCGGTCTAGGGCCGGAGCTAATTGAGGTTGGGATCATTGGGCCGCAGGTGCTGGTAGGATCCCATCAGGCGTTCTTGTTCTTTGAGTTTATGAATCATTTGCAGGGTGCTCTCAGCTCTGGACTCCAGATCGTCCATCTCCAGGAGCAACTGTTTGGAGTGATCATCAATGCGGAGGGTCGAGCAGACCGAATTGACCAGGGCTGGGAAATCCATTTCGCTCAGCTGTGCCGGTTCCGGCTGCGAGCCGCGGTGCAGCGCAAGCGTTTCAAAAGCGTCGATGAGCTGAATGGAGAGGGTTTGCCGCATCGCGGCAGAAGGCAATTCGTCCTCCAGCAGGCGCACACGAGCCAGTCGGTAGGGCTGGTCCCGCACCAGCTCGATAACTTTGAACCGGCTTCGTCCCTCAAGATGGATCAAGAAACGGCCGTCTTCCAGACGGATGCATCGCGTGATCTCGCCTGCGCTTCCAATGCGATGGCAGTCCCGCCCCGGGGCCAGTGCGTCTTCCCTTCCGTACTTGAGCAGGATCATTCCGATAGGGGAAGAGTTCTCGAGGGCCTCTTCGGTCATCTGACGATAACGAGGCTCAAAAATGTGCAGCGGTAGTGTTGTACGGGGGAAGAAAACGAGATTAGGAAGGGGGAAGAGCGGGAGCTCGATCACGGTAGACCAGCCTCTTGTCAATACATAGATAAGGCTATTCGATAGGCCACTTGAATGCAAGGAGTCGAATTGCCCCCTCCGCCGTGCAACCAATTGCCTCACAACAAAAGTCCCTGAAAATACCGGCAACCGATAATGAAGGACAAGCGAGGATCTGGACCAGCGGCTCAAGAACTGAATCGGCGTCGTGCCTGCCTGTGCTAGACAGACGAGTCTGAAAAAGTTTCAGGTGTGCCGGACTCAGCCGCACAATCCCTTGCCCCCTCGGACCTCAGTTGATATCTTGATCACCGATCCCGACAGCTCCTCTTTTGGTGGCTGCGGGGGGCGCTCAGCACCGAAATTTGGAACCCAAACAAGGAGGATAGTGATGTCATTTTCTTTGCCTGACTTGCCCTACGCCACTGATGCGCTCGAACCGCACATCGACCAGCGGACGATGGAGATCCATCATGGGCGACACCACGCCCTTTATGTGGCCAATCTCAACAACGCGGTCAATTCCGCTCCTGAACTCGGAGGGAAATCGTTGGCGGAATTGCTGGCCAACGACTGTGCAATCGTTCCCGATAACGTCCGAACCGCCGTCCGCAACAACGGTGGCGGCCATGCCAATCATTCCTTGTTCTGGGAGATCATGGGGCCGGCTGCCGGTAGCGGGCCGGTGGGCAACTTGGCGGCTGCGATCAACGCCACTTTTGGCGACCTCGATACCTTCAAGCAGCAGTTCCAGGCAGCTGGGATGGGCCGTTTTGGCTCGGGCTGGGCGTGGTTGGTTGGGGACGCCTCAGGTGGCTTGAGCATAACTTCCAGCGCCAACCAGGACAGCCCTCTGATGGGAGACGCCACACCGGTGCTGGGCTGTGATGTTTGGGAACACGCCTACTATCTCAATTACCAAAACCGACGCGCCGACTACTTGGCATCTTGGTGGAACGTCGTCAATTGGGCGGCTGCCGAGCAGCGTTTCAACGGCTGAGAATGGCTGGTTTCGGTGCCGGGAGAATGTGGAAATAGGAGAAGCAATTTCAAGACGAGATTCCTGAGAGGTCCTATTGGTGTAGCAACTTATCTATGGCCTGCGCGGTGGTGATACCCTCGGCCACCAGTTCCAACAGTTCCTCGAAGTCCCAGTCTTCAGCAAGTCCAAAGTGGCGCGAGACGACCTCTCGATCGAGGGGATGTAGCCCGCCCATGACCATTGCCTCGAGGTGGTGTAGATCGATCGCCCGCAGAGGGCAATTCTCGATCTCGATCGACCAAGCATAGCCCTCCAACACATAGCAAACTTGGCGCGATGTGTAACCCATATAATGCTCGGCCTCTGCAGGAGGGCCGAATCCACTATACTTCCGCGCTCGACCTGCACCAGAACCCCTTTGTCAGAGTCAAAAAGACGGTAGAAAAGCTCGGGAGAAAGCTGATCCTCAACCACCACAGAGAGAAGGCCGTTGGGCTCTTCGTCTTCGTTGGTAAGGATATTGTTGGTTTGCTTCCCCAACTGTGGTTCCAGCACGACTGAGGCTTCGTCCAAATTGCGGTACCGGATTGCCTGCAGCGTCGTCGGCATGATTGATTGCCGGCATCTTAGCAGAGCATTGGTTGGGAAGGGAGGTGACACCGAGGCGGCCCCGAGCAAGGGTTACGCCAAACAGTGATCGTTTAGCGGATGGTTTTTTTGTTAATATCGGGAATCGATTAGCGTCGTTTTCGCAGGAGATTTTCAGCTCGCTGAGGTTTGGTGCGTGAAAAATTGCAAGCGAACATCTTCTTGGCAACTCGCTATGCACTTGGCGATTTTCTTTTCCACTTGGGTGGCAGCAGCCCCTCAGCTTTCCCACCTTTACCGTGACAGCAAGCACGCCATCCCTTTACGATTTGAACGGGCTGATTTCGGGTCGCTGGCCGAGACGGTTTGCAAGAGGAAGTTGGTTGACGAGAGTAGAGTGGATGCCTTTGTCCGCCGCAGTTTCCATTTCGTTTTCTTCAACAAGGTTAGACCGGATTTGTTGGTGCCTCCCCAACCGCGAGATGTGGCCGCGACGGTGACTGAGATTCTACAACGACATCACCAGCTACAGGGTGTGATCGCAGAAGGGCAGCGGGCTCTGGAGGAAGCCTCAGAAGGCTCTGGTCGCCGGGTTTTGGAGAAACGACTGGCGGATCAGCTTAATAATCAGGCTAAACGGCTAAAACAGCTGTTTTCGCGGCACTTCGTCGAGATTCGTAAAGGATCTTTTCGGATTACTCTGCCCAACTCGGACCAGCAAGACAGTTTGGCTGGTCTCATTTCCGAGGCCCGGAGAATCGATCGAGCTCTTACGCGGGCGCTGGATGAGTATTTTTTTAGTTCCGTCCCGGGTGCAATTTCGATCGAGCACTTGCGGAAGGCTTCAGTTCCGGTGCTGCTGGAATCGATGATTCGCCTGACCCGGGCAAGCAGGAAATAACCGACTAGGAGATCGTTGCCTTGTTGCGTTGGACATTGACCACGACACTAATATTGCTGCTCGCAGGAGCCAATCCCGCTGCCTCAGACCGTGGGCACTACCTCAAACATCTTCGTTTTTTGGCCTCGGATGAGTTGCGCGGTCGGGGCAACAGTATGCCCGAGCTCAGAATTGCAGCGGATTATATTGCCCGGCACTTTGCAGAATATGGATTGGAGCCGGCCGGAGACGACGGGACCTTCTTTCAGGAATTCGAGATTACTACCGGTCACCGACTGGGGTTGGACAACAGGCTGACCTTGTTCATAGACTCTGGTCCCGCCCTGATCCTGCAGTTGCACCGCGACTACACTCCTCTGACCTATGGTGGAGCCATCTCAGGCTCTACGGATCTTGTCTTCGTTGGTTTTGGGATTTCAGCTAGCGAATATGGCTACGACGATTACCAAGCCGTCGATGTGCAAGGCAAGGTCGTAGTGATGTACGACCACGAACCCCAGGAGCAGTCCAGCAAGAGTCCTTTCGCAGGGCGACAGCTGACTCCCTATTCCACGATCACTACCAAGGTGATGACGGCTAAGCACCGGGGAGCCGCGGCCGTGATAATCGTACCGGATTCCTTTAATCATTCGGATGCAGCCTCGGAGCCGTTGCCAAGTTCCGAGATGGAGGAACTCGGGATTCAGGCAGTGCTTCTGAGTGCGGAGTGGGGAGACAATATCATAGGACTCAGCGGGCGGAAGGCAAGCGAGATCCGAAATCAGATCGACACGCACATGCAACCGGCTTCCTTTGTCTTCGATCAAGTGCGCGGCGAGATCCGGTTAGATGCCGAAAAAGTGCGGCATTCCGTCCAAAACGTGGTGGGCAAGATTCCCGGCCAAACCTCCAAGGCCATCGTTATTGGGGCCCATTACGACCATCTTGGTTTGGGAGGAAACAATTCCCTGGCACCCGCCAGTGTAGGACAAGTGCACAACGGCGCCGACGACAATGCCTCCGGTACGGCCGGCTTGCTCCAGCTGGCCCGAGAGTTGGCCGGGAGTCAACCCCGCTA
Organism: Acidobacteriota bacterium; assembly: GCA_965218465.1. Taxonomy (GTDB): domain Bacteria; phylum Acidobacteriota; class UBA6911; order RPQK01. Next base: position 1,757,524 of record OZ244623.1, on the reverse strand, counting down.
CAACTTGTTGCTGGTGGGTTTTGCTGGTGAGGAAATGGGTTTGCTCGGTTCAAGTCATTATGTTGAAGGTCCGTTGATACCCCTGGAAGACACCATCGCCATGCTCAATATGGACATGATTGGACGGAGCACCGGCCAACTGATGATAGGAGGGGTGGGAACGGCGAAGGAATTCAAAGGGATTTTGGATGAGCTCGCCGTCGATAGTCCTTTAGAGTTCAAACTTGCCGAGACACCCCGCGGGTCGAGCGATCACACTTCCTTTTCCGTCAAGCAGGTACCAATCTTGTTTTTCTTTTCCGGTCTCCATGGCGATTATCACAAACCTTCCGATGACTGGAACAAGATTGAAATCACGCGTAGTTACCAAATCTTGGACGTAGTGCGAGGTGTAGTCAACCGCTTGGATCAGCTTGCTGATCCTCCTCAGTTTGTAGATCTGGGCGGGGCAGACCCTCACGCCCGGCCGGTTACCGGTCGCGCAGGGGGATATGGACCCTCGTTCGGCTCAATTCCTGACATGGGTTATGAAGAGGGGGGCGTGCGTTTTGCAGAGATTCGAAGCGGGACGCCGGCCCACAAAGCCGGGATCAAAGGAGGAGATATTCTAGTCGAGTTCGATGGTAAGACCATTGATAATCTCTACGACTTCACCTATGCCCTAAGGGCCCGAAGCCCTGGTGACGAGATCAAAGTCGTCGTGAGACGTGGCGCCCGGACACTCGTCTTTCAGGTTGTACTGGAAGCGCGCCGCTAGAATCTCAGCCGTGCTCAAATGAAGATCTGTCGCTCGGCAACGGGGTGTTCGTGTTGGGTCGGTCGTCGCTTGAAGAGTCGGGCGAACGCGGTCGACAGTGTGTCGGAAATAGCGTGGGCAGGGTTGGCGACAGCTTGGAACACTTTGGCTGTTTGGGTCGCAAAACTCTCTAGCAGTCGGTCGCTATAGTTCTCTGCGGTTTCCATGTGCTTTCTCAAGAAAGCCAGAGTCCTAGTCGCGTTGTCATCCAGTTCTTGCGAAACTGTGCTGACTGCCTTGGTGGTGCGGCTCAGCTGCTGTAGCCAGAAGGGGAGTTTTTCGACCAACCCAGCGGCCTGGTCGATTCCACACTGCATTTTTTCCAGTAGTTGAGCCGACTGCTGAAACAGAGACCCGATCCTGGCCTCCAAGCCCGAAGCTTTCTTTCTGACAACGGCAATCGCCACTAGGGTCAGGATAGACTGGAGAAGCAAAAGGCCGGCCATCGCAAAAACCACAAAAGCCACCAATTCTGAGTTCTGCGCCGTCATCGTCGGCAGGATAGCACAATTCAGCGTTGCGGTGAGACTGCAAGCAAGGTTGTCAAATGGGTCGCGCGGAAGCTACCCGGAGTTGGATCGCCAACAACTCAAGTGTCTTGCCGTAACCCGAAACCCTTACTTGGTGCTGAGACGATCGAATAGACTGGACGGTAGTAAGTACTGGAGCGTTAAACGTGGTCGCCATAGACTGGACAAGGGTCCCTGAGAATCACCCCACCAAGGAGCTTTTTCGAAGCTTGACCAATCGAGCCTTGACTCAGGTTTCCTTACGAGACCAAGGTCTCCGCCTCTATTTGACTGATTTGTTGCTTCAGTTTTCTTCCGTGGGGGCACTCTACCGTCTACGTGACCAAGAGGGAAATCGAGTCGAGTACTTGATCGATATGCTGAGCTTGGCTCGAGACCTGCCCCGTCACCGGCGGCGACGACACTATCAGTACATTGGCGATTACAGTCTTTTTATTCTGGGGATGTTCCCCGAGAGTCTCGCTCGAGAGAGACGACTTGTTGATCGGTCTTACTACGCCGACACTGGCAAGATGAGCTATCGGATTGCCAGCCAGTTGGAACGTGATCAAAGCACGGTAGTCGTGCTGCGCAAATTGGTGGACAAGTTCGGAGACTGCGTACACCTGTTGCATTGGGTGCGCGAATACACCAGCGATCCCTTCTATCAATACATGCTGAGACAGTTTGGAGCCCTGTAGCCAAGTCCATTGGTGAAGTAGGAAGTGGGGAGCGGGAGAAGTTTGCAATTTTTTGGCTCGGGATGGGCTCATCGAGGCTGATTTAAGGCCGGACTGCCCACCTCCGTTTTTGTCGATTGGGAAAGTTCGGGAACGGCACTGGAACTGAAGTGGTTAATCAAACTGACAAGCAGGCTCTAACTCTCCGGCTCAAAAAAAAGGCTAGAGAACTGGGTTTTGCAGCCGTCGGGGTGACTCCGGCGACAGTGGTTGGAAATGGACTCCTGGAGCGCTGGCTGCAGCAAGACTACCACGGTGCAATGAGTTATATGGCCCGGGACCCGGGCAAAAGAACCGATCCCGGCCGGGTGCTGAAAAGGGTTCGCTCGATCGTATCGCTGGCGATGTCTTACTATCATCGTTACCCCCTCCCTTATCAGGACAGGCGCCGGGCCGTCATCTCTCGCTACGCCTCAGGGGAAGACTATCACCACGTGATGTACCCGCGCCTGAGAACGCTGCTGGCCTGGATCGAGCAGCAAGTTCCTGGAACTCGAGGTCGCTGTTATGTGGATACCGGCCCGGTCTTGGACAAGCATTGGGCTTCGCAGGCGGGTTTGGGATGGTTGGGGAAACACACCAATGTCATCGCCAAACGGAAACTGGGATCCTGGTTTTTCATCGGGGAGTTGTTGCTCGATCTGGAGCTTGAATACGACTCGCCCGGCAGCGATCATTGCGGTAGCTGCACGCTTTGTCTGGAGGTCTGTCCCACCGACGCCATCGTGGAGCCCTATGTCGTCGACAGCCGCCGGTGTATTTCCTATTTGACCATCGAACTGCGAGACGACATACCGGAGGAGCTGCGCCCTGATATGGGCAACTTGGTCTTCGGCTGTGACATCTGCCAGGATGTCTGTCCCTGGAATCGGAAAGCTGAGGAAAGTCCGCATGCGGAGTTTGAGGCACGTCCCTGGCTGCGTAATCCGGAATTGGGCGAGCTTTCTAAGATCCGACGCGAGGATTTCGCGCGGCGTTTCCGGGGAAGTCCCGTCAAACGAGCTAAATGGAACGGGTTGATGCGTAATCTGGCAGTGGCAATGGGCAACTCAGGATCTCCTCGAATGATTCCCGATCTAAAGCGCCTGTTGCACGAGGAAGACGCCATGGTTCGACGCCATGCAGCCTGGGCTTTGGCCCGGATCGGTGGATCAACTTGTCAAGAAATGTTGCGACAGCGTCTGCGAATGGAAAGTGACCCTCGGACCCGCCGATCGATCGGTCGCCTACTCCAGTCCACGAGTCAAACCGGCACTTGAGTGTGCCTTTCTTGGAGATCAAAGCAGAATAGAATCAGCCGATTGAGCGCGCATCGAACTGGGGACCGTCAACGCAGAGATTACTTCTCCGGGCCGAGTGTCGTCAGGTAAAGATCCCGAAAAAGGAGCAAGAGCACTCACCCGGTGCTTCTCTCAGGTTGGGTGACCTTGCCGAAAGCCATTGCCAACGGGGATAGAACCAGCCCGGCCCTGCGGTTGGCACCAAAATCTGTCTCGGACCGTTTATGTTAAACACTCCGAACTGCTAAACTTCCGGCAAGTGTGAAGAACATTGTCGGGATTGTCTTGGGCGGGGGTAAGGGCTCACGGCTCTTCCCGCTCACTATGGTGCGCTCCAAGCCGGCCGTTCCTCTGGCCGGTAAGTATCGCCTCATTGACGTACCCATAAGCAATTGCATCAATTCCGGAATTCAGAAGATCTTCGTTCTGACGCAATACAACTCGGCCTCCCTCAATCGACACATTAACCTGACTTATCGCTTTGGTCTTTTTTCTGAGGGCTTTGTCGACATCTTGGCTGCCGAGCAGACTCGTGACAGCGCCCGCTGGTACCAGGGGACTGCTGATGCCGTGCGCCAGTCACTGCGGCATGTCCTGGCAGCGCAAGTCGAACACATTCTGATTCTCTCGGGGGACCAGCTTTACCGGATGGATTTTGCCAAGGTCCTCAAGAGCCACCTCGAACGAAGAGCCGACATAACTGTATGCGTCTTGCCGGTGGAGACGGATAAGGCTTCCCAGTTTGGCATCCTCAAGATGGAGAAAGATGCCCGCATCACCGAGTTTCACGAAAAACCTGGCGCTCGCGAGTTGATTGAGCGGCTCAAGGTGGATCTGGGCGCCTCGGGCACCTCCGCCCCCAGCCGCAAGAGACCTTTGTTGGCTTCGATGGGGATTTATCTTTTTAAGACCGATTTACTCGTCGAATTGCTCAAGGACGAAAGCAAGATCGACTTTGGCGGCCATGTCATTCCGGCGGCTCTCTCCGAACACAGAGTGTTTGGCCACATCTTTGACGGTTACTGGGAAGATATTGGAACCATTGCAGCCTTCTACAAGGCGAATCTTGATCTAACCAGCGACCAGGCGGCTTTTGAATTCACCAAAGCGGAAGCACCCATCTTCACGCATCCTCGTTTTCTGCCCGGAAGTCGAATTCGCCGCTGCCGGATCACTTCCACTATCCTGGCTGACGGCTGTATGATCGAAGACTCTACCATCCGCGGGTCGGTAATTGGCATTCGCAGCATTATTGGTCCGGGTTCCGAGGTGGTCAATTCGTTGCTGATGGGTGCTGACTTCTATGAGACGCGGAGCGAACAGGGAGCGATTGCCATAGGCGTGGGCCGATCGAGTTCAATCCGGAATGCGATTTTGGACAAGAATGCTCGAATCGGCAAGAATGTGCGAATTCACAATCGCCGCCGGCTGAAGAATTTCGATGCCGACAGCTACTATATTCGTGATGGTATCGTGATCGTGCCTAAGAACGTCGAGATACCCGACGGTACCATCATCTGATGGAAAATCGACGGGTTTGGCGCTACATCACCGGGCCGTCCTGCTTGTAGAGCCCTTCCAATTTCTCCAGCTTTTCCCGATTCTCAGCTAGAGTCTTTGGGCTGATCACGCGTCCGACAAACTCGACATGCATGGTCCAGGCCTGTTCCACTTGACCGCTCTCGGGATTGCGGTAGTAGCACTCTTCCCAAAGCTGATCCTTGTCGAGTTGCCAAGTCAGGTATTGACCCACTTGGTATTTCTTACATGTGGGGACAACATCGAGTATTTTAAAGGCATCTGGGTCCAAAGGTAAGAGAATAGCAATTTCCCCCTTAGCCGCCCGCCGCCGACAATTCTTGTCGGTGTAGATGGGCAGGCCGGTATGGAGTACCCGCAAAGGTACGATCGGCATATGGTCGGTTTCCCCTGGATTCTCGCCCTCCTGAATACCCTCGGTCACCCAATCTTTCTTTCCTCGAGCTAATTCAGAAGCTTTTTCTAACGGCATTATCTATTCTCTCCCTGTGCCCAACTCTCCAAGTGTCGCAACTATGCTAAAGGCCCCGGCCGGTCAGCGTTGAAAGGAGCAGGCGCCGTGCCAACCTGCCCTGGCCCCAAACGTCATGGCCGGAACGCGATTCTAACACAAGTTCTCCCGGTAGGGAGTGCGCTGTTTCAGGCGAGGGGGCAAGCGTTCCGTGAGTGTTCCCACCCGTCAATTGGTTTTGGAATTAGGCCATCCACTTGGAACCTTCTTTCCCACCGACCGGTCTGTCTGCTCCGCACAGGCAGACCGATCCCGAACATCGGACGACTTGACCTCCTCTAACAGCGTAACAGGAGCTTGACCCTCGCCCGACAACCGTGCTAGAAGGTATCTTTTTTGGGTACAGGTATTCCCCGTTTATGATTCAAATCGACTGGACCCTTGCCGTCGCCACAGGTGTGTTTCTTTGCACCTTGTGGATGCTCAACCGGCTCCTTTTTGTCCCCTTACAGCGGGTACTTCAAGAGCGGCAAGCACAGACAACAGGCGCTTTGGAAGCGGCTAGCCGCGAAGAAGAACAAACCGGGGCGCTGCTGGAAGAATACGAACTCAAGATCAAGGCCGAAAAACAATCCGGGTATCGCCGGGCTGAAGAGTTTCGTAGCCAAGCCCTCCGGCAGCGTCAGACTCGAATCCGACAAGCCCGAGGCGAGGCCGAGACGTTACTGGCTGAGACCAGACAGTCGATGGAAGAGGAGCTCGTATTGGCCCGTCAGGGCTTACAAAAAGAAGCGAACGAGATAGCAACGTTGATCTCTCAGCGGTTTTTGCAGGGAGCCTAGTCCGTGGCGGCCTTGACCGGTTTGTTGAGTCTTCTGTAACTGGCTGTTCCTCCTGCACACGACGCTCCGACCAGGAACTCGATCTTGGCGCTATTCAGGACACAGCGAAATCAATGAAAGTCAAGACTGGATTGGTAGTTACGCTTCTCTCCGCCGCCGCACTTTTTCCGGAAGGCGTGGCGGCTGCCAGCGCTGGAGGAGCCGGTTGGGGATGGCTGGAGACCATCGGTAGATGGTTCAACCTACTGTTGTTGCTGGGCGTCGTGGGGTACTTTCTGAGGGAGCGTGCCATCCTTTTTTTTGGGGAACGTCGAGAAGGAATCAGGAAACAAAAGGAAGAGGCTCAAGCGGCCCGCCAGGATTCACAACGGAAGCTGAAGGCGGTCCAGGCCCGTATTCAGAACTTGGACAACGAGCTGGAACAGATTCGGGCGCAAGCGCGGATCGCCGCCGAGGCCGAGCGGCAGAGGATCATTGATCAGGCCGATAAGGAAGCAAGACGAATTTTGAGCCAGGCTCAGCGAGAGATTGAAGGGTTGCGGCGGACACTGCGTCGGGACCTGAAGGGCTATGCCGCCCAACTGGCCGTAGAGTTGGCAGAGCAACAGATTCGTAAGGGAATGAGCCCGGCGGATGAACGCCGTGCGATCAATCGTTTTCTGGGTGAGCTGAAATCAGCGCCTGGAAGTTGGAATTAGTCATGGTCTCTTCTTTGGCCCTCAAATACGCAAAGCCCTTGTTTGAAGTGGCCGCAGAGCAGGGTCGCACCTCTGAGATCGGTGAAGAACTGATAGCCTTCAATCAGTTGCTGGAGGATCACGACGAGTTGAGGAGGACCTTGAAAAATCCAGCTCTTCCCTTTGCTGCCAAGCGAGGAATCGTCCAGAAGTTGGCCACGGCGGTGCCGCTTGGTACGACCCTGGTAAATTTTGTCCTGTTGGTCGTCAAGAACGCTCGACTGGCGCGCTTTGGAGAAATGGTGCAAGCGTATCGGAAAGTCTTGGATGACGAACGAGGCCTTGTACGTGGCACGATGACCGCAGCGCATCCATTGTCTGTCTCCGATCGGCAACGGCTGCAACAGGCATTGCGTGAGCTGACCGGACAGCAGGTTGAACTCGAGTACCGCCAGGATGGGTCTTTGATCGGTGGTGTTGAGGTCCGCATTGGTTCAGTCATTTACGATGGATCGATTCGAACCCAGCTTGAAACACTACATCGCAAACTGGCAGAGCAATAGGCAGAGCAATAGGCAGAGCACCGGCAAGCGGGTGGGAGATCCAATCAATGGCGATTAAGGCAGAAGAGATTTCTAGAATTATCAAAGAGAAGATTAAGGATTTCGATCGAGGTCTGGTCGTTACCGAAGTGGGTACGGTGGTTTCAGCGGGCGATGGCATTGCCCGCATCCATGGGCTCGAAAAGGTTATGGCCTTGGAGATGCTGGAGTTTCCCCACGAGATTTATGGCTTGGCTTTCAACCTCGAGGAAGACAACGTGGGGAGCGTGCTTTTCGGAGATTTCCACCATGTCGGAGAAGGTGATCTCGTTAAACGCACTGGCAAGATCATGCAGGTACCCGTGGGCGCGGCGGTCTTGGGACGAGTAGTGGATGCGTTGGGCCGGCCGATCGACGGAAAAGGCCCCATCATCAGCAAGGACCGTAATCCAATCGAAGCAATCGCACCCGGTGTAATCGAACGTAAGCCGGTCGAGGAGCCCTTGCAAACGGGGCTGAAGGCGATCGATTCCATGATCCCGATCGGGCGGGGACAGCGCGAGCTGATTATCGGCGACCGCCAAACCGGCAAGACGGCAATAGCCATCGATACCATTATCAACCAGAAGAACACTGATGTGGTGTCGATTTATGTGGCCATTGGGCAAAAACGGTCAACCATCGCCCAGGTGGTCAAGCTGCTGACCGATCATGACGTCATGGACAAGACAGTAGTGGTGGCAGCCTCTTCTTCGGACCCGGCCACGATGCAGTATCTGGCTCCCTATACCGGTTGTGCCTTGGGTGAGTATTTTCGGGATCGGGCTCAACATGGGCTGGTCGTCTACGATGACCTTTCCAAACACGCCGCCTCCTACCGTGAGATTTCCCTGTTGCTGAGGCGTCCACCGGGCCGGGAGGCCTTCCCCGGAGATGTTTTTTACCTCCATTCCCGGCTGCTGGAGCGGGCTGCCAAGGTCAGCGATAAGTTGGGAGGCGGCAGCCTGACGGCGCTGCCTGTTATTGAGACTCAGGCTGGTGATATCTCGGCTTATATACCTACCAACGTTATCTCGATTACCGACGGCCAGATTTTTCTTGAGTCTGACCTCTTCTATTCAGGTATCCGTCCCGCAATTCACGTCGGAAACTCGGTCAGCCGGGTGGGAGGCAATGCCCAGATCAAGGCAATGAAGCAAGTAGCTGGGACCTTGCGCCTTGAGTTGGCCCAATTCCGTGAACTTGCCGCCTTTGCCCAGTTCGGGTCTGATCTGGACCAGGCGACCCGGCGGCAGCTTTCGCGTGGAGAGCGGTTAACCGAGATACTCAAGCAGGACCAATACGAGCCGGTCTCCGTGGAGAACCAAGTCTTGATCATTTACGCGGGTACCCACGGTCTTCTGGATGATATTGAGGTGTCCGATCTAGGTGAGTTCGAGTCGGGACTCTATCAATTCATGGAAACCAACAAGTCTCTTTTGCTCAAAGAAATGGTTGAAGGCGGCAAGATGGGTCAAGAATTGCGCCGGAAGTTATCCGAGGCCATTGGCGAGTACAAAGACCGTTTCCAACAAGAAAAAGCCGCCTGAAGCCGAAATGAGAGCGAGCTATGCCGGCTGGTAACCTGATCGACCTGCGACGACGGGTGAAGTCCGTAAAGAATATTCAGCAGATCACCCGGGCCATGAAATTCATTTCGGCTTCACGGCTCAAGAAAGCCCAAGACCGAATTTTTTCTGCGCGGCCCTATGCCCGGCGGATGCTGGCGGTGCTCAATTCAGTGGCCACGCGGGTCGACCCAGCAGCCCACCCGCTGTTGGCTGAGCGGGAAGGGGAGCGGATCATGCTGGTGGTTATCACCGGTGACAAAGGTCTCTGCGGCTCCTTCAATAGTAACATCATCAAAGGCGCCACCCGATTCATAGAGGATGAGGCCGCCAACCGGGAACTCAGTCTGACTCTGGTAGGACGCAAAGCCATCGACTGGTTTCGTCGACGTCCCTGGCCGGTACGCCATGAGTACGTGAACATCATGAGCCGGGTCGACATCCGTTATGCTCGGGAAATTGCTGCCGGCATGATCGAGTACTACCAGGGGATTGAGCTGGATGCCATCTACCTGGTGTACAACGAGTTCAAATCGGTCATCCAACAAAAGGTGGTGATCGAACCTTTGCTTCCTATCCGCAAGCTGGAGATCCAGAGCCCTCAAGCAAATCACCTCAACTACCTCTATGAGCCTCAGCCAGAGGCAATTTTCAATTCGTTGCTACCCCGTCACGTTGAGACCCAGATTTTTCGCGCCATGCTGGAATCGGAGGCGGCCGAGCAGGGCGCCCGCATGACGGCCATGGACGCTGCTACTCGCAACGCCAGAGAAATGATCGAAAGCCTGACGCTGAAAATGAATCGAATCCGTCAAGCCGCAATCACGACCGAGATTATTGAGATTGTCAGTGGCGCCGACGCCATGATCGAGAGTGAACATTGAATCACCTGACACAGGAGTGGTAGACCGTATGCAGCATAAGGGAAAAGTACTTCAGGTAGTTGGTCCGGTTATTGACGTGCAGTTCAAATCTGGACAAGTTCCCTCCATTTACAACGCCATCCGGGTCACCTCGCAAGGCTTCGATACTCCGGTACCGATAGATATCACTTTAGAAGTAGCCCATCACTTGGGCGAAGGCTTGGTCAAGTGTGTCTCCATGCAGCCGACCGATGGCGTGGTCAGAGGGATGACGGCTATCGATTTGGGTCAGCCGATTTCGGTACCGGTCGGTGAGCAGACTCTGGGACGTGTTCTCAATGTTCTGGGTGAACCGGTTGATGGGCAGGGCAAGGTCAAAGCCGAGAAACGTTATCCTATCCACCGATCTGCTCCCAATTTTGAAGACCAAAGTACCGAGACCGAGATGCTGGAAACCGGTATCAAAGTGATCGATCTTATCGAGCCTTTTGCCAAAGGGGGCAAGATCGGTTTGTTCGGAGGGGCCGGTGTGGGCAAGACCGTCATTATCATGGAGCTGATCAACCGCATCGCGACTCAGCATGGAGGGTTTTCCGTGTTTGCCGGCGTGGGAGAGCGAACCCGAGAAGGGAACGATCTCTGGCTGGAAATGTCCGAGTCGGGAGTAATCGACAAGACAGCACTGATCTACGGGCAGATGACCGAGCCCCCGGGAGCTCGCTTGCGAGTGGCCTTGACGGGGCTCACAGTGGCCGAGTATTTCCGAGATGAGGGTGGACAGGATGTCCTGCTCTTCATTGACAACATCTTTCGTTTTACTCAGGCCGGCTCGGAAGTATCGGCATTGCTGGGGCGCATGCCGTCGGCGGTTGGCTACCAGCCCAACCTGGCCACCGAGATGGGTGAGCTTCAGGAGAGGATCACAACTACTCGCAAGGGTTCCATCACGTCTATTCAGGCCATTTATGTTCCGGCGGATGATTACACTGATCCGGCGCCGGCAACCACTTTCGCCCACCTGGACGCCACCACCGCCTTGGAGCGTTCGATTGCTGAACAGGGAATCTATCCGGCAGTGGATCCGCTCAGTTCTACCAGCCGTATTCTCGACCCGCGCATCATCGGACAGGAACACTACAACGTGGCCCGACAGGTTCAAGGGATCCTTCAGCGTTACCGAGATTTACAGGATATTATCGCAATTCTTGGCATCGACGAACTATCCGAAGAGGACAAATTGACGGTAGCCCGGGCTCGAAAGATCCAGCGGTTTTTGTCCCAACCTTTCTTTGTGGCCGAGCAGTTTACCGGAATACCGGGACAGTATGTATCGCTGGAAGACACCATCAAAGGTTTCCGCGAACTTTGTGAGGGTCAGCACGACGATATTCCGGAACAGGCGTTCTTTATGGCCGGAGCCATCGAAGAGGTCTTGGAGAGAGCTGAAGAGATGAAAGGCGAGGCCGCCTAATGGCATCAGCGAGAATCGGACTGGAGATCGTCACTCCCGAAAAACGCCTTTTCAGGGGAAAGGTGGACGCGGTAACAGTGCCGGGTGCTGAGGGTGCCTTGGGAATTCTCCCCGGACACGCCGCGCTTTTGTCTTTGCTCAAGGCCGGGGTTTTGGATTACTCCATTGAGGGCGATCGAACCCAATTGTTCTGTGGGGCAGGCTTTGTGGAAGTGTTGCCCGACCTGGTTTCGATCCTGGCCGACACTGCCGAGACCAAGCAGGAGATCGATGCCAATGAGGCAGGGGCAGCCAAAGCCCGGGCCGAAGAGTTGCTTAAATCGAAAGAACCCGAAACGGACTATGCTGCCGCCGCACTCATGCTGCAGGAAGCGGAGGCACGTCTTGCGGTGGCTCAAGGCTAAGCATCAGATCCCTGGCAAGATCATCCAACTGGGAGCTGGACTAGTTGGTGTAGTCACTGGCCACGTCAAGAAAACTGTCAAGGGCCTCACTCGTAGTGTCATAAAAGTCCAGCACCGGCAAAATTCGGCTAAGGTCGAGAATGTGTCGGACCCGCGGGTGGATTCGCACCAGCTTGACTACCCCTCCAAAGCGTTCCACCAGCTTGATACTGGCGACCAACTCGCCTACGCCGGTGCTGTCGATCCGGGAAACATCCGACAGATTCAAGAGCACCTTCTGATGTCCTTGGGCCACAAATTCGTTGATCGCTTGGCGAAGTTTCTCCTCACCTCCGGCTGTTAAAGGACCCTTCAGATTAGCGACCAGTACGCCGTTTTTGAGCCGGCTCTCAATCTCCATTTTGTACCTGCCTTGGATTCCGCCTGGGGGCCACCTCAGGTTGTTAGCGCGTGCCGATGTTGAGCTGGCGGCTGGAGGGGGCGGCTAAGCTCGCCAGCATCGAGACGCTTTTTCCGGTTTTCCAACTCTTTGCGGTAGACTCCGGCCAGCCTGGCGGAGCTACTCGAACGTTTTTTGCTTCCCTGAAATCATCGAACTGACCGAACGCCGGCAGTTTGGATCTTGGGTCCCAAGTGTTGACCTCCAACAACAACCGAATCAGCCCCGATTCCCGGAAGGTCCTCGCAGCTTCCCAAGCAGAGCCAGCGCTCTCGGGGAATCTTACCAGATCGTAAAATATCACGGTTCCCCAACCAACTATCAGAGTCAGTCACCGGGGTCAACAGTTCGCGAGACAGCCGGAGAGCCGGCTGGCATAGTCCACCCCGTCAGCCAACATTGCATTACAGTTGGCTATTTCGTCGCAAAAAGACCAAAGCGAGCCTACCACCTGTTAGACCAGCTTCTGAGAGTTTGGAGCAATCCGAGCGGGAACTCGAGATTTCTTGGGCCGCTTGCAAGGGGCGCCCGCGGAGACCTGAGCGCGGCTTTATTCGACTCTCAGCCAAAGTTCTCGGGCGGTGAAGAATCCTTGAGCCTCACATTACTTTGGTCTTTGGCATCAGGCTTTCTCAGCGCCCGAGTAACCGGGACAACCCGGCGCGAGCGCCCAAACAAGAAGCAGATTCATCACGACCAGCTCGGCTGCTATTGAGACCGTCGGGCTGCGGCGTTTTAATTGCGGTTACTCGGTTATTAACCTCAAAAAGGGGAGATCTATGACGGCTAAGGCAGGCCGTACTTCAGGCGGTACTTCTTGGATCGATCACTTTCTGGCAATCGTAGAGCGCACGGGCAATGGGCTGCCGCATCCGGCCAGTCTGTTCGCAATCTTGGTTGGAGTGGTGATCCTGCTTTCCTGGATCTTCAGTCTCATGGAGCTCTCGGTGCGTCTCGATCAACGGCTTCGCCACTTGACAGGCGAGCCGCTTTGCCGGACTCGAAGAAGCCCTGTGGCAGTACAAATAAATACAAGGGTCCGCTGCGCCGTTTCGCGCCCTGGACGGCTGCGGGCCGATCCGGCAGACGTGGCTGTTTACGAGGGAAAGGGGATGGATGGGCTTGGTTGTCGGGTTTTTCCGGGCCGTGCTTGCCGGGCCGAAGGAAACCTTTCGGTCATACCAGCTGCCTGAGCCGTAGCGGAGGGAGCGGAGTTTCGATTCGCCTTCCGGTGTGCTAGACTCCATTGGTTTGCTGGCAGGCTTTCCCTGACAGGAGTTCGTTCAGGAGCGAGCCGCACTTGGGCGCCGCGCACCCTACGGCTTGAGGGCCTTCCTGCACTGGAAAGGGAGGCAAGTACCCATGCAACTTCGCATTCTCGCGCTGGCAGCAGTGCTCATCGGGGCGGTGTCTGTCCTGCCTGCGTCCGCACAGAACCAGGGAAAGCGGGACCTGAAGGCCCAGCAGAAGGTGGAAGAAGAGGCGGAAAAGCGCCAGGAACTCCGGGAGGAGGTCCAGCCCATGGCGGACCGGTTCGCGGAGGCGATGGTGACCCGCAAGTACTCGGACTCCCTCGTCCAGGGCTACGTCAGCTCCCTAGGCCAGAGTTTGGTCCCGCCGGATTCCCCAGCATCCACTACGTTCTCGTTCCGGGTCGTGCAGGACATCTATCCGAACGCGTCCGCCCTTCCTGATGGGAGGATCTACCTCACAACCGGCATGCTCGCGCATGTCGAGAACGAGGCCCAGTTGGCCATGGTGCTGGGCCATGAGATCGGCCACGTGATTGAGGAGCACGCCCTGGAATCGCTGCGAAGGCGGCGCTCGGGGCAGCGCCGCAACAAGATAATCGGCGCCGTCTCCGGCGCGGCGCTCGGTGGTCTCTTCGGCAGGAAGAAGGGCGGCAAGACCGCCGCGGTGTCGGGTGCCGTGGGAGGGGCCGCCGTCGGCGCTCTTGCTGCGACCGTGATCAATTCCGTGATCCGCTCAAGATATAGCAAGGAGCATGAGAAGGAGGCCGACCGGATCGGCACCGAGCTCGCCCTGGCACGGGGATTCGACCCCGAGGAGGCGGTCCGGTTCTGGGAACGGCAGCACGAGCGGTTCGGGAAGAGAAGCCTCCGCCCGAAGATCGGAAACTCGCTCTTCGGCTCCCATCCGCGGGACCGCGTCCGGGCCGAGAACCTCAGGGCGCTGCTCGCTGCGGACCTGAAGTCCGCGATCGACGACAAGCGGACTGGTGGTGGACTGGTTACGGGCACCCCGCGCTTCGGCAACGTCATCTCGGGTTTGATGCGCGACACCGGCACCCTCATGGCAGAGCGCAGCGACCGCCACGACCTGGCGATCGGACTGCTGGAGAAGGCGCGCCAGCACAGGCCGAACGACCCGCGGCTGCTGTGGGCACTGGGACGGACCTACCGTATGGTCGCCCGAACTGACGAGAAGCTGACGGAAGGCGACAGCCTGCTGGCGACGGCGTCTGAGCAGGACAAGCGGGGCATCTACCCGGCCATCCACCGGGACATCGCCTACGCCATGGCGAGTCAGTCGGAGGACTACGCGGCAGCGACCGAGCATCTCAGGAAGTACGTTGATGGACATATCGCCGTTCACGGCAGGCTGCCTTTGGACATCGACGATGTGTACGACAAGATGGTCCTGTTCGGCGACAACGAGTGGATGCCGGCAAGCGCCCAGAAGGCAGGCTCCGCGCCGACGATACAGGTGTCCAGCGAAGTCGGCTACCATCCCACCGTCTGGGACTCGCCGGCCGATCTAGCGGCCTATGACGCGGCCCTACAGTCGTCAACCCAGCAAATCGAGAACTCCTTCGGGGTCGTAGTGGCGGATGAACAGGCAGAACAAAAATAGAAGCACCATTAACCTCTAGCAGATGAGACGAGCAGTAGGAGCGCTACGAGCGGGTCCCGGCGTCCGCCGGCCCACAGATCAGCGAGTGTGCACGTCTAATCCGCGCCTCAAGTTCGATTGCCGGCACGGGTTTGATGTCCGTGTCACCCCCCGCGACAACTAGGGTGTACTCCGGCGCGTCTCCGTACTGCTTGGGCAAAGCCTCGCGCGCCCCGATCTGGTTCTTGACGCGTTCGCCGGGTGGATATCCAGCGATGTCCAAGATGACGCTCTTGCGTCCCTCGTCGACGAGTGCAAGTTGCACAAACGAGCGGTTTCGCAACGACCCGACACCGAACTGGTTTTCAAGGGCTTGGGGGTTGCGAAACGGTATTGCAGGAGAGATTCAATTGGCGATAGTTTTTTGCAACGCCGTCCGCGAGCCGGTCATCCAGGCGCTCCGCCGGGAAGGGACGCCCCACCACCACAACCCCGCCCCGGATGGAAAGCACAACTGAGGTAATCTCTAAAGGCCATGAAGAACCAAGAAGGTTATCGCCACTTGCGTGTGGACTGGGTGGGCGAGTCCTCCAGCGAGTCGATCACGCTGTGCGGCGTCGAGGGTGAAGACATCGGGACTGGACAGATACTCTGCCCCGAGGTCGCTACATCCGGCCAATGGCAACACGGTTGAACCCATCAACCTGCTTTCTCGCTTGGGGTTGCACCGAATTCTCACGGAGATGATCACCAATTTCACCGGTTTTGCCCCGTTGGGAACGGTTTTGGTTGCCATGTTGGGATAGGCACAGTCGTCGCCACGAGGTTGCCCTATACGATCGTTTCCTGATGATCTGGATGGTGTTGCTGACGATTTGGCTGCTGGCGGGCTTGCCGGTGGGGCCGGGAGCCTCACTTTTTCTCTAAGGCGAGCCTCGCCAGCGAGGCTCCAAGCTGCCCTGAGTCACCAGACCTGATTCGCACGGTCGGACGACCGCCTGCTCTCCCTCGGCGGCTAACGGTCGGAGCCCATCAGGTTGCGGCCGGCGACCTTGGCACCGGCCCGTTCCCTTCTTGCTCCTTTGGTTGGAGGAACTCAAGACCGTTTCGTCCGGAGGAACCCGGTCAGCCACTGCTACCGCCGTTCAGGGCCTGGTCGAGAGCGTCAATGAATAACTGGATGTTCTTCCTGGCCAGTGGATCGAGCAGGCCTCGGGCCATCGAAGTGAGCCTGCCAAAAACCGATGCCTCACCTTGCCATTTGACCAAGGTTGCTTGGTCCGTAACTTCGAGATCAAAGCGTGAGCCGATATTGACGGCCCCCCCCAAGAGTGATCCCATACCCTGATAACCCGCCCGGATTGGAGGCTGATTCTCAGTCAGCCGCAGCTTAACCAGGGCGATTCCCTTGATGTGAGACACTCCTACCTTGACCTTGATCCGGACGCTGCCGTCCTTGTCCACCTCGACTGACTTAAACCCGGGTAAAAGAGGCGCAAAGCGCTCGGGAGCGGTGAGAAATTTGAAAACCTGCTGCCGATCCATTTTGACCGGAAAGCTACCCGAGTGAGTTATCTTCATAGGGTCCTCTTAAGGATTGCTACCAAACGGCTATGCGCTCATTTCAATCATATTCCGCCCGCCCCTAAAACCGATACCCTTGGCCCTAACTTGCCCTGTCCCGGACCAACTGTTAGGAAAAGCAAAACCAGGAGCGGCCCTAAGGCCGGTCTTGCGAGGCAGAAACAACTCAACCTGTCAATAGGAAACCGAATATCAGAAAGAGCAGAATTGACCCCGAGGCCGCGATCAGGGCATAGGGAAGCTGAGTCCTGACATGATCGATGTGATCGGTGGCTGCAGCCATCGAGGCCACGATCGTGCTGTCGGAAATGGGAGAACAGTGATCTCCGAAGATCCCACCTCCCAGCGCGGCTGCCAAGGTCAACCCGGGATGCAGGTTGAGTGCCTCGATCATGGGAATCACGATAGGAATCATGATGGCAAAGGTTCCCCAGGAAGTCCCGGTGGAAAAAGCGATGAAGCAGGCCAGAAAAAAAATGATTGCCGGCACCAGACCTGGATGAACCGTGGCCTGGGCCGCCTGGGCCATGAAATCTCCGGTCCCTAAGACCCGGGTAGTGTTCCCGATGGTGAAGGCCAAAGCCAGAACGATTACCAAAGGTGTCAAACCCTGAACGCCGCGGATCAGATTATCCGTGAGTTCCTGAATGTTCATGAGACCTTGAGCCAAATAAGCAACCGCAGCCACCAGTAAACCAACCAACACGCCCCAGAGGACCGCTTGGCTACCGCTGCCCTGCATCAAGTTCCCGTCTCCAGTGGCCCAGAGCACCAGCGGCACGGTCAAGACCATGGTCGTGACAGGGACCACCATGTTGAAAGCACGCAGCGGCACGCCTGGTTTCGATTCCAGCGCTGACACCTCTGAAGAGACCATCGGCACTGCCCCCTCGCGAAGAAGCTTGCCTTCCTCGATCACGCGGCGCTCAGCCGCTTGCATCGGTCCCAAGTTCCAATCGATAAGAATCACCAGAAAAGCCAGAAGAATTGCGGTGATGGCGTAAAAGTTGAGGGGTAAAGCTGCCAGTAATAGCGCCACCGGCTGCTCAATATTCTGGGCGGCGAGCAAACCGATGACATAAGCACCCCAAGCGTTCAGGGGAATCAGGATGCACTTGGGTGCACAAGTTGCATCAATCAGATAGCTCAGCTTCTCACGTGAGATGCGGGCCTTGTCGAAAAGAGGGCGAGCTACACTACCGGCCACCAGCAATCCGAAATTCGACTCCAGAAAAACTCCCAAACTTACCCCTGTGGTGAGAAAACCCATTGAGCGGCGTGAACGGGACAGACCCCTGCCTTCCACCCAACGGACGAAGCCTTCCATGCCCCCCGAACGCTGGGTAAAGGTGATCATGGCACCGATCAAGGCACTAAAGATCAGAGTTCGGGCATTTCCCGGACTGGTTACAGAGTCGACAAAGGCGGTGACTGAATCGATCAATCCGGAGAGGGGGTTGCCCCCGTTGATCAGAGTCCACCCCAGCCAGATGTACAATGCCAGGGAAAGATAAACTTGTTTGGTCCAAATTGCTAGAGCGATAGCTAAAACCGGTGGAATCACGGAAACCCATCCCAGACTTTCCACAAAGGGCTCCTGCAGCTTATCGGTCTGCCGGCGAGCGGGGGCGGTTGTCTAATTCAATAGTATCTTCAACTCGTATTATGCATGAATTGGCGTTGCAAGACCGCTTCAAATAGTGAACCTTGGGGTCAAGCCCGTCTAGTTAAGAGGAATAGCGACCCGTTATCTTGTGAACTCTGGCCGAAGGGAGAATAACTCATGACGACTGAGAAGTTGCCGTCTCTCCAGCCAAAGACCCCAGTGCGCCGAGAGGCGGTGGCGGGATTGACCACCTTTCTGGCCATGGCTTACATCGTGGTCGTCAATCCGGCCATGCTGGCTTCCGAGGGCACAGGCATGCCCTTTGAAGCGGTGTTGACCGCAACGGTCAGTGTCTGCTTCTTGATGACGCTGGCAATGGGCCTCTATAGCCGGCTGCCCTTCGCAGTGGCCCCGGGAATGGGCCTCAATGCTTTTTTCACCTACACCCTGATCCTGGACAAACAGATCCCCTGGCCCACCGCCTTGGGTATGGTCTTCTGGTCTGGTGTGCTCTTTCTGCTGATTTCCATAACCCCTTTGCGCGAACGCTTGGCGGAAGCGATCCCCCAGGCGTTGCGTCTGGCGATCGCGGCCGGAATTGGTATTTTTCTGACTCTGATAGGCTTTCGCAATTTGGGACTGGTTGCTTCCGATCCGGTGACACTGCTGCGAATGGGCGATCTCAGCGGGGAGACTCTATTGGGTCTGACAGGGCTGTTGATCTGTGCCCTGTTGCTTCGCTGGAAAAAACCTTGGGCCCTGCTGGCCGGGATGCTCAGCGTGACGTTGGCTGCCTGGGTGCTGGGTTGGCTCCCGACACCGGAGACATGGTTGCGGCCTCCTGATTTTACGAGTCTCTGGTTTCAAGCTGATCTCTGGGAGGCGTGGAAGCTCGCCCTGCTCCCCGCCCTGATTTCCTTACTTTTTACTGATCTCTTTGATTCGATCTCGACCTTTATGGGCGTATGCCACGCCAATGCGATGCTCGACGAACGCGGCGAGCCCCTGCGTCTCCGCCAAGGTTTGTTGGTGGATGCAGTGGCCACTGTGGTCAGTGGCTTGGCGGGCACGTCCCCGGCAACCAGCTACATCGAGAGTTCGGCCGGGATCCAGGCGGGTGGCCGGACCGGCTTAACGGCCGTCTTCACCGCACTCTGTTTTCTCCCCTGCCTCTGGTTGTCCTCCTTGGCAGCGATGGTTCCAGCCTACGCCACAGCCCCCGTCCTCATTCTGGTCGGGCTGGCGATGTTCTCCAGCCTTAAGAACCTCTCTCTCGCCAAAATTGAAAAAGCACTACCAGCCTACTTGACGGTGTTGCTGATCCCACTCACTTTCTCAATCACTCAAGGTATCTTGTGGGGACTGATAGCGTACTCCGTCCTCCACCTTTTGGCGGGAAAGGGACGGCAAATTAGCCCCACTCTATGGTTACTGGCCGGGTTGTCCGTAGTCCTGCTTTGGCTTGAAGTATGACCTGAGCAGTTAGATGGAATCTCCTGGCCCGGCCTTCTTCAGGCTGTCGCCTGGACAAGCCACAGGTCAGGGCTCTTGGCTTAGGCGGTGCCGTAGCTCCCGGGCAAGGCGGCGGACCCGAATCAACAACGCCAGCAGATTGTCCGAGCGCAAATCCTCAACCTCAACCACCGGCTTGCCCTCAAAGAGATAGTTGTTGATCCGCTCTTCGATGCGGTCTACTTGATCACGCAGAAAGTCCACTTCCCGGCGGTAGGCCTCATTGGCTGAACCCTCGTCCAAACCAGTCCAATTGGTTTTCTTGTAGCTGAGTCTGAAGACCTGATTCCAGGTGCTGCGCAACTGGTCGGCGTCGTGAGCCAGAGTGTTCAGGGATGTCTTCCAGCCTCGTAAAGCTTCAATCCGGGCCCCGCTGCTCGTGGTCGAAACAAAGCGCTGGCGGGACTGGACGACCATCTCCAGCGATGCGCTCAACTGTTTGCGTTGCCGGATCAACACTCTCAGATATTGCCGGATCATGTGGTCAACGCTTTTCTCCAAAACGGGATTCCCCCGCTGGGAGGGGCTGACGGTTCGAACTCTGGCCCGAAAGTAAGCTCGCAGTATCGGGTTCTGCAGGGCCGCCGGTCGATCCTCCGGCTGGGATCGGGGAGCCGCACTCAATCCAATGAGCATGAGTGCGGTCACTACCCAACAGCTTGCCAAGCAGCGCATCAATTGGACCATTAGTTATTTTGGAATGTCCTGCCGTCTGAGCGGGCACCGAATCAACCGGCCGAACTCACTTCTTGGGGGCGTCGTCTTCTGGGTTTGGATCCCCGGCCAGATCCTTGTTGAGGTGGGCTTCGATGGCTTGCAGCGCCTCTTCCCCGGACAGGTTGCGGACGGCGCCTACTTCAGAAACAACCAGTTGTCGGGCCGCTTCCAGCATTCGTTGATCGCGCAGCCCCAAATTTTTCTTGCGACTCAAACAATAGAGACTCTTGAGAACCGTACCTGCATTCAAGAGATCACCTGTCTTCATTAACTCGACGTTCTCGCGGTAGCGCTGCTTCCAGTCCACCTCGAACTGGGGATCTTCACCTTCTAGAACAGCATAAAGTTTCTTGAGATGAGACTTGGGACTGAGCCTGCGAAGGCCTACTGTCTCGATGTTCTTACGGGGGATCATCACGGTGGAGTTGGACGAGTTGATCGCCAAGATGTAAAACTTGCCACTCATCCCTCCAATTTTGCGACTAGCGATGTCCTCAATCACCGCTACTCCCTGATTGGGATAAACGACACGGTCTCCGACCTTGAATCTCATCTTCTCTCCCGATCAGGAGTTTTTCGGGATGCGGACCGATCGTGCCGACCGGCCGTGATACCATCTCCTTTAGCATAGCAGATCCCTTCCCCGAACGTTCCCTGAATTCCCGGCTTTGGGCCGCTCAAGGCTCTCCTTGGAGCAGGAGGGGAAACAGCGCAGGAGTCATGTGATGAAACGAACATTTTGTTTCCTAAACTTACTTTACCTTTGCTGGGTCGGCTTGGCCGGCCAGCCCCGCCTGCGAACCACCATCCAGATCCCGGACATCCCCGGTTTTCTCACCCTCAAGTGTGATTTCCACACGCATACGGTTTTTTCCGACGGGGCCGTCTGGCCCGACGTTCGCTCCGAAGAATCGTGGCGCGAGGGACTCGATGCAGTCGCCATTACCGATCATATCGAGTATCTACCCCATAAGGAGGACCTGCCCCCCAACCACAATCGCTCCTTCCAGATCGCCAAGAAACTGGGTGACAAGCTGCGGATCCAGGTGATTCCCGGATCCGAAATAACGCGCGAGATGCCTCCTGGTCATCTCAATGCCATCTTTATCAGTGATGCCGATGCTCTCGAGACCGAGCACTGGAAAGATGCCCTCCAAGCGGCCCACGCGCAAGGCGCCTTTGTTTTCTGGAACCATCCGGGTTGGGACGATCAGCTAAATGAGGGGGTTATTCGCTGGTACCCCGAGCACAGCCAGTTGGTAGAGGCGGGTATGTTGCACGGGATCGAAGTAGTCAATGGGCGGGACTATTATCCCGAAGCCCACCGGTGGTGTCTTGAAAAGAACCTCACCATGCTGGCTAATTCAGATATCCATAACCCACTAAATCTCGACTACCATGTGCCTGACCACGATCACCGTCCGGTGACGTTGGTCTTTGCCAAAGAAAACAGCCTGAGCGCTATCAAGGAGGCTCTCTTCGCTCGGCGTACTGCGGTTTACTCAGGCGATTGGCTAATAGGAGAGCGTCAGTTTCTGGAGCCAATTTTTAAGGCCTCCGTGACTCTGACAGACACCCGCGTGACCCTGAGAGGAAGAGACCGAGGTTATGTGCAACTGCGGAACACGTCCGACGTCAATTATCACTTGGAGCTGCCCGAACCGCTCTCAGATATCCGTGTGCCCAATCGGATCACCCTGAAGGCACGTCGCACAGCTTTGTTGGAAATCTCTAATCAGTTGGAAGATCGTGCCGAGACTCGCTCTTACGTTCTCCCCTACACTGCCGTGAATCTCAAGATCTCACCTGATCGAGGGCTCCCCACTCCGCTTCAAATCGAGGTAACTTTCGTGCCCTCAAACGACAACTGAGCCCTGTGCGAAATTGGCCTGGCCGTGGTTGTCTCTAAAGCTCGATTGGGCGCCGAAAAATCCGGATTTTAAGTTGGTGCCGTTTCTCCAGCCCGGTTGCAGTCTTGGACAAGCATGATTGGCGCCTCCGGATGGGAAAGCGGCTGGCCTCATCAAGACCGCTGCCTCCAAAATTATTGAGCTGTGTGAGCAAGAGCCAACGCCCGAACCAACCATGAACTCGATTTTCTGCAATTATTGACGGTGCGTCGGCTGGGTTTTCTATAATCGTCTTGAGGCTGGTTGTTTCTCTATTATGCAGTGCTATCTTGATCTCTTACGCCATATCCTGGACCGGGGGGTTGAAAAAGACGACCGGACTGGTACCGGAACGCGAAGCATTTTCGGCTACCAGATGCGCTTTGATCTGCGGCAGAGTTTCCCTCTGTTGACCACCAAGAAGCTGCATCTGCGCTCGATCGTGCATGAGCTGCTATGGTTCTTGTCCGGCGATACCAACATCGAATATTTGCAGCGCAACCGAGTCCGGATCTGGAATGAATGGGCCGATGAGAAAGGTGAACTGGGTCCGGTCTACGGACACCAATGGCGGGCCTGGTCTACTCCCGCGGGAGGCCATGTCGACCAGATCGCCGAGGTAGTCAAGCAAATTCACACCAACCCTGACTCACGACGGCACATCGTAAGCGCCTGGAACGTGGCCGATCTGGACCGGATGGCGTTGCCGCCTTGCCATTTGCTGTTCCAGTTCTATGTCGCCAATGGCGAGCTGTCCTGCCAGCTATACCAGCGTAGTGCCGATGTCTTCTTGGGTGTCCCCTTCAATATCGCTTCCTATGCGCTGGTGACCCTGATGATGGCCCAAGTCTGCCAATTGAAGCCCGGAGAGTTCGTCCACACTCTGGGGGACGCGCACCTATACCTCAACCATATTGAACCAGCGGAATTGCAGCTGAGTCGCGAACCGCGACCCTCTCCCGTCATGCACCTCAACCCCGAGGTGACTTCGCTCTTCGAATTTCGGTACGACGATTTTCGGCTCGAGGGGTATCATCCCCATCCTCGCATCCGGGCAGCTATCTCGGTATGATCGTTTCGCTCATCGCGGCGCTCTCGAGCAACCGTGTGATCGGCATAGACAATCAGCTTCCCTGGCGGCTGCCGGCCGATCTGAGGCGTTTCAAGAGGCTCACCTGGGGTCACCACTTGGTGATTGGGCGCAAGACTTTCGAGTCGATTGGCAGAGCTCTGCCGGGACGCCGAATGGTGGTCCTGACGCGCCAAAAAGACTATTCCCGGCCGGGGGTCCAAACCGCTTCTTCAATCGAGCAGGCGTTGGCTCTGGTTGTCGGCGATGAAGAGGTGTTTGTGGGAGGAGGCGAACAGGTCTACCAAGTGTCGCTGCCATTGGCTCAGCGTCTTTATCTGACCCGGATTCACCGCCGCTTCACCGGCGATGCCCATTTCCCACCGTTCCGGCGAGAGGATTGGAAGGTCGTTGAGGAGCATCGGCACGAACCCACCCCGCGCAATCCGCTCCCCTATACCTTTCAGGTGCTGGAACGACGGTAGCCGCGGGGGCAAGTCCGTGCCTGTCTCAAGCTAGCCAACCGACTTGAGATGGCACCGGATCATCAGGCAACGCGGGTCAGCCGGCTCGAATCAATCGGACCACCTCGGGAATCGAGAGCCGCTTTCCATGCAGCAGCAAGGCAAACTGAAAGACCTTGGAGGCGGCCCAGGCCACTGCAAAGGCTCCCAGCAGCAGCAACACAATCCCCAACCAGATCTCCCACAAGGGAGGCATCGACACATTGATTCGAGCCAGCATCACCAATGGTGTGAAAAAGGGAATCAGGCTCAAGATCCGAGTGACTGGTGTACTGGGATTGCCAACCACGTAAAAAGTCGCCATGAAGGCCACGATCATGGGGAGCATAGCCGGGAAGAGGGCTTGTCCCAACTCCTCGGTGCTGGTGCAAGTGGCTGCCACCATCGCAAAAAGCGTCGAGTAGAGCAAATAACCGAGGGCAAAGAAGATGGCAAAATAGAACAAAAGAGTGGGGTTGATCACCGAGGACAGATCGAAGCCCGTGACCGAGGCTCCCAGCGAGAAAGCCGGCAAGGCAAAGAGCAGGGCGACCAGGGCAACCCCCACC
Organism: Acidobacteriota bacterium; assembly: GCA_965218465.1. Classification (GTDB taxonomy): domain Bacteria; phylum Acidobacteriota; class UBA6911; order RPQK01. Next base: position 1,733,062 of record OZ244623.1, on the reverse strand, counting down.
CAGATCCCCAGTTGGGTTAAACCTGAGCCCAATACACCCAGGATCTTGCCGATCATGAATTCGGTGGCCGTTACCGCCCCCAGAATCACCTCGATCAGGCGCGAGGCCTTCTCTTCAACGATCGCCATCGCCATGCCCTGACCGTTGATCAGTACGGCCATGTAAAGCAGCATCCCAAAGACTAACGTGCTGAAAAAGGCCGCTTCGAACCCACCCTCCTCCTCACCTTCCTCCGAGATGGTGACTGTCTCCAGATCGGATCTCTGCAGCCGGCGGACTTGGTCCACATCCACTCCACTGCCCGTCAGCAACTCCTCCAGGATAGTGGCCTCAACCGCCCTCTCTAAACGGCGCATTACCACCACGTTGCCGGTTTCGCGAGCATAATAGCGTCCCCGAGCCATGATCTCATCGTCCCGTCTCAGAACCAGGTAGCCATCCAGTTCCTGATTGCGGACTCCATCGCTGAAAGGCTGACGACTTTCTTCCGAGGTGTCGAGCACGGTGACGGTGTCGACCACGTTTATACGGGGCTTTTCCAGAGTCGCCAATCGCTCAGCCAGCTTTCCGCCCAAACGGGTGCCGCTGTCGAGTATCGTCAGCTTGATCTCCTCCTGCCCTGTGCTGGTGAAAAGCAAGGGAACGACGAACATGTACGCGGCCATCAACACGGGAAATAAAAGGGTCATTACCACGAAGGCCTTGTTGCGAACCCGGGCAATGTACTCGCGGCGGGCAATTTTGTAGATCTGTTGTGGATTCATGGGGACTTCTCCTGCACAGGCGCCGCTTCATTACCCACCTTTTCCAGAAAAATTTCTTCGATATGAGGTTCCTCCACCTGGAAGGAATGCACTTCGACCCGGTCCAGCAGTTTCCGCAAGATTTGCTGAGAATCACCGTCGACCGTCATTTGCAGACGGGCTCCCCGACCCCAGTCGTTCACCTTATGTACTCCAGGCAATCCCTCCAACGACCTCGGTTCACCGCTGTATTTGAGTGCTATCGTACTCTTTCCATAGCCGGCCTTGATCTGGGCCAAGGCTCCTTGGAGCACCGACTGACCGTGATCGATTAGACAGATCGACTCGCACATGGCTTCGACCTGCTCCATCTGATGAGTGGAAAGCACTACAGTCGCACCCTTACGGCTTCGTTCCAGGATCAAGTCCTTGAGCAAACGGGTGTTAATGGGATCCAACCCGGTAAAAGGTTCGTCCAGAACCACCAACTCGGGATCGTGGATGACCGCCGAGGCAAACTGAACTTTCTGTTGCATCCCTTTGGAAAGCTCGTTGGTCTGGGCCTTTTTGCGGTCGCTCAATCCCAACCGATCCAACCAATCACCGGCTCGCTTCCAGGCCTCTTTCCTATCCAAACCTCGGATCGAGCCCAGAAAAGCCAGCTGCTCCTGAACCTTCATCTTGGCGTAGAGGCCACGCTCTTCCGGCAGGTAGCCGACCCGATGACGAACGGCCAAGGGGTCTGCGGAGCCCAATAGCTCAACCGATCCCGAATCGGGCAGAAAGATCCCGAGAGCCATCCGAATGGTGGTCGTCTTGCCCGAGCCGTTGGGCCCCAGCAGGCCGAAGATCGATCCTGCCGATACCTTAAAATTGAGGCCATCCACCGCCCTGGTCTCGTCAAAATCTTTGGTGACCTGATGACAAACAAGTGAATCGGTCGAGTTCATAATCCCCCCGGAGCGTCAGCGCTCCAATGGAGTGAGAAAGTTCTGATCACCGGATACTAGGCAATCGCCCCTTTTCTTGAGCTGAACCGCCACCAACAGTGGGTCGTCCCAGTTCCAACTTCTCGAAAACCGTTGACTATAATGAGTCCTCATTGATGGGACTGCAAGGTCAACAGAGCCGCACTCCAAAACTGGTCCAGGTAATTTCGCAGTTGGATTAGACCCCTAGGACTAAGCCGGTAGAAACGCCGGGTGCCTTGTTGACTGGCGTCGACCAATCCCGCTTCTCTCAAGACCTTGAGATGTTGAGAGACGGCAGGCCGACTTACCGGCAGATCCGCTGCCAAGACAGTCACTGAACAAGGGCCGTCCTTCAGCCTTTCCAAGATTCGGCGCCGAGTTGCATCACCCAGAGCATCTAATTGAATATCGTAAGTAAACACTTACTATAGTATAGACTTACTTTACGGATGAGTCCAGTCTCAAGTGCTTTTTCTTTGATGTGGCCTCGGTCGAGCAATAGTAACGAGTTGGATCGGTTCCGCCAACGTACGTGCTCGGAGAACGATGGCACTGATCTGGTTGATCCGATTGTCAGAATTGACTTCGCGGGTCAGAATGGACTCGGATTGGGATTCAAGGGGGTGCCTATGACTATCTTGGTGACCGGTGCTTCGTCGGGTATCGGACTTGAATTGGCCCGAATCTTCGCCCGCCACGGATCTGACCTCGTGTTGGTTGCCCGTAGGGTCGAACGTCTTGAAGAGATTGCCCGCGAGCTGGCTGACCGTTTTGGCGTGAAGTGCCATGTCCTGGCTCTTGATTTGACTCAACCCGATACTCCCCGGCTGATCCGGGAAGGGTTGGACCGAGAGAAAATAGAGGTGGACATCCTGGTCAACAATGCCGGATTCGGTTGCTATGGCTTGTTTTCCGAGCTCGACTTACAGACCCAGCTCGATGTGATTCGGCTTAACGTAGTGGCCCTCACTCAACTGACTCATCTGCTCTTACCCGATCTCAGTCAACGGGGTGGCCGAATCCTCAACGTAGCCTCAACCGCTGCCTTTCAGCCGGGTCCGCTGATGGCTGTTTATTTTGCCACCAAGGCTTTTGTTCTTTCTATCTCCGAGGCCCTGGCAAACGAATTGGAGGGGACGGGCGTCAGTGTGACCGTGCTCTGTCCCGGACCCACCAAGTCTGATTTTCAGAGCCGTGCCGGTATGGAAGAGGCAGGGCTGGCACGGATGGGATTGATGGATGCTCAAGCCGTCGCCTACGCCGGTTATCAGGGATTGATGCAGGGTCGGCGGTTGGTAATTCCTGGGACAATGAACAAATTGGCCGCTTTCGCCACCCGTCTCATTCCTCGTTCCTGGACTACGCGAGTAGTCAGAAGATTGCAAGAGCGGACCCATTCGAGCTGAGTAAAAAGCGTCTGTTTGGCGCTTCCGCCGCAGGCGTTTGTGAATCAGGAGGAGCGGCGGAGTCATCCTGGACGTGGATGCCTGCAGTCAGATAGGCAGAGCCGCTTGAGAGTTGCCGCCTGAGTGCGTTTGGACAATGGGCCACGCCCGAAGGCGCCTTGAATTTGAGTTTGACGCCCTAGGTGAGAATGCGGGTGGAGGACCGTCCACGTGTTAGACTGATGGTTTATTTATGGTGGTTTTGAATCGACAGGGCGGTCCCATCCAAGTCATCAACGCCACCCAGAACAATCTCAAGCATATCAGCGTTAAGATCCCCTCGGAAAGTCTCACCGTGATCACGGGCGTAAGTGGATCGGGGAAGTCAAGTCTTGCTCTTGACACCCTTTATGCCGAAGGTCAAAGACGCTACGTCGAGTCTTTGTCGGCTTATGCCCGCCAGTTTCTGGAACGAATTCAAAAACCGCGAGTTACGGAAATCCGAGGACTCCGGCCGGCTATCGCTATCCGCCAGAAGAACAGCAGCCGGAATCCTCGCTCAACGGTCGGTACGGTGACGGAAATCTACGACTACCTGCGATTGCTCTATGCTCGGGTGGGAACGATCGTCTGCCGCAACTGCGAACGAACAGTCCAGAAGGACACCATTGACGACGTCGTTCGGCAAGTGTTGGCGCTGCCGGCAGACTCTCGGTTGTATCTATCGTTTCCCTTGCGGGGAAGCTGCCTTGATCTCAGCTCCCGTCCCAAATCAGTCGTCGGACTCAGGCAAGAAATTGTGGCTAACCTGGTGCAGCAGGGGTTTCTGCGGCTTCTGGTCAATGATGATCCCGTCTCGATCTTGAATTTGCCCCAGCAATCTCCGGCCACGCTGGAAAACCTCTTGCAGAGCCGGGTCTTACTTGACCGCCTTAAAGTGGGAACGAGCGTTCGCGAGAGGTTGACCGATTCACTGGAGACCTGTTTTTCGGAAGGAAACGGAGTGGCAGAGGTACTGGTGTTGCCGCCCGGGGGATTCCCTCAAACACTCCGCTTCAGCGAACGGTTTGAATGCCAGTATTGCCGGATCGCCTACCGCCCACCTGAACCTCTCCTTTTCTCCTTTAATAGTCCCTATGGTGCCTGTTCCACCTGCCAGGGATTCGGCAATACCATTAGTCTTGATCGAGACTTAGTGATTCCCGACCCCCACAAGAGTGTTGCTGACGGCGCCATTGTTCCTTTTGCCAAGCCCCGCTACCGGCACCACCAGCGACGGGTTGAAGAGTATGTTCGAGCGGCCGGATTCAGCACCCAAACGGCTTACTCGGACTTGCCGCCCGATTTGCGCAAGAAGATTTGGGAGGGTAGGGGGAAGTTCCTTGGCGTCAAGGGGGTTTTTTCCCGACTCGAAAAGAAGAAGTACAAGATGCATGTCCGCATCTTTATCAGCCGCTATCGGGGCTATACCCGGTGTCCCGATTGCGACGGAACGCGGCTCTGCCCCGAGGCTCGGGACGTCCGTTTAGGCGGCCGGTCTATTGCGAACATTTCCCGACTACCGATTCGAAGGGCACACCAGTTCCTCCTGCAGCTCGAGCTACCCTTTCGCCAGGCAGAAATTGCCGCCGAACTTCTGCTGGAGACTCGGCAGCGTCTGGATTTTTTGCTGCGAGTGGGCCTGGATTATCTGACTCTGGACCGCCTCACCTCGACCCTGAGCGGAGGAGAAATGCAGCGGATTCACTTGGCTGCTTCGCTTGGCTCCTCACTGGTGGGGACGCTTTACGTCCTGGATGAGCCTTCGGTTGGCCTCCACGCCCGCGACCAGGATCGTCTCGTTTCGATTCTCAGACAGCTGCGCGACCTGGGCAATACCATCGTGGTGGTGGAACATGAAAGGGCGATGATCGAAGCGGCCGATCATATCATCGACATGGGCCCGGGTGCCGGAGAGCAGGGTGGTGAAGTCGTCCATTGTGGTGATCTGGATTCGTTGCGAGCCAATCCCGACTCGATCACTGGCCGTTACCTCACCCAGCAGCTCAAGATCCCCGTACCTGTCTTTCGACGAAATAGCAACAGACACTTCCTTGCTATTTGCGGTGCGCGTCAACATAACCTCAAGAACCTGACCGTCCGAATCCCTCTGGGGTTGCTAGTCGGCATTACCGGTGTCTCCGGATCGGGAAAATCGACGCTGGTCAACCACGTTCTCTATGCAGGGTTGAAGAAACTGAGAGGAGAGTGGAACCAAAGTGTGGGCGATTTCGACTCGATCGAGGGATGGGAGATCCCCGGGGAAATTCTCTTGATGAACCAGAACCCGATCGGAAAAACACCGCGATCCAATCCTGTCACGTATCTGAAGGCCTTTACCAAGATTCGCGAAATCTTGGCCGGTTTGAGGGAATCCCAGTCGCGCAACCTCACGCTGGGCAGCTTTTCCTTCAATATCCCGGGCGGCCGCTGTGAAGCCTGCTCCGGAGCCGGTGTGGTGCGGGTTGAAATGCAGTTTCTGGCGGATGTCGAATTGGTTTGCGAGGAGTGCCGGGGAAAGCGTTACCGAAAACAGGTTCTGGAGGTACGTTACCAAGGCAAAAACATTGCCGAGATCCTCGATTTGACCATTGACCAAGCCATCGACTTTTTCAGGAGGAGCCTCAGCCTGGTTCGACGACTCCGCGTGTTACAGGAAGTCGGCCTCGGCTACCTGCGACTGGGCCAGTCTGCGACCACACTTTCGGGAGGCGAGGCCCAGCGCATCAAGCTCGCTTCCTACATTAGCAAAAAGACCGCCCGTCAACCGATTCTGATCTTTGATGAGCCCACCACTGGACTCCATTTCGATGATATTCAGAAGTTGCTGGGAGCTTTCAATCGACTTATCCAAAAGGGCGCAACCGTTATAGTGATTGAGCACAACCTCGATGTCATCAAGTCCGCCGACTGGCTGATCGACTTGGGACCCGAAGGAGGTGAGGGAGGAGGCTTTCTGGTGGCGGAGGGAACCCCGGCCCAGGTGGCACAGGTAAGCGCTTCCCACACTGGTCGTTTCTTACGTGAGGTTCTGGAACTCAACCCAGTGAGCGTGCAGCCATGAAGATCTTATTCGTAGGCGATGTGGTAGGGCGGGCAGGCCGGACGGCTCTCCGTAACCAGCTCCCGCAACTACAGCGCGAGTTCGCCATCGATTTCACCATCGTCAACGTGGAAAATGCCGCCGCCGGTTTTGGGATTACTCCCCGCCTGGCCCGTAGCATCCTGCAACAAAATGCCAACGTCCTCACTTCGGGCAATCACATTTGGGACAAGAAAGAGATTTTGGATTACATGGGGACTGAAGAGAAGCTATTGAGGCCAGCCAATTACCCGCCCGGACTGCCGGGCGGCGGCAGCCTCGTGGAAGAAAGTGCGGCCGGAGTAAAAGTCGCCACCGTCAATCTTCAAGGTCGGGTCTTCATGCCGGCCATCGATTGTCCCTTCCAATGGGTTGAAAGGAAGCTGGAACGGGTCGCTCGCCAGACTCCGGTCATCGTGGTGGACTTCCATGCCGAAGCATCGTCCGAAAAAATGGCGATGGGGTGGTTTCTGGACGGTCGCGTCAGTGCGGTGGTGGGAACCCATACCCACGTTCCGACCGCCGACGGCCGCATCCTCGATTCAGGAACGGCCTATATCTCGGATGTCGGCATGACGGGATCATATCAGTCTGTGATCGGCATGAAGCGCCGGCCTTCAATCTCCCGCTTCTTGACCGGTGTTTCCACCCGACTTGAGGTGGCCAGAGAGACTCCGCGCATCTGCGCTGTGGTAATCGACGTCGACGAGTCCAGCGGAAAAGCCCGCTCGCTGCAGCCCATCAACCGGCTAGCCTGATTCAATTTCTCGTGGGGGCCCTATTTGGCGTAGTCTACCACTCTCATTTCGCGAATCAGCGTCACCTTGATTTGACCGGGATATTGCATCTCGGACTCGATTTTCTTGGCAATGTCCTTGGTCATCCAAAAGGCTTTCTCATCGGAGACTTCGCTGCTTTCGACAATGATCCGCACTTCGCGACCGGCCTGTAACGCAAACGCTTTGGCCACACCATCAAAGGAACTAGCCAGAGATTCCAACTTTTCCAATCGTTTGACATAGTTTTCCAGCACCTCTCGCCGTGCTCCCGGGCGTGCCGCAGAAATCGCATCGCCTGCCTGCACCAGCACTGCTTCGATGGTCTCGAAGGGCACATCAAAGTGATGGGCTTCGATCGCATGGATGACGGCGGGGCTTTCGTTGTGCTTCTTGGCCAGTTCGACTCCCAGTTGTAGATGGGTTCCCTCCATTTCACGATCTACCGCTTTGCCGATGTCGTGCAGGAGTCCAGCCCGTATGCACACTTTGACATCTGCACCCAACTCCCGAGCGATGAAACCCGCCAAATAAGCCACTTCACGGCTGTGATAGAGAATGTTCTGCCCGTAACTGGTCCTGAAGCGGAGCCGACCCAGCAAGGTCAAAAGTTCAGGCGCCAAGTTGTGTATCCCCAGCTCGAAGGCAATCTGCTCTCCCTCCTGGAAAAGCTGCTTTTCCATATCCAGGCGCGTTTTCTCTACAACTTCTTCGATACGGGCTGGATGGATTCTCCCATCTTTGATCAAGCGTTCGATCGCCAGTTTGGCGATTTCGCGGCGCAGTGGATCAAAACCCGACAAGATGACGGCTTCGGGTGTATCGTCGACGATCAGGTCCACACCGGTTGCCTGCTCCAAGGCCCGGATATTGCGGCCCTCTCGGCCGATGATGCGCCCTTTCATATCGTCCGAGGGGAGGTCGACCACCGAGACACTCGACTCCACCACGTGTTCGGCAGCGCATCGCTGGATAGCTTGGCTGATAATCTTGCGGGCTTCGACTTCGGCTTTTTGGCGAGCTTCCTCTTCGATCCGTTTGGCGGCCAGAACCGAATCGTGGCGGACATCCTCCTGCAAGAGTTCGAAAAGTATCTTCTTGGCCTCTTCGGCCGTCACGCCCGCGAGGGACTCCAGTTGTCGATGTCGCTCTGCTTCCAACTCCGTCAGCCGTTCTTGCTGTCGTGCCAGCTGAGTTTCCAGCCGTTGCTGGGCAGCTAACTTGGCTTCCACCTCCTTCTCTCTGTGCCTTACATGGCGTTTGCGACGGCGGAGATCTTCCTGTCGACGTCTCAGGTTTCTTTCGCCGGAATCCACTTCACGCAAACGCTTTTGGAGCTTGGTTTCGGTCTGTGACCGGAAATTGATAATCTCCCCTTTGGCCTCCAGAATGTGCTCCTGTTTGACTCGTTCGGCTTCGGCCTGGGCCTGCAACCGACTTCGCTCAATGTCCTCGTTCGCCTGACGTCGACGTTGGCGAATCAGCCTATTCTGGAGAAGAAACCAGGCTATAAGGCCGGCGACGATGACTATCACTTCGACTGTGACCATCACCATCAGACTGCTACTATCCATAACTAGCTCCCTGTCTGTGAGAGGGAGAAGCAAGCAAGGGAACAACGGAGGGGAATTCCCCCGCTCTGTCGTGTGGCTTGCACAATTGAACCTGCCTTAGCAGGTGGGATGTCTACCCCTCATATTAGGCAATCCACCAGAAGAGGATTGCTCACAATAAGCGGACCCGACTTCCCAAGTAGAAAGTGTTGGCTCAATTTCTACTCACCATCACGCACATCGCAGGGGCCAACAAATGGTAATGTAGACCGCTTCGCGGGTTCAAGAGCGTTCCCGATCAGACCGATCGGATAGTGAGGCTTCGACCCCCGCCAAAAGATTCTGTAGCCGTTGCTGGATCTCAGCTTCCACGGCCCTGCGCTCCTGCTTGGCCTGAAGCAGTTCATCAGCCAGGGTCAAGGCAGTCAAAACAGCAACCTTTAGCGTATCGACCGTGGGAGTGTTGTTCATCAGCTCCACCATCTTTTCATCCACATAGTGGGCTAACTCGCGAACATACTCCGGGGTATATCGACCGACCACATTGTAAGTCTGATCGAGGATGGTAACAGTCGTGATCTGCTGGGGATCCCCCGCCATCGTCTTTTCTAGAGCCCGCCGCCTTAGAGTATGTAATCGTCGCCCGGTTCGCCAAAGCGGTTGATCTTTTCGGCGATATTCACGATTCGCGAACGAATCTCCAGACGGTCTTTTCCGAAGCTGTCAATCACCTGACAGTTCCACTGATTCTCCTCTTCAAGCTCCTCCACACATTTTTTAGCTGTTCGATCTCTTGTCTCAATCTCCCGTTTCCGGCCCGAGGCGCCTCGGGCCGCTGGAGGGCGTGACTCAAAGACTCTTCCAGCCGAACCGGAGGTTCTTCGGTCACAGCCATCTCGAAAACTGTTCAGGAACGCACCACCAAGCCGAGTCTGGTTTGCAGCACAGCGACGACCGCCTCGCTATGCCGGTTCACTTCCTCCTGCCTCAGAGTTCGTTCCGGATGCGCGAAGGTTAGCCGAATTGCCTGACTAACCTTGCCGGTGGGAAGCCTTGGGCCTTGATAGAAATCGACCAGTTCAATATCCCGTAAATCCGGAATATTCAGTGATTTAATAGCGTCGACAATTTTAACGAATTCGATCTCCTTGTCAACCAGAAAAGAGAGATCTCTTTCAACCGACGGAAAACGGGCCAGGGCTTGATACTGTGGAGTCTCCAACGGGTGGCGGTAAATCGGGTCCAACTTCAGCTCAGCGAAGAAAATCTCATCGTTGAACTTAAACTGTTCCTTAATTTTCGGGTGGAGCTGACCGGCGACTCCCAAAGGGCGGCTGCCCATCATTACCCGGCTGGACGTTCCTGGATGAAAGCAGGGGGTAGCCTCGTGTTTCCAGCCAATCGTCACCCCGAGTCGGTCGCAGAGGCTCTGGATCACCCCTTTCAGATGAAGAAAGTGAAAGGGCGTTTTCAACGAGTCCCAATAAGACTGAACATAGGTCCCGGTGGCGATTAGGCCGAGTCTGCTTTCCTCCCCAATTTCCGGAGTCCCCGGTCGAAACACCTTTCCAATCTCAAACAACCTTACCGGCTGGTTGCTATGATTGAGGTTGTGCCGCAAGGTCTTAAGCAGCCCAGGCAAGAGCGAACCTCTCAGATGGGTATTCTCTTCAGTTAAGGGGTTGGCGATGGGAACACGGGCAGGGGTCTCATCCCAAAGAATTTCTTCACTGTCGGGAGCGGCGAAACTAGAGCTGATCGCCTCGGAGAATCCAGCTCCATTCAGAATCTGGATCAGCACCCGATCATGTTTTTCGGTCCCGAGAAAGGAACCGCGTCCAGACGGGGCCGGGTAAGAGCTCTCTATCTTGTCGTAGCCATAGTGCCGGAGAACTTCTTCAACCAAGTCCTCCGGCAAGCTCACATCGACCCGAAAGCTGGGAACGGTAACGTGCCATCCGTCGGGTTGCGGCTCCAACCCAAACCCCAGCGACGCCAATGTTCGCTCGACAAACTCAGACGGAAAATCGATCCCGGTGACCTGCCGCAGTCGTTCCGGTGTCAAATCGACCTTGATAGCGGGGCTGGGCACCGGATGCTGATCGATGACCGGTCCGCGGCACGATCCTCCGGCGATTTCCTCGATTAACCGACAGGCCCGATTTAGCGCCCGCACCTGCAGCTCAGGATCGAGCACCCGTTCGAAGCGGTAAGAGGCCTCGCTGCTCAAACCCAGCCGCTTGGAAGTGCGCCGGATGGAGGAGGGGAGGAAACAGGCACTCTCTAACAAAATTGTGGTTGTCGCATGAGAAACTTCGCTAAAAACGCCACCCATGACCCCCGCCAGCGCGGTGGGTCCTTCACCATCACAAATCAGCAGCATTCCGCCTTCCAGACATCGATTCTGGCCATCCAAGGTCTCTAAACTCTCTCCTTGCCGAGCCTCGCGGACGACAATCCGATTTCCTCTCAATCGTTGATAGTCAAAAGCGTGCAGCGGTTGACCCAATTCAAAAAGAACCAGGTTGGTGATATCGACTACGTTGTTGACCGGGCGCTGACCGACCTTTTCCAAACGGCTCTTGATCCAGTCGGGAGCATCCCCAATCCGGACTCCCGAAATGACTCTGGCAGCGTAACGGCTGCACGATTCCGGATCCAGGATGTTTACTTTGGCAGGCATGGCGCCCTGGTCTTGGGGGGGCTCCATAACCGGCACTCTCAGCTTGAGACCGAAATAGGCTGCCAGCTCGCGCGCCACGCCCAAGTGGTTCAAACAATCGGGACGATTGGTGGTGACCTCCAGGTCGAAAATCACATCTTCATCGTGTTTTTCAACTGCTTCAACCGTCAAGCCCAAATCGGTCAAAGCCCGGGAGATGGCGGGAATTCCTGAGACAACGACGTCGAGGTCGACGAAGTCCAGCAGCCAGTCGTAGCTGATTTTCATGGAGCAGGCACCTTGACTGTCAATACCCGCCTAAAACTGACCTAGAAAACGAAGATCGTTTTCGAAAAAGAGACGCATATCGTCAACCTGGTAACGTAAAATCGCCAAGCGATCGATTCCCATCCCCCAGGCAAAACCGGTAAAGCGCTCTGGATCGTAACCGACCATTTCAAAGACCTTGGGGTGTACCATTCCTGCTCCCAGGATTTCAATCCAACCACTCTGCTTGCAGATCCGACAGCCATCCCCACTACAAAAAATACAGCTGATGTCCACTTCAGCTCCCGGCTCCACAAATGGAAAAAAACTGGGTCGCAGTCGGATTTGCGTCTCGGCGTCGAAAAGAGCTCGAAAAAAAACCTCCAGGGTCCCTTTTAAATTGCCAAAGTGAATGCCTTCGTCGACCACCAAAACCTCCATCTGGTGAAATATTGGGCTGTGGGTGGCATCCACCGCATCGCGCCGAAACACTCGCCCCGGCACCACGATCCGAATTGGGGGGCGGTGGGTTTCCATCTCCCGCACCTGAACCGGCGACGTGTGCGTCCGCAAGACGAGGTCTGAGGTCAGGTAGAAGGTATCCTGTGCATCGCGAGCGGGGTGACCCTTGGGTAGATTGAGAGCTTCAAAATTGTAATATTCAGACTCAATCTCCGGACCCGCCACCACCTTGAAACCCATGCTGACGAAGATCTCCTCCATCTCTCGCTGTAACCGTCGAATGGGATGCAGGTGACCGCTTAGATGCGGTAGTCCCGGAAGCGTTACGTCGAGGGTTTGGTGACTCAGCTGCTGTGCTTGTTGGCGGGACTGGGCAGCGGCCAGACACTCCTCCAGGCGGGTCTGCACCCGGCGTCGAAGCTGGTTGAGGAGTTGACCCGCAACGGGACGTTTCTCAGGCGGAAGATCACCCAATTTATTGAGTTCAACCTTAATCAGGCCTCGACGTCGCCCGAGATACTTGTCGCGCAGTTCCAGCAACGACTTGGCGTTAGTGGCCGATTTTAGGTCCTGCTCGAATTGGTCCCAAACAGGATGTGACAGATCCGGCACTAAAGTCATTGGGGGCCAGGACCTCAGGCGGCAATGGCTTGACGTGCAGTATCGACCAACTTGCCAAAACCTTCTGCGTCACGAGCCGCGATATCCGCCAATATTTTTCGATTTAGCTCCACTCCGGCCTTGCCCAATCCATGCATGAACTGGCTATAAGACATGCCGTGGAGACGAGTGGCGGCACCGATCCGGAGAACCCATAGACGGCGGAAGTTGCGTTTCTTTTGACGGCGATCACGGTAGGCAAAGGCTAACGAACGCATGACCTGTTCTTTAGCCGAGCGATGGAGCTTGCTCTTGGTACCCCAATAACCCTTGGCCTTTCCCAAGATCTTTTTTCGTCGTCTGACCCGTCGGTTGCCCCTTCTTACTCTCATCGTTTCACCTATCCAAGTTTCAACATCTGCTTGACTCGTTTTTCATCAGATGGTGAAACCAGCGACCATTTCCTCAGCCGACGCTTCCGTTTAGAAGACTTCTTGGTCAGAATGTGGCTGTGGTGGCTGCTTTTCTTCTTGATCTTGCCTGTGCCCGTCAACTTGAATCGTTTGGCAGCCGATCGCTTGGTCTTGAGTTTCATCCTTGATTCCTCTAGTGGTTTGCCCACAAAGTTCCAGAGATCATTTTAGTCTTTTTGTCCAGGAAGCGGGACTTCCACTCAGTTGGTTTTCTTGGGTGTCAGAATCATGGTCATGTTATAGCCCTCAAGCTTGGGCGCCCGCTCCACGTCAGCCAGTTCCGCCACCTCGCCCTGAAGTCTCTTCAAAATCTGGCTGCCAATCTCGGCATGCGTCACTTCACGCCCTCGGAACATGATGGTGGCTTTGACCTTGTTCTCATCCTGTAGAAACCGGATAACATGCTTCTTCTTGAACTCGTAATCGTGTTCGTCGATCTTGGGACGGAACTTGACCTCCTTGACATTGATGGTCTTCTGGTGCTTCTTGGCTTCCTGAGCCTTCTTGCTCTGCTGGTACATGTACTTGCCATAGTCCATTATCCGGCAGACAGGAGGTCGAGCCATCGGAGCAACTTCCACCAAATCGAGCCCTCGTTCCTGCGCGATGCTGATGGCTTCTGACGGTGTCAAAACGCCGAGTTGCTCGCCATCCTCGTCAATCACACGAATCTCGCGGAATCGTATGCTCCGATTCACTCGAGGTTTACGTGCGTAATGTTTACGGGGTTTGTAAAAACCGCTCAAATTGAATCTCGATCCTTGCTAATCCTCGCCAAGATTAGGCCTTTAAACCTTTTCAATCAACAAGACCTGCATTCTAATGCCGATCTTCCTGGTTGAATTCGGCCCTTTCCCAATCAGGATTGGAAAACCTTTCTATCAACCAAATCCTGCAGCATGGTGTTAAATTCGGGCAATGACCACGCGCCCTGATCCCCGGTTACGCGATTGCGCACCGAGACGGTGCGATTCTCCACTTCCCGCTTGCCGACTACCAGCATATAGGGGGTTTTCTTAACCTGGGCCTCGCGAATCTTGTAACCGACCTTCTCGTTGCGAAGGTCGACCTCCACCCTGAAACCCGCTACCCTAAGCTGAGCTTGCACTTCCAAAGCATATTGGTGCTGACTGCGGCTGATCGGCAACACCATGACCTGCACCGGAGCCAACCAAGCGGGAAAGGCACCACCATAATGCTCCACCAAAATTCCCATAAACCGCTCCAACGACCCCAAAAGGGCCCGGTGGATCATGATGACATGGTGTTCCTGCGAGTCCGGTCCTATGTAGTTAACGTTAAAGCGAGTGGGCAAGCTGAAGTCGAACTGAAACGTACTCAGTTGCCATGAGCGACCCAAGCCATCGATTAAATGGATGTCTATCTTGGGACCATAGAAGGCCGCCTCACCCTGACATCGCTCGTATTCCCAACCCTTGGATTTTAGAGCCTGAACCAGTACTGCCTCAGCCCGGTTCCAACTCTCCGGGGAGCCCGCATAGTGTTGCGGATGGAGTGGATTGGAAACCGACAAGGTAACTTGGTATTGATCGAAACCGAAACTGGCTAAAATCGACTCGGCCAGATCGAGGGTCGCCACAACCTCATCGAGGACCTGATCAGGCCGACAAAAGATGTGGGCATCATCCTGGGTAAAACCTCGTACCCGCAATAAGCCGTGGAGAGTCCCCGACTTCTCATAGCGGTAAACGGTGCCGAACTCGGCGATCCGCACAGGTAGCTCACGATAGCTGCGCTTGGCAGACTGATAAATTAGAATGTGCCCGGGACAGTTCATCGGCTTGAGTACATACTCGTCCTGATCGACCGGGAGCGTGTAAATGTGTTCAAGGAAGTACTCATAGTGGCCGGAGGTCTTCCACAGATCGCATTTGGCAATGTGTGGTGTATAGACAAATTGGTAACCGGCCTGCTCCAGTTCTTGCCGGAGATATTCCTCCACCAACCTTCGCACCGTGGCTCCCTTGGGATGCCAGAAGACTAGCCCCGGAGCCACTTGTTGGCGAATTGAGAAAAGGTCCAATTCGGGACCCAGTCGTCGGTGATCTCGTAGACGGGCCAGCTCCAGACGCTGCAAGTATTCATCCACCTCCTGAGTGCTAAAGAAGGCAGTTCCGTAAATTCGCTGCAGTTGCTCCCGTTTCTCGTCACCTTTCCAATAAGAACCGGCGATCGAGAGTAACTTGAAGGCCCCCAACTGCTTGGTTGACGTCACATGGGGGCCGGTGCAAAAGTCAATCAAGGAGCCCAAGTGGTAGGCTGACAAGACTTGGCCACTCCGCTCACGTATCAGTTCCGCCTTGAGGGTTTCACCCCGGCTTTCGAAAAACTCCACCGCTTCTTCGATCGACAAGATTGAGGGTTTAAAGGGAATCTCTTGCTTCTGCAGCTCTCGCATCCGTGCTTCGATCCGTTCCAGATCGTGCTCGGAAAAGCGGTGAGAAGACTGGAAATCGTAATAAAAACCGTCGCTGGTGGGGGGACCGATGCCCAGATGCACGGAAGGGAAAAGCTCGGTAACAGCCAAGGCCATCAGATGAGAGGTCGAATGCCGTACTATCTCCAAGGCCTGCTCTAAATCGTCGACTTGGAAGATCCTCCCTTGGCGATCGATGGCTTCCAAGAGGGCCGTGGGTGATACCGTCTTCATGGTTCTGCAATAAATGGTAGGTGCGAGCGGATTTGAACCGCTGACCCCTTCCGCGTCAAGGAAGTGCTCTACCCCTGAGCTACGCACCTACTAACGACCGTTACCGAAGCTTGGTCCTCCAAAAAAAAACTGACCCCCGGAAACCTCGATCCGGCGGTCAGTCTTCCTGCAAAGAAAAAACGCGGTGCTGTTGCTACGAGTTGATGGCCTGCCTAAGGGCTTTCCCTGCGGCAAACTTGGCTACTTTTTTCGCCTGAATCTTGATCGGTTGTCCGGTCCGCGGATTACGTCCTGTTCGAGCCTCTCGAGTGGAAACTGAGAAGGTGCCAAATCCCACGAGGGTCACCTTGTCACCACTCCGGAGCGAGACTTCGATATTGCTCAACAGCGAATCTACGGCCCGCTGGGCTTGACTCTTTGCCAGATCAGCATCTTGTGCCACTGCATTCACCAAGTCAGTCTTATTCATGTTGTCTCCTATTTGCATGGGGTTCCAATTAAGCTGCTGATTTCTGCACCTGTTTTCTCAATTCGACCAGACCGCTCCGAAGCTGCTCCTCACTGATCGCGCTTTCCAGCGACAAGTAAAACTCATCAGCCGGGTCTTCATCAAGATCCTTAGGAGCGTTATTGAAGAAATAGTCTCTCACAAAGTCCTGGCTAGGGGCACGCACTTCGGGCCGAACCCCGGAGTCGCGGAGCGTCTCGGCCTGTAAAGGTTGGGCGTTAGGGCGAAAAAGTAGTCGCGTCGAGACAAAAAGCACCGCCCCGTCGCTCAACGAGAAGGGCGACTGTAGAGATCCGCGACCGTTGGTTCTCTCGCCGATCAGCAGGGCCCTCTTGTTGTCCTGCAGAGCCGCCGCGAAAACTTCCGCAGATCCAGTCGTGCCCCCATTGACCAAAAGCACAGCCGGGCCATCGAACAGCGCTTCCTTCAGGGACACCCATTCAGTCGACGCGCCCTGACGATCTCTAACGGAGACGATTTTCTGTCCCCGCCCGATCAGGAGATCGGCACTGGCGACGGCCTCCTCCAAATCTCCCTCCACGTTACCGCGTAAGTCGACAATCAATCCCTCGATTCCCGAGGCTTGGAGAATTTTGAGTCGAGTTTGGAGCGATTGGGAGGTGCCCTTTTCAAAACTCGGAATTTTGAGAAGTCCGATCCCCGGCTCCACAATTTCGCCGGAGGGCATCAAGCGGCTCACCAGCACCCGAATCAGTTTGACTTCAACCGGTTCCGAGCGCCGGGCTCGAACAACTCTAAGAGTCACTTCGCTGCCCACCGATCCCAGAAGACTCTGATTGGCCTCCCAAGAACTCAACTGAGTGGTCACGATATCTCCAATCGATTCCACCAGATCTCCCGTGCGTAAACCCTCTCGTGCTGCCGGCCCGCCGGGAGTTACCGCAACCACATAAGCATAGCCAAGGCGCCCAAGACGCTTGGCCAAGTGGAGACCTACCGAGGCGCCCCCCTCCGCCTGTTTCCCAAGGTTCCGGTAGGCACTTGCCTCGACAAAACTGGAGTAAGGATCCAGTGCCTCCAACATGCCATGAAGAGCTCCGCGAAAAGTCCGCTCCAAGTTGGGACTCTCAACGTACTCGTTGCGAATCTTGTGGAGAACTTCGTTGAAAATCCCCAACTGGCCATAATTGTCATCGCCGGCCGAGGCCTTCTTCAGAATCCCCCCAATTAAGCCATAGCTTACAATGGCAGCCGAAAGAAAGATCACGACTAATTTGGGTTTTCCAGGCAATATCCGACCTCAGTTGGCGATTTTTGTACCATACGAGCGTTAGAGCGAGCAACCCTACCCTCAACGAAGCGAGTATAGCTTAGGTGCCTAAAGCTCAACAAGAAGCAAAGGCTGGATCGGAAATGGAAGAAAACAGGCAAGAGCGCTGGATGGGACTCGACGTTGGCCGCAAAAGGATCGGGATTGCCCTGACCGACTCGCTTTGCCTAACCGCTGCGCCGCACAGTACATTGCAACGCTCCACGCTGGAACACGATGCCAATCAACTTCTGGCACTGGCTCGTAGCCGGAAGGTCACTCGGTTGGTGGTGGGGCTGCCCCGTCATCTTGATGGAAGCTCGAGTTCAACTGAACGGTGGATCAGACCCCTCGTGCGGCACCTCACCCAGATATCTGACCTGAAGATCTGCTGGTCGGATGAACGGCTTTCAACCCGGGAAGCGGAGCGTCTGCTGGCAGAGCGGCGTATTCCCCCACGACAACGCCGACAGCGGCGCGATGAGTTCGCTGCGGCTTTGATTCTACAGTGGTATCTCGAGGACCTGCACTCGTGAATTTGCCCAAGCATGCCGTTCCGGCTCTCATGCTGACTCTGGTCCTGGTTGTTGTTGTCGTGGGGGGAGCGGCTTGGTGGTTCAAACGGCTGATCGACATCCCTTTTCCCGAAATCTTGGAGACACCCCGATTTCTTGAGGTCGAAAAAGGCCAAGGAGCGGGTCAGATTGCTGCCCGCTTGGAGGCAGCCGGTCTGATCTCTTCTGCCCGTCTCTTCAGGTTCTACTTGCACTGGCAGGGCCCCTCTTTCCGATTGCAGGCGGGAGAGTATCGTTTTGACCGCCCAACCAATTTGACCCAGGTCGCCGACAAGCTCCACCGGGGAGACGTTTACCTTCATAAGATCACGATCGCCGAAGGGCTGACCTTGAGTGAAACCGCAGAGCGCTTCGCCACCCGCAACTTTGGAAACCATGATCGATTGCTGGAGCTGATGGGGAGACCGGAAACCATCTCGGCCATCGATCCTGAGGCCCAGAACCTGGAAGGATATCTCTTCCCTGAGACCTATCTGCTGGAAAAGGGTACGACCGAAGAGGTCATCGTCGAGAGCATGGCGCGACAATTTGTCAAGAACTGGTCCTTGGAGCGCCGGCGCCGAGCCCGCCAACTTGGTTTATCAGTCCGGCAAGTCGTGACCTTGGCATCCTTGATCGAGAAAGAAACCAATCAGCCGGACGAACGTCGCTTGATTTCATCCGTCTTGCATAATCGACTGAATCGGAATATGACGCTCGATTGCGACCCAACCGTGATCTACGCCGTTCGGCTGGTTAAAGAATATGACGGAATTCTCCACCGGAGCGACTTACAACTTGATTCGCCCTACAATACCTACCTCTATCCTGGGTTGCCGCCGGGCCCCATTGCCAATCCCGGATTGGCGGCCATCGACGCTGCTCTCGACCCCGCCCCAACCGATTACCTCTATTTTGTTTCCGCCAATGATGGTAGCCACGTCTTTTCCAGGAACTACCGCGATCACCAGCGGGCGGTTGTTCGTTATCAGCGTCCCTGAAGTGTATTCCGGTCACGGGGTGGGTACCGGTTTTCGCTCTCTCCATTTGCCCATTAGCGAATCTCTTCCAACACGGAAGCTAGAATTCGTGTTTCAAGACCAACGTTTAGGATGGCACCAGCCCTGTTTTGCCCTCTTCCGTCGCCAACAACGTCCTCCGGCTAGGACTGAATGACCAATGTGATGCCCAAATGGTCTAGAATGGTGTTATGAAGAAGCCTGCTCCCCTGGTACTGATTTTGGCTGGCTTAACCTTCAACCTGGGGGCCGGCCCCATCCAATCGATTCGAACCACCAAGGCCAACCTTCCTCCCCCACTGCGGATCCACATCCCTTTTGCTGCCGCCTGGGAAACGATGTTGGAGACCATCGAGAAAAAAGGCATGGCCGTAGCAGAAAAGCAACAAGCCCGCGGAATAGTGATTACCGATTATCTGGAATACAGTTCGGGCCCATTGACCGAGAGTCACATTGCCAAGGTAGGTGACCGTCCGCGCTTGAGCGATGGTGATTGGGTGCGGGTCAAGTATCAATACGAAATCACTGTTCTGCTGTTGACTGAGAGAGAAACGTTGGTGACCGTAAACTCCAATATTCGGGCACTGAAACGGGAGTTTCTGGGCGGTGAAAAATGGATAGATATTGCTTCCAACGGACGTCTTGAAAGCGACCTCCTAACCCTTTTCGGGCAACACTTGTTTGGGGAAGGGTTCTCCTTGTCTGAGTCCAAAAAAGGGTTCTGGGATCGTTCGCCTGGTTATGTACCTGGAGTTGACGTCCGCCCTCGGATTGTGGGCCCCGAGCGAAAACCGCCCTCGGATTGAACCCTTTGGTCCGAGCAGGAAGGTTCTGTGCCCGCCAATCAGCATGAACCCTGAAACGTTGCTCATCCTTGACAACTCCTTGCGTTATGCGCTCCTGACTTTCCTGTCGTTGTTCCTGTTCTTTGTGGGCTTTGCCAGCTGGCGCTCGCGTGCGCGGAAATGGCGCCTCACCGAGCGTTTTCGGCAACGATGGCAGCATCGGTACCAGGGTGCAGGAGACGAACCGGAGTTCTTCGCTCTTCAGATCAATTACTTGCGGACTTGGTTCCGCTGCGGAATGTTGGCCGCTGGGCTAGCGGGTTTCAGCTTCTTGGTCTACAGCTTGGTCCCGCTTCCCTTCTTGGCGAACTTTGCTACCAACCCCTCCTGGCAGATTGCTCCGCTTCGTCTGACCGCCTTGCAGTTGGACCGATTTCATGAAGGATTTTCACTGGACGGAGAAATTTGGAACCAAACGGGTGAGAGCATCCAAGACTTGCAAGCCGTGATCACAATCTGGGACCATAATCGCGAGCAGTTGGACAGTGTGGTGGTCAAGGTCACCCCCAGCCCGCTGGGAGCGAAAAGCGGAGGGAAGTTCAGCTTGACCTACAATCGCAACTCTCCTCTCATTTACGGCTATAAGGTCGACTTTGTCCACGCCGAAGGGGACGAAATCCTGCATCAAAAGGGCTTTTGAGACCATCAAGACGTCAGCAACGTTGGCGTCACGGCCCCCCTCATCTGCTCTGCCTTTTTTGCAGCTTGTGGCACCGTCCCTCGTGCCATCAATCTCAAGAATCCCGAGTTGCCGGATTGCGATCTGATTAGCGGGCTCCACGGCCAGTGAAAACTGCCGGAATCGTTTTCAACATGATTCCGAGATCCAGCCAAAGCGACCAATTGTCGATGTATTCCAGATCGAGGTCCATCCAGCGCTGAAAATCGATATGACTTCTGCCGGAAACCTGCCACAGGCAGGTAATTCCAGGTTTGACGCTGAGCCGTCTCCGTTGCCGGAGCGAGTAATGGCCCACTTCCTCAGGCAGCGGTGCACGAGGTCCGACGATGCTCATCTCCCCTTTGACTACGTTCCAAAACTGGGGAATCTCATCAATACTCGATCTCCTGAGAAAGCCGCCCAAGGCGGTGACACGAGGATCGTTTCGCATTTTAAAAACGGGTCCGTCCATTTCGTTGAGATGTCGGATCTCCCAAAGCCGGTCCTGGGCGCCGTCAACCATGGTGCGGAACTTGACCAGTGTAAAACGCCTGCCAAAAAGTCCACAGCGAGTTTGCCGGTAAAAAACCGGACCCGGAGAAGTCAGTTTGACCAATAGCGCAGTCACCAACACTAGCGGAGACAACAGGAGTAGGCAGCCAACCGCTACCGAGAAATCGATCACACGTTTGACGATCAGCACCAGACTGTGATCGGGGACGGTGGAAAAGGTAATCAGCGGAAGATCGTCGAGGAAATCCATCGAGATCCGAGAGATGGAGTGAGGCATAAAATCCGCTACCAGCCGGGTTCGGATTCCCAGGTTCTCGCAATACCGGATCATCTCTTCATAGGTCGCCAAGTCTCTCAGGTCGGACCCCACGAAAAAAATCTCATCCGCCACCACCTGTTCCTTCAGCAACTCCGGCAGCTCTCTAAGCGAGCCCAGCACTTGGGGGTCTGAAGCCGGTATGCCCCCGTTTCCGGCCAGGTAGCCGACCACATGAAAACCCCATTTCTTGAAACCATCCAGCCGTTTTCCCAGCGCCAAAGCCCGATCGCTGGTGCCTACAATCAAGATGTTGATCTTGTTGTGGTCATTGATGTTTCGACTTCGCAAAATCCAGGCAAGCAAAGTACGGTTGCAAACCAACAGCACCCCCACCATCAGCATCATCAGAAAAAGTAGAGGACGACTGATCTCCAGCTTGAAGGTGTAGGCTAGAAATCCCATCAGGAAACCTGTCAGGATCGCGAACTGGCCCACCCGAGAGGCCTGCTCCCGCCAGGGACGGTGCAAAACGCTGGAGTAACGTTGACTGGCGACCAATAGAATCAACCAAAAGGGAAGAAACACGAGGAAATAAAAAACGTAGTCGAGCAAGGGGAGCAACTCGGGGCTGAAATAGTAGCGCAACTCTTGGGGGGCGAAACGAATCAGTGAGCGTAGAAAATAAGCCAGAATCAGCGCCACCAGACAAGCCGCCGCATCGGCGCTTAGCAGAATTTTGGAATAGACCCGGTTGTGGAGTTGAAACATTGGTCTAAGTCAAGCCTGCCGAGGATCAAAAGGACGTGGGCCGGAATCTCGACAACAGCCTGTGGTGCGGTTATTCAGCATTTCTAAACTCAAGCGCGCAATGGCGTCACTGGACCATCTCTCAGCTACAGAGGAGGTCGTCGACTAGCGGCGGTCGAGAGAGAAGAAAACCCTCAGCATAGCTACACCCTCCCAGATTTCCCAGAAAGCGGTGATGGGCTTTCACCTGATCCAGAAAATCCGAACGGCTGAGATAGGTTTCCGGGAAATCCGCCCTGGAATCGTACAACTGCGATCGGTAGGCACGAATCGCCTCCTCTTTGACAGTGTACACGGATGTCACATCCACCAACAGTTGGGGTAAATCCCTTTGATCCGATTGCAGCCAGTAAGCAATCTTGGAAGGCCTGAAGCGTTCCTGCCCCGTGTCGATACGCGTTAGGCCGGCGTGATGGCAAGCCTCTCGCACCAGTTGGGAAGTGGCCCAGTGGTCGGGATGGCCGCTGGCCGAGTGAGTGACCACAGTAGAGGGTCGGCACCCTCGAATCGCTTCGATTAAGGGCAAACGGTTTTCAGGACTGGCACTAACCGAGCCGTCGGGCAGACCCAAATTGCCCCGGAAGACGGCTCCCAGGACTCGAGCGGCATCTGCGGCCTCTTTTTTTCGGGTTTCAGAATCTCCCCGACTCCCTAATTCTCCCCGAGTGAGATCGACGATCGCAAAGCGCTGCCCAGCCGCTTTGGCTTTTAATAGCGCTCCTCCCGCTCCCAATTCGACATCATCCGGATGGGCGCCGATAGCAAGAATATCGACCTGTTGGTACATTTGATCCGGTTCAAAACGAGGTGGTTACCGACGGTTGGCTATCTCGCGCCAGCCATGGTCGTCTCAAGTACTTGGATGAGCTCTTGCCGTTCTGAGGTTGACAATGGCGCCAGTGGTCGTCGACAACTCAAGCCTTCGAACCCTTCCAGGTCCATGGCGCATTTTAGCCCCGGAACTCCGTATTCAGAAGTCAAAACATTGGCGACCTGGAAAAGTCGGGCCTGGAGCCGGCCGACATCCTGACCCCGTTTAGAGGCCTCCAGCAGCGCCAAGGGTAACTGGGGCAGGGCACAAGCCACTGCCAGAATCGCTGCCTCCACCCCCAACAGCAGGGCAGGGGCGAAGACTTGGGCAGACCCTGAAATAAGTTGAAAGTTCTCACCTCGAGTCTTAGCCAGAACGTGTTGAAGGTAGGTCAGATTAGCCGAGCTGTCCTTCACTCCGATGATCCGTGGATGCTGGGCCAACCGGCTGACTAGCTCAACCCCAAGTTCCAATCCCGAGTACTGGGGAACGTTATAAAGCAAGATCGGTTGGGCGGCTCGT
This sequence comes from Acidobacteriota bacterium, assembly GCA_965218465.1. Taxonomy (GTDB): domain Bacteria; phylum Acidobacteriota; class UBA6911; order RPQK01. The sequence continues at coordinate 1,709,609 of OZ244623.1, read as the reverse complement.
TCAGCGATCTCAACAAAAAAGTCAGTCAGAGCCAACGCAGTCATTCGATTCTTGTAATAGGCTGGAGTGCTGATCAGCAGAGCGTCAGCACAGACCTGAGACACCTCCTCCACCAAAGTCAACGCCTGCCTGAGGGAGGCCGCACTCACACCGATGATCAAACTGCCTCGGCCTTGTACCCGGTCAACGACCGTCTGCACCACTTGCAGGCGTTCTTTAGCGTTGAGATGAACCGACTCTCCGTTGGACCCCAATACCAGAAAGCCCGACAGATCGGTCTTCAAATAGCGATCGAGGTTACGCTCCAGCGAATCCAGGCGCAGCCGCCCTCGGGCCGAGAAGGGAGTCGTCAACGGGGGAATGATTCCGTGGAAAGGTTGGCTCATCGGTCGCTGCTTACGCTGCCCATTTTGTCGGCAACAATCTACCCTACAGGCACGACTACTTTCCAGCCCATAGGTTGGAATGAAGAACCGGGGCAACGGCTGACCGCTGCCCCGGTTGGCCTCAGGCGCCGGAAGGCGTCTTGGTTGCAGTGGCGGGAGAGGCAGCTTGGGCGGCAGGTGGTGACACCGTGATCATCGACTCAAGCCGGGAGAACTTTTTGTCCCCAATTCCCCGTACGTTGAGCAGATCCTCAATTCGCTGAAACCCGCCGTTCTTTTCACGAAACTCGACGATGCGGGCCGCCAGGGCAGGTCCCACGCCGGGCAACGTGGTGAGTTGGTCCTCGCTGGCGTGGTTGAGGTCCACTTTGGCGGGCGTTTCACCCAAACTGGTTCCAGCCAGGGTCAGCAAACCCACCAATACCATGAGAGCGGTCGAAATTTCCTTTTGCATTTTTTCCTCCTTTGCATTTGGTTTAAGAAAATCTCTCGCCCCCTGAAACGCCGTAAGTGAAAAAAGTGCGAAAAAGCTTTTCCCGCCGCTCGCCACTCGCAACCAAAACCTTAGACAGTGAATTCAGCCTTCACCTATCCTGAATGAAAGAAGGTGGAATCTTGCTTTTCGCAAGAAAGACAAACAGGCCACCATCGTTGGATCTACCCGAACTCGGGCTCAAAGCAAGCCTATATACCACCGAAAAAGATCTTGGCCCCAAAGCGTGGTTGCCATCGCCGCCAAACCCAGAAACGAGCCGAAAGGAAGCTGGTAACGAAGGTTCTTTTGAAAGATGTAGATAAAAGCGGTCCCCACTATGGCGCCGGCCAGAGAACCCAGAAAGATAGTCATCCAGGCTGATCTCCAGCCGAGAAAAGCCCCTATCATCAGCATCAGCTTGATGTCACCAAGACCCATGCCTTCTATTTTCCTGAGCTTGAGGTAGAGGATGGCAACCAGCCACAGCAGTCCCCCACCCAATACAGCTCCCAGCAGTGAGTGTCCGAAACTATGCCATGCAGACGCTCCGCCCAAGAATTCTGGACCCTGCAAAGGGGCCGCCAGAATGCCGATCAAAGTACCGCTCAGGGTGAGGAAATCGGGCAAGATCCGCTCGAAAAGATCGACGAAAACCAGCACGATCAGGCCCGCAAAGAAAAGGGCGTTGAGGGCAAAGGTCCAGCTCAACCCAAACTTGAGATAGAGCAGGTAGCCGCTGCCCGCGGCCAACAACTCAACCACGGGATAGAACCAACCTATCCGGCTGCCACATCCGCGACAGCGGCCACGCAACAGGAGGTAACCCAGCAGAGGAATGTTTTCCCACGCCTTCACCGGCCTTTGGCAGTTGTTGCAACGAGACCGCGGGCGAATGACCGACATCCCCTTGGGCAGGCGGTAGATGCAGACGTTCAGGAAACTACCGATCGCCAGCCCGAAAAGAATCACCAGAACGTCGGCCGAGGTCACTGACGAATCATAAAGACTGGTGGCCTGTAAGGGAAAGGAAGAAGCCCGGCTTACCCGTTGTCAGGGTCCTTTTCTTTCTTGAGCGTCGGTCGCTTCTTCTTCAGCGTGGGCCTTTCCCTCTTGCTGGGGTCGGTGTTGGTCTTGCGCTTCAGTGTGGGACGCTTGGCGCCTCCTAGCTGGCTGGCTCCCGGCTTAATCAGCGCGTTGTCAATCTCGATCAAGCGGTTCTTGACTCGATCGAACTCGGACGTATTAACCAAATACTCATCCTTGCCTGGAAGATAGGAAATTTCTTCTTGCACGTTGGTGATTCGGTTTTCCAGCGAAGGATGGGTTCGGAAGAAACTGGCGAATTTGCCCGGTTTGTTTTTCTCTTTGGCCTGAAGTTTCTCAAAAAAAGTGATGAAGCCGTGAGGATCGATCCCGGTATTCCACAGGTATTGGGTCCCCAACTGGTCGGCTTCGGCTTCCGACTTGCGGGTAACACCCAACACGGCCAACGACACTCCGAGCCCCAACCCCTGACGAATCGCCACCTGGGTCCAGTACCCACCTATAAAAAGCGCCGGCAAGGCGGCGATCTGCATCAACTGCGCCTTAGTCATTCTCTCAGTGGCATGGCGGGCCGTTACGTGAGCAATCTCGTGGGACATCACGCCCGCCAGTTCGGCTTCACTTTCCGCCTCTTGAATCAAGCCTTTGTTGACAAAGAAATAGCCACCGGGCAAAGCGAAGGCATTGACTTCATCAGTGTCCACCACCTTGATGACGAAAGGAACTTTGGCATCGGAGCGCTTGACAATGTCCTGGGCCAAACGATCGATATATTCGACGACTACTGGATCTTCAACCAACTTGGCCGTCTGCTCAATAAACTGCGAGTACTGAGCGCCGATCTGAATTTCTTTCTCCAGTGACACAAAATTGGGAAACAGCACGGCAACTCGACCATTGATCTTTCGATTGCCGATTTGGTCCACATTCCCGTGTCGGCGTCCGCCAAAAACTGACTGTGTACAGATCAGCAGGAAAACCAGGAAAAGGGCCAGCGACTTGAAAGCTACGGTTTTCATCGATTTTATTCTCCCCGTTGCTGAGTTGAAGTATACCTGAACCCTATTCTTTAATTCACTAACAATCTTTGCTAGAGTTCCTTTTACTTTTTTGACGACAAGCGGGAGTAGAAGTTTCATTTGCACCGAACTCCCCCACCCGCCAACCGTCCCCTGAAGCGATGAAGATCCTGAGCGTGGCCCAAATGAACCAGGTCGACCGGCTCACGTCGGAAATCTGCGGTCTGCCGACGTTGATATTGATGGAAAACGCCGGGGTCCAACTTTACCAGGCCCTCCAATCCCGATTGGAGGAGGGTTCACCGCGAATTGCCATCCTCTGCGGCAAGGGGAACAACGGAGGAGATGGAATTGTGCTGGCCCGCCAGTTACGCCAACGGGGCTTTGCAAGCGACCTTTTTCTGTTGGCTCCGGCGGCCGCCATAGAAGGAGACGCCGGGATCAACTTGCAGGCCCACTTGAAAGCCCGGCAGCCGGTGGTCGAGCTGACTAGTGAGGAGTCGGTTCAGGCTCTGGATCTGGCTTGTTACGACATTATTGTCGATGCCTTGTTGGGGACCGGTCTTTCCCAACCTCTGTCGGGGCGCTATTTGGAAGTCGTACGGCGTATCAATTCCAGCGGTGCCTTTGTTCTGGCGGTCGACATTCCCACCGGGATGGACTCCGATCTGAAGCAGGTTGGGGGGAACTGTGTCCGGGCCGACCTGACGGTCACCTTTACTGCTCCAAAAATCGCCCACGTTCTTCATCCTGATCCGGACTCGTTAGGTGAGGTGCGGGTGGTCCCCATCGGAAGTCCCGATCTGTTGCTGGATCGGCATCAGTATTTCCTCAATCTGATGACGGCCGAAGAGACCAGCCGACTGATTCCTTCGCGACCGGCCAAGAGCCACAAGGGCAGCTATGGCCGGGTGGCAGTCCTGGCTGGTAGCAGGGGCAAGTCGGGCGCGGCCTTGCTGGCCTCCCGCGCCGCCCTGACTGCCGGTGCCGGGCTAGTGACTGTGCTATTGCCGGAAGTGATCGCCGAGAAGGTGACTGGCTATTGTCCCGAACTGATGACCGAAAGCCTGGCTTGTGACCCTGCTGGTGCTCTGGCGGCGGGTTCCCTGCCACAGATACTGGAGTGTCTCGAGGGCAAAGACGTGTTGGCGGTAGGCCCTGGACTCAGCCGGCAACCCGGAGCCGTAACCACAGTCAAGACGCTGCTGCCGCAGTCGCCTCTGCCGCTGGTTGTTGACGCCGACGGAATCAATGCCCTGAGCACGCAGATCCAGCTCTTGGACCAGGTCGACCAACCTTTGATTCTCACGCCCCACCCGGGTGAATTCGCTCGTCTGACCGGTCTCTCCAGTCAAGCTATCTGCGAGTCTCCAATCACAACTGCCCGGGCCTTTGCGCGGCAACATCAGGTATGGTTGATCCTCAAGGGTTTTCGAACGCTGCTGGCTCAACCCAATGGGGAAGTCTGGGTTTGTCCATTGGGCAATCCTGGAATGGCTACGGCCGGAATGGGGGACGTGCTGACCGGTGTCGTAGCAACATTATGGGGAGCGGCAGCCGTACGCCAAAAGACATCGCAGCAGGATTGGAGCGAGGCTGCCCGAGTAGCGATCTATGTCCACTCGCTGGCCGGAGACTTGGCCTGGGCCAAGGTCGGCCCTGAAGCCCTCACCGCCGGTAGTGTAATCGAGCATCTAGGTCCGGCTTTCCAACAGTTGCGACAGCTCGGCGACTAATGCGTTATTTTTCCCACGGTTCGCGCGACACCCGACGTCTGGGCCACTGCCTCGGACGGAGGCTCCAGCCGCCGGCACTCGTGTTGCTGGAAGGCGAACTGGGAAGCGGCAAGACCGTTCTTACCCAGGGGCTGGCCGAGGGACTGGGAATTTCTTCCGAGGTCTTGGTGCACAGCCCTACCTTTTCACTGGTCAACGAGTATCCCACTGGTCAGGGAATCCTTTTTCATCTCGATCTTTATCGACTGGATACTCAAAGAGATCTCGACTCGATCGGAATCGACGACATACTGGCGGGCGAGGCAATAGTCGTGATCGAGTGGGCCGACAAGCTAATCCGGTCAGTACCCGAGGCAATCCGAGTGAGGATTTTTCAGGGGCCCAAGCCGAGCGAACGAGAAATCCAGGTCGAGGGCCTCGAATTCGAATTGTCGGACGATCCGGGCCCATCCGGCCCAAGCCAGCAGCGGTTCCATTAACGGCTGGCTAAGCCGCCTGCGGTCTCTCCTCCATCGATTACGATGGGATGACCGGTGATGTAGGATGCTTCGTCGCTGGCCAAAAAGGCGAACAGAGCGGCAATCTCCTCAGGTCTGGCATGTCTGCCCAGGGGAATCTTGCGGTTGACTTCTTCCAACATTTCAGGAGTGTACTCGGCCCTTTGCATCGGGGTGAGCACATAGCCGGGACACACCGCAAGCACCCGCACCTGGGGAGCCAATTCCAGTGCCAGGCTGCGACTCAACTCGATCACCCCGGCCTTGGAAGCGTTGTAGTCGGCGTAATGAGGGTAGCCGACCAGCCCGTTGGTTGATCCCATATTGATGATCACACCCTGACGCTGGCGAACCATCCTCAAGGCGGCCTGCCGAGCCATCAGAAAAACTCCGGTCAGGTTGACGTCAACGACTTCTTGCCAACCTCGTAGGTCGATCTCTGACCAAGCACGGCGGCGACTGATCCCCGCGTTGTTGATCAATACATCGACACCTCCGCAAAGGCGATCCATCTTCGCAAAGGCGGTATTGACAGAGTCGGCGTCGGCTACGTCAGCTTCAATCACTCCCTTCAAATTGGTCAGTTCTTGGGCGATTTGCCGGCAGCGAGCCGCGTCTCGGTCGAGGACATAGACTAGGCTGCCCTCATCCAGAAAACGGCGGGCAGTGGCGGCCCCAATCCCGCTGGCACCGCCGCTGATCAGAACTCGCTTTCCTTTGAGGCCTTTCATGAGGAACTCCTGCGATGGCATGCGAAGAAACGGTTTCGCACTATTCCCGGATGAGGCGTTTATAGCAGACAGGAACGGCACTATGAAAGACTGCGGCCTGACACTGCTCGAACTCCTGATCGCCCTGACCTTGATCTCTTTTTCGCTCACTGCTGGACTTCGATTCGCCACAGGATTGGTTCGACAGCACCAACTTCACGGCACTGGCCAGCAATTGGTAGCCACCCTCAATCAGGCACGGCGCTTGGCCGTAGCACGCAATGCTGTTATCCAACTGGAGACCGATCCGGCAGGAAAGCGTTTTGGGCTAAAACCGCGGGGGAATTCCGCCCCAGAGTCTTGGAGCCACTTGCCGGCCGAAGTCCATTGGAGCCGGTTGCCGAAAAAACCAATTACTTTCTTCCCTCGAGGTTCGGCGGCGCCCGCCGGGTCGCTGGCGATCTCCAACTCAGCCGGGGTGCTGCGGGTGGTAGTGGCGGTTTCCGGCCGCGTGCGCTGGCAGATGGAGGATTAGATATGGGCAAGTTGAGTGGCCTTGGTAGTACGAGGAAGCACCCACGGTCGGCGGGAACTTCAGGGCAAACGGGTTTTACGCTGCTGGAAGTTCTCTTGGCCAGCCTGCTTGTCCTGGTCGCAGTCGTATCCCTCTTGCACAGTGTCACGCTTGCACTGCAAAGCTTTCAACGAGCCCACACCAATTGGAAGGTGGCCCTCGAGGCCTGGAATCGGGTGCAATCGACCCGTGCGGAGACCATTCGAAAGGGAGAAAAAGTTCAGCTACTTCCCCAGTCGCGACCCCTTTATCAACTTCTCATCAAACCAGACTCTGAAGATCAGCAACCCACCTGGGAGGTCTGGCATGCTGAATTCTAGATGGGGCTTCTCGGGCTTTAGCGTGCTCGAATTGTTGTTGGCGTTGAGCATTTCCGTCCTATTGGTGACGGCCTTTTTTTCACTCACCGACCGGCTACAGAGGCTCAGTAGCGACCTGCACCAGTTGCTGCAACGCGACGAGAACCTGCTACAGGCGCCACTTCTTCTGAGTCGCTTGCTCAGCGCCGCGGGAAACGGTGCCCTCCAGCAGGGCTTTGCAGGCATTGAACTTACCGAGAACGTACTCAGTGTTCGCAGTGACTTCACCGGGCCGGAACTCGGTTTCCCCGATGGCGCCCTGGAAAGTTCTTTCGAAAGGGTCGCCTTCCGGCAACACCTTAACCACCTTCAGATCCGCAGTGGAAACGGGTCGTTCCAACCCCTGCTGAGCGGTATTACCGCTCTGGAAACCGAACTGCACGGCCCCAATCTCTTAAAGGTCCGACTGCAGGCTCGGACCAGTCCGCTCCTAAGCACGGGTGAACAGGCAGGGCAGCGAGTCGAACTCGATTTCTTTCTCTGGAACCAACGCCCCAATCTTTTTTCGGCCAGGGAGTAAATGAAAGACCGCCCTCAACCGGAGCCATCGACTCGTCGAGGTTTCAGTATTCTAACGGTACTGCTTTGGATGATTCTTTTGGCCACGCTCGCCGTCGTCCTCCACCTGCGTCTGCGCGCCCATTTGGGGCAGACTCGCGACATGCGGCGGCAACTCTACAGCTTTGTTATGGCCGAAAACGGACTGGAATACGCCCGAACGCTGCTTCCTCATTTGGAGATTGACTCCTTGCTGAAGGGGCTGGACAATGTCCATAACGGCGAGTTAGCTAGCGAATGGAGAAATCCAATTCCCTACCAGCAAGCTGTCAGCATCGATCCCACCCAGTGGCAACCTGACAATGATGACGGCCTGCCTTTTCACGATGGAAAGCCGCTACTAGCAGGTGGATATCAGGGGGCAGGTGACGGCTTCTTCTTTGTCCGTTTCTCCAACAATCCGGAAGAGCCGCCGGACATCGATCACGACAAGACAGTCCTGGTAAGGAGTCTGGGATTGGTACCCTGTCTTCCCTCCCACCACTGGCTCAGCCAGTTTAGAAACTGTGTCACTTTGCTCGAGACTCGCCTACGCAAAGAGATGATCTTTGAGCTCCCCAGTCCTCTAACCCTCTTCGGGGAGAAAGCCAACTTCAGTTGGGTAGGCCAAGATTTCACCATCGAGGGCGGCGATCGGCCGGCGGTCTCGTTGATCGACTTGAGCTCTCTCAGCAGCGACTTGCAGGGATCGCTGCTCCCGTCCCAGCAGGATCGGCTGGTGGGGGCCGAACTCTCGCCTTCCTGGGCTGATCTGACCGGCGAATACCTCGATAGCGCAACCCGCAACCAGATCTTTGAATCTCAATTCTGGTCCGATTTCCTGCAACAGCTTCCGACCTTCGCCTCCCTGCCGGGAGACGGACTGGCTTATTGGCCCGAAGGAGGTGTACTGGAGGAAGAACGGAGCGGCTTTCTGGTCGCTCGGGGGGCTCTGACGCTGAGCGCCGGCGCTCGTTTCCACGGCTTACTGTTGCATTTGGGCGGCGGTTCGGTCCGGATCATCGAGGATGCTTTCGTGATGGGCGGTCTATGGTTGGCAAACCTGGATCCCACCGGAACCAACTTGCGCCACCTTCCCATTGAGTTGTACCTGGGGGGGAACTCGCGACTGATTTACGGGGCGGAGGAAATCGCACGAGCCTTGGCCTTGATTCCTCCTACTCAATTGCAATGGAGGTACTTATTTCCGGAAATGGCACAATAAGGCGCCGCAATGACATCGATGACAACCACTATGGCGTTCTTACTGTCTTTGGCAACCGCGACAATGACACAGGAAGGCTCCATTAAGTCGTCATCCGCCGAGGCAGCTAAACAGGCCAAGCGCCACGAGCCGTCGCTGGTAGAGTTGGCCCGGCAGACGCAAAGGAACAAGGCCGGCTCTAGAAAGCCCGTGAGGCTTATTACCAATGCTGACTTGGCGAAGCTTAGTGGGGCCAAAGTCTCTACCGGTCAATTTTCTTCGCGGCCGGCAGTTCGCAAAACAACTTCCGAAGAGGTTGAAACTGCCGACCACGGGATCACGCCCGATCTCCTGGCCGAATGGCAGCAGGCCTTCGCCGAGGCGGCCGGTAAGATCCAACTGGAAGCCAATCAGGGTGCCGTCCTTCAACTGCGGATGAACAATCTGCGCAATGCCTTTCTGCGGCAGTCCGACGGCTCACGGCAAGCACGCATTCAGGCTCTTTTGCAGGACACTCTTAGGCAGATCGAGACCAACAAACAAGCTCAGACCAAAGCCCGCGAAGCTCTGAGCGAGCTGCAGAGCAAGGCCCGAACGGCTGGCTTCACCCAGGCTGAAATCGCTGGCTTAACGGGCAAGATTGCCGAACCCAGTGCTGAAATCGTGCCCCCTGAGACCGGTAACCAGCCCTAATTTTCGCACTTCTTAGGCAGGGAGCAGGTCGGGTCTATCTAGGGATCAGGCCGCGGCCTCTTCCATCTCAGGTCGATAGCTCCCGCTGCGCGCAGCCCCGTTGAGCCGAGCCCGATGGGCAAAGGCCCGTTGGGCAGCCTCGTGATTTTCTGACAATCCCTGCCACGCTGCCAGCACCGGCGCCTGGAGCGCGCGCCCAAAGGAAAAACTCAACTCCCAGGCAAAACTGCCCAATGCGTTCATGGCGTTGAGATTTTCGGTTGCTTCCCGATCGCTTTGGCCGCCCGAAAGAAAGACCATACCTGGAACGGCAGCCGGAACATGTCGCAGAAAGCAGCGTATCGTTGCTTGGGCGATGGATTGGCTGCCAGCCTGTGCGGGACAATTTTTCCCCGGCAAAACCATGTTGGGCTTGAGCAGAATCCCCTCCAGAAAAATCCGCTGACGATCCAACTGCTCGAAGACCGCCTGCAGTGTTCGGTTGGTGGCTGCCTCACAGGTATCCAGGGAGTGGTCGCCGTCCATCAGAACTTCGGGCTCGACAATCGGTACCAAACCAGCTTCCTGACTGAGGGCTGCGTAGCGTGCTAAAGCGTGGGCATTGGCGTTGATGCAATTGGTGGTTGGTAAACCTTTTCCGATACTAATGACGGCTCGCCACTTGGCAAAACGGGCTCCCAGTTGCCGGTACTCATTCAGCCGATCTCTCAGGCCATCCAGACCCTCGGTGATCAACTCTCCGGGACACAAAGCCAGCGGCTTGGCCCCTTTGTCCACTTTGATCCCCGGAATGATGCCGGAGTCCGACAACAGCTTGGCAAAGGGTTGGCCGGCGACGGTGGATTGCCGCAGCGTTTCGTCAAACAAGATCACTCCGCTGATCCAATCACCTATTGCTGGTGTGGTAAAGAGGGTCTCTCGATAGGCTCGGCGATTTTCCTCAGTGGACTCTACCCCAATCGTATCGAATCTTTTCTTGATGGTCGGGAGACTTTCATCCGCTGCCAGGATGCCTTTGGAGGGCGCCACCAAGGCCCGGGCGGTTGCGCTCAATTCAGACTTGTCCACTACATCTCTCCTTCACTTCTAAGAGCATCGAATCGGTTGGCCAAGTTTTCTTATTTTAGTCTCTCGACCGCCAGTTTCAAGAGGTAGGTCCCGTTACCGAGTCTCAGCGCACCCAGGTGAGCCTCGTTCTTGCTCGGATGGCGGCAGCGAGGCCGCTCGATCCCGGCGACCGGACCCGAGTTCTCGCCAAGCTATGGCAAAGTGCTGACAGCACCTTTGGCTCTAAAAGGCGAGGCTCCCGGAGATGCATGTTCAGGCTCGGCATGCGAGAATCACGGTGGGGGAAGCTTTTGTGAAAACTGTGATTCTCTTCCGTCACGGAAAATCTGATTGGAAAGCTCCGTTTGCCAGCGATCACCAGCGGCCGCTGGCTGGTCGGGGCCGGAAAGCCGCGGACCTGATGGGACGTTTTCTGACCCAAACGGGACAAGTCCCCGATCGTGTGATCACTTCCTCTGCCGTCAGAGCGCGCCGCACCGCAGAGCGTGCCTGGGAAGCCGGTCACTGGAGTTGCCTCCTGAGAATCACTGACCGTCTGTACGGCGTCAATGCCGAAGCAGCACTGGCCGAGATCCAGGCCGAATCCGACCGGGCTTCCATTCTGTTGCTGACTGGTCATGAGCCGACTTGGTCGCAGCTGACCGGACGCCTGAGTGGAGCCACTGCGGTTCGCTTCCCGACAGCCGCAATGGCTCGGATTGATTTTCAGGTCGACCACTGGAACCAGGTTCAATTCGGCCAGGGAAGGTTGATCTGGTTGTTACCGCCACGAGTCTTGCGCCAAGCTCTCAAAGTCGAGAATTGATTGGACGCTTGCGCCTCTCTGCTTTCGGGCGGGTTCGTCGTGGGGCTCACCTAACCCGACACGCAATGAGACCGAGAATGGGCTTGGGAAGCCAAGTCGTCCGAGCCCTACCAGGCTAGCAAGAAATACCAAGCTTGCGTTCCCGTCCCCATACAACCAGATTTGCGCCTGTGACCGGGAACCTCAAATTCTACCAAACGAACACAACGCATCCTCCCAACACCAATACACATATCTGCCCAGCAAAATCACAATCGTCGAGCCGCTTAATTGTGCCGGATACAGAATCACAATCTTCGGAAAGTGGCACCTGAGTCACCTAACTGGACTCGGAACTGGGCGTACAGCTGACTCCTGCAGACCAAGGATCGTAGCGGGAATGATCAAAGGGCGACCGCTCCATGTTACGGAACGGAATTCTTCTCTTGGAAGCGGATTGCTTGACGGTTATGGAAACAGTCTCGACTCTGGGCTTGTCCCCTCATCTGAACAGATGCGGCCGTCTGCCTGGAGTCGCGATTCTCCGGCTGCTGTTTGACTCTTCATGGATTTTCCTGCAACTCCACCAATCCTGTCTTGGCCAAGTCCTCTATGAACCTGACTACTATGGCCAGCGGCACCGCTTCACCGGCAGCGGCCAAATCGTCGCGTACATCGAGAATAGATCGCTCACCGTCGATCAAATTGACGAGGAGATAGCGATTCAGTTGAGCCACCTCCGGGGTTAAATACCAACCTTGTTCCTCCTCGGGGAGCCGGCTCTCAGGGAGCCGGTTGGCCAAAGGGCCCCGGGTGAGTCGGCGAGGCCGCCGACGGTCCGCTTTGGCTTCCTCGGGATTAAGAATACGAGGGACTGGGGACTCTCCCGTCCGCTGATAAAAAACAGCATGTAGAGCTCTCCGCTGCAACTCGGCTTGTCCTTCCAGTACCTGGTTCCAGGTGTCGACTAGACGTCGGACGAAGTCGCTGGAGGTATAGTCGAGCACGCTTTGAAGCGCTCGCCGCTCGCGTTTGAGGGCAAAGTCGATCACATCCCTGGACTCGTAATAGGTTTGTTCCAAGTCCTCAGGTTGGGCTTCGAGCAGCCAAGCTCCCGCTTTCTGGGAGGCTTCGATTAGCCGCGACTGGGCTTTGCCAGCCACCAAGTTGGCCAGTTCCGCGCTTTCCCTCTGGGTGAGATTGGCCAAGTACCAAAAAGTGGAGGCGGCGATCAGTGAGCACCTTTCCAGTTCCAAGGGGTCGACCTTGTCCGGTGTGTCCTCGGTGGTGTGGTGGGTGTAGTCGGGCCAGTGGTTGAACATCAAGGCAGGAATCCGAATAGCCCCGTCATTGAAGATCACGTGATCGCTGCCACCACTAAAGGGTGTGACCCTGTAGTTGAAATTGCTGCTGCCGGTGCGTGAGTTGCTAATAGGAAGTGTGTCGACCAGAGCCGCCATGTCTACAGCAACGTCTCCCACAGCGCTGCTAATGGACTGGGGCATCAAGGTGATGTTCAGCCGGCTGTGTAGCAGTTCCAAATTCTCGCCCACCATATCGAGGTTGAGGTTGGCCAGGATCTTCCCCCCCAATTCCGGTCCCTTGATTTCGGGATGCTTGTCAATGTAGGCCATGGTGCCGTAGTACTCGGGCACCCAGAGAAAGCGGATCGAGTGTTCCGGACGGCGCAGCTTTTCTTGGCCGATTAAGGTCTTGAAAGTCCGAGCGATCTCTAAGAGGGCAGCGCTCCCACTGGCGTTGTCGTTGGCCGATTCTTTAGGGTGGTCCAAATGGGCTGTGTAGAGTAGCTCCTGCATCGAGCTTGAGCGGCCCCGAATCATGGCCACCACAACGTCCATTTTCCACGGTTCCAACCCGGTTCCCTCGACTTTGCCTTCGAGCACGACCCTATGCCCTCGGCCTAGCAGGTTCTTGAGATAACGACCTTGACGGTTACTGAGGTTGAAGCCGAAGGTCACTCGCGCAAGCTCGTCAGTACGGGGCCACATGCCGGTGTATTGGATCATGTCGGGGTGGTTGGGAGCTCGGTCATCGTCGAGATAACAAACGACCGCCGAAGCCCCATATTTGATTACCGCCAGACGGTGAACGTCCCCACCGTAACCGGTGGCGAGAACAAACTTGCCGCTGATATCTTTCCCTTCGTAATCCTCTTCGGAAACGCCGGCTCCTACATCCACCAACTCGGCCGTCACATGCCCAGGGTTGGAATAAGTAATGACACTCATGCCGATTTCAGGATAGCGGACGAGCAGATCCTCAGTGGGTTCGACCATGCGTAGTTCGCCCGAATCAATCGACCAGCCGGAGGGGGATTGCCACGTCTGATACTCGATCCTACCGTCTGAAGGGAAGCTCTCGATCCAAGCATCAGCCTCGCTAAAACCAAATCCACGCAGTGTGTCGAGTACGTATTGGGCGGCGTCCGAGTACCCCCGCGATCCCTGAATCCGGTGATGTCGTGTGATGGAGATGACATATTCTTTGGCCAAATCCCCCGAGAGTTCATCAGCCAACAAGTTAAAGGTCGAAGAATCGATCAGATGACCTGGGTTGGCAAGAACGGCAGCCCCTGTCAGGACCAGGCACACAATAATCGAAGTCCAAGAAAACCGGATTGGACCAGTTACGATCATCATGCTCCCGGCCGGCCGCTTACACACCCACGGAAATCTGCGCCTGAGTGATCTGCTCAGAACACTGGTATGAGTGTAGTGGATTTTCATTGTTTGTCTCTGGGCGCTCCTTTTCACTGCATGGCCACTGCCTTTTTGATTCTGGAGCCGAGCCAGCCACGGGCAAGCAGCTTGAGCCAAGGGATGAAACGCAACTTGGCGGGAATGTAAAGATCCCGCACGGATTGCTGCAAACCTCGGACAATGGCCGCGGAGCACTCTTCCAGGCTCACCGACTCATGGCGATGGGGACGCTCGGCCGGGCCCACCGGTCCGCCATCGCCGCCGAGTGCGTTTTGGCGAATATTGGTGCCCTGGACCCACCCCGGGAGGACATTGAAGATCCGAATCTCACCGTCCATTTCCAGTTCAAGGGCTTCCAGAAACCCCCTCAAGGCGTGTTTGCTGGCGGAGTACCCGCTGTGGTGGGGTAGACCGATCACTGCCTGGGTTGAAGAAATGGCTACAATCGTTCCTCTCTGATGCCTGAGGTGCGGCAAGGCCGCGTGGACACAATAGACGGCTCCCAGGTAGTTGACTTTGATCAGGCGTCCGAACAGCTCCAGATCGGTGACCTCGTCAAACCGACTCCACATGCTGATACCGGCATTTAGCACCAGGATGTCAATCTGGCCAAAAGTATCAACGGCAATCCGCACCAACTGACGACACTGCTCGGGTTGGGTCACATCGGTGGATTGAATCAGCGCGGCCGCATCATGTCGTCGGACCATTTTACGGGTTCGTTCCAATCCGGCCTCATCGCGGGCACCCAGCACCAGTCGGCATCCTTTAGCAGCCAGATCAAGCGCCAACTGCCGACCCAATCCCGACGAAGCACCTGTAATGATGACGGTCTTTCCCGCAAGTCTAATGTGGAACTACCCCTCTAGTATGGGCACTCGGACGGCCACTCATCCTTCCTGGGCAAAAACGTTATTACCGATAGCGAATGTGTTCTCAGGATCACTCGACTGCTTGAGTTTGCGCAACAGGTCGATACTGGACGCCGAGAGGGTTTTGTTCATGAAATCTTTACGAATCTTGCCTACCCCGTGGTGATGGGAGATGGAACCACCATTTCTGAGGATGGCCTCTCGCAGCCGATGTTCCATTCGACTGAAGACCCGGTCCGGTCGTTTGACTCCCCGAGTATAGATGCCGAACATGAAATAGATGCAAACCCCCGTGTGGTAGAGCTGGGTGATGCGGTAGGAAACGTACGCCTTCCCCGGCAGCTTCTGCCGACGATGCTCCCGGTCAGCCGTCTCCTTGACGGCTCGGCAGACGTCACCGATGCGACTCCAGGCCACGGAGGTTTCGAAGGTTTCGCCAATGACATGGTAATCGGAAAGGAAATCTCGGATGTAGGCGATGGCAAAGGTGAGCATGTAGCCTCGCCGCCCGGCATCAGCCCCGGCTGGGATCCCCTGAAAATCTTTGGCTAGGCGGTAAATGTTGGCCTCCTGAAACTTGACTTCGCGACTCGATCCTTCCATGACGATGGTGGTGGCCGCAATTTGATCGACATCAAAGCCACGTAACCGCAACAGATAGAACTTCTTGAGTCGATCCAGCAGCTTCTCGTAGCCAGTCGACCGGGGTTTGAGTGCCTGGCCAAAACGAAATTGAACGTTGTCGACCAGCCGAACGCTGGCGGGCCGATAGGCACTCCGCGCCAATTGCCGTAGGAATCGGGTGCCTTGTTCAAAATTGGGAAAAACCAGCGAGCCGTATTTCTTGACTTCAGGCAGTGGGTGGATTTTGATCACTGCCTTGGTGATCAGCCCCAAGTTGCCTTCGCTGCCGAAAAGCAGATTCTGGGGTTGCATCCCCAGCGAGGCACGGGAAAGGGCTTCAACCTGCTCTATCCTGCCTTGGGGAGTGATGAGGGTGATGTTCTCTACGATCTGCTCGATATTGCCGTAGCGATTTTTTTTCATCCCGCTGGCATTGGTCGAGATCCATCCTCCCAGGGTGGAAAGTTCGATGCTGTCGGGTTCATGCCCCGAGGTAAAGCCTCTGGCCGCCAGCTTTCGTTCCAGTTCCTGGCCGCTGATTCCGGATTGGGCACAGGCTCGCAGGTTAAGCTCGTCAATCCATTCCACACGGTTCATCCGGCGCATATTGACGACTACGATCATCCGGCGTTCACGCGCCGGCAACTGCAGCGCGCTGCTGACGCTGGTCCCACCTCCATAAGGAACCAGGCAAACACCGTGGACACCGGCCAACCGGATGATGTCTTGAGCGTTTGCCTCGGACTCGCAAAAAAAAACCATGTCGGCGCAGCGGTCGAGCCGCTCATAGAGCACCTGATAAACTTCGTCAGCGGTCGTTTGCCCATGACTGTGAATCAGTCGAATCCGATCGTCAAAACTGTACTGGCGGGCGTCGAAGCTGGCTTCAACGGCTTGACAGAAGGCTGAGTTGCGGCGGCCTTCAGGGATTGGCTTGGGATCGATTTCCGGCTTGGTCGTATTCCAATCCGGTTGCACTCCTAGCACTTCTTCCACATAAGGGAGGAAGTCGTACATCCGGTAGCCGGCCATGTCATATCGATCACCAGTCAGCGTCACCGATCTGTCCTGGTTGAGCATGAATCGAGTGTCGGCGAAGCCCCAGCGGTGCTCCCAGGTGGAATCGCCGTTACCGGCTTCGCGGTCTGGTTTCATTAGAGTTTCTCCAATGCCTATGCATTCTTCACATAGAACCCGCCGCTTGCAAGCCGCCGCTGGCAGCAGCAGGCCTTGCTGGACGGAACAGGTACAGTCCAAGCGATTACAAACGCACCAGCGTTGCCGCCTCCCAAGCTATGGAGGCGAGACTTGAAGGTTATTTGGTCAAAGATGCTTTGCGCTTGCGACTGGTCAGCAATCTGGAGACTGCGCTCAATTGGTCTGTCGGTCCACGGAGAGTTCGGTCCGCGACTTGACGTGAGGGGCCAAGTCGGCAGGCAGCCACCAGGATGGCTTGAGACGCCGCTGGCTGAAAAGCTGCTCGGCTTGATCGCGGTAGTGAGGCGAGTCGGGACGGTCGCTTTGTCCCGAGGGCAGATAGGTCCAGCTCCGGATTGGCTCAGTCAGAACCACCACCTGGGTAGAGCTTTGGCCGGCCTGAGCCCAACGCGTATGGTCTTCACGATCATCGCCGAAACGAAGACTTCGCAGGGTTGAAAGGCCCATCCAGCGATTGCCACCGCCGCCTCCAACGGGCCAGGAACGGTCTCCACGTCCAACGCGAAATTTGTCTCCGTAAGCTGCCTCCAGTGAACCCCAGTCGGTTTGGAGCCGTTTCATCGCCTGGATAAAGGCCTGGGCCAACTGCCGCCGGTCTTTTTCGTCCAGCTGCAATAGCCTGGGTTCGCGCTCAAGCACGATGGCATAAAAGTCGTCGATCTTGTTGCTGAGGTTTCGTAGGCCTTCTTCCTGCAGGTTATCCAGTAGTTGACTTCGCCAAGCGCTGTATTTGAGCGCGGCGCTCGAATCACGGGACAATTCGCCATTCCAATCAACTACTTCTTGCAGTGCGGCTTGCAAGTTAAGGTGTTGGTCTTGCAGCAAAGGAACGCTCTCCTTGAGGGCCCGTTGCCAGCGCTCGACGCCAAAGGGGCGAATATCGTTGAGGTAAGACGCCGCCTCGTCGGCGGTGACAGAGTCATCGGCTGAGAGTAGCTCCACGGCCCGCGCGCCTCGCTGATTCGTCCAGCCACTTAGAGGACCATAGTGGCGTGAGCCATAGAGGTAGTCCGGTCGATCGCCGGGAAGAAAAGGCCGGCCGGGCAGCATCGCGTCAGGAGGGATATTGCAGTTTTGGAGATAGCCTTGAGGTGGATTGAGTAGTTGCAGGTGGTCTGAAGCGGGGTGAAAACCAGCCCACTCGGTTTTTGAGGTCGAACCGTCGACGGGTTTGGACCAGTCATAACTCGCGGGTCGCCGGGGGGTGCGGCCGGTGCGCTGATAGTAGATGTTGCCCGCAGTGTCGGCAACCATCACATTCTGGGGAAAAAACGTCAGGCTTTCCAAAGCCTTGGCCACATCCTGATAATCTTGGGCAAAATTCAGTACGTGCCAAGCTTCGTTGATCCCGACGACGTCGGCATAAGCGATCCGGGCGGCGTAGGCTCGATTGTTGTGGCGGCCGATCACCGGACCGTGGTGGGAGGAGAGTAATTCGAACTGTTCTTGTTCCTGCCCCTGGACCTGGAGCACGACTTGGCGCGACTCAAGCGACCGATACTGCCCATCGTAGAGATATTGACGGGGGTCGGCGGGATTGAGTTGAAGTTCGTAGACGTCGGCCGTGTCAGGCCCCCCGGTGGTCATTGCCCAGGCGACTCGAGAATTGTGACCCAGACCGATGTAAGGCGCTCCGGGCAAAGTGACGCCACTCCCTTCCAGCTCCCCGGCATGAATCCTGAACTCCCAGAAACGTGATGGACCCCACCAACTCAGGTGAGGGTCGATGGCCAGAATGGCAGCCCCTTCCGCACTCCGACTGGGCGCCACCGCAAACTGGTTGGAACCCCGTTGGGGGAGAGCGAGGGGCGTGATGCCGCCTCGGCCGAGATCGCCGTAAGCCTCTTCGATCGACCAGTTGTAGAGAAAGAGACGAACAAAGGCGACGATCATAAATGGATCCACTTCATGCTGCCACCAGTGAGGACGGTCCTGGGGGTGATCGCGATAATAGTCATTGATTCCGGCCACGAAAGCCGCCAGCTGCCTTTGCGCTTGAGGGTCGATCGTCTCAAAACGGCGCTGAGAGACGCCGTAATGGTCCCACATTTGAGCCTGCAAATCGGAAGGGATCGCTGCACGTCCCGCCACCGAAGCGTACTCGCCGGTGGCCATCAAAAGGTTTTCCAACAGGCGACGGGGGCGGTCCTGAGCTTGGGTCCACCCCATGGCGTAATGTCCTGCCTCGACGTCAGGAGCATAAATATGGGGAACTCCCCAGCTGTCGCGATAGACGACTGTCTTGCCTCGGTCGGGACCCTCTCCAGGCAAAAAGGTTCTCGAGGTGCAACCCGTCACGGCTAACGCCGCTGCCCAAACCAGGATCATCAGCTTTTGACCGAATAGCTGTTTCATATTGGAGTCCACCCTTGTCAGTAGCTCCAAAGGAATTAAAGCCGCGTCCAGACGCTGGACCAGGCTATTTTCGACCTCGGAGGGTCCTCATTCAACTCGTTTTTCCTTCGACTATTCCGATTAACCGGCAGGTCCCAAACACAACCGCAGGCTGGTTTGGAGCTTGGTGGCAGTCCCCCGAGCCATTTTCCCGGGCCCCTACCGCAGGACACACCTGCTGAGCCCGGGGTTCAGGATACCCGGGTGAAGATGGGTTTGTCGGTGGTCGAGATAGCGTGGTTATAGCAGTAGCCATCTTCGTCAAAAGCCCGCAAGCCGTCCAGGCTGGTGACCCGGTTAGCGAGCAGATAGCGGGCCATGGTGCCCCGTGCCTTCTTGGCGTAAAAGGAAATCCATTTGTACTGCCCGTCACGCTGCTCTTTGAACCCCGGGGTGATCACCCTTGCTGCGATAGCCGTCGGTTTGACCGCCTTGAAGTACTCATTTGATGCCAAATTGATGAGCAACTGGTCGCCCTGCTCGGCAAGAGCTGTGCTGATGCTTTCGGTGATGCTGTGGCCCCAGAATTGATAAAGATTGGAGGTGTCACCGACGCTGAGGCGAGTGCCCATCTCGAGGCGGTAAGGCTGGATCAGATCCAGGGGTCGTAGCAGCCCGTAGAGGCCGGAGAGAATCCGCAAATGTAGCTGGGAATAATTCTGTTCAGCAGCTTTCAAGGCATCGAACTGTAGTCCTCGATAGACGTCGCCCCGGAACATCAAGGCCGCGGGTTTGGCGTTGTGGGGCGTGAAAGGCCTGTGGAAACGCTGGTAGCGGCCCTTGTTCAGCGTTGCCAGGTTTTGACTGATTTTCATCAACGATCGGATCTCCGCAATGTTCAGCCTGCATAGCTCGCGGACAAGTATCTCGGACCGATCCAAAAAATCGGGCACGGTGGTTGGGCGCGCAGCGTAGGGTGATTCGTCCAGTGACTTGGCGGGAGAGAGTAATATCAACATAGGCAGTGATTTCTTGCGACGGCAGTTGGCGTGGGTTTGACTATCGACCAATGAGCGGGGATTGTCAATGCTCGTACTTGTCTCCTCTTTGGAAGCCATTCGCCGTCGTGCCATGCTCGGTGGGCATACCTGAATCGGTGGGAACAAGTCGACTCCATCGGACCAGGTGCGCCGGTTTGTCTAACTGAAATGAGCTTCAGATCACGTCCCTTGTTTCTTCCAGCAGCAGACCTATCCCCATTTCCAGGAATGAACAGTGAACGCGCTGGGCGTGGTTACCTGAAGACCTCAGGCAGGCCACAGCCAGCCGAAGGTAGCAGCCGTTACCAAGGCATAGATCAGACCGTCGAAGGTATTCTTGAAGGTCGTGCTCCATTTACGTTTGTACCAGATCGAGTCTTGTAACAACGCGAGCCCGTAGCCGCAAAAAGCGGTGAGAGCCGCCAGATGAAAGACGCTGTGGTATTCGGCCCCCCGTCCCAGAGCCGACCCCGTTACCAAGGCGCAAAAGACACCCACTATTACGCAGTAGATGAACCACAGAACCAGGCTGGCGCCCATCGACGGGGGTCCATTGGGGACGACCGTCATGAAGGCCACCGGTCCCTTGTTGACTTTCTCGATGAAATCCGCCTCCCTCGTGGCCTGGGCACTGCCGGCGCAGGGAATCACGTAGTCCCCCGGTTGCAGGTTGTACTTGCGCAGCGACTCCATGACCTCATCTTCTGACGGAACCTTGGCAAAGTCCGCGCGGTGGTACGGCAAAACCATATGGATGATCGAGCTGAAGACAAAAACGATTCCGGCCGCAACTAAAATCGGTAGCCCCAGTGAGATAACAGGAACCATAATGGCCTCCCTAACTTGCTTCGAGCACGCCGCTGGGTTTTACCCCGACCCTGCCCGGATCGCTCCATCGAGCTCTGTCCGGAGGTGTGCTACTAAATTGCTATTCGACCCCGATTGGCAATGATGGGATATATTCTCGCAAATTTGATTCCGTGTCGAAAAGAATGCAGATCCCGCTTCGCGATTGAGAGTGGGAGAAGTGTTTGGACTCTTGGTTTAACAACCAGCCTTCCCAAGACAGCGATCGCTGGGAGGATTTCCAACAGCGGCGGTCAGCCATCTTGCGCCGCAGTCTCAAAATCATGTCGTAGACCCTCACGAGACGGGTAAACCAAGAAAAGTGACAACCGGATCAAGCTGCGGCTTTGGAACTGGCTCTCATTCACAAGACTTTAGGTTTGACCATGCCGAAAGTCCTGCTCTACACTTCATTGGATCTGTCGAGACTACGGCATGACGCGAAAGTTCTCCCTCTTGCTGCTGGCGCTGTTGTCAGCCGGATGCGGTTCGGCAGAGGAAACTTCCAGCCGGCAGGTCTTCGTTTTTGCTGCCGCCAGCCTGCAAGACGTGCTGCCGATTCTGGCGGAAACATTTCAGGATCGAACGGGCCTTGAGACAGTTTTCAATTTCGCCGGTTCCAATGTTCTGGCCCTCCAAATTGAAGCGGCGGTCTCGGCTGATCTCTTTCTCTCAGCAGACGAAGTCTGGGTCGACTACCTGGAAAAGAGGGATCTGATCGAGGATGACTCGCGGCGTTGTTTTGCTTCCAATCGACTGGTGGTTATTGCCAATCAGGAGCGAGATTTGAAGATGACTGAGGCCTGGGAACTGGCCCAGGTCAACTTTCGGTTTTTGTCCCTGGCCGATCCCGAGGTCGTACCGGCTGGGCGCTACGCCCGCCAGTTTCTGCAATCGGTGAGGCGGAGTTCCAAGAGTCTCTGGGCTCATGTGGAGAAGCGCATCGTCCCGGCGCTGGACGTTCGGGCGGCTTTGCGATTGGTGGAAGCCGACCCGGAGATTCTCGGCATTGTCTATCGCAGTGATGCAGCCACTTCCGACAAGGTGCGGATAGAATTTGAACTGGCGCCTCAGAAAGCGCACCCGATTCGCTACAGTGGCGCCATCGTCAAGGGATCTCGTCACCCGCTGGCGGCTCATCTTTTTCTCAAAACGTTGGCCAGTAGGCAGGCTTCCATGATCTTCCGAAAATATGGCTTCGTGCCCGGGCCGTGCGGCTGATGATTGCGCCGGCTACGTGGGAAGCAATCCGGTTGACCCTTTGGGTGGCCTCTTTGGCAACGGTCCTGGTCTGGGTTCCGGGTTCATTGCTGGCCTATCTTCTGGCCCGGACCCAATTCCGAGGCAAGAGCCTTCTTTCTACCTTGCTGGGACTCCCGTTGGTCCTGCCTCCGACCGCAGTTGGCTACTTGCTGCTCAAGCTGTTTTCCCGAAGTGGAGTGCTGGGGTCGGAAACACTCGGGTTCGACTTGCGGATCCTGCTCTCCTGGAAAGCCGCGGTGTTGGCCGCGGGGGTGATGGCGTTACCACTGATTGTGCGCACCGCTCGCGTCACCTTTGAAGGAATCGATCCTCGTTTAGAGATGATGGCTCGCACTTTAGGCCATGGGCGGGCCACGGCCTTTCTCCGATTTACGCTGCCACTGGCCTCACGGGGTCTGTTGGCAGCAGCGATCTTGGGTTTTACGCGGGCCGTAGGTGAGTTCGGAGCTACCGTGATTGTAGCGGGCAACATTCCGGGGCGAACCCAGACTCTAGCTTCGGCCATCTTCTCGGCTCAGCAGGCAGGGCGTGAAGGTGAAGCGCTGGCGTTGATGTTGCTGGCTCTGGCTGTGGGCTTCGTGGCCATTCTGGCGTCGGAACGGCTGGTGCGGCCAGGGTCCAGATTGAGGTCTCCATGAAAGACGAACGTGTTCCCACCTTGAAAGTGGAGATACAACTGCCTCTGGACCGCTTCGACTTGCGTCTTGATTTGACGACTCGGGAACAAGTGACTGGGATCTTTGGAGCTTCAGGTGCGGGCAAGAGCAGTCTCTTGCAGGCCTTGGCGGGACTTGACCGGCGTGTCCACGGATACATCAGTTTGGACCAAAAGGTTTGGCTGGATTCTTCACGCGGGATTTGCGTTCCTCCTGAGCAGCGCCACATCGGCTATGTTCCCCAAGACGGTTTACTGTTTCCTCACCTCGATGTCCTCGGTAATTTACTGGCTGGTTCCACCCGCGCTCGTCGAGCCAACCACCCGGTCAAAAAGCGCCTGCAAGTGGTTTGCGATCTGCTGGAGCTGGGTGCCTTGCTGCCCCGTCAGGTAGGAACTTTGTCCGGTGGTGAACGACAGCGGGTGGCACTGGGGCGCGCCATCTGCTCCGGTCCTCAACTGATGTTGCTGGATGAGCCGCTGGCTTCGTTGGACGTTCCTTTGCGCCGCCGCCTACTTCCTTTTCTCAAGCGTGTGCGTGATGAATTGCGGGTCCCGATGATTCTGGTTTCCCACGACCCGGTAGAGGTTCAAGCAATCTGCGACGAGGTGATCGCTTTGCGTCGCGGTCAGGTCCTATGCCGAGGATCGGCGAAAAAAGTCCTGACCGATTCGCGGGTGGTGCCGCTCAGGCCGGGGAGCGGTCTCGAAAACGTACTTCGCGCTACCATCGGTAAGAGCGAGGGGACGGTAACTCAAGTCGAGATGGGCTCGCTCCCATTGTTGACACCGCTGGCGGCCGGCCGTCCGGGGGAACGGCTGTTGGTTGGCATCCCGGCGCACGAGATCATCATCGCCAATCGCAGGCCCTTGGAAATTTCTGCCCAGAATATTCTTCCCGCCAGGGTTGAAATGGTGGAAGAGACAGATGAGCTTCGCCTGGTGATTTGCTCTCTGGGCCGGCCGGCTCAGCAACTCGCTGTTGAAGTCACCGACAGGGCTTGTTCTCAGCTTGGCCTCAGGCGGGGGCGCTCCGTGTTCCTCATCATAAAAACCGCCAGTTGTCGAGTCTATTCCGGTGCAGCATCAAGATAGTGGCAGAGGATTGAAGTCAAAATTTCAACCCCATCAACCTGAGGCAGACGCCTAACTTCCCTCAATCCGACTCTTTCCAGGAAGTGGACCTTCAAGTTGCTCCTTGTCGACGGCCGATGAAGGGAATGCTAAATTTCAAGGAAACAGGTGACTCAGCAAATCGAAGGAGGTCCCGATGGCTCGATCAACAGTGGTCCGTCCAACAGCTCTAGTGCTGGCGCTGATAGTGTCCGTGCTGGCATCCTGCCAGTCCGGCCCCTCGGTTCAGGAGGCGATTCGTTTTGTCGAAAGCGCTGAGAAACGGCTCCAGGAACTGGGTTTGGAAGCGGCACGAACGGCCTGGGTTCAGGCCAATTTCATCACTCACGACACGGAACAGCTCGCGGCCGGTGCACTCAAGAACCTGGTAGCCGCTACGGCTGAATTGGGGCAGCAATCGACTCGGTTCGACGGCCTTGAGCTGCCGGCGGAAATCGAACGCAAACTCAAGCTACTCAAGATCTCCTTACCCTTGGCCGCTCCCCGCGACGCTGCGATGCAAGCCGAGCTGACCCAAATCACCGCCGCCATGGAGAGCCTTTACGGTAAAGGCAAGTATTGCCCAGAGGAAGGGGAATGCCAGGATCTGGGCCAACTCAGGCGGACCTTGGCTTCCAGCAGGAATCCGGACGAGTTGTTGGAAGCCTGGCGAGGCTGGCGGACCGTTTCGCCACCCATGAAGGAGATGTATCAGCGCTTTGTCGAGATTGCCAATCAGGGCTCGCAAGATCTTGGCTTTGCTGATCTGGGAGCCTTGTGGCGATCCGGCTATGACATGGACCCGGACGCATTTGCAGCTGAGTTGGATCGCCTCTGGAGCCAGGTCGAACCGCTATACCAGGCTCTCCACTGCCATGTCCGTGCCCGACTGGCCGACCATTACGGCACGGACGTCGTGCCGCTGGACGGTGAGATTCCCGCCCATCTGCTGGGCAATATGTGGAGCCAACAGTGGGGTAACATCTATGAGCTGGTAGCGCCCCCCACCACGTCTCGCAGCTTCGACCTCACCGAGATTCTCCAGCAGCGAAATGTCGAACCGGTGGAGATGGTTCGCTTTGGAGAACGTTTCTTCTCTTCGTTGGGATTTGCTCCCTTGCCGGATACATTTTGGCAACGCTCGTTGTTCACCAAACCGGCCGACCGTGACGTCGTTTGTCACGCCTCGGCCTGGAACGTCGATAGCCAAGACGATTTGCGAATCAAGATGTGCATCGAAATCAATGCCGAGGACTTCAGCACTATTCACCACGAATTGGGCCATAATTATTACCAGCGGGCCTACAATCAACAGAGCCCTCTCTTCCAAGGCGGCGCTCATGACGGGTTCCATGAAGGTATTGGCGATACCATCGGGCTTTCGATCACCCCCGAATATCTGCAGCAAGTCGGTCTGCTGGAGCAGGTCCCCGATGCCAATGAAGATCTCGGTCTGCTGATGCGGATGGCGCTGGACAAAGTGGCCTTTCTCCCCTTCGGTCTTTTGGTGGATCAGTGGCGCTGGAAGGTCTTCTCGGAAACCGTGACTCCCAAGAATTACAATAGCGCTTGGTGGGAGTTGCGACGCAATTACCAGGGTATCCGTCCCCCCGTTGAGCGTAGCGAAGAGGACTTCGATCCAGGAGCCAAGTACCACGTTCCCGGCAACACCCCCTATTCACGATACTTTCTGGCCCACATTCTGCAGTTCCAATTTCAGCGCGCACTTTGTGATGCTGCAGGCTACGAGGGACCTCTGCACCGATGTTCGATCTACAACAGCAAGGAGGCGGGATCCAAGCTGAATGACATGTTGGAAATGGGGATGAGCCGTCGCTGGCCAGATGCCCTGGAGGCACTCACCGGCCAGCGGGAAGCGGATGCCACCGCCATTTTGGACTACTTTTCGCCGCTCCAGCAGTGGCTTGAAGAGCAAAACCAGGGACGTTCTTGCGGTTGGTGAAAAAAATTCAATTCAAGCCGCTTTTATCCGCTCCGGGTTTGCCCCCAACAGCGTGCCTGTTCGAGGTCTCGTCTGGCTGAGGTTGCGCTTGAAGGATGGCGACCGAGAGCCCGTCAGCCGGAACCGGCCAGGAGTTCGGCCTTGAGGGCCTGGAACTTGGGTGGAATCGTAATCGCGCTGCACCGGCCGTCCCACAGCGCCGCCAGCCGTTTCGGAAGGGCCGGTTCAAATCCCAACGCCAACTTGACTGTCTCGGGAAACTTGGCGGGATGTGCCGTCGACAATGCCACCACCGGCCCGAAGATCTTGCCGGCGACTCGTTGGCGGCGGACCATCTCCAGCCCCACCGCCGTGTGGGGATCGGCAAGGTAACCCGTGTCTTGGTAGATGCGGCGCATCGATTGTAGCGTCGTCCGGTCGTCTACCCGGTCGCCGGAGATCCAGCGGTGTATCCCCGCATCGCCCAGTAAGGCTTGCAAACGTTCGAAATTGCTCGGTGCGCCCACATCCATGGCGTTGGACAGGGTCCGTTTCGAGTCCCCAAAGGGTGTCGAATCGCCAGCAAGAAAGCGCGGGAAAGCGTCGTTGGCATTGTGCGCTGCCAGAAACCGTCTTACTGGCAAACTTGCCATGGCAGCCAGCACTCCACCGGTGAGATTCCCCAGATTGCCGCAGGGCACGCAAGCAGTCACTTCGCTGAAGCCGCCCTTGCCAACGGCCCATATGTAGTAGAGCATCTGTGGCAACAAACGGCCGATATTGATCGAGTTGGCGGACGAAAGCCTCAAGCCGGACAAATCGGTGTCGACAAAAGCAGCCTTGACCATTCTTTGGCAGTCGTCGAAAGTGCCGGCAACCGCATAGGCTTGCACACCTGGACGTACTGCTGTGAGTTGTTGCTCCTGGACCGGGCTTACCTGTGCCTTGGGGTAGAGCAAGCCGACCTGAATTTGTTGCTGGCCAGCAAAGCCGTCGGCGACAGCGCTTCCGGTGTCACCCGAGGTGGCGACCAGGATTGTCAATTTTCGGCCGCGGTCTTTGAGAAAATACTGGGTTAGCCGAGCCATCGTCCGAGCACCGAAATCCTTGAAAGAAAGCGTCGGACCGTGGAAGAGTTCGAGCACAAAGACATCATTCCAATCCCCGCCCTCCAGGGGCACGAGCCGTACCGGAAACGAGAGTGCATCGGCCAGCAATGTGGCCAGATTCGGGGCGGGAATCTCGGTCGCCAGCCAGCGTTCCAGGACGCGCCGGGCCAGAACGGAAAAACTCTCCGGGCTGCGCCATTGGGAGGGATCGATTTGGGGAATTCGATCGGGGATGTAAAGACCGCCGTCCGGAGCCAGTCCCTTCAGAAGCGCTGTTCCGAAGGAGACTGCGTCACCTCCTCCACGCGTGCTGACGTAACGGGGAGCCTGAAAAGCAGGAGCCGACATCTCAAACCCAGAGCGACTGAAACACCTTTAGATGCCCCGAACACCATCCCTGTTAGCCTCGGTTACCAAACCATCAGCTTTCAGGCCGGCGCCGCGACAGGCGTCGAGCATGGCATCCAAAACTTTCGTGGCCTGAGCCGCCGTATCAGTAAGGGCGAACAAGGCCGGCCCCGATCCACTCAAAGCACAGCCGTAGGCCCCCGCTTGGACAGCTGCCTGGCGTACCGCCCCGTAGCAAGGCACCAACTTGGCCCGGAGGGGCTCAACCAGCCGGTCTCGCATCATATGCCTTCCTGCTGTTTCCCAATCCCCGCAACGGTAAGCATCGACGAGAAAAGCGAGATCGGCTGCGTTGTCAATGGCTTGCCGGAAAGGGACCGTATCGGGCAGCAAGGCCCGCGCGGGGGCAGTCAGAATCTCGAGGTGGGGCACGATCAACGCTACAGCCAGGGGACGAGATAAAGAAATATGCCGGTAATTGACCGGATGTGAGGAGGTCAGAACAACCCCGCCGAACAGCGCCGGAAGCACGTTGTCTCCGTGTTGGCTGCTGGCCGCGGTTGCCTCAGCTGTCAGCACAGCCGGGACGAGCATTTCCTTGGCGAAAGGTTGGCCAAGCAGCAAATTGGTCGCCCAGGCAGCGGCCACGGCACTGGCAGCTGATCCGCCGATCCCTGAACCGAGTCGGATACCTTTGCGGAGGCGAAGAACAACACCTTGGCGGGCAACGGCCAGCTTCAACACCTCCTGAGCTGCTAGTCCGGCCGTGTTCCTGGTCGGATCGGTTGGCACGCGAGCTTCGACGGTTCCCTTGCCGATGACGATCTGAACACCCGGTGTATCGGTAAGCCAAGCCTCGACCACATCGCCCACGCCCCGGATACAGAGCCCCAGCGTATCGAATCCTGGGCCAAGATTGGACAACGAAGCCGGTCCAAAGACCCTTGCCTGGGGAGCCGAGACCAACGGCTGGCTGTTTGCGGTTGCGGTGACCGTTCTTTTTGCCGTCATTTGTCTACTTAGAGTATGTCAATCCCGCCTGGAAAACAGCCCCAAAGATTTCAGCAACAGCCGTTACCGGCCCGGCAGAAACTTGTCTGGCGCGGAATTTAGCTCTTGTTCCCGTAAGCGGGATGGTTGCCACGTCGCCGGTTTCCAAATTGATTCGTTCGCACCAAGACCTCGGTCGCTGGTAGCATCAGAGGCGCCATAACTGAATTGGAAGAGACGAAGGGGCGGTATCAGTCCAAACTGCTGGAGCCCCAAAGGACGAGAATACCCGAGCAGAGGCCTCCAAATAACTGCGTCCCTGTCGATAGCGGGAGCACGGCCGAGAAACAATTCTCCGTTGCTTGCCCCTTGTCGAAAAGATACGAGACCCTAGATGAGAGGACTCCACTTAGAGCGAGATCACTTAGCGAGTTGGAAAGGGCCCATTTGGGCGCGCGTTCGAGGATTTCACACCCCACTCCTTGTCGTCACAGTGCTCTGTATCGGAATTTCCGCTTCGCTGGCGGACACCTATCCGCCGAACGGGGACAATTCACAGTTCCCGTAGAAAGAGAACCCGGCAATGTCGTTCTGGATCCTCGAACCTGGACGCTCTTACAGTCGGATTTCCAGCCATGCCAACGAGGTCAAGGGGTAGCCGAGTGAAATAAGACCTCCGGCACTGCGTTACCAAATGGGTCTATGAATGATTAACAAGCAACTATCTATCTTCTTTACCGTTATTTTCTCGTTGTTGAACGCCAATATTTGTCATATCGTCGCCAAGCAAAAACCTTCAGCAGGGTCGTTAAAGAAGAGCAAAGATCGGCCGACCACGGATAGTCATCTACACGTCAGAAATTATGTTCAAGAGGGCATCACCCTCGATAAGACTTATGATCTACTCCTAAAAAAGGGGGTCGAAAGAGCAGCCGTATTCGGAATCCCCCTGCAACAACGGTGGGATATGGAGACCCGCGTGTCTCCAAGCTATTACCTTCATGACGACCAATCCCTTTACTATTATAGCGCTATTGACGCTATTTTGGCTGCAGAATACCAGCTTCTACCGAAACACCGGAAAAGCGTTTTCGATCCCATGATTGTTGGACTCAATCCTACTGATGGCTGGGCAGTCGATCACATAAGGAATATGTTGCTTAAGTTTCCCGGAACTTTTTCCGGCATTGGAGAATTTTCGATCAAGAAAGAGATCGTCTCCGGGAAGGTCTCTGGCGAAGCGGCTAATTTGGAAGATCCGGCATTGGGTTTGATTCTCGAGTTTGCCGCAGAGGCTGGCCTCGTGGTTATTTTACATAGTGATATTGATGCCATGCTCTCAAATAATGACCAGGAGCCGACTTATTTGAAGTCTTTGGAATATCTTTTCAGCAAGCATCAGAATACGAAGATAATTTGGGCCCATACAGGACTGGGTCGTTATGTGAAAGCCAGGAAAGAACACACTCAGTTTGTCAGTAATCTTCTTGATCGTTATAAGAATTTATTTGTCGATATTTCATGGGACATAGTGATTGACCAGTTTTTTGAGGATCGGTATCTTCACCACCAGTGGAAGACATTCTTGACGGATTACGCAACAAGGATTCTTTTTGGGACTGATACGGTTGCACCTTCTCTTGCTGATTATGAGAAGACTTTGCATTCTTACGAGAGGATCTGGCAGGAACTGGCAGAGGAGTCGGTGCAAGACATTACTTATAATAACTACAAGAAAATATTTGATGAAGCGAGGTTAAGGGTGCGCCTGTGGGAGAGGGGGGCCGTGAGGCAGGTGCAAGATCGCAAATAAGATTTGGCTTGGTCAGGAATGCATTAGCGATGTCCTCGGCAACGGTGTTACCCATGTGTCCGGTACGGACCCAAGAAAGGGTGGTCGGGGCAGAGGGATTTGAACCCCCGACTTCCTGCTCCCAAAGCAGGCGCGCTACCAGACTGCGCCATGCCCCGACTGTCGCGGCTGGAATCCGAACCGAGCGGGGGCGATTGACCGCTCCCAGCCGTTGGTGTCAGCTCGCCCCAACGAGATGTTCCAGTGTAGCACGCGTCAGGGGTAGGCAGCACTTGAACTTCCAGTAAGCCACTAGCCGCCGACGGGCCGAATGTGCGATAAGTTCGGCGCCACCGGATGGTGGAGTTTCGAGGAGAGAAGAAGGCATGCCGTCCGCTATTGTTTGTCGCCAGCTCTATAAGCGGTACCAGACGAAGAAGCGAAAGGTCGATGCGGTAAATGGCATCGACCTCACGGTTCGGCAGGGACGCTGCTTTGGATTGTTGGGCCCCAATGGCGCCGGCAAGACGACCACGGTCGAGATCTTCGAAGGACTTCTCGATCCCACCTCGGGGGAGGTTGAGGTGCTGGGCGAGCGCTGGGGTAGCGGTCGAGACCACCAGCTCCGGCAACGAATTGGCGTAACGTTGCAGGAGACTCGCTTCCAGGAGAAGCTGAGCGTCCGCGAGATTCTCCGCCTCTTCAGAAGCTTCTACGACCGAGGGATTTTGGTAGAGAAAGCCCTGGCCCAAGTGTCGCTGCAAGAAAAGGCATCGGCTTGGGTAAGGGAACTTTCGGGAGGACAAAAGCAGCGGCTGGCCGTGGCTGCGGCGCTGCTGGGCGATCCCGAACTGCTCTTTTTGGACGAGCCCACCACAGGGCTTGACCCTCAGGCCCGCCGCCGGATTTGGGATGTCGTGACCCAACTCAAGCACCGGGGACGCTCCATCCTCTTGACCACGCACTATATGGACGAAGCGGAGAAGTTGTGTGATGAAGTTGCAGTGATCGATCATGGCCAGGTCATCGCAAAGGGCTCACCCCAGGAGTTGATCGCTCGCCTGGGAGGCGAGCATGTCATCCATTTCAACCTCCAGGGAGGAACCAATAGTGCACCGGAGGCAGCCGAGTTGGTTGCCATTGAGTCAGTCAGCCACGCCAGCCGGGAGGGCCCGGGTTACTCACTCAACGTAGCCCAACCTCACCGGGCTATCCCTTCGCTGCTGACCTGGCTGTCCCAGCGCAACCTGGAACTTGAGCGGCTGACTACAAGGCATGCCAATCTCGAAGATGTCTTTGTAAGTCTGACGGGGAGGCACTTGCGCGATGTTTGAGCAGAGCCCTCTTCTCCAGCTGATCCTCTGCCACGTCAAAGGCTACATCCGGGAACCCGAGGCGATCTTTTGGACCTACGGGTTTCCGTTCTTGATGATATTGGGATTGGGGATCGCTTTTCGTTCCTCAGGTCAGGAGCCGGTGGAATTCACCGTGGTTGCCGGAGAGGCGTTGAAGAGGGTTGAGCCTGCACTGGAGAACGATCCGGCGTTCGCCTTTGAAGTCTTCGAATGGACGGCGGCCATGAACCGGTTACGAACCAACCGGACGCTGTTGGTTCTCTCGGTTGAAGGGCCGGAACTTCGTTACCACTTCGATCCCAGCAACCCGGAGGCGCGAACCGTACGTGACCGTGTAGACGATGCCCTGCAAAGAGCAGCCGGCCGCAGTGATCCGCTCATCACCAGCAATGAGACGATCGTGGCTCCGGGCTCCCGCTACGTCGACTTCCTCGTACCCGGTCTGATCGGGATGAACTTGATGGGTGGTGGGATGTGGGGAATCGGTTTTGTCTTGGTCGACATGCGGCTCAAGAAACTCATCAAGCGGCTGCTGGGGACTCCTATGAAACGACACCAGTTTCTGCTCTCTATCGTCGGAACGCGAGTTCTCTTTTTCTTGCCCGAGGCCTTTTTTCTACTTATAGCGGCCTATTTGGTGTTTGGCGTGCCGATCGAGGGCAGCTTGGTCTCGATTGTGATCGTCGCTTTCACGGGGGCGATGGCATTTGCCGGCTTGGGTTTGTTGGCGGCTTCCCGAGCGCAGAGAATCGAGGCTATCTCGGGAATCATGAATGCCGTGATGCTGCCGATGTGGTTGTGCTCGGGAATATTCTTTTCTGCCGAACGCTTTCCCGACTGGCTTCAGCCCTTTATTCAAGCGCTGCCCTTGACCCAGTTGATCAATGCGCTCAGGGCGATCATTTTGGAAGGGCAGACGCTTTATTCGCAGAGTCTGCCAATTTTGATCCTAGGGGTCTGGGCCGGAATCAGTTTCTTGCTGGCACTCCGCTGGTTTCGCTGGAATTAGCCGGCTGTGGTTGATTATTTTCTCCGGCCAAGCGGGATTCAATTGTGAGTTCCGCTAAGGGCGGGATTGGCGCCGAACTCAAGCAATCCGTCTTCCTGCTCTGAGGGAAAACTTGGGCGCGCTATTCAGCCATGCCGGATAATGGTCCGAGGCAACGTTGCCCGAGCTGTCAATAGCGTTCCGAAACCGTATCCAGCGAGGTCAGACTTCTTCCAGGTCGGCCAGAAACGTGGGTGGACGGCGAGCCGCCGTTAGCTGTTCAAATCCGTAAGCGATCTCAAGTAGAAGCGGCTCGCTCCAGGCTCGCCCGAAGAATGAGATTCCTATCGGAAGCCCCCACACCATACCGGCTGGAACCGTGATGGCGGGATAACCGGCCACCGCCGCTGGGCCCGAGCTTCCTCCTGAATAATGATCCCCGTTGACCAGATCTGTCGTCCAGGCGGGCCCGCCGGTGGGAGCCAACAGGGCGTCCAGTTGGTTGGCGGCTAGCACTTGGTCGATTCCTTCTTCCCGTGTCAGGCGTCGCGCATCGGCCAGCGCCTTCAGGTAGGCGGGACTGTCCAGCGAACCTTTGGCTTGGGCGCGCTCCATCAGTTCCTGGCCAAAGAAAGGCATCTCGCGGTCGGCATGACGTCGGTTGAAGTCAATGATCTCTTGCAGGCTCTTGACCGGTGCGGTCGGTCCGAGAGCCGCAAGGTAGCGGTTCAGATCGGCCTTGAATTCGTAAAGGAGCACTTCGAACTCAGGATCGCGCCATTGGCCGTGGTGCGGCAAGTCGGCGGGATCGACCAATGTTGCGCCGGCTTGCCTCAAGGCGTCCAAAGAATCTTCCATTACCTTTTCGAGGACGGGGCTGATCTCGAAAAAGCGTCGGCAAACGCCAATTCGCTTCCCCTGGAGACCGTCTTGTTTGAGTGCTTGGACAAAGTTCTCGGCTGGAGGAGCCGTTTGGGTAATGGGATCTCGTGCATCGTCACCGCAAAGCGCTTGCAGCAAGATCGCCGCGTCGCGAACCGTGCGCGCCATGGGACCGGCCGTGTCTTGGCTATGGGCCACGGGGATGATTCCACTGCGGCTGACCCGGCCCAAGGTCGGTTTGATGCCCACGATACCGTTGACATGGGAAGGACAGACGATCGAGCCGTCGGTTTCGGTCCCCACCGCCAAGGCTGACAGGTTGGCCGATACGGCGACTGCCGACCCCGAGCTGGACCCGCAGGGATTGCGTGAAAGCACGTAGGGGTTGCGGCACTGGCCCCCGCGGGCGCTCCAACCACTGGAAGACCGGTTCGAGCGGAAGTTGGCCCATTCACTGAGGTTGGCCTTGCCTAGAATGACCGCTCCCGCTTGGCGCAGGCGCTGGGCCACGCCGGAATCTTGGGCCGGTATCGAGCCCTCCAAGGCCAACGATCCGGCGGTGGTAGTCATACGATCGGCAGTGTCGATGTTGTCTTTGAGCAGAACCGGGATTCCATGCAGAGGTCCTCGAGGTCCGCTCTGTTGGCGTTCCCGTTCAAGCTCTTCAGCCAAGGCCAGCGCCGCGGGGTTGGTCTCGATCACCGAGCGGAGCTTTCCATCCAACTGATCGATCCGATCGAGATAGAGTTGGACGATTTGAACGCCTGAGCGCTTCCCCGAGGACATCATTTCTTGCAGACCGTCTACGGTCGCCTCTTGAAGCTGGAATTCCAGCTCCGGAGGCGATGCCGGAGCTTGGACAGGCTCAGCGGGGGTGCAGCCATTCAGGCCGGCGGCGCCAAGAGCAACGGCTGTGGTACGGAAGAAATCTCGTCGATCGACAAGGTCGAGGTTGCGGGTTGCAGTGCTTCTCAATTCAAAAACTCCTTACAGCCCCTGAAGCCGAGTTGGCGCGAGCCGAGGTCCAATGCCATTCGGTCCAGGCGCTATCGTAGTAGGTGAGTAAGTAAAAACTACAGTTCCGGGTGTCGGCTCTGAACTCTTGCACTTGAGATTTTACCCTGCAAACGCTTGGTTCCCCGTTGGTCGAACGCGGCGCGCCTGGCAAAGGATCTCTGAGCGCCAATCCGCCCGGTAGAGGTTGGCACACGCCCAAGCTCCTCGCAACTGCGGTCCCTCGCCCGGAAAAACGGCCACGCTGCCATTGAAGGCATGGCCGACATTGACGTTACCCGGCACGGCGATTCTCGGAGGTTTCACTAGAGCCCCCCAATTCAATTTTTTCGGGCTAGGCAGCCTCCTGGCTCAAGGATATTCCAGCAGAGGTGCTACCGTCACCGCTGGCTGCGGCTCGACTCTCTCCAGCTCGACCCAGCTTGACGCACTTTAACCCCATCTCGGTTTTCACTACAATCACGCTCGCAAATTCGGCGAAAGTGGCGGAATTGGCAGACGCGCCAGATTTAGGATCTGGTGGGCTTGACGGCCCGTGGGGGTTCGAGTCCCCCCTTTCGCACCATATATCCACCAGCTCGACACGCCGACGCAAGTAACCTGGAAAAGCCCCTGCTCTTGTGGGAAAAACCGGCCAAGGATTCGTTGGGATCTAGAAACGCAGATTCTCGACCACCATGGCGGTGGCTTCGCCTCCACCAATACAGAGCGAGGCACAGCCATAGCGTTTCTTTTCCTGGAGCAGGTTATGGAGCAGAGTGGTTACGATGCGGGCGCCGCTGCACCCGATGGGATGTCCCAGGGCCACAGCGCCTCCCCGTTGATTGACAATCTCCGGATTGAGGTCGAATTCACGAACGAAGGCCATGGCCACCACGGCGAAAGCCTCATTGACCTCCCAGAGGTCGATGTCTTTGCCCTGCAGGCCGGAGCGGTCCAGCGCCGCGCGGGCAGCAGCCACGGGCGAGGTGGTAAACCATTTGGGTTCTTGAGCAAAGGAGGCCGCGGCAACGATCCGAGCCAGCGGCGGCCCGTGGTCCGAGGAGCCGGACAAGATGAGGGCGGCGGCTCCATCGTTGAGAGTCGACGCGTTGCCTGCCGTCACGCTACCGCCTTTCTCAAAGGCCGGCTTGAGGGTAGCCATCTTCTTCAACGAAGTGCGAAAGGGTTCTTCATCCTGCTCCACCAGGACAGGCTCTCCTTTGCGCTGGGGGACCGAGACCGCCTCTATTTCATCCTCGAACAAACCCTCCCGAATGGCCCGCTGAGCCCGAGCGTAGGACTCCCGGGCGTAGGCGTCCTGGGCCTCTCGGGAAAAATCATATTTGCGGGCGCACAACTCGGCACAGTTACCCATGTGCTGGTTGTCGTAGGGGTCCCAAAGCCCATCTTTGATCATGGAGTCGGTGATGGAGACGTCACCCAGACGGTAGCCTCCGCGAGAATGTTCCAACAGATGAGGGGCGTTGGACATCGATTCCATTCCGCCGGCAACCACCGTGCTCCACTCACCGACGCGAATACCATTGGCGCCGTCCATAATGGCGCGCATGCCCGATCCGCACACCTTGTGGACGGTGATGGCGCCGGTGGACTGGGGAAGTCCGGCGTAGAGTGAAGCTTGCCGGGCAGGGGCTTGGCCCTGCCCAGCTTGCAGAACGTTTCCCATCACAGTCTGCTCTACGGTGCCTGGATCGACTCCGGACGCGTCCAAGGCTGCGGCAATGGCGGTTGCGCCCAGCCGGGGCGCCGGTAGCGGCGCCAGCGAGCCCAGAAAGCTGCCTAGAGGGGTTCGTTTGGCAGACAGAATAAAGACGTCGGACATCAAGAGTTCCTGATGGAGGATCGGTTTCCAAATATCTATCGCGTGCCTGGGCCCGCACCTGGCTGGGGTGCGCCAGCGCATCCTAGATAAACAATCCAGCTCGGACAGCAACATCTTAAGTCACGATTCTGCCCATTTCAACCGGCTTGGCCCAGTGCAACCGGAGTCGAAGGAAGTCGCCAGGCTCCATTTGTCGACACCCGCCTCAGTGCCCCGCAGGCCGGGGCCGCGTGATTGGTTTTTTGCTAACATGTCGATATGCCCGGCAAGACTGGACTTGAACCTGCCAGGGAGTCACTGGCTCGGCTCGCCGGCCCCGATGACAATTGCGCTATCGCCGTCCAACCCCTCCAAGCCGGGACGGTAGTCAATTTAGGCTCGTCGCCACTCCTGCTAGCTCAAAGCGTGCTCGAAGGCCACCGTTTTGCCACTAGACCAATCGAAACCGGAGAGGCTCTTCTGTCCTGGGGGATGCCCTTTGGCCACGCCCTGGAGCCGATCGAACGCGGGCAGTGGGTGGTCAACCAAGCAATGTTGGAGGAGTTGGCGGTGCGAGGACTCGACACTCCGCTCCCTGATCATCCCAACTTCCGCGACCGCGATCTCGAACCGGCGCTGTTCGACAAGACAGCTTGGCGCCCCCCCGGGTTTCTTCAACCGTCCACCCGAAGAGACATCTTTCAGGGCTATCCGCGTCCCGGAGGTCGTGGGGTGGGCACTCGCAACACACTGGTCGTGCTGGGGACCAACTCGTTAAGTGGGGGCATTGCCTCTCGCGTGGCGGAAAGCGTGAGGCAGGCAGTCCAGCAGGCGTCGGACGTGTCGTCAGTTGTGGCAGTGGCCCATACTGAGGGGGCCTCCCACGAGCGCCCCAACAACCTTGAGCTGGCCCTGCGCACTTTGGCCGGTTTTATGGTCCACCCCAACGTGGCCGCCGTGCTGGCGATGGATTACGGCACTGAGTGGCTCAACAATCAGGCTTTGCTGCGCTTTATTGAAGATCACAACTACCCGCTTGAGGCCGTTCCTCATCGTTTTATGTCCGTCTCGGGCAACGTAGAGGCCACTATGAGGCGGGGGCGCCGCACACTGCTCGATTGGCTGCCGAACGTCGGCGCCACCCCAACCCGGCAGCCCTTGAGTCGCCTCAAGCTGGCACTGCAATGCGGTGGCTCGGATGCCTTTTCCGGGATCTCAGCCAACCCTTTGGTGGCCTGGGTGGCACGGGAAGTGATTCTGCAGAGCGGCTCAGCCAACCTGGCCGAAACCGATGAATTGATTGGCGCCGAGACTTATCTGCTCGACCGCGTTCGCGATCCCGCCACGGCCGAGAAATTTCTGGCCACTGTCGCTCGTTTCCAGACCTGGGCCGACTGGCACGGACAGTCGGCAGAGGGTAATCCTTCCGGCGGAAACCGGTTCCGGGGTCTTTACAATATTACCCTCAAGTCACTGGGGGCCGCCGTCAAACGCCACCCCGAAACGGCACTGGATTCAGTGATTGATTACGCGGAACGGATGCAGGAACCGGGCTACTATTTCATGGATAGCCCCGGTAACGACTTGGAGAGCGTGGCCGGTCAAGTGGCCTCAGGAGCCAATCTAATCTTCTTTACCACTGGAAACGGGTCCATCACCAACTTTCCCTTTGTTCCTACGCTAAAAGTCATGACCACCAGTCGGCGTTACCAACTCCTGTCACAGGAGATGGATTTCAACGCCGGAGCCTACCTCGACGGCACGCCTCTGGACGAGTTGGGACTGCAACTGCTGAAAAAGGCGCTGGCCGTGGCTTCCGGCAAGCTCAGTTGCGGTGAGCAGGCGGGCCACTCACAGGTCTCGATCTGGCGGGATTGGCGCCAGACCGACGGAACCAATCTGGTGCGACTGGAAACTCTCAAGCCGCCCTCGGGCAGTCCGCTTCAACTGATTCCGCAGCGCAGCCGGCCCCAATGGGCTCGAGCTCAGTCGGGACGTTTCCGACCCACACCGGTCAAGTGTCAAACCGGCTTGATCTTGCCCACCAGCCTCTGTTCGGGACAGGTGGCCAAGCTGGCGGCCGAGAGACTCAACCGCGTGCGCCTGGGGTTCGATCGGGGCATCAAGCGCTTTGTTGCCCTGGTGCACACCGAGGGTTGCGGCTCTTCAGGGGATGCGGCGCAACAGCTTTACGAACGCACCATGATGGGGTATCTCACCCACCCCCTGGTAAAGCTGGCTCTTTTACTCGAGCACGGGTGTGAGAAGACCCACAATGCCTATATGAAAACGCGTCTGGAAAGGGCCGGCCTCGATCCTTGCCTTTTTGGCTATGCCAGCGTTCAACTCGACGGGGGCTTGGAAAAGGTAATGGCTCAAGTCGGAGACTGGTTTCAAGAAAAACTGCAAGCCTCGGCTCACCCAAAATCCGACCTGAGGCATCAGCTTCGGATGGGATTGATGTCCAGCAACTCGGTGAGCCCGCTGGAGGCGGATGTGCTGGCCCAGTTGAGCCGTGAAGTTGTCGAAGCTGGTGGGACGGTCGTAGTGCCCCAGGGCACCCTGGTCAACGATTCTGGTTTTGCGCGCCGGCTTTGGGGTCGGATACCCGAACGCCCCAGCCTGAGTTACGGACAGATAGTAGATCAGGCAGGATTCCATCTCATGGAGGCGCCGACCGAGCAACCCATAGAGTCGTTGACGGGGTTGGGTGCGACAGGAGTGCATCTTCTGGTGGTGGGATGTCAGGGACCAGCTCTGCCGGCTCACCCGTTGGTGCCGACTCTCCAGTATTCGGCCCTGCCCAAGGCAGGTAACGACACCGATCTCGACTTGATCCTGCCCTCGACGCGGCGCGAGGCTTATCGGCGGCTGCAAGAGTTGATTTTGGCTTCCGCCGGCAACCGATACACTCCTCGCTACGTCGCACGTGGGCACACGGGGTTTCAACTCAGCCGTGGATTATTGGGTGTTTCAACCTGAGAAGTTTGAAGCGTGAAGGTTGCCTTGGTTTAAATGAACTTCAATGAATAGCAACTGTTTTGACTTCCGGCAACTGCGTTCCGGCAATCCCCTTTTTCTCGACTTTCTCTACAATCGTGATCAGGTAGCGGACTTTTATAAGCCTTCGCCGCTGACTTCCCGTCAGCAGTTGGAACAGCGATTGAAACAATCGCTTAACGGGGCCCGCTACCCGCGTTCCAGAATGGTCCAGGTCCTGGGTGAGGACAATCTGAATCTGGGTGGTGGGGAACAAACCTCCCGGAACGTCGAGCGGCTTTCGAACCCAAACACAGTAGCGGTGGTCACCGGCCAGCAGGTGGGGCTGTTTGGTGGACCTGCCTTGACCGTTTACAAAGCGGCCACCGCAATTCGAATTGCCGATTCTCTGAATGCCCAGGGTTACTCGGCCGTGCCGATCTTCTGGTTAGCCTCCAACGACTCCGACTTTCAAGAGGTTTGCTCGACCCATTTCATCAGTGCCCAGGGTCAACTGGTTGCGACCCGGCTTCCCGACGACCGAAGTCACAGCACCCAGATGATGGGGAGCGTGCGGCTCCACCAGGTCGCCCAGCCTCTCGATATCTTGACTGAGCTGTTCGAAAAGGCCGATTTTGGAGCCGAGACTCTCCAGCTACTCCGTAGCAGCTACTTGGCGGAACGCAGCTTTAGTCAGGCCTTTGGACATTGGCTTCATCAACTCTTCCAGGGCGATGGACTAGTGCTATTTGATCCCCTCAGCGCCCAATACCAGCGTGAGCTCGGCGGTTTCTTCGAAGTTGCCATCAAGAAACGCCAAGCGCTGGTCGGCGAACTGATGCAACGGACAGCCATACTCGAAGATCGCGGTTACACTCCTCAAGTCGGGATTGAGGCCTCCGAGGGATTGTTGTTCTGGGTTGAAAATCAGAACCGCTTCAAGCTCAAGTTCGAAAACGGTGCCTACCGCGCCAAGGGGCTGCCAACGGTTAATATGAGCCCCCAAGAACTGCTCAGAGAGATCGGCGAAGAGGCGGGCCGGGTGAGTCCCAGTGTACTGCTCCGGCCGATTCTGCAAGACTACCTGCTCCCCACCGTCATGTATGTTGGCGGGCCCGCTGAGGTTGCATACTTTGCCCAGTCAGGAGCCATTAGCCGGTTCTGGGAAATCGAGTCTTCAATCGTACCTCGAGCCAGCTTCACGATCGTGGATCGAAAGACGCAACGGTTGCTCAAGCGATACCACCTCGATCTCGACAAGGTCATAAACGGTTCCTTTCCCGAATTGAGCGAGGCGCTGCTCAAGAACAGCGAAGCCCGAGAGATCCTGGAGAGTTTTGACCACCTGGTCGCGTCGCTGTCCACCGAATTGACTTCCCTCAAGCGAAAGCTCAAAAAGGAGGACGCTCCACTGGCTGCCATGCTCGAGAACTCGGGTCGAAAGATCCGCCATCAAATCGAGAAAGTTAGTCAACGCTATATGACCAACTACCAGCAGCGAACCTCTCGCGTCCGCTCCCAGTTGGCCCATCTCCGATCGCACTTGACACCTGCCGGAGCGCTGCAGGAGCGAGTGATCAATTTCAACTATTTCATCGGCATGGAGGGGCGGCGACTTGTAAGCGAGCTGGTGGCCAGAATCCGCCTACCAAGTGATTCCCACCAGCTCTGGTATCTCTGACTTGGTGCAGCGGTTCCGGTCAGGCTGACACTAACCGTCGTCGAGCCTGCGATAGTGTGCCACCTGCTCCAGCCGGCCGGCCGCTGCTTCATCCAGCAGCAGGTGAACGCAAGGGTGAAGTTGCAGCGCTGAGGCAGGCACCGTCGACCGGACCGGCCCTTCAACCGTCGCCAAAATGGCCTCGGCCTTCTCTTCGCCAAAAGCCAGCAGAACACAACAGCGGCCCTCCAGGATCGTGCCAACTCCCATGGTGACTGCTTGGCGGGGGACTTCTTCTTCCTCCTTGAAAAAACGGCGATTATCTCGCCGGGTCTGGGAAGAGAGAGTCGTGATACGAGTGCGAGAAGCGAGTGAAGAGGAGGGTTCGTTGAATCCAATATGACCGTTGACTCCAATGCCCAGGATCTGGAGATCGATTCTCCCTAGCTTCCCTATCAACTCTTCGTAAAGGAGACAGGCACTCGGGATGTCCTGGCTTGAACAATCAGGAAAATGAATATTGTCGGACCTGATGTTGGTGTGCGCAAAGAGATTCTCCCGCATAAAGACGTGATATGAGGCAGGATGATCGGGAGACAGTCCACAGTACTCGTCCAAATTGAAAGTCGAAATACCGCTGAAGTCGAGACCCTCCTCTCGATGCCGCCGAATCAACTCCCCATAAAGAAGCAAAGGAGTACTGCCGCTGGCCAGACCCAGCACTGCCTGCGGCTTTCGCCTCACCAGTGCTTCCACCAATTCAGCTGCCTGCAGGCTGGCTTGGAGGGGATCGCTACAAATCGTTACTTCCACGCAGGTGACTGCCTCCGGTCCGCTTCGTTGGACGGCTCACCCAAGGCGATCAGGTTGGCCAACAGACGATAGGCTCCGGGGACTCCAGCCGGAAGTTGCCTCCAGAGCCCAATTCCCAGATAGACCCAACGTCCCTTACCATGACGTGCCTCCACCCACGCGCCCAGTTTTTGACCCGAATTGAACTCGAATGGATCCGCTGTCGAGATGAGGTCTCGATACTCCGGGCTCTTCTCGGCCACAAAGTACAGTCCGCGCTCCTGCACCCAG
This sequence comes from Acidobacteriota bacterium, assembly GCA_965218465.1. Classification (GTDB taxonomy): domain Bacteria; phylum Acidobacteriota; class UBA6911; order RPQK01. The sequence goes on along the minus strand of OZ244623.1, from coordinate 1,667,892 downwards.
CCGGCCCAATCGTTTTCGTCGATAAGATTGGGTCCACGAAAAACCGGATGAGCGGGTGCCAGTAGCCTTACAGGCGCGTTCTCGTCGGTAACGCGGCCGCGCCCGATGCGAAGCGGATACGGGGCATAAGGGCTGGGGCCTCCGCCGTCCCCGTTGAATTCAAACTTGTTGTATTGCACGATCAAGGTCCCTCCCCTAGAGACCCAGTCCAGCAAACGGGAATTGTAGGTTCTCAGGTCTTGGCGAACCAAGTAGGCGCGAATGCCAGTGACAATTGTCCGATAGGCGCCCAAATCCGCGAAAGCCAAGTCATCCTCGGTCAGAAATTGCCAGTCGACACCTAGTTGCTGCAGGGCCTCGGGGAGGCGGTCTCCAACTCCCTGGATATAGCCCACTTTGACATTCTCAGGCACCCGGACATCAACGATTTTGACCTGAACGTCGGCTGGTCGATAGTAGTGGCGTCTTCGAATGTGATCGTAGTCGATAATTTCATAACCTTCCCGGTAGGTCTTTTCTCCCAAACGTCCCACTGCGGCCAGCTTGAACTCTCCTTCGGTTGTCCCGGAAGAGGGGTTCACCCTGAAGATTCGAGTCAGCGACTGGCCCGTCCGCGAGAATGGGTAGTGGTGGAGACGGGGCGTGACCAGCCAACCGGTCGGGACTTGGAGTTCGACTTCAGCCTCGTCTGCGCCGGAGCCTTGATAAAGCACGCTTACCCGGATGTTCCGGCCCGCCGACAATTGAGACAGCGGCAGGATAGCCACTTCAGGACGGGTGGTCAGCGATAGAGTTGGAACTACCATCACGTCGTGGCGTTGTTCGCCCCCCACCCAGGGACCGGTGTAACGGTATTCGGCCCCGCGCTCCAGCTCAAAGCGCGTATCGGCCGATTTCAATCGTGCCCGCACACGAACGGCGGGAGGGGCCCAGGGGGCGCCCAACAGCGATGGATCCGATAGTTGATAACGATCAACTCTGCCACCCGAGCGGAACCAGTAAGGTCGGGTCGGAGCCGCATCCTCCGCCACCCGAATCCGAAGATTCCGATGCACGACACTCTCGCCGGCAATCTCTTCGGCTCCACCACCGGTTGCTTCCGCCTGCCAGCCGTCAGGAAGCTCAAGGGCGACCTCTTCCAGCAGCACGTCTTGCTTGCCGGCATTGGCAACGCTGACCCGAAGGTCGAATGCTGCGCCCGGGACGACCGTGGGCTGCTCGGAGAGTGCTTCCAACGAGATGGGATGGGACAGCCGAAGTGCCTCGACGAAATCGGCCTCCTTCTTCGCCAGGGTAAAGGACAGTTGGTACTTGGCATCGGCCGACAAGGGACTTCCCGCCACCTGTTGCTGAAGATGCCGGAGTTCTTTCAAGCCGGCGGCCAATGGCGCCATTGGCCGCGAAGGGTCCGAGGGGCTAAAGGCGCGGTTGGCGTTCCGAATGTGGTTGACAATCCGCTCCAGGCTCGGGTGAAGGAATGGAGCTTTCTCGGACTGGCCTCTTATCCGGTTCTCGATGGCAAAGAGTGTGGTGTCGAGGCCGTCGAAAAGGTGAGTCTCATGTTCTTTGGGCCGGATAGTTGAATCGATCAATCGGAGATAGGAGGATCGCCGGCCGGGCAGCAGCGACAGCTGCCTCATGCCCTGACTGCGATGGAACGAACGACTCCGGGCTCCAATCTGGGCGTAGGTCTTTCCCAACAGCGGATCGAAGATTCCGGTCTCGACCGTGAGAAAGTCCGCGCTTGAACCTGATGCGGGGCGGACCCGTTCGTAGAGTTTGCTGGCCTGCCAGGGCTGGAGTCCAGTCTCCAACTGGTCCGGGAAACGGCCGGGATCGGCAGCCGCCCGAAAAGCTTCCGCTGCCAACCGGGCCGAGGTCTGGTGATGTTGGCCGCCTCCGCGTCCTCCCCGGGGAAGTATGGTCACCACCTCGGGGCGAAACTGCCTCAATATCTGAACGATATCTCGCAGAATCTCCTCCTTGCCCCACTTCTCGAGAGTCTCAGCAACGCTGAAGGAATACCCAAACTCGTAGGCCCGAGTGAAAAACTGCTCCGCTCCGTCTAAACGGTGCGCCGACATCAGCTCTTCTGATCGGATGATCCCCAAGGCCTCAAAAAGCTCGCTGCCAATCTCATTCTGCCCGCCATCCCCTCGGGTTAGGGATAACAGCCCAACACGGGCTCCGAGGCCATGGCTCACCAATACCGCCAACGCGTTGTCTTCGTCATCGGGATGAGCCGTGATCTGTAACAAGGAAGTCGTGGTGGGGAGCTTTCGCAGGGCCAACGCCAAGCCCAACGCATCTTCGCGGTCGGTTGGTGGACCCGCCAGGACGGGCGAAACCATGGCGCCGACCAGAAACAGCGCCGGCAGCAACGGTAGCAAACCTCTCTTGGAGATCTTACACCTCAGTTCGAATAGTCGGAGCCACCAAGCGAACGATAAGGGCAGTCGCGATGACGGTCAACGCTCCGACAACGTTATACCAAAGAAACGAAATCTCGGTAGTCCAGCTCACCACCGCCACCGCGCTCATTCCCGCCAGCAGTCCCAAGGAAGCACCGGCTCCAGTGGCCCAGCGGGTGCCGATGGCCAGCACGAAGACTCCCAGCAGCGATCCATAGAAGAAAGATCCGAACCGATTGACGACTTCAATGAGCGAACCGAGATGGGTCGCGTAGAAAGCCACCAAGCAAGCCAGCAACCCCCAAAAGCCGGTGGCGAAACGAGAAAACCAAAGGTAATGACGCTCCGAAAGCCCCGGCCGGAAGCGGCGTCGATAAAAATCGATGGTGCTGGCCGTGGCCAGGGAGTTCAATTCAGACGAAATACTCGACATGGCGGCGGCGAAGATAGCCGCAATCAGCAGCCCAACCACGCCGATCGGCAGCTGGTTCACCACGAAGTTGGGAAAGACATAGTTGACGTCGCTGAGGCTGGATTGGACGTCGGTTGCGTCCGTCAAAGCCAGAGCCTCAAGACGCAGTTCCTGGCGACGCGCCAGGGCCTCCCGGTAAGCCCATTTCAACTGCAGGACTTCGCGGGCGGTCGTATCAGCCGAGAGCTGGGCCAAGGCGATCGACGCCCGGCGCAATTCCTGCGATTGCTGTTGAAATTCCTGATTGAGTGCTCTCAACTCACTACTCGAAGATAGCTGCTTCTGGGCGATTGGATTGAAGGTCAAGGGCGGCTGGTGAAAAAGAAAGAAAACAAAAACCAACACCCCGATGAGCAGAATGACGAACTGGATGGGTATCTTCAAAAAGGCGCTCATCAACAGCGAGATACGGCCTTCGTTAACTGACCGGGCGGTCAGATAGCGTTGCACTTGGCTTTGGTCACAACCGAAATAGGACAACATGAGGAAAAAGCCCCCTAGTAGTCCCGACCAGAAAGTGTAGGTGCGGTTGAAATCGACTGTGAAGTCGAAGGTCTCCAATTGCCCCGCGGTTCCCGCCAGGGAAAGAGCATCCAAGAGCGAAACCTCGTCCGGCAAGCGAGACCAGATGACGACCAAGACCGCAATCATTCCAACAAAAATCAAGACCATCTGCTTGACATCGGTCCAGGTGACGGCCTGCACTCCCCCCAGCATCGTGTAGATGATGGTAGGGATGCCGATAGCCAGAACAGTGAGACTCAGATTCCATCCCAGTACGATCGACAGGATAACCGCAGGTGCTGAGATGATGACCCCGCAGGAAAGCCCCCGCGAAAACAGAAAGAAGAGGCTGGTCAACGTCCGGGTGCGGGCGTCGAACCGTCGCTCCAGATACTCATAGGCGGTGTAAACGTTGGCTCGATGAAAAAACGGCACTACTGTCAGACAGAGCAGGATCATGGCAAAAGGGAGACCGAAATAGAACTGGATGAAGCGCATGCCGTCGGCATAGGCCTGTCCAGTGGTGCCCACCAGGGTGATGGTGCTCATCTGGGTGGCCATGATCGAAAGCCCAACCGCCCACCAAGGTAAACTTCGGTTGGCCAGAAAATAGCCGCTGATTCTTTCGGTTGAATGACTTCTTCGCACTCCATCGATGGCTACATAGGCCAAGTAGGCAACGACGATAGCCCAATCGAGAAAGTGCATCAGCTATAGATCCGCCGGAAGAGCCATAGAGCTACCCTCACCAACACTGCTTCGAGGGCCGCGATGCCGTGGATGACCGGCCGGAGGGGTGGGTGGCGAAAGCCGCGTCGGTTCGAGTTGGACTGCATTCCAGGTTGCCTTCTTTAGCGGGGAGTTTAACCGATGTACTCGTTGGCCGGGTCGGCCGGAAACCGCCGATGGGGTAATATATTCCTACCCAACGTTTTGGACAGACTTCAGGGACTTAACTAAATGAGAATAATCGATGGCTTTATTTGACGGGATGGTGATAAACTCCTTTGCGCTTTTGTGGGAGCAGGAGGAATATAGGAGGAATAAACGTTGCCAACCATCATGGCCGACAGCAACCCGGCAGCTATCACCCTGCATCTTCAACCTCGATCTCGGCTCGATCTGATTGACGTCAAAAGTGAGCTCGAAAAGAGTCAGACTCGCTTTCTGCAGCGATTTCGCCGCTCACTCTATTCCTCCCATCACACAACCGCCGGCTACTTCGAAGAGCGGCTCTGCACGCGTCTCAAATACAATCGGGAGTTGCTGCGAAAATTCGTTCACTCCGTACAAGGGTTGTTCCCACCTGAAGCCCCCTATAGCCATGACAAGATGGAGTTTCGTACTGAACTTACCGAGCAGCAGCGTTGCTGTGAACCGCTCAACGCGGACTCGCATCTTACCTTCATCGGGTCGGGCTTGGCCAACTGCGCCACTTATCGGAATCATCCCAGTCAACCGGTCTATTTCGTTGATCTGGACGGCGTCTATGGAGAGACTCGCCGTCAGCGTCGAACGACCGTTATCGGCTACAACCGCGAGACCGAGGTTGTTCGGAGCAAGCTGGAAGTGCCGGTGTCCAGCCATTCCATCGATTCGATCAATCTTAAAGATCTGCGGGTAGGACTCTTTGAGTATCTACAGGAATTAGTAGACCGTCACCAAGTCCGCCACGGACGGATCGACATCCGTCTGGCCGACTCGGAGTCTCACGCCGGACTCACCGTCAATGAATACGAAACGATGCTGATGAAGCATGACCTGACCGAGGTCTTGAGAAATCCGGTTCGTTTTGTGGCGGGAGAGGGAATGAACATCTTGGGGAACCCACGCGCCATTCCCGGCAAAGCCATCGACTACGCCAAGTATGATCTGGTCCATCTGGTCAATGAACTTGTCGACGCCTTGGGTTTGAGTGAATCTCTGCTGGAAAGAATCATTAACAAGTTTCTGGCGGTGCCGGCGTCTCGCTTTCTCTGGATGAAACGATCACTCAGTCTGCCGGTATATCAAGGGGCCTCCAGCAGTCCGGGCTCCATCATCGAAGGAACCTACCAAAGTCCCATCCTGGTCCAGTGGCGAAAGGCCGAATCTCAAACCCGCCTGCTCCACCTCCGCCTGGTCCGCTTCGAGTAAGAGTCGAAGTACTAACGGCTGCCGTGAACAGTCGTATTAGGCGTAGCCGGACCCCCCCGTAATCCGGCCACCTGGATCGATCGTTCTGTTGGTGGCAATTCGGCTTCAGATTCGGGACGTGACCTCAAACCCTCGAACCGCCAAACCTCGTACTTCCTGACACGACTCCAAACTTCACCCTTCACACTTCAAAACTGGGGCCAGCCACGAAAACAGCTTGACATTAGTCAATCCGACCGCATACCAAACCAAGCCCATCAAGAACGGTGCGGGCCAGATGCCACCAATTCTGTCGAAAAGAGGAGTTGCGAAAACGTAAAATAGGGCAAGGCTAAGATATCCTGCCAGGGGTAAGATCACACGCCAAATCAGAGGCGTTGTTAGAGCTGCCAGAAACATCTTGGGTCTGGCAGGTCGGTTTGGCATGAAATGCAATAAAGTGAGTAGGCCAGCAAAAGCACTCGAAAAAATACCTGTAATGACTACTACTGCCGGCTCCTGCAATTGCCAACCTGATTTAACTGGCCCCAAATCGCTGAGTTCGATTAATAACGTCATTAAAAGCAACAAAAACGACCAAGCCAGGGCGGATGGGACGGACCATAAGCTTATTTGCGTCGCGGTGAGTTGAGCCAACAGCCACAGATTGAGAGCACCGAAGACGGTCGTCAGCAACAAAGCCACCCAAAACCATTTGCCGAAATCACTACCCGTCGCTATCCACGCCAGTCCAATGAGCAGGGCACAAACGGGCCAGCAAGCCGCCGCCAACGAGTTTGGATTTCGTTTGGCGACTCGCACCCAATCAGCCACCATTGGCACCTCTGGACGCTACTCACTCGCAGCTGCAGCTGTCCTCTTTTTCACGCAGCACGTCAAATATCGGAGAGCTGGCCTCCTCCCCTCAACCTTGAGCCGAGTTTATTTTAGTGCTGTTTTCACACAACAGCTACGAGATATGGCGACCGAGCCTGGAACGCTCCACTGCTCGCGATGCGGCCTCCCGGGCCCCCGATGACCGATTGGGGCCAGACCGTATCGCTGCTTTCCGGAACGGCTACGCGCCCATCCATCGATTGTGGGAAGCGTGGTCATCACACCTGAATGAGTGAATAAACCTCGCTTTCAAACTCCGCACTTCAAACTGGGCGGGTGACAAGGCAGAATGAGTTGGCATGAAAATAGAGCGGATCAAGGTTTACCAAGTCGACCTGCCATTGCATGAAGGCAGTTACCAGTGGTCGGGTGGGAAATCAGTCTCGGTCTTTGACGACACGGTGGTTCGGTTGGAAACCGATGTCGGAATCACGGGCCATGGCGAGGTTTGCCCGTTAGGACCTTTTTATCTGCCGGCCTATGCCGGCGGCGTCAGAGCGGGTATCGCAGAACTGGGGCCTCACCTGCTGGACCAGGATCCAACTCAGCTTTTGGTCGTCAACCAGCTCATGGACACAGCGCTCAAAGGACATCCTTACGTCAAGTCGGCGCTGGACATGGCCTGCTGGGACATCTTGGGAAAGGTTGCGGGTCTGCCGGTGTGCCGGCTTCTGGGAGGGCGTCAAGGCGAGGATTTTCTGCTCTATCGGGCGATTTCCCAGCAGTCGCCCCAAGAGATGGCGGAAAAGGTGGCCGGCTATCGGGCAGAGGGGTACCGGCGCTTTCAACTCAAGGTTGGAGGCGACCCCCAAACCGATGTCGAACGGATTGAGGCAGTATCCCAGCTAATGCAGCGGGGCGATGTTCTGGTGGCGGACGCCAATACCGGCTGGCGGCTGCACGAGGCGATTCGGGTGGTGCGATCTATCCGAGATTTGGATGTCTACATAGAGCAACCTTGCCTGTCCTACCGGGAATGTCTGGCCGTCCAGCGACGCTGCAACCATCCTTTTGTGCTGGACGAGATTATCGATGCGACTGACGCCCTGCTTCGAGCGTACAGGGACGGAGCCCTGGACGTGGTCAATTTGAAGATCAGCAAGTTCGGTGGGCTGACTCGCACCCGCCAAGTGCGCGATCTTTGTCTCCAACTGGGAATCGCGATGATTATCGAGGACAGCTGGGGAGGAGATATCGTCACCTCGGCTATTGCCCATCTCGCCCATAGCACACCGCCCCAGTTTCTCTTGGCTGCCACCGATTTCAACAGCTACGTCACCGTGAGTACCGCCCGAGGAGCCCCCAAGCGCGAACGCGGTCGGCTGGCGGCCTCTACCCAGCCCGGTCTCGGCATAGAGCCCAGGTGGGAAAAACTGGGCCATCCGGTGCTCGAAATTGGGAGCTGAGGAAGTTGTTGAGGGTTTGAGCGGGAAGTTTGAAAGGAATAAGCCATGAAGGTCGGATATACTGCACCGCGCATTCGAGTTGGCCGACTAAGAATGACGCAACACCTCGCCTCTTACCGTTCGAACCTTAAACTTCAAAGCTGCCTTTTACTTTTTGCTTGGCTCGGTATCCATGTGCTTGCTGCCCAAGCGCCGGTCGACCTGCAAGCCCTGAAATACCGACACATCGGGCCTCTGGGAAACCGAGTCAGCGCCGTCGTTGGTGTCCCGGGCACCCACACCTATTATGTCGGCTCGGCTTCGGGCGGCATTTTCAAGACTACGGACGGAGGGGCGACCTGGGCGCCGGTGTTCGACGATCAACCGGTGCTGTCGATCGGAGCGCTGGCCATCGCCGAATCCGACCCCAACCTGATCTGGGCAGGAACGGGGGAGGCACACATTCGCAGCAATGTGTCGGTAGGAAACGGGGTCTATCTCTCTACCGACGCGGGTAAGAATTGGCGCCACATGGGACTGGACCGGACCGGTCGGACCTCCCGTATCGTGATCCACCCCACCAACCCCGATGTGGTCTTGGTCGCCGCGCTGGGCCATTGTTACGGCCCTCAGCAGGAGCGGGGAGTTTACCGCACCGAGGATGGCGGGCAGACTTGGCAGCGGGTCTTGTTTGTGGATGAAAACACCGGCGCCTCGGATCTGATTATGGATCCCGACAATCCGCGCATCCTTTTTGCCGCCACTTGGCAGATGACGATCCGGACCTGGGGTCGACAAAGTGGTGGGCCCGGCAGTGGGATCTACAAATCCAACGACGGCGGTCGCAGCTGGCGACGGCTGACCGGCAACGGGTTGCCCGATCCTCCCTGGGGCAAGATCGCGCTGGCGCTCTCTCGGGCCGACTCCGAGCGTGTTTATGCCCTGATCGAAACCAACTCCAACCGTGACTTCGAGCCGCTGGAAGAACACCAGGGCGTCTTGTGGGCTTCCGACGACTCCGGCGCGAACTGGAGACTTGTCAACGGCGACCACACCTTGGCCCAAAGACCCATCTACTACACTCGCGTAGTGGCCGCTCCCGACGACGAAAATGAGCTCTATTTTCTCTCGACCCAGGCCAGTATTTCGTTGGATGGAGGAGTCACCTCGCGCCGTTTCCCGATTGCAGGAGACCACCACGATCTCTGGGTCGACCCCGGTCACCCTTCCCGCATGATTGTCGGTCATGACCAGGGAGTCAGTATTTCGTTGAACCGCGGCAAGAGCTGGCTAAGACCTCAGCTACCGATCGCCCAGATCTACCACGCCTATACCGACAACCGGATTCCTTACCGTGTCTACGGAAATCGGCAGGATGGCCCTTCCATGGGGGGACCCAGCAACACGCTCAGCGGCAGCGTGATTCCGATTGGCGCCTGGCAATCGGTAGGAGGTTGCGAATCGGGGTTTGCCATTCCCGATCCGGTTGACAATCAACGCGTCTGGTCGGGTTGCTACGAAGGCATTCTCGATCTTTTCGACCATCGTACGGGACACAGCCGCAATGTCAGCGTCTGGCCCGACAATCCCGAGGCCTGGTCCGGAGAGACGCTGAAGTATCGCTTTCAGTGGACTTTCCCGATTTTGATTTCTCCTCACGATCACAATCGGGTTTACGTAGGTAGTCAGTACGTCCACCTGACAGAGGACGGGGGCCACAGTTGGCGGGTGATCAGCCCCGATCTGACTACCAACGATAAGACCAAGCAACAGCGGATGGGAGGGCTGACTCCCGATGACGCGGGACCCACTATGGGAGCCACTCTTTTTGCCTTGGCGGAATCACCGCTGCAAGCCGGCCTCTTGTGGGCGGGCAGCAATGACGGGCTGCTTCACGTCAGCCAAGACGGCGGCCAATCCTGGACCAACCTGACCGATCGCCTTCCCGACCTGCCTCCCTGGGGGACGGTCAGCAATATCGAGGCCTCTCGTCACCAAGCCGGCGCGGCCTACGTCACCTTCGACCTGCATCAGGTCAATGACACCCGGTCTTATGTCTACAAGACGGACGACTTTGGCCGGAGCTGGGTTTCACTGGCGGCTGACCTGCCTCACGACACTCACAGTTATGTCCATTGCCTGCGGGAAGATCCCCAGCGAGCCGGCCTGCTGTATCTGGGCACTGAAAATGCTATCCACGTCTCTTTCGACGATGGAGTCGATTGGCAGTCGCTGCAAACCAACCTGCCCCAAGCCCCGGCTCATTGGTTGACGGTACAGGAGCACTTTAATGATCTGGTGGTGGCCACCTACGGCCGTGGCTTCTGGATACTGGACGATATTACGCCGCTGCAACAATGGACACCTGAGGTTGCCGGCCAAGCAGCGTACCTATTCCGGCCTCGTCCTGCTTACCGTTTTCGCACGGTTGCCGCCAACATGCAGCAACCTGGGGACCCGGCGGCTGGACAAAACCCTTCCTATGGAGCTTCGCTCAACTACTATCTAAGCGACCCCGGCCAGCAAGAAATCGAGTTGACGATTTTGGACGCCCAAGGGCGTCAAGTGCGCCGGCTAGGGGCCGGCAAATCGGATCCGGCTAAACCGGACCCTCACCGGTTGACCCGGCGAGCGGGGCTGAACCGAGTCTATTGGGATCTTCGCTACCAGGCGACCGATCGGCCCCGGCTACGGACTAAACCCGATGAGCACGCCCACGTCCTACTTGGCGAAGACGGATGGAGGCCGCTGGTGGAGGGGCGTCCGCTGGCCCTGTTGGCTCCACCCGGTGAGTACACCATCAAGCTCAAGGTCGACAACAGCGAGCAGATCCAACAGTTGACGGTGCTCAAAGACCCCAACTCGGCCGGAACTCTCCGGACCATTGCCCAGCAGACCGAGTTGCTTCAACAACTCCGCGAGATGATCAACCAGGCCGTGAAAATGATCAACCGGATCGAGCGGATTCGAGCCCAACTCTACCAACTGCAAGGCTACCTTGAAGACCAGGAGGACATCGAGGAAATCCTGACCGCCAGCCGGGAGCTGGACCACAAGCTCAAAGAGCTCGAGGGGAATTTCTTCGACCTGCGTCTCACCAACGCCCGCCAGGACACCCTTTGGTGGGGCCGGCGGCTCTATTCCAAGATGACGATTCTGGCCCGACAGATCGGACAGTCGGATTTTGCCCCGACCACGCAGCAGCAGGAAGTTTTTCAGCTCTACCGGAAACAGCTCACCAACTACCGCGAACGGCTGGACAAGTTGTTGAGTGAAGACGTGGCGGGTTTTAACCGACAGCTACGCCGTCAAGGCATAGGCAATATAATCAGCGGGGAATAGGGTCATCCCTTTGGTTGCCCGCGGAATTGGCGGGCGTTTCATGGCCACCACGACGTTGTAGGGGCAACCCCTTTTTGTGGTTGCCCTTTTCGCGGCCGGCGACAGGGTGGCCGCGTTTCGTGATCATCACGGGCGCCCACAAGGGGCGCGCCTACGGAATGGCCTGCTTCGTGATCATCACGGGCGCCGGGGCGCCTTACGGGCGGGGTTTTCGAGGTCATCGGCCCACCGTATCGGATATTCGGCAATGTATTGACGAATACGATCCAAGGCCTCGTCATCGCGGATGATGTGTTCATAATAATTGCGTTGCCACAATTTTCCGGAAAATCGCGCCCATCCCAACGTCTTCGCCCTGCCGATGTATTCGACCGTAGTGCAAGATTTAAACGCCCCGACCACGGCCGCCAACGACGGTTTCGTAGGGGCAACCCTCGTGGTTGCCCTTCTTTGGGGGACCCATGATCCGCGGATCGGCCTCGCGTTCCCGGGATCCGGCGTGCACCTTCATCTATCAACACGAGCGCCCACAAGGGACGCCCCTATGGGGGGACCCCGTCGGGCAACAAAATAGTGGCGTGAATGTGGTTGGGCATCACGACCAAAGCATCCAACGTGATGTGCCGAAAATGATCGGGAATTGCTCGCCAACGGGCTGCTGCCATCCGTCCGATCTCGTTCCATCGCATCTCCCGATCCGCCACCTCTCCCAACAGCCACCTCCAGCGTCAAGTACAAATGGTCACGCAATAGGCGCCTTTCCGGGTGTAATCAAATCCTGGCAGACGAATCGAACGACGATGGTGTTTATCCGGATCGTAGCGCCTGCTCAAGGGTCGCCGATGAAAAAAGGATTGCCCCCTTGATCCGCGTCTGGGCATCTTGGACTGGTACCTAGACGGACTCACAATCTACAATAACGTTTGAGAAAAAAAGCACCACTCGACCTGCCTACCGTGTTGGTCCATGGTCCACCGCGGGCGCCCATAAAGGGGCGCGCCTACGGGCGGGGTTTCCGAGGTCATCAGCCCACCGTATCGGATTTTCGGCAATGTATTGACGAATTCGATCCAAGGCCTCGTCATCGCGGATGATTGTTCATAACAATTATGTTTGCCACAATTTTCCGGAAAATGGCGCCCATCCCAATGTTTTCGCCCGGCGGATGTATTCGACCGTCGCCATAATTTAAACGCCCCCACTAAACCGCCCAATGATGGCCTTGTAGGGGCAACCCTCGTGGTTGCCCTTCTTTGGGCAACGATCACCTGAGATTTGACGGGAATGTCATCGACGGACCCCATCACGCCATCATCCGGATCGCCTATCCCGTCGCGCAACAAAATAATGCCGTGAATGTGGTTGGGCATCACGACAAACGCATCCAAAATGACCTGCCGAAAATGATCGGGAATTGCTCGCCAATGGGCTTCGACCATCCGTCCGCTATCGTTCCAAACCACATCACCATCTTCCACCTCGCCAAACAGACATCTCCCGCGCAAGGTACAAATGGTTACGAAATAGGCACCCTGCTGCGTGTAATCAAATCCTGGCAGGCGAATCGAACGACGATGGTGTTTATCCGGATCGTAGCGCCCGCTCAGGAGTCTCCAAGGTAAATCTCCGTGCTCTGGCATTGCGAACTGTTGAAGAAACAAGCTATCTGCCTATAATTGATGACGTTTGAGAAGAAAGAAACACGAGATGTCAGGGCATTCCCACACGCCTTTTGCAAGAATCTTCTGAAGATGGAGAAATAAATGACCGGCCGGTTTTCTGCCGTCATGTCAAGGGAGGAAGGCATGAAGTGTTGGAATGGTCCGACAATGACCTTGCTGACCGTTATCGTCGCCTTGGTAACAGTCATCCCTATGCCCCAACTGTGGGCCCAAACTCGTGGCCACGTACTTTGGGGGGATTTCGTGATTGACATGAGCCAGGCGCCACCCGGTAGTCCGCAGACTTTTCAACTTGTTCTCACACGAATTCCTGGGCGCGTGGTCGACCGACAGACGGTGGGACCCAGGGGCCGCTACCGTTTCCACGGTGTCAGCAATGGCGAGTATCTTCTCAAGATCGAGGTCGATCACCGGGAAATACTGAGCATCCACCTGCCCATCAGGGAGTTCAGGCCCACCGATATCCGCCGCGATCTTTCCCTGCAGTGGTCCGATCTGAGCGGTGGGTCGGCTGACACCTCCGCCTTAATGTATGCCCGCAAAGCGGCTAATCAGAAACGACTGGACAAGGCTCAGGGGGCGATGCAGAAGAATGACCTCAAGACTGCGGTCAAGCTTCTGCAAGAGGTGGTCGACTCCGACCCCCAGGACTACGAGGCCTGGACCGATCTGGCGACGTGCCGCTTTCGGCAGGAGAAACTGTCGGCGGCCATTGAAGCCTATCAGAATGCTTTGAGCGCCAATCCCGACTATTTTATTGCTCAATTCAACCGGGGCAAGGTCGAGTTGGCGCGCAAGAACTTCAGTGCCGCCGTCGAGTCGCTGGCCCGAGCTGTCGAGATGGAGGTGAAGTCGGCCGAGGCTCACTATTTTCTGGGAGAGGCCTACCTGGGGGATCGAAAGGGATCCAAGGCTTTAGGGCACTTGGAGACGGCAATTCGCCTGGATCCCGAAAAGATGGCTGATGCCCATCTCCGGATAGCTGCCCTCTATAACGCGGCCGGACTCAAGGATCGGGCGGCCGCGCAATACCGCGAGTACTTGCGCAAGCAACCCGATAGCCCTAACCGAAGGCCCCTGGAGGAGTACATTCGGCAACACGGGCAACCTTAGGCCGCGGGGAAGATCTGAAGCGCAAAGCGTCAAGCGTGGCGGCTTGTCCGGGCTATCCCAAAACCCAAATTAAATAGTGGAATTCATCTCCCGGATGTGTTATTCATACTTTTACCCATCCCGGGGTAGTGTGTGTTAGTGAGTGACATTTTGAAACCGGTCGGTGGGACCTTGTGAGTCCTGGCGGTTGGTGCTGCTCGACCTTGAAGCAGGATGTCGTGTTTTGGAGGTTTCCATGAAGCAGAAGAGTCGAAACTCTTGGGCAATGGTGCTTTTTTTCTCTCTGGTCGTCTTGACGCTGAGCATGACGAATGCCTGGGCGCAGAACTCGTCGCTCAACGGCACCGTGACCGATCCTGGGGGCGGTGTGATCCCCGGCAGCGAGGTGACGATTACACTCATGGCCACGGGAGCCCAACGGCTAGCCGTGACCGACGATCAGGGCCGTTACTCGTTCAGCCAGATGGCGCCGGGAATCTATGAGATCGCCGTTGAGCTCACCGGGTTCAAACGCCTGGTGGTTCCCAATGTAGTGCTGGCCGTCGACACGCCGTCGCGACTCGACGTCAAGCTCGAGCTGGGAGAGATCAGCGAGACCGTCACCGTTACCGGCGAGACCCAAGCCATGCTCAACACGGTCAATGCCTCGGTGGGTAACGCCTTCAATGAAACTCAGATTAATGAATTGCCGCTCAACAGCCGCAACGTCACTCTTCTGCTCAGCCTGCAACCTGGTGTGACGCGCGGCGGCGAAATTGCCGGCGCCCGGCGTGACACTTCCAACCTGACGCTGGATGGCCTTGACGTCAACGACCAGCAGAACGGAACCGCCTTCGAGCCGGTTCTGCGGGTGACCCCCGACTCGATTCAGGAATTCCGGGTGACGGTCACCAACCCCAGCGCCTCTCAAGGCCGCTCTTCGGGCGCTCAGGTCTCGCTGGTCACCAAGAGCGGCTCCAACGAGTGGCACGGTTCACTTTACGAGTTCCACCGCAACACGGTGACCACCTCCAACAGTTTCTTCAACAATCGCGCCGGCCTCGAGCGGCCCGCGCTGATACGAAACCTCTTTGGAGGTTCTATTGGGGGCCCCATTGTCGAGGACAAGGCCTTCTTCTTCTTCAATTACGAGGGGCGAAAGGATCGCAGTCAGGCCAGCGCGGTCCGGACCGTGCCGCTGCCCCATTTGGGCCAGGGGCAGATCAAGTTCCGGGATCCGGATGGTAATCCGGTGACGCTGGGACCGGACGACTTCGCGGCTCTGTACCCCGAAGTCGGGGGAGTTAATCCGACCGCTGTGATGGCGATGGCCGCTGCCGCGGCGGCTTACCCGGCCAACGATGACGGGTTGGGTGATGGTGTCAACATCGGCAGCTTTCGTTTCAACGGTTCCACTCCCTTGGACCAGAATACCTACACCGCCCGGCTCGACTTCAATCTGGCTGACAATCATCAGTTGTTCCTGCGCGGCAATTTCCAATGGGATCGCCAAGGCTTTCTGGCTCGCTATCCGGGCGCACCGACTCGCTCAATGTGGGAGCACCCCGTTGGATTCGCCTTGGGCCACACCTGGAACCTGCGACCGACCTTGATCAACAACTTTCGCTATGGCCTGACTCGTCAGGCCTTTACCGACCTAGGTGATTCCGGCGAAAACCTCCTCAGTTTCCGTTTTATTTTCGCCCCTCGCAATTTTAGCCGGACGCTCGCGCGAACCACCCCGGTCCACAATTGGACCAACGACACTTCCTGGATCAAAGGCGATCATACTTTCCAATTCGGGGCCAACATTCGCAAGATCAACAATCAACGCCAGTCTTTTTCCAACGCCTACGACTCCGGGGTCATGAACCCCTCCTTCTACGCCGGCTCGGGCGGTGTGGTGGATATCCCCGGCGTAGCCTCGGGCGATCGGGACGTTTATCGAAATGCCATCACGACCCTGCTGGGACGCTACTCGCAGTTCACCGGCCGCTTCACTTTTGGTGTTGACGGCTCACTATTGTCGGCAGGATCTCCCACCCAGCGAGATTTCGCCACTGAGGAGTTCGAGTTTTATTTTGAGGACACTTGGCAAGTAACTCCCGGTCTGACCTTGGACCTGGGCTTGCGCTGGGGAGTCAACACCCCGGTTTACGAAACCAGCGGTTTTTCAGTGGCGCCTACGCGATCCTTGGGTAACTACTTCGAGGTTCGCAAGGGCCACGCCGCCCGGGGCACCCCCTATTTCGAGTCGATTATTGTCGACACGGCCGGCCCCTTCTACGGCAAGCCCGGCTTTTACTCAACTGACAAGAACAACTTCATGCCCCGTATCTCGGCAGCCTGGTCGCCCAACTTCGATAGCGGCTGGTTGAAAACGCTGTTCGGCAACAACAACAATTCGGTTTTTCGCGGCGGCTTGGCTATCCTGTACGACCGAATCGGGAGTGCCTTGGCGGTAGCCTTCGACAATTTCAACACCTTGGGATTTGTCTCGCAATCGCAAATTGCGGCCAACACCTTCAACGTCACCACCAATCCGGGACCGCTCTTTACCGGCTTCGACCAGGCGATCCGGCCGCTTCTGGCTCCAAACGAGTTGAACGTTCCCACGGCGCTCAAATTTCCCTTGAATCAACCGGCCGATGGAGCTCAGCGGATCGAACGCACGCTGGACAGTGCTTTGGTCAGCCCCATCCAGTACAACTACAACCTCTCCTTTGGACGGGAGTTGCCGGGTGGACTGTTTTTCGAGGCCTCTTACCTGGGGCGGCGAGCTCGCAATCTGCTGGCCAACCGCGACATCATGCACCTCAACAATCTGGTCGATCCGGTCTCCGGAATGAGTTGGTATCAAGCCGCGGCCAAATTGGCGGGCGCCCGCTTCAACCAAGTGCCGGTCACGGATATCAGCCCCATCCCCTTCTTCGAGAATGTGTTTGCAGGTTTGCCCACCGCCGGGTGCTGGTTTTGTTCTCCCTCTCTGACGCCGACGCAGAACGCTTACGCCTTCGCGGCGTCCAGAGCGGCCGGCGGCCGCAACATTCTCGATTGGACATACATGCAGTTGGAGTTCGACGACATCGCCCTCAAAAATGCCTTCTTCCACCCCCAATACGGAGCTCTCAACGTACTCAGCACCATAGCCTCCTCCGACTACGATGCCTTCACCTTCACGGTGCGCGAGCGCTTCAAGGACGCGCTCACGCTCGATTTCAACTACACCTTGAGCAAGTCCTTCGACTTGTCCTCGGGTGGCGGTACTGGAGGGTTTGGCGATTCGGGTGGCGCCTACGCGGATATTCTCAATCCCCTCTTTCCCGAGTACAGTCGGGCACTTTCCAACTTCGATATTTCGCACATCATCAACGCCAACTGGTTATGGGAGATGCCGTTTGGCCGAGGGCGGACCTACGGCAGCGGCATGAGCAAGGGTCTGGACGCCTTTTTCGGCGGCTGGTCCTTCAACGGCATCTTCCGTTGGAATTCGGGTCTGGCTCAGGAGGGCCCTTTTGAGGCCAGCCGCTGGGCCACCAACTGGAACGCCGGTAGTAACGCGATTCGGATTCGCAACCCCAGACCCTTACCCAACAAGGGATATGAAGGTCGGCCTCCCAACTTCTGGAAGGATCCCCAGTATGCCTACAACAGCTACCGCGATGCCTCCGCGGGCGAAGTAGGCGATCGCAACGTGTATCGCACCCCCAGCTTTATCACCTTCGACTTCGGGCTCCACAAAACTTTTGCCATGCCTTACCACGAGGGGCATCGAGTGGTCTTCCGCTGGGAGGTGTTCAATGCCACCAACACCCAGAGGCTGGGCCGCTGGTCGGGGAATCGCTCCAGTTTCGGGACTTCCGTCGACCCCCATCTGGGGGAGGCGGCTACCAGTTTCGGAAATATTACGGTTTTGCAAGGTTTAGAGGCACGGGTCATGCAATTCGGACTGCGTTACGAATTCTAGCGCGATCCAAATGATGGGATAAGGCAACGCGTAGGGGCGCCCCTTGTGGGCGCCCTTTTTTCATTGGGACCGTGGGGAATTCTCCTCCAACGGTGACACCCTAAATCCAGGCCCAGGGCAACCAGCAGGGTTGCCCTTACCGCACGTGGAATCGAATGTGTTCATCGTGATGCCCAAAACAGATTCATGGCATCATCGTGTTGACCGACATGGAATAAGGCAACCCGTAGGGGCACCCCTTGTGGGCGCCCTTTTTTTTGTATTGAGCCGGCTACCACAATCTCCTGCCCATTGCCGGCCTCAGTCGCGCTAACAGTTTGCGCGCGTCTTCCAGGTCGTTGTAGAGGTGGATCGACAGGCGGACCCGCCCGTCTCCTCCCCACACATACACCCTGTTTTCGGCCAGCTTGCGGGCGATTTGCTCACAATCACTGTGCTCGAAGGAGATGATTCCGGCACGCAAGCCGGCCGAGCTCGGTGTCATGAGTTTCAACGACATTTGACCTAGTTCCTCTAGCAGAAAATCGCAGGTCGGCTGGAGCTCTTTGTCAAATTGCGCAACGTCAGCCTGGAGGAGATAGCAGAGGGCGTTGCCGAGAGGATAGAGGATTGGGAAATTGGGCATTCCCAGTTCTAGTCGAGCCGCAGTCGACTTTAACTCCACCTTCTGGAACCGGTCGGGAGTGAAGATGTCTCTGACCGACCACGAACCCACCGCGCGGCAGTTGAGACGGTCCAGCAGGCCGGCCTTGCAGCAGACAATGCCTCCTCCGTGAGGAGCCAGAATCCATTTATAGGTACTGGCCACCAGGTAGTCGACCTCGTCCATGGGGATCGTAATCCGGCCCAGAGACTGGGTTGCATCCACGCAAAAAAGGGATCCCACCGAATGAGCCAGCTTGCCGATGGAATGAATATCCAGTCGAGTTCCGCTCATGTAGCTGACGTGGCTGACCGACACCAGTTTTGTTCTTTCATTGATTTGGGCAGCAAACCTGTCCGGGTTCAGGCACCAGTTGTCACTTTCCAAGACATGCACTCTCACCCCTTTCTCCCGCAGCAAAATCCATGGCAGGACATTGGACGGGAACTCCAGGTCGTCGATCACCACCTCGTCTCCCACTTTCCAGTCAATGGAGCCGCAGAGTCGGTTGAGGCCTTCCGATGCGTTCCCCAAGACGGCGATCTCGTCTTGGGCGACTCCCAGAAACTTGCCCAGCAGCTTCTTGCATCGCCGGTCTTGCCGGTAAAGCTCCGGACGGCCCTCGGCGCCTCGGTTCTTGGCCTCAAGATAAGCCTGAATGGCCTTTCGAGAGCCGGGCGCAGGAATCCCTTCGGCCCCGGTGTTCAGATAGACTCGGTCCTCCAGCGCCGGAAAATCCTGCTTGAACCTGGAAACTTCCCTCACTGCCTCCACCAAGCTCAGAAAGACAACCTCATCCCGGTGTGGATCGGGGCCGCCTGAACGACGTGTTCGACTGAAGCGAACTCGACAGCACTGTAGGCTTGGCCGCTACTCCCTGGACCCAGCACCATACTGGGTAGGGCGGCTCGAACTCAACTCGCCGGCGTTGGCGCCGAAAGGGGCTACCCAATCGTCCAGGCCAACGCCATCTCGATGCCCAGGCTCCACCATGAAGGGGCGGGGGAAAGATCAAGTGGGCCATTGCCGCGCAATGGAAGCCGACACCGAGAGAGGACTCCAGCATTTCGTGCTCAACGGTGGACCGATAGCAACTCGGCCAGTCTGGTTCGACTGAGCTAATCGCACTTGGCTGCGGCCGTCTCAGCCAAGGGCAAACTAGCGTGAACTCCAACCGGCGGGCGAGAAGGGAGCATGTCCTTGGCGCAGAATCAACACTTGGTTGACAGCCAGCCCTTTCCAATGCTCGAGCTGACCGTCGGGCCACAAGACGGTCAGCCGATCGACCTGCTGGTATTGCCCCAAACCAAAATAGATTTCGTCCGGCTGCTGCGAGACATAATTGCTCCCGGCTTTGGTTTCCCGAAGCTGGGTCATTCCGTCTACGGTCAGATAGACGCGTGCTCCAATGCCGCGCGTGTTGGGAGGGTCACCAAAGAGCCGTATTGTCAACCAGTTATTCCGATTGCCGCCTTCGTTGCGATAGAGTTGGTGATCCCCTGAATTGTTGGCCACAAAGAGATCCACGTCGCCGTCGCGATCGTAATCAAAACAAACCACGCCGCGGCCCTGGCCGCGATCGTCCAGACCCGCCTCCTGCGAGCGTTCGCTGAAGGTTCCATTCCCGTTGGACACGAACAGCCGTGACGGATCATCCAAAAAACGCTGGCCTGGTTTGTCGGATTCATCTCGCTGACCAGGCAGCGGCACGAAGCCGTTGACGTGGAAAAGATCCAGATGACCGTCGTTATTGAAGTCCTCGAAACAGCCGGCCCACCCCCAGTCACCCTCCCGGACTCCCGCTTGGCTGGTAACGTCATCAAAGGTGCCGTCACCCCGGTTCCGGTAGAGCCGATTTCCAGTGACTCCCCAGCCACCATCCCCTACCGGGTCCCAAATACTGGAGACAAACCAGTCGAGGTCACCGTCATTGTCATAGTCGCCCACCGCCGCGCCCATCCCATTTTCATCGCTGATGACGGTAGCGTCGGTGATGTCCAAAAAGGTCCCCTCGCGCGTGTTGAGAAAGACTCGGGAGGTGCCAAAATCCCCGGTAACCACCAAGTCGGACCAACCGTCGCCGTCGAGGTCGGTGAAGTTGGGTGCAAAGGAAAAATCCTTCTCTTGGTAAGCCGACAAACCGATCTGCTCATCGCTGAGTGGTTCGAAGGCGCCGTCGCCAAGATTGCGCCATAGATGAGCGTCACCGGGATTGGTGGGCTGCGCCCCCATCCAATGACTTAGAAAGAGATCCAGATCGCCATCCCGATCGTAATCTGCTGCTGCTGCGGAAATAGTATCTCCCCGCGCCTCCAGACCCGATTCGACGGTAGTGTCAACAAAGAAGTCACCATCGTTTCGAAACATCATTGGTTTGGTGTCTTCGATACCTCCAATCACCAAGTCCAGCCGGCCGTTACCCACCAAATCAGCCAACATTGGACCTGAGCCGGTGGTGTCGCGCAGATCCAAGCCGGCTGCTTCCCCCGCCTCAACGAAGGTGCCGTCCCCTTGATTTAGGAAAAGAAGATTGGAGCCGATATCCCCTCTGACCAAAAAGAGATCCACCAGTTGATCACCATCCACGTCACCGGCGGCGACCCCTCCGATCGCCTGACGGGCATCCGTGTCGGCGCCTTGGCGGTAACCATGCGCATATTGGAGCCCAGCCTCACGAGTGGCCCGGACGAACTGAATCGACTGACTTTCTTGCGCAGCCTGCCTCCGCTCCTGGCGACGGCTCGATATGCCAAAAACCACAACCAAACCCATCAGCCCGATAAGAGCTTTCGGCACCGTCGGAGAGGCAGTTCGGTGCGAGTCTCGCATAAGGGGGATTATAGAAGGTCGCCGTGCTTTTGACCAATGGGCCGGGACCTGAGTCACCATCGCAATTAAGCCCAACGATGCGGCAGGCAGGCTTGATTCCTGCTATAAAAGGGGAAAGTTAGGGGTAGGGAGCAATGAGATGAAATTTTCGAGGGCGATGCTCATTGGCTTGTCGGTTGCAATCCTGAGCGGGTCCGGCGGCAAGGCCCAAGGCCTGGACTCCAGCCGGAAGCTGATTCAAGAAGAGCAGTTCGATCGGGCGTTGCAGTTGCTTGACAAGATGAAGCAGTTGGATCCCTCGCGTTCGGGACCTTACCTTTATTCGGCTGAGTGTTTGCTGGAAACCGGCCGAACACGAGACGCCGAGATGGAAGCCAATCGGGCGCTCGAGTTGGGGGTCCAACAAGTCGACGAAGTGCTGAAGTTGGCGGATTTGCTGGTTAGGTTGGAGCGAAAAACTTTGGCCCTTGAGCTGCTGCAGAAGTTTGAGGGACAGCTACCGCAATCGGGCCTTTGGCGTCTTGCCGACCTCCATTACCAACGGCAAGAGCCTCGGGAGGCATTGCAGGTACTGAAGGGTTACCCAGCCTCACCCGAAGACTTGCGCCTCAAGGTTCGTTTGGGTGAGCTCTATCTAATGGCCAAAGACTACCCACGGGCGATCGTCGAGTTTCGGGCAGCTCTTTCGCTGGAACCGGATCACCGCAAGGCAAACTTCGGTTTGGCTCAAGCGCTTTGGCTGAACTTTCAATCCGAAGAGGCTCAGGAAGCTTTTCTCAAGGCAGCCGAGTTGGATCCCGACAATCCCAACGTCTGGCACCTGCTGGGGATCGTCTGCATGGAAATGAAGCAGCCGGAAAAAGCGGTCGTTTACCTGGAGCGAGGCTCCCGGTTGCCAAATGCCTTTGCCAAGGTTCTCTTCGATCTGGGAAACGCTTATCGCCAAGCCGGCCAAGAGGACTTGGCACGGCAGACCCTGCAGAAGTATCAGCAGCAACATAATCGTGAAGAAGCCGAGCGCAACCGCAAGCAGAGAGTTATACAGCTCTACAACCAAGCCACTCAGGAAATGGAGCGGGGTGAGGTAGCAAAAGCGCGACAAAGCTGGCTGCGCGTGCTTCAAGAGGATGCCGATCATTGGGAGACGAACCTCAACTTGGCCAAGATCTATATATCTTCGGGGTACTCCGCCGCAGCTCTGGGGCATCTGCAAAGACTTTCGCAGCAACCGATCGAGAGTGCCGAAGCCAAATACCTGATGGCTGTCTATTGGTCTGAGCAGGGTCGGCCCGAGGAGGCCTTGAGCTACGCCGAGGAATCGCGCCGGCTCAGACCCGGACACGCCGACCTGCGCAACCTGCTGGGAAACCTTTATTTTGGTTTGGACCGACGCGAGGAAGCTCTGGCAGAATACCAGGCAGCCGTTAAATTGGCGCCCCACCGGGCTGACTTCCGCACCAATTACGAGTACCTGGCCCGCAAGAAAACACCCTAAGATAGGCGGCGCGCGGGGGAGCACTTGCAAGTCCCCGGCTTGGTCCGGCACCCCGCTTCAGTGATCACTTCTCTCTTCGGACAAGAGCGCTCGATGGCCTGTTTCAACCTGGACTGGTCCGTGTCACTAGCCTCAACCTTTGTTACCGGTTCCGGCACTGGCATAATTGATCGATCTTGAGCAGGTCAACCAACCGTCGCCATCAGAACGGCCGGCACCCTCGCATCGCCGTCACCATGGGAGATCCCGCTGGAATCGGGCCGGAGATCTGCCTGCAGGCTGTAAATGATCCGGAGACGACATCCCGTGCGAATTCGCTTCTTTTCGGAGATGCCGCTGTGGCCAAGGCTGTCGCCCGCCGCTGCAACCTGGTTCTTCCCCGGCCCGTTGTCCCTCTGGCCGAGTGGAAGAAGCGCCCATCGGCCCCTGCGGGGCTGGTCGATTGCAGTGACGGCCATGATGAGGTCGAGCCGGGCCGAATCAGTGCGGCTTGCGGACGTGCTTCGGTCCGCTATATCGAAGCCGCTGTCGAGGCCGTTCTCGAAGGTCAGGCGGCGGCGCTGGCAACTGCTCCCATCCACAAACAGGCGCTGCAGCGGGCTGGAGTCTCTTACCCGGGCCACACCGAGCTGATCGCGGCCCTCAGCGGTTGTCAACGTTTCTGCATGATGCTGCTGTCGTCCGACTTGGTCCTGACTTTCGTAACGACCCATATCGGATTGACGGAAATCTCCTTACACCTATCCCCTGGCAGGATTCTGGAAGTGATCGAGTTGACTGTAAAGGCGCTACAAGAAATGGGATTGCAAAGGCCCCGTTTGGCCGTGTGTGGGCTGAACCCCCACGCCGGCGAGAAGGGGCTATTGGGCAACCGAGAAGAAGAAGAGCTGATTCAACCCGCCATCGACCGCGCTCGGGCCGCGGGAATGGCGGTTGAGGGCCCTTTTCCGGCCGACGTCATCTTTTTGCCTGGCCACAGAGAAAAATTCGACGCCGTCATCTGCATGTACCACGATCAAGGGCATATTCCCTTTAAAATGTTGTATTTCGACCAGGGCGTCAATGTCACGCTGGGGTTACCGTTGGTGCGTACCTCGGTTGACCACGGCACTGCCTTCGACATCGCTTGGCAAGGTATCGCCCGCCACCAAAGTATGGTGGCGGCGATCAAGTGGGCGGCCCGACTCGCGAAGTGATTGAGCGTTCCCCTCAGATCTTTCCACGCCAAAACTATTAGCCAAGCTTCAATGGCCGGAAGACCGAGGACGCCTCGGCCCAGCGTCACCTCCAAGGAGCCCACGCCGGCGGGTCACCTTGTACTGTCTCAGGAGCCCTTGGGTTGGTTTTTCTGCCCACGTATCCCCTCCAACAATCTTCTGGATCCCTGCTGGAAGATGAGCGAATCGTACTGGATCGTGAGCAATTGCATCCCCTCTGCGATCCATTCTTTCGCCTTCTCAACCGTCTGCAGATGGACTCCCGGGGCTTTGCCATGCCGGCGACAGGCCCGGATCACTTTACGGTAGGCGTCCAGTACGCGAGGGTGATCGACTTGACCGGGAATCCCCAAGTTCTGGGAGAGATCGAAGGGACCGATCAAGACAGCGTCAATCCCTTTGGGGGCTACCAGTTCCGGAGCCCGCTCGACGGCTTCTTCCGATTCAATCTGGATCACGTTGAGATTGTGCTGGTTGGACCAATGCAGATATTCCGTGGCCGTGCAGCTGCGAAAGCGGGTGGCGATAGAAGAAATACTGGCCCCTCGCTCACCCATGGGATAATACTTGGTCGCTTTGATGATTCCCTCGACTTGCTCAACCGTGTCCACCCGCGGCAGAACCAGACCCTCAGCTCCCAGGTCAAGAGCCCGAGCCATCTGGTGGTACTGTTTGTCGGGAACTCGCACCATGGTGCAAAGCGGCTCGTATTTGGAGACGAGAGACGCTTGGGACAGAGTCTGGAAATCGAAGCCGCAGTGTTCGGTATCCAGGATCACAAAGTCCCACCCCGCGGCCGCCGACAACGCAATCGCCTGGGGATCGTTCATAATCCGCAACATGGTTCCCAGACAGACTCGACCCTGCTGCAGGCGCTCTTTGACACGATTTGGCTTGAGCATTTTCTTTCCCTTGCTAGAGAGAAATTTCAATCTCTCTTGCCGTTCTCACGAAGGCATGCTGGTGGATCAGGCTCAATAACGTCTTTGACGACGTCTCCCATGAGTTTGTGTGGGTTTCCCTCTCCCGGCGTCTAGCTGCAAAGCGGAATTCGCTTGCGTTTCTCCGGTGAACCCAGTTCCGGCACTCCCCGGCAAGCTCTTCGGAATCGAGGCGGGGAGCGTTCAGTCAAGGCCTGTTGAAGACTCAAGACGCTCCACCGAGGATACAGGTTCTCAAATAGGCTCTCTCAAAATTGGCAGTACGAATCTGCGTCCATTTACGAAAATCCTGTGGTTCAAGTCAGAGCTCTATCAGGATCCCAGAGAATCACTTCTTCTCGCCGCCGGTGCAGCTCCGCAGGTTGGGGATATCCAATCCGGTGGCATTCTTGACCTCTTCGAGGATCGACACGACCGAGCCGGTGAGACCTTTCACCAGAGAAGGACTCCGTTACCGCCTCCGCTGTCGACCACTGTCAGCTTTTCGATGGCCAGGTTATCGCTCACGCCGTGGCTCACCTTCTCGACAATCTCGGGCCAGAGTTGAATCAGAAACAGGTCTCTGGTGTTGCCCTTCTCCCATTGTTCGCGCATCAACTTTACCGCCTCGGCAGTGGCTCGACCGTCCTCCAAAATGCGGGAAGCTTCTCCCCGAGCCTGCAATTCACTGGCGGTCTTGGCCGCTTCGGCCGGGACGACCACCTCGACTTGCTGGCGACTCCGGTTCAACTCGATGCGAATCTCTTCCAGCGTCTTTTCTTCTTCGGCCCGGGCAATTTGACCCGCCACTTGAGCCCATGCCTCGGCCTGATTGCTCTTGGCCTCCAGCACGGCCGTCCTGACTCTCAATTGGTTTCTGGATTCGACGGTGGTCAACTTCGCTTCCGACTCGGCCACGTCTCCTTCCTGCTTGGCAGTTGCCGCAACCTTGCGCGCTTCGGCTTCCGACTCGGCTCGGCGATGCGAGCGTCCCTTTGCACCTCTGCACTTCGGCGGCGGCCAATGGCCTCCAGATAGCGCTGATCGTCCGAAATACTCTAAATCTTGAAGGTATCCAAGACCAGACCCTTCCTCCGAAAATCTTTGGCCGCCTGACTCATGACTTCGTCGGCAAACTGGAGCCGATTGGCATTGGCCTCTTCCGGTGTCATGGTGGACAGAACGCCACGCAAGCTACCTTCCAGTGTCTCCCTGGCAACGCCGGCAATCTCTTCCGGCTTTTTGTCAAGAAACCGCTCGATGGCGTTGGAGAGACCTTGTTCCTCCCGAGCCCGCGATCTTGATGTTGGCCATACCCGCCAAGTTGAGAGGGATAATCCCGTTAGCCAGGGCTCCGTTCAGTTCGATTTCGATGTGCCTCGACTCCAGGGACATGCTCCTGACGGTTTCGACAATGGGGAGTTGTAGTCCACGGCCTCCTCTGATGACTCGATAGCCCACCCAGGCACCGTCAGCCAGCTTTCTTTTTCTACCCGAGAAGATCAAGACTTCGTTGGGAGCGCAAATTCTCAAGAGAGTCTTGATAAAGGCTAACAACACAAATAAAAGAGCAACCAGGGCTATCCAGTACGCCGGAGTTATTCTCTAATCCCTCCCATGAAAGTGGCTTCGAGGTTCTCTGGAGGAGGCTGCCCCATTCTTACCTAAATATCGAAATAGAGCGCGAACTCGGCCGGATGGGGCCGAAGCCGGACGTGATCCACTTCCCGTTTCCGCTTGTAATCGATCCACATTTGGATGAGGTCTTCAGTGAAAACACCCCCTTTGAGCAGGTAGTCGTGATCCTTCTCTAAAGCATCGATGACCATGTCCAGAGATCCGGGGACGGACTTGATCTGCGCTTTCTCCGCCGCCGGCAACTCGTACAGATCTTTGTCGATGGGTGAAGGCGGTCTTATACCCGACTCGATTCCGTCCAGACCAGCCATCAAAATAGCCGCAAAGGCCAGATAAGGGTTGGCGGAAGGGTCCGGTGTGCGAAACTCAATCCGCTTAGCCTTCTCGCTGCCCGAGTACATTGGTATGCGCACGCAGGCGCTTCGGTTACGGCAGGAGTAGATCAAATTGATAGGGGCTTCGTAGCCGGGGACCAGTCGCCGAAATGAGTTGGTGGTGGGGTTGGTGAAGGCCAGCAAGCTGGCAGAATGGTGCAGTATGCCCCCGATGAAAAGTTCAGCCAGTTCGCTGATTTCACCGTAGCGCCCCGGAGCGTAAAAGAGATTCTTATCTTCGCGCCACAGACTCAAATGGACGTGCATTCCGGAGCCGTTGTCCATAAAGAGAGGCTTGGGCATAAAGGTCGCTGTTTTTTGATAGCGACGGGCAACGTTCTTGACCACATATTTGAACTTCATCAGGCTGTCGCTGATCCGAATCATGGTGTCGAAGCGGATGTCGATTTCGGCCTGCCCGGCGGTTCCTACCTCGTGGTGATGCAGCTCCGGCTCCACCCCGATCTGCAACATGGTCTTGACCATGGCGGAACGGATGTCATGCTGGCTGTCCATGGGAGGGGCGGGGAAATAACCTTCCTTGTAACGTGGCTTGTATCCCAGGTTTGGACTCTCTTTCTTGCCCGAGTTCCAGAAACCCTCTACCGAGTCGACAAAGTAAAAACCCTGGTTGTGAGTCTGATCGAATCGCACCTCGTCGAAGAGGTAAAATTCCGCTTCGGGACCCAAATAGGCCGTGTCGGCGATCCCCGTGCTGCCTAGGTAAGTGGCCGCCTTCTGAGCGACGTGACGGGGATCCCGACTATAGATCTCCAGCGTCACCGGATCCTTGATATTGCAAATGAAGCTCAAGGTGGTGTGCTCCATGAAGGGATCGATAAAGGCCGTTTCCATATCCGGCTTCACGAGCATGTCGCTTTCATGGATGGACTGGAAGCCTCGGATCGAGGAGCCGTCGAAACCGGAACCTTGCAAAAAGAGATCTTCACTGAACTCCTTCACCGGTATGGTGAAGTGTTGCAGCAGGCCCGGGAGGTCAGTGAACTTCAGGTCGATGAACTCGACGTTTTCTTCCTTAATGAGTTTGAGCAGACTACGGTAGGTCAGCTTGGCACTCCGGTCGAATCCGCTGCTGGTGGCGTCGTCGGCCGAATCATTGGAATAGTTCGATTTCATTGTCTTAGCCTTCCTTTCTTTGTTTAACCAATGGCCTTGGAGCCTTGTTCGCCGGTTCGGATGCGCACACAATCCAGTAAATCGAGAACAAATATCTTGCCATCTCCGATGCTGCCGGTGCGGGCGCCCTTGATAATGGCAGCGATTGTGGGCTCGACAAAGCCTTCGTTGACTGCGATCTCAATCCGGACCTTCTTGAGGAGATTGATTCGGTGAATGACGCCACGATAGGACTCCGTGTAACCCTTCTGCTGACCCGCCCCCAGGGCGGTGCTGACAGTCATCTTGTAAACCTGGGCATCAAACAAGGCCTGTTTCACGTCAGGCAGTTTGTGGGGCTGAATCATGGCAATAACCAGTTTCATATCAGGCTTTCCTTGGTTGGCCAAACAACGAGTGGAAAAAAAGCATGATGCCAGCTCCCAATTGCGCCTAATCGGTCGTAAAGATCTGAAAACCGGAATAGGCTCCCATGGCGTGTTCGCTAATATCCAGACCTTTGAGTTCCTCATCCGACGAAACGCGGATGCCGAGCAGCGACTTCAACACCCAAAAAATCAACAGAGCCGAAGCGAATGCGGCCGCGCCGTAAGCGGTGACTCCGAGGAGCTGGGTCAGGAAGGTGTGGGCGGGATTCAAACTGAAAATTCCTACCGCCAGAGTGCCCCAGATGCCACACACCAGGTGAACCGAAATAGCTCCCACCGGATCGTCAATCTTCAGCCAGGAATCGATGAAGACGACCGAAAGCACAACCAAGATGCCGGCCAATAGACCGATGATCACTGCCGACATTACGGAGACGGTGTCAGCTCCGGCCGTGATTGCTACTAATCCGGCCAGACAGCCGTTTAGAGCCATGGTCAGGTCGGGCGCTTCTTGGACCCATTCCGATGTAAAGTAGGCTCCCACGATCCCGGCGGCTGCAGCCAGACAAGTGGTTACCAGAGTAAAAGAGACCGCTTCGGGATCCGCCGAAAGAGTCGAACCGCCGTTAAAGCCGAACCAGCCCAGCCACAGTAGAAAAACGCCAATGGCGGCTAGCGGCATGTTTGAGCCGGGGATGGCGTGAACTTCCCCGTGCAGATATTTTCCCAATCGAGGCCCGAGCATCAGCGCACCCACCAGCGCGCTCCAACCCCCGACCGAGTGCACTAAAGTGGAACCGGCAAAGTCATAAAAACCCAGTTGATCGAGCCAGCCCCCCCCCCATTTCCAGCTTCCCAAAAAGGGGTAAACAAACCCCACGAAAACGGCGGTAAAGAGCAGAAAGCTGCGGAGCTTGATCCTGCCCGCCACCGAGCCGGACACAATGGTGGCACCCGTGGCTGCAAACATCCCCTGGAAGAGGAAGTCGGTCCAGTAGGTGTAGGCTCCGTCAGCATAGTCGATCAGCCCGGCCGCGCCCTCAGGCATGTGCAAGCCGAAGCCGCCGAAGCCGAACCAGCTTCCATGTATCCAGGCATCGCCCGGATACATGAGATTGAAGCCGAAAAAGGCGTAAGTCAACAAGCCGATGGCGATGATCATGGTGTTCTTGAAGAGAATGTTGACCGTGTTCTTGGCTCGCGTAAGACCAGACTCCAAGCTGGCGAAGCCTAGGTGCATCACGAAAACCAGGAAGGTCGACACCATCATCCAGGTGTTGTTTACCGTGAACATCACCTCCTCGGGCGTGACGCCGGCTTGAATAGAGGCACAGCAGCAGAGGCAAATGATTGCCGCCCAGAAAAACTTTGTACTGGGTCTTCTCCCGGTTACGAGTTGTCCCCACATGTGCTAATCTACCCCTCCCTTGTCACCTGCTTAGAATTGCTGTATTGGTGGGTATATACCGGAGAAATGCTGAATCGGCGGCAGTTCCTCTTGCTTCTTGGTTAGAATTCCAGGCTCACTGTAAAACCGCCCCAAATGGTGTCGGCAACCGAAGCCGGTAGACCGGCTGTGCCCCGCAAAACCGAGCGTGGATCCAAGTATTGATGATCTCGGAAATTACCCAACAAGGCGGTGTAAGTCAGGAAAGTGGAGGCCGACCATTTTCCCCCCAGATTGATAGGGAGACTGAAGGTCACGTTGAAATCGTGAGCACCGGACTGCTGAGTGCCGTAGTAGAAATCTCCGAACCCACCATTGGCGAAAGCCAGCGAGGTGGAGATGTCAACCCCGGGGAAGAAGTCGTGTGGAAAGGAGAACGCGTGTCCCGCCCCCACCAGGAAATAGAGACCACCGTCACCCGACCGCCCCGTTTCGTCGATGTCAATGTAGAGGGTCGCGAAAGGCGCCAGAGGCACCGAATCCAGGGAGACTCCCAAATAAACCTCCGTAGTGGAGGGCAGCGAGGCAGAGCGCTCCGGAAAAGTGTAGAAAATGGTCCCTACATCCACAGTGATATCGGCAAAAGACCGAGCATAGGACAAAGTGTAATCCACCTCGGAGAACTTCCCTTTCAAGCCGTTCTGGCCCGGCAGAGCAGCCGGGTTCGGCGGTAGTAACAGCGAGTCCCCTTCGTTGACTGCCGTCAAATCCATCGTTCCCCAAACATTGAAAGAAAATCCTTTGGCCCCCACCGTCATGGATGGTTGCAGGCTCCAGTCGTTCGTCAATCGCTGGCCGCGCCAGAGGTACTTACTCGCCCAACCCGCTTCGAAAGAGAACGAGTAAGGGTGCCCTTTCTGGCTGCCTTGTGCGTGTGACGCCGGAAACAAACAGGCAATCACCAACAAGCAAGAAAGCACTGTGCTTTTCACGTGTGTGTCCCCCTTTCAGCTTCTATAGCATCCACTGCCATCCGGATAAGTAGTCAAGTTACTCTAATCGGCAAATCCAAGCAGCCCTTCTATTCAACTGAGGTTTCCGACTTGCGAGTCAATAAGGGCTCCGAATACCGACATCACGAGCGGAAAACTCTAGTCAGCATCTGGAATAAAACCTTTGAACGGTATCAAAACGAACTAGGATTGGGCAACTGATTTCCCCCCAGATTTCGCCCGCAGATCTTGCTCGCGAAGCAGGTTCTCCTCGGCGCACCTTGAAAGCCACTGTTATGGTGCCAAACGGGTCTGTCTTGATGAAAAGGACACCAACCGCTACCCTTGGGCGAACTTCTTCGGGTCGAGAGAGGGAAGACACGGATGCCGACCAACTCCCACGACAGCTATTGGAAAACGAACCTCAAATATCTTCTGGTGCTGCTGAGTATCTGGTTCATGGTTTCAGCCGGATTGAGCATCATCCTGGCCGACTGGTTGGATCGTTTTCGAGTGGGAGGATTCAAGCTGGGTTTCTGGTTTTCGCAGCAGGGATCGATCCTGGTCTTCGTAATTCTGATCTTTGTGTACGTCGGATTGATGAATCGCCTCGACCGGCGGCATGACGTGGACGACCGTGAAGAGGACTCCCCATGAACGTCCAAGCCTGGACGTTCGTCATGGTGGGTTTTTCATTGGCCCTCTACATCGGAGTGGCGATCTGGTCTAAGGTCGGCTCGACCAAGGATTTTTACGTTGCCGGCAACCGCATTCCTTCGGTGGTGAACGGCATGGCCACAGCCGCCGACTGGATGTCCGCGGCCTCGTTCATTTCGATGGCCGGCGCCATCTCTTTCCTGGGACGTGACGGCTCCGTCTATCTCATGGGGTGGACTGGAGGCTACGTGCTGCTGGCCCTGTTGCTGGCTCCCTACCTGAGAAAGTTCGGCAAATACACCGTACCCGACTTTGTGGGAGACCGCTACGACTCGCAAGTGGCCCGGGTAGTGGCCGTGATTTGTGCCATCTTTGTTTCCTTCACCTACATAGCGGGGCAAATGCGGGGAGTGGGGATCGTCTTTTCTCGCTTTCTGGACGTCGATATCAATCACGGAGTCATCATCGGCATGGGAATTGTCTTCTTCTATGCCGTTCTGGGAGGGATGAAGGGGATTACCTACACCCAAGTGGCCCAATATTGCGTCCTGATCTTCGCCTATTTGGTCCCCGCAATCTTCGTTTCGCTCCTGATGACCGATCAGGTGATCCCCCAACTGGGCTTCGGCAGCACACTGAGTGACGGGTCGGGGCGATTTTTGCTCGACCGCCTGGACGAGTTAAGTCGAGAATTAGGGTTCGCCACTTACACCTCGGGACAGAAGGGGACACTCGATACTCTCTTCATCACGCTGGCCTTGATGGTTGGCACGGCTGGTCTGCCGCATGTGATCGTGCGGTTTTATACCGTGTCGAAGGTCTCGGCAGCCCGTAGCTCGGCCGGTTGGGCCTTGGTTTTCATCGCGCTTCTCTACACTGCCGCACCCGCAGTGGCGGCCTTTGCCCGCACCAATCTGCTCGAGACGGTCTCCGACACCCGCTATGAAGACATTCCCGACTGGTTCGAAAAATGGGAAACCACAGGGCTGATTACTTTCCGAGACCACAACAACGACGGCGTCATCCAATATGTGGGCCCGGCTTCAAGCATCCGCAACGAGCTGACGATTGACCGCGACATTATGGTTCTGGCCAATCCGGAGATCGCGCGATTACCAGCCTGGGTGGCGGGACTGGTAGCGGCGGGCGGACTGGCGGCTGCCCTTTCCACAGCCGCGGGTCTGTTGCTGGTCCTCTCGGCCGCGGTCTCTCACGATCTGCTCAAGAAATGGCTGCAACCGAGCATCAGCGATAAAGGCGAGTTGCTGGCCGCTCGGGTGACGGCCGGACTAGCCGTATGCGTGGCCGGCTACTTTGGCATCCATCCTCCCGGCTTTGTGGCCGAAGTGGTAGCCTTTGCATTCGGCTTGGCCGCTGCCTCTTTCTTCCCCATCATTGTGTTGGGAGTCTTCTCCAAACGTGTGAACAAGTACGGAGCCATCTTGGGGATGGTCGTGGGTCTGAGTTTCACTGCCGCCTATATCATCTATTTCAAGTTTGCCTATCCCGAACTGAATTCGGCCGAGTACTGGTGGCTGGGAATCTCTCCCGAGGGCATCGGCACCGTGGGCATGATGTTCAACTTTCTGGTCACAGCCACCATCTCATGGTTAACCCCGGCGCCTCCCCACCATGTCCAGCAGCTCGTCGCGGCCATCCGGGTGCCGCGGGGGACGGGAGAAGCTCACGAGATCTCAGGCTGATCTTCTTTTAGCCAATATTCTTCTACCATTGATCCCAACTTGGGCAAAGGACCAAACGACGCTCTCACAGCCCATTCCGAAAACTCTGGCCATCCGGCCGTCTGGACTGGCACCGCTAAGTCTGAGTGGTTGTCTGCCGGGCGACGACTTTTGCCGGTGTGGCTTGGCCCCCAAAGTGGAACTACAAGACTGGGCCAGCGCGGTGATCTCGCCCCCACGCGGATTCTCCGGCTACCCCGTGAACGGTTCTCAGGGATGTTAAACTGATCCTGGCCGATGATTCGCTACAAAGAACTGGAAGAGAAGGTTCAGGTCTACAACCCCGGGGCTAATCTGAAGTTGCTCCAAAAGGCCTATGACTTTTCAGCCAGCAAGCATAAGGGACAACTGCGCAAGTCGGGCGAACCCTATCTCAGCCACCCTCTTCAAGTGGCCAACATCCTGGCTGATATGAAACTGGATGTGGATTGCATCAGCGTCGGCCTGCTTCACGATGTGGTCGAAGACACACTGACGAGCCTGGAGAGAATTGTCCAAATATTCGGGCGGGATATTGCAAATCTGGTCGACGGTGTGACCAAGATCGGTCAGATTCGGTTTACTTCCAATAGGGAGAAACAGGCCGAAAACTTTCGCAAACTGATGCTGGCGATGGTTGACGATATCCGCGTCATCCTGGTTAAGCTGGCTGACCGACTCCACAACATGCGAACGCTGGAACATATGTCGGAGCAGAAGCAGAAATCAATCGCACAAGAGACGCTGGAAATTTACGCTCCCATCGCCCATCGCTTGGGCATCGGCCGGATTCGGGGTGAATTGCAAGACCTCTCTTTCCGTTACCTCGATCCTGTTTCCTGCCGGCGGCTCCAAGAGCAAGTTCGGGCCAGGCACGCCGAAAGTGAAACGCTTATCAAACGGGTAACGAGGGCACTGGGAAAGACTATCGAGGAGCAAGGTATCCAAGCTGAGATGCAGAGCCGAATGAAGCGGCTCTATAGCACCCACCAGAAAATGAAGCGTCAGCGGATCGATCTCGATCGAGTTTACGACTTTGTGGCTATTCGCGTAATTGTGGGGAGCGTGCCCGATTGCTACACGTTGCTCGGAATCGTCAACAATATGTGGACACCGGTTCCGGGACGAATCAAGGATTTCATAGCCGTGCGCCGTTCCAACGGCTACCAATCACTACACACCACAGTAGTTACAGAAACCGGGCAGCCTTTCGAGCTTCAGATCCGCACCCCGGAGATGCACAAGGTTGCCGAGGAGGGAATCGCTGCGCATTGGAAATATAAGGAAGGCAGGGTGGAAGGTGAGCGTGACGATAAGCGGTTCTCCTGGCTCAGACATCTGTTGGAATGGCAGAATGAGATCCAGGACCCTCACCAGTTCTTGAGCAATCTCAAGATCGATCTTTATCCCGAAGAAGTGCACGTCTTCACGCCTAAGGGAGAGGTCGTGTCGCTGCCAAGATATGCGACTCCTGTCGACTTTGCCTATTCGATCCACACCGAAGTCGGGCACCGATGTGTCGGAGCCAAGGTCAATGGGCGCATTCTGCCGCTCAAGTCAAGGCTCAACAACGGTGATGTGGTGGAGATCTTGACCGGAAAAGCCAACAACCCCACTCGTGACTGGCTGGAGTTTGTCAAGACCTCCAAAGCCCGTAGTGCCATCCGCCGCTGGATCAACATCAAGCAGCGAGAAAAAGCCGTCAAGCTGGGTCGCAAGCTGATTGACAAAGAGGCTCGCAAATTCAAGCTGCCCCTCAAGAAATACCAGAGACGGTTGGCGAAACTCCACACCGAATTCAATCTCAACCAGTACGATGAACTGTTGGTAGCAGTCGGTTTTGGGAAAATCCCGGCACGCACGGTGGTCCGAAAACTCGATCCGGAACGAACCCAGCAGGGAATGGAAGATCTCTCCGAATCCACCTTGAGCAAGGTTGTCAACAAGGTGTTCCGTCGCTCCGATGGTGAGATCCGGGTCAAAGGCCATGACGATCTGCTGGTCTTCAGAGCTCGCTGTTGCAACCCGATTAGAGGCGAAGACATCGTGGGCTATATCACCATCGGACGCGGGATTTCAGTGCACTCTGCGAGTTGTAAGAACGTCGAGAACCTGATGATGAACCCTGAGCGGCAGATCGAAGTCAGCTGGACGCCTGAGAGCGAAGAGAAGGGCTATGCCGTGCGGCTTTCCATCTACACTACAGATCGTCGCGGCATTCTGGCCGATATCACGATGGCGATTTCAGATCTTCCGACCAATATCATTAATGCCCGAGCCGAAACCGTAGCTGGGAGATTTGGCCGGATTGAGATCACCATCGAGGTTGCCGACACGGCCCACCTGGAAAAAGTAATGAATCTGATCAAAGGGATCGACGGCGTGAGGGATGTGGAGAGACCCAGCAACCGGGCCCAGGAGTTGCGAAGCTTGGAACGGCTCAGTTGATGCTGGGCTTGACCACCTTGCCCGACTTGAGGCACTTGGTGCAGACTCGAATTTTGCGAATCGTGCCCCCCATCACGGCGCGGACTTTCTGTAAGTTGGGATTCCAGCGCCGCCGCGACACGTTGTGGGCATGGGAGATGCGATTTCCAAACTGAGGCCCCTTACCGCAAATGTCGCAAATTTTCGCCATGCCTGCAGCCTCCACTGCCCCCGCAAAAGAGCAACACTCTGCCACCATTGACCTTCGGTTGTCAACCAGACGAGTGGAGTTTGACGGGAAGCGGACGCGATCCTTGCGAAGGCCTGAAGACAGCCGTCTGTTTCCGCTGATGATGCCTGCACTTCTCCCGGTTGTGGGTGGGACAAGGAAGCAGAGGCCGGGAGTGTGACTCTGGCAAGGATGATAGGTCTTGGCCTTGGACGCAACAACGGGCCCAGCGAGCCGAAAAGGTCTCGCCAGATCAAATGGGATGAACGTTTTTTCGTTTCTTTGAGGCCGATAGCGTTTAGATAACAACAGGTTTTGTGGAGGTGGAAAAAGTGAACATTGGGGTCTTGGGAGCCGGGGCAATGGGGAGCGGGATCGCACAAGTTTGTGCTTTTCACGGTAATTCGGTGGTATTGGTCGATCGGCAAATGAGCTATCTCGAACACGCCTGTGCCAACATCGAGAAGAGTCTGGTTCGCGTTCTCGAAAAACAGCAACATCCGGAACCGGAATCTAGTCTGAGCCAAACCCTCGGTTTGATTAGCTGTTGCACCGAGCCCTCGCGCTTGGCTGACTGCGACTTCGTCATTGAAGCGGTTTTTGAAAACTTCGAGGTCAAGAGTGGGGTTTTTAAGGAACTTGACCAGGTACTAGGATCGGAGACGGTACTGGCGACCAATACCTCCTCCATTTCCGTCACCCGTCTGGCTGCAGTCACGGGCCGTCCCGACCGGGTGATCGGGATGCATTTTATGAACCCGGTCCCGGTGATGAAGTTGGTTGAGATCATCCGGGGCCACGCCACCAGCGACGATACCCTGGACCGGACAAGAAAACTGACTTTGGAGCTGGGAAAAACCCCGGTCGAGGTCAATGATTTTCCCGGTTTTGTGTCTAACCGGATCCTGTTGCCCATGCTCAACGAAGCCATGTTCACGGTCATGGAAGGGGTAGCTGAGCCGGAAGCTGTCGACAAAGTCATGACTCTTGGAATGCGTCATCCGATGGGCCCCCTCCAGTTGGCGGACTTGATTGGTCTGGACATCTGCCTGGATATTCTGGAAGTACTCTACGAGGGGTTTCGCGACCCCAAGTACCGACCTTGTCCCTTGCTGCGCCAACTGGTCGATGCAGGTCATCTCGGCCGCAAGACAGGCCGGGGATTCTACCAATATTCGGACGGTACCGCGGGGTAAATGTCGTGGCTGCGTGTTATCTTCAGGGCAGGGAGAGGCTGCCCCTGGACCGGATCGAAGGGTGATGTTTTCCAAGCGTGGGAAAGGAAAAATTCATGCGCAATCAACAAAAGCGTAAGCGAGCCATCGAGATCGCGCTCGCTCAAATTGAGCGGCAGTTTGGGAGAGGCTCGATCATGAAACTGGGAGATCGTTCCTCACTCAATGTACCGGTCATCTCTTCCGGATCGATTTCACTGGATGCCGCCCTGGGCGTCGGCGGTTTTCCCCGAGGTCGCGTCGTCGAGATCTACGGCCCTGAGGCAAGCGGCAAGACCACCCTGGCCCTGCAGGTCGTGGCCGAGGCTCAAAAACAGGGTGGAACCGCTGCCTTTGTAGATGCCGAGCACGCGATGGATGCCGAGTATTCTCGCCGTCTGGGTGTGAACATCGACAATCTGCTGGTTTCTCAGCCCGACTCAGGGGAGCAGGCGCTGGAGATCGTAGAGATGTTGGTGCGAAGTGGAGCTGTGGATATTTTGGTGGTGGACTCCGTGGCGGCGCTGGTTCCTCAGGCAGAACTTGATGGTGAGATGGGTGATTCCTTTGTCGGGCTGCACGCGCGTTTGATGTCGAAAGCCATGCGCAAGTTGACCGCTATCGTCTCCAAGTCCAACACCTGTCTGGTCTTCATCAACCAAATCCGGGAGAAGATTGGCGTAATGTTTGGTAGTCCCGAGACCACCACCGGGGGGAGGGCGCTCAAGTTCTACTCTTCGGTCCGGCTCGATGTGCGGCGGATCGGCGCTATCAAGCAAGGGGAAAATAGTGTTGGCAACCGTACCAGAGTCAAGGTTGTCAAGAACAAACTGGCGCCACCGTTTCGCCAAGCCGAATTCGACATCATGTTTGGTCTGGGGATCTCCCACGAAGGAGAACTGCTTGATCTGGCAGTCAAGGAGCGGATCATCGATAAGAGCGGTTCC
Organism: Acidobacteriota bacterium; assembly: GCA_965218465.1. GTDB lineage: Bacteria > Acidobacteriota > UBA6911 > RPQK01. The sequence goes on along the minus strand of OZ244623.1, from coordinate 1,629,830 downwards.
TGGTTCTCCTACGGTCAAGAGCGGCTGGGCCAAGGGCGTGAAAACGTTAAACGGTTTCTGGCTGAAAATAAAGATCTTACCCGTCAGATTGAGCAGAAGCTCAAAATCGCGCTGGGCATCATCAGCCCGCTCAAGGAAGTCGAAACGGCAGAAGCCAGTTGATGCACCTCGCTTAACCGGTCTCGCAACTGCCGGTCATGGCTGATTCCAGCGAGCTATCGGCACCGCTAGGCTCTTGAGCTTCTTCCAAGTCCCAAGACAGTGGGTGGATAAAATCGTTCCGGGTTTTCGCCTGGCGTCGGTGGACTGGTTTCCCTGGCGCCGATCGCGCCCTGATGCTTGCGGGCTTTGGGCTGGAAGTTACCGCTTCACTCTACCAACCCACCGGTTTTTTTGAGATAATCTGCCAATTCTACTCGGGGGTCGTCCAATGGTAGGACAGCGGCCTTTGGAGCCGCCGATCTAGGTTCGAGTCCTAGCCCCCGAGCCAACTCAAGAGCCCGGAATTTGGCAATGACAAGAGGCCGGTCAGCGCAAGGGTGTCCGACAACACGGATCAGAATCATAGAGGAATTCCGCCAAGTTGGCAGCCGATCCTAAGCCGGAGAGTACCCTTCGTACGATCCTTGGTGACCCGCTAAAGGAGCCTTGGCCCCAACTTCCAAGAGGAGCTGATGCCGGAACTTCCAGAAGTTGAGGTCATACGCCGGGGACTGGAAAAGCATCTCCAGGGCACGATTATCCGCGAGGTGGAACTCCAACCGTGTCGAATCTTTCAGATGTCACGACCCCGTCGGAGCTTGGCGGTGTTGAAGTCGCAAACGATTCAACAAATCGGCCGGAGGGGGAAATACCTGATTTGGAAGCTGGATCAACATCTTCTTGTGGTTCACCTGGGGATGACCGGCCAGTTCACGGTGCGCATCCCCGAGCTAGCAGATTCGCCTCGTTTTTTGCGTCATCCTACCACCGGGCTTCAGCGTATTCGGCAGCACGCTCCTGACCGACACACCCATCTGCAACTACATTTGCGGGACGGCCGCTCGGCTTTCTATCGCGACATTCGCAAATTTGGTCGGGTTTATCTCTTTAGGAAGAGCGATTCCGGACTGGAAACGTTGTTCTCCCGGCTGGGATTGGAGCCCTTGAGCACAGCCTACCGCTGGGAACCGTTTGCCGCGGCTCTCAAGGGCCGTCGCACAACTGTCAAGGCTCTACTGCTCAATCAGAGCATTGTGGCAGGGATCGGGAACATCTATGCCGACGAGATTCTTTTTCAGGCTCGAATCCACCCTTTACGCCGTGTTAACGGCCTGCGACTTTTCGAGAAGAGCCGACTGTTCGAGGCGATTGCCGAAGTTCTCGAGCGGGGGATCCGCTTTGGGGGGACCACTCTACGAGACTATGTTGCCAGCGACGGTCAGCGGGGCAGCCACCAACACGAACTCAAGGTCTATGGACGGCAGGGGCAACCTTGTTTGCGCTGCCGGCGAGTTTTGAAAAAGATCGTCGTAGCTCAGCGCGGGACGCATTTCTGCCCCCATTGTCAACCCCGGTCCCGACCGGCCGGGACCTGAACTTAACTAAAAATTGATGCGATCTTTATACCTTCGCCGGGGGCCTTGAAAGAAAAGATCTTCAACAACCAGGAGGCTTGGAGCTCGGGGGCTATACTGGAGGAAATGGCGGTCAGCAGCTTGACATTCGAAATCGACTCTCAGCCCAGATGCGATGTGGTGGATATTACCTCACGGGTAGCTCAGGCCCTGACCAAGAGCGGTCTTCAAGCAGGAATCGTGGTCTTGTTTTGCGTAGGCTCTACGGGAGGTATAACGACAGTCGAATACGAACCTGGGTGTGTGCAGGATCTGGATGACTTGTTTGAGAGATTGGCGCCGGCCCACCGTGACTACCATCACGAACAAGCCTGGCACGATGGGAATGGTTATTCCCACGTTAGAGCCGCCCTGCTGGGACCGTCCCTGACAGTGCCTTTTGTGGATGGAAAGCTGCGATTGGGTACCTGGCAGCAGATCGTTTCAGTCAATTTCGACAACCGACCGCGGACCCGTCAGATCGCTATGCAATTGATCGGAGACTAGGAGCCGGTTGGGGTTACTTGGTAAGACAGTGTTTGCTGTTGACTTCGCTCTAGATTCCAGGATAATGGCGGATTAGTTAGATCGTTTCTATCGGGAGTTCCACACGCCCTAAATCCGTTCGAACTAGACCAAAGTCCAGAGCCCGGTCGTTTTGGACACGCCAAAGCAACATGGTTTTTGAAGACGAGTTACAAGTTACGGAAAGACCCGGTTGGGGGCAGCGTCTCTTGGTCGTCCTGCCGCTGTTCTTGTTGGGGGCCGGCGTTCAGCAAGATCGCTTGGAGGAATCGCAAGATTTCTTCAAACGCTGGCTGGAGCATGATGTCGTCTATATCATTTCCGCCCAGGAGCGTGGGGTGTTTCTCAAACTCACCACTGCCGACGAGCGTAATCGTTTCATCGAGCAGTTTTGGCGTGAACGTGATACCGACCCTAGCAGCAATGTAAACGAGTTCCGGGAAGAACACTATCGCCGAATTGCCTACGCTAACGAGAACTTTGCTGCCGGAAAACCAGGTTGGAAGACGGATCGAGGCATGATCTACATCAAGTTCGGCTCCCCTGATCGGCGCCAAACCAACCCCACGGGTGGCCGGGTCTATCGGACCAAGCAGGAGATTCGGGCCAGCCAGCATTTGTCGACTGAGCGGCACGTGACCGCTTTGCCTTACGAGATTTGGGAATACCGTTACTTGCCGGGTCTGGGGCAGGAAATCAGTTTCGAGTTCGTGTCCAAGGACGGCAGCCCCGAGTACCAGTTGGCTTTGAGCCCCGACGAGAAAGATGCTCTTTTTTTCAATACCGGGTCGCACCTGGTCTCGGGTCGAGACCGCAATCTGGGTTTGAAGATGTTGGGAGGGAACCCGCTGGATCGGGTTGAAGCTTTGGCCGCCGCCTTGCGCCCCTTGCCAACCCGTCCTCCGCAAGATTTCGTGTCCTCGCAGGTGCATTTCTCGGAAATGCCCTTCGAGCTGGAAAGCCGCATCTCGGTTGGTGAAGCTGGTCGTCCGCTCTCTGAAATCGAAGTTGCGATTCCGCACAGTTCACTGGCCTTCGATCGTTTTGGCGCTCAGTATCGGGCACGTGTTGACTTGGAGATTTTTGTGCGCGATGTCCGCAAGATCGTGGTGAGTCACCGGGCCCACCAATTGGAGTCGACAGTTTCCAAATCTGAGTTGCGCGGAGCAATTTCAGGAAATTCGCGCCACCAGGAGCTCTTTTCGCTTGCGGCGGGACGCTATCTGATTGAGGTTTGGATCAAAGATGTTCAAGGAGGCACGGCTTCCTTCGATCGACTGCTGGTAGTAGTGCCCAATGAGGTGAAACCCGGAAATGGAAAACAATAACCAACAATTTTGCAGGGACAGTTTTGGATTACCAAATAAGGAAGCTGGAGGAGTGATGAAAAAGAAGATTTTGGGGATTTTCTCAATTGGCCTTTTGGCGATGCTGCTGGCGGCCCCGGCCCTGGCCCAGTCACAAGCCAGCACTGGCGTGATTGAGGGTACGGTTCAAGATCAGACCGGTGCCGTTTTGCCGGGGGCCACCGTCACGCTGCGGCAAATTGAAAGCAACTTTGAACGGATCGTTATTTCCGATGACGCCGGACGGTTCCGAGCCCGCTTGCTGCCAGTGGGACCCTACGAGTTGAAAGCTGAGTTACAAGGGTTCAAGACCTACCAACGCGGGCTACTGCTCACGATTGGCTCAATCGTTACCGTCGATGTTCTCATGGAGTTGGGCGAGATCTCGCAGGTGGTGACGATATCTTCCGATGCCAGCCCACTGGTCGACACCCAGAATATTCGGCCGCAGGCGGCCGTCAACGAAACGGCCATCGACAATCTGCCCATCAATGGGCGCGATTTCCAGAGTTTTGTCTTTCTCACGCCTGGAGCCGTTTCCTCAAGCCGGAACACGGTTTCACTGGGAGGACAGAAAGGCATTGAGACCAACTTTCAGGTCGATGGAGCCGATCGCAACAATCCCTTTTTTGGCGGCCAGTCGGGTGGAGATCGGCCGCCTTTCACCTTTAGCCAGGAGTCGGTGCGAGAGTTTGTCGTACTCAAGGATGGCTTTAGTGCTGAGTTCGGGCGTTCCACCGCCGGTCTGGTCAATGTGGTGACCAAGTCGGGAACCAACGACTGGCATGGTAGTGCTTTCTATCTCTACCAGGACAATAGCTTTATTGGAGACGAGAAGAGCCTGCGGGTCAATACCGACGGCAGCATCACCGAGAACACCCTGGCCGCCCCCGAAGGAGCTCGTCACCAGTTTGGGGGGAGCTTTGGTGGGCCGATAGTCCGGGATAAAGCTTTCTTTTTCTTCTCAACCGAGCACCAGGATTTTTCCAGGCCGCTTTTTGTGGAGTTTCGCTTCGACGACGCCGAACGTGCCCTGATTGGACAGTTCATCCCGCAGTTGCTCGACTTTGAAGGAGATTTCTCGAGCACTGACGATGCTCAGGTTTATCTGGGCAAGTTCGACTTGGTGGCCAACGAAAGCAACAATTTGAGTTTTCGTTACACCTTTACCAATTCCGAACAAGTTAATGGCACCAGCACAGGCACCACTTCGGGAGTCATCGACAACAATGGGCTCGAGTTGGACCAGACCCAACAGTTGGTCGCCAGTTGGAACGCCATCATCACCCCCCGGTTGGTGAATGAGTTCCGCTTCAACTACATGTACGAAGATCGTCCTCGTGAGGCTAATGTGTCCCCCAAAGTGAATCCGGCTGACACTGCTGGAGCGACCTCCGAAGTGCGGATCGGCTTTGAGGCGACATTGGGAGGACGTTGGTTTCTGCCCATTCCTGAAAAGGACGACCGTTTTCAGTTTGTGAACAACTTGTCCTACAACTTCGGCTCACACGATCTCAAGCTTGGCTTTGAATACAACGATACGGGTGTCAACCAGGCATTTTTTGGCAACGGCCGCGCTCAGTATCGCTTTAGGGATGGTGATAGCGGTCCTCGTGACGGCAGTGCCGTGGACGAGTTCCTGGCCTGCTTTGTAGGCGATGCTTTCGAGCTTGGCCGCAGCTGCGTCATCAACGACTATCGTCAACGGTTTGGGGACGGTATTTTTAACGACCGGGTTTCCGAACCGGCCTTCTTCATTCAGGATGACTGGAAAGTCACATCCCAACTCACTCTCAACCTGGGTCTGCGTTGGGAAGGGCAGTACAATCCCTCCAACGATCGTCCTAATAGGGATTATCCTGCCTATGCCGAGAAAATCGTCGACGACAAGGATAACTTCGCTCCTCGTTTGGGCTTTGCCTGGGATCCGGTTGGGGAGGGACGAACCGTGATACGCGGCTCGGCTGGGATCTTTTACGGCCGCACCCCGATGCTCCTCTATTCCAATTCACTGGTGGTTAACGGTGACGTAGCGGGTGACGTGGAACTGCGGTTGCGGCGCGGCCAAATCCCCGGCTTTGGCACCGACGGGGAAAGTTTTCCCGGTTTCAGCCCGATTTTCACCAATTTAGCCGCTGCCGCTGCTGCCCGGGGGATTGCAGCTCCCACTCAAGGGACCTTCCCCGGAGCCGACGTCCACCTGCATGCACTGGACTTCAACAACCCGGAAACCTATCGCTTTACCTTTGCGCTCGAGCAAGAGCTCGGCAGCAACTGGGCGTTTAACTTTTCCTACACCCACGCCGCCACAAAGTTCCGGCAGATGCGCCGTGACATCAATCTTTTCCCTGGAAAGCCGGGCCCTGACGGCCGGTTGGTCTATGGACGTCCCTTTTCGCCTAATCGTCCCTTTACCGATATCACCACCGGTCGTATCAGTTTCGTTGAGAGTACCTCCTACTCGAATTACGACGCTTTGATCTTCGGCATCAACAAGCGCTTCAGCGACCGCTTCCAGTTTCAGGCCAACTACACGCTGGGCTATAACGACGCATTGGAAGACAACGAGCGGGATGCGACCACCATTCATCCCACCGATCCGGACAACCTGAGGGCGGATTATTCTCGCTCCAATCTGGATGTCCGTCACAACTTGGTTCTCAATGGTGTGATTGATCTTCCCGGTAATTTTCAGGTTAGCGGTATTGTCGTTCTCAACTCCGGCTCACCGTGGAACGCAACTACCGGTTTTGATGACAACGGTGACGGCACTTCCAACGACCGTCCCTTCATCGATGGAAGGCTCGTGGCCAGAAATGCTTTTGAGCAGGACAAATTCACCAATGTCGATTTTCGCGTCACCAAGCGTTTGGCCATTGGCGAGACCACCGAAGCGGCCGCCTTCGTGGAGTTCTTCAATCTGTTCAATGCGCGCAGCTTCCGGGTCGGCGAGAGTCGGTTCGGAAGAACCGGCTTCGGTGTCCCCACCCGCCAGGGTGGAGACCCTTTCAGTCTCCAGTTGGGATTCCGAGTCGATTTCTAGAGAGGGAGAGTGAACCACTCGCTCTGCGAGTCCATCACCTGGGAGGCCCGATTTCGGGCCTCCTTTTTTGTTTTTCTGCTGGGGAGGCTCACCTGTTCCTACTTGTTGGCCCAATCTCCACCCCAGCCAAGAGAGCAACTTCTGGAGCTGGCCCAGGACCTACTTGAAAAACGACAGTACGAGGAGGCTCTCCCGCTGCTGCACCAATTTCGGCAGCTTTCCCCAGGGGATTCCAGGGGAGAGTTCTTTTTGGGCATGGCGCTGGCTCAGGCTGGACGCTTGCGCGAAGCTGCCGCGGAGCTGCTGCAGGCGGTCGAAAGCGATCCTCAACGTCAGAACTACCGTCTGGCAGCGGCTTCGGTTCTGAACAAGCTAGAGGACTACCAGCGTGGAATTGAGGTGCTGACCTCCAGTTCCTTATCGCCGGATCCGGCTTCGCTCTGGTTGTTGGCCGATCTCTATTACCAGCGCGATCAGATGTCCGAGGCACTGGCCGCGCTCGATCGGCTGGAGCGGTTGCAGCCTGGACAACTCCGAGTCAAGATCAAGAGGGGTCGGACCGAGTTGATTCTGGGACAATTCGAATCGGCTTCGGCATCGTTTCAGGCTGCCCTCGATCAAGACCCCTCCTCTGGCTCAGCCCAGCACGGGCTCGGCTTGGCTTTGATGCGAGCTTCACGGTCTGAGGAGGCCCTGGGCGCCTTCAACCGCGCGGTGGGGCTGGAGCCGGAGAATGCTCTTTTTCTGCTCGATCTAGGCAAACAGCAACTGGAGATGGGCCGGGTGCAAGAGGCGTTGGAGCAACTCCACCAAGCTGAAACGTTGGGAGCTCCCCCCGCTGTCCTTTATGAACTCGCCCGGGCTTATCGGCGCGCGGGAGATCTGACGCGCGCCCGCATCTACACGCAAAGATTTCAGCAACGCAATCAGCGTACACAGCAACAGCGAGAAGAAAGGCGTCACCTCAATCGACTGCTGGAAGCAGGACAGAATCACTTGCGACAGGGTCAGGTTCAGGAGGCGTTGGAGAAGTTCCGAGAAATTGTTGCGCTGGACCCCTTAAGCCGCCCGGCCCAGGCTTATCTCGTCAAGATCTACCTCTCTTCGCGGCTCGAGGCGAGAGCTTGGCCTCATCTCCAAGTGTTGCAAACTCACTACCCGAATGATTTTGAGACCTGCTTTCTGCTGGCCACCTATCGCTACCAGTCCCGGCAATACCGCCAGGCCGAACCCGTTGCCCTGCGGGCCAAGTCGATGCGTGCCGACTACGGCGAAGTGCGCAACTTGCTGGGTTTGATCCTGCTGGCTTTGGGACGTCGGGAAGAGGCGGTTGCCGAGTTTGAAGTTGCCCTCCAACTGGAACCCGAGCGCATTGAGTTCCGCCGCAACTACGAGCATGCATTGAGCGAGCCCAATCAGTAGATCCGGGCTTCCGGCATCAGCGTTCGGGGTACAACCCGGGTCAACTCGGACCAGTTTGATTGCAGCCACCCCCAAAAAAAATTGGGTTGTCGGAGCTTGAACAAGTCGGGATCGGCCAGAGCCTCCCAAACCGTTTTTCGTTTGGGGTAGGGAACCAGTTCGATGGTGGCGTCTTCGCTCAAGCCCATTTCTTTCCGCAAATGTTGCAGAGCCACCCGGTAACCCCCCAGCTCATCCACCAGCCCTATCTCCAACGCCTGAGAGCCGGTGTAGATCCGGCCTCGTGCCTTAGCCTCCAGTTCTTCAACGTTCAAACCACGACCCTGGGCGGCCTTTTGCACGAAATTGTCGTAGATCGCTTCCATCCAGTTGGTCACCTGATCGCGTTGTTTGTCGTCCAGGGGGGTGAAGGGCGAAAAGAGGTCGGCGTTGGGAGAGAGTTTGACCCGGTCGATTTCCATCCCCAGTAAGTTGAAGAGACCCTCCAGGTTGAATTTGCCAAAGATGACCCCGATCGAGCCGGTGATCGTCGAGGGTTGACAGATGATCTTGTTGGCTCCCATCGCAATGTAGTAACCCCCCGAGCCGGCCACACCCGACATGGAAATAACCACCGGTTTGCCCGCTTCCTGCAACCGGCGAACCTCGTTCCAGACCATGTCCGATCCGACAGCCGATCCCCCAGGGCTGTCCACCCGCATCAACACGGCATCCAAATTCTTGCGCCTACGGATTTGACGCAGGTGAGCCGCAAGAGTGCTCCCCCCAAGATTAGCGGCGAAGCTGTTGCTCTTGCCCGAAGTGATCACGCCTGTGCCGGTTACCAGCGCCACTCTATGCCTTGAATACACCCTGAATTGAGCCTCTGCCGATTCCAGGTAGGCGGCAGCCTTCATCCTCTGGGGCTTCTCCTCTTCCTCACCCTGAAGACGTTGCATCACGTCGGCCCTATATCCCAGGTGGTCGATCAAGCCAACCTCTTGGGCGAGTTCCGAGGTCGCCACCCCTTGGCTAATGAGAGCCCGTAGGCCGGCCTCAGTGGTCCCACGATCCTTGACCATCGTTTGCACGAAACGATTTTCCAAATCGCTGATGATGTCGCGGTACATGTCCCGGACGGGGGGGCTCAAGCGGCGCCGGGTGTAGACCTCAGGACTCTTGTATTCCTTGAATTGGATAAAGTGCGGTTCCACTCCCAACTTTTGGAGAGCTTGTCGATAAAAAGTCACCTCGGCCACCAAGCCGTTGACCAGCAAGGCGGCGTCCGGGTTGAGCGTGATCGTGTCTGCTGCCGAAGCCAGGTAAAGTTCGCTTTCGCCCGCCACGTCGACCGCCAGGAAAGCGTGAACAGGTTTCTCGGAACGGCGGAAGTGATTTATCGAGTCGCGCAACTCCTCTAGTTGGGCCCAACTGAAGGCCAGCGGCCGGATCTCGAGATAGATCGAGCGAACACGATCATCTCGTGAGGCGTAGTCGAACAAACGCCAGTAGTCGTAAAGAGTGACCCCTTCGGTTCCGAAGAGAACTTCAATCGGATTGTCGGAAGAAGCTTCGGAGAGCGATCCCCCCAGCACGACTTCGACAACAGTGTCCGAGCTCACTGAAGGCGGTTTCCCTAGAGACCAGAACAGGGCTGCTCCGGCGACGAAAATCAGCAGGAAGATCCCGAGTAGAATCAGTGCAACTATCAGCCAGACCTTCATTTTGTAATCCAGGGCCAGAGCCTGGCAGTTCCTACCCCTTCAAACAACACCGGGATCCGGGTAGGAGCGGCACGACTCCCGGCGAAACGTTCGTTTATTCTCCGAAGGCCGATTCTATAACGGCCGCCGGGTTCGGGACTAGTAGTTCGCTGTGTCAACTGCGGCTATCTGTTTGCTCCCGCCTAGCCTTCTTCACTGGGTCTCAGGCCCGTCCCAGTTTTTCGCTTGCACTAGCTGGGCTCATCTCGCATAGTGGGAAACTCGTTGCGAGGCATTAAGTTTATGGCCAAAGAGGCAGTTGGATTCATCGGGTTGGGAATCATGGGTGCGTTCCAAAGCCGACGTTTTGGTTGCTCAAGGAGCCCAATTGGCCGACAGTCCGGGCCAAGTGGCTGCCAACTCACAGGTCATAATCACGATTGTCTCCGACTCTCCTGATGTTGAGGAGGTCGTGGCTGGGCCCGGTGGCGTCCTTGAGTCGATTCGCCCGGGGTCGGTACTGGTCGACATGAGCACCATCTCTCCCGAAGTGGAACGACGTCTGGAGGTTCAACTGCAGCAGCGTGGCTGCCGGCTTCTCGATGCACCGGTTTCGGGAGGAGATACCGGAGCCATTGCGGGAACGCTGGCGATCATGGTTGGAGGTCAAAGGGAGGCTTTTGACCGGGTGCTTCCCATCTTCACGACCATGGGAAAGACGGTAACCTATTGCGGCGGCGTAGGCTCGGGACAGCTCACAAAACTTTGCAACCAAGTCCTCGTCTCCATGAACTTGTTGGGGGTTTGTGAGGCCGTCTCGCTGGCCGAGCGCAACGGGCTCGATCCCCAAGTAATGGTCGAAGCTGTCGGCGGAGGAGCAGCCGGAAGCTGGCAACTGAGTAACCTGGGGCCCAAGATAATCGAGGGAGATTACCGGCCCGGCTTTATGGTGGACTTGATTCTCAAAGATTTGCGACTGGTAATGGAAACCGGGACCGCATCGGCCGCCCCGGTCCCGGGGACGGCATTGGTGCGACAACTCTTTCTTTCGGCCCAGGCACTGGGCTCTGGCCGTGAGGGGACGCAGGCGCTGTCCAAGGTGTTGCAACGGCTGGCTTCATGAGTTCCAAGTTCAAACTGGTCTTGATCCTGGTGGGCCTTGCCGCGGTGCTGCTTGCGGGCAAGTTCCTCGATGCTCAGGACCTTCTGAGACAGGCGCTCAACTGGGTTGCGGATCTGGGGCCCTGGGGACCGGTCGTCTTCGGGGGCATTTACATCTTGGCGGCCATATTCTTCGTGCCCGGTTCGATTCTCACTCTGGGTGCGGGTGTCATCTTCGGTTTGGCGAAGGGCGTCCTGGTGGTCATCATTTCGGCCACGCTGGGGGCGACGGCAGCTTTCTTGATCGGACGCTATCTGGCACGCGATTGGGTTGCGAGAAAAATCCAGGGCAACGAAAAATTCAGGGTCATTGATGAAGCTGTCGCTCGCGAAGGCTGGAAAATTGTTGGCCTGATTCGTCTTTCGCCCGTCTTTCCTTTCAACCTGCTCAACTATGCCTTTGGCTTGACGAAAGTGGGCCTGAGAGATTATTTCCTGGCCACGTTTGTCGGGATGATTCCCGCCATCTGTATGTACGTCTACCTGGGATCATTGGCGGGCAACTTGGCGAGACTGGAGAGTGGGGGAGGAGCACGCTCACCAGTCGAGTGGGCCCTTTATGGGGTGGGCTTGGTAGCTACCATTGGGGTTACGATTTACGTGACCCGAGTAGCACGCCGGGCGCTGAACAGGCAAGTCGGTTTGTAACGAAAGACCCACAAGATGAAGTTCGCCCCGAGTTCGATCGTCCCCCTTGATGAGCACAACCGCAAGTTACTGGCTAACGTCTTCCCCTCAAGTTGGGTAAACCCTCAGCCCGCCGCCAGTTACAATCTTGTAGTCATCGGAGGGGGCACTGCCGGACTGGTAACCGCTGCCGGTGCCGCCGGGTTGGGCGCCAAAGTGGCCCTGGTTGAACGACAGGCGCTGGGGGGGGATTGTCTCAACGTGGGCTGTGTGCCCTCGAAGTGTCTGCTTAGCTCAGCCAAGACACTGTCCGCGGTCAGGCGTGCCGGTGAAATGGGAATCCGGATTTCGGGCTCGGTCGAGGTGGATTTTAGCGCCGTGATGGAGCGGATGCGAAAATTGCGGGCTGGGATCAGCGACCACGACTCGGCTGACAGGTTTCGTCGCCTGGGTGTGGACGTCTTCTTGGGTAGCGCAGAGTTTGCCGGCGTCGACCGTGTCCGTGTGGGAGAACACATCCTCAAGTTTAGGCGGGCCGTGATCGCCACCGGCGGTCGCGCCAGCGCCCCTCCCGTTCCCGGTCTCAAGGAGGCCGGTTATCTTACCAATGAGACCATCTTCTCGCTGACGGAACTTCCCCCCAGGATGGCTGTGATTGGAGCGGGGCCGATTGGCTGCGAACTAGCCCAGGCTCTGCAACGCTTCGGCGCCCAAATCACCTTGCTGGAATTGCTGCCTCAGATACTTCCCCGCGAAGATCGCGACGCGGCCATGGTGGTGGAGCAGGCGCTGGTGCAAGACGGTGTCAGTCTGGTTCTGGGGGCCCAGATCGAAAAAGTAGAAGTCGTTGGCGCCGAGAAGATTCTCACCGTCAGTGACCCGCAAGGATCACGGCGGATTTTCGTTGACGAGATTCTCGTGGGTGCTGGACGTACTCCCAACCTGGAAGGTCTACGGCTGGAATTAGTGGGCGTGGATTATGACCGCAAGGGCATCAAAGTCAACGACTATCTGCAGACCAGTAACAGCCGAATTTACGCCGCCGGGGACGTCTGCTCCGCCTACCAGTTCACCCACACTGCAGATGCTGCCGCCCGCATCGTGATCAGGAACGCACTGTTTCTTGGCCGGAGTAGATTCAGCGCGTTGACCATTCCTTGGGCCACCTTTACGGATCCGGAGATATCCCATGTGGGTCTATACCCGGAACAGGCCGCCCGGCGTGGCCTGCCGATAGACACCCTCGTTCGCCCGCTTCGGGAGGTCGACCGGGCCATCGCCGACGGCGACCGAGAGGGCTTTGTGAAAGTGCACGTCAAGCGGGGTGCTGACACCATTCTGGGAGCTACCATCGTGGCTCGACACGCTGGAGATCTGATCAGTGAGGTTACGGTGGCCATGGCAGCCGGCCTGGGACTGGGTGGAATTGCCAACGTGATCCACCCTTATCCCACCCAGGCCGAGGCCATCAAGCAAACAGGCGACGCTTATAACCGAACTCGGCTGACACCGTTCGTCAAGAGTCTTCTGAGCCGCTGGCTCGCCTGGACGCGCTGATCTGACGGAAAGGGGTCGGTTTTTCCGGGCCGGAGTTGGATTTCCGGGATGGATCGGCGATCACATCACGCCGATACCACTGGGCCAGACGCATCGGAGAGACCCCCAATCCATATCCCAAGACCACTATCCAATTGAGCATCGTCGTTCGCCACGAGCCCAAAGCCCGCCAGCGGCGGGCCGAAGTTCGAGCGCCTGCCTTGAGGACGCGGATGCAACCTATTTGTCGGAGCCGTCGGACCAGTTCAAAGTCCTCCATGATCGGTATCTCGGGGTACCCCCCGACTCGATGGAATGTATCCGCTCTGAGGAAAAGGCCTTGGTCGCCGTAAGGCATTTGCAATAGCTGAGCACGCCAATTGGCAAAGGCTTCGATCAGTCGCGGATTCAAACCGGGGGCATCGATCTCGAGTCGGAAAGCTCCGGCTGCCACCTTTGGGTCCCGCAAAGCATTTCGAATCAGGGGGATGAAGCCCTGAGGCAGGCGGGTATCGGCATGAGCAAAAAGCAGGATGGAGCCTCGGGCCAGTCTTGCTCCCCGATTCATCTGGACAGCTCTTCCCGGCCGACTCTTGACGACTTGGACACCGTGGTCTCGAGCGATCCGGCGAGTGGCATCCCGGCTGCCACCATCCACCAGGATGGTTTCCAGGTCAAGCGATCTCAGAGCTTCTAGAGTCCGGCCGATTTGATTGGCTTCGTTGAGAGCAGGGATAATCAATGTGATCGACTCAGCCAAAGCGCGGTTACTTTGCCACGAATCCTTGGGAAGAGTCAAAATCGGCCTCAACTGACTTCGGCGTTAGGGGGTTGTCCCCAACTCTCCAGGCTTGAGCAACTCTGCACGTGTTAGCAGAATCAGTGTCCGGCGGCGAAGGTGGCACCAACGCTTCACTAGCCCAGGCCCGCGACGCCACCCGGGAAACTTTGTCTACTGGAGTTGCGAGCTCACTTTGACCAGGCAGCGTAGACTAAGGCAAACCAGCCGGCCAACATGGTCGCTCCACCAATAGGGGTCACGGCTCCCCACCAGCGTATGCCTGTCAAAGTCAGCAGATAGAGCGACCCGGAAAAGACGGTGACCCCAATCACCCAAAGGAGAGCCGTCAGGGTCAGGCCCCACGAAGGCAAGCGGGAAGCCAGTCCGGCCAAAACCAGTAGGGCCAACCCGTGAATCATCTGGTAACGAACAGCGGTTTCGAAGATCTCCAGGGCCTCAGGACTCAAGCGTCCCTTGAGTCCATGTGTTCCAAAGGCTCCACCCACTACTGCCAGTCCTGCCAGCAACCCGCCACCCAGGATCAACCATCGTTCCATTGTCTTTAGATATTAGCATAGCTCTCGAGTGCCATCGGGTCGTCCACCTTGCCGCCAAGCGTGCCGAGTGTAAAGCCTAACTGCCGACGGGCGGCCTTAGACACCAATGGCGTCAGTGGGTGGCCGCCGGTCAGACTCAACCCATAACCGATCGGCGCGCCCACTGATCGCACACCATGACAAGGAAATGGGCCGGTTCAGGTTGCTGAGATCGAGGCGGACCCTTGAAAAGTTTGTAAAGCCGAAGCGTTGAGAACACAATGGCCTGCATGAAGGGAGGGGTTCGAGTCGCTGTCGTGACCGGGGCGGGCACGGGAATTGGCAAGCGCACGGCTCTGGCACTTCTGGACGAGAGTTACGCGGTCGTGCTGGTGGGACGTCGTGCGGAGCCCTTGCACAACACCGCCGGCCAGGCGGCTTCGACGCCCCGGACTCTCGTTGTGCCTACCGACGTTACCGACCCCACGGCGGTCGCGTCCTTGTTTGCGGCGACCGAGCAAGCCTTTGGCCGTCTTGACTTGTTGTTCAACAACGCTGGTATCGCCGGTCCCTCGCAACCCTTGGAGGACTTGTCTACGAAACAATGGGAAGAGGTGCTGGCCGTCAACTTGACTGGAGCCTTTCTTTGTACCCAGGAGGCTTTCCGGATAATGAAGCGACAGCGACCACGGGGCGGGCGGATCATCAACAATGGTTCCGTGTCGGCCCACTCACCCCGACCCGATTCCGTGGCCTATACGGTCAGCAAACATGCCATCACCGGTCTTACCAAAGCAACGGCGCTTGACGGAAGACGGCATGACATCGCCTGCGGGCAAATTGACATCGGGAATGCGGCCACGCGGATGACGGCACGATTTGAAGATGGTGTTGTCCAGGCCACTGGTCAGGTGATTGTCGAACCCCGAATCGATCCTGATGAGGTGGCCCGGGCCGTCATCTACATGGCCAGTCTGCCGCTGGATACGAATGTTCTTTTCATGACCGTTATGGCGACCAAGATGCCTTTGGTGGGACGAGGCTGAGCTGGGCAGCACGCCTCCCTCCAATTGAGCTAGTGAGTTGGACAATGCTCGCGCGCAGCGACCTGAATAGTTGGCTTTATTGATGCTCGCCGGCCTGAGCTCTCAGCTCCTTCCGGTAGGTTTTCAGCACTGATCGAATCTTGTCGTCGAGGTGCGGCCGGGGGTTGTCAGCCAATTGGTCAGAGTGTCAGCCAATTGGTCAACCGCTTTTTGTTGCCAGTCTACGGCCTCCGAGTGAGCTCCCGTAGCATGATGGATTCCGGCTATCAGAGCCAAAATGGCCGGGTCTTTGTCATGAGCCAAAGTGCTTGCTCGGGTGGCTACCTTTAGGGCCACTCGGTAATCGCGCCGGACGATGTCACGGGTCATCCACCTCCTCCATCAAGTCTCGTTGCCAGCGGATTTCCCCGGTATGCTTGTTGAGGCAACTCAGCCTTACGGTGGAACTGACCGCGCAGAGATTGTCTCCAGCCAACACCGGGGTGGCGATCGGTCCCGGACCCATCTGCAGGTTCATGTTTGCTTTGGAGGGTGAGTCGTAGGAAGTCGACCACACGGTATCGCCGGTAGTCGCGTCCAGACAAACGGCAGCATCTTTTTCACCATCACGGTGGAGGGAGTAAAGCCGACCTTCCTCAAAAAGAATGGACGAGTAGCCATCGCCAAAAGGGCGGGACCACAGCTCTCGGGGACCACCCTCCGGCCAACTCAGGGCGAGTTTGCCCGCTTTGACTGAGAAATTTCTATTGGGTCCACCCCACTGGGGCCATTGAGCCTTCAGTGGAGTCAGGCCCAAGCTTGAAATCAATACGGCGCCCAGAAGGGTCTTCTTGCTCAAACACATTGCAGCAGCCCTCTGTGTCAAAAAAACTCGGGTGGCATCAATATGACAGCCCCCAAGAAACTGTCATATTGCCGCCTGAGTGATCGGGTGCGCAAGTATGAACCAACCGCATCCCGACCGACGTGCCGCCTTAAGTCGGGTTGGGGCACACATAGATTTGTGCTCGTGGCGAACGGGGACTCTGCTCCTCAGATTGTTGAGCTTCAGCGCCAGTACGGCTGAGGCGTGCCTGCCGCAGGCTGACAGCTAAGGTCCCACGGTTGCGGGGTAGGGACTTCCCAACTCACAGGACAGCGTGATAAGTACTAGCTGTTTCCTGGAAAGAAGGTTTTCTCCTCAAATCACAGACTACAGGCTATCAGCCGCCGCTTTGGGGCCCGGTATAGGTTGAGCGTGGTATTTTAGCCTACATGGCTGGGCCTGCTATTGGGGTGATTGCTGAAGAGTAGATAGAATGCGCGGTTTTTTGTTATCGGCTGTGACTCTCTGGCGGCGGGAACTGGTGCGTTTCGGGCGGCAACGAAGTCGGGTTTTGGCCGCCTTGGGAACCCCACTGTTATTCTGGCTCTTCCTGGGATCGGGAATCGGGTCTTCTTTCCGATTGCCCCTTAAACCCGACTCATTGGACTATCTCGAGTATTTTTACCCCGGTTCCCTGATTCTGGTGATTCTCTTTACCTCTGTCTTTTCATCCATCTCGCTGATTGAAGATCGCAAGGAAGGGTTTCTCTTGTCGGTGCTGGTAGCGCCCATTTCCCGTTCGGGACCCATCCTCGGAAAGATCTTGGGTGGCGCCAGCTTGGCCTTTGTGCAGGGCTTGCTCTTTCTGGCTCTGGCGCCTTTGGCCGGCATCGGTCTCGATGTCTTCAAGCTTCTGCAGTTGGTTGGCATGATTTTTCTGCTCTCCTTTGCCCTGACTAGCTTTGGCTTCGCCTTTGCTTGGCGGATGGATTCGATCCAAGGGTTTCACGGGGTGATGAACATGGTCTTGTTCCCCATGTGGCTGCTTTCAGGATCGCTTTTCCCTCCTTCCGGGGCTTCCGACTGGGTGCAGTGGACGATGTGGGTCAACCCTTTGACTTATGGGGTGGCTTCATTACAGGGAATTCTCCACGGTCCGGCAGTGACCGGCGCCCAATTTCCTTCTTTGCCGGCATCGGTGTTGGTAGTGGTTGCCTTCGCCGCTTTGAGCTTTTTCGTGGCCTTCCAACTATCAAAGCGGACTTCTTGGCAGGGACTGAATTAGCCGGAGGCGAAGTCAAACACTTGTGCTGGCCCAGATGACTCCCAGGCCCGACTTGCCTTCAGAGCGCGGTGGGAGGAACCGGCTGAGCTTTCGCTCCAAGTTGCTGCTGTTGACGATAGTCATCATCGCGGTTTTCATCCCGCTTGAGTTTTGGCGTGGAGTCTGGTTTGGCAGCCGGCTGAGCGAAGAAGATCTTCGGGAGGCTCTGGCCGAACCGGCTCCCGAACGCCGGATCCAACATGCCCTCACTCAATTGGAGGAAGAGATTCGGCGGGGCGGCAGCGGTGCTGCTCGATGGTATCCGCAAATCATCGCACTCGGCCGTCATCCGCGGCTCGAGATCCGGCTTCAGGTGGCCTGGGTTCTGGGCCAAGACAATCAGAGCCCGGAGTTTCAGCGGGCACTAAACGGCTTGCTCCAAGATCCTCATGCTTTAGTACGACGTAACGCCGCGCTTGGTCTGGCGCGCTTTAACGATCTCCAGGCGTTACCACATTTGAGGGCCATGCTACAGTCCTATCCATTGCGCGCGCCTCAGAAAGGCCGCATCCAAGAATTGTCGGTCAAGTTGTCGGAGTGGCTGCAACGGGACCAATTGGTCGCCCGCTTGCAGACCGACTCCGGCAGCCGGGAAATAACAGTCCCCTTGTCGGGTCGGGTGATGGAAGTGCCGGTGGTCGCCGGTATGGAGGTGGATCAGGGTAGCCTGTTATTGCGTCTGGAGCCTCAACTGGAGCACGTCTGGGAAGCGTTGCGAGCTCTCTACCTGATTGGAGGAGAATCGGAATTGGCCTTGGTCGAGTCGTATCAGGACAACCCGCGTTACAGTTCACAACTGCGGCAACAAGCGGCCAACACCGCGTCGCGTATCTCAAGTCGTCTTCGACACTGAGGGCCCGAGAGCGCCTCAGTAAGGAAGAGATCCGAGATGATCTTCCAGTGCTCCCAGGCCAACCATGTCAATGGCGTCCCAGGGACAGCCATCGAGGTAGGTTCCCTGGGGGCCTTTGCTGGTGCACAGTTTGCAACCGATGCAGAGCAAAGGATCTACCTCGATCCGGCCAAAGGGCGGCAGGTCATCAATCCAGATCATGCATTTTTCGACTGGACAATAGTCGACACAGGCGGGTGAACCTGCGCAGCCGGTGCAGGCATCGTTGACAACAGCGACGATGCGAGGTTTGCGCTTCCGCCGGGAATCTTGTTTAACCGTCGTAGGGTCTTTAAGTGGATCGATCGCCATATTCTGCTCGTGAGCTGAGATAGCCGCCAGCTATGATTTCTTGGAACCCCGGAGTCCTTTTGCGATAACTCTCTTAGAACCGGCTTTTGCTTTCTTGGCGGCCGCGGCGCGCCTTTTGGCCAGCAGGGCCGCCTTAGCCTTCTTGGCCTCCAACTCGGCATGCTGGTTGGAAAACCAGGAAACTTCCGATTCGGGAAAAGCCTGCTCCAACAACCGCGCCGTTTCCGGGCGGTTCTCCTCCGAGCCGGTCTCACCATTTTCACCGAAGAGGGTGATTGTCTCGTAATATGGATTGAGACTCAGGGTTCCGCCCCCAATGACCGAGACCTCCAGTTTACCTTCCTCTCCTCCATGCTCCGCCAGCTCGTCCCAGGTCCTATTGATAATTTGTTGGTCCAGATCGGGAGAATAGGGACGATAATTGATAGCCCTGACCAGGGTTTTCTCAGAGGCGGCTTGCTTGAGGTTCAGAATCAGATATTTGAAGCTGACTCCGCGATCCAGAAGTCGAACCTCTGGGATTTCCGCTAGGTTCATGCTCTTTGCCCGTCTGCTCCTCTAGATCCGGTGACACTCTCCAGGTACTGACTCCGCCTCTGTCTTCAGCATGCTGAGCCACAAAGGTAATCCGCTGGGGTGACTCCGCGGACGCCAAGGACCCGAGACAATTCTAACGACCCGTGGAGAGTGTAACAAGCGTCCCATCTCGAAGACCAGACAAGAACGGAAATAGTCAGGCACACCACTGCCCCAACTAACGCGGCGAGGTCATAAACACCCTGGAAGCAAGGGATCAGGCAACTTGGTAAGCAACATCGTCCTCTTCCTCTTTCGTCAAGGTTGGGGACTCTAATCGCTTGATTTCTTTATCTGAAAGCTTCAGCTTGACCTTAAGTTGCTTGTAATAGTGGGGGTGTTCCGCCTTACGAGCATTGTACACCTCTCGCCAGCACCGCGGGCACGTTTCCAGATGGTCCAAGAACAGCAATTTATCCTCGACTTCCAACTGATCGATCAAGAAGTCGGCCAAGCGCTTCCTATTGCACCCGGTTGCTAAAGTCATTGTTGTCGCTCCTCGTTGTGAAGAAATTCAATACCTATAGACAGTCCGGCCGGGCTGAAGGTTTCAAAAAAAATCGGGAATTTCTCCTTCTTTTTTTCGGGCTGGGGGCCGGAATTGTGCCGACCAAAAACCAATTGGCGCATGGGCGGGTCAGGCAACTGCTCTCGGGTCGCTCCCGGTCCAGTCGGTGGAGGCTCAAAAAGGCGCTTCGATTGATCAACTCGACTTGGGTTTGTTAGGCTAAACGGCGCTCATGGTCGCTGCTGTTCATCTTCGAAAAGGCAACGTGGTTCTTTACCGGGGTGAGCCTCACCGGGTGATGGATTTTTTTCATCGGACGCCGGGGAAGGGGGCGGCCGTGGTGCGATTGCTCTTGCGTAATGTGCTCAACGGCACTTCTTATGAGGTCCGATTCAATTCGCAAGCCTCGTTGGAAACGGCTACGCTGGAACAGCGCACAACGGATTACCTCTACCATGACGGTAACCACTATTACTTCATGGATACCACGACCTACGAGCAGTTTGCCCTGGATCGGGAGGTCGTGGGAGATCGCCACCTTTATCTCAAAGAAGGGTTCCAGATCCAGATTGAGTTTTTCGAAGGAACTCCCATTGGGATTCGGATGCCTGCAACAGTTGACTTGCAAGTGGTGGAAACGGAACCCGAGCTTAAGGGGGCCACAGCCAACAATTCTCCCAAGCCCGCCACATTGGAGACGGGAGTAACCGTTCAGGTTCCTCCTTTTATTCGTCAAGGGGAAGTCGTTCGGGTCGACCCGAACACCGGTCGCTACTTGGAAAGAGCCCGGTAGGGCCACCAAAACCGCCGGCCTGGGTTACGCAGAGGCCTACGCTAAACTAGGGCGGTGACTCCTGTCGAAGTTCATTTCGGGCCGGCCGGTCCAGCCCGCAACCGGTGGTTGTGGAACAACTGTATTGAAGCCTCGGCAGGGCCGCCCGAGAACTTTCTTTATGTGGTTGCCGGTCCGTTGCGAAAGCGGCAGCTTGATCGCCGTTACCTGGAAATTCGTAGAAGGGGATTGGGTTCTCCGGTCACCACTCTGGTAGCTCTGGCCGCCAGGTTCCTGACGTGCATCCCTGAAGCTGGACGGATAATCGATCCTCTGGCGCGTTGGGCGTTGTTGCATGAAGTCGTGGCCGGCATGCCGCCGACAGGCGCTGCCGGAACTCAGGCTTCGGCTTGGTTGCGCGAGATCGATCGCTATTTCCAAATTGTCAAGAACCAGCACATTGAAACCGCCTCTGAGCTGGAACTCTTGCTCCGCCAGCGGGAGACTGACTCCGCTGCTGATCGGACGCGGGTTTGGCTCTTCTCGCAATATCAGCAGCGACTGCAGGATAGGGGATTACTTGACCGCGATAGCTCGCTGCTACTTGCCCACCAGTGGCTGCTAAGTCGAAGAAGGTTCCTCAGCGATCTCTACCCAGGAATAAGGCGTCTGGTTGTCGAGGGACAGGTGGCAACGAGTCCGCTTGAACACGCTTTCTTGGGCGTGCTTGTCGATCAGGTTCCCGAGGTCATGATCTCTCTGGACTGTGACCATCAGCCTCCCCAATCTCGCCTTCCTGGTCGACCGGATCGAGCACTCGCCTGGATACCCCATTCAGGACGCAAAAAGGCGGCCCCACAGACCTGCCGCGCCTTCGCCGGTCGAGAGGAAGAGGTTTGGGAAGTGGGACGCCGAATCCTCAGATTACATAGCGAACGCGGGATACCGTTCGCGCAGATGTTGCTGGTTTGCCCTCAACCCGGTCTCTATCGCGGCTTGATAGAAGAGATCTTTTCAATGCTTGGCGTTCCGTTGTCGGGTCGCGGCCAGTGTCGGGCGGATTCACTCTTCCGGTCTCGGCTCGGTGGTTACCTCGAGCTGGCCCGCAGTGAGTTCAGCCCTCCGGCAATGCTCGACTTTCTGATCAGCGGCTCCGCCGCCGGTCTTACCAAATCGGAGTTGGACGGGATTCGTCGGCACCTGAAAATGCAGGGACCTCGCTGGCGCGATCGTGATGTTTTTCGCCGCTGGCTTGAGACCACCCCGTCCGACTGGCCTGCTGTCCCGGCCGGCTGGAACCGTTTCGTCCAGTTGGCGCGCAAGCTCTATCTCGACACTGAGAACTCGCGCTCCCGGGCGGCTTGGTGGACTGCATTCGGCCGGCGGCTTCAAGCCGTGTCAGGAGCGGCCATGAACGGAAACCAGGGGGAAAAGGTTTGGCCCCAAATGGGTCGTTGTGTGCTGCGGGCCTTGTCGGTGTGTTCCAGCGAATCGATTAGTTTTGCCTGCTTCCGCCAACTGGTGCAGGTATTGATGAAAAAGATGGATGGAACGGGTGAACGGGAGGTCGAAGGAGTGGCGCTTTTCGGCTGCGAGCGCCTGGGCCCAATCGAGATTCAGGCTCTTTTCTGGCTAGGAATGAATGAAGGGACTCTGCTGGTTCCCGCCGCACCCCGGTACGGACTGAGCACTGATGCTTCCCCCCAGGTCCAATGGGAAGAGCGACTTGGCCGTTCCCTCAGGCTCTTTCAGGAAATATCTGCCCGAGCGGGCAGCCAGGTCTGGGTCAGTTGTTGTGGTCGACCCGGCGAATCTTCCCTGGATCCCAGTCCAATACTGAACTGCCCTCCGCTCGAGATTTCTCCCCCGCCATGGCGGGTTCTGTTGGATGGAGAGACCGTTTTCGAGGTGCGAGGGAATATCGAAAGAGGGCAACGCGTTGCGGCCCAACGTTGGGCCCCTCAATGGGGGTGCCATGAGGGTGTGCTGAAGGCCCCGGACGTGCTGCGACGACTGCGACGATCACATTACCGATCGAAAATGCTTCTCTCGCCCAGCCAAATCAGTGAATACTTCGATTGCGGTTTTCGCTATTGGATGCGTCGGATTCTCAAACTGCGGATGGAGAAACCTGCCACGGAGGAGTTGACGGCCCACGAACTGGGCAGCCTGTTGCATCGCGTTGTCCACCGTTTCGTGCAGCAATCGGACACCCCCCGGGGGACGAGACGGGCCCGATGGCTGGCCCAACACCGGATCAAGATGTTCCGGATCTTCCGGCAGCAACTCAAGCAGTTGACGAGCCGGCGCAGTTGGGAAGGCAACCTTTTTTGGGATTGCTTGCAAGAGAGACTTTGCCGCGGTCTGGAAGATCAAAACACTCGGCCCGGCCTGCTGGCGAGGTTCGTCGAGCAACAGTGGCAACGGTTGCAGGATCATCGTGTTGAGGGACTGGAAATCCAGCTGGGACCAATATCCCTGGGCACGATCAGGCAGTCGGGAAAAGTGGACCGTCTGGTCCCGATCGAGTTGGTCGGGACCATCGACCGACTTGAGATCAGCTCTCTCGGACTGACTCTAGTCGATTACAAGACGGGTAACGATCCCTTACCCGCTCTTCGCCATGGGCGGGGATTCCAGTTGCCGCTTTATCACCACTTGCTGGCAGCCGACAGGGGTAAGTTACCGATTGAGACGCTGATCTACTCCCTACAGCTACCTTCGGAAGTCAAGCTTAGAAAAGTTCGCGAACTGTCAGGCCCCCCGGCTAAGAGCCTGACCAATAGCTACCTGGAAAAAGCGCGCCAACTGGCCGCCGCCCTCTGGTCGGGGTCCTTCCCGGTTACTTTGTTGTCTCCGCGCGAGGCCGGGTGTTTCACTTGTGATTATCGGAGTGTTTGCCGCTATCGGGGCGCTCGGGCCCGACAGGCCGGGGTCACCGGCCAGTTCCCGGAAAGAATTCCTGTGGCCCAGCCAAGTCCGCCGGAAGTCGGAGATTCGAAATGAGCCGGCTGACGGCTCCTACACTCAATGCCTCCCAGGAGGCCGCCCTCGACCTGAGCAGACATCTTGTCGTTACGGCATCGGCAGGCTCCGGCAAGACCACGGTTCTGGTAGAACGCTTCGTAAGGATTCTTGAAGCCAATCAGCAGCAGCCCGGAGAGATCGTTGCAATCACCTTCACCGAGGAAGCCGCGGCTCAGATGCGAAGACGGATCGGGCGACGACTGTATCAGCGAGAACGGGAAGCCGATTCATCTTCCCGAGGCAGCTGGAGAAGGTGCCGACAGGCTTTGAGCCTGGCTGCTATTACTACCTTCCATGGATTCTGTTACTCGCTGCTCCAGCGCTATCCGCTGCAGGCAGGAATAGGCGCCGGATGGCAGGTACCTTCACGCGGCGACCAGTTGCGGCTGCGTCAAGAAAGCGTTGCCTCCACGCTTCGCAATCTGGCTTCCGCTCAGGATTCCGCTCTGGCCGGACTGCTCGAATATTTGTCCCTGGCTGCGGTGGAAGCGCTGGCCGAAGAGATTGTCTGCCGCCGGAATGACCCTTGGGCCCGAATTCAAGATCTGGGTCTGCTGAAGAAGTGCTACCGCCAGGAAACTGCCTCTCATTTGAGAAGTTTGGGAGAAGTTCAACAGCTTCGTCGGGCTCTGGCCCTGATTCCGGATTCGTTGTTTCGGGAAGGAGGGTCGATGGCGCGCCGCTGCCGCCAGCAGCAGGCGCTGTTTGCTCGCTCCGCCGAGATGACGGATCCGGAATGGATAGCCGCTCTGAAGGCCAGTCTAGCTAAACGTTGGGTGCCTTCGGGACGTTGGCGAAAATCGGCGATAAGCGAAGAGCTTGGACTGATTTGGAAGGATCTCAGACAGTACTTCGGCAAATATCCACTTGAAGTTGGTCAGGCTTCGACGGTTGCGGATCGGCATTACGAGACCGCTTTGGCCACTCTCAACCAGTTAAGAGATCGTCTCGGTCGAGACTACCGAAAACGCAAGGAGCAACTGGGAATCGTTGACTTTGAGGATTTGCTGACCGGCGCGTGGAGGCTGTTGCAACAAACCGACATCAGGGCACGTTTAAGGCAACGCTATCGATACTTCCTGGTGGACGAGTTTCAAGACACCAATTCGCTCCAATGGCAGATTTTGTTGGCCCTGTTGGGCCCCGAAAGCAATTTGATGGCGGTGGGTGACACTCAACAGTCGATCTATCGTTTTCGAGGAGCTGATGTCTCAGTTTTTCGTCAAGTACAGCGATGGGTGGAGAGCCGTGGCCGCCGCCTGGAAATGCCCGAAAACTACCGTTCGTTGCCCTCGTTGGTTTCCTTCTGCAATCGTGTCTTTGCTTGTTTGTTCAAAGGCGGGACCGCCTACCAAGCGCAGCACCAAGCCATGTGGGCCTGCTTGCCGGCGGCTCCAGGAAGGGCCGTCCAGGCTTACTTCTTTGACGAGGGCGAGCTGGCAGTCGATGAACCGCAACTCACCGCGGCCTGGGTCAATCAGTTGTTGACAAAGGGAGGACGGGCCCCAGGTGAGATTGCCATTCTCTTGAGGGCCCGGACTCGCTTGCGGCACTATGAGGCGGCCCTGGAAGGTTTTGAGATCCCTTACCAATCGGTGGGGGGGAGTGATTTTTTCCAGTATCAGGAAGTACTGGACTGTTTGAATCTACTACGCTTTCTGGCTAATCCGAGTCATGATCTGGCGTTGGTAGGACTGCTGCGAAGCCCCTTTTTCAACGTCTCGGACGAGGAGTTGTTCCTACTTTCGCAGCAGCCGGGCGATACCTATCTTTGCAAACTGCGTGCGCTCGGCCCACTCTCCAATCGGCTTTCAGCCCTCAAGTTTGCCCGCAACTGTTTGCAGCGGTGGCGCCGGCGCCGCAACCTGCTTGCAGCCACAGTCCAGTTGCAACGTGCTCTTGGAGAAACGGGCTATCCGGCAATTCTTGAGGCCATGCCGGGGCCTGATCTCAAAAAGAGCCATGTCCAAAGAATGATCGGATTGGTTCGAGATCTCGAGCGCGAAACCAGCAGCCTGGGACAACTAGTCGAGCGGCTGGAATCTCTCACGCAAAGCGGCTGGAACATGGCGGAAAAGGGAGCGCAGTCTGACAAAGTGGTCCGTATCTATACTATTCATGGCGCCAAGGGCTTGCAGTTTCCAGTGGTTTTTTTGCCCGAGCTGGGGACTCCCTTTTCATGGGGACCTCAAGATCGAATCTGTTGTGAGAAACTCCATGGTGACAGTAAATCGAGAGTCTTCGTAGGGTTCAAGATTTGGAACCCCGATCGGGAATACTCAGAACTGATCCACCCGGTCTACCGAATGCTCCGCCGCCTGGACGAATACCGCCAGCTGGCAGAGGAGAAACGTCTCCTCTACGTGGCGGCAACCCGCGCTCAGCAACAACTTTTTCTTTTGGGACGCCGCACGAGGTCCTTCAGCTACAGTCGCTGGCTCATCGAAGCCGGCGCCGAGGATTACGCGGTGGATGCCGATGATCTGCCCCGTTCTTCTGCTGCCAACAACTTTCGATGGCCTCCCCCGGCACCCACAGCACCGATGAGTCGGTGGAACCTGTTCACCGAGCCAATCAGCTCTCCAACCCAACATTTCCATTGGAGTACGACCGAAATTGCCCGCTTTTCGGTCTGCCCCCGAAGACTCCATTTGTCCCGAGAGGAAGTGGAACCGGAAGAGCAGCAAACCGCCCGTTCTTTGGCCGCCTGGCTGGGTTCGGCGGTCCATCATCTGTTGGAAGACCACACCCTTTGCCGGCGACCTGCCGAGTTGAGTCGAGCGGTGAAAAACTGGGCTCGACAGCTGGAAGCGCTGTTTCCGGAGCAGCAGGGGCGAGTAGCACCTTTGCTGCAAAGCCATTTGCAGACCTTCTATTCGAGTTCGCTTTGGCGCCGACTGCAAACGGCCACCGACGTGAAAAGCGAACAAGAATTCTCTCTTGGCCGCGGTCGACACCTGATTTCCGGTGTGGTCGATAAACTCTTTCGCGATTCTGACAACCGTTGGTGGGTAGTCGATTTCAAAACCGGCGCGCCGCCGAAATCCGCCCCCCACTCAATTGCCCGCAGGCGCGAGGCCAAGAGGCAACTCGAGGTCTATCTCTGGGGGCTGACCGAGGTGCTTGGCGTCCCCGACCTGAAGGGACTGCTTTTCTACACCGCCGATGGGCAAACGTGGCCGCTGGAATACTCCCCGGAGTTGGGGAGGCAATGGCAAGCAAGAGTGGGCCGGCTTCCGCTCTTCCGTGAGGAAGCCGATTTCCCCAAGACTCGGGATCCAAGTAACTGTACGCGTTGCGGTTTTCTTGAGCGTCGACTCTGCCCAGGCTTGACACCCTCTCCAGCGCCGGCGCGTTTGTCGGTGAAGTAACGATTGTACGACCCAGGCTGCACTATTCCGCTTTTACAGGTCGCTTGCGTATAATCTCAATGAGGTCGCAATCGATAGGGCAAATTTCCATGAATAGAGACGAAATCGAGGTCGATGTGTTGTTCGTTGGAGCGGGCCCGGCTTGTTTGGCCGGAGCCCTCCACTTGGCCCGGCTCCACCGAGACCACACTGCTGACGTTACCGCCGGCCGAAGAGACGGCCCGCCGCTGGACCCGCTGACGATTCTGGTGATCGAAAAAGGCAAGCGGATCGGATCGCACATCCTGAGCGGAGCCGTTGTCGATCCCCGGGCTTTTGATGAACTCCTGGAGGGACTGACCGACGAGCAGCCCCCCTATGATTGTCCGGTAGGCGACGATGCTCTCTATTTCTTGACGTCCAAGAATGCTTTCCGCTCTCCAATCACGCCCCCACCGCTTCAGAATCACGGCTACCAGGTGGCATCGTTGGGAAAACTGGTTGTTTGGATGGCGGAACTTTGCGAAAGAAATGAGATTGAAGTCTATCCCGAATTTCCGGCGGTAGAACTCCTGTTCGAAGGCTCCCAGGTGGTGGGAGTGCGCATTGGTGACAAGGGCCGCGACAGAAATGGTCAACCCAAGTCTAACTTCGAGCCAGGCATCGATGTGCGCGCCAAGGTAACAGTCCTGGGTGAGGGTCCGCGAGGAACGCTTGCCCGGCAGGCTTTCCAGCGGCTAGGGCTGCGCCGCAACACGCAACCTCAGCTCTATGCAGTGGGCGTCAAGGAAATCTGGAAACTCGAGCGAGAACTCGAACCGGGTCAGGTCTTTCACACTCTAGGCTTTCCATTGGGAACCCAAGAGTTCGGAGGCGGGTTTATCTATACGATGCGAGGGAACTTGATAAACCTTGGCTTCGTAACCGGTCTCGATTACAAGAATCCTCAAATCGACCCCCATCGGCTTTTCGAGCAATTCAAGACCCATCCCTGGGTGAGACGACTGCTGGACCGAGGAGAAGCGGTCTCCTACGGCGCCAAGACCATTCCTGAGGGTGGGTACTATGCCTTGCCCAGATTCTATGCCGACGGGTTGTTGGTGGTGGGCGACTCGGCCGGCTTTCTCAACAGTCAACGGCTGAAAGGGATTCACTTGGCTGTCAAGTCAGGGATGCTGGCCGCTGAAACCATTGTTGAGGCTCTGACAACCGGTGATTTTACGACGCGGATCCTGGCGGCCTACCGGCAGCGGTTTGAAAAGAGTTGGATGGGCCGTGAATTGTGGAAAGTAAGAAATTTTCGTCAGGGTTTTCAACGGGGTTTCTGGAGGGGTTTCTTGCACGGTGGTCTGCAGCATTTGAGCAACGGACGAGGTCTCATCGATCCGCTGCTTTCCCAGCCCGGCCACTCCTGCATGCAAACCCTCCAAGACCACTTTGGGGAGACCGAAGTACCTGCGGTTGCCGATGAGAAGGTGACGCTTGCCAAGCTCGACGATGTCTTCCTCTCGGACACGGTTCATGAGGAAGACCAGCCGTCTCACCTCAAAGTGGCCGATTTTGATATTTGTCACAACCGCTGCACGCAGGAATACGGGAACCCCTGCCAGCACTTCTGCCCCGCTGCCGTCTACGAAATGGTGGCGGACGAGAGCCAGCCCCGGGGCGCCCGTCTACAGATCAACTTTACCAATTGTGTCCACTGCAAGACTTGCGACATCATGGATCCCTACCAGATCATCAACTGGACTCCGCCTGAAGGCGGCGGAGGCCCTGATTACGGAAGTATGTGAGCGTAGCGATGGAGGTCACGTTTCAGGGAATTCTCCAGGCCAGGAAGGTAGTCTATCAATATCTGACGCCGACGCCCTTGCTGGAGCACCCCCTGCTTTCCCGACACCTCGGCTGTCGAGTGTTGGTTAAACACGAGAACCACAATCCGACGGGTTCCTTCAAGATTCGCGGCGGGCTGAACCTGTTGTCGCAGTTGGAGCCTGCGGAGCACGCCGCAGGAGTGATTACAGCGACCCGGGGGAACCACGGCCAATCAGTGGCGATGGCCTCTGGCATTTTTGGGGTACCCTGCACGATAGTGGTCCCCGAGGGCAACAACCCCGAAAAAAATGCTGCTATGGAGGCCTATGGGGCTCAGCTATCGATTCACGGGCGGGATTTTGACGAGGCGCGGGAAAGGGTTGAAGAGATACAGGCAGAGCAGCGGGGACTCCGATACATTCATCCGGCTAATGAACCGCTCCTGATCCAGGGAGTCGGCACGTATGCTCTGGAGATTTTTGAGCGCGAGCCGGCCCCCGACTACGTCTTCGTTCCCCTGGGGGGCGGCAGTTCCCTGTCTGGAGTGTTGACGGTCGCTCGGGCTATCGCTGCCGGCACTCGAGTGATTGGTGTTCAGGCAGAACAGGCGCCGGCTGTATATCTTTCCTGGAAGCAAGGATCGAAGGTCGAAACCGATTCGGCGGACACCTTGGCGGGCGGTTTGGCGACTCGAGTCCCCTTCGAATTGACCTTCGATTTGATCTCACGAATGGTTGACGACATCGTCACCGTTAGCGAGGAAGAACTTGAAGAGGCTGTTTACCAGCTCTTTCGCAGCACTCACAATCTGGCCGAAGGTGCCGGGGCAGCGGCCACCGCGGCCGCCTACAAGCTGCGGTCGCAACTGAAGGGGAAGAGCGTCGTGGTCGTGCTCAGCGGAGGTAATATCGAGAGTCGTTTGTTGGCTCGGATTCTCGAGCAGCATCGTCCTGGAACGACCGGATAGTGCCGGCGAGTCGTCCTCCTTTCGGAATAGATGACTTGAACGTGACCGCCCGCAACCGAGTGTAGCTGGCCTCTTGTGGCCGGAAACACGTTGCCGCATGGAAGGCCTGTTGCGGCTCCCGATAGAAGCGAGGGGCCCGGCCCGCACAGCCAGTGGGGCCGTTAATTCGAGCGCGGTTTGAAATCGTCCCTTCGCGGTTGGGTCGGTTGGAGGCGCGGGCAGTCGGTCATGATAACGGGGACGAGGATTCGGAATTCGCAATTTGCCGTTCCCGCACTACTCGGAGCAAGGCTTCAGCGGTCAGCCATAAGGTTAAGAGCAGAATAGCCAAACCCACTGCCAGCAGCAGGTAGCTGTCCAACTCCCAGAAGTCGTTCAGCTTGATCAGCATCGCCGTAATCGTTGTGATCAGCATGAAGGCCATCGGTATCGCCGTATACCAGATGTTGCGTCGCCGCTGCATTAGATAGAGCGTGACCGCCAGCAGTGTCAGGGCGCCCATGACTTGATTGGTCGTGCCAAACAGTTGCCACAACGCCAATCCGGCCGACCTTCCCTCGATCTTGTAGAAGGCAAAAAACCCGATGACGACGACTGCCAGCCAAGACGCCACATAACGGTTGCCAAGGAGTGGCATTCGCACCGTTTCAGCCATTTCGGCGATGTTGAACCGGAGTAAACGGGTGGCTGAATCCAGCGTCGTCAGCGCAAAGGAAATGGCAATCAGGGCCACGAAAGCCTTGGCGACCGGCAGCGATATCCCCAGCTGAGTCAGAAAAAGTGATGAGCCGTCGATAAAAGCCTTCATGTTTGGTCCCAAACCCTGAGCCAGGCTCCAGGACTGATAATGGGAATACCACAGCTCGCTGTTTTGAAAGCCTGCCGTGCAGGCCAGCACTGCCAGCAGGCCCAGCAGCGATTCGCCGATCATGCCCCCGTAACCGATCAGGGGAGCATGCGTCTCTTTGCTGATTTGTTTGGCGGTAGTTCCCGATGAGACCAGTCCGTGGAAACCGGAAATCGCACCGCAGGCGATTATGATGAAGACAAAAGGGAAAATGGGCGGAGCCCCCTCGGGGCTTGCCTGCAAGGCGGGAGCGGCGAAATCGGGTCCAAGGAGGAAGAAACCGGCGTAAATGGAAATCAAACCCACGTAGAGCAGCAACGAGTTGATGAAGTCACGCGGCTTAAGCAACAACCAAACAGGAAGCACTGAAGCCACAAAGCTGTAACCCAACAGCAGCCCACTCCACTGGTTGATACTCAACTCGGGCCGGGGCAGCCATGTTGCCGCCCACACGCTCACCAGCGTGAGCGCAAAGGCCACTACGGTCAGGCCCAGCAGTGGGAGTTTTCTACGGTAGATGAGCCAACCTAGCAAGACCGCCAGAATCATCAAGGTGGCGCTGGGGTAAGTAGCCTCGGGATTGTAAGCGGAGCTCAGAAGAGTAGCTGCTACGTTGACGAAAACGCCCATCGCCAGAGCGATCAGAAAGAAGATCAGGATGTGGAAAAGCGTTTTGGCCCGGGAACCGATAAGATCCTCAGCTACCTTCCCCACTGACATCCCGCGCGCTCTCATCGAGATCACCAGGGCGCCAAAATCGTGGACCGCTCCGATCAGCAGCGTCCCCAATACCACCCAGATCAGAGCCGGAACCCACCCCCAAATTACGGCGATGGCCGGCCCCAGCATCGGAGAAAGACCTGCGATTGAAGCGTAATGGTGGCCGAATAAGACATACTTCTTGGCCGGGATGTAGTCGACGCCGTCTTCGAGCTGGTGGGCTGGAGTGGTGCGTCTCGGGTCGAGCCGAAAGAGGCGCTTTGCCAGAAACCCGGCATAGAAACGGTAGCCCAAGAAGTAGAGTACAAAACAACCAAGGGCTGCTAACAAAGGCGACATGAGTAGCGATTATAGCCTCACTCCGGTGATCAAAAAAGCAGTTCCGGCTCTTGCCGACGCCGCAAGCAAGGCGTTTCGGCTCTGCGGGCCCGTATAATAATGCAATGCCGATTCCCTCACCCTTCCACGAGCGAACTCAACCGCTTTGCGAAAGCTACTGCTGGAAGGATTGGGCGGGCTACTACGCGGTCCGCCGGTACGACTTCAACCATATTCGGGAATACCAGGCCTTGCGCCAAGCCGCCGGTCTGATCGATATCTCGCCGCTGTACAAATACGAGGTCGAGGGACCGGACGCCGGAACCATGCTGTCGCGGATGATGGTGCGGGACATCTCCAGGCTGCCAGTGGGCAGGGTAGCCTACAGTTGCTGGTGCGACGACCGGGGGAAAGTTATCGATGATGGAACCGTTAGCCGATTGGCCGCGGATCATTACCGGTTGACGGCGGCTGATCCGACCCAGCATTGGTTGCGCATGCTTGGAGACGGCTATGATGTGAGCATTGAAGATTCCAGCCGCCAACTGGCAGCGTTGGCACTGCAAGGACCAAACTCAAGAGAGATACTGCGCCAGTGCAGCGATCTCGAACTGGATGGTCTTAGGTTCTTTAGAGTAAAACCGGCCCAAGTGGCCGATCTGGAGGTCTGGATCAGTCGAACCGGCTACACCGGAGATCTGGGCTACGAAATATGGGTTGATCGGCGTCATGCCCTCTCCTTGTGGGATATCTTGATGGCCACGGGCGCAGCCTACGGAATCACTCCGGCCGGCTTGGATGCCCTCGACATGGCCCGGATCGAAGCCGGTTTTGTCATGCTGGGCGTCGACTATTTCAGCACTTCCAAAGTAGTGCTGGAATCGCGAAAATCCACACCCTTTGAAATCGGATTGGGTTGGACGGTCGAACTTGAGCGGGAACCCTTCGTCGGCCAAACGGCCTTGCGTCAGGAGCGAAAGCAGGGCTCTGCTTGGCAATTGGTAGGATTGGAAACGAGTTGGGAGGCCCTGGAAGAACTTTACGATAGCTATGGCCAGTCCGCCCAATTGTCCCCTGAGGTCAGTCGCAATGCGCTCCCGATCTATGAAAAGGGTCGGCAGGTGGGTCACGCCTCCAGTCACACTTGGTCGCCCCTGCTCAAGAAGAGGATCGCACTGGCGTCCGTCGACAGTGGCTGCGCCGATCTGGAGCGGCAGCTTGAAATCGAGCACACCGTTGAATTTCAACGGCGCCGAGTGACCGCTACCGTGAGCCGACTTCCTTTCTTCAATCCGGAGCGCAAGAGAAAGCCCTGATGGCGAAACCCTATGACGCCATCATCATCGGTGGCGGTCACAACGGTCTCTGCTGCGCCGCCTACATCGCCAGGGCAGGCCGCCGCGTTTTGGTGCTGGAACGCCGCCATCTCTTGGGCGGGGCTGCCGTTACCGAAGAAGTTTACCCCGGGTTCAAGTATTCGGCCTGTTCTTACGTTGTCAGCTTGCTGAGGCCCTGGATTATCGAAGATCTGGACCTGCCTCGCCATGGCTACGAGGTCCTGCCCCTGGACACGACTTTTACCCCCTTTCCCGACGGTAGCTACCTGTTGCGAGATAGTGACCCGGAGCGGACCCGGCGGGCAATCGCCCGCCACTCGGGCCGTGATGCCGAGGTCTATCAGGAGTTCGGTTTCACAATGAGCGAGCTGGGGCGCTTGGTGAAGCCAATGATCGATCACCCAGCGCCCGATCCGGTCTCGCTAAAACCAAGCGAGATCGTCAACTTGTTGAGGTTGGGAAGACATTGGGGTGGCTGTGGCGACGACTGGGAGGTCGTCAACCTCAAGCTGCTCACCATGAGCGTGGTCGACTTTCTTTCGGAGTGGTTCGAAAGCGAGAAGGTGATCGCCCCGATGGCCGTCAGTGGAATCATTGGTACTTTTCTGGGCGTGCGCTCACCCGGCACCGCCTACATCTTACTGCACCATTACATGGGGGAGATCGACGGCTCTTTCCGCGCTTGGGGCTTGGCGCGAGGCGGGACGGGGCAAGTCTCGCTGGCAATTGCATCGGCCGCACGGGCTTTTGGCGCCCAGATCCGCACCCAATCTCCAGTGGACCATATCTTGCTGGAGGGTGGGCGGGCCGCCGGCGTGGTGCTGGAAAACGGTGATGAAATCAGATCGCGGGTCGTCATTTCCGCCGTCGACCCTCATCGGACTTTCTTCCGACTGGTGGGAAGCAAGCATTTGGATCAGGCCACGCAAACTGCCGTGAGTCGTTTCCGCATGCGGGGCAGTTCCGGTAAGGTCAACCTCGCCCTGGACGAGTTGCCCGAATTTGCTTGTTTGCCGGGTCACGGTCACCATCTGCGAGGAGATATCACCATTGCGCCCGGCATCGACTATCTGGAGCGCGCTTTTGACGATGCCAAATACGGCAATTTTTCCCGTCGGCCTTTTCTTGACATTGTGATTCCTTCTCTGAATGACCCCTCCGTCGCGCCACCCGGCAAACACGTCATGTCCATTTTTGTGCAATACGCTCCCTATCACCTCAAAGACGGTCCCGAGCAGTGGCCCGGGAGGCGCGAGGCTTTTGGAGACACCGTCATCGCCACTCTGGCCGAGTACATGCCCGGGATTGAGGATCGGATTCTCCATCGCCAAATTCTGACTCCCTGGGACCTTGAGCAAACTTACGGCTTGACCGAAGGCAACATCTTTCATGGAGAGCTGAGCCTTGAGCAGTTGTCCTTCTTCCGACCGATGGCCGGTTGGGCTCGCTATCGGACTCCGATTCGAAACCTCTGGATGTGTGCTTCGGGTACCCATCCGGGAGGCGGCATCATGGGAGCACCTGGAGCTCTTTGTGCCCAGCGGTTGCTCCGGGAACGGGTCCTATGAGCGGCCGGATCGTGGTCGTCGGGGCGGGACACAACGGGTTGGTTGCTGCCCTGCGGCTAGCCGCTGCCGGCCGCCGGGTCCTGTTGCTGGAAAGACGGGATCGGGTGGGAGGTTTGTCGGGGGAATTCGAGTTTCACCCCGGATACCGGGTGCCTGGTCTCTTACCTGACCTGGGCTGGGTTTCCCCTCGCCTGTTGACCCGTCTGGGTCTGAACTCCTCTTTGTTGGAAACTTCGGCCGCTTCTCTGCTGTTAGCGGAAGAGGGCGGTCCCGGTCTGGTTCTGGGGCCTGGGTCAGAGCAACCGGAGCTGGCCTCACGCGACTCACGAGATGCGGAAGCTTATGTGAAGTGGCGACGTTTCATCGCGCGGGTGCGCCCGGCGCTCGACCGGATTTTGAACAGCCTGCCCCCTCCGCTAAGAGCCGATTCCCTCCGAAAGTTCAGCCAGCTAGGGGAGCAGTGGTGGTCTTTGCGGCGGCTGGGGCGCCATCGTCTGCTGGAGCTGATGCGAGTTCTTCCCATGTCGGTTTCCGACTGGCTAGGCGACTGGTTTTCGTCTCCGTTGCTGCAAGAGGGGTTGGCCTTGGCGGGGGTCTTCGGTTCGTTTGTAGGGCCCCGGTCAGCAGGCACCGCCGCCAATCTGTTGTTCGACCAGAGCCGATCGGGCCGTCTCTTGGCGGGAGGTGGGGCAGCGTTGGTCAAAGCGCTGGCGATCCAAGCCCGACAACTGGGAGTCGAGATTCGACTTGATACCGAGGTGAGCCGGCTGGATATAAGAAAAGGCAAAGTTCGGGGCGTAGCGACCCGTTGCGGAGAAACCGAAGCGGCCCAAGCGGTGCTCTCCTGCTGTCACCCCCGGCAAACGTTGCTGGAGTGGGTGCCGGCCAACTACCTCGATGTGACGCTGCAGAAAGGGCTGCGTCATTATCGCAGCCGGGGCACCGTTGCCTTGGTTTGTCTAGCGATGGCACGCCCGTTGGAATGGGCAGGACGACCGGGACAAGTTGTTCAAAGGGCTCGCATCGGGGGTGGCAAGTTGGACGACCTCGATCGTACTTTCGACGCCGTCAAGTACGGCCGGGTCGCCCTCCAGCCCCATCTGGAGGTTTGGACACCCGCGGACCAGTCCGGACTGGCTCCGCCAAATCACCAAGTGGCGCTGGTCTCCGTCACCGGTGTTCCCTACCGACTCAAAGGCGGCTGGTCCCCGGTCCAAAAAGAAAAGCTCCTGCAGACAGTCACCTCACGCTTGGCTGACTTTATCCCCAGTTTTGACCGACACCTGGTCCACGCGGAACTGCTCACTCCGGTTGACTTGGAAAGGAAATTTCGGCTGCCCGGCGGCCACCTTTGTCACGGGGAACACGCTCTTGATCAGCTGCTCTCGATGCGACCGCTGCCCAAACTGGCACGCTGCCGGACTCCGGTCAAGGGCCTGTTCCTGGGAAGCAGTGGGTGTCATCCGGGAGGCGGCCTCAGTGGGTTGCCGGGAATGTTGGCCGCCGGACGCGTTCTCAAGCAGTAAAGACGGGCCTGTCTCGAAGTTGACGCGTGTGCATTGCCGGTCTACTCGTTTGAGCGCCTTTCCAAAGACGGCTATAATCTTGGTTCTTTTGGACCCTTGAACCATGACTTGCCGCGTTCGGTTCGCTCCCAGCCCAACTGGACACCTTCACCTCGGAGGAGCCCGCACGGCCCTCTTCAACTGGTTGCTGGCGCGGCGTCGAGGGGGCACTTTTATCCTTCGCATCGAAGACACCGACGCGGAGCGCTCTCGCCCGGAACTGGCTGAGGGCATTCTGGAGGGACTCCAGTGGCTAGGTCTCAGTTGGGATGAGGGGCCGATTCACCAATCACAAAGAGGTGAAATCTACCGGCAAACTTGTCGCAGCTTGCTGGAGCGTGGCCAAGCCTACCATTGTTTCTGTTCACGTGAGCAACTCCAACAGCAGAAGGCTCAAGGGGGAAAGGGCTGGCGCTACGACGGCACTTGCCGGAGGCTGGACCAAGAAGAGTTGGCGCTTCGTCTCAAGCGAGGGGATGAGTTCGCCTTGCGCTTTCGGGTTCCGAGGAATGAGACCTTGGGTTTCCGGGATGCCGTATTTGGCTTGGTGGAGGTCCAGGCACGACAACTGGAAGACTTCGTTATCCAGCGCTCCGACGGAACTCCGACCTATCACTTGAGCGTGGTAGCAGACGATACCCAGATGGCCATCACGCACGTGATTCGAGGGGCAGATCACCTTTCCAATACCAGCAAACATCTGTTGCTTTTTCGAGCTCTGGGATACTCTCCTCCGGTTTTCGTGCATTTGCCCTTGATTCTGGGTCCGGACAAGAAGCGGCTCAGCAAGCGCCATGGAGCCGCGTCCGTTCTGGCGTATCGCGACCGGGGTATCTTGCCGGGTGCGTTGCGCAACTATTTGGCTCTGTTAGGTTGGTCTCCGGGCAACGACCAGGAACTTTTCGACGATGAGCAACTGGTGCACTCCTTTAGCCTCAAGCGAATTAACAAAGCGAACGCGGTGTTCGATCCTCAAAAGCTGGAATGGATGAACGGCAAGATTTTGAACCGTCTTCCTCCGGAAAAGCTTGTTTCCCCATTGCGAGAAAGACTGCAACGGGAAGGGTTGTGGCAGGACAGATGGAACTCGCCGGACTATCGTCCTTGGTTGCTGCGAGTCATCGATCTGCTCAAGACTCGTATTCGCAATCTCAACCAGTTCTCTGAGCAGGGGCGGGCGTTCTTCAGTGACGATTTCGACTACGACGAGCAAGCGGTGGAAAAACAGACCGCAAGAAGGGATGCTGAGCTACGGCGACAGATTGTGGGAGCGCTGGACCGACTGGTGGAAGTCTATCAGGGCGTGGATTTTCTCGATTCAAAGCAGCTGGAGCAGTCCGTGCGAGCCATTGTCGAAGAGGGAGATCTGAAGACCGGACAGCTCTTTGGGATCGTCCGGCTCGCTTTGACAGGAAGGGCTCATGCTCCCGGATTATTCGACGTGATGCAAGTCCTAGGCCGTGAGAAGACTTTGCAACGGCTTCGCCGGATGCGGTGGTTTCTCGAATGAGCCTGCTGCAACTCTCCATAATTATTCCGGTCTTCAACGAACAGGCCAGAATCGACGCGACGCTGAAGGAGGTATTGGCCTATCTCGAGCGGGCTTGGCCCCACTCAGAGGTCGTGGTCGTAGACGATGGTTCCTGTGATGACACGGCGGCCATCGTGACACGCTGGCGCGACGGCAATCCTCCCTGCTTGGTGCGCCTGCTCAAAAATCGAACTAACCGGGGCAAGGGTTTCAGCGTCCGCCGAGGAATGTTGTGCAGTCAGGGCCGTTGGGCCCTGCTGACCGACGCCGATCTAAGTTGTCCCATCCGTGAGCTTCCGAAACTGGTAGAAGCATTGGCTGATAAAGGCGATCAGATCGCCATTGGTTCACGGGGTCTGGCTGGTTCCAACATTGAAGTCCATCAGTCTTGGGTGCGGGAGTCGTCGGGCAAGCTGTTCAACCTGCTGGTGAGAACGCTGTTCGGTCTGCCATATCGGGACACTCAATGCGGCTTCAAACTATTTCAAATGGAGACTTGTCGAGCTATATTTGAAAGACAAAAGGCGCAAAGATATGCGTTCGACGTTGAACTGCTGTTGCTGGCCCGGCAGGCAGGGTTGTCCGTCTGTGAAGTCCCCGTAGTCTGGCGCCACAGCCAGGCAAGCAGGGTCCGCCTTTTGCGCGACGGTTCCCACATGATCTTCAGCCTGCTGCAAATCTGGTGGAACCATCAGCGGAGATTCTAGTGGTTCCGGTTTCTGGCGATGGATGAAAACATGACCCTACTCGGTGTCAACGTTGATCACGTGGCTACAATTCGACAAGCGCGTGGAGCACCGGAGCCCGACCCGGTAACGGCTGCCCTGCTGGCCGAGCTGGCGGGAGCCGACGGCATCACCGTTCACCTGCGGGGCGACCGCCGTCACATCCAAGAAAGAGACGTCGTTTTGTTGCGCCAAACCGTCACCACGCGTCTCAATATTGAGTTGGCTGCCAGTGAAGAAATGCTGGAAATCGCTCTCGACGTGAAACCCGATGCAGTCACCCTGGTGCCGGAGCAGCCCGACGAAATCACGACCGAGGGCGGCTTGGACGTCGTCAAACATGGGCACGAGATTGGAGTGGCGGTTGAGCGGTTACGGGCCGGCGGCATACAAGTGTCGCTCTTTCTCGATCCGGATCGAAGCCAGATCGAGGCGGCCTCCGCCGTGGGTGCTCCCATGGTTGAATTGAACACGGCGGCCTACGCCGAGGCCGTACCGTTAGGACTGGACCTTCAATCGGAGAACTTCCGGCGTGAGCTGGAAACACTCCGGCAAGTCGCCGAATTGGCCCACGGTCTGCAGTTGCGCGTATTGGCCGGTCACGGCTTGACCTATCGCAACGTCGGACCCGTCTCGCGCTTACCCCAGGTTGAGGAACTCAACATTGGCCACAACATTGTGGCCCGGGGGGTTCTGGTCGGGATGGAACGTGCGGTTCGTGAGATGTTGCAGGCCATGAACGCGTAACGCGAACTTGCCAGGCAGGAAAGGGGCCATCTTTGCAACAGGGCGGGCTCGATCAAGGAACGCTCTATGTGGTAGCTACTCCCCTGGGGAACCTGGACGATTTGAGCCCGCGAGCTCGCCAGACGTTGCAACGGGTAGATCTGATTGCCTGCGAAGACACCCGCCGCACCGGCAAACTTCTTTCCCGTCTTGGAATCAAGACTGCTCTCATCAGCTACCACGAGCACAATGAAGTCGCTAGAACAGCCATACTGCTGAACCGGCTGGAGCAGGGCATTCAGGTGGCTCTGGTATCGGATGCCGGCACTCCACTGGTGTCCGATCCCGGCTACCGGCTGGTGCACGCCTGCCGGACCAAGGGCGTTCCGGTGAAGCCGGTTCCGGGTCCGGCTGCAGCGGTGGCTGCTCTCTCAATCTCCGGCCTGCCTACCCATCGCTTTCTCTTTGCGGGCTTTCTCCCCGCCAAGTCGAGCCGCTCGTGGGCTTGGTTGGCGCAAGTTCCGGCCACTGTGGTTTTTTATCTCAGCCCGCATCGGTTGGGAAAAGAATTGGCCCGTCTCGAGTCCACGTTTGGATCCCGCCAAGCCTTTCTGGTGCGCGAGATGACCAAGCTGCACGAGACCGTCTATTGGGGAGACCTGGCGTCGATTGCCAACCAGGTTTCGAGTGGCAGACCCCGGGGTGAGTACACTCTGGTGTTGGAGGGCAGTCGGCGGGGCGCCAATCTGGACCAACTCAATCTACGGGCTTATGTGAGAGGTCTGGAGTTGGTTGCCGGTTTGGATCGTAAGACGGCCATCAAACAGGTTGCCCGGGAACTGGGCCTGCCAAAGAGAGATTTGTATCGCAAGGTGATGGAGTAGCCGCCCCCTTCGCTGTCGGTCGCCTCGTCGTGGAGTTGCTCTGGCCTGCGCCTCAGTGAGACCCCTTCCGTTGGTTGTGTCCCGTCCGCCTGGGCGGCAGCTTTAAGGCTTTCTCGAGCTGATGGGCAACGGCCAGCAGGCGGCTCTCGTCGAATTGCCAAGCCGATAACTGGAGGCCGATGGGGAGACCTTCATGGCTGAAGCCGCCGCACAAGCTCAAGGCGGGAATGCCGGCCAGGTTGCCGGTCACCGTGTAGACGTCCGACAGATACATTTGGAGCGGGTCGGCTATCTTCTCTCCCAGGCGAAAGGGAAGTGTTGGAGCAGTCGGACCGAGCAACAAATCAACCTCCTGGAATGCCTTCCGGTAATCGTCCAGGATCAGGCGGCGAATACGGGCCGCCTTGAGAAAAAAAGCATCGTAGTAGCCGGAGCTGAGCACGTAGGTGCCCAACATGATGCGTCGCTTGACTTCTTCTCCAAAACCCTGGCTGCGAGTGTGAAGATAGAGACTTTGCAGGTCATCGGGATCGGCCGCTCGATATCCGTAGCGTACTCCGTCATAGCGAGCCAAGTTTGAGCTGGCCTCAGCGGTGGCGATAATGTAGTAGGTCGCGATTGCCAGCCGGCTATGGGGCAGATCGACCGGTACCACTTGGTGCCCCAATTGGCGTAACGTGGCCACGGCTTGGTTCAGCGCCAGACGCACTTGGTCATCCAAGCCCTCATCAAGCCATTGGCGCGGTAACCCCAGCTTAAGGTTGCCGGGCGGATTGGCCGTGATTTGGCTGTAGGGCTCGACGGGACGGCTGCTGGCGGTGGAATCGCGGGGGTCGACACCTGCAATGGACTCGAGTAATAGCGCTAAATCCTCCACCGAGCGAGCCAGAGGACCAATCTGATCGAGCGAAGAGGCAAAGGCCACCAAGCCGTAACGAGAAACCCGGCCATAGGTGGGCTTTAATCCCACCACGCCACAAAAGGCTGCGGGTTGCCTGACCGACCCTCCTGTGTCAGTGCCTAGAGCCAGCGGCACGCAGCCGGCAGCCACCGCTGCAGCCGATCCCCCGCTGGAGCCGCCGGGAACACGGGTCTTGTCGAAGGGGTTGGTCGTCACCTGAAAGCTGGAGTTCTCGGTGCTCGAGCCCATAGCAAACTCGTCACAATTGGTCTTGCCAAAGAGGATGGCGCCTTCCTCCCGCAGCCGCCTTACTACCGTTGCATCGTACGGGGGATGGTAGTTCTCCAGGATTCGTGAGCCACAGGTGGTGGGACTGTCAAGGGTCACGATGGTGTCTTTAATCGCCACCGGAACCCCGACGAGTCGGCCTTCCCTCAGCTCTCCCGATTTGACCCTGCGATCAATTTCGCGAGCCTGGGAGAGGATGGCGTCGGCTTCCAGCCACA
The DNA here is from genome assembly GCA_965218465.1 of Acidobacteriota bacterium. Taxonomy (GTDB): domain Bacteria; phylum Acidobacteriota; class UBA6911; order RPQK01. Next base: position 1,588,554 of record OZ244623.1, on the reverse strand, counting down.
GAAAAGCCTGCAACTCCGGCTCACGTGCCGAGGTGTTGTCGAGAAACGCTTGGGCGACCTCTTGGGCCGAACACTCCCCGGAGACAATCGCCTCGCGAATTCGCTTTACCGACCAGCACGCCAAATCACTCATGGTCATCGGCCACGACCCAAACTGCGCAGCAGGCCTTGCTCCTAGTCAACAAAACGGGGCACCTGAAACTGCCCTTGGTGAGACTGCGGAGCCTCTGCCACCGCTTCCTCGGCACTTAAAGATGCTTTCGTCTCGTCAAGCCGCCAGCGGTTCTCATCCGCTTCTTCCTGGAGGGGATGGTAGAGTGGGGAAACCCCTTCGGTCGATACTTCTTCCAACAAAGACATGTATTGCAGGATGTCCTCGAACTGATGGCGGAGCCTCTCCAGTTCGTCTGTCTTGAGCTCCAAGTGGGACAATTCAGCGATTCTCAGAACTTCTTCCAGTCGGATGGACATTCAGATTTGTCCTGGCCGGGTGAGTTTGCGGGTACGTTCGAAGTAGCGTTTTGCCCGAGCAACATCGTCAGCGATTCTGCTCTTTAGGGCGGCGATGTTCTCAAATTGTCTTTCCGGACGCAAGCGGTAGAAAAACTTGAGGGCCAGCCGCTGTCCATAGAGCTCTCCCCGGTAGTCCAGCAAGTGGGTCTCCACCACGGGGTGTTGAGTTCTCTGACTGGGTAGGGTGGGACGGAACCCAATATTGGTGATCGAGGGCCGCCAATTGTTCCCCGCCAAGGTCTGAGTCACATAGACTCCGGTCGCCGGTATCAACTCGTTGTCCGGTTTTAGATTGGCAGTGGGACAACCCAACTTGGCGCCGGTCTCCGTTCCACGAACGACGGTTCCGCAAATCTCGTAGGCTCTTCCCAGCAGATTTCGGGCCGGTGAGGTGGCTCCACTGAGCAACTGCCGGCGGATCAGAGTGCTGCTGATCCGGTGCCCTCGGAGCGAGTAGGAAGGGGTCTCACGGACCTCGAAACCAAACTGACGCCCAAGTCGCCGCAGCGTCTGGTAATCGCCTGAGCGGCGGTGACCAAAACGAAAGTTGCTGCCCACGTGAATCTCTCGGAAGCCGTGATTTCGGAGAAACTTCTGGCCGAAAGCCAGCGGACTCAGCAAAGATAAGCGACGGGTAAAAGGCACTCGAATCAGCCACTCGATGCCATGCTGGGCCAGGATTCTCTCCTTCTGGCGGGGAGTTTGTAGCAAGCGTGGCGCGTCGCCTGGAGAAATCACCTGCTGAGGATGGGGATGAAAAGTCATTACCAGGGCCGTACCCTGCTGCCGGTGGGCTCTGGCGACCAGTTGCTGCAAAATTTGTTGGTGGCCACGGTGAACTCCGTCAAAGACTCCGATGGCCACCAGCGGTCGAGCAAGTTTGGAAGGGAGCCGCGCCAGGGTCTCGACAATTTGCATCAATTATGGTCACTCCCGGTGGGAGTGTCGGAAGGCTCCGCCTCCGGTATTTCCAAAACCAAGCCGTCGTAGGTCAGTGACACCGAGGGAGGGAGGTAGGCATTTCCCTCATCGTGATCGACCTCGTGACACATATGGATCAGCCAAGTTTCGCGGGCTCCGATCAGCTTTGCCGCAGCAACGGCTTCGTCCAGATTCAAATGGGTGGGATGACTCTTGTAACGCAGACCATTCAGCACCAAAGAGTCCACTCCTCGTAACTGCTCAATGACACCATTGGGAATCTTGCTGGCGTCGGTGACATAGGCAAATCGCCCGATACGGAAGCCAAGAACCGGCAGCTTTCCATGCCAGACCTGGACCGGCAAAAACTGTAGTCCTCCGATTTCAAACGGTCCCTCGATTGGGATGACCTCGATGCTCGGAATCCCCGGATAACGCTCCTCGGCAAAGAGATGACGAAAAGTCAGCTTCAATTCCGCCGCCGTGGCACGGCTGGCGTAAACGGGTAGCGGTTTCTTGCTCCAGATATTGAAGGGGTAAACATCATCCAGTCCCAGGATGTGATCGACATGCGCATGAGTGAAGACCACCGCATCCAGGTGACTGACGTTGTATTTAAGCATTTGAGATCGAAAATCCACCGAGGTATCGACCACGACGTTGACGTCGCTTTCGACCAGAATCGAAGAGCGGAGTCTCTTGTTCTTGGGATTGGAGGAGCGGCAGACCCGGCAACGGCAGCCAATGACGGGAACTCCTCTTGACGTCCCCGTACCCAAGAAGGTGATCTTCATTAGAGCTGAATCATCTTGGACTTGGCTAAGACCTTCATGCGGAGCTCGTAGAGGATCTGCTCGAGCAGGCTGTCTTCGGCATCAGTTCGATTGCCCTCTGTCTTTTCTTTGAGAATCCCCAGAATGTCGACCATCTGACGGGCCGCGGCCAGGTTTTCCTGGCCGGCCTTCTTCATCGGATCGGGGACCTCACCCAAGTGGACCATCGTGGTCGTGGCCAGCGACAGAACAAAAGAGGAAAAATCCATCTGGGGGGGCGGCGCGTCGGTGGCCTCGTTTCCTGTCGGCGGGCTCTGTTTCTCCGGCTCAGATTCCCGGGATCGGGGTTCGGGTGCATCCGCCTTTCGCTGTTCACCCTCTTCAGTAAACATTCTTCGATCGCGTACGCGAAATCCCTGGCTTTCTTTTCGATCTTCACCCATGGCAATGCTCCTATAGCCGGCTAGGTCACGGCCTTGGCCGCGGGCCGGTCTTGCTATTTTGCCAGAACTCCTCCATTGCGGCCGGTTCGACCTCCTTGAGCGTTTGTTGTCGGCTTTCGAAGTAGCGTTCCATCCGTTGGAACCGGCGTTTGAACTTGCGGTTGGCTCGGCGTAACGCTGTCTCGGGATCAATCTCGAGAAAACGGGCCAAGTTGAGAACGGTAAAGATTAGATCTCCCACTTCCTCCCTGACATGTTCCTCGTCGCCTGTCTCAAGAGCCAGTTTCAACTCCCTGAATTCCTCTTTGTACTGCGAATGAATCCCATCAAGGTCGGGCCAATCGAAACCGACCCGAGCCGCCTTGGAGGTCAGTTGATGAGACCGGTAGAGAGTAGGCAGCGTTTCCGGAATGCCATCCAGCACGGATTTGCGGCGCTGGGGACGACCGCTGGCTTCCTTCTCAGCCGCCTTGAGATCCTCCCAGTTTCTCAGCAGATCTCGAGAATCGGCAAAAGAGCGGTCTCCAAAAACATGAGGATGCCTTCGGACCATCTTTTCGTAGACGCAACGACAAACGTCGTGGGCGTCAAACTCTCCCTTCTCTCTCGCAATCTGGCTGTGAAAGACGACTTGGAACAAGAGATCGCCCAGCTCTTCGCAGATCTCTTCAGCATCCTCCTTGTCCAGCGCCTCCAGCAACTCGAAGGCTTCTTCGATCAACATCGGTTTGAGGGTTTCGCGCGTTTGTTCATGGTCCCACGGGCAGCCGTCGGGACCTCGAAGTCTGGCCATCAGATCGACCAACTTTTGGAAGTAGTTCTCGCTCATGAGGTCTTAACTGCCGCCGGCAAGTCGAAAACCGGTTAACTTTCCACCAAGTCGAACTGTTCGATGTGCATCTGGGAGTCGGACTTGAGGGAGACCACCTTTCCAGTCATTTCTTCAATCTCTGACAGCACTTCCCGTTCACGGTCTCTCAATGCTTCCGCAAGATCAGGATGACAGCGGATCGTGATTTCCCGACCCTCACCCAGATGGGGCGCCATCAGCCTGACTTCTTGGTGAATCGAATAGGCCACCGTCCGCACAGATTTGGTCATTCCCGTCCCGGCACAATAGATACAAGGTTGGCAGAGAGCCTTTTCCAATGATTGCTTGACCCGCTTTCTGGTGATGGCGACCAAACCGAACTCGTTGAAATGGAGAATATTGGAGGGAGAATTGTCTTTGGACAATTCCTGCTGGAGTACTTCCATCACGCGCTGACGGTTGCGCGCCTCATTCATATCGATGAAGTCGATAATGATGATTCCACCTAGGTCGCGGAGTCGGATTTGGCGAACCACCTCTTGGACCGCTGCCAAGTTTGTTTTGGTAATGGTCTCTTCCAGAGAATTGGTGCGGCCCACAAACCTTCCCGTATTGACATCGATCGCCACCAGAGCTTCGGTCTGGTTGATGACGATATACCCGCCGTTCTTGAGCCAAACCTTGTGTTTGAGCGCTTTTTCAACTTCTTGACTCACACCATATTCATCGAAGATGGGCTTATGTCGATTGTAGAGTTGGACACGCTTGACCAGTTGCCGGTTGAAGTTACCCACAAATTCAACCACTCTGGCGTGGGCCTGTTCATCATCAACCCGTATGGCCCGAAAATCTTTTGAAAACCGATCCCGGATCACTCTCTCCACCAGGCTCGGCTCGGAATGGATTAAGGCTGGGGCTGCTGCCTGTTCAGCTTTTTTCTTGACGGCCTCCCAGAGCTGAGTCAGATATTTCATGTCGTTGGAGAAGTCCTTCTCGGGTTGATCGTTGCCAACAGTTCGAACGATAAAACCCTTGCAAAAATCTCCTCTCAGACGGAGGACTGTTTCTCGCAGTCTGGCCCGCTCTTCTTTAGCGGTGATTCTGCGCGACACGCCGACGTGGTCCACGGTGGGCATAAAAACCAGATAGCGCCCCGGGAGGGCAACGTGGGAGGTAATGCGAGCCCCTTTTTTCCCAATCGGTTCTTTGGCCACTTGGACCAGGATTTCCTGCCCCTTTCGAAGCAGGTTTCCTATCAATCCTTCATGGTTGATCCGTCGTCGTCCCTTGCTCGAACCGCCTTTGGCCAGGCGAGGCCGATGAGACGGTTCCTCGAGGGTGGCCTCCTTTCGGGATGCGGCCTGAGGTCGAGCAACTGGAAAAGAAGGCTCCAGACGGGCTGGAAGGCGGCTATTCGGCAGCTCCGGGTCTTGCTCTTCAGTCTGGGGTGGCAACCCGGATTGCAGGTGCTGCGGCAGGCGGGTTGTGGGTGCGGAATAATCGCCCCCGCGCGAACCCCGCTTCGATCGTCTCAATCGTTCGGTTTGGCTGCTTTTCCGACGGCCGGACGCCGCTGCCTTGGGGGACGACTCCTTCTTAACCGGCTCATCCGGACCCTCTTTTGTGGTCGAACGAGCCCCGGACCGCCGCCGACTGGAGCGGCGTTTCCCGGCGGCGACTTTCTTCGGGGAAGATACCGTAACTTCTTCCTTCTCGAACAGTTCTTCGTAACGATCGAGATCTTCCAAGAAGTCGGCGACATACAGGAAACCATCTCGGTCCAGGCCGATGTCGACAAAGGCAGCCTGCATACCCGGCAACACCTTGGTGACTTTGCCTTTGTAGATGTTGCCCAGGATTCCTTGACTCTTGGTGCGCTCCAAGAAGATCTCTGTAACTACATCATCTTCCAGGAGTGCGAGCTTGGTTTCCAAGCTCGTCGAGCTGACAATGAGCTCTTTTGGCATGGAGTTCTCCTAACGGCCAAACCAGGGAAAAAAGCGGGCCGGGGGCCCAAATCCGTGGCTTCGCCAAGGCGGAGAAGCTGACAGAGAAAGCGGGGGAGCTGCTCAACGGCCGGATAGTCCGGATCGTTGACACACTTCACCCGAGAGGTCGAAGGCGAGTTCAAAGCAAAACGACCTGAGATGGGGTTCTCCTTGGAACCAAATCCCGTTTGGGGCACCCTGGAAGCCGCCTGGTTGGCTTGGCTCAGCAGGTCTGCCACTTCTGCCGCATCGGGCAGCTTCTCCAAAAACTATAAAAACTCAAAAAATCTGAGTTGAAAATCTTCACCGCTGATTATAGGGGGGAACTTGCCCGGAGGCAAGCAGGCTGTCACCGGTTGGGAAGCGGCCGCAGGCCTATAAATGGACGAATCGACTGCGGTGGACGCTAAGAGCCAGTCCCAGCGCTGCGAAGGTTGTCAGCGTGATCGATCCGCCGTAGCTGAGCAGCGGAAGTGGTATCCCGACCGCCGGCATCAGCCCAAGTGTCATCCCCACATTGACGACCACGTGGAAGCAGAGCAGGCTGGCGATTCCCACCACGATCAAAATCCCCAACCGGTCACGAGCCGTCTCTCCAATTCGGACCAGTCGCAGCATCGCAAACAGATACAAGCCGAGCACCAGAGCAGCGCCCACCAAACCTCGCTCTTCACTCAACAGAGCGAAGATAAAATCGCTATGGATCTCAGGTACAAATCCGAGACGACTCTGAAGAGCTTGGCCAGCCCCCTTGCCCGTCACTCCACCCGATCCCACCGCGATCAGCGACTGCCGGGTCTGATAGCCGACTCCATAAGGATCCAGTTCAGGGTCAAGCATTACCAGGATGCGTTGTTGCTGGTAGTCCTGAAGTGAAAACCAGCCCCATGGGGCGAGACAAAGCGTCAGGATTAACACCCAAACCAAGAAGCGCGTGGGAAGCCCGGCCACCAACAGGGTCCCCACCAGAATCGGAAAATAGGTTAGAGCTGTCCCCAGGTCGCCTTGCATCGTGACCAAGATCATCGGCAGCACCGTGATTCCAGCCACCCACAATACGTCTTGCCTCAACAGGGCGCTACTCTTGAGCTCGCTCAAATAACGGGCCAACGTCAATACGACGACGAACTTTGCCAACTCTGAAGGTTGGATTCCGATATCGCCAACCCGCAGCCAACTCCGGCTGCCGTTGATCTCTTGTCCGAAGATGAGGACGGTGATGAGCACCAAGATCATCAACCCATAGAGCTGAAAGGCATGATCGGTTAGAAAGTGGTAGTCAACCAAGAAAAAGAGTAGACAGATGAGCGCACCCAGCGTCAACCAGAGTGCCTGTTTGTAGAAAAACATGGGGTTGGCGCCATAGGAAGCAACACTCTTGATCGCCAGCAGCCCAATCAAGGAGAGAGCCAGGGCCGAGCCAAACAGTAAGAGATCGAATTGATCGAGACGACGCCCAATTGACACTGCCTATCACTCCTGGCTAAACCGACTGGGATCCGGCTCCGGACCCAGTCGTACCATGTTCAAAGAGGCCTTCCGTTTCCACTTGTCCTGGAATTGCTTGAAAATGGGACGCGCCAGCGAGGCCGCTTTGGTACCCGAAACGCCCCTCTGCACCAGGATTGACACTACGATCTGAGGATTGTCACGCGGGGCAAAACCGACGAACCAGGCGTTGGGCAAATATTTTTCAGCCTCCTCCTCCGATAACGTCGCCCTGGTGGCCTCGCTGATAGTTTGGACGGTACCGGTTTTTCCGCACACTGCAAAGCCATCCACGCGGGCCGCGGCGCCTGTCCCCCCAGCATTGACTGCCCGCCACATGGCTTCTCGAACCGTTCGCAAGTGGGCCGGGTTGAGACTTGGTCCCGTTGGAGTCAAATTGGTGTTCCCCCGGTCCTTGACCAAGTGAAGTCTGGGAGCCGAACCTGTGGCCACGATCCCCAGGGCTCGCCCCAGCTGGATCGGTGTCACCGCCAGACGTCCCTGTCCAATCGCCACTGAAATGGTTTCGCCGGGAAACCATTGTTGACCGGTGGTTCGTTTTTTCCTTTCAGGGGAAGGAACCAGTCCTTTGACTTCGCCGACCAGGTCCACCCCGGTCAATTGTCCCAAACCGAGCCGGTGGCTGAAATCAGCAATTCTTTCGATTCCTAATTTCTCGCCCAACAGGTAAAAGTAGACGTTGCAGGAGTGTTGAATGGCATCCACTAGATTGACTGGTCCGTGACCCGCTGCCTGCCAGCAGCGAACGCGACGCCCATGGAGCCGGATACTACCCTGACAGTTGACAGTCGTGTGTTCGTCCACCACTCCATGTTCCAGCCCGGCCAGTCCCATGACTACCTTGAAGATCGAACCGGGCGAATACTGGCTCTGGGTGACTCGATTTCCGAGTTGAAAATCGGAGTTTTCCCGAAGTTTTTGCCACTCCGAAACCAAGATGCCCCTAGCAAACCCATTGGGGTCGAAAGTGGGACGGCTTGCCATGGCCAGGATTTCGCCATTGTTAGGATCAAAGGCGATCAGCGCGCCGAGGTTGTCACCGAGCGCCTCCTCAGCTGCCTGTTGCAAGTCCAGATCAAGAGTCAAATGTAACTCCTCGCCGATCCTGGGCTCGATTTGTTGGATGACCTCGTGACTCTTGCCGCGGCTATCGACTCGCAGTTGTTGCCGGCCGCCGGTTCCTGAGAGTGCTCGATCGTAGACGCGCTCAATACCTGATTTTCCTACCGTAGCTCCCTGCCGGTGGTTGCTGAAATCGCTTTGTGCCAGTTCCTTGTCGGAGATCTCGCCGGTATATCCAAGGACGTGGGCTGCCAGCTCGCCATATTTGTAGAGCCGGCGAGGATGTTTGTAGACCTTTAGCTGCGGCCACTCTCGCTGGTGCGATTGGAGATAGATCAGCTCGCGCATGCTGAGATTCTCTTTGAGTAGTACCGGCCGGTAGATGCTGTCGTTGGCAGCATTCCGGTACCGGCGTTTGAGGTCCTCGCGGTTGAAGCCAACTTGGTCCACCAGCGCCTGAAGAGTCGTCTCAACGTCCGGTGCCTCATCCCGAAACAACAACAGATCGAATCCGTAGTTGTTTTCGACCAGGACCCGCCCTTGGCGGTCGAATACCAGGCCTCGGGGCGCCATCAGCGGAACTGTCCGTACGTGATTGCGCCGCGCCAGTTCAAGGAAGTGGTCATGGCGGATAAGGGACAGATACCAATGCCGAGCCAGCAGCACGGAAACGGTCAAAACGCAAACGATCTTGAGCCAGCGCAGCCTGAGGATATATTGGTGATTGTTTTCGTAGACGGGCATCTCAAGTCCCGGGAACGTTTGTCCCTGGCCGACAATGATATAACGGGCTTAATTCCACTGCATTACCCGGAGTTGGAGCTGGGTTTGCACACGCTCTGATTGGTCGGACCCTTCACTGGGCTTTGGGCCTCCGAAAATCCTTCTTGCGGTATTCGAGGCGATCATAGGCCCTGAAAAGAATAACACCCAAGAAAGCCGTCAAGAGCGCCTTGCGAGTGAGCGCCGCCCACAACCAGGGTTCTGTCGCGTTGCCCAATAGATAGAGCAGACCGTGAACAATGATCCCATCAACCAGCGAGAGTACCGCGATGGTTGCCATCTGGCCCGGGAGCAACTCCAGCGCCAGCCACCTGGAATAGGAGTTCGCAAATCCAATCAGGGTCTTGCTAAGACCATTGAGTCCCCAATAGGGACCCATCAGAACTATGTCCTGGGTCAAGCCAAAGAGGCTCCCCCAGATGGTGCCTTTTACCGGACTTGAATAACGGCCGATAAACACTACGGCCAACAGAGTCAGATCAATTTCCAGACCCCAGGGAAAATAGTTGGCGAAGAGAAGCTGAAGGACCGTGATGGAGAATAGAATGGCGACGACTTGGCCTGATTTCGTCTCCGAGATCAAGTACCTGACTCCTTGGGGGCAAGAAACGACACCATTACTTACGGGGGGAGCACTCCAGTGTCTGGAGCCGGTTGGACTATTGCCAGCGCCGTCGTCAGCCGGGCCAGGTCGACCGCGGGCTGGACCCGAATGCGCCGGTAGATGGCCGACCCCTGTTGAGAATCCACCACTCTGCCGATGGGAAGACCTTTAGGGTAAATCCGGTCGTTGCCGGAGGTCACAACCGAATCTCCCAGGCGGACGTTGACGGTATTAGGTATATAGTCCAAGACCATCGCGCTTTGATTGTCCCCGAGCGCCAAGCCTTCCAGCCCCTGATGCTCCAGCCAGGCCCCAACTCCGGCCCCGTGGTTGGTAATCGGCTCCACTTCAGCGGAAGAGGGTGATACGGAGACGACACGTCCCACCACACCCTTTAGGTCAACGATGGCTGTATTTCGTCGGATACCCTGCCGGCTACCGGCATTGATGATCAACAAATCGCTATAAGCAGGCGCCCCTTTTCCAATCACGGCCACCGTAATGGCCTTGAATCGGTATTGTTGTTTAACACGCTGGTAGTCCTCGCTTTGGGGTAAGAGCGCCGCCAGGTTCTTCAGCTGACTAATTTCCATTTGGAGATGGGTATTCTCGTTGCGGAGCCGGCGGTTCTCGTCTTCCGTTTTCAGAAGAAACAGATAGCGGGACCAGCCGCTCGCGAGGGTGGTTTTGAAAAAGTGCAGCCCTGAGGCTACCGGTGTGATGGCAAGCAACCCCCAGGATCGCAACATCAAATGCCCCTCTTTGTTGCGAACCTGAAGCGATAGCAAACTAAGATGGAAGAAAATCAGGATCAGGAGCCAACTGACAGGCCGGCCGCCGATGGGAACGGTCATTCCAGGCTGATTCTCCTCAGAAGCGAAATATTATCTAGCATTTTACCGGTGCCGAGAGCTACGGAGGAGAGAGGCTCTTCAGCCAAAAACACCTCCAGGCCGGTTTCGTTCTTGATTCTCACATCCAGGTTTCCCAGCAGAGCTCCACCGCCCGTCAAGACAATTCCGTGATCGGCGATATCAGCCGAAAGCTCGGGGGGCGTGCGCTCCAATGCCGCTCGAACCCCGTCGATGATAGTCCTGATGCAACTCGTCAGTGCTTCACGCACTTCCTCATCAGTGACGGTCAACGTCTTGGGAATACCCTCGGCTAGATTGCGCCCTTTGATCTGCATGGTAGTCTTTTCTTCCAGAGGAGCGGCCGAGCCGATGTTCATCTTGATCTGTTCAGCCGTACGTTCCCCGACCAGCAGGTTGTGCTTCCTTTTGATGTATTGAATAATGGCCTCATCCATTTCGTTGCCCGCCACCCGAACCGATCGGCTGTAAACAATTCCGGAAAGGCTGATGACGGCGATATCTGTCGTCCCGCCGCCAATATCCACAATCATGTTCCCACTGGGTTCGGTGACCGGAAGGCCGGCGCCGATAGCTGCTGCCATCGCTTCCTCCACCAGATAAACTTCGGAGGCTTTTGCTCGTAAAGCTGACTCGCGCACGGCCCGTTTCTCCACCTGAGTGATTTCCGAAGGAATACTGATCACGATTCGCGGACTGAGGAGGTAGTTGCGCTCGTGTGCCTTCTTGATGAAGTACTTGAGCATCTCCTCGGTGACATCGAAATCGGCGATGACGCCATCCTTCAATGGCTTGATCGCTACGATGTTGCCTGGGGTTCGGCCCAGCATTTCCTTGGCTTCGGTTCCAACCGCTTCCACCCGATTGGTCACGCGGTTGATCGCCACAATTGAGGGTTCGTCGACGACAATACCTCGCCCGCGGGCAAAAACCAGCGTGTTCGCGGTTCCAAGATCAATCGCTAAATCGTCCGACAGAAAAGTGAGGAGCGATCTTATTTTCATGAAACCCTTTGCTAGAACGATTGTGGTCGGATCCAGCCAGTTCCCCGGCCCGCCTTGACAAGCACCGCTGGCAGGGAAGGCAACTGGGGCGAGAGACCTTATCCCTTTATGAGTCCAACGATTTTTACACCCTGAGCCGGAAATCGGTATTATCGCGCAGAAAAGTTCAATTTTCAAACAGCAACGAATCTGCAAGAGCAGGATCGGCTGGGCCGGTCATTCACACCCATCCTTACCTTCTTCAACCAAGGCGCTGCCATGGCGGGTTGACATGGTGACGTGCCGCTCTTCCCACCAGGGATGAGCCAGTCAATGGCGGGGTTGGCCGAATGGGGTTCGGGGTATGCTACAATTTTCTGTTTCGGAAACCGAGTGTAAAGCGGGGGAATCCAAGGCATGCTCACCTATCTGCGACGAAAAAAAAATTCGCTGAAATGGATCTTCTGGCTGCTGATCTTGGTCCTGGGTGCCGGTATGCTGTTGCTGTTCGTGGATACGCCCGCCGGCGGACCCAGTGGTCTCGGAAACCATGTGGCTGTTGTTGACGAAGACACGATTACGGTCGCTGAGTTCCAGCGCGGATATCGAGTCATGCTGGAGGCCTACCAGAGGCAGTTTGGCGAGCGGCTAGAGGAGTTCTTGCCGCAGCTAAGACTGAGCGATCAAGTTATCAATTCGCTGATCAATGAGTATTCCATCGGCTCCGAGGCTCGCCGGTTGGGAATTGAGGTGCCCGATCAGGAGGTGGTAGAACAGATCGCTTCCTTTCCAGCCTTCAAAGACCCCGACACAGGAGCCTTTGTCGGGAGCGAACGCTACCGTCACATTCTGCATTCCTTCCAAACGACTCCTACCGCCTTTGAGGCCAGCGTGCGGCGCCAACTGCTTGGCAACAAGTTGCTGAGCCTGTTGACTTCCGGTATCGAACCCAGTTTTGCCGAGGTGCGACAGAAGTTCGTTAAGGATACCGGCAGAACCCGAATCCGCTACGTCTACTTCGACACGGAGATTCCTGCCACGGAGACACCGGAACCCGAAGAACTGCAACAGTTTTTCCAAGAGAACCAACAGCAGTTCGCGGTGCCTGAAAAGCGTAAGACAGCCTATCTTAACGTTCCCGTAAAAACGGATGGGGTTGAACTGAGCCAAGAGGCTATTCAGGCTCGGGTGGCTGAGATCCCCGAGACGGACAGGGTTCGCGCCAGTCACATTCTCTTTAAGGTCGAGCCCAACGAAAGTGACGTATTGGCGCGCGAGAAGGCCCAACAGGTGTTGGAGCAACTGAAAGCGGGAGAGGACTTTGCCGAGTTGGCGCGGCAGGTCTCAGAAGATACCTCGACTGACGATGGCGGCGACCTGGGATTCTTTGGTCGAGGCATGATGCATCCCGAATTCGAAAGAGTTGCCTTCGAGTTGGAACCGGGCCAATTCAGTGATCCGGTCAGGACCCCTTTTGGAATCCACCTGATCAAGAACACCGCCAAGCCGCGCACCAGCGAACAGGCCAGACGCACGATGGCAGAGTTTCAATTGCGTTCCGAGGAAGCTGAACGACTGGCTCGGGAAAGGGCTGATGCCATTTTGGGCCAAGTAAAGACCGGAACCGGCTTCCAAGAAATTGCTGCCAAGGAGCCCGATCTCGAGGTTGGTGAAACCGATTTCTTCTCCCTTTCGGAAGACCTCGAATCGCTTCAAGTGCGCGCCGACTACAACCAGCAGATTTTCGCTCTGGCGCAAGATGAACTGGCGGGCCCTTATGCAGCCGCCCAGTACTTCGTGATCTCGCGGCTACTTGAGGTCGAACCGGCCTATCAACCGCCGCTGGAGGACATCCGGGACCAAGTGCTCGCCGAATATCAGCAAGTTGGGGGGAGCCAACTGGCCGAGGAAAATGCCGATCATTTCTACCGTGCCGTGCTGGACTCCGGCTCGTTCACGGAAACCTCCGAGCAGTGGAAACTGGAGCCGGTCACAACCCGCGTCTTCAGCGCTGGAGACAATGTCGACGACACCCTCAAAGTTTCGTCCGCCCTGCATGAGCGCGTCTACCTGATGTCGGAAGGAGAAACCAGCCCACCCATTATTGTCGCCGGCAAGTTGATCGTTTTTGAAGTGTTCGATAGGGCTCCCCTGGACGAAGAGCTCTTCGCCGAACAACAAAGTGAGATTAGCGATTCGCTCAAACAGGAGCAGCGTCAGTCCTTCTTCACTGCCTATTTGCAGAAGGTGGTCGATCGTCTGCACCGGGAAGAGAAGATCACCGTTAACCGCGAGTTGCTAGACACCTTGAGCGGCTAGCGATAGAATATGCGCGCCACGGGATGATCCCCAATCCCGCCGATCGTACGTGGGGCTGTAGCTCAGTTGGAAGAGTACCTGAATGGCATTCAGGGGGTCGTGGGTTCGAATCCCATCAGCTCCACCAATTTTCCATCCACAGTTGTCCAAGGAAGTCCAGTTAGTGACCTATTTTCAGCTACTTGTGCTATTTCCTTGTCCAGTTCAGTTCCAACAATATCCCTTGACAGCCGGGGGCAACTGGGGGCAATTCAGAAGTCGCCAAAAGGAGTTGCCCCCAGATGCCCCTCACCGCCACCGCCATCCGTCATGCTAAATCCGGCAACAAGACCAGGAAAATGTTCGACGGAGGCGGCCTGTATCTAGAAATATCTCCCAGCGGCGGCAAGTGGTGGCGGTTGAAATACCGCTTCGGAGGCAAGGAGAAACGGATCTCCCTGGGCGTCTATCCCGACGTGTCTCTAAAAGAAGTCCGACGGCGGCGTGAGGTGGCCCGCCAGCTGTTGGCCAGAGAAATCGATCCCAGTGAGCACCGCAAAGCACAGAAGGCTGCAAAAAAGCAATGGTCGGCCAACAATTTCGAAGCTGTGGCCAGGGAATGGTTCATCAAGCATTCTCCCAACTGGGCCAAGAGTCACTCCAGCCGGATCCTCAGCCGGCTGGAGCGGGATATCTTCCCCTGGATGGGAAACCAACCCCGTGGCCGCCATCACTGCTCCTGAATTGTTGACGGTCGTGCGCCGGATCGAACAACGGGGAGCCCTGGAAAGTGCTCATCGTGCCCTTCGGATCTGCGGACAGGTGTTTCGCTATGCGGTGGCCACCGGACGGGCCAAGCGCGACCCATCCGGTGATTTACGGGGTGCTTTGCCACCTGTAAAAGGAAAGCCGCGCGGTGCTGCCTCATCACGACAGTCGACTCCAGGCGCAATCCAGGAGTCCAGGCATTCCGGAATGGATACTGAAAGAGGCTTGAGCCGGCCGCCGGGGAACAGGACGACGGGCTTCTTTTCAGGCTTGACGGGTTTGTGAAGCGCCATTCCGCGCCGCGCCGGCTTCGTCGGCACCTTCAACTCCATGTCGCGGTGCAGCGCCTGACACCGGAGGCATCTTCTAGTCGACTCCCGTGTGCACCGCGCGTTCCATCCCGCATTGCCGTCGAGACCCCGCAACGAGGGGCGTCAAGGGCCGCGCATGTGCCCAAATTAAAGTGTCCCAGAGCCCAAAATCTTTCCGTTTCACAACTCGTGTGAGACCCGCTTATCCTGGTAGGTGATCCAACTCTGGCGTGGACACGTTCGAAGTTCCGGACTGAATCTCGGCGGTCAGTGTCTTTCGACACGTCTTCGAAGCCCGATATGCCGGTTCCAAAAGAATAAGAGAAAGTGCAAATGGAGGCACAGTCGTTTCCTAACCGCGCTCGTTACTGGGAGATGAAAAACCGAATCCCCTATCGGGTATGGCAGATGATAGGCGGCACTCCGGCATCATGGCGACCGGCTACCTTCGCATCACCCCCCAACATGTAGGCCTGGAGGGGGCGACAAGCAAACTGATGTCAGCGGATCGTGAAGGTTCGACACCCTTGTGCAGGGCGAACGTAAACAGATGATACGTTTCGCAACGGCCTTCTTATTCCTTGTTGCTTGTCCGTCGCTCATGCTGGCTCAGCAGCCTGACGAAACGACTCAAGACTTTCATGTCTTTCCGCAGATCGCCGACGGGGACGGGTGGCAATCTTTCCTGCTCGTCACGAATGTCTCGCAGTCGGCGAGCCAATGTACCTTCAACCTGTACGGTATGGATGTGGACAGGTTCGCTGACATCAGCGGTATTACAGCGGCTGGTTCAACCGCAACATTCGACTTGGAAGGACTTGGCGATTATTTGGTATGGGGCACTAAGAACGAATTGTCGGTGACAAGCGGCCACGGGACTCTCGATTGCTCTGCTCCTGTCGTTGCACAAGTTCTGTATGCATTCATAGACCAATTGGGTGAGACGGCGGGAATGGCTACGGTCTTCAGCTCCCAAGCCGGGGCGGTCTTCCAATTTCCGATTCTTGCACAAGGCGAACTCGCATTCGCTGTTGCGAACGATGCGGACTCAGACGCCTTCTGCGATTTTGTCCTTGAAAGCCCTGACCGTCTGAATCTGGGTGAAGCAACACTCCCTGTCCCGTCGAAGTCCAAGGTCGCGAGAATGCTTAACGAGGTCATTCAAGTACCAGCAGGTTTCACGGGAGGATCGGCGACAGTTTCGTGTGACCAGCAAGTCTCTGTTATCGGACTGCAAATCGACGGAACGATCTTTACTACGCTGCCACCTGCTATTCTCTCCCCAACTCCGAATCCTTCGCCGGAGGAGCATGCTGACCTGGTAGTGGGGTCGCCTTCGGTAAACGACAACAGCCCGGAGACGGAAGGATCGTTCACGCTGTCGGCGACGGTACACAACAGCGGTGACGGGGACGCCGCAGCGACCACGCTGCGCTACTACCGGTCGACGGATGCGACCATCACCAGATCGGACACGCAGGTCGGCACGGACGCGGTGGGTGAGCTGTCGGCTTCGGGAACAAGCGAGGAGTCGATCGATCTGACGGCGCCGTCAACGGCGGACACGTACTACTACGGGGCGTGCGTGGATGCGGTGAGCGAGGAGTCCGACACTACGAACAACTGCTCGGGACCGGTGCGCGTTGATGTAACGGAGCCGTCGCCGAGCACTCCGGACCTGGAGGTGGGATCGCCTTCGGTAAACGACAACAGCCCGGAGACGGAAGGATCGTTCACGCTGTCGGCGACGGTACGGAACAGCGGTGACGGGGACGCCACAGCGACGACGCTGCGCTACTACCGGTCGGCGGAGGCGACCATCACCAGATCGGACATGCAGGTCGGCACGGACGCGGTGGGTGAGCTTGCCGCTTCGGGAACAAGCGAGGAGTCGATCGATCTGACGGCGCCATCAACCGCCGGGACGTACTACTACGGCGCATGTGTGGACGCGGTGAGCGAGGAGTCCGACACTACGAACAACTGCTCGGGACCGGTGCGCGTTGATGTAACGGAGCCGCCGCCGAGCACTCCGGACCTGGTAGTGGGCTTGCCTTCGGTGAACGACAGCAGCCCGGAGATGGAAGGATCGTTCACGCTGTCGGCGACGGTACGGAACAGCGGTGACGGGGACGCCACAGCAACGACGCTGCGCTACTATCGGTCGGCGGACGCGACCATCACCAGATCGGACAGGCAGGTCGGCACGGACGCGGTGGGTGAGCTGTCGGCTTTGGGAACCAGCGAGGAGTCGATCGACTTGACGGCGCCGTCAACGGCGGACACGTACTACTACGGGGCGTGCGTGGATGCGGTGAGCGAGGAGTCCGACACTACGAACAACTGCTCGGGACCGGTGCGCGTTGATGTAACGGAGCCGCCGCCGCCGAGCACTCCGGACCTGGTAGTGGGATCGCCTTCGGTGAACGACAACAGCCCGGAGACGGAAGGATCGTTCACGCTGTCGGCGACGGTACAGAACAGCGGTGACGGGGAGTCGCCGGCGACGACGCTGCGCTACTACCGGTCGACGGATGCGACCATCACCAGATCGGACAGGCAGGTCGGCACGGACGCGGTGGGTGAGCTGTCGGCTTCGGGAACCAGCGAGGAGTCGATCGATCTGACGGCGCCGTCAACGGCGGACACGTACTACTACGGGGCGTGCGTGGATGCGGTGACGGGCGAGTCCAGCGCCACGAACAACTGCTCGTCGTCCGTACAGGTCGATGTAACGGAGCCGCCACCGCCCTCCAACCGGAGTCCCGAGGCGGTGGGGGAGATCGCATCGCGGACGCTGGAAGCGGGCGGGTCCGAGACGCTGGACGTGTCCTCCTACTTCAACGACGCGGACAGCGATGAGCTGGCCTACGCGGCGGCATCGTCGGACACGTCGGTGGCCACGGCCGTGGCGTCCGGGAGTGCGGTGACGGTGACGGCGGTGGCCTCGGGTGAGGCCGTGGTGACGGTGACGGCCTCCGACCCCGGCGGCCTGACGGCGGAGCAGGGCATCGCGGTGACAGTGGCGGCGGGAAACCGGACGCCAATCGCCACCAAAACCATCCCTGACCAAACGATCCATGTGTGGGGCGAGCTGCAGACACTGCCTTCTTCCAAGAACCGCTTCGTAGTCAGAGGTATTCACAACTACTTCAGTGATCCCGACGGTGATCCTCTGCAATATGAAGCCTCATCCTCCGACGAGCGTTACGCCACAGTGCGCACATCGATCATTCCCGCCCTGGACCACTATCAAATACTAGTTGATCCGGTAGCAGTGGGGCAGGCGACCATAACGCTTACGGCTACCGATCCGGAAGGCTTGAGCGCGAACTATGTGTTCGGCGTCAATGTTAGTCCACCGATACCGAATCGCCGCCCCGTGGTCCAGTGGCCGATCGGAGCCCGGCAGGTCTATGTGGGTGTGCCGGATTTGCTGCGCTTCAGGGACCACTTCAGGGATGAAGACAACTACGGGAGTTACTTCCAGTTGAACTACGCAGTCTCCTCCGCTGACAATCGTATAGCCCTTGTTCGGGTATGGGACAAACGGGATCATGAGACCGGGCATGGATACGCCCGATTGGTAATCGAAGGGGTCAGCGCCGGGGAGACAACGGCAACGGTGGTAGCGACCGATCGGGCGGGCCTGTCGGTAGAGCACACGTTTAATGTCATCGCCAGGACGCGCCCTCCGAGGGTAACCCGTCGCATAAGTGACGTGTTGGTGTCCGCCGGCTTAGAAACGTATGTCTGGGATCTAAATAGCTATTTTACCGATCCCGACGGGCATGAGCTCGTGTATGACGCCTCTTCAGCTAATGCCGCCGTGGTTCTCGCCAGAGTGTCCGCAAGCCACCCCGACGGCCCTTACGTTGTTCTTTCCGCCCGCACGGTCGGCACGGCGGACGTCACCGTGACGGCGACTGACGTGACCGACCTGACGGCGAGCCAGACTTTCACGGTGACGGTCACCCGGTAGTAGCGACCGATCCGCCGGGCCTGTCGGTAGAAGAGACGTTTGATGTCATCGTCAGGACGCGCCCTCCGAGGGTAACGCGTCGCGTAAGTGACGTGTTGGTGTCCGCCGGCTTAGAAACCTATCACGGGCGCAAGCGCGCTGCCTTCGTCTTCGCGACCTTCCCCCTTCTGACCGGCGGAAACGCCCGCGCACAGGGCACGGTGTCGGCCGACCGGGCGGCGCTGGTAGCGCTCTACAACGCGACCGGCGGTGCGAACTGGAAGAAACTGGTTAAGGAGGAGTCGCTTTCGGAGCGGCACGTTGTTACCACTACGCAACGCCATCCGTTGCGGGACATTGGGACGATTCACCGGGGTCGATGCGGCGATGGCTAGAACTACAGATACGGAACTGTAGTGCCCTGCCTAAAATGAAGAAGTTCAAAATATGAGTCCAACAACGGCTTGCTGGAAACGGATTCCTTTCTCCGGCGCCGCGGTAGCTTGGAGTCTTGCGGTAGTTTTTCTACTGGCGGTGGCCAGTCCTCCCTTGTATGCCTGCGATGGGGGCACGGCGGTGGCGGATCCGGGGAGCAACCCCGGCCTGGTCGCGGACTGCAAAGTACTGATAGCCATACGCGACGAGTTGGCCGGCACTGGCTCCTTGAACTGGGATACACAGTTGACCATGACCAGTTGGCAAGGCGTCAGCGTCTTGGGATCGCCGAGCCGCGTGCAGGTGTTGGACCTCCAGCACGACCAGCTGACGGAGTTGAACCTCTACGGCAATCAGCTCGACTCCCGCGTGCACCGCGCGTTCCATCCCGCATTGCCGTCGAGACCCCGCAACGAGGGGCGTCAAGGGCCGTGCAGTTGCCCAAATTAAAATGGCCCAGAGCCCAAAATCTTTCCGTTTCACAGCTCGTGTGCGGTTCGCTTAAGCTGTAAGAAAGCGGGGACGAGTCTGACGTGGACACGTTCGAAGTTCCGGACTTGTATCTCGGCGGTCAGTGTCAGGCGAACCCGGCCTTGGAATCGGAGGTTCAGCATGATGAGAATAACGAGGCGGCGTCTTGGCGTCTTGTGGAGCTTCGTCGCAGTCCTTTTGCTGGCAACAGTCATTCCGATCCTGCAAGCCCAGGAGGGGGAGGCGTTCGCTCCAGCAGACCAGGCGGCGTTCGAAGATCTCGTGGTCGGACAGAGGATGATATTCGACGACAGCATTTCCGATTACTGGGAATTTATGGCCGGCGGTCGTTTTAAAGGCGTTGCCGGAGCGGATAGCGGTACGGGGAGCTATTCATACTCGAATACGGGGGTGAACACGGGCGACCTTGCCCTAAACGTTGATGATGGCGGGGAGAGCTTTACGGCCCACTTGGTCTTCACCTCGACTACCGCCGGGACCTTAATCATTGGACCGGATACTTTTAGCTGGCGTCTGATTCCGATTCCCGAGCTGACCACGCTCTACTTCCCCGATTACGCGGATGGAGCAGGGTGGTCCGTACAGTTGGCGCTCAGCCATATTGCCGCTGCGACCAAGGACGCGGCAGTCCTCGTTGCAGCCTATGATCGTGAAGGCCAGGTGATCCCGGACTTCTTCGAGACCGAATACATTTTTGAAGGCCGCCTTGTAAGTTCTTTGGCAAATGACTCTTTTGAGATTCCGCCCCTGGGAACTCGAGTCTTAAAAAGCAATGAGTTGCACGTGCAAGTCGGCCAGCCCCCCCCTTCGGAACGGGAGTTCCGAAGGGGTTGGATCGTGGTGAAGACCGATACGGCCTCGGTGAGTGGATTGCTGACCTACAGAAACGCCGAAACAGGGGTAGAGGTGAGCGTCGAACCGGTCGAACTGGGAAGTTACTTCGCTCTGTTCGTTGAGGAATCGAGCGGTATCGGCACCGGACTGGCCATTTTCAAACCAGACCTGTCCTCCACCATCGAGTTCCGAATCTATGGCGAAGACGGGATCAACCCTTTGGGGGAGGAGTTTGCACGGGTGGGGGACTTCAACCAGGCGGGCCGCACCATCCCGGAATGGTTCGCTATGGATGGCATCGATACGGAGTTTCTTGAGGACTTCCGGGGCCTCCTGTTCCTGAGGGCCGAGGACGACTCTTTGTTCGCTCCGATTGGGATACGATTTGGGAACCGGGGAAACTCGCTCTCAGCGGTGCCGGTGATCCGGGTCACAGAGGTTCCGGAGCCCCCGGCCCAGCTCGCTCCAGCTGATCAAGCTGCGTTTGACGACATTGCCGTTGGTAAGCGCGCTTTATCGGATTTCCCCAATTATTACACCGATTTCATTAGTCCCGGCCGCTTCAGGGAGACCGAAGGCTCGGACATCTGGACGGCCAAAATTGCACAGGGGTCCGACTCCCAATGAGGGGAGATCGAGCACAGGAGAATCCAGCCATGGCCTACCTTTTTCCCTTTCTGAATCGACGCCTCTCTTTCGGTAGCTTCTTGTCAGCCAATCCAAACATGGCCGAAGCTAGATCCTTTGGACTACGTGGTGCAGGGATTGGTCTTTTAGTTTTTTTCATCTTTTCGCCTCTAGTTGTTACTGGTCAGACGGCAGTCTTCAAGAAGATAAACTTCTTCACCGTATCCGGTGACAAAGAAAAGAAATTCAGGGCAAGGGTAGTCATTGATCCTGAATCCAAAACACTACAAATCTCTGGTGAGAAAAACGGAATTCCTGAGTACGCCACAATCCCATTCGACAATATAACCAAGATCGTCTACGAGCGGTCTGCCCATCGGCGCTACAAGGCCGGGCTGCTTTTTTCTCCCTGGCTGCTTTTCAGCAAGGGAAAAAAGCACTGGGCAACAATCGAGTTCGAAAACGTCCCCGAACACCCCATAGGTAATGTCTATTTTCGAATGCACAAAGGAAATTACAGGAGAATTCTGGCTTCGCTCCAATCCGCTACGGGGGTAGAGGTTGAGGAGTTCATTGAGAAGTAGCATCAAATCCGAATGTTCCTTGGAGAGTTTCAATGGAAGAAATATCTAAACGGATGATTTTCATGCTTCCGTTAAGGTGTGCGGACGCACTTTACCCGAACCAGACCGTTATGCGGAAAGGATTTGTAGAGAGAAGCCGGGCTGTCACCAACAAATTTGAAGTGAACCCTGTCGAGCAGTGAGCGTGTTCCATAGGAGAGCCCGAAATGTCGGTAGAAGATAGCGTCCTTACCTCCCCCGTCAGGGTGGTCTGGAGCCTCGCCGCAGTCCTTCTGCTAGCGGCAGGCAGCCCGCCTTGCGGGCCCAGGACGATACGCCCCCTGTCGGAACCGAATCGTTCTTGATCCCAAATCTGGGAGGGTGGTCCATCATGAGCAGTGGAACGGAAGAGACTGTGAGGGTTGGCTACGGTCGCATCAGTTCTGACGCGGGTCACCCGGTAGTAGCGACCGATCCGCCGGGCCTGTCGGTAGAAGAGACGTTTGATGTCATCGTCAGGATGCGCCCTCCGAGGGTAACGCGTCGCATAAGTGACGTGTTGGTGTCCGCCGGCTTAGAAACCTATCACGGGCGCAAGCGCGCTGCTTCGTCTTCGCGGCCTTCCTCCTTCTGACCGGCGGAAACGCCCGCGCACAGGGCACGGTGTCGGCCGACCGGGCGGCGCTGGTAGCGCTCTACAACTTGACCGGCGGTGCGAGCTGGAAGAAACTGGTTAAGGAGGAGTCGCTTTCGGAGTGGCACGGTGTTACCACTACGCAACGCCATCCGTTGCGGGACATCGGGACGATTCACCGGGGTCGATGCGGTGATGGCTAGAAGTACAGATACGGAACTGTAGTACCCTGCCTAAAATGAAGAAGTTCAAAATATGAGTCCAACAACGGCTTGCTGGAAACGGATTCCTTTCTCCGGCGCCGCGGTAGCTTGGAGTCTTGCGGTAGTTTTTCTACTGGCGGTGGCCAGTCCTCCCTTGTATGCCTGCGATGGGGGCACGGCGGTGGCGGATCCGGGGAGCAACCCCGGCCTGGTCGCGGACTGCAAAGTCCTGATAGCCATACGCGACGAGTTGGCCGGCACTGGCTCCTTGAACTGGGATACACAGTTGACCATGACCAGTTGGCGAGGCGTCAGAGTCTTGGGATCGCCGAGCCGCGTGCAGGTGTTGGACCTCAAACTCTCCCAGCTGACGGGAACCATCCCGGCACAGTTGTCCCAACTCTCCCAGCTGACGGAGTTGAACCTCTACGGCAATCATTTGACGGGACCGATCCCGGTGGAGTTGTCCCAACTCTCCCAGCTGCAGCGGTTGGTCCTCTACAACAACCAGCTGACGGGACCGATCCCGGTGGAGCTGTCCCAACTCTCCCAGCTGGAATGGTTGAACCTCTACGGCAACCAGCTGACGGGACCGATCCCGGTGGAGCTGTCCCAACTCTCCCAGCTGGAATGGTTGAACCTCTACGGCAACCAGCTGACGGGACCGATCCCGGTGGAGCTGTCCCAACTCTCCCAGCTGCAGCGGTTGAACCTCCAGCACAATCAGCTGACGGGACCGATCCCGGTGGAGCTGTCCCAACTCTCCCAGCTGGAATGGTTGATCCTCGGCGGCAATCAGCTGACGGGACCGATCCCGGTCGAGTTGTCCCAACTCTCCCAGTTGGAATGGTTGATCCTCCAGCACAATCAACTGACGGGACCGATCCGGGCAGAACTGAGCCGGATGGACGGGCTGCGAGGGTTGGACCTCTACAACAACCAGCTGACGGGACCGATCCCGGTCGAGTTGTCCCAACTCTCCCAGTTGGAATGGTTGTACCTCGGCGGCAATCAGCTGACAGGACCGATCCCGGTGGAGCTGTCCCAACTCTCCCAGCTGCGGCGATTGATCCTCGGCGGCAATCAGCTGACAGGACCGATCCCGGTCGAGTTGTCCCAACTCTCCCAGTTGGAATGGTTGTATCTCGGCGGCAATCAGCTGACAGGACGGATCCCGGTAGAGCTGTCCCAACTCTCCCAGCTGCAGCGGTTGTACCTCCACGGCAATCAGCTGACGGGACCGATCCCGGTGGAGCTGTCCCAACTCTCCCAGCTGCAGCGGTTGTATCTCTACAGGAACCAGCTGACGGGACCGATCCCGGTGGCCCTCAACCAACTGTTCCAGCTGCGACGATTGGACCTCGGCCAGAACCAGTTGACGGGACCGATCCCGGTGCAGTTGTCCCAACTCCGGCTGCAGTGGTTGGATCTCGCCGACAACCAGCTGACGGGAACCCTCCCCGAGTGGCCGACCGACTATACGCACTCTAACCTGCTGGAGCTGGATCTCTCCGGTAATCAGCTGACAGGGTCGATTCCGCGGGGATGGACCCAACTGAACTCACTGCAACGATTGGACCTCGCCGGCAACCAGTTGACGGGAATCCTCCCAGAATGGCTGAGCAGCCTGCAGTGGAGTCTGCAGTGGTTGGATCTCGCCGACAACCAGCTGACGGGAACCCTCCCGGCATGGCTGAGCTGGCTGACCAATCTGCAAGGGTTGCACCTCCAGCATAACCAACTGACGGGACGGATACCAACCGAGTTGGGTTTACTGTCCGATCTGGAGCAGTTCAGCTTCCGGGGCAACCAGTTGACGGGACCGTTGCCAACCGAGTTGAACCATCTGCCCGATGTGTACGTGTTGAACATGGCCGCAAGCATGGTGGGCCCGGGCCAGATGAAGGTAACCTGGGACGACCCGGGCGACCCCACCGCCAGTTACGAGTACCGGCTTAGGGATGCTGCCCGAACCTGGACCGGCTGGGCGGAGATCAAGGACCCGAAGGCAACATTGAGGGCAGGTGAAGGGGTGACGATCGAGTGGGCATTGACGGGCCTGCCAACCGGTGTCGTCTACACTGCCATCGAGGTGAGGGTGAGTAACAATAGCGGCACCAGCCCGGAAGCAACCGCCGCAGTGAGACCGGCGCAAGCGGCTCAACCCCGCCTGGATTTTGCGCACTTCGCCAATGGGGATTCCACCACATCCAACCTGGTGCTCGTGAATGTGGCCACCCATCCGATCCGGCCCGTCCTCTACTTTTACGATAAGGAGGGTAATCTCATTGACCCGGAATTGGTGGTGGATGTGATGGGTGACCTGGAGATCACCGGGGACGGAGCCCTGAGTGTCCGAACGGATATAGCCTCTTTGGGCGAACTGACGATTGCAACCACCGGAGAAGGAGATCTGGTGCGCGGCTCGGCGGCGGTAGTAGCCGATGGCCCCATCGGCGGGGTCCTTCGCTTTGATCTGCCCGGCATCGGGGTGGCCGGAGTGGGAGCCAGTCAACCTTTAAGGGATGCTATCTTCCCGGCTCGGCGACAGGCGGGAAGGATCCGCACGGCGGCGGCCATCCGCAACCTGGAAGAGGAAGAACTGGTGGTGAGTTGCCAATTGATGAAAGACGGCGCCGTGCTCGAAGAAGAGGAGATCCTTCTGAAGCCCAACGGGCAGGACGCCCGGTTCATCGAGGAGATGTTCACAAACGCCGATACGTCGAACTTCGTGGGGTCGGTGCGCTGCACCGCGCCACCCGGGGAGGGGATGTTCAGCGGAGTGGCGGTGGAGCTCGATGCCGGCAACCAGATCTTCACCACGCTGCCGGTGGCGCCGGTGGACAGCACGGGAGGCACAAACAAGGAGGCGACTCTAGATTTTGCTCATTTCGCCAATGGGACCGGCATCACCTCCGACCTGGTGTTCGTGAATGTGGCCGGCCCGCGGCGTGTCGGGCCGTTTACCCTGGCCGGCCAGCCGATCCGGCCTGCCCTCTATTTTTACGATAAAAGGGGCCGTCCCATTGACCCGGAATCGGTAGTGGATCTCACGGGAGATTTGGAGGTTACAGAAGATGGAGCCCTGACCGTTCAGCCGGCGCTGGGACCTCTAGGAGAACTCACGATTTCGACCCACGGCCGGGGAGACCTGGTGACCGGATCGGTGAAGGTGGTCTCGGACGGCCCCATCGGCGGGGTCCTTCGCTTCGGCCTGCCCGGCATCGGGGTGGCCGGGGTGGGAGCCGGCCAACCCGTAAGGGACGCCATCTTCCCGGCCCGCCGCCAAGCCGGGGGGATCAGCACCGCGGCAGCGATCCACAACCTGGGAGAAGAATTGCTGGTGGTGATTTGCCAATTGATGAAAGACGGCGCCGTGCTCGAAGAGAGGGCTATCGTTCTGGAGGCCAACGGGCAGGACGCCCAGTACATCGAGCAGATGTTCACAAGCGCCGATACGTCGGATTTCGTGGGGTCGGTGCGCTGCACCACCGCGTTTGGGGAAGGAAGGTTCACCGGCGTGGCAGTGGAGCTGGATGCCGGTAACCGGATCTTCACGACATTGCCGTTAGTGCCTGTCCAGAGATGACTTCCCGGTAATAGACGGGAGGAGTGACGTATCCGGTTCGTTTGCCCGTACCGGAAATTGCAACCGTCGGGCGTCGGACTCCCGGCCCCGCCCTGCCCCCGCCCTCCGGTCCCGGTTCTGCCTTATTCCAAAGGACAATCATGACCCGCAAGAAATGGACCGGTGGCGAGCCGGTGCTCTCAGTCGAAACCGAGGACGAATTTCATCAGGCCCTGCCCGCGTCGAGGATCTCCGTGGCGCGGCGGCACAGCGGCACCCGGTGCTCGCGCTTTGCCTTCATGCGTCTGGCGGGTACTGTCCACACGCCCTCCCTCCGA
This sequence comes from Acidobacteriota bacterium, assembly GCA_965218465.1. Lineage (GTDB taxonomy): Bacteria > Acidobacteriota > UBA6911 > RPQK01. The sequence goes on along the minus strand of OZ244623.1, from coordinate 1,562,260 downwards.
TCGATCTCGGCCCACTCGGCCCACCGTACTTCGCCCCACCTCGCCGCCGTCAGCACCAGGAACTCGAACGCCAGCTTCGCGACGGGCATTGCGTCCCAGGTCCGCACCGTCTCGAGGGCGGAGGCCACCTCGCGATGCGGCAAGGCCCGCATAGGCCGCACCACGGCGTCTTGCGGTCCTAGGACCGGCCCAAGGCGATCGGACGGGTTGTTGGTCCTGAACTCCATCGCCACGGCCCATTCCAGCACCGTGCGGATACGCTGGCGCAGGCACCGGGCCGTCGTCGCCCTTACCTGCCAGATCGGAGTGAGGATCTCGAGCACGTCGCCGCTCGTCACCTCCGAGACGGGCATCCCGCCGATGCGCGGAAAGGCGTGGTGCCTCAGGCTCGCCATCCAGTCGTGCGCCTGCCTCGGATTGCGCCAACCAGCCGCTTCTGTTCCACCACGCGCGCGGCCGCTTCGGCGAAGCTCGGCATGCCCTGCGTGTGCGGCGCTTCTCGGCGAGCGGGTCTCCGCCCTCGCGGGCCAGCTTGCGGTTGGCCCGTGCCTTCTCTCGAGCTTCCGCCAGGGAGACCAGCGCGACGCTGCCGAGTCCGAGCTCACGCCGCCGGCGGCGGATGACGAGCCGTTGGACCCAGCTCCGGGTTCCACTCGGCTGGACGAAGAGGTACAACCCGTTACCGTCGGCGTGTCTGCCCGGCGGGGCCGTGCGCGCGAAGGCGGCCGACAGGGCGAGGACATCGGTAACACTTGGTTCTGAAAGGGTCGTCCACGGTTTCTACCCTTGGTTGATCTTGGTCCAAAAATCCCAGGTCGTAGTCCATAAAGGTGACAAGCCGGATCTTGTTGCTGACTTCGCGATACCCCCCCTAAAACTCCTGGTCAATTTCAACCACCTGCGCCGAGATGTTCAGGCTGCCCGTGTCGTACTGCTGGTTCCTCAAGTGATCGAGAAGGATATTCCTGATCGCAGACACTTCCGGAGGCCGACTGCATTTGTCCGTATGGTCCTGGATTGTGTAGTGAGCGAGCTTGCCGCTGTCCAGATGCAGCTGGTATGCATACTTACACACGATGACGCTGACCCGGCCCAGAGAATAGAAGGGTGGTCTGATCTCGCTCGACTTCAACTCTCTCCCCCGATGCGTTTTGGTGGTTGGGGTTCCGCCTCGGTTGGCCGCCAATATCGGATAGTTTGACTCCAGCCGGTCGCTCAGCAGTGATCGGCCTACCATCCATGCCGGCGTCGATATTCCTAGATAGTCGAGTAGAGTTGGAGCGATGTCCAGGTTCTGTACGTTGGCAGTTAACCTCCCGGAATATTGCCCCTCAGGGAATCGGATGAGCAGAGGAAGCCGGACGGCGGTCCGAGCCTTCTGGCCATGGTCGGAACCAACTACCAGAACCGTTCGCTCTAAGAGATCTTGCTTTTCAAGAAAACCAACGAGCTGTCTGACATAAGAATCAAAGTCCAGTATTGCGTCGTCATAAAACTCGGTTTGCCAGTTTCTATCTTGATCGATCCCGGCAGAGAAGTTGCGATGATGGGTTCGAAACCGGGGGCCATGAGTACCCATCAGGTGAACGTGAGCAAAGAATGGCTCCGGGTGGGTCTCGATGAAGGTGAAAAGCTGCTCCATACGCTGTTGATCTCGCTTGTAGGAAAGGTCGCCCTCCGTCACCTCTTCGAAAGCATCATCCATGGGCAAGTTGAAACAGATCTTTTGCAGCCGAGATAAGAGTCGGTCCTGAAATTGGGCCAGAAAATATGATGCCTCCAGGGGTATCCATTTCATTGTATGGATGGCCTGCCTTTTGACTTGCCTGAAGTTAACGACATCGAAGGCTTCGCGAAAGTTCAGGTCCGCGGAGTCGGCATAGTGCCGGATGCTCAGGTCAAGTCCTGTGTAGCCCATCCGCCGGAGGATTCCAGGCAGATGTTGGTACGAATCGGTTCCTCTCAAAATGTCCGGACGATAGATCACCCTGGTCTGCGTCGCCCACTTCCCGGTCAGGCGGGAGGTGATGGAAGCGGCAGTGGGTCCTCCGTTAGTAAAACAATTGTCCGCGATCAGGGAACTTTCAGCCAGGGTCTCCAGAAAGGGAGTTGTGGCTCGCTCATAGCCGTACAGGGACAGGTTGGAGGCATTGAGGCCGTCAGAAGAAAACATCACGATATTGGGCAGTGTCTTTTGTCCTGGTCCGCTGTGCCCTTCTCCCAGGAATACGCCGGGTTCACTCCGCCAATAGCTCAATAGAGCTAGGGCCGCCATCAGGACAATTAGGACGGACGGCCAGGATTGGGCGGAGAGGCGCCCTTGATGGCGCCTCTCCAAGACTCGCCCAAAGACCATGATGGCTACGGTCAGTAGAAGGAGAAGGTAAACACTACTCCAGTGTGCTTCGACAGTCTTCACCCCGACGTTGAAGAGAGTGTAGGTAAAGTTGTCTACCAGCAGGAGAGCAGTTAGGGATAGGGTGACCGACGGAATCAGGGCAGCGGTCCAGCGCCAGAGCGGCCAGGGAGCCAGCCTCGACACCAGCACCAACAGAATGAACAGGACCAAAACGGGAACCAACAAGACTCCCAGGGCCGCAAAAAGGACTCGAAGCCGTTCTAACCAGCTCAAGGCTGAGAAAAAAGACGGCTTGGTCACCATAAATAGCCATTCCAGAAAGAGAAAAAGGGTCATAGCCAGGAGCGACTGGGAAGCCAGAGACAGCATTCCGTGGCTTTCCCGTAGGCTCCTCTTGCGTTGTGCTGCCTTCGGATCTGTCGTTGTCATTCCGGTTTGGGAGACTCCTGCTGGGGCAAGGCAAACCTTACTACACTGGAATCGATCTCTCTACGCTCCGGGCGGAACCGGCCACCCCTGCTTGGAAAGTGCGCACTCGTTGGGTTTTGACTCGGAACCGGCGCCCCGCAGAGGTTGGAACACGGTGAGGAGCAATACGGCCGCAGTCAGTGAATTGTTGACCTAAAGAAACTCCCAATCGGGAATCGAGCGACATCGGCACCGGGCTGGCGATCTTCAAACCGGATTCGGCCTCCGCGATCCAGCTTCGCAACCGACACGAAGAGGGTAAAGACCCTCTGGGCGGGGTGTTGGTACCCGGAGATGACTTTCACCACCGGGGCGCGCACTCGCACAATCTCGCCCATGGCCTGCCGGCGTCAAACCGTGCCGGCTGAGTCGCGGTTGCTCAGGTCCAGGCCGTCCGGCAGCCTAGTTGAGGTCAGGCCCGATGCTAAACTGACCCCGTGACAACCGAGACAGACCGGGTCGAGCTACGACAACTGCTTGGGGGCCGGCTCGGAAAACCATTCGATTACCTGGGTCCCCACCGCATCGATTCGAGTGCCGACCGTTGGCGTATCAGGGCTTTTGTGCCCGGTGCAACTCGGCTGAGATTACGGCTGATTCCGACCCCACCGGACGCCGTGCGGACCTTTGACCAGTTGCATCCGGAGGGGCTCTTCGAAACTCAGTTCAACTCCGCTGGCCCTCCCCACTATCATCTCCTTTCTGAATTCGCGGACGGCCGCTGCTGTGAGACTGCCGATCCTTACGCCTTTCGGAAGTTGCTGAGCGACTACGACCTGCATCTTTTGGGCGAGGGCAGGCACGACCGGTCCTATCGAAAGCTGGGTGCTCATCTGGAGTCGATCGGGGGGGTCCAAGGCGTCCGCTTCGCACTCTGGGCGCCTAACGCCGAATCGGTGTGCCTGACGGGCGAGTTCAATAGCTGGAGTCGGCGCCGACACCCTATGCACAAACACGAGGGCACAGGCATCTGGCAACTGTTCCTGCCCCAGGTCTTGGAGGGCGACCGCTACAAATATTTGGTTCGCTCGGCGGACGGCGAGGTTGAGAAGACCGATCCCTACGGGTTCTTCTTTAGCCCGCCTCCCAAGACCGCGGCTGTAGTATTCGATCCGGGGCGCTACCGGTGGAACGATCAAGACTGGATGGAGCAACGAAAGTCAGCCCGGCCGCTGGACCAGCCGGTTGCCATTTATGAAGTTCATCTCCCCTCCTGGAAACGGGTCGGCGAAGAGAATCGATCGCTCAGTTACCGGGAGCTGGCGACTGAGCTGGTCGCTCATGTCCGCCACCTTCGGTTCACTCACATAGAGCTTCTCCCCCTGACCGAATATCCCTATTCCGGTTCCTGGGGTTATCAAACCACCGGCTATTTCGCGCCTACCAGCCGCCTGGGCGACCCCAACGATTTCCGCTTTCTGGTGGATGAATGTCATCGGAATGGCATTGGAGTCTTGCTGGACTGGGTCCCTGCCCATTTTCCCCGAGATTCGCACGCTCTGGCTCGTTTTGACGGCACCCATCTCTATGAGCATGCAGACCCTCGTGAGGGATACCATCCCGACTGGCAGACACTTATTTTCAACTATGGTCGCAACCAAGTCTGCAACTTCTTGATTTCCAGCGCTTTGATGTGGCTCGACGAGTATCACCTGGACGGCCTTCGGCTGGATGCCGTCAGCTCGATGCTCTATCGAGATTATTCCCGCCAAGATGGAGAGTGGCTGCCCAATCGCTTTGGGGGCAGGGAGAATCTGGAGGCGATCGATTTTCTGCGGCGATTCAACAAGGTTATCCACGAGCTGCATCCGGGGGTGATGACGGTGGCCGAAGAGTCGACTGCTTGGCCCAACGTCTCCCGGCCGACCCATTTGGGTGGACTGGGATTCACTATGAAGTGGAACATGGGATGGATGCACGATTCGCTGGCCTACATGGCGCAGGATCCCTTGAATCGTAAGTTCCACCACCAAAAACTGACCTTTTCTTTGCTCTACGCCTTTTCCGAAAACTACGTTCTTCCGCTTTCCCACGACGAAGTGGTCCACGGCAAGCGGTCGTTGCTCTCCAAACTTCCCGGAGACAAGTGGCAAAAATTTGCGGGCCTGCGACTCTATCTGGCTTACCTGTACGGCCACCCCGGCAAGAAACTGCTCTTCATGGGAGCCGAACTGGGACAATGGGCGGAATGGGACGCTGAGAATTCGCTCGACTGGGGCCTGCTGGACGATGACCTGCATCGCGACCTGTCCGCTTACTTGAGGGAGCTGAACACACTTTATCGCCGAGAAAGCGCCTGCTGGGAAATCGATCACGCCTCGCAGGGTTTCGAGTGGATCGATTTTGAGGATAGAGACCAGTCGATTATCAGCTTTCTCAGACGAGGTCGCGGGCCCGATAATTGGTTGGTTTTTGTGTTCAATTTCACGCCGGTTCCCCGTAGCGGCTACCGAATCGGAGTCCCCCGGCGCGGTTGTTACCGTGAGCTGCTCAACTCCGACTCGGAAATCTGGGGAGGCAGTAACCAAGGCAACCTGGGAGCGGTAGAATCTGAAGAACTCGAAGCCCACGGACAGCCCTTTTCTCTCAGTCTCACTTTGCCTCCTTTGGGGGCCTTGATTTTCAAAGCAGAGCCATCTCTTTGAAGCAATCCGGCTTCACTTTTCCCCAGAAAACGACTCCCGGCAGGTCCGGAACTTGTAACGTGATCGGTTTATTGACGCTCAAGACTCGCAGGGAAGCCTATTTAGTAGTTAGAATAACCTGTTTTGTCGCGGCCATCCGTCCGGCCACACGAGGAAGAACGTTATTGTCTCGATTGGGAAACTGGAAGATTCGCTATGCAAATGATTCTGAGACGCTTGGGAGTGATTGTCGTCTTGACACTGATATCGACCCGGGGATTGCCGGGCCAGGACACTGGAGGCAATAGCGCCAACCAAGCCGGCCGAGAACCGGCCGTAGCCACGGCCTACACGATTGAGGATGCCCCCCAACTGGACGGACAGGTCATCGATGATCCGGTTTGGCAATCAGTGAATCCGACTTCAGGTTTTTGGCAGACTCGCCCGGTTGCAGGACAGCAGGTTTCCGAGAAGACGGAAGTTCGCATTGCCTACACTGCCGACACTCTCTACTTCGGGGTGGTCTGCTACGACAGAGAACCCCAGTCGATTATCGTCTCCGACAGTCGCCGCGATTCAGCCTTGGACGAGACCGACAGCTTTCAAATCATCCTGGACACCTATCGAGACCGGCAGAACGGCTTCGTTTTCGGAACCAACCCGGCGGCGATCGAGTATGACGGCCAGGTCACCAATGAGGGCGAGGGGACCACTATTGGAGGCACAAGAAACCGTCAACAAGGAGGTTCGGGCGCTGGGTTCAACATAAATTGGGATGGAGCCTGGGATGTTCGAACTCATGTGGGCACTTACGGTTGGAGCATCGAGTTCGCCATTCCCTTCCGCACCTTGCGCTATCCCCAGGATCGCCTGCAAACCTGGGGGCTCAACTTCCAACGCAATATTCGGCGCAAGAACGAGATCGCCTACTGGGCCGAGTTGCCGCGGCAGTACAACCTCTACCGGGTCTCTCGGGCGGGGGCGCTGGAGGGTCTGGAAATTCCCGATCAGCGCAACCTGAAATTTATCCCCTACGTCTTGGGAGAAGTGCGCCGGCGGGGCGACCAATCGGGGGTTTGGACCGGCACAGTCGGTCTTGACGCCAAATACAGTCTGACTCCCAGCCTCACGCTGGACGCCACCTACAACACCGATTTTGCCCAGGTTGAAGTGGACGAGCACCAGATCAACCTGGATCGTTTCAACCTCTTCTTTCCCGAAAAACGCCCCTTCTTCCTTGAGAATGCAGGACTGTTTGCTGTCGGTGACAGTGGCGAGGCCGAACTCTTTTTCAGTCGCAATATTGGAATCGGTCCCGCCGGACAGGTCATCCCCATCGTGGGAGGCGCCCGGCTGTCGGGGAAACTGGCGCGGACCAACGTCGGCTTCCTCAACATGCAAACCCAGGATGTGGAGGGAGTCACTCCCGGTAACAATTACACCGTGGCTCGGGTGAGCCGGGAGCTGCCCAACCGTTCTTCAATCGGTGGCATCTTTATCAACCGTCAGGCAACCGGTGCCGCCGGAGACAGCGACTACAACCGGACCTTTGGATTCGATGGCAAGTGGGGTATTGGTGAGTACGGTCAAATCGCCGGGTTTTTGGCCTCGACAGCGACGCCGGGGCTAAGTCAGGATGATTATGCCTACAAAATCGGGGGCACCTACAAGTCGCCGGCTTGGCAGTTGGATCTCAATTACACGGAGTTGGGCGAAAATTTCAATCCCGAGGTCGGTTTCCTCAAACGAACCGGAGGGTATCGCAAATCCGACTTTATCATCTTCCACACCTACCGTCCCAGCTTCGGCGGTTTCCACGAGATTCGGCCTCATGTTGTCTACAGAGGCTATTGGGCCCACGATGGCTTTCACGTGTCCAGTTGGGCCCACATCGATAGCCATTGGGAGTGGAAGAACGGCTTCCAGATCAATACGACTACCAACCTGAGCTACGAAGGCGTCAGCGAGCCTTTCACGATTTTCGAAGACACAGGCGTCTCCAACCCTCGCAAGGTGGTGGTTCCCGCGGGAATTTATCGGAGCCGTGAGCACGAGCTGGTCTTCAACACCAATGAGGGGGCATGGTTGAGTTTCCGCGGCAGCGTGACGAAAGGCGCTTTTTTTGGCGGAAATCGCTTTGCCTTGTCTCCCTCGATGCAGCTGCGGCTTGGAGAAACCTTCAACACCAATGTGAGCCTTTCCCGCAACGACATCAGCCTGCCGGGAGGTAGCTTTATCACCAACCTGCTGATCACCCGTCTCTCCTATTCCTTCACGCCCCGCATTTTTGCCCAAGCTCTGATCCAGTACAATGACGCCGCTGACGTTTGGGCCACCAATCTGCGTTTTGGGTGGCGAAAGAGCGCCAACACCGGTCTCTACATCATCTACAACGATACCAGGGGCCTGTTCGACGCATTTCGCGATCCTCTGAATCCGTTGCCGGATCGGAGTCTGGTGATCAAATACACCCAGCTCTTCGACTTGTTCAATTGACGGTCCGTGAGCGATCTGCGCTGCAAGAAATCAAGGAAATGACGACGTGACTGCTGCCGAGGCTCCCTATTGGTTGGCCGAGGAGCAGGACCGCACGACCGGGCCCCCAGAGGTGAGATATGCCGCTGGCTCAGAAACGGCTGCCGGGAAGCGGCTGGACTGGCCTCGAACACGGCTTGAGTGCTTATTTTGCTGAGTTGCGGCACTTTGAGTCGACAAGGCAACTCAGAGTTTCCGCCCTCTATCGCCGAGAAAGCGCCTGCTGGGAAATCGATCACGCCTCCCAGGGTTTCGAGTGGATCGATTTTGAGGACAGAAACCAGTCGATTATCAGCTTCCTCACGTTGCCTCCTTGGGGGCTTTGATTCTCAAAGCCGAGCGATCTCTTTGAGACAATCCGGATTCAGTTTTCTGAGAAAACGACTCCCGGCGGGCTGGAACTTGTGACGTGGTCGGTTTATTGACGCTCAAGACTCGCAGGCAAAGCTCATTAGCAGTTAGAATAACCTCTTTCGTCTCGCCCATCCGTCCGGCCACACGAGGAAGAACGTTATTGTCTCGATTAGGAAACTGGAAGATTCGCTATGCAAATGATACTGAGACGCTTGGGAGTGATTGTCGCCTTGACGGTGATTTCGACCCGGGGATTGCCGGGCCAGGACACTGGAGGCGCGACCCAAGCCGGCCGAGAACCCGCTGCGGCCACGGCCTACACGATTGAGGATGCCCCCCAACTGGACGGACAGGTCATCGATGATCCGGTTTGGCAATCAGTGAATCCGACCTCGGATTTTTGGCAGACTCGCCCGGTTGCAGGACAGCAGGCTTCCGAGAAGACGGAAGTTCGTATCGCCTACACTGCCGACACTCTCTACTTCGGGGTGGTCTGCTACGACAGAGACCCCCAGTCGATTATCGTCTCCGACAGTCGTCGCGATTCGGCCTTGGACGAGACCGACAGCTTTCAAATCATCCTGGATACCTATCGAGACCGGCAGAACGGCTTCGTTTTTGGAACCAACCCGGCGGCGATCGAGTATGACGGCCAGGTCAGCAATGAGGGCGCGGGGACCAGTATTGGAGGCACAAGAAGCCGTCGTCAACGAGGGGGTTCGGGCGCTGGGTTCAACATTAATTGGGATGGAGCCTGGGATGTTCGAACTCACGTGGGCACTTACGGTTGGAGCATCGAGTTCGCCATTCCCTTCCGCACCTTGCGCTATCCCAAGGATCGCCTGCAAACCTGGGGGCTCAACTTCCAACGCAATATTCGGCGCAAGAACGAGATTGCTTACTGGGCCGAGTTGCCACGGCAGTACAACCTCTACCGGGTCTCTCGGGCGGGGGCGCTGGAGGGTCTGGAAATTCCCGATCAGCGCAACCTGAAATTTATCCCCTACGTCTTGGGAGAAGTGCGCCGGCGGGGCGACCAGTCGGGGGTTAGGACGGGCACAGTCGGCCTTGACGCCAAATACAGTCTGACTCCCAGCCTCACGCTGGACGCCACCTACAACACCGATTTTGCCCAGGTTGAGGTGGACGAGCAACAGATCAACCTGGATCGTTTCAACCTCTTCTTTCCCGAGAAACGCCCCTTCTTCCTTGAGAATGCGGGACTGTTTGCTGTTGGTGACGGTGGTCAGGCCGAACTCTTTTTCAGTCGCAATATTGGAATCGGTCCCGCCGGACAGGTCATCCCCATCGTGGGAGGCGCCCGGCTGTCGGGGAAACTGGCGCGGACCAACGTCGGCTTCCTCAACATGCAAACCCAAGAAGTGGATGGAGTCACTCCCGGTAACAACTACACCGTGGCTCGGGTGAGCCGGGAGTTGCCCAACCGCTCTTCAATCGGTGGCATATTTATCAACCGTCAGGCAACCGGTGCGGCCGGAGACAGCGACTACAACCGGACCTTTGGATTCGATGGCAAGTGGGGTATTGGCGAGTACGGTCAAATCGCCGGGTTTTTGGCCTCGACAGCGACGCCGGGGCTAAGTCAGGATGATTATGCCTACAAAATCGGGGGCAGCTATAACTCGCCGGCTTGGCGGCTGGAGTTCGATTACACGGAGTTGGGCGAAAATTTCAATCCCGAGGTCGGTTTTCTCAGACGAACCGGAGGATATCGCAAACCCGACTTTCTCATCTTCCATACCTACCGTCCCAACTTCGGCGGGCTCCACGAGATTCGGCCTCACATTTCCTACAACGGCTACTGGGCCCACGATGGCTTCCACGTGTCCAGTCGAGCCCACATCGATAGCCATTGGGAGTGGAAAAACGGATCCGAGATCCACACGACTACCAACCTGAGATACGAAGGCGTCAGCGAGCCTTTCACGATTTTCGAAGACACAGGCGCCTCCGACCCCCGCACGGTAGTGGTTCCCGCGGGAATCTATCGGAGCCGGGAGCATGTGCTGGTCGCCAACACCAACGAGGGGGCGTGGTTGAGTTTCCGCGGGCGCGTGACGAAAGGCGCTTTTTTTGGCGGAAATCGCTTTGCCTTGGCTCCCTCGATGCAGCTGCGGCTTGGAGAAACCTTCAACACCAAGGTGAGCCTTTCCCGCAACGACATCAGCCTGCCGGGAGGTAGCTTTATCACCAACCTGCTGATCACCCGTGTTTCCTATTCCTTCACGCCCCGCATTTTTGCCCAAGCTCTGATCCAGTACAATGACGCCGCTGACGTTTGGGCCACCAATCTGCGTTTTGGGTGGCGAAAGAGCGCCAACACCGGTCTCTACGTCATCTACAACGATACCAGGGGCCTGTTCGATGCATTTCGCGACCCTCTGAATCCGTTGCCGGATCGGAGTCTGGTGATCAAATACACCCAGCTATTCGACTTGTTCAATTGACGGGTCCATGAGCGATCTACGCTGCAAGAAATCAAGGAAATGACGATGGTGCTCGTCGTGACTGCTGCCAAGGCTCCCTATTGGTTGGCCGAGGAGGACCGCACGACCGGGCCCCAGAGGTGAGCTATGCCACTGGCTCAGAAACGGCTGCCAAGAAGCGGCTGGACTGGCCTCGAACACGGCTTGAGTGCCCATTTTGCTGAGTTGCGGCACTTTGAGTCGACAAGGCAACTGAGAGCTTCCGCCCTCTATCGCCACTTGAGAGCCGATATCGACCGGGTCATGGACACCCTGGTTGAAGAGAGCTATCTCGGGTCTCCGGCGCCGCTACCGGACAAGATTCGGGCGGTTGCCTGGAACGTTGAACGGGGAACTCGGCTGGAGGGCATTCTGGACGCTTTCTCTGCCCACCCACGTCTCCAAGACGCCGATATTTTTCTGCTGACCGAATTGGACTGTGGGATGGCCCGAAGCGGTAATTTATTCATTGCCCGTGAGATCGCGCGCGCAATGAAACTGCACTTCGCTTTTGCCAACTGCTATATCAGTCTCGTCAAGGGTAGCGGACTGGAGTACCACGTCGAGGGCGAGAATCGACTGGCATTGCACGGCAACGCGCTGTTGGCCCGTTTCCCGATTCGGCGCGCCCACGCCATCTCCCTACCCAACGGCAAGGACAAGATGAGAGGAAAAGAGAAGCGGTTGGGTTACCAGCAGGCCGTGGCCGGAATCGTCGACCACCCCCAGGGCCCCCTGTGGGCGGTCAGTCTGCATCTGGACGCCCACTCCAGCCAGCGGCACCGCTACCGCCAAATGAAACTCGTTCTCGACCATCTGGCAGGACTGGAACCCAGGCTGCCGGTGCTGATTGGAGGAGACTGGAATACCTCCACCTATAACGCCAAGCGGGCTACCTACTCGATTCTCGGATATGCGCGGCGGGTCCTGATGGGCATCAACAACGTGCTGCGTAACCATTACCCTTATCCGGACCGTTGGTTCGAGCGCCACCTCTTCAGGGAATTGGAACGGCGAGGCTATCAATACAAGTCACTCAACCAGCCCGGTGGCTGTACGCTTCACTACGACGTCGACAATGTGGCCATCAATACCAACATGGGAGACTGGGTGCCGCGGTGGTGCTTCTGGTTCATCAATTGGGCACTGCAGCGGGCCGGTGGCAAGTGCTCGATGAAACTTGACTGGTTCGCCGGCTGCGGGATCCGTCCTATTAGTCAACTCCCTCCTTGCGTGATCTCTGAGGTCAACCACAGGCGACCTCCGCTGTCCGATCATGACCCCATCGCTTTGGATTTCAGGTTGCAGCGGAGTGGATTGACCGCTGCAACCTGAGGCTCTTGGGCGATTGCCTCGGAGAGCTAAACGCCGTTGTTTCTTACCGTCAGCAGCCAGGGCTTCTTTTCAGCGCCGGGCGGGTGCAACGAGATAGCCTCCCATCAGGACTCCCAGGGTTCCAATCAATGGGATGGCAAAGTTGTACCAAGTGGGCGACACTGCTACTGTCCCGGCCTCAACAAAAGTCAACTCGGCAACTGTTTTTCCCTCGGGAAGAGGGTCAGGCTGTACGTCGAGTTGACGAAAAGCCAAGATCATACCCAAAAGGAGTACCAACCCCGCCAGTACCTTCACCGGCAACCGTGTCGGGTGCCTGCCGATTGCCGCGGCCACCAAGCCTCCCATGATGGCGGCCACCAGACCTATAACACAGTTGGCGCCGGCCCAGAGGTTGCTTGCCACTGTCGTCCCTTCACGAAAGGCGGCCTCAGCTCCCAAGACCACCCACAAACCCGCTACGCCCAACAAAGTGATCACAGCTATCACCAGGTACCCGATAAGTGCCCCCAAAACTGTACGCAACATCTCCCCTCCTTTTTCCGGACAAGATTTTATCGGAAGCTGAAATTTTAACCTCGACCCTCAATAATTTCAGCACTAAGGCTTGGGATTTCCGCAAAACAGCTCCGTCGGGCCAGTACCATTTTCCCTGGTAGATGGACGATTCTGCCATTGCTGTTTCCAGTAAGCGCGGAGACTGAGTTAGTCTCTATCCATGTCCGGCCGGTCTCCAATTCAAATTTTTTGGATGTCAGCCGGTTTTCCGGATTTCGTGGAGTGATTTTTGATCTCTTTCGCGATCCGGTCTGTCTAACTGGACAAGATGTCGATATAACTAGAAGTTCGGCCTCGCTCCGGCGGAGGGGCCATGAGAGGAAAGGAGTCGCCTATGTCTTGGTTGGGAAGGAATCGCATTCGTAGTCGCTTGGTCGTGGCCTCGCTGCTGGTTTCGAGCATGAACTTTTCGAATCTGGTCGCCCAATGGGAAGTGCGCGCCCCGGGCAAAGTGTTCCTGGCGCGTATGGATGGCAACCGGCTGCGCTGCGGTCTGGCCACGGAAGACGAAATGAAGACCATTTCCAAGTTGCGTGCTCAGCGACTCAAGGCCTCCGCCCCCGGAGCAGCGGCCAAGCTGGTGCCGCCGGCTGCCGCCATCGAAGTGACCTACAGTGGTTTCACACCTGAAGCCGAGGCAGCCTTTCAGCGGGCTGTCGACATGTGGTCCGCTCTGCTGATTACTACGGTACCGATCCGAATTGAAGCCGCCTTCGTCTCGCTCGAGACAGGTGTGCTGGGGGGCGCCGGCCCCGAGGGCTGGCGCAGCGTCGCAGCCATCCCCTTTTGGCTCCCGCTTGCTCTTTTCGATCAGCTAGCCGAGCGAGACCTGGATCCCGGTGACGCGGACATCAGCGCGACCTTTTCCAATGACTCGGACTGGTACTTTGGGTTGGACGGCCGGCCTGGGGACGATGAGTTCGATTTTGTTTCGGTCGTCTTTCACGAGCTGGCCCACGGGCTGGGATTTTTTGACAGTTTTGTGGTCGAGGACGGGGAAGCCGAGTATGGAATCGGTTCCGACGACGATCCCTCCATATTCGATGTTGCCATCTTCGATAAAGAGTTCGACCAGTTGGTCGACGAAGAGTTCTTCAGCAACGGGTCCACTGAGCTGCACGATGCAATCACCGGGATCAAGCTCTTCTGGGGCCATCGCGGCTTGGAAAATGTGCACGGAGAAACCGTCACCGCGCTGGCTGCCAACGGGGGCGGCCCGGTCATGCTCTGGGCTCCCGAAGAATTCGGCGAGGGAAACAGCATTTCTCACTTGGACGAAGATGCTTATCCCACCGGAACGCCCAACGCCTTGATGTCCCCGTTCGTTTCAAGGGGCCAAGTGACTCACCAGCCGGGGCCGGTCTTGCTGGCCATGCTCCACGACATGGGCTATACGATTCGGGAGGAGATGCTGCAGATTCCGCAATTTGGCACCGGCGGCATTTTGAGCTCCGATGTCGTCGTTACCAATCGCTCCTCAACCGAGACAGCGACGGTGGCGGTGGATGCCTGGGATGAGGACGGTAATGAACTGGATGGAGCGGTGTTGTTCGGCGCCGCTGACGCCAATCGGTTCGATCTTCCTCCCTTGGGCAGTCGAACCCTGTCGACAGACGAAAGCACTGATCTGACCGGATCGATGGTTGTCTCTTCCAACGTCCCAGTTTCGGCGGTCGTCCGTTTCGACCTGGCCGGCGTCGGCGTTGCCGGTGTGGGCAGCAGCCAAGAGCTGCGGGCCGCCATCGCCCCGGTGCGGCGCAGCGGAAACCTCAGTACGGGAGTCGCGATACGTAATGTCGAGGTAGCGACGCAATCGGTTGAGTTGACCCTCAAGGATGAGAGCGGAGAGGTGGTGGCCAACGGTACCGCCAGCCGAACGATCGAGCCTCAAGGGAGAATCGCTGAATTTATCCACGAGATATTCCCCGATGCCGACACCACCGATTTCAAAGGCGAGATCTGTGTTCGGTCCCAGGCAGGACGGATAGCCGTGGTGGCCTTGGAGTTGGATTTTACCGGTGGAGTCTTCACTACGCTGCCGGTCAGTTCTATCGATTAGTCCCATTGGCGGGCAAGTCGTCCCAGGCCGGCTTGAACGCGGCGGCCCGATCTCTTGACTCACGGTTTCGCAACCGGTCATCAACTCCGCCTGGACGGCTCAGCCCGCATTTCTCACCGAGGGGCGCGATGATCGCGCAGGATATTCGGTTTCAGCGGGTGCTCGGGACCGAAAGCGTAGCAGGGACTACGTTTGAGGGAACATGTGCCCGCTGAAGACGAAAAGACCAGCGAGGGCGCGCCCAGCATAGTCTGTGCCAGGGGAGACATCGACAAAAAACCTGTAATTACCTGAACATAATATCCTTTTGGTCACACAATCAGCGACCTGGTGAGAAATTCGGGTTAGATCCGGTGCAAGAAAAATCGATCGAAGGACTGGGAGACCGCCTTGCTGCCCCCGCGGTTGACGAGTGCTTGCTTCCTTTCGTGGCAGAAGTGTGAGTGAGTTGGAGCGAGACCGTTCTGTCGACAACCCGCCATTGGAGGATTTCGAGCCTGACTATCTGGTCATGCTGGACGAGATCTATCACAGTTCCTGGTCGGCGGCTCGTCTCTGGGGTATCCGGCAGTTGCGCCAGGCGGTTGAGCATTTTTGGCCCCAGGGACATCCCAGTCGGCTTATTCACATCACTGGGACCAGCGGGAAAGGCTCCGTCTCGCATCACTTGGAAATGGGGTTGCGCTTGGCCGGGTCAACAGGCTCCTGGACGGGACCTCACGTTTTCGACTATGCCGAAAGATTCCGCCTCAACGGACAGAGCGCCGCTCACGAATTGCTGGTTGAGATCTATCGAGATCGGATCTCTCCCTACCAGCAGGACTTGCTGGAACGGCAGCGGGGGCAGGGATTGAGCTTTGCCCAGCAGGGCATCCTGCTGGCCCTCAACCTTTTCCAAGCCCAAGAGGTGAAGTGGGGTGTGCTGGAAGTGGGGGCTGGAGGACGCTACACCCCTCTGATGGCGCTCGAGGTGGATGCTTGTGTCTTGACCAACGTGGGTCACGACCATCCTCGCAGCCTGGGACGAGAATTGTGGCAACGCAGTTTGGAGAAGGCAGGCATCGCCCGCCCGGGGGTCCCCTTCTTTACGGCTGAAAAAGGGGAAGCGCTTCCCTATGTCGATCAGACAGTCAAGGCGGCCGGAGCTCCCCTGAGTGTGGTGAGTGAGGCCGATCTGGAGAAGGTGCGGAACTCATATCCCCGCCTGTCCGGCTATCAGGTTCACAACCGGGCGCTGGCTTTGAACGTGATCCGGTTCTTTTATCCCCATTGCGACGACAAAGCTGTCTTGCAGACGATGTCGGACTCCCTTCCGGCTCGTTTCCGGAAGGTCGGTTCCGATGTCATTGCCGATTTGGCGCACAATCCCGACAAGGTTGCGGCATTGGCCGATCGGCTGAGGAGAGAGTTTCCGGATCGGCGTTTTGACTTTTTGGTGGGTCTGACACGAAATCGCGATCCGGTCAAGGTTTTTCGGCCCCTTTTCCCCTTGGCGGGGCACTTCACGGTGACGGGCGCTTCCTATGCAGGTCAGAAGCCGGCTGCGGTGGCCCGCCGTCTGGCCACCCATGTCCCCTCCATCCAAGTGGTGCCCAACGAGCGGCGGGCGTTGGAGTTGGCCCGGGCCCGCCTCCCGCCGGGCCGGATCCTGGTGGTGACCGGGTCAGGGTATACCATTGACCAGGCGCTGAACCCCAACCCGTTTCTCCGTCACCTCAACCGGGATTATGGCTGGCGCGGCAGTCGCGATCGAGAAGAAGAATAGCGCCTGCCGATTGGCCGACCCCTTGGCAATGACCAGGAAGGGACCTCCTCACAAAATGACGGTTAGGGGAGCGCCGCGGCCTGGACCTTGATTGGGGCCAGTTGGGGCGAATTCCGCACCCGGTCAATGAGGCGATTGAAGAGCAGGCGAGCGGCCAAGGCGTTCCCGGCCGAATTGAAGTGGCTGTCCCGAAGCAGGTAAAGAGGCGCTTGGGAATGAGCACGACGGAAATCAGGCAGCAAGTCGAGCACCTCGATTTTTTGCGGTCGGCAGAATTCCTGCAGGATTTTCTGCGCCCGTTCCCACTCTAAAGACTCCGGATCCATCTCGAAGGTCGTGATCAGTTTCCGTCTCAGCTTGGCCTCGACCTGGACCTCGTCGGGAAAAACCATCACCAATAGTCCGATGCCTCTTGAGTCCAGCAATTGCTTCATCTCGACCAGACTGTCGAAAATGTAGCGTTCATGGCGCTGCCAGGATTGACGCTGGCTGCGGTCGACAAATTGCATCCGCAGGTAGAGCGAATTCAGATAAGCCTCTTCCGAGAGGGAAACCGCGTTGGACTCCTCCGCGCCCCGACAGTCATTGGGAGAAGTGGGTGGGCTCGTCGTGGGCCGCGACCGCCCTGGAGGCTGCGGAAGGTTCCAAGTCTTCCAGCTTTGCTTGAGCAAGAGCAGCAAACGACTCCGCAACGCCACCGGCCTGCCGAGCCAAGTGAAAAAGATTTCTCGGTCAACCCAAACATCGGTCAGAGCGCCACCGTAGACAATTCTCTTGCGGGCGGGTGCGGCATCAAAAAAGTCATTGCCCGCGTAGAAACCCAGCACCACCAGATCGGGTTGATAAAGCAGCCCTGAACGCCGCAATAGAGCCAGTTGCTCGGCGGTGTGAGTCATCGAATAGCCCGCGCTGATGACTTCAACCTGGGAGCCCCCCAACTCCTCGGCAAACCTTCTCTCGAGACGGGCAGTGTAATTGCAGTCAGGGCCGCCGATCCAATTGAAAGAATCGGCTAAACAGAGGATCCGAAAGGTGCCGGGAGTCCGTTGGAGCGGGTAATCCCGATCATTGAAGCCAAAGGCGTTGGCTTTGGCATTGCCGTATTGGGCATGAGCTCGCACTCGAAACCCCAGTTCACGATCAAAAACATAGAATCCGCGCGAGAAAAAAAGATCCTCCCCCAGAAACAGCAGAATCTCGACCAGAAAAAAACTCAAGATCAGCGCCAGCAGCGGTTTCCAGACAAGGCCGAAAACACGGCTCCAACCGCGCGTCAAGGAATTTATGTTGTTGGAAGTTCTTTTGCGGGCAATCAACCAAGACATGGGCTATCGGCTCGACTGGTTCTCGCTCATTGCAAATGCTCCCCGGTGTGCTGAACCCACTCACGATCATACCGCCAAGTGTGGGCTCCCGCCCATGCTGACATCCTCCGGCAGGCCTCTTGTTCTCCGATCCGACAGCGTTGCGTTCACCGACAAGACGTTGCCCCGGTGTTAGAGGCCGAGCTGGGTTTCAGTATAATCTGCGGGTTGGTTGGCAGGCCCCGTATTCGGGCGCTTAGCGGGTCGACTCTCCGATTCCCGTTCGCGTGCTGCGGCTCCGCCCGGGCTGGTCCGGTTCCGGTTCGGAAGCCTCACAATGCAGGGAAACATGGACCGGCGGCAGTTCGGCCAGGGTCCAAAACGGAAAGGAACGATATTGGCGGATTGGTCAAAAGGCAGTAACTTCTTTCTGGCGGCTTTGTCGGGAGGACTGATCCTCTGCTCCTTTCCCCCTTATGGGCCCGGAGGATTGGCCTTTGTAGCCTTCTTGCCCCTGCTGATCGCCGTCAGTCGCAGCCGGTCGCCGCTGATGGCAATAAGTTTGGGATTGGTCGCCGGCTTGGCGCACTTCCTGCCCGGTGTCTCCTGGATCGGTTACGTCACCGGGCCCGGTTGGTTCCTGTTGGCAGTCTATTGTGCCTTGTTCTACGGTTTCTTCGCGGGGGTGGTTTGGCTGGCGCGCCAAAGTTCTTCCGGCCCTCTCTTGGCTTGGCTGGCGGTGGCCGGTTTCTGGGTTTGGCAAGAATACCTGCGGGCCAACCTGCTCTTGACCGGCTTCCCCTGGTTTGTTCTAGGACACTCGCAACGAGGCTTCGATTGGTTCATTCAGACTGCCGACCTTTGGGGCAGTCACGGCTTGAGCGCAATCGTTCTGTTGGTGAACCTGTTCGGATTCGAGGTGTGGTCGCGGACGGCGGCCGAGCGCAAATGGTTTGCAGGCTGGCGCTGGTTGACCCCCGTGCTGGCGGGCTTGCTCCTCTGCTGCCTCTACGGAGCGGTCCGCGCAGCTTCGGTGCCAACCCAAGATTCCCTCAGAGTTGCCCTCGTCCAGGCTAGTATCCCACAACAGCTCAAGGAACTCGACACGCCTACGTTTCGCCCCGAGACGGTCCTCCAGCGGTACCTGGAGCTGACGCGAAGTCTTGATTCCGGTCAGCCCGTCGACTTGATCGTATGGCCGGAGACCGTCGTCTTGCCTCCCTACCTGCTCAATGTCGATCCGGAGGCGTTATCCCCTTTTTGGGCTATGCATACTCTCATCATGCGTCGGGAGTTGAGGCAATTGGCCGCCCGCACCGACAGTCACCTGTTGGCCGGCGCCGTGAGCCATATCCCAGCTCACTACGGCTTTGTTACCGATATGGACCAGGTCCCGGAGAGCGATCAGACCCTGAATTTCAATAGTGCCTACCTGCTCGACCCCCGTGGCCAAAACCGAGGCCGCCACGACAAGGTTCACTTGGTTCCCTTTGGCGAATACATTCCCTTGTTGAAATGGTTTCCTTTTCTGCAGAAGCTGGTGCCCTTTACCGTCTGGCTGACTCCCGGCGAGGCGGCTCCTGTTTTTCCGATCCCCAGTCGTGTGTCCGGTAGTGAACCCGTTCGCTTGGGCGTGCTGATCTGTTATGAAGACATGTTCGCGGGGTTGGCCCGAGACTTGCGGCTCCGGGGGGCAAACATCCTGGTCAACATCTCCAATGATGCCTGGTTTGAAACCAGTGGGGAACTCGACCAGCACTTCTCCGTGGCTCGTTTTCGAGCTATCGAAAACCGGGTCGGTCTGATTCGTCTGGGTAATAACGGCATCTCAGGACTGATCGACCCTTTGGGAAGAGTTTCGCAATATCTCGAGGATCAGGTCGAGGGTGTCCCTCGACGGAAAGACGCTGTCGGGACTCTGGTCGGCACCGTCCGGACCAGCACCGAACGCAGTCCTTACACCTACTGGGGCGACGGTCCGGTCTTGACACTCTCATTTCTCGCAATGTTGGTTTGGGTCTTTCGATGCAGAGGGAGGAACTTTGGCTTTCACAAGCAGTGAAGTGTTTCAGTCCCCGGTCGAGTCGGAACCGGACACGGCGAAGCGACCCACGATGGGGCGGACGACGGCGGTCAACCGACGCCAAGCAAGTGTGGGGTTTGGCGTGGCGCTTTTGAATTCTCTATAATCAATGCGGCCCCGTAATTCGGCCAAGGCTAAGGGTTCCAATTCAGACCAGGGGGAGAAGAAATCTAATGGCAAGCATACGTTTCAAGAACACTCTTCTTTTGGCTTCGGCTTTCTTGATGCTGGGGACGATCACCCTGGCCCAGGATGACCAACCGCTCCAGCCTCCCGAGGGAGTGCCTCAGGGTTCGGACTGGCTTTATCGGCAACACTACGCTCAGATCCAGAAGATCATGGAGGATCCCGATGTGGGAAGCCGCGAACGACGACTTACCGCCTACGCGAAGCAACTCCACCAAGAGAACAAGATTCTTGAGCATATGGAGGGCTTTTTCGGCCAGATTGTTCAGGCTTACAACCAAGCCGGGCAGGCGAGGGAAGCCCAGGCGCTGACTGAAGAGATGATCGCCATGTTTCCCGACAGCCTGGCTACCAAAGGAACGCTTTTTCAGAGGGCTTTTCAGGCCGGCGATCACGCCAACGCCATCAAGTTCGGGGAATCGATCTACAAGGCAAGTCCGAGCACCCAGCTCGCTTATATGCTGGCTCAGTCCTACGGCGCTACCAACAATGTCCCCAAGATACGAGAATTCGCCCATATCCTGGTTAACGAGTTGGGCGCCAAGGCGGCAATCTCCTATGTAGTCTGGTTGGCCAACCATTACGGCAGCCAGCAAGATATCGCCAAGTCGCTCGAGTTTTACAACACGGTGCTGCAGGCTTTTCCCAGTGGTGTTCCCGAGGGTTGGAAACCCGACGATTGGAACGCTACCAAAGCCACCGCCTATTCGGTGCGTGCTACCGTCGCTTACCAGAACAAAGACTACAACTCGGCCATTGCCGCGTATCGGCAAGTGGTGTCTCTCACTCCCGAGAATGACGTTGCCTACTACTATCTGGGGCTCAGTTTTTGGAACCTGGAAAGAGTGGACGATGCCAAGTCGGCTTTGGCAAAGGCAGTGGTGCTGGGGAAAACCTCGGCCGACAAGGCGCGTGAGCAGTTGCTGAAGCTCGCCCCCAGCGGGATTGAAGAGCTGTTGCAACAAGCCCGTCAAGAGTTGAATCTCTAGCCGTCAGCCGCTCATCGAAACCTGGGGTGTTGGTTTCGGGTTTCGTGGCCGCCGGTTTCCCCTTCTGCTGGGGAATTGTTCAGTCCTGCCGTTGTGACAATTGCGTGATTGCCCGGCGGGCCATATCCGATTCCGGGCGATCAGGGTGGAGACGGACGAACTCGCCGAGCTCCTGGCGTGCCGCGCCCACCCGACCCTGACGGAGATAGATGCGAGCCAGCGAGAGCTGGGGATGACTGAAATGACTCGGGTCGGCTTGCTTGGCCCGAACCAGATGGGTGATGGCCAATTGCTCCTCTCCCGTTCCCAGATAGCTCAATCCCAACTGGGAGTTGGCCAAGGCGTCATTGGGTTTGTCGGCCACGGCCTGGAGATTGATCTTCAGGGCCTCTGAGAATCGCTTCAACGATATCAACACGCCTCCTAGATTGACCAGCGGCGCAAAGGAGCGGGGTGAGGCTTCAAGCGCCCGCTCGAAATGGGTCTTGGCCTCTTCAAAGCGTTGGGCCTTGTTGGCAATCGTTCCCAACAGGTTCCAGGCTTGGGTAAATTGAGGCCATTTGTCTACCGCCTTGGTCAGAGCCTCGACTGCCCTCTTGACGTTACCGCTCCCGAGATGCTTCTGGGCGCGCTGGTAAAGACGAAGAGCCGGTTTTGGGGTCATCAGTTCCCGAACCGAGACTTCGTGCTCATTGGGGGCGGATTGCGCTGGCAGCACCAGGGTACGGTGGATTCTCCGCTTCGAATCGGCAAGACTGGATGAGATCTCCACTGTGACGGTCCGGTAGCCCCGTCCCGGAGCTTCGACGGTCAAGGTATAGGTCCCCGCCGGTATCCCCTTGAATCTGAAGTTGCCGCCGGGCTCGGTTCCCGTCTGACGGTAAAAAGGAGTACGGACTCCATGGAGGACAACCAGTGCCGGTTTTTGCAGCCTGTCACCCGAGGGCATTTCTACCTCTCCCAGCAAGAGATAATCCTTCTGAAGAGGCGGCGATTCCCAAGTGGAAGGCGCGCCGGAACCAACCCGGACGACCAAAGCCAGAGTCAAGAGAAGCAGGTTCATGACCTCGGCCCCTGAGAATCCATCCCAGCGCGGCCCCCGCGCACTGTTCCCACAGCCTGATCAGCATTATCCCCCCAAAGATCTCCTCGGGGAAAGCGGCAACAGTATATCAACCTTGTTCGGGAGGCGAACTTGGAGGCGCAATCCATAGCCCCGGCTCTCAGGTGCGATTGGGTCGGGGAAGCAACCGGCCTGACCGATGAATTGTTGGTTGGGGTGTGCCGCGGTGGACGATTCTGTTAGTCTTTCTCAATCTTGGACATATTGGGGGTGGAGCTCTCTCGACGGGCTGTTGAGACCTGGATACTGCAGAAGTTTGAAGGTGCCTTGCCCTTGGCGGCTGAGAGCGGCCTGGTCCTGCTGGCCGCCGGCGTTCTCTACCTGGTTGCGCGTTGGGTTCTGCGGCGTCTCGAGCTCCACTTGACCGACCGGACCGAGACCGAGTTGGACGACTTTCTGCTCCGCCTGGTTCGGCGCTGTTTCTTGGTATCGATCGGTTTCTGGAGTCTGTGGCGTCTGGCCCAGATCTGGACGCTAGATACCATTTCCAAAATTGTGACTGCCCTTTGGATCGTGGCCTTGTCTTTTTTGGTAAGCCGGTGCGTCTCTGAACTCTTGGAGATTTTCGAGCGGAAGATTGTGACCACAGCCGACAACAAACTGGACGACACGGCTTTGCCGCTTCTGAACAAGTTTGTTCAGTTCATTATTATCGGCATTGGCGTGCTGATGGCGTTGCCCATATTGAATATTTCGGCGACTCCTTTTGCCACCGGCGCCGGGGTGATTGGCTTGGCGCTCTCTTTTGCTGCCAAGGACACACTCTCGAACTTGATTGCCGGGATCTTGTTGATATTGGATCGGCCCTTCGAGGTAGGAGACCGCATTGAAATCTGGGGTGCTCCCAAGGATGCTTCCTCTTGGGGCGACGTGGAAGAGATCGGTCTGCGGGCCACCAAGATCCGTACTCCCGACAATTTGGTGGTTGTGATTCCCAACAACGAGATCATGCGCCGCGACATTATCAATTACACCGCCTCCGGGGACGACATCCGGCTGCGGCTTTCGGTAGGCATTGGCTACAAAACCGACGCCAAGCTGGCCAAGAAATTGATTTTGGGAGTAGCGGATTCGATTGATGGGATCAACAAGGAACCCGAACCGGTTGTTATCACGCGCCAAATGGGGGATTCATCGGTTGTTTTGCAGGTACGGGTCTGGATTGCCAACGCCCGGCGGCGGCGGGCGATTGGGGATGCTCTGGCCGACGGTATCAAGGAAGTCTTCGATGCCAACCAGGTCGAGATTCCTTTTCCCCAACACGACGTTTATATTCGCTCGGCGCCCGGAACCGATTCGGCCGCCCTGTCTGGAAAGTCTGCCGGCCGGGCCACGGCAGAGGATGGCCCCAAGTAGTCCACTCCAACTTGGCGTTCCCCTTACTTTAGGGGGAAGAACAACCCCAAAAACTTGCTCGCCAATGTCCTTTGACTCAGTTTCGGAATGCCGTATCCATTTTCCTCGCCGTGGCGCCGATTGAGGCGGCGGCGATCCTGGGCTGACTCCCGCCTGTGTTAAGATTTTCGGTCGACAGCCGGACTGGGCGTTGGAGCGAAAACATCGATGAGCCAAGCTAATTCTGAGACCGGAGACGAAGCTTCCAGGCGGCGGTTGGATTTCATCCGCGAAAAAATTGCTCGTGACTTGGCCAGTGGCCGACACCGGAACGTTGTCACCCGCTTTCCTCCCGAACCGAATGGCTGCCTGCACATCGGCCATGCCAAATCGATCTGTCTCAACTTCGGAGTGGCCGGGGAAACGGGCGGACGTTGCAACCTTCGCTTTGATGACACCAACCCAACCAAAGAAGAGGTGGAATTTGCCCAAGCCATCCAGCAGGACGTGCTCTGGCTGCAGTACGACTGGGAGGATCGGCTCTTTTACGCTTCCGACTACTTTCAGCAACTTTACGACTATGCCTGCGACTTGATCGGACGCGGCAAGGCTTATGTCTGCAGTCTCACTCCGGACCAGATTCGGGAATACCGAGGCACGCTGACCGAGCCGGGCCGCAACAGCCCCTACCGTGACCGTTCCGTTGCGGAGAATTTGGACCTCTTCCAGCGGATGAAGGCGGGAGAATTCAGTGACGGGGCCCATGTCTTGCGCGCCAAGATCGATATGGCCTCGCCCAACCTCAATCTCCGCGACCCGACGCTCTACCGGATACGCCAAGTTCCCCATCACCGCACCGGGAAGCGTTGGTGCATCTATCCGCTTTACGATTACACGCACTGTATTTCGGACGCTCTGGAGGGGATCACCCACTCTTTATGTACCCTGGAGTTTGAGGACCACCGTCCCCTCTACGATTGGGTGCTGGACAATCTGGACGTTCCCTGCCACCCCCAGCAGATCGAGTTTGCCCGTCTCAATCTCAGCTACACCGTCCTCAGCAAGCGACGCCTGGGCCAACTGGTTGGTCAAGGATGGGTCTCGGGCTGGGACGATCCTCGCATGCCGACTCTCAGCGGTTTGCGCCGGCGGGGTTTTACGCCGCGTGCCATCCGCACCTTCTGTGATCGGGTGGGGGTAGCCAAGCGCGATGGACTGGTGGACGTGTCGCTGTTGGAACACGCCCTTCGCGAGGATCTCAACCGGCATTCACCGCGAGTGATGGGTGTTTTGCGCCCCCTGAAAGTCGTCATCGAAAACTATCCCGAGGACCGCGTCGAATCCTTGGAGGCCATCAATAACCCTGAGGACCCCTCGGCAGGCACTCGCCGGATTCCCTTTTCCAGGGAGCTCTATATCGAAGGGGAAGACTTCATGGAGGACCCGCCGCGCCGATTTTTTCGGTTGGCGCCGGGACGCGAAGTGCGCCTTCGCTATGCCTACTTCATCACTTGTCGCGAAGCCGTCAAGCATCCTGAAACCGGCGAGATCGTAGAACTGCGCTGCCGCTATGATCCCGCCAGTCGCGGAGGCTCGTCACCCGATGGCCGCAAAGTCAAGGCCACTCTGCACTGGGTTTCGGCCTCGCATGCCCTCAATGCCAAAGTGCGCCTCTACGACCGGTTGTTCAGCGTTGAGAATCCATTGAATAGACGACACGGGGAGAACTTTGTCGACAGGCTCAATCCCGACTCGCTGCAGGTGTTGCAGGGGTGCAAAGTAGAGCCCACTCTGGAAAGTGCCTCGCCCGGCCAGCGCTTCCAGTTCGAGCGCCAAGGCTACTTCTGTGTCGACACGCGAGACAGTCGTCCAGGCAGTCTGGTCTTCAACCGCACCGTCACCCTCCGCGACACTTGGGCAAAGATCGCATCCAAGGCTCGGGCCCGATAAAGCAGGGCCGGCCAATTGCCGTCGGTTGGGAACTCGGTTCCAGGGAGCCTCAAGCACGTTTCCCCAACCGAACTAACGGAAAGACCACCCTCTGCTCGGATTGAAGATGGTCTTGTGCGCTCTCATCAGGGCGATTCCTTTGCAACCGGGGCCCCGGTTGAGATCAAATCGGAACAGCCCAGCCGATCCAGAATAAAGGCGTATTCGAAAGCAATTTCGCCCAGCCGGTCGTAACGACCCGAGGCGCCCGAGTGACCGGCGCTGAGGTTGGTCTTGAGCAGCAGCCAGTTGTGATCGGTTTTGAGGG
Source organism: Acidobacteriota bacterium (assembly GCA_965218465.1). GTDB lineage: Bacteria > Acidobacteriota > UBA6911 > RPQK01. The sequence goes on along the minus strand of OZ244623.1, from coordinate 1,536,440 downwards.
ATCGCAGTTTGGCCACCCATTTGGCCGGCTCCCAATAATGAACCCTGGGGTCGTTCAGCCCAGCGGTAACCAGCAGATGAGGGTATTTCCGGGCACCGGTGTTCTCGTAAGGTGAGTAGGAGAGCAGGTAGTCAAAATCTTGTTTTCTTTGAGGGTCCCCCCATTCTTCATACTCCGTTACGGTCAGCGGAAGCGCCGCATCCAACATGGTGTTGACGACGTCCACAAACGGCACTTGGGCCACCATGGCGTGAAAAAGATCGGGACGGAGATTGGCAACGGCGCCCATCAGTAATCCGCCGGCGCTGCCTCCCCAAGCAACCAGTTGGTCGCTCCGGGTCCAACCTTCTTCAATCAGGCATTGGGCACAACTGATGAAGTCGGTGAAGCTGTTCCGTTTCTGGAATAGCTTGCCTCCGTCATACCAGGGACGCCCCAGCTCTCCTCCTCCTCTGACATGGGCCATCGCGAAAATGACGCCCCGGTCGACCAGACTGAGCCGGTTGGATGAGAAGGCCGGATCGAGACTGTATCCATAGGAGCCGTAAGCGTAGAGAACAAGCGGGCCCGGCCGCGCCGCTCGGCGGCGATAAAACAGCGAGATGGGGACTCGCGTCCCATCTTCCGCTATCGCGAAGACTCGTTCCGAGCCGTAGTCTTGGGCCGCAAAGCCCCCCAACACTTCTTGTCGCTTCTTGAGTCTTCTGGTGCCGTCGGCCAGGTTGTGATCATAGACCGTCTCCGGAGTGACGAGCGAGGCATAGCGAAAGCGCAGTTCAGGCGAGGAGAACTCGGGGTTGTAATCGGCCAAGATGGTATACAACGGTTCGCGAAACTCGACCGGCCGGAACTCTCCGGTCTTCAAGTCCTGAACCCGCAGCTGACAGATTCCGTTTCGGCGCTCGAAGATGGCCATGTGAGTCTCAAACAGCTGCACTTCTTCCAGCTTGACGTCCGGCCGGTGGGCCAGCACCTCCTCCCAATGTCTTCGCGCAGGGCCGGCAATGGGAGCTTTCATCAGCCGAAAATTGACCGCGTCGTCGTTGGTGGTGAGATAAAACCAATCACCGTGATGGGCCACGGAGTATTCGATTCCCGGCCGGCGTCCACTCAGCAGACGAGGTTTTTGCCGGGGCCGATCGGCCTCGAGAAAATGCACCTCGCTGGTAGTGTTGCTGTTGAGACCAATCAGCAGGAAGCGCTTGCTGCGGGTTTTTTCGATGGACGCAAAGAAGGCATCTTCCGGCTCGTGATGTACCAGGACGTCGTCCGATACCGGAGTGCCGAGCCGGTGGCGGAAGACCTTGTGAGGACGGCAGGCCGAGTCGACGACGACATAAAACAGAGTCAGGTTGTCGTTAGCCCATTCCAACGAGTAGTAGGTGTTGGGAACCTGTTCGGGCAATAGCCGGCCGCTCCCCAGGTCCTTGATGTGCAATAGAAACCTCTCATCGCCCACCATGTCTTCCGAAAAGGCCAGCAACCGATGGTCGGGGCTGACTTCCAGCTCTCCCAGTTGGTAGTGGTCGTGACCGGCAGCTCGATGGTTGCAGTCCAGCAATACTTCTTCGGCGGCTTCCAGCGAGCCCTTCTTGCGACAGTAAATCGGGTATTGCTTACCTTCTTCAGTGCGGTGGTAATAGAAGAACTCACCTTGGCGGTAGGGCACCGAAGTATCGGTTTGCCGGATACGCCCCAGCATCTCGTCGTAGAGCGTCTTCCGCAACCGGCGAGTCGGTCGCATCAGGGTCCTGGTGTACTCGTTTTCGAGTTCCAGATATTGCCGGACCTCAGGATCGTCACCCCGGCGCAGCCAGTGATAGTTGTCGGTAAGCTCGCGACCGTGCAGTCGAACCGTGCGCGGCCGAACCCGCGCTTTGGGAGGAGCCGGCCGACGGCTGGGCTGACGAGCCAGCCATAACGGAACCAGCGAGAGCACCAACAGCCACAGATGCCAAACGGACCCGGTTGAGAAAATCATGGAAGCTCTCTTCAGCGCTCGGCCCAGGGGTCTTCAGCGGATCCGACCTCGAGCCAGCACTTCCCACTCCTTGACCACCTTGCCGTTGCGGATGCCCCAGACGGTACGGTGCAGATTGACGACAGCACAAATATGGTTGGGGACGATTTCGAGGGGCTGACCGATTTCCAGCCTGGTGTCAGGTTGCAGCCGAAGATAACCGTGCTCTTCATTCAGGCGGAACAATTCGATTTTCGGAAACCCCCGAATGCGACCATGACCACCGGCTTTTCCCGAGGCCGAACCGTCGCTGGAGAATGTCTTCGACCCCCCATCGACAACGGCTTGTCCGGTGACCGTGTTGCTGACCACCGTGCAATAGACAAAAGCGGCGCAATCTTCCCAACCACAGCCTCCCAGCTGGACGGTATTGCGGTCATTGAAGATGTAGGTTCCAGGACGAATATCGGTCATGCCGGTGATCCGGTGGGAGAAGAAGGCGGAGGGTGTGTTGCCGCCGCTCACCCGGCGGACCGGGATTCGTTGGCGGCGAAACAGCTCGAGCTGGCGACCCAACTTGTCGTTGAGACGGCGCAGCATCCCCTGGTGGTTCTCGGCACTGGGGCGCAGGTGTCCCGGGTAAAAGAGGATGCCGTCGAATCGGAGGGCCGGCAGCGACTCGATGAGTCGCGCGAGCCTGACGGGAGCGTCTCCCGGAGGCAGCCCGCATCGTCTCATCCCCAAATCGACCTCTACCAGGATTCCGACCTGATGTCCGCCAGCGGCACTTGAGACGGTCTCGGCCGCCTGCTCCGAGTCGAGCGAAATCGTGACTTGACAACCTTCCAACAAACGCCCCAGGCGTCGTCCCTTCCGGGGCCCCAGGATGGGGTAGGCAATCAGCATTTCAGAGATGCCGTCGGCAGCCATCACTTCAGCTTCGCCCAGTTTGGCAACGGTAATGCCGGCAGCCCCCCGCTTCAATTGCTCCAACGCCAGCCAGGGGCTCTTATGGGTCTTGGTATGAGGGCAGAGTTGCAGATCGTGCCTGCCGCAATAGGCACTCATCCGATCCAGGTTCCGCTCCATGATGTCGAGGTCGACAATCAGGGCCGGTGTGTCCAGATCCTCTAGTTTCAATTCGCCGCCCTGATGAAAGGCCGCCAGGGACTTCCTGACGGGCGAACCCCTAGCGGGTAGCTGAGAACCGGAGAGCTTCCCGCCGTCGGAGACCGACATTATCGCTCGAATTTGGAAGGTCGGCAAACCTGTCAACAGCGCGCTTGGCGCAAGGGGCGAACTCTCTCCTGTTTGAGGAATCCGGCTTGAGTGCCTCAAGGCGGGATGTGTTTGCCTGGCACCCCTGGCCGCCTACATCTGATAGCCGACGACTTGGCGGAGAAAGGCATCCCAGGCGATCCGGTCTGCTGCAAACGCCATCAAGGCCGATTTGGGCACCACCAGCACTCGCGCCTGCGGCGGGCTTCGGCCCGGCCATTTTTCGCCCTGATTGAGAATCAAGGTGACGAACTCGCCTTCACTCAGGGATCGGAAGGAGCCGCCATGGCGGGAAAGAGCCTCCAGCAAGGCCTTTTCAACATCGACCATCTTCTTTTGGATCTCCGTATTGTGCTCTTCCATTTGGCGTTGTTGCACCTGCAAACGATTCTGTAGACTCTGAAGCCGCTCTTTCAGTGGCTCCAGTACCTGCTCGGGTGCCTGCTCGACAAAGGCGACCGGCGGCGCTGGTGGCAAGGGTTCCCAGGTGGGAGCAGGTGGCGGCGGTGCGTCAGAGGCAGCGACCGCTTGAACGCTTGCCAATTCGGCAGCTCTTAGCACTTGTTGCTGAGCTTTTAGGATTAGAATATTTGAGTCTTCTGTTTCCCCCAGCGCATTCTTTATCCGGGACAGTTCTCTCTCTTGGCGAGCGATCCCCCTTTTTCGACGAGCTACTTCCCTTACGATATCCCGGGACCTGCGGAAGGGTAGGTTGACTACGAACACGGCGCCTTGACCGTAGAGGTAAAAGCTCTCAGTTCTGCGCGAGAATGCTCGCGGTCCTGAGTCCGATTCCTCCAGCGCATATTTCAAAGTCGTGTGCAGTATGCCCTCCATGATTTCCAACTCCTGCCGTAAGCCGGCGGGGTCGAAAGGAGTGGTTTCGGACTGAGCCGGCAGCGCGCCGGCCATCATGGTTGCCAACAGCGTCATCGTGATCCAGTTCCGGGTCTTGACTTGCATCATTCATCCTTCCTTTCACTCGGGTTTCCAGCCGGCTGGATTACCAGCGCAGGCTCGGAATCCGATTTGAGTTCAGATTCGTTCAGGGACCATGTTTTCCGTTTTCCGAAGCGGGAAATCGAGTCAGGGATTGGAGCCTGTCGGTCCTCTCGAGTCAGCGATTTCGATCACGGTGGCCAGTAGGGCATCGGTTTGCGTGTCTTGAATCTCGTCACTGACTGCCAGTAGATCCAGTTCTTCTCTCATGGCCGATAAATCCCGAGCCCGCTGAGCCATGAGCACCTGGTAGAGAGCCAGGTCACTTTTCTTGAAATCGGCCTGCAAGGTGGCTTGGTCGGCGGCAACTTCCAATTGCAGACCGCGGATCGCTTGCCCGACTGTGCGATCCAGGTTCTCTTGCCTTTGTTTGGAGAGCTCGTTGAATCGAACCTCGTTCTCGTCCCGCACTTGAGCCAGCCACCGTTGCTGTTGCTGTTGTTCCCGCTGGGTCAGCAGTTGATCGAGTTGTTGACGAAAACTGTTGGATTGAAAGGGATCGGGGGGCTGAAGTCGACTAGCGTCGCCCCAGGACATCAGCCAAACTCCATTCTCACTGTGCCATTGGAAACGGCTGAAGGATAAAACGCCCAACAGCAGTATCAGTGCCGGAATGGTCACTAGAGCTGCCTTCCAGGGCCAAGCCAACTGCCGTAACAGGTCCCGTGGACCGGCAGCCGGAGCCAGTGGCTGCACCAAAAAATGGTGGGGAGCTTCCACCGCTTCCCAGCTTTGCAACTCTTGGATGGCTTGCTTGAGGCGGTCTCGTTGCTGTCTGCAGGCTCGACACGATTGAAGATGAAATTCGAGCTGCCGGAGGCCGGCAGGCTCCAGATCGCCAACCAGTGACGGTCCAAGTTGCTCTCGATAGATCGCGCAATGGTCATCCATGGTCCAGTTCCTCCTGCACAATGAACTCAGATCTGGGAAGTCAGGCTTCCCAGGCTTCGCTTGAGGACCTTCAGGGCCGAATAAAATCGTGACTTGACGGTACTCAGAGGCACGTCCAGCAAAGCGGCGATTTCTTCAAAACTTTGCTCTTGATAAATCTTCAACTCCACCACGATGCGTTGCTCGAGGCTGAGTCGTCCCAGCGCCCTTGCGATACGCTCGTTTCGTTCGCGTCTCCAGACGGCATTTTCCTGTTCCTGGCCGATCGCCGTTTGCGCTGCCCGAGAAAAGTCACGAGAGTCGAGCGAGAATCTCTGATGTCGGGCCCTTTTTCGTAGCCGAGTCAGGCAGCGGTTGCCGGCAATGCGATAGAGCCAGGTGGAAAAACGGGATTGGCCCCGAAAGCTTCTGATTTGAGTGAAGGCGGCCAGAAAAACTTCCTGACACACCTCCGAGGACTCTTCCGGATCCTGCAGCATCCGCAACACCAGGTTGTAGATCGTCCGCTCCCATTTGAGCACCAGATGATTGAAGGCCGCCGAATTCCCTTGCTGGCTCTGCCTGATCCAATGCTCTTCCTGGTTCGCCCGCATCGGCTGGGTGTGTTCGGAGAGTTCCCAAGCTGGTTTAACTAATGCGCTGCTTTTCATGCACTCTAATCGTTAGACGAAATGACCGGCGGGAAAGTCGGAGAAAAACGGAGACCATTGGCCATGTTTCCACAGATTTCCCCTGGATGAAGTAAGATAGGGACTCCCATGCCGGCCTATGGCCTCTAATGGGAAAGGTCAGTTGCTTCCGCAGGGGTGTAGCTCAGCTGGTAGAGCATCGGTCTCCAAAACCGACGGCCGCGGGTTCGAGTCCTGCCACCCCTGCCAAACTCCCCAGGTCCGCCGATGGAACCGCAGATGACGCAGATTTGGGTAGTTGTGAACGTGATGTCCTGCTGCAGCGGAACGAAACGGCCACTGATGGGGCATCCCAGGTGCGGCGGGTTCGATAGATCTGTGTAGGGGCGACGCACGCGTCGCCCGGTTTGTAGAGACCTCCAGGTTGACGACCTTCAACCACGATCGTTGACCGCGATCATGGCCCGGGAACGGCGAGCTGCACAATTCGCAGGGTCATCGCAGATGATGACGATGACACCCTGTAAACGAACAAAGCGGGCGCCAATGAGGATATCCATTCGCCCCGCAAAGGCAATATGGTAGGGGCGAAGCATGCGTCGCCCAGTTTGTAAGGGCCTCTAACGGAACCATCGTCGACCGCAAGCACCCGGGAGGGCGACCAGCCAGGGCGGAACGCTCAGCAAACAGTTTTGAAGCCGTGGCCCGGGAATGGTTCACCAAACACTCCTCCAACTGGACCACTAGGCATGCCAACCTGATCCTCAGACGACTGGAGCGGGACATCTTCCCCTGGATGGGCAGCCGCCCCGTGGCCTCCATCACCGCTCCCGAATTGTTGACGGCCGTGCGCCGGATCGAACAACGGGGAGCCCTGGACACCGCCCACCGTGTTCTTCAGAACTGCGGCCAGGTGTTTCGCTATGCGGTGGCCACCGGACGGGCCCAGCGCGACCCGTCCGGGGATTTAAGGGGCGCGCTACCACCGGTCAGGAAAAAGCATTTTGCCGCCCTCACCGAACCGAAGCAGGTCCGGCCCCTTGCTGCGAGTGCCGGACGGCTACCAGGGGACGCTGATCGTGCGTTGTGCCCTGCGCTTCGCTCCTTTGGTCTTCGTGCGGCCTGGTGAATTGCGACACGCTCAGTGGTCGGATATCGACCTGGAGGCCTCCGAATGGCGTTACACCGTCACCAAGACCAGCACCCCCCCTATCGTCCCTCTTTCCCGCCAGGCAGTAGCGATCCTCCGCGAACTGCATCCTCTGACTGGACAGGGACGTTATGTTTCCCCAGCGCCCGCACTCCGAAAGGGGACCGCCCGATGAGCAACAATGCCATTTTGGCTGCTCTGCGGCGCATGGGTATCGGCAAAGAGGAAATGACCGGTCATGGTTTTCGGGCCATGGCGAGAACTATCCTGGATGAAGTGTTGGGATTTCGCCCCGATTTTATTGAGCACCAGTTAAGCCCACGCGGTGCGAGACCCCAACGGGCGAGCTTACAACCGGACGGCCTATCTACCAGAACGGCGAAAGATGATGCAGGAATGGGCAGACTACCTGGACCGATGTGCAGTGTCATCCAGTTAAGTCCATAAATGACTCTTACATCAATTCTTTAAGAGCATACACTAGCGGGTCATTCCCCTCACGACATCCATTGATATCCGCTCCCATCCCCTATATTTTGTGGGGATGAGTACTGGAACGAAAAAGGCCAACCCGCCCCGGAAAACCAAGCCCAAGGGCCGCCATCCCGACAAGGCCCTGTCGGCCGCCTTCGTGCGCACGGCCCCGCCGGGAAGGTGCGCCAAGGGAAACGGGCTGTACCTCTTCGTCCAGCCGAGCGGAACCCGGAGCTGGATTCAGCGCCTGGTCATCCGCGGCCGGCGCCGCGAGCTCGGGCTCGGCACCGTCGCGCTGATATCCCTCTCCGAGGCTCGAGAGAAGGCGCTGGCCAACCGCAAGCTGGCCCGCGAGGGCGGTGGACCCGCTTGCCGAGAAGCGTCGTGCGCAGGGCGTGCCGAGCTTCGCCGAAGCCACTGCGCGCGTGGTGGAACAGAAGCAAGCTGCCGCTGGGCACTGATGGGATGGCTCTTGTTGGAGCGGGGTCATGACCCTGCCGTGGATGGCAGCCATCATGCTTTTCGTGCAGTTGGAGAAGTTCCTCCCGCTTGGAGACCAGGGAAACCGCATGATGGGAGCACTGATGGTTCTCGCCGGATTGCTTGCCCTGGCAAGATTGGGCTTGAGTTGAGGGACAGGTGATATGTTTGCCGTGGAAGGGCCCACGATTGTTGCCCAGGAGTCGGGAAGTTAGCCGATGTTACAGTTAATCGAGAACTGGCTGATCGAGCAGAACCTGGAGCCCGCTGAGGCGTTGGTCCTCACCCGAATCCTCGCCTACCTTTTCGTTATCCTTCTGAGCGTTGTGGCTAATTTCATAGCCAAGAGGGTGATTCTGTCGGTCGTCGAATCACTGGTCTCGCGTTCCCAAACCGACTGGGATGATGTCCTCGTCCAGAGGAAGACCTTTTCCAAGCTGTCGCATCTGGCCCCAGCTCTCATCCTCTACACGATGATGCCCCTGGCACTGGAAGGATATGGCCTTCTGATTTCCTTCCACACCAGTGCGGCACTCATTTCTATGATTCTTGTCGGGGTCCTGGTCATCGACTCTCTTCTCAATGCCGTTCATGACATCTATGGGACGTTTGAAATCTCCAAGGAAGTTCCGATCAAGAGCTTCCTGCAGGTCTTGAAGATCATCCTGTACCTCATCTCGGGCATCTTGATCCTCTCCATCATTCTCAACCGGACCCCGGTTTATTTTCTGAGCGGCTTGGGCGCCTTGACCGCGGTCCTCATGCTGATTTTCAAGGATGCCATCCTGGGCTTCGTGGCGGGAATTCAGTTGACCGCCAACCGCATGGTGGCCCAGGGCGACTGGATCGAGATGCCTCGCTATGGAGCAGACGGAAACATCCTGGAGGTGACCCTGACAACCGTCAAGGTTCAAAACTGGGACAAGACCATTTCCACGGTTCCCACCTATGCGCTGATCAGCGAATCCTTCAAGAATTGGAGCGGCATGCAGCAATCGGGAGGGCGCCGAATCAAGCGCGCCATTCACATCGATATGAACAGCATCCGATTCTGTACCGAGGAGATGATCGGGCGCTTCTCCAAGATTCAGTACATTTCCGAGTATGTCGAGACCAAGCGAGCTGAATTGGCCGAGCACAACCGATCCGCCGCCGTGGATGATTCCAGCCTGGCCAACGGCAGGCGAATGACCAATATCGGGACCTTCCGAGCCTACGTCAAGGCCTACCTGGAGAACCACCCCATGGTGAGCCGGGAAATGACGTTCATCATCCGCCAGCTGGCTCCGGGCGAGCACGGCCTGCCGATCGAGATCTATGTTTTCTGTAAGGACGTCCGATGGGCCCATTACGAAGCCATTCAGGCCGACATCTTTGATCACATTCTGGCCGTCCTGACCGAATTCGACTTGCGTGTCTTTCAAAGCCCTTCCGGAAACGACTTTCAGGCACTCACCGCCGGTTCTACTTCATGATCCAGTAGATTCGCCCTCGCCATCCCCGGATCCACAACGGTCGCACCCGCAGGCACAAAGGTGGAAACCACCCCTGCCCGCTTCCGGGTGTATCTCAAGCCCCACTACCTGCCCCGGGCGCGCGGCTACTGGCGTCTGCGCGAGGAGGGCCGTATATGAGCCGGGCCAGTGGAATCGAGCACCTCAAACCTCTTTTCCCTGGGCTTGAAGGCGTCCTGGAAGACCCTGAAGTATCCGAGCTGATGATCAACGGTCCCCACAACGTCTGGGTTGAGAAGGCCGGTCGGCTCTATCCTCATGAAGCGCCCTCCCTCGATGTCGCAGCGCTTCAGCGGGCGGCCATTCACATTGCCCGGCCGCTGGGCCTCGATCCAGCTGCCAGGCCCATTATCAATGCGCGCTTGGCGGACGGCTCCCGGGTTGCCATCTGCGTGCTACCGGCCGGCCCGCAGGTGGCCACTACGGTGCGGCGCTTTGGGGGGACGTGCGTTTTCGGCCCAGGACCTGGTCGAAATCGGCTCGCTGCCGGAGCGCGTCTTGCAAAGCGCCCAAGAGGTACTTGTCTCTCGGCGAAACATCTTGGTATCCGGCGGAACCGGCTCGGGCAAGACCACCTTGCTCAACGCCTTAATCGAACTCCTTCCCGAAAACGAACGCATCGTGGCCATCGAGGATACCCTGGAGTTACGGATCGCCCGGGCCAACTGTCTCCGCTTCGAGGCGGGGCACTTGGAGGGGAGCCCCATCACCATCCGGGAGCTGGTCCGGCACGCACTGCGGCACCGGCCCGATCACATCGTGGTGGGCAAGGTGCGAGGCGGCGAGGCCGCCGATCTTCTGCAGGCCCTCAATACTGGTCACGGTGGGTCGCGCTAACCACCGTGCATTCCAACAATGCCGAGTCGGATGATCCATCGCATGTATTGGGTGGTATTCGTTGCACTGCTGGCGTGGCCGGCAGGGGCGCAGGATCGCGGCATCCTGCCCATCGATGGGGGCGAAGGCGGCACGGGCGCCGGTCCGCTCGTGTTCGCGGAGCATGTGGGCAGGGATGCCCCTACGGTTCGCTGCCCGCCACCACGAAGCTCCGTTCGACCACCGCCGAGCCAGCTGCATCGCCGAAAACGTTGACCGTCGTCCGGAACCGGTCGAGCAGCCAATCCACCGACAGGATCAGGCCGATGTACTCGAGCGGCAAGCCGACCGCGTTGAGGACGATGACCATCGTCACCAGTCCGGCTTCCGGAATGCCCGCCGCGCCGATCGCCGCCAGCGTCGCCGTGACAGCGACCACGACTTGCTGGGCGATCGTCAGCTCGAAGCCGATCGCCTGCGCGATGAAGATGGCGGCGACCGCTTCGTAGAGCGCGGTCCCGTCCATGTTGATGGTCGCGCCCAGCGGCAGCACGAAGTCAGCCGACCGCCTCGAGACCTTGGCGTTGCCAACCGCGCATTCCAGCGAGATCGGCAGCGTGGCGCTCGAACTGGCGGTGGAGAAGGCGGTCAGCAGGGCCTGCGACATCTGGATCATGAAGCGAAGCGGGTTGCGCTGGGTGAAGATCCAGAGAATCAGCGGAAGTGTCAGCAACGCATGGACCGCCAGCCCGAGCAGCACCGTCACGAAGTAGGCCCCCGTCTGGACGAGGACGGCGACCAAGCCGCCGCCCTGCTGGGCCTCGCCGAACCTGGCCGTGACCAGACAGAAGATGCCGACCGGTGCCAGCTTCATCAGGAACAGCACGAACGACAGGAGCGCCTGGTTGACCTGCACGATCAGGGCCGCGACCCGGCTCACGCGGTTGCCCATCGTCGTCAGCACGCCGGCAAACATAATCGAGAAGATGATGAGGGGCAGGAGATTGCCCTCGGTGGCCGAGCGGAACAAGTTGTTGGTGAACAGCATCAAGGCCAGGTTCTGGAGAATCGTGCCGAACCCCATGTCCCCACGGCCGGCCGCCACCTCCCCGCCATCGGCGGCCCCGGCTTCGAGCGTGGCCGGGTCGACCCCGGACCCGGGTTGGATCAGGTTGACCAGGGCGAGGCCCACCAGCACGGCGAGTACTGTCGTCGTCACGTAGTAGGTGATCGCGAGTCCGCCGGGCCGCCCGAGTTTGCGGACGTCGCCCAGGCCGATGATCCCGCTCATCACGCTGGCCACGACCAGCGGGACGACCATCATCGTGAGGAGGCTCAGGAAAATCTCGCCTCCGATGGCGAAGCGCATCGCGAACGACGGCGCCGCGAAGGCGAGGGCGATGGCGGCCACGACCGCGCCGGCGATGTAGACCGACAGGCGACTGTCTGGGGTGGCTGTCATGGGTGTCCTCGGGACGCTCCGGCGGTTCGTCGGCCGAGCCCGTCCGCATCGCATGACGCGCACTGCGCCTCAACGAACGCATCGATCCCTGCGTTGTCGAGCACCTGATTCAGCCGCTCGCCCTGCGCTGTTTGGTAGAGCCGCCGTGGCCCCCCACATCGTCGCTGGCCGCGCCCGGCGCCGCCGTTTCCCCATTTCATGCCCACAAGATAGTACATGAGCCAGATCGTGTCGATCCCATAACGTAAGGACTTTCACCACGGGCTGCTAGTGTTGCGACGATGCGAATGCGACTGGTAGCTTCGGGACAACTGCCATCGAAGTCGTGCTCCGTGAGATCTCGCACGAGACGAGTCCGGCCGAAAACAAGCGACAGGGCGTCGATGATCGTGCTCTTGCCGGAACCGTCTGGGACCGATGATGACATCGTGTTCGCCCAACCGGATGATCGCGTGCTGGGTTCCACGGAAGCCGTCAATGCTGAGCGCGAGCAGTTTCATCAATGATGCCTTTAACCACAGGCTGATACGCCAAGATTAAACGCGCCGTGCTCACGGGTAGGACGACCATACTCGACTCCTACGGCGGCGTAACGGCCGCGCTGAAACGGGCCATCGAGTTGGAACCGCTGGCCCAAGATCGCTCCTTCAGAGTCGTGATCGACGGCTATTCCACCTGGCAATCGACACGCTTATGGAGGGGGCCATTTTGAGGGTTGAAGAGGTCCGCGTCGTGTCGATCCGGGAGTGTAAGATAGACAAAGGGGGCGACTTACATCACGGGAGCCTGCCAACTTACACTCGCGCGGCACCCCTTGGGAGGGTCGCTTCCGTCCCAAAAATCCCTGCGGGAAGGCAGTCTGAAGGCCCTATGAAGTGGCGGCATGTGATCCTCATTCTGGCTGGCCCGGCAGCGACGATCTCGCGGTCCGAATATGATCCCTTTCCGCGGGCTGGAGACAATCCGGTGCTGGATCTGATCGCCTTTCCCAATCCTGCCCTGCATGCCGCAATCGAGGCTTGGTACTACTTGGCTCCAGGCGTCGCCGTGCTACTCGGTGGGGTGATTTGCCTGTCCGTCTGGCGCGTTTGGTTCCAACCGAATCGGGGGCGGACCGATCGAGGAACCCTTCCCGCCTGGCCGGTCTCCTCTGGCGACCCGGCTCCGTCGATCATGGTGGGAGAAGTGCACCATCCGGTCGAGCCACGGGAGACCTCCCACCCTTGCTGGCTGGTCATTCCCGAGCGGGGCCTCTTATACCGGTGTCCTGATCTTCGGCTGTCTTGGGGAACCTGGGGACCGCTCCCAGGGATAGTAGTCCCCATTTCTTTGCCGCGAGAGTACCCATTTCTGAAATATTGTTCAGGGGGTACCCCCGGGGGGGCCTATCTGGGTACTAGGTCTCACGAACCTCTCACAAAAATTCCCCCAGGGGTTGACAACGTGTCAAGATGGGGAGCAGTGAGCCTTCTTGCTCCTCGGCTAGGCGACTATTCCCCGCGGAAGCATTAGCATGATCAGGACGAAGACGAACCAGCCGATCAGACAGACCCCCACAGCTCGACCCGTGCTCTGATAGTCCAGTGCTTGCCGCACCGCGATGATCATGGCGATCAGCATCCAGATACTCACTGCAAAAATGATCAGCTGGCCGATAAGCGGGATCACGCCCAGCACCCGTAGCAGACCTGGGGAGGCAGAGAAACCCGTGGTACGCAATAGTTCTCCTAGATTGGAGTGGGTCCGTGGCTCGGGAAGAAGTTTAGTTCCGATGATGTACACCAGAAAGGCCCAGATGAACCAGCCCATCAGAGCGACGAGTGCACTGCCGACAAAGCCAATGCCCCCTTCCTGCACCAGGCCCGCAATGCCGTGAGCAATGCTGGAGAGCACCACGACACCCATGGCTTGGGTCGTGGCCGTCGTATCTGCTTCCACCTCCTCATAGGTATGGACATTAAGCGTGGCTGCCCCAATCATGCGCTCAGTAAAAGTGCTCATCTCATAGCCCTCTCTTTTGCTCTCTATTCTTCTATGCGCGGGTGACTTTACTCCAAGACCCTGACCGGCCCTCACGAGTGGCGCCACCTCTATGTTAGACCCGGAGCCATTTGAAGTTCACTCCAGGAGATAGAAACTGATTTCCGTGACTTGCGCAGTCTAGCTTCCAGTGCCGGCAGGGGAGAGTCTAAGTCATTGTGAGGGCACCGCTGGCGGAACTCGCGGCAGCAGCCTAATCTTTGGGAACGGCGGCGATCCAGGCTTCGTCAATTCCAGTGGCACGAGTGCCAAAGTGGACGTCACCTCCTTGCCGCCCATGCCCGGGACAGCGCCCGGGCCGTTCCAACAGCACCCGGCTTGCCAACATAGGCGAATCCCGCGTTCTTGGGCCCTCTGGAATCCTTCGGAAAAGTGGTGGAGATAGGGGGGGCCATTGTTTGGCGGCACAACCGCCGGTTGAGAGAAGGAGCAGGAGAAGAAAAACCGTTTTCATGGCTCTTCCTTCGGGGTTCCAAAAGTATTCGCCTGGAAGAACATCTACAAAAAATGAGATCGGAAGCGGCGGGGGAGGATGCCCCCGCTGATGTGTGTGTTTGCCTTGGCGAGTCTTGCTGCTGAAATGAAGCTGGTGGGCCAACATCGTTCACTTCGGCAAACATCCACTCTGCAATGACCTCGCCAGCTTTCCACTCGCCGGACCCTAGCGGTCCGGTTCCAGGCTACTATTGGCGCCTGCGGACTGGGGGCCTCTTTGAACCCGGCTCCTCCATCAAGCTGACGCAGGGAGGATGCTCAACCGGTTATAGAGTTCCTCCTGACAGACTGGATGCGCGTGAACGCAAGGAGCCTCCATCCGGTGCATCCGGCCGGGAGAAGGTGACGATGGCTCGCCAGATACTTTAGCGGGATGCTGTGGGAGATTGGGACTAACCGGTGGAGGCGCTACGCGCTGCAGAACGCATCATCCCTTATATTTGCATCTGGTGAAGCAGGGGCAGGAAGGATGAGACTTCACGGGATAATCGCCGGGTTGAGATTGTCACCATTCTCTTTGACGGGAATTGCTATAAGGGTGATTGGGTGGTGACTAAAGATTTTGGGGGCAGCATTGGGGGCAACTCAAAGAAAATTAAGAACTCAATCCCCGTAAAATCAGTCATTTAAAGTATACTTTCGATTCCTGCCACCCCTGCCAACTCCCCAGGTCCGCCGATGGAACCGCAGATGACGCAGATTTGGGTCGTTGTGAAGGTGATGTCCTGCTGCAGCGGAACGAAACGGCCACTGATGGGGGCATTCCAGGTGTGGCGGGTTCGATAGATCTGTGTAGGGGCGACGCACGCGTCGCCCGGTTTGTAGAGACCTCCAGGTTGACGGCCTTCAACCACGATCGTTGACCGCGATCATCGTCCCGGAACGGCGCTTGTGAGATCCGTAATGTGCACCCCGAAAGGAGCTTGTGGTGGAGGCAACGCATGAAGATTTCCTGCCCTCCATCTCGCCCCCAACCACAGTGGGGGCCAAGTCCAGCCTTTCTTTTAATTTGTCCCTCGGACCTGAGTGCAAGCGGCATGTCGAGATCACGCAACAGTTACGCGGCTCAGGTCGAATCCCCGCTATCATGCCTCGGAGTCTGGATTGGGATTAGTGAGCATAAATGGCCACTATTCCGGCTTTCCCGGGGCGATCAAAGCCGTTACTTGGAATAGAGGAAAACGGTGAAGCACGGTCATGGGTCCGATAAAGCCCAGTTCGCACATTGCAGCTTATCGCGTTGATCCAATCTTAAAACTTGGGTAGTGTTTGATGGAAGGGGATTCTGTCCGTTGGGGGAAGATTTGAGTCGGCTCCAAGCCATAATCCGGCTCCGGTGCCCGCGTTGTCTCCATGGTGCGGTATTCGAAAGTCTTTGGAAGATGCATCGGATTTGCCCTTCTTGCCGGTTGGAATACGAGAGAGAGCAGGGTTACTTCCTTGGGGCAATGATCTTCAGCTACGCTATGTGCTTGGCCTTATGCACGCCACTGGTTTTGGTTCTGCTGCTATTTGGGGGCTTTTCGGCGAATGAGTGCATCTTGACGGTTGGGGTGACACTTCTCTTTCTTTCTCCGCTGCTGTTCCGTTACTCTCGAGTCCTTTGGATGCATTTCGACCAATTCTGGGACTCCAGGTAGAGTCGATACCCGTTCTTGACCGATTCCTTGGAGGAGGGGGATGGGGCACATGTGACTAGCCAGAGACTTGGTGTCTCCATTTGTGTTTCGTAGCTTTATTTCAAGACACGGGACATCGATTGAACTCGTTGTCCTTAAACTTCTCCATTCGCCCCGCAAAGGCAATATGGTAGGGGCGAAGCATGCGTCGCCCAGTTTGTAAGGGCCTCTAACGGAACCATCGTCGACCGCAAGCACCCGGGAGGGCGACCAGCCAGAGGGGAGCGATGAGGTTAAAATCTGCCTCGGCATGCCGATAGGCCGTCGGGGCTGCGCTCGCGACAGCATTGATCCTGGTATGGGTGGTCGGTGCCGTCGGCCTCATCGGGGCTGAGGGCGACGCCGCCGACTTGATGTACGCCGGGGTGCTCGCCGTCGGAATCATAGGCGCCATGATCGCCCGCCTCCGGCCACGGGCAATGGCACGCGCGTTGTTCGCAACGGCGCTCGCTCAGGCATTGGTCGCCGTGGTCGCGCTGATCGCCGGCAAGCACCAGGCCGCGGTGAGCTCCGTGTCCGAGATCCTGATCTCAAACGGGTTGTTCGTCGCGCTGTGGGTCGCATCGGCTTGGCTGTTCAGGTCTGCCGTGCGGCAGCAGCGTCCCATGGCAGGGAATCAGCGAACATGACGCTGCGCAAGATCCTCCCGACGGCCGCCGCCGTCAACCACTAGGAGGCAGGCTTGGCGGGCGGGGTTTCCCCTCCATCGGTGTGATGGGACTGGGTCAACGGCACCTGTCCTTTTCAATCTTCAATCGGCTTGGCCGTGGTGGGACCGGAGTGGCCGCAGGCCGGACAGGGATCCACTCCCGGCATCGCCGCGGCGCCGCACTTGGCACAGAAATTCTCCGGAAACTCCGACAGGATCGAACGGGCTTCGTCGGCTTCGTCAGCGCGGACCAGAATCTTCACCTTGGCCAGATTGTTGAGGTTGAAACCGTGGATGAACCGAATTGCCTCGCCGCGGAGGATGGAGTCGATTCCCGCGCTTTCCAACTGCGCCCGGGTCAATTGAGCGTCAATCTCACCCCAGGTCTGATGCACTTCCACCAGTTCCAAGTCGGGCTCAGCGGGCCTCGGCTCGGGCAAAGCCGGCACCAAATCCAAGCCGCAGTCGGCACAGTGAGACAATTGGGGTCGGTACTCGCTTCGGCAACCGGGACAAAAGGGCATGGCTTCGTGCTCGCCGGATCCAGGGACCAAGAGTTCAGTCTCCGGACCCGTTGCTGGATTGTAACAGAGTGGCGGTCGCTAACCGTCAAGTGAACCGGCTGAGTAGATGGGACGGCAAAGGCAGCATCGGCACTTTGAACCGGCGCGGTCGAAATTGCTCTGCCATTGGACGCTGTTGTAGCATGTTGCTCTGCCCGGGTCGGGACGTGGCGCAGCCTGGTAGCGCACCTGAATGGGGTTCAGGGGGTCGGGAGTTCGAATCTCCCCGTCCCGACCAATCTTTTCAATGATTTACAGGAATGTGTGTTTCTGTTTGTGTTCGGTTTCTTGAAGAAAAGGTGCCCTATGGGTTCCAACAGCACGCCGGTGGGCACACCCCAGGTGCGTCGTCCCGGACGGCAAGAGATCTGGGCTAGTGTAGGACTACGTTTCAACTACTGCATGCAACGGGATCATCAAAGGCGATCAGATCCAGAAATGGGGCTTGCGCCACTAAATCAATATTGCAACCTGGAACTGCCCATGAACGGTCAACGCATCAGTTGCCCAAATTAAAATGGCGCAGAGCCCAAAATCTTTCCGTTTCACGGCTCGTGTGCGGTTCGCCTAAACTGGAAGGGCGCGCAGCCGGGCCCGGCGTGGGCACGTTCGACGTTCCGGACTGAATCTCGGCGGTCAGTGTCTTTCGACACGTCTTCGAAGCCCGATATGCCAGTTTCCAAAAGAATAGGAGAAAGCGCAAATGGAATGCCAGTCCGTACACCCCATCAGGGGCGCAAGCGCGCTGCCTTCGTCTTCGCGGCCTTCCTCCTTCTGACCGGCGGAAACGCCCGCGCACAGGGCACGGTGTCGGCGGACCGGGCGGCGCTGGTAGCGCTCTACAACGCGACCGGCGGTGCGAACTGGAAGAAACTGGTTAAGGAGGAGTCGCTTTCGGAGCGGCACGTTGTTACCACTACGCAACGCCATCCGTTGCGGGACATTGGGACGATTCACCGGGGTCGATGCGGCGATGGCTAGAACTACAGATGCGGAACTGTAGTGCCCTGCCTAAAATGAAGAAGTTCAAAATATGAGTCCAACAACCGATTGCTGGAAACGGATTCCTTTCTCCGGCGCCGCGGTAGCTTGGAGTCTTGCTGCGGTAGTTTTTCTACTGGCGGTGGCCAGTCCTCCCTTGTATGCCTGCGATGGCGGCACGGCGGTGGCGGATCCGGGGAGCAACCCCGGCCTGGTCGCGGACTGCAAAGTCCTGATAGCCATACGCGACGAGTTGGCCGGCACTGCCTCCTTGAACTGGGATATACAGTTGACCATGACCAGTTGGCGAGGCGTCAGCGTCTTGGGATCGCCGAGCCGCGTGCAGGTGTTGGACCTCCAGCAGGACTTCTACGGCAATCAGCTGACGGGAACCCTCCCGGCGCAGTTGTCCCAACTCTCCCAGCTGACGGAGTTGGACCTCGCCGGCAACCAGCTGACGGGAGCGATCCCGGTGGAGCTGTCCCAACTCTCCCAGCTGACGGAGTTGGACCTCGCCGGCAACCAGCTGACGGGAGCGATCCCGGTGGAGTTGTCCCAACTCTCCCAGCTGACGGAGTTGGACCTCTACGGCAATCAGCTGACGGGAACGATCCCGGTGGAGTTGTCCCAACTCTCCCAGCTGACGGAGTTGGACCTCGCCGAAAACCAGCTGACGGGACCGATCCCGGTGCAATTGTCCCAACTCTCCCAGCTGGAATGGTTGAACCTCTACGGCAACCAGCTGACGGGAGCGATCCCGGTGGAACTGTCCCAACTCTCCCAGCTGCGGCGGTTGGTCCTCGCCCGCAATCAGCTGATGGGACCGATCCCGGTGGAGCTGTCCCAACTCTCCCAGCTGGAATGGTTGCACCTCTCCGTCAATCAGCTGACGGGACCGATCCCGGTGGAGCTGTCCCAACTCTCCCAGCTGGAATGGTTGTACCTCGGCGGCAATCAGCTGACGGGACCGATCCCGGTGCAGTTGTCCCAACTCTCCCGACTGCAGCAGTTGGACCTCTCCTTCAATCAGCTGACGGGACCGATCCCGGTGGAGCTGTCCCAACTCTCCCAGCTGGAACGGTTGTATCTCGGCGTCAATCAGCTGACGGGACCGATCCCGGTGGAGCTGTCCCAACTCTCCCGACTGCAGCAGTTGATCCTCGGCGGCAATCAGCTGACGGGACCGATCCCGGTGGAGCTGTCCCAACTCTCCCGACTGCAGCGGTTGATCCTCGGCGAAAATCAGCTGACGGGACCGATCCCGGTGCAGTTGTCCCAACTGTCCCAGCTGCAGTGGTTGTATCTCGGCGGCAATCAGCTGACAGGACGGATCCCGGTGCAGTTGTCCCAACTGTTCCAGCTACGGCGGTTGGTCCTCGGCGGCAACCAGCTGACGGGACCGATCCCGGTGGAACTGTCCCAGCTGTTCCAGCTGTATTGGTTGGATCTCGCCGGCAACCAGCTGACGGGACCGATCCCGGTGCAGTTGTCCCAACTGTTCCAGCTGCATTGGTTGGACCTCGGCCAGAACCAGTTGACGGGACCGATCCCGGTGCAGTTGTCCCAACTCCGGCTGCAGTGGTTGGATCTCGCCGACAACCAGCTGACGGGAACCCTCCCCGAGTTGACGACTGACTATACGAACTTTACCCTGCTGGAGCTGGATCTCTCCGGTAATCAGCTGACAGGGTCGATTCCGCGGGGATGGACCCAACTGACCTCACTGAACCGATTGGACCTCGCCGGCAACCAGTTGACGGGAATCCTCCCAGGATGGCTGAGCAGCCGGCAGAGGACTCTGCAGTGGTTGGATCTCGCCGACAACCAGCTGACGGGAACCCTCCCGGCATGGCTGAGCTGGCTGACCAATCTGCAAGGGTTGCACCTCCAGCATAACCAACTGACGGGACGGATACCAACCGAGTTGGGGTTACTGTCCGATCTGGAGCAGTTCAGCTTCCGGGGCAACCAGTTGACGGGACCGTTACCAACCGAGTTGAACCATTTGCCCGATGTGTACGTGTTGGACATGGCCGCAAGCATGGTGGGCCCGGGCCAGATGAAGGTAACCTGGGACGACCCGGGCGACCCCACCGCCAGTTACGAGTACCGGCTCAGGGATGCTGCCCGAACCTGGACCGGCTGGGCGGAGATCAAGGACCCGAAGGCAACATTGAGGGCAGGTGAAGGGGTGACGATCGAGTGGGCATTGACGGGCCTGCCAACCGGTGTCGTCTACACTGCCATCGAGGTGAGGGTGAGTAACAATAGCGGCACCAGCCCGGAAGCAACCGCCGCAGTGAGACCGGCGCAAGCGGCTCAACCCCGCCTGGATTTTGCGCACTTCGCCAATGGGGATTCCACCACATCCAACCTGGTGCTCGTGAATGTGGCCACCCATCCGATCCGGCCCGTCCTCTACTTTTACGATAAGGAGGGTAATCTCATTGACCCGGAATTGGTGGTGGATGTGATGGGTGACCTGGAGATCACCGGGGACGGAGCCCTGAGTGTCCGAACGGATATAGCCTCTTTGGGCGAACTGACGATTGCAACCACCGGAGAAGGAGATCTGGTGCGCGGCTCGGCGGCGGTAGTAGCCGATGGCCCCATCGGCGGGGTCCTTCGCTTTGATCT
Source organism: Acidobacteriota bacterium (assembly GCA_965218465.1). Taxonomy (GTDB): domain Bacteria; phylum Acidobacteriota; class UBA6911; order RPQK01. The sequence continues at coordinate 1,515,743 of OZ244623.1, read as the reverse complement.
GCCCGGCATCGGGGTGGCCGGAGTGGGAGCCAGTCAACCTTTAAGGGATGCTATCTTCCCGGCTCGGCGACAGGCGGGAAGGATCCGCACGGCGGCGGCCATCCGCAACCTGGAAGAGGAAGAACTGGTGGTGAGTTGCCGACTGATGAAAGCAGGCGTCGTGCTGGAAGAGGTGGACATTGATCTGGAAAGCAATGGACAGGATGGTCGCTTCATCGAAGAGGTGTTCACCGCTACCGATACGTCGAACTTCGTGGGGTCGGTGCGCTGCACCGCGCCACCCGGGGAGGGGATGTTCACCGGAGTGGCTGTGGAGCTCGATGCCGGCAACCAGATCTTCACCACGCTGCCGGTGGTGCCGGTGGACAGCACGGGAGGCACAAACAAGGAGGCGACTCTAGATTTTGCTCATTTCGCCAATGGGACCGGCATCACCTCCGACCTGGTGTTCGTGAATGTGGCCGGCCCGCGGCGTGTCGGGCCGTTTACCCTGGCCGGCCAGCCGATCCGGCCTGCCCTCTATTTTTACGATAAAAGGGGCCGTCCCATTGACCCGGAATCGGTGGTGGAGCTCACGGGAAATTTGGAGGTCACAGAAGATGGAGCCTTGACCGTTCAGACGGCGCTGGGACCTCTAGGAGAACTCACGATTTCGACCCACGGCCGGGGAGATCTGGTGACCGGATCGGTGAAGGTGGCCTCGGACGGCCCCATCGGCGGGGTCCTTCGCTTCGGCCTGCCCGGCATCGGGGTGGCCGGGGTGGGAGCCGGCCAACCCGTCCAGGATGCCCTCTTCCCAGCTCGCCGCCAAGCCGAGGGGATCAGCACCGCGGCAGCGATCCACAACCTGGGAGAAGAATTGATGGTGCTGAGTTGCCAATTGATGAAAGACGGCGCCGTGCTCGAAGAGGGGTTTATGTTTCTGGAGGCCAACGGGCAGGACGCCCAGTACATCGAGCAGATGTTCCCAAACACCGATACGTCGGATTTCGTGGGGTCGGTGCGCTGCACCGCGTTTGGGGAAGGAAGGTTCACCGGCGTGGCAGTGGAGCTGGATGCCGGTAACCGGATCTTCACGACATTGCCGGTAGTGCCTGTCCAGAGATGACTTCCCGGTAATAGACGGGAGGAGTGACGTATCCGGTTCGTTTGCCCGTACCGGAAATTGCAACCGTCGGGCGTCGGACTCCCGGCCCCGCCCTGCCCCCGCCCTCCGGTCCCGGTTCTGCCTCATTCCAAAGGACAATCATGACCCGCAAGAAATGGACCGGTGGCGAGCCGGTGCTCTCAGTCGAAACCGAGGACGAATTTCATCAGGCCCTGCCGCTGGGCCTTCCCGTCGAAGTGACCCCCGCGATTGCGGAGGAGATCGGTTTGATGGCCGAGGACGTGAGCACCCTGGAAGAGATTATCGCAGCGCAGGAACGGCCCCTATTCGCCCCGGCAAACGCTAAGAGGCCTGATCGAAGGGTGTTGGGAGAGATGGCAGCGCTGAAATTGGCATCGGCTTCCTCACCAAAGTCCTCAGTGTCTCGATCATTTGCACGACAACTCCCCGAAAGAAATTTCCAAGGACGCCGCCCCCGGCAAAGGCCACCGTCCCGACCACCGATATAAACCTCCAGAAAGCCAACCGCTCGGCCTCTTGGTTCTGCTTGATCGACACCTGCGGGTCCCGCATCTCCCCTTGCATCAGGCGGCGTCGCCCGCCAGGCATTGTCACGTTGATCGTGTTGGGCCGAACCCGTTGATTTGAAACGCTGCTGTTTTCGTTCTCGGCGCCGGACGGGCTGATGCGAATTCTCACCGCGATTATTCGCGCGCCTCTGCAATGCTCGGTCCATTTCCGGCAGCTTGTCCCACCGGTTGTACACGGCCGTCATGTGCCGCAACGGCCACGAGTGATTCAGAATCCTGGCCGGCGGCAACCTCGACTCATCCACCTCGCTGATGGCGTACCGTGCGGCGCCAATCGACCGGACTCGGTACGTCCCGGATGGCGTGTACACCGAACCCGCCACCACCGTGCCGTTCACCACCAGCGTGATCGTGTCGGACTCCTTTCCTTCCCTCCTGCCTGACAGCGAATAGCCGGACAAGGTGGGCGCCGTTGGATCGATGATTGCTGTGAAGACTGCATCTTCGAACAGGTTCAGCCTCAGTTTGGTGGGCCTACCCGCCGCTGCTCTGACCGCCGCTCCAGCCAAAACGCGGCTCCCACAGTTCCCACAATGTCTATCGCGACTAGTTGAAAAACTCAGACAAAGACCTGCCCACTGAAACGGGGCAAACCCAAACTGTAGATAGAGTCATGGTTAGGATTCCAAGGTCGGGGACGGTGTCCCCCCATATATTGGGACTCAAGGAAAATCGCACGACTCACGTGAGCTTAATCCCTCGGCGACACACCCATCGACGGAGGTCGCAACTGGATAAGTTTTAAGCCAGAATAGAATCCAGTGGATTGGGTATCAGAAAGATTTGGGCTCCAGCGACGGCACTGCGTAGTACTGACTATCATATCCGTCGAGATATTGTTTCTGCTCTGGTTTTTCCCCCACCTGCCCATGGCGGATCTTCCCGAGCACATGATGATTTCTAAGATCATTGTGGATTACGACGGCCCCAATCGATATGGAGATTTTTACACGATCAAATTCATTTGGAATCCATATTCGACCTACTTTTGGTTCACAGGGCTCATCGGGCGAGTTGTCGGGGTGATCGGAGCGACCAAGCTGTATCTCAGTCTCGCGCTCATGCTGACTCTGCTCGCGTTCGCTGTGTGGATTCGGACCGTCGCTCCAGGAAAAGAGGCACAAGTAATCCCAGCTTCTCTTCTATTGTTCGGTACGTTTTTTTACTCGGGAATGATCAATTTCCTATTTTCGATCCCATTTCTGTTCCTCGCGTTAGCATTGGGGTGGAGAGTTGGTGAGAGAGCGACTGTTGGCCGGAACACATTGTGGCTTGGCCTTATCCTACTGACGATCTACTTTTCACACATTGTTACGTTCGCACTGACGATGCTGTTTTTGGGGTCGCAGTGGCTTGTGTTTCATCGCCGGAACGGGTTCGGAAGGCTCGTAGTGGCTTCAGCACCGTCGCTTGGGTTTGCCGTGGCGTATTTTCTCACGCAGGTCGGTAACGAAGTGGTTGGGTTGGGGGTTGCTTATGAACCGCTAAAAATGCGTCTGGAATTGTTGCTGTTGCCACTGGGAGTCTTCCGCGAGCGGGACGTTGGTGGTGGTGGCTTGGTTTACCAATGGGAAGCGATCACAATTTGGCTTGGCGTGTTGGCTACCTTCGCAATCGGGGCGATACGTGAGCGCAAGTGGCGATTACGCACAGAGCCGTTAATCCTGGTGGGGCTAATGCTTGCGGCGGCAATCGTTCTTCCGTCCCATATTTCTGATAGAGACTTGCCTATAGGGATGCGCGCGAGCTATCCGGCGGCGTTCGCTGCCTTGGCGCTAGTTTCAGTGGCCTGGGATCGCCTGCGCGCCTGCCGCATCGTAGTGGTGCTGTTGTGTATGCTCGCACCCGTTGCCGTAGGATTCCGGATGTGGAATTTTCAGGCAGAGATGGAGCAGATGCAGGCAGCGATTGCCGAAATCCCGGCGGGCCAAGTGGTCCAACCGGTGATTACAGAGCTACACAGCCCATGGTTCCGTACCTACCCGTACCTGCACGTATCAGCTTGGTACACATTACTGAAGGGCGGAACGAGCCCGTATCTGTTCGTGGATCAAGGGCATTTGCCGGTTGGTCGCAAAGCACCTCTTGAAGGTCAACATCCTGGACAATGGCACATGGACAAATTTAACTACACTATCCACCAGCAGGGAACCGACTATTTCCTGGTCAAGACTCGTCGCCGAGATATTCTCGACGATCTGTCCTCAAATGTCCCTCTGGTCATCCAAGCCGGGGAATGGGCTGTTTATGGTCCGAACCCTAGGTGAACGCCACCTTTCACGGAACTCGGTAGACGTGAATACAATATCCGAGTTGAGCGACCGGGATTCGGTCTCTAAAGGCTTGGAAGAATTGGCGGTGTTCCGCTCCAAAAGTGCCTTGGAGCCAGTTGACGCTGATGGCATACCAGCCTGGAGAGGGCGGGAGAGGGTCGGAGTCAAGGGTACCGTTGATGAAGATGTCCTGGATGCCGCAATCATTCGGCGCGTTCTGGAAGATCCCGATCAAGAACTCGTGCCTTTCGAACTGGTCAAGCGCATCGCTAGCGGCGAACACCCGGTGCGCGTGTGGCGCGAATATCGCGGTCTGAAGGCCGGCGAGCTTGCCGCTGTCGCCGGTCTCGCGGCTTCCTATCTGTCAGACATTGAGAACGGGAAGAAGCCGGGTTCGGTCAAAGCAATGAAGCAGATTGCCGCCGCGCTCAACATAACAGTGGATGATCTCATCTAGAGGGGAAGGGAAATAGCCCGACCAAGCCATCAGCCGGGCGCTGACTCGCGACGCCGGTGGCGGTCGCCCTTTCAGGGATCCGGAGTGCCATCGAGGGGCGTTTTGCGGCGGGTCCAGGTTTCGAAGTTCCATAGCTCCGAATCCCAGGGGTTCATCCGGACACCCTCGATGTCGTTGGAGTGAGCCGACACCCTTCCACGGTGAATCAGCGGGATGATCGAGTAGCTCCCAACCAGCAGGTCGTTGAGCGCAATCGTGATCTCGTTGCGCCGTTCCATATCGACCGTGTTCTGGAGTTCGGCATAGAGCCGATCATATTGGTCGGACTGGAAGCGCTGGACGTTTGGACCCAGGAAAAAGTTGGCCGCCCCGGCGATCTGGGCAGTGATCCAGGAGCCCAGGTAGCTCTCCGGGTCCACGCCGGTACTGCTGTCGGCGTACATCTGAACATCGGCGTAGAACCTGCCCACGGTATCCGGGCTGGCCACGTCACCGCCGAAGAACACCGATGGATCGATATTCTTCAGTTCGGTCTCCACGCCAAGCTCCGCCCACCAGCCCTTGATGTGTTGCTGGGTAGTCTGCCGCACCGAGTTGGTGGAAGTCTGGAAAAGGATCTTCAGCGGAACGCCTTCGCGCTCTCGCACGCCGTCGCCGTCGGAATCCACCATCCCGGCAGCGTCGAGAATCTCTTTTGCGAGCTCCAGGTTCTGGACCAGGCATTCATCGTTATTGGTCGATGCCTGGGCCGGTGGAGCCGGCCAGACGTTGCACGTCGGACGGCCGGCGAGCTCGCCATAACCGATCCTGACCAAGGTGTGGCGGTCGATTGCCAGTGAAAGAGCCCGGCCCACGACCGGATCGGTCAAGAAGGGGTGTGGGTTGGCGCCGTCTGCATACTCCGAACGAAGATCTCCCAGACTGGCATCCGGATTGGTTTGGTTGAGCATCAGCCGCTCGACTAACGTGGCGAAAGCCGAGACGATGGTTCCGCCGCCGCCCGCCGCCATCGAAGCGAGGATTTCCGGTTCGACCTGAAGGTTCCAGGCATAGTCGGCCTGGTTGAGTTCAAGAACGGATCTCGCCGCCGCGACCGCGGTGCCTCCCCCCTTCAGGGTCACCTCGGCGAAAGATGGAAGACCGAAATCGGCGTCGCGGTAGAGCGGATTGAACCGGTAGAGGACGGTGTCGTTGCTGCGGAAATCGGCCACGACATAGGGACCTGTGCCGACGGGACCGAAGTTGGCATCGGTGCATTCGACCGCCGCCGCGCCCAGGCAGTCGGCGAACTGCGAGGCTTGTAGGATCGGGTTCAGGTGGGACACAAAGGGGCCATAGGGGAACGATGTCGGTCCATTGAACGTGATGGCGACGGTTCGCTCGTCAACTGCATCGACGGAAGCCACATTCTCGAAGCTCGACCCTTGGGCACAGCCACTACCGGGCTCCGTGCAGTATTGCCACGTGAAAACAACGTCTTCCGCGGTGAGCGGCGTGCCGTCGGACCAGACCGCATCCTTCCGGATGGTCCAGGTAATTCTAGTCCGGTCGGACGAGACCCCGTCATTCTTCAGGGTCGGGATCCGGGTCGCCAGAACGGAAACGATTTCGCCATTCGGGTTGTACTCGGCCAGCGGCTCGATGACCAGTGATGCCGCCTCGGCATCCTTGATGCCGCCGGAGAGGTAGGGATTGAGGATGGTTGGCGCCTGCCAATAAAGGAGTGTTGCGCTGCCCCCCTGGCCGGCACGATCCAGGTAATAGCCGGCCCCGATCAGGATCGGCTGTCCATGGGATACCACCCTCTTGACGAAAACCACCTTCCGTCGCTTGGTCTGAGTGGCGGGATTGAGGGCCTTGTAGTAGAGGAAAGTTTCGCCAAACGCCTGGGCAACACTCAGGTCGTCCCGGTCGCTGAGGGAGATCAACTCGGATTCGCCTGCTTCCGACTCCTCCCGGGACGAACCGCCGCTGAACAGCGTGTTGCCGTGCCGGTCCAGGACGAACACAAAGATCGAGTTGTGCGTCCAACGCGGATCCCATGACAGAGGGATGGCGGCGAAGAATCCACTCGACTCCACCTCCAACGCGGCGCAACGGACGAATTCCTGCAGCCTCTCGGTCGAGCGATCGGTGGCCAGCCGCATGGCGTTGACTTCTTCCGGCCTGCAGGTGGCGGGGAGGTCGGGGCGATAGATCCCCGCACCGATGGCAGCCGGAGTCCCGTCCCAGTCGAGGCTCCTGAAATAGGAAACCTTCGGCTCCTGCCTGCCCGTGGCCGGGTTGATGGCGGAATAGTAGAGCCAACCGTCGCCGAAGCCGTTCACGATCCGATGTAGTTCCTCGGAGTAGTGGTTGCCGAAGAGGTCGACAAGAGGTCCCCACGGAGACCCTTCTCTCGAAGGGTCGGGGGGGAAGACGAACGCTCGAGCCGTCTCGGCCATTGGCGCTATTTCGGTGACGACGACATAGATGGCGCCGCTTCTCCAACGTGCGTCGTTGTGGAAGGCTTGTCGTGCCTCGTCGAAGCCCACTTCTTGGGCGAACTCGTAGGCGCACTGAACGAAGGCCCGAACATCCTCCCCTGTGCGGATGGCGCCGGCCACCAGGGAGTGGTCCGAACAAGGCCGGGGCTCAGCAGCGCCCAAAAGCGCCGCCGAGGACAGTGAGATCAAGGCAATCAGAAATCGGGGGAGACTGTGCTTAGTCATTCGATAAGGAGACTACCATGTCCGGGGGCTTGAACTCTGAACTCTGCCCCGAGGGGACAAATGACGATTGTGGCCTGTTCCGGGTCGGGCTCGCCTGTGCCAGAGCAGTTTGCCGACCGGGGCAGATCCTCACCCGGCGTGACGGTTTGGACGGCAATTGGAAGATTCCGGAAAAAGGAACAAGAGGCCCGAAACGGCCAAACAGATTCTAGACTTGCTGGCGATGGGATGAACTAGATGCGATGGAGGGCGTTGCTTCTGGATTGCTCCAATCGGGATTTCAATGTCTTACCGAAATTCCAATTACCCTGGTTTGGCCGCGCCATAACAATCTTACCGCTCACCACGATCGTGAACAGCCGGTCTGTAGGGGTGAGTGGGGTCAGGTGCCAACGATCAATCGATCTTTAGCCGAGCCCGGTGTTTCTCGCGAATGCCCTGTCTTTCTTGCTGTGTCATGGGCTTCCGCTCTTGTCCGGGGAGCACGCTGATGTCGCGAAAATACTCTTCCAGGCCGGGAGGGGACACGACAAAGATCAAACGGCTCTCTTCGTCGGTGGTGTTGGTCACGCCATGCAAAACGCCGGGAGGGATGTAGACGGTCGTTCCCGGTGCGAATTCCACTTCCCTGTCTTCCAGAATGACCTTGCCATGACCTTGGTGAACGAAGATCAACTCGTCCTCTCTCTCGTGAGTGTGAAGGGGAATTTCATAGCGGGGAACCAAGAGCTGGTTTCCGAATACGAAACGCTCCGTTCCCGTGTTGACCGGATCCACCTGGATGACGACCTCACCGTCTGCAGGTGGCCTGAGTAGCCGAATCTCTCCATCCCGCAGGCCGAAGACGTAGGCTTTGCGCTCCGGCGAAGCGGCCGCTTGGGCCTCGGGTTCCGCCTCCGGTTCCGGATTGGACGCGGGTTCGGGCGGCGGGGAAGCACAGGCGCCAAAGATGAGCAGGGCGAGCAGAAGAAAGTTTCTTGAATTCATGTGAACCAACCAGTTGTAGTTATTTTGGTAATTGTACCAACCGGGGGAACCAAAAAAGGCAGGTCACCAAACCACAGCTCAGTTTCCTGTCCGGGTGTAGCTCCTCACCTCCCGATCCCCACTTCCCAAGTATAGTTCCCTGATCTGAGATTCATAGGGGGGAGAAGCGACCACCCTCCATATCACCAAATTTATTTTTGATTTGGCAGGATCGGCGCCGTGGACGTTGAGTTGTCAATTGCTTGCCAGGACGCGCCCCAGCGCTTTTTTCACTGCTTCGCCATCTCGTTTCGACAACCTCCCGAGCTTGCGGACAATCAGAGTCTCATCGAGGGTGAAGAGCTTAAAGCGGACCTTGCAGGGAACGTTGAGGCCGGCTTCCCGCCAGCCCTGGAGCGCCACGTCACTCGGCCAATCGTTCCCTGCTGAGGTGATCATCGCCAGGATCGATTGTTCATGAGCATGATTGAAGTTTGCCGATGAGATGATCAAAGCCGGCCGACGCTTGGAAACTTGGCGATCCGTGAAAGGAAAGGGGACGACGACCACGTCGAGCGACTCAAAGGTCACGCCACGCTTCCTCGTCCTCGGGCGAAATCCATTCGCTCAGAACCTTGGAGAGGCCCTGCAGGTAGTCGTCCTGCCCCGGCGTCACCTTGTGTATCACCAGACGATTGCCCTCAATCTCGAAAGCGATCACATCACCCTCGCCCAAGTTGGCCTCCTCACGGATGCTCTTGGGGATCGTCGTCTGCCCACGTGCGGTGATCTTGGCAAGTTCCATTTGCTTACTTCACTGATATTCTGATCATACAGATAGTAAGATAGAACTGAACTGAACGCAATCTCCTTTTGGCTGTTACGGGGCTTGCGATCTTGCCGGCTCTCCTTCCGCTTTTTGCAAATGAGCCGGGCTTGTCACCCGGATCGATATCGCCGACGGCAACAGTGGAACTCAATGCGGCGCGTCGTGGATGTTGGGAGGGATACGGATCAATAGGGATTTATATTTCAACCGGAAAAAGGAACCCGGAAGAAGTGAAGGTGCTGCGGGGCCATCCGCACCAGGTGGCCGCTGTGGCCGATAGCTTGAGTTCTCGAGCACAAGTACACGTCGGGGGTCATCGCCTGGGCACCGGAGGACAACCCGAGCGAGGCGCAAATTGGCCGGGTGGTGGACGAGTTCGAGAAAACCGCCTGGGCGGGCCTGGAACCGGACCGCACTGGCAAAACCACGAGAACGGCTGGAGCCGTCCGGACGATCCGGAGCGGGCGCGGGACGTGCGAGAGGACATTGGGAATCTGGAATGGCGGCTGATTGAGATTCCGTCTGGGTAGGTGACGATATCGGCTTCGCCCCACCGCCCTTGAGCATGCGTTGTGAAGGTACGAGATGTTATCAGGATGATCGAGAAAGACGGGTGGTATTTAGTGGGGACTCGCGGTAGTCATCGGCAGTACCATCATTCTGTCAAGAAAGGTAAAGTAACCATCAGCGGGCGTCTCGGAGCGGAAATGAAGAAAGGGACCGTGGCCTCAGTCAGGCGTCAGGCAGGGTTAAAGAGATGAAATATCTGATCATCCTCGAAAAGGACGGCAAGGGCTGCTCTGCTTACGTGCCGGACCTTCCGGGGTGTGTGGCAGCGGGCGATACCGAAGAAGAGGTCCGAGAACTTATCCAGGAGGGTATCCAGTTACATCTCAAGGGCATGAGAGAGACTGGAGATCCCATTCCGGAACCTACGAGTACCGCCGAGTACGTCGAAGGTGCTTCATGACATGGCGCTGATCTAAACCGCCACACCCGCCAAGTGGCGTAGCCACCCCTGTCTTGTCTGAGGTGCATGGGAGAATGAAAAACCATGCAGCGCCAACGCGGTGAGGTGGTTCCGATCGGTGATGCCCTCGTCCCGGTGAAATCGATCCGCGACGCCACGCCCCAGGCGCTCCACCACTTCACCCAAGCCGATCAGGTGAACGCGCTGGTTACGGCCCGCGAGGAAGACCCTGACCTAGGCTTCATGGCGCGGCTGATGGCGCTGTGCAGCTTGCCACGCACCAATCATCCTGGCCACCGGAAAGAATACAAGCGCGTCAACGGCCCCTACACGCTCATCATGACCGCTATAGGCGATAACAAGCTCCCCTTCGGCAGCTTGCCACGCCTCTTGCTGGCTTGGGTTTGCACCGAAGCGGTGCGGACCCAAAGCCGCCAGCGTATTCGACCTGTGAGCCCGCCCGGATTCTATTTTGATTGGGCAGCAAGTAGCCTGCCCCCCACGGGCTGTGCAATCCGGCCCCTTTGGCGAAGGTAGTCGGCCACCATCTGCGACAGCAGCAGGCCGCTGTCCGCTTGTTTCGGAACTTGCGTAAAGGTGGAATAAAGGTCACCGCCCTCGGCCAAAAAGCTGTTGGTCGCGACCGAGTAAACGCGCTCCGGATCCAGCGGTGCGTCCCCGACCCGGCAACTGATCAGCCTTTGATGGGAAGGCCGCGCCAAGTCGTAGACTGCTTCGAGTCCGGAAACCTGGATCATCCCTCGCTCGAGAGTGAGACCCTGCTCCAAGACGGCGGTCAACTGTTTTCCAGTCAGCGGCAGCACGACCAGAGTATTCTCGAAGGGAAGAGCATCCAGGACATTGCCCAGGGTGACTGCTCCCTGGGGCAGATCGGCTCTCAGACCCCCGGCGTTGGTGAGGGCCACCTCGCTCTGGGAGTGCCGTCGCATCAAGTCCGTCACCAAGTTGCCCAGGGGGGACTCGGCGCGGTAGCCCCGTGTCAGCCGCACCGCCGAATCACCCAACACCTCGCCAATGGTTTCCGCCGCCTCATCCCGGTAAGGTTGAAGACGGGCCACTACCATGGGATCGGGCTCCAATTGGTCGCTCCACACTTTGAGCAGGGAACCCTCGTGCCGCTGGATTTGCCCCTTCTCGAACCAGACCTTCAGATACCCCAGACGAGTTCCGTAGCCATAAGTTTGCACAATCAGGGAGCCGGTCTTGGGATGGACATACGGTTGCTCAATGCCTCGATGGGCGTGGCCTCCCACGAAAATGTCGATGCCTTCCACTTGCCCGCACAATTCGATGTCGGTATCGAAATCGCGTTGCAAGTCTGCATGGGCCTCGGCATCGGTTTGCATCGGGCCGGTCTTCCCCTGGTGGGCGATGACGACAATCAGATCGACGGAGTCTTCCAATTCATCGATCGACTCGGCCACTGCCTGAGCCGGGTCGCGGAACTCGAGATCGGGAATGCCCGAAGCCAGCGTCACGCTGCGGGCGTCATGTCCGATAATCCCAATGACGCCCAACCTGACGCCGTCGCGCTCCAGGATCACGTGTGGACGGCTGTAGCGAAGGTCGGTCCCCTTGTAATAGATATTGGCCCCCAAAACCGGGAAGCGGACGCGGTGCATGAGACGAGTAAAATTAGCCGAGCCGTAATCAAACTCGTGATTGCCGATTCCCAGGGCGTCGTAACCGATGGCGTCCATCATTTCCATCAACGCTTCGCCCTTGGTCAAGAACGAGAAGGTGCCGGTGAACATGTCTCCGGCATCGAACAGAAAAGCAGCTTTCTCGCGAGCTCGAATGCTCTTGGCCAGGGTGGAGAGCTGAGCGGCGCCGCCCAACTTGGGGGTCCCGGGCAGCCAATAGGCCGGTATGGGGTCCAAGGCGCTGTGAAAATCATTGGTGTGGAGAATGACGGCCTGGCGGACTTGGGCCCCTAAAGGTGCAAGGAGCCCGCTCAGCAACCCAGTCAACAGAACAATCTGGAGGGAGTGTGTCTTCAGCAGCATGATACGACCCCATTATAGGGCCCGCGAAAGAAACCGAGCCGGACAGCGACTGACGGTATCTCGCCGGGCATGCTATACAGAAAGAAAGACGGCGGGAGCTTGCAGTCCGAAATTTTTCAGGTCAAGAACTGAACTCGAGGAAGTTCAATGTCCAAGCATCAGGGAGGCGCATCAATGAGACAAACAGTGACTTTGAGATGGATAGCGGCAAGATTGTTATTGGCGAATTGCTGCTGGGGCGTGTTGGTTCAAGGGAAACCTCCCCCAACCCAAGTGCCTACGATCGAGGAAAAGGTAGAGGGAATGCAGCGAATTGACGGGTTTTTCCCTCTCTATTGGGACGACAAGACCGGTCATCTGTGGATGGAAATCGCCCGTTTTGATCGCGAAATCCTGCATTTGCAGGGCATTGCCGCCGGTTTGGGTTCCAACGACATTGGAATCGATCGCGGGGCACGTCGCGGCTCCCGCATCGTGACCTTCCAGCGAATCGGACCCAAGATCCTGATGGTCGAGCCCAACTACCGTTTTCGGGCCTCCAGCAGCAATCTCGACGAAATTCGGGCCGTGCACGATGCCTTCGCCGTTTCCACTCATTGGTCGTTCCCGGTTGCTGCCGAGACGGAAGAGAGAGTTCTAGTCGATCTCAACGACTTCTTGCTGCGGGACAGTGTTGATTTGGCGGCCAGTCTGCGACCGGGAAGCTATCGTCTCGACAAGAGTCGCAGTGCGGTTTATTTGCCGATGACCCGCGGTTTTCCCGAGAACACCGAGATCGAGGTGTCCTTGACTTTTGTCAGAGAAGGGCGCGGTCCCGGCCGCGGTGACGGGTTTCGGCGTCGGGGCCATTTTGAAGGTGTCGACGCGGTAGCGGCCGACGCTGCGGCAGCCACCTTGCGGCTGCATCATTCCTGGGTCAAGCTCCCGGAGGTCGGCTATCAGCCGCGCCCCGCCGACCCCAGGGCCGGCTACTTTGGAGTTTCTTATGTGGACTATTCGGCGCCGCTGGGGGAGCCGATAGGAAAGCGATTCATCGCCCGTCATCGGCTGCGGAAAGTCGATCCGAACGCTTCCCTTAGCGACGCTGTCGAGCCGATCGTCTACTACCTGGATCCCGGAACTCCCGAGCCGATTCGTTCGGCGCTGCTGGATGGAGCCCGCTGGTGGGACCAGGCCTTCGAGGCGGCCGGATATCGAAACGCGTTCCGCGTCGAGCTCCGTCCGTCCGAGATCAGCAGCCACGATATTCGCTACAACGTCATCAACTGGGTCCATCGATCGACGCGAGGCTGGAGCTACGGCAACTCGGTGATCGATCCCCGCACGGGCGAGATTGTCAAAGGCGTGGTGACCTTGGGCTCGCTCAGGGTTCGACAGGACTACCTGATCGCTGAGGGTTTGCTCTTGCCCTACCGGACCGGCGACGAAACTTCTCCCGAGCTGGCCGATTGGGCGCTGGCTCGAATCCGCCAACTTTCCGCCCACGAGGTCGGACATACCCTGGGACTGGGGCATAACTACTATGACAGCGAGCTGGGGCGCATCTCGGTGATGGATTATCCCCATCCTCTGATCACGCTGACAGAGGACGGAAGCTTCGATTATTCGGAGGTCTACGATGTGGGCATCGGCGAGTGGGACAAGGTGGCCATTGCCTATGGCTATCAGGACTTTCCCACCGGCGTCGACGAGCAAGAGGCCCTCAACACCACTCTGGACCAGGCTCGAGCCCGGGATTTGATCTACCTGACCAACCAGGACCTTTCGGCCCATCCCAAGGTTGACCAGTGGTCCAATGGCGTCGATGCGGCGGCGGAACTGGAGCGGATGATGGCCGTTCGCCGAGTCGCCTTGCAACGCTTCGGTGTGAGAGCCATCAAGCGCGGACGCCCGCTGGCCACCCTGGAAGAGGCATTGGTGCCGCTGTACATGCACCACCGTTATCAAGTAACGGCGGCGGCTTCGCTGTTGGGCGGAGTGGATTACGGTTATGCTCTGCGAGGCGCCGGCCACCCGCCGCCGCAACCGGTGTCGGGGACTGCCCAGAGGTCGGCCCTGGCTGCCTTGCTGAAGACACTCCAGCCCGACGAACTGGCGCTGCCCCGCTCGATTGTTGCCCTGATTCCTCCCCGCCCCAGCGGTTTCTTTCCCACCCGTGAGCTGTTCCCTCGCTACACCGGCTCGACTTTCGACGCCATTACTCCGGCGTTGGTAGCGGCTGACCACACGGTGGCCCAGCTGCTGAATCCTCCCCGGGCAGCCCGGATCGTCCAGCAAAACGCGCTCGATCCCTCACTTCCGGGTCTGGAGGAAGTTCTCGACAATCTGCTGGCGGTGTTGCTCAATCCCCAAGCGGCCGACCCTTACCAGGCCGAAGTGGCCCGCGCCGTGGGTCGGGTCATTGCCGACCGCCTGCTCCGGCTGGCAGCTCAAGCACCTATGCCGCAGGTCAGGGCCATCGTCGCTCAGCGGCTGGCTACCGCTGCCGAGCAACTCCACCAGCTGGGTGATTCGACCGGTGGAGCTCAGCAGGCCCATTGTCGGCTGCTGGCCCAGGATATGGAACGCTTTCTCCGGCGTCCGGCAGAAGCCTTCAGGCCCATCGAGTATCCCGATGCGCCGCCGGGTGCACCCATTGGGGAGCCGGCCCGGCAATGGCTTTCTCCGGACCGCGGTTGCTTGGGGCTTCCGGACGAGGACTGAGCAGGGGATTTGGAGCCGGCCGAGGGCTGCAAACTGGGGCCGACCGCGATTCCGGACCGGCGGCGGCGAAAGCTCCTGACCGGACTATCCCTTCTTGCGCCCGTAGCCGACCGCCACCGCTATCAGCATGATCGGAAAGAGCGCCCAGCCGTAGACGACGTAAGGCGCCATCTGGCCCCACTCCAGGACCGGCACGAAGGCATAGCTGCCGGCAACTTCCTCCTGAATTCCAATGGCGGCCACCATGGGCACGGTCCAGGGAAGGGCATAGGGGAACGAGCAGGAGATCGTGTCCAGCAGATTGGCGCTCCGGTAAGGGTGAATCGAATGGCGCTTGCGCAATTCGTTGGCCATTGGTCCCGCCGCAATCATGGCCACGCCATTGACGGAAACACAGAGGTTGAGGAAGGAGATCAATCCCACGATGGCCGCCTCCGTGCCCCGCACCGTTCGGGCGACAGTCCGGCTTAGCCAATCCAGCAGCTGGTTGAGAAAGCCGCTGGCTTGCATGACTCCGTTGGCAGACACCAGCAGCAGGGTCAAAATCGAGACGGCAACCATTCCCATGGCGCCCCGCACCGCGCTTCCGTCGACCCGTCCCTCCCCGGTCAAATGGAACAGATGGGCCAGCGTGAAATCGGGGCGATCCATCAGTGCGATGATGACAATGGCGGTGGCGATGCCGGCGGTCACGGCGGCCAGAAAATGCCGGCCGCTGAGCGCCACGACAATCACCACCCCGCCGGAAATCAGCATCCACAAACCGCGAGGTTCGGCCGTTTCCTCCATCAACCGGGCGGCAATGGCCGGATCGAGGGCTTCTCCTCCGCCGCCGAAGAGGAGGAAGAAGAGGGCCGTAATTGCCCCCGCCGGCAGGACATACTTCAGGCGCGAACGCACCACGCCGGGGACATCGGTCTCCTGAGTAGCGGCGGAGATGATGGTGGTGTCTGAAATCGGCGCCAGATTGTCACCTAGGGCCCCGCCGCTGATGATGGCTCCCATCAGAGCCGCGGGGTTTCCTCCCAACATGATTCCGGCCGGATACATCACGGCCGTGAATCCCACCACGGTCCCCAGCCCTGTCCCCACCGAAACCGCGAAGATGGCAGCCGAGACGAAGACAGCCAGAGTAAAGACCGCTCCCGTCAAATCGAGTTGCCAGCCTACCCAGACGATCGCCTCGACTAAACCGCTATCTTTGAGAATTCCGGCAAAAGCGCCGGCCCAGAGCCAGCAAACAATAGCCACCGTGGCCACTCGATTGGCCATGAGGGTGAAAACCCGTTCGCTGTAGATGGCCATGTTGCGGGAAAAAAGCATGCCGATCGAGATGCCGATCATGGCGGTCAGGATCATCCCGTCTTCGGCCGCCACTCCCTGCCAAGCCAGATAGGCGGTGATCAGCACGAAAATCAGCAAGGGCAAAACGCTGATGACCGGTCCGCCTCGGAAAATGAGCTTGTGGTCGGAAATGTCCATTTGCGCGGTTTGCCTTTCTGTAGCCGGTTTTCTCCGGTCCTCGCCGCACCGTGATAACTTGGATCGGGAGCAAGATGCAAGCCGCCCGCACAGGTTCAGAGAATGAAATTCAGTGCATCGCTTCCCGATTGAGGCGAGAGTCGGTTCAGCTTGTGCCGTTCGGCAGCTTAGCGATAGAGCCGGTCGGCGGAGCCGGAGACCGCGCCGTCTGCTCCTGGATCGAGGTGGATTGACGATGGAGTTTTTGAAACCGATCCGAGTCGAGCGGTTGATGGAGGAGTTGGATCGCCGGCTGTTGGACTTGCTGAATGATCTTGCTCCCTCCGACTGGCAGCGCCCCACGGTGGCCGGCCAATGGCGGGTCCACGACGTGGCCGCCCACCTGCTGGACGGAAACTTGCGTCGTTTGGCCATTCAGCGCGACCAACATTTTCCGCCCGCCTCGAACTTGGACCTGTCCGACTATCGCGGGTTGGTGGACTTTCTCAATCGACTGAACCGGGAATGGATCGTGGCCGCTCGGAGATTGAGTCCGGCCTTGATGGTCTGGCTGTTGCAACTGACGGGTCGAGAAGTCCGCCGCTTCCACGACCAATTGGACCCGCTCGCGCCGGCGCCATTCCCGGTAGCCTGGGCCGGTGAGTCCGTCTCACCCAATTGGTTCGATTGGGCTCGCGAGTACACTGAAAGGTGGCACCATCAGCAGCAGATTCGGGAGGCTGTAGAAGGCCCTCTACTCGAATCGCGCCGTTTTCTTTTTCCGGTCCTGAACACCTTCATGAGGGCTCTCCCGCATCATTACGACCACCTCAAGCGGCCCCCCGGTACCCGCATTCAGGTCTTGCTCCAGGGGCCGGCGGGCGGGAGCTGGTCTCTAGGCCGCGGCCGGCGGCAATGGGAGTGGGAGGAGCCGGGGACTGCCGCCGACACCGTTGCCGGCTTGCCGCAGGGGGTGGCTTGGCGCCTTTTTAGCAAAGGCCTCGAGCTGGAGAAGGCTCGCCCAAGCCTGAACTGGCGAGGAGACCGGCAGTTGGCCGAGTGGCTGCTTCATTTGGTGGCCGTGATGGCCTATCGGGAGTCAGGCTGACAACAGTGGGGCCGACTTCGTGGTTGGCCGTTGCCGGGGGCCGCGACCGCTGTCGGGATGCGGCAGACCGCTCCCAGAAGCAAAGATACCCTCAAAAGCCGTTGTCGCAGGCTCGGTCCAGCGAACGGTACTGGATCGCTTCGGAAATGTGGGTCGGTTGGATCGACTCCGAGCCCGCCAAATCGGTGATGGTGCGGGAAACTCTGAGGATACGGGTATAGGCCCGGGCCGACAGCCCGAGTTGGTCCATGGCCCGGCCCAGCAGAAGCTCGGACGTTTTTCCCAAGCCGCAGAATCGCTCCAACTGCCGAGGGCCCATCTGGGCGTTGCAGAACAGCGGTGGACTCTGGTCGCGAAAACGCTGGAGCTGAAGCGCGCGCGCCACTCTCACCCGCTCGGCAATCCGGACGGAAGATTCTCCCCTGCGATTGTCCGCCAACTCCCGGTAGCGAACCTCGGGGACGTCGATATGAAGATCCACGCGGTCCAACAAGGGGCCCGAGATTTTGGACAGATAACGCTGGATCTGCATGGGTGTGCAAAGACACTCCTTGAGCGTGCTGTTCCAGTAGCCGCAGGGACAGGGGTTCATGGCCGCCGCCAACATGAACTGAGCCGGGAAGGTGAGTGTCCGGGCAGCCCGGCTGATGGTGATGCTTCCTTCTTCCAGAGGTTGGCGCAGAACCTCCAGCACGTGACGCTGAAACTCCGTCAGCTCGTCCAGAAAGAGCACGCCGTTGTGGGACAAGGATACTTCGCCGGGTCGCGGATTGGAGCTGCCCCCCACCAAGCCGGGTGAGCTGATGGTGTGGTGGGGAGCACGAAAGGGTCGATGGCTGACGAAATGTTCCTTACCTTGAAGCAACCCGCACACACTGTGGACCGCGGTCGTTTCCAGCGCTTCGTCGAAGCTCATGGGGGGCAGGATCGAAGGTATCCGTTTGGCCAGCATCGTCTTTCCCGACCCAGGCGCTCCGATCATGAGAATGTTGTGACCCCCGGCGCAGGCCACTTCGAGCGCACGTTTGGCGGTTTCTTGGCCCTTGACCTCGTCCAGGTCGGGCAGGCCCTTGATCTGACTCCTCAGCAGGCTGTCGCGGTCGACTCGAACGGGCGGATAGTTTCCCTGGGCGCCGTTGAGCAGATGCAGCACCTGGGGCAACGAGAAGGCGGCAAAAACCTCGACCCCCTCCGCCATTGCCGCTTCCTCGGCGTTGTCGGCCGGCAATAGCAGTTTTCCGAATCCGTTTTTCTGAGCGCTGACGGCCACCGGCAAGGCTCCCCGGATGGGTCTGACTCGACCATCCAACGACAGTTCTCCCAGGATGAGCCAATCCTGGACCCTCTCGGGAGAAAGCTCTCCCACCAACCCCAGGATGGCCAGAGCGATAGGAAGGTCGTAACCACTGCCCTCTTTCTTGAAGTCGGCCGGCGCCAGATTGACCGTGATCGTCCCCGTGCGGGGAAACTGAAAGCCGCAGTTGCGGATTGCCGCCCGCACCCGTTCCCCACTTTCCTTGATGGCAGCATCGGGAAGGCCGACGACATGATATTGCTGCTGGGAGTTGAGTGACAGGTCGACCTCGATGTCCAGAATCGCGGCCCTCACTCCCAATACTGAAGCACTGTGCACCTTCAAGAGCATCACCCCTAACAACGGAGGCGAATCGGAAAGTGCGAAAAAACAATAGAAACCAGTGCTTATGCCTCGGAAGGTCTCGGGAGGCCAAGACGCCAATAGGCCAAGCGACTGCAAAGCTCTGCAAAACGGGCAGACTCCAGCGGTCCACGGTCGCGACTGCTTGGCGATCCGATTCCCGACGGAAAGTGGCGAAATCGACCAGTGCTGAGCCCCTCGGTGGGGTCAGGAATCCTTGCTTTAGTTATCGCTATCGCTATAACTAGGAGACCACTCAATTCGCTCCCCAAGATAGCCCGGTTAAGATTGTCGAGAGGCCGTTCTTGCATCAACCTGAACCGCCCACAATATGGCCCCCTTCGCCCCTGACCTGGGGCATGTCGATGAGACGGGGAGGTTGCAGCCGCCCGTCTCCTGGAACAAAGCTTGCTGTCTTCATCTGCGATCCGATACCACTCCCGCGAGCCTTGCTTCTCCTGGATGAATGTGCTGGTCGTCGGCGACCCAGATGTGGAGATCAATTTGTAATTTGACAACCGTGTCGATTGTCGGCCATGATGGCGATGCGGTTGGGAGGGCTGCCCCGGCGGTCCGTTGAGCTTCGGCTCACCCGGCTGCATTTTCTTTGTTTGACTGATGCACCTCCTCTACCTCGACGACTCCGGCTCCGTTGGCAACGCTAAAGAACAGTATCTGGTTCTTGGCGGAGTCTCTGTGTACGAGGCACAATCACACTGGATCACCCAGGAACTGGACAAACTAGCAGAGAACATCAATCCTGGAGACCCACACAGTGTCGAGTTTCACGCTTCAGAAACCTACGCCCGCCGAAGTACGCCGTGGAAGGGCATGAAACGGAGTGAAGCACGCGGCACGATCAAAGCTGTCCTTCAGGTGCTTGTAAAGTCGTATGACACAGCCCGTGCGTTTGCCTGCGTCGTCCATAAGGCCTCGTTTCCGAATCAAGATCCAATAGAGATCGCGTTCGAGGACCTTTGCAAGAGATTCGATCTTTTCTTGCAGCGTCTGCGCGCCGAAGGCAACACACAGCGAGGGCTTGTGATACTTGACAAAAGTACCTATGAAACCACGCTTCAAAAGATGGCGGTTAGGTTTCGAACTCTGGGCACCCAATGGGGCGTCATACAGAACCTAGCTGATACGCCCCTCTTCGTTAATTCTCAGGCATCTCGCATGATTCAGCTCGCTGACCACATCGCCTACGCCGTATTTCGACGATACGAGTCTGGCGATACTCAATATCTTGACCTTATCGCCGGTAAGTTTGATGAGAAAGACGGAATCGTTCATGGCCTAGCTCACAAAGAACCCAGCAATCGGCACTGCATGTGCTTTGCTTGTTTCAGCCGCCGAAGCAAGGCAACCCCCTAATGAGGATGCGGGACACCTTCCTGATAGTCCGGCGAGAAGACGAGGCCTACCGCAATCCCGAACTCATTCCCGCCTACATAACGCCCTGCGGGCGGGGAATGAGGAGGCTGTCGTAGCGGTTTAGTTGTCGCAGTTGGTGCCACTGGGATGTGTACTCGTCATCTTGCTCTAACAGATAAGTCAGCCGTATGAGGCGGTCATTCCCCTCGGTAACCTGACAGTCACTGTATTCCAACCGGGAAAGAGCACTCCGCTCCATACCCAGTATTTTCCAGCCAATGGGGAACTAAAGGCCGGCTTGTTTGATGTGCTTGACAAAACGTGGAGGTCTGACCTCGGCGCCATAGACGTTGCCTTCGGCGTCAGCCGCCACCCCTTCAGCGCCACTGGTGGCACTGCTTTCGGGGTCCTCGAAAGTGTCCTCGATCAAGTGCGTGACCCAGCCATCTTTGGCGTTGCCGATTCGGATCCCTCGCTTCCAGCCCGGGTTCACGCGAGAACTTGACTCCGAGTCGGCCACCCACATCCGGTCCTCTTCATCGATGAAGATACCGCTGGGCCGCCCAAACTGAGTCCACTGCGCCAGGAAGTTTCCATCCTGGTCGAAGATCTGAATCCGGCTGTTACCCCGATCCCCGACGAAGAGCCGGCCCTGGGAGTCCATGGCCAGGGCGTGGGGATCGTGGAATTCGCCCGGTGCGTATCCCGTTTTGCCCCAGGCCTTGATAAAGGTCCCGTCAGCCGAGAACTTGACAATCCGATTGTTGCCCGGTTGGGTGTGCCCATCGGCCACGAATATGTCGCCATTGGGCGCCGCCAGCACATCGGAAGGTCCGTCGAAGGTGTCTTCGCCGCTGCCCGCCACGCCGGCTTGGCCCAGCGTCATCAGCACTTCGCCCTGGGGACTGAACTTGGTGACCTGGTGGCCCCGGTCGCCTTCTCCTCGGGCATCGGTAATCCAGACGTTTCCATCCCGGTCGACGTGGAAGCCATGAGGCCAAACGATCCGACCGGCGCCGAAGCTTCGCAGCAACTCTCCCGAGGAAGAGAAGAGCATGATCGGATCAATGTCATCCTTGCCCACACAGGAATTTTGGCCACAGCGTTCAGCCACCCAGAGATTGCCGTCCGGGGCCGGATAGACGGCGCTACTGGATCCCCACTCCCGTCCGGCAGGAATTTGCAACCAATCGGCATCGGCCCGATAGGGTTCGCTGGCGGCGGCAGTGGTGGGGCCGGGGGTTGTTTGGGGGGAACAGGCTCCCAGCAGCAGTGACAGAGTCAAGGGGAGCCACCAACTTCGAACCGGTTGTAACATTCTTCCCTCCTTGACCGTTTCTGCGGCCATCCTCCGGCAGCGGTGCTTGTCGACGGCTGCTGGGCAGCCGCCTCTCATTCTTCCCCACTGGGCAACCTGAGCGCCACCAGCTCGGCCTCGAATCCTCGCCCGGCAATCGCACAAACGATGTATTGCTTCCCTTGGTGCAGGTAAGTCATGGGTGCGGTGTTGGTTTGCGCGGGCAATTCCAGGCGCGTGATTTGCTTTCCGGTGACCTTGTCCAGGGCGTGAAAGAAGGGACGGCCGGAGCGGCCCTCGCCGTAAAAAAGCAGTGTCTTGGTGACCAGCACGTTGGCATGGGAGCGCTGACCGGTGTTGGGAATCTCAACGCCCTGCAGCGCGGGATGATTCTTGACCGAATCGGGAGTTTCACCGTTGGGTATTCGCCACAGCTGTTCTCCCGTCTTGAGGTCGGTCGCCACCACCGATCCGTAAGGGGGTTTCCAGAGCGGCAACCCCTGGGGGCCCCGGGCTCCTCCCGGTCCCTGTACGTAGTTCATGGTGGAGGGACCCGGTTTGGCGCCACGGTAGCGGCCTGCCATGTTCCGCTGGGATCCGGGCACCAGTGAGTAGACGCTGCCCCCTCGAGTGGTGGCCGTATAGAGGATGCCGGTTTCGGGATCGACCGCCAATCCGCCCGGGATGTTGGCGCCGCCATTGGCGCCGGGCATCACAATAGAGCCCCTCCGTCCCTTCTCGGGGTCGTACACCGAAGGGGGATTGAAGGGATGGTCGGCCAATCGGTATTGTTTGACGATTTCCCGAGCCTGCTCAAGAAGTTCGGGAGTAAAGTCGATCAAGTCCTCATCTCTCAGACCCTGCATTTCGAAGGCGGGCGGCTTGGTCACGAAGGGTTGCGTGGGCCAGGTTTTCTCGCCGGGTACATCCGATTGGGGGACCGGCCGCTCTTCGATGGGCCAGATCGGTTCCCCTGTCTCGCGATTGAAGACGTAAAGCCAGCCTTGTTTGGTTCCTTGAACCACCAGCGGCAGGCGCCGGCCGTCGGCCATGTCGACGTCCACGATCTTGGGGGGGACCGGATTGTCCATGTTCCAGATATCGTGATGGACCATTTGGTAGTGCCAGCGCTTCTCTCCCGTCTTGGCGTCCAGAGCCAGCAGACTGGTGCTGTACAGATTGGCGCCCGGCCGGTGTCCGCCGTAGTAGTCCCCCGTAGGAGTGTCAGTCGGGATAAAGACCAGACCGCGTTCCGAATCGGCCGACAGGGGAGGCCAGGAAGAGATGTTTCCCGTGTACTTCCAGGAATCGCCTTCCCAGGTATCGTGTCCCGGTTCACCGGGTTGGGGGAGGACATGGAAAGTCCAGAGATGCTGTCCCGTCTTGGCGTCGTAACCCCGTACGTGACCGGGGATGTTATTGGGGCTGGCGGGCTGGTAACCCTGTTCGTGGGAGTTTCCGACGACCACCACGCCGTTGACCACGATCGGTGGAGCCGAGGAAGTGATGTCTCCCGAGTCCAGTACTCCTCTTTCGGAGTCCACCGGATAAGGCCCCAAACCCAACATCAGGTCGACCACGCCATTGATCCCGAAGTAGGGAAGCGGAATCCCGGTTTCAGGGTCCAGCGCCACCAGCCAGAAGCCGGGGGTGATGAGAAAGATGACATCGCGACCCTCGACCTTGGCATGAGCTACACCCTTGCCGTAACTCTGACGGCTTGACTCGGCCCAGCGCGGGTTATCCTTCATTCGATACATCCAGAGCGTTTCCCCTGTCTCGGGATCGATGGCGACCACAGCCCGGCGGGAACCTGCCACCGTGAACAGCTTGTCGCCCACCTTGATGGGAGTCGTTCGATAGATGTAATCGGGAGCCGGTCCGAAGTTGGCCGCCTTCCACCGCCAACCGATCTCCAGGTCACCCACGTTGCCGGCATCGATCTGATCCAGGGGTGAGTAACGGGTGCTTTTTTCATCTCCACCCCAATAACGCCAGTCACCGTTTTCCGTCCCCAGGTGTTTTTGAGACCACAGCGGGCACGAGAAGACCAAGCCAAGCAGGGCGATCCGGGACAGAAGGTCAATTTTCTTCACTTCTTACTCCTTGCAATAACGATCTTGGCCAAGTCGGCGTCATCGCTGGGGAGTTCCTCCTCCCCGGCGGGGAATCCCGTTAGTCTGAGTAAAAAAGCCATAATGTCGGCGTATTCTTCCGATTTGAGGCTGCTGGGTCGATCCTGAGGCATGGTGTTGACGATCTCCAGGTTGAACGCTCCCACGGTATTGCCGGCCCAGGAGTCGATCAAACCCCCTTTATAAAAATCGGGCAAGTGGCAGTGCAGGCAAGCTTCCCGATGGGCTCGTTCTCCCCGTTTGGCTTGGTCCTGAGTATAAACACCGTCGTCGGTGCTTCGGTAGGGCTCTTCCTCTCCTTCTTCGCCCGGCGTCATTCCGGTCAGAAGAATCCATCCCAGCAGCCCTAATCCGGCCGTTCCCAAAAAAATCTTCACGACTGCGTTCCTTTAGGTCCTCTCTTGTCTACAGGCTCAGGCTCGCCCGCCCATCGGTTCAGCCCGGAAGAAACCAGCCAAACCAAGCCGCCCAGAGCTAACAAGACCATTAACCAGCGCAACCCGCTGGCTGCCGTCGCCGCCGTCAAGGCCGGCCACGAATACTTGGGCAAGGTTGCCCCCCGCTCGATCATCCAGTGCCAAGCCGTGTGACCGGCCAGGACCGAGAGAATGATACTGACCGCCCTCGTCGGAATCTGCAACCGGAAAAGCAAGTGCAAGGCTGACATCAGGACGGCAACCGCCATGAGCTGGCCAATCTCTACCCCCAGGTTGAAGGAAAACAGGGACATCAGTAAGTGCGCGCCGGCCAATTGTAGTGTCTCGGCCAACGCAAAAGAAAAGCCGAAGCCGTGCACCAGGCCGAACCCGAAAGTGATCATCCACCGCCGCTCCGGATTGATGCCCAGAATGTTCTCGATAGCCATGTAGAGGATGGAGAGCGCGATCATGGTCTCAATCAGGGGAGGGAACCAGAGGCCGGTTGGAATGAGCCCAAAGGCGGAGGCCAACAGGGTGATCGAATGCGCCACCGTAAAGGAGGTCACCACCAGGACCAGCGAGCGGAAACGTCTGACCGGAATCACCAGGCAGAGTAGGAACAGTAAGTGGTCGATGCCGTCCAGGATGTGAAAAAACCCCATCCGGACGAAATTGAAAGCGGCCTGGTGCCAGCGAGGATCCAGGTCGATCAACCCTGGGTCGCCGGAAAATTGAAAGACCCTTTCTTCCTGGGTGGGGAGCACAAACAGAAGGCTCGTCGTGACTTGAAGTCCCAGCCGGGCGAAAGTGGGATGGATGGAAAACCGAGATCGTTCCGATCGGATCGAGTACTCCAGCAAGACATCCAACAAGGCCTGCTCCCAATAGATTTGGGTAGCGCTGGGCAATCCCGGTCCGGTCACGCTTGCCAGAGCGCTTTGAAAGGATCGGAACGATCGGTCGCTGGGCAGAGCGACTTGGGCTGCCTGGACCCCGGGCCGGGCCAGCGGCGTCCCCTCTTCGTAGAATTCCAGGTTGTCGGAAATCCACATCACTGCGGCGTGGCGGAGGGTCGCGTCGATCCTCTCGAGGTCCAGATAACCCTGCCCGCGCGAGGGCCAGTTCAAATCCCGCATCGCTTCCAACGGAACCCGAACCAACACGTTGAGCCGTTCTCCGGCCGGCTTGACGAAGACGCGGACGGTGACTTGAGTAGGGATCTCATGAGCGAACGCACCGCCCCCCAAGCCGGCCGCCGTGACAAGTGAAGCCGCCACCAGGCGACGGCTCCAAAAGCGGACGCGAGGACCTCCTTGAACACTCCTTGCCGATCGACGGCTCTCCCGGTCGGGTAGCAGCCCAAAACCTTCAGTCACTTCGCTCCCCCTCGGAAATGGAATGGTTCCTTTCTCAGCACAACAGCTTGAAGTTCTCACCAGTTCGCTGAGTCCATGACCAACAGGGATATTATATTCAGGCAATTGCGGGTTTCTATTGACCTCTCCCGGGCACAGACTGTGCCGCACCCCCCATGCGTCGCCTGGTTTGCAAAAACCTCCAGCTGGGCGATTACCGACTCCGATGGTTAATACCGCGAATATTGGACCCCGGTCGAAATGCCGAACCGCAGATTTATGCAGATTATGCTCGATGCCCCCGTGCAAGGGGAGCGGAACGGGCGCCGACGGGTGCATCCCGCGCGCGGTAGGGCGTGCCGGGGCGTTTCATGGGCGTCGTCTCGGTTTGTCCGCGCGACCATGAGGATCGGTGATCTGCTGCAAAATTCTGCAGATTCCGGATCCCACCTGTCTGACCTCCGTCGCAAGACTCCTGGTCCAAATGATGACTGTCCCCTTCTCCACTGTCCCCGTCTAAATGATCGCTAAATGATGACTGTCCCCTTCTCGGTCTCCCCTCCTCGTCTAAATGATGACTGTCCCCTTCTCGCCGTCGCGGCCAAATGATGACTGTCCCCTTCTCCCCGCCTTCTCCACTGTCCCCTCTCCGGAGGAACGAAACGGGCGCCGACGGGTGCATCCCACGCGCCGTGGGGTCGATAAATCCGTGTAGGGGCGACGCATGCGTCGCCCGGCTCGTAAAGACCTCCAGATGAACCACCGTCGACCGCGTTGGTTGACTGGGAATGCCCCGGACACCGTGCCTAAATGGTGACTGCCGAAATGATGACTGTCCCCTTCTCGGCTTCGGCCTGCGCGGTGGGGCGTGCCGGGGCGTTTCATGGGCGTCGTCTCGGTTTGTCCGCGCGACCATGAGGATCGGTGATCTGCTGCAAAATCTGCAGATTCGGGATCCCACCTGTCTGACCTCCGTCGCAAGACTCCTGGTCCAAATG
Organism: Acidobacteriota bacterium; assembly: GCA_965218465.1. GTDB lineage: Bacteria > Acidobacteriota > UBA6911 > RPQK01. The sequence continues at coordinate 1,489,305 of OZ244623.1, read as the reverse complement.
ATGACTGTCCCCTTCTCCTCCCTGTCCCCTCTCCGGAGGAACGAAACGGGCGCCGACGGGTGCATCCCGCGCGCGGTGGGGTCGATAAATCCGTGTCGGGGCGACGCATGCGTCGCCCGGCTCGTAAAGACCTCCAGATGAACCACCGTCGACCGCGTTGGTTAACTGGAAATGCCCCGGACACCGCGCCTAAATGGTGACTGCCTAAATGATGACTGTCCCCTTCTCGGCCTCCCCTCCGCGCGACCATGAGGCTCGGTGATCTGCTGCAAAAATCTGCAGATTCGGGATCCCTTACCTGTCTGACATCCCTCGCAAGACTCCTCGTCTACGTCTAAATGATGACTGTCCCCTTCTCGCCGTCGCGTCCAAATGATGACTGTCCCCTCTCCGGAGGAACGAAACGGGCGCCGACGGGTGCATCCCACGCGCCGTGGGGTCGATAAATCTGTGTAGGGGCGACGCATGCGTCGCCCGGCTCGTAAAGACCTCCAGATGAACCACCGTCGACCGCGTTGGTTGACTTGGTGACTGCCTAAATGATGACTGTCCCCTTCTCGGCCTCCCCTCCGCGGTGGGGCGTGCCGGGGCGTTTCATGGGCGTCGTCTCGGTTTGTCCGTGCGACCATGAGGATCGGTGATCTGCTGCAAAAATCTGCAGATTCGGGATCCCTTACCTGTCTGAAATCCGTCGCAAGACTCCTGGTCCAAATGATGACTGTCCCCTATCTAAATGATGACTGTCCCCTTCTCGGTCTCCCCTCCGCGGTGGGGCGTGCCGGGGCCTAAATGATGACTGTCCCCTTCTCGGCCTCCCCTCCGCGGTGGGGCGTGCCGGGGCGTTTCATGGGCGTCGTCTCGGTTTGTCCGCGCGACCATGAGGATCGGTGATCTGCTGCAAAATCTGCAGATTCGGGATCCCACCTGTCTGACCTCCGTCGCAAGACTCCTGGTCCCGTCGCAAGACTCCTGGTCCAAATGATGACTGTCCCCTTCTCCACTGTCCCCTCTCCGGAGGAACAAAACGGGCGCCGAGGGGTGCATCCCGCGCGCGGTGGGGTCGATAAATCCGTGTCGGGGCGACGCACGCGTCGCCCAACTCGTAAAGACCTCCAGATGAACCACCGTCGACCGCGTTGGTTAACTGGAAATGCCCCGGACACCGCGCCTAAATGGTGACTGCCTAAATGATGACTGTCCCCTCTCCGGAGGAACGAAACGGGCGCCGACGGGGCATCCCAGGCCCGGTGGGGTCGATAAATCCGTGTCGGGGCGACGCATGCGTCGCCCGGCTCGTAAAGACCTCCAGATGAACCACCGTCGACCGCGTTGGTTGACTGGGAATGCCCCGGACACCGTGCCTAAATGGTGACTGCCTAAATGATGACTGTCCCCTTCTCGGCTTCGGCCTGCGCGGTGGGGCTGGTCCAAATGATGACTGTCCCCTTCTCCTCCTTGTCCCCTCTCCGGAGGAACGAAACGGGCGCCGAGGGGTGCATCCCAGGCGCGGTGGGGTCGATAAATCCGTGTCGGGGCGACGCACGCGTCGCCCAGGATGTAAAAACCTCCAGATGAACCACCGTCGACCGCGTTGGTTGACTGGGAATGCCCCGGACACCGCGCCTAAATGGTGACTGCCTAAATGATGACTGTCCCCTTCTCGCCGTCGGCCCGACGTCCCTTCTCGGCTTCGGCCTGCGTCGCCCCGACACAGACACGCCTCTCCAGGCGCGGTATGGCGTGCCGGCCCGTTGCGATCCAAGCCGGACTTCAGTAGCATTTCGGAGCAACGGATCAAGGTAGAGAGCCTTTCGGAAAAACCTTCTGGGCAAGATGGCCTTGCAGGTTGGAGGAGAGACATGACCAAGGTAGTCCCTCATGGACGGAAAATATTTGTCGCCCTGATTTTCGTGGTCCTGATTGTGGTGCTGGACACCTGCGCCAGGGAGCTGGAGGAGGAGACGGTTGCCCAACAGGAGAGCGGAGTCCTTGCTCCCATGTTCGAGGTCGATCCCTTCTGGCCCCAGCCTTTGCCCAACCATTGGCTGTTGGGCGCGGCCGTCGGTATCTCGGTCGACTCGCGAGACCATGTATGGGTGGTCCACCGCCAAGCCAGTCTCAATGCTCGCACTGAAATTGGTGCGGCTGCAGATCCGCCCACCGGCGAATGCTGTATGCCGGCGCCCAATCTGCTGGAGTTCGATCCTGCCGGCAACTTGGTAGGACATTGGGGCGGCCCTGGCGAGGGTTACGATTGGCCCAGTTCAAACCACGGGGTCACCATCGATCACAAGGACAACGTTTGGATCGGCGGCAACGGCCGCGAGGACGCTCACATCCTCAAGTTCACTCGCAGCGGCCAATTCCTGACCCAAATAGGCAAACCGGGCACCAGTCAGGGCAGCAACGATACCGAGACTTTCGGTCGCGTAGCGGAAGTGTCGATCGATGCGGCCAACAACGAGGTCTATGTTGCCGATGGCTACGGCAACCGGCGGGTGGCGGTTCTCGACCTGGACAGCGGTGAATTCAAACGCTATTGGGGCGCCTACGGCAACCAGCCTGAGGACGTCGACCTGGGTCCCTACGATCCTGAGGCCCCTCCCGCCCAGCAGTTCAGAAACCCGGTTCACTGTGCCGAGCCGTCCCATGACGGCTTGGTCTATGTTTGCGACCGGGCCAACGATCGAATCCAAGCTTTTCGCTCGGACGGCACTTTTGTCAAAGAGGTCTTTATCGCCCCCAAGACGTTGGGCGACGGGTCGGTTTGGGACCTCGCATTCTCCAAGGATCCCGAGCAGAAATATCTCTATGTCGCCGACGGCAAGAACATGAAGATCTACGTCCTGCTGCGGGAAACTTTGGAGGTTCTCACCAGCTTTGGCGACGGAGGCCGCCAGCCGGGGCAGTTTTTCGGCGTCCACAGCATCGCCACCGACTCCAAAGGCAACATCTACACCACTGAGACCTACGAAGGGAAACGGGTGCAAAAGTTCGTCTACAAAGGACTGGGACCGGTGACCCAAATGGACCAGGGGACCCCTTGGCCCAAGAGGATGGACTAACTTTCTCTACCGGGCCGGGAAGCCTGCGGGCCTAGGCGGCGCGCTGTTCCTCCAGCACTCGCCGAAAGACCGGAACCGCCCGCTTCATCTCGTCCATCGTCCCCAGCGAGATGCGGCAGTGGGTCCAAAGGGGCGGGAAGGGCCGTCCGACCAGGACTCCCCGCGCTTGGCAAGCCGCCCGGAATTCTTGCACCGGCATTCCCACGTCGACAAAGATGAAGTTGGTCTGGGAGTCGGCGACGGTGTGACCGGCTTGGCGGAAAAAGTCAATCGTGTATTGGCGGATCTGACGATTCCGTTCCCGTTCCTTCTCGATAAAGCCGTCTTCCTGCCGCAGCGACGCCTGGGCCGCCACCATGCTCAATCCGCTGATGCTGCTTCGCTGGTGAAAGGATTGGAGTTCTTTGATGGTCTGGCTGTGAGCGACCGCGTAACCGACTCGCAAACCGGCCATGCCGCGCGCTTTGGAAAACGTGCGGGCCACGATGACGCGCGGGTCTTCCAGAGCCAGCGGGATGAGCGTCTCGTGTTCGGGATCGGTGACGTAGTCAAGGTAGGCTTCGTCAACCAGAACTCGGGTCTGGGGCGAATAAGTCAACAGACGGTTCAGGAATTCCCTGCTGGTAGCGCTGGATACCAGCGTGGAGACCGGGTTGCTGGGATTACAATAGAAAAGCATCCCCGCACCCTTGGCTGCATGAAGCGTGCGCTCCAGATCCATTCGATAGTTACGGTCCAGGGGAACCGACCGCACCGGCGCTCCAATAAACTTGGCGTACCCCGAACACTCCTCGTAGGTGGGCAGCGAACCGACCAGAGGCAGGTCCTTTGAGGTAAAGAGATGGGTTGCAGTGACCAGAATCTGAGTCGAACCGCACCCCACCAGCACGTTGGCCGGCTTGACCCCCAAGTGGTCCGCCAGCACCTCCCGGAGCGAGCGCCGGGTAGCAGCCGGGTATTGGCTCGGAGTTCGCGAACCGGAAGCCACCGCGTCTCGAATCGCTTCCATAACCGCCTTGCCCGGTCCTACCGGATTCTCGTTGCTGCTGAGCGATATGGCTTTGGAATCGAAGTCCGCTTCCCCCTCCCAACGAAAGGCTTCCAAGCCGCGTGCCGTGACCCACCGGGTGCCCAGCAACGCTCCCGTCCCGACACTCAAATTCCTGACAAACGATCTCCGCGAAAGAGACATGGCAACCCTCCGATCAAAAATCCTTACTCAGATTCAGTAGCCTTGGTCAGACCCAATACCTGTTCAAAGACTCGAACAGCCCCTTGCATCTCGTCCATGGTCCCCAATGAGATGCGCGCGTGAGTCTTTTCCAAGGGAGGAAATTCTCGCCCTACCGACACTCGCTGTTTCTTGCAAGCCTCCAGAAACTGCTTGGCCGGCCGGTCGATTTTCACGAAAACGAAATTGGCTTGGCTGTCAGTGGTCTTAAGACCGGCTGCTTGGAAAAATTCGGTCGTGAATTTCCGCACCTGCTGGTTGCGCACCTTTTCTCTGACCAAGTGAGCCGAATCGTTGAAAACAGCCGTGGCGGTGGCGAGCCCCAGAACGTTGACGTTGACCTTCAACTTGTAACCCGCCAACTTTGAGATGGTCGGTTTCCCTCCCACCGCGTAACCCACTCGCAACCCCGCCATTCCAAAGGCTTTGGAGAAGGTCCGGCTGACGCAAACACGAGGCCGGGTCAAGGCCAGCGGCACGGCCGTGGCATAGCTGCGCTCAGTGACGTATTCGTGATAGGCCTCATCGATGAGAATGGTCGTTCGAGGCGAAAACTGATGCAGCCGGGAAACGAAACGTTCCACCGCCTCGAAAGAGTGGACGGTTCCGGTGGGATTGTTGGGATTGCAGAGGAAGACCAGGCCGGCCCCCTGAGCCGCCCGTTCCATGGTGTCCAAATCCAGCCCCAATTCCCCATCGACCGGCACCGCCTCGATTGGAGTGCCGATCGCCTTGGCGACCTGAACCGGCCTCTCGAAGGAGGGGTCGGCAGTCACCAGGGGCCGATTGGGTGAGGTGAAAGCCCGCACAGCGTTCCTCAGAATCTCCGACGATCCGGCGCCCAGCACGATATTGGCCGGCTCGGTATGAAACTCCTTAGCCAACATCTTCTGCAAGCCGAGGCCGGATTGGCGACTGTTGAAGGGGTAGAGGCTGACCTGGTCAATTTCGGCCAGCAAGGCCGCGATTCCCACCGGGCCCGGACCCAAAGGGTTCTCATTGCTGCTGAGACGAATCTCGCCGGTGTCCAAGGGAGGCACGGCCTCAGGTCCAGGGCCGTGCACGGCTCCCGTCTCGCCGATCACCGCCTCTCGACCGCGGGCCGTGATCAACTGCGAAGGGAAGGCGGGCGAGGGCAGCCCCGAAGCGCTCAAGAAATGGCGTCGCGACAAGCGCATTGCATCCTCCTAGGCTGAATCTTCAGTTGAAGAGGGATACTCCCTCTCCTGAAGTGGGTTTCTCAAGGACCGAACCGATGGTCGGGTAACGTGGGTCAAGCCCAAATTCTTCTCCGGACGCTGCCATCATGTCAGCCCTATTGGTGGGGTAGCATTCGCGAACCGGCCAACTTGTCACGCACTATCCGGCCCCTCGCGATAGCTATCCCGATTCTCGACTATAAGGCTAGCTGAAGAGCGCCAAGGTGGCAAGGATCGTAAATCCGAACACGATACGCTCAAAGATCTCTTGAGGGATGTAATGGAATAGTTTCCGGCCTGCCAGGGCTCCAATCGCGATGGGTGGGATCATGCCGGCGCCGAAAACCAATGACGTGCCGCTGAAAAGTCCATGCCATTGATAAATCGGGAGCTTGGCCAGGTTCATGACGAAGAAAAACCAAGCTGCGGTTCCCAGAAACTGATGCTTGGGGAGCCGCATGCTGAGCAAGTACAGGTTCATCACCGAACCGGCAGCGTTGGCTACCGTGGTTGCAAAGCCGGCAGCGATCCCAAAGGGCCAGGCATGCGCCGAGGCCGCGGCAGTCGCGGGTCGTGTTCGACCGCGCCAGTAAAGCGCCAGCATGATCAGAATAATGACCGCCACGATTCGGCGCAGGATGGTTTCCTCCAGCGCCAGGGCAGCGGCGCCGAGCGCGATGCCGATCGCGACCCAGGGAGCCAGCCGGAGCAGTTGATTCACGTCGGCGTGCCGCCGCCAATAGGCCAGCGCGAAAAGATCGGCGATGCAGAGGACGGGCAGGAGCCAACCCGCCGCTTGGCGGGCGTCGCCCACCATGAGAATCATTGACGGCACCACGAAGATGGCAGCGCCGGGCACCCCGGTCTTGGCGACACCGATGGCCAAAGCGCAGGCGGCGCCCACCAGCCATTGCCAAAGCGTCAGTTGCGGGATTGCAGCCCAGAGGTCCAAATTCACTTGCCCACCGTCGTTACCGCCTGCTCTCCGACCGGATCGACAACCGTCCCCCACGGCGTTCCGCCCCCATCCGCTCCTGTGCGGACCGAGCCCGTTGCCTGCCCCGGCGTGGCTCGCCGTCGGATGTCCGTTTCAACGTCAACACAAGACCTCCAAAGGTGGGGACTGACTCAGAGAAGCTGTCTTTCCCGGCGGTCGGCCAATGCGTTTTCCGGAACCCTGTCGACGAGACTCTCGATGTCAAGTCCCGCCGGAAGGTCGGCCATGTCAGGACGGTTTTCGATAGACCGATACGATTCTGGAAACGGAGGTCAGCGACTGAAGCCGAGTCGTAATCTCGGCAATACTCTCCTCATCGAGTGGTTTCAGGGGCCGGGCCGGGTAGTTGACGCCGTCGTGGCTTCCCCGGCTATCGATATACCAATCTTGCGGGTAGGGTCTGGTGGGGGTATTGACCTGCACTTCTCGAGGTCGAATCCGGTTGATGAGCCGCGCGAAGTCCTCCACCTCACGCCGATTGCGACGCAAGAACATGCACTGAAGTCCGAGCCAACCGGAGTAGGATTGTGCGAACTGGGCGGCGGCATCGACGATTCCTTCCAGCGTCACGCCCGCAACCGGACGGTTGACGGCCTGGAAAACCGGCTCACTGGCGGCATCCAGCTTGAGAAAGACTTGATCCGACAATGCCAGTTCTTGCCCAACCTCTTCCGAGTCCAGCAAAGTGCCGTTGGTGAGCACCAGCGTGGGTTTGCCCGAGCGGGCCTTGAGCTCTCCGATCACTTCTCCCAGATTGGTTGCCAGCGTCGGTTCCCCGTTTCCGGAGAAGGTAATGATATCGGCTTGGCGCCAGTCGCTGCGCTCGAAATCGGCCACGACCTTGCTGGTCGGAACGAACAGATCGCGATGATTGATTCTGACCTGGATAAAGCCAAGCTGACAGTAGGTGCAGTTGAAGGAGCAGATCGAATTGATGCAGAGCAGATCGATGCCCAGCGATCGACCCACCCGCCAGCTGGTGACCGGTCCGTAGACGCAGCTCACCTCGTCCAGGCGGACCCGAGCTATTTCTTCTCGAACGGCGTTCTCCACGACCTCTATTTTAAGTGAGAGGGGGATCTCTGAGCAATTCGTCAATTGGTGGCTCAAGGCCCGTCTCAGCCCGCATTTCTCAACGGCACTCAGCGGCTGGGCGAAAAATTCGAGTTTAGGGCTTCCGGCGCCAAAATGGGCACAGCAATCACTGTCCGTTTCGATGGTCCTGGAAGGCCGCGCAGAGGCAGAAAGGACCTCAAGCAGCCTGTCGGGCCGCCTCCCCGGCCCGTGGGCGACCGGGGACCTGTGTCGTGATTGGCAGCCAGTGATTCGATGGCGCCTGCACTCCCACTCATTTGTTTCAAGAAACCGGCTGGTCCTGTAGACTGTGCGGGGAGACGGGCGCGGACCTTGCAACGGCGGAGCTTCAACCAAAGACTGCTTCGGTGCTCTAATTGACAGGTCGTCAAGGCTTCCATTGCTTGCTCGAAGCTGGGCGGGAAGAGGGACTCGAAACCGGGTCGCAAACGAACTGGGATCCTTCCATCGTGCTTGCAATTGTCAAGAAAGACAGGCGGTTGTGGTTCAGGACGGTCGTCCGGTGGCTGGTCGTCTTGGGAATACTGGGGGCTCAGCCCGCTCGGTTGTCGGCCGACAGCTTGCTCATTTATCCTCGTCTTGCCAATGACGCCTTGACCGGCGTGAGTTTTTTCAATCCCAGCGACCAGGCCGCCACCGTTTCGCTGACCGCCTATGACGACGCCGGAGAGCTGGTCCAGGGGAACGGTGTCACCAATCCCACCCAACTGGAGCTGGCTCCCAAGCAGCAACTGGCGCGATTGGTCACTGAAATCTTTGGACCCGACCTCGATCCCAACCTGGTGGGGTGGATCGAAGCCACCAGCCCCATCGACGGTTTGACCGGTTTCTTTCTCCACCTCGACTCACCTCCCTTCACCTTTTTGGATGGCGCCGATCTCCCGGCGGCGGGCCATAAGATCTTCTTCAAGCGCGTTCGCGTGGACGCGCCGGACGGGGAAACGACCACCGGCAGGTATTCCACCGAGATCAATCTGGTCAACACCGAACCCTTGAGCGCGGAAGTCGATCTTTTTCTGGTTGACGGCGGGCAGGTGATCGAAGTGACGCCCAACGCACCCGATCTGACTTTGCCGCCGCGCGCCGCCGGACGTCTGGACGTGGCGACTTTCTTCTCGGTCGGACAGCTCGAGCCGTCCGCCTATATCCTGGCGGTGAGCACCACCCGGATCGCAGGCTTTGAATTCGTCAGATCGCCGGCCAATGATTTGATCGGTCTCAACGCCCAAACCGCCCTGCAACGGCTCAACCGAATCCACTTCCCCCAACTGGCGGTATTGGGCGGTTTCAAGATGGACCTGGGAGTGGTCAACTACTCGTCCCAAAGCGCCGATCTCACCATCACTGCCTATCGGCCGGATGGAACCCCTTATGCGGCTCCCCATCTCCAAACCAACCCCGTGTTGCGCCGCTTGGGAGCAGGCTCGGCTTTGAGAGAGGACGTCGAGAGTCTCTTCGGTTTCAACGGCAGTCAGACCCTCGATGGTTGGATTGGGATCCAATCGAGCGCCTCCGCCATCGACGGCTACGTGAATTACGGTCTTCCCGATACCGGCGCCGAGGCCGCCGTTGCCGCCCTCGCTCATCCCCACAAGGCGGCGGTTTTCACGCAGCTTGCCACCCAGGCGCCGCTGTTCACCGGCGTGGCCCTGCTGAATGCCTCCTCCATGAGTGCCTCGGTCCGGATTGTCGTTTCGAATCCGGCGGGAATGGTTCTGGGAACCCGTGACCTGGTTCTGCAGCCGGGCCGGCGCATCGCCCGCCAAGTGCCGGAACTGGTTGCCGAGGCTGCCGATCGGGCCGGCGGCGTGGTCTGGATCAACAGCAACGTCCCGCTGTACCTCACTTCGCTCTACGGCGATCTGCAGACCAAGGTAATGGCCAATGTTCCGCCTCAATTCGCGCCGCCGGTTTATCAGCCCGACCAGGATTTGCCCCGCTTGACCGTCGAGCCATTGCTGGGAGTGATAGAAGCGGGAGAATCCCGCCAGTTTGAGGCCACCGGCGGGAGTGGCGCCGTCACTTGGTCGGTTAACGGCGTGGAAGATGGCAGCAGCGAGTTGGGGACAGTCATCTCTGGGCTTTACCAAGCGCCTGACGGCATGCCCCCGGCGCCCAATTTGACGGTGTCAGCCAGCGACGGACCCTTGACGGCCGCCGCTACGGTGGATGTTCTTGCCAGGCAAGAGTTGACAAGCGGGTCGGCCGACATCGTTTCCTTGGCCTATCTGGATCTGGCGGGGAGGCTCTACGGGATCGCCAATGAAGACCCTGCCGGCGGACAAACCTCGGGCGATGGGGTCGTTTTCGAGATCGCCGCCGATGGTTTTGAGGAAGTGTTTCGCTACCCTGGCGAAGTACTGGGTCAGGCGATTGCCTATCCGGCCTCGGACGGTTCCCAATTCCTGCTGCTTTCGGGGCAAACCGGCGGGAAGTTGATGCGCCTCGATCCGGCCCGGGCCGCCAGCCGCGACGTAGTGACCGATTTGGAGCGACCCGAGGCTTTAGCCCTGGACCCGGTGGCTCGCCGACTCTTGGTGGGAGATGCCGCGGGAGTGGCGGCAGTCTCGTTGGCTCAATTGGAATCCGACCTGATCTCCAACCTTGAGAGTCACGGCTCGCCGGCGTCGAGGCTGTTCGGCCAAACCGACCTGGGCCACTTGACCGTCGACTCCTGTAGTGGAGAGATCTTTTTCTCCCAGCCCGTCTCCGGTGCCGTGATGCGTTTCAGGCCGCTGGACGACAACATCTCCCCGGTAGTGGACGCTGTCGAGGGGACGGCCGCGCTCTTGCAACTGTACCGCCGGGGAACAAGCTGTGCCCAGGCCCCCTACCTGCTGGCCGTTCAGACAACCTCCAATCAGGTCGGCTTGTTGTTGACCGATCGCGGAGAGCGCCTGAACTGGCTCGATTTCAACGCTCCCAAGGCAGTGGCTTTTCTGCCCGGCGATAATTCTCTGGCGCCCGGTCAGGAAGTCGTGGTCGTGGCCGAAAGTCCCGCCGCCGGCGCAAGTCCCGGCTCTACGCGAATCTCGATGGTTGCGGTAGCCGGACTCTATGACTCGGTGGCCGAGAACCCGGTGAATGCCCGGCCCACAGGCAGCTACGGGGACCCAGCCGGAGACACTTTCGGTCCTGGGAGCGCCCGCGAACACGATATTGTCGAGATGACGGCCAATCACGACGGGAGCGAGTTGACCATCAGGGTCTTTTTCAAGGATACGATCGCTCCTTGTCTTCAGGATCCGAATCAAGGCGAGGATTCTTGCTCAACTGTTGCCGCCGGCCAATCGGCGGACGCCGTAGCCGGTTTTGTCGACCTGGACCTGGACCGGAATCCGAGTACGGGGCGATTTGCCTTTTCCGATCGCAATGGGCCTTCCTATTCGGGCTTGGGGGTGGAGGCCTACCTGGATTTCTTCCGCTACCATCCCGATTTGGGGGGTGTGGCGCTTTTTCGATTGCAGGACGGAGATTTTGCGCTGGCGGGTCGAGTTCCGGTGGACTTCTCGCAGCGTTCCTTGACCGTGACCGTCCCGCTGTGCTCACTGAACGACGACGACGGAGTAGTGGATGTAGCTGCCGTCTTTGGGACTGCGCTGGAGGGCCCCAGCGACGTCGCGCCCAACGGAGGTTGGCTGACCAGCGGCCGGATCGCTGCCGGGGCCACGGTCTTGTCCGCCCAAGTCGGCAAATCGGCAAGAGCACATTGACATCGCCTCACCAAGTCGGGGGCTGAAGGATCGCAGGGAAGGGAGAGAACGGCGCCGCCGGGACGCATCGGGCGAGTTGGGGCCGGCCAGGACCGTGGGATTGAAAAGCCCCCCAAGCGCGTTTTGCCGACCGAAAAGCCCCTTTGAGGAGAAGGGGACAGTTACGATTTCAAGGAGGAGAAGGGGACAGTCCCGATTTCAGAAGGCAAGGTCCGTGGGAAGATTCAGAACGTGGGAAGAGAAGGGGACAGTCACGATTTCAGTTTGGGACTGCGCTGGAGGGCCCCAGCGATGTCGCGCCGAACGTGGGAAGAGAAGGGGACAGTCACGATTTCAGTTTTGGGACTGCGCGCCCCAGCGACGTCGCGCCCAACGGAGGTTGGCTGACCAGCGGCCGGATCGCTGCCGGGGCCACGGTCTTGTCCGCCCAAGTCGGCATTTGAGGAGAAGGGGACAGTCACGATTTCAGTTTTGGGACTGCGCTGGAGGGCCCCAGCGATGTCGCGCCCAACGGGGACGTTGGCTGACCAGCGGCCGGATCGCTGCCGAGGCCACGGTCTTGTCCGCCCAAGTCGGCAAATCGGCAAGAGGACATTGACGTCGCCTCACCAAGTCGGGGGCTGAAGGATCGCAGGGAAGGGAGAGAACGGCGCCGCCGGGACGAATCGGTCGAGCTGGGGCCGGCAAGGACCGTGGGATTGAAAAGCCCCCCAAGCGTGTTTTGCCGACCGGGTCGATGATTTTGTCGTTCCGGACCGGAGCGAAAAGCCCCCTTGAGGAGAAGGGGACAGTTATGATTTCATGCGATTTCAGAAAGCAAGGTCCGTGGGATTGAAAAGCCCCCCAAGCGTGTTTTGCCGACCGGGTCGATGATTTTGTCGTTCCGGACCGGAGCGGAGGGGTGAAGCTTCCAGGGCGGCGGCACCGCTATCGCCTCCCCCAATCGGGCAGAAGAACCGGGTCTACCGATTCACCGAAGTGCTCCGGTCGACATTCATCATTTCACTGGAGATAATCGGGTGCGGGCTTGTCCGGCCCCGATCCGGTCGGGTAAACATTCGTTGCTACCCACTTTCCGGAGTAGTTGGAAAAATTTATGGCGACTCAAGAACTGGAACAAAAATGCATCAACACCATCCGCACCCTGGCAATGGATGCCGTCCAGCAAGCCAACTCGGGACATCCGGGGACTCCGATGGCGCTGGCGCCTGTCATTTTCGCGATTTACGATCGCTATCTACGGCATAATCCTTCCAACCCCGATTGGCCCAACCGGGATCGTTTCGTCTTGTCGGTAGGGCATGCTTCGATGCTGATCTACGGCATCCTGCACCTGACCGGCTACGACCTCTCCCTGGACGAGCTCAAGCGTTTCCGGCAACTGGGCGGCAAGTGCGCCGGACACCCCGAGTACGGCCACTGTCCCGGGATCGAGACCACCACCGGTCCCCTGGGACAAGGACTGGCCAACAGTGTTGGAATGGCCATCGCGCAGAAATGGCTGGCCAACCGCTTCAACCGTCCCGGACACCGCCTGGTCGACTACGATATTTATTCCCTTTGCGGAGACGGCGACTTGATGGAGGGCATCTCCTACGAGGCCGCCTCCTTGGCCGGGCATCTGGCCTTGAACAACCTGGTCTGGATCTACGACAGCAATCGCATCACGATCGAAGGGAGTACGTCGCTGGCGTTCAGCGAGGATGTCGAGCAACGCTTTACCGCTTCCGGTTGGAAGGTGTTCCGAGTTGACGACGCCAACGATGTCGAGGCCGTGAGCCGGGCCTTGGAGCAGGCCCGCGGCCATGGTGAAGGCCCGGCCTTGATCATCGTCCAAAGCCATATCGCCTTTGGCGCTCCCAACAAGCAGGACACGCACGGTGCGCACGGTGCTCCCCTGGGAGAGGAAGAGGTCCGTCTCACCAAGGAGAACTACGGTTGGCCGGCGGAGGCCCGTTTTCTGGTGCCGGAAGAGGTGGCGGCCCACCTGGGCCGGGCAGTGGAGAGGGGGAGCCGCGCCGAAGCGGAATGGCGGCGAAGGCTGACGGCTTACGGCCGCCGGTTTCCGCGGGAATTGGAGGAGTTCCAACTGATTCAACAGGGAAAGCTTCCCGACGGCTGGGACGATGACATTCCACTCTTCCCGGCGGACGAAAAGGGAATGGCCACCCGGGTCTCGGGAAGCAAGGTCTTCAGCGCCATCGCTGCCCGCGTCCCCTGGCTCATCGGCGGGTCCTCCGACCTGACGCCTTCCACCAAGACCAGCATTGCGGGGTCGGCCAGCTTCAGCCGTGAGGATTACTCCGGCCGAAATTTGCATTTCGGCGTCCGGGAGCATGTCATGGGCGGCTGCCTGAACGGTCTGGTGCTGAGCAAGCTGCGGCCGTTCGGCGCTCAATTCCTGATTTTTTCCGACTACGAGCGCCCGGCGATTCGACTCTCGGCCCTGATGAAGCTGCCGGTGATACACGTTTTCACTCACGACAGCATCGGGGTGGGAGAAGACGGCCCTACTCACCAACCGGTCGAACATCTTGCCTCTTTGCGGGCCATGCCCGAGCTGATCGTCATTCGCCCGGCCGATGCCAACGAAGTGGCCGAGGCTTGGCGGATGGCGATGCTCCAGACCGAACATCCGGTGGCCCTGATCTTCAGTCGCCAGGGTGTGCCGACCTTGGATAGAACCGTCTATGCTCCCGCCTCCGGACTGAGACGCGGCGGCTACGTTCTGGCTGACTGCCAGGGCCTGCCCCAACTGATCCTGATCGGATCGGGTTCGGAGATTCAGTTGTGCGTGGGAGCCTGCCGGGTCTTGAGCGCGGAGGGGATCAAAGTGAGGGTCGTGAGCTTGCCCTCTTTCGAAATTTTCGAGCAGCAGTCCCAACGCTACCGCCAGTCAGTGTTGCCCCCCGAAGCGAGCAAGCGGGTGGCGGTGGAGGCCGGAGCGGCGTTGGGATGGGATCGCTACGTCGGTTGGGAGGGGGCGATCGTCTCCAACCAGCGCTTCGGCGCCTCGGCGCCCTCGGCGCACGTGTTGCGAGCCTATGGCTTTACCGTCGATGAGGTCGTCGCCGCCGCCAGGGGAATCCTGGAGCCTGATTTCGCTGGCGAATGAGCCCGGATGAGCACGTCGCGCGGGGTGCCTTGTCCTTCCGGCCGGCCAGGTCGGGAAGAGGTGTGAGGACCCTGCCGGTCAACACGCGAGCGGCTCGCCTGCGCGCCGTATTTGACTGGAAAGTCGCGGACGGTCTCGGCGCGCTTGCGGCCCAGCGCTATGTTGTAGCTGTCCGACCCGATGTGGTCGGCGTGTCCCTCCAGCGTGACCCGGTAGTCGGAGTGCCGGTTCAGCAGCTCCGCCAAGCGCACAAGCTGGGATGGCCGTCGGTCAGGACCGCGCTGTTGAAGGCAAAGTCGATCTCCTCCCAGTCGCCCTTCTTCTGGGTCGTGTCGAGCCCTTGACCGGATAGCATGGCGGTCGAAAGCAGCGCGGCGCCGCCAGACAGCAGGAATCTCTTGTGCATGTTGTCATCTCAGAGTAATCTTCCGCGCCGGAGACCAGCAGATACAGACCAGGCTGTTTCGTTTACGCTGCGTCGACTTACATTCTCTCACAAGACCCGGCTTGGTGCGGATTTGGCTGAGTTGAAGGGAGTTTCGCCACTTTGTGCCCTTTTGGGTTGGAATATTGCCATTTCATCTCACAACTACGACCAAGACAAGTCGAGGTATGGGGCCGCAGGACCAAGTGATGCCCGCCTGCTGCCGCCGGGTAACCGATCGCAGACAGGGTGGCGCGGGGAAAGCTTGGCGGGCCAGAGGTCGAGGGATCGGTGGGGGCGCAGATGCGACGCTGGAGAAAGTCAGATGCCTCCCAAGCACACGTACTTGATTTCAAGAAATTCCTCGATCCCGTATTTTGAGCCTTCACGGCCGATCCCCGATTCCTTGACCCCTCCAAAGGGAGCCACCTCGGTGGAGATGATGCCGGTGTTGACGCCCACGATCCCACTCTCGAGCGCCTCGGCAACCCGCCACACCCGTCCCAGATCGCGGGCGTAGAAATAAGCTGCCAGGCCGAACTCGGTTCGATTGGCCAATTCCACCGCCTCCTCTTCGCTTCGAAAGCGGAACAGAGGGGCCAGGGGGCCGAAAGTCTCCTCCCGAGCCACCTTCGTGGCCGGGGTCACCTGGGTCAACACCGTGGGCTGAAAAAAGGTGCCGCCCAGTTGGTGCCGGCTGCCGCCGCTGACGACCCGGGCGCCTTTGTCGACGGCGTCCTGAAGGTGTTCTTCCACTTTCTCGAGGGCCGCCCGGTCGATCAGCGGACCCTGGTTGACGCCCGCTTCCAAGCCGGGTCCCACCTTGAGGCTCCGAGTGGCCCGGGCCAGTTGGGCGGCGAAGGCGTCGTAAACCGCGTCCTGAACCAAAATGCGATTGGCGCAGACGCAGGTCTGCCCGGTGTTGCGGAACTTGCTCATCATGGCGCCTTCGACCGCCGCCTCCAGATCGGCATCGTCAAAGACCAAGAACGGTGCGTTTCCGCCCAGTTCCATCGAAACCTTCTTGACGGTTCCGGCACATTGTCGCAACAGCACTTTGCCGACTTGGGTGGAGCCGGTAAAAGAGAGCTTGCGTACTGCGGGGTGGCCGGTCAACTCGCCGCCGATGGCCCGCGAGTCCCCGGTGAGGACGTTGATCACGCCGGCCGGAAAACCGGCTCGCCGGGCCAGTTCGGCCAGCGCCAAGGCCGAATAGGGTGTCGCCGATGCCGGCTTGATCACCACCGGACAGCCGGCCGCCAGAGCCGGCGCGCATTTGCGCGTGATCATCGCGTTGGGGAAGTTCCAGGGCGTAATTGCGGCCACCACCCCCACAGGTTGTTTCAACACCACGATTCGCCGGTCGGCCTGGGGAGAGGGAATGGTGTCTCCATAAATGCGTTTGGCTTCCTCGGCAAACCACTCCACGAAGCCGGCTCCGTAGACGATCTCCCCGCGGGATTCGGCCAACGGCTTGCCTTGCTCGAGCGTCATCAAGACAGCCAGGTCCTGCCGGTTTTCCAGGATCAGCTCGAACCAGCGCCGCAGTAGATCGGATCGCTCCTTGCCGGTCTTGCCGCGCCAGGCCGGCCAAGCCCTTTCGGCAGCTTCGATCGCCCGCGCGGTTTCGGCGCTTCCCAAGCAGGGGACAGTTCCCAGCAGCTCACCGCTGGCCGGGTTGCTGACCTTGATCGTGGCTCTCGAATCGGCCTCCACCCAGAGGCCGTCCACGTAAGCTTGCTGCCGAAACAGGCCTTCATCGGTCAAAGATGGCGTCCCGACAACCGGTGGTGGTTTGATGGTCATGGCTGGTCACCTCTCTTGGGAACGTTTCGGCCCTGATCTTGGAGCCGGGTCGGCGCGGTTTTCAGCCGGCCTTGCTTGTTTTCGATGATAGCACGCCGCCGGACGGGAGAAGGGGACAGTCACCATTTAGCCATTTAGGATTTGCAGACAGGGGCGGGGAGAAGGGGACAGTCACCATTTAGCCATGGAGAAGGGGACAGTCACCATTTAGCGACGCCGCCGGACGGGGAGAAGGGGACAGTCACGGAGAAGGGGAGAAGGGGACAGTCACCATTTAGCCATTTAGAAGATGAGTCTTGATTTGGAGACAGAGGCTATTCATTTTCCGCGCTGTGCGCCGTAGGAAGTCTTGCGCTGAAGCCAGCACAACGTCGCGATTTGATAGGGAGTTCGATCAAAGCCCTAGCAATTACGGGGATTCCCCGGGCATTGACCGAGATCTGGCGATTCTGCTCGTGCTCGCCGGACGGGGAGAAGGGGACAGTCACCATTTAGCCATTTAGAAGATGAGTCTTGATTTGCAGACAGAGACTATTCATTTTCCGCGCTGTGCGCCGTGGAAGTCTTGCGCTGAAGCCAGCACAACGTCGCGATTTGATAGGGAGTTGGGTCAAAGCCCTAACAATTGAGGGGATTCCCCGGGCATTGACCGAGATCTGGCGATTCTGCTCGTGCTCGCTTGGGGGACTCGAGGGAAGGGTGAGTAGAGTCTACGTTGCCCAGGTGTGTGATCGCTGTTCCCGTAGGGAAAACAGCGATCCGCCCAGTTGGGGGATAGGGTGTCGGCGACGTCGATAACGACCTTGCTGTCGATAAGTTTCCAGCAACCGAGCCACCTTTGGTGCCGACCCGACGGCCAACCCGTCGGTGAGAAAACGCAAACGCTGGCGAAAACCTCCGGGACGGGTGAATCCTCGTCGCTCTTCCTGATTGACGATCCAGCTGGGGATGGCGGCGTGGTTGTCCCGGGTGGCCACCGCTCCTCGATAATACAACCTAGCCCGGTAACTGCTGTACAGGTCCGCCCTGGGATCGGAGGGGAACAGTTCGCTCAGTGGAATCAGGCGATGATCCTTGCCGGTGAGTCTCCAGCGAGCCGAGCCCCACTTCCACTGCTCGGGCCTGTTGACCAGCCCGGCCCTGACGGCATTGAGTTCCACATACAAGATAGCGTCCTGCAGGGCCCGGCGCCCCAGCAATTCGGGGTTTTTGAAACGATCACCCCAAAAATGGCCTCGCCGAGCAAACCGACGGTTAAACCACTTGGCATATTGACCATCCAAGTTGGCCATCAGTTTAGACACGTCAAATAGACGCTGGTTGAAAGCCTCCCATTGGGAATCGGTCCAAAGGGCGGTTTTCAGTTTTGCCTGCCGACCATAGAGCTGGCGAGCGCTGGCCTTGAGCTGCCGGCGGGACAATTGGCGGGGCTTTTCAAAATGGACGATAAAGTGGAAGTGATTGCCCATGATCTGGAAAGCAGCCAAACGGCAACGGTAGACATTGACGTAGAACAACATCATGTTTAGAAGTTTGCAACAAGCTTGACGGTTTTCAAACGGGAACCAGTCGGTCCAGCCAGCAACTCGATTGGTCAGGTGATAAACGGCTGCTTCTGGGCTCTTGTGTCGCGCAACTCGGGCCATGGCCGTTTTCCTCGGTGGTCCGGACTAGCTGGGAAGTCCGGTGCAACTCTCCTAGTACAAAACAACGATTCAGCCCCCAAAAAGACGCAGGGCAAGGGCAAGAAATTTCAGCCAACCCCCTCCTGTCTGTAAAAAACCGAAGCAACCCGAACCAAGAGTCGATCTCAGTCCGCCTCACAGAAGAAGTAAACTGTCCCCTTTAACGTCCCTTTAACTTCCTTTAACCTTTAACCCCCTTTAAGGGCACCCGGCCACTTGCGGAAGAAGCAAACTGTCCCCTTTGTTCCCCTTTGTTGTGTTCTTCCTGGCGGGCAGAAAGAAGTAGACAGTAGGCGCAAAGAAGTAGACTGTCCCCTTTTCCCTCTTTTTCGCTCTTTGGTGGACACGAGTCATTGGGCCGGCGAGATAGTGATCTGACGATTGGCGGCGATCCCTTTCACTTGCCGGACCGCGCCTCCCGGCCAACGAACTTCGATGCGGTCCACCCGCGATTTTTCTCCCAGCCCGAAATGGAGCCGCCAATCGTTCTGGGAGACGTAACTGCCTCCCGAGCGGACCTCCGCCACCTGAACCAGGTCGCCTGCAACGACCTTCACCCGGGCGCCGATGGCGAAACGATTGCCGGCCAGGCCCAGCACCTCCACCCGGATCCAGTTGTTTCGGTTGCCCAACTCGTTGCGCAGTAGCAGAGGAGCCCCGTCCAGATTGTTGACCACCACGTCGATGTCGCCGTCGTTGTCCAAGTCTCCGAAGGCCGCCCCCCGGCCGGACCTTTTTTGCGTCAAAACTTCATTGCCGTCAGCCGTAACTTCGCCAAAAGTGCCGTCACGACGGTTGCGGTAAAGTTGCATCGGTTGAGCGTAGCTGGTTGCCGACTCGACCTGGTCGATCTGGGGATAAACGTGACCATTGACAGTCAGAAGATCGACCCAGCCGTCGTTGTCGAAATCGATGAAGTCGGTTCCCCAGCCCACCAAGGGCAGGCTGGAGTCGGCAATTCCGCTGGAATGAGAAGTGTTGCTGGCAAAGAATTCGCCCGCATTGCGGTAGAGCACGTTGTTCTGATTCTCGAAATTAGTTACGAAAAGGTCCAGCCTCTGGTCGTGATCGTAGTCGCCCACGGCAATTCCCATACAGCCCTGTTCACTGCCGTGCAGGCCCACAGCCACTCCGGTCAAAAAAGCGATTTCCTCAAAGGTCCCGTCTCGATTGTTGCGGTAGAAAAAGTTGGGACGGGCGTCATTGGCAACGAAGAGGTCGACCCAGCCGTCTTGATCGAAATCGGTCCAGACGACACCCAGGCCATAATAGCCTTCAGGGTCGCTGACTCCGGCTGCCTGGGAAACATCGCTAAAGGTCCCATTGTCTTCGTTGCGATACAGTGAATCCCCAGCTCCCGGAAGGCCGCTGGGACCACACTGGACCGGGAGGCCGCGAAACTGACAGTGGCTTCCTTCACCGAACTTGGGAAGCCGATCGGGATCAAAAGCGACATAGTTGGCAACAAAAAGATCGAGGTCTCCGTCGTTATCGTAATCGCCGAAGGCACATCCGGCAGAGAAGCGCCGGTCGTTGACGCCGGCTTCCCCGGCGAGGTCCCGGAAGGTCTGGCCGCCTTGGTTGCGGTAGAGCCGGTTGTCGCCGAAACTGGTGACATAGAGGTCGGGCCAGCCGTCCCCGTCGTAGTCGCCGGCACAGACACCGACGGCCCATCCCGGGTAGCCGGCGCCGAGTCGTTGGGTCACGTTTTCGAAGGTCCCATCTTTCCGATTGCGGTAGAAATGGCTCTCGGCCAGTTCCGGCTGGTCGATGGTCTCGATGGTGAGCGAGTTGAGAAGATAGAGATCCAGCCAGCCATCCCGGTCGTAGTCGAGCAGAGCGAGTCCGCCGGGAACGGATTCGGCGATATACCGCTTCTCGGGCGCGAAGCGATGGGAGAAGGTGATGCCGCTTTCAGCGGTCACGTCGCGGAAGATGGGGGTTTGAGACCGGCCCGGCACGGCCCAGCAACCGATGCTCAAGGCAAACAGGGCCATTCTGCGCATTCTTGCGGCTAGGCGCGCCGATCTTGGCATGGCGACCCCGGATTATAGGAGAACCGCCACGATTTTTGTAGGAACCCGATTGATCTGCAGATGATGCGGATTTCCCCAGATGGCGCAGATATGGTCACGCAGGCGAACGGGAACGGTGGTTTAAACCAAACTGTCCCCTTTTCTCAAACGGCGCCCATGGAACGCCAGCGGCACACTCAAGGCCGCAAGACTATTCGATGGAAAAATCCTCGGCGGTCCGCAGGGCCCGGCCGCTAATCTGGTCCTTGACCGAGCAGGCGAACTGATAAGAACCCTTGCTGAGGTCTTGTAGGCGGAGGAGGCGAACGACGCGAACCCGGTCCTGGGCCACCGAGATCCCGCGCGTCAGCTTTCGGAACTCGGCGCCTTCCGACCCCGGCTTGACGATCCCGCAGCGAATCTCGAGGCTGGGCTCCCCCGATGACTGGTCGACCTCCACATTGTAGACTTCCATCAGGAAGCCCAGGTTGTCGCCATTGCTGAAGACCCCGTTGGTGCTGGGTTTGAGCTTGTAGGGACCGACGACGTAGGGCTCGTCCAATGTCGCGCTGCTGCCTTCGATCGACTCGCTCAGGATGAGCGAACTGGTGGCCAGCTCCTCCATCGCGGAGGAAGGCACTCGGACGCGTACCGTCTTGGTGCCGATCTTCTCGCTTAACCGATCCCTCACGACCACGTCCATTTTGTAGATGCCGGGCGCCAGCGCCAGCTTGCGCTGATAGCTTGAGGAGGAGTGCTGGGTGGCCCGCTCATCCGGGTAGGCGGCAATGATTTCGTGGTCGAATTCGAAAGCGACCCGTCCCGTGAAGCTGGTGATTTGCCCGTAAACCTCCAGCCGGCTTTGCCATTGCCCATTCGACTCCTCGAAGGAAATTTCATGGTTCTCGAAACCGAGGGTCGCCAGCACCAGAAACTGTTCCGAGTCCACCTGGAGGAAATGGGTGACCACGGCAAAGGGCAGTTCCTGATGGTGGATCTGGGCTTGCACGATCTGTTGCAAGTCGGTGTAGCGAATGACGGGCGCCGTCGTCAGTTTGGACATCAGCGTCATCTTTTCAAAGGGGTTGTCCTTGGCCCGTTCAAAGAAAATCCCCTGCCGCTCTCCGGTCCCTCCCGGACGGATACCGACGACCCGCTCCCAATACTTCTCGCCATAAAACTGTTCCGCCTCGGTGAGGCCCATGCCGGGGACGTGCAGAAACTCGTCTTTCTCCTGGCTGTCCATCGTCAAACGGTAGAGTCCGCCGCCTTTGGTGTCGACGAACTCCAACTCGATATCGCTCCCCAGTCCCTCCAGGTGCCTGTATTCCCAGAACTCGGTGGGATAGATCGAAGTGATGCCTCCTCCTTCGTGAGGTTTGCGTTCGTAACGCCCCCCCATGGGGTAGCGCTGGCGGCGGTCGGGAGGCCCGTACATGATGTAGATGCGGCCGCGGTCGGTCCTCCAACCTGGAATGCCGGCCGCGAAATGCTCGTTGGCATAGGAGATGCGACGATAGTGCTCTTCCTTGAATTCGTTGTAAGCCGTCCGCGGATCGGGATCGCGCCGGAACCAGAATTGCTCGATGAATTGGTCCTTCTCTTCCAGGCTGGTCAGCTCGAGAAAGACCTCCATCTCCTCTTCGGTGATGATGTAAAGCGCGTCCGTCCGGCGCCATTTCTGGTAGTAATCTTCCTTTTCTTCCTGTTGCACCTTTTCCCTGTCGGGGCGCTGTTGCGCCGGCAGGGGGGTTGCAGAGGCAGAGATCAGCAACAAGGCTGACAGAAAAAGGAAGTGTTTAGGCCCAATGGTCGTGGTCATCTTCATGCCCCGAAACGCGTCTGGGATCCATTTTACGACATCCCGACAATATTGCCTATCAGGCCGGATGGATGTGCCATCGGGAATCTGCGTCATCGGCGCCAATCTGCGTCATTTGCGGGGCAATATTCGCGGGTCAACAATCGGGGTCGCCGGACGTTCATCTGGAGGTCTTGACATCCTGGGCGACGCGTGCGTCGCCCCTACACAGATTTATCGACCCCGCCGCGCCGGGGATGCACCCGTCGGCGCCCGTTCCGTTCCTCTGTAGCACGTCGTCGACCGTAATCTGCGCAAATCTGCGTCATCGGCGAGAGAAGGGGACAGTTTGGTTTACGCCGTTTGGAGAGAAGGGGACAGTTTGGTTTAAATGGTTTAGGGTGCCAAACAGCAGGCGTCGCCCGTAGAAGAGACATGCCCGCGACCAGGCCGGTAGGGCGTGCCGGGGGCATTCCATGGGCGCCGTGAGAAAAGGGGACAGTTTGGTTTAAACCCGAACCCACCCTTGCATGCAGAATTATTGACATGTTGGACCGCCACGGCTAGAGTCGGTCCCAAGCACTGGCCGGTCAAATGGGGAGTTTCTTCCTGATGCACGAGGGTCCCGATCGCCATGACTGAGACCAATCGCCGCTCTTTTCTCAAACGGACCGCAGCGCTGGTGTCCGGCGTCGGCCTGGAGCGCGGGAAACCGCAGCTTCCGGTTTCTCCGCAGACGCTGGATCCGGAACTCCTGCTGGCGGTCGGTTTGGCAGTCTTGCCGCTGTCCGCTCTCAAAAAGGAAGGCGTGGAGCGGGTCGTCAACGACTTCCTGAAGTGGATCGACGGCTTCGAACCGGTGGCCGAGTTGGACCACCCCTACCTCTCCACGGCCGACATTCCCTACGGACCGCCCCATCCTCAGCCCCGCTGGGCGGCTCAACTCGAGGCCCTGGAAACCGAGTCCAACAAAAGGTTCAATGCCGGCTTCGCCCAGCTCTCGATCGATCAGGCGCGAGACCTGATCACAAGCCAGATCGACCAAGGCCCGGAGGATTCGTTTGGCCGTCGAGGCTATACCCGCTTTCCCGAGGCCGCCGCCGCCGGCTCGGTCGCCGTGGGTCTGCTGATCTACTTCTACCGCTCCTCGAAAGCCAACGACCTCTGCCACCAGGCCCGAATCGGGCAATACCTGTGCCGCGGCATGGAGAGTGGCCGCGACGCGCCGAAACCCATTTGAGAAGGGAGAGTTGAGTCATCGCCAGGGTCATTGAAAGCGATATTTGCGTGATAGGCGCCGGCATCACGGCTGCCATGTTGGCAGCCAAGATCTCGGAGACGCATCCGGCGGCCCGTATCGTGCTGGTCGAGGCCGGCAACAAGATGTTCAACCTCGCACAGCGATTCAGCACCCGGCGGCGCTATCTCGATTACGCCGAAAACCCCTGGCCCGACGACCACATCAAGGACCAAACCGCCTACGGCATCCAATCCCGGACCATGGCGGTGGGAGGATTGGCTCTCCATTGGGGCGGCGCTTGCCCCCGTTTCACTCGCGAGGACTTCCGCCTCAAATCGCTCTACGGGATCGGCGAGGACTGGCCCATCGATTTCGACGATGTGGAACCTTTTTACCAGGAAGCCGAGGAGAGGATCGGAGTGGCGGGCCGGCAGGGTCCGCCGGAGCTGGACGAGCGTTCCCAGCCCTATCCCATGCCTCCGCTTTCGCTGACCTACAACCTCCGCCTCATCAAGGAGTGGGCCGAGAAGTCGGGCATCCCCTTTTGGGAACATCCGGTGGCCAAGAACTCGGCGCCCTATCAGGGACGGAATAAGTGCGTCCGCTGCGATACCTGCAATATCTGTCCCACCGGGGCCAAATACTCGCCCGACTTCACCTTGAAAGAATTGCTGGACGCCGAACGTATCCAGCTCTATACCCGGATGCTGGTTCGAAAATTGGTCCTGAAACAGGAGTCCGACAAGATCGAGCTGGCAGTGGCGGTCGATCGCGACCGGCCCGATGAACCGGTCCACTTCAGGGCGCCGATCTTCGTGCTGGCGGGCGGCTATGTCTGGAGCAACCACCTGCTGATGCTTTCCGCCAACTCCCGTTTCCCCCAGGGATTGGCCAACCGCTCCGGTCTGCTGGGGCGCTACATCGCCGGGCATCGCAAGATTTACAGCCTGGCCGAAGTCCCCATGAGGCTCTATCCCGGAATCTACGGCGTGGACAGTCTTCTGTCCAAGCAGTTCACCCGGCCCGGCAAGCTGGATCGCTATATCCGCCACGATCTCCGGCTTTGGGAATCGAGGGCGGGCCGCGCTCCACGGCTGCGGGATGACGAGGGCCGGCTGCTGCTGGGGGACGATCTGCTGGGGGATTGGCGCCGCCGCTCGGAGACGGGAGCCGTCCGGCTGCGGGCCTATTACGACGTGATTCCGGCCGCCGAGAGCGCCATCACGCTGGATCCCAAGCAACGCAACCGTTGGGGAGACCCGATGCCCCGCATCGATTTCGTGGACAGCACTGCCTCAACCGAGCTGAGAGAGTACACGGAAGAGAAGATCTGGGGAATCTTCCGCCGGATCGTCGCCGCCGGAGGGGGCAAGATTCTGGCCAGCGGGGTGGAGAAACACGAAGACGGCTATGGTGTTTACGATCATCCGGCGGGAGGCTGCCGCATGGGAATAGATCCCGCCACCAGTGTGGTCGACAGCTTTGGCCGCTGCCACGATCACGAGAACCTCTTCGTGGTGGGCTCTCCCACCATGCTCAGCTCGGGCTGCTGCAACGGAACCTTGACCTTCGTTGCCCTCACCCTGCGCTCGGCCGCCCATATCGTCGACGCCGCCTAGGGGCGACGCCTGCTGTTTGGTGTCAAGACATGCCTTACACCGTGTGTCAAGACATCCTTTACACTTCAGTCCTGACGGACACGGCAGACGAGAGCTCGGACGGATCCCTTTTAAACCAAACTGTCCCCTTCTCTCCCAACGCGTCGCCCAGGTTGTAAAGACCTCCAGATTGGCGATTACCGAACCGAATGTTGACCACGATCTCCACCCACGCATGGTCGATCGTTAGATTGACGTTGTGGACCACGGCCGATGACGGCGGCGCGGACGAACGCAACGCTGCCCCATGAAACGCCCCGGTAGGCTTTACCGGGCGGATAGGGGCCTATCTGTGTAGGGGCGACGCATGCGTCGCCCAGGTTGTAAAGACCTCCAGGTGAACGACCACCGACCCCGATGGTTGACCGCGGCCGACCGCGAATGTCGAACCGCAGATGGCGCAGATTAGCGCCGATGATCGCCGATCGTCATGGTCACGCAGGCCAACGGACCGGCCCCGATGGACCCTTTCCCGCACGCTGTCCCGATCTTGCCGGGACAGTCATTCGAGGAGGACACCAACCTTGTCCAACACCTCGCCCACAACTCGAGCCGTAGTCGGACATTCAAAGCGGGCGCGTCTTGCTCGCCAGTCCAGGCTCTTGATCTGGTCGGCCAGGACCACTCCCGAGACGGTGCCGGCGGAGGGGAGACTGACCTCGAACGGATACCCCTTGACTCTGGATGTGATGGGACACATCAGGGCCAAGCTGGTTTTCCCGTTGTAGGCTCTCGGACTCAGAACCAGAGCGGGGCGATGTCCAGCCTGTTCCCGACCGGCGTGAGGCGTAAAGCTCAGCCAAACGATATCTCCCCGGCTTGGGACGTAGTTTCGATCTACCATTCTTCGTTGCCCACAGCGGGAGAGGCGTCCAACTCAGAATGGAGATTGTCGGGTGTCACATTGGCCAGCATATCGTCCAGGTTATAGGGCTTCTTGCGCAGTACGACCTGGTTGCCACGCGAGACAATTTCAATGGCTGAACCTTCCTGAACCCCCCACTGCTCAGCTATGGGTTTGGGAATGCGGACCGCCAAGCTAGTGCCCCATTTGGAGATGTGCGATTTTGCACCCATTGAGAATACCCCCCTCACATATAGACATATTATATATCTTTTCCATTCGCAGATTGGAACCGCGGATGACGCAGATTTACCGACCGATGATCGTCGATCGTCATGGTCACGCAGGCGAACGGGAACGGTGGTTTAAACCAAACTGTCCCCTTCTCTCGCGGATGCGCGTCGCCCAGGTTGTAAAGACCTCCAGATTGGCGATTACCGAACCGAATGTTGACCACGATCTCCACCCACGCATGGTCGATCGTTAGATTGACGTTGTGGACCACGGCCGATGACGGCGGCGCGGACGAACGCAACGCTGCCCCATGAAACGCCCCGGTAGGTTTTACCGGGCGGATAGGGGCCTATCTGTGTAGGGGCGACGCACTGCGTCGCCCGGTGCGTAAAGATCTCCAGGTGAACGACCACGACCCCGATGGTTGACCGCGGCCGTCGACCGCGAATGTCTCCCCTTTTCTCGCGGATGCCGCAGATTTGCGCAGATGACGGTCGATGACGCCCTACAGAGGAACGGAACGGGCGCCGAGGTGGGCATCCCAGGCGTGGTGGGGTCGATAGATCTGTGTAGGGGCGACGCACGCGTCGCCCGGTGCGTAAAGACCTCCAGGTGAACCGACCACCGACCGCGATGGTTGACCGCGATCATCGACCGCGAATGGCGAACCGCGATGGGTTGACCGCGGCCGTCGACCCGTCGCGAGGCAATTATTATTGCCGGCGAACGATCCGGCCCGAACGTTGATCGGTGAGTTCCCCCTCCTCAACGGCCAAGCCCCCGTTCACCCAGACGTAATCGAACCCCTCGCTGTACTGATGGGGCTCGGGGAAGGTGGCCCGGTCTTGCACCTTGGCGGGGTCGAAAAGGACCAGGTCGGCCTGGGCGCCTTCTCTGATCAGGCCCCGGTCCTTGAAACCGAAGACTTGAGCCGGCAGAGAGGTCATTCGCCGCACCGCCTCTTCCATGGTCAACACTGGGCGGCCGCGCACATAATCGGCGAAGACCCGCGCGTTGGTCCCGTAGGAGCGGGGATGAGGTTTTCCCAGACCCGGCTTGCGCACGCCCCCGTCGCTGGCCACGGCGGCGGACGAGTAGCGATAAATGGTGTCGACATCGTCCTGGCTCATGTAGTGATAGACCATGCTGGCGCCGCCGGCCGCGATCATTTCCAGAATGGTCTCTCTCTCATCGACCAGGGTCGCCTGGCGGTCTCGCATGAGATTGATCTCGCTGATGGTCTTGCCTTCCAGGCTGGGGTCGGCCGCATAGGAGGCCACGGTGGCAAAGGAATAGTCGCTGAAACCCTGCACCTCCAGCAGTTCGATCATTCCCTGGATGATCTTTTCCCGGGTTTCGGGATCGTTGAGCCGCTCCTCGATCGCCTCCTGGCCGTCGGCCAGCGCCCAACTGGGCAAATAGATGCCCAGGTTGGAACTGGCCCGCGGATAGGGATAGGCATCCACGGTGATCTCCAGATCCTCATCGCGCAGCCCTTGGATCAGGTCCAGGGTTTCACCGATGGTCCCCCAGCGGTTTTTCCCCTTGACCTTGAGATGAGAAATCTGCACCGGCATGTTGTTGCGGCGTCCAATTTCAGCCGCCTCCAGAATCGACTCCTGCAGTTGGGGTCCCTGGTTGCGGATGTGGCTGGCATAGACGCCTCCGTAACGGGCTGCGACCTCCGCCAAGCCGACCACCTCTTCGGTATCGCCGTAAGTCCCCGGAATATAGAGCAGCCCCGTCGAAAAGCCTACCGCGCCGGCCTCCATGGCCTGGTCGACCAGGCTCCGCATTTCCTGCATGTCGTTCTCGTCGGCGGCCCGGTCCGCCAGTCCCATGACTTCCCGCCGCACCGAGTTGTGCCCGATGAGCGAGGAGACGTTGATCCCCAGGCCCAGCTCTTCCAGCTTGCCGAACCAGGAGTCGAGGTCGATCATGGAGGTGCCGCAATTGCCCGTCACCACCGTCGTCACTCCGTCCAGCAGGAAGTTGTCGGCTCGGGCGTTGTCGTCGATGCCGAATCTCCCCTCGCTTTCCACGTGGGTGTGGACATCGACGAAGCCGGGTGTGAGCAGGCGTCCGGCGGCGTCCAGGGTTTGTTCGGCTTCCATGCCGGCCAAGGAGCCGATGGCCGCGATCCGGCCGTCCCGAATTCCGACATCGGCCCGGTACCAGGAATTTCCCGTTCCGTCCAGAACGCGGGCGTCCAGCACCAGATATTGAAAAGGACCGTCAGGGCCGCCCGGACCGGCAGGACCAGTGCAACCCCATAAAGAAAAGATCACGATGCAGAGTAGAGTAAAGGTAAGTTTCATGGAGGGAAATATACCTTATATATAGAAGGAGCGCCAGAAATAAGAAGGGACCCTCCCAAAGCGCCTGGGATGCACCCCTTCGACGCCCATTTTGTTCCCATGCAGGGGGACTGTGGAGAAGGGGACAGTCATGATTTACGGAGAAGGACGGAGAAGGGGACAGTCATGATCTAGGTGCGGGACGAACCGAAACGTTCCCCATGAAGCGCCTTTGTAGGCCAAACCGAGGGGACCGGGGAATATCCGTGTAGGGGCGACGTACACGTCGCCCTCCAAGACCAATGACCCCAACCACACCCACGTTCCCAGCGGCGCCGGCGTCGGTTGACCGCGAATTCCACGGAGAAGGACTGAGAAGGGGACAGTCACGATTTGGAGACCCACGCCTTATATATAGAAGGAGCGCCAGAAATAAGAAGGGACCCTCCCAAAGCGCGTGGGATGCACCCCTCGGCGCCCGTTTCGTGCCTCCGGAGAGGGGACTGTGGAGAAGGGGACAGTCATGATTTAGGTGCGGGACGAACCGAAACGTTCCCCCTGAAGCGCCTTTGTAGGCCAAACCGAGGGGACCGGGGAATATCCGTGTAGGGGCGACGTATGCGTCGCCCTCCAAGACCGATGACCCCAACCACACCCACGTTCCCAGCGGCGCCGGCGTCGGTTGACCGCGAATTCCACGGAGAAAGGACGGAGAAGGGGACAGTCACGATTTGGAGACCCACGCCTTATATATAGAGGAAGCGCCAGAAATAAGAAGGGACCCTCCCAAAGCGCCTGGGATGCCCCTTCGACGCCCATTTTGTTCCCATGCAGGGGGACTGTGGAGAAGGGGACAGTCATGATTTAGGTGCGGGACGCAGGGGGACTGTGGAGAAGGGGACAGTCATGATTTAGGTGTGAAGCGCCTTGTAGGCCAAACCGAGGGGACCGGGGAATATCCGTGTAGGGGCGACGTATGCGTCGCCCTCCAAGACCAATGACCCCAACCACACCCACGTTCCCAGCGGCGCCGGCGTCGGTTGACCGCGAATTCCACGGAGAAGGACGGAGAAGGGGACAGTCACGATTTGGAGACCAACCGAAACGTTCCCCATGAAGCGCCTTTGTAGGCCAAACCGAGGGGACCGGGGAATATCCGTGTAGGGGCGACGTACGCGTCGCCCTCCAAGACCAATGACCCCAACCACACCCACGTTCCCAGCGGCGCCGGCGTCGGTTGACCGCGAATTCCACGGAGAAGGACGGAGAAGGGGACAGTCATGATTTAGGTGCGGGACGAACCGAAACGTTCCTCATGAAGCGCCTTTGTAGGCCAAACCGAGGGGACCGGGGAATATCCGTGTAGGGGCGACGTACGCGTCGCCCTCCAAGACCAATGACCCCAACCACACCCACGTTCCCAGCGGCGCCGGCGTCGGTTGACCGCGAATTCCACGGAGAAGGACGGAGAAGGGGACAGTCATCATTTGGGGGAGAACGCCTTATGTATAGAGGAAGCGCCAGAAATAAGAAGGGACCCTCCCAAAGCGCCTGGGATGCCCCTTCGACGCCCATTTTGTTCCCATGCAGGGGGACTGTGGAGAAGGGGACAGTCATCATTTTGCAATTGGCGCCCGTTTCGTGCCTCCGGAGAAGGACATTGGAGAAGGGGACAGTCACCATTCAGGCGACCATTTCGTCACCATTTGGGCGCGTCATCCGCGTCATCCGCGGATCGGGATTCCGCCCAGGACGCGGCCTGGTCCGGGTTGTTTCGGGGGGTGCGCCTATACTATATTGATCCCATGTCTTACTGCGAAAACCGGAACCGGATTCCCTGGATAGGGCTTGTTTTGGGCTTTGCTCTCTCCCTTGCCTTGCTGCAACCCTCGTTGCAGGCGCAGGCTATTTTGCTCCCCGCCTCGGCGAACCCCCCGGCGGCGGCGGAAAACAATCGATCGGCCCGGGCCGGGGATCTCCTTTTGATCGTGACCATTGGAACCACGGACCCCGATGGAATCGTGGTCATCGACTACGGGCTGCCAATCGAAGTGGTGGGTCGAGTTTCCGAGCTGGGGGGGGTGGTTATCGAGGAAGTCGATTCCGACGCGGGCACCGTTTCGCTGCGGATTCCGGCCGGGATGACGGTGGGCGACACAATCAGACTGGAAGGGTTCCGCTTCGACATGACGGCGGCGGAAACCAGGTCCGTGGTCGCCAACCTGAGCGTCTTGGCGGGATCCGGATTTTTCATTCTCCCGGAGAATCGTTCGGTGGTGGTGATCTCAGAGGTTCTGCCCGGTCTGAAAGTCGATCCGGAGTCGGACGTCCTCTTGTCCATTCCCAGGAATTCGGTGACCTCCCGCCCGGAGGAGCTGACCTTGGTCATCAAAGAGAGCTTCCCCACGGCTTTTTCGGGCGACACGGAGTATTTCAACCAGAACGCGGCCACCCGGCTGCAGATCCGAATCGAGGACCTGCCCCCAGGCGCCTCGGTCACCTTTCCCGAGTCGGTGACTTCAAGCAGAACGCCGGCAACATTGGAAGTGTTGCCCGAATCTGAAACCACGCTGCCCACCGACGACGGAGAGCGGTCGATCACCTACGAGTTCCACCAGTCCGACAGAAGCGACAGACGGGTGGAGACTTTCAGATTCGACTACACGCTGGAAGTGGAAGAACGGCTGGCTGAAGACACCCTGGTCTTCCTGCAGGCCACGCTGGCGCCGGGAGAAGAGGAAGAGTGTGACGGAGAGCCCTGCGTGCCCCGCTACCAGGCGCAGTTCATCCCTTCCTACCAAGCCCTGCCCTTTCCGGAATTCGAGAGCTATTTCCCGGGCAGTTCCAGCCTGGGGCGGTTGACCCGACTGAAATTCACCAACCCGAGAGACTTCGAGCTGGGAGTCCAGTTGGAGGCTTTGAGTCCGGCCGGAGAGCCGGTCTCGGGGCCGGAGATCGTGAACCCGGCTTCCCTCACCATCGCCGGGGGAGGCCAGGTCTCGGGGTTGGTGGAAAACATTTTCGGCCCCGGAATCGTGGAGGTCGAAACCGGAACCATCGTGGCCCGCAGCCGGCGAGCCGAGAGCGGCAACTTCTTTCTTTTCGGGGACGATTCCACCGTTGCCCTGGATGGCGGGAGGGCCGTCCAGGAATTGCGGAAGCAGTTTCTGCTCCCGCACCTCTTCCGCCAGGGCCGGCAGCCTTTTACCAGGCTGCACCTGTTCAATCCCTCGCCTGAGACCGCGGCCGAGATCACTCTAACTCTTCATGACGGCGCCGGCGAGGCGGTGTCTTCGATCCAGCGCTCCCTGGGTCCCCGGGAGACGATCTCCGAGAGTGTGGCCACTCTCTTTGACGTCGATCCGGAAGATTTCCAACACGGCTACGTCCGGGGTGAAGCGACCGAGGGGGTGGCGGCGTCTCAGACCTTCGGCAACGAAATGACGGTCAATCACCTGGCGGCGCAGGCGGCTTCTTTGCAGGGGCATTTTTATGGGGTGGCCCACGTCGGCGTGGGGGCCGGCCTGGAGACGGAACTCAACCTGATCAACAGCCACGCCTCGAGGCAGGCCAAGTTCCGGATCTCGGTTGTCGACGACCTGGGCCAAGCCGTGGCAGTCCCGGCGGAATTCGTTTTGGAGCCCCACCAGCAGGGGGTGGTCGACCTTTCGGTCCTGTTCGACCTCCCCTCGACCGCCGTGCTCATCGGGTCGCTGGAGATCGAGTTGCTGGATGTTTTTCTGGGTCCATTCCTGCAAGCCCCCAGCATCAACGGTTCGGTTCGGTTCAAGAGGGTGGACGGACGAAGCTCGACGACGCTGCCCCTCTTTCGGGTGCCGCGCAGGGAGGCCCTCTACTCCCATGTGGCCCAGGACCAGGGCTTCTTTACCGGAGTGGCCATCAAGAATCGGGCCGATGTTCCGCTGGCGGTGACGGTGGAAGCCTACGACGAGCCGGGCAACCTGGTGGGAGAGACCGACTTCGAGCTGGGACCGGGCGCCCGAACGGCCAAGCTCCTTTCCGAATTGATTCCGGCCACGGCCGGACAATCGGGGGGGACCTTCCGGGTGCGCTCGCCGGACGGCGCGGTGGAGAGCTTCGCCCTCTTTGGCGACCTCAACGGAGACGTGATCGCGACCGTCCCCAGGGATTAAATCGGTTGCAACCGGCGTCGGCGCCCTGCAGAGGAACGCAACGGGCGGCGACGCGCCATCCCACGCGCAATAGGTTCGATAAATCCGTGTAGGGGCGAGGCCTCGCGGATAATGCCACGACACCCCCAGGGCAAAGAAACGCAACGGTCGCCGAATGTGCACCCCCAGGAAAATTAACGGCGATAGGTCTGTGTAGGGGCGAGGCATGCCTCGCCCGCCAAGGCCGATGGCGTTAATCGTGTCCCACGTTTCCCACCGGCGCCGGGGTAGGTTGCCGCGAATCTGCCGTCAAACAGAACCGGTCGACAGGACGCCCTGTAGAGGAACGCAACGGGCGGCGATGGACGCCTCCCATGCGCAATAGGTTCGATAAATCTGTGTAGGGGCGAGGCCTCGCGGATAATGCCACGACACCCCCAGGGCAAAGAAACGCAACGGCCGCCGAATGTGCACCCCCAGGAAAATTAATGGCGATAGGTCTGTGTAGGGGCGAGGCATGCCTCGCCCGCCAAGGCCGATGGCGTTAATCGTGTCCCACGTTTCCACCGGCGCCGGGGTAGGTTGCCCAGGCCGGCCACGAGAGACCGATACGCGGCCAGGTACAACAGGCAGGGGCGTTAAAGAGACGGTCCCCATTCGTTGCATGCCCCGTGTGCCGGGGATATTTCCGTTTCCGCCCGGTGGGGCGTTCCGTTGGTGTTTTCATGGCAACGGTTCCGCCCGTGTGCGTCAATCTGTGGTGGTCTGCAAAATGGCCGGTTTTTTTGTTGGCGGTTTCCACGTGGTTGCCGGTCGACATTCATGGGTCGGCGGTGGTTCCTTTGGAGGCGTTCACCTCAAGGGCGACGCCGTGCGTCGCCCCTACACGGATATTCCCGTTACAAGGCCGGTTCGGCATTTCGTTGGCGCTCCATGGGCACGTTAAGGGTCACCATTCTGAATTGGTCCATTGCCCCTCAAATGACAATCCACACCGGGCGCCCACAAGGGACGCCCCTACAGGCGCCCGATCCCCCATGTTTTTCACCCGCCCGCCGCCACGATCGGAAAACGTCACCCCAGAGGTCTATTCTCCTTCTTGGGACCCAATAAAATTTTTTATTTGCGATTTTTGCCGGGATGTGGGATAAGGGACCCCGTACGATCAAGGCGCGAATGCAAACCTTGAGGACCGATAAAGAATTCGACAAGAAATTCGGTTGCGACTTTAGTCGAGATCCGGTATCTTGTATGATTGTGGAGTCGCAGTTTAAGTTTTTAGGCTTGTCAGCTTAAGGAAGGAGCATTTTTGAAATGCGGAAAATTCAAGTTTTAGTCGTAGCGGGTGTCCTGCTTCTGATCTCGATGGTGCCGGCCATGGCCCAGGACGTGGCGATAATTGAAGCCCAGGATGGCTTTGGAGTAGGCGCCCGGATGGGCGGAGGCGCGGAGATGACGGGCCGGATCGTGTTAAGAAAGACCCTTGGAACAGTCCCCGCCAATGTAACTATTAGTGTTCTGTATTCGGCGCCCATCGCTAAGGGGTTCACGGTCGACCTCAATGGAGCATCTGGCGTTTCTAGTCCGATGATTGACGAGGACAACGCCGCGCTGCTTACTTACAATTTTGCCGATATGGACATTTACATACTGCCGGGAGTGCGTGTAGACGTGCGTGACGTAGAGTCAGGGGTAGTTACGGCGCAGGTTTCAAGCAACTCGGAAGTCGTCCTTCTCTCCGGGAGCGTTGAGGTGGTTACTTCGATTGAAGCCCCGGTGATGCTCGTTGCCGGTGATGCCGGCACGTCAGTCCTGATGAGAGGCGAGGGCGCCAAGACCAAGTCCATTATGATCGCGGAGGGATTTGGCGGAGCCTTTTCGTCCGATGTTGGCTTGACGCTGAAGATTGAAGGATTGCCTGAAGGCGCCGGATTGGCGTTCTCCGCCCTAGGCAATACTGACGACGAGACCAGTATTAAGGGAGATGTGATGGTAGGCGGCACGGAGATCATAACCGGTGGGATGGTCACAATGACCACGCCCGAAGATGACGCCGATGCGGTTGCCGTGGCTCATTCCGAAGCAGGCGCTAAGGATGGAGACGATGTTAAGGTTGCCGTTGATTTTATGGATGCCACCTTTGCCAGGTTGACTGAGGAAACGTTGGGTCTGAGGCTTACCTTCACGACCGGTAAGGCGAAGCCGCCCTTTATGGGTGAGGTACGGGTTAGCGTGACAATGACGCCCGACCCCCCGGACGCAGGTGAGGAAGACGGGATGCCGTTCTTTATGGAAAACTTTGTCCCGACTGACGGAGCACAGGTGTTCACTTTCGCCCCGGCCTCGTGCACGATGTTGTTCCCCTATGCGGCTTCCTTGCCGGCACTAGGGTGGAATACAGGCCTAGCCATCACCAACCCCACTGCCTTCACCAGTCCGCTGGATGGAGCCATCACCTTCACGCTGTATGCGAACGGTGCCGAGATGCCAATGACGTACACCACGGGCGCCGGCACACCTGGACCCAGTGCTCTGGACGATGCAGGAATGCTTCCCGCGGGGAACACCTACACCGTGCTGCTGAAGGAGCTGCTGGCTTGGGTCGAGCCAGAATTTGATGCAGACAACGACAATTTCATAGGGCATCTATATGTCAAGACCGATTTCACCGGCTGCCGAGGCGTGGGCTGGATAACGGACTTCGGGACCGTCAACCAGGCCTATCTTCCCTACTTTAGACATGATGACGCCGACCTTGGCGTTGTCCCTGGCAACTAGTAGGCGGAAAGTTCATCGAAGACCAACCAGAGGGCACGGGCCATTTTCGGCCCGTGCCCTCTTTTCTTTTTCCATGGTAGGGGCGACGCACGCGTCGCCCGCAGGGTGATCGCCTGTAATGACGTCCACGCAACCGTCGCCCGTCTTCCAGTTCCGCCTCTCCAGAGCTCCCGCCTCCCCGCTGATGGCAGCCCTTCTGCTGGGGGTTCTTGGCGCGGGGTCGGCCTGGTCCCAGCCTTCCGCAACCGCCCCGCCTGCCCGCCAGGCCGTTCCCGATCTGAACCGGCTTCAGCAACGCGTGCTGGACTTCTGGTCGCTGGTCACCCGGAGACAAAAACACCAGGCCTTGAGCTATGTGGCGGAAGGCCACGACCATTTCCTGAACTGGAATTGGCCTCCGGTGCAGTCCTACCGGGTGCAGAAGCTGGAGCTCGAGCAGGGGTCTCACGAAGTCGTCGTGACGATGCGGACCGTCGTTCAACCCCCCAGCTTCCCGGCAACGGTCAACTGGTCGGTGCGGCAACGATGGGTCTGGCGGGAGGGGACCTGGATGATCCGGGTCCCGGCATCGAATGTGGCGGCTATCTTCGGGGGCAAGCGCCCCAAACCGGCAGCGGCTTCCAGTCCGGATCGGACAGAGAACCTCAAGCAACTCCGGAAATTCCGGATTGGAAAGCGGCGGGTTCAATTCGGCCAGGTCCCGCAGGGAGAAGCGAGCTGGCACCAGATCCCCTACCACAACGAGAGCGGAATCGAGATCGGCCTGCGCGTAATCGAGTCTCCCAGTTGGATCGCGCTCGACCGCAGCTATTTCAGGGCCCAGCCTGGCCAGGAAGGCACCTTGCTGCTGGGCGTGTTTACGGAGCAGTTGGAGGGTGAGATCAAAGCGACGCTCACGCTGGAACTGGTCCACGGCGAGGCCAGTCGAACCCAAACGATTTCGGTGCAGGGTTCGGTCCAAACGCCCCTCAGCGCCGCACCGGGCCGACTGGTGCTGGCGCCCGGAGTTTCCCATGAAATCGTGGTTCGCAACCGCGGCCGGGAAGAAATCCGCATCGCCGAAATCGTGTCCCCGGTGGATTTCATTGCCGCCGAATGGGCCACCGGCGAAAGCGCCCAAATCGCCCCCGACGGCCGCTCCATCCTGAAAGTGCAGTGGGACGCGGAACGCACCCCGGAGGATTGGGCCGGCGGCGTCCTGCGCCTGCGCCTGTCCGGCCCCGGCCAGAGGGAAGTGACGATTCCCCTGCTGCGCAAATTTCCCTGACCGCAGACTAAACCGCAGATTATGGGGATTTGCCGCAAATTCGGTCGATGACGTTCCTCCAGATGATGGATCGCCTCAATGGGCCATCCAGGCGGGGATGTGACGATCACACCGGCGCCGGTGGGAACGTGTGGGCGGTTGGGGTCATTGACCTTGGCGGGCGAGGCATGCCTCGCCCCTACGATATTTTTTTAAAACGGTACCCACCACAGGGGTGCCTTGATCGGGGCCTATCCCAACGTTTTTCGGCTCCCTGGATGTGTTCCACCGTCGTTCCGATTTAAACCCACCACGGCGCCCAATTGTGAATCAAACCATGTTGTGGGGCGGCCGTCGTGGCGGCGTATGCGGACAGAAGGGAAGGGCAACCACAAGGGTTGCCCCTAAAGGTCGCCGATGACCGCAGATTGGTCGATGGTGTCCTGCGAATGATGGACCGGCCCCGATGGAACGTCCAGGGGCGCGCGCTGTAACAATCCTATTGTAGGGGCGACGCATTGCGTCGCCCAGGGTGTAAAGACCTCCAGGTGAACGACCGTCGACCCCGATTGTTGACTGCGAATGTTGGACACGGTGGGAACGCCGATCCACAGATCTACGCCGGGTCTAAATGATGACTGTCCCCTTCTCCGTGCTCGGGATCCTCTTTCGATGCCCCCCGTGCAGAGGAGCGGAACGGGCGCCGACGGGGCATCCCAGGCGCGGTGGGTTCGATAAATCCGTGTAGGGGCGACGCATGCGTCGCCCAGGATGTAAAC
Organism: Acidobacteriota bacterium; assembly: GCA_965218465.1. GTDB lineage: Bacteria > Acidobacteriota > UBA6911 > RPQK01. The sequence continues at coordinate 1,451,950 of OZ244623.1, read as the reverse complement.
GGCCTCCAGATTGGCGATTGCCGACCGCGATGGTTGACCCGCGTTTATGGACCGCCAATGGGGAAACCCAGGAACTGTGCAGATGATCGCCGATGATGGCGGCGCGGCTTTGGTAGATCGTCACAGATATGCCCCTACAGGCCCGGTATGGCCTACCGGGGCGTTCCATGGGGGTCGTTCCCGTTCGCCCCTGCGCATGATCGGCGCAAATCGGCGAATTCTGCGGTTCGGTGTTGGCGGTGTTCGGGGGTCGCGGTGTCGGGGTGGTCGCGGTCGACAATCGTGGTCGACGGTGGTTCATCTGGAGGTGTTGACGCAAAGGGCGACGCATGCGTCGCCCCTACACAGATATGCCCCTACAGGCCCGGTCGTGAGAAAAGGGGACAGTTTGGTTTAGACCAGAAAAGCGGACAGGTTTAAAAAGGGACCCGTCGTGCCCCCGACAAGACCGGTACGGCAGGCCGGGGCGTTTCATGGGCGCCGTTTCGTTCGTCTGCAGGACCAGGAGGTCGGCGATCATCGGCGGAATTCTGCGGTTTGGTGGTCGCGGTGTCGGGGTATTCGCGGTCGACAATCGTGGTCGACGGGGGTTCACCTGGAGGTGTTGACGCAAAGGGCGACGCATGCGTCGCCCCTACACAGATAGGCCCCCTACTGGACCGGTCTGGCCTACTAGGGCGTTTCATGGGGGTCGTTCCCGTTCGCCCCTGCCCATGATCGGCGCAAATCGGCGAATTCTGCGGTTCGGTGTTGGCGGTGTTGGCGGTGTTCGGGGGGGTCGCGGTGTCGGGGTGGTCACGGTCGACATTCGTGGTCGACGGTGGTTCACCTGGAGGTGTTGACGCAAAGGGCGACGCATGCGTCGCCCCTACACAGATAGGCCCCTATCCGCCCGGTCTGGCCTACTAGGGCGTTTCATGGGGGTCGTTCCCGTTCGCCCCTGCGGATAATCGGCGCAAATCTGCGCCATCTGCGGTTTGGTGTTCTCGGTGTTGGGGGTCGCGGTGTCGGGGTGGTCACGGTCGACATTCGTGGTCGACGGTGGTTCATCTGGAGGTGTTGACGCAAAGGGCGACGCATGCGTCGCCCCTACACAGATAGGCCCCTACAGGCCCGGTCTGGCCTACCGGGGCGTTTCATGGGGGTCGTTCCCGTTCGCCCCTGCGGATGATCGGCGTAAATCTGCGAATTCTGCGGTTCGGTGTTGGGGGGTCGCGGTGTCGGGGTGGTCGCGGTCGAGAATCGTGGTCGACGGTCGTTCATCTGGAGGTGTTGACGCAAAGGGCGACGCATGCGTCGCCCCTACACAGATAGGCCCCTATCCGCCCGGTATGGCCTACTGGGGCGTTCCATGGGGGTCGTTCCCGTTCGCCCCTGCGGATGATCGGCGTAAATCTGCGAATTCTGCGGTTCGGTGTTGGGGGGTCGCGGTGTCGGGGTGGTCGCGGTCGAGAATCGTGGTCGACGGTCGTTCATCTGGAGGTGTTGACGCAAAGGGCGACGCATGCGTCGCCCCTACACAGATAGGCCCCTATCCGCCCGGTATGGCCTACTGGGGCGTTCCATGGGGGTCGTTCCCGTTCGCCCCTGCGCATGATCGGCGTAAATCTGCGAATTCTGCGGTTCGGTGTTGGCGGTGTTGGGGGTCGCGGTGTCGGGGTGGTCACGGTCGACAATCGTGGTCGACGGTGGTTCACCTGGAGGTGTTGACGCAAAGGGCGACGCATGCGTCGCCCCTACACAGATAGGCCCCCTACAGGCCCGGTATGGCCTACTGGGGCGTTTCATGGGGGTCGTTCCCGTTCGCCCCTGCGCATGATCGGCGCAAATCTGCGAATTCTGCGGTTCGGTGTTGGCGGTGTTGGGGGTCGCGGTGTCGGGGTGGTCACGGTCGACAATCGTGGTCGACGGTGGTTCATCTGGAGGTGTTGACCCAAAGGGCGACGCATGCGTCGCCCCTACACAGATAGGCCCCTACAGGCCCGGTATGGCCTACTGGGGCGTTTCATGGGAATGGGTCTAAATGATGACTCATGGGGGACTGGGTCTAAATGATGACTGTCCCCTTCTCCCCTCCCTTATCCCCTATTTTGTTGTGCCCGCCGGCAATCCGGGCAACCGACGGCGGTGCTGGTGGAAACGTTTGGGTTGGTTGGGGTCATTGGATTTAGAAGGGCGACGCATGCGTCGCCCCTACACAGATAGGCCCCTACAGGCCCGGCAGGCCTTAGCGGTCTTGGCGGGAGAACGTCTTTGCAGGGGCCACCATGAAGGGTTGTAGGCGGGACCCCGGGAAGGCAAGGCCGATCGGTGGATTTCGGTACCAAAGAAGGGCAACCACGAGGGTTGCCCCTACAATGCCATCATTGGATCCGACCCGACAGTCGAGGATTAATCGTCGTCCTTGAGGGTGATCATCAGGGCGGCGCTCCCTTGGTATTTTCCCTCCACCATGGCAGCCCGCAGGACGATGGTCTCGTCTCCCTCTTCGGCATCGTCATCGACCGCCCGCAGGGTAGCCGTGCCGAGGCGCATTCCCGCGTCGATGGCCAGCGTCCCGACGGTGTAATCCGCGGGGTGATTGGCGCTGCCCACATGGGACAACTGGATCGTCAGCGTCTCCTCCGGCTCCGTGCCCTCGGGAACGCTCACCGCCAGGGTGACGGTCCCGTCGGGTTCCGCCACACTGGTCGCGCTCGCCGTCAGCGAAAACTGCGGGAGATCGTCGTTCTCGATGGTGATCGTCAGCAGGTTACTGCTCTGATATCCGCTGGCACTGGCCACCAGCTCGACGGTCTCGTCCTGCTCGTAGATGTTGTCGTCATTGGCCCTGAGCGTGGCTGTTCCGGACCGTTGGCCGGCCTCGACGATCAACGAGCCCAGCCCGTAATCGCCGAAACCAAGCGGATCCCAGGCCGCGCTGCCCGAGTGCGCAATGGTCACCGTCAAGTCCTCGGCCGGCTCCGCCCCCTCGGGGACTGTGGCCGTTACCGTGACCGTGCCGTCCCCCTCCGAGACGCTGCCGGCGCTGGCCGTGAGCGTCAGTTGTGCCCGGACCGGTTGGATGGTTTGGGTGGTGAGAAAACTTCCTCCCTCGATCTTGAGCACAATGGCCACGACGGGAACGTTGGCCCGAACGTCCAGCGAACCGCTGAAATCTTCTCCCAACAACTGGGGAAAGAAAGGGTCTTCGTCGATGAAGCGGGCTATCCTTTCACCGCTCTGCAGCCGGGTGGACGCTCTGTCCACCAACATTCCCTCCCCATCCCGCAGCGTGGCCGTCACCTGAGCCGGGGCCCCATTGCCGGCAGGATTTAAAATCGCCAAGCCGGTGCGCTCGGAAGAGCCGGCAAAGGCCAGCAGCGAGAAACCGGAACTGGGCGGTTGCGGAAGAACACTGGCCGTCGTCAGCACCCGTCCTTGCTCCACGGTGCGGAAGGTGCCCTCCACTCCCACCGGCAGGGAGGAACGGATGACGGCATAACCGGCGTCCAGCCGATTGGCATCCGCGTTCCCAGTGCCGATGGAACGGGTTCCCAGGCCGGACACCGGGATGGAAAGAGTGGAGACGGCCGCGGAATCCCCCTCCTGCTGCAGCAAGTCGAGCGGCCGGCCGTCGGCGTCGAAGGTCGAGATCTGCACGGTGGCATCCGCGTTGAAGAGGTTGACGATGTTCAGATTGGACTCAAAACCCGAACCATGGGCGATTTGGGCAATATGGGTGGTCTGATCCTGAGCCCATCCCGTCGCCAAAAACATTCCCGCCGCCATGACTGTCGAAGCCCATTTCATCTCTTTTCCTCCCGTTTTCCGAGCCGAGCCGTCCCTGATGGTCCCACTCCTTATAATAAATGCCATAAATGGATAATAAGTTAAACAAGAATAACAACTTACATGATTATTCTCCTTTTTCGCTCCTCCTCCAGCCTCCGGTTGACACCGAAATGGAACTCGACAGCGTTGCCGATTTCCACTGCCGATCAAGGCGTCCTACCGCAGGGGATCGACGACTTCGAGGAACGGAAAGCGATGGAAGTCGGTGTGGCGGGTGCAAATAGGGACGATGCCATGCTCGCGCATCAAGACCGCCGTCTGCAAGGTCGGGGCGTTTCATGGGGGTCGTTCCCGTTCGCCCCTGCGCATGATCGGCGTAAATCTGCGAAATCTGCGGTTTGGTGTTCGTGGTGTCGGGGTGGTTCGCGGTCGACAATCGTGGTCGATGGTGGTTCACCTGGAGGTGTTGACGCAAAGGGCGACGCATGCGTCGCCCCTACACAGATAGGCCCCTATCCGCCCGGTAGGGCCTACCGGGGCGCTCCATGGGGGTCGTTCCCGTTCGCCCCTGCGCATGATCGGCGTAAATCTGCGCCATCTGCGGTTTCGCGGTCGCGGTGTTGGGGTGGTCGCGGTCGACAATCGTGGTCGACGGTGGTTCATCTGGAGGTGTTGACGCAAAGGGCGACGCATGCGTCGCCCCTACACAGATAGGCCCCTATCCGCCCGGTCTGGCCTACCGGGGCGTTTCATGGGGGTCGTTCCCGTTCGCCCCTGCGCATGATCGGCGTAAATCTGCGCCATCTGCGGTTTGGCGGTCGCGGTGTCCGGCGGTCGCGAAGGTGGCCGACGGGCAAGAAATCAAAACCGGAACCGGACACCGGCCTCAATCTGGTCGGAATCGATCGGCTCCCCTCGACTGGAGCGAAAGCGATAACCCAGGCGCAACTCCAGCAGCTTGAAGAGCCGGGCCGAGAGGCCTGCCATGATCTGATAGGCAAACCGGGAATCGTCGTAGGTAGCCGTGATCGACAGGGGTTCGATAGGCTGGCTGGGTGCGCCGGGTAAGCCACCGAAGTCAATAATGCCGAAGTCGGCGCTGGTGGTGAAGGTGCCGTCGTGGAAGAAGGCCCCCACGCCGAAACCGGCATAGGGACTGACTTTCCATTTGGGATAGCGGTAGTAGACATTCCCCATCAGCGACTGGGCCTTGATTCTTCCGTCCAGGGTAACGGTGATGGAAGGGAATTCGAAGCCTCCCAGACCTCCCAGACCTCCAAGGCCCCCTAAATCAAGGTCCCCCAAATCAAAGCCTTCCAGGTCAAGTTCCCCTAAATTGATTTGCGGGGCGACCGTTAGAGGGGGATTTCCGATGTCGGCCTGCTGGTATCCCCATTCAACCTCGGTCGAGAAGCCCTCTTTGAAGGCGTAGCCGAAGGCGGCCGTAAAGCCGCCCCCGGCCTTGAATTCGATCCCCTGGCCATTGGCATCCGGTAGGGGCTTGGAATCGTAGGGGAAAACGACCGATCCGGTGAAACCGAGGTAGAAACGGTTCTTTTGGTCAGTCGCCTGGGCCTTGAGCGAGCCCTGCCAGGACAAGATGGAAACGGCGGACAGGATGAGAAAATATCGACAGAGATGTAGGGTTGCAGTCTTCAAAGCGGTGTCTCCTTTGCTATGTCTCCCGGAGGGTGAGGACCTGTTCAGAATACCTTTTGCAGACGGCCCCGGTAAACGGGGAGGATGCCCAATCATGTCCATGGCGCCACCGGTGTCCTCTGCGGTGCGGATCTCCTGTGGGCGACGCATGCGTCGCCCCTACACAGATTTATCGAATCCACCGCGCCTGGACGCTCCCATTGGTACCCGTTTCGTTCCTCTGCAGGGCGTCGTCATAATCTGCGCAAATCTGAGAATTGTGCGGTTTGGCGGTCGCGGTGTCGGGGTGGTCGCGGTCGACATTCGGGGTCGATGGTGGTTCCCGTGGCGGTGTTTACGCAAAGGGCGACGCGTGCGTCGCCCCTACACAGATTTATCGAATTTACCGGGCCTGAGATGCTTCCCATTGGTACCCGTTTCGTTCCTCTGCGGGGCGTCATCGTCATAATCGGTGATCATCTGCGCCATCTGCGGTTCGATCTGCCATAATCTGCGGTTAGGCACGTCAGTCAAGCGCCCGAAGATGGATGGAGCCGGACTATCGCGTGAACTACGACTTCGATACGCTCCGCGGAGATCTTTTTGGGGCCCTCACCTCCACGGTGGTGGCACTGCCGGTGGCGCTGGCCTTCGGTGTCGCGTCGGGTCTGGGAGCGGCTGCCGGCCTCTACGGGGCGATCCTGGTCGGCTTTTTCGCGGCGGTGTTCGGCGGCACGCGACCCCAGGTATCCGGCCCCACGGCTCCAATGACTGTCGCCATGGCAGTCATCATCACCAGCCACGCGGCCAACCTCGCCGAAGCCCTGACAGTCGTGGTTCTGGGCGGTCTGTTGCAGGTGCTTCTGGGCCTGTTGGGGATCGGCCGCTTCGTGGCCTACACGCCCTATGTGGTCGTATCCGGATTCATGTCCGGCATCGGCATCATCATCGTGCTGATCCAGGCCTTGCCCTTCCTCGGCGCCCCCACGGCACCGGGCGGGGCCCTGGGCGCGGTGTGGGCCTTGTCGGAGGCGGTGGCCAATATCAACCCCAGCGCCTTCGCTATCGCCACCGTCACTCTGGTGGTGGGAGTGTTCTGGCCCCGGCGGTTGAGCAGGGTTCTGCCCGCCCCCCTGGTGGCGCTGGTTGCCGGGACGGTGCTGGGCGTCATCTGGTTCAAGGACGTGCCGGTCATTGGGCAGGTGCCGACCGGCCTGCCGGAACTGCAGTTCAGCCTGCCTGCCGCCGGCTTCCTGCTGCACGCTTTGCAACCGGCCCTTATTCTGGCCCTGCTCGGCTCCGTGGACAGCCTTTTGACCTCCCTGGTGGCCGATTCGCTGACCGGCACCCGCCACAATCCGGACCGGGAACTGGTCGGTCAAGGGATCGGCAACATGGTTGCCGGGCTATTCGGTGGCTTGCCCGGCGCCGGGGCCACCATGGGCACCGTGACCAACATACGCGCCGGCGGAACGACGCGGCTTTCAGGCGCGTTGCGCGGGCTATTCCTGCTGGCGCTGGTGCTGGGCCTGGGTCGATACGTCGAGCCGATTCCTCACGCCGTTCTGGCCGGCATCCTGATAAAGGTCGGCTGGGACATCATTGACTGGTATCTGCTCCGCCGCGTCCACCGCCTCCAGCGCCAACACCTTGTCGTGATGGCGATGACACTGGGCCTCACCGTGTTCGTCGACCTGGTCACCGCGGTCGCCATAGGGTTGATCGCAGCGGGAGTGACCCACGCACGGCAGTTGGAACACCTGGAACTCGACAGTGTGGTCTCGGTGCCGATGCTGGACCGAACTTTCTTCGCCCAGCAGGAGGAGACGGCGGCTGCGGACCCCTACGCCGCGCGGGTCGGCATGGTGGCGCTCAGGGGGAGTTTCACCGTCGCCTCCTCCCACAAGCTGGCAAGCACGATCGGCGCCGACATCAAGGATCATGAGGTCGTCATATTCGACTTCTCCCAAGCCACCTACCTCGACGACAGTGCGGCCATGGTCATCAAGCAGCTCCTGGATGTCGCTTCCGAAGAGCAGACCGAGTTCATCGTGATGGGCCTCGCAGGCTCGGTGGCGAAAACTCTTCACGCGCTCAATATCTTGCGCAACGTCCCCGAGGACCGGATCGTCACGACTCTGGACGAGGCGCGGCAGGCGGCAAGAGATCTCCTCGAGGATTGACCCGGATGACTCTCGCCCGGGGCGGACCGGGTCGCTCAACAGGTGGCTCGCGCCAAGAGCACCAAGGAGTGGAGGGTGTTGTTTCCCGGTCTGCTATGATAATTTTTAGGCTATGCTCAAACATCGTCTCCCGATTGCCCTGATTCTATTGTGCGTCTCGAGGCCGGTTTTCGGCGTCTCCGAAGCTCTCTCTTGCGCAGACAACATCATCGTCGCCAGCGCCGTGCGCACAACCAAGGACGTTCAGGCCTTCGTTCAATGCGCCTACGAGTTCGTCCAGGAAATGGGCTTCGAGGAGGCCCGCCGGGCCTTCAACGAGGACGAGCGTTGGAAAAGCGACCCCATCTACGTCTTCGTTTCCGAAGCGACGCCCATGAGCGATCAGGCGCAACTCTTCGTCTTCCCGTTCAACCGTTCGCTGGAAGGATCCTCGCTTGGACTGCTGATCGACCTCTTCGGCAATGACTACTACCGGGAACAGAATCGCATCGTGAGAAACTTCGGCGAGGGCTTGCTTCACTACTCCTTCACCAACCCGGTGACGGGCAGAGACGAACCGAAGGTTTCCTACATCAAGCGCATCGAGTGGGAGGGAAACCTGGCCGCCATCGGCGCCGGAATCTACCGCCGCGATCTTCCGGGCACTTGCTGGCGCGAAGAGGTCAACGCCCTGGGGCTGGAGGACAACCCTTCCAACCACAGGCTGCAGGAGTTTGTCCGGTGCGCCGCCCTGGAACTGGAATCGAAGGGTTACTTCGCCACCATCACCCTGTCCGTCGATCCGCGTTGGAAGAGCAACGGGATCTACCTGTTCGGCCTGGATACGTCCGGCAACGCGCTCTTCAGCGGCGATCGTTATCGCTGGTGGTTCGGCACCATTGAATCGGAGTTGGATGCCGGCCTCAACGCATCGCTCCAAGGCCAGGATGTGGTCAGCGTTGCCGACGCCTTCGGGGAAAGTTTCGTCTACTACTCGACGCGCAATCCGGCTACCGGGCTGCTGCAGCGCAAGGTGACGTTCGTCAAGAGGGTGGTGGCCTACGGTCTGCCGCTTCTGGTGGGCTCCGGCTATTATCTGGAGGATGATGCGGTGGTTTCCCGCCGGGACGAGATTCCCTAGCAGGGCGCCGCCATGCGGTTGCCCTTACAATATCTACCTATCCATCCTGCGTGGCGGTTCTGTCAGCGCCAATCCGCCGTTCCCCCAAAACGGCCCTGTGCCAACGCATCAACCTGATCGGCGATCATCGGCGCAAATCTGTGTCATCTGCCGGTTTGGCGGTCGCGGTGCCGGGGGTGGTCGCGGTCGACATTCGTGGTCGACGGTGGTTCATCTGGAGGTGTTTACGCAAAGGGCGACGCATGCGTCGCCCTACACAGATTTATCGAATCCACCGCGCCTGGACGCGTCCCATTGGTACCCGTTTCGTTCTTCTGCGGGTCGTCCTCGTCATAAATCGGCGGTTGGGGATTTGCGGTGTCTCGGGGTTTCCGCCGTCAACCGTCACGGCCGGGGGTGGTTTCTTTGAGGTGTTTACTTGCAGGGCGACGCAGTGCGTCGCCCCTACACAGATTTATCGAACCCACTGCGGGTGGACGCGTCCATTGGTTACCCGTTGCGTTCCTTTTGTGCTGTCCGGGGTGGTCGCGGTCGACATTCGGGGTCGACGGTGGTTCACCTGGAGGTGTTTACCAACCGGGCGACGCGTGCGTCGCCTTCCAAGATCAATGAGCTCAACCGGGTCCACGCTTCCCTCGGCGCCGGCGTGGGTTGCCGGAATTGCCGGCGGACACAAAATAGGGGGTGTTGGCCAAGAAAATCCGGAGGCCGTGAAGATCGATGAAAGAACCCCGCGACCCCGAAAAACATCGCCGCCGTTCCATTCGTCTGCCCAATTATGATTATTCCGGAGCCGGCCTCTATTTTGTGACCATTTGTACCTGGAACCGGATTTGTCTGTTGGGGGAAATCGTCAAGGGCGAAATGCGGTTGAACGGTTTGGGAAGGGTGGTTCGGGCAAAATGGGAAAATATCCCGCGAAATTTTCCCGACGTAGAGATCGACGCGTTCGTCGTGATGCCGAATCATCTCCACGGCATCATCGTCATTACCGGCGACCCCGTGGGCGAGGCGCCTGCGCCGCCTTTGCAATTTCCTCCATCGGGCCCACCTGGACGGTCCGTCGGTTCCATCGTCGGTTCCTATAAATCGGCCGTGACCAAAGGCATCAACGCGATCCGCGGCACCAGGGGCAAATCGGTCTGGCAACGCAATTATTACGAACAGATCATTCGTAATGAGGCCCACCTGAACCGCGTCCGTCAATACATCGACGACAATCCGGCCTGTTGGGCGGAGGACCCGGAAAATCCGGTGCGGCCCGTGAAAAAGGAGGAAGAAACCTGATTCAGGACCTGGACCTCCATTTGCCGTGCCTTCCATTCCCCGGTGTTTTGACTGCGATCATCGAGCGCGATTATTGAAACGCCGATCATGCAGATTGGCGCCGATGATCACGGATTATGGTCACGCAGACCGTTGAAAACAGGGCCTATGAAACGCGCCTGTGGGCCCCACCGGGTGGATAGGAGCCTATCTGTGTAGGGGCGACGCCATGCGTCGCCCAGGATGTAAAGGTCTCCAGATTGGCGATTGCCGACCCGGTTGTTAACTGCGACCGCCCCGCGCCCGGCGAAACCACGGATTTATCGAACCCACTGCGCGTGGACGCGCCCATTGGTGCCCGTTTCGTTCTTCTGCGGGTCGTCCTCGTCATAAATCGGCGGTTGGGGATTTGCGGTGTCTCGGGGTTTCCGCCGTCAACCGTCACGGCCGGGGGTGGTTTCTTTGAGGTGTTTACTTGCAGGGCGACGCAGTGCGTCGCCCCTACACAGATTTATCGAACGCACCGCACGGGGGCGCGTCCATTGGTGCCCGTTGCGTTCCTTTTGTGCTGTCCGGGGTGGTCGCGGTCGACAATCGTGGTCGACGGTGGTTTGGCTGGCGGTGTCTACGAACCGGGCGACGCGTGCGTCGCCCCTACACAGATAGGCCCCTATCCGCCCGGTCTGGCCTACCGGGGCGCTCCATGGGGGTCGTTCCCGTTCGCCCCTGCCCATAATCGGCGCAAATCTGCGTCATCTGCGGAAATCTGAGGTTCGGTATTCCCTGTGTCCGGGGCGGTCGCGTTCGACACGATTGCACAACCTTGAGAAAATAAGAAATATCGATTGCGACTTAATGGGATAAAGGCATCTTGTATGATAGTGGGTCGGCGTTAGGCTGTCGGATCAATAGAAAAGGGCATGTCTGAAATGCGGAAAAGGCAAGGGTTGCTCCCGGCCGCGGTCCTGTTTCTGTGCTCGGCCGGTGCGATCCAAGCCCAGGGTATCTACGAAGTTGTCGGTCTGCCGGCGATTGCCCGGGAAGGCGGCCGGGCCGAGATGGCCGGCGCCGTGGTGCTGTTCTTGAGAACGGGAGACTTCGACGGGGGAACGGTCACAGTGCAGTACTCCGCCCCACTGGCGGAGGGGACCGCTCCGATGGTGATGCGAGGCAGCGGCGATATAACCGGCGCCGGCAACGTCATGCTTGACGCGGAAGAGGGTGTGGTCATGTTTGACCTGCCCGATTCCGGAGAAGAGCCCCTAAGACTTGAAAACGTCCGTCTTGACCTGGGCCAGGCGTCAGCGCCGGTCACGGCGGCGGTTTCGGGTGATTCCAACGCTATAGTTTCCGGCATCGTCCAAGTCGTCTCCTCGATCGAAGCCGCCCTGGCGGTTGAATCCACAATGGCCTCAATCCTGACCAGGGGAGGGACGGGTATGGCGACCGTCACTATCGAGGAGGCCTTTCGCCGCGCCTTTAGCGCCAATTCGATGGTGCTGTTGCGGGTCTCAGGTGTGCCGGCGAAGGCCATGTTGCACGTCAGCCATGCCGGTTTCGATTCCACAGTCGGCGCTGCCAACGAAGCCGACGTTGCGGGCGCCGTGACCTTGAATCAGGACATTACTATTGTCAGCGGTGGGAATATTGCAGACCCCGCCGGAGCCAACGGAACGCTAACGATAACAGCCGCCGAAGATCCCATCGACATCACGATCGATTTCGATGGACCCGCGGCCGCATCTTCGGAGTCGTTGAAGCTGCTGCTGACCCTGACTGCCGAGTCCCCCGCGGAAGTTGAGCTGCCGGTTGTCGATGGAACGGTGCGGGTCATGGCGACGATGGCGCCCGAAGAAGTGGAAACGCCTGATGGAGACTCTGAATACTTCGATGAGAACTTCATACCTGCCGGGGGCGCGGTGGCGTTCACCTTCGACCCGGCGACCTGCACGCTGTTGTTCCCATTGGTGCTCAGCAAGGATTTCATCCAACTGGATACGGCCTTCGCCATCGCCAATCCGAGTGCCTTCACCACGACTCCGCTGAGTGGGACTCTCAGGTTCACCCTGTTTCCGAACGATGGGGAGATGACGGAGTACGAGACGAGCGGCAGCTCACCTGGAGGGGGCCTGGACGAGGATGGAGTTCTTCTCGCGGGGAAGACCTACACCGTGCTGGCCAGCGAGCTGCTGAACGTAGCGGTTGAGGACTTCTACGGTGATTTCCAAGGACATATTTTTGTCCGGGCCGACTTCACCGGTTGCCGGGGCCTGGGATGGGTGACGGACTCCGCCACAGTCAATCAGGCCTATCTCGCGTACTTCGGAGACAACCTCGATCTCGGCTCCATCCCCGCCAACACCAGCGCACCTCGTAGCCCGTAAGGCGGCAGTCAATCGGACCCGCCAGAGGGCTCCGGCCGGCGAATCACCTGCCGGGCGACGCGTGCGTGGCCCCTACAAAGACACGCCCCCGACAAGACCGGTAGGGCGGCCTGGGCGTTTCATGGGGGTCGGTCCGTTGGCCTGCGGGGCCATGATGATCGGCGATGCATCTGTGACAATCTGCGGTGCGGTGTTCCCTGTGCCCGGGGCGGTCGCGGTCGACGATCGGGGTCGAAGGTCGTTCACCTGGAGGTGTTTACGAACCGGGCGACGCATGCGTCGCCCCTACACAGATAGGCCCCTATCCGCCCGGTAGGGCGTGCCTGGGCGTTTCATGGGGGTCGGTCCGTTGGCCTGCGGGGCCATGATGATCGGCGTGACGGAGACATGAGAAAAGGGGACAGTTTGGTTTAAACCTCGATGGAGACATGAGAGAAGGGGACAGTTTGGTTTAAACCACCCAGATTTATCGAACCCACCGCGCCTGGACGCTTTCCATTGGTACCCGTTTCGTTCCTCTGCGGGGCGTCGTCATAGTCTGCGCCATCTGCGAGACATGAGAAAAGGGGACAGTTTGGTTTAAACCACGAATCGCCAATCTGGAGGTCTTGACAACCTGGGCGGCGCATGCGTCGCTCCTACAATAGGACCTTGCCGTCTCGGAGAGAGGAAGGGCCTTTTCCTGCAACTTTCGCAGGGGGACAGTCATCTTTATGTTTATGTAATTGTGCAGGGAGGCTGATGGATTCGAGGGTTTCGTTTTGACTTCCGGGGCTGAACGGAAGATCATGCTGCGGTGCCCAACGAGACCGGCCTGGATGAGATTGGAAACATCGTCCGGAGAGCACAGTCGGGGTCGCTGGAGGATTTCCAGCAACTCTACGACCTGTTCTCGCGGCCGATCTTCAATTTCATCCTGCGGTTGATCGGTTCGGTGTCCGAGGCTGAGGATCTGACTCAAGACACCTTCTTGAAGGTGTACAGCCAACTTGAAAAGTTGCGCCAGCCGAGTCAGTTCCGGTTTTGGATCTACCGGATTGCGCGTAACGAAGTCTATCAGCGGCTTCGACAGGCGAAGCGGACGTCCTTGGCGTCGCTTGATGATGAGGAGGCAGGTTATCACGAATTCTTGAGCGACGATTCGGCTTCGCCCAATCCGGAGCGCCGGCTGCTCTCTTCGGAGATGGGCCAGGTGGTGGGAAGAACGTTGCAGGCGATGCGGCCCAAATATCGCGATGTCTTCGTTCTGGCAGTTTTTGAGAAGATCAGCTACCAGGAAATCTCCAGGATCGTGGGACGTTCGTTGCTCTCGGTCAAGACCGATATCTATCGAGCACGTTTGCAGGTCAAACAACAATTGAACAAGTACTTGAGGGAAAACAAGTGAATTGCTGGCAGGCTCGGCCCGCCATTTTGGCGCTGATCGACGGCAGCCTCTCCGAGTCCGATCGAGAGCGCGTTGCCTCCCATTTGGGATCTTGCCCGGCCTGTAACGCTTTCCGGGCTCGACAGTTGGAATTGGATGAGTTGGTGCGAGTCGGGTCGACCGAGCTGGAGCCGCCAAGTCGAATCTGGAAACGGATTGAGGCCCAGCTCAAATCCCCTCCGGAGACGTTTTGGAGGCAGTGGCCCCGCCGGTTGGCGCGGGCGATGCATGCGTCGCCCTTCCAAGGGGACTACTACCCGGGTCTCACCCAGGCCCTGGCCGGCGTGGCGCTGGTGGTGTTTTCCTTCCTGCTGCTGCAGGTGATTTCAGAACCGGACCCGCATCTGTTGGCCGAGATCGATTCCTACCAAATGGAAGTGCCGGCCAATCCCTTCTTGCCGGAGCCGGCGGCCGAGAATCCTTTTCTGAGCGAGTTCACAAGTGTCGGCAATCCTTTCCAAGATGCCCTCAGGAGTGAGAAATGAAACCCTCATTCCCGCTAGCCTGGCTTTTGAGTCTGCTCCTGATGAGCGCCGGTGCGGCCCAGTCCGAACGGGACCCCCAAGCCCCCGAGCCGGACCGAGCCGGGCCGGAAAGCCAGGACTTCGCCCTGCGGGTGGCGGCCAGCCAACATCTCCTGATTACCATCTTGCTGGATGAAGGGGATTATGACTCGGTTCCTGCCGAATTCGACAAGATCCTGGAGCTCGGTTTGGAGGGCCCGCGAGAGCGTTTGGTGACCCAGGCCGCTTGGAAAATCGTGGAGCGTTTGCGTGAGGCTCGTCGTTTTTCTCTGGCGCATGAGATGGTCGACAAGACTCTGGATCAGGCCGCTGAAGCGGAGAATCGATTCTCGTTGTTGATGCTGCGGGCCAAGATTTTTCAGGATCAACGACTATTGCAGCAGGCCATCGAAGCGGTTCGCGAGGCCCAGGCTCTGGATCGGGAGCGAGTCGAAGTTCCCTGAGCGGCCGGCTTAATTGGCCCCAATTTCTCACCGGATCGCCGACCCAGCCTGAGAAATGCGGGCTAGGGTTGCCCCTTTTCTTTCTGCAGGCCTTCCTTGAAACCGCGCGCCCACTGCGCCAATCCCGACAGCAGCCGGGGCAGATCGAGCAGCGCCCTCCCCAGCTCTTGCGGACGAGCCCGGGCGATGCGTATCAGAATCCGAGCCGCGCGCCAGGGGACCAGCAAGGGGACCAGCACCGGAAGCCAGACCGGCCGGCGTGCCGCCAGTCCTCCCCGGCGGCTGTGCCCGCTCCAGTAGCCCAGGGCCTGCAGGTGCGATCGTACCTGGGGCCACTGTTGGCGTTGGCGGTGCCGGATCTGGGTCGAGCTGTCGAAAAAGATGCCTCCCCCCAGCAGCCGGCAGAAGAGCGTATCCTCCGACATCTCCAGCCGGCCGGAAAATCCTCCCACTCTCTCGAACGCACTTCGACGCAGCAGCCAGTTGGCGCTGGGAAGCGCCCGCCGATTGCGGGCCGGCAGTCCCGGCAGAAACTCCGAGAACTCGATCCAATGGAGAACCCGGCTGGAGGCGGTGCGGGGGTTGCGGTTGGCGATGGCGGCGCCGGTCAGCTCCAGCTCGGGCTGTTGCTGGAGCCGTTGCCGTAGTCGCAGCAGCCAATCCGGCGCCGGAACCGCATCGGCATCGATAAAGGCCAGGTAGCGGGAACGGATTCCTTCAGCTCCCCGGTTGCGCGCCTGGCCCGGTGTGAGTCGCTGCGAGCTGGTGAGCACCCGGCAGCGGGGCCGGCCAGAAGCCACCCACTGGCCGGCGCCGTCCGAGCCGGAGTCCACGACTACGACCTCCAAGTCGAACCCGCCGCGTTGGCCGAAAACCGCTTCCAAGGTTTCGCCGATGGTGGAACGACACTGGTAGCAGGGGATGACGAAGGTGACTTCAGCCATGGACGCTCTTCTCCAGCGGCAGCCGGCTCCCGTCGCGGAGGGCTCGCAGCGTAACGGCGATCCGACGCCAGCGCAAAGCCGCCAAATTGAAGGCCAGGCTCAACAGCAGGGAAGAGCTCCAGCGCAGCCAACCGGTCGGCCCGGGGCGGTGTTTGCGCAGGAAATAGAGAGCGTTTCGGCGCACCCAGTAGGCCTTGGGCAAGGCGGCCCGGCGGGAGCCGAAGCCGCTGTGATGGTAGGCGCGAGCGAAAGGGCAGAAGTACACGGGCAGCCCGGCTTGGCCGACCCGCCACAGCCAGTCGACTTCTTCCTGGTAGAGGAAAAAGGTCTCGTCGAACGGACCCACCCGTTTGAAGACTTCCCGGTGGACCAACAGGCACGCCCCCAGCAATAGCTCCACTCTTCGAGTTTTCGACCAGCGGGGGGAATCGGCTTGACCCTTGCCCTCGAAACGGGCCAGCACGTGGCTCCAGTCCAGACGCCCCCAGGCTGCTTCCAGACGCCGCCGGTCTTGCTGCAAGAGGATCTTGGGCCCGTAGACGGCCGGGCCCCGGTCGGCGGCGAAAGCCACCAGTTTGGTCACCAGATCGGGCTCCAGCAGCAGATCGTTGTTCAGCAGCAGGAAGAAGTCGGGGCAGTGCGACTCGAGACGCTTGCCGACGGCCCGGTTCAGGGCCGCCCCGTAACCCCGGTTGTGGGGGAGGCGCAAGAGACCGACTTCAGCCGGCAGCTCGGCGGCGGAACCGTCGCTGGAAGCGTTGTCCACCACCAGAATTTCCAGCCGCTTGAAATCGCTGCAGCGGAGACCGGCCAGGGTCTGGGGAAGCACGCCGGCCCCATTCCAATTCACACAGACGGCGAGAACCGTCGCATCATTCGACATAAATCGTTGGTGGAGAGGGTTTTGCGAGAGCGCAAACAGCGGCGTTTTCTCAGCAGCCGGGGAGTCAGGCCGATGCCGTGGAGCAGGCCGCTCAGGAAGGCTCCCAGCCGGCCCGCCTTGAGCAGATGAAAAAGCAGGCTCCTGCCCCAGCCGACGGCCAGCCAGGGAAGATGGCGCAGCGGCTGGTAGAGCACCATCAACTGCCAGCGGTTGCGCGTGATCCAGAACAGCCGCTCTTGGGAGTAGTAGTGAAGAGGCGGATCGGCCCCCAGGTCGCGCGACGGATCGGAGGCGGCTTCAATGTGATAGACGATCGCCTCGGGATTGTAGAAACAACGATGGCCTTGGAGCTGAGCCCGCAGACTCAACTCCACATCTTCCAGATAGAGGTAGAACTCCTCATCGAACAAACCGATCTCGTCAAAGAGCCGGCGGCGATAGAAGGCGGCGCCCGCGCTGGCGGCCGGCACCGCCTGGTAGCGGAGAAAGCCGTCCACCGGTTGCCCCAGACCTCGCTTCATGGCCCGTCCGAAACGGTCGTAGGTGTCACCCGCGCTGTCCATCACTCGGCGGTTGAAATAGCGCACCATTCGCGAGGCGCAGAAACTGTATTGGGGGAAGCGGCGGAATCCGTCGAGCCCGGCCTCCACCCAACCGGGATCCGCTTCGGTGTCGTTGTTCAGCAGAGCCAGCCAGGGAGTGCGGCTGTGTCGGATGCCTCGGTTGACCGCTCGGGCAAAGCCTTGGTTTCGCTTCAGCCGCAGGCATTCGAACTCCGGGAACCTTTGCTCCACCATCTCGGCACTGCCGTCGGAAGAGCCGTTGTCGACCACCAGCACCCGGGGGACCAGGGTTTGAGTCCGCAGCGATTGCAGGCAATGCTGCAGCAGTTGCCGGCGGTTCCAACTGGGGATGATGACGGTCAGGGATCGGGGATCAGGTCGCTCCATCGCGTCCTTCCAGAAGGCCGAGGTTGTAGTAGTAGCTCATCAAATCGGGGTAATGGCGGCTCAGATCGGGCCACGGTTTGCGCTCCGTCCAGCAGCACAGCTGCGTCAGCAGGAGCATCTTGAGGTGCTGCCGGACCGGGTAACGGGCCACCCGGTCGACGTGCAGAAACTGGGCCAGTTGAGGATGCTTGCGGTAAAAGGTCCAGGCCGTCTTTCCCACCCGGCGCTGGCGCTGGACAAAGGAACGGATGGAGGTGGGATGATAGTGGTGCGCCACTGCCCGAGGGTGGTAAACGAGCGCCATTCCTGCTTGTTTGAGACGCCAACTCAATTCCACGTCCTCCCAGCCGTAGTCGCAAAAATCGGGGTCGAAACCGCCGGAGTCCACAAAGAAGCCGCGGTCGATAGAGAGGTTGCTGGTATAGAAAAAGTTGAAGGGCACGTCTTGGGGATCTTCGATGAGTGAAAAACCGAATTGCCAGCCTTGCTCGCCAACGTAGTCCATAAAGCGTGTCTTGGGATAGTCCGGAGGCCAGGGAGTGTACCCGATCACGACATCTTGCCGCGAGAGCCGTCGTCGAGCCCTGGCATGCTCGAAAACAAAGTGAGGTTGGGGCACGGTATCGTCGCCCAGGAAGATCAGCGTCCGGCCCTGGGCCCGGGCGGCGCCCAGGTTGCGCGCGGTTCCTTGTCTCTGGTTGCTCTGGTAGAAATAGTGCAAAGGGGCCGGGTAGTTGGGGGTCAGCGACCGCACGACCTGGGCCGAAGAATCCGCCGAGCCATCGTCCACCACCACGACTTCGTAGGCCGGCGCCGGAGCCGGAGCGGCAGCGGTCTGGACGGCCAGCGCCCGCAACGTTTTTTTCAGCACGGCAGCGCGGTTGTAAGTGGGGATGATGATGCTAAATTCCACGATTCATGTGAAGGACGAAATGCCTCCAGGCGGCAACAAGAGCCCCTGGCGCGGTTGTCAGTGGGGATGATGACGTTAAATTCCACGATTCATGTGAAGGACGAAATGCCTCCAGGCGGCAACAAGAGCTTGGCGCGGTTGTCAGTAGGGATGATGACGTTAAATACCACGATTCAGTTGAGCGACGAACTGCCTCCAGGCGGCAATAAGAGCCTGGCGCGGTTGTAAGTGGGGATGATGACGTTAAATACCACGATTCAGTTAAGCGACGAACTGCCTCCAGGCGGCAACAAGAGCTTGGCGCGGTTGTCAGTAGGGATGATGACGTTAAATACCACGATTCAGTTGAACGACGAACTGCTTCCAGGCGGCAATAAAACCTTGTTGGCGACTGATTCTGAGAAACGCTTTCCATCCCGATGACAGTGGAGGCGGCGGGGCCGACACTGCTTTGCCGGCCAGCCATTGGCCGGCTGCCAGTTCCTTCTTCAAGCGCTGGAGGCGAGTTTGCAGGATGTCGGGCAACCCCTGGCGGACGGCTTCCAGCGGAGCGCCGGCCGCGGACTGCCAGAGTTGATCCAGCCCCAACTGTCGGATCAGACTCAATTCACGGTCGACATATTCGGGATCTTCGACGATGGCTCGAAAGGGGTCGCCGAAAAGGCGAAGAATTTTCCGGTCGCTGCGCTGCCGCAGTTTTTGGACCGCCTCCCGCTTGCGGAGCCAATGGGGCAACGATGTCAAGACGTCCTCCAGCGCCACCAGGTGATTGAGGCCGTCCAGCAGTTGCTCGCCCACCAGCTTCTCACCGGCGGCCATTCGGCGCCGGGTATGACCCCAGAGATAGAAACTTTCCCGCTCCGCTCCTGAAAGCCGAACGGCGCGGCTGAGGCTCAGTGCCAGGGCGGCGCTGAAAAACTTGCGGACATACTCCTCTTCATAGTTCTTGAGCACCGTCAGCAGCGCGTTGCGATGCATCAAGTAACGCATTCTGGCGGCGGGCGGGTTGCCGAAGGTGGCGTGTCCCCGGTGATAAACGATCGATTGGGGAGCCAGCGCGACCCGGTGGCCCGCGCTCCAGAGCCGCCAACCCAGGTCGACATCTTCGAAAATGGCAAAAAAGTCGGCGTCGAATCCCCCCAGCGAGAGAAAAACGTCGCGCCGGATCAGCATGGCGCCGCCGCAAGGAAACAGAATTTCGTCCTGGTGAGAGACTTCTCGAGCCAGCCGGCCGCTGTCCCGTTGCAGGGCATAGCCGAGGTACTGCAGGGAGGAGCCGTTGAAGTCGATATGGGTTCCCTCCCAGTCCAGGATGCGGCTGGCCACGCAGGGAGTGGAGTCGTCCATTCGCTCCAAAGCGCGGTCGATCCAGCCGGGCGCGACCCGCATGTCGTTATTGACGAAGGCCACCAGGTCGCCGCCGGCAACCTCGGCCCCGCGATTGCAAGGCTGGGCGAAGCCTTCATTGGTCGGGTTTGGGATCACTTTGACCTGGGGATGTTCCCGCTGCAGAAAGGCCAGCGAGTCATCCTGGCTGCCGTTGTCGACCACGATCACTTCGCGGCAGCCCTGGGCCGCCAGCGTCGGCAACAATTGGGCCAAGTGAGCCCGGCCGTTCCAGTTGACGGTCACCACGGAGACGTCAGAGGCGGATGGGGACATTTTGCGATTGTACGATAAGACGCGCCAGCTCCCGGTCGTTGCGACAGCGTTGCTTCTGGATCCGGCGGCGGGCCAGCAACGTCTCCGGCAGCCAGACCAGATTCCAGAGGAAATTGACCAACTGTTGCGCTTTGCGGTAAGGCCGCTGAGGCAAGAGCAGCAGTTGCCACAGGCAGGGCAGCAGGTTGCGCCATTGATAGTTCTTGAGCAGGGTTCGCAAGTTGTGCCTCTCGCCCATCAGCTCGCGCCACAGCCGACCTCCGGATTGCCCGGTGGTGCCGCCGAAATGATGGTAGACGACCGCCCGGGGTGCGGTCAGAATGCGAAAACCAAGCAACCAGAGCCGCCAACCCAGGTCCACATCCTCATGGTACATAAAGAAACGCCGGTCGAATCCCCCCACCTGGAGGAAGGTCTGGCGGCGGAAGAGCGCGGCTCCGGCGGAAGCGAACAAAACCTCGGCCGGCCGGTCGTACTGGCCGCGGTCCGGTTCCAGCATGCCCCGGTCCCAAGTATAACCCAGCCGATTCATGCAGCCTCCCACTCCGTTGAGAAGGGCGGGACGATCGTAAAGGCGCATCTTGCCGGCCACGGCAGCGATCTCGGGATCCGATTCTCCGACCCGGAGCAACTCCTGGAGCCAGTTGGGGTCGAGTTTGAGGTCGGTGTTGAGTAAGGCCACCCAGCGAGCCCGGGAGCGCCGCACTCCCCGGTTGGCGGCAGTGGAGAATCCCAGGTTTTGGCTTTGGGCCACCACTTGCACTCCGGGGTAATTCTGGCGCACATAGTCGGGGCTGCCATCGCTGGAAGCGTTATCGACGAGCAAGGTTTCGAAATCGGAATAGGATTGCCGCTGCAGACCCTGCAGCAGTTCGTCCAGAAAGCGCCGTCCATTGTAGTTGATGACGATCACCGTGACCGCGGGCGCTGTCCGGTCGGCTGCCGGCGTTTTTGAAAGCGGTTTCAGGGTTTGCCAGTTCACGCTTGGAAACGTTTCTGGAGGCGATTCTTGACCCATCGCCACAGCGAGGTCCTCTCGACTTGACGCCGCCGTTGGAGCTCGCCTTCCAGCAGGTCAATCAGCTTTTGTCGTTCGTTGAGTAGAAAACGGAGCGCCGCGTTTTGGGATTGCCCAGCCTGGAGGGAATCGAGGATGGACTGTAACTGCCGCAACCACTCGGCTCGACTCAGGAGCGCGGATTCCAGCCGGTGGTTGCCCTCCGGATCGCCCTTCAGCCGCTGCAAGCCGGCTCGCTGCTCCCGGCTCAGGGGCTGTTTGCTGACCAGCCACAGGGTCCGGTAGGCGGGCTTCCGCTGATCGAAACGGTAGCCGTGACGGTTGTAACAGCGGTTGAAGTCCTGCCAGGTGGAGGCTGTGCCCAGTGCGAAGACCAACTGTGTCAGAGCCTGCATCGCCGACCAGCGAGAGAGCTCTCCGTTGGGCAGGCCAACCAGGCTGTAGCCGCGCTCGACAGCGAAGAAGTTTTCCACCTCTCCAGCCTCGGGCAGGCCCAGGCGGCGGTGTTCGAGCAGAAAGGGACGAGCGGCCATGACCGAGTCGGCCAGTGCCTGCTCGGCTGCCTCGACGGCCGGGTCGGCAAAGGGCGCGCCCAGCAGGATCCAGTGGCGGGCCAGTCGGTCCAGCTCAGCCATGAAAGCCGGGCGGCGGTCGGCAGCCAGATGCTCCAACACGTCCAGCGACAGCACCAGGTCGAAGGCCTTGTCGGCAAAGGGTTGTTTCCAAGCCGCTGCGGACCGGTGGCTGGGATGGTCGGCCGGGCGCAAATCGGTCGTCAACACCTGCTCGGGCCGGGGGAAGAAATCGCGGGTTGTCGCCAAGTGGCCATCCCGGTCTCCCAGCAGTCCTCCCACGTCCAGCACCCGTTGCGGTCCCAACAGAGCCGCCATTTCCGAGGCCAGTTGGTAGCGCTGGTAGAGGTCGAAGGGCAAGCTTTGGATGAGCTCGGTGGGAGTGGAGGTTTCAGCCCTCAGCTCCACCGCCGAGATGGCAACCGGGACGTCGGCCGGCTCCAGTTCAAAGAACAGGTGGTGGCCACCGGCGGGGACCGTCCAAGGAGGGAGCTCGAGTCGATGCTGCAACCGTTCCGAATCGAGAGCAAGCTGGGCCAGGATCAGGGAGTTGAAGCGAAGTTTGAGGTTGGTGAAGACGCCGCCATGGCTCACGCGCAAGCGGGCTCGCACCCGGCAGGGCGCTCTGCCCCGGTTGAGCAGGTAAAGCGAAGCCGGCTGTTGCTGGAGGCGCCGTTTGCCTTCCAGCAGGGGGCCCCAGCCCCGGCGAGGCGCTACCTCGAGCGGGCCCTGGGAGCGGCAGAATTCGGGCTCCCGGCCGAAGTCACCGGGTTGCAAAACGGTTGTTTGCGTGCTGTCGCCGGCCCGGTAGCGCCCCAGAAACTGAAAATTGTCAGGATGGTCCGAAAAACGAAATGTCACCGTGAAGCCCAGTTGCTCCAGCGCCCGGATCCAAAAACTGGGGGGGCGCGCACAGCGGTGATTTTGTTGGTCGCCAGGGAAGAAGAGTGGATCGGAGGTGGCCCCCAAGAGCAGGCCGCCGGGCTTGAGCACTCGAGCGGTTTCCTGGAGCAGGCTCAGGGGGTCGCTCAGTCGCTCCAAGACCTGGGAGAGAGTAGCGATATCGGCCGCCGCGTCGGCGAAGGGCAGCCGGTCCGGCTCGGCCCGGACCAGAGGCGTGTCCGGTGATCGTCGAGGCGTCGGGGCAAGACTGCCGATGTCACAGCCGAAAGCGTGGTAGGCGCGCCTCGCGGCTTGTCCTAGCGGCGAGTTGTCGGCGCCGCCCAAATCGAGCCACACCCCCTCGGGGCGAAGCTGCCGCACCAGGTCGAGCCAACCCGGCAGGTCTTGAGGAGCGGAGGCGTCGTCTTGAGAGTCACCGCGGCTCCGGGCATTGAGAATGTCTTGACCGCGGGGCTGATCCGGGTCGGGGAAGGTCCGCGGTTCCTCCGGTCCCTTCATGGTTGGCCAGTGTACCTTAATACTCTTACCGGCCCGGCCGGTCAGCGCGCCGGCCGGGCCGCGGTTGGCTGATGGTCCGGCCACCGAGTAGGGGACAGTCACCAATTCCACCGGGAATGCCGCGGACACCGCGCCTAAATGGTGACCGCCTAAATGATGACTGTCCCCTTCTCCACCTTCTCCCCAATGTTGGTTGACTGCGAATGTTGGACACGGTGGGAACGCCGATCCGCAGATCTACGCCGATGACGTGACCGCCTAAATGATGACTGTCCCCTTCTCCACTGTCCCCTCTCCGGAGGAACGAAACGGGCGCCGACGGGTGCATCCCAGGCGCGGCGGGTTCGATAAATCTGTGTAGGGGCGACGCATGCGTCGCCCAGGATGTAAAGACCTCCAGGTTGGCGTTCATCGACCCCGATTGTTGACTGGGAATGCCCGGGACACCACGCCTAAATGGTAACCGCCTAAATGATGACTGTCCCCTTCTCCAATGACCCCTAAATGGTAACCGCCTAAATGATGACTGTCCCCTTCTCCAATGACCCCCATCCGGAGGAACGAAACGGGCGCCGACGGGTGCATCCCGCGCGCGGTTGGGTCGATAGATCTGTGTAGGGGCGACGCGTGCGGCGCCCAGGTTGCAAAAACCTGCAGGTGAACGATTATCGACCGTGTTGGTTGACTGCGAATGTTGGACACGGTGGGAACGCCGATCCGCAGATCTACGCCGATGACGTGACCGCCTAAATGATGACTGTCCCCTTCTCGACTGTCCCCTCTCCGGAGGAACGGAACGGGCGCCGACGGGTGCATCCCAGGCGCGGCGGGGCCGATAAATCTTTGTCGTGACGACGCATGCGTCGCCCAGGATGTAAAGACCTCCAGGTTGGCGTTCATCGACCCCGATTGTTGACTGGGAATGCCCCGGACACCGCGCCTAAATGGTGACCGCCTAAATGATGACTGTCCCCTTCTCCACCTTCTCCCCAAATGGTGACTGTCCCCTTCTCCAATGTCCGCGAACCAGATTGCCACAGATGACCACCGATCCTGGCCACGCAGACAAACGGAAACGGCTCCCATGGAACACCCACGCACGCCCTACCGGGCAGACAGGGGCCTATCCGTGTAGGGGCGACGCAGTGCGTCGCCCGTGTCATAAAGACCTCCAGGTGAACCACTGTCGATCCCGATTGTCGACCGCGAATACCCGACACGGTGGAACCCCGATCCGCAGATAATCGCGGGGCGAGACCCGCGGCTGAGGGTTGCCAGGCGTCGGCTCGATGGAGGAGTCGTGTTGAGACGCACCGAGCTCCGCCAGCCAGCCCTACTGATAGCATTATCGGTGCGCAAATTCATATCAAAATCACCCTAAAATCTTATAAAACCACGATAATTTCAATAGAAACACGATAATTTCACTAGCCCCCCACGGCCTCCTTTTGACCGAGCCGTTGGCTGGTTTTGCCAGAGCGTTCGTAGTATGATCTCCCTATTCTCTACAATGCGATTATCGCAGGGTGGTCCGATCGATCAAGTGGCTGATTCAACGCTGATCCTGGCTGTTGTGGTGTTTGGATAGCCTGGGTTCTGTCTAAAGGCAGGCGAAGACCTTGACCCACAGCCGGAAGCAGAAGATGCTCTGAATAGTCTTATACAAACCAAGAGTTGACCTTGAGGGACAGAGTAAGGGTGGTCCAAAGAACCGGGGGGGCCATCCAGGAGTAGCCCCCGGTGGGGAGCCTGTGATCATGAAATTATCTCGCTTCTACTTTCCGCTCCTGACCGTCCTGGTGATCGCCGCCCTCGCGGCTCCGCATTCGTACGCTCAATCAAGCGGTTTGAGCGGAGTGGTCACCGACGAGACGGGTGGTGTGCTACCCGGTGCCGAGATCACCGTTTTGAACGAGGCCAATGGCCTCCAGCGAACCCTGCTGTCCAACGATGAGGGGCTGTACGTTTTTACCCAGCTTCCCCCCGGCACCTACACGCTGTCGGCGACCCAGCCGGGCTTCCAGTCGGTGACTGTTGAAGGCATCAGGTTGCTCGTCAACACCAACGTCGAGCTTCCCTTGGTCTTCGACACCGTCACCGCGCTCACGCAGGCCATCACGGTGGCCGCTTCGGCTAAACAGCTCAACACCACCGATGCCTCGGTCGGGAACGCGTTTGGAACCAAGCCGATCAGACAATTGCCCCTGAATGCACGAAATCCGGCCGGTTTGCTCTCGTTGCAGGCGGGTGTCACGTTCATAAGCGCGGACCCGCTGGACAGCGATCGATTGGGGGACATCCGCAACGGTTCCGTGAACGGAGCCCAGAGCGACCAGTCGAACGTGACCCTCGACGGGGTCGATGTGAACGACCAGAATGCACGCTTGCCGTTCACGAGCGTACTTCGCAACACGCTGGATTCGATTCAGGAATTCCGCGTGGTAACGACGGCAGCCAATGCCGATCAGGGTCGCTCATCGGGTGCGCAGGTGTCTCTGGTGACGAAGAGCGGGACCAACCAGGTCCACGGATCGCTCTACGAATACCACCGTAACACGGTCACGGCGGCGAATGATTTCTTCAACAACAGGGCGGGTGTCGATCGCGCCAAGCTCATCCGCAATGTCTTCGGAGGCTCGGTCGGCGGTCCCATCAAGCAGGATCGTGCCTTCTACTTCTTCAATTTCGAAGGGCGCCGGGACGCCAGCGAGGGCGGCGCGGTGCGCCGAGTTCCTACGGCTTCGATGCGCAATGGACTCGTCCTCTACAGGGGCGACGACGGGGGCGTGCAGACCCTCGATCCCGAATTCATCCGCAACCAAATCGATCCGCTGAGGACCGGTCCCAATGCTGCCACGCTCGATTACTTCAGGTCCTTTCCGGAACCGAACGACTCCACCGTCGGAGATGGTCTGAACACGGCCGGCTACCGGTTCACAGCCTCGACTCCCCTGAGCTGGAACACTTTCATCTCCAAGGTGGATTGGAACCTGGATCGGAACGGTGGGCACCGCATGTTCCTGCGCCTCAACTACCAGCGCGACCACATCTCACGCGTACCCCAGTTTCCCGGTCAGCCCCCCAACACGACGACCGCGGACACCAGCCGCGGGTGGGCAGTCGGGTATGACGGCACGTTCGGAAGCAACGTCGTAGGCACGTTCCGCTATGGATTCACTGGCCAGAAGTTGAACTTCTCGGGTGTCCAGACGACTTCCAGGGCAAGTCTCGGGGATAGCATCATCGACGATATCGAGGGTTCGACCAAGCCTCGGGACACCTACTTGCCGACGCAGACCGTGGCGGCAGACTTCTCCATCATCAGTGGCTCGCACTCCCTGCAAATGGGCGGATTATTCTTCTCAACTCGGAACCGCCGTTTGAGTTACGGCAACAGCTTTCACTTTGCCAAGCAGGCAGCCTGGGCGTTTGCCGACGCCCAGGCGATATTCGACGGGCCACTCTCGGTGGCGCCCGCCAATCCCGGAGTCTACCGGGAGACGATGGCGACTGCCCTGGGGATCCTCAACTACTACGATGCAAATTACAACTACGACCTGGACGGCAATCCGTTGCCGTTGGGAGAAGCCGTAAGCCGAACTTTCGGGGTGGAGCAATTGGAACTCTACCTCCAGGACACTTGGCGCGCCAAGCCGGGCCTGACAATCACGGCCGGCCTGCGCTGGTCGCTCATGCCGCCGGTCAGAGAGGTGAATGGACTCCAAGTCAGCATCACGCCCGGTCTCGACCAGTACATCGCCAACCGTCTCGACTTGGCGGCCAATGGCCAGCCTACGCGCGATGCGGGAGCCATCGGATTCGTGGGAGTGGACGACCCGGAAGGTGGCCCGCTGTGGGCGACACATTACAAGAATTTCTCACCCCGACTCGCCATAGCCTTCTCGCCACAGGCCCGCGATGGCTTGCTGGGCAAGCTGTTCGGCGGACCGGGAAGAACATCGATCCGGGCGGGGGCGGGAATCTTCTACAACAACTTCGGGATGGGCATGATGCAGATGCTCGACCGGAACGCGTTCGGTCTCACCAGCAAGGTGACCAAGCAGGACTTCACCGTCGCAGAGGCACCTCGCTTCTCCGGGATTTCAACCCCCCCCATGGAAGGGATCTTGCCTCCTCCACCAGGGGGGCCTGGCACACCGAACCCGACCGGACTGGCCTGGAGCCAGGGAGTCGACTCCAGCGTGCAGCCACCGTACAGCATCAACCCCACCTTTTCTCTGGCCCGCGAGTTCGACGGAGGGTTCCTGCTGGAGGTCGGCTATGTTGGCAGACTGGGTCGCAGACTGCTGGTCAACGACACCGCCTCGGCTCAGTACGCCAACTTCAAGGATCCAGCGTCGGGAGGATATTTGCTGGATGCGCTCCAGGAACTCGAACTGATGGTACGGAACGGGACCGAATCCGTGCAGCCAATCGCTTTCTGGGAAAACCTGTATTCCGGAGCTGCCACGCCGGGGGCAAGCGCGACTCAGCGCGTCTACGACGTCATCAGGTCCAGCAGTCCCGATACAGGCACGGCGCTCTATTATCTGGACTACGCCTGCTCCCCGTTCTGTAGCGATTTGGGGCAAGGTGCGTTCATGAATCCCCAGTTTTGGGCCTTCGATGCGCTCCGGTCTTTCGGAACCTCAACCTACCACTCGATGCAGGTGTCGCTGCGCAGAGCCTTCTCCCAGGGTTTCCAGTTCGACCTGAACTATACCTTGTCCAAATCCACCGATCTGGTGTCCGTCGGCGCCCGTCGCAGCCAGGGCGAAAGGTTCGGCCAGATTCCGGGAGACACTTACTGGTCGGCGTTCAGCGTCATCAATTCCTGGGACCGCGAGGCGCAGCGGGCGGTTTCCGATTTCGACATGCGCCACCAATGGAACGCCAACTGGGTGGCCGAGGTGCCGGTCGGCCGAGGGAAGGCCATCCTCCCCGACCTGGGGTCGGTGGGCCAAGCGGTGCTCGGCGGCTGGCAAGTCAGCGGCCTGTTGCGGTTGACCTCAGGTCTTCCCCTCAGTGTGCTGAACGGTCTGGCGTGGCCAACCTGCTATTGCTACCAGCACTTTGCCGAACCCGTCGGGTCGGTACCGGCGCAGACCAACACCAAGAACGCGAGGCTGATCGGAGGCGGTAGCGGACCGAACGTCTTCAGCGATCCGCAGGGGGCGCTTGCCTCCTTCAGGCAAGTCCTGCCCGGCGAGATCGGGCAGCGGAACAACCTGCGCGGCGATGGGATATTCTCGATCGATTTGTCCATCGGAAAGCGCTTTCGGCTGCCACTCGAGGGTCACAGCATCCAGTTTCGGGCCGAGGCCTTCAATTTGACCAACAGCGTCCGTTTCAACGCCGACACGTGGGAAACACTCTCCTTCGTCTTCCCTGGGAGCTTCGGCAACTACTCTCAGGTGATGATTCCGCCGCGGGTTATCCAGTTCGGCTTGCGCTACGAGTTCTGACGAGCGGGCAGGGGTCGGTCCGCAAGAAGAGGGAACGATAGAGGGAGAGCCAGCTCCTAGGATGGGTTGCGCGGATGATTCCCCAACCTAAACCATGTCCAGGATTTGGCGGCGGGTAGCGGCCAGCAGAAGGCCGCCTACCCAAAGCGCCGCCAGACAACACGCCATCCAGTAAACGAGCCCGGCTGAGGAGGGTATTGAGCCGTTGAGGAAGGCGTAGCGATAAGCGTCCATCATGTGGGTGAGCGGGTTGAGATCGAGTATCCAGCGGTAGAGAGCAGGGGCTTGGGTCTTGAGGTAGACGATCGGTGTGAGCCAGAAACCGAGCATGAAAGCGAAGTTGATCAACTGCGCGACATCGCGAAAGAACACGTTGCAGCAGGCAGCCGTCAATCCCAGGCCAAACATCAGCGCCATTTGAAAAGGAAAGAGCAGCGCCAACAGCCAAAGGTTGTCGACTGACAATCTCCCCGTTGCCAACAAGACCGCGACCAAGATCAGGCTCCCCAGCAACTGGTGCACCGCGGCTGAAATGACCAGGCTGAGAGGCAGTATCTGCAACGGAAGGCGTACTCTTCGAATCAGATTGCTGCTTTGCAAGAAGCAAACCGCCGAGCGGGTCACCGCCTCCTGCATGGTGATCCAGGGCAGAAGCGCAGCAAAGAGAAAGAGCGCAAACCCGCCCGTGGTGCCGTTCGCTTCAAACCTTTGCCCCATGATTTGGCCGAAGACAATGGTGTATACGGCCAACTGGAGCAAGGGATTGAGAATGCTCCAAGCGCTGCCGACGATCGAGCCAACGTAACGGCTGCGGATGTCTCTGCGGACCAGTTCCAGAATCAGGTGGCGATTCTTGATGAAGGTGGCTAGCACGGTCAAATGTGAACTCGAGGTGGCGGTGCGGCTCTGACCGGTCGTCCCGGCCCCATTCGGCGGGAGTATACCCCAAGGGGCAAGGCGCCGCTTGGGCAAGAAGGAATCGGAGGCCTAGGGAGAGTCTGATCTGGCTGACGATCGGCGATCGTTTGGGCAAATCTGCGGCTCGGTGTTGGCGGTGTCCGGGGTATTCGCGGTCGACCATCGTGGTCGGCGGCCGTTCACCTGGAGGTCTTTACCAACCGGGCGACGCAGGCGTCGCCCCTACACAGATTTATCGACCCCAGCGCGGGTGGGATGCACCCGTCGACGCCCGTTTCGTTCCTCTGCGGGGGGTCATCGTCATAATCTGCGCCATCTGCGGTTCAGTGGAGAAGGGGACAGTCATCATTTGGGCGGCATTTAGGCGCGGTGTCCGGGGCATTCCCAGTCAACAATCGGGGTCGATGGTGGTTCACTTGGAGGTCTCTACGAACCGGGCGACGCATGCGTCGCCCCTACACACAGATATGCCCCCGACTGGACCGGTACAGCGTGCCGGGGCGTTTTCATGGGCACCGTTCCGTTGGTCGGCGTGACCGTGATCGGCGTCATCTGCGAGACATGAGAAAAGGGGACAGTTTGGTTTAAACCACCAGGTGCGGTAACCATGATCGGCGATCATCTGCGCCATCTGCGGTTCGGTATTCCCCTGTGTCCGGGGTATTCGCGGTCAACAATCGGGGTCGATGGTGGTTCACTTGGAGGTCTTTACGAACCGGGCGACGCATGCGTCGCCCCTACACAGATTTATCGAACCCACCGCGCCTGGACGCTTTCCATTGGTACCCGTTTCGTTCCTCCGGATGGGGGACAGTGGAGAAGGGGACAGTTTGGCCTGGACGCTTTCCATTGGTACCCGTTTCGTTCCTCCGGATGGGGGACAGTAATGGTTTAAACCACCATGGTTTAAACGACCACCGATCACTGGATTACATTGGTATGATTTGTATAATATGTACAAATTGTACAATCTAGAGTTGACCCGGTCGGCACAGAAAGACCTCAGGCGATTAGACCGGCCGGTCCGGGTGCGTGTGGTCGACGCGATCGAGTTATTGGTTGTTGATCCCTATCGCCGTGGCGTGCGCCAGTTGGATAGCGGGATCTTCCGATACAGGGTGGGCCATTACCGGATCATCTACAACGTCGACCACGACACCGTGGTCGTGAGAATCGTCCGGGTCAGGCACCGGAGTCAGGCGTACCAGGAGAAGAAATGAAAATTGACCTTGAAGCCACCGAGATCGGCGCTTCCTCGGTTCGTCAAAATTTGTCCAAGATCATTGATCTGGTTCGTGTGGAAGGAGGACGCATCCTGGTCACACAGCACGGGCGGCGGGTAGCCGCTGTCATCAGCGTGGAGGATCTGGAGTTGCTGCAAGTTCTCGAGGATCGCATGGATGTGGCTGAGGCACGTCGCCAAATGAAGGAGCCGACCGATAGGGTCACCTTGGAAGAATTGCGGAGCGGATCGTTCCCGGTAGACAAGTCCAAGCGGCGAAAGGCGCGGGACGATCGAGAGTCGGTCCGGATCGAATAGAACGCCGCAGGGCCGGCATCCCTCGATTCGGCATTCCCCGTGGTGGCCGTTCCCGGTCGCCACCGTAATCGGCGCAAATCTGCGCCATCTGCGGTTTGGTGTTCGCGGTGTCGGGGTGGTCGCGGTCAACATTCGGGGTCGCGAATCGCCAATCTGGAGGTCTTTACATCCTGGGCGACGCATGCGTCGCCCCTACCCAGATTTATCGAACCCACCGTGCCTGGACGCTTCCCATTGGTACCCGTTTCGTTCCTCTGCGGGGGGTCATCGTCATAATCTGCGCCATCTGCCAGTGGAAAAGGGGACAGTGGAAAAGGGGACAGTTTGGTTTAAACCATTTTTCATGGGCACGGTTCGGTATTCCCGGCAGCAGGGAGAAGGGGACAGTCATCATTTGGGCGGTGACCATTTAGGCGCGGTGTCCGGGGCATTCCCAGTCAACAATCGGGGTCGATGGTGGTTCACTTGGAGGTCTTTACGAACCGGGCGACGCATGCGTCGCCCCTACACAGATTTATCGAACCCACCGCGCCTGGACGCTTTCCATTGGTACCCGTTTCGTTCCTCTGCGGGGTCGCCCCGACCGGCGCCGGCCTGGGTGTTGAAGGGCTAGGAGGCTGCAGTCGGCTGCCGCTGGTAGTCGATCACGTTCTGAACGATCTGCCTGAGGGTGAAGGTGGGACGATAGCCGGTCAGGGCCTGGATTTTGCCGATGTCCGGGACCCGGCGCCGCATGTCCTCGAAACCTTCATCGTAAGCCTGCTCGTAGGGGATCAGTTGGATGGGGGAAGAGCTGCCGGTCAGATCGCGGACCAACTGGGCCAGACCCAGGATGGTAGTCTCCTCCTCCGAGCCGATGTTGAAAACGTTGCCTACGGCGGCTTCCAGCTGTCCCAACTGGGCCAAGGCTTTGACGACATCCTTGACGTGACAGAAGCAGCGAGCCTGCCGGCCGTCTCCAAACACGGTCAGCGGGCGGCCTGCCAGCGCCTGATCTACCAAGCGGGGCAGCACCATCCCGTAACGTCCGGTCTGACGAGGTCCGACAGTGTTGAAGAGGCGGGCGATGACTACCGGAACGCGTTTTTCGCGCCAATAGGCCAGAGCAAGAAACTCGTCCAGGGCTTTGCTGCAGGCGTAGCTCCAGCGAGCTCGGGTGGAGGGTCCCAGCAGCAGATCGTCCTCTTCGTTGAAAGGGACTCGGCTGCGCTTGCCATAGACTTCGGAAGTGGAAGCCACCACCACCCTCTTTTTCTTTTTGTCGGCCATTTCCAGGATGGCCTCGGTCCCTTTGACATTGGTTTGGATGGTTCGAACCGGGCTTTGGATGATCAACTGGACCCCTACGGCGGCCGCCAGGTGGAAAATGACCTCACAGCGATCGACCAGCTCGGCCGTCAGAGGGAGGTTGAAGAGAGTGTCCACGTGGTAGTGAAAACAAGGGTGCGATTTGAGCGGGTTGATATTCTCGATGGAGCCCGTAGAGAGGTCGTCCAGCACGAATACGCTTTCTCCCTGGTGGAGAAGATATTCAGCCAGGTGCGATCCAATGAAACCGGCACCGCCGGTAATGAGAATGTTCATAGGGGTCGCTACTCGCGGGCGACGCTTCCAGCCAATCCACTCGTTTGGAGATTGGGCCGGTGTCGGTCTTCTCTCTTGTCTACTATAATTTTCGCGGAGGTTTCCGATTGTTTTGATCGTGGTGGTGTTGCGGTTTTTCTGCGGTCTCGTTCATGAAGAGCATATCCTTAATCATTCCGCTCTACAATGAAGAGCCGTCGCTGGTCGAGCTGTACCGGGAGATCCGTGAGTTCGCGGAGACGGTCACAGGACGGCTTGAGTTCCTGTTCGTGGATGACGGCAGCCGCGATGGATCTTACCGGCTACTCCGCAAGCTCCAGAGTCGGGACCCTCGCATCGGCGTGATTCGCCTGCGCCGAAATTTCGGAAAATCAGCCGCCTTGTCAGCCGGCTTCCGGCTTGCTACCGGGGAAGTGATCGTCACCTTGGATGCGGATCTGCAAGATAAACCGGCCGAGATCGGCAAGTTGCTGGCCCGTTTGGACGGGGGTTGCGATCTGGTTTCGGGCTGGAAAAACCCCCGCCGGGATCCCTGGAGCAAACGCTGGGCTTCCAAACTCTTCAATCTGGTCACCGGTTTGATTACGGGAGTGCCGCTGCATGACATCAACAGCGGTTTGAAGGCTTACCGCAGGGAGGTGGTTGACCAGATCCGCGTCTATGGTGAGATGCATCGATTCATTCCGGTCCTGGCCAGCTACCGCGGCTTTGTGGTTTCCGAGGTGGTGGTCGAGCACCGTCGGCGGCGCCATGGCCGCAGCAAGTTTGGAGCTTCTCGGCTGGCGGGAGGGTTCTTCGATCTTCTGACGGTCGTCATGCTGACGCGCTACAACAGCAAGCCGCTGCATGTGTTCGGCATTCTGGGGCTGACATTCGTCTTGGTGGGAGTCCTCATCGAAGCCTACTTGACGATCGGTTGGTTTTCCCAAAATTACATTGGGGACCGCCCCCTCTTCATGCTCGGTCTTCTGTTGCTGATTGTCGGGATTCAGTTCATCTTCTTCGGAATGTTGGCCGAGATGATTGCCTACTCCTCGCGACGGGAGGACGATTACTCGATTAAAGAAGTTTCCATGGTCGAGCCCGGCCCAAGAGCGCAGCGCCAAGAAGGCAAATGAGATTTGCATTGGTGGGGCCGGTCGCTCCCTATCGCGGGGGCATCTCTCAATACAATACTTCGCTCTACCGCGAGTTGGCACAGGCCCATGAAGTCCTTCCGGTGTCGTTTTCACGCTTGTATCCGCACCTTTTCTTTCCGGGGCGGAGTCAAGAGGAGCCTGAAAGCGTTGCGACCGAAGAAGTGGGTGAAAGGCTGCTGGATACTCTCAATCCACTGAGCTGGTTACGCACCTCCCGGGCGATTCTCGATTTCTCTTGTGACGCGGTGATCTTTCAATGGTGGCGGCCTTTTTTTTCGCTGGCTTATTGGGAGATCGCACGACGGCTGAGGTCCAAGGGAATCATCTCCTTGTTCGTTTGTCACAACGTCTTTCCTCACGAGGGATCGAATTACCCGGGGTTTGGTTGGCCGCAGCGCCGGTTGATTCAGTTGGCCTTCAACCGGGCGGATGTTTTTCTGGTGCATTCTCGCGGGTTGGGACAACAGGTCAGAGAGTTTTGTCCTCAGGCCCGGATTCGGCACGTATTCCACCCGGTTTACGATTTTTACCGGCGTTGGGATCCGGGTCGGCCGCCGGGAGAAGATGGTTCTCATCTGCTTTTCTTCGGTAAGGTTCGTGCGTACAAGGGGTTGGAGGTCTTGATTCGAGCCCTGGCTTGGCTCTCCCCGGAGCTGGACTGCCGAGTTACGGTGGCCGGCGAGTTTTATATCGATCCCCAGCCCTTTCGCCGGTTGGCCGACCGGTTGGGGGTGGCGGAAAGAATTCGATGGCAGGACCGTTACATCGAGAACGAGCAGGTTCCGGCCATCTTCCGTAGTGCCGACCTCGTTGTCTTGCCCTACCTGAAGGCGACCCAAAGTGGGGTCGTGCCGTTGGCCTACTACTTTGACTTGCCGGTCATCGCCAGTAACGTGGGTGGATTGTCGGAAGTGGTCAAAGAGGGAAAAACCGGTTACCTGTTTCGGGCCGGAGACAGCCGGCAACTTGCCGACCGCATTACGACCTTTCTGACCCATCAGCGACGGGAACCCTTTCGCAGGCACATTCGCGCTTTCAAGGCCCGGCTTTCGTGGCGACAGGTGGTGGATGGGATCGTCAGCGAGGTTGCCGGCGGAAGAAAAGGCAGCCCGGCCGCAGTTTCCGGGAGTCCATCAGCGAGATGAAGCCTCGCCGGCTCAAGTTTGCACGACCGACAACCGCTTGGTGGGCCAACTCGGTCCCGGCCCTGGGACTGTTCGGTTTCGCCGTCCTGCTCTTCTGGAACACGCTCGGCCACCAGTTCGTGTTCGACGATTTCACTCTGATTGTCCAGAACCCGGCGGTCACCGAACAGCAGTGGAGCCGGCTTCTGAGTTTCCACAGTTATCGTCCGCTGCGCACGCTGACCTACGCGCTCAATCATGCCGCCGGCGGACTCGATCCCTGGGGTTATCATTTGGTGAACGTTCTCCTGCACGCCTTGGCGGCCGTGCTGGTTTACGGCCTTTTTGACCGCCTTCTGCAGCGGCGCCCGGCGGCTTGGCTGGGCGCGGCTCTTTTCGCCTGTCATCCGGTTCAGACCGCAGCCGTGGCTTATGTGTCGGGGCGGAAGGACTTGTTGGCCGCCGCCTTCTCCCTGGTTGCCATCCATTTCTATCTCAACTGGCGCAGGCGAGGAGGTCGGGGGAACCTGGCCGCTCTGTTTTTTTTCTTCGCTCTGGCGTTGCTTTCCAAGGAAGAGGCCATCGTATTGCCGGCCCTGTTGCTGTTGGTCGGGTTGCTGGATGGCCGGGAGAGGGGTCGATCCCTGGTCGACTTGGCGCGACGCCTGGGCCGAGAGCTCCGGCTTTTTGCCGGCTTGCTGTCCGTTTCGGCGCTGGCCTTATTGGGGGCCGTCTATTTCAGTCGCGCCAGTCGGATGGATTCGCTTTGGGGAGGCTCGCCGGCAGCTCACATCGGGACCAGCTTCAAACTCTTTGTCCACTACCTCCAACTGGCCTTTTTCCCCTATCCTCTGGTGGCAGACTACAGTGGAGACGTCTTACCTGTGGCCACCGGGCCGGCAGACTGGACTGCCTGGTTGGCGTTTGCTGCCACGCTGGGCTTCCTGGGCTTGGCCATAGGGCTGTTGGCTCGTATGCCGCCGGTTGGAGTTGGTATGCTCTGGTTTTTCGTCGGCCTCGTTCCGGTGCTGCAGCTGGTTCCCATCCACGAATTGGCCGCCGATCACTTTCTCTATCTCCCCTCGATCGGGTTGGTGCTGGTGGCGGGTGGGGCACTGGACCTGATGCTCCGACAACGAGGTCTGAAGATGGTGGGAGGGGGATGTGTCGTCCTGTTGATTCTTGGGATGTCCCTGGCCACTGTGAGACGAAACCGGGATTGGGCAACCCCGGAGAGATTGTGGAAGGCGACTCTGGAGATGGCGCCCAATTCTTATCGCGCCAATTTCAACCTGGGAGATTTACTTTTCCGGCAAGGAGAAGGGCAACGAGGCATCGAATTGACGCTTCGCAGCGCGGAGCTGGCTCCGCGAGAGTCCGAGCCCCATGCCAATCTGGGCGGGATGTTCCGGCTGCTGGGGTTCGATTTGCTCCGGAAGCAGCAACTGGATGAAGCTGAAGGGGCGTTGAATCGAGCCCTGGAGCACCTGCGCAAGTCGATCTCGATGAGATCGGACGATCCCTTTGCCCACAGTAATCTGGGAGATGTCTATCAAGACCTGGCCAACTTGGCTGAAGCGCGGGGCGCACCGCCCCCAAGAGCCCTCGAGCTGCGTTCGACCGCTTATCGGGAATATCGGAAGGCGCTCGAGACGGGTTTTCCGTTTCCTCATTTTTCTTCCCTGGTTGAATTCAAGCTGGGGAGTCTTTTTGCCGACCAACGCCTCTACCCGGATGCTTTGCCTTATCTTGAAAGTGCTGCCCAATCCCTGCCCGACCGCTTCCAAGTCCAGAACTTGACCGGTTTCTGTTTTCTCCAACTGGAGCGTTGGGAGCAGGCAGCCCGCTACTTTGAGCGGGCGCTTCTGCTTGAGGTGCGGGAAGATGTACTCGCCAATCTGGCTGGCTGTTATCGTGGTCTGGCTCGGCAGGAGGGAGCGGTTCAATTGCTGCAAACGCGTCTCGATCGTTTTGGGAACGATGCTCGGGGGCATTTTGTCGTCGCTCGCCTTTACCGGGAGTTGGGAGATGTGGACAATGCTCACAAGCACTTGAGGAGGGCGCTGGAGTTGAAACCCGCTCCGTCGCTGCGTGGCGAAATCTTGAAGGAATTGGGTCAGAGCGAACCGCGAACGCACAGTTGAGGCCAACATGTACAAGCAGCTGAAGATCACGCTG
Organism: Acidobacteriota bacterium; assembly: GCA_965218465.1. Classification (GTDB taxonomy): domain Bacteria; phylum Acidobacteriota; class UBA6911; order RPQK01. Next base: position 1,414,901 of record OZ244623.1, on the reverse strand, counting down.
GTTATCCCCTGTCTGAATGAGGAAGAAGGTCTGGAGCAGGTGCTGGCAAAGGTGCCCGATTTTGTTGACGACGTGGTGGTGGTGGACAATGGCTCCACTGACGGGACGGCCGCGGTCGGAGAGCGCTGGGGGGCGCGGGTGATCCACGAGAATGTGCGGGGCTACGGTCGTGCCTACAAGACCGGCCTGATGCACGCTCGCGGCGACATCATCATTACCTTGGATGGTGACCACTCCTATCCGGTAGACTCCTTGTCGTATCTGATTGAAGCGCTGCTAAGGTCCAATGTCGGTTTTGTCTCGGCTTCCCGTTTCCCGATCCAGAACTCGGAGGCGATGTCGAAGACCAGCCTGGTAGGTAATGTGGCCCTGAGTTTCGCTATGTCGCTCTTGTTTCTACGCTTGATCCGGGATTCTCAGTCAGGGATGTGGATCTTCTACAAAGACGCGCTGGAAAAGATGACTTTGGAGAGTGACGGGATGGCCTTTTCCGAGGAAATCAAGATCGAGGCGATGATCAATCGCCGGATCGGCTTTCGTGAGATTCCCATCGATTACAGCAATCGCTTTGGGGAGAAGAAGCTGATGCCTTGGCGGGACGGTTGGAACAATCTTCTCTTCCTCTTCAAGAAGAGGTTTTTGAGGGGGCGATCGGCAACCGGCCCTTCCAAAGCCCTCGTGAATCGCCCCAGCGCCGAGTCGGCACCGGATTGAAACATGCAATGCCCGGTTTGTGACTACCCCAACACCGTTCCGCAATACCGGATGCGGGATCGGTTCTTCGAGTCGACAGTCGAAGAGTTCGTTCTTCATTATTGTTCCAGTTGTGGATTGCTGTTTCTTGACGAAAAACAGGTCGGCGACCTGGGACGTTTCTATCCTAGCGGCTATTGGTGGCAGGCAAACGGCCGGGGTTCAGGGCTGGAACGCGCTTACCGTGAATGGGTAGTCAGGCGCGATCAACTGAAGTTTGTTCGCTCCTTCTTTCCTCGACCGCAACAAGAAGCTCTGCTGGATATCGGATGCGGCGCAGGGACATTTGTCAAGCAGGCGTTGCAGGCAGGCTTCGACGCTCAGGGCTTGGAGCAGGCTGAAGAAGCGGTTGCCATCGCCCAAGATGAGGCGCCGGGTCGAATCTTTGGTGGCGAAGTGCAACAGTTGTTCGAGCGCGGGGAGAGATTTGATATTCTCACTCTTTTTCATGCCTTGGAGCACATGCCCAATCCCTTTCGACTCCTGCGAACGTTGCGGAGGCTGTTGCGGCCTCCCGGCCACCTTTTTGTTCAGGTTCCCAATCGCTGGAGCCTCCAGGCCAGACTTCTGGGTCCTCGCTGGTACGGGCTTGATTGTCCCCGTCACCTCTATAATTTCAGCGAGTTCTCGGTCCTCCATTTGCTGGGAAAGGCCGGTTTTCGGATCCGGCGCGTGCGCCATTTCTCCTTGAGGGACAATGCTGCCTCCTTGGTTTCGAGCCTCTTTCCGGGACTCGACCCCATGTCGCAGAAGGTGAAGCAGTTGCGGCGCGGTGGTGACAAGGCCCTGCCGGCGCCGCTGGTCAGGAATTCTCTTTACTTTGCCCTTCTGCTGATGGCTCAACCCTTGGCTTACACCGAGGCCAAGTTGGGGCGGGGCGCAACGATTACGGTCTATGCCAGCCTGGAATAGCGCCAGTTGGAGGGTCAAACCGAATCTCGGGTGGGATGACTCATGAGAATCTGCGTTGTCGGAACCGGCTATGTGGGCTTGGTTACGGGAACCTGTTTGGCTGAGACAGGCAATCAGGTGACTTGCATGGATGTGGATGAGGCCAAGATCGAAGGCCTTGCTGGAGGCCGACTGTCGATTTTCGAGCACGGTCTCCGAGAGATGGTCATTCGAAACCTGAAACAGGAGCGGCTCAGCTTTACCGCCGACCTTGCCGTGGCCGTGGCCGACGCCGAGATGGTCTTCATTGCCGTCGGGACCCCCTCCAATAGCCGGGGAGAATCCGACCTGACGGCGGTATTCGCTGCCGTTGACGCCGTCGCCGTCGCCATCCAATGCAACAGCATCATCGTCGTCAAGAGTACGGTTCCCGTCGGAACCTGCGAGCTGTTGCGCGACCGTATTGCCGGGAAGACCCGCTTTGACTTCGATGTGGTGTCCAACCCCGAGTTTCTCAGAGAGGGAACCGCTGTCGAGGACTTCTTCAAGCCGGATCGGGTCATCATTGGGGGTGAGAACCCTGCTGCCAGATCGATCGTGGCCGAGATTTATCGTAGCTTCGTGCCGGTCCGGACCGTCATCCTGGAGATGGACTCTGCCAGTGCCGAGATGACCAAATACGTCGCCAACGCCCATCTGGCAACGCGGATCTCATTTATCAACGAGGTCGCCAATTTGTGTGAGTTGCTGGGCGCCGACGTCGATCGGGTGCGTCAAGGGATCGGTCTGGACCGGCGCATCGGACGCGCTTTTCTTTCCCCCGGCGTTGGTTTTGGCGGTTCTTGCTTCCCCAAAGACCTGGACGCGCTGGTGGGCTTCGCCGATGCCCACGATTACCCCTTACCGCTGATTGGGGCCGTGCGCGAGGTCAACAACGAGCAGAGGAAGCTGCTGGTCCGCAAGATGGTGGCCTTTTATCAGCCGCCGGGGTCCGAACCCCGAATGAGTGATAAGACCTTTGCCGTCTGGGGCTTGGCTTTCAAGCCTCAAACGGATGACATGCGCGAGGCTCCTTCCCGGGCTCTCATCGATGAACTATTGGCCTTGGGGGCGCGAGTTCGTGTCTACGATCCCCAGGCTCAAGAGAACGCCCGCCGCATCTTTGGCGAAAAAATCGAGTATTCCGCCACCCATTACGACGCGGTGCGGGGTGCCGATGCTCTCGTCCTGGTGACTGAATGGAACCTTTTCCGCAATCCCGATTTCAATCGAATCAAATCCTTGCTGAAAACGCCGGTTGTTTTTGATGGTCGCAATCTCTATGACCCCGGTGAACTGAGGAACCTGGGATTTCACTACGTCGGTATCGGACGCCCTTGACCGGCAGCCGGAGAGAGGCCATGGGAGACGGCAACCTGTCCGTGGTGATCGTCAATCGTAATCGGGCCGAGTTGTTGCGGCAGTGTTTGCTTTCGCTGCAAGGGCAGACCCTTCCCGCGGATGAAATCCTGGTGGTTGACAACGCTTCCACCGATTCGAGCCTGACCATAGCCAAGGAATTTGCCCCCCAAGGGGTACGCTGGATCGGCTTGGACCGGAACTTCGGTTTTGCCGGAGCCAACAATCGAGGTTTCGAGCAGTCGAGAGGCCGCTTTGTCGCCCTGCTCAACAACGACGCCCAAGCCGACCCCCGCTGGTTGGAATTTCTGGTCCGGCCGCTTTGGGACTCGGCGCGCGTCGGGATGTGCGCCTCCAAGATTCTTCTCTCCGACAGCGGCCGCATCGATAAGGCGGGACACCTCATTTTCCCTGACGGCCAAAATCGAGGCCGGGGAAGTGGAGAGGTCGACCGGGGTCAGTTCGATCAAATCCGTGACTGCCTCTTTCCCGACGGATGTGCTGCTATTTTTCGCCGTCGAGTTTTGCAGCAAACCGGCGGATTCGACGAAGATTTCTTTGCCTATGGCGACGATGCCGATCTGGGCTTGCGGGCCCGCCTTCTCGGGTGGGAATGCCGCTTTGTTCCCCAGGCCGTGGTTTATCATCAACACTCCGCCACCTCGGGACCCTATTCCATGCAAAAAATTTATTGGGTGGAGCGGAACCGTCTCTGGCTGGCGGTGAAAACCTTTCCCTTCTTCCTCTTGCTGCTCAATCCTTTCCTGACTGCCTACCGTTGGGGTTGGAACGGGTTGGCGGCCTTGCTGGGGCAAGGGGCCGCTGGACATTTCCGTCGCCGGGTGTCCTGGTGGGGCTTGCTCAAGACCTGGGCCCGGGCTTATCGCGATGGCCTGAAAGGAGTTCCTCGGATGTGGCGTAAACGGGCGCGCCTCAAGAGCAGCAAGCAAATCTCAGCGATCGATTTCGTTCGTCTTCTTCTGCGCCACCGCATTTCGGCGCGGACCCTGAGCTTCCGGGACCAATATTCGGAGCGCCGGCGGCCCTGACCATTTTTTGACCGGGAACCGGGGCCGAGGAGACGTTTTTTCGCCGGCGCCAATCTGGGTTGCGCCAAACCGGCGTTGCCCGAACGTAGCGACAGAATCTGCGCAATTTGCTCAGTCTGCAATTCCGTATTCGCGGTCGGTGGTGGTTTCTTTGGAGGTCTTAACGACCCGGGCGACTCATGGGTCGCGCCCCTACAAAGATTTATCGAACCCACCGTACCTGGACGCCGGCATTGGTGCCCGTTTCGTTCCTCTGCGGCAGGACGTTACCTTCGTAATCTGCGATGATCTGCGAAATCTGCGGTTCGGGCGTTCCCCAGTGTAGGGTGGTCGCGGTCGACAATCGTCGTCGGTGGCAGTTCACCTGGAGGTGTTTACGCACCGGGCGACGCATGCGTCGCCCGGTGCTACACGGATAGGCCCCTATCCGCTCGCTAGGGCCTAGAGGGATTTTTCATGAGGAACGTTTCGTTGTCGGAGTGTGCAGGAAAATCGACGGAGGTCTGTGAAATTCGCGTCATCGTGGTTTGATTTGCGGTATCGGAGGATTCAACAATCGCGGTCGGTGGTGGTTCCTTTGGAGGTCTTAACGCTCCGGGCGACGCATGCGTCGCCCCTACACGGATAGGCCCCTATCCGCTCGCTAGGGCCTACAGGGATTTTTCATGAGGAACGTTTCGTTGTCGGAGTGTGCAGGAAAATCGACGGAGGTCTGTGAAATTGGCGTCATCGTGGTTCGATTTGCGGTATCGGCGGATTCAACAATCGCGGTCGGTGATGGTTCCTTTGGAGGTCTTAACGCACCGGGCAACGCATGGGTCGCGCCCCTACAAAGATTTATCGAACCCACCGTACCTGGACGCCGGCATTGGTGCCCGTTTCGTTCCTCTGCGGCAGGACGTTACCTTCGTAATCTGCGATGATCTGCGAAATCTGCAGTTCGGGCGTTCCCCAGTGTAGGGTGGTCGCGGTCGACAATCGTCGTCGGTGGCAGTTCACCTGGAGGTGTTTACGCACCGGGCTACACGGATAGGCCCCTATCCGCTCGCTAGGGCCTACCGGGATTTTTCATGAGGAACGTTTCGTTGTCGGAGTGTGCAGGAAAATCGACGGAGGTCTGTGAAATTCGCGTCATCGTGGTTTGATTTGCGGTATCGGAGGATTCAACAATCGCGGTCGGTGGTGGTTCCTTTGGAGGTCTTAACGCACCGGGCGACGCATGCGTCGCCCCTACACGGATAGGCCCCTATCCGCTCGCTAGGGCCTCCAGGGATTTTTCATGAGGAACGTTTCGTTGTCGGAGTGTGCAGGAAAATCGACGGAGGTCTGTGAAATTCGCGTCATCGTGGTTTGATTTGCGGTATCGGAGGATTCAACAATCGCGGTCGGTGGTGGTTCCTTTGGAGGTCTTAACGCACCGGGCAACGCACGCGTCGCCCCGACCAGGGGGCGCCGTTTCATTCGCCTGCGTGACCATGGCGATCGGCGATCATCGGCGCAAATCTGCGAAATCTGCGGTTTCGATCTGCGGTTACGGGGCCGGGGACGCGGTTTGAAATCGGTCAAGCGGTGTGGTATTTTTACCGCTTCCGTGCTGGCGTAGCTCAACGGTAGAGCAACTGATTTGTAATCAGTAGGTTGGGGGTTCGATTCCCTTCGCCAGCTTAGTTTCCTAGGCTCGGGCTGAAGAGGAAGGGTAACAGTCCCCCGCGGCTGGTCGACAGGACAGGCAACCCAGTTGCGGAGCACCCAGGTTGCAAGCAATTGCTGTCGCCCATCAGAAAATTTGGAGGGGTGGTCGAGCGGACAATGGCAACGGGCTGTAAACCCGTCGACCTTCGGGTCTACGCAGGTTCGAATCCTGCCCCCTCCATACCCACTTGGGAACTCGCTGGACGTGGGTGCATGACAAAATAGTGACGTCGGGACCGGGCTAGGGACAGCGCTTCAGTCACTGACTCACGAAAAGTGTTACAGAATATTGCAGCAGCAATCTGATTTTGGGATAATCAACGTTTATTTTTTTGGGCGGGAGTAACTCAGCTGGTAGAGTCATAGCCTTCCAAGCTATTGGTCGCGGGTTCGAGTCCCGTCTCCCGCTCCAGGGTCGCGAGCGGGCGTCGCTCAGAACGGTTTTGACGGCCTAACAGACAATCAATACGTTATGGGCCCACGTAGCTCAGGGGTAGAGCGCTTCCTTGGTAAGGAAGAGGTCACCAGTTCAATCCTGGTCGTGGGCTAGGATTTCTCGATATCGAGGCAGAAGTTGGTGAGGAGTTGAAGAATGGCGAAAGAGAAGTTTGAGAGAAACAAGCCGCACGTAAACATAGGGACGATAGGGCACGTGGATCACGGCAAGACGACGTTGACGGCGGCGATCACGCAAGTGTTGGCGGCGTCGGACGAGAGGGTTGAGGTGAGGACGTTTGATTCGATCGACAATGCGCCGGAGGAGCGGGAGCGAGGGATCACGATTGCGACGGCGCACGTGGAGTATCAGACATCTGAGCGGCATTACGCGCATGTGGACTGTCCTGGGCACGCGGACTATGTCAAGAACATGATCACGGGAGCGGCGCAGATGGACGGAGCGATATTGGTGGTGTCGGCGGCCGACGGGCCGATGCCGCAAACGCGGGAGCATATTTTGCTGGCGCGGCAGGTAGGGGTGCCGCACATCGTGGTGTTTTTGAACAAGACGGACATGGTGGATGATGAGGAGTTGCTGGAGTTGGTGGAGTTGGAAGTGAGGGAGTTGTTGAGCGACTACGATTTTCCTGGGGACGAGTTGCCGGTGGTGGGAGGCAGTGCGTTGAAGGCGATGGAAGGCGATGCTGGGGAGCGGGAGAAGATCAAGGAGTTGATGGCGGCGGTGGATGAGTATGTGCCGGTGCCGGAGCGAGCGGTCGACAAGCCGTTTTTGATGCCGGTGGAAGACATATTTTCGATTAGCGGACGGGGTACGGTAGTGACGGGGCGGATTGAGCGAGGCGTGGTGAAGGTGGGAGAAGAGATGGAGATCGTGGGGATACGGCCGACGGTCAAGCGAGTGGTGACGGGAGTCGAGATGTTCCGCAAGCTGTTGGATCGAGGGGAAGCGGGAGACAATGTGGGATTGTTGTTGCGGGGCACGGACAAGAAGGAAGTGGAACGGGGACAGGTGGTGGCGGCGCGGAGGTCGATCACGCCGCACACGGAGTTCAAGGGGGAAGCCTACATACTGACGCAGCGGGAAGGGGGGCGGCACACGCCGTTTTTCCCGGGGTATCGTCCGCAGTTTTATTTTCGGACGACGGATGTGACGGGAGTGGTGAACCTGCCGGAGGGGACGGAAATGGTGATGCCGGGAGACAACGTATCGCTGACCGGAGAGCTGATCACGCCCATAGCGATGGAAAAAGGATTGCGATTTGCCATTCGTGAGGGTGGACGCACGGTCGGAGCCGGCACCGTCACCGAAATTATCCAATAGATTTCGGGAGAGGATGAGCTGGTTTCCTCCCACCATCGAAGGGAGGTTTGGGCGTCGGCATGCAAAACATAATCACCTTCCAGTGCACCGAATGCAAGCGCAGGAACTACACCTCCACGAAGAACAAGAAGACGGTAACCGAACGGCTTCAGTTGCGGAAATACTGCAAGTGGTGCCGGCGTCATACGGACCACAAAGAAATCAAGTAATCCGCCAACCCAGTGGGTAGGTCCCCAACCGGCCCCGCCGGAAAGGGTTCCACCGGTTGGCATTGATGGGGTGTCCTTTGGTCACGATTCGTCACGAGATTCTCGGAGGATAAATGCTGCAGAAAATAGTCGGGGCCCCAAAACGAATCGTCGGTTTCTACGGCGATGTCACGAATGAGCTGAAGAGGGTCACCTGGCCCAGCAAAAAAGAAGTTTATGGCACTACGGTTGTCGTGCTGGTGACCGTGTTCTTCTTCGGTTGCTATCTCTTTCTGGTAGACCTCGTTTTGCGGCACGGAATCGACTTGATTCGAGCGTTTTTCCGCTAGAGACTTTTTGCGGCACCCAGGAGGGTAGAGTTATCAGTCCCGAGCTTCCCGAAAAGAACTGGTATATCATCCACACCTACTCCGGCTTTGAGCATAAGGTGGCCGAGGGGTTGATGAATAGGATTCAGGCTTATAGCCTGCAGGACAAAATCGGGCAAATCCTGATCCCCACTGAAGATGTGGTGGAGATCAAGGGCGGTAAGAAAGTGGTGACCTCCAAACTCTTCTTTCCCGGTTACATCCTGGTCGAGATGGAGATGAACGACGATACCTGGCACTTGGTCAGAAACACGCCCAAAGTGACCGGATTCGTGGGTCAGGGCAACAAGCCGACACCCCTGACCGAGCAAGAAGTCGAGCAGGTGGTTCACCGCGTCTCTACGACCGATGAGAAGCCCAAGCCCAAGTTCATTTTCGAGCGTGGTGAGGCCGTCAAAATCATCGATGGACCGTTCTTGAACTTCTCGGGAGTCGTCGACCAAGTGAACATGGAGCGGAACACCGTCAAGGTGATGGTGACCATTTTCGGCCGTTCCACTCCGGTCGAACTCGAGTTCGTGCAAGTCGAAAAGCTATAGAGGTTCAAGAATGGCCAAGAAAATTGCAACGATGATCAAGCTTCAAATTCCGGCGGGCAAGGCAACACCGGCGCCTCCGGTGGGGCCGGCCTTGGGTCAGCACGGCGTCAATATCATGGACTTTTGCAAGGCCTTCAACGGCAAGACTCAAGGCAAGGAAGGATTGATCATTCCGGTGGTGATCACCGTTTATGCGGACCGGAGTTATAGCTTTATCACCAAGACACCTCCGGCTGCCGTGCTGCTCAAACGAGCGGCGGGAATCGCCAAAGGGTCGCCGGAGCCCAATCGCGACAAAGTGGCCAAGGTGGCGATGCAAGATGTGGAAGAGATCGCCAAGACCAAGATGCAAGATCTCAATGCCAATGACTTGGAGGCGGCCAAGCGCATCATCATGGGTACGGCTCGGAGCATGGGGCTGGAGGTCACGGAGTAGTCTGCCCGGGTTTCTGCCGAGGGGAGAGAGTCTGAGATGGCGGGAAAACAATTCAGAGCAGCCAAGAGCAAGGCGACCAAGCGGTCCTACGCTCTGGATGATGCGATTCGATTGATGAAGGAAATCAGCTTTGCCAAGTTTGATGAAACGGCCGAAATCTCATTCAATCTGGGAGTCAATCCCCGCCATGCCGATCAGATGGTGCGCGGTACGGTCATGCTCCCTAACGGTCTGGGGCGGGAAGTGCGGGTTTGCGTGGTGGCTTCCGGAGAAAAAATCAAGGAGGCCGAGTCGGCCGGCGCCGACTCTGTCGGCGGTGAGGATATCGTCCGCAAGATCACGGAAGGCTGGCTCGAATTCGATGCAGTGGTTGCGACACCGGACATGATGAAGCTGGTTGGGCGGCTGGGTAAGATTCTGGGGCCGCGCGGTTTCATGCCGAATCCCAAATCGGGTACCGTGACTTTTGATGTCGGCAAAGCGGTCAAGGAGATCAAGGCCGGCAAGGTGGAGTTCCGAGTTGATAAAAGCGGGGTGGTACATGCGCCCTTTGGAAAGTGTTCTTTTGAGGCTGACAAACTGACTGAAAACGCCCGCAGCTTGATCGACGCAATCGTTCGCGCCAGGCCGCCTTCGGCCAAGGGACGTTATCTGAAGGGAGCGGCATTGGCGTCGACAATGGGTCCCGGAATTCGATTGGATTTGACGCAAGAGGCCGGCTGAAACCGGCTGAATTGGGTTTGGAATTTCTGCTGCGGGACTGAGTATTCTTCCCCAAGCCAAGTCATCGAGATGTTATGAATCGAGCACAAAAGCAAGCCGCAGTGGAGGATCTGCACCAGGTTTTCAAGGCTCATAGCAGCTTTTTCCTGGTAGATTTTATGGGATTGAACGTGGCCGGTGAGCAGGAGCTGCGCCGCCGTATCCGCGATGTAGAAAGCCAATACCGTGTGGTCAAGAACAGCCTGGCGTTGCGGGCCTCCAAAGACACTCCTGTCGAAAAACTGGAGCCATTTTTCGTGGGGCCCACCGGCGTGGCCATGACGGCCAGCAATCCGGTTGGCTTGGCTAAGGTCTTGACCGAATTTTTCAAGACCCACCCGCAGGTTGGGTTTAAGAGTGGCTTGCTGGAACAAGCGCTGCTTTCGGTCGACGACGTCGAAAACCTGGCCAGGATGCCTGGTCGAGAGGAGCTGCTGGCCCAGTTGCTGGGTCTGTTGCAGTCCCCCTTGACCCGACTGGCGCGGGCCCTGAAATCACCATTGAACAACTTGGTTTCGGTTTTGAAGCAGCTGGAAGAGAAAGGCAAATGAAGAGTTTCGTTTTGTGGAGGATGAAGCAATGGCAATAACCCGTGAAGAAATCCTGAATTGGATCGAAGGAGCGTCGATTCTCGAGGTCAACGAGTTGGTCAAGGATGTCGAAGAGAAATTCGGCGTCAGTGCAATGGCGATGGCGCCAATGGCGGTCCCCGGCGCCGCCGGTAGTGCTGCCGCCGAGGCCGAGGAAGAGCAAACTGAGTTCGACGTCATCCTGACCTCCTTTGGTGACAAGAAGATCAACGTGATCAAGGCAGTTAGGGAAGTCACCACCCTGCATCTCAAGGAAGCGAAGGACTTGGTGGAGAGCGCACCCAAACCCATCAAGACCGGGGTCAGCAAGGAAGAAGCTGAGTCGCTCAAGAAGAAATTTGAAGGAGCTGGCGCGAGCATTGAGGTCAAATGAGGCCAGGGAAGAAATCGTCTTGCCCGCGCTTGCAGTTGACGGCAGGAAGTGTTACCTTGTCGGGTTAAGCCCTTGGGACGGGGGCTTGCTCACCTGAAGATGGGGCCACTCGGGAGTTGTCTCTTCTTTTACTTGTGACGCTTTCAATTCGGTTCCAAAAGAGCCGGTCTCTTCAAGTCTTTGGATGGTCACACGCCGAATCGGATTCCTTCTCTTCGCAGGAGTCAGTGCACGGGCTAGCCGGCAGATCACTCAGTGTCGGCGGTCTCGGAGCCCTTTCCGTTAGTGCAACTAGTAACCGGAAGGATCTCGGAACCTAGAAAAGAGTAAATACGCATGTCTGAATTTGTCAACAACGTTTATCGGAAGAGAGTGGACTTCGCCAAGATCAAGACTGTCTTTCCCATCCCCAATCTGCTGGAGGTGCAAAAGCAATCCTACCAGCGCTTCCTCCAGATGGACCTGTTGCCCTCCGAACGGAAGAGCATGGGGTTGCAGGCAGTTTTCGAATCCGTCTTGCCGATCACGGATTTTCGCGAGATCTCCTTCTTGCGGTTTGTTGACTACTCCATCGGTAATTGGGCATGCAAGTGCGGGAATCTGGAGGGCATCCGACACCTTCGACGCAATTGCGAGGGTTGTGGTGAGGTATTGGTGTTGGCGCCATCGGGCACTGAAGACCTGACCTGCTTCAGCTGTGGCCTTCAGAGCCCCAACGACCCCGTACGCTGCGACGATTGTGGCGACCCGGTCCATCTGAACAAGAAATACAGCATCGAGGAATGCGAAGAACGGGGCATGACCTATGCCGTTCCTCTCAAGGTCACTATCCAGCTTGAGGTCTACGACAAGAATCCCAACACGGGCAAGAAAAGCCTTCGCGATATCAAGCAGCAAGAGGTCTACTTTGGTGACATCCCGCTGATGACCGACAACGGCACTTTCACTATCAATGGCACCGAGCGGGTCGTTGTGAGCCAGTTGCACCGGTCACCGGGTGTTTTCTTCGAATCCAATCTGCAGAAGTTGTATTACCTGGCCAAGATCATTCCCTATCGGGGTTCCTGGGTGGAGTTCGAACACGACAAGAAGAATCTGCTGCAGGTCCGCATCGATCGAAAAAGAAAGTTTCTGGGTACGGTTTTCCTGCGGGCTTTGGGGGTGCTCGGCATTGAACAGCACGTCCCGGAGGGCAAGGAAGTCAAGGACATCACGGGAGAGAAGCTGAAACAACTGGTCGAGGAAGAACTCGACGTGACGGATGAGGACATCATCCGCAGTTTCTACCAGACTTCGCTCATTGAGCTGGAGGACAAGAAGCTCTATTGGAGGCTGGACGAGAACTTGATCGGTTGCCGGCTCGGTCTGGATGTGGTCCATGCTGAGACCGAGCGGGTCATGGTGGCCGCCGGCCGCAAGATCTCCAACGCTGCCTTCGGCCGGTTGCTCAAGGCCGGTCTGAAGAGAGTTGAAGTGAAGTTGGAGGATCTGGCGGGGGCGTTTTCGGTGGCCGAGCGGGTGAGTACCGAAACCGGCGAGATTCTGGTTGAAGCCAACAGCGAAGTTACCGGTGCGGTGGCCAACAGTTTGTTGGAAGCAGGAATTAAGGAGCTTCCCATCTTTTTCCCCGAGCGGGACGAGATCGGTTCCATTCTCTCCGATACGCTCAAGAAAGATTCGGTCAAGAACACCAGAGATGCCCTGATCGAGATCTATCGTAGACAGCGTCCCGGGGACCCTCCGACTCTGGACACTGCGTCCTTCCTTTTTCGCGGCATGTTTTTCGATCCCAGGAGATACGACTTTTCGCGGGTGGGACGGCTCAAGTTCAACATCAAGTTGGACTTGGACACCTCGCTGGATGAGAAAGCGCTCTCAAAGCGGGATTTCTACGAAGTCATTTCCTACCTGCTGAAGCTCAAGAAGAATATCGGTTCGCCCGATGACATTGACCACTTGGGTAATCGACGGGTCCGTGCGGTGGGCGAGCTGCTTCAGAATCAGTTCCGAATCGGTCTGGTACGGATGGAGCGGGCCATCAAGGAGAAGATGTCCATCCATCAGGAAATGGCCACTGCCATGCCGCACGATCTCATCAATGCCAAACCGGTGATGGCCGCGATTCGGGAATTTTTCGGAAGCAGCCAACTTTCGCAGTTCATGGATCAGACCAATCCCCTTTCCGAGATTACTCACAAGCGGCGGTTATCGGCTTTGGGACCGGGAGGTCTCAGTCGAGAACGGGCCGGTTTCGAAGTGCGAGACGTGCACCCCACTCATTACGGTCGCATTTGCCCCATCGAGACCCCCGAAGGTCCCAACATCGGGCTGATTTCGTCTCTCAGCAGTTATGCCCGGGTGGATGAGTTCGGCTTTATCGAATCGCCTTACCGTAAGGTGGTCGACGGCCGGATTGTCGACTACGTCGAGATCGTGACTTCGGGAGACGCCGGTTTCAAGATTGGCCAAATTTACCCTGAAAAAAAGGTTCGGGAGAAGAACAAATCGCTCAAGAAGGGGCGGCAAGCGGCTGAATACAAGCCCCACGCCTTTTACCTGACGGCTTGGGAAGGAGACAAGCATGTCATCGCCCAGGCCAATATCCATCTGGATGAGGATCTCAAGATCATGCAGGATCGCGTCAGCGCGCGCTATCAGGGCGAGTTTGTCTTCGTACCCGTCGAAGAGGTCTCTTACGTGGACGTCAGCCCCAAGCAATTGGTGAGCGTAGCAGCCAGCCTGGTGCCCTTTCTCGAAAATGATGACGCCAACCGGGCCCTGATGGGTTCCAACATGCAGCGTCAGGCGGTACCGCTTGTGCGTGCCGAGGCTGCCTTCGTGGGTACCGGCATGGAGTATATCGCCGCCCGGGATTCGGGCGCGGTGCGAATCTGTCGCCGTAACGGCGTCGTCGACAGCGTCGATGCCAACCGCATCATCGTTCGGGTCACCGCCGAGAGCAAAGAGGGAATTCTGAGGGATGCGGGAGTCGATATCTACAAGCTGACCAAATTTCAGCGATCCAACCAGAACACCTGTATCAACCAAAAGCCGCTGGTTGCCACTGGCGACCGCGTGCAGGCGGGCCAGGTCCTGGCTGATGGACCGTGTACCGAGAAAGGTGAGCTGGCTTTGGGGCGCAACGTTCTGGTGGCTTTCATGCCCTGGCGAGGATACAACTTCGAAGACGCTATTTTGGTGAGCGAGCGGCTGGTGAAGGAGGATCTCTACACTTCGATCCACATCGAGGAACTTGAGATCGAAGCCCGCGACACCAAACTGGGTGCCGAAGACATCACCCACGACATCCCCAACGTCAGTGAGTCGATTCTGGCCGATCTGGATCAGAGCGGGATTATTCGCATTGGCGCCAAGGTGAAGCCTGGAGACATTCTGGTCGGTAAGGTGACGCCCAAAGGGGAAACACAGTTGACTCCCGAGGAAAAATTGCTTCGGGCCATCTTTGGGGAAAAGGCCGGCGAGGTCAAGGATGCCTCACTCTATGCACCTCCGGGGATCGAAGGTACGGTGGTGGATGTCAAGATCTTTTCCCGCAAGGGCGTGGCCAGAGATGTCCGCTCGGAAGCGATCGAACGGGAGGAGGTTCAGCGGCTCGAACAGGATCTGGAGGATGAGATCCGGATTCTCAAGGAAGAAAGCCGAAAACGGCTAGTGGACCAGTTGGTCGGCAGCAAGGCGCCGGCGACCTTCAAGTCCGCCAAGGGGAAGACGGTAGCCAGGAAAGGGCGCGTGCTCACTGCCGAGTTGGCCGAAAAGCTGCTTGACGCGGCCGCCCGCGGTGACCATCCCGACCTTGCCGAGCTGCAACAGCTGGTCGGTGAGGCCGAGCGCAAAGTTCAACGACAGGTGAATATCTTGCGCTCGCTGCACAACCAGCGTCTGGCGCGGAAACAAAAGGGAGACGAGCTTCCGCCGGGTGTCATCAAGATGGTCAAAGTATACGTGGCCATGAAACGCAAGCTCTCGGTGGGTGACAAAATGGCAGGCCGGCACGGCAATAAGGGAGTCATTGCCCGTATCCTTCCTGAGGAGGACATGCCTTACCTGCCGGACGGCACGCCGGTGGAGATCGTTCTCAACCCCCTGGGTGTCCCGTCGCGTATGAACGTGGGACAAATCCTGGAAACCCACTTGGGCTGGGCTGCCAAAGAATTGGGACTTCACTACGCCACTCCGGTCTTTGACGGAGCCCGCGAATTCGAAATCAAAGAACAGCTCCAGCAAGCAGACCTGCCGAGCGATGGCAAAATCGAGCTTTTTGACGGCATGACCGGTGAAAGTTTCGATCAGAAAGTCACCGTCGGTTACATCTACATGCTCAAGTTAAGCCATCTGGTGGATGACAAGATTCATGCCCGCTCGATTGGACCCTACAGTTTGATAACTCAGCAGCCTTTGGGCGGGAAAGCTCAGTTTGGCGGTCAGCGTTTTGGAGAGATGGAGGTTTGGGCCCTGGAAGCCTATGGCGCCTCCCACATTCTGCAAGAGTTGTTGACCGCCAAGTCGGACGATGTCCAGGGTCGGGCCAAGATTTACGAGGCCATTGTCAAAGGAGAATCGACCTACAGTCCAGGAATTCCGGAGTCGTTCAACGTGCTGATTCGCGAACTGCAATCGTTGGCTCTGGATGTAGAGTTGATTGAAAGGCCACGAAAACGGCTTCGCCCCCGGTTGGATCCGCTAGCTAAAATGGAAGACGTCTTCTTGAGCGATCAAGCCCCGGCGGAAACCGAAGTCCCTGAAGAGGAAGTGGCTTCCGAACCTTAGCCTCTCACCACAAGCCAACCTGCACTGCAGTCTTTATACCCGGTAGAGGGAGGATAGCTTTGAGAATTTTTCGCGACCAAGTCGACAAGAGTCAGCTGTTAAAGAACTTTGAGGCCATTCGCATCGGGCTGGCTTCACCCGAGAAGATCCGTTCCTGGTCCAGTGGTGAAGTCACCAAACCCGAAACGATCAATTACCGCACCTTCAAGCCCGAGCGCGACGGGCTCTTTTGCGCCCACATTTTCGGACCCGTCACCGACTGGGAATGCCTTTGCGGCAAATACAAGCGAATGAAACATCGCGGTGTCATTTGTGACAAGTGCGGGGTCGAAGTCACCCTTTCCAAGGTCCGCCGTGAGCGGCTGGGACACATTGAATTGGCCAGTCCTTGTTCCCATGTCTGGTTTTTCAAGGGCCTGCCCAGCCGGATCGGGCACTTGCTTGACATCACCTTGCGCAATCTGGAGCGGATTCTTTATTTCGAGGCTCACCTCGTGCTCGACCCGGGCGACGCCCCGGTCAAGGAAAAAGAACTGCTCACCGAAGAGAGGTTCCGCGCTCTGCAAGCGGAGTATCCGGGCCGCTTTGAGGCGGGTATGGGGGCGGAGGCCATCAGGGAGTTGTTGCGGCGAGTCGACGTGGAAGCGCTGGCTATCGACCTGCGCCACCGGATGCGCCACGAAAAATCGCGGCTGAAACGGCTCAAGTTTGCCAAACGGTTGAAGGTGGTTGAAGCTTTCCGCAAGTCGGGTAATCGTCCTGAATGGATGATCATGGGAGCCATTCCGGTAATTCCCCCTGAATTGAGGCCTTTGGTGCCGCTGGATGGGGGGCGATTTGCGACCTCCGACCTCAACGATCTCTATCGCCGCGTCATCAATCGCAACAACCGGCTCAAGAAACTGATCGAATTGCGGGCGCCGGAAGTCATTATTCGCAACGAAAAGCGGATGTTGCAGGAAGCAGTCGATGCCCTCTTCGACAACGGTCGCCGGGGAAGGGTGTTGCGAGGCGTCAGGAACCGTCCTCTCAAGTCTTTGTCCGATACCCTGAAGGGGAAACAGGGCCGTTTTCGCCAGAATCTTCTGGGGAAGCGAGTCGACTACTCGGGCCGGTCGGTCATCGTGGTGGGTCCCGAACTCAAGATCCACCAGTGCGGACTTCCAAAAGTGATGGCGCTCGAGCTGTTCAAACCTTTTATTTACAACCGTTTGGAGAAGGAAGGGCATGTAACGACCATCAAGGGCGCCAAGGAGATGGTGGAGAACCAGGAATCCGTAGTTTGGGATATTCTGGAAAGCGTCATCAAGCAGCATCCTGTCCTGCTCAACCGGGCTCCCACCCTCCACCGACTGGGGATCCAGGCCTTTGAACCGGTGCTGGTGGAAGGCAAGGCCATCACGATCCATCCCCTCGTATGCACTGCCTTCAATGCCGATTTCGACGGCGATCAAATGGCCGTTCACATCCCGCTTTCTCAGGAAGCACAGATTGAAGCATCCCTCCTGATGCTTTCCAGCCACAACGTGCTCTCCTCTGCCAACGGGCAGCCGGTAGCGGTACCCAGCCAGGACATCGTGCTGGGTTGTTACTACTTGACGGGTACGCGGCCCGGTTCCAAGGGCGAGGGAAAAATTTTCGGGAGCGTCGAGGAAATCTACCACGCTCTGGAGGCGGGCCAGGTCGAGATTCGGACCCCGATTTTTCTCCGCTATAGCGGAAACTTGATCGACCTGACCGCCCAATACGACAACCAGGCGATACTGCGGGCGGAATTGACCCCGGTCAATAATCAACGGTTGGAAACTACCGTAGGCAGGGCTCTTTTCAACGACCATTTGCCCGAGGGCATGCCTTTTGTCAACGGCTTGTTGAAGAAGAAGGGACTCCAGCAGTTGGTGAATTATTGTCATGTGCGACTGGGTCCCGAGAGCACGGTTCGGATGTTGGATGAGCTCAAATCGCTTGGCTTTCTCTACGCTACCAAGGCGGGCTTTACCATCAGTATCGATGACTTGGTGATTCCGGATAACAAGGAATCGCTGGTCGATCAGGCTCGACAAGATGTGATCGAAGTTGGGCAGCAATATCTCGACGGCGCCATCACCAACGGTGAGCGTTATAACAAGATTGTGGCCATCTGGTCGGACGTCACCGAGCGCATCTCTGATGAAATGTTCGAGAGCATGTCGGCGCCCACCAAGGAAAATGAACAAAACCCAATTTTCGTGATGGCCGATTCGGGAGCGCGCGGCAGCAAACAACAGATTCGCCAGTTGGCTGGAATGCGGGGCCTGATGGCGAAGCCTTCCGGAGAGATCATCGAGACTCCCATCACAGCCAACTTCCGTGAAGGGTTGACGGTATTGCAGTATTTCATCTCCACTCACGGCGCCCGTAAGGGGCTGGCGGACACCGCCTTGAAGACGGCTGACTCGGGCTATCTCACGCGCAGACTGGTGGACGTCGCTCAGGACGTGATCGTCACCGAAGAGGATTGCGGTACTCTGGACGGAATCAAGGTCACCGCACTGACCGAAGGCGGTGAGACCATTGAAGCCCTGCGGGACCGCATCGTGGGCAGGGTGGCGCTGGAGCAGGTGATCGATCCTTTTACCGGCGATACGATCGTCGACGTCAACCAGTTGATCGACGAAGATATTGCCGGCGTGATTCAGGCAGCCGGCATCGAGCACATCCAGATTCGGTCCGGTTTGACCTGCCAAGCCAAGCGAGGACTCTGTCGCATGTGTTACGGCCGTAATCTGGCCAGCGGAGAACTGGTGGAGCTGGGTGAGGCAGTAGGTGTCTTGGCTGCCCAGTCGATCGGCGAACCCGGAACACAGCTCACCATGAGAACTTTTCACATCGGAGGAACTGCCAGCCGAATCGAGGAGCAATCCACCGTTGAGTCCCGCCATGCGGGGATGGTCCGTTTTCTCAATATCCAGTCGGTGACGGACAAGGATGGCCGTCTGGTGGTCATGAATCGGACCGGAAGCCTGGTCATTCAGGATCGACACGGACGAGAAAAGGAGCGCTATTCGGTGGTCTACGGAGCCAAGTTGATGGTCACCGACAACACGGAAATCGAGCCCGGCCGGAAACTCGTGGAGTGGGATCCCTTTACCTTTTCCATCCTCACCGAGACCCGGGGACGCGTCGTCTTCAAGGACATCGTCGAGGGCATCACCATGAAAGAGGATGTGGACGAAGTCACCGGGTTGTCCAGAAAAGTCATTATCGAATCGCCCGACGAGAAACGCCAGCCTCAGATCCAAATCAAGAATGACAAGGGCAAGGTGACCAAATCTTATTTGATTCCTTCCAAGGCTCACTTGATGATCGACTCGGGAGACGAAGTCCATCCTGGCCAGACCCTGGCCAAAATCCCCAGGGAAACCACCAAGACCAAGGACATTACCGGAGGTTTGCCTCGAGTGGTAGAACTTTTCGAGGCCAGAAAGCCGAAAGCAACCGCCGTGATCACCGAGATCGATGGAGTGGTGCACTATGGAGGCATCAGTCGAGGGCAGCGCAAGATCATCGTCGAGAACAAAGAAGCCGAGACAAAGACCGATTATCTGATTCCGCGCGGTGTCCATATCAACGTACAGGAAGGGGAAGACGTCAAGGCCGGTGAAGCGCTGATGGACGGTCCCCGCAACCCCCACGACATTCTTCGAGTGTTGGGTGAGAAGGAACTGCAGCGTTACCTGGTGAACGAGATCCAGGAGGTTTACCGGCTCCAGGGTGTCAATATCAACGACAAACACATCGAAGTGATTGCACGCCAGATGATGCGCTGGATTAAAGTGGAAGACGTTGGTGACACTGGATTTCTGCTGGAGGAACAGGTCGACAAGTTCCGATTCGAGGAAGAGAACGAGCGGGTTTCGGCCGGAGGCGGGAAACCGGCTACGGGACGACCGCTTCTGCTGGGAATTACCAAGGCCTCTCTAAGCACCGACTCCTTTATTTCGGCAGCCTCCTTCCAGGAGACGACGCGGGTCCTGACTGAGGCGGCCATCAGCGGCAGAGTCGATTACCTGAGAGGGCTTAAGGAGAACGTGATCATGGGCCGGTTGATTCCTGCCGGCACCGGGATGGAGTTCTACCGTCGCATCGAGATCGAAACTCCCTTGCAGGAGTTCCAGCAAGAGGATCCCTTGAAATTGGGTGACGAGCTGTCGGTTCTTTCCCTGAAAGGTGAGCTTGTTGGAGCCACCCTGACGGCCGATTCCTGATCGGTTTCAAACCGGGATAGCTCCACCCCGACCGGACGACCCGATTGCTGTGTCAATCAACTGATGCCAGTCGTACGTTCACCAACTGCCGGCTCAATACCACCACAGAACAGACAGTATTTTCGAGACCGCTTTCGGTTCAGCTTTCCATAGCGGCCGTTCCCAAAGCCGGACTGCCGCTGTTGGGTGGGGAGCCGTCCTTGCTGTAACGGATCACGCCGGTCTGGTCACTGAAAAAACCGCGGTTTCCCGTTGTGCCCTTGGTCACGGGTATGGCCACGACGGTAAAGCCGGTAGAACCGTTGGGGGTGACCGTAAAACTGTAACCGTCCTTGACTCCGTTGCCCACCACAGCGTCTACCAGTGATGAATCGACCAAGTTGTCCATGCTCCCGAAGGCTCCGGTGCCCGAGGTCGAAGCGTAGGTGATCTCGGCCGTTACCAGATTGCGGATCGACGCCATGGCCGAAGCTTCGTTGGCAGCCAGCCTGGACTGCATCAGGTTGGGGACCGCAATCGCGGAGATGATGCCAGTCACCGCAACCACGATCAGTAGCTCGATCAGCGAAAACCCTTTATTTTTGTTCACTTTGCCCTCCTTAGCGTGACAAGAATCAGTTGCTTGCTCCAATCTTCGCCAACCAGCCTTGGGGGAGCAGGAAACCTCCGGCTGCGGCAATGACGGCCCTCCGGAGGTCGAAGTAGGGGCTGGGCGATCAATCCAAAGATGGCACAGACCAATCTATTGTCCCCCAGCCAGCCGGCCAATCAAGGTGAAGATTGGGAAATACATTGAAACCACGATGCCGCCGACGATCCCGCCCAGAAAGATCATCATGAGCGGTTCCAACATCGTCATCAGGTTGGCAATGGATGCGTCGGCCTCCTCTTCGTAATAGTCGGCCAG
This sequence comes from Acidobacteriota bacterium, assembly GCA_965218465.1. GTDB lineage: Bacteria > Acidobacteriota > UBA6911 > RPQK01. The sequence goes on along the minus strand of OZ244623.1, from coordinate 1,394,119 downwards.
CTTCTTTAACATGTTGTCGAGCTGGCCGGTCTGTTCTCCCACGGCAACGATCTGGGTCACCATGGGAGGAAAGAGCTTTCTTCTGCGGAGCGGTTCCGCCAGGGTACTGCCTTCCTCCACCTCTTGGCGGGCCGATAGAATGGAGTTCCGGATGACGACGTTGCCGGCTGTGCCCGCCGTGATCTCCAATCCTTCAAGAATTGGAATTCCGCTGCCCAGCAGAGTCGAAAGGGTGCGGGCGAAGCGTGAGATGGCGATCTTCCTGAGGACCACGCCCAGCCAGGGTACCCTCAACGTCATCGTATCGAGGATCAGCCTTCCGCGAGAGGTCCTGTAGAAATAGCGGCCCGCGAGCAGGAAAATCACACCTCCGATCGCAAGGGGCAGCGCCAACCGGGTGAGCAGGCCGGTGGCCCCGATCACGACCCGAGTCGGTAACGGCAAGGAGGTATCGAGGCTTTCGAACAGGGTCGCGAAGACCGGGATCACCCAGACCATGATGATAACCACGATCGCGATAGCCACCGAGATAATGGTCGAAGGATAGGCCGCGGCGGAAATCAGTGCCCGTTTCAGCTTAACGGTCTTTTCCAAGAAGAATGACAAACGTTGCAGGATGACGTCGAGGATGCCTCCCGCCTCCCCGGCTGAGACCATGTTGACGAAAAGCCCGTCGAAAATCTTGGGATGCCGCTCCATCGCTTGGGACAAAGTGGAACCTGATTCAACATCAGTTCGAATCTGCTCCAATACTTTTCCGAAGATCTTGTTGTCCTGCTGGATGCCCAGAATCGCGAGACATTCGACCAGTGGTAGACCGGCATCCAACATGACCGAGAATTGCCGCGTGAAGAGCGCCAATTCCTTGATGGAAACCCCCGATCCAAGCGAAAGACTTAAACCCGAGGGCTTCTCCACTATGCTGATCGGCATGATATTGTCCTGACGCAGTGCCACGGCCAGGGACTGGCTGCCGCTGGCGTACCGTTCACCGGCGACGGGTTTGCCGGTCTCGTATTGGCGGCCCTTGAATTGATAAACCGGCATGGTTTGTCTAGCTCTTTGTCGTTCCATGCATTGGGTTGGTGGCACGGGAGGTGAGGGAGGTGCCGCCGGACCTCATCAGCTCAATGCCCTTCTTGCCCGAGATTCTCCCGCGGCGGAGCATCTCCTCAAGCTCTCCAGCGTTGGAAGAACAACCCAGGCAATCTTGGTAAGTGATCGAGCCATTGGCGCAAAGTGAAGCCAGGCTCTGGTTCATGGTCTGCATACCATGTTGTCTTTGGCCGCTCTGCATGGCGGAGTAGATCTGGTGCACCTTGTTTTCTCGAATCAGCGCCCGAATCGCCCGATTCAGAATCAGGATTTCAGTCGCGGCGATCCGACCCGCGCCGTCGGCCCGAGGCAGCAAGTTTTGACAGATAATTCCCTCCAGCACCATCGATAGCTGCATGCGAATCTGTTGTTGCTGATGAGGCGGGAAAACGTCAATCACGCGGTTGATAGTGGCGTAGGCCGAGTTGGTGTGAAGTGTGGCCAGCGTCAAGTGGCCGGTTTCGGCAATGCGAAGGGTCGATTTCATCGTCTCCAGATCCCTCATCTCACCCACAAGCACGATGTCGGGATCTTCACGCAAAGCGACCCTGAGCGCGCTGGCAAAGGACTTGGTGTCGGAATGGATTTCTCGCTGGTTGACGATACACCGCTTGTGCTGATGGAGGAACTCAATGGGATCTTCCACGGTCAGAATGTGCTCGCTTCGCTCCTGATTGATCTTGTCGACCATGGCCGCGAGAGTTGTCGACTTTCCACTGCCGGTGGGTCCTGTGATCAACACCAGGCCGCTTGGGCGATCGCAAAGCCGGGAAATGACCGGCGGCAGTCCGAGCTCGGTGAAACTCTTGATTTCCAGCGGGATGGCGCGAAAAACCGAAGCGACAGTGCCGCGTTGGGTGAAGATGTTGGCCCGGAAGCGCCCCGAATCTTTGCTGCCAAAGCTGAAGTCGATTTCCAGGTTCTGCTCGTAAAGGGATTTCTGGCGGCCGGTCATGGCGCTGTAGGCCAGCTTCTTGGCAGTAGCGGAATTGATGCTGGGGTAGTCCAGAGGGATGAGACGCCCGTAGACTCGTATTCGGGGTGGCGACCCCGCAGTCAGATGGAGGTCACTGCCGTCCATCGCAATCGTCTTCTTGAGCAAGAGCGCCAAACCCAAGTTTTCTTGCTCCATCCCTTTCATTTCACTCGGCTCCAGGATCCGAGCGCTGCCAGTCCACGAATCACCGAATGACCGGCCGGTTACTGACCGCGAGGCGAGAAAAGTGTTTTCGTTCTCGTTGTTGGGAGCGCTCAATCTATCGGAACAACTCCCGCTCAACACCGTCCTTTCTGCTAGTTAAACGTTTACGATGGCGAATTAGCGATGGAGTGTGGTTTCCCTCAACACCTCATCCACTGTGGTAATGCCGGAACGGAGTTTCTCCAACCCGCTGTCGCGGAGAGTGATCATCCCCTCCTTGATGGCAGTTGTTCGAATCCGGTTGGAATCGGCGCCGGAAAGGATCAGAGACTGAATGGTCTCACTCACTTTCATGACTTCAAAAAGGCCGATCCGCCCTTGATAACCTGTGTTATGACACCGGGCACAGCCTTTGCCGGCGTGGACCACAGTTTTCTTGGCTGTGGCGGGAGGCAGTCCGAGATCGACCAGCAACTCGGGCGGAGTGCCGCACGGTTGCTTGCAATGCCGGCAGATACGGCGCACTAACCGCTGGGCGCAGATCAGGTGAACCGAGCTTGCCACCATGAAGGGCTCGACACCCATGTTGATCAAGCGACTGATGGTGGAAGGTGCGTCGTTGGTGTGCAAGGTGCTCAAAACCAGGTGTCCCGTCAAGGCGGCCTTGATGGCGATCTCGGCGGTTTCGCGGTCGCGCACCTCCCCCACCATCACGATGTCGGGATCCTGACGCAAGAAAGAGCGGAGCGCCGCGGCGAAATTCAACCCGATCTGCTCCTTGATCTGGAGCTGATTGATGCCAAAGAAGTTGTACTCGATGGGGTCTTCCGCCGTCATGATGTTGACTTGATTGGTGTTGAGCTTGTTGAGGCAAGCATAAAGTGTGCTGCTCTTGCCACTGCCGGTCGGACCGGTCACAAGAACCATCCCATAGGGTTGGGTGATTGCCTGGTTGAAGCGGGCCAGCGAAGCCGGTTCCAGACCTAACCTGGTGAGATCGAGGGGCAGTTTTTCGCGGTCCAGAATTCTCAAAACTACCTTCTCGCCAAAAAGCGTGGGCAGGGACGAGACTCGCAGGTCGGTCTCTTTGGTTTGGGCGCCTTGGTTGAGCCGGAGTTTGATCCGTCCGTCTTGGGGAAGTCTACGCTCGCCGATATCCATATTGGCCATGATCTTGATCCTCGAGATCATAGCGTCCTTGAGGTCTAACGGTGGGCTCATCACGTTGTAGAGCACACCGTCGATCCGGTAGCGCACCCGGAGTTCTTTCTCATAAGGTTCGAGGTGGACATCGCTGGCCCCCTTGCGGATGGCCTCGCCCACGATCAGATTGACCAGCTTGATGATGGGCGCCTCGGTCGAGCTGCTTTGGAGTTTGGAAAGGTTGACTTCGGCGCCGTCTGCCTGAATGTCAAGTTGGTGTTCGCCCCCGGCTTTCAGCTCGTCGTAGACTCGCTCCAGCTCCAGAGTTTGCCCGCTGCCGTAACATTCCTCCAACAGGGCCTGTATGGTCGATTCCGCGACGACGACCGGCTCGATCCGACACCCGGTCATGAACTGCAACTCATCCAAAGCCGGCAAATTGGTTGGGTCGACGACCGCTACGGTCAGGGTGGTCCCGTGCTTGCGAACCGGAAGCAACCGGTGCCGAGTGGCGGTGGCCAAGGGCACCATCTCAATGGCTTCCGGATCGATGGCGGATGATTTCAACTCAACCGTCTTGAGGTCGTATTGCCGGCCCAACACCTGGGCTATCTGGTGGTCGGTGACATAACCGTTCTCGATGAGCGCCGAACCGAGACGGCCTCCATTTTCGCGCTGATAGCGAAGCGCCTCGGACAATTGGCGCTTGGTCAGCATCCCGTTTTCGATCAGTAATTCGCCTAACCGAGTAGCCATAAATCCAGGCCAACGAACAGTAAAAGGTTGATGCTGACCAAGCCGTTGAGAGTGAAGAAAGCCAGATTGACTCGTGAGAGATCTTGGGGCCCGATCAGACTGTGTTCGTAAATCAGGCTGGCTGCCACCACCCCCAACCCTAGCCAACTCAGGACCCGCAGGTCGTAGAGAAGGAAGCCGGTCAGCAAGACCAGGACCGCCAAGAAATGAAGTCCGGCGGCCACGCGGAGTGCCGGCCCGGTGCCCCACCGACTGGGGAGCGATTTTAGTCCCGTCCTTCGGTCAAAATCGACGTCCTGGCAAGCATAGATGATGTCGAAGCCCCCCACCCACAATAGAACCGCCAGGGCCAAAATGAAGGGATCGTAGCTCAGATCCCCTCGAACCGCGACCCAGCCCCCGACCGGAGCGATGGCAAGGGAAAGGCCCAAGAAAAGGTGGGAGAAAGAGGAAAAGCGCTTGGTGTAGCTGTAGAAAAAGACGATGACCAGCGCCAGCGGCGCCAAGCGCCCGGCCAACGGGTTGAGATTCCAGGCAGCCAAGAGAAAAACGCCAACTGAGGCCACAATAAAGCCGATGACAAAGTTGCGTCCCAACCGGCCCGCCGGCAAGGCTCGATCAGCGGTGCGGGGGTTGAGGGCATCGTAATGCCGGTCAACCAGTCGATTGAAGGCCATAGCAGCGCTGCGCGCTCCTATCATTGCCAGCAAGATCAAACCGGTCGCGCTCCACTCGGGCAAGCCTCGGGCTGCCAGCAGTGCTCCCAGAAGAGCAAAGGGTAAGGCGAAGACGGTGTGTTCGAACTTGATCATCTCCAAGACCGTGAGAAGCCTGTTCATTCGAACAACCCTTGTCTGAGCGCAATTGTAGCACAGCCGCGTAGCCTCTCGGCGAGGCCGGCGGACACCGTTCCTTCATCAGAAGTCAGGCGCCGTAAATCGGGCAATAAACGCCCCCTGGATCTGTTATCCTGGGAACCATGGCTGAGAGCATCCATCCCGTTCAGTTGGAAATTTTCCGTAATCTCCTCAAGTCGATCGCCGAAGAGATGGGGACCGTTTTGCGCAGGACCAGCTATTCGCCCAACATCAAGGAGCGGCGAGACTACTCCTGTGCCATTTTCGACCGAGACGGCCGGTTGCTGGAAATGGGCGACCATATGCCGGTCCATCTAGGTTCCATGCCGATGTCGGTCCGTTTTGCTCGGGAAGCCTTTCCGCTGAAGGCAGGCGATCTCGTCATCCTCAACGATCCCTTTGCAGGAGGTACGCATCTGCCTGATATCACCATGGTTTTGCCGGTGCTGGAGCGATCCGGCCCGGATCGTCCTCTGTTCTTCGTGGCGGCGCGCGCCCATCATTCCGATGTCGGGGGGATAACCCCAGGCTCAATGCCCATGAGCCGCGATATTTTTCAGGAAGGGCTCCGGATTCCTCCGGTGAAACTCTATCGGAGAGGGCGACTGCAGGTCGATCTACTGCGATTACTGCTCAATAACGTCCGTACGTCTGAGGAGAGAGACGGCGATCTGGCCGCTCAGGTGGCCGCACTTAAGGTAGGAGAACGCCGACTGGTCGAGTTGGCCCAAAAGCATGGTCGAAAGCATTTGCAGGACGTTTCGGCGTCGCTGCGGGAATACGCCGCCCGGATAATGGCCGGTGTGATCTCCGCTATTCCCGATGGGCGTTATCAGGGAGAAGATGTGCTGGATGATGATGGCACTAGCGAGTCAACCGATCCGATCAAGATCCGCTTGACGATTGAAGTGTCCAGCCGGCGGATTCGATTTGATTTCTCAGGCAGCGATCCACAGGTGAGTGGCAGCTTCAATGCTGTCGAAGCCATTACCGTTTCAGCGGTGCAATACGCCCTGCGTTGTCTGGCCCCTTCGGACGTGCCCAATTCCGCCGGGCTGATGCAGGATGTCGAGGTGAAGGCCCCGGCCGGTAGTGTCGTCAATGCTTGTTTTCCGGCAGCCACCGCCGCCGGAAACGTGGAAACGTCGCAACGGATCGTCGACGTGATTTTCCGGGTCCTGGCGACGGCTTTGCCCCAAGTCATCCCAGCGGCCAGCAGCGGGACCATGAACAATCTCACCATCGGCGCCCTCGATCCGGTGTCCGGTCAACCCTTTTCCTATTACGAGACGATCGGCGGCGGTATGGGAGCCGGGCCCTTGGGCCCAGGTGATAGCGGTATTCACACCCACATGACCAATTCGCTCAACACACCGGTAGAGGCTTTGGAGCCCTACTTTCCGATCCGTGTCCGAGCGTATCGAATCCGCCATCGTTCCGGAGGCCGAGGCCGTTTTCGCGGCGGCGATGGAGTGGTGCGCTCTCTGGAAATGCTGACTGACTGCCAAGTGACCTTGCTCTCCGAACGCCGCCGCTACTCTCCCTATGGATTGGAGGGTGGCTCCGAAGGAAAGAAGGGGCGAAATTCCCTGCTGGCCAAAGGGCGTCGAAAAACACTGCCCGGGAAGTTTTCCTTGCAAGTGGCGGCCGGCGAAACCGTCTCTATCGAGACGCCCGGAGGAGGCGGTTGGGGCAAAAGGCGCTAGCCCGCCAAGTCAGTTCCGATAGGGTGGCCTGGGGGAAATCGAGACTGTCCATTTCCATCGGTGAGATCGATACTGAGGAACACTTGCGGCGATGTGTCGACCTGCAGGTTCAGGTGTGGGGCTTTTCGGCCCAGGATGTGGTTTCCGCTTCCATGCTCGAGTGCGGTCGGCGGGGTGGTGGTGTCTTGTTGGGCGCCTTTGACGAAAGCGCAACCCTGATTGGATTCGTCTTCAGTCTTCCTGCCCTGTTGGGCCAACGGATTGTTCAGCATTCCCACATGCTGGCAGTTGCTCAGGTCCATCGTGGTCAGGGAGCGGGGCAACAACTCAAACGGGCCCAATACCGGACCACGCTGCGCCGCGGCCAGCCCCTGATTACCTGGACCTTTGAGCCGCTGGAGTCGCGCAACGCTCATCTCAACTTGAACAAGCTGGGCGCGGTGGTCCGCCGCTATTATGTCAATGTCTATGGGGAGGCGCCTTCCAGCCCGCTGCATCGCGGGCTGACCACGGACCGGTTGCTGGCCGAGTGGTGGGTAGAATCTTCCTCACCCAGTCCCAGACCGAGGACCCGCCCGGCCGAAGCCCTAACTATTCCCCGCGTTGTGGATTCTCTGGTGGGTCCGCAAGGGTGGCGCCGGCCCGGGCGACCCAATCTGGCGCTGGCCGATCCCGTCCTTGCTCTGGAGATACCTTACCAACTGCAAAGTCTGAAGCAGGACGTCCCCGACTTGGCAGTGGCCTGGAGGCAGGTGACCCGGCAGGCGTTTCGGCATTATTTCGATCAGGGTTATCTGGTCACCGAACTCATGCCGGTTCAGCAGGATTCGGAGCGGCGCAGCTTCTACCGCCTGGAGCGGTTGCCACCTGCCGGCGGAATCGGAAGTGAGGGAAGGTGATCTCTCACGATTGTTGATGCCCATGTTTCCAAGCGCCAAGGTGTCCGTTCCTTCCCGGGTGCACGCGCTGTCCTTAGTGCCTTCAAACCCTTGATCGCCACGACTTTCCCAAACGGTAGAGTGGCGAGCCGGGCTCCTCTATAACCCGAGCTGACACGCTGGCGCCGGAAGCCGTTGTGTTAAATTAGTTGTCATTGAGCTGTCAAAAATCTTAACTGCTGCTGGGAAGAAAGGGCGCCGATGCGCAGCCTGAGGCAGAAATTGCTGGCGGTGATTCTGCCGTTTGGTCTGATTCCTCCGGCTGGCATCGCCTACTTCACCTATTTTCAGGCCAAACAGCGAATCACTGAAGATCGCACCGTCCTGTACCTGGAGCAGATCGCTCAAGGTTTGGCCGCTACAGTTCGCTTGACACTGCAGGAAAAGCAGGAGGAAACGCGGGCCATGGGGCTACTTTTCGGCGACTGGCTTTCTCGACCCCAACCGGCTCCGACCCAGCAGGCGGTGCTCAACGATTTGTTCCGCATCCACGAGGTATACGATTTGATCCTGGTCTTTGACACCGAAGGTCGTATTCTCCTCACCAACACCGTTGGTCGTCCCGACCTGGACCAACCGCAATTGCTGGACCGCAGCGAGGTGCAAAAACTGCCGGGCCGGAAGCTGACCGCATATACCCCTGAGTCGAATTGGTTGCACCGGGTTCGCAGTGGCCGGGATGCCTATCTGGACTGGCATCAATCTCCGCTGGTGGAGCGGCTTTACGATTATGAGGGTCGCGACATAGCACTCCGCTACAGCATCGGTTTTGTGACGCCGATTTCCGACGCGCGCGGAGTGGTTGTCGGCGGCATCATGGCCCTCATGAACTGGAAGTTTGTGCAGGAGATCTTGGATTCTCTCGAGGAGGAACTGGAAAGCCGATCGCTTCGTTCAGGTTACGCTTTTCTGTTTGCCCGCGACAGCGACACCATCATTGCTCACGCCTACCGGGAAAACAGAGCCTACTCGAACGACAGCGGTCCAGCCCCCCCGATTCTCAGCAACTACGGAGCCACCTTGGTGGCCGATCTTGGTTTAGATGGACTTTCGGAGGCGGTGAAGTCGGTACGTTTTACTTCGGAGCGTTCTTCTAATTTCAGCTATGAGTATCCAGCCGGGGTCGAAAAAATCAGTGGGCTGGCGGTGGTGGATTTCACCTTCTTCAACTGGGTTTGTGGGGTTGGCATCAACAACGAAGACATTTTTGCCCCGGTCCAGGACCTCAAGAACGTTCTGGTTGCCGCCACGGTGTTCTTCTCACTGCTTATTTTGGCGCTCACTTTTTCGGTTGCGGGGCAAATCAGCACCCCACTCAGAAAACTCACTGCCGGCGCCAGAGTGATTGCCGGGGGAGATTTGAGTCAGCGGGTGGAAGTGTCCAGTCAAGATGAAATTGGGGAATTGGCCGTAACCTTCAACGAAATGGCTGAATCACTGCAGGAACGCAGCCAAGCCCTGATCGACCTGAATCGCCAGCTCGAGCAAAAAGTGGCCGAACGTACTCGCGAACTGGAAGAGAGTCACGAGCAAGTGCAAAAGGCCTACCAGGAGCTGAAGGAGGCTCAGGCTCAGCTCATCCAGAGCGAGAAGATGGCTTCTTTGGGCCAGCTGGTGGCGGGAATCGCGCACGAAATCAAGAACCCGCTCAACTTCATTTACGGCAACACCGATTTCCTGCGCGAGTACATCGAAAAATTCAACCAATTGATCGACATCTATGAGACGGAAGCGCTTTTGGAAGTCCGGTCACGGGCGGCGGATCTCAAGTCTTCAATCAACTACGATTTCATCCGCCGGGATTTAATGACTCTAATCGACAACTTTGAAGAAGGAGCCAAGCGGATACACTCGATTATTGGAGACCTTCGGGCTTTTTCAAGGATGGACAGCGACGAACTATGTCCTATCGATCTGCATGAGTCGATCGATTTGGCCCTCAACTTGGTGGGTCACGAGTACAGGAACCGTTTAACCGTCCGCAAGGAATACGGGGATTTACCGAAGGTCATGTGTCATGCGGGCAAGCTGAGCCAAGTCTTCATGAACCTGCTTGCCAACGCCTGTCAAGCAATTTCGGAGGAAGGCGAAATCCGGATAAGAACCTCGTTCCGCGATGGGCGCGCGGTAGTAGAGATCGAAGACACCGGTAAGGGTATCCTGCCTGAGCATCTCAGCAAGGTGTTCGAACCTTTCTTTACTACCAAACCTGTCGGGGAGGGGACAGGTCTGGGTCTCAGCATCTCCTACGGAATCGTGCAGCAACACCAAGGGACAATCAGCGTCGACAGCACGCCCGGCTCGGGCACGGTTTTTCGAATTGAGCTACCGGTGAAGGCATGAGTGCCAAACACACCATCTTGATCGTTGATGACGAAGAGGCCAATCTGCAGAAACTCCGCCGCACTTTTTTGGAGCAGTATCGGGTCTTGGAAGCCTCCAGCGGAGCAGAGGGACTTCAAATACTGCGCACCCAGGCAGTCTCCGCAATTATCACTGACCAGAGAATGCCGGTAATGAACGGCGTGGAATTGCTCAAGCAATCTCTGGCTATACGTCCTGACACGGTCCGGATTATCCTGACCGGCTACACCGAAGTGGAAGACTTGATGGATGCCATCAATCAGGGACACGTTCATCGCTACATTACCAAGCCCTGGGAGCCCTACAATCTCCAGCAGACCGTCAGTCAGGAACTCAAACAGTGGGAGTTGGAGCGAGAGAACCGGCGCCTTGCTGAAGAACTCAAGCGCGCCAACCGCAGCCTGACCAGCGAGAACCGGCAACTCAAGCAAGAAGTCAACCGTCTGAGCCACGGCCACCCGAGACTGATCTACAAGAGTCCCACCATGACCCAACTCATCCAGCTGCTTGACCGGGTCGTGAAGACCGATTCGACCGTCTTGCTTCAGGGTGAAACCGGGACCGGCAAGGAACTGTTGGCCCGTTACATTCAGCAAAACTCTCAACGGTCCGGCCGCGCTTTTGTCCCGGTCAATTGCGGCGCCGTTCCCCACGACCTTGTCGAGAGTGCCTTTTTTGGACACCGTAAAGGGGCCTTTACCGGCGCCAACAAAGACAACAAGGGCTTTTTCGAACTAGCCCACGGGGGAACTCTTTTTCTGGATGAAATCGGTGAAGCTCCGCTGGGTCTTCAGGTCAAATTATTGCGCGTATTGCAAGACGGTGAAGTCAGGGCGGTGGGAGCTCAGCGATCTCGCAAAATCGATGTTCGGGTCATTGCCTCCACCAATCGAAGCCTGAGGCGCATGGTGAAGGAGGGGAGCTTCCGGCAGGATCTCTTCTTTCGGCTCAATGTCTTCTCAGTGCTGGTCCCCCCCTTGCGTGCCCGAACCGAGGACGTCCCCGAGCTGGCCACACACTTCCTCAAGAAATTCAATGCCCAGCTCAATAAGCCGGTGGCAGGGTTTGCTGAAGAGACGCTGCAACTGCTTTCACGTTACCGCTGGCCCGGTAACGTGCGGGAACTGGAGAATGAAGTTGAACGCCTGGTGATTCTGGGTGATGCCTTTGAGCTGATTCCCCCTGAAGCCGTCTCGGAGCGAATTGGGCGCCAACCGGTGACAGAGTCGCGGGGTAGCCTCAAGGATCGGCTGGCACAACTCGAACGCCAACTTATTCTACAGGCCTTCCAAGATCACAACCAGAACAAGAGTCATGCCGCCGCTGCTCTCGGCATCAGTCGACAGACCATCATAGCCAAGCTGAAGCAATACCGGCGTTAATCTTATCGATAGTTGGGTGTCAATGAATTGGACACCTGCAACAGATTGTTTTTCAGCGGTTTGCGGCCATGGCTTCCTGATAGGGTGTTAACCGGGTTAACGCCTTGGAGAAGTACTCCTCCTGCTAAAGTGTTTATTTTCCACTACTTGGATCTTCTGGCACGCGATTTGCGTCACAGCTTCACCAGGAGGTCAAGAAAGGAAATGGGAGCTTACATTGCAGGGGTTGCGCCTCTTGAATTGAGTTTGATGACGCGAGTTCAGCGCCATGATGAAAATGCTTTTCACGAGCTGTTCGTGATGTTCAAGCCCAGCATACTTCGCACTGCCATGAGGATCCTCAAGGAGAGGGCATCGGCCGAGGATGCCCTCCAAGAGACCTTTGTCAACGTTCACCGGGCAGCCGGGAAGTTCAGAGGTGACTCCAAGGTGGGAACCTGGATCAACCGAATCGCCGTGAACGCGAGCCTGGAGATTATGCGTAAGAACAAGAAGCATCGTCAACGCACCGACGCCGATATTTCGAGTCATTTTCGGCTTCCTGACGTCAAGATGAAAACCCCCTTCGATCGAATAGAGCAGCGTGAGATCGAGGGGAGAGTTCACGCTGCTCTGCAGCGGCTGGGCGAAAAACATCGTCAAGTGGTCCAACTCCATGATTTGGAGGGCTTTACAATCCGCGAGGTCGCAGAGGAGCTACAAGTCGCTGAAGGGACGATCAAATCCCGGCTCTTCTACGGTCGGGAAAAGCTGAAGAGTCAGCTTCTGCAATAGCTATATCCGAACCCCCGTTTGTCCGTTAGCGAATCGGTGGCCGGAAATACGCCTTCCGTTGCGAGATCGTGCTCACAATCTGAGCAATCCCCGCCCACGGCGAATCTTTGGAGCTTGGGCAGCCAGCTTGACCAGCTTTTAAATTAGCGGACCTGGTCCGGGTTGATTTTTTCGTGGTTTGGCCGCGGAAACGTCAATCTGCGGCTCCGGCTAGTGTTATAATTCTTGAGTTTGTCCTTGGCGGGAGGGGCGTGGAGTGAAACACTATTCTTGGAAAAAGGACCAATCGGGTGGCCGGCCGTCGCTCATTTTCGGAGTCCGAATCGGCGGCCGCGACGTGCGGACCGGTTGCAACCCCTCTGAGGCGATCTATCTTAAAGGGATTGATCTTGGCGCTCCGGAGCTGAATTGGACCCCCGAGATGGTCTCCCCCATCGATCCGGACCGTCTGTTTGAGATGCGGGTCCGGGAGCCCTTTCGGTGGCCCGATTACGCTGACGAACAGATGGTTCGCCACGTGGCGCGGCACTTCCGTCCCAAAATCTGGACCAACTACCAGCTCAAGATCTACTCGCATTTGGGAGAGTCTCGGGAGGATTTTCTGAGCTACTGTTGCGATAAGATGCTTTGGGCTCGCGCGGGCGAAACGAAGAAAATCCGGCAGACCTTTCACCACCGCTTTGACGAGCTGGCACGCCGGCTCGAAGAAGAAGTTGTGGTCGATGCTTGGGACCACGAGGCGCGTGAAGACTGTTTATTGAAGCTGGGGTCGTTCTTTTTCAAGGCCCGCGAGCAACTGAGTCGGCTTTTCTTGTCCGATACCCACCGGATTCTGGGAGAGGGCGATCTCCGTTGGAGAATCGATTTACAACCCCAATTCCAGGAACAGATCGACAAGCTGCGGCAAGATCTCATCGCCCGCTACAATGAGGTGGTCGAAGATTTCGAGACTCAGGCCTCGGCCATCGAGCGCGAAGAAGTGGTCATCCAGCGGTCGGCGGTTGAGATTTTTTCGCGTGATGTCCTGTGGGAGTAGAAAGACAGAGCCGGCTTGGACGTTGCCGGACCCTGCTCGCCATGAGTGGTGGAGTCGATAGCTCTACGGCCGCAGTGTTGCTGCAACAGCATGGGCATGAGGTCGTCGGCTGTACCATGAGGCTATGGGATTACCGACGTCATCCGCCGCGGAACGGCCGGCGCCAAGTTGGCGCTTGCTGTTCGGTGGATGACGTTTACGACGCCCGAAGGGTGGCGGAGAGACTCGGTTTCCCCTTTTATGTCCTCAATTTCGAAGAGGAATTCGAACGACGGGTGATTGAGCCCTTTATCGGCCAATACCTGCAAGGCAGAACGCCTTTGCCCTGCACTCTCTGCAATACTTTTCTCAAGTTCGACCGTCTCATTTCCTTCGCCCGCCAAGTGGGAATCCGGCGCGTCGCCACCGGTCACTATGCCCGCGTGGAACGAGGATCGGAGGACACCTTTACGCTGTGGAAAGGCCGGGATCGGTCTAAAGACCAGTCCTATTATCTCTTCGAGCTGAGCCAGTCCCAGTTGCAGCGAATCGATTTTCCAGTAGGTGAATACGACAAGGGCGAAATTCGCCGGATCGCCGAGCGCCATGGTCTTGCAGTCGCCAAGAAGAGGGACAGTCAGGAGATCTGCTTTGTTCCCGACCGGGATTACGTGGGCTTCATCCAGCGTCATGCCGGGGAAATCAGCCCTGATTTCTTGCCCCTGCTGGAGGAACAGCGTCGTCCCGGCCCGATTCTCTTTAAGGACGGCCGTCAGCTAGGTTCCCACCTGGGTGTGTTTCGTTTCACGATCGGACAGCGCCGTGGCCTCGGTATCGCTCACCCGAAGCCGCTTTATGTTCTGCGGCTGGAGCCGAAAAGGAACGCCGTCATTGTCGGCTACCGAGAAGATCTGTTCAGCCGTGGTTTGTGGGCAGGTGGTTTGAGTTGGGTGTCGGGGCAGACTCCTCGGGGAAGCCTGAAGGCAGAGGTCAAGATCCGATCTCGCCACCGCCAAGCCGGGGCAAGGGTCCAGGTTGAGAACGGCAGTGATTCCTCCCGAGCAAGGGTGATTTTCGACGACCCCCAAATGTCGGTCACGCCGGGTCAAGCCGCTGTCTTTTACCAAGACGCCCAGGTGTTGGGTGGCGGATGGATCGAGTCCCGGATTCTCTAGAACCTGCCGGACTTTGCGAAAGATCCGATGCCAAACGTGTCCCAGATATTGGTCGTTACCGGTGAGACCTCGGGCGAACGCCACTTGGCGGGTGTGGTCGCCGCCGCCAACAATTTGTCCGGCCGGCCGCTGCATTGGTTTGGCACTGGGGGGCCGGCTCTGCGGGAAGTCGGAGCGGAGCTGTTGGAGGATGTGTCTCAACTGGCAGCTATTGGACCCTGGGAAGCGGTGTCGCTATTCAAGAACTATCTTACGATCTTTCGACGCCTGTTGGACGAAGCTCGCCGGCGCCGGCCTCGCTTGGCCGTATTGGTGGATTTCCCTGAGTTCAATCTGCGTTTGGCCCCTCGTCTGCAACGGCTGGGGATTCCTGTCTGCTATTTCATCGGACCTCAGGTCTGGGCATGGCGGCCGCACAGAATCGAGTTGATCCGGCGCTACGTCGATCGGATGTTGGTGATTTTTCCTTTTGAAGAAGAGTTCTATCGGAGGCGCGGTGTCGAGGCTGTCTTTGTGGGCAACCCCACCTTTCAAGAACTGAAGTCGGACCGGAATCTTGTGAGAGTTCCGTCACCCGGAGGGAAATCAACGGTTGCCTTGATGCCGGGAAGCCGGCGCAAGGAGATAGAGAGGATTCTCCCGATTCAATTGGAAGTTGCACGACTATTGCAGCAGCGGCGGCCCTGTTCTTTCTGGGTAATTCAGGCCCCGGGTTTGGCTGGTGAGCCGGTGGCCAAGCTTCTTCGCCAGTGGCGGGCCGGGGCTGACGTCGAACTTTCGTGTCAGATTCGCACCGAGCCGGCCGCGGAGTTGTTACCTCAAGCGGATTGCGCCATCATAAAGAGCGGCACCTCAACGCTGGAGGCGCTGATCCTGGGGACACCTTTCGCCATGATCTATCGAATGTCAAAACTGAGCTACTCTGTGCTACGTCCCTGGGTGAGGAGCAAGAACTATTGCCTGGCCAACCTGGTAGCAGGAAGATCGGTGGTTCCCGAGTTTGTCCAGGGGGCGGCTCGGCCAAAAGCAATAGCCGACTATCTGGACCAATTGCTATCGCACCCGGAACGAATGCGGCAAGTGAAACAAAATCTGAGAATTGCATCTGAAAGGCTGGGAAGACTTGAAGCCTATCCCGAAACGGCCAAACAGATTCTAAACTTGCTGGCGATGGGATGAACCAGATGCGATTTATCATAGCTTTGACCGCTGCTCTTTTGCTGGCCTCGCTGACCTCGGCCCAGCCGAGACAACCTCGTATCGATGTCCAGGACTACCAAGTCGATCTGGAACTGATTCCGCAAAACAGCTACCTGAGGGGAACTGCCAAAATCCGCTTCAAGGTGCTGGAAGACGCGGTTTCGGTGCCTTTTGAACTCAGTTCTCGCCTCAGCCTGATCGAGGTGAACGACGAAGCGGGAGAAGTCTACTCTCCCCGCTTCGACAACCTGGACAGCAGCCGCATGCTGGTCAGAGGTACCGAGCCTTTCAAGAAGGGAAGCGAACGCCAGTTGACTTTTCTCTTTGACGGAACGTTGGAGAGCGAACAGTACGCTTATCTGGATGACACTCCCAGCTCGGAAAAAGCTGTGATCGGGACTGACGGGGCACTTCTTTTGACCGAGGGAAAGTGGTTTCCGTCCCACCAGCTGGCTCTCGACTCAGCCCAGGTCCAGCTTAAAATCTCGGTTCCACTCGGGTTTTCGGTAGTCGCTCCCGGTAAGTTGCAGGCGTTGGATAACGAGGGCGTCAACGAGATCTTCAGGTGGCACAGCGATCGTCCCCTTAACGGGGTTCCAGTGACTGTCAGACGTTATTTCCGCCAAAGTTTCTCGGAAAAGGGTTCGGAGCTCACTTTTTTTGTCACCGAAGACTTTGACGGGGATCTCAAGCCGCTGGCCCAGTCTGCCGCCGAGATCATCGAATTCTTTCGGTCGCTCTTTGGCGATTTGCCAAATGGCAATGCGATCAATTTGGTTCAAGTGGGGAACATCGACATTCCCAGTGCCACCAGCGATGGATTGATCTTGCTCGACGATCAATTGCTGATGGCCCGCCAAATTCCCCTGATGAAATTGGCTCGCCTGTTGGCCAAGCAGTGGTGGAAGCACAATCTCTATATCGGCGGCGGGTTTGATGCGTGGCTTCAAGATGGCTTCGCCAGTTACGCCGCTCTGCATTACATTGAAGTCAAACACCCCGACCGTTTCGACTTGGAATTGGCCAAGATGGCCGTCGAAGCCCTCAAGTACGAAGAGCAGGCGCCCATCTCCGGAGGATTGGCTTTGGGACCTGGGTCGCCTCAATACGAATCGATCGTGGAGGCAAAAGGGGCCTGGGTGCTTTACATGCTACGGCAACTGACGGGCGACAAGCAGTTTCAGCAGTGGTTTCAAGACTGGTACCGCACGCACGCGGGTGGTGTGGTGACGACTCCTCAACTGGTTGACTTTGCCAACCTTAAGACCGGTGAAGACTATAGTTGGTTCTTTCTTCAATGGGTGGAATCGACTGGTGTCCCCGAGTTTCGAGTCGACTACAAAATCTTTAAGAAAACCGCCGCCGGTTTCAAGATTCGAGGACAAATCAAGCAAGAGCTGGACCTTTTTCGGATGCCGATAGACGTCAGCATCGAAACCAAGGGAGAAGTCGAGGAAAAGCGAGTATTCGTCAGCGGAAAGAACACCAACTTCCTTTGGGAAACTGAAACGATGCCGGTCAAAATCCTGCTCGATCCAAAAGGCAAGGTCTTGCGCGGATCACAAATGATGCGGGTATCGGTTTATATCGCCTTGGGGGAAGAACTCCGGCAACGAGGGGAGTATGTTTCGGCGATTCGGGAATTTGAGAGAGCCAAGGCGCTTGACGAAAGGAGCAGCTACGCCCATTTTCGATTGGGCGAGACCTTCTTTTTGCAGCACAGCTATTCCAATGCCGCCAATTCGCTGCGCATGGCCCTTGACGGGGATCTCAAGCCGGAATGGGTCGAGACCTGGACCCATATTTATCTCGGCAAAATCTATGACGTGTTAGGCCAGCGGCAACGCGCGCAGGCCGAGTATCAGAAGGCGATCAATTCGGGGATTGATTACAATGGCGCCCAGGCTGAGGCTCAAAAGTACAGCCGGGAACCCTTCTCCAAACCCAGGACCCTGATCAACTAGTGTCCGGAACCTTCCTTTGGTTTGGCAGCCTGAATGTCGACGCGCCAGCTCTGTGTTCCCCACGAGACGGTGAGTTGGGCCCCAAGGCGGGTCGAACTGAGGGTCATTGTCCACTGATCAACCGGCTCGGACAGCTCTGAGGGAGTCATCGGAATTCGCGCCGTCTCAGTCTCCAGGATTTCCTCCGAATAGGAAAAATGCGGCCAGAGTTCCTGCGCCAAATGCTTGGGAGCCGCATTCCAGATCCTGGACAAGGGTTGACCCAGAGTCGAGTTCAACAACAGTGAGAAAGTGCCTTCCCGGGGGATGTGAAGATAAACCGAATACTTGCCGGCCGGAACCTTCTTGTCCCCGATGAGAAGATCGACGGTGGTGGAGAAGGTCGTAACCTGATCCGATCCCGCCCGCCAGATTCGATCCTTGGGCAAATTCGTCATCAGTTCCTCGAAGCTACGCCCTTCCAGCGAAGGTCTTCCGTATTCCAGCTTGAGCAGGTTGCGTCCCACGGCGACTGTCAGATTTTCCTCGCGGGGCGGCGCCCCAGCACCATGTCACCAGGGCCAAAATCAACGTGACAATAACGGTTGCCTTGCGCATCATAAGAAGCTCCTTTGAAATCGGGGTTGTTGAACTCATTATAACCCAACTTTCTTTGCCCTCCGTTCTGGACAGGATTTGCCGCTCGTGCTGTCTTCCGGGCTGCGGATTCACCTATTCGGCAGCCGGGTCAGCGGCCATGCTCAGCCGTAACTTTGATCGGGTGTCTTGGACTCCCAGTCGAAAAACGTCCTGGCTAGGACAAGGATTTTTTCCGGATGAGAGGGGGAATTTCCAGTTCTAAATTGTCAAAGTTGGCCTGTTGGTAGAGGTGAGATGGTAGAGCATCGGATTCGGGTTCAGAATCGACCGGCTCGGAGGAGGACGGTGTGGTCAGCTCCTCCTGCTCGCGGGAAGATTCATCATCGACAAAACCGGTGGCGATCACTGTGATCTTGATCTTGTCTCCCAACGACTCGTCGAAGACCGAGCCGAAGATGATGTTGGCGTCGGGATGAGCTGATTTCCGAATGACCTGAGTGGCCTCGTTGACTTCGTGGAGGGTGATGTTCTGGCTGCCTGAAACGTTGATCAAGACACCTCGGGCGCCTTCGATCGTCGTGTCCTCCAACAGCGGGCTGAGGATGGCCTTCCGGGCTGCCGAAAGGGCTCGATTATCTCCCTCGCCCAGTCCAGTTCCCATCAGGGCCATTCCCATTTCTTTCATGATCGTCTCGACGTCGGCGAAGTCAAGGTTGATGGCTCCGGGGATGGTAATGAGGTCACTGATTCCTTGAACGGCCTGTCGCAACACATCGTCGGCGAATGTGAAGGCGTCGCCAAACGTGGTGTCCGGCGACAGCGTGCTCAGGAGCCGCTCGTTGGGGATAGTAATCACCGTGTCGGAGCTTTGACGCAGATCAGCCAGTGCCTGATCCGATTGCTCGGCCCGCCGTCGCCCTTCGAAGGCAAAAGGACGGGTCACCACAGCCACGGTGAGAGTTCCAAGTTCGGTGGCAAGGTTGGCAACGATGGGAGCGCCACCCGAGCCGGTTCCTCCGCCCAGTCCCGCCGTGACGAAGACCATGTCCGATCCCTCCAGAAGATCGATGATCTTTTCGGTGTCCTCGAGGGCCGCTTGCCGTCCAATTTCCGGATTGGCGCCCGCTCCCAGGCCGTTAGTCAGCTTGGCGCCTAGCTGGAGCTTGACCGGGGCGGAACAGAGTCTCAGGGCCTGGAGATCGGTATTGGCCGCGATGAATTCGACCCCCTTGATTCCGGAACCGATCATTCGGTCAATGGCATTGCAGCCACCTCCGCCTATACCGACGACCTTGATCCGAGCACCCTTGACCGGGCCCTCGACCAAAGACAAACTAGGCGCCGGCGCCTCAGCGAGTTGAAATCTAATTGTCATTGCAAACCTCCAACCGGACCTTGAAACCAACTGTCGGTCCGGATTATCCGGTCAAACCTGTTTCTCGAAAGACCAGCCGCACAGGGCTGTGGAAGCCGGTTGTTTGACTCCGAGTTTTCTATCCGATCTTGTCCACGATCCAATTTTTCATTCGGCCAGTCTTGGCCTGCCGCGCCGGCGTCAAAACCGACGAATATCCTTTGTTTTCCCGGTTGCGGAGATCGTTAGCGTAGCGTAACAACCCCAATGCGGTGGCGTAGGATGGGTGGTAGCTCTCGTCGTTTTGGTCGACTAAATTGATCGGATAACCAATTCGAGCCCGCATTTGCAAGAACTGTTCCACTCGATCCGTCAGTCCATCCATCAATGCCCCTCCGCCGGTCAGTACGACTCCGGTCATCAGATCGGTGTTGAGACCCGTTTTGCCGACAATTTTGGCGATCATTTGGAGGATCTGGTCGCAACGCGCTTGAATGATCTGACAAAGCTGGCACCGGGAGACGGTTCGAGGGCGGGAAGAGCCCACTTCGCTGACTTCAACGAATTCCTCGGGCGGGACACTTTCGGGATAGACAGAACCAACTTCTTTCTTCAGATTCTCAGCTTCCGCCAGCGGAGTCTTGAGGGTGATGGCAATATCCTTGGTGATGAGATTGCCGCCCATCGGCAGCACCTCTGAATGCCAAATGGCGCCCTGGCTGTAAGCTGCAATGTCGGTGGTTCCACCACCGATGTCGATCACGAAAGTCCCGAGATCTTTCTCGTCCTCGCTCAGGATAGCTTCGGCTGAGGCTAGTTGTTGCAGCACGAGGGCGTCAACGGCAACGTTGGCTTTGTTGATGGCATTGACGATATTCTGGACGACGGCCGAGGCGTTGACGACCAAGTGAAGATTGACGCCCAGACGACTGCCGAACATTCCGATGGGATCGACTATCCCTTGCTGGTCATCTACGGTAAAGCTCTGGGTAAGGCCGTGGATGAGTTGATAATTTTTGGGAAATTCCAGTTTACGGGCGTCGCTGACGGCCCGTTGGATATCCTCCAGATTGATTTCGCCGGAGCGGTTGCGGATGTCGGTCTTGCCCGAGGTATTTTGGCTTCGAACGTAGGCGCCCCCCAGGCTGACGAAGGCCGAGTTGACACTGGTCTTAGAGTGCTTTTCAGCCAAGCCCAGCGATTGCTTGATACTGTTAATGGTCTCTGAAAGGTTAACCACGACACCTTTCTTGAGACCTCGCGAGGGGGCGACACCAGTGCCCAGCAGTTGAATTTCACCGTTTTGTGCCTCGGCAATGACCGAGCAGATTTTGGCAGTACCGACGTCGATTCCGACGATCAGGTCGTACTTGCCCATCTTTAGGATGCCCTCCCTTTCCCGCTGCTGGACACCGAGCTGTCCGCGGTATGAATGATGATTTGATCATCAATGGTGACATCGACGGATTTGATCGAGCCGTATTGGCTCTTAACCTGTTGATAGAGATCAAACCGTGCGAGGAAGGAACGGTAACGTTGGCCGAAGTTTTCTCTACCCAAGTAAATAGGTACCGGATCGTCAGTTTGGACCACGGCTACATGCTCGGTATTGGAGACGTCGATCTCGGATATCTTGGGGGTGTAGTCCTCCGGACCGGCGGAAAGTTCGCTGACAACCCGGAGATAGAGTGTCATGCGATCGGCGTTCTCCTGGTGGGCGTTTTCCAAGGCAGTGTTTCTCAAGCCTTTGACGATGGGTTGGTCAATGGTTTGGTAATCCGGTCCAAAGCTTGCCAACACGGTTCCTTCCTCATCTACCACTTTGAGCTCGTGTTCGATGGTCGCCACCGCCACCGGCTTCCGCTCTTGAACGTAAATCACCAGTTGGTCGGGCAGCCGGCGTCTTATTACGGCTGACTTGACCCATGTCTCCGACTCGACCAGTGCCCGCAGACGATCGAGGTCGATCTTCAGGACGTTGGTGGGAAAGCTGTTGGCGATAAGACGGTTGAGCGACTCTACGTCGAGACGGTTGTTCCCCTCGTATTTGACCGACGATAGCCGGAAGTAGTTCGAATTGACGGAATACCCCACCATCAGGGCGTAGACCACAGCCACCAACAGCAACATCACCGTTAGAAATTGGGCAGCGATGATGAGAGATCGGCCCGACGCACCATGTTTTCGCTTAAGATTTTTCATGATCCAATAGCTCCTGTCCGATCAGGCCCACATCACCGGCCCCCAGCGTCAGCACGAGGTCGCCGGCCTTGGTTTCCGAGGCCAAGGTCCGCACCAGTTGATTCCGGTCTGGAAAATACCGGACCGGAACAACCGGCTTGAGACGGTCGGCTAGCACAGCCGAACTCACCCCGCTGACCGGAGCTTCTCCGGCTGGATAAATGTCCACGAGATAGAGTCGATTAGCCGCGCGGAAGCAATCGTCCATCATCTCCATCAGATGTTGCGTGCGAGAATAGCGATGGGGTTGGTAAACGACCAACAGTCGGCGTCCGGAGGCTCGGTAGGTCTCCAGCACGGCTTGGATTTCAGTGGGGTGATGGGCGTAGTCATCAATTACCCATACGCCTTTGCTGTTCTGGCCCTTCAGTTGTAGCCTTCTTTCGGCCCCTTGGTAATTTTCCAGACCCCTTCCAATGCTCCCGAAAGGAAGCTTCAGCCAATGGCCCACTGCCACTGCTGCCAGAGAATTGAGGACGTTGTGTTTTCCCGCCACGCGGAGTCGGACTCGTCCCAGCAACTGCTGCTCGTGATAGCAATCATAAGCTGCCGTAAAGGTTGCCAATTCGAGGTTTCTAGCCGAGAAATCCGCTTCACCGGTGAACCCGTAAGTTAGCATTCGACGCTGAACTTTTTTGAGAATCGGACGCAGCCCGGCATCTTCCAGGCAGACGACGGCCACGCCGTAGAAGGGAAGTTGCCGGAGAAACTGTAGAAAGGCCTCTTGCAAGTCCGGCAGGTCTCGATAGACGTCGAGATGATCGGCGTCAATATTGGTCACGACCCCACAGATCGTCGGGAGGCGGAGAAAGCTTCGGTCGCTCTCGTCGGCCTCCGCTACCAAGAGCCGACCAGTCCCCAATCGTGCGTTGCTTCCCCAGGAAGCCAGTTGCGCCCCGACCATGACCGTCGGTTCCAGTCCGGCCTCAACCGTCATCGAAGCTATCATGGAACAGGTGGTGGTTTTTCCGTGAGTGCCGGTAACCGAGATACCGGTTCGGTAACGCATCAGCTCAGCCAGCATCTCAGATCGGTGCAATAGGGGAAGTCCGCGGGCCTTCGCCGCGCGGAGCTCGGGGTTGGAAGCAGGGATGGCACTGGAGTAGACGACCAATTGGGCCTGGCCCAAGTGTCGAGCCGAATGCTTCAGGTTGACCTGGGCACCCAGCTCGGCCAAGCGGCGCAGCAGAGGTGTGTCTTGAAGGTCCGAGCCGGATACCGAATAACCCGCGCCAAGCAAAATCTCGGCAATCGCGCTCATCCCGCTGCCTCCGATCCCCACCAAGTGGAAGCGGCGGAAATCGTTGTCGGGGGGAAAGAAGTTGGGTTGGTTCATGCGGCCACAACCTCTTCCATCAAGTCGGCAATTCGGTCAGCGCTGTGGGGGCGGGCCAGGGCTCGGGCGGCCCGGGACATCCCCTGTAGGCGCTGACGCTGGTTTTCCAGCGAGCGAATCAACTCAGCCAATTGGCGCCCCGAGCTTCGTTGTTGTTCCAAGAGCAACGCTGCTCCCCGGTCAACAAGCGATTGAGCATTGCGGCGTTGGTGATCGTCGGTCGCGGCCGGGAACGGAATCAGAATTGACGGTCGCCCGGTAGCGGCGATCTCAGCTACTGTGGAGGCGCCGGCTCGCGAGATTATCAGGTCGGCCACCGCGTAACAGG
Source organism: Acidobacteriota bacterium (assembly GCA_965218465.1). GTDB lineage: Bacteria > Acidobacteriota > UBA6911 > RPQK01. Next base: position 1,370,771 of record OZ244623.1, on the reverse strand, counting down.
AGGGCATATCATCGATAAAAGCATCGATTGGACCGTTGAAATGATGTTGCCGATGGACACGGCGCACACGTTCGAGGTCCTTCGGTCCCGTCTGGTGACGAATTCGAATGTTTTCCGCATCGAGGTAAGGCAGGGCTTCGCAGACCAGAGTATTTATGGGAACGCTGCCGCGGCTTCCTCCCACGACCAGGATGCGCAGTGCGCCTTGGGGACGAACTTGGGATCGAACCTGATGAAACTCGGGGCGAATTGGGATTCCGGTCAGGTGGGCGCGCTTGCCTAGTTGGCGAGTCGTTTCCTCAAAGGCCACCGCAGCAGCATCTACCCAGGGACCCAACCACCGGTTCGCGAGGCCAACCGCAGAATTGGGTTCGATGATCATGGTAGGACGGCCCATCAACTTGGCCGCCACCAGCACCGGGCCGGAGGAATATCCACCGAGCCCCACAACGAGCGCCATCCCGAAGTCCTTCAGTAAGCGGCGGGAAGCGACTACGCTGGTGGGAATCTGAAAAAGAGTGAGCAGCCGGCGGCGGGGCCCGAGTCCCTGAAGGCCACCGATCCGGATCGTCTTCAAGGGAAACTTCAAGGGTGGCAGCAGGCGCACTTCAAGTCCATGCTCCGTGCCTATGAAAAGAAACCGTGTCTCCGGCCGGCGCTGCCGCAAGGTTTCACGGAGAGCTATTGCCATGTAGATGTGACCTCCAGTTCCACCACCCGCAAACACTACTCGGTCCAACATGCTGGCCTTAAACCTCTTCAGAGGGGAAATTGTCTCCGCTCTGTTGCTCCTCGTGACGGGAGATATTCAGCAGAATTCCGATTGCGGCCAGCGATACCAACAGCGACGAGCCGCCGACCGAGATAAAAGGAAGCGGAATACCCTTGGTGGGGAGTAGACTCAACACGACGCTCATGTTGATCAGGGCCTGAAAGACGATCATCCCCACGATCCCCAAACCGACAAGAGTGCCTCCCAGACAGTCGGCGCGTAAAGCTATGCGCACTCCTCTCCAGAAGAGCAGCAGGAAGAGAAGTATCAAAGTCAGGCACCCCAGCAAACCCAGTTCCTCGCCTACGATGGCGAACACGAAATCGGTTTGGGGCTCGGGCAAAAATGCCAATTTTTGGCGGCCTTGCGCGAATCCCAATCCGTTGAGGCCCCCCGAGGCAACCGCGATGAGACTCTGGCGGATCTGGTAGCCAATGCCCAGAGGGTTATCCCCGGGATTGAGGAAGGCCAGGATTCGGTCGTACCGGTAAGGCACCCGATAGACCAGAAAATAGAATGCAGGGGCCGAGATCAGCAGCGCGAAGGCAAAATACTTCCAATTCAAGCCGCCCAGATAAAGCATCCAGGTTGCCAGCAAAACCAGGCAGGCGGCTGTCCCCAGATCAGGCTCGACCAGAATCAACCCCACTAGCCCGCCCAAGACGGCTAGATAGAGAGGAAGGTCCAGTTTGAATGAACTCAGTTTCGGCTGAAGTTTGATCACGTAATAGGAGGTGAATAGAACCAGTACCAGCTTGGCGAGTTCTGAAGGCTGACCGCGAAATCCGCCTAGAGAGATCCAGCGGTTGACGTTGTTGACTGGGGGAGAATAGAGCGCTCCCAGCAGAAGCAGCACCGTCAGGACCAACAAGCCGAAAACAACGGGACCCCGCAAATAAAAGTGGTAATCTAAGGACGTCGTCAAACACATCAGGCTCAGACCGGCCACCAGAAACACCAGATGCCGGGTGAAGACACCGGTGTTACCCGAGGCCACCGATGAAGTGCTGAACACCATGCTCACGCCGAACACCAGCAAACACAGGACAACCAGCATCAATCCTCGGTCGTAAGGGAGTCGGCCTTTCACAGCTGAGAGATCTCCTTTCCGGGTGACAAACCCGCGACCAGATCCTTGAAGATCCTGCCTCGTTCTTCGAAATTAGCGAACATGTCGAAACTCGCGCAGGCAGGCGACAGCAATACGACATCCCCGGCTTGAGCAGTAGCCACAGCGACCTGCAACGCCTCTTCGAGGCTCTCGACCCGCCTGGTCGGCGCCTGGTCGGCCAATTGGTGCTCCAAGCGGGAGGCGGTCTCACCCAACAGGATCACTTGGCGGACCTGTTCCTGCACCGGCTCTCCAAGCAGCTCAAAATCGGCACCCTTTTCCAAGCCGCCAAGAATCAGCACTAGAGGCCGGTTGAACGACCGGATCGCCTGGAGCGTCGCTTCCGGATTTGTGGCCTTGGAGTCATTGAAAAAGTCGATTGACGGGAGTGGTGATTGCAGCCTTTCGAGTCGGTGTTCGACACCTGAAAAAGAACGAAGCGCGGTGGTTACAGCTTTTAATTCGAGTCCTGCCAGATAACCGGCGGCAGTAGCCGCCAGGGCGTTTTCCAAATTGTGGGCTCCGGGGATCCCCACTTCCTTAATCGGCAAGAGTGAATTGTTCTCTCCTTGCCAGCGGATCCAAATCCGGCCGCCCGACACCGAGACGCCGGGATCGAGGCTTTCTCGGCGACTAAAGGGCATCACGGCAGCGTTTCGACGTTCGCACATGGTGCGCGTCAATGGATCGTCCGCGTTGACAATTGCGAAGTCTCGGGAAGTCTGGTTGCGGAAGATCCTTTCTTTCGCTTCCACATAATCTTCAAAACCGAGATAGCGGTCCTGATGGTCCGGTGTGATGTTGAGCAGCAAGGCAATTTGGCAGTGGAAGCGGTCAACGACCTCCAGCTGAAATGAGGACAACTCAACCACATAGTAGGGCGGCTTGCCGAAGATTGGTTGTTCAACCAGGTCCAGCAAGGGAGTACCGATGTTGCCCCCCACTCGGCAACTCCGTCCCGACTGCTGAAACATCCAACCGATCAGAGAGGTTGTGGTTGTCTTTCCATTGGATCCCGTGACTCCCACGATGGGACCCTCGAGAAAACGATAGGCTAATTCCACTTCGCCCAGCACTGGTATCCGTTTGCCCCGCGCGCGCCGCAGCAGGGGCAATGCCGTGGGCACACCAGGACTGATCACAATCAAATCGGATCCCAGGAAATCTTGCTCTCGGTGTCTCCCCAGAACCAGCTTGACGGGTGGCAGGCGATCGATTTGAGGCTGCAGTTCTTGGCGGCTCTTGAGGTCGGTTACCGTCACTTCAGCTCCCTGCCTAGAGAGGAAGCGTGCGGCAGCGAGACCGCTCCGGGCCAGACCCACAACCAACGTTTTTTTCCCACGGATCTCTAGCGGCATCATCGCAGTTTCAACGTCGAAAGACTGAAGAGGGCGAAAATCAAACCGGCAATCCAGAAGCGGATGACAACCTTGGGTTCCTTCCAGCCTGCCAACTCAAAGTGATGGTGGATAGGCGCCATTCGGAAGATGCGGCGGCCCAGCAATTTGTAGGATCCGACCTGCAGGATCACGGACAGAGCCTCGATGATGAATATGCCGCCAATCGAGATCAACAGGAGTTCCTGCTTGATCAGTAAGGCCAGCGTGCCAATAGCCCCGCCCAGCGACATCGAGCCCACATCACCCATGAAGATCTCTGCCGGGTAGCTGTTGTACCAGAGAAAGCCTAGCGTCGCGCCCACCATGGCTCCGCAGAAAACCGTCAATTCACTGGCATAAGTGTTCTTGATCAGATCGAGATAAGTAGCGAAATTGGCATGGCTGGTCACATAGGTGAGAACGGTAAGTGCCGAGGCCGCGATAATTACAAGGCCCGCGGCCAATCCGTCCAAGCCGTCGGTGAGGTTGACTGCGCTGCTGCTTCCGACGATCACCAGCAGGGTGAAGAACAACAGGGGCAGGAAGGTCGACACACCGAAAATGACCAAGTCCATTTCGGGAGTAAAGAGTTTGAAGAAAGGCACGCTCATTCGCATCTCATAGAGTCCGTGCCGACTGAGCGCGATCAGCGTAGCCACCAAACCAAACCCAATCAGGAGCTGCAGCACGATCTTCTGATGGGCCCGAAGACCCAGACTGCGCTTTCGGACGATCTTGAGGTAGTCATCGGCAAAGCCCACGGCTGCGTGGGCCAACAAAGAGGCGACCGCTACCCAAATATAGAGGTTGCTCAGATCGGCCCAGAGCAGCGTCGGAATGACGATACTGACCACAATCAGGAGGCCTCCCATAGTCGGTGTACCTGCCTTGCTGTGATGGCTTTGGGGAGCCTCCGCGCGAATGAACTGACCGATCTGGAAATGCCTGAGTTTGGCAATCAGCCAAGGACCTAGCACCAGGCTGATAAACAGCGCGGTCAAAGAGGCATAGGCAGTGCGAAATGTGATGTAGCGGAGGACGTTGAGGATGCTGAACTGCTCGTGAAACGAGTAAAGCAAATAATAGATCATGTCGCCACCTCACTCTTATGCCCTTGCAGGTCTTCGACAATGGTTTCCATGTGGTTTGCCCGCGAACCCTTGACCAACAGAAAGTCGGAAGGCTGGAGTCTCTTCAAGAGCAACCGGGCCGCCTGGCGGGAGTTCTTACAGTGCTCCAGCCGGGCAGACGGCATCCCCACTTGCCGGGCGCCTTCCAGGAAAAACTGAGCTTCGCCGCCAACGCCGAAGAGCAGGTCAGCGCCGGAACGGGCGGCCTCGCGGCCCACTTGACGGTGTAACTCAGGCGAAGATTTCCCCAATTCCAACATTTCACCTAGAACCAGCACCCGTCTCCCGAACCCGGTCAGTCTGGTCACCGTCTCCAACAACCGCCGAACTGCTTCCGGGTTCGAGTTGTAAGAGTCGTCGTAGACAGTGATCTCTCCATCGCCCAGGGAAATCCTTTTGACCAACCCACGCTGGTTGACCGGTTCCAGCCGGCTGATGCCGTCGACGATCTGGCGGTGGCTGAGCCCGAGACTTACGCCCACTGCTGTGGCCGCCGCCACATTCTGAAGAAAATGGAGGCCGGCAAAGGGCACGCGGCAGTGCAGGTAGCGGTTCCAGATTTTGAGCTGAAATCGCATGGATTGGAGATGGCTGAAGGCATAGTCGACAACCTCGACATCAGCGGGATCGCAAAGCGAGAAAGAGAGTTTGCGACCCGGGAATCTCTGGGCCAGCCCAAGTACGTGGCGGTCGTCACGGTTGAAGACAAAAATCCCTTCCGAAGGAAGGGCGGCAACCAGTTCGCCCTTGGCCTCGGCGATGCCGGAAAGACCGGTAAAAAACTCCAGGTGCACCGGAGCCACGTTGGTGATCAGGCCCAGATCGGGCTGGCTGATTTCGGCCAGACGCCGGATTTCGCCGGTGTGGTTCATGGCCAACTCGATCACGGCCACCTGATGAGATTCCTCCAATCCGAGCAAGGACAAGGGGACGCCAAAGTGATTGTTGAAATTTCGTGGCGATTCAAGAACGCGATACCGCTCCCGGAGAAGACAGGCTGAAAAATGGCGACAGGTGGTTTTTCCCATGCTGCCGGTAATGGCCACCACGGTTTGTCCCCATTTTCGGCGTATGTACAAGGCCAGATCCTGCAGGGCCCGGGTCGTGTCCGGAACCTGGAGGAACCGGCAGCCGGCCGACTGAAGGCGATTCAGGGGTGCGGAATGGATAATCAATCCGGCCCCGCGCTGGATGGCCTGTTCCATGAAATCGTGGCCGTCGGTGTTGGAACCCCGAATCGCCACAAAGGTCTGGCCGGGTTCCAGCCGGCGCGAGTCGATGGAAATCGGGCCCGGTCGGAATTCAGGCTCGCTCGCCGGTTGCGGCAAGTCGAAGAGAGACCTCAGCTCGGAAAGGGTTACCGGAATCAAACCGCCACCTCCCGCACCACTTGGCGATCATCGAACTCAAGCCGGACACCTCCCACATTCTGGCAGGTCTCATGTCCTTTTCCCGCCACTAACACCAGATCGTCGGGGAGGGCCATTTTCACAGCGGCCCTTATCGCCGCCCGCCGGTCAACCACTGCCCTGAAATTGGAACAAGACGCTGGGATGCCCGCTACGACCGCCTCGATGATCTTCTGTGGGTTCTCCGAGCGTGGATTATCGGAAGTCACAATGACCCAATCAGCCAACTGGGCGGCGATGCGACCCATCAGAGGTCTTTTCTCACGATCCCGGTCACCTCCACAGCCGAAAGCGCAAAGGACACGCCCCGGCGTGACTTCGCGGCACAATTGAAGAATGCTCTCCAAGGCAGCGGGAGTATGGGCGTAGTCGATGACCACCGTATAGGGAGTCTCCAGTTCCACCTTTTCAAACCGTCCTGGAATCGTTTCCAACCGGCCGATTCCGGCCTGGATGTCGGTGTTGCTCACATCTAAACGGCTACAGGCGGCGGCCGCTGCCATCAGGTTGTAGGCGTTATGGCGGCCCACTAGAGGACTGGACAAATTCAGCACTCGGTCAAAGAAAGACAAACGCAGAAAAGTCCCCTCAATGGTGGTCTGGCATTGCTGCGGGAAGATCTCCAGATCAGGGGAAAAGCCAAATCGGGTGACAGAGACCGGATTAGAAAATCGAAGAGATCGTGTCGCCGGATCGTCCCCATTGACCACTGCATTTTCGATTCCCGGGTTGTAGTCAGGTTGAAACAGCCGCAGCTTGGCCTGCAGGTATTCCTCCATGTCACCGTGATAATCGAGGTGGTCCCGGCTCAAATTGGTGAACACGGCCACCGGAAAGTGACAACCGTATACCCTTTTCTGGCTCAGGGCATGAGAGGAGACTTCCATCACTCCCGAACGGCAGCCGGCTTCCCAAGCCTTTCTCAACAGGCTCTGAATTTCGACCGCTTCCGGTGTTGTCAGAGAGGAAGGCCGCTGCCGGTTGCCAATGGTGGTGTTGATCGTTCCTGACAACAGCGCAGGCCCGTCGTGGCCCAGCACTGCATGAATCAAATGGGCGGTGGTCGTTTTTCCGTTGGTGCCGGTGATTCCCACCAGTCGCAACTGTCGTGAGGGGTGTCGATAGAACTCGGTTGCCAACAAGGCCAGCAATGCGCGGGTGTCAGAGCTGCGCAGCCAGGGAACCGTCAAGCCGGATGGAACAGGCCGGCTGGAGGCCACTGCGACTGCCCCCTGCCTTAAAGCGGCCTGGATGAATTCGTGGCCGTCGGTTTGGGTGCCTTCGAGAGCAAAAAAGAGAGCTCCGGGTGACACTTGGCGCGAGTCATAGGCCAATGAATCGATCCGAGGATCGGACCCGCTGGGAATTTCTTCCAACTCGATTTTTGGCGCCAGCCTGGACACCAGTTGCCGCAACCGCAATTCTAGTCACCTTCTAATTCGAAAAGAACACCTCGCAGACCGATCCGGCTCTGGCCGGGGTGCCGGGGGAGGGTCGCTGGCCCACCACTTGGCCGCTTCCCGCCACCTTGAGCACAAGACCCAGACGGCCACACTCGCGAGCTACACGACGCAAGCTCATGCCTGAGAAATCGGGAACCGTTGCTACCGTCCCAGAGACGCCCGGTCCCTGGTTGGCGGAAGAATCCGGTTCTGCCTCCGTCAGACTGACAACGGCAGCTTGCCAACCCTCGCTGGAAGCCGGCGTGTCCTCGTCGGCATTGACCCCGAAATCGGGGTTGGGTTCCCGTGCCGGTATAGTCGGTCCCTGGACCAGCAGCAGGGGACTCGGCTGAGGCCGGTCGCGAGGCACCTTGAGCTGGATTAGAGCTCGGTCCATGAATTCCTTGAAGACTGGGCCGGCTACCCTTCCTCCATAGTAATTATTTTGAGGTTCATTGATGATCACGATGGCTGTGAGAACGGGATCGTCCAAGGGAGCGAATCCCATGTAAGAGGCTACGTAGAGGCTTTTGGAATAGCTTTGGCCCACAAATTTCTGGGCGGTTCCCGTTTTACCCCCGGAAGAATAGCCATTGAGTGCGGCCAAACGCCCCGTTCCTTTTTCCACCACCTTCGCCATGGCCTGTTTCATTAGTCGGGCGGTGGCCGGCGTAAGGATTCTCCGTCGAGTGGGTCTTGTTCTTTCCACCAAATCCCCCTCAGGGGTCAGGACTTGGCGCACCACCATCGGTTTGACGAGGTAGCCGCCATTGGCAATCACTGCGAGTGCCCTCAGCATTTGAAGCGGGGTCACTCCAATTTCCTGGCCAATGGAAATCGCCCCAATCGAGTTATCTGTCCACTCGGAAACCGGCCGTAGCAGCCCCACCTGCTCACCCGGGAGGTCGACCCCGCTCTTGGCGCCGAAGCCGAAGCGACGAATGTAGGAATGGAGTCGCTCCGGACCCAGTCTCAGCGCCAGTTTAATGGTGCCGACGTTGCTCGACTTAGCCAGGATTTCGCCGACCGTGAGCTCCCCAAAACTCCGAATGGCTTCGCGATAGACTTTGTTTCCCAAACGCAATGAGCCGACCGTGCAGTCGACGACTTCTTCCAAATCTGTCAGTCCCTCTTCCAGAATCGATGCGATCGTGACCACTTTGAAGATCGATCCGGGTTCGAAAATCTCGAGGATGGCCCGGTTACGACGCTGTTCGGCGTCGAAGTCGCCGTAACGGTTGGGGTTGAAAGCGGGATAGGAAGCCAAGGCCTGGATTTCACCGCTGGACGGTTCCATCGCAATGATACTTCCATTCGTTGCTTGTGCAGATTCGAGAGCCTTGGCCAGAACTTCCTCGGCGATGAACTGCAGCGAACGATGGAGGTTGAGCACCAGGAATTTACCCTCTCTTCCAGACCTGGATTCTGCTCGTTGGTAGCTCTGGCGCCGGGCGTCCACAGTCAGGTGGACTCGGTGCTGCTCGCCCCGGATGTGCTCATCGTAGAGGTATTCCAAGCCACTGAGTCCTTGGTGTTCACGATTGACAAAACCCAAAACATGGGCTGCCAGTTGCCCGCCAGGATAGAAGCGTTGGCTTTCCTTGCGAAGAAAGATCCCGGGCTGCTTTAGTTCCCGGATTTGTCGGCTTTGGTCAGGATGAAGACGCCGGGCCAGGTAAACGAAGCGAGACTTCTTTATCAGTTTGCGGTAAATTTGAGTTTCCGGGAGTTCCAGAATGGGAGCAAGTTGCTGAGCCAGGTCCAGCGGAGTCTGGACCGAAGCTGGATCGGCCGCAAGCACGTCCATCTCGACATTGATGGCCAGATTTCCCAACTGGCGGTCGAGAATATCTCCCCGACGAGGTCCGAGGAGGTCGAAACCTTCGCTTTGCTGCTGAGAAACGACGCGATAGGTGTCCACCTGAAACACCTGGAGCTGGACCAGGCGCAAGACCATCACCAGCGTCCATAAGACGACCACCAGGTAAACATGCAGTAGTCGGGGAAGGAGGTGTCGGTTTCGGTGTCGCCTATCTTTGCTTGAATTCATTCCGATGGTCTATTCCCGCCGAATCATTGCCTTGCTTCGCACTTCAGCCACCAATTTGGGATCGACCTCGAGCAGAGCATCAGCTTGAATGATCTGGACCGAAGTCCGGTTGGCGCTGATGAGACCCATTTGACGGGCTTTTTTGGTGATTCGTTCGGGATTCGTGAGCGAGTTGAACTCGGCCTTAAGAGCCGCATTGTCGGCTTTGAGCTGCCCATTCTGAGTTTTGAATTTGACTATCTCATACTGTATGTCGAGGATTTTCATGTGGTTCCAGGCGTAAGTGATAATCAGTGCCACAAACAAGACTGCTGCCGTCAGCCAGCGGATAATCTCTCGGTAAGTTACCTGAGAAGCTCCAGCCTGGGTGTTGTTGTGAAAAGTCTGTCGTGCCAGATCTAGCATGTGGGTCTCCTCTCGATTGAGGGGGCTCTAGTTTCTCAGGCGCTTTCCTACGGCGCGCAATCTTGCACTGCGGCAACGAGGATTGAGTGCTTGCTCCTCTGCCGAGGTCGTAATGGGCGAAGGAGTCAGGATCTCCACTCGACGTCGGCGAGGGCATTGGCAGAGATCGGCTGGTTTAAAACAGAGGCAGCGGCCGGCGGCTAACCGGAAGCTGCGCTTGGTGAGACGGTCTTCCAGACTATGGAATGCAATCACAACTAGTCGTCCCCCGGGTTTGAGGGCCTCCAGAGCGTTTCGAAGTAAGTTTTCGAGTTCCTCCAACTCATTGTTGATAGCGATTCTCAGTGCCTGAAAAACCAACGTGGCGGGGTGGCGACGTCGCTTCCGCCGCGGCTTGATCTCCTCTACCAGCGCAACTAATTGCTGGGTGGTCTCCAGGGGAGTCGACTGGCGTCGCCCGACAATCGCCCTGGCAATCAAGCGGGCTTGCGGTTCCTGGCCATACTTCCGGAAGATTTCGGCCAGGCGATCGGCGGAGAGGTGGTTGATCAATTGGGCAGCAGTAGTCTCACCCGCTTGGTCCATCCGCATGTCCAGAGGGCCGCGGTGGCGGAAGCTGAAACCTCGGTTGGGAGAATCAAGTTGTAGCGAGGAGCAACCCAAGTCGGCGAGACAACCATCGATCGAGGGCAACGACTCGGCTTTCAATACCTCGTCCAGGCGGCCAAAATTCGTGCGGTGCAGGGTAAAGTTGGAATAGCTTTCTGCCAACTGGCTGCGGGCCAGCTTTAGAGCCTCCGGGTCCCGGTCCAGAGCCACCAAACGACCCCGACCCTCCAGCCGCTGGAGGATGGCTGAACTGTGTCCGCCCAAACCCAGAGTGCAATCGACATAGACACCCCCGGGCCGAACTTTGAGCAAGTCGACGGCGGGTCGGAGCAATACCGGGATATGTTCCATGACGGCTTCCAACATGGTTAAAGCCCCAGTTGAGCCAGTGCCTGGGCGTCTTCATCGGTGTAGGGATCAGTCTCCAGAACCTTCTTGAATCGTTGTTGATTCCATACTTCGAGAAAATTGAGCTGGCCAATCACTGCCACTTCCTGCTGTTCCAATTGAGCTTCCTGGCGCAAATGGGGTTGCACCAATACTCGGCCCTGCCGATCCATTTGACTGACTTGGCCATAGAAACTGGTGTTGCGGAGGAAGCGGACTTTCCCCGGATGCATTTTGGGAGGTTCCAGCAGCTTCGCCTCGATTTCCTCCCACTCCTGCAGCGGGTAGATCCTGACGTTCTTTCCACTGATGCTGGTGACGTAAAGTTGGGGGCCGTGGAGTTCTTTGAGAATTCGCCGATGGCCGGTAGGAATCTTGATCCGCCCCTGAGCGTCGATTTTGGCAGGCAGGTTTCCCCGAAACATAGTCAAAAAAATGCGCCTCCAAGTCCTCTTTGAATCCTTTTTAGACCTATTAGATCTATTTTCATCCAAAAAAAGCCAAAGTCAAGCAAAAAATGACCACGTCCTGGGACTGCAGCCCGTTTCGGGACACGGGTTTAAGGGTTCTGCAGGCGGCACGTCAGGGCAGAAACGGCCACTTGGGAAGACTGGTGGGTGGCCAAGCTGCGCCTCCGATATTCCGGACCCGTCTCGACCGCTTGGAGGTGGGAGTTCGGGTTCCGAATCGGCAGTTGCCCGGCAGAACTGACCGCGAATGCAGGACACGGGGAATGGACGTCTGGGCCATGGATCAGGTTTCCTCGTCTTTGGACACGCGACGCGCCGGAGTTTCCGGATCCTCGGTCCAACAGGCCGGATTATCGGAAATGCATTGACGGCTTGGCCTGGGGCGCGAAAGTCGAGCCAAGTTCGAGCTTCGGAACTTGGCGGGCTGTCGTTTCAGCGACTGCTGAAGGTGGAGATCTCCTCGGTTGTGAGACAAATGGCCGGTTTCGGAATCTATTATCAGGAACATGGCATACTTGGCAGTTGCACTGATCACCATCTGGTTGGTTCTGTTTTTCCTGGTGTTGTTGCTGGGGAAGGGAACCCGCAGCCGAGTTGGCCGCTAGTCTCAATAGTCCCCTTTGACCGCCCTTTTCTCCTTGGTCCACGACTGGTCTTGGAGAGCCTACCCAGCGAGTCTTGCCCCGGTTTTTGCTCCGGCTTCGCAGGTCAAAGTGGATATTTCTCCAGCCAAGCGGTGCAGGTGTCGACTGCCTCGTTGACGGCGACATCTTGGCTGAGTCTTGCCGCGCGAGAAAAAAGTTCAACCTGGCCCTGGGCAAGCTTGCGGCCGACAGTGAGACGGAGTGGGATACCGATCAGTTCAGCGTCTTTGAACTTGACGCCTGGGCGCTCTTGTCTGTCATCCAGCAGACAATCGATGCCGCGTTGAAGCAGTTGTTTGTGGAGTGACTCGGCTTCGGTCTGCTGCCGGCTGTCTTGACCTAGTGAAGTGACGATGACCTCGAAGGGGGCGATGCTTCGGGGCCAGACGATCCCCAATTCATCGTGATAGAGCTCCATGGCGGCCACCATGATTCGCTCGATTCCGATGCCGTAACTACCCATGATGACATCCACTTTTCGGCCCTTTTTGTCGAGCACCTTCAATCCCAGCGCGCGGCTGTAAAAATAACCCAGCTTGAAGATGTGACCGACTTCGACCGCCTTGTGGATCTCAAGCGGCAGTCCGCACTCTATACAGGCCTCTCCGGCTTCCACTTGGCGCAAATCGAAGTAACGGGCTTCGAAGTCACGTCCGGGTGTGACGTGGAGCAGATGGTAATCATCGCGGTTGGCGCCACAGACCAAGTCCCGGCGTCCCTGAAGAGCTTGATCGGCCAGCAAGGGAAGTTGGGCTCCCACCGGGCCGAGGCTTCCGGCCGAGGCTCCCAATGCAGCCACGATTTCCTCAGGATGGGCAGGTCGCACCTGGGTCGTCCCCAGTGAAGCCATCAGTTTGACTTGGTTGAGTTGATGGTCTCCGCGCAGCAACAAGAGGTGAGGTTGGCCGTCAATTTGGTAGACAATCGACTTGAGCTGGCGATTCTGGTCAATTTTCAAGTAGTCGCTGATTTGCTGGATCGTTTTCTGGCCCGGAGTGTGGATCGGTTGCGGAGTCGCCGCGCCGGTGGCGTCCTCGGTGGCCTCGATCTTGGAACGGGCCCGGTCCAGATTGGCAGAATAACCACAGCTACAGGTCACCACCAAGTCTTCGCCCGCTTCGCTCTTGACCACAAATTCCTTGGATTCGCTTCCCCCCATGGCGCCCGAGTCGGCCTCCACGGCCAGGTATTGGAGTCCGCAACGATCGAAGATGGCGCGGTAAGCTCCGTCGTGAGCCTGATAACTTCGGTCCAGCCCTTTCGCATCCAGATCGAAACTATAGGAGTCCTTCATGGTGAACTGGCGCACCCGAAGCAGACCTGACTTGGGTCTGGGCTCATCCCGGAACTTGTTCTGTATCTGGAACCAGACTTGGGGTAGGTCTCGGTAGGAGCGCAGCTCAGAGCGAGCAATTCCGGTAAAGATTTCCTCGTGGGTCATTCCCAGGCACATATTTCGGCCCCCGCGGTCGCGAAGCCGAAACATGTTGTCTCCCATGGTGGTCCAGCGACCCGACTCCTCCCAAAGATCAGAGGGGTGAAGGGCCGGCAACAAAAATTCCTGGGCTCCGATCCGGGACATTTCTTGGCGGACGATCTCCTCGATCTTTCTCAGGCAACGTTGAGCAAGGGGCAAATAGGAGTAGATACCGGCACCCAATTGACGCACGAGACCGGCTCGTAACAGTAGCTGATGGGAAGCTACTTCGGCGTCTGCAGGTGTCTCCCTCAGAGTAGGGATAAAGAGACGTGACCAGCGCATTGAAGGGCCACTTTTAACCGTTTGACCCTTTCAAGTCAAGTAGGCTACCATGAGCAGCCACGCATTCTCTCTCAGGGTGTAAAGCTTTTCTTAGAAAGCACTTAGAGAATTTGAAGGGAACGCTGCGCGAGCTGGAAACGACATCGTAGAGGGGATGGTGGTTGGTAGTGATGGAAGCGATCTGGAGGACCGATCCTGAGGTAGCCGAGGCGATCAGGCAGGAGACTATTCGACAGGATCAATCACTGGAGTTGATCGCATCGGAGAACTTTGCCACCGAAGCCGTGTTGCAGGCGACCGGCTCGGTGCTTAGCAACAAGTATGCCGAGGGATATCCGGGTCGCCGCTACTACGGAGGCTGCGAATACATTGATGTGGTGGAACGGCTCGCGATCAGTCGCGCCAAACGGCTCTTCGGGGCCCAGCATGTCAACGTTCAACCCCACTCGGGTACCCAGGCCAACGTCGCTGCCTACCTGACCGTGCTCAAACCGGGCGACAAGATCTTGGGGATGGATCTCTCTTGCGGCGGGCACCTGACACATGGGCATCCTCTCAATTTTTCAGGGCAGTTCTTCCAGGTAGAGACCTACGGAGTCAGGCGGGATGATGAGAGAATCGACTATCAGGAGTTGGAGCGGTTAGCCGAGCGTACCGAGCCCAAGATGATTGTGGCAGGAGCAAGCGCCTACAGCCGCCGGATCGATTTTGAGCGATTCGGCGAAATCGCCCGTAAGGTTGGCGCCTACCTGATGGCTGACATTGCCCACATCGCAGGTCTGGTCGCCGTCGGTTTGCATCCCAGCCCGGTGCCACACGCAGACTTTGTAACTTCAACCACGCACAAGACCTTGCGAGGGCCGCGCAGCGGTTTCGTGATGACTCGGCGCAAGCACCGGAAAGCCCTCAATCGTTGGGTCTTTCCCGGCACCCAGGGCGGTCCTCACGAGCATGTAATTGCAGCCAAGGCCGTCTGTTTTGGCGAAGCGCTGCAGCCCGGGTTCAAACGTTATCAGAGGCAAGTCATCGATAATGCCAAGGCGCTGAGCAGCGCTTTGGCCAAGGCCGGGTTCCGCATCGTCTCGGGGGGTACCGACAACCATCTTTGTCTGGTAGATGTCGGCGCGCGCGGTTTCACCGGGCGGTTGGCAGAAGAGGCATTGGACGAAGCAGGGATCACCGTCAATAAGAACACTATTCCCTTCGACCGGAATTCTCCCTTGGTCACCAGCGGGATTCGAATCGGGACGCCGGCTGTGACCACGCGCGGAATGAAAGTGCCGGAGATGGAGTTGATCGCAAGTTGGATCGCCCGCGTGCTGGAATGCCCGGAAGATAAAGGCGTATTGAGGCAAGTTCGACGAAAGGTAGAGGAATTGACCTCGGCCTATCCTCTTTACCCACAGAGGCTGACGGCTGGGATGCGGAAGACGAAGTGACTGTGCTGGAGGGGGTCTCCCTCAAGACCATTTTTGGATCTGGCGGTTTGCTTGCAGCCCACCTGGAGGATTTCGAGTACCGCCCCTCTCAGCTCCGCATGGCCGAAGAGGTACTGCAGGCCATTGAAGAGGGTCGCCAGTTGTGTGTGGAGGCTGGTACCGGAACCGGCAAGACGCTTGCCTACCTGATTCCCGCCCTTTACAGCCGGAAGCGCGTGATCGTTTCCACCGCGACCAAGAACCTCCAGGACCAGCTTTTCAGTAAAGATCTTCCTTTTATCCGAGAACACCTGTTTTCCGATTTGTCTGTCACCTACATGAAGGGCAGGCAGAACTACGCTTGTCTCAAACGGTTGCAGGAACGCCGACCCACACTGCTGCCGGAGCAGGACGAGGAGCTGGAGCACATTGCCCAGTGGGCGCTTCAGTCCCGCAGCGGTGATCGGGCTGAGCTGGATTGGCTTCCGGATAAGGACCCGCTCTGGAATTCGATTGACGCCCGCAGCGATATCTGTGTCGGTCAGCAATGCGCCGCCTTTGACCGTTGTTTTATCACCCGCATGCGGCGGAGGGCTTTTGAGTCGGATCTGATTGTCGTCAATCATGCTCTTTTCTTCGCCAATCTGGCGCTGGAAAGTGACGAGATCGGAAAAGTGCTACCTGATTTCGGAGTCCTGATCCTGGACGAAGCTCACGAGGTCGAGGACATTGCTGCCAGTCATTTTGGCCTGCGGCTGAGCAACTATCAGTTCGAGGATTTGATTCGAGATCTATCTCGCGAGTTGCCGTCGTCCCGGCTCCGTTTGCCGCTTCGCCAAGTAGAAAAACGGGTTGAGGTCCTGTTTCGACGCTTCCCTCCCCAGGAAGGAAGTTTTTCACTCAGTTTTTTCCAACAGTCTCATCTCGGTGGGGTCGATCTGCGAGAACAGTTGGCGGCCCCCTATCGTGAGCTCAAGATCGCGTTATCGCAGTTGCACTCTGAATTGCATTTGATCAAGGAAAGATCCTCCAATTGGGAACCAATGGTACGGCGGCTTGAAAATCTCGGCTCGAGTCTGGACCAGATTCTGGGCAGCGACGATCCCAATCTTGTCTATTGGTTCGAACGCCGACGCCAGGGCGTGTTCCTACGGGTCACTCCCATCGATGTGGCCGGCTTGTTGCGAGAGCGCCTCTTTGCCCGGACTCCCACAACCGTCCTGACTTCAGCAACTCTCACGACTGGGGGGACTTTCGACTACCTGCGGGAGCGACTGGGATTGGAGGAACCGGTTGAGCTGGTTGTGGAAGGTGAGTTCGACTACGCACAGCAAGCAATTCTCTACGTGCCGCGGCAATTTCCCGACCCCCGGTCGGAAGCTTATCTTTCCCACGCCTTGGAAGCCATCCGCCGGATATTGGAAATCTCCGGGGGAGGGGCCTTTTTGCTTTTTACCAGCTTTCGTAACCTCGACCAGATTTATCTCCGGCTGCTGGAGGAGAATCGTTACCCTTTGCTGAGACAGGGGGAGATGCCCAAGAATCGACTGCTGGAACGTTTTAGAGAGGCGCCCGAGTCGGTGCTTTGCGCAACGACCAGCTTCTGGCAAGGCGTGGATGTAAAGGGTCAGGCGTTGCGGACCGTGATTATTGACAAGCTACCCTTCCGAGTTCCCAGCGATCCGGTAGTGGCCGCACGGCTGCGGCGGCTGCAAGAAGAAGGCGAGAACGGTTTCCTCGGCTATACCGTTCCGGACGCCGTGATCACGCTCAAGCAGGGGTTGGGCCGCTTGATTCGCTCCCGGCGCGATCACGGAATTCTGGCCATTTTGGACTGCCGGTTGCGGACCAAGACCTACGGTGAGATCTTCTTGCAAAGCTTGCCAAGTTGCCCCATAACGGATAATATTGAGTCACTAAGAGATTTCTTTTCCATGGCCGCATCTCAGCCAAAAGGGGGTAAGAAATGATGAAGAAAACAACCCCGGCCCTTTGTTCTGTTGCTTCGGTCTTTGTCCTGGTTCTACTTTCGACCACTTCGGTTTCGGCCCAAATTGGGAGATTTTCCGGAACGGTGACCGACGAAAACGGAGAACCTGTTGTCGGCGCTAGCGTCGAAATTCAGCGCTTGGACGCCAGTCGGAAATACAAGCCTTTAAAAACGGATAAGAGGGGCAGATACATCCACGCCGGCGTGCCGGTGTCGGGTGTTTATCGGCTCGTGGTCAAGGCGGAAGGCTTCCGATCAGATTTTGTTCAAAACGTTCGCCCCTCCTTTGATACCAGTGATCGCCGGGGGGTAATCGATTTCCAACTTCAAGCAGGTGCTGCGGGTCTTCTTGCCTTCGAAGTGTCCGACGAAGACCGTGAACGCATGAGACGAGAGAATGAAGCTGCCCGCAAGAAAGCTGCCAAATTTGCCGACATGAAAGGGAAGTTCGACGAAGGGCTGCAGGCCTACAATCTGGGTGAATATGAAATGGCGCTGACCGCCTTCCAAGGGTCATCAGAGCAGGATCCGGAACAGCAACTGGTGTGGGCTCATTTGGGCAACACCTACGAAAAGCTGAAAAGATTCCCCGAAGCCGTTGAGGCCTATCAGAAGGCGATCGCCATCGACCCTGAGGATCCGGCCTTTCACCAGAATCTGGGCAACATCTACTCTCAGATGGGTGACCAGGAGCAAGCGATAGTCTCATACAGCAGGTCGGCCGAGCTGAGTGCCTTGCTCGATCCCGGAAAGGCGTCCGCGACCTACTACAACATGGCGGTAACGTTTATCAACGCCCGTAAGTCAAGAGACGCGGTACCTTTTCTAGAGAAAGCGGTCGAGTTTGACTCCGCGAATGGCCCAGCGCTTTATCAGTTGGGTTTGGTGCTGCTCAACCTCAATCGGGTTCCGGAATCGGTAGACGCATTCGAGAAGTTTATCGAGGTGGCCGGCGGTGACCCCGACGTTGACGCCGAGGACGTGGAGACCGCCAAGGCGCTGGTCGAGTCATTGGGTAGCCAGTAGCCCGATCAAGACGCCCTCGGCCCCGCCCCTGAATCTGCAAGCTGAACGCGCAGGACCAGGTCGACATTGGAGTTCCATTCACCGAACCGAAGCTCTTGCTCGCAGACGGCCCGTCGACCCGCTGGATGCGTTGGGATATAGCCGCGCGGCTCGGCTGGGGTTTTTCACTCGACTTTGGGGCTCGAGAGATCAGGTGGCAGTTCCCCTGGCGACTGGCTAATGCCGTCTGAATTATCGCTGGGACGGTGTGGTAACATACGCCTCGAATGAAGCAAAAGCGGTTTGCTTTCCTCGTGGTCGGGGCCCTGATCGGGTTTGTTCTAGGTTTTTTTGTTGGCCGGTTGGCCACCTCTTCGACCCAGGTTCCAACCCGGTCGGCCGAGGCCTCCAATCTGCCCGAGGGTCATCCTCCGGTCGATTTCTTGGAACGGCTGCGCGAACTGGAGCAGCACGCAGCCGAGCACCCGGAGCACGTGGAAGTTCGGGTTCAGATCGGCAACGCCTACTTCGAAATACAGCAGTATCAGATGGCTGCGACCTGGTATGAAAGAGCCCTCCAATTGGATCCCAGCAATGTCGATGTCAACAACAATCTGGGGACTGCACTCTTTGGGGCAAGAGAGGTGGACCGCTCGATCGAAGTTTTGGGCCGCTCTCTGGAGCTACAGCATGACCACCCGGTGGCCTTGCAGAATCTAGGTTGGGTCTATTTTTCAACGAACCGGCACGGTAAGGCGGTGGACTTTTGGGAGCGCCTGATCAGGTTCCATCCCAATTACGAGAACGTTGAAGCCGTCAAGGAACATCTCAAGACCGCTCGGTCTATTGTCGACGGCGAACATTCCTGATGTCGTGGCTCATTCTCCGGATCCTTCTAGTCGTCCTGTTGATTTGGCTAATCCGCAGATTGATGGCGCGGGTTCTCGCTGCGTTTCTTGCTGCGTTGCGTGGCGCCCCTAGCCAGACCCGGTCTCGTGCTGCCTCAGCCGACCAAAAGAGGGTTGTCAAAGGCACGATGGTCAGGGACCCAAACTGCGGGACTTATGTCGCTAGCGAGTTGGCGATTGCCGCCCGCAGTGGAGGGCAGACCTTTCATTTCTGTTCACAAGAGTGTCGTGAAGAGTTCATTCGGCAACGAGGCTAGGAGTCCGGCCACCTCTGGTTCGGGCTAGTCTCATCCAAGAGAATCAAACGGTGCTGCCAAGAAAGATAGCCTTGGGACGTAAACGGGCAACAGGAGCACTCGACGGCTTGGCCGGAACCGAGCCTGTCGAGCCCGGCGACCTGCTTCAACCGGATGGCGAGGCCCTGGTTCCCGCCCAGCTTGGAGAATCAGATAACATGAGGAGACTCTTGCGGTGAGACTGGGAGTGGTGGCTAAGACTCACCGAGCCGATCACGCCGAATTGGTTTGCGACACCCTCAACTGGCTGGTCGAGCAAGGTTGCGGCGTGCTGGTGGACCGGGAGGTTGTAGCCGGCTTCCGGTTGGAGGGATTCAAGGGAGTCGACCGCTCCGGCTTAGCGGAACAAGTTGATCTTCTAGTTGTGTTTGGGGGCGATGGAACCCTGCTGTCGGCAGCTCGCTTGGTCGAGAGCCGACCCACACCCATCCTTGGCGTCAATCTGGGGTCTCTCGGTTTTCTGACCGAAGTGACTCTCGGGGAAGTGAAAGAGGTGTTGCAGCGCGTCTTGACCGGCGATTACCAAACGAGCTCGCGCTGTCTGCTGGAAGTGGGATTGCAACGAAAGGGAGCTGGTCCCCAGAGCTGGCAGGCACTCAACGATGCCGTAATCAATAAAGCTGCACTGGCCCGAATTATCGCCCTGGATACCTATTGCGGGGATGATTTCATCGCTACCTTCATGGCCGACGGCATGATTGTCTCGACTCCTACAGGCTCGACCGCCTACTCGCTCTCGGCTGGAGGTCCGATCGTTTTTCCCACCGAAGATTTGATCGTCTTGACTCCCATCTGTCCTCACACCCTCACCAACCGGCCGTTGATCGTGCCGGCCACGAGCAATATTCGCATTGTCTTGCGAGCGGGGGACGATGTCATGCTCACCATTGACGGACAGGTCGGAACCGAAATGCTTCCCGGCGATGTGCTTACCTGCACACGCGCCCAACACCGAATCCAACTGATTCAGCCGGGAAACCGGAGTTTTTTCGACATCCTGCGCGAGAAGCTCAGGTGGGGAGAGCGTTCGGGCTGGGACTCATCCAGCCAGACATAGCTGCGATCGACAACCGTCCAATTGATTTTTCCTGCCAATTCTACTGGTGGAGCTTCCACGCCGATCAACAACCGACAACAACCGTTTGCTACGCGAGCGTGGCCTGGGAAATCTTGTTACCGCCGGGTCCCGAGGTGCTCTGCAATAGCCTGTCTCAACTCATCGCGGGCATGCTCGTCTCCGGCTTGGTGACAAACCTCGATGCCCCGGTAGAAAACAGCGCCGGCCTGTTGCGGTTGATCCAGCTCTACCAGCAGCAGACCATAGTGAAGATAAGCAGCCCGATACTGGGGATGTCGGTCCAGTAACTGAGCAAAGGCATCGGCGGCCTTTTTCAGCCGTCCCAAACTCTTTAACTCCATCGCCAAGCCATAAAGGGGAAAGGGAGCGGTGGGGTCGTTTTCGACTAGTTCTTGGAGACGTTGTAATCTGTTCACGAAGAATCAAGAGTTGAAGCAGCGCTTTGGAATCTGTAAAGGTGATGGACTACGATTTCCGGTGTGAAGGCCATGGAGCAGAGAATTCGTCGCGCTGCCAATTTTCGCTGGTTGAGTCAGCTGGGTGCTGGGTTAGTGGCTTTAGCGCTCGTTTTTCTGATCTTGGCCACCTATATCGTCGCCTTTCGATCGCCTTGGTTGGTGGCCTACAGCTACGCCGTCCTTGTCTTGGGAATTGTTGCTCTAGTGCTGCGACAAGTCTTTGAGAGTATACAGTGTCGACGTCTGGAGCTGAAATCGGTGCGTTGTTTCGAGTGTGGCTGGACCGGTCTGGGTCGAGACTGGCGCCGTTACCGTTGCTGTCCGGAATGCGACTCCGAGGAGGTGTTGGTGGAGGGTGAGAGTTGGGTGAACTGAGGTCTCGACGTGGGCAAGACGAAGCTGTTTTTGGATTGATTGCCGATGAGGTATTCGGGCTCCACCGCACGCCGGCCGGTCATCCCGAACGGGTAGGGCGCGTCAACGCCATGCTCGAGGCCATCGAACCCTGGGAAGGCTCATCCCGAGTGACTCGAATCGAGCCCGTTGAGGTGTCTGAAGAGTTGCTGGAGATGGTGCATTCACCAGCCCTGTTGGGACAATTGCGCCACACTTCTCTACAGCCCCGCTCCCAGCTCGACCTGGACACTCACGCGGTTGCCGACTCCTGGCGCGTGGCGCGTCTGGCTGCGGGCGGGGCGGCTTTGTTGGCGAGTTGGGGCGCCCAGGGGAAGCTGCGCGGCGGTCTCTTGCTGGCCAGGCCGCCTGGACACCATGCGGAACGCAACCGGGCCATGGGCTTCTGCCTTCTCAACAATGCCGCCATCGCGGCTGAGGCGGCCTTGGCCGAGGCGGCCCTAAACCGGGTAGCGATCGTGGACTTTGATGTCCATCATGGTAACGGTACGCAGCACATCTTTTACCAACGCAGCGACGTGCTTTACCTCTCGACTCACCAGTTCCCTCACTACCCGGGTACCGGCGCGTGGAACGAGTCGGGCAGTGGGGAGGGGACTGGATACACGGTTAATTTCCCACTACCGGCGGGGTGTGGAGACGACTTCTATGTCCCGCTCTTTCGAGATCTGGTTATCCCGATTTTGCAACGCTTTCACCCCGACCTGATTCTGGTTTCGGCGGGATTTGACGCCCATCAACTGGACCCGCTGGCTCAGATGAAGGTGACCGAGAACGGCTTTGGCGAGCTGGTGCGACAGCTCAATCAGGCCGCTGCCTCCCTCTGTGAGAGTCGCGTCGTCTACCTGCTCGAGGGGGGATATCATTTGGAAGCCTTGAAGAACTCGATAGCAAGAACTCTGGAAACCTGTCTCGAAGGCTCACCCGACCCCTGGGATCGACCCGACTCTCCCGGCTTTGCGGACTACCGGGCACGAGCTGGCCGCCAATACTCCGCCTTTTGGCGATTATCGTAGCGGGGCCTCTCTCAGCCGTATTTCTCGTGCAAAACGGACGGCAACCGATAAACGACTCCGCAATTCTCGCACTTGAGGAGAACCAAGTCTCTGCGCTTGCCGAACTCCCGCTCGATTTCCTGAAGGACAGTCGAGTCCTCTTCGTTATAGTAGGAAGAAAAAGGATGGTAGCGCTTCAGTCCTCCGTGGCAAGGTTTACCCTTAATGCCGGTTTGGTTGCAGACGACTTGCTTAGGCAGCAGATCTTTGATCAAGGTTTTTCTCCAACGTTAACGATTGGCTTGGCTCCCTGGGCCCGCGAGGGAAAGGATACAACATCAATCCAGGTTTTCTAACTTCAATAGCGTTCCTTTCGAAGAGCCGTGTAACTTTCTTTCTGTAGTTTGAGTTCTGCCAAGGTAGTAGCGGCTTCGATGAAGGGAGGCCCGGAGGGCCGACCGCAGTCGAAGCCGGCCAGCGCCAAAGACAGGGGTCTGGGACAGGATCTCCAAAACGAAACAACGCAAGTCTTGAAAGGACAGTATGGATAGACTCTCAGGGATTTTAAAGAAGATTATTGGACAGGCGTGTTGGTACATTTCGGTCGGAGGGTGTACATTACCCTCTTTTAAAATTGCATTGGGAAGAAGGCTCAAGCGGCAGTATCCACTCACAAACCTCGCTCATCCTGAGGAATTTCGGTTATATACAGGGGAGTCGACCCTTTTGGTGTGGTGCACCTGGCGTCTTGATTCCAAAAACTCTGCGATTGTGAGTAGCGATGACAATGAGGCCAATATCGTCGCTGGTCTCAATCGGTTGAAGGGAAAGAAGCTGATCGGTGTGGAAGTAATGGGACCAGTTTGGGATGCCATTTTCGATTTCTCCGATGACCTAAGACTGAAGATATTCTGTGACCACACCTCATCGGAGGGGAGTTTTGATGGAAATTGGGAATTTGCGACCGAGGACATGGAGGTCTATCTGGGACCAGGCAATAAGTGCGAAATCGAACCACGAACGATTTGCGCCCCAGCTGAAAGTTCTGGTGAATTGTCTTTACCGACCGAATAGGGCATGCGTATCCTGACTGAACACTTCTCCGATTCGTCACTCCTGTACAGTGACAGTAATCAACTGACCGGTGTCCCTGCCTGGCTCAAAGGACAGAACGGAGAAGGGGACAGTTTGTTGCAGATGGGAGCACCGAATACGACGACAACCAGCGGCCCTACCGCAGCAGCAATCCGGTCAGTCTGGGCTCGTCGGTCGAACCTGTTTCCAGCTCATTCAGTTGGACCGCCAACAGCTACGATGGTCTGGACCGAGTCACCTCGATCACAACTCCCGACGGCCAATCGGTCACGATGACTTATGAAAACAACCGGGAGACGGTGACGGATCAGGTTGGGGCCAAGCAGCAGATTTTCTACGATAGGTTGGGTCGAATCAGTCAGGTTCGAATGGCCAACCCGGCCAATAACGCCGTGACGGCAGCCGGCGGCTACGATACGGGCTACAGCTACGACGTGCTGGACAACTTGACCCGTGTCCGACAATATACGATGGGAGACCGGAGCACCTATCAGGAGCGTTCTTTCGTTTACGACAGCCTGAGCCGGTTGACTTCCGAAACCCATCCCGAATCGGGAACCGCCAGCTACCAATACGACGCCAACGGCAACCTGAAGCGGCGCACCGATGCCCGGGGGATTGCCACCACCTATAGCTACGACTCGCTGGATCGACTGGAGACAACCGATTACACGGACGGGACTCCGACGACCACCGTCACCTACGATCAGGGCGCCAACGGAAAAGGGCGGCTGGCTACCGCCTCCGGCGGCAGCGGCTCCGATGCCTTCCACTATCACTATGACGGCTATGACGGCATGGGACGAGTGTTGAATCTGCGCACGACTCTGGGCAGCCGACAGTTTGACGCCGTCTACTGCTACAACTTCCTGGGCGGAATCACCCAGGTCGATTACCCGGATACCTACCCTTCGCCCGGCTTCGTGTGGGAATACGACTACGACGGTCAAGGCCGCCAGCAGGAGATGAGAAGCACTTCTTCAGGGCAAACCCGGACCCTGATCGACGGCTATCGCAAGATCTACGGCCGTTCCACCTCCACCGAGACGACCCTGTACTCCATCAACGGCACTCAAGAGAAGATCACCTACAACAACCGAATGCAACCGACCCGCCGATCGGTGGCGCTGACGGCGACGCCAACGAGCAAGTTGATGGATCTGCGCTACTCCTTCCGAGACCCCACCAGCTCCGGGAACAACGGCAACGTCTACCGGATGACCGACAGGGCGCAAAGCACCACCGGAGGCAAGCAGTACTACTCCTACGACTATTTGCAGCGGCTGACCGAGGTGCGGCTGGGAAGCCGAACCTCCAGCAACAAGATCGCTTACGGATACGACCGCTGGGGGAACCGAACTTCGTCCGCCACCAAGGGCACGGTGGCCAACTTCATGGCGTGCAGCACCGATTGCGCCGTCGATGGCACCACCAATCGAATCAGCGACTGGAGGTACGATGCAGCCGGCAATCCGATCGGGATCTCCACTTCGACCCTGCAGTGGGACGGGGCCGGCAGACTGGAGTCGATCGACAGCGGGTCGACCGCCTCCTACAGCCCATGACCACCTGGGACGACGCATCCTCAAGCGGGGGCCAAGCGACAACACTCAGTACTTTTACGATGTGACAGGCAAAGTGTTGTGGGAGTTCGATCCGGACGGGACCGGTGACCGGCAGAAGATGGTGCGCGCCTACTTCAACGGACGGCTGTTCACCTCCACCGGCGACGCAGCGGCGGGGTCGCACACGGTCTATACCGATCACTTGGGAACGCCGCGACTCAAGCTGCATGTGATGACGGCAGCCGCAGAAGCCCGCGACGACTACTACCCCTTTGGGCAACAAGTCAACACGGTGGTCGATGCAGCTCACGACCGGAGGTTTACCGGGAAGGAGCGCGACGCAGAGTCGGGGCTGGACTACTTCGGGGCTCGTTACTACCACAGCGTGGCAGGGAGATTTCTGAGTGTCGATCCTTCAAGAGAAAGTCTCGCTATCAAAAACCCCCAGAGTCTGAATCGCTATACTTATGTTCTGAACAGCCCTCTCAAGCTGAAGGACCCCGATGGCAAGGCTGCCGTCTTGGCCACGCTGGCAATCGGCGCCGGGACAGACGTTGGACTTCAGGTAGCCTTGAACGTTCTTCAAGGAGACGCGTGGCACAAGGACGTCGGAACGGCGGTGGTAACCGGAGCAGTTGCCGGAGCAACGGGCTTTGGACTGGTCAAAATCGCCCAAAAATCCGTAAAGGTGGTGAAGGCCTATAGGGCTGCGAGCGCCGCGAAGACGGCACAAGGGTTATTACTCCCGAGTTTGAAGCTCAGAGACAACAAGTTAATTCAACATGCTCATCAGTGGGGAATAGGTCAGAAGGGAGTTGCTTTGGCCCCTAGACAATTGGGTCGTATGAGACAATTTGCTAAAAGTATCTACAAGAATCGCAGAGAGATTCGTCAAGGTGTTTGGGGCAACCCGAAATCAGGTGGATTTAAAGACGCCTTATTTTATTCTAATGGTAAGGATCTTGTCGTTACAAAATCTGACGGAACTCTGATTACGATTCTTAAGAATGCTACGAAGAACAAACATTTCAAAAAAGCGAAAACGATATGGGAGCAATAACTTCTTTAGAATGCTTAGATTCAGAATACGTCAAATAATTAAAGTCGTTTTCGAGAATGATCTTCTTGAGTTGCACTTCAATATCACAAATGTAAGGCAGAAATTATTTTTAAGTCTTTGTATCAGCGATGATGGTGAAACGATAACATTTGACAAGGGGCAAGGTTGGATCAAATCAGATGACATCATATATGAAATATACTCACCAATCACCGTTGATAAGTATGACATATTATTTCGACTAATTGGTAATAAAATAAGGGATGTTAAATATGGAATCGGTAAAATATTGAATACCGACGAGCACGTGATTTACTATTTTCGGATGCGCACAGAAGAAAATGATTTCCTATTCTTTAATAATGGAGATGAAGGGGCCTTCTCCTTTGAAAATATTGAGGAGATTCTAGCCCATGATATTTACGGTTACCAGTGGGTGGATAAGTTGCCCACAAGGGTAGGGTGAACTGGACTTGGACACACTGGGTTGGGATTGGGCCAGAACTCGGTTGGCCAGGAGTCCGAATTCACCCAGGAGTCCGGGGATAGCGGCAGCCTGACAGGGAGAAGGGGACTTATTGAAGTGGTCCTGGTTCTTTGGACAGTCTGAGGGCTCAATTAAGGTGTATTCCGATGGTGAAATCATCCCCTCAGAATCAGGATAACCGTGCCCGCCAAGCGGTGTCCAGGGATCGTGTGGTTCGGGTCTTTGTAGTTTCCGGTCAGTCCTGGCCGGAAGCTGGCTGACCGAGGTGCGGCTGGGAAGCCGAACCTCCAGCAACAAGATCGCCTACGGATACGACCGCTGGGGGAACCGGACTTCGTCCGCCACCAAGGGCACGGTGGCCAACTTCATGGCTTGCAGCACCGATTGCGCCGTCGACGCCACCACCAATCGAATCAGCAACTGGCGCTACGACGCAGCCGGCAATCCGATCGGGATCTCCACTTCGACCCTGCAGTGGGATGGAGCCGGCAGACTGGAGTCGATCGACAGCGGCGCCACCGCCTCCTACAGCTATGACCATCTGGGACGGCGCATCCTCAAGCGGGCGCCAAGCGACAACACTCAGTACTTTTACGATGTGACGGGAAAAGTGTTGTGGGAGTTCGATCCGGACGGGACCGGTGACCGGCAGAAGATGGTGCGCGCCTACTTCAACGGGCGGTTGTTCACCTCCACCGGCGACGCAGCGGCGGGGTCGCACACCGTCTATACCGATCACCTGGGAACGCCGCGACTCAAGCTGCATGTGATGACGGCAGCCTCGCAAGCTCGCGACGACTACTACCCCTTCGGGCAACAAGTCAACACGGTGGTCGATGCTGCTCACGACCGGAGGTTTACCGGGAAGGAGCGTGACGCAGAATCGGGGCTGGACTACTTCGGGGCTCGCTACTACCACAGCGTGGCAGGGAGATTCCTGAGCGTCGATCCGGTGCTGGACAGCGCCGATCCAACCAACCCCCAAAGCTGGAACCGGTACACCTATACCTTCAACAATCCGCTCAAATACGTCGATCCGGATGGACGAGAGGTCAGGGTGGCGAATGAGATGGCACTCGGTCTTATCCTTGCGGGAATTCCGTTCGATTTACAACGGCACATTACGGCTAAAGACGGGATCCTTTCTGTAGCTTCCGTGACCAACGACAACGCCAATTTCCTCGCCCTTGCCCAGTTGGTTTCGAGCAATCTCATATTTGAAGTGGCGGTTGCGCCTTCGGCGCCGGGAGTGGACACTCCTTTCGATAATAAAGGTTTCCAAGGACTGTCCCAGGAACCGGGTTTCGTAGACAACCCCAATTTCAACGTCACAGTCAATGACGGTGCTGTTGGGCAGTCGCGGACGGAAAGGATTGTCACCCTGGCGCACGAACTCTATGTACATGCATATCTATATTTGCAAAACCGGCCATGGAAGCATACCGAACCGGGTGTTCAGGGTCGTGCAATAGTGGTCGAATCGCGAACATCTGCTACCATTAGAGCCAACATTCGTCGCCAATTGATAGGCCGACGTCCGCCCAAACCCAACCTATTCCAGAGAAACCGATGGCTTTTCGAGCGAAACCAAAGGGTTCGAGAAAACGAACGCGCCCATGAATCCCGGATACCGTTTCGTTAGCGCACAGTTCTCAGTATCAGGCGGGGGAATTTGGCGAATTGTCAAGAGTTTTGGGATAAGGTCGACGCGCGTAGGCCGGGGACTTTCAAGGAGGCTTAATGATGGGACTAACACCGCTGATCTTTCTGGCGCTGGGTTTTCCACCGTCGGTGGAGACTCAAACCTTCGAACTGAAGTTTTGCGAACCTCCCACTCCAGAGCTTTTTCTGCGTGCCCGGTTGAGTCCTTTCCGCTTCAAAGTGGAACTGGGATTGGATCAATCTGGTGCGGTCCGTTCGGTGCAAAGAAGCATCACAAATCCTATACGAGACATCGTTGAAACTCCAGAGGAGTGTTTCTTGAGTTGGCGATTTCCATTCGGGGGATCGCGACCAACGAAAGCGACGGTGTTTACGCATTGGAATTCGGATGGAGGATGGTGGCAGCAATCGGTACAGTTTGGAGAAATCGTCATTCGATTGATATTGACGGAGCCGGGGTACGTGAAGCATAGGGGCGTAAACAGGTCAGAATACCTAAGACGACTACACCGCGAAGCCAAAAGACACTACCTAAATAGCGAAACCACAAGTAAATCTATTGCAAAGACCGAGACTCAAAGCTTCGAACTCGAGTTTTGCCGTCCCTCTGCTCCTCTGTTTTCTCCGCGACGCTCCCCCGCCACTTTCCAATTCCAGACCGAACTGCTGCTGGAGCCGTCCGGAAAGGTCCAGTTGGTCCGAACCCCCAAACAGGAATTTGCAGACATCATCGAAACTCCGGAGGAGTGTTTCTCGAATTGGCGGGTTCCATTCGGAGAGTTGCAACCAGACCGTCATCCTGCGGAGGGATCAGTGAACGCGACCGTAACCACCGATTGGCATTCGGACGGAGGCTGGAAGTTTCAATCGATACACTTCGGGAAAGTCATTATCCGATTGCGGCCCCACGAGTCAGAATTGCTAAAGGAGTACCGGGGTAAATAAAGTTGGCTAACGAATCTCGTATTGATGGAGCGTGGGAGTTCCAATCGGTCCACTTCCGGGAAGTCATCAATCCGACTATTCCTACACAAGTCGGATCGTGTGTGAAATGACGGCGCCGATCTATGGTGTCAAGCCCGACATATCCTGGATCGGTTGATCCAGGAGAGTGTCTTAGGAGCCGGATCCGCCGGCTGACGACAACGCTTTACTCGGACGGGACTCCGGCGACCACCCTCACCTACGATCAGGTCTAATCTCCTGCACGCTCGGCCAGACATTGGCGTGGAGACGTTTTGTACTCGCCAGATGCTCCTCTTTGAGACCGATTATCCGGCCGCCAAGCGGGAAAGTCGGTGGACGGCATCTTCCAATAGTTCCAGGGTCTTACAAAAAGCGAAACGAATAAAATGCCGTCCATCTTCCGGCTGCCGGTAAAAGCTGCTGCCGGGGACGGTTGCCACTCCGAATTGGGTAATCAATTGACGGACGAAGGTGACGTCATCCAAGGCTGTAAGCCGGCTAATATCGGCCATGACATAGTAGGCGCCGGAAGGTGGCGCCACACCGAATCCCAATTCGGCCAGCCGAGGCACCAGAAAGTCCCGTCGTTGCCGATAATCCTCTTTCAGCTTTTGGTAGTAGTCGTTACCCGCCCTGAGTGCTTCAGCGCCGGCTTCCTGCAACGGAGCCGCAGCTCCCACGGTGAGGAAGTCGTGCATCTTGCGGACTGCCTGCGAAAGATCCGGGGGAGCGATGACGTAGCCGAGGCGCCAACCCGTGACGCTGAAGGTTTTTGACAAGCCGCTGATAGTGATAGTCCGGTCGCGCATGCCCTCCAACGAAGCCATGGGAAGATGCGCCAGCCCATCGAAAACGATGTGCTCGTAGATCTCGTCGGTCAGAACGTAAAAATCGTATTTCTGAGCCAGCAAGGCCAATTGTTCCAATTCTTCCCGCGAAAAGACCTTTCCTGTCGGATTATGGGGACTGTTAAGAATCAAGGCCCGAACACGATGCTGCTGCAACGTTTTTTCGAGCCGATCGGGCTCCAGAGCCCAGCCGGCGCTCCCCCACGAGAAAGGCATGAAGATGGGATCTGCGCTGGCGATAATCGTATCCGGGCCGTAATTTTCGTAAAAGGGTTCGAAGACCACCACTCGGTCGCCAGGGTCTACTACCGCCAAAAGGGCAGCGATCATACCCTCGGTGGCGCCACAAGCAACGGTCACCTCGGTTTCCGGATCGACCGGAAAATCGTATTGTTTTTGATAGTGATCGGCAATGGCATGACGAAACCGGGGGGAGCCCCAGGTAATCGCGTATTGATTGATGTCGCGTTCAATCGCTTGGCAGGCTGACTTCTTCAACCAGTGGGGGGCAGCAAAGTTGGGGAATCCCTGGGCCAGATTCAAGGCCCGGTGCTTATTCGCCAACCGGGTCATTTCCCGGATTACCGATTCGGTGAATTGAGATGCCTTGTGACTGACCCGCTGTTTCACGAAGTGGTCTCGACAGGCTTGGGATTTGGCTCGAACCCCGGATAATCGTCTCCCAAGATCGATTCATCCCCCAGAGCCAGGGCTTTGACCAACTCTTCGTGAAAGTAGTCGCGTTCTGAGCCCAACAGAGGGTCGACCGTCTTGGAATATATCTCGCGACCGCGATCAACATCTGTGCGGAGGCGTTGGTAGATGTCGGAGAAACGACGTCCTCGGTGCAGTTGGTCCCGGTTATGAAGTCGAATTTCCGTAACCAGCAACCGGGCGAGTTGTTTGGCTTCGACGGCCCATTTCCTAAGCTGTTGTGGGGCAGGTTTTTCTCCCGGTGCGCCCTCTTTCAACTGGTCCGGAACGGGTCCGGCCGTCATTTCTTCGGCGGCCGCCCGGGTGGTGGCCGGCGAGCTCTCCCCGGCAGCGGGTTTTTCGAAGGGGACGATTGTCAGACCCCGCGTTTCAGACTGTTTCGGGGGTTCCTCCAACCCGAGTTCGCCATCTTGCCCTGGTTCAGCGCCGGTCTCCCCAAGGCTCGTCTTTTCCGGCTGGGCGCCGGATGTTTCAACCATCCGGACCGACCTCTCTGTGTGACTTGCTTCCTTGAGTTGGGTTGCCGGCCCATTTCCCAAGGGCCGGTTCTCTGGGGGGGAGGCTTCACGATCAACTAGTTGGGATCGGTTGACCGGAGGATCTTCCGCTGTCGTTTGGCCGGCTTGAGTGCCCGTTTCGATCAGGTATTGCAGATAGTGGTTCTTGAGAACGAGAACGGTCAAATGACTAAGCAACTCTAGTGAATTGATTGAGATCGCCCGGTCTGAATCAGCGTAGAGCACCAGCGGTACCCGTCCATCTCCAAAGACCATTGGCACACAAACGCAGGTTGCCGGTCGCTCGCCGGCCTGGGTCAACCAGCCAAAAACGTCCTCAATGCCGTCGGCGCGATAGAGAATCCGTTGCTGTTGAGCTGAACGGACAATGGGGTCGTCCGGTTCGAAGGCTACCACCCCTTCGACGTGCCTCAGCTCAAAGCCCATGCTCTTCCAAGGTGTGTAGCGGCCGTCCTTCTCAAGAAAAAGTAAGGCTCGGTCGACATAAGGCGCTGATTGTTTGAGAAAACGATCGAGGATCTCCTCTTGAGTCTGTCCCAAGCACAGATTCCGAATGTCTTGGTTGAGTTGCTCCAGGTCGATACCTCGAGCGGGAAGTGGGTCGAGAAATTGAACCACCTTGCGCCGTTTCAAGAATTCCAGAATGGCTTCGAACATGGCGCCGACTTCCGTCTTGAGCTGGGAAATCCGGTGGTCGACCTCTCGCAGACCTTGCCGAGTTTGTTTCAGAGATTGCTGCAAATCCTTGAGTTGGGATGAGAACCGATCTCTATCCTCATCCATGGCGCCGCTCCTGAGAAACACTTCAGTTGATTGGGGTCAGCTCCAAAACAGCCGGGCCGATTTAGTATAGCTCTACAAGAAACCCGGCAAAAGCCTATCTCACAGGCTGACAATGTCAGCTTGAGCAGGGGCGCGTTGGGTTTCTGACAGACGGGCGAAGCCCCAGTAGAGGCTCTCTACAATTGCTCGCTCTGGGAGTCGGCTTTAGCGGAAGTCCGGCATTGGAGAGGGGGCTCGGTTGGGGCAAAATCGTCGACAGGCCGGGGCTGTTTGGGAGAGCAATCAAGAAATCGTTGCGGTGTCCGGCAGGCGCGACAACTGGCCCGAACCGTGACTCAATCCCTCTTGGTCTTCAGCGGCGCTGTAGTTTCTGATCAGCCCGGATACTTGCCGGTAATGAAGTCTTCCAAATGGTCGATCGCCTTTTCTTGAGAGGAGATAATGCTGTTGACCAGATCTCCTACTGAGACGACGCCGATCACCCGCCCTTCTTCGAGCACGGGAAGGTGTCTAAAACGGCCGGCTGCCATGAGTTCCATACAGTCCTGGACTCGCTGACTCGGACCGACGGTGACTACCGGCGTGATCATGATTTCATCCACGCGAGTCTCACGGGACGATCTTCCCTTGAGCATGACCTTGCGGGCATAGTCGCGTTCCGAGAGGATACCAAGCAGGAGATCGTTCTCCATCACCAGAACGGCTCCGATACCTCTTTCTGCCAGGATCGCCAGAGCTTCGAAGACAGTAGCCTTGGGAGGGACCGACCAGACATCACGACCCTTGCGGGCCAACAATTGAGCGACTGTTTCGACCAGTTTCATGGGAACCCCCTCGAGTTGGGCGGCCTCGGCCGTCCATACAATCGTCGTGGGACATCTTGGTCCACTTGTGGTTGTGGTAACAGGAATCCGTCTGATCGTCAAATCCGATCAGCAATTTCGGCAGCAGGTGGTTTGACTTGGAAGTCGAAAAGTCCACAATAGCCAATTATGAACGCCAAATTGCAGTCACCTCTAGCTGTGTTGGGGCTTGGCAAGCTGGGAGGAATTCTGATCGAAGCCTTCTTGGAGAGAAATCTGGTTGCGCCGCAGGCCGCCTCCTGCACCGTTGCTCACCAACACAAAGTAGATGCACTGGCCAAGCGATACGGGTTGGTGGTCGGTACCGACAATGCTCAATGTGTCCAGGGGGTTGGCGTAGTGTTGTTGTGTGTGAAGCCGGCCAACGTTCACCAAGTGTGCGTTGAAATCGCTCCCCATCTTGCTCCTGATGCCTTGCTGATTTCTGTAGCCGCTTCCGTCCCCACATCCTACATTGAAAGAGCGTTGGGACGAGAACTGGCGGTGGTCCGGGCCATGCCCAATACGCCCTGCCAAGTGGGAACGGGAATGACCGGCTTGTGCGGCGGGAGTTTTGCTGGGAGACGTCATTTGGACATAGCTCGTCTTCTCTTCGATGCCGTGGGCCGCACAGTAGTGGTGGACGAAAAGCACATGAATGCCGTCACCGGTCTCTCAGCGAGCGGTCCGGCTTTTGTCTACATCATTCTGGAATCGTTGGCCGAGGCCGGCGTCAAAGTGGGATTGCCCCGTGAGGTCTCCACCCTAATGGCCGCCCAGACAACCCAAGGAGCCGCCCGGATGGTGTTGGAAACGGGAAATCATCCTGCACTTCTCAAAGATGCCGTGACAACACCAGCCGGCTGTACCATCGATGGGATTCTGGAGCTGGAGGAGGGCAAGTTGAGGGTGACCTTGATAAAGGCTGTGGTCAAAGCAGTTGAGCGGGCAGGTGAACTATTGATGGAGAAGTAAAGCTGGGCCCTTTTTGCCGACCGTGACTCCGGAGTCACTCGACACTACTTGCTGAAGTGGAGTGGGATGCTAGATGGAGTCCACCGTTGGCCGGCCCAGATCCTGGTGGTTTGAATAAGTCTCTGCAACTAAGAGAGATATTGGCCGGCAAACCCCTCGATGCTGCACCCAACGGGTCCGGGAAAGTGTTCTTGAGCAATTTCCAAAATCTGTTTCCGATAGTCGAGTGTCACTGTCTCAGGAGCCAGCTTCATGAGAGCCTCCGGCAAGGCAGTTCTCCACGTTCGGCTCCCGTCGGGACTTCCATCACCCTCGATGAAGTGATCGATCACAAGGGCGTCAGCCGCTTCTCCGGCTCGTTGCATAAAACGCACTGGATCCCGAATCGGTAACAAGGGCGAAACCGTGATCACGGTCCTGATCCCTTGGGCGCGCAGCTGTCGAGCAGCCAAAAAGCGCTTGCCGATGGGAGTGGCATGGGGCGGCAAGCCGGGGATTCTATCGCGGTCGGTCTCAATCGAGATGTGAACGCGTAGCCGACAAACTTGTTGCAGCTTCGGGTAGAGGTCCAAGTAGTCCACCACTCGCGGACTGTGAGTTTGCAGGATTAGGCTGTCGGGCGGTCGGTCCACCATTGCTTCCAGTACGCGTCGAGTAATGCCCCAGCGTCTTTCTTGGGGCGGAAAGGGTTCGGTCACACTGGAAAGAAAAATCTCGAATTGCCCCCGATTCCGGCGGGCCCAGCGAGCTTCGCGGCGGTAGTTCTTGCAGTAGGAATCTGCAGCCTCGCTTCGGATCTCCAGAAAAGATCCCCACCTGCGGCCTCGGGTAAGGTGACGACTATGTTGAACAAAACAGCCTACGCCGCACAAGGATCGGCCGAATGGGCAACCGCGATAGGGTTGAAGTGAGTGTGAGCTAACCTTTCTCAGAAATCCGGTGGTCCGATTTAGAACGTTCTTGATGGGTACTTCTTTGACTTGCAACTTTGGTTGCCTGCCTCTTTAGCCGCCCTTCGCTCAGCGCGCTAATGATGAGGAGCCTGTGGAAATAACAATCAGGGCAGAGAAGTGTTCGCTCTGCCGGGAATCGACGGCGACAGTCGACACCACCTGGCCCACCCATTGCGCGACGTCATCAGACCCTGAGCATTGAGAGAAATTGCTGGTTGCTCCGGGTCTTTTCAATCTTGGCCAGTAGTAGAGTCAGCGCGTTTTCGGGGCTTTGATCGGCCAGAGCCCGGCGCAACAGATTGATCTTGTGCTGCTCTTCCGGAGTTCTCAATTTTTCTTCCTTACGGGTCCCTGACTTGTTGATATCGACAGCCGGCCATACCCGACGGTCCGCGAGTCGGCGGTGCAGGATCAACTCCATATTGCCGGTACCCTTGAATTCTTCGAAGATCACGTCATCCATTCGGCTGCCCGTGTCGATCAGAGCCGTGGCAATGATTGTGAGGCTACCGCCCTCCTCGATCTTGCGAGCAGCCCCAAAAAACTCACGCGGCTTGGCCATGGTTTCCACCCCCAGACCGCCGGACAGAGTTCGTCCCCGGCTTTTGTTTTGACTATTGTAGGCGCGGGCTACTCGAGTCAGACTATCCAGTAGGATCACCACATCCCGCTTGCGTTCCACCAGCCGCCGGGAACGTTCCAGGACCATCTCCACGATCTTGACGTGTCTTTGGGGGAGTTGGTCGTTGGATGAATAGATGACTTCAGTATCGAGCGTCCGTTTCATCTCGGTCACTTCTTCGGGCCGCTCGTCCACAAGCAGGACAATCAGGTGGGCTTCCGGATGAAATTCGAGGATGCTTTTCCCCAGTTTTTGCAGCAGTATGGTCTTCCCGGTTCGGGGAGAAGCTACAATCAATCCCCGTTGCCCCTTCCCGACAGGAGTAATCAAGTCGAGGATCCTGAGGCTGGAGTCGTTGCCATCGGCAATCCGAAATTTCTCGATCGGATCAATACTGGTGAGGCGAGAAAACACCGGCGGCGGAACCAATTGCTCCAAATCGAACCCATCGACAGTCAACAGCGTTTGGAGCTGCGGTCTGCCTTTCTTCCAAGTATGTTCCCCCGTCAATTCCGACCCTGTCTTCAAGTCGTAACGTCGGATCAATGCCGCCGGTACATAGGAATCTTGGGGATGGCTCTGGTAGCAGTGGGAGGCTTGGCGCAAGAAGCCAAAGCCCTTGGAAAGGATTTCCAAAATGCCACTGGTCGGTTTCAGGGTACCGGGAGGCTCTGGAGAATGATGTCGGGCATTGGGTCGAAAGGCAGGCCGACGTTTCCGTCCTCCACCGCGCCTCCGCCGCCGTTTGGACTCGTTCACTGAGAATTGCTCAAATTATTGTGCACTTTAAGGTGCCTCTCCCCTGCCTTGGAGCTGCTGGCAAAGGTTTCAGAACAGCGACTATCCCACAGCCACCCTGTGGTGGGGACAGCGCATCAATAGGCCAAGGTCACACCATTTGGATTACGAAATGGGGACCATAATTTCTTTCAAGGATGATCGCCCGCGCACCCTCATTCAGATGGCTACGGTCATCTTCGCCTGATTGCATGCCGGTTCGACCAAGCACGAAAGGGGGCTGCCCGACAGGGGAAAGTAACGTCGTCACTTTGCGCCAAATAGGTAGCGAACAAACCCTCCTAGGGTCTTTATCATGTTGCAAAGTCCGGCCAATGTCAAAGACAAAGTGATCAGGAACCACTTCTCCGGGGTCTTGCGCCAAACTGGGGCGATCTCCCAAAGCCGCTTCCGTTTGGCGCATTTGCTTCGATGGTCGAGAACTTGGATAATTGGTCGGCTTGAGTCGACCGTCTGGATTTGTAAGCTCTCGCGGCCACTGCTCCTCGCAACCGGTTGGGAAAAATTTGAGCCAATCGCTCAAGATCACGGTCACCGTTAACGGGCGGGAATACCAACGTGAAGTTGAACCTCGGCTCCTGCTGAGCGATTTTCTTCGAGAAAATTTGGGTTTGACCGGCACTCACGTTGGTTGCGAGCACGGCGTTTGCGGTGCCTGCACCGTGCTTCTCGATCAGCAGGCGATTCGTTCTTGCCTGCTTTTTGCGGTTCAGGCGGACGGGGCATCGGTCACCACCGTCGAGGGCTTGGAGCCGACTCCCTCGGGCGGACTGCACCCGTTGCAGCAGGCCTTTCAGCAAGCCCACGCCTTGCAGTGCGGCTTTTGCACGCCCGGTTTTCTCATGACGCTGTTGCCGTTCCTGGAAGAAAACCCTTGCCCCGGAGAGCAGGAAATCCGTCTCGCTCTCTCGGGCAATCTCTGTCGTTGTACGGGTTACCAGAATATCGTCAAAGCAGTTCTGCTGGCGGTGAGCAACAAGAATTAACAGGGAACGCAGGTTTGACAACACGTTATTTCGGTGAACCGATCCCGCGCAAAGAAGACCCGCGGCTGCTTAGGGGGCAGGCGCTTTTCGTGGATGACCTGACTCTGCCCGATATGCTCCATGTAGCTGTGCTGAGAAGCTCCTTCGCCCACGCTCGACTGCGACAGGTCAACACCCGTCAGGCTTTGGAACAGCCGGGTGTAGTGGCGGCTTTTTCGGCCTCGGATCTGGGAGATTACTGGCGTCCCGGCCCCTTATTGGTTCCGCCGCCGCCGATTTCCAATCTTGAGTTTGTAGCTCGCACCCAGGTTCCGCTGGCCCGCCACAAGTTACGCCACGTGGGAGAACCGGTGGCTGTAGTCGTGGCCCAGAGTCGTTACCAAGCTGAAGATGCCTTGGATTGGATTGAGGTAGAAGCTGATCCGCTGCCGGTAGTGACTGAACTAGAGCAAGCGATTGAGCCTGGAGCTCCCCTTGTCCACGAGGACCTGGAAAACAATGTGGCGGCTAAGGTGTTGCAGGAGAAGGGGAACTACGCCCAAGCCCGGCGGCAGGCTGATCTGCTGATTGAACGGTGCTTCAAATACGATCGGGGGGCCTCGGCCGCCATGGAGAACCGGGGTGTAGTAGCGCAATGGGATAGCCGCCAACAACAGTTGACAGTGTGGGATACGACCCAGGCTCCCATACCGATACGCAACGGTTTGGCAGATCTCTTGGACCTGCCTGAGTCGAAAGTTCGGGTAATCGCCCCCTTTATCGGAGGTGGATTCGGACCCAAGATGATGATGTTCTACCCGGAAGAGGTGCTGGTTCCCTGGTTGGCCATTCGTCTAAACAAGCCGATCAAGTGGATCGAGGACCGGCAGGAGAGTTTTTCGGCCACTACCAACGAACGCGGTCAGGTCCATCGGGCTGAAATCGCACTCACCAGTGAGGGAACGATCCTGGGTATTCGCGACCGTTTTCTGCACGACACAGGCGCCTACAACCCCTACGGATTGACAGTGCCGATTAACAGCCAATGTACCTTGCTGGGACCTTACGAGGTGCCCAATTACAGCAGCGAGTTTGAAGTTGTTTTCACCAACAAGACCATCGTCACTCCCTATCGCGGAGCCGGCCGTCAGCACGGCGTCTTCGTGATGGAACGGCTCCTCGACTTGGCCGCCAAACGTCTCCAATTGGATCCGGTAGAGATTCGCCGCCGTAATCTGATCGATCCTGCCGACTTCCCTCACAATCAGCAGATCATCTTCCAGGACTTCGCGCCGCTGGTTTACGATAGCGGCAACTATCTCCCCGCGCTCGAGAAAGCTGCTGATCTGATCGGTTATCGCTCTTTCGTCGAGGAGAAGCAGCCACGGCTCAGGAACCAAGGACGTCTGGTTGGCATTGGCATTGTTTGCTATGTCGAGGGAACCGGAATTGGACCCTACGAAGGAGCGCGGGTGACCGTCGAACCTAATGGGACCGTCAGTGTGGCTACCGGTGTGGGAACCCAGGGACAGGGTCACTTCACCTCGTTGGCTCAGGTGGTCGCCGATACGATAGCGGTTGACGTCGACCGGATTCGCGTTGTGACGGGCGATACCCAGGAGTTTCGTTGGGGGACCGGCACTTTTGCCAGCCGTGGTGCTGTCGTCGCCGGGAGCGCCTGCCACGCTGCCGGAATGAAGGTCCGCCGCAAGATCCTGCAACTGGCCGGACAACTGCTGGAGGTGGCCGAGGAAGATCTTGAATTGAAGGAAGGCAGAGTACAGGTCAAGGGGACGCCCGAAAGCGCGATCGAGTTGGGAACACTGGCCCGGCTGGCCAATCCATTGCGCGGCAGGGTTGATCCGGATACCGAGCCGGGACTCGAGGCAACCTGCTATTTCGCCCCCGCGTCAAGCACCACGGCCAATGGAGTTCACGCCATGATCGTAGAGGTGGACCCGGAAACCTGGCTGGTCGACATTCAGCGCTATGTAGTTGTGCATGACTGCGGCAAAGTCATCAATCCTTTGATTTTGGAAGGTCAGATCCACGGGGGAGTGGCCCAGGGGATCGGCAATGCCTTTTATGAGCAACTCTGTTATGACGATGAGGGACAGCTCCTCAATGCTTCCTTCATGGATTACCTCCTCCCCACAGCCAGCGATATTCCCCCGATCGAATGTGATCGTGTCGAGACCCCTTCGCCCCTCAATCCGTTGGGAGTCAAAGGGGCTGGTGAAGCGGGAGCGATTCCGGTGGGTGCACTCTTTGCCCAGGCCGTAGAAAACGCCCTGGCAGACCGAGGAGTGGAGATTCTCGAGATACCGCTGAGTCCTAATCGGCTCTTCCACTTGGTGCAAGAAAGAGGACTTGATGTCCAAGCGCAAGGTTGAAGCCGGGTCGAAAAAGCCGCCAGCTTGTCGGCCTTCACCAGCAACGCCGAAATGAAGCCGCCACCTTTTGAATACTTTGCTCCCGAGACGCTGGAAGAGGCGCTCGCGCTGTTGGCCGACAAGGGAGAGGAAGCCACGCTGCTGGCTGGCGGTCAGAGTCTGGTGCCCACCCTGAACTTTCGTCTGGCCAGCCCTGCGGTTCTGATCGACCTGAACCGGGTTGCGGATCTTTTTTTTATCCGCCAGGACGCATCGACCTCCGAACTCCGGATCGGAGCCATGACCCGCCAGCGTATGGTTGAAAAACATCCTCTGGTGAGCCGCCTTTCGCCGCTATTGGCCGCAAGTCTCCCCTGGGTGGCTCATCCCCAGATCCGAAACCGGGGAACCATTGGCGGAAGCATTGCCCACGCCGATCCTTCGGCAGAGATTCCGGCGGTCATGGTGGCTCTGGGAGCCCGTTTTGCCTTGCGCAGCCAACGAGAAACGCGTTGGGTTGCGGCGGAACATTTCTTCGAAGGGATGTTCTCAACGGTCCGACGAGAAGACGAGGTCTTGACAGAAATCGCCATTCCCAAAATGAAAAGTGGCGGACGCTGGGCTTTTCGCGAAGTCGCCCGACGACATGGAGATTACGCTCTGATGGGGGTGGCAGCTATTTTTCAGTTGAATTCGCAGGGACGCTGCGTCCAGCCGCGCCTGACCTTTCTGAGCGCCGGTCCCGGTGTCATGCTGGCAAGGCGGGCGGCCGGCTTTCTCCAAGGACGGAAACTCGATCCTGATACCGTGGCCGAAGCGGCTTGCATCGCAGCCCAGCAAGATGTGGCGCCTTTGGAGGATTTGCACGCCTCGGTGGCCTATCGACGACACTTGGCCCAGGTGCTGGCTCGGCAGACAATCCAAGCAGCCGCACAGCGAACGTCGCACCGGACATCCGTCTGACCTGCCTGCTGAGGACGTCATCGAAAACACGATGGACCGGCACTCCCAATCACTCCTCGACTCCACCTTGATCAATTCCGACTTGGCACCCACACGGTCCCAGGACAGAACCTGGGGCCTGTGGCATGTGGCCTCCCTCTGGGTTGGGATGAGTGTCTGCATCCCCACCTACCTGCTGGCCTCGAGCATGGTCAAGTCGGGAATGAACTGGTGGCAATCGTTGCTGGCCATTTTCCTGGGAAATGCCATTGTGCTGGTCCCATTGGTGCTCAATGCGCATGCGGGAACCCGTTACGGCATTCCTTTTCCGGTCTTGGCGCGAGCGGCTTTTGGTGTCAACGGCGCCCACCTGCCTTCCTTGCTGAGGTCGTTGGTGGCCTGCGGCTGGTTTGGCATCCAGACCTGGATCGGTGGAACCGCCATCAACGCCATGCTGGAGATATGTTGGGCGGGGTGGGGACAGTTGGGCGGCGACTTCCGCTTCATGGACTACGGGTTACCTCATTTTCTGAGTTTCTTTCTCTTCTGGTTCATCAACATCTATTTTGTCTGGGCCGGGACCGAGTCGATAAAGATCCTGGAGGTAGTGGCGGCTCCTTTCTTGCTGTTGGTGTCGGTTTTCTTGCTCTTCTGGGCGGTTGCCAAGGTTGGCGGGTGGGGACTGTTGTTTACACAGTCCACGGCTTTAGTCGAGCCGGCTCAAACCGTCTCCTCGGCGGAGTTTGTTTGGAGGATTTTTCTCCCCTGGTTGACCGCAATGGTTGGCTATTGGGCCACCCTCTCTCTCAATATTCCCGATTTCAGTCGCTATGCTCGAAGCCAGAAGGATCAGATGTTGGGTCAGGCTTTGGGCTTGCTTCCCACGATGCTGCTTTTCACCTTTGTCAGTGTCGCCGTCACCACGGCCACCGTTCTGCTCTACGGCGAAGCTGTCTGGAACCCTATCGATCTCTTGCAGAGAGTGGTTGAGGAACAACAAAGTCCTCTCCTGGGGTTGGGCGCTTTGCTAGTGGTGGTTGTTGCCACTCTGAGCACAAACATTGCCGCCAACCTGGTGGCCCCGGCCAACTCCTTTTCCAATTTGAGCCCGAGTCGCCTTAGTTTTCGTTTGGGCGGTCTGGTTGCCGGAGTGGTGGGGATTCTGATTCTGCCTTGGAAACTGCTCGAGTTCTATCAAAGCTGGTTGATCGGATACTCGGGGCTGCTGGGAGCAGTGGGCGGTATCCTTCTCTGCGACTACTATCTGATTCGTCGTTGCCGCTTGCCTGTGTTGGAGCTCTATCGCCGGCGAGGCTCTTTTTACTACTGCCGCGGTTTCAATCGAGCGGCGCTGCTCGCCCTGGGAGTTGGGATCGTGGTCGCGCTGGCCGGCCACCTTCATCCCGGGCTGGAGTTTCTTTTCAACGGGGCTTGGTTTTTCAGCACCGGTGTTTCTTTTTTGGTCTACGCTTGGCTAATGAAAAGCCGGCGGGTGGCCGCCGACCCAGTTTGAAGACCGTAATGGAGCAGCAGTTGAAGACCAGAGTGCCCGTGGTTCGGCGAGCCTTCGAGTACGGTGACCGTACTGCTGTCATCGACTCGACCGGACACCACTCCTACCGGGAATTGCTGGAGGCTGCCGGACAGGTGGCGAGTGGACTCTTGGGGCCGGACCGGGATCTGCAAGAAGCTCGAATAGCCTTTCTGGTCGATCCGGATTGGCAACATATCACGGCTCAGTGGGGTATCTGGTTGGCAGGTGGGGTTGCCGTTCCCCTGTGTTGTCAGCACCCACCCCGCGAGTGGGAACAAATGCTGCGAGATGCCGGAGCCCACGTCTTGATCATTGCAACACGCTATGCGGACGCGGCAGGAAAATTGTCGAGCCGGATCGAAAACTTGAAGATCGTCTCCATCGAACGGCTTGCCCGGAATCGCTGTCGATCGCTCCCGGCGGTGGATAGAGAGCGGCGGGCACTGATTCTCTACACGAGTGGCACCACTGGGCAAGCCAAGGGTGTAGTGAGCACTCACGGCAACCTGATGGCCCAAATCGAGGCGCTGATCGAAGCTTGGCAATGGAGCCCCGATGATCGGATTCTGCAGATTCTACCCCTTCACCACGTCCATGGCCTTGTCAATGTGGTGGGTTGCGCTCTTTGGAGCGGAGCGGTCTGCCAAATGCAGCCGGGATTTGCTCCCGAGGCCGTCTGGAACGCATTTTTGGGAGGCAAGATTACGCTCCTGATGGCTGTTCCCACCATCTACGTCAAGCTGATCCAATATTGGGAGTCTCTGTCGCCAAACCAGCGCAGCAGGCGATCTGCCGCCGCCCGACATCTCCGCTTGATGGTTTCCGGTTCGGCCGCTTTACCCGTCAACGTGTGCACCCGCTGGGGCCAAATTACCCGGCACACGCTGCTGGAGCGTTACGGCATGACCGAGACAGGTATGATCTTATCCAACCCTCTCGTCGGTGAACGCCGACCCGGTTCGGTGGGTGTCCCTCTCCCCGGCGTCAAGGTGCGGTTAGTCGACGAGACGGGACAGTCCATCAAGAGCGAAGACAGGCCAGGTCGCCTTGAAGTTCGTGGTCCGGGCGTTTTTTTGGAATATTGGCAACGTCCTGAGGAAACCCGGCGGGCCTTTCGCAACGGATGGTTTCAGACGGGTGACGTGGCAACGCTGGAACGAGGGTATTATCGAATCCTGGGACGAGAGTCGGTTGACATCATCAAGACTGGGGGCTTTAGGGTTTCGGCCCTCGAAATCGAAGAAGTCCTGAGGCGCCATGAGGCAATTCAGCAGTGCGCCGTCGTGGGTGTGGAAGACCCCACTTGGGGTGAGCGAGTGGCGGTAGCCGTAGTTTGGCGAGGCGGCCCTCTCTCCCTGGAACGGTTGCGAGAATGGGCTGGCGACCGCATGGCCAGATACAAGATACCGACTCGCCTGATTTCGGTCGAGAACTTGCCGCGTAATATGATGGGGAAAGTCACTAAGCCGGCTGTCAAGAGATTTTTTGAGCCCCAACCGGCCCAATGACCGGGCATGCGGAAAATTTCGAGAGCCTGAAAAAAAGGGGGAAGGTTTGAAACTCTACGACTTGTCCCAACCGCTCAACCAGGAGGTACCCTTCTGGCCTTATTACCCACCCTTCGAGGTCAAGTACATCAAGCGCAAGGCTGAGCACGGCGTCAACGCTCAATACATTCAGACTTCCAACCACATGGGAACCCATTTGGACGCACCCCGGCACTTTGTGACCGGTGGTATGACTATCGACCAGATTCCATTGGAATGGCTTTACGGTCCAGCCGTGATCGTCGATCTGCGCGACGTTATGAACGATCTCGAAGTGTACACACCGGCCATGATCGAAGAGCGGGTCAACGTCAAGAAGGGAGACATATTGCTTCTTCACACGGGATGGCATCGATACTCCCAGTTTGGCGCGAAGCCCGACGAAGAACGCTATATTCACCTCCATCCCGGCGCCCACCCCGACATGGTTCCCTGGTTGTTGGAGCGCGAGATTCGGATCTGGGGAGTGGACAAGATCTCTACCGATCATCCCATGAATCTACCGATCGGACGCTTCCTGGGTAAGGGAATGCATGGTCACTGTGATCGAGTTCGCCAGCTTTGCCTGGACAAGTTCGGCGCCCGAAGGGTGGAGGAACTTTTCCCCGATAGTGCTTACCAGCTGACCCACAATGCTCTGTTTCCGCACAATTGCATGCATATCGAGAATCTAGGCGGGCAGATCGACGCTCCCGAGCTACAGAATCGACGCTTGACCGCAGGCTGCTTTCCCTGGAAGTTCAAAGGGGGGGAAGCGGCCTTTGCGCGGGTGGTGGCTTTTCTCGATGACTGACGCTTCAGGATGGACGCTGGATGGCCGAAACTGAAGTTGCCCAACTTAGCGCTACCCAGCTGCGACACTACATCGCCACTGGACGATTGTCGCCGCTGGAAGTGGTTGAGGCCTGTCTGGCTCAGATTGAGCGCTTCAACCCACAAGTCAACGCGATCTGTACCCTCTCAGACCGGGCGCTGGAGGAAGCGCGGGCTTGTGAGGCCAAGCTGGCTCAAGCGCCGGATTTACCGCTGCTGGGAATTCCAGTCGGCATCAAAGACGTCACGCCGACCGCAGGTTTGAGAACGACCTACGGATCGGTCCCTTACGCTGACCACGTTCCCCAACAGGATGCGTTGATCGTTCAGCGGCTGCGTGCCGCCGGAGCGGTGATCTTGGGCAAGACCAACACACCCGAGTTCGCGGCCGGAGCCAATACCTTTAACGCCGTCTTCGGAGCGACTCGTAATCCTTGGAATCTCGATCGCACTG
Source organism: Acidobacteriota bacterium (assembly GCA_965218465.1). Lineage (GTDB taxonomy): Bacteria > Acidobacteriota > UBA6911 > RPQK01. Next base: position 1,326,124 of record OZ244623.1, on the reverse strand, counting down.
CGGGGGGATCCACCGGAGGGGGAGCCGCCGCCTTGGCCACCGGCATGATCGCCCTGGCCGAGGGTACCGATTTAGGTGGCTCGCTTCGAATTCCGGCTTCCTTCTGCGGCGTAGTGGGACTGCGGCCCTCAGTGGGGCTGGTTCCGCTTTACCCCAGCGATTTTTTCTGGGACACGCTGCAAGTGACCGGCCCCATGGCACGGACGGCAGGGGACGTGGCCTTGATGTTGCAGGCTATTGCCGGAGCGAGTCTCAAGGCTCCTTTTCCACCACCCTGGACGGGTCGCGACTTGGTAGCGGCTGTTGCCGATCAACCGCTTGGTGCTCTTCGACTGGGCTATTCGCCGGATGTGGCAGGCATTGGCGTCGACTCTGAAGTCGAATCCATCTGTTGGTGTGCCGCCAAAGAGATGCGACAGGAAGGGGTTTCGGTTGAGGAAGTTGAAATTGAGCTCGGTTTTGCCCGTTCCGCCTTTGTGCAGCTCCGCGGCTTGTGGATGGTAGTCCATCACCGGCGACGGCTGGACCGGCTTGACAGTCTGGGCGAGAATTTGGCGGGCAATATTCGAGCCGGCTTGCAGGTGACGCCCCTGGACCTGGCTGAGGCCGAAGCGCAGCGCGCCCGGGCTTGCCTCCGGATGGCGAATTTCTTCCGGCGCTTCGACTTGTTGCTCACTCCTTGTATGGCGGTCCGTCCCTTTCCGGTCGGGGAAAACTACCCTACTACCGTTGCCAATCGCACCATGGAGACTTATGTCGACTGGATTGCTCCCACTTTTGTCTTCAGCCTGACGGGGTTGCCGGCGGTCAGTGTTCCCTGCGGCCGCGACCGAGACGGCTTGCCGGTAGGACTGCAGCTCGTAGGTCCTCCCCAGCGGGAAGAGTTGGTCTTGGCGTTGGCGGACAAAATCCAACGCGCCTTTCCTATTGGACGGCCTCCATTGATGGCCGGCCCGGCTTAGACCCGCAGGACACAAATGTGCCCAGGGGCATTGTCCCCACCATCAAGCCTACTGACGGCAAAACTGTTCCATCACCTCTGCCACCCGTTCGATCATCAGAGCGGTCAGCTCCGGATAAATCGGGAGGGCCAAGGTGGTCTCGGCGGCACACTCGCTGACCGGATAATCTCCCACTCGACAGCCGAGGTCGGCGAAACAGACTTGCAAATGCAGAGGTAGGGGATAGTAAACGGCACAACCGACTCCCTTAGCCTCCAGGTGAAGCTGGAGTCGATCGCGATCTGCAATCCGAATGACGAATTGATTATAGATGTGCCGATTTCCTGCAGCTTCGTCAGGGAGGATGACTCCAGCCGCCGGCCGACTCAAGCCACAATCTTGGCGACGCAAGCAACCTTGTGCCAAGCAACGGCAATCTGAGGGCTCCAGCGACAATCCGGATTCCTGCAACAGCCGACGATAGATGGCGGCATTGGCCCGACGCCGCTCTGTCCAGCTCTCCAAGAAACTCAGTTTGGCCCGCAAGACTGCAGCCTGGATTTCATCGAGGCGAAAGTTACCGCCCACAGTGGCGCTTCGATGGCGCTTGGCAAAGCCGTGATCCCGCAGTTGTCGGACCTTGTCTTCCAGCCTCTCATCGTTGGTAGTGACCATCCCTCCGTCACCCAGGCCACCCAGGTTTTTTGAAGGGAAGAAGCTGAAACAGCCGAAATGTCCCATCGATCCCGCGCGTCGGCCTTTGTATTCGGCGCCGATAGCCTGGGCGGCATCCTCAATCACAATCAGATCGTGATCAGTCGCCAGTTTCAGGATGGGATTCATGTTCGCCACTTGGCCGAACAAATGGACAGGGATCACAGCACGGGTCCGGTCATTAATGACCTCTTTGATTTGATTGGGGTTGATATTGAACGTCAGTGGGTCGATATCGGCGAAAACGGGAGTTGCCCCCAGCCGGGCGATTGCTCCGCCGGTAGCGAAAAAGGTGTAAGGAGTGGTGATGACCTCATCCCCCGGCTTCAAGTCGATGGCCATCAACGCCACCAGCAGCGCGTCCGTTCCGGAAGAGACTCCGATTCCGAATCGGCAGTGCGAGTAGGCGGCCAACTCTTCCTCCAGGCGCTTCACTTCAGGTCCCAGAATGAAGCGCTGCCCTTCGAGGACCCTGTCGATGGCTCGTCGGACTTGAGGTTCGATGGCCCTGAACTGAGCCTTTAAATCAAGCAGTGGAACTTGCATTGTTGTTGGCTGGTCTCTTCCGTTCGCTGGACCGACTGACTGTCAAGCAGGACTACTATGTGAAACAGCGGTCTTGGGACGCCGCCCGCCCGCGTCGATAAGCAAGCCAAATCCTGCCTCACTCGATTTTTTTCGGACCTGCCATGTTACAAGTGCGTCTGCTGCCCTTACATCGAGGATTACGGCTTTTGAACGTTGGCGTCAACTCATTGATGGAAGAAAGTCGAGCCAACGGTCTTAGGCAGGCTTGGCTTGGGACTGGAGGGAGCAATAGTGACTGAGGTCCCAAATCCAGTTTGAGTTGCGGGGCCTGGGTTGCATAGAATCGGTTTCGGGTGAGAATGATTGTGAGATTACTCGCGGCAACAGGGCTGCTGATCGGGTGGGCGGTCACCCAGCCCGTTGCCGAGCCGTTCCAGGATTATCGGGAAGAGATCGCCAAGTTGGGGCTGGAGTTCAAGATGGTGGCGGTTCAAGGCGGGCGTTTTTCGGGGGAGTCCGTCGAGGGAACTGAAGTTGAGCCTTTTTGGATTGGTGAGACCGAGGTGACCTGGGACGAATACGAGTTCTTCTATTTCGGCGAAGACCCATTGTCGCTCTCCCCGGAAGTACAGCAGCAGATCGACGCCATCAGCCGCCCCACGCCGCCTTATGCAGCACCCGATCAGGGGTGGGGTACGGGTCGGCGGCCCGCCTTGAGTATGACCCACTACGCTGCCCGGCAATACTGTCGCTGGCTTTCGGCACTGACGGGAAAGTCCTATCGTCTTGCCACCGAGCGGGAGTGGGAGTGGGCGCTCCGATCGGGCCTCAATCCGGAGGTCGCTTTGGGAGACCGGTCTGTCTACCGCGACAATAGCCAAGGAAAAAGTCAGCCGGTAGCCGGCAAGCAGGCAAACCGACTCGGCCTTTTCGACCTGTTGGGCAATGTCAGCGAGTTCTGCTCGGACCCTTACGACGATCGAGTCGAACCGGATCAGCCTCTCGACTATGTCATCAAAGGCGGCTCCTATCTCGATCCGGCCGAGCTCTTGCAGATTGGCATCAGGAGGCCGGCCAACGAAGCCGGTTGCCGCAAAACCGATCCCCAGATACCCAAGAGCCGCTGGTGGTATTCGGACTGTTTTCACATCGGATTCCGAGTCGCCAGGTCCACACCTTGATTCGCCCCGGATCGATCACCGTCATCTGCCTTTGGCTGGGGACGATTGTCGGTTGGTCTCAGGCGAGCATCCCGCTCCAGCTGCAGCGCCACGAGTTTCTTCGCTACCAGCTGGGGACCCGCATCCGACTGGTGCTCTACTGCCAAACGCAGCAGCAGGCTCACACCGCTGCACAGAGAGCGTTCCAGCGAATTGAGCAGCTGGAGGCAAAGCTTAGCGATTATCAAGTCGATAGTGAGATCCGATTGCTGGCCGAGCGCGAGGTGGGCCGTCCCGTCCCTGTCAGCCCTGAACTTTTCACGGTATTGGAAGCAGCGCTGAGAATGTCACGACTGTCTGAGGGTGTCTTTGACGTCACCGTGGGACCTCTCTCCCAGCTCTGGAGAAACGAACACCAACGAGGGTCCTCTCCGACCCAAGAACAGCTGCGGATGGCCCGGCAACGCGTGGGTTATTCCTGGGTAAAAATCGACCGCAAACGCCGCACGGTGCGCCTCGAGCGCCCCGGAATGCAGCTTGACCTGGGAGGGATCGCCAAGGGTTATCTGGCCGAATTGGCCTTGCAACAGTTACGTCAGCAAGGAGTGAAGCGGGCCCTTGTCGACGCCGGTGGGGACATTGTAGTTGGAGAAGCTCCGCCGGGGCGCTCGGGTTGGCGGATTCAAGTGGCGCCGTCCCGATCCGGCCGACAAGCCCCGGCGCTGCTGCTGAGCGGTGTCGCCATTGCCACCTCGGGTGACCGGCAATGGCCGGGCGCAGCCCCGGGTCTTCTCCACCCAAAGTCAGGTGTCAAAGGTAGGCCAACCAACTGGGTGACCGTGGTCGCGTCCAGTGGTCTCTGGGCCGATGCGCTGGCCACCACGTTGAGTTTGTTGCCGGCTGAGAAGGGGCTGAAACTGCTTGAGCAACACTGGCCACAGGCCCAGGCAAGAGTTGAGGTGGAGGAAGCGGCAGAAAGTCGGGAATTTACCTCCAAGGGTTGGCACCTTTTGCTGGATGGATCAGGCCAACCAGGAGTCGATCACTGAGGTTGATCGGATCCAGTCTCGGATACTGCATGAAGTCGAATCACTGGGCATCGCCCTGCGGTAGTGCGGCGTCACCCTTCTCAAAGTGGCGACCGTTGTCGAGGGAGGTGGTGGATGAAGCTGTCTGAGTGAAGGGGAGGGGCTCAGCCCCTCTGCAGACTATTTGTCTGGTTGGCATTTATGTCCACAAATCGTCGATAGCAAGTGGCAGGGCCGGCTCAATCGGGATTGATGCAGCTATCACCAAGCACGGTAAACCCGTTGCCCAAGTCATTCCTTACGGCCATGACTCCAGCCAGCCGATAGGCAGCCTGAGAAACAAGATCAAAGTCAAAGGTGAGATCTTGACCACCTTCCTGAATTTGCACGGATTGACAGGATTTACGGATTAGCGACCGTTTTGTCATCCTGAATTTCCTCATGATCGATACTTGTTTTCCGTCGGCGTGAATTGGAAATCTGCGGTTGCCGAAGTTGATAAGCAGTCCGACTTCGCTGCCGCCGGTGTCAAGTAGTCGACAACCTGTTGTGGTGGCAATGGCCCGACGTCCGAGTTCACCGAGTCAGTTTGACCGGTGGCCGGCTGCGGTGCTATAGAAAGCCGCGCCCATGGATCCGGAAGCTGATGTTTCTTCCATGACCGAGTATGCCTCGCCAAACAGGGTGTTGTGGGTCATGCTGGTGGTGCTGTTGGCCTTAAGCGCCGCCTTGGCAATGCTTGCACTGAGCGGTGACCAAAGCTCCTGGGAGCCGCTGGAGCACCCTCGTTTCTCCACCATGCAGCAGAGCGGCTGGAGCTGGGAGGACCGGAGTTTCCTCCTGGGGTGGGTCTGGCTTCTGGGGACACTCCAGATTTCCCTGTTTCTCTGTGTGCTGGTTTTGGGCTTGGCCAAGGGGGGATGCTTGGGACCTCTAAGGATCCCCTTGCTGGTGGGAGGTCTGCTTTACGTGGGCTGTTTCTCTTTTATGGTTCTGGCCCATCTCTTTCCGGTCGCGCCATCCATCTGGTCCTTGCCCTCCCCGACGACGGTAATGTTGTTTCTGCTCTGGCCACTACCATCGCTCTATTTCGTCGGCCTGTATGTTGCCATCTTCGATAGCTGGATATTGACCCAGGAGAGTCATCAGCGCTTTCTCGATCTGGTTCGGGCGCGGAGAGGTGAGGGAAAAGAGTAGTGGATCCGTCCCGAAGCTCGGTGATCCTGATTTTCGTGGGACTGTACATGGGGATGTGCGTGGCTGTGGGGCTCTGGGCGCTGAGACGGACCCGCTCCACCCGGGATTTCTTCATGGCGGGCCGGGATCTGGGCATTATGGTCACCGGCCTGGCTGTCTTCTCCAGCACCATGAGCGGGTTCGGCTTCGTGGGTGGTCCCGGCTTGGTCTATCGAATGGGGATGGCCTCGTTCTGGATGGCGATATGCGTCCCCATCGCCTACGTCTTGTGTTTCGCCCTGTTGGCAAAGCGCCTCCGACTGTTGGCAGAGCTCAAGGAGCCGGTCTCCTTGCCCGATGCGGTAGCCGCCCGTTACGGGAGCGAAGGTTGCCGTTTTCTCACCGCCGTGGCCATTCTGCTGGGCGTGATGGGCTACCTGGGCACTCAAATTCTGGCTATGGCTACCGTCCTCGTTGACCTGATAGCAGGTGCGGGACTGGGTACTCCCAGTCTGGGATTGGGCGTCGTGTTTTCCTCCGCGGTGTTGATTTTCTACTGCGTGACGGGCGGCATCATCGCCTCGGTCTATACCGACTTGGTGCAGGGACTGGTCATGGCCGTAGCCGGCGTCCTGATTTTCCTGGCCACGGCGCAGGTGGTGCCCGGGGGTTGGGACGGCATCATCTCCACAATCTCGGCAGACGATCCCGGAGCGATGAGTCCCTGGGGCACATTGGGGGCCTTCCAGGCGCTCAGCTGGTACCTGCTCTTTACGCTGGGGTTGGCTGGTCAACCACACATCATCACCAAGTTGATGATGAACCGGAGGGTCCGGGACGCCAAGTACATCCTGCCCGTTTCGGTCCTGGGTTATACCATCTCGGCACTACTCTGGATCAGCATTGGCTTGGCCATGCGGGCACTGGTGATCCAGGGCATCCATCCTGAGCTTCCGGGCGCCGACTCGGCAGCACCCCAGTTTTTGGCTCACTACGTCTCACCCGTTCTGGCGGGTGTTGTTTTCGCCGCTCTTTTTGCCGCCATCATGTCGACGGCCGACGGATTTCTGAACATTGGGGCGGCTGCCGTAGTCCATGACATCCCCCAGGCTCTGCGGGGGCGCTCTCTGAAACGGGAACTCTTGTGGGCCCGGGTGGCGACCGTGGTCATTGGCGTGTCAGCATCTCTTTTCGCCCTCTACAGCGGCGATTTGGTGGCCCTCCTGGGGGCCTTCGGATGGGGCACCTTTGCGGCGGCTCTGGTTCCCGTCGTGGCCTTGGGACTGAACTGGAAGCGGGCGACCCCTCTGGCAGCCAAGACGGCTATTGTCGTGAGCTTGCTCATCAATTTTGCATTTCGGCTGCTGGAGCTCCGGACCCCGTGGGGCATCGATCCGGGCAGCGTTGCCCTACTGGTCTCGCTCACTCTCTTTGTCGGGATCTCCCTTTCTTCTTCTCCGCCGGTGCTGGACCCGGATATCGACCAGCTTTTGGATACCTAAACTGCCGGGACCGGTTAGGGGTCGGGTTCGATTTCCTTCCAACCTGCCGTGAAGGGAGTGTTTTCGCCGGACATCCGATTCATCCCACTTTTTCCCCCAACACTCTGGTGGTGGCGCTAACCCGACACCTCCGGGAAAGGCTCGCGGGACAGAGCGAACCGGACGTAATCGATCATGCGATTTTCCGCCCATAGACGGTCGATGTCCTGCTGCCGATCCTTCTCCAGAAAGCCCACATGACCTCCCTTACAGGTAAGAGAGAGCAGGAGATCGGGATTCTGCTGCACCTCCTCCTGCACAAAAGGTTCATAGGGCAGGAAGGGATCATCGAACGAATGGATGATCAGAGTCGGTATCCGGATGCGCGCCAACAGCGGAGCCGCACTGGCCTTTCGATAGTAGTCGTCGGCGTCCCGAAATCCACATACCGGTGCCGTGAAACTTTCGTCGAACTCGCGGATACTGCGAGCCCTGAGCACCGACGTAACATCTGCAAAATTCTCCCAGTAGGATTGGGGGCCCTGCAACACTCCTTTCAGACCCTTGACGAAGTGGTTTTGATAGATCCGATTCGAGAGTTTCTCCATCAGTTGGCTACTCGTGTAGAGGTCGACCAAAGGAGACAGAACAGCAGCCGCTCGAACCGAAAGCGGGGGATTGGAGCCCCATTCGCCCAGCATCTTCAACACCATGTTGGCTCCCATGGAAACGCCAATCAGGACCAGATTTCGTGAAATCCGAGAAGTCACCAGTTTGCGAATAATTGCTTCCAGTTGGCGGCTGGCTCCGGCATGGAAGATTCGAGGGGGAACGCGGCGCAAATTCTCATTGTAGAGGTTCAATAGAACCGTGTTCCATCCCTGACGATACGCCTTGTGGGAAAGTCCCTGCATGTAGGTCGAGTCGCTGGACCCTGCCATACCATGAGCGATAATCAAGGTGGGCGCGTCTTTGCGGCCCTTGACCGTAACCACGCGAATTCGGCTATCGTCCTCCAGCTCCAGCAACCGTCGCTCGCAGTGCCGCCAACCCCAGGAAAAGTCTCTCTTCATGGAATTGGTCACCAACGTCTGAAGGTGCGGATTGCCCAGCCAGCGGCGGGGCCGAAACGGGCGAGTCCGCAAGAAGGAGTCGAAGAGGGAGAGCCAGGGGCGCGCCTTGGTGGACAGGCGGGGTGGTGGGGTGGGAGTCATTGAAACAGTTCTGCCATTTCTATTGGTGCAGCTTTGGGGTGATGCCAAAGCTCAGGCGCCTTTAGTCTTGGATGCGTCTATCGCTTGCCCTTTTTCGCGGCCTTCAGCCAGGTCCTGACTTTTTCAACGCACCAGCCGCACGCAATAGATCAAGAGCAGGGAGAAGCCTGCCCCCAGCGAATCGGCCAACAAGTCCAAGAGAGAAGGGTACCGATTCGGCACGAAACCTTGCTGCCACTCGTCCAAACCGCCCCACGTGACGGCAACCAACCAGCACAGAATAACTCGCTTAAGCGTGAGTCGTTTTGTTCCGCCGCAAGTAATCGCCCACACCAAAGTGACTGCGAAAAGAGCGTAGGCGAGAAAGTGGGCCAAGTAGTCGGGGACGATTTCAGTGCCCGGCGGGTTGCTCAGTTGCGACAGAGCCAGAACGCCGGTGCCGAACATTATTGCCGGAAGGACATGCAGCCAACGCGAAACTCTCTTGGGCCAAAAGGATCGATTCAACGGCAACTCTCCTTAGTGAAAATCTGTTGCTTCAACCAAGCACCAAAACCGATCTGGGGATGCGGGTTCCAAAAAAAATTAGAGGAGATGATGCACTCCGGTAATATCCGTTTCTTTTCCGGCGTTTGAGGCATTTCCGTTTCGTTGTTCCATACCGCTCCGTAAACAACTGCTCAGTCCAGGGAGTGTCAGGTCTCGCTATTTTATCTGCACCGGGTCAAGGCGAGGCTTCAGGTCAAATATGTGGGATTGCCAGGCTTTCAAAAACACATGTAACCCCTGTTGGGACAGCTCGCGTCCCGAGCGGCGATAGCAGTCGTTGGTCAGCAGATCCTCGAGCAGGTAATCGCACTCCATGTTAATCCCTTGCGGCAACCCGATCCGAGCTTGCGAAGCCTGATCGGCAAAGTTGACGACAACCAAACGCTGCTCTCGTGTCGAACGCCAGCAATAAGCAATCAGGTTGGCGGCGGAATCATCCTCGATGGGCCTGGTTTCCAGCATTTGCCATTGACCGGAGTGGAAGCAATCGTCACCGGCTAGTTTCAGCAAGCGCCTGTAAAAGTTCTCAAGTGACGAATCGTCTGCTTCGGGACATCCTCTTCGGAGTTGAACGGGAAGGTAAGTCTTACGTCCCTGCAATTGACCATGATGGAAGAGTCGCATGCCGGGTAGCGTGGCCAGCAGAGTCGCTGCCGCCGAAAGACGGTTGCGGTCGAATTCGGCTGCGCTCCGCGCCTCGTCGTGGTTTTCGATAAAGCGCAACAAGCCCCTTTGAAAAGCGGAATCGGCGCTCAGATGTAGACGAAGATCGGGCGCTGTCGAGAAACGGATTCGGTCATAAAGTGTCTTGTCGTAGACGTAATCGAATCCCAATTGCTGCAAGCTCCACTCAGTATCCCAATAAGCCTCGGCTAACCAGATCATATCGGGGACTGCCGAGCGAGCCTCGCTCCAGAACTCCTGCTCGGGAACCGCTTGGGAAAGATGGGGCCAAGTTTTTGAAAAGATGTCGTTGAGAATCAGCATTGACATGTCGCAGCGAACTCCGTCACAGCACCGGGAGAGCTTCTTGAGGACTCGGATCATCGCAGTTCGGACTTCGGGGACAAAGTAGTTGAGCTGCAACGTGTCGGGCCAGGGATCGAAAAAAGGGTCACGCCCACGGGCCAGATATAGGGTCGTGCCGTTGAGTGAAACAGCTTGGAAATCATTGGGTCTGGCTTCAAACTGTTGGCGGGTTCCCTGGACGTAATAGTGCGGGTTTGCCGTCACCCAAGGATGATCGGGCCCCGTGTGGTTGGGGACGAAATCGAGGATGAGGCCCATTCCTCGGCGCTGCAATTGACGGCGGACGGAGGCAAGCTCTTCCCAGTCCCCCACTTCAAAGTCGGGCTGGTATGCCTGAATCGAATAGGGAGAGCCGATCACATCCTGGGGTCTCCATCCAGGCAGGGCAGCGTCGTAGACTGAAAACGTCTTCTCTGCCTGGCGCCAGAAGCGACGGCCTTCGGGACTCTTTTGCCAGACTCCCATCAACCAAATGTAGTCAAAACCAAGCTGGGAGAGATGGTCCCATTCGCGCTCAGGCACTTGGCCCAAAGTGATCCTCTCGTCCTTCTGCCTGGAGAGTTCCAGCAACCAGGGTACAGTATGGATTTCATAGAGAAAGGGATGATCGCGCCTCAACGAATGTCCCTGCAAAGCTTGGTTCAGGTTTCGAGAAAATCGAACGGATGATAGCACGCAGCCCGCTCTAGGGCCATACGTTCATGGTCTCGGTCGCAGGGCGGCGTCGCTGTCTTCGCTTCTTCCCAGCCAGCAAGAGAAAAGGTGTTCCCCCCCGGTCTTGGCGGAAAAACTTCGGACCGCTGATTGGCGCCGAACCGCTAAGGATCGCCAAGTTCCAGCAGCATGAATACATGACAGCCGGGCTTGGCCCCAAGTGTTGATTAAACGAATGAAAGTTACACAGCTTAAGTTTCTGTCGGGCGATCGAAGCGGGCAGGATCGAAAGTGTGGCTTGAACGGAGCCGATTGAGAAAAAGTTGAGCAGCCCGGTGACCGATGGCCCAACTGGCGCTCATGCCAAAGCCGCCCAAACCTGCCACCCAGAAGAGATTCTTCTGTCGTGGGTCCCAGCCGATAACGGGTAAATCATCAGGCGTTGTGCTCCGAAAACAGGACCACACTTCGGTTTTTACCGCGTCTTGAAGAGCAGGCAGTTTTTTCCAAATGAGCTCTGCCAAACGCTCTGAGATTTCTTGATCAACGATGTCGAGCAAGCTCGATGAAGGTTCTTCGTCGCAGACACAGAAGAGCAGCCCTCCGGCGGCCGGACGAAAGTAGAAATCGTCCGTGTGGCTCCAAACAAACGGATTGTCACTCGGAGGATGACCCAGTCCGGCCAGCCGGAACAGGTGTCGGCGCAAAGGGCAAATCTTGCTCGGCGCCGCGCCTGCCATCCGGCCCAGTTGTGGCGCCCAGGCGCCGGCGGCGTTGATCAGCTTTGCAGTCGAGAGCAGGCCGCGGCTGGTGGTGACATCGAAACCTCGGTCTCTGGGTCTAATCGCCTCTATCTGACACCCCAGGAGCAGTTGAACGCCCTGTTTCTGAGATTCCTGCAGGTAGAAGCGGAGGAGCTTTGCAATTTCCATGACTCCGTCGCTGGGCGTCCAAAGCGCTGTCTCAAACGGATAGTCCCGAAGAACGGAAGTCAGCTTTCTTACCTGCCGAGGTTCATGGAAATCGGACTCGATAGTCGAATGCACTAATCGCTGGAGTTGGGAGCGGGCGCCCAGTTGCAGGGAACCGTGCTGGTGGAAACCAATGCGAGAAGCCAACGGCTGGTAAGCTTTCCGGCTCTCGACAGTGAGTTGGCGAACTCGGGCAGTTTCGCTGCATTGCCTCACCAGTCCAGCGTTTCGGCCTGAGGCATGGAGACCGACTTCCTGCTCCTGGTCCACCATGAGAATCGACGTAGAGCTCATTCGACTCAGGTGAAAGGCAGTGGAAGCTCCCGCAAAACCGGTCCCGACAATCAAGATTTCGCTGTCTGGGAGATTTTTCAACGTTTTCTTGCGTCTCCACAGTGATGGGGGCAAAAATTGTAGCATGAGACCAGCCTACGATGCCCTCGACTGGGGGGAACTGAATTGTTCCCGGGTAAGGTCGAGACTCGAATTTGATCGGCGCCGTGTCCCACGTCGATGGATAGTCCCAACAGCAAGCGGGCGCGCTCGGGACAACCGGTCTCTCAAATCAGACCGCAAACGATTCGTCCGGAGTTGGCAGTTGATCGCAATTGCCTATCCCTTGGATGCCGGAGAGGTGATTTCGTGAGAGTCTTGAAATGGCCGCGATGATCGTGTTTGCTATAGAGCCATGAAGATTCACGAATATCAGGCCAAAGAGATCCTACGTGAATTCGGCGTTCCTACTCCCGGCGGTCAGGTGGCCTCCAATCCCGCCGAAGTGTTTGACATTGCCCGTTCATTCGGCGGAACGGTTGCGGTGAAAGCTCAGATTCACTCTGGAGGACGCGGCAAAGGCGGAGGAATTCATTTGGCGGCCAACCCACAGAAGGCTGAGAGTGCGGCGGCCAAGCTGTTGGGAAGACCGTTGATCACGCCCCAAACGGGCTCTCAGGGTCGGATTGTGCGGAAAGTCTTGGTCGAACCGGCAGTTCGGATTGAGCGTGAGTTCTACCTGGGTGTGCTGGTTGATCGCAATCGAAAGCGACCGGTACTGATGGCAAGTCGCGAGGGTGGGATTGAGATCGAGGAAGTAGCGGCCAGCCGTCCTGAGCTGATTCTCAAAACAGTGGTCGACCCGCAGGCTGGGCTGCGTGAGTTTCAAGCCCGCAAGCTAGGTTTTGGATTGGGTCTGGAGGGTCGCACCAGGCGAAAAGCCGGCAACTTGATGCAAGCTTTGTACCGAGCGTTCCGGAATTGTGATGCCTCGCTGGTAGAAATCAACCCAATGGTCCTGACGGCTGAAGGTGACTTGGTTGCCCTCGATGCCAAAATGGACATAGACGACAACGCGCTTTTTCGGCAATCTCGGCTGCGCGCCATGCGCGATTATGGAGAAGAGGATCCGCTTGAGATCCAGGCCTCTCGCTACGGCCTCAATTACATCAAGTTGGATGGCTATGTGGGGTGTATGGTCAACGGGGCCGGCTTGGCAATGGCTACCATGGACATTATCAAGCTGGCCGGTGGCAACCCCGCCAACTTCCTCGATGTCGGCGGCGGGGCCGGCGTGGAGCAGGTCAAGAACGGCTTTAAGATCCTGATCTCGGATGAGAACGTCAGAGCCGTTCTCATCAATATTTTCGGCGGAATCATGCGCTGTGATGTGGTGGCGCAGGGGGTTGTGGAGGCAGTGCAGGATATTGGAGTCAAGATTCCAGTGGTGGTCCGAATGGAGGGCACCAACGTGGAGGAAGGCAGAAGGATATTGGAGAATTCCGGCTTGGACTTTGAGGTTGCCAACGGGATGGCTGATGCCGCTGCCAAAGTCTGTGCGCGAGCCGCAGCTGAATCCTGCCAATGACAAAAGGCTCCAGCTTCAGATGAGGTGACGTGTGGCTATTTGGGTGGATCGCTCAACACGGTTGGTGGTGCAGGGAATTACTGGCCGCGAAGGGGCCTTTCACGCCCTGCAAGCGCGGGAGTACGGGACGCAGGTGGTGGCCGGAGTCACCCCCGGCAAAGGGGGCCGTGATCAGGATGGTGTTCCCGTCTACGATACCGTGCCAGAAGCGGTGGACGAACAGCAAGCCAATGCCAGCATCATCTTTGTGCCTCCACCTTTCGCCGCTGACGCCATCATGGAGGCAGCCGAGGCTGGTGTTGATCTGGTGGTATGCATCACCGAAGGGATTCCCACCTTTGACATGCTTGGAGTCTGGGAGTTCTTGCAGGGGGCCTGCACAAGACTGATTGGCCCCAATTGTCCCGGGATCATCACTCCCGACCAATGTAAGATCGGGATCATGCCGGCGTCGGTTCACCAGCCGGGTAGAGTAGGCGTTATCTCTCGAAGCGGTACTCTCACCTATGAGGCGGTGGGACAATTGAGCGGGCTGGGCATCGGTCAGAGCACCTGTGTGGGAATCGGCGGCGACCCGATCAGTGGCACTAGTTTCATCGATGTCCTCAAGGCCTTCAATGTCGATTCGGAAACCGAGGCCGTGGTGATGATCGGAGAGATAGGTGGCTCGGCCGAAGAAGAAGCGGCTCATTACATTCGCGACCACTTCGACAAACCGGTAGTGGGATTTATCGCCGGACAGACAGCTCCACCCGGCCGTCGCATGGGTCATGCGGGGGCTATTATTTCGCAGGGGGCGGGCACGGCCGAAGAGAAGATACGAACGATGAATGAATGTGGCATACATGTGGTCAAGAGCCCGGCCAACTTGGGTAGGGCAGTTCAAGAATGTCTCATGGGAAGTCGGGCATAATGCAAGCTACCTTAGCCATCATCAAACCGGATGCCACCAAGAAGTGTATCCTGGGCCAGATTATTCGCAGGGCCGAGGAGCACGATCTCAAGGTGGTTGCTCTTAAGATGATTCACCTCACCATTCGACAGGCCGAGGGATTTTACTACGTTCATCGTAAGCGGCCGTTTTTCAAGAGTTTGACTCAATTCATGTCGGAAGCACCTATCGTGGTTATGGTGTTGCGGGGAGACAAGGCGATTGCGAGCTGGCGCCGAATTATGGGCGCCACCGATCCGCGCGAGGCCGAGCAAGGGACGCTGCGCCAGCTTTTCGGCGATAGCATCGAACGCAACTGTGTCCATGGCAGCGACAGCCGAGATTCGGCTCGTTTTGAGATCAGCTATTTTTTTTCGGCCATGGAGTTGGTGAGTTAGGCCGCGAGAATGCTTATGGGTAAGCTGCTCATCCTGCTGGGAGCAGTCTTGCTAACTGTCGGCTTGCTGATCACCTATTTGCCGGGACTTCCGTGGGGGCGCCTTCCGGGAGATTTCTCATTGCACAGGGGCAACTTTCGTTTTTATTTTCCCTTGGCAACTTGCCTCCTTCTGAGTTTGTTGATCTCATTATTCCTCTGGCTCCTCTCCAGATTCCGCCAATGGTAACTTTGCCATTGCAGGACCAGCCGGTCTCCTTCCGAGATTTCATGGCCTACTGTCTCTATGACAGCCGGCGGGGCTACTATCGCCGCGGCCGGCCGGTAATTGGAGCCCAAGGCGACTACATCACGTCGCCTCATTTGCACCGCTTTTTTGCCCAAACTCTAACCTCGGCGCTGGTTTCTTTCTACGAAACTCTGGGTTGTCCTGACCAGTTCACTGTGGTGGAGTTGGGGGCCGGAGAGGGTTTGCTCCGTCGCCAACTGATCACCTCCTTGAGCACTATACGGCCCCAGCTGAGAGAGAGAGTTGATTATCGCGAAGTTGAAATCGACCGCGGAAAATGGCCGGCCCCGTTTCAGGGAGTCGTTTTGTCCAATGAATTCTTCGATGCGCTTCCCGTCCATCGAATTCGGGTCGTCCAGGGTGAGCCGCGTGAGATCTTCGTCGTCCAACGGGAGGGGCGCTGGGTGGAGGTAATCGGCGATCTGACAGACCCTCGGATCCCCGATTATTTGGAGATTGCCTTTGGAGATTTGACTGAGGGGAGCGTTTACGAGGTCAACCTGGAGATGCTGGCAGTTTTGAGCCAGGTGCGGGCTCGCCTGTTGCGCGGCTTTTTGGTGACGATCGACTATGGTTACGATCGGGAACGGTATCGGGCCCGGGATAGGCCCGAGGGAACCTTGCTCTGTTATCACCGCCACCAAGTGCTGGACGAGCCGTTTCGTCGGATTGGCGAGCAGGACATCACCTCGCACATTAGCTTCGAGGTGCTACGAAACCGCGGAGCGGAGTGGGGATGGCACAACCAGCCTTTGGTTTCGCAGCGCACTTTTATGCTGAAGTGGGGATTGGAACGGTTATTGGCGATTGAGGAAGCTGAAGGGCTCGTCAACTCCGCGCGATTGGCAGAACGGCTGGGGCTCAAGCATTTGCTTGAACCGGGCGGGATATCCGACCGTTTGCAGGTTCAGGTTCAGGAGTTAGGGATCTGACGCTCGGCCCCACCGTTCTCGCCACTGCTCCTGAGGAGTCAAGACTCAGCCGACCGCCACCGCGCCGGAACGCCGGCTGTCGCCTGAGCCCGCAAGCTCACCGTCCTCCAGCCGGACGAGGCAGTGGGTTCCGCCAAAATAGAGACTCTTTTGACTCCAGAGATTGAGTCGATAGTCAGGCGAGGCCAGTTTGGCCAGGGTTGCAGCGGGCAAACCTGGTTCGCAATGCAGCACGTCTCCCTCAAGGTGTAGACGTGGAGCTTGGACCGCGTCCGAAAGACTCATCGCAGCATCAATGGAGTTGGACAATACCTGCAAAATGGCGCTCCGGATCCGAGTACTACCTGCGGAACCCATTACCAGGTAGACGCTACCTTTCTTGAAAGCCAGCAATGGAGTCATCATGGTCAACAGACGTTCTCCAGGGATGGACTGGTGAAAACCATGGGGATGGAGATCGGCTTCGCCCATCATGTTGTTGGTAATCAGGCCGGTTCCCGCAACCACATGGCCGGCTGATTCGCCCGCCGTTGTGGTCAGGCTTACCGCCATTCCGTCACGATCGATTGTGCCCAGATGGCTGGTAGCGGCGGGCCCTCGGGGCTCTGGGGGGAGTGGCTTTCGGCCGCGGCGATCATCGTTGCCGTGTAAGCGGTTGAGGTAGGGTTTGACAAAATCTGCTGACAGTAGCTTGTCCAAGGCCCACTCGGGACTCTCTCGGTCACACCAGCGATTCCAGTCTCGGCGAGCTTCGCTGGTGAGTGCCAACACTTCAATCAGCGCCTGAAGCCGCGCTGCTGAAGCGGGTTTCTGGCAAGCTAAATCGATATCTGCCAGGAGACGAAGCGCGAAAGCGGTCAGTGGCCCGCCCATCGAGCTGGGTGGCGGAAACAGGACTTTACAGTCGCGATAGTCAATGGCAACCGGCCGATGTTTGAGCACCCGATAGGAGTCCAAGTCAAGCTGGGTCAACCGTCCTCCCTTCTGTTGCTGGTCCCGGAGCAGCGCTTCGCCCAGCCTTCCGCTTCGCAGGGACTCGGATCCCCGGTCGGAAATTTCCTCCAAAGTTTCAGCCAAATCCGGGATCCAAAGCCGCTCCCCCTCTGTTATGAGACGATCTCGGGGCGCAAAAATTCGCCTCATCCCGGGAGTTGCCAGAAAGAGGGGTTGGAGAATCTTGCAGGCTTGAGCCTGGCTGGAGTCCAAAACCACGCCGTCGCGGGCCAATTCCATTGCAGGTTCCAATTGCTCACGCAGGGTCAATCGTCCCCAGTCTCGGCTCAGCTCACAGAGGCCGAAGATGTTTCCGGGAACGGCAACCGCCCCACGTCCCAGGTGGAATTCCTGCAGAGCCTGTCCGTAGTTGACCTGAACTGCATGAAAGTCAATAGGCTGATCGGTCGATCCCCCCAGCCCAGGGGCGGTGCTAAAAAAGTCGTAGACCATGGTCGAATTCTGCTGGGGCAAGTAGAGTTGGGCCAGTCCACTGCCTCCGAGATGGACGAACCCGATTTCGGCGATAAAGGAGGCAAAAGCTGCCGCCACAGCCGCGTCGACTGCGTTGCCTCCCCGAGCCAGCATTCGAGCACCCGCGTCTGCCGTCCGGGAACTGCCGGCGGCTACCACTCCTCTGGCTGAGACCTTTTTCTCCAACATGAGCTTGCTACTTTATCAAGTCTGGACTCCAACGGAAGAGTCGCAAGAGATCGTTGTTGGGAAATCTGTGGCCGTGGCTGAAAAATCCTTTCTTGGTTGCTTCAGACCAGCAGCGACCTCTCCCCGCCGGCCTCGCCAAAAGCGTGTAAGATGAGAGCGTGAAGCTGGGAAAAATGTTTACGGTCTTAGCGTTGGGGCTGGCGGCTTGTTCCTCGACCGATGCCCCTTCACCGGCTGAGATCGAGACACAGCGGCTGGAGTTGACGGCGATCGAGCAGCTTTCCGATAGGCAGCAGCTTGTGGCCGGACTTTCTGCTTATTTGGAAGACTATCCCAGGAGTCCTTATCGCGCTCAGGCCTTGGGCCGACTAGTGGAGATATGGCTTGAGAGTGATCCACTGTTGGCTCTGGAGCTATGTCGGCGCGAACGGAATTTCCTAGAGGATGGTGAAGACAGTGATCTCCGCTTTTTTCTTTTCGCGGCCGAGTTCAGGATTCTCAGTCGAATGGGCGATGAAGAGGGAGCTCGTGAGCTGGCGCGCCGCGTGCTGGAAAACGAGGTAGATCCCGAGTTGCTGCGTACTGCGGCAGGCTTCGATCGGGAACGCCGAAACGACTATCTGACCCGGGCTGAAGAATTGGGAAAACAGGCTGCGCAGGCGGAGCAGAGCAGGGCGCTGGCGCAGCTCTACGACTTGGTGCCGGGTGAATGGGAGGTTAAGAACGAACAACAGCAAGTTGCTCACTTGCAACGCCTGATCATGCGCTACGAGCAGTTTCCCGAAGGTAGCGCAAGCCGGCGCGAGAAGTTCCCCCTACTGTACTTTCGGTTGGCGACGTTATTGCTCCGACTGGGAGAGCCGGAAGTAAGCCTGGACGTTCTCGAGCGCGTTCGAGACACCCGGGGGGAAGAGGCTTTCTACTATGCGCTTCGGGGTACTCTAAGGCTTACCCTGAATCGTCCTCAAGCGGCTCTCGATGATTTCTTGGAATCTCTCAGTTTCGAACCGGAACCCGTGCTTTGGACGCGTGCTCGTCAACTCGCCGACGAAATCAACCGGTCCCCTGCAGACCTTACACGGGAAATCATGGCCCGCGCTGGCAGGCGCGGGTGGGAATTCCCCGACTACCGGCTGAAGACACTCTCAGGGAATGATCGGCACTTGAGCGATTTCAATGGCCGGGTCGTGCTCGTCAATTTCTTCTTTCCCGGCTGAACGGTTTGCGAGGCGGAGTTTCCGCATCTCGAACGACTTGGCCGGCAGTACCGGACCCAAGGTTTGGTGCCGTTAGCAATCAATATCCGGCCCGATATGAACGACTCGGTGGCTGCCTGGATTGCCGAGAAGGGTCCGACAATCCCGGCTCTGGTGGGGGCTGACCCGGAAAGGCTGAAGGCCCTCTATGGGGTGACGGGAGCTCCCGAAACCTTCCTACTCGATTCCAACAGGAGAGCAATCTTCAAACATGTGGGTTTCGTTGCGGGTGAAGAACGGAAATTGGAGGCCCAAGTCCGCCTCCTGCTGGAGTTGCCGCCTTTCCCATAGATCGCGGATCTGCTCAGCCGGGCGGCTGCTCGATGGTAAAGTTCACAAAACTGGTTTTGCGAAACCACGGCCTAACCGTTAGCATCCAAGATTTGGAGGTGAGAAGCAGGTCTTAGCGCAGCGGCTCTGGTGGGCGATACTGGACTCGAACCAGTGACCTCCGCCGTGTGAAGACGGCGCTCTAACCAGCTGAGCTAATCGCCCACGGTTGGCGAGGCAGCATTCTAAGGACCGGTCGATATTTTGTCAATGAGCATAAAGCTGGATCTGATTATCATTGGGGCCGGTGCCGCCGGGCTGGCTTGTGCCATTGAAGCCAAGCATCGAGGCTTGGCTTCATTGCTGATCGAACGTGGCTGCTTAGTCAATTCGATCTACCGTTTCCCCACAAATATGACGTTTTTTACTACTTCCGATCTGCTGGAGATCGGAAAACTGCCGCTGACGTCGGCCGAAGAGAAGCCCAAGCGGGTCGAGGTGCTGAAGTATTACCGTAGGGTAGTCGACCACTATCGGCTTCCGATCCGAGACTATGAAGAGGTCTTGTCTGTTCAGGGGCAATTGGGTCAGTTCGAAATTGTCAGCCGTGATCGCGCTGGGCTGCAGTGTACCTATTCCTGTCGTCGGGTTATTGTGGCCACCGGTTATTACGACAATCCGAATCGGCTGGGCGTGCCAGGAGAAGACTTGGCCAAGGTGGCTCATTACTACTCAGAGCCGCACCCTTATTTTGCCAAGAAGGTAGCTGTCATTGGTGGCAAGAACTCGGCAGTCGAGGCAGCACTTGACCTTTATCGCAATGGCGCCGAAGTCACTCTCATTCACCGAGGCGAGTCGCTCAAGAAAGACATCAAGTATTGGGTCCTGCCCGACATCCTCAATCGTATTGAGCGGAAGGAGATCCCGGCTTTGTTGTCGAGTCAAGTGGAGGAGATTCATGAGCGAACGATTCTGGTACGTACGCCGTCCGGCCGAGAGGTTTTGGAGAACGATTTCGTACTGGCTTTGATCGGCTATCATCCCGACATCGATTTTCTTCGATCGATGGGAATCGAGGTGGATTCAAAGACCATGGTGCCGACCCATGATCCCCAGACCTTGGAAAGCAACGTGCCTGGTATCTACGTCGCCGGAGCCCTGATTTCGGGCCGTATGACCAACAAGATCTTCATCGAGAACGGCCGTTTCCACGGGAGGCAAATCTTCAAACACTGGCCCGCAGCAAGTCCGCAGACCACTTCCGGCTGTGCATGAGCGGGGCGCTCGTTTCCCGGTAGAAATTACCTCACTTGCACGGACTTGGCTAACAGGGCAAGACGTAAAGGTTCGGTTCCACCTTGATTGAGGAAGTGAAATGCTACGGGTGGCGATCGTAGGCAGGCCCAATGTCGGCAAGTCTACTCTTTTCAACAAGCTAACCGGAACTCGAAAGGCCCTTGTCGGCCACCAGCCAGGGATTACGCGGGACCGGCTGAGTGGAATTGTCCAATGGGGGGGCAAAGAGTTCGAGCTCATCGACACCGGAGGGTTAACCCCGGGTGACAGGGAAACCCTGGCGGAGCGCATCTTTCGCCAAGTTGAGCTGGCGGTGGCGGCGGCCGATCACATCCTGTTGATCGTGGATGGCCGTGAGGGCCTCACTTCCCTCGATGAAGAAATCAGTTCCTTTTTGAGGAAATCAGCCAGACATTTTTTCCTCGTGGTCAACAAGATAGATGTTCCGGAGCTGGAAGCTCTGGCCGGCGTTTTTTACCGATTGGGCTCCTCGCGACTGTTTCCGATTTCGGCCGAACACTCAACCGGCCTGGACAACCTGCTGGAGGTGCTGGTCAAAGATGCTCCGGAGGCCAAGGATCGTTCCCAAGAAGAGATCAGGGTAGCGGTCATCGGACGTCCCAATGCGGGTAAGTCCTCTCTAATCAATTACTTGACGCAAAAAGATCGAATGATTGTCATGGCCAATCCCGGAACGACTCGGGATGCGGTGGACACGTTGCTAATCCATCGAGGCCGGTCTTATCGGCTGATCGACACGGCGGGCATCCGGCGCAAAGGCAGAAAGGGACCTTGGGTCGAGAAGTTGAGCGTAGTGATGGCCAGAAAGAGTATCAAGCGGTGTGATGTGGTGCTGTTGATGATCGATGCCACCGAAGGTGCCCGACGCATCGACGCCGTCATCGGCGGCTATGCTCACGATGCCGGCAAGTCATTGATCATAGTGGTCAACAAATGGGATCTGGTAGATCGTGACAGCTTCACAGCCTTGCAGTTCGAGAAAGAATTTCGAGGGCGGATGCGCTATTTGGACTACGCTCCATTGGTTTTTGTTTCAGCCAAGACAGGACTTAGGGTTTTTAAACTGCTGGACTTGGTGGAAGCAGCCTACCAGGCCCGTCTTCAGCGGGTATCCACGGCCGATCTCAACAGCTTTGTCAATCGCACTCTGGTCCCGCGCTTGCAGTCCCGCGAATCTTCCCGATTCCCAGTGATGTATCTCTCGCAAGTCGGGGTTTCGCCTCCCACCTTTGTCTTCTTTACTCGGACGCGACGACAGATTCACTTCTCTCTGAAACGTTTTATGATTAATCAGCTTCGACGGCGCTACGGCTTTCAGGCAACGCCTCTGCGGATCATTCAGCGATTGAGGACTCGACAGCCAACCTGATTTCTGGGCTACTTGAAAGCCCAAGGTGCCTCTCCCGCCGAAAATACTCCCGGCGGAGCGGCTCAATCGAAATTCCCCAGAACATACCGATGCCCGAAGAGCTCTGGGACCCGGTCTTGACACCCTATTGGGTGCCTGCCTATGATTGATACCGTTAAGGGCCACTCCCGGCCGGAAGAGAGATTCGGAGCAAGCGTGATAAAGGCTGACCTCGCCCGTACGGTCTACGAGACACACGGCGGGATTTCTTACCGGGAAGCCAAAGAAATCATCGATTTTCTGATCTCCCGGATCAAAAGCCAGCTCGTTTCCGGCGATGTGGTTAAGCTCTCCGGATTTGGCTCACTCAAGGTTGTCGACCGAAAAGGGCGGTTGGGCCGTAATCCCCAGACCGGCGACCGGCTATTCCTGCAACCCAGTAAGTATGTGACCTTCAAGCCCTCCCGTAAGACGTTCTAGTTTGACCATGAGGAGTGGAAAGAAGCTCTACTACAAGATTGGGGAAGTCGGCAGGATCTTTCAAATTCCACCTCACGTGTTGCGCTATTGGGAAGGAGAATTCTCTCTACTGAAACCCGCAAAAAACCGGGTGGGGCAGCGCATCTACCGCCAGAAAGATCTGGATCTGATCGGTTCGATACGAGGGTTGCTGTACGACGAGGGTTACACTATCTCGGGTGCCCGGCGTAGGCTCAAGGAAAGCGTCGGCGCCAAAGAGAACTCTGTTTCGCCCCCAACGAAGCAGCCAATGCCGGATAAGGTGCTCAGGGAAGTCAAGCAGGAGCTGCAGGCGATTCTCACCCTGCTGGATTCCAAGCCGGTTCAACGCCAGAGCGATTGAAACGATCGGCCTATCCGGGCGGCTAGAGTAGCGTTGGCCATCACCAGGCTGCGGTTGGCCGCCAAGGCTTGTCCCTGACTGTCCCGCTGAATGGCAGCTATCAGAAAGGGCGTCAGCGCTTTGCCCACAACTTGCCGCGCCCTCGCCATCTCCAAGGCTTGCGCGATCAGTCTTTCCAGTTCCTCCCTTTCCATCTCATCCTCGGGCGGAACCGGTTGGGCGATCACCGCGCCCCCCGTCCAGCCGAGCTCCTTCATTTGAATCATCCAGCGGGCTGCTTGGCGTGGACTTTCGACAGAGTACTCCAGTTGCAATCCACTGCTTCGCGAATAGAAGGCCGGAAAATCGCTGGTTTGAAAACCAGCCACGGGGACGCCCAGAGTCTCAAGCGATTCCAGTGTTCGCCCCAGGTCAAGGATCGCTTTGGCGCCAGAGCAAACCACCGTGATCGGCGTGCGTGAAAGCTCCAGCAGGTCGGCGGAGACGTCACCGGTTTGCTCGGCCTCGCGATGGACACCTCCAAGTCCGCCGGTGGCCAATAATGGAATCCCCGCTCGGTGGGCCAGCCAGAGGGTGCCCGCCACCGTAGTCGCCGCTGAAAGTCGGTTGGCCATGACCCAAGGCAAGTCGCGAGTGCTGGCCTTGAGAAGATCCACTCGGGCCGTCTGCTCCAGTTGAGCAGACGACACTCCTACGTAAGCTCTACCTTCAAGAATGACGATGGTGGCGGGAACGGCCCCTTTGGCCCGAATCACTCCCTCGATAGCATGCGCGATTTCGAGGTTCTCAGGGCGGGGGAGTCCATGGGCTATCAGGGTCGATTCGAGGGCCACCACCGGATGTCCGTGGTGGATGGCCTCCGCAACCTCGGGGCTGATCACCATGGGCGTCGGCTCATTGCATCTCAACTAGGCAAAATTCTCACCCGGCGGCCTTCGACTTGAAGTCGATCTTGACAGAAGAGACGCAGGGCATGGGGGTAGAGTTGATGCTCTTTTTCAAGAATCCTGGTCGCCAAACTTCTTTCGTTATCCGATTCATGAATTTCCACTGCCTGTTGCAAAACGATTGGTCCGTGGTCCAGTTGCTCGTCGACCAGATGCACTGTGCAGCCAGACACCTTGGCACCCCAGTTCAAGGCTTGACGCTGTGCGTGAAGGCCGGTGAACGCCGGCAAGAGCGAGGGGTGGATGTTGAGAATTCGGTTGGGAAACTGACGCACAAAGGCAGGACTGAGGACACGCATATAGCCGGCTAGGCAGATCACATCGATGTTCTTGGCCGAGAGACGCCGGGCCAATTCTCGTTCGTGCTGACGTCGCCTCAGAACTCGTGAAGGAAGACAGCAAACCGGATAACCCCGCTGACGCGCAATTTGCAATCCGGGAGCTTGTGCCACATTGGACACAACCAGTGCCAGCTTGGCTGGAATTCCGCCCTGGTCGATAGCGTCGGCCAGAGCGACGAAGTTAGAACCACGGCCGCTAAGTAGAATCGCCACCTTCTTCACTGCAGACGCACCTCCCCTGACCTGGGGCAATCTCACCGATCAGAAAATAACTTTCGTTTCTAGCCTGGAGATAACTTTGAACCCGATTGGACTTGTCGGGTGGTGTTACCAGGATCATCCCCAACCCCATATTGAAAGTTCGGTACATTTCGGCGTCGCTGACTTGCCCTTGCTCACGGATATAGCGAAAAATGGGCAGGATTTCCCAGCTGCCCCGCTGAATGACCGCGTCCTTGGAAGAAGGTAAAATTCGATTCAAGTTGCCGGCAATGCCGCCGCCGGTAATATGCGCCAAGCCACTGAGCTCATCAGTGAGTACAAGTTCTTTGAGAAGGGAGAAATAGTTCCGGTGGGGTATGAGCAGTTCTTCACCGACGGTCCGTCCCAGAGCCGGCACGTAGTCTTCGACCGACAGCTCCAGCCGTTCAAAAAATAGCTTTCTGACCAGTGAGTAGCCGTTGGTATGGAGTCCAGTCGAGGGGAGTCCAATCAATATGTGACCGGTATCGATCTGCCTGCCGGTCAACAATCGGTGCCCGTCCACCAGACCCACGATAAAGCCCGCCAGGTCGTATTCGCCCGCAGCGTAGAAGTCGGGCATTTCGGCTGTCTCTCCCCCCAGCAAGGCGCACTGTGACTGACGGCAGCCTCGGGCCAGTCCAGCCACCAACTCTTCGACCACACCCGGCTTCAGCTCACCCATCGCAATGTAGTCCATAAAAAAGAGCGGAAGGGCTCCCTGAACTAGAATATCGTTGGCGCAGTGGGCAACGATGTCGACACCAACGGTGTCGTGAACTCCGGTGAGGAAGGCGATTTTCAGTTTTGTGCCCACCCCGTCGACGCTGGAAACCAGTAGCGGATCTTGAAAGTGCCCCCAAGGTGGGCGGTAGAGCCCTCCAAAAGCTCCGATTTCACTCAAAACCGATGCATTGAAGGTGCCTTGAGCCAGCCGTCTAATGTGTTGTTTGGCTGCTTGGGCGCGTTTGAGGTCAACACCCGAATGGGCGTAGGTCAAACCGGATGGCTGCTTGGGCTCAGTCATTGGTGGATTGGTGCGGGGCGGCCACCATCAGGTTTGGATCGCTCCTCTCGCTCGAAGAGCTCGGCTTGACGCGAAGTGGAGAGCGGTATGGGATAGTTGCGGTCAAAGCAGGCCGAGCAGAAGTCTTGCTTAGCCTGGACCGAATCTTTAAGACCCTCTAGGCTCAAGTAGGCCAGCGAGTCGGCCCCCACGTAGGCCTGGATTTGCTCCACGCTCTTGTTGGAGGCGATGAGTTCTTCATAGGTTGGGGTGGCGATACCGTAGTGACAGGGACTGACTGTCGGCGGAGAGCTGACTCTCAGATGCACTTCCCGGGCTCCGACGGAGCGAACTATCTCAACGATTTTCCGGCTGGTGGTCCCGCGCACGATCGAGTCGTCAATCAAAACCACGCGCTTTCCCTCCAGCAGAGCTCTGACGGGATTGAGCTTGACCTTGACGCCCAAGTGCCGGATCGAACTTGCCGGCTCGATAAAGGTACGGCCCACATAGTGATTGCGAATCAAACCGAATTGAAACGGCATCTCCGCCTGGTTGGCATACCCCAGTGCTGCCGTTACGCCAGAATCGGGAACCGGTACGACCAAGTCGGCTTCCACCGGGGCCTCCAGAGCCAGGCGACGCCCCATCAAGTAGCGGCTCGTATGGACTGGTCGCTCGAAGACACGGCTGTCGGGACGGCTGAAATAGACGTGCTCGAATATGCAATGGGCCCGTCTGGCAGCCGGTTGGAGAGTGTCTGACACCGGTTCTGAAGAGTTCAAGCAAATGATCTCGCCGGGGGCAACATCCCGGATGTGTTGGGCTCCGATCAAGTCGAAGGCGCAAGTTTCTGAAGCAACGACCCAGGAATCTCCAACGCGTCCCAGGCAGAGGGGCCGTACTCCGAACGGATCGCGAACAGCCCAGACAGAGTCGATAGTTTGCAGCACCACGGAGAAAGCGCCCTGGACCTGATTGAAAACTTGTTTAATGGCTTCAGTCATCGACAGGTGGGAGCATTTGGCCAGCAAGTGCAGCAGGACTTCAGTGTCCAGGGTAGATTGAAAAATCGCTCCTCCCTTTTCCAATTCCCGTCGCATCTTGGCCGTGTCGAGCAGATTGCCGTTGTGGGCCAGGGCCAAGGGGCCTCGCCAAGTTTTACTAAGGATAGGTTGGGCATTTAGGCCCCGGCTTTCGCCGCTGGTGGAATAGCGGACGTGGCCGATGGCAGAGCTTCCCGGCAGCTCGCTCAGACGCTGTTCGTTAAAGATTTCGGAGACATAGCCCATGCCGCGATGTTTACGCAGACGGTGGCCGTCCGAAGTGACCATTCCTGCCGATTCCTGTCCGCGATGTTGGAGCGCATAGAGTCCCAGATAAGTTAGCCGCGATGCTTCGGGATGATTGACGACGGCAAATACACCACACTCGTCACGGAACTTGTCGACAGCGCGGACTGCTCTCGTGGTCAATGTTGCATTGCTCCTTCAAGAAAGGAGTTCCACCGGTCAAAGAGTTCGGACAGAGGGAGTTTTATCAGGGTCCTGCCCGAGCATTCGAGCTGGAAGTCATGATTTTGGACCCGGCCCAATCGTTGCCAAGGGAGGTCGGCCATAAGGTTCTCAAAAGCTGATTCGTTTTTCGGGGAGACGGAGGCAACCACTCTCGAAGGAGCTTCCGAGAAAAGCTCCAGATCCGGTCTCACCTCAGAGGTTACCTCACCTTTAAAGCCCAGGCCAAGCTGAAAACAACACTCGGCAAGAGTAAACGCCAAGCCTCCTTCCGAAATGTCATGAGCCGACTGAACCAGTCGCTGTTGGATGGCGGTGCGCAAGTGACCGTGGATCTTCTTTTCCAAGGTCAGGTTGATGCCAGGACAAGGTCCCAGCAGTGGCAGCCCTCGTGTCTCCAGGTAGATCGATCCACCCAGCTCGGTTCCGGACGGGCCCACCAAATAGACCGTATCCCCAGGCTGCCGAAAATGGGCCCGGCAAATGGATTCAAGATTATCGATTCGGCCCACCATGCCTATCACCGGTGTGGGCCAGATTCCTGTTTGGTTGGTTTCATTATAGAAACTGACATTACCGCCGGTAACGGGAGTGTTGAAGTGTCGGCAAGCCTCCGCCATGCCCTCGACGGATTGCTGGAATTGCCACATGACGTTTTCGTTTTCCGGGCTGGCGAAATTGAGACAGTTGGTGGCAGCCAATGGGCGAGCCCCGCAGCAAGTCAAGTTACGGCAACTTTCGGCTACCGCCAATATGGTGCCGGCGCGGGGGTCGAGACGGCAAAATCGGGGGTTGCCGTCAAGAGTCATGGCGACAGCGCCCTTGCCTTTTTTAAGACGCAAAACCGCCGCGTCGCTGCCAGGCAAGACCACCGTATCAGTACGCACTTGGTGATCGTACTGGCGGTAGACCCAACGTCGACTGCAAAGATGAGGTGATCCGCTCAAATCAAGCAGAACCTGATTGTAATCTTGGGGCTCTCCCGGATCGAGGGTTTGCCAATTGGAAGGTGTGGTGGGGGGGCGAACCGCCCGCCGGTAAACGGGCGCCTCATCGGTAAGCGCCCGATTAGGGACTTCGGCCACTTGCCGGCCCTGGTGGTGGACGACCAGATTCCCGTGACTTCTGACGCGGCCGATCACCACGGCCTCCAGATCCCACTTTTCAAAGATACGCAGGATTCCGTCCTCGTGGCCCTCTCGGGCGACCAGCAACATTCTTTCCTGGGATTCGGAGAGCATGATCTCATACGCCGACATGCCAGCTTCTCGCTGGGGAACCAACTCCAAATCGATTTCAACACCCTGACCCGAGCGGCTCCCCATCTCGCAACTGGAGCAGGTAAGACCGGCGGCGCCCATATCCGAGAGCCCAACCACCCCACCGCTTTGCATGGCTTCCAGACAGGCCTCCAGCAGCAGCTTCTCGAGAAAAGGGTCGCCGACCTGGACGGTAGGCCGCTTGGACTCCTCGCCATCTCGGAACTCTTCGGATGCCATAGTGGCGCCATGAATGCCGTCTTTCCCGGTCCTGGCACCGACGTAAATCACCGGGTTACCCACGCCCGAAGCGCTGGCATAGAAAATTTTCTCAGTTGGTGCGATGCCCAGGCAAAAGACGTTAACGATGGGATTGTGCCCGTAGTTCTCCTGGAAATAGACTTCGCCACCCACGGTTGGTATTCCCATGCAGTTGCCATAACCGGCGATTCCGGCCACTACGCCTTCCAAGGTCAACTGGTTGCGGGCCTGCTGGAGAGGGCCAAAATGCAGCGAGTTCATTAGAGCTATCGGACGGGCGCCCATGGTAAAGATGTCTCGTATAATGCCGCCCACACCGGTGGCTGCCCCTTGATAAGGCTCGATAAAGGAAGGGTGGTTGTGCGATTCGATTTTAAAAACCGCAGCCAAACCGTCGCCCAAATCCACCACCCCCGCGTTTTCACCGGGACCCTGGATGACAACCGACCCCGAGGTAGGCAGCTTCTTGAGATGAACCCGAGAACTCTTGTAACTGCAGTGTTCGGACCACATGACCGAGAAGATGCCCAGCTCGGTGAAGGTGGGAGTCCGGCCCAATCGAGACTCAATCTGCCGGTATTCTTCCGGTGTCAGCCCGTGACTGGCGATGAGGTCCGGCGTGATCTGCAAAGTTAGTTGACCCGGTCGAGAGCACTGACCAGTGAGAGAAAAACCTGTCGACCATCTTTGGAACCCAGCAACGGCTCGGAGGCGCGTTCCGGGTGGGGCATCATTCCCAATACGTTACCGGCTTGGTTGACAATGCCCGCGATGTTGTTGAGTGAGCCATTCGGATTGCTGGCTTGCGTGACGGCTCCATTTGAGTCGCAATAGCGGAACACCACTTGACCGCGCCGCTCAAGCTTCTCCAGTTGGTCCGGGGGCATGAAGAAATTGCCTTCATTGTGGGCAATCGGTATTCGCAGGAGGGTCCCGGGTGGTAGATTCTGCGTAAAAAGGGTGTCCGGACTTACCGTGCACAAAGTCACGGTTTGGCACAGGAATTTGAGGCCCCGGTTTCGCAACAACACTCCAGGCAGCAATCGCGCTTCTTGAAGGATCTGGAATCCATTGCAGATGCCGAGCACGGGATTTCCCGAGCGGGCGTGCCGTTTGATGCTCTTCATGATGGGGGAGAACTTGGCGATCGCCCCGCAACGAAGATAATCCCCAAACGAGAAGCCGCCTGGGACAATGATGGTATCGACGCCCTGCAGGTCGGTTTCTTTGTGCCAGAGGAAAACGGTGGGAAAGCCCAGCACGTGCTTGAGAACGTGGTAGGCATCGTGATCACAGTTGGATCCCGGGAAGACGACAACCCCGAACTTCACCCGATCTCCTGAACTTCGAAGCTTTCGATGACGGGGTTGGAGAGGACATCGCGCGCCACTGACTCGGTGATTTGCCGACCTGTCTCCGAGTCCGGTGTGGCGAGATCGAGTTCGAAGTACTTGCCCTGGCGAACGGTCTGGATCTCCGAATGTCCCATCATCCTGAGAACTTGCTCGATGGCTTGGCCTTGAGGGTCGAGGACGCCTGCTTTCAGTCTGACGATGACTTTAGCTTTCATGATTGTCATTGGGAGGATTTTGGGGATCCTAAGACCAGCTTACCTCGGCCGGCGAATCGCCTTTGCCCGACTAGCCGCCATCTTAGCACCGGGCAGTGTCGAAAAGATCAACACGATCCACTACGCCGACCACTGCCGCGTCCACAGGGGTAAAAAATTTTCCCAGCACTTTCATTGCGGCCCAACCATCCAACACTACCAGCACTCGATCACCGATGCCTGCATCGACTCCATCGATGGCCAGCACCGGCTCGCCCTGCTCATCGTTTGCGAGCGACAGCGGCTGCACCAGCAGCAGTTTCTGGCCCTCGAAGGCTTTGTCTTTGCGAGTAGCCACCAGCTGATCGATCACCCGGCCAATGATCATGATTTTGGCCCGTCGAAATTATGAGGATCAAGAATGCCGACGATGGAGCAATCGGAGGGAGGAGCTTGGGGGTGCCAAGGGAAAGCTCCCTCTTTTCCGGCGACGAAGAAAACCCTCTCGCCCACTCCGGCTCCCACCGAATCAAGCGCCACGAGTCGAGACCCCGACCGCTTTCCGTTGTGATCGATCGGTTCGATGACGAGGATCTTCTTCCCCTCCAAAGGAGGGTTCTTGACAGTGGCCACCACGGTTCCCACGACTCGAGCCAGTTTCATCTGTCCCAACCGCTTAATTCATCTCGATGGTATCGACGATTCCGACGATGGACGAATCTACCGGATGGTCGGTCAAACCGGTAGCCATGCGGGCAGAGCTTCCCCCCACTACCATTACGGTTTCGCCTACCCCCGCACCCACGGTGTCGACGCTAACGCAGTAGTCGCCGAGTTGTCCTGAGTCCAAATCGAGCAACTTGACGACCAGGAGCTTTTTCCCGCGAAGCTTCTCGTCTTTGCGAGTCGCCACCACGGTGCCTGCTACTTTGCCCAGGATCATGTTGTAGAGGGTTGGCCCCGAAACCCTAAGCCCCGGGTGGGGCGTGCAGCCTTTACTTGACCCGGATGGGAAGCCGTTCGTCCAGCTCCGCGTGGGGGCGCGGAATCACGTGAACGCTAACCAACTCACCGACTCGGCGGGCGGCTGCGGCACCGGCGTCGGTGGCAGCCTTAACAGCTGCCACGTCACCCCTGACGATGGCTGTCACCAAGCCGCTTCCGATCTTCTCGTACCCCACCAGAGTTACCTTAGCCGCCTTGACCATGGCATCGGTCGCTTCGATCATGGCCACTAGGCCTCTCGTTTCCACCAAGCCTAAGGCCTCCATTGTATCAGCCATAGTTTCCTACCTTATGGAGATGGGGTTTCTCGGTCGAACTTCCCCAGTTTTCGGACAACTTTCTCGATCAGTTCTTGCAACTCCAGACGTGTAAGAGTTAGTGCGTCAGCAGAACTCTCTTCTGCTGTCACTGGGCAATCCAACCGCCGCAAATCGGGAGAAGTTATACCATAATTCCCCCGCACATCAAACAGTTTGTCGACTTCCTGTCGGCTCAGCAGCGTTTGCTTGCCGAGGATCTTGGTAAGGATGGCGATTTTGGCAAAATGCTCCAGAATCTCCATCTTGAAGAAGGCTGATTCGAGTGAATCTCCGTGGGTGATGGCGCCGTGGTTGGAGAGCAAAATGGCGTCATAGTCGGTTACCAGATCCACCAAGCTGTCAGCCAGCTCGTCAGTTGAAGGGGTGCCATAAGGCGCCACGGGCACACACCCCAGGGTGAGGACGACCTCCGGCATCAAGGCATCGGTCAGCGGGATTCCCGCTACAGCGTGGGCGGTGGCGTAGACCGGATGCCCGTGGCAAACTGCCGCAACGTCCGGACGATACCGGTAAACCGTGCAATGCATCTTGATTTCAGTTGACACTTGGCGCTGCCCACGGAGCTGGTTGCCCTCCAAATCGGTGACGACCAAGTCCTCGGATTTCAGATAGCCCTTACAAAGTCCGGTCGGGGTGGCCAGCAATTGGTTGCCCAGGCGAATCGAGAGATTACCCTCGTTGGCAGCAATCAGATCCTTGGCGTACATGCGACGGCCGATCTCGCAAATGGCTTCACGGCTTCGCGCTTCGTTCATGCTGTTCCTCGTCATCGCTGCTGTCCGGCGGGAGCAGACCTGTCTGCGCTGCTGTCTCATTATCTCGTATTGGATGCCGGTACACCAAACTCGGGATTGGCTACGGATGGTCCAAGTTGGCAGAGGACGCAGATGAGATTGTCCTCGGATTCTTAGGCAGGGCTGCCGGTCGGGCGCCATGGGCTGGAAGGCAGGCTGCGTTGGGCTATAATCTGCGCATGATCGCTCGACTAAGCGGGCGCCTGGTGAAGAAGGAAACCAACCAGGTAATCGTCGATGTGGGAGGTGTGGGGTACCGGGTTCTGATCCCGCTTTCGACCTACTACGAACTGGGGGAGCAAGGAGCCGACGTCAGCCTGCGCATCTATACTCACGTTAGAGAGGATGTGCTTAGTTTATATGGGTTTCGGACCGCCAAGGAGAAACGCCTCTTCACTCTCTTGATTCAGATTTCGGGAATCGGTCCCAAGCTTGCGACGACCGTCCTTTCGGGTCTTCCGGCTGATGATCTTGCCGCTGCCGTGGTAGAAGGAAACCTGGTTCGGCTCAACTCGATCCCAGGGGTTGGCAAGAAGACAGCGGAGCGGATAATCTTGGAACTGAGCAACGAACTCGCCAAGCTTTGGCCATCTCAACGGTCCTCCGACGACTCCGTCAAGGGTTCCTTGCAAGTGGATGTAGTTTCGGCACTGGTCAATCTGGGCTATTCGCGCAAACTAGCCGAGCGCTCGGTTAGCCGGGCAATTGCCGAGGAGGGATCAAACCAATTCGAATCGCTCCTAAAGGCCGCCCTGAGAAGGATAACGGGCTAAAGGGCACAGTTGGCGGAAGTAATGGAGCAAGAATCTCGAATTCTCGATCCCGCCCTGGAAGATGATCCCATCATCGAGAAGAGCCTCCGTCCCCGGCTGCTGAATGAGTTTGTGGGGCAGCAACAGATCAAGGAAAGCATTTCGATTGCCATCGAGGCCGCACGCCAGCGAGGCGAGGCCCTCGACCATGTCCTTCTCTTCGGGCCTCCGGGGCTGGGCAAGACAACGCTGGCATACATCCTCGCGCATGAACTCAACGTCAACTTCAGAGCCACCTCGGGTCCTATCATCGAGAAACGGGGAGATTTGGCCGCCATCCTGACCAACCTGGAGCCCCGGGATATCCTCTTTATTGACGAGATCCACCGTCTCCATCCGGCGATCGAGGAGATTCTCTATCCCGCCATGGAGGATTTTCAGATCGATATCATTATTGGAGAGGGACCGGGGGCCCGTTCACTCAAGATCGACATCCCGCACTTTACCTTGATTGGAGCCACCACTCGCAGCGGTCTTTTGACTTCGCCTTTGCGCGGCCGTTTTGGGATTCCTCAAAGGCTGGATTTTTACGATGAGGCCAGTTTGACCTTGATTGTCAAACGCTCCGCTTCCATCCTCGAAATCGAAATCGATGGCGAGGGAGCTTCTGAAATCGCGCGCCGCAGTCGGGGCACACCCAGGATCGCCAATCGTCTCCTCCGGCGCGTCCGGGATTACGCCCAAGTGCGGGCCGGCGGTGTGATCGATCGGGCAACCGCCTGCAAAGCGCTTGACATGATGAAGGTCGATTGTCTTGGCTTTGATGAGACCGATCGTAAGTTGTTGTTGACCATTATCGACAAATTTGACGGAGGTCCGGTAGGGATCAAGACCATTTCGGCAGCTGTGGGTGAGGAACGGGACGCGCTCGAGGATATCTACGAACCTTATTTGATCCAACTGGGCTTTCTCGACCGGACTCCCCGGGGCAGAGTCGCTACCCGGCGAGCCTACGAACATTTGCAAATTAGAGTCGATGATCTTAATCAAAGGCACCTCTTTAGCTAAGGTTGTTCAGAAAGGCGTCGTAGACCGAATTGAAAACCTTCCCCTAATCTCCCCAGAGTTGCGGCTACCTGAAAGGCCATCTCGTTGCAACTTCGACCGGAGGCGACAAGCCATAGTTGGGACCTGGATCCACCCGATGTTTGTCAGTTAGGCTGGGGGCGGGTGGTTTGGCCCAATAGGTCGATCAACGTTGCTTCCGTTTTCCCAAGCCTCTTATCATGGGTGGTGTGAAACCTCTTGTCCGTCAAAATCGACTTGACGATAAGATTGGCGCGCTGCAGGAGTCGGTGGAAAAAGTCATCAAGGGCAAACGAGAAGTCGTCCGATTGGCGATTGTCTCCTTGCTGGCGCGCGGGCATCTACTGATCGAAGATGTGCCCGGCGTGGGAAAAACGACCATGGCCCACGCGCTGGCCCGATCCTACGACTGTGGCTTTCAACGAATCCAGTTCACCAGTGACCTGCTCCCGTCAGATCTCACCGGTGTCTCGATCTTCAACCAGGCTCGGCAACAATTTGAGTTTCGCAAGGGTCCCCTGTTTGCCAATGTGGTGCTGGCGGACGAAATCAACCGCACTACGCCCAAGACGCAGAGCGCGCTGTTGGAGGCTATGAGTGACGGACTAATCACCGTTGAAGATGAGACTTACCCGCTCCCGAGGCCTTTCGTAGTCATTGCCACCCAGAATCCGGCTGAGCATCATGGGACCTATCCCTTGCCGGAGTCACAATTGGATCGCTTCCTGATGCGCATCCGTATGGGCTACCCTTCGCTGCAAGATGAGAAGCATATTTTGCGCTCCCAGGTTTCCTACGCCTCCGCGGAAGAGCTCACCCCGGTGATTTCGGCCCAAGAGATCGAGCAGGCTCAACAGCAAGTCAAATCAGTCCAGCTCGACGAGGCTCTACTCGATTATCTGATGGCTCTGGTGGAGAAGACACGACGCAGTAACTACCTCGATTTGGGGATCAGCCCACGAGGGGCGATGGCGTTGTATCGTTGTGCCCAGGCGCTCGCTTATGTCCAGGGACGAGACTACTGCACGCCGGATGATATCAAGGTCTTGGTTATACCGGTCTTCTCTCATCGGGTGGTGGTCAATCCAAAATACAGCTCGCCACTTCCCAGGAGTCAAGAAGCCGAGTCGATAGTGGCGTCGATTCGGGAAGAGGTCGAGGTGCCATTGTAGTGAGTGTGTTAGGGGCACTGCGGAGGCTGTATACGCGAACTTGGTTCTGGTCCTCGCTGCTGCTGGCTTTGGCGCTCACGCTGGCGTTTACCAGTTCTCTGACTTTGCGCCGGGGTCAGAGTCATGTTTCTGCTTTATTGGCGCTGGCGGCTTTGTTCTCAGCCGTGGTTTCCTGCCTGGTCTTGGTGCCTCGCTTGGCGCAGCGCTTCAGGTTGGACTTTCTCGACCAGTTGCGTTTTCTCCGCTTCACAGGGCGGGGAGCGGCTTTTCTGTTTGTCGTCGTAATCATCGTATTTGCCGCTCTCAATACGGGTAACAATCTTCTTTACCTCGTAGTCTCCTTCTTACTGGCAGCTTTCATTGTCTCCGGACTGGTCTCCAACCTCGTCCTTCACGGGCTCAAGATTTCCCTCAGCGTTCCCCAGGCTATTCACGCGCAGCAGCGGGCTCTCTTCTTCGTGACTTTGGAGAATCTCAAACGCTTCGCTCCTTCTTTTGCTCTCCGACTCAAGCTTCACCGGCCTCGAAAGAGCCCTTCATGGACACCGTTTTTTCTCACGGAGAGACTGTTTCCTTACGTTTTACCCGGAGAAAAATTGCAACTTGATGTTCCGGGACATTTTGAACAAAGGGGAATCTACTCGATTGAAGGCTTTGAAGTCTGGACGACCTTTCCCTTCGGGTTCCTTTCACGTGGCCGCAAGCTCGACGCCAGTGGAAAGCTTGTGGTCTATCCCGAGTTGCTCGACCTCGACTGGTTGATGCAACGTCATCCTGGGCTGATGGGGAGCCGGGAAATCTGGGATCGAGGAAGCGGGGCCGGCCTCTACAACATCCGGACTTATCGGGGTGGAGACAGCACCCGCTTTGTCCATTGGAAGAGTACTGCAAAGCTCTCTAATTTGATGGTCAAAGATTTTGCCCGGGAAGAGGAGTTGCCCATGAACTTGTTTTTTTTCATCTATCTGGCTGATCCCGATAGCCAGCGGTTGGCCTTCGAGAAGGCGGTTTCGTATCTTGCTTCGCTGGTTAGGTACTACAGCAGTGGTGGACGTCGATTCTTCTTCCAGTCCAGCGAGTTTCAGATCAAGGTCAACGTCGGGAACAAAGGCTCTGGAGCTCTCATGGAGTACCTTGCCCGTGTCCAGCCGGCAGAGAAAGAGTGGTCACCAAGCAAACCGATTCCACCCTATTCGGTCGTTTTCAGCCCGGAACGAATTCCCGGACTGCAAGGTGTCATCCAAGTGAACTATCTGAAACTGGCTTAGCTGCATGGCGGAAAGCTTAAGGCCCGCATGAGATTCAGTAGTTCGTTCAAGTTGTCGGGATATCTGTTGCTGTTGTCTGGTGTGTTTGCTTTGTTCACCTCGGACGTAGTGGGCCCGGCCCTGTTGGCGTTCTATGTACTGGCGCTCGCCGGAAGCTGGTGGTGGCAAGCTTCAATCAGCCGCAGGTGGCAGGTAGTCGTTTCCCTGTTGCTATGCGCGATTTTCGTGATCGACGTCTCGGTAGGAACGGGTGTAGTTGAAAGCTCGGTGCGCCTGCTGATGCTGATTAGCTTGATCAAGCTCTACACGGTCACCCACAGCCGGGATTATTTGCTCATCTATTTGGTTGCTTTTGGCTTTCTTTTGATCGCCTCAACCTACACCGTCTCAAGCCTCTTTCTGCCGGCCCTGGTGAGTTTCGTTTTCTTTGCGATTCTGGCGTTTGTCCTTTACGAATCCAAGACAGCTTATGACCAGAGCCCGTCTTCTTTCTTTGCCATGGGGGGCTATCTGCGCTTGGCAGCAGTCTTGACCATTTTGGTCGTCTCCATCTCCATTCCCATTTTCATTTCGATACCGCGAGTGACCTTGGGGTTGTTTAGACCAATTCAAGGAGCGGGGTCTCAGCTCTCGGCTTTTTCCGATCGGGTTAGCCTAGGGGACATCGGTCGTATTATCGGCAATCGCATTGTCTTCATGCGGATTCGCGTGGACTGGCCTGCCGAGAACGTCGACCCCAACCTCAAGTGGAGGGGTGTGGCTCTAGATCGCTACGACGGAAACACTTGGTGGAACAGTTTCAGCGGACAACGGCAAGCAGCCGACCAAGGTGCTCACGGTGGGTATCTGGTTACTAATCAGCGCCGAAGTGAAGAATCACTCCTGCGTCAAACGGTTACCTTGGAGCAGCCTCAGCGGGTGATTTTTGGTGCTCGGAGAATTATTCAAGTTGCCGGAGTACACTCCGCCGAGCGCACTAGGGTCGTTAAGGACGACAACGATAGTGTGGCCTTCAGTCGCCTTCATCACGATACCCTCAGATACACGGTGGATTCGGACGTTTCCTCCCGCGGCGAAAAATTACTGGCGGCCCGCCGACCTGGTCCAGTGCCCGAGGAGATCGGAGGGCGTTATTTACAGCTACCGGCACTTGACCCTCGCATTCGACAACTCGTACGGCAGGTGTCCGGTTCCCAACCGACAGCCGTGACCAAAGCCCTGACGCTGGAGAATTTTCTGCGAACCAGGTTTGGCTATTCTTTGGCCAACGAATCTGCCCAGAGCAGGGATCCATTGGCCCACTTTCTGTTTGAGAGCCGGGCCGGACACTGCGAATACTTCTCAACCGCTTTGGCGATCATGCTGCGAATCGAGGGTATACCCAGTCGGGTCGTGAACGGCTTTCGACTGGGCGAGTTCAACCAGTGGAGCCAAAATTATGTGGTGCGTCAATCCGATGCTCATAGCTGGGTGGAAGCCTATTTTCCCGAGGCGGGCTGGGTCGAGTTGGATGCCACTCCGGCTATCGCCTCCCCGCCAAGTTTTTATGTGTTTCGATTGGGTACTCAGGTGTTGGACATCCTGGACGCCTTTTGGTCGGAACTCGTCACCTTTGACCGCTTCAAGCAGTTCGAGTTGTTTGTCAACTTGAACAAGCATCTGCGGGTTGGTTTCAGCCGTTTGACCGATGCCTTCTTGAAGATCGGTGCTTCGACCCTGCAGATTCGTAGACTACTGGACGATTGGCGCCAGATTAGCCTCCTTGGAGTGTTGTGGCTGGTCGGGGTCGGATCGTTGCTGGCCCTGGGAATTTGGGGAGTTGTCTGGGGGATCAAGACGCTGAGGCGACGGCACCTAAATGTCCCGGACGAGCGTGTGCCAGGTTTCTATCGCCAACTTGCACGGATTCTGTCGGAAGCAGGCTTCCAAAGGCGGCCGGCCGAGACGCCACTGGAGTTCGGACAGCGAGCCGATCAAGAACTGGGAGGCGGTTGCGCCACTACCGTAACGCGGCACTATTATGCCGCGCGTTTTGGAGACCGTCGCCTAATCGACAAACAGCTTTTCCAGATTGAGACTTCCCTGGATCAATTGCGCCGGCTGGGATTGCGCAGTCGCTAGCTGAGAGAGTTGGCTGGCAAGAGGTGATATTCCATCGGGTGTCATCCTCGGCTGCCGGCTCAAGAGAGCCGACTCAGAGCCGGTCTCGCGCGGTGGGGGGCTGACGCAAGCGAAGATTCCGTAGTCGATTGATGGCTCCTGCGAGTTCGTAAATTCGAGGTCGGGCCAGTTCACCGTTCTTGAAACGACTAACGGCGTCCACCCCCCTGCGATCGAACTCATCTTCAAGGTGTTCCAAGAGTTGCTTCAGGGTCAAAGACTGCCCGGCATAGGCTCGGTAAGCGTGGTAGAGCGCCTCGCCAATACAGCGGCTTTGGGCCTCATCGACCAGTTGTTCCAGGCCGCTGAGGTCGATTTTGGCGGCGCCCAGCCGCAGTAAGTTTGTCCTGGGAGCATCGATTCTCAAACGGCGGCCTCCGGTTTGGACCAAACTTTCGTAGCACGGATATCGGGACCGGGGGAGGCCCAAGGCAGGTCGCGACTCCAGCTGCCGTCGACTGGGCAGTTGGGAGAGGATTTCCCGGGCATGCCCAGTAACGTCAAACGCCTGGTATTCCTTCATCAGCAAGACCCGGTCCGCCACTTCGAAGTAGTCGCCGGAACCTCCGGTCACCACTATCAACGAGACTTGCAACTGATCCACCATTTCCCGCGCTCGGTCCAGCAACGGCGTGATGGGCTCATCACCGGCGGCCACCAATCGCTGCATTCGGCTGTCTCGAATCATAAAGTTGGTGGCCGAAGTATCTTCGTCGATCAGTAGTAGTCGGGACCCACATTCGAGTGCCTCCATCAGGTTGCTGGCTTGGGAAGTCGACCCGGAAGCGTTAGGAGTCTGAAACGCAGTGGTGGAGCGTTTTCCCGGCAGGGTGCCCACAAAGGCCGAGATGTCAAGTGCCTTCACCGAGCGTCCCCCCTCAGCCTTGATCTTTACTGCATGGTCGACGGTGACCACATTTTCCCGTCCATCGCCGGGAACGTGGTCGTAGACGCCTCGCTCAAGTGCCTGTAGCAGGGTCGACTTTCCGTGGAAACCTCCGCCCACGATCAGCGTAATGCCCGTGGGGACTCCCATGCCCCTGATGGGACCCGCATTCGGTCGGTTCAATTCCAACCGTAAACTGGCCGGGGATTGGAATTTTACAGTCCCGGCATCCGATAGCGGCCGCTGGTCGACGCCACTGGCGCGAGGCAAACAGGCGCTGTCAGCCACAAAGGCGACCAAGCCGCGGTGCTCCAGTTGTGCACGCAACGCCACTTGATCTTCCACGCCAAGGACATGACGTCGCAGCGCTTCAGTGTCCAAACTGCCATAAAAGAGCGAAGCTCGGGCAATGGCGGGGATTTCTTCCAACAGCATGCTACGCGCTTGGTCGGCCAGGACCCTCCGGCCGGCTGCCGGTAAGCCCAGCCTGAAACGGGCTTCGATATGCTTGGCCGAGACGACGATGCTGTTCCGCTCCAGCACCTCCTGCCCACCCGTGGCCATGGCGATCACGCCGCTCTTGCCACTACCTCGCTGTCCCTGAGCTAGTAGCCGGCAGGCTTGTCCGAAACTGCGAGTCAGAAAATCACCCAGTGCTCGACTCCGAATCGGTCCCTGGCAATATTTTGCCGGAATAGCAGAGGTCCGGCGGTCGAGGCTCAGACTCAATCTGGAAGGAGCCGCAAACGGGTCCGCCTGAACTCGATCGATAGAAAGCACGAAATCGCCCAAGCTGTAGCTGCCGAGGAGCTCGCGGTAAGCCCGATAGCTGCGCTGATCGATCCGGGTTAGGCGGGACCGCAGATCGTGAGCGTTCTTCATTCCTTCATTTGGGAAAAGACCCCTCCTAAAGTCAAGCACTGGTCTCGGTCAGGCTGAGGCAAAAAGGCTTGCAGAGCGGTGGTGCCAGGTGCGGGCTCAATGGCAGAGGTCGAAACCAACTGAATTGCATCGGCAAGTTGGTGGCTTATAAGAGCTGTTGCCGAGACATCGAGTCCAGTCGACGGGAAAAGACCGGTGATCGGGCCTGACTTGATCGAAACGGCCTCCCTCGCATCTTTCCACATTCCACACCAACCGTTGTCATTAGAGACAGAATCGCGAGATGAGGCGGTTTTGTTAGGGGGACATTCTTTTTCCTGATTTAAATGGGCTGAGTCGCGCGGGGAAGAGCGACCGCGATCCCGAGAGGTCTTCCCAGCCAAGCTGGCGGTCAACGGAGTCATCCCGTTTCGGAGGTGGAATTCCGGCTGGGGGGTGTCGCCAGCAACCAGTTATAATCGCCGTTTTGGGAACCGTGGTTTCAAGGTGACCCTTTGTTGATTCTACTGACTAACGACGACGGGATCGAGGCGGCCGGTCTGACCGCTCTGAGGCAGGAGTTAGCTTCTTTGGGTCGGGTCGTCACCGTGGCGCCCGCCGCTGAGATGAGCGCCAGCAGCCATAGTCTGACGATCCGTGATCCGGTCAGAATTCTGGAGCAGGGTCGCGATCTTTTTGCTGTGACAGCTACGCCGGTAGACTGTGTCATTATGGCCGTGAAGATGATCCTGGTTGAGCAACGTCCGGATCTGGTGGTCAGCGGTATCAACCACGGTCCTAATCTGGGTGACGATATTCTCTATTCGGGGACCGTGGCAGCGGCACGCGAAGCGGCCCTCAACGGAATTCCCGCTGTGGCGATCTCCGCACTCAACCCTGCGAAGAACTCATTAGTTGTCGGGGCCCGATGGGTGCGAGACTTAATGCCCGCTCTTCATCTGGATTCACTCCCTCCAGGGACCTTCTTCAATCTCAATCTTCCTCACGGAAAACCAATTGGCTACCGCTTTACCCGTCAGGGAAGCAAGCGGATTTCGAGTGCGGTGGAAGCCAAGCTCGACCCTCGTGGCAGGGCCTACTATTGGATTCGTGAAGAAAAGAGTCCATGGCCTTTGGAAGATGACACTGACTACGCCGCAGTGCAAAGCGGCTATCTTTCCGTGACCCCCCTCCAGCGCGATCAGACGGATTACCGGTTGCTGGCGAAGATTCGGGTTTCGGCCGAGGCGGAGACTTCCGTCGAACGGAAATCGGAGCTCAGCCAGGGATCCGTGAAGTGATGGTGTCCCAGAAAACCATATTGGCTGGTTCTCGTTGGTCTCCCTTTGTTTGGCTGCGAGGACTCTACGACTGGGTGACCACATTGGCACAGAGTCCTCACGGAAGCTGGGCTCTTTTTCTGGTTGCGGTAGCCGAGTCTTCCGTTTTTCCGATCCCTCCGGATGTACTCTTGATCGCATTGGCGGTGGCCACGCCCTCCAGAAGCCTTTTTTTTGCTCTGATCTGTACCTTGGGGTCGGTTGTGGGTGCCGCCATAGGTTACTTGCTTGGATTTCAGTTCTACCAACTCGTGGGTGGACCGATCATCGAATTCTATGGCGCCGCCGAGACTTACCATAGAGTGCAAGAACTTTACCGCGAGTGGAATGCTCTGGCAGTAGGCATTGCCGGCTTCAGTCAAATCCCTTTCAAGTTGTTCACCATTGCGGCGGGTGCTTTCCATGTTAACTTCCCGGTTTTTCTGCTGGCTTCGGCGGTAAGTCGAAGCGCTCGTTTCTTCCTGGTGGGAGCACTCATCCTCCGTTTTGGACCCCGGATTAGGCGATTGATCGATCGTTATTTCAATTGGCTGGCAGTGATCTTCTCAGTGCTGGTGGTCGGTGGATTTTTGCTGCTCAAGTATGTAATCTAGTAGACCTCTTGTTAGGGAGGTGCCGGACCATTCCAATTGGGCTCAACTAGCCGTCTGAAGCTCCCAACAGCCGGGGCGTGGCGCAGTCTGGTAGCGCGCACGGTTCGGGACCGTGAGGTCGGAGGTTCAAATCCTCTCGCCCCGACCAGGTCTCCGGGGTCGATATCGGACCTTAGAGGAGACATTTCGGCTTGGGAAGAAACGGTGAGAGCCTGTCACTGCATCGTTGAAGGTAGAGTTCAGGGTGTTGGCTTCCGGTTCTTCACCCTGCGGGAAGCACGGCGGTTGCAGCTTTGCGGGTGGGTTCGGAACCGGCTGCAAGGCGATGTGGAGATCCGGGTCGAAGGCGGGGTTGGATCGGTCGAGCGTTTCCTCAAGCGGGTAGAGATTGGTTCCCCTTTTAGTGAAGTGGGGCGGCTGAGGCTGAGAGAGGCTCAGCCGGCCAACTTTACAGAATTCTCAATCAAGATTTGACCTAATGGAAGAACTCAAGCGAAGAATTCGAGAGATCCCTGACTTTCCCAAGAAAGGCATCCTTTTTTACGATCTCACTACGCTGCTGCAGGACCCATCGGGGCTGGCGTTGGCAGTCGATCTGTTGACCCAACAGTATGCGGGGCGTCCGATCGATCAGGTAGTGGGGATCGAATCACGAGGCTTCATTTTCGCTCCCATGTTGGCTTACAACCTCAAGGCGGGCTTTGTGCCGGTTCGCAAGCCGGGAAAACTCCCTCATCGGGTCGTTTCGGCCAGCTACGAGTTGGAATATGGCAGTGACACTTTGGAGATGCACCGGGATGCCGTGGGACCGGGAGATCGGGTGTTGGTGGTCGATGATCTCATCGCCACCGGAGGCACCGCTGCGGCTACGGTCGAGCTGGTCCAAAAACAGGGCGCCCAGCTGATGGGCTTGGCTTTCCTGGTTGAGTTGTTGGGTCTTAAAGGGCGGCGCAAGCTCAACGGCCAGGAAGTCTTTTCGTTGATCCAGTACTGAGTCCCAAGGGGAACTGCCTGCGCTCAGGGACCGATGTCTTCTGAAGTGCGCTTGCTGTCTTGCGACTGGGTCTTGCGCACTTGCGGCTCAAGAAACTTGTATCGGGATTCGGCCGCACGAGAAGCCGGACCGGTGGAAAACTGTTTTCTAAGTTGGTCGTACTGGTCCACCGCCTCTTGCTTTCGCCCCAGTTCTTCATAGATTTGCGCGAGCTGGAGCATCACTGTGTCCAGAGGAAAGTCAGTAGATTCCTCCTCCAGAATCTGACGTAACGCCGCGATGGCCGCCTCACCGTCTCCCTGGGCCTGAGCAACGAAGGCCAAGTGAATACGGGCCAAGTTTCTTAGCTCGCTTGGCACATCTGACTCGATCACTTCTCCGAGGGCGTGAAGCGACTGCTCTGAATTCCCCAGCCGATGCTGAAGGATTCCCAGGTAATAGCGTGAAAGATAGGAAAGAGTCGCATCTGGATCTTGCTCCACAATCGCTGTGAATTTTTCCAGTGCCTGAGCATCGCGCTCTGCGGCCATCTCGAAAACCAACTCGTCTGTTTGCGCGTGATCGTGTCCCTCGTGCCCGTCACTTTCACCTTCGACTGGGGCTTGGAAGACTTTCAGGGCTTCCGCATATTGCAGCTGGAGCTGGCTCTCTTGGGTACCCCAGTAGGATTCGAGTCCGTAGACCACTGCAATCGCCGCTACCAGAACCACCAGCAGTCCCGTCAGAATTCGAGTGTTCTCCGCGGCCCAATCGTAGATCCGTAGCAGGAAGCCGCGAACACGATCTTGTTGGATTTCTTTTCGAGTCAGATGCTTGATGGCCAATCTATCTTTCCCCTGGTCAGGCCTGCTTTTCTGCGCCTGGCAGGACTCGAACCTGCGGCACACGGGTTAGGAACCCGTTGCTCTATCCTTCTGAGCTACAGGCGCATTTCAAGCTCGCCAGTTTAGCAGAGAATCCAACCGTTGTGCTACGGTGAGTCGACCGGGAGTTTTGGGTCGCGTGAGGGGTTGGGAGTCAGCGGTGTGAAGCAGGACTCAAACTCGATCAAGAGTTTCGG
The DNA here is from genome assembly GCA_965218465.1 of Acidobacteriota bacterium. GTDB lineage: Bacteria > Acidobacteriota > UBA6911 > RPQK01. Next base: position 1,282,152 of record OZ244623.1, on the reverse strand, counting down.
ATTGCAGCCTCGGCAAAGTCGAGGCCGACGCTGGTCCGAGCCTTCCCATCCCTATCGCACCGATTTTCAGCGTGATCGGGACCGAGTGGTCCACAGCAAGGCCTTTCGTCGGCTGGAGGCCAAGAGGCAGGTCTTTGCGCCTGACCACTCCGATCATTTTCGCAACCGTCTTACCCATACTATTGAAGTTAGCCTGATTGCTCGAACCATCGCCTCCGCTTTAAGAGTCAACAGCGAACTTTGTGAAGTGCTGGCACTCTGCCACGACATAGGGCATCCGCCCTTCGGCCACGACGGCGAGCAAGTGCTCAATCAAATCATGGCTGGTTTCGGATCCGGGTTCGATCACAATCTGCACGCTTTGCGAATCGTTGAAGATTTTGAGGTTCGTTACCCCGATTTTCGGGGTCTCAATCTGACCTTCGAGGTACGGGAAGGAATCGTGAAACACAGTAGTGATTACGAAACCGGGGAGAACCTCTACGTGGATCTTTCCGAATATTGCCTCGACCAACGGCCACCCCTGGAAGCTCAGGTGATCGATCTGGCAGACGAGATCGCTTACAACGTTGCCGACCTGGATGACGGTCTGGATTCCGGAATGCTAAACCTGAGCCAGATTATCGAGTCGGTCGAACTCTTTCGGATCCACTACCGAGCGACTCGCGAACGCTATCCCGACCTGGAGGACGTTAAGCTGCAGATACGGGAGACCTTACGGAGAATGATAGATGGCCTGGTAGGAGACTTGATCCACCGGACCCGACAGCGGCTCCGGCAACAACAGATCGAGACGGTTGAAGACGTTCGTTGCTTTCCGACTCGTTTGGTTGCCTTGGATCCGGAGAGCTGCAACCTCAACCAGGAACTCAAACTTTTTCTGCAAGAGAACCTCTATCATCACAGTGCGTTGCTCGAGAGTCGTCAATTCGTGGGCGGACTCCTTACTCGGCTCTTTGCTCACTATTGTGAGTTTCCCCAAAGAATGCCCCCCGATCATGTATCGAAGGTTCCTGAATTGGGAGTAGAGAGGGTGGTTTGCGACTATATTGCCGGAATGACGGATCTCTACGCTCAGAACATTTACAATACTTTTTTCGGAAATAACTCTTTGGTATCAAAGGATTTGTACTAGATTGACGCGGGGTCGGACCGGCTTGACAAGAAACCTGGGCCACAGTAGCATCATCTATTCTTTTTTGGTTCGGTTCTGAGCCCGTCGCGGGGTAGACACAATGTTGATCGATATTGGCGAAATTAGAGAGCGCGAGCAACCGCTAGTGGTAGACTCGACTTTCGAGGGATCCGGCTTGGGCCTGGACTCGGTGCAGTTGCTGGAACCGGCAAGTTTTCTCCTTAAAATCAGGGCCCGGGGTGAAGTCGTGTACGTGAGTGGTCATGTGACTACCCGGGTTCGCCAAAACTGTTGCCGTTGTGTCGAGGATTTTGAGAGCGCACTCCACAAGACCTTCGATCTGGAATATCGAACGGATCCCGAAATGTCAGTGGAAGGCGAGGAGGTGGGCCTCAGTTACGCTGATTTAACGGTGGGGTTCTATCGCCGCGATGAGATCGACCTCAAATCTCTCATCGCCGAGCAGATTCTGCTCGAGATCCCGATGAAACCTGTTTGTGGTTCCGATTGTCGCGGGCTTTGTGATCAGTGCGGTACCAATCTGAATTGGGGCAATTGTGGTTGCAGCAGAGGTCAATCTGACCCCCGACTGGCGCCTCTTCAGGAACTCAAGAAGCGACTGAGCAATTGACTTGACGCCCATCGAGTAGAAAGAGAGGCCGTGATGGCCAATCCAAAAAGGCGACACTCCAAATCTCGGACTCGCAAACGACGAGCTCACGATTTCTTGACGGTCCCCAATCTGTCCCGTTGTAGTAACTGTGATTCGCCGGTGCTTCCTCATCGGGTCTGTCCCAACTGTGGTCACTATCGGGGACGTCAAGTTATCGAGGTCGACGAATAATCGAAGTGGTTCTAGGGGCGGCGTCGACCGCTGGGCGGTGGGAGAAGGACGCGTCGAGGCAGGCTTTCGTCTTTCCCGGACAAGGTTCCCAATTTGGCGGAATGGGCTGGGATCTGTGGCAAGGCTCTGCCACTGCCCGCGCCGTCTTCGAAGAGGCGGATGATGTCCTTGGTTTCAAGATCAGCAGGCTCTGTTTCGAAGGACCTTCCGACAAGTTGCGTCTGACGGAGAACACGCAGCCGGCACTCCTGACCGTATCGGTCGCCCTCTTGCGGTTGCTGGAGGAACGCGGGCTCGAGCCGGACTTGGTTGCCGGACACAGTCTGGGTGAATATTCCGCCCTGGTGGCGGCAGGTGCCCTGAGTTTTGCCGATGCGGTGCGGACCGTCAGGGATCGAGGGCGTTTTATGCAACAAGCGGTTCAGGTTGGATCCGGAGCCATGGCAGCAGTGTTGGGGCTCGACCGGGAGCGGCTGAAACAGGTTTGTTGTCAGGCCTCCCAAGCTCAGGTTGTGGTGCTCGCCAATCTCAACTGTCCGGGCCAGATCGTCATCTCGGGCCATACCGCCGCGGTCGAACGGGCCTCGGCACTGGCCCGCGAGCAAGGAGCTAAAGCGCTGCTGTTGCCGGTCAGCGCACCGTTTCACTCCCCCCTGATGGCCCCCGCACAGCGGCAGTTGGCAGGTCGTTTGGTCCGGTTGAAGTTTTGCGACTTGGCGATTCCATTGGTCAACAACGTCGAGGCCCGTTTAGTGACCAGTGCCGAAGAGGCTCAACAAGGTTTGGTGGAGCAGGTAACTGGCGCCGTTCTCTGGACCGACAGCGTGAAACGGATGGCCGCGCTGGGGATCCGTCGGTTCGTTGAAGTAGGCCCCGGCAAAGTGCTCTCCAGTTTGATCCGGAGAATCAATCGGAAGTTGGAGACACGAGTCGTGGGCAAGCTGGAGCAGGTGATTGCGTATGACTGAGTTCTTGGAGAACGTGGCCTTGGTGACCGGGGCTTCACGGGGGATTGGAAAATATGTTGCCCAGGACCTTTGCCGTCGAGGGGCGGGGGTGATCCTGGCCGCCCGCAGCGGCGACCAGATCGAAGCCATTGCCGAAAGGCTTCGACAGCAGGGGGGCGAAGCCCAGGCTCTGGGGCTGGACATTTCCGATCCGGGACAGATTCAGCCCTTCGTGCGACAGGTAGCGAAATCGTTCGGCCGAGTCGATATCCTGGTTAACAATGCCGGGGTGACCCGAGACCGGTTGCTGCTGCGAATGAAGGAGGGTGACTGGCGAGACGTACTTGCTACCAATCTGGACGGTCCCTACCGCCTCACCCGGAAAGTGCTGCCGCTGATGTTGAGACAACGATACGGCAGGATTGTCAACGTGGTTTCGGTAGTGGCGCAAACCGGCAACGCGGGACAAGCCAACTATGTTGCCAGTAAAGCCGGACTGATCGGCCTAACCAAATCACTGGCCCGCGAGGTTGCTTCGCGGGGGATTACGGTTAATGCTATTGCCCCCGGATTCGTCGAAACAGCCATGACAGCCGGGCTGACGGAAGAAGCTCGTGAGAAACTGCTGGCACAGATTCCGGTCGGCCGCACCGGCAGCGTGGAAGATATCGCTTTTGGGGTACGTTTTCTGGCCTCGAGAGAAGCTGGATATATTACGGGTCATGTGCTAAGTATTAACGGTGGTATGTACATGTAAACTATTGGGTTAGTTTAGTTTTCTAAGGGAGGAATGATGGCTGAAGATGATGTCATGGACCAGATCGTGGAAATTATTACCGAACAGTTAGGCGTCAAGGCTGAGCAGGTAACCGGCAACGCGAGCTTTGTCGACGATCTGGGTGCCGATTCGCTTGACACCGTGGAACTGGTAATGAAGTTGGAGGAGGATTTTGACATTGAAATCCCTGACGAGGATGCCGAGAAGATCCAAACGGTTCAAAATGCAGTTGAATATATTCGGACTCACCGCTAACGGCAGAGTTCCATCGGGGGGTGCATAGAGTCTTGAAACGTCGCGTAGTCGTCACCGGTGTGGGGCTGGTATCGGCCCTGGGCCATGATGCCGAAACCACTTGGAAGGCTTTGTTGGCGGGCCGGAGCGGGGTAGGGCCAATTTCGCGTTTTGACACGGAAGGGTTTGCTACCCGAATTGCCGCCGAGGTACGCCACCTCGATCCCCTCGATTATGTTGACCGGAAAACCTCGCGGAAGATGGACAAATTTATTCTCTATGCGCTGGCCGCTGCAGAGGACGCACTGCAAAATTCGAGGCTGAAGATCAATCAGAGCAACGCCAGTCGTGTAGGGGTTTATATTGGCTCCGGAATCGGTGGCTTTGAGACGATTGAGCAGCAACATTCCAGATACCTCCAACGAGGTCCCCGCCGTATTTCACCGTTCTTCATTCCCGCCAGCATCATCAATCTGGCGGCGGGTCAGGTTTCGATTCGCTTTGGCGCCAGTGGCCCCAACTTGGCTTCTTGCACAGCTTGTTCAGCAGGGGCACATGCGCTGGGCGATTCCTATCGCATCATTGAGAGAGGTGATGCCGACGTTATGATCGCAGGCGGATCCGAAGCCGCCATTACTCCCATGGGGGTCGGGGGTTTTTCCGCCATGAAGGCTCTTTCAACGAGAAACCACGATCCGGCCAAGGCCAGTCGCCCCTTCGATCTCGAGCGGGACGGGTTCGTGGTTGGAGAAGGAGCAGGTATTCTTATTCTGGAAGAACTGACAGTTGCACTCAGTCGGGGGGCACCGATCCTGGCAGAGATAGTCGGGTTTGGCATGAGTGGCGACGCCTTCCACATTACAGCTCCCGCCGAGGATGGATCGGGGGCCTTACGAGTGATGCGGGCAGCGCTGAGTACAGGCGGCCTGGACGTTGAGGAAATCAACTACATCAATGCTCACGGGACCAGCACTCCACCCAACGATCGGATCGAGACGCTTGCTATCCACAAACTCTTTGCCGATCACGCCTTTCAGCTTGCTGTGAGTTCCACCAAGTCGATGACTGGGCATTTGCTGGGAGCCGCCGGCGGGCTGGAGGCCGGGATCACTGCTCTGGCCTTACGTGACCAACTGCTGCCGCCAACCATCAACCTGGAACGGCCGGACCCCGACTGTGATCTTGACTATGTCCCCAACCGAAGCCGACCGGCCGAGATTCGGTACGCCATGTCAAATTCTTTTGGTTTTGGCGGAACCAATGCCTCTCTCGTGTTTGGGAACTTCCAGGGCTGATTGGGAACTGTGTTAGACTTGTTGCTCAGCTAATGACTAGGGGCGACTTCACTTATCCAACCCGTCTCTCACTCATTATGCAGACACCCAAGAAGTGGGCCTGCTGCTAAGCGCACCTTCAGACTTGATCCGAGTCGTCCTGGTTGGCGGAAGACCGGGTTTATTATTGGGAGATGACTGAAAAACTGCCGGCTCAATCCAATCGCCGCCGTAACCGGCTGGGTGCGCGAGTTTCGCGCGCGGTCGTTTGGCGTCAGGCCGTCCTGCGCGAAATCACCATGCGGCAGGGTTTGGTCGGCGTTTGTCTGATCGTAGCAGTTACATTGTTGCTGGCTGACTATCGCTTCCAGTCCGTCCCCGATTTCGCAGTGGGGGAGATCGCCGACCGGACGATCGAAGCCCCCCAGTCCTTTACCGTCAATGACACCGAAGCAACTTCTGGCAAGCGTCAGGAGGCGCTCAAAATGGTGCCGGCTGTCTTTGACCTCGACCTGCGCCGTAACAGTCGGGTAGAGCTCGAACTGCACAACGATCTGGAAGCAGGTCGGCGCCTGCTGGCCGAGTTTGTGAAATCAGGTGGCGGCTCAGCATCTCAAAGCAATTCGGAAACCGAGTTGATCAAACGCATCAAGGAAGCTTTGCCACGACTCGATCGTGAGGGCCTTGTCGAACTGTTGGTCAAATACGAGTTCGACCCGGAGTTGGAGGGGCAAATGGTGCTGATGCTCCAGCAAGCCATGAAGCCACCCGGGGTTGCGGCCAGCCGTGAGTTGTTGTTGCTGTACTCGAACCGCGGGATCGTACTTTTTAATACGGTCACGGATCAGGACGAAGTCTTGCAGGATTGGCTCTCGGTGCGTGACCTGACCCAATCCAGGGATCTGTTGCGCCAGAGCCAGTACGAGCTGACGGCTGTTGACGCGGCCGATAAGCGCCCGCTAATCGAGTTTCTGGAAACGCTGGTGGTGCCCAACGTGCTCTTCAACGAGGCCGAAACGCAGAACCGTGAACAACTGGCCTTGGGTGAGGTGGCGCCTGTCCTTATCGAAATCAAGCGAGGCAAGACCATCGCGCGCGCGGGAGATGAGATCACCCCCCAGCACCTCATGATTCTGGAAGCTCTCAAGGATCTTGAACGGGCTAGCCAACCAGTGGATCGATTTGTTGGGATCTTCTTGCTGGTGACCTTCTTGATGCTGGCGCTTTGGCATTATTTTCTACGGCAGCGGCGGCAACAGACGACTGAGGCCAGGCTCTATCTTTTGCTGGGTGTTGTCCTGATTCTCAACTTGGCGGTTACCAAAGCGCTAGTTGCGCTCGCCGACCTAGTCTCGGCCGGCTTGGCTCTGGAATTCTTGCAAGATCCCAGGCAGTTCTACTTCGCGGCTCCACTAGTCTTTGGGACGATTCTCATCACGTTGATGGTCGACTTCCGAATGGCGACGGTCTACGCATTGGTCTTTTCTGTCTTCGTTGCTTTGATGACCGGCGAACTCCTGCTGATGGTTTACGGTTTCGTGGGCAGTCTGGCCGCGGTCCACGTCCTGCAGCACTACCGAGAGCAATCCACGATTGTGAGCACCGGGCTGACCATCGGAATAGTGAATATTCTGACCGTTTTGGCACTGCAGTTCTTATCGGGCTTTGTCTGGATTGGTTTTGGAATCAATAGCTTGGCTGCGCTGCTCTCGGGGCTTTTCTCGGCCATGTTGGTGCTAGTGCTTCTTCCGGTGCTGGAGTCGCTTTTTGCGATCACGACCGATATTCGGCTGCTTGAACTTTCAAACCTCAACAAACCCATCTTGCGACGCTTGGCGGTCGAAGCTCCCGGAACCTACCACCACAGCATTATTGTAGGAACGTTGGCGGAGGCTGCCGCCGAAGCCATTGGCGCCAACCCGCTGTTGGCGAGAGTCGGTGCCTACTATCACGATATTGGAAAGCTGCTCAAACCCGAATACTTTGTGGAAAACCAGATTTACATGTCTAACAAGCACGAGAATCTGACGCCCAGCATGTCGAGTTTGATCCTGGCTAGTCACGTCAAAGATGGCTTGGCACTGGCCGACGAAATCAACTTGTCTTCCAAAGTCAAAGATCTTATTCCACAGCATCACGGCACGAAGTTGATGACTTACTTCTACCGCAAGGCTAAACAGTCTGCCGAAGAAAAGGGCGACGAGGTCACTGAGGAAGACTATCGCTACCCGGGACCTAAGCCACGGACGCGCGAAGCAGCGATTCTGATGTTGGCCGATCAGGTCGAGGCTGCTTCGCGAACTTTAAAAGATCCGACGCCGCGACAGATTCGCTCCCTAATTCGTCGACTAATTCAGGCCACCATTGAGGATCGCCAATTCGACGAATGTGAGATCATGACCAGAGACCTCGATCAGATCACCCGGGCTTTTGAACGGGTGATAACCGGCATTTATCATCAACGGATTGAATATCCCGGATTTGATTTCAACAGCGAGATTGCACAACGAAGTCAATATCGACGTGTTCAATAGGCAGCGGAAGATCCCTCTGGATCCGTTGCCGCTACGTGAGTTTTGCCATCTGTTGGCACGGCGCCTGGAGCTGGAAGCAGGTTTTAGCGTCGTCTTGATCAGCGATCTCGCCATGCAACGTTACCACCTGCGTTTTGCCGGCAACAACTGGCCTACCGATGTGCTTTCGTTTCCCGTTTCCGCTGGCTCGCATCCCGACTTCGACCAAGATCCTTACGCCGGCGATATCCTGATTTCGGTGGAAACTGCTCAACGCCAGAAACGGGGGAGCCTGATAAGGGAATTGAAGGTCCTTTCGCTCCATGGGTTGTTACATCTGATCGGTTATGACCACAAGACCGATGGAGGCGAGATGGTGGCCCTGGAGCGACAGTTCAAGAAGGAGTTTCAACTGGATTGACGGGATACGTGCTAGGGATCCTGAGCTGCCTGGCCGGGATCTTGTTGTTGTCACTAGTCGAGTTCGCCGCGACAGAGTTGTCGCGCGTCTCCTTGCGGGTTCTTGATGAACGTCATCGCCGAAGCCGGATCGCTCTGCTGGGAAAGCTGGCCCGGGACCGATCTCAGTTCTTGCTTCCAATACAGTTTGGAACTCAGGTCCTGAGCGGGATCCTGGCCGTCCTGCTGGTGATATTGGCTCAACTGATGGCTTTGCCTTATCCTCTCATTTGCGCAATTCTGCTGATTTTTCTCGCACTGTCGATCTTTCGCCAACTCCTTCCTCGTTGGCTTGCCCAAAAGGATTCTGAGGCCGTGCTGTTGCGGCTGCTTCCCTTGGTTGCAGGGATTTACCGAGCGCTCTTCGTTCTTATCGTTCCGCTTCTATGGTTGTTGAGAAGCGGCCGCCGCCGGGCCGAAGCGGTTTCGGCTCCTATCCACGAAGAGACCACCGAGGAAGAGATTCAGGCCTTTATCGGAGTTGGCCAGGAAGAAGGTATATTGGAAGCTCCCGAAAGCAGGTTGGTGAAGTCGGCTTTGGAGTTTGGCTCAACGCTGGTGCGAGAGATCATGACGCCCCGGTCGGAGATTGTCGGGATTCGTGACGATGCCAACATCGCGAAACTCAAGGAGTTGATTGGATCCAGCAAACATTCCCGGATTCCTGTTTATCGGGAACGGCTAGACCAGATCACGGGGGTTGTTTATGTTCGAAATCTGTTGGCTTACCTGGAGGCCGACCGCGGGTCGGAGCCGATCACGCCTTTGGTCAAGAAAGTCCGCTTTGTGCCTGAAACCAAAAAAGTTGCCGGACTGCTCAAAGAGATGCAGAAACTCTCAGAGCCCCTGGCACTGGTTGTCAACGAGTACGGTACGGTTTCCGGTTTGGTCACTATTGAAGACCTGTTAGAGGAAATCGTAGGCGAGATTTATGACGAAGACGAGCCGCAGGTTGTCCACCTGCTGGAGGAGCCAGGTGGGGGACATGTCGCCTTGGGAGCGATGGAGGTTGCCGAACTCGAAGAGGCCTTGGGCCTGCATTTCGACCAATCTCAGGCCACAACTGTTTCCGGTCTGATTGTGGAACGATTAGGTCGCGTGCCGCGCCCTGGCGAAGTGGGCCGGGTTGAAAAAATGCGCTTCGAAATCATCGAGTCGGACGGTAAGAGAATCGAACGTGTCCGGCTCTGGGATTTGGTCTCGGACACGCAAGCCCTTGACCGAGAAGCCTGAGGAATTCCCGCCTTGAAATCGGTCCACGAACGCCTGATGAAGCGAGCGCTGGAACTGGCTCAGCAGGGAGCGGGGCAGGTGAGTCCCAATCCCTTGGTGGGCTGTGTGGTCGCATGCCAGGGCCGGATAGTGGGAGAGGGCTATCATATTTTTGCTCGACGCCAACACGCCGAGGTGGTGGCGCTTTCCCAAGCAGGGGAGAATGCGCGCTGTAGTGACCTTTATGTCACTCTCGAGCCCTGCTCGCACCGGGGGAGGACTCCAGCTTGTGTCGATCAAATCATCGACGCCGGCGTGGGGCGGGTTTTTTTTAGCCTGATCGATCCCGATCCCCGCGTCTCCGGTGCTGGAGCTGCAAGACTGCGCCAAGCTGGCATTGAGGTACGAGAGGGCCTTGGAGCCGGGCCCGCGCAACAACTGAACGAGAAGTTTCTCCATTTTGCCCGGCACGGAACGCCCTTCGTGTTGCTCAAAATGGCCCTTTCGCTGGACGGCAAGATTGCTACCCGCCAGGGAGAGTCGCAATGGATCACGGGCCCGGAGACCGGTCAAAGGAATCAGCAACTTCGTTTTGAATACGATGCTATCCTGGTCGGGATTTCGACGGTATTGAAGGATGATCCGTCGCTGAATGTTCGTTGGCGACGACCTAACTCGATTCATAAAATCGTGCTCGATTCAGCGCTTAGAACCCCCCACTCCGCGCGCCTTTTTCTTTCCGGCGACCCGGTTTGGGTTTTTCATAGCCCGGCGGCGGCAACAAGTGGACTGAAATCGACCAGAGCGCGATTGCAGCCCGTGCGCCGGACCTCTTATGGGCTGGGCTGGACCGAAATCCTACGCGAGTTGGGCCGGGCCGGCGTTACCAGCCTCATCGTGGAGGGAGGCAGCCAGGTGGCAGCCTCAGCTCTGGCGACCGGTTCGGTGCAAAAAGTTGCTTTTTTCTATGGGGCAAAAATCATCGGCAGCGAGGGATTAGCCGGCGTCGGGGCGCTGGGCGTAAGTGCTTTGACCGACGCAATCTCCCTAAGGCGCACCCAAGTCGCAGTCCTTGGAAACGATCTCCTGGTTGAGGCTTATCTTCCAAGAGTGGATACCAAGTAGCAGGTTGGCCTTGGCCTGACTATTCCGGTCAGAATTAAATCAGGAGCCGGGTTCAATCCGCGGTTGGGGAAACGATAGTCGCCATCAGATCATTGAAAGGCGGTTGTCCTTCTTGCCGCCTATTTTCGGGCCCTGGAACCGGCCCAGGGTTGGCCTTGGCCTGGTCAAGTCCGGAGAACGAAATCTTTCCGCCGGCAGGCTCAGCCCCTTGGACTACCATTTCATTGAGAAGTTCAACGGCAAGCAGGACATCGGCGGCGTTTTCAGGTGGTCTTAATTTTTGACAACTGGCTTTGTAGGTCGCTCAAGCCGTAAATGTCCTCGATTTCCTCCAGCACTGCCTCAATCTGGTCCAACTCCGACCAGTGAAGTTCTACGGTCTCAATTCGAGATTCGGGCTGCAACGATATCTCCAATTCCAGTGCCCGTTTGGCTCCCTTCTTCGCGAAATAGTGGGACAGCGATCGTGCGGCCGGATAAAAGAAAAACACGTTGGGACCTGGAATCGGTGTCAGGATAGCTCCGAGGCCCGCCACAACCGCGTCGAAGACCATCCACTGCCGGTGCTTACGATAGCTGGATTGCCAGAGTTTTCGGAGTTTCTTCTCAACCTCTCCGGAATCCAGCCGCGCGGAGTGGATCACGGTGAGTCGATCCGCATGACGCAGGCTGCCGCAAACCCTCTCCAGGTGATCAAAACGATCCTGAAGTTGCCGGTAGACTCTCTGCACGTTGGTCTTGATCCGCTGCCAAGTCGACTGTGGTGCCATTTCCTGCCGCGGCTTGGAGGAAACTTGCTCGCTAAGCAAGTAGAGACCCGACGCGGTATGAAAGAGAAAAAGTCTCATGGCTGGTGAGGCCGGTTGCGGTAGAGAAATTCGTTGTTTTGACAAAATCTGTGCCGCAAGTCGGGCCTGACTTGCAGAATCAGGACGTTTGGGAAAACTGCTATCGGGCTCAAGAGGCAAAGGTCAAGAACGGAGTGTTTCCGGTAGGGTCTCAAACTCGCTGCTCCTGAGCCAGGGCCCGGTAAAGTCGAATCCGCTCGGCAGGCTGGGGATGTTGGTTGATGTCGGAAATCACCGCCGCCGAGGATGCACCTGCGTCCCAAACCTGACTGACCCGGCTTAGGGTGATGCCACCGATTGCCACCACGGGAAAAGGAGATTGCCGACTCACTCGACGCAGAAAGTCGAGTCCGAGGGCAGGGGAAGGCGTGCACTTGCTGGTGGTAGGGAAGATGGGACCGACAGCGATATAGGAAATGGGCTGGCGACAGGCGTTGAGGAACTGTTGCCAAGTATGCGTCGAGAGCCCGATGATGGCTTGTTCTCCCAGCAACACCCGAGCTGCTTGCACAGGCAAGTCTTCCTGGCCCAAATGCACCCCCGCTGCCCCCGAAGCCAACGCGAGGTCAACCCGGTCATTGACGATCAGACTCGCCCCCTCGGCTCTGCATAGCTCTTGTATCTGTTCGAGTTGGTGGTAGAGGGGACCATCCTCAAGATTCTTTGCTCTGACTTGCAACTGTCTTGTCCCGCCCTGCAAGAAGAGTTCCGCCAGTTCGACGTGGCTATAGCGAGACTGCTTGCCTAGGGTGGTAATGGGATAGATCGGATCGAGCCGCTGCATTGCGATCGTCACTGCTGCAGACGTTCAGCTTAATCAGGGATTGGACGCCATAGAGTCGGATAAAACGGTTTCACAATTCCGCCTCTTCCAAAAAAGCCGTTGAGATTTCACCAGCCAAGAAATTGGGATCGTTGAGAATCTTCTGGTGAAGGGGAATCGTTGTCTCGATTCCCTCCACCACAAACATGTCGAGAGCTCGTTGGAGTCGCTGGATTGCCTCGGCACGGTCAGCACCCAGCGCGATCACTTTAGCAATTAGAGAATCGTAATGAGGGGAAACCACGTTACCGGTGTAGGCCAGTGAATCGACGCGTATTCCGGGTCCGCCGGGAGGGTGATAGGCCGTGATTTCACCGGGTGAAGGAAGAAAGCTGTCTGGAGACTCGGCATTGACGCGGCATTCAATACTGTGACCCCGTGCGACGACCGCCCCTTGTCGGACCTGGAGCGGTTGACCGGCTGCGATTCGAATCTGCTCCTTGACAATATCCAGACCGGTGACCATTTCCGTTATAGGATGCTCAACTTGTACTCGCGTGTTCATTTCGATGAAGTAGTAGCCCCCTTGCTGGTCGAAAAGGAACTCTATGGTCCCCGCATTAACGTAGCCGATTTGTTTTACCGCTCGGCAGATCTTTGCGCCCAACTCCTGCCGCAGTTTGGAGCTCACGAACGGACTTGGAGACTCTTCGATCAGCTTCTGGTGGCGACGCTGAATGGAGCACTCGCGTTCTCCCAAGTGGATGACGTTACCCTTTTCATCGGCCAGAATTTGGAATTCTATATGGCGGGGCTTTTCCAGAAAGCGTTCCAAATAGAGTTCAGAGCTGCCAAAGGCATTTTTGGCCTCGGAGCGAGCCGCATCCAGAGCGCCGGCTATTTCTTGCGGGCTGGCCACGATTCGCATGCCCCGGCCTCCACCGCCGGCTACCGCCTTGATCATGATGGGAAAACCGATTTCTTCTGCGATTTTCAGCCCGGCGGTGGTGTTGTCCTCTAAGACACCACTTCCCGGGATGGTCGGCAGTCCGGCTTTTTCCATCGTGACTCGAGCTTGAGCCTTGTCGCCCATCAATTTAATCGACTCGGGAGTGGGACCGATAAACTTGATTCCACAAGTTTGGCAAACCTCGGCGAAATAGGCGCTCTCAGCCAGATATCCATAGCCGGGGTGGATGGCGTCGACGTTGGTGACTTCGGCGGCACTGACAATGCTGGGTATGTTGAGGTAACTTTCGACGCTTCGGGCGGGGCCGATGCAGACGGCTTCATTGGCGAAACGAACGTGGAGCGAATGACGGTCGGCCTCCGAATAGACGGCCACCGTGGGGATATTGAGTTCCTTGCAGGCACAGATAATACGCAGTGCGATTTCTCCGCGATTGGCAATGAGGATTTTCTTGAACATGATGCCTCAGGAGCCGAGGCGAATTTCAAACAACGGCTGGCCATACTCGACCGGCTGGCCATTTTCCACCACCGTGCGAACGACTTCACCATCGACATCACAGTCGATCTGATTGAAAATTTTCATTGCCTCGATAACGCAGAGCGGACTCCCAGGTTGAACCACGTCACCAGCAGTTACAAAAGGTGCAGCGTTCGGCTGAGGCGTTGCGTAGAAGGTCCCAACCATCGGAGAAAGAAAATTGTGGAGGGTGTCCTCATCCGTCGCTTTCTCGACCGCAGCCGGCAGAGGGGGGGGAGTCGTCACCTCGGTCGAGGGTATGGCTACCGGGGCGGCCGTTGACTGAGTGGGCTTACGGATCCGAATGCGCACTCCCGAGCGCTCCAGTTCGAACTCTTCCAGGTTAGAGTTCTCTATAATCCGAATCAGCTCAGCGATTTCTTCGTTCTTCATCAGTACCCCAAGCGTTTGGCGGCCGCGCAGCCGAACCGATCAGCCAAATTGTAGCGATCGCACAGAAAACGCCATTTTCGTTGCTGCAAGATGCACTGTCAAATAACAGTCCTTGGTGATCCACATGGTTGACCACCTGGCCCCGAGGCGCCAAAAGCCCCTTTCGGTTTCCCGATTTGCAGGCCGTTAGAGTTGGCCTGACCGGCAAGATCGATGGAGGAAAACTCTGCGATCATTCCTGAATTTCCGTGACGAGATGGGAGGTACGGCGACATTTCCGGACTCTTCGGCCAAGTCGCCCGCAGTAGGGATTGGGACTAGGGAAGGGAGTCGGCAAAGCTTCGCGGACGGTGAGACATCGATTAGAAGACCGGCTGTGAGAGGAATTCAAAGCCCTGGCGAGTTACCACCACAACATCCTCCAGCCGCACCCCCATTCGACCTGGCAGATAGATTCCGGGTTCGATGGTAAAGACCATTCCCTCCAGCAGTTCTTGATCGGTGGTGGGCGATAGCCGAGGTAGTTCGTGAACCTCCAGCCCCAGGCCGTGCCCCAGGCCGTGCCCGAAAAACTCGCCGTAACCTTGCTCACGGATAAAGTCTCGAGCAGCGGTATCGACCTGGAGAGTCGTCGCTCCAGGTCGGACCGTTGCCAGGGCCCGTCGACCCGCCTCACGCACCAGTTCCAGGATCGAGGGTGATGGCGCCCTGGGCATCAGCTCAATTCGAGTCAAATCGGTGTTATATCCCTCAAAAATGAGGCCAAAATCGATTAGTATCAGGTCGATATCCTGGATCACACGGTTACTGGCGACACCATGGGGCAACGCGCTTCGCGGACCCGATGCCACGATTGTGTCGAAAGCAATCCCCTGCGATCCTTCTCTTCGCATCGCATATTCCAATCGCGCCGCCATTTGGATCTCTGTTTCTCCGGACCTCTTCTTCTTGAGGGTGGTGGCCAAGGCTCGCTGGGCGCGTTGGAAACCCTGACCAAGGGTTGCCAGTTCCTCCGGATCTTTGATCATTCGTTGCTCTTCGACCAAAGCCCCACTGGCGATCCACTGCAATTTGGAGGACCATGACTTCAACTCGCTAACCCAATCGTAGCTCAGTCGCGACGCATTGAACCCAATCCGATAGGACTTGGATCGCAGTAGTTGGCGGAGTCCTTGGAGGAGTGAAGGCACCTGCTGTGGAGAGGCCCAAGGGGCCTGCGCCGTTGCCTGTTCCACATAACGGGAATCCACCAAAAGCCGAACATCGTCGCCTATCCAACCCAAGCCACTACTCCCCGTGAAACCGAAGAGGTAGCGAAGGTTCGAGGGATGAGTGGTGATCCATCCCTCGAGGGATTCTGCCTCAAGACGTTTTCGCAGTCGCTGGACACGGGTCGGCAGTTCGGACAACGGTTCCTCTAACGCTTGATCTTGGGAGTCAGGAAGAAAAGGATCTCGCGAGTTTCGCGCTGCTTGGATTTCCTCTTGAACAGATGTCCCACAATTGGAATGTCCCCCAAGACGGGCACCTTGTTGGTGCCGGAACGGTCAGTTTCGACCAAGAGCCCACCAATGACCGTGGTGCCTCCATCCGGAACCAAAACCAGCGTTTCCGCCTCGCTGGTCAAAATAGTCGGAATGCCCAATACGGTCCGGGTGAAGTCGGGAATGCTGTTTTGTAACCGGATGCTCAGGGAGACGGTGTCTTCTTCGGTGATCTGAGGGGTTACGGTCAGCCGCAGAGCAGCAGTTTCGAAACGCACTGTGGTCGTGAAGTTAGCTTGCACGGGAATCGGTATACGGGCCCCCTGGGTAATGATAGCTTCGGCGTTGTTCTGGGTGCTGACTCGGGGTTTGGATAGAATGCGGGCCCTTCCGTCTTGCTGACCGGCAACGATAGCAGCATCCAGCTTGAAGGTGTCGATCAGGCGCCCAGTGCCAAAACTACCAGAGCCTATTATGGGTATGTTGGAGGGTCCAAAGCCTCTAGACGATCCTCGGTCCCGATCTTGGGGGTCGCCCACCGAAAAACCGAAGTTGATGCCGATCTCACGGGCAAAGCTGGTTGTGACCTCGATGATGCGAGCCTCAATTTCCACCTGTGGCTCGGGGGTATCTATGGCCTTCAGCAAATCCATGAGCCGGTTGAGATTCTCCTCAACGTCAGTAACGAAAAGAGTGTTGGTCCGCTGGTCCACGATCAATTCACCCCGCTCGGAGAGAAAGGCTTTGTCTTGGTTGAGGCTCTCGAAAACCACTTGCGCGTCGGCATAGTCGAGTCGTTTGGTAATCGTGACAGTGTCGGCCGCCAGAAACTCGGCCCTTTTCGAATTTTGGTGGGCTTTTTCCTCGCGGCGCAAGGTCTCCTTGGTTGAAATCCGCACCAGGTTTCCCTCGATACTCCGT
This sequence comes from Acidobacteriota bacterium, assembly GCA_965218465.1. Taxonomy (GTDB): domain Bacteria; phylum Acidobacteriota; class UBA6911; order RPQK01. The sequence goes on along the minus strand of OZ244623.1, from coordinate 1,265,733 downwards.
TCCAGTTGGTGGCTCTTGAGGACTGTGTCAAAGAGCTGGTCCCAAGGGACTCCCTCCACGTTGATGGTAATCGAGCCGGCCACGTCAGGATCGATCAGGATATTGAGGCCGCTAAGCTCGGAGATAGTGCGGAAAAAATCCACCAACGAGGCCTTCACAAGTTTGATCGCGATCGATTCCCCTTCGAGAGTTTGCCCAGCCTGCCGGGAAGCGGAAGCCGTGGGGACAGACAAGTGAAGGGCGGTAGATTGGCTCGAAACCAGCGACCAGACTAGTGCAAACAAGATAAGGCTTCTACTCTTCATTCCGTTTACCTCAGTAGCCCGTGTGATAGCGTTTGACCACCTTATGGATCTTGATGTTGCCGGCGGTATCATGGATTCGGCGGGTGAAAATGACGTCTTGGTCGGTAATCTCCGTCAATTGTCCGTCAAAGAGTTGGCTTCCTTTGCCGGCCAAATAGCTGAAATTATCCGTTCCTTTGATAATGGCCAGCCGCCGCTTCTTGCTGGCGGCAGCCCCAACCACGGCAACCTCTGAGATTAACAGTCCTGCCAGCCCGGGCGGTCGTTGGGACAAAGGAGGAGGCGGGGCGATCTGAGTTATCGCAGGTTTCCGAAAAACGTTGGGGTTGACAAAGGGATCTCGTTGCCCCCCCGAGCTATATTGCTGGACTCGTGAAGCTGCTATCAGAGTGAGCGGCAGCAGAACAATCGGCCCCAGTCGAAGGGATGGCCGTCTTTTTTGATTCCTCGGATAGAGAGCGTTTGATCTCATGGTGGTGAACCTGATGACGCCTCCAACATGAAAGCCTTGGCCGTGCAGGTGGCGACGATGGTGCGGTCGCGATTGGTCTCGCCCTCAAGAGCGCTGATGGTCAGATCGCCGACGCTGACGAGTCGTGGATTGTTTGCCACCAGCTCCAAGAAATGACCCAGATTGTGGTAGTTCCCTTCCAAGGAAATGATGATGGGCCACGCGGCATAGAAACCATGAGAGACCGTTTGTTGGGGACTGAAGCTCTTGATTTGAAGCCGGCTTCCGACCGCCAGGTGTTGCAGATGGTCCATCAGTTGGGCGGTCTCTTTTTTATTGGGCAGAATCTGTTGAAAATGCTGAAGTCCTCGTCGCTGTTGCCGAAGTTGGTCGCGAAGAGCCGGCAATCGCTTCCTGTGACCTTTTCCTTGCTGGACTTCGAGTTGAAGAGCGGCAATCTGATGTTGCTGGTTGTCCCGAGTGATCCGCAACGGCTTGATGTAGGCGAGAAAAAAGAAGAAGCCGCCCAGAATCAGCAAAGCCAGCAGCAGCAGTTGCTGTCGGATCGGGAAGTTGCCGAGGGACAGGTCCAATTGCATGGTCTTTATCCTAAGGCGCCTGCTGACCACTGAGTTTGAACTTGAGACTGCCGGGTTGCTGTTCCCAATAATCAAGTTCGAGGGCGTTGAAGGCGGGAGTTTTTTCCAGCGCCTGGACAAAATCGGCGATCGACTTGGCGTCCAGAGCCTCACCCTCAATCGACAGGTCGTTGCCTCTTTGTGAGAGGTTGGCCAGCCACAGGGTAGGATCGTCGGGGATACTCGATACGACGGAGTTCAATAAGCGCACTGGACCCTGCCGTTCGCTACGAAGCTCTTGGATCACAGCCAGCCGGCCCTCCAGTTCTGTTTTTTCGCGCTGATAGCGTTGCAGTTCCAGCTGCGCAACCCGTAGTTGCAGGCTTTCCCGTTGAAGCTCTTGAATTTGTGCTGTCTGTTGGGCCACCTGTGTTGAGACGCTCCGGTACCAGGCCGTCAAACTGAGGACGGCCAGCAGAAAGGCAGCAATCAGCTTGGCCACGATTTTGACTGGTCCCGAAAGAACTGCAGCCCGGTTGCGGGGGGATTCCAGGAGTAGATTGACTGTGATCATTTTGTTAACGCTCGCACCTTAGCGCCAAGCCGACGCCCACAGCGAGGTCAGCAGCGTGATTCGCGGGCGATGCCGACGGAAATCCGCTCCTCCCGCTAGAGATCCTCTTGAAAGGATTCAAGAGAGTCACTGGGATCCCGAGCCTTTCTTCCAGAAACTCACGTAGGCCTTGAGTACGGCTAGCTCCGCCACTGAGAATGATTTCTCCGACGCCTTGGGAGTCGATGGTCGCTCTGAAGAAATCAAGCGTTCTTTGAACTTCCAGCACGAAGATTTCAGAAACCTGTCTCAGAATGGCTGTTGTCCGTTCTGCTTGATCAGGACTTTGGTGGCCTCCCAACTTCAGTTGCTCTGCCTCTTCAAAGGAAATATTCAATTCCTTTGCCAGCAGTTCGGTGTACCGGTTGCCACCCAGGGCGATATCACGGCTAAAGAGGAAACCGGTCCCCTTGACGATGTTGACATTGGTCATGCCGGCGCCAATGTCCAGCAGCGCTGCCACTCGATTGGGCTCGGGCCGGTAGTTGAATTCGAAAGCATTCTGCAGAGCGAAAGCATCGACGTCGACCACCATCAGCTGTTTGCCGGCCATTGAAAAGACGTGAGTGTGTTCTTCGATCTTGTCCCGTTTGGCTGCCGCCAAGAGGACATGCATGTGATGGCGCGGGGGAGAGTCGTCCAACACCTGATAGTCGAGATTGACCTCGGAAATATTGAAAGGGACGTGCTGTTGCGCTTCCCACCGGATCGAATCTTCCAACTCGCGGTCACTCTGCCGAGGAACCTCGAGCCTCTTGACGATCACGGAATGACCACCCACTGAGGTGGCGACCCGATTATTGTTGATCTTTTGCGCCTTGAAGATCCGGTCAATTATTTGCGCCACAACCTGCTTGGCAATGACGACACCCTCGACTACGGCGCCGGGTGGGAGTTTGTTGATTCCCAGCGATTCCAACTCATAGCCTTCACTATGACGTTTGAGGCCGACCACTTTGATTGAAGAAGTACCGATGTCGACACCGACTACAGGCTTCTGTCTGTGACCCAGCCAGGAGAAAAAGCTCATTTGATCAGCTCGTTTCCATCTGCCAAGAGATTCGCAAGACACCAAGAAACCTTTGCCTAAGAAACGAAGCCCTTGGCCAAAAGACGAAAGACGAAGAATCGGTTTGGCACAGGGGTCGAGTCGGTCAGAGTGCAGGGTTTCCCTTTGCCGGGGGAGAAGTCGGTGATTGAAGAAACTAGCCGACATTGGAATCCGCCCTAATCGAACCTTTCTTCCCTCGTAAAGACTAGTCGGACCGTCGTTGCTTGGTGACCGCCGAACCTCCCTTTTTGCCCCTGCGAAATTGACCGGGGTTCAACTAGGTTGATCATGCGTTTGGGGAGAGAACCACCCCGATAGGGGGCCGGTGGCAGCTTGACACCCTTCCCTTGCGTACTGTAGGTTTTAGCGTTCACTTTCTCGTGAGTAGAGACGAAGTGCTATGAAGACATTTTTGCCTCAAGTCGATCAGATTGATCGGCACTGGTATCTAATAGATGCTGAAGACCAAGTATTGGGACGCTTGGCGACTCGAGTGGCCACCATGTTAATGGGTAAAGCGAAACCTATTTACACCCAATTCTTGGACACGGGCGACTTTGTCGTCATCGTCAATGCCGACAAGGTGCGCTTGACTGGCTCCAAATTGGATTCCAAGGTTTACTATTCCCACAGCGGTTATCCTGGAGGGTTGAAGAAGATGACTGCCAAGCAGTTGCTGGCTCGACATCCGGATCGCCTGGTCCGCATTGCGGTCAAAGGGATGTTGCCCAAGAACAAGCTGGGTCGCCAAATGCTCCGTAAGCTCAAAGTGTACGCTGGCGCCGAACATCCGCACCAAGCACAGCAGCCGGAGGAGATAGCCCTCTAAGGAGTAAATGGATTTGGATAAGACACAGTTCTATGGGACTGGCAAGCGTAAGACGGCAACTGCTCGTGTATTTTTGATACCGGGCAGCGGCCAGTTCGTGGTCAATCACGCGGATTACCAGGAGTATTTTCGGGGGGCCGTGAACCAAAGACTCGTTACAGAGCCGTTGACCCTGACCGAAACCAGTGACAAATTCGATGTTTACGTCAACGTTAAGGGTGGCGGGACCACCGGCCAGGCTGGGGCCATACGACTGGGCTTGGCGCGGGCCTTGCTCGATTTTGATCAGGAGTTGCGCCTGCCCCTCAAGAAGGCTGGATTCTTGAGGCGCGATCCGCGCATCAAAGAGCGCAAGAAATACGGGCAACCCGGCGCGCGAAAACGATTTCAGTTTTCCAAGAGATAGAGCGGGAGGAGCAGGTTGGCTGCAATTTCGATCAAGCATTTACTGGATGCCGGTGTCCATTTCGGACATCAGACTCATCGTTGGAATCCGAAGATGAAAGAGTACATCTTCGGCCAACGAAACGGCATCTACATCATTGATCTCCAGAAGACACTCAAGCTGTTTAAAGACGCGGTTGGGTTTATTTCCCAAGTTTCCGCTCGGGGACGGCCGGTTCTATTTGTAGGGACCAAGCACCAGGCTCAGGATGCAGTGGAAGAGGAGGCTCACCGGTGTGGGATGTATTTTGTCAACAATCGTTGGCTGGGTGGTTTACTCACCAATTTCAGTACCATTCAAAAGAGCATTAAACGCTACAAAGAACTGGAGCAGATGCAGATAGACGGGTCTTACACTGGCCTCTCAAAGAAAGAGGTAGCCCGGCTGGAACGTGAGCGCAAGAAGTTTGACAAGAATTTGCGCGGAATCCGTGACTTGGATCAGCTTCCGGGGGCGCTCTTCGTGGTCGATTCCAACCGTGAAACGATCGCGGTGCGCGAGGCGGTCAAGCTGAGGATCCCGGTGGTCGCGATTGTCGACACCAATTCCGACCCCAGCGACATCGATTACGTGATTCCGGGTAACGACGATGCCTTGCGTTCCGTAAGACTGTTTACGTCCACGATCGCGGACGCCGTTCGCGCCGGTCGGGCAGTTTATGAAGCCAAAGTCGAAGCTGAGCTGAAAGAGGCAAGAGAAAAAAAGGCTCGGGAGGCGGCAGCTCGTCGAGCCCAACGAAAGGCTCGCGAAGAGGCGCTGGCCCGAGCGCAAGCACTCAAGGAGCAGGCTGAGGCCGCGGCAGCCAGCGGAGACGAGACCCAGCCACCCAAGGAGCAGGCCGAGGAGGCAAATGCTGTTTCCGGTGATGCTGACACTGAGAACGAGACGATCCAACCCAAGTCCTCTACCCAGTCGACTGAAGAGGCTCCAGCGACGGGAGAGTTGCCGGCTACCGAGCAGAAGGCGAAGGTTGCAAACCAAACCCCAGACGAGGGGTGACCACGCCACGCCGGCCATCAAGACTACCGCCAAAAGAGAAAGTGGATTCCATAAGCAACACTATCGATCCTTTGCAGGCCGGATCGCCAGTCGAGACGGAGTCTGACCCTCAAGCCTGCCCAGTCCTCCATGGAAGAGACGATGCGTATTAGCGCTCGAGAGGTCCAAGAACTGCGTCAAGAGACGGGCGCCGGAATGATGGATTGCAAGCGGGCACTGCAAGCTGCCCGAGGTGACAACGCCGAGGCAATCAAGATTCTGCGCGAGAAGGGTCTGGCCTTGGCTGAGAAAAAGGCTTCGCGAGCAGTCCGAGAAGGTTTGATCGGTCAATATATCCACACTGGGGGCAAACTGGGAGTCCTGATTGAGGTCAACTGCGAGACCGATTTCGTGGCTCGAAATCCGGGCTTCGTGGCCCTTGTCAAGGATCTGGCCATGCAAGTGGCAGCCTCTAATCCCCAGTACATTCGACCTGCCGATATCCCCGAGGAAGAATTGAATCGGGAACGCGAAATTTATCGCAATCAGGCTGTCGCTCAAGGTAAGCCGGAACCAATTCTGGACAAAATTGTTGAAGGCAAACTGAAGAAATACTATGCTGAAGTTTGCCTTTACGAACAGTTTTTCATCAAAAATCCGGACCAGACGATTTCCGACTTGGTTCAGTCCAAGGTCGCCGAGTTCGGGGAAAACATCGTTGTCAAGAAGTTTGCCCGATTTAAAATCGGGAGTTAGCCGGCTTTGGGACGCCCTGCTGTCATCTCAGAGTCGACCTTACGTGACCTAAACCCCTATGTCAGGCGATGCGGTCCAGGAAAAAGCTCCCACCCTCGCTGAATCGGTCCCTTCAACCAAGCCGTTCTACTCGCGCGTCCTGATCAAAATCAGCGGCGAAGCCCTGATGGGAGCCCAAGAGTTCGGCGTCGATCCTTCCGTGATGGAGTACATTGCTCTCCAGATCAAGGAGGTGTACCAGCTTGGCGTCGAGATCGCCGTGGTGGTCGGAGGCGGGAATATTATCCGTGGTGTCAAAGTCAGCCAAGCCGGTTTCGATCGGGCCACCGGCGATTACATGGGGATGTTGGCGACCGTCATCAACTCGCTGGCGCTACAGAACGCGCTTGAGAAAATCGGCATCTTTACGCGGGTCCTGAGCGCGATCCACATGGCGGAGGTCGCCGAGCCGTTCATTCGGCGTCGCGCGATCCGACACCTGGAAAAAAGGCGAATCGTTATTTTCGCAGCAGGCACCGGGAATCCTTATTTTTCAACCGATACGGCCGCCGCTTTGCGGGCAATGGAGATCAAGGCCGGGATCATTCTCAAGGCCACCAAGGTGGACGGCGTCTACGATTGCGACCCGGTGGAAAATCAAGAAGCTCAACTCTTCGAGAATCTGGGTTACTTGCAGGTTCTGGAGAAGGGTCTGCGAGTAATGGACAAGACTGCCATTACACTTTGTATGGATAACAAATTGCCGATTGTGGTTTTCAAACTCAGACGGGACGGCAACATCAAGAGGGCTGTCTTGGGCGAGCCCATCGGCACCAGGATTTCCTGAGCCTGGAGGTAGAAGACCGATTTTATGGTTCCGCAACTAATCGCCGAGACCCGCCAACGTATGGAGAAAACGATCGACGATTTAAGCCGCGAATTGGCTTCGGTTCGTACCGGTCGGGCTTCGGTTCACTTGCTGGATCAAGTTACCGTCGACTACTACGGAACCGCTACCCCGGTCAATCAGGTAGCTACCGTTCATGCGCCCGAACCTTCTCTTCTGACGGTTCAACCTTGGGACATGAGCCAAATCGCCGCAATCGAAAAGGCGGTCTTGACCTCCGCCCTGGGTTTGAATCCCTCTAACGACGGCAAGTTGATCCGGATACCAATTCCTCCGCTAACTGCAGAACGGCGTCAGGTGCTTGCCAAGCAAGTCGGTCGGATTGCCGAAGATCACCGCACCGCCGTACGCAATATTCGACGGGCCGCCAACGATCGGCTCAAGACCGCCGACAAGGCAAGAGAAATCTCAAAGGACGAAGAGTATCGGGGGCACAAAGAAGTCCAAGAAGTCACCGATGAGTTCATAGGCCGGATCGATGACCTAGCCGCGCGCAAAGAGAAAGAGATTTTGGAGGTCTAGAGCCGATGATCGAGTCTTGGTGACTCGATCTAAGGGGATCCGATTCCCCAACAGCAACCTCCGTTGCGGCAATGCATCATCCCAATAAACTAGTGAAAGGAAGAAACGCTACCCCAAGCCCGGACGAGCCGGTTTCCGCTTTGGAGAAGGCGACCGTTGGTGCAGACCCTCAGTTCGAGACCGATTCCAAAGACCGCGTCCCTTTTTTGCAAGAAGCCAAGGTCTGGGCTCGCGATATTTTCTTTGCGGCTTTGACGGCCATTCTCATCGTGGTGTTCGTGGTGCAGCCGGTAAAGGTGGAGGGCACCAGCATGCAACCCCGCCTGTTCGATCACGAGCGAATTTTTGTTAACAAGTTCGTCTACCATTTCGCGGAAATAGATCGCGGCGACATCGTCGTCTTCTGGTTTCCGCGAGAGCCAACCAAATCGTTAATCAAGCGGGTCATCGGTCTCCCAGGCGACCGCGTCGAGATCCACTCCGGTAAGGTGTTCGTCAATAACCGGCAACTGAACGAGGCCTATGTCCGGAGCGAGTATTTCGACAAGCGCTCCTACGGCCCGCTCGAGGTGCCCGAAAACAACTATTTCGTGATGGGAGACCATCGAAACTCGAGCAACGACAGCCGGCATTGGGGCTGTGTGCCGCGGCGAAATATCTTCGGCAGAGCCATTTTCCGCTATTGGCCCGTTTCTCGAATTGGACTACTCGACTAGCGGTTAGTTCGCAAACCAGTCCGGTTGGGCTGGACGGCAGGCCGTTTCAACCTCGTCATGGTCAAGAAAGCAGTTCTTTATCTGGAAGACGGCACCTGCTTCGAGGGAGAGTCCTTTGGAACCGCCTCGGAGTCCTGCGGGGAAGTGGTTTTCAACACCTCCATGACGGGCTATCAAGAAGTCTTGACCGATCCCTCTTATGCCGGTCAGATCGTGATCATGACACAACCCCAGATCGGCAACTACGGCACCAATGACGAAGACAACGAAGCTCACCGGTCCTTCGTGGCTGGTTTCGTCGTACGCGAATGCAGTCCTATCTTCAGCAATTGGCGCGGTCGAGTTGAACTACCGGACTATCTGGAGCGGGAGGGTGTATTTGGTCTCTCTGAGATCGATACTCGGGCACTTGTGCGGCACATACGAAGCCGCGGCGCCATGCGGGGGATTCTCTCAGCAGAAGACTTCGATCCCGTTTCTCTACAGGCCAAAGTGAATCGGCACCCTCCCATGGCGGGCAGCGATTACGTCCGTCAAGTCACCTGTCGTAGACGTCATCAATTTGATGCCGCCCAGCCGCGCTTCCACGTGGTTGCCTATGATTTTGGAATCAAAGCCAACATCTTGCGGTGTCTGGCCGAGCGGGGCTGCCAGATTACTGTAGTACCGGCACAAACCACCGCTGAGGACACCATGGCACTAGCGCCCGACGGCATTTTTCTCTCTAACGGACCCGGTGACCCCGAGCCGGTCGACTACGCCATTGGCAACATTCGCCAGTTGCTCAAGTGCAACAAACCCATCTTTGGAATCTGTCTTGGACATCAGTTACTGGCCCTGGCGCTGGGGGGCAAGACTTTCAAAATGAAGTTTGGGCATCGGGGAGGGAACCAGCCGGTCAAGAACCTGATCACCAAACGGGTCGAAATCACCTGTCATAACCATGGCTTTGCCGTTGATCCTGAATCGCTTCCCGACCGCGAGGTTCAATTAACCCATTTCAATCTCAACGATGAGACCTTGGAAGGTTTTCGTCACCGGAGTTTGCCGATCTTCTCGGTGCAGTACCATCCCGAGTCATCTCCGGGCCCGCGCGATTCGCGCTATCTCTTTGATGATTTTATCCGGAACATGAAAGAGCACGCCTGAGCTGGTCCGCGACCACCCAGAAATGCCAAGACGTAGCGATCTGCAACGTATTTTGATTATCGGTTCAGGTCCGATTGTCATCGGTCAGGGGTGTGAGTTTGACTATTCGGGCACCCAGGCCTGCAAAGCGTTGCGGGAAGAGGGTTATGAGGTCGTGCTGGTCAACTCCAACCCGGCCACTATCATGACCGATCCGGAACTCGCCACCCGCACTTATATCGAGCCGATTACGTTTGATTTTGTGGCCGAAATCATCCGTCGTGAGCGTCCAGACGCTATCTTGCCCACGGTAGGGGGGCAGACCGGCCTTAACGTGGCGGTCGAGCTGTGCGAGGAGGGCCTTTTGAGGGAGCAGGGCGTGGAAATGATTGGCGCCCAACTGAACGCTATCAAGGTGGCTGAGGACCGTCGACTTTTTCGAAAAGCTATGGAGGAGATCGGTCTTGAAGTCCCCGCTTCAGGTTTCGCCAACAGCCTCAAGGAAGCCCAATCTATCGCCCGGCGCGTGGGATTCCCGGCCGTGATTCGCCCTTCCTACACGCTGGGCGGATCCGGTAGCGGCATCGCCTTCAATAGTGAGGAGTTCGATGAGATCGTTGCTCGCGGTCTTCGGCTTTCCCCGATTAGTGAAGTGCTAGTCGAGGAGTCGGTCATCGGTTGGAAGGAATTCGAGTTGGAGGTCATGCGTGACGTCCAGGACAATGTCGTCATTATCTGCTCGATTGAAAACTTCGATCCCATGGGCGTTCACACCGGCGACTCCATCACGGTAGCTCCGGCCCAAACGCTGACTGATCGGGAGTATCAGGACATGCGCGATGCCGCCTTACAGGTGATCCGCAAGATCGGGGTTGAAACCGGGGGCTCCAACATCCAGTTCGCCATTCAACCCCAAAGTGGCCACATGGTGGTGATCGAAATGAATCCCCGCGTCAGTCGCAGTTCGGCGCTGGCGTCTAAAGCCACTGGTTTTCCCATCGCCAAGATCGCGGCTAAATTGGCAGTCGGCTACCGGCTCGACGAGATCCCCAACGACATCACGCTCAAGACGCCCGCCTGTTTTGAACCCACGCTGGATTATGTTGTGGTTAAGATCCCCAAGTGGACCTTTGAAAAATTTCCCGGGGCCGACGACACATTGGGAACCCAGATGAAATCGGTCGGAGAGGTGATGGCCATTGGTCGCACCTTCAGCGAGGCTCTAGGCAAGGGGCTGCGTTCTTTGGAAACCGATAAGACACTGGTGGATGAGCGAGTGGATCGCCAGCTGATCAGAGAAAATCTTATCCGGCCTACTCCTGGAAGGTTGGCTTATCTGTGGCACGCCTTTGCAGCCGGCCACAGCCTGGACGAGGTGCAGCGCTGGACCTCGATCGATCGCTGGTTTCTGGACCGATTTCAACGAGTGGTGGACTTGGAGCTCCAATATGAGGGAAAGTTGGTTACGGATCTTTCAGCTGTCGACTGGCGACGGTTGAAGAAAGCCGGTGTCTCTGATCGCAGGTTGGCCCAACTTCTTACCGCCAGGCAAACTGAGCCCCTCAGCGAGCCGCTGGTTCGTCAAGCCCGCGCCAAGGCTGATGTGAAGCCGGTATTCAAACGGGTGGATACTTGCGCCGCGGAGTTCGAATCCTATACTCCCTACCTCTACTCCACCTTCGAGCGCGAAGATGAGTCTGAGCCTACGGCAAAGTCGAAGGTGATGATTCTGGGCAGTGGGCCCAACCGGATCGGGCAGGGGATCGAGTTCGATTACTGTTGTTGTCAGGCCTCTTTTGCGCTCAAGGAGGAAGGCTTCGAGACCATTATGGTCAACTGCAATCCAGAGACGGTCTCCACCGACTACGACACTTCCGATCGGCTCTACTTTGAGCCGTTGACTTTTGAAGACGTGATGGCGGTGGCGGAAGCCGAACAGCCCCAAGGTGTGATCGTCCAATTGGGGGGTCAGACTCCACTTAAGCTGGCTTTACCATTGCTGGAGGCCGGTGTCCCGATTATTGGCACTTCACCCGAGTCGATTGATCTGGCCGAGGACCGGAGACGTTTTGGGGATTTGCTTTCGCGATTGGAAATCGCTCAACCCCGTAATGGGACTGCCAACTCGGTAGAGGAGGCGCGCCGCGTGGCCGCCGAGATCGGTTTCCCGATATTGGTGCGACCTTCCTATGTACTGGGCGGACGCGCAATGGCGATCATTTATGACAATAAGTCACTGGAGCGATACGTGGCTTCCGCTGCCGAGGTAGCACCCGGGCATCCGTTGTTGATCGACCGGTTTCTGGAGGAGGCTCGGGAATATGACGTGGATGCTCTCTGCGATGGTGACCGTGTCATCATCGGTGGCATCATGGAACATATCGAGGAAGCCGGCATCCACTCCGGTGACAGCACTTCAGTTCTTCCACCGATCATCATCGACGAAAACCATCTCGAAACCATGCGCCGCTACACCCGCCGTCTCGGACTGGCCCTGGGTGTGGTAGGACTGATGAATATCCAGTTTGCCGTGGCTGATGACAGGGTTTACGTGTTGGAAGTCAATCCCCGGGCCAGCCGCACAGTGCCTTTTGTCAGTAAAGCGACCGGGATTCCTCTGGCCAGGATTGGGGCCCAGTTAATGGTGGGAAGAACCCTCTCGGAGTTGGGGCTCGATCAAGATCTTCAGGTGCGCTTCTGTTTTATCAAAGCCCCAGTGTTTCCCTTCTCGAAATTCCCCGGGGTCGATTCGATACTGGGACCGGAGATGAAATCCACCGGCGAAGTGATGGGTGTTTCCGACAGCTTTGGCGATGCCTATGCCAAGGCCCAGATGGGGGCCGGAGTCCTGCTGCCCACCAAGGGTGCGGTGTTCATCAGCGTCAACGATTCTGACAAACGGTTTATCACCAATATCGCACGGGATTTCCAGGATCTGGGTTTCCGGCTGATAGCGACTCGTGGAACGGCGGCTGCCTTGAGTCAAGCCGGCCTTCTGGTTGAAGCCGTGCATAAGGTCAACGAGGGTCGACCTAACGTTGTCGATCATATCAAGAGCAACAAACTTCAACTGGTAGTGAACACGCCTTTGGGACGAGCCTCCTTCTTTGATGAACAAGCTATCCGCCAAGCCTGCATTCGCTATGATATTCCCTGTATTACGACCGTTTCGGCCGCCGCTGCGGCTGTCAGCGCCGTTCATGCCTTACAACAGAACCGGGTTGAAGTGCGGAGCCTGCAGGAATATCACCAAGTAGCAGTTGGCCAGGGAAGCCCACGCCGTGGGCAATAATTCAGTCAAAGATTAAATCCAGGATCCGATCCGAGTTCATTTTGGCGGCTTCGACCCCGTCACCCCTCTCCACCCCCTTGCAAGAAGGTTGTACTTGATCATCTACTGTCAGGGTTCAGATACATGTGGGACTCAATTTGAGGATGAAGCCTGGCTCGAGAGAAGTGGGGCGCAACCTCGGAATTGAGGCCAGGAAGTTGCGGTCCGGAAACACAGGGAGGGCGTAGCCCGAACCAAGTTTCCGGACTCCGGCGGCGCTCCGGAGAGCCCCGCCGGGGCCGTTTCAGGTAGCCTTGGTGTGAACAACAACAAGGAGGACCTGAAGCATGCAGATCAAAGCTCTGCCCTACCCATTGTACCGCAGGCTGCCCGTTGACGACTCTACTCCCCAGCAAGCCATCCAGCGCTGGGAAAAACTCCGTCTTTACGACCGGATCCGCCGCCAAGGTTGTTCCCAGAAGCTGGCCCTGGAGGCCATCGGCTGGTCCCGATCCACCTACTACCGATGGAGGAAGCGATTCGACACTTCCGGATGAGCTGTTGGAGGAATTTGAAGGAACCAAGGAGTTGCCGTGAGACTCCTGCTGGACACCTGCACCTTCCTGTGGCTGGCCGCTGACGACCCGCAATTGACACCAGCAGCCCGAACCAGCTGCCGCAGTCCCGAGAATGATGTCTTCCTGAGCGCACTTTCGGCCTGGGAGATCGCGATAAAACAAAGACTCGGACGTCTTTCACTGCCGGAGGCGCCGACGCGCTACGTAGTCAGTCGGCGTGAGTGGCTACAGATTCAACCGCTGGCTCTTGACGAAGCGAGTGCCTCGCACGAGGTGCTCCTGCCGCCGCACCACCGAGATCCGTTTGACCGTGGTCTTGTCTCCCAAGCCATCTTGAGTGGTTTGACGATCGTCACGCCGGATTCGAACATCGCTCGCTACCCGGCTCCCGTCCTATGGTAGTCAATCGTCGTCTTCCTGCTGCTGCCGTTTTCGAAGAATCGACCATTTGAGCTTGTTGACCTGGCGGCCCCGAGCAATGCCGAGCGCGTCTGCAGGGACGTCTGAGGTGATGGTCGAACCGGCCGCGACGTAGGCTCCCGACTCTACCTGCACCGGAGCCACGAGCTGGCTGCCGCTGCCGACGAAAGCACCATCTCCGATTCGGGTCTTGTGTTTCTTGCGCCCGTCGTAGTTGCAAGTGATGGTGCCGGCCCCAATGTTGACTTCGCGTCCTACTTCGGCATCACCCAAATAGCTGAGGTGGGCAGCCTTCGTCTCGGGTCCGAGGACCGATTTCTTGACTTCGACGAAATTGCCGATTCGTGCTCGGGGCCCGACTTGTGCCTGACCTCTGAGGTGGGCAAATGGACCCACCCGAGCCTGCTTCTCGACGACGCTGTCCCGAATGACCGAACAGTGATCGACGACAACCTCATCTCCCAGTCGTGCGTTTCGTAGGTGACAATGAGAGTAAATCGTGCACCCCGCCCCGATTCGGCTCTTCCCCTCGATGACCACTCCGGAATAGAGCCGCGTGTCGGGTCCGATTTCCACGTCGCTGTCGATGACGACGCTGGCGGGCTGTATCATGGAGACTCCCTGGCTGAGCCAATAGCGAGAAATTTTCTGACGCAGCTCAACCTCGATTTCGGCCAGTTGAAGCCGGTCGTTGATTCCCCGCGTCTCAGCCGCCTCGGTTTCCACCCCCACGACACGCTTGCCTTGACGGTGAAAGATCCCGATCAGGTCGGTTAGGTAATATTCCCCTTGGGCATTGTCATTGGAGAGCTGGTCGAGCGCGGCCAGTAGTGGGGAGAGTCGGAAACAGTAAAAGCCGGGATTGACCTCGCGTAACTGTCTTTGCTGGGCAGTGGCTTCTTTTTCCTCTACGATGGCTTCGATCTTGCCCTCTGCATCGCGGCTGATTCTGCCGTAACCGGTAGGGTCGTCCATCACGCAAGTGACGAGCGTCTGATCGGCGTTCTCATTTTGAAGTGCAGTGACCAGCCGGTCGAGAGTTCGAGGCTTGATCAGGGGAGCGTCTCCGTAAACCACCAGCAGGTGTCCACTCCGGTCTTCCAGTTTCGAAGCCGCGATCATCAAGGCGTGTCCGGTGCCTAGCTGGGGAGCTTGCTCAACGAATTCGAGATCGGGTTCGTGCTTGAGGGCTCGGCGCACATCGGCAGCCTGATGGCCTACTACCACCAAGATTTTCCCGACTCCGGCATTTCGCAGGTTGGCCAGAACGTGGCTGATTAAAGGTTTCCCACAGAGCTGATGCAGGACTTTGGCCCGATGGGATCGGAAACGGGTACCCTTACCGGCGGCCAGCACCACAGCCTGTCGGTCCGGGTGGGCTTGGCTGGACATTTGACTTCTTCCCTCCTTGTTCTCTTTCGGGAATATCATAGCCAAGGAGGGTGGCAGGAGGTGCAAGCCGTCCTCTTTCAGCAGGCCGACATGGGGAAAATCGACGGAACGCTTCTTGCGTGCAGGGTGGGTTTCAAGGCAGTTCTACTAAAGAGTTTTCCCATTCTTAGGAAAAAGCAGCTATTTCGCTTGTCAAATCCTCTTGCTCGCCTGCCTAAGACGACCCGAGCCGCATTTCCGCTCGTTCTTGGGGGGAACTCCTGGGCTCTAATTCCGCTTGGCTGGGGCGACCGGATTTATATAGCTTAATCATTGAGCAGCGCTTTGAACTCGTTGTTATTGTGCAGTGACTTGAAATCGGAGTCGTAGATGGCGTTGAGTCGATTACGTGCATTCAACTCGATCGATTTCTTGAGATGGTGGAGCGCTTCTTGGGCTTCTCCCAGCTTGGCGTGGGTGGCAGCCAACGCCAAGTGAACAGGGTCCGTTTCCTCGCTCTTGCTTTTTTTCAGCCCTTGCCTCAACGTCTCGAGGGCCTGTTTGTAGTTGCCCTGATTGTGCAGAACGACGCCCCGGGAGTAGAAGTCTTCAAATTCCTTCAGTACCGGATCGCCCCGCAGGCCATTTCGGCAAATCTTGAGAAAGAGGCGTATTTGGGGTAGCAGGACTAGGTTGTCGACAGACTTGGACTCCAGTTGGGTCAGGGCGGTTTGGGCTTGCCGGTAGCGTCCGGCATAGAGCTGCTCAAGGGCGTTCTCAAATTTGGAGAGTTGTCGAGATAGTTTCTTATTGGCTGACATCGATTGCTGTAACCTTAGCCTCGGGCGAGAAAATTCACTATTATAAAGACCTCTTGTGGCGAGTCAAGGAGTCAGGTTTGACCAACTTGGTGGAGGGTTTTTACGTTTTCAGTTTGGCGGCAGATGAGTTCAAGCCAAAGAAACTATGAGTTCTTCCTCTTTTGCGGCCGAGCCCAGCCCCAAGTTTGTTTTCTCATCGGCGTGACGCCGGGAAGTTGCTCCAGCGTGGTGAAGACATCGATTCTTGGCAGTGGCTCCCACTAAGTAATTAGCGGCTGCCCCGGGCGGTGATCTTTGGGCGCAGCCGACTTGGCTCCGCTCACCTCATCGGCAGGAATAAGAGTGGGGGGGGGCGGCCTCCGATCAGGAGTCTGAGATGTATCGAAGATGGGACGAAGTCGAAAGATTGATCCAGATCTACAAGGATCTACCCTTTGAGGCTGTGTTCAAGGAAGATCTGTTACGCACCGGATTGGGTTTTACCGAAGATGCCTTGAAAGTGGCGGCCGGCTTCAAGCCCAAGGCCTACTTCATTTTTTCTTTCGACTTGGTGCCCATTCGTAAGTTAGCCCAGGAAGAGCACCTGCGCGCCCCCGAGGAGATCCGCCTCAGGGGGGGCGCCCGCGGATTTCGGCCTACGATCGTCTCGGTTCGTCTCAACCCCGCCTCGCCTTATCAGGTAGAAATCTCGCCTGAGGGCCGGCTGATTCTGACGCTGGAAGGGCTTGAGGTTAGTGAGGTCGAGCTGCAACCGGCACCCGAGTACTACCGCCGAAGCTTGGCCAACGGCAAGCCGTTGACCGACATCGCTCCCACCATCGAATGGGGCTACCTGCTCTACCTGACGGTTTTCAGGATCTGTCAATACTTTGGCAAGAAGGAAGAGTGTCAGTTCTGTGATCTCAATGAAAACTATCGTCAACAGCGGCGAAGTGGACGTTCCTATACAGGGGTCAAGACAGTCGAAGAGGTACTGGAAGCTTTCGAGATTGTTGCCGAGACCGATTCTCGGAGCCGGGCCTACACGGTCACGGGAGGCAGCATTACCTCCACTCTAGACGGTCTGAATGAAATCGACTTCTACGTTCGCTATCCGGAAGCCATCGAAAAACGTTTCCCGGGGCGCTGGATCAGCAAGGTTGTGGTGCAGGCATTGCCTCGAGATCAAGTACAGACGCTCAAAGATGCCGGGGTCCAGATTTACCATCCCAACTATGAAGTTTGGGATCCTCGATTGTTCAGTATTCTCTGTGCCGGCAAAGAGCGCTATATAGGTCGTGACCGGTGGATCTCGAGGATTCTTACAGCGGCCGAAGTATTCGGATCGAGTCAAGTGATCCCGAATTTTGTGGCGGGTATCGAAATGGCGCGTCCTCACGGTTTCTCGACACCGGCAGAGGCGATCGAGTCGACAGCCCAAGGACTCGAGTTTTTCATGGCTCGGGGTGTCGTGCCCCGGTTCACAACTTGGTGTCCCGAGCCACTCAGTTTGCTGGGCCGAAGCAACCCTGACGGAGCTCCGCTGGAGTATCACGTAGGCCTGTTGCAGAGTTGGCGTGACACGTTGGAACGACATCGATTGTCGGCTCCACCTGGGTATGGGGAAGCCGGCATCGGACGAGCGGTCTTCTCGGTTTCTTCTTTTATGGATGTGATCCGTGACGGCCCGGACGCTGCCGGAGTCCCATCGGAGCCGGACAGATTGGTTGCGGGCGGCCGGCCGTCGTAATGCCCATGCGAAAGGCCAGCTCCCCTCAGGAACGACAGGCCTTGGGCTCGGTGCGCGGCTGGGACCGAAATCGTTCCTTGCCAGACCAGTGTGAGATTATCGGAAGAGCGCGTTGACAAGCCGAGTATCGAGCTTTCAAAATACGGTCTCCACCGACCAATATCGTGTCGGCCTCCGGAAATTGTGAGTGAAGATGGTTGTGAGTCTGCCTCGGTTCAAGAATCTGGAACTGACCGATTTTTCTCGACCGGAACTCCGTCGAGCCATGGAGGCAGCACTGTTCCAGGTGCGAAAGCAGCTGGGTAGAGAGTACGACCTGTTGATTGGCGGTCGTTGGATCAAACGAGAGTCCAAGTTTGAGTCCATCAACCCTTCCCAGATCGATGAAGTGATCGGCCGATTTCAGGAAGCTGATCCATTGTTGGCGGAAACGATCGTGGAAGCCGCCGAGGCAGGGTTCAAGCAATGGTCACGCCAGACGGCCGAAGAACGGGTTGAGGCCGTACTGGAAGTGGCCAATCAAATTCGAAAACGGCGCCTGGAATTGGCGGCCTGGATGGTGCTCGAAGTGGGCAAGTCGTGGGTGGAAGCCGATGCCGATGTGGCCGAAGCGGTCGATTTTTGTGAGTACTATGCCCGGGAAGCGTTGCGGTTGGACTCTCCTCCTCCGCTGGTGTCAATCGAGTCGGAAGACAACCATCTTCGCTACTTGCCGCTAGGTGTGGGACTGATCATATCCCCCTGGAATTTTCCGCTGGCGATTCTGGTAGGCATGACGATGGCTGCCGTTGTCACGGGCAACAGCGTGATTGTCAAGCCCTCCAGCGATTCAGCAGCCATCGCTGCCCAATTCGTGAACATCTGCCAACAGGTTGGGTTTGCCGATGGTGTCATCAACTTCGTCACCGGAAGTGGACCGAACATCGCTGAGCCGTTGGTCAAGCACCCGCGGATCCGTTTCATCTCCTTTACCGGTTCCAAAGCAGTGGGGTTACGGATTAACGAATTGGCGGCCAAGACCCAGCCGGGACAGATCTGGATCAAACGGGTAGTTGCTGAAATGGGAGGAAAAGACTCGATTGTGGTCGATGCCGACTGTGATCTCGATGAAGCGGCTGCAGGCGTGGCGGCAGCGGCTTTTGGCTTTCAGGGCCAGAAATGCTCGGCCTGTTCCCGCGTGATCGTGTCTGATTCCGTCTATTCGGAGTTCGTAAAGAAATTGATCGAGCAGTCGAGGAATACCGTTCGAGAGGGTAGCGTCGAGAGCGGTGACAGCTTTGGTCCCGTGATTAACCGGCGCGCCCAGCAGAAGATCCTCGACTATATAGAGACCGGCAAGCAGGAGGGACGACTGCTGATGGGTGGCGAAACGGGTGATCCTCGGGGTTTCAACATCCGACCCACCATCTTTGGGGAGGTTGATCCTCAGGCTCGGATTGCCCAGGAGGAAATTTTCGGACCCTTTCTGGCCGTGATCCGGGCTGCCAACTTCGAAGAAGCCCTGGCTATTGCCAACAATACGGTCTATGGCCTGACTGGAGCTGTCTACACGCGGGATGAAGAGAAAATTTCGCGGGCCGGCGACGAATTCCACGTCGGCAACCTCTATCTGAATCGAAAATGTACCGGCGCCCTGGTAGGTGTGCATCCTTTTGGAGGCTTCAACCTGAGTGGGACCGACTCCAAGGCCGGCGGTCCCGACTATCTATTGTTGTTTACGCAGGCAAAATCGATCTCACGCAAGGTCTGAAAAATGGGCCGGATTCGACCTGCAATTCCCCTGGCATGACATTTCCGGTAGACTTTTGAATCCACACCGATAGCTTAAGCATCTGGCTTTTTTGAAATCCTGGTCAAAAATTCGTTCTCGACCCTTCGAAGGTCTGCAAAGCAGCAGAAAAATCTGTTAAGATACGCCGCGCCAAAATTCTTCCCAGGAGCGGACAGTGAGTACACTCAAAGCGGTACCCCAGCCGCAGCCGCAGACCGGACAAGCCCGCCGCCATATTGTTAACGATTTAAGTATTCAGGTGGCGACCGTCAACGGCTCAGGCAGCCAGTCCTCTAATAACGTCCTGATGCGCTCGATTTTCCAGATGGGAATCCCGGTCAGCGGCAAGAACCTCTTTCCGTCCAATATAGCAGGCCTTCCCACTTGGTTTACCATTCGAGCCTCAAGCCAGGGTTATCTGGCCCCGAAGCGGGAAATAGACTTGTTGATTGCCATGAATCCGGAAACCGCCCCGGAAGATTTGGCGTCGTTACCACCGGGGCGTTTGGTGATCTACGAGGAAAAGCTGCGGCTTTCCCGGCTTCGAGACGATGTGCACTTCTACCCGGTTCCATTTTCCAAACTGGCGGCCCAGATAATCCCCAATGCTCGTTTGCGCAAGTTGGTGGCCAACATGATCTATGTAGGCGCCGCCGCCGAGTTGCTTTCGATCGACATGAAGCAGGTTGAGCGCGCCATCGCCAAGTGGTTCAAGACCAAGCAGAAGGCGATCGACTTCAACGTCAAAGCCGCCCATTTGGGCGCCCAGTATGTTCGAGATAACCTGCCCCGGCAGGATCTCTATCGGTTCCGACCGATGAATGCGACCCAGGGGAAAATCATTATTGATGGCAACACGGCCTGTGCGCTGGGCTGCCTTTATGCCGGCGTAACGGTCGCTACCTGGTATCCCATCACACCCTCCAGCAGTCTCTGTGAGGCGCTGACGGTTTATGCAGAACGCTTTCGCAAGGATGAGCAGGGCCGAGCCACTTTTGCCATTGTCCAGGCCGAGGACGAACTGGCCGCAGTGGGTATGGCTTTGGGGGCCGGATGGGCGGGCGCTCGGGCGATGACTTCGACTTCGGGTCCGGGAATTTCGTTGATGGCCGAGTTTGTCGGTTTGGGATATTTTGCCGAGGTCCCTTGCGTGATTTTTGATGTTCAGCGAGTGGGACCCAGTACCGGACTTCCTACTCGAACCTCACAAGGGGACATCATTCACTTGCATTACCTTTCTCATGGAGATACGGTCCACCCGGTTCTCTTTCCCAGTGACATGAAAGAGTGCTTTGAGTTTTCGCAGATCGCCTTCGATCTGGCCGAGAGGTTGCAACAGCCGGTTTTTGTAGCCACCGATCTGGATCTGGGTATGAACAACTTCATGTCGGACGTTTTCGACCACCCCACCGCACCTCTGGATCGGGGAAAGGTGCTTTCAGCCCAGGATCTGGAGTGTTTGGGTCAGTTTGCCCGCTATCGCGACGTGGATGGCGACGGGATTACCTATCGAGCCCTTCCCGGTACCGAACATCGCTTGGCCCCCTATCTGACTCGTGGTAGCGGCCGTAACGAGAGAGGCCAATACTCGGAGCGCCCCGAGGATTTCACGAACCAGATGAAGCGTCTGTCCCGAAAGATGGAAACGGCACGAAAACTGGTGCCGGAACCGATAGTGGACCAAGTTGAAGAAACTGAAGTCGGGTTGCTTTTCTACGGGTCGACGGAGAGCGCGATCCAGGAATGCCGCGATCAGTTGGCGGTCGAATACGGTTTGAAGGTCAGCACTTTCAGGGCGCGGGCGCTGCCCCTTAGCGATCATCTCAGGGCCTTTGTCGATCGTCATCGGACAGTCTATGTGGTGGAGCAGAACCGGGACGGCCAAATGGCCCAACTGGTCAAGTTGGAAGTTCCCACGCAGGCCGATCGAATCCGGAGCATTGTTCACTTTACCGGCCACCCTATCGATGCCCGCTTCATCACCGATCAGATAGCCGCTCTCGAGCAGTCGGAAAGGATCCAATAATGGCTACCCGTTTGAAGAGCAATCGGATCAACCTCGCGGTCAAGGACTATCGGGGAATGCCGTCGACGCTTTGTTCGGGCTGTGGTCACGATGCCATCACCAGTCAGATTGTCAAAGCCTTCTACCGGCTGGGGGTCAACCCCTATCAAGTTGTCAAGATGAGCGGAATTGGCTGCTCCAGCAAGACCCCGGCCTATTTCCTGTCCAAGGCCCAGGGCTTCAATTCGGTTCATGGACGCATGCCTTCGGTGGCTACGGGAGTGCTGCTGGGGAACCGGCGGCTGGTCTGTATCGGCGTCAGCGGCGATGGAGACACGGCCTCCATCGGTTTGGGGCAATTTTGCCATCTGTTGCGCCGCAACGTGCCGATGATTTATATCATCGAGAACAACGGTGTTTACGGCCTCACCAAGGGTCAATTTTCGGCAACCGCCGACCGAGGCGCCAAGCTCAAGTCGGGTGTTGTCAACGAGTTGCCGGCCATCGACTGCTGTAGCTTGGCCATCGAAATGGGCTGCAGCTATGTGGCGCGTTCCTTTGCCGGCGACCCCAAGCAGGTGGTCACCCTGCTCCAGGGCGCGATCAGCCATGGCGGCACCGCGGTGCTGGACATCATCAGCCCTTGTGTAACCTTCAACAATCGGCCCGATTCCACCAAGAGCTACCCTTGGGCCAAACAACATGAAGAACTGCTTCACAACGTCGACTTTGTACCTTTCTTCGAGCAGCTTGAGACGATCGAATACGAGGAGGGCGAAGTTCGCGAAGTCGAAATGCGGGATGGGTCGCTCCTGCGGCTGCGCAAGCTGGATCGCGACTACGATCCCAGGAGTCAACACCAAGCTCAGCAGTTGTTGCAATCGGTTCAGGAGTCGGGAGAACTCTTGACGGGACTGATCTACGTCAACCCGGAGTCGGATGACTTCTTGCAGATTCTCGATTTGGTCGATCAGCCGCTGGCCCAGCTTCCTCTCGATCAATTACGGCCGGGTCCCCAGAGCCTGGATACGATTATGCGGGAATTAATGTAGACGGCGTCCTGCGAACCTGATTTGGGTGATCGATTCGGCTTCTCCTAGAACTTGGGCGCGGTATTGCCTCAAATCATCGTTAAGAGGCGGCGTTTCAATCAATCGCCCACCTCAGATTCGGATTCCTCAGCATCTCGCAAGGCGTCACGCTGGCGTCACACGTTTTGATGCCGACCCATCGCAAGGCGTCACGCTTTTTGATGCCGTCCCAGTGCAGGACAGGCATCGGGAATCTTGAGCAGTGTGAATTCTGCGTGATTTTTTCAGGGAACCAACTTGACTTTTTGGGATTGCAAGAGGTACTACTTCCTTGGGGACCGAGTAGTATGCAAGTAGTTTAAAAGAAGGTGAGAATCATCCATGACCACTACCAAGAGACTAACGCTCGCTTGGTTCACACTGATCCTTCTGGCCCTTAGCTTGCCGGCGGCGGCCAACGTCGGCAACAGCCAGGGATCGTCCATCGATGGCACGGTGAGGGGAACCGTGACCGACAGCACTGGAGGTGTCCTTCCCGGTGCGGAAGTCACGGTGCGCCACGAAACGACCGGAGAGTCCACTACCGGCTTGACGGATGAAACCGGAAATTACGAATTCACCGGTTTGCCCCCCGGGCCCTATACGCTAACGGCGGAGGCGCCCAGCTTTCGGATGGTCACCTACAACAATGTTGAACTGATGCCTGGTCAACCGGTTCTGCAGAATTTTACCCTTGAGATCGCGGTCGACACGACTCTCATCGTGGTCGGTAGCCGTGCGCAGCCGCGCTCGGTCACCGCTTCGACCGTGCCGGTCGATGTCATCTCGACCGAGGACTTCGCCACCCAGGGCAATCCCGACTTGGCGAATCAGTTGCGGACCGTCGTCCCCTCCTTCAACGTGAGCATTCAGCCGATCAGTGACGCGGCCACCATCGTCCGGCCGGCGAGCCTGCGCAACCTGGCGCCCGATCACACGCTGCTCCTAGTCAACGGCAAGCGCCGCCACCGCGCGGCGGTCATCACCTGGCTCGGCAACGGTATCGCGGACGGGTCGCAGGGACCGGACATCTCCGTCATCCCCTCGATTGCAATCCGGCAGGCCGAGGTACTGCGCGACGGCGCGGCGGCGCAATACGGCTCGGACGCCATCGCCGGCGTGATGAACTTCGAGCTCAAAAATGCCCGGTCCGGCGGTAGCCTGGAGTTCCGCACGGGAACCTACTTCGATGCGAACCCGGGCAGCACGTCAACCTGCGGGGGGGGAGTCATCGGCGACATCCAGCATTCCTGCAACGGGATCGGCGGACATGGTCAGGCGTTCACGTTTGCCGGTAACGTCGGGCTGCCACTCGGCTCGAACGGGTTCTTAAACCTCAGCCTGGAGTACGGCAAAGCCAACCCGACCAACCGCAGCATTCAGCGCGAGGACGCGCAGGCAATCATCGCGGCCGGCAATGCGAACCTGCGCAACCCGGCACAGATCTGGGGATCGCCCAGACTCGACGGCGACCTGAAGCTGTTCGGCAACTTCGGCTATGAGTTCAAGAAAGAATTGCAGTTCTATGGCCACACCAACTATACGACTCGCAAGGTAACCGGCGGCTTCTACTTCCGGAATCCGCATACCCGCGGCGGGGTCTTCAGGGGCCCCAAGGTCGACGGCCTTCCGACCCTGCTCGTGGGCGACCGGGTCTGGGCCGGCACCGGCGTTGAGGGTGCCGGTGGCTGCCCCACGATTCCGATTGTCGACAATGTCCCCGATGCGGCCGCGCTTCAGCAGGTCGAGGCCAACCCGAACTGCTTCACGCTCTACAGCCGGTTCCCCGGCGGTTTCACGCCGCAATTCGGCGGTGACCTCATCGACTATTCGTTGGTCGCCGGACTGCGCGGGTTCCTGAGCAACGGCCTCATTTGGGACGCGAGTGTCAACATCGGCACCAGCGAGGTCGATCAGTTCATCTTCGATACGGTCAACGCGTCGCTCGGCTCCACCACGCCGACGTCGTTCAAGCCCGGCACCTACCGGCAGGACGACGTCAACTTCAACTTCGACGTCTCGTACCAGGTCAACGATATGGTGCACGTCGCGGGTGGCACGGAGTGGCGCGACGAAAAGTTCACTATCGGCGCGGGCGGGCAGCCGTCGTGGGAGATCGGTCCCTATGCCGCCCAGGGCTTCAGTTCCGGTTCGAACGGTTTCAACGGCTACCGGGCTGACACGACGGCGGGAAGCTGGAGCCGCAGCAACTTTGCGGTCTATGGCGACCTTGAGTTCACCGACCCGGGCGGCCGGTGGACGATCGGTACGGCCGTCCGAATCGAGGACTTCGAGGACTTTGGCAGGACGACGAACGGCAAGCTCACGGGGCGCGTCGAGCTGACCGACGCGTTCTCGTTGCGCGCCGCAATAAGCAGCGGGTTTCGGGCACCGACACCGGGACAACAGAACGCGTTCAACGTGACGACCGCGTTCATCGGCGGGCAGTTGACCAACAACGGTGTGGTCCCGTCTACGTCCGGGGTGGCCGTCTCGAGGGGTGGCGGGCAACTCCAGCCGGAAAAATCACTCAACTACAGCGCGGGCGCGGTTGTCGAGCAGGGCCCGTTCAGCTTCACCGCCGACTACTTCCGGATCGACATCGACGATCGTGTCGCCCTGTCTCAGGAAATTAATCTGACGGAAAGTGAGATCCTAACGCTGCTCGCGGAAGGAATCCCCGAGGCGCGGAATTTCCCGGTGTTCCGGTTCTTCCTGAACGACTTCTCGACAACGACCCAGGGCATCGACCTGGTTTCGTCCCTGACGGTCGGGCGCACAATGTTCAGCGCAGTCTTCAACTACACGGACACGACGGTCAAGAACATCGACTCCGCCGTGATCGATGAATTCCGCATCAATACGCTGGAACGGGGACTGCCGAGGACCCGGTGGAACTTCACCATCAACCACCGCTTCGACCGGTGGAGTCTGATGGGCCGGCTGAACTATTTTGGCCAGTACTGGGACAGCGAGGATGGACGGAATGCGGAAGACCTGGGCGTCGTGAACCAGTCCTGGCTGTACCCGGCCTATTCCGGCAAGGCGTTGCTCGACCTCGAGCTCGGTATTCCGGTCGGCGAAAACGTCAAGCTGGCCATCGGCGGAGAGAACGTGCTGAACACGTACCCCGACGTGAACATGTACGGCGCCCAAACGGTCGGCAATCGCTACGGACAGTTCTCACCGTTCGGTTTCAACGGCGCCTATTACTATGTCCGTGTCAACTACACCTGGGGCGACAAGAGCTTCTGAGGTTGCGTTGTTGCCCACGAGGCGGGACAATTCGTCGCGGCCACATACGGCCAAACTGGGTTGTGTCCCGTTTCAGCGGACAAGTGGAGGCTTGGGATTTGTGGACGGCTGCTTGCGTGTCTCTCTCGGAGTTCCGGGGCAGCCGTTGACTTGGTGCCTGGTGGCGACGATGCGGGTTTTGCCCCTATCGCTTTGCGATCATCGCGGCACCGCCATTATCTGATCGATGCTCCTGCGGCTGGGAGGCTACTTGCCCGGGGCCCCCCCGCGGAAGCTGCAAGTGGCCGCTCCAGGTACCACCTAACCTCCCGTAAAGACAGGTCGGATGCTCAGGATCGGCGCCCGCCTTTAACTAGATCATGCCCCCGTCTCCGGGATCCACTTCACCTCTGCCTATCCCTGGCAGGAGATCTTCCGGCTTTTCCTGGGGCCAACTGCGATCACACGGTTCGGTAGTCAGGTCTGCCTGTTTGGCCTCCGGGCCACTCTCTTTTCCGGAAAATCCGATTCTCCGACCTGGCGGCGTATATTGGTGTTGTCACCTGGAAAAACTGGTTCCACTCCGCTGTCTTTCCGCCAATTTGGCCCATCGAGGTTCTCTTGCGAAATTTTCTTGTGTTTTATCGAGCTAATGTGTTAAAACGATATGATGGAAAAAATACTTCGAGAAAACCAAGCTTTGTGGTCTTTGTTCGGCGCCATCACTGCTATTGAGTCAGTCGAGCAGTGCTCTCGTTTCTTTCGCGATCTGTGCACCCTTACGGAATTGCAAGCAGTGGCCGAGCGCTGGGAAGTGGCCCGCCTGGTCACCCAAAAGGTCCCTTATCGTGAGATTAGCCGGCGGACGGGAGTCAGTACAGCCACTGTGACCCGGGTTGCCCACTGGGTGCGCTTTGGGGAAGGGGGCTACCGCTCGGTGCTGGCTGCAAATACTCCCGTTTCCCTGGAGTCGACTTCCTGATGCGTTTTGACGATCGTAACATCAAAGTGGCCGTTCAGCGGAGAGGGCGCTTGGCAGCGGGATCCTTGTCATTGCTTCAGTCGGCCGGGCTGCGGTTTGAGGACTACAGCGGTCGTCTCTTTTCCCACTGCTCTAACTTTCCGCTCGACATCCTCTTCCTCCGAGACGATGACATTCCCGAGTATGTCCAGGATGGAGTCGCCCATCTTGGGATCGTGGGACTCAACGTGGCCACCGAGAAAGGAGTTCAAGTACGTCAATTGGAGCGGCTCGGCTTTGGAAAATGCACCTTGAGCATCGCAGTGTTGCGAGACAGCGGTTATGGCAGCGTGGGAGATTTGGAGGGGCGAAGAATTGCCACCAGCTATCCGCGCACTTTGGGAAGTTATCTGAAGGAGAAGAACCTGAACGCTCGCATTGTCGAGATCAGCGGTTCGGTAGAGATTGCTCCCGGCCTCGACGTTGCCGACGCGGTCTGCGACCTGGTTTCCACTGGCAGCACGCTAATGATGAACGGTCTCGAACCGATCGAAACCGTTCTCGAAAGCGAGGCGGTTCTGTTGGCCAACCACGAGTGCTGGGAAGATCCCGGGCATCGGAAGCTGATCTCCCGTTTGCTGGTCAGGCTCCAAAGTCACCTCTCCGCCCGGCGAACCCGTTACGTCATGCTCAATGCGCCTCGGCAAGCCCTGCCGGCGATTCGGTCGATCCTGCCTGGAATGCAGAGTCCGACCGTGCTGCCACTGGCTGACGCCGATATGATTGCCGTGCACACGGCAGTGCCCGAGGAAATTTTTTGGGAAGTGGTGGAGAATCTCAAGGGGGCGGGCGCCCGTGACATTCTAGTTTTGCCCGTGGAACAGATAGTGCCGTGATGAATGTCTATCGCTTGAGTGATCTTTCGCCGGATGAGCGCCGGGAGCTATGCCGTCGCAACTTCCCGGCGGATGATTCCTTGAACCAATTGGTAGGTTCGATTTTTGAGGCAGTGGCCGAGCGAGGGGACGCGGCCGTTGCCGACTTTACGCGGCAATTCGATTCGGTTTCTCTAGACCAAATTGAAGCTACTCCAGCCGAGTTCAGGCAAGCCGCAAAAAGCGTAACTCCGAGTGAATTGAAGGCCTTGCGACGGGCAGCCACCAATATAGAGACGTTTCATCGAGCGCAGAAGAGCCCTCACCCGGCGGTGACTGTTGAGCCCGGGGTGGTCTGTTGGCGTGAAGACCGCGCCATCCAACGAGTCGGTCTCTATGTCCCTGGGGGGTCGGCGGTTTTGCCCTCGACAGTTCTGATGTTGGGTATTCCGGCCCGCCTGGCGGGTTGCGGGGAGGTAGTGATTTCCACCCCGCCTCGCCCGGACGGAAGCTTGGCGCCCCAACTTCTGGTGGCCGCCGAATTGGCTGGAACTTCCCGTGTGTTCAAGATTGGAGGTGCCCAAGCGATTGCCGCCCTGAGCCTGGGTACCCAACGTGTTCCGCGGGTCGACAAAATTTTTGGACCGGGTAATCGAATTGTTCAAGCTGCCAAGCTTTGGGCACAGTTTCAGGGCACAGCCATTGACTTGGTGGCTGGGCCCAGCGAGGTGATGGTGTTGGCGGATAGGGACGCTCGGCCTCTTTGGATTGCCACCGATCTGATTGCTCAGGCGGAGCACGGTCCTGACAGCCAAACTGTCCTGGCAACGCCTTCCCGGCTCCTGATCAAGGAAGTGAATCGGCAACTCGAGGCCCAACTCAGTGATCTCCCCCGGTGTCAGTTTGCTCGCCAATCTTTGGCTACCGGGTTTGCCCTGTTGGTCGAGACACTGGAACAAGGGGTCGATTTCGCCAACCAGTACGCACCTGAACACCTGTTGATTCACAGCCGGCGAGCCGCCGACTTGGCTGCCCGGGTCAAATCGGCCGGCTCAATCTTTCTGGGAGAATGGTCGACCGAGGTAGCCGGCGATTATGCCTCCGGTAGCAACCACACGCTACCGACCAGCGGTCAGGCGCGATCGATTTCGGGCGTCTCTTTAGGAAGTTTTCTCAAGCAGATCACTTTTCAGCGACTCTCCCGGGCAGGGCTGGAGTCACTGTCGGAAAGCTTGGTCACTCTGGCTCGACTGGAAGGTCTGGAAGGGCACGCTCGGAGTGTCCGCTGCCGAATTTCGATTCCGGCTCCGGCAAGGGGAGATTCCTCCGGGAGGCCGTCATGAAGAGAGTCGAACCTCCGCTGACCTCCGCTACTCGCCGGGTCGAACCGGCTCGTTTTGTGATCGAGCAATGGCTCCGGCCGGAAGTTCGCAGATTGAGCCCCTACACCTCAGCCCGCTCCCAGGCGACTCAGGGACTGCTGTTGGATGCCAACGAGAATCCCTATGATCAAAGCTGGGAAGGGTTACCGCTCAATCGCTACCCCGACCCCGAGCAGACTCGACTGCGGCGCCGGCTGTCCGATCTGGTGGGAGTGGGGCCGGAGAAGATCCTGGCGGGAGCCGGTTCCGACGAACCGATCGACTGGCTGCTCAAAGCCTTTTGTCGCCCGGCCCAAGATGCGGTCGCCGTCTTTCCCCCAACTTATGACATGTACCGGGTCCAGTCTCGAATTTGGGGCGCGGAGGTCCTTGACTTTCCCCTCGACCAGGACTTTGACCTTCCCCTGGACTTTATCCGCCAGGTCCCGGACCGGGTACGTCTCGTATTTCTCTGTTCGCCCAACAATCCCACCGGCAATCGGCTCGACTGTGGGCGGGTGCTTGAGCTCTGCACCCGTTGGCCGGGGCCGGTGGTTGTCGATGAAGCCTATGTCGAGTTCTGCAGCCAGCCCTCGTTGGTCCGGCAACTCGACTACTATCCCAATCTGATCGTCTTGCGAACGCTTTCCAAGGCTTGGGGTGGAGCCGGAATTCGATTGGGATACGTGGTAGCTGCCCAATCGATTATTGCCGAGCTGATGAAGATCAAGGCGCCTTACAACCTCGGAACCGTCAATCTCGAACTGGCCTGCCGGTTGCTGGCCGGCGGCCGGCTTGAGGTGGATATTATGCGCATTTGCCGGGAACGAGAGCGACTTGCTCAGGCACTGCAGGCGTTACCGGCGGTCAGCAGAGTGTTCCACTCCGAGACGAATTTCTTGCTTTTCCGCTGCCGCCGGGCACGCCAGGTCATGGCCGCCCTGCGTGAGCAGGGAATTGTGATACGGGATCGAGGAAATTTGCCGGGTCTGAAGAATTGTCTTCGAATCACGGTGGGTACTCCAGCCCAAAACGACCGTCTTTTGGATTGCCTGAATGTCTTGTTGGGGGGATGCGCATGAATCGTCATGTTTTGCTCAACCGCCGGACCGAAGAAACCGAGGTCCAGCTTGAGCTGGATCCGGATCGCTATCAGCCGCCTGAGTGTCACACCGGAATCGGCTTTTTCGATCATATGTTGCACCTGATGGCGTACCACGGTCGCCTCAAACTCAAGATCAAGGCAACCGGAGACCTGGAAACGGACGACCATCATCTGGTTGAAGATGTGGCCATCGTCTTGGGACGCGCCTTGAGCCAGGCCCTGGGGGAGCGCCGGGGCATCTGTCGTTATGGCTCCATGACTTTGCCCATGGATGAGGTTTTGGTAACGGTGGCTGTCGATCTGAGCGGCCGCTTCGCCTTCGTGTCCAACTATCAAGCCCAGCGGGACAAGGTGGGTGGATTGTCGACCGAAATGGTCAATCATTTCTTTCAGACTCTGGCAGCGGAAGCGCATTTGGGCTTGCATCTCCACTTACTTGACCCGGGTGACAATGAGCATCACCGTGTTGAAGCGCTTTTCAAGGGATTCGGACGCGCCTTGGCTCAGGCATGCCGCCTGACCGAGCAGGGAGCTGACGAGATTCCATCCAGCAAGGGCGTACTGGGTTAACGGACGTGTATAACAAGCTGTTGGGGCATTCATGCTGGCTGTAGTCGATTATGAGGCTGGAAATCTGCATAGCGTCGGCCGGGCGCTCAAGTTTTTGGGGGCTGATTTTCAAGTAACAGCCGAGCCCCAGATTCTCAAACGGGCCAGCCGCGTGATTCTGCCCGGGGTCGGTTCAGCTCGACATGCGATGGCCAGCCTTGAGGAGCGGGGACTGATCGGAACGCTTCGTTCCCTGAAAGTGCCGCTACTGGGGATTTGCCTTGGGATGCAGCTGCTCTTTGAGTTTTCAGAGGAGGAAGACACACCCTGTTTGGGTGTCATCCCGGGTCGAGTGAAACGTTTCGATTCGACGCAAGGTAAGGTCCCCCATATGGGGTGGAATCAAGTAGACGCCACTGTTGCGGCCTCTGACAACGCGGGAGAGCTGATGCGTGGCATCCCTCCCGCCAGCCACTTTTTCTTTGTCCACAGTTACTACCTGCCGGTGGATTCGGCAACCACGATTGCCGTTTGCCATTATCTCGATATTCTTGCGGCCGTGGTGGCCAGCGCCAACTGGCAAGGAGCCCAATTTCACCCCGAGCTTTCCGGGCCGCCCGGACTTCGTTTACTTGAGAACTTCCTGGCCGGCGATCTTCAACCGGATCCACCAGCGGTGGCGGAGAAGGGTACAACGTGCAGGTGATACCGGCTATCGATCTGATCGACGGCTGCTGTGTTCGCCTCTATCAGGGCGACTACGATCGCAAGACTCAGTATGGTCGAGAACCGCTGGTTCAGGCCCTTGCCTTTGCTGAGGCCGGTTTCCCATGGCTCCATCTGATCGACCTGGACGGGGCAGACACGGGCCGGTTGGAGAATCGGCGGGCAATTTTGCAGATCGTCAGCGAAACTGAACTTTCAATTCAAGTGGGCGGCGGGATTCGCCGGGCTTCCGATGTGCAGGCTCTGCTGGACGCCGGTGTAGCCAGGCTGATCATCGGAACGGTTGCCCTGCAGGAGCCGGAACGTTGGCAGCGCTGGTTGAACCGTTGGGGACCCGGTCGTTTTGTTTTGAGCCTGGATCTCAAAGAGGGCCAGCTTCAAACCCACGGTTGGAGACGCCGGAGCACCACCTCTCTTGAAACGGCGCTTGACTTGTTGGGTACTTGGGAGATCCCGACTGTCATTTGTACCGACGTTCAGCGGGACGGGACCATGCAGCAACCCAACTTCGACCTCTATCGTTCGCTCCTGAGTGCCCTGAAGCCCGGAACCAGGTTGTTGGCGGCAGGAGGTATCTCTAGGCCCGCCGATGTGTCTCGACTATCACAAACAGGCGTTCATGGAGCCGTAGTCGGCCGCGCCCTCTATGAAGGTCGATTTGACCTCCGGGATTGGTCAAATGTTGGCTAAGAGGATCATCCCTTGTCTGGATGTCAAGGCCGGCCGAGTGGTCAAAGGCGTGAACTTTGTCAACTTGAGAGATGCTGGGGATCCGGCCGAGCTGGGAGAACGTTATTACCAGGAAGGTGCTGACGAGTTGGTGTTCTTGGACATTACGGCCACCGCTCAAAAACGATCCACCTCGCTGCGGTGGGTCAAGAACGTGGCCGAAACCACCTTCGTCCCGCTCACGGTGGGAGGTGGGATCGGAACTTGCCGCCACATTCAGGAACTGCTCAGGGCAGGCGCCGACAAGGTGGCAATCAATAGCGCCGCGGTGTACAACCCCAGCCTGGTGGGTGAGGCGGCTCGAAATTTCGGTTCCCAATGTGTGGTCATTGCCGTGGATGTGAAGAGGGAGGGAGATATTTGGCGAGTGTTTACCCGTGCAGGTACACGGCCCAGTCAATGGGAGGTTTTCAGTTGGTTGGAGACGGTGCAGCGCCAAGGAGCCGGCGAGATACTGCTGACCTCAATGGACCGCGACGGAACCCGCTCAGGGTACGATCTTAAACTGCTGAGCCAAGTGACACAATCGGCCAGCGTTCCGGTAGTGGCCTCGGGGGGGGCCGGTTCCCTGAACCACTTGGCTGAGGCGTTGGCTGCCGGCGCCGATGCCGTGCTGGCGGCCAGCATTTTTCACCAGAGACAGTTCTCGATCGGCGAGGCCAAATCTTTTCTTCAGCAACGGGGACTTCCAATGCGAACTCTGGGATCGCCTTCATGAAACCAACCAAGGACTTGCAACTGGATTGGGACAAGCAACAGGGCTTGGTGCCGGCCATCGTTCAAGACTTTGAGAGTCGGCGCGTGTTGATGCTCGCTTACCTCAACCGCACTGCTCTCGAGCAGACCCTCGAGACCGGCCGGGTGACCTTCTGGAGTCGTAGCCGACAACAACTTTGGGTCAAGGGAGAGACTTCCGGCAACCGGCTTGAACTGGTATCGGTTGAGCAGGACTGCGACGGAGACACGCTGCTGATTCAAGCCCGACCCACGGGGCCTGTCTGCCATCGGGGTACCACCAGTTGCTTTGCCCTTGATGCTTCATCGACAACCACCGATTTTCTGCCAGAACTCGAACGTGTGCTGGCCGCTCGAATACATCAAAAGCCTGCCGGTTCCTATACCGCGAAACTGGCCGCTCAGGGCGTCAATCAAATCTTGCGCAAAGTCGGTGAGGAAGCTCTCGAACTGATCTTTTCGGCCCAGGAATCGCCGCGGCGCAGCGTTGAAGAGGCGGCTGACCTGATATTTCACCTGCTGGTCTTCCTGGTGCGGCAGGGAATTCCCTGGAGTGAGGTCGTTGAGGAACTGGCCCGGCGGCGAAAGGCGTCCGGCAGCATCACCGATCAAGCCGGTTGAGATTCGCCTTCACTGTATCGCTTGCCGCCAATGAAGGCGCGAACATAGGGATCGCTCGATTGATGGAGTGCGTCCAGGTCCCCTTCGAATCGGATCCGGCCGTCTTTGAGCAGTATGATGCGATCGGCGACAATTTCCATGCACCTAAGGTCGTGGGTGACCACCACCGAGGATGTCTTTTCTTGCTGATTCAGTTTGCGAATCAGCCGACTAAGCGACTTCCCGATGATGGGGTCAACTCCAGTGGTGGGCTCGTCATACAAGATCACTTCCGGATTGTTGGCAATCGCCCGCGCAATTGCCACTTGTTTCTTTCCTCCCGAACTCAGCTCGTCATAGGTGCGTTTCCCTTCTCCTTCCAGTTCGACAGCGTCCAGAAGATACTCGACCCGGGTGCGTATGACCCTTTCATCCGTCAGGCCCTGCTCGCGGAGCGGGTACGCGATGTTGTTACTGACGTCGAGAAAGTCAAAAACCGCACCGCTCTGAAAAACGTAGGAGATGCGTTTGCGAATCTCGAGCAGATGGGCCTCATCCATCTTGCTGATGTCGCTTCCTCGAAAGAAGATCCAGCCTTTGTCCGGTTTGAGGAATCCCGCCAGAAGTTTCAGCAGCACCGACTTGCCACTCCCACTGGCCCCCAGGACTCCCAATATTTCTCCTTTCCGCAAGGCGAGACTGATATCTCGCAGCACGGGTGCGTCGAAAGTTTTTTCGATGGCCATAGCTTCGATCAGGAGTTTGCCTTGGAATTTGTCGATCGGCAGCTCTTGACGTTTGGGAATCGACAGTTTGGTGTTGCCGAAGATGAAACGAATGCCAATCACTACGAGCAACAAAAGGTAGGCCGCCACCAGCAGGAAAAAGAAGACTTGAAACGCCACCCCTTCATCTTAACCGGGAAAACGCGTCCCGGGGGTGAAAGTTATCCGGGGAAGGGCGGATGTCCTCTTTTGGGGGAGCGTCGTGGCTTGAAGAAGAGGGAATCGTCCCCGGGGCTGGCTACCTTTTCAGTACCTGGGCCCTGTTTTTCGACAGGGCTGCTCTCATCGACGGCCCCGGTGGAAGTCTCCTTGAAACAGGCCCGAGAATCTTGGCGAGAAGTCTAAGCCACCGGCATCAACTTGGCGCTACAATATACCAAGTCAGCTCAAGTAACTGACAAGCCGATATGGAGACGGGTGCCAGTCGAGATTACTTTGGTTAGAATCAGACTAGATAAGAGAACGATAGAGGAGTTACCTGCAAATCATAACGCGACTTGGACCACTCAAGGGAGTGAAAGGCAGGTTGATGGGTCTTAGTGGACTCTAACTGTGTAAGGAGGAAACGTGGACAGGGTCTGGCACCAATATTACGACGAGGGCGTGCGGGTTAGCCTGGATTATGGAACTACCACACTTCCCCAGATGTTTGACGAAGCCGTGGAGCGGTCACCACAACAAGTGGCGACCTATTTCTATGGCGCGGCGATTCGTTACGGGGAACTCGGCAGGCAGGTTCGGCAATTCGCGTCGGCCCTGGCTTCCTTGGGCGTCAAACGCGGCGATCGGGTAGCGCTCATATTGCCCAACATCCCGCTTTACCCCATAGCCCACTTCGCCGCCATGAGGCTGGGAGCCATCCTTTGCCCCACAAACCCGCTATACGTGGAGCGTGAATTGGAATACCAGCTCAATGATTCACAAGCGAAGACGGTGGTGGTCTTCGATTTACTGCTGCCACGACTGAACAAGATTCGCCATAACACGGCGGTCGAGAAGGTTGTGGTGGCCGGTGCCCAGGACTTCCTTCCCCCCTTGCTCCGTTTTCTGCTCAAATTGAAGAACCGCAAGCAACCCCCTCTGAAGTTAAATTCCGACGTATTTCATTATCGAGATCTCATGAAGGCTCGTTACCCTGAAGCGCCGGCTGCTCGACTCAGCTTCGATGACACCGCCATTTTTCTTTACACGGGTGGCACCACTGGAATTTCCAAGGGAGCGGTGCTGACCCACGGCAACTTGGCGATCAACGTCTTGCAGGCCCGCAACTGGATGGCAGGATTTCGTGAGAAGGGGGAGATAATTCTGTCGGTTCTGCCCTTTTTTCACAGCTACGGAATGACGACTGCTCTCCATCTGGCTGTCC
This sequence comes from Acidobacteriota bacterium, assembly GCA_965218465.1. Taxonomy (GTDB): domain Bacteria; phylum Acidobacteriota; class UBA6911; order RPQK01. Next base: position 1,230,413 of record OZ244623.1, on the reverse strand, counting down.
AGTCTCGGTCCACTCTGGTGTTGGTACCGCGGTTCGACCTCGCCGAAGTGCTCAAGCGGATCAGGAAACATCGCCCGACCATCTTTTGTGGCGTCCCCGCCATGTACAACGCCATTAACCGGTCTCCCAAAGTCAGGCCTGCAGATGTCAATTCGATCCGTCTCTGCATCAGCGGAGGGGCCGGTTTGCCTGGAGACGTTCAGAAACGGTTTGAAGCCCTGACGGGCGGTCGTCTAGTCGAGGGGTACGGGCTTTCGGAAACCTCTCCTGTGGCCGTAGTGAACCCCCTTTTCGGTTCCCGAAAAACCGGCTCGATCGGTGTTCCCATCTCCGATACCGATGTCCGCGTGGTCGACCCGGAGACCCGTCAACCACTGTCTGTCGGGGAAGTTGGCGAGCTGGCCATTCGGGGGCCCCAGGTCATGCAGGGCTACTGGAATATGCCCGAGGAGACCGCCCAAGTCCTGCAGGATGGTTGGCTCTACACGGGGGACTTGGCCACTCAGGACGAAGACGGATTCTTGTCAATCGTGGATCGCAAGAAAGACATGATCGTGAGTGCCGGGTTCAATGTTTATCCCCGCGAAATCGAGGAAGTGCTGGCTGCACATCCCAAGGTAGCCGAAGTGGCGGTGGTGGGAGTTCCCAGCAAAGTGCGCGAAGAAGTCGTGAAGGTCTTTATCGTGCCCGCCGCGGGCCAAGAGATGACGCGGGCCGAAGTGATGCAATATTGTCGCGAGAAACTCTCCAAGTACAAGATGCCCAAGCAGGTCGAGTTCAGGGACGAATTACCCAAGAGCGCTATCGGCAAGATTCTCAAGCGAGTCCTACTGGAAGAGGAAGCGAAGAAATAAGAGCATCCATCTTCTCCGGAAAGCGCGCCACCGGCGATTTTTCTGCTATTCGCCCGGCTTCCCCCTGGTGACGCGCCCGCGAGCAGCCCGTGTTGCGATGTGGGCTGATTCGGTTTGGAGATGAAGCTAGCGCCGTCCCTTGGTATCAGGAGAATCGAGCTTTCGCCGGCTTTAAGGAAACCGGGCAAAGATTGCGTTTTTCTCCAATACTGGCGTGAGCCACATCGGCTGCAGAAATACCCCAACAAGTTGGACGATACCATCAAGATGAGAGAGTACCTCAATCACTATCCGAACGGTCTGTCGGTGGCCGATTGGATCCTTGAGGGTGTTCCTTACCGCGGGGAGTAGCGTGCAAAGAGAGGCGGCCCGATTGGATCCCTCCAATGGCCGGCAACACCTCTTGCGACGGCGGCGCGAGAGGGTCCTGCTGTTGCTTTCCGGGATTTTCCTGGGCACTCTGGCAATGCTCAACATCCTGGGAATCTCCCGCTTTATCCACTTGCCGCTCGGGCTAGGTGGTTGGGAAATGTCGTTCTCGTTGGCGGTGGGAGTACTGCCTTATCCCGTGACCTTCTTCTGTACCGACCTGATCAGCGAGCTCTATGGCAAAGCGAGGGCGAGATTTCTGGTTTGGGTGGGGCTGCTGCTCAATCTCTGGGTAGTGTTTATTCTCTGGTTGGGCGGTGTTTTGCCCGGATTCGAGGCCCTCGATCCCGCCACCGGCAGCCTCTTGAGAGACGAGGCAGGTCGATTACCGGTGTTTTTTGAGATTCGAACCCTCACTTTTGGAGCGGTGACAGCCTCGATGATCGCCTATCTTGCCGCCCAGTTTTGCGACGTTCACGTCTTTCATTTACTGAAACGACTTACCCGAGGGCGTCATCTCTGGCTGCGCAATAACGGTTCCACACTAATCAGCCAAATGGTTGATACCGTGGCCGTCATTCTGATTACCCACTTTCACGCTGGAGCCGTGCCTCTGGATCCAAGCCGGGATGTCGGGCGGCAGTTATTGGACTTCATTCTCGCCGGCTACGTCTTCAAAATGGCGGTTGCCTTGTTCGATACTATCCCCTGTTATTTGGCCGTCCGCGGGCTCTCGCGCTACCTTGAGATCGATCCCCAATTGGAGACTCCTCCCCAGTCTTGATGTGCTGAGAGGGTACAGTTCGAGGCGCAAATCGTCAGTGGAGCTTGAATCGGTAGTCCACAGTCGGCAGCAGGTAGGGGCGGGAGCCAAGTGGGACTAATGGGCCGGCCCCGCCCGGCAGCGGGGCAGACAATCAGTGAGATTCCACGTGGTGGTCAGCGGATCAAATGTCCAAAACGGGTCCAGCGGGTGCGCGGGAAAAAACCGACAATCCGTTCCCAATAGAGAAGGAGGTAGTCGGTCCGCATGTAGGAGCCGGGGTCATCTTCGTAGGACCAGAAGACAAACAGAGGTCGGCCTAAGATGTATTCATGGGGAAGGAATCCCCAGGTGCGACTGTCCTGACTGTTGTCCCGGTTGTCCCCCATCATGAAATAGGAATTGTCCGGAATGCTGACAGGACCATAACCCTGGTGCTGGAAATCGTTGAGCAAGCGTTGGATGGAAAAACTTGCCTCGTTCTCATGGTATTTGTAGGGTTCATCGAGAGGCTTGCCGTTGATGTGAACGGTCGTGTCTCTAATCTCAAGGGTTTCACCCGGCAGCCCGATCAGGCGTTTTACATAGAGGACCTCCGGGTTCTCAGGGTACTTGAAGACCAGGATGTCCCCCCTGGAAATCGCGTGAGCCGGAGTCAGCGGCAGGCCCTTTTTGAATCCGTTACGAATTGTAGACTTGTCGATCAGGAGCCGGTCGCCGCTCAGGATTGTGGGCTCCATCGAAGGAGTGGGAACAGTCATGGGATGAACCACGTAAGTGGTCACGAAAAGGGCAAAAATGGTGCACTGCACGGTAGTGACGAAGTACTCTCTCAGCGTGCTGTGCTGAATCTTAGGGGCGGAGCCGGCCGGCTTCTTTTTCTTGGTGCGCATCTCTGACCATCTTGGAATTTTCTCTTCAATCTCAACTGTATGACCCGGACTGGGCCTAATTGCCGACGCCTTCTCTAATATACTACTGCTCACCGGCGCGGCAAATGTTTTGTCGCATTGGTACCCGGGAGCAAGCTCGAATTTGGCTAAAATAGAAGAAGGCCCGTGCAGAACCGCGGCTCTACCGGAAATGTCTGCATTGAGTTTAGTCCATGAAAAAGGCGTTACAAACCGTTTGCCAGCAGCCTGACCTATCCCCGATGCCAATAGTTCTTCTCGTGTTGGCTATTGTGGCTTCAGCCTCTGTCGCCACCGGACAAGATTGGAGCATGTTGGGCGGGAGTCCCGGTCGTAACCTGGTCTCATTTATGAAAGGTGTTCCGCTGGAGTGGGATCTGCGGACCAAAAAGAATCTCAAGTGGTCAGTTGAGCTAGGTTCCCAAACCTATGCTTCTCCGGTGGTGGCGGGTGGCAAGGTGTTTATCGGGACCAACAACGATCTCCCCCGGGACCCCCGTTTCGAGGGGGACCGCGGCGTCCTGATGGCTTTTCGTGAAAGCAACGGCGAGCTGCTCTGGCAAGCGATCAGCGACAAACTGCCCGGAGGCGGTATCCACGATTGGCCGTCAGTGGGAGTCTGCTCCACTCCATTGGTCGAAGGCGATCGGCTCTATTACGTCAACAACCGCGATGAGCTGGTCTGTCTGGACACCGAGGGTTTCCATGATGCGCAAAACGATGGTTTGCCGACCGAGGCGTCCCAGACTCTGCTTGATGCCGACGTGGTTTGGAAACTGGATATGATGGCCGAGCTGGGTGTTTTGCCCCACAACGCTTCCAACAGTTCTCCCCTTTCCCACGGAGACCTCCTTTTTGTGGGAACCTCCAACGGCCGCAGTGAAGATCACACCCGGGTACCGTCGCCTGAAGCGCCCAGCTTGGTGGCGGTCGACAAACGCACCGGAAGGGTGATCTGGTCGGACAATTCGCCGGGAGACGCTATTCTCAACGGCCAGTGGACTTCTCCGGCCTTGGGGATGATTGGAGGAGTCCTGCAAGTGGTCACGGGGCAGGGTGATGGTTGGGTTCGGGGATTCGAAGCCGTCACCGGCAACAAGCTTTGGGAATTTGACACCAACCCCAAAGAGTCCGTCTATCCCGATTCACGCAACGAGATTTTGGCTACGCCGGTGGTTTTTGGCGACCGGGTTTATGTTGCCAATGGCCAGGATCCCGAAAACGGTGAAGGGAAGGGGCGATTGGTGGCAATTGATGCCACTCGGCGCGGAGATATCACGGCGACCGGCTTGCTCTGGGATTACACTGAGATCCGTCGCAGCCTCTCCACGCCGGCCATTTACGAGGGTCTGATCTACTACCCGGATTTCAGTGGCTTCTTTCATTGTCTGGACGCCGAAACGGGAGAAATGCAGTGGGTGCATGACACTTTTGCAGCTGTCTGGGGCTCGCCGATCGTGATCGATGGCAAGGTTTTTCTGGGTGACGAAGATGGGGACGTCGTTATTTTGAGGGCTGGGCGCCAAGAGGAGGTCATTGCCGAGAACAACGTGGAAGACGCGATCTACTCCACTCCGGTTCCGGCCAACAATACCCTCTTTATCGCCACTCGCGGCCGGTTGTTGGCAATAGCGGAATAGGCGTCAGGCAACGGGATTTCGAGGCTGTTGTCAGCGCACCCATGGAGCCCGGGGGCCGCAGTTCGATGTTATACTTCTCTCAGCTTTCCTGACGTCAGCTCATGAGCGGTTGACGAGCCAAGTTGGAGATCTTAAAGAACTGGCGGAAAGTCTGAGTTTGAGAAGGAGTTGACCCATGTTGCTCTATCTGCTTTTTGCGGCACCGGCTCTTCTGCTGGGGCTTTATGCTCAAATGCGAGTCAAGCGTGCCTATGCCCGTTATTCCAAAGTAGGTACTTTAAGGAGAATTTCAGGCGCTCAGGTTGCCCGGAAGTTGCTGGATGCTCAGGGCCTCTCGCAAGTTCGAGTGGAGCGGACAAAGGGCTTCCTCAGTGACCACTATGATCCCCGCACCCAAGTGTTGCGCTTGAGTCCGGACGTTTATGACGGCACCAGTGTTTCCGCTGCCGGAATCGCAGCCCATGAGATGGGTCATGCCTTACAAGACGCCAAGAAATATGCCCCTTTGACCTTGCGTTCGGTGATGGTGCCATCGGTCCAGTTCGGCAGTTGGTTAGGGCCGATGATCTTCTTTTTGGGTTACCTGATCAATCTTACGGGGTTGGCTTGGCTGGGAGTGATCTTGCTTTCGGCCACGGTGGTATTTGCTCTGGTCACTTTGCCGGTGGAGTTTGATGCCAGCCGTCGCGCCAAACGGCTGCTGGTTCAACAAGGCGTGTTGATGTCTCAGGAGATGGGAGGAGTCAACAAAGTGCTCAACGCCGCAGCTTTGACATACGTGGCGGGGGCGATCCAGGCGGTGAGCACTCTGCTCTACTACGTCTTTCTGCTGATGGCTCGGCGGGACTGAGCTAGCGTCAGGGATGGCCAGCTGATTTTCTGAGCCCCCTTTCGATGCGCGTTGCCACCCGCTCTCCTTAACCCCAATTTCTCACCAGGCCGCTGAGTGTATGACCAAGAGGATATTGTATTGAGGCAATTACAGGTTTTTATCGAAGTCTCCCGGGCACAGCATGTGCTGGGCGCGCCCTCGCTGGTCTTTTCGTCTTCAGCACGCACATGCTCCCTCAAAACGTAGTCCCTGCTACGCTTTCGGTCACGAGCACCCGCTGAAGATGAAAATCCTGCGCGATCATCGCGCCTCCCGGTCAGAAATGCGGGTTAACGGGAAAGGGCGGGGTCCAAGTGGGCTGCCTCGGAATCTCCCATTTCCATCCCCTGGGGAAAGTATTCCAGCCAGCGGCGATCGACTCGTCGCTTAGTCTCCGGATCACAGTGCAACTCTTCGGGATAGGAGGGTTTGATCCGAGCATCGATGATGATGGGGAACCGATAGCTGAGATGGTGGCGGTTCACCCTCGGAGAACGTCCGTAGAGGTCAGCCGCGGGCTCGAATCGCGTAAAAGTCGTCCAGAGAAAATTGATCGGGCTGGCTGCGGCCCGTCGTGGCTCGTTGCTCAATACAACCAGAGGCCAATCCGACAACTCGGGATGGGAAGTGAGCTGGGATGCCAGTTCCGGAGCTTGCCGGTAATCGAGGGTTCCCAGCACCAGGCAACCGGGACAAAAACAGATCGCTTCGTCCACGCCGGGAGGAAGTGCGCCTGAAAACTTGTGAGGCAAATCTCTTACCGGATCTCCCAATCCCATCCAGACCCCTTTCGACCCTCGATTCACTTCAGGTCCGGTGTAGTCGAGCGTGTCCATCGAGAGTTGGGAAAAGACATAGAGGTCGGTCTCAGGCCGAGTACGGGCCAGCAAGTGTCGGAGAGTGGCTTTGAAATCGGTCAACTCGACCGGTTGATCGGTCAGCAGCAGAAACTTGGTCAGGGAAAGCTGACCTTCTCCCAGAATGCGGAAGGCGCTGGCCATGGCTTCGCGCGCGTAGCGCTGCTTGACGACCGCCGCCGCCAGGGAGTGGAAGCCGGTTTCGCCGTACGACCAGAGTTCCTCGATGGCCGGCATGACCAGTGGGAAGAGCGGCGAGAGCAACTCCTGCAGGAGATTGCCGATAAAGAAATCTTCTTGACGGGGCTTGCCCACTACCGTGGCAGGAAAGATCGCGTCCCGACGGTGCGCCACCCGGTCGATTTCGAATACGGGGTAGTCATGTTGCAGTGAATAGTAGCCGTAGTGATCGCCAAAGGGGCCTTCGGGCAGGGTTCCGTCCGGAGGGACCTTACCCAGCAAGGCGAATTCCGCGCTGGCGATCAGTCGATGCGCACCGGGGCCTTTGACCAAGGGGAGTTTTTGGCCTGCCAATAGCGATGCCAGCAGCAACTCGGGAACGTTTTCAGGCAGCGGGGCGATAGCGGCGAGAATCAGCGCCGGTGGCCCTCCCAGAAAAACGGTTACAGGCAAACTCTCGCCTTGCTCTTGAGCTGCCGCATAGTGGAATCCTCCGCCCTTGCCGATCTGCCAATGCATACCGGTGCTGAAGGCATCGTGGCGCTGCAAACGGTAGATCCCCAGATTGTGGCCCTTTCTCTGGGGGTGTTCGGTGTAGACCAGCGGGAGCGTCACAAAGGCTCCACCGTCTCGGGGCCAGCAGGTCAGGATCGGGAGCCGGTCAAGGCAGGGCGATGTGATGACTTCGGTCACCGGCCCCCGTTGGACTCGGCGGGTGCCGGTCCGCAAAACAGCGCCCAGCAAGTCGCGGTGAGCCCAAAATTGGGAGATTCCGCCGGACAGGTCTTCTACCAACCCCACTGCTCGCCGGATCAGATCGAAAGGACGCTCTCCGAAGGCTAAAAGGGCCCGCTGCGGCGTCCCAAACAGGTTGGTGACGAGTGGAAAGTCGGCGCCGGTCACGTTGTCGAACCAGAGCGCGGGCCCACCTGCCGCTATCACCCGGCGGTGAATTTCGGCGGCTTCCAGATGAGCATCTACCGGCACTTCGATGCGAGCCAGATCGCCCCGTCGCTCGATCGTATCAATGAAACTTCTCAGATCAGAGAAGGGTTGTTTTGGTGTCAAGAAAAATTCTCAGGGTCGCGGACCGGTCGGTTTCCAGATCAATAAGACTCCAGAGGTTCAGCAAGGTCGTTTTGCCAAGGTCAGTCCCTTGCGGCAGAATCCCCATTTTCCCGGACTCAACTTTTGATCGAACCCGTAAATCGATTCAGTATAGTCAAATCGACCGGGTGGGCAGAAGGTCGAAGAAAGGGGAGACTTGAGGAGGCAGCCTTCAAGTTTGTCGAGGGTGCGACTTGTGTCCTTATCGTCCAGATAGCATCCGGTGTCGTATTCTTCGCCCGAGAACCAAAAGGGCGGACCTTGGCATAGATGTAGGAGTGGGCTGCGAATAAAATCGCCACTATGCATGGTAGGGAAGTTGCTATTCGACGCATTCTTCATTAGTTAATTTAGCCGGAAAGTTCGCTTTTCTTCCCGCAAGAAGAGGTTCTCATCACAAGGAAAACTTGTTAAAGAGCACTTGGAGTTCATGGTTGTGGCTGACCATGGCTTAGAAACCCTGTTGATCCGAAAGGGATTGTTTGCCGGCATGGCGGAATTCACCCAGCTAGGGTCGGACCGTTCGTGTTCCCCAAAGATCGTGGAGGTGGATAACACCGACAATTTTCCTGTTTTCATCGGTCACCATCAGCGAAGTAATGGAATGCTGCTCTATCAGTCGGAGAGCGCTACTCGCTAAAGCATTCTCCTTGATACTGACAGGATGCCGTGTCATACATTCCGCTGCCGTGCGGGAAAGCAAGCCTTCTCGCTGCTGCTGCAACAGTCTCCTGAGATCTCCGTCCGAAATGACTCCCATCAGGAGATCATCGCCTTCGACCACGCTCGTGATCCCGAGGCCCTTGCTTGACATTTCGTAGATGACATCCTCCATCCGGGTTTCCATGGTCACCTTCGGAATCCGGTCTCCCCGATGCATCAATTCGCCCACGTGGGCCAGCCTTCTACCCAACTTTCCGCCTGGATGCAGTTGAGCAAAGTTCTCCAATTGAAATCCCTTTTTTCTTGAGACGGCAATCGCCAAGGCATCGCCGAGGGCAAGAGCTGCCGTTGTCGAGGCTGTTGGCGCCAAACCGAAAGGACACGCCTCCTTGTCGACGCCCACGTCAAGCACGATGTCCGACTTGTCGGCAAGGGTGGAATCGATGTTGCCGACCATGGAAATCAAGGGGGTGCCTAGCCGCTTGAGGGTCCCCAGCAGCCTGAGTAGTTCCTCTGTTTCTCCGCTGTTGGACAGAGCCAGCACCACGTCTTCAGACCTGAGAACTCCCAAGTCGCCGTGGACGGCTTCAGCAGGATGAAGAAACAAAGCCGGCGTGCCGGTACTTGTCAGTGTGGCTGCGATTTTTCTGCAGATGATCCCCGACTTCCCCATGCCGGTAGTGATCACGCGCCCCTTGCCGACAGCGAGCATTTCCAAGGCCAAGTCGAAGGAGTCGTCGAGGCGGAGAATTAGATTCTCGATCGCGTCCGCTTCAATCCGGAGTACCTGGCGACCAGTTTCCCGAAACATAAGTTCGAAGTCAGAAGTGAGAAACGCAAAGACTGAAGTGAGGTCTCCCGGAGGTCCAAAGGCTCGAATTCTCAGCGGCTTCGAACTTCAGACTTCTCACTTCTCTTAACCAGCCGATCGATCATCTTCAGAGCGTTCACAATACCCTCCCCAAGATCCATCTGCAAGGCATGGGCTATCGACGGTCGATCCCGATCGAGGATTTCAACCACCTGACGCGCTGGAGCCTGGAGTCCCGATTGTCGTCGCTGAGACAATTTCTTACTGATCCCAAAAAGCGGCCTTGATTTATTATCTACAATTGTAGTAGTATCTACGACCATAGAAGGGACAAGGATGAAAACAAGACCTGACATTCCCGAGTTGGGACCACTGGAGTTTCAACTCATGCGGATTCTCTGGGAGGCTCAACCGGTAACGGCGCGTGAGGTTCTCGAGGCCCACAATAAGATCGCCCGGCGTTCACTCAAATACACGACCGTGATGACCTTGTTGACCAGAATGGTGGAGAAGGGAGTGTTGCAGGTCGATCGTTCACGCATTCCTTTTCGCTTCAGGCCGTGTGTGGCCCGCGATCAGATTCTGCGAAAGCGCCTGCGCGAGTTTGTCGATCTCTTTTTTGATGGTCGGACGGTCGATCTTGCACTCCGGCTGGTGGAGGAAGAGCCCCTCTCGGAGGAGACGGTTCACCGGCTGGAACGGCTGTTGCGGCGAAGTCGATCGGACAAGGGGGCCACTTCGAAAGGGCGAAAGAAGTCATGACTTTTGTGGAACTGGGGCAGCAGGTCATCCAGTTGCAGGGGCAGGCGATTGTCACCGGCACGGTCCTGGCGGGCGTGACTTGGTTGTTATGCGCCACCGTTTTGAAGAAGGCCCGTCCGGCACTACACGCCGCCTTGTGGACGGTGGTGGTGATTCGCTTTCTGATTCCTCCGGTGCTCCCGGGAGAGATTTCGCTGAGTGGGCTTTTGCAGCGGCTACAACCGTTGACCCAGACGGCTGGATTGACCGAGTTGGCGATGGTGGTGGCGGAGACGGCAGCAGCAAAGACGGTGCCCGGCCTTGGAAGTATATTTTCCACCGGCCGAAGCGAGAGCGCTTCCTGGGCAGCCAAGCTGGGACTGGGTTGGTTGGGGTGGCTGTATGGTTTTCTTCTTCTGGTGGTGGGGTCCCGGTATTGCTGGCGTTCGTTTCGGTCGTGGGGGCAAGTGAGATCCTTGCCACTGGCGAAACCGGAAGTGGCCAAGGAAGTGCGCCAACTGGCCACAGAAATAGGTTTGCGACACCCTCCCACTGTTCGTACGGTTGGGCGCACCGTCAGCCCTTGTGTCATGGGGCTCTGGCGCACCACCTTGGTGATGCCATTCAAGTTTCCGGAAGAACTTCCTGGTGTTGTTCGTCAAGCGCTTATTTTGCATGAATTGGCCCATATTAGGCGGGGTGATCTACTGGTTCGCGGGCTGCAGAATCTGGCGCGAGTTCTCTTTTTTTTCTGGCCTCCGGTGTGGTGGGTCTGCAAGCGTATCGAGTGTTTTACCGAAATGGCTTGCGATCAGTGGGCTCTGTCTGGTTCGCGGATCGCACCCCAACTTTATGCGCGTTCTTTGCTTGAGATGGTCAAGGGAATCGCGGCGCGACCCGGCCCGTCTAGGGAACTGGCCTTTGCCCACCAAGGGCGTATTTTGGAGGAGAGATTTAAGATGATTTTGAGAAACAAGAAAGTGGCACCTACCTTGTCGTGGCTGATGGTTCCCGCCTTAGCTATCTGGGTGTCTTTCGCGCTGGCGGGAGGATCTCAGGCGGAGATTCAGGAATCACAGCGAGTCGAAGAAAAGCGAGTCGAGATAGTAACCCTAGTGGCGAAAGAGGAAGGAGAACTCCCGGCTCGCCTGTTGGAGAAGTTCCCCCAAGCAGATCTCGACGGCGATGGGTTGCTGGCTCCCTCGGAGTTGAAGCAGTATTTGCAAAACGATCCTGAGCTTGGAAAAGATGGGATCTTCAGCTGGAGTTCGGAGCATGAAGGTGACACCGGCCAGCTTGAGTTCAGAGTAATCAAGTTGGAGGGAGGAGAAGTCGCAACCCGCCTATTGGAGAAGTTCCCCGAAGCAGATCTCGATGGCGATGGGTTGCTGGCTCCCTCGGAGTTTGGGCAGTACTTGCCCAACGATACTGGGCTTGGAAAAGCTGGGGTCTTCACTTGGAGCTCGGAGCATGAAAGTGATACTGGCCAGCTCGAGTCGAGAGTGGTGAAGCTGGTGGAAGCCGACCCACATGACGGCGGGGACCACGGTGAGGATGTTGAAGCTCGATATCTCTCTCGCTCAGTGGTACGCGCTCTGGGTAAGATTCTGGAGAGGCCGCAAGAAGCTGACCCTGATGGTGACGGGGAACTCACCAAAGAGGAACGCAAAGAGTTTTTTCAAGGCCGGGATAACGACGAATCGTTAGACGGAGCCACCATCGGGATTAGGATCGACCCTGCCGATGATGATGGAGAGGATCGGCATCCGTTTTTTGTGGAATACGAAGCGGAGGGTGTTGGTAAGTTAAGCGGCGGTGGCAATGGTCCCATCGAGCTGGGTCACCAAGCGGTCGAAAAACATCATCGGCTAGTCTGGAAGACCGCAGACGGTGATACGATTGAACTGACCGTGGCTGCCCCTGATGAGCAGCTTGACCTCAACGGTGACGGTGAAGTGGACGAGGCTGAGATTCGCGCATCTATAAAGGATCGTGTTCAGATCAAGACACCGAGTGGCAAGATCTTCTTGGGGGCGGAACCGACGGAAATCAGTGAAGCCGAGGCGATTGCCAAGGGTGAAGCACTGGCCCGCCACCGCCGCCAACAATTGCTGCAGAAGTACCCGCAAGCTGATCTGGATGGGAACGGCGAAATCGATGCCGACGAGGCCAAGGCGCTGGCTGCCAAGCTGCAAACGGCCAAGGTCCGCGTTGAGTCGGGCAAGAAGCCAAATCAGTAGGTACCATTTCGGTAAGACCCGCTGCAATCTGCGGCTGTTCCAGTCTGCATTGGCCGAAGATTTCGCACTTAGGCTGGGAGCTTGCCAGCAAGCGGGGCCCGGAGACGACTGCGTCGCTAGTGAGCTTTCCAGCTCCCAAGCAGTCGCTTTCCGACCTTAGCCGGCTTGATTTTCCGCCTGGTGCACTATTAACTTGGGTGCAAGATGAAGGACATCGAGCAGGCATACCGGGTCCTCGACCTGCAACCCGGGGCGACCCTGCGCCAAGTCGTCGACGCTCGTGACGAACTAAGGACCCTGTGGGATCCCGACCGCCTGGCTCACCATCCTGGTTTGCACGCCAAGGCCCCGGGCAAGATCAAGGAAATCGAACAGGCTTACGAGGTCCTGGTGAACCATCTGGGCCGAACCGATTTCGTGAGATCGTTGCCGACAGGCGCCCGATCGATGACCGTCTCTTCTTCCGGGCCGAGATCAACCCAACAGCCGTCGGCTTCGCTCTTCGAAGAGGTTTTTTCCAAGAAAGGCAACAAGGCCACTATCCATGCCAGGAGACACATTCCGATCTGGGTCCCGGTCATTTCGATCGCTGCCCTGGGGATGGGTATCGTTTACTTCATCTCTTCTTCGCCACAAACGGAGGATGAGCCCGATCCGGCTTCAACCCAACCCTCAAATAGTCAGTCTTCTTCGGACCTGCCCTCCGAGCTGACACCTGACAAATCCGTTTCCCGAGAGGAAGCAACGGCACAGGTTCCTCCCAATAGAACAGAACCGGTTGCTATCGATCCACCATCCATGGCCACGGCTCCAGCAAGAGAGTCTCCCGAGATCTCTGGAACCCGGTTGCCGACACCCCCATCGCCTTCCACTGCGACACAATCCGGATCGGTGCGGCAAGTCGATCCAAAAAAGGACACAGTCCCTGCCAAACCGCGCGGTCTTCGTCCCGTCCTCATTCGGAGTCCAGCTCAGGGTCTTGAGCCGCCGGCCGAAAAGAAAGAAACCAACGACTCCGAGAAGAAAGTGGTCAAACCTTTGCCGGAGGATTGAGCAGCTTTACCGCAGCCCATTGTGACAAGCTCCAGCATCCTGCCGACTGGCTGATCTTTGCCGCCGTTGGGGGCCAGTCATAACAAGCCGGTCGGGAGGCCGCCCCAAACCGGGGGTCGAACCGCCCCCGCCAACCGGGGGCCGTTGGCCCGAAATCGGCCTAGAGTGTTACCCCGGTGTCCGGTACGGACCCCCAGCACCTGTGGTTTCCCCCAACGATTGACTCCAATCGCTTTCAGGATGGCCAAGTCTTGGACCGTGCCCTGGACTCGAACCTTCTCGTAGTGGGCATCCAGGTACACCACCGGGTATTGCCCTAACTCCCGTTGCCGGAACTGCTCCAGCTCTTGATCCAGCAGCTTGGCAATCCTGGAGACCTGGGTGGCCGAGATCTCAGTGCCGCACAGTTGCTCGGTGATCCGGCTCACCTTGCGGGTCGAGACTCCTGTGACATACATCTCGGCAATGGCCAGCTTTAAGGCTTGTTCCGACCGGCATCCTCGCTGCAACGACTGGGGATAAAACGACAAGTGCCTCACCTAGGGGATTTTCAGCTTCAGCTTCCCCACTCGGGTACTGACCGTCTTGTCCTTGAAGCCATTGGCGTGGTCCCGCCGCCGGGGAGTCCTCTGGTAGGGTTCGGCTCCCAGAAAATCAGATCGCTCCAGTTCCATGGCCAAGTTGAGCAACTTCTCCAGCACCTTTCCAAAGGCCTGGGCACCTTCCTGCATTAACTCTTCCAAAATCTCTCGTGGTAAACTCTCCTTCAGGTCTGGGCTCATCGATTCTCCTTTCAAAACTTGCGTTGTTTCGTTTTGGAGAATCCTGTCCCAGACCCCGGTCTTTGGCACTGGCCGGCTTCGACTGCGGTCGGCCCTCTGGTGGGCCCCTCCCTTCGTCGCAGCCGCTACTACCTGGGCAGAACTCAAATTACAGAAAGAAAGTTACACGGCTTAAAACGGCGTACCCTTACAAAAGTCTACTCTATGGATGAAGAGAAGGAAGAATGGTAGGATCGCAGACAAATGAGTCCTGACTGGGTTACACCTGCGCTTCTCGTAGGGCTGTTTTTATTCATTTACAAGGAATTTAGTAGCCTAAAGGAACGTGTGACGCGGCTTGAGAGTCACTTTGATGTTCGCCCCGGCGAAGACCTTTTCTATTCAGGGAGATAATTGAATGGAAACTGAGGAAAGACTGAGCATGGATCTGAACAGATCGGCTGAGATTTTCATGGCAGCCCTAGCTACTGCGGTCGCTGAACTCAGACATTCTCATGGCGACAAGTTCCATGATGACATTCTGGAGAAGGTGAATACCTCTCAAAAGCAATCGCCAATGACTACAAACCGCCGCTAGTGGACTGGGAGCGCGAGAGGCTGAACAATTTATTCCTGCTTCAGCAGCAGTTGGTCCACCGCGAAGCTCGCTCGAATCCTAGGTAGCGGGCCTTGGCTTCAAGCCCAGCGGTCGATGGCTGGAAAGAACGCTGAGAAGATCCCTCATCTAGATGTTTCTTTATCTTGGCCAAGATTTTCAGTTGAATTGACTGGACTGAACAGGAAGTTCCAATGAACAAAGAAGTACTGAAAAGATACATCCAGATTTTTGTTTCGAATGCACATAAAGAACCTGACAAGTTCGAGGCAGACTTCCGAGAGAGACAAGACTTCTTCAATTTTTATCAGCAGTTTAAGCGCGACCGAATACTTCAAATGACCGACGAGGATATCTATACCTACATTTCAAAATTGTGGGCAATGGAGATCTGGGGCAATAAGCACTACGTCGTCAACAAGATAATTGAGGACAACGGGCGGCAACAATTCAAGGAACACCTAGCAGATCTCGTTAGCGAAGAGCGACCTATTGGCGAACGTTGGGATAGCTTCCGTAGTGGAATAAAAGGAATGGGCCCTGCTATGATAAGCGAGATACTGTGCAAGACGTACCCGGAAAATTACATGCTCTGGAATAGAAGAGCGTATGTCGCCCTCAATCACTTAGAAGTCGAGAAATTACCAAGGTATGACTATCAACTTTCGGGGAGAGTTTACGAACACCTCTGTACGGTTGCCAAAGAAATTGCTGGCGAACTAAAAAGTGCAGGTTTCAAAGACATGACGCTTCTTGCTGTTGATTACTTCATTTGGCGGCAACTTCAGGTGGAGGACAATCTCAGTCAGATCCACAAGAGTAAGCCAGCAACTGAAATCAAAACCGACCTCGAGTCGCCCCAAAGAGCTGAATTCATTCACAATGACATTAGAGACAAATTGAGAGACATCGGCTTATGGCTTGGGCTCGAGTCCCGGATAGAGCAAAAAGTATCTGAGGGCTCAAAGGTTGACACTGTCTGGGAAGCAACTATCGGCAATATGGGCAGGGTAATTTATGTATTTGAAGTGCAGACAAGGGGTAGCATCGATAGTTTAATCGTGAACTTGCTGAAGTCCTTAAATAATCCTGCAGTTCAGGGTGTGGTCGCGGTATCGGATAAAAATCAGCTCGAAAAAATCCAAAGGCTTGCACGAGATGTTAAAGACTTGAAGGATAAGCTCAAATACTGGAACTACGAGGAAGTACTGAAAATCCATGAGAGGCTAGAATATGTCAATGCAAGGATCAACAGCTTGAAGCTGGTGCCTCAGGGGTTCTAACAAGGCAAGACCCGAAATGGAGCAGAAATGGGGAAAGTAGATGCCCATAAACATTTCCTGGAATGGTCGCAACAGGATTTCCACCAGTACGCTAATGGGTGTGATGAGCCAGTGGTTTGCACGTCATCGGAATCCCCCACAGGACGGCTTTGCCCTCGAATCTCGCCACTAACCAAGCTCCACCGCACTTTCTGTTTGCCTTTCTTGCGGCGTTGTGGTGCATCGCGCCTGCGCGGCAACCGCCCGAGCACAGGCGGGCCAAGCTGCAGCAGCAGTCGAGAGGCGGTCAACGACCCGAGAACTCGGCCTCCCTATCCTGAAGGGGTGCGTCCAGATCGAATACACGGATGCGGCTGGACGCACAGGGCGGCAGGATCAAGTTCGAGCTAAGAGGGAGCTATTAATTATAGCTAGATCATCCGTGGAGACTTTCTTCCGAAAGACCTGGTCCAGCAAAATCTTTAGCCGTAATCGGATCGCATAACCGTCGTTGGGCGATTGTGCGTACCGATCAAACTCGATAAGCTCGTAATTGGCCTGGGTAATGTCTTCCTCTGCCGTCTTGCGGTTGCTACCCCGTAACATCTCAAAGTTCGCAAGCACCTGCCTCGTTATCTTCAGTTCCCACTTGTTTTGCTCCACTACGCGAAAAAGATGATAGTAGAGCATCACCATCCCAACTTGGCGAAGCAGCGGATCACTCTTAGTGAAGAGTTCGGACATTTGAGCCACGGTCGCCTGAGCTTTCTTTAGGAACGGCGGCTTCCAGTTTCGTCGGTGGCTAATTGAAAAATCCTTGACGAACCTATCCAGATAAGCTTTTTTTGTGTCAACGACCCTGCTTTCGTGTTCGGCAAGCAAGAATTTAACTGCCATGTCGTAGTGCCGGAAGCGCTTGTTTGGAAATGGTAGAGACTTTTTGAAAAAGCGCTCTCTAGCAAGCTTTCGTATTGCCGCAGGAAGTGGTCCTCCGTAGGCGTTGCGTTTCTCTGGAGCCGACAGTGGAGCTGACTCGTTCAAGCGCGAGAACATCTCCTCGATCAGCTCCACCTCATTGGTCTCGATCACGACCACATTCAGTTGGAAACTGTCGAATTGAACCTTTAGGTCTGGGTATTTTTGCCCGAGTTCCTTATATGTCATCTCCTCAGCTTTTACCTTGGAGTCCACAAAAAGCGAAAACTCCGGCCCGAGTGAAATATTTCCATCGATGAAAGACCACATGGTCTCAAGCCGCTGCTTGCCATCGATGATTGCGTAGTTGTAGCTCCCTTCTCCCTTTTTCAGAGGTTCCTTGAACTTATGCAGGTATAATTTGGGGATGTCAAAATCGTTCAGGACCGTGTCGATTAGCAATTGCCGCTTGTCGCGAGTCCAGATGTCACTCAGCCGCTGGTAGTCGGGGTCCAGTTGGATCCGCGGCCGCATTCGATACAGATTCCAGATTGTGCTGTGCCTCAGTTCTGTGATCTCGAATTTCATTCCAGTATTTTCCTACTTAAGCTCGCAACCTTGTCAAGCTCCGGAAAGAGCGTTAGATCTGAGAAAGCTAGATGTACAAGTTCGCGCATAATCTCGCGTTTCGCTTCCGCCGGGATAATCCACCTCCAAACTTGCTTTCGGTCTCCGATTGCCTCAATCGGTGTGTGCAGCCGGTGGTTGATCGTGAACACTCCCAGTTGGGCGGACATTCTTGGCGTGTTGCGCGGTTCGATGATGGCCACTGGAAATAGCTTAGATGGATTGTCTGCGACACGACTAGGCAGGTAGCTTTTGAGAACTCTGTCACGCCCGAAGGCCGGAATTTCTGCTTCAAACTTGAACGTCAGATTCGCAGCCTTGTTGAGTGCCAACGGATCAAGGCACCATACAGCACCATCAAAACTGCTATTGTCGGTCTCCCCCGCAGCAAAATAAAGAGCGACTAGCGGGCTTTCGCTCCAATCCAGGAGACGTGTTGGGGCACGATGATGCTGCATCAAGACCATCCACTCCCATTCATCACGTGGAGGGTTTCCGACCTGGATAGCAGCAGCGTTTTGCATGAAGCGTTTGATCAGCGCGCCTTCGGCCTTTAAGTGACTTGCCTCTCGGGCCAAAGAAGGGACGAGTCTCCACTCCTTCCGTCCCTGACCGCGGAACCACACTGGCCGTTTCGGGTTAGCTTGTTGCTTTAGGATGCGCAGCATCGCCCCCACCGAACTGATTCTGCGAGTTCTGTAGCGCATGGGATCCTATCTCAATGTAAGAGTAACTCTTCCAGTCTAAGCATCCCTCGTGTCTCCTGCAAAAATACGCGCAAAGTCTCGTCAGTCGAGGCCACCCGTCGACACTTCACCAAGGCCTGCTCAAGGTCTTTGGACGAGGTTTTCGCACCGTTCCTCTGGTGGATCATTAAGTGGTTGGCAAAGCCAGTCTCCCTGCTCCGCGATGGTCTTGCCAGCGCGATTCGCCAGATTCGCCTTGCCAACGCGTAAACGAGATTCCCTTTAGTCGAAAGCCCCGCACAGGCCGTGTGTGAAGTCACCATTGCAATAAATCGCGTATGCATCCGAACCCTCAAAGCGTTTCGATACTGGCAAGGGGCTTCGGTAATGGCCTTGTGCGCGTTGACTGCGACGCTCAGGAATCTCTTACACCCCTCGCCCTCAGGAGTCTCGGAGAGTTCCTTTGGTTGGACCGCGAGTTCCTTTGAGTTGTTACGGCCATTTTACCATTCTCTAATGTAGCTTCACTGCGCGCAGCTTACGCGCGATCGAGCGTGCCATGACCTCGGCTAGACGCACTGGAACGGCGTTACCCAACTGACGCATCGTTTCGCTCCATGGTCCTTGAAACACATGGGTGTCTGGGAAAGTTTGAAGTCGTGCTGCTTCCCGAACACTGAAGTAACGTATACTTCCATCCGAACGCAAGAGCATGTTTTCACCGCCAGGGACGCCATGATCACCTGCTTTCAGGGTCTTTGCCGGCTCGTCTAATGGGCTCCCGGTATGTCCTACATAACTGCGCGCACCCGGATTGAAGACATGATTCGGTATGCGATTTTGGGGGTACTTTTCCGGATCCGGAAGATCGTTGGTGGCATCGCGAACGGTCTGCCATGGCTGGTAACCATGATCGCACACTATGCCTCTGCGAAGTTTCTCGAGCCGAGCGGATTGGCGAGTCGTTGGCTGTGGACGTTCACGGTTAGGCACCTTGTATCGATCCCAATACTCTCCAGTAATCCACTTCGATCGCAGAAGAGCATCTTCCGAAAACTCTCCCTTGGGAAAGTTCCATTGAACTCCAAGATCAGATCGAAACCCGACCAAGAAAACCCGCTCTCGGCGCTGGGGAACCCCGTAGTCTGCCGCGTTCAGCAGGCGGAATACAACGCTGTATTCCGCCTGATCGCCTTTGGAAGTGTGGTGTTTTTCGAGTCTTGTCCGGTGATTCGTCCACGATTCGGAACTTCGGCGGATGAGGCTTGGGTAGGTAAGTTGCAGCAGAACATAGTCAAGGTAGGTCGCAAAAGACTCTCGCAGGAGACCCTTTACGTTCTCGAAGATAAAAGCTTGGGGCTGAAGGGAAGCTACGCCTCGAACGGCCTCGGGAAACATATCGCGCTTGTCCAAATAGCCGAGATGGTTGCCACCAATCGAGAAGGGCTGGCATGGCGGACCCCCCGATACAACCATCACCTGCTTAAGGGTGTTGTAATCGAAAAATCGCACGTCCCCCTCGTAGATCGGCCATGTGACAACGCCGCGCCGGCATTGGTTTTGACGGAAGGTCTCGCAGGCATTGTGGTCCTTCTCGACTACCGCTACATATTGGAATCCGGCGTTTGACATGCCCATGGCAAGGCCGCCCGCTCCCGCGAAAAGTTCCACTGAGGTCATGTTCGTACCCTTCCCCCCTCCAGGAACCTCTCGATCCGATGCGCCACGCACTGTAGGTTTGTGAGCTCGCATTCCCAGATTACTATTGGAGACCACCCCATCTGTTTCAAAGCGGCAAGGTTGTGTTTATCACGCTCCCTGTTTCGCTCCAGTTTCGGTTTCCAGAAATCTCGTTTCGACTTCGGGAGCCGTGCGAGTTTACACCCTGGATGGCGGTGCCAGAAACACCCGTGCACGAAGATGGCCTTGCGCCGCTTAGCAAGAACTAGGTCGGGCCTCCCCGGCAGCTTGCCGCTATGTAAACGGTACCGATAGCCCATGCCGTGTACCAAGCTTCGGACAAGCTTTTCCGGCTTCGTGTCTTTGTTACGGATGAGCGCCATCCGAGTGCTGCGTTCAGCTGGGCTCAGAGTGTCCACGCCCCACACCTCACGCAATTCTCTCTGAAGCAAAGGTGCCTTGTGTTGCCATTGTCGAAGACTGACGCCGTAGTCACTCAAACGCCTCAAGCCGAGCTCTACTTCAAGAAGATCATCGCATCGATGGCTGCAAATTTTGCAGTGCTGTCGGAAGTATATTTGCAGCGGGATGGAATCGCCTCGCCGGAAGTGCGGTCTTTACTACGAGCATCCCAGGTGTTGTCATTATTTTTGTGCACATTGATACACGTCCATCCTCCCTGTGGGACGCTGGGCTGACTCCATTTCATAACATAATGGAATCGTTCTCTCTTATACTTGGTTAGCGCTCGCATCCTAATTTAGGCAACCGGTCTCTTTATCTTCTCATAGCTATCAGACAAGACAAGCACAAAGAAATCGTTCAAAGATCAGTTTGGGGGAGTGCGACATGCTTGCCACCAACCGACGCCACTCCGCCGACGATAATTGGGTTTCCCATTCTCATCGTCGCTAGTCCCACTCGCCCTCGGCGTCCCGCTTCAGGGCCTCAGCGAGGCTCTGATCCCCCTCCCCCCGCCGGATTGAGCGCTCGACCCGACCCACCTTCGGCCCAGATCGGCAAGTCCGACGGCCCGCGCCGCGCACCATAGAGGATGGCCACAAAGGTCACTCGAACAAGCCCGAGGTGCGCTGCGATGCTCACCCCATAGTTGGCCAGGATCGCCCTCCAGAACGGTACAAGATACTCAAGGCGAGAACCGACAAGCAAAAGAGCCAACCCTGCCAAGGTAGTGGTCAGGCCGGCGGTGACTTTCCAGGGTTGCATTGTCCCTTACAGCTCAAAGGCGGCCGGGTCCCTTTGGGCGGGACCTTTGGCGCCGTCATTTCCCTCACCCCGGCCACTGCCCAGCGCTTTGAGCATGCGCATTCTGGCTGCCCCGTAGCGTGCAGGGCAAACCCAGCTTCAGATTTGGCGAGAATGGATGAGTTGCGGTAGTGACCTGAGGCGACCTCGATGTTGACTCGTGTGCGCCCCTCTGCATCCGTGTACTCCAACTGGGGGTCCGGGTGGAGCACACGACCCTGCTCATTGACGGGCAGGCCCAACTCTTGGGGTAATCCTTTGCCGCGCCACGTCGGCAGCCCTTTTGCCATCCCGGACCCGTGCTTTCTCGCTACGGCGAGCGACGGAACTCGTGAGCTCCGAGTCGATGGGTATGCGCCCAATGGAGGCTCCTTGGCCGGCCAGTCGACGGTGCTCCAATTCGCAGGCCCGGTACACCTCCCTGTCGTGCGTAAATTCGGAACGCTTGACCAAGGCCGGACCAGGTCCGTTGTTGTGGGTTCAGACCCCGCTCGGCAGTCGGTTTCCAGGCATTTTGCACACCCCGTTGGGTGAGCGTCAGCACCTTAGATGGCTTGCCTTTCGGTCCCTTGGCCGTGTGCTCGCGCATCAGTCCTTCTCGAATCCATCGATTCACGGCCCGCCGGGTCGTGTAGGGGTGGCCGCCGAAGTGGGCCTCGGCCAAGTCGCGAAAGGAGACACTGCGGTAAATCCCCACATCCGCCACGGCGCGGTCGGAATCGTTTGCGAAAGGACAACCGCTCGCCGTCCTTTCGGGGATCGTATTCCCGGCAGTGACCGTCCCGCATGCGAGCCGGAGTGCGAGTCACCAGAGTGTTACCCCGGTGTCCGGTACGGACCCCCAAGAAAATGGCACGCCCGGCAGGATTCGAACCTGCGACCTACGGATTCGAAGTCCGGCGCTCTATCCAGCTGAGCTACGGGCGCACACTTTTCTTTTCAATAGTTTATCCCAATTCTCTCTTCTAGTCATTTGTATTCCTTCAAGCGAAGCTCATCCACGTTTCCACCGCGTACACAACCGAGAGCGACGGCTGAAGGCATATATCTTTGTGGTTCGGGAGAGCGATGGCCTAGTGGTCAAGCGAGCAGGGAAGGACGATACAGGCAACTGGCTACTGGTTAGCGAATAGTGAAGTAAATGTTCCGGATCAGAGTTCGCTGGGAAAAAGGCAGATAAGCCAACCCGGCTGCGGCCGCTAGCGCCAGACCAAACCCAATCCGCAGCCCAGCTAGCAGTGGCGACGCGGCCCAGAGACTATCGAGGACAAGCAGGGCTGGAAACAGCCGCTGAAATTGTCGGCCGGCAGCCGGATGTGCCAATCCCACCGACGACAGCAGGTACAAACGTACGGCAATGCCCCACATCGCGGCAATGATGATCAGCAGCACCAGTATCTGGTTCGGCACAGGCACTTCGAGAGCACTGAAGATTCCTCCCAAGCGATCGATGTAGTAGAGCGTCGAACAGTACAAGGCCAGATAGCCTATCTGGATCGCAACGAATAGAGCACGGGCAACACCGGCGGACAGTAAAGCAGTTTCGGCTCCGGTGGATTCCATCGGTGCAAGCAGTGGATCGATGTCGCCGACGGCTCCGGGCGGGTCCTTCGTTTCCCCGCCTGCGCTTGCGTCTGTCGAAGGACCGGTGTCAGCCAAGGCGTTCGGGGAAACATATTCTACCGATCCGATAAAGCGATAGCCTTTGCGGGGTAACGTTTCGATGAAGCGCGGATCTTCGGCGTCATCGTCTAAGGCCGTCCGGATCTTCTTCACCGCAGTGTTAATGGCATGATCGAACTCGACAAACTGGTCCTCTCCCCAGAGCGCCTCTTGAATTTCCGCACGCGTCACCAGTTTACCCGCGCGTCTGGCCAGAAGGACAAGCAGTTTGGCGGGCTGATCCTGTAGCCGCCGCCGCCGGCCGTTCTTGCTGAGTTCGCCCGTTTCAGGATCTAGTTCGAACGAATCGAAGCGGAGATGCCCGGATTGTTTATCCTGATCCATTTCGCTTCACGGACGAAAAAGGTCAAAAGAGTGAACATCTTATAGCACATCATGGTGCAGAAAACAATAAGCCGTTTTAAATCAGTTAGTTAGCTGTTCAGAAACGCTTCATAAAGGATCCAGGCCTGGTTCATCGAGAATCGATCCCGGGTGCATTGACGCTTGTACTCCCCTGGGACAGGATGGCCGCTGGATCGAGCCCGTCGAGGAGACGGGCCTTGAATTGGGAACGATTTATCCCAAGGAGACGTTTTCATGAGTCTTTCGATCTCAATACCGGGCCGGAACCCGAAGATGGAGCGTCGGCACAGGAGTCTGCTGGCGGGCGTAGAAAAACAATGCCTCCTGTGGTTGGCTAACCGCCTGCCGGGGTGGGTCCAGCCGGACCACCTTACTCTGCTCGCATGGGCGTCGACGTTCATGGGAGGCGTCTCCTATGCAGCAGCGCAGTGGTGGCCGCCCGCTCTTCTAGTGGTGAACGTCTGGCTGGTCGTGAATTGGTTCGGAGACAGCCTGGATGGAACACTGGCTCGGGTTCGAAGGCGGGAGAGGCCCCGCTACGGCTTTTATGTCGATCACATGGTCGATTCCTTCGGTGTCCTTTTCTTGCTGGGAGGCTTGGCTCTGTCCGGCTATATGCGGCCGGCAGTCGCCTTCGCCCTGCTGATCATCTATCTGCTGCTCTCAATCAATCTGTACTTGGCAGCCTATTCTCTGGGCATCTTTCAGCTTTCCTTCTGGCTATTCGGCCCCACGGAACTGAGGATCCTACTCGCTGTCGGGAACGTCGTAGCGTGGCTGCAGCCCACCGTGCGTGTCCTGGGTATCGAACGATCCTTCTTCGATGTAGCGGGGTTGGCTGCGGCTGTGATGATGGCGTTGGTGTTGGTGGGTTCGGTAGCGCGGAACACCTGGACGCTGTACCGGAGAGACAGAGTGTGATGAACGTAACCGTAGAGATCCAACAAGCGGATGCTTCTGGAGGCCCTGAATAGGTTTCAGAAGGGGGACTCAAGTGAACATTTCCGATCTAAAGGAGGGTGTAATGGACAATTACAGAACCGTAGTGATTGCTTTGATTCTGGTGAGCCTTCTTTCCTTTCCCGCACGCGCGCAGGGGATCCCCGGGCGCTGGGAGAAGGTGGAAGCGCTCAAGCTGGGGTCGCCGATCACCGTGGAGTTAAAGAACGGGGACCGGCTCGGAGGGCAGTTCGAAGGGCTTTCCCCATCCGAGCTTTTGCTGAGAACCAACTCGGCTCAGGCGGCGATCCCGAGATCGGATATCCAGCGAATCACAACTCGCCAACACGACAGCGTAAAGAACGGCACTCTGATCGGAGCTGGGGTCGGAGCTGTAATTGGACTAGGGGTGGTGGTTGCCAGGAGTGGTTTTGGAGGAGGAGACAGGGCGTGGCTAGCATATGCATTGGGTCTTTCTCTTTTTGGGGCAGGTGTGGGCGCCTTGGGCGGCTTGGGGGTTGATGCCGGTTCTTGGAAAAACGTCGTGCTGTACCAAGCTCGGTGATCCTTTGAATCCCATTTCCGCTGTGTGGCCTGTTAGGACACAGGTGAGAATGATGGCTGATCCGGAGGAAACATGAGTGCGAGAAGATTATTGCAAAAGGTGAAGACCTGTAGGGGGACGGTCATGAATGAATTCGCCAGGCTGTGTGAAGGCCCTCCGGCCCAATCTCAAGATAATCGAGGGTTCTCGACGGGCCACCCCAACGGTGCAGACTCACGTGAGAGAAGGAGGTGCAGGAATGATACGAACCAATCGGCAAGAAGGAACGGCTGAATGGCGGTGGAAGCGGCTCATTGTGCTGCCGCTTTGCGTTTGCTTGCTGACGGCCTGCAGTGCTCGCAAGCAGGTCTTATCGGTCGGCGTTTCCGATACCGAGCGACTGCGCGACCTGCTCAATCGCAAACGAATCGAGGTCTCCTTGGCCGATGGCGCCCAGGTGGAGGGCCGGGTCCGGGAGGTCCAGGATGGCCTCTTGACGGTGGACGTCAAGGAGAGCAGCGGCCCCAGCCCAAGAGGAACCGGACTTACGAGCATCCCCACCGACCGGATCTCCACCGTCCGGTTCACCCAGCGTAAAGGGTACAGGAGAGCCCTTTTCGCACCATTGTTTGCTCTGGGGGGGGTGTACCTTGGAATGCTCATCATTTCTATGGGCAGGGGCGGGTGGAGTAGGGATGATCGCGCTGTGATAACTGTTACTCCAGCCGGGGCAGGAGTGCTTGGCTTCCTGTTGGGAAGACACAAGGACAAGCAGAACGTCACCCTGGAGATCCAACAATCGGATGCTCCTGGAGTTCCCTGAAATGAGAATCTCTCCCTGGACCACAGCGTTGCTTTTGGGGTTCTGGTTAGGGGGATTGGCGGGTTTGGTCCGTGCCGATACCGTAATTGTGATCGAGTTGAGGGACTCGGAGCAACTAGCAGAGGCGAAGACCTATAGGGGACAGTCATGAATAGGCGGGTGGGTTCGGTAGCGCGGAACACCTGGACGCTGTACCGGAGAGACAGAGTGTGATGAGTCACCTGAGGTTGAGCCGTTCGATTCCTGCTCTCATTTCGCTGTTTGTGCGCCCTTTGGTCGAAGGCGTGGCGACGAAGTTGATTGATCGCACGCTTGCATCGCGATGAGGGAAGGATCGAGCGATATATATCGAATAGCGCCCTAGAAGGAGGTACCGCAAATGATGAAACCCTGCCGGATCCAAGCAATCTCTCCCAGCCTAATAAGGAGGCTCTCACTTGCAGCGCAAGCAAGGGTGATTCCCGTTTGCATTCTCGCGCTGCTGATGGCTCTCACGGGCCTCCACTTGCGGGCCCAGCCCCGCAACTCGGAACTCCGTTTTCACATTGGAAGCGGCGCCTTTAACGAATCCTCTCAGCAGCTTGCCGTCGGTTCCTCCTATCGGCACTATTTCGGAGAACGGGGCTGGGCCATCGAGCCCGAGTATTCATTGATGACTGAGAAAGGCCATCAGGACCACATGCTGGTACTGAACGCGGTCAAGGATCTCACCCTGCCTTCAAGGAGGGCAGTGCTTTATACGGTCATGGGAGCGGGAGTCTATTTCCATCGTAAGGACACCCCATACGCCGTAGAACGTTCTGCCACGGCTATGAACTTTGGGTGGGGGATGGGGCTTAAAGTGTGGGCTGGCGACCGCTTCTTCATCGCTCCCCAGTTCCGCATTGGGGAGCCAATGAAGTTTTCGGTTAACTTCGGGTTTGCGCGCCGGCGTTAGTGTTCAGCTGTGAGGTGTCACCCCATGTCCCACGCAAGAATTACCGCGATTTTCCTCGCCGTTGGTTTGGTCCTGCTCTTGCAGCCTGTCTATGGTCAGAAGCGCAAGGTCGATGTGCGGGCTGTTTGGGGTTATACCGCGGGATTGGAGGACACGCCTCCTCATGCCTGGGTTGGCGGAGGATCCGTGACCGCAGCCGCCGGCTCCCGCCTGCGGCTCGGCGTGGAAGTGCTGCAGGCCAACATGTTCGGTAAATACAGCGACTTCAAGGAACGCGCCACGCTCGTCACTCCGGTCGTAGAGTTCGAATTCTCGCCGGGCCGGCGTTTCAACCCCTACCTGGTAATCGGGGGCGGATACACTCAGTATCGTGCTCTCGAACCAAACCCGCTGCACTTCTTCGATTCCTCGCTTCCAGAGTTCGAGTGGCGTAAGCAGGGAAGCTTCAATCTCGCCGGGGGGCTGGGTTTCCGGTGGTTCTTGACCAAGCGCTTCTTCGTGGCCCCAGAAATCCGTATCGGTTTGATTCCCGTGCTGCGCTCAACGGTCGTTCTAGGCTATGCTTTCTGAGAGAGCGTTTCAGGCCAGAAGCATCCGGTTGGCCAAGAACGCGGAATCGCCTCAGATCGTGAAAGTCTACCGTCAACCCAACCCGCGGTCAGCGGCTCGACGGAGCGGCCCCGCTTCGTTCCCTTACTCCCCCAATGAACGTGCCGGTGAGATTGTTAAGCGACGCGACGGATGGCAAATAAAAGATGACGTAAGTCGTCGCGGCTGGGTGGGAGGATCAGCCGTCTGGAGTTGCAAATCGACGGAGTGCGCAGCAAGACGGCGTGGAACAGTTGACCTCGGGTCTAGCGGCGACCTCCCTTGTTTGCAAGGCGGGGCAATTCTCCGGGGGCTCATCCGAAAGTGCTTTCGTTCCTTCATCCTACCTGTCGAGAGTGCGACTCTTTAAGGTAGAATTTCGGTCATGTCGATAGATGCGATCCTGGTGCTGGCAATCCTCATCGGTGCGGTGGCCCTCTTCGTCTCCGAGAAGTACCCGATCGATTTCGTAGCGTTGCTTGTACTCGGGACTTTGCTCGCTTTGGGTCTGGTCACGCCGCAGGAGGGAATATCCGGCTTGAGCAATCCAGCAACTGTGACCGTCGCAGCAATGTTCATCCTGAGCGCCGGTCTGCAAAAGACCGGTGCTACGGCCGCGGTGGGGCGGCTAATGGTGCGCTTCGGCCAGAGCCATTTCACGGCGCTGGTGGTGATCATGGGGACGATCACTGTCATGTCGGCTTTCATCAACAACACAGCAGCAGTCGCCGTGTTCATCCCGCTAGTGATGCTCGTCGCCAATCGACGCAAGATCGCCGCCTCCAGGCTGCTCATCCCACTTTCTTACGCCTCGCAGTTCGGCGGTGTCTGTACGCTTGTCGGCACGTCGACCAATCTGTTGGTCAGCGCTATCTCCGAGCAGGCCGGTTACGGGGCGTTCAGCATGTTCGAATTCAGCCGAATGGGGTTGATTCTCTTCGTGGCAGGAGTCCTCTTTTTCCTGTCGCTAGGGCGCTGGTTGCTTCCCGAGCGTCAGGCGCAGGCGCTCTCCTCCGCCTACCAGCTGGGTGAGTATGTGACCGAGATGCGCGTCCGCGAGAACTCACCCTTGGTCGGCAAATCCGTGCTGGAGAGCCAGTTGGGAAAGGAACATGACGTCACGGTCCTTCGCATCCTGCGGAAGGGAGAGACGATCTGGGCGCCCCTCCGACAAGTTCTCAAGCCGGACCATGTACTGCTGGTCCGAGGCGAGATTGGCGAGCTGATGCGCCTTCGAGACTCGATGAGGCTCGAACTCAACGTCGATTTCAAGCTGCGCGACGAGACGCTTCAGACTGAGGATCTGCGGCTGGTCCAGGCTCTGGTCGCACCCGGGTCGAATCTGATTGGCCACAATCTCAAGCAGCTGGACTTTCGCAACCGCTACAAGGCGCTGGTTTTAGCAATCCAGCGACGGGGAGAAACGATTCGCGACAAGCTCAACGCGGTGGTGCTCGGCCTGGGGGACGCGATACTGATACAGGCCCACGAGGCAGAAATCACAGCGCTGCGCAGTAACCAGAACTTCATCGTGCTGGACGAGGTGCCGGGAACCGCACTGCGCCATAAGGCGCCCCTTGTGATTGGTATTCTTTTAGCCGTCGTCGGACTTGCAGCCTTCAATGTTTTCCCGATCCTGGTCACGGCATTGCTCGGCTGTCTGGCCATGGTCCTGACTCGTTGCCTGCGATTGGAGGAGGCCTACAAAGCCGTCAACTGGCAGGTCATCTTCCTCCTCGCCGGGATACTTCCGCTTGGTATCGCCATGCAGAAGAGCGGCGCGGCCGGCTCCATCGCGGAAAGCGCGGTGGGGATGGTTGGCGGTATGGGCCCCGTCGCCGTGCTCGCTGTCGTCTACCTGATGACATCGGTGATGACTGACACCATGAGCAACAATGCGGCGGCGGTGCTGCTGGCGCCGATTGCCATCTCAACGGCCGAGCAGATCGGCGTCGACCCCCGGCCGTTCCTGATGGCGATCACCTTTGCCGCCTCGACCGGATTTTCGACTCCGGTCGGCTACCAAACCAACACCATGATCTACAACCCGGGCGGCTACAAGTACACGGATTTCCTGCGCACGGGGGTGCCGCTCAGCATACTGTTCTGGATCCTGTCCGTGATTTTCATCCCGCGGTTGTGGAGCTTTTAACGAGCGGGTATCTACACACCAGGCATTGAAGTGGCAGCTAGGAATCTGCCGAATCGCGACTAATCGTATTAGCCCGGAAAATTCAGTGCGCCGTCAAAAGGCTTTGTCTAGTTGGACAACCATTCGATTCAAACTTGATCTGACTAGGCGGTATCCTCGCGATAGGGCTCGAATCCCCGATTGTTTCCCAAGAGTCTCCACTGCGGTAAACGGTATGGCATTGGGCCTATAAGGACTTCAAACAAGAATACGCGAGCGTCAAAATTTTGCGGCCTTCCTTGGATCAATGGTTGCCTCGACCGGACTAATTTTCTTTTGGTCGTCGTCGGTTGCCCTATTTCGACAGAGAGATGAAGCAAGGGCCCCCGCAATATCCAGACCTGTACGAGTTGTTTGCTTCAAGAATCGAATTGAGGTTTGACCCTTCAAGCACAAACTACGTGAGTACTACACAAGACGGGCGGAGGAGTAGTCCTTATCGTTGTTTACAACAGGAGCGCAGCCAAGTCCGTTTTCGGCTTAACCGTTTAAATCGAAAAGCATAGATCGACGGACGCAACGGAGAAGCTGAGCTACGGGCGCACCTGAGGGACTTGGGGTGGGCGACGGGACTTGAACCCGCGACCACAGGGGCCACAACCCTGTGCTCTACCGTCTGAGCTACGCCCACCATATGGGCTTCCCCCCGTAATAAAAGGGGAGTCGTATTGTATTACTTAGCCAAACGTGACGGCAAACAAAGCTTCACGGCTGGAGAGCGGTGTCGCGTCGCGCTTTAGCGGTTCGGTTGACTGGCTTGCGGTTGATCCCGAGCCACCGGTAACGGTGACAAAAGGGAGGCTCATCAAACGGACCGATGGCTGCATCGCTCGCCATGTCGAGGAGATTAGTTTAATATCTTGGCAATCCTCGACCTTGCCGACGGGATTGAAGTGTTTTGGTTGGGGCGTCGCCTTGGCGAAAATCAGTAAATCGTTTTAATGAGGTGGTCAGATGAATAAAATTCAGCTTTTCCGCTTGCTTTTGGTCAGCTTGATCGTAGGCGCGGTTTTTCCCGGCGCCTTGACAGCCGGTACCAACACGGATGCCGCCAACGTGGTGGTCGAACCCAAATTGCTGGAGGGTCTCCAGTACCGCTCTCTCAACTTTACCCGGGGAGGTCGCTCAACGGCGGTTGCCGGCGTTGTTGGAGATCCGCTGACCTACTACTTCGGTGGAACCGGCGGTGGAGTCTGGAAGACAGTCGACGGTGGCAGTTCTTGGCAGAATGTCTCCGACAAAGATTTCAAGGTGGGCTCGATCGGTGCGATTGCGGTTGCCGCCTCGGATCCCAATGTGATCTATGTCGGCACCGGTTCCGCCTGCCCCCGCGGGAATATCTCTCCCGGAATAGGGATCTATCGCTCGACGGACGCAGGTAGTAGCTGGACCCACGTGGGCTTGCCCGAAGCCGGCCAAATTGGAAGAATTCAAGTCCACCCCACCAATCCCGACTTGGTTTACGCTGCTGTTCTGGGACATATATTCGGTCCCAATGAAGAACGGGGAGTGTATCGCTCCAGCGACGGCGGTGAGAACTGGGAAAGGGTTCTGTTTGTCAGCGAGCGGACGGGAGCCGTGGATCTGGCGATGGATCCCAGCAATCCCCGAATCTTGTACGCAGCCCTCTGGACCGCCGAGCGCAAGCCCTGGACCCTGATCAGTGGCAGCAAGGAGGGAGGAATCTACAAGAGCACCGATAGCGGCGACAGTTGGGAAAAGCTGGCTGGAGGACTGCCTGACGACCTTGTCGGCAAAATCGGTTTGACGGTCTCGGCGGCCAATCCGGACCGACTCTGGGCCATTATCGAGGCCAACAAGGGGGGAGGGATCTACCGATCGGACAATGCCGGGCGGGATTGGAGTAAGGTCAGCGAAGAGGCAAGGTTGCGCCAACGCCCCTGGTATTACAATCACGTCTATGCCGACCCGCAGGACGAGAATACTGTCTATGTGCTCAATACCCGGATGTACAAGTCGACCGACGGCGGTTCCACCTATGCTCTAATCCCGACCCCGCACGGTGACAATCACGATCTCTGGATCAATCCCAACGATAACAAGACGATGGTCGAAGCCAATGACGGAGGAGCCAATGTCTCTTTCACCGGAGGGAGTTCCTGGTCGTCGATCATGAACCAACCGACGGCCGAAATTTACCGGGTCACGGTCGACCATCAGTATCCTTATCGCGTCTACGGTGCTCAACAGGACAACAGCACGGTCTCGGTCCCCAGTCGTCAGATGGGCCGTAGGGTGGTTCCGGACTGGTATCGGGTAGGAGGCTGCGAGAGCGGGCACATCGCTGTTGATCCTCGCAATCCCGACATAGCTTACGCGGGCTGTTACGGCGGGGATATTACCCGTATCAACCGCAAGACCGGCGAATCGCGACCCATTCTGGTCTATCCTCAACTGCAGTTGGGACAGGCTCCGCGCGACCTGAAATATCGATTTCAGTGGAATGCGCCGATTCGGATTTCACCCCATAATCCCGACTATCTCTACCACACGTCCCAGGTCGTTCACCGCTCCACCAACGGCGGCCAGAGTTGGAGTGTTGTCAGCCCCGATCTGAGCCGCAACGACAAACAACGTCAGGACTACGCCGGCGGACCAATCAGTCATGACAGCACCGGGATCGAGGTTTATGGCGTGATCTTCGCTTTCGAGGAATCCCCGCTCAGAGCCGGTCATCTATGGGCAGGGACCGACGACGGGAGGGTTCACCTTTCGACCGACAACGGCCGAAACTGGACCGAGATCACTCCTTCCGATATGCCTGAGTGGGGGACGGTCAACACCATCGAACTATCCCGGCATGATCCAGGCCGCGCTTTTCTGGCAGTGCATCGCTATCGAGAAGATGATTTTTCCCCCTATATTTTCCGAACCAACGACTATGGCGAGAGCTGGCAAACGCTAACCGACGGGAGCAACGGTATTCCTTCCAACCACTTTGTCCGGGTGGTTCGCGAAGACCCGGACCGCCAAGGTCTGCTTTACGCCGGCACGGAGTTCGGGCTTTACGCTTCCTTTGACGACGGAGCCCATTGGCAGTCGCTCCAACTCAATCTACCGGTCACACCGGTTACCGACTTGGCCGTGCACCGCAAAGATTTGGTAGTCGCCACCCAGGGACGAGCGTTCTGGGTGCTGGACGATCTCTCACCCCTCCATCAAATCTCCCAGATGGAAAATGAAAGTTCTCACCTGTTTGCTTCCCGTCCGGCGTTGCGAGGCGGCAGCGGAGCCTTGCTCGCCTACTATTTCGAGAAGGAGCCGGAGGGTGAGATCAAGTTGGAAATCCTGGACGCCGCCGACAAGGTCCTGGCCTCCTATACCGGCAAGGTCGGACAGAAGGCGCCAGCGCCCCAGCGGCGCGGACAGGAAGTCCCGCACCTGACAGCAAAGAAGGGGCTCAACCGGTTCAACTGGAACCTCCGGTCAAATCGGGTAGAAACTCCGCCAGGGGTCGTCATTTGGGGCACGGCGCCGGGAGCGGCAGCGATGCCTGGAACTTATCAGGTTCGGCTGACGGCAGGCGACTGGAGCCAGACGCAGCCGCTGGAGGTGGGCCTGAGTCCCCGGCTTTCGGTCTCCGAAGCTGATCTGAAAGAGCAATGGGAACTGTTGGTCCAAATCCGCGCCCAAATCGAAACCGTGTACGAGAGGATTACGACAATTCGGGAGGTCAGGGCACAAGTGCAATCTTTGACCCAACGCTTGAAGAAGGCCGGCCACACCGATGAGCAATTGACCGAGGAAGGCCAGAGCTTGCTCAAGCAGATGCAGGAAATCGAAGAGGGTCTAACCCAGACCAAGAGCAAGAGCCGACAGGACACTCTCAATTACCCTCCGCGGTTGGACAATCAGCTCATCATGGTTTACGCCTATGTGGCCCGCTCGGATAACAGGCCCACAGCCGGCGCCCACGAGCGTTTTGCCGATCTGCAGCAAGAGATTAGACCTCTGTTAGCCAAACTTGACTCGCTCTTGGCCAAAGATCTGAGAGACTTCAATCGTTTGGCGCGCAAGAAGGATCTCGGGCCCATCATTCTCTCCAATAATTGAGTGTTTGGGAGGCTGAGAAGCAGGCGATCGAGGTAGCCATCGATGTCCGTCCCGGCATCTCGGCGACCAAGGACCATGCCGCTCGACCAATCCCATCTGTCGGGTCGATGAGAGAACTAAAATACACCTTGTCTCGGTCAACTGGCGCCCTGGCTGGACCCCCATCAAGTTGGGCTGCAGCGCCTGAGAGTCGGT
Source organism: Acidobacteriota bacterium (assembly GCA_965218465.1). Lineage (GTDB taxonomy): Bacteria > Acidobacteriota > UBA6911 > RPQK01. The sequence continues at coordinate 1,197,221 of OZ244623.1, read as the reverse complement.
ATCGTGGAGCAATTGGCCCGAGTTTTCAGAGGGACCGTCTAGCCGGCGCTTGAAACACTTGTGGGACTTGGCCATTGCTTCGGTGTTTTCAAGCCGTTGTTCTTCAGGAACTCCTTCTCCTGGTTGCCTTTTTCTTGATCGCTCTGCGACGGGGTCGTTTGCTCTTGCCGCTTGCGAGGCGGTCGGCCCGCCCCTGCAACAAGCCCACGGCGTCATCGATGGTGACCTCCTGCGGTGGCGTACCCTTAGGAAGCGACGCGTTGAGTTCTCCGTCTGTCACATAGGGACCGTAGCGACCCGAGCGGAGTGTGATCTCTTTCTTAGAGACGGGATGTTTACCCAATTTATTGATAATCACTGGCTTAGAAGTTGATCTACGGTGGCTTTTCGGCTGTCTCAACAAACCAACCGCCTGTTCGAGGGTGATGTCGAGTGGGTTGCTCAAGTGAGGCGGAATAGAGCGGATCTCGTCACCGGACTTTACGTAAGCGCCGTATCGGCCGTTGCTGGAAATGACCTCCTCTCCGGAGTCGGGATGGCGTCCCAGATTTCGAGGCAACGCCAACAGTTTCAACGCGTACTCCAAGTCGACGTCTTCGGGCCGCTTGCCGGGCAGCAACGAAGCCATTTTGGGCTTGTAATCGTTGCTCGCTTCACCCAAGGCTACATAGGGACCGAAGCGGCCTTTCTTCAGGAAAATCGGCAATCCGGACACCGAATCGATGCCGAGCGACTCCGGAGGCTGTCTTGCTGCTCTCAAGAGTTCAACGGCTTTAGTCAGCGTCAACTCGTCAGGAGGCAATTGGTCCGGCACACGCACCGTGTTCTCGCCGTCGCTAATGAAGGGGCCAAACCGTCCGATCCGCACTTGGATCTGGATTCTGTCTTCTGTCTTGCCGAGTGGAAAGCTGGGCAAGAGGCATGCTTTACGCGGTTCAATGGAGGTCTCGCCAAACTGAATCAGCTTCTGCAGGCCAGCCTCAACATCACCGAAATAGAAATGTCTGAGGTACTCGAGCCGATTGGCTTCACCGCGGGCGATCAAATCCAACCCATCTTCCAGTTTAGCCGTGAAAGTGTAGTCGACCAAGTGAGTAAAGTGTTTTTCTAAGAGATTGACGACTGCAAACGCCGTGAAGGTTGGAATCAGCGCAGCCCCTTTCTTGTTCTTAAAAGCATAGGAGCGGGACTGAATGCGATCGACGATTGTTGCCCAAGTGCTGGGTCGTCCGATGCCTCGTCGTTCCAACTCGCGGATCAGGTTTCCTTCGCTGTAGCGTCCGGGTGGCTGTGTGGAGTGCTCGGTCGCCTCGACGGATTTCGTCTCGACCGGTTCACTAGGAACCAGCTTCGGTAGAATGACCTCGCCCGGTTGACCGTCCGGGGCTTCGAGGTCTAAGGCATAGGCCATCAGGAAACCTGCAAACTCCACGGTTTTGCCCTTGGCGGAGAATCGGGCTTCTCCGGATTGGATCACGACGGTTGAATTCGTGCCTTGGGCGTTCTTCATCTGGCTAGCAAGCATGCGTTGCCAGACCAACTTGTAGAGTTGGGCTGCTTCGGAACCCAATTGACGACGGACTTGGGCGACTTCGCGAAAGTCAGCTCCCGCCGGCCGAATTGCTTCGTGTGCCTCCTGGGCATTCGTCGCTTGAGTCCGGTAGAGTCGCGGCTTTTCCGAGAGATACTCCTTGCCGAATTTGAGCTCGATTGCACGAGCGGCGCCGCCCAAACCTTCTTGTGAGAGCGTTGTCGAGTCCGTACGCATATAGGTGATGAAGCCGTTTTGGTAGAGCCGTTGAGCGACGCTCATGGTACGCTTGGCCGACCACCGCAGTTTGCGGTTCGCCTCCTGTTGGAGCGTGCTCGTGATAAAGGGCGCCGGCGGTGCCGTGCTGTAGGGTTTTCGCTCGACCGAGGTAACCTTCGCCTGTTCTTGGCGGACGATCTCGGCTAGCTCTCGGGCGCGCTCGCCCGTCAGCCACTCGATTCCTCGGCCAGACTTCAGCCTACCAGTCTTGGGATCGAAGTGCTTGCCAACCGCCACTCTCTTGTCGACATCGATGTGTGTCAACCCCGCCTCAAACGCCGTCCCCTCTTTGACGAAGGTGGCTTTCACTCCCCAGAAGTCGGCTTTGCGGAAACGGATGCGCTGACGCTCCCGCTGCACCAGGAGTCGCACCGCCACGCTTTGCACTCGTCCCGCGCTGAGTCGCGGAGCCATCTTCTTCCACAGCAACGGACTGACCTCGTAGCCGAACAGGCGGTCGACGACGCGGCGTGTTTCCTGCGCTTCGACCAAATTCTTGTCGATGTCCCGAGGTGTCTCGAGCGAGCGTCGGATGGCAGTTGCGGTGATCTCGTGGAACACGAGCCGTTTGACCGGAACCTTCGGCTTCAGGACCTCCAACAAATGCCAACTGATCGACTCACCTTCGCGGTCTTCGTCCGTCGCAAAGTAGATCCGGTCGGCCTGCTTGACCGCCGCCTTCAGTTCTCGAACCTGCTGTTTCTTGGTCGACGGAATGATGTAGAGTGGCTCGAAACCTTCTGCGATGTTGATACCGATTCTGGCCCAGGGCTCTTTCTTGTATCTAGCCGGTATCTCGGAGGCACTTTGCGGCAAATCGCGGATGTGGCCGACGCAGGCCTTGACTTCGTACTCCCTCCCCAGATACTTGGCAATCGTTCTGGCTTTGGCCGGCGACTCTACTACCACCATGGACTTCGGCATTGTCGTACCTCCAAGTCTAAATTGACTGACCCGCTAGTTTCTATAGCACAAACTGGGGATGTTCCCGCAAGTTTAGGACTTGAGTCGGCGGCAATAATTACGGCCCGGTCGTTGAAGGATGAGCCGTTTGAGTTCCAGATCCAGCAGGCAACGGTTGAGTTCTTGCCACGACAGGCGGCAGCGGAGGCGCAAGTCATCTATGTGAATGCAGGTATCGACGGGCAGACAGTCCAATACCTGTTTCTCGCCGGCCTTAAGCGGAACCGAGGCCTCTTCCTGCTCGGAGTCGCGGTGGGCCTCGCTTGATTCCTGGGAATCGAGTTGGGTCAAGATCTCCAAGGGTAGCTCATCCAGGACATCTTGAGCCGAGAGGACAATCCGGGCGCCTTGTTTGATCAGATAGTTGGGGCCATAGCTGCCTTTTTGCGTAATGGGCCCCGGGACTGCCCAGAGTTCGCGGTCCTGCTCCAAGGCCAGCCGAGCAGTGATCAGTGACCCCGAGAACTCGGCTGCCTCTCCGATCACCACTCCCAGCGACAAACCGCTGATGATCCGGTTGCGAATCGGAAAATTTTGGGGCGCCGGGTAACTCTGGCAGGGGAACTCGCTGATCAGGCAGCCCTTCTCGGCGACCTCTCGATAGAACTTCCGATTCTCCCGCGGATAGATCACATCCACTCCATTTCCCAGCACCGCGATGGTGGCCCCGTTTGCCTCCAATGCTCCACGATGGGCCTGAGAGTCAATTCCACGCGCCAGCCCGCTGACGATGGTCAGACCCAACTGGGCCAGTTCACGAGCCAAGGCGCAGCTTACTTGGGCCCCGTAAACCGAGCAACTGCGGGACCCGACCAGGGCGATCGAGGGTGTTTCCAGCAACTCCGTCCTTCCCCGGTAGTAAAGCACCAACGGAGGGTCGTGAATTTCCCTGAGGCGGTGAGGATAGCCGGCATCGAAGAACGAGAGGACCCCGATCCCGTCAGAGCGGGCGGCGGCAGCCATGCGCTCTGCCTCTCCGAGGATTTGACGGCCCAATAGGGCCTGCCGCGCCGGTGCCTTGAGCCCGAGTCTTCGCAACTCGCCGTTACCCATTTGAAAGATTCTTTGGAGGTCTGTCGAACTAGAAGCCAATCGATAGAGCTGTCGCCTTCCCACTCCCGGCAGCAGAGAAAGCGCCAGGCTGAATAGGGTCGCGTCCTTCATCCTGCCCTTGATAACGCTGCCCGGGTCAAAGCTGCGAAATTTTTTTGATCTGATATGCTGTCCAGCTACGTCCAGCCGCATCGGCTGGACTTGAGGAATGGAACCTGATGGCGGCTAGGCTAAGAGTCTCGTTTATAGATTTTCTCAACTCGGTGCCCTTGGGTTGGGGCTTGACCCAACAACCCCGTCCCGATCTTCAACTTCTCTTCGATGTTCCCTCCCAATGCGCTCGTCATGTGGCAAATGGCCAAGCGGATGTGGGACTGATCCCGGTCATTGAATACCAGACGATCCCCGGTCTGAGAGTCCTGCCGGGGATCTCGATCTCAGCCAAACGGGAGTCAAGGAGTGTTCTTTTTGTCAGCCGCTGCTCCCTGGAGCGTGTGCGCCGCGTAGCGGTCGACACTTCCAGCCGGACCTCGGCAGTGCTGCTCAGGATTGTGCTGCACTGTTTCCATGGTCAAAGGCACATTCTTTTCCAACCGCATCCTGCCGATCCGGCCAGGATGCTTGCCGATTACGACGCTGCGTTGATCATCGGCAACCCGGCCATGAAAATGGAACGGAGCTCGTTGCTTGTTTACGATCTGGCGGCAGAATGGTATCGCTTCACCGGGCTTCCGTTTGTTTTTGCTTTTTGGGCCGTCAGGCCGGGGGTCGAACTAAGATCCCTGTTGGACGTGTTTTACCAATCGCGCCGCTTTGGGTTGCAACAGATTGAGTCAATTGCTCGCGTCTACGGCGCTCGCTTGGGTATGGAGGAGGCAGAAGTCGTAGACTACTTGCAACGCCACCTTGACTATTCCTTGGATAAGGAAAACTTGGAAGGGTTGCGAACCTTTTATCGTATGGCCTGCGACCTGGGGGTGATTCCATCGATTCGTCCCCTTGAGTTCTATCCGGTTGAGCAAAAAATCGGGGCTTGAATGGCGGTTTTGACTGGACTGGAGAGATTGCTTTCACAGCGGCTCGATCTGCTCCGAGAGCATCGAGTGGGGGTGATCGTCAATCCGACCTCCGTGGATGCCGAGCTGACTCATTTGGTGGATCTTTTTTGGGAACATCCTGAGATCGATCTTCGCTGTTTGATGGGGCCTCAGCACGGGGCCCGAGGCGAGACTCAGGACAACATGATTGAGTGGCACGACTATCGTGATCCGGCGACCAAATTGCCGGTCTACAGTCTCTACGCGCGAACTCGAAAACCGACTCCTGCAATGCTGCAAGACGTGGATGTGCTGGTATTCGATATCCAGGACGTGGGAGCCCGCTATTACACGTTCATCCATACCATGGTGCTGGCAATGGAGGCCTGCGCCCAGTACGACAAGAGACTGATCGTTCTGGATCGCCCCAATCCTCTAAATGGTTTGGATCTGGAAGGACCGGTCCTGCAGCCCGCCTTCAGGTCCTTTGTTGGAATCTATCCCCTGGCCATTCGTCACGGCATGACGGTGGCTGAACTGGCCCGCTATTTCAATTCGGAATTCAAGCTCGGGTGCCGGCTGGAAGTCGTGCCGATGAAGGGCTGGAAGAGGGAGATGTTTTACAACGACACCGGCCTCCCTTGGATCATGCCCTCCCCCAACATACCCACCCTGGACACGGCATTGGTATACCCCGGGATGTGCCTACTGGAGGGCACTAATGTCTCGGAGGGTCGCGGTACGACCCGACCATTTGAATTGAGTGGTGCTCCCTGGGTAGATGCAAGAGGCTTGATGGAAAAGCTGAAGTCGGTCCAACTGCCGGGAGTCGTTTTTCGAACCGCCTTTTTTGTCCCCACTTTTCACAAATGGTCAGGTGAGCTCGTGACGGGAGTCCAGATCCACGTTTCCGACCGTTGCAGTTACCGGCCGTTTAAAACAGCTCTGGCTCTGCTGCGGGCCTATCGGCAGTTAGGCAACGGGGATTTCTGCTGGAAAGAGCCGCCCTACGAATATGAATACCAGAAGTTGCCGATCGATATCCTGGCCGGCACAGATCGGGTGCGTCTGGGTCTCGAGCGAGGAGCTACTCCCGGCGAACTGAATGCTCATTGGCAGCCTGAACTGGAGGCTTTTGAGGAGCAGCGGCGTCCCTATCTGCTCTACTGATGCTGGAGGCGGCGGGGTCTAGCTAAAGTCTGCCCAAAACGAAAAGCCCTGGCCATGGCCATGGAAATTGAAATCAAAGTGGCGCTGACCCGAGTGGAGCTGGAAGATTTGCAAAGCCGTCTGAAAACGTTGGAGAGTCGGCTGGTGAGTCCGGCTGCCGAAGAAATCAATCGCCTCTTCGATTTTGCCGATCGCCGCCTGCAACAATCGCAATCGGCGATTCGACTCAGGAGTTACGGCGACCAATCGTTGTTGACCTATAAAGGTCCCACCCAGCCCGACCCTCTTTTCAAGAGGCGGGCCGAGTTTGAGACAACTGTGGCCGACCCGGCTGCATTGTTGGAGATCTTCGATGCCCTGGGGTTGCAACAGACCTTCGAATACCGCAAGCAGCGTGAGATCCACCAACTCCGACTGGACGAGCATTGGCTTGAATTGACAATTGACCGGACGCCGCTAGGATTCTTTGCTGAGCTGGAAGGAGATCCCGAACTGCTGGAGGAAGCGGCCGGTCTACTGAACTGGTCGCCACGGAAATTCATCCGCAAGTCTTATGTTCAACTTTACTCGGAAGCCGGTCTAGGTTTCCCCTGCGAAGGCTGATGATCTTTCCGAGAATCGCCAAGCCGCGCGGCATGGTTCTCGCGGCGGGTCTGGGAACACGGCTCCGGCCTTTGACCGACCAGTGCGCCAAGCCGGCGATTCCGCTGCTTAACCGACCTTTGATCCATCATTCTCTAGCGATGCTGGAAGGTGCCGGCATTAAGGAGATCGCCGTTAACCTCCACTACCGCCCCGAAACTGTTGCAGCCGCTGTTCGCCAATACAAGAGAGGCTTCGACTCGAAGGCAACCATCACTTTTTCTCACGAGTCATCCATTTTGGGGACGGGTGGAGGCATCGGCAAGCTGCGTGCTTTTTTTCGTGATCGTGAAATTGTTGTCTGTAATGGCAAAATCTACTTCGAGCAAGAACTCAGAGACGTGTTGGATTTCCACCGTAGCCGGAAGGCCTGGGTCACCATGGTGTTGATTCCCCAGAATCCCGCGGCCCCTTTCAACCCGGTCTTGCTGGGAGCGAGAGACCGGGTAGTCGGCTTTGGTCTGAGGCGACAGGTCAAGGATTGGGCTCGGGCCTTTACCTACACTGGAGTTCAGATTCTTAGTCCGCGAGTGCTGGATGTCATCCCGGAGGGCGTCTCGGATACGGTCAAAGATATCTATCCCCGCTTGATAGCGGCAGGTCGACCCATCTTGGGTTTTGTCAGTGATTGCTATTGGTGTGAATGCAGCACTCCCAGTCGCTATCTGGCCAACTCGATGGAACTGCTAGAACGGGCAGGAGTCAGTCATATTGGGCAAAATGTAACCATGACGGGGAGGGGCCTTGTCATGGGCGAAGGGGTGAAGGTCAGTGAGGGTTGTTGTTTCAACAACGTCGTCGTTTGGAATGGAAGCTCGATCGGAGCGGGTTGTCGATTGAGCGATGTCATCGTTCTCAAGGATCTGCACCTGCCACCTCAAATCACCCTGAGTCGAGTGATCGTAACCTGCCGCAGTCAAGACCAAGCCGCCGGTCCGGAGCCGCTGCAGGCGGGAGATGATTGGGCCGCTTGGCCTTTGGATTCCGTATGAAGGAGCGTCGGGTTTCACCCATTCAAAAACGCCTGATGGAATTTATCCGGAGCGAATTCTCGCCCGGCCACAACCACTACAGTGTGAGTAAGCTGATGGGAGATGCCTCCTCGCGCCAATATTTTCGCTACACCGGCGATTCCTTTAGATCCTACATTTTGGCTGTCTATCCGGAGTCGTTTCAGGTCGAGGATTTTGCCTATGGGCAGATCTGTCACCTGCTGGATTCAATCGGCATCCCGGTGCCCGAGATCTTGACCGTCGATGCAACTCGAGGAATCGTCTTGCAGCAGGATTTGGGCAACACAACGCTGCGAAAGGCTTTTCTCACCCAGGACGCCGATGAGCGTCGCCGCTGGTTGGAGGTTGCCCTCGACTACCTTGTTGTGATCCAAAACCGGGGTAGTGCCGCCCTGCCGCCTCAGATGGAGGCCTTCCACTTGGCCTTCGATGAAGAAAAACTGAATTGGGAATTCAGTTTCTTCGTCAAGCACTACCTGCAAAACTATCGACGGCTGGAAATGGATCTCAAGGGACTAAGAAACGAGTTCCAGGCGGTCTCGGCAGAGCTGGCCGCCGCTCCTCGTGTCCTTTGCCACCGGGATTACCACGTCCGCAACCTGATGTTGTGGGAGGATGACCTTTATGTGATCGATTTTCAGGATGCTCGCTGGGGACCGGCTTGTTACGACGTGGCCTCTTTACTGAAGGACTCGATCAACCTTGCGCCTGACGAGGTGGAGATCTTGGTGAATTACTATCTCGAACGGGCTGGTCAGACTAGTAATGGCAGCTTCTGGCGGCTGTTCAATCTGATGTCGGTACAGCGCCTTCTCAAGGCGCTTGGAACCTATGCCTACCAGGTTATCGTGCGCGAGAATTTCATTTACGAGCAGTACATGGCAGGTTCCCTCTATCGAGCGCTGCAATCGTTGGATATTTTGGGCGAGTTCCCAATTACTCACCGCCTGGTGCAACTGGAACTCGGCCAACGGACTGGGTAAGGCTCCATGGTCGTTCAAATTGCAGATCTCGTCAGGCATGTTGGTGACGAGGTAACGCTCCAAGGCTGGGTCTATAATCTCACCGATAAGGGTCGATTGCGCTTTCTCCTGCTGCGTGACGGTTCCGGAGTGGTGCAGGCGGTCGTATTCAAGAAGAACGTGACGCCCGAGGCTTTTGCGGCGGCCGACTCACTCACTCAGGAGTCCTCGCTGACGGTAACGGGTGTGGTACGCAAGGATAACCGAGCCCCCGGGGGCTTCGAAATCGACGTCAAGGATCTCGAGATCGTGCAGATTGCAGATCCCTATCCCATCACGCCCAAAGGGCATGGAACCGCCTTTCTGATGGAGCACCGTCATCTTTGGCTGCGCTCAGCACGCCAAAATGCCATTTTGAGAATTCGCAGTGAGATTGTGCGGGCAGTGCGCGATTTCCTCGATGACCGGGGCTTTATCCTGGTCGACACACCCATCATCACGCCCGCTGCTTGCGAGGGGACGACCACGCTTTTTGAGCTTGATTACTTCCAACAAAAGGCTTATCTGGCGCAAAGTGGGCAACTCTACAACGAAGCGGCCTGCATGTCGGTCGGGAAGACCTACTGTTTTGGACCCACCTTCCGGGCCGAGAAGTCCAAGACCCGCCGCCATCTGATCGAATTCTGGATGGTCGAGCCTGAGATAGCGTTTGCCGAGCTCGAGGCCTGCATCAATCTGGCCGAAGAGTTCGTAACCTCGATTGTGCGGCGCGTGCTGGAACGGCGTTCTGAGGAGTTGAAGCAGCTGCAACGCGACATTTCCAAGTTGGAAGCCGTACAGACGCCCTTCCCGCGCTTGAGCTATGACGACGCCTTTGACTTGCTGGAGGAGGCAGGCAGTGAAACGCCGCGGGGGTCCGATCTGGGTGGAGGCGACGAAACCTTGATATCGCAGCAGTTCCAGCGCCCGGTGATCGTTCACTCCTATCCTGCACAGGTGAAAGCCTTTTACATGCAGCCCCATCCGGACCGACCCGATCGGGCACTTTGTATGGATATTCTAGCGCCGGAGGGTTATGGCGAAATCGTGGGTGGTAGCCAGCGGATTCATGACCGGGATCTGCTGGCCCAACGAATCCGCCAGCACCAACTCCCCGAGGAAGCCTTTCGCTGGTATCTCGACCTTCGACGCTTCGGCACCGTTCCCCACTCCGGGTTCGGCATGGGCATAGAACGGGTAGTAGCCTGGATCTGCGGCTTACCGCACCTCCGCGAAACAATCGCTTTTCCCCGGCTCCTTCACCAAATGTATCCTTGAGTCTTCCTCGCAGAAAGACCGGACTACCGAGCGATGATGAATGCTAGCCTAGGCTTCCTAATCCTGTTACTGGCCTCGGCCCCGAACCTCTTTGCTTCGAACATTGACACCACCCTGACAGCAGTTGCCGAGGCTCGGCAGCGAGGTCGTTTGGAGCAGGCTTTGGCCAAGTTGCAGGAATTAAAGCCGCAACTGGGGCCGCTTTACCAACTGAATCACCTCAACTATCTGGAGGGAGTTCTGCTGTCCGAGTCCGGCCGCGGAACTGAAGCGATGCTGGCATTGGCCGCCTTGCCGACCGACTTTCCGTTCCCGGATTGGGTGTCGTTCTACCGGGCCCGCAGCAGTGTTGGGCTAGGCTCTGCCGGCTCGTCGCGACTGGAGCACTTTCTCACCCGATACACCTATCATCCGAAGTGGGCCGAGACCGTATTGGACTACGCCGAGGCCCTTGAAGCAGCCGGCAATTACAAGAGTGCCAAGCGGTGGTTCGACAAATTATGGGCTGCCCGTCGAGGGTCTGTTTCTCGCCGGGCGGCGTTGGGGCATGCTCTGCTCCACCTCAAGGAGTCGCAGCCCACCGAAGCGGTCAAAGACCTGACCAGACTGCTGCGGAAGAGCGAGCGTGACGATGTTGCCCTGAATGCGGTTAAGACTCTTCAAAAGCTCAAACCGATGAGCCGGTTCGGGGAAGCCGATCTACGACTCCAGGCGCGAGTGTTGATCGGCAATCGGTTGACCCGCGAGGCCCGAGTCGTCTTACGGCGGCTGATTGAACGTTTTCCCGCCAGCCTCTCGCGGGATCAGTATGCCTACCTCTGGGGCCGAAGTTTTGTGATTGAGGGTGATTTGACCCGGGCGGTTGAGGCCTATCTCGAAGCCTACCGAAAATTTCCGCGCACGGCGTGGGGCATCTACTGTAAATATCTGGCAGCCAACACTTCAATCCGCAATTGGGATTTTCCCCAAGCTGCCCGCCATTACCGGGAGTTCATTCAGGCTCATCCAGCCAACCGGCGGGTGACGGACGCCTACTACCATTTGGCCGATACCTACCGCTGGCTGGGGCAACCCCGACAGGCTGAGGCAACAGCTCAAAGAGGCCTTCAGGTATCGCTGGGTTCGAAAAAGCGGCGCTTTTACTATTATCTGGCCAGACTCTACCTCGAGTTGGGACGGCCTCGAAAAGCCTTGATCCAGATCGGTCGACTCGATACGTTGACGTCCCGGCAATTACCATCGGGGGTAACGCGCGAAGAGATTTGGTACTGGAAAGGTGTTTGTCTCCAACAGACCGGTCAGCTTCAGACCGCCCGCCAGGCTTTTCAGCGGGCCGCCGGCGGAAACCCCAACTACTTCGCCTATCTGGCCGCAGCGAAGTACTCCAATGAGACCAAGCACTCTGCTGCACCCTGGAGCCGAGAGCTGGAACAATCCCGGTCCTGGTGGGAGAATGCCGGCCAGAGGCAAACGGCCCTCTCCGGCGGCCCCCGACAGCGGATTCGAGAACTCCTTTTTCTGGGGCTTTACGATCAGGCGGCCCAGCAAATCCAGCGGACTCACTCACGCGAATGGGGCGGACCTCAACAGCGGCTTTTCAACCTGGCCCACTATAGTGCTCTGGGAGGCTTGGCACGGGAATCATTGCTGGCTGCCGGGCGGTTGCGCCGCAGCCTGGGGAAACGGTCGTTGGTTTGGGCCTATCCGGAACCGGTGGCACGACTGCTCTATCCGCGCCACTATAGCCGTTACGTGGACCGGGAAGCGTTGGCGCTCAAACTGGATCCTGAGCTCATGCTTTCGGTCATCCATCAGGAAAGCCGGTTTCAGGCCAACGCCAAGTCGCCGGCAGCAGCCCGCGGTTTGATGCAGTTTACCCTGGATACCGCCCGTAGCTTGGCCCCCTCTCTCCAGCTGGAATCGGTCGAGGCTGACGATCTCTATGATCCTGCTCTCTCGATTCGGCTCGGTTCGCACCATTTGAGCCAATTGCTGGAGGAATTCGATGGTTCTCTGGAGCGGGCTCTGGCAGGTTACAATGGAGGTTCCAGCAATGCCCGACGCTGGTCCAACAAGATCAGTACCAGCGATCCGGCCCTCTTTGTGGCCAATATCGGTTTTCGAGAAACGAAGCTCTACGTGCTGAAAGTGATGGGAAACTATTTCGCCTATCGCCGGCTTTATGGGTCTTCCAGCAGCAATAGGCCGGCACCGGAGATGGCAACCCCTAACCCAGCCGTAGCCGAAAATGGACGGCCATTGGTAGACATTCCCCCCAATTCTTGACCGCATCGTGCCGAGCCACGGAGGCGGGCTCTGGTAAGATCATTGAAGGCAAAACCGGATGGAAACGAGGATACTCAGCGGCAAGAAGGTCGCGCGCCAGATGCTGGCCGAACTCAGGCTTGAGATCGAGAGCCTGCGGAAGCGGGGATTTACTCCCGGTTTGGCCGCAGTGCTGGTGGGGGAAGATCCGGCTTCGCAACTTTACGTAGCTCACAAGACCAAGACTTGTCTTGATTTAGGCATGCACTCCGAGCGAGTGCAGTTGCCCGCGGATACGACGACAACCGGGTTGCTCAAGGAGATCGGGAGGCTTAACCGAGACGATCGGATCGACGGCATCCTGGTGCAGTTGCCGTTCCCTCCTGCTGTGGAGCAGGACAAGGTTCTGACGGCAGTCCATCCGGCCAAGGACGTAGACGGCTTCCACCCTCTAAACGCAGGCAAGCTGTTCCTTGGCAACCCCGCTTTGGCGCCCTGTACTCCTATGGGTATTATCGAGATGCTGAAACGCGAAGGGGTCAGTCTGAAAGCAAGCCGGGCCGTGGTTGTGGGACGAAGCAACATCGTCGGCAAGCCGATGGCGATGTTGCTTTTGCAGGCCCATGCAACGGTTACCCTCTGCCATTCACGGACGCGTAACCTGGTTGCCACCTGCCGCGGGGCCGACATATTGATTGCCGCCGTTGGTCGACCCGCTCTGATCACTCGCGACTATCTCAGCCCGGGGGTGGTCATCGTCGACGTGGGGACCAACCGTCTGGAGGATCGTAAACAGGTAGTCTCGCTGTTTGGTGAAGACTCCAGCAAGATGCGCAGCTTCGATCGACGGGGATCCGTAGTCGTGGGTGACGTTCATCCACTCCATCCCCTGGGTTTGGCCAGCGCCGTCACACCAGTGCCGGGTGGCGTTGGACCGCTAACTATCGCCTATTTGATGAAGAACACGGTGACCGCGTGCCGCCGTCGAAGAGCTGATTGCCGGCGTTCAGTTCTCACGCGCTAGCTTGAGGATGAAACCAGCAGGAGTGGACTTGGAAGATTGTACGAGGTGCTGATGATAAACAAGAAAGGGCTTTACTGGACAGCTTTGCTGGCTCTGGTTTTGGTGGCTGCATCCCCGGTGCGAAAGCTCAAGACCGGAAAGGCACCCCACTTTATGGATTTGAGCGTGGATGGTCGCCTTCTGTTCGTTACCAACTTTGCCTCCGATGACATCGTGGTCCTCGACACCACCAGTCACAAGAGGCAAGGAGTGTTTTACGCGGGTTACGAGCCACTGGGAATTGCCGTCTCCCCATCCGGCGACAAGATCTTTGTCACCAATCGTTCCAACGGACTGGTCAAAGTGGTTGACTCGCGAGACTACCAGACCATCGATGACATCAAAGTGGCCGGTGTCCCCACTAGCATTTCAATTGCCCCCAGCGGGTTGAGGGCCTTTGTGACCAACTTCGGGCGAGGGCGCCTGGGCAAAGTTGACGTGATCGATACCGATACTCACCGTTTGGTTAGCGAAGTAGAGGTAGGAATTCGGCCGCTGGTTGCTCAAGTTTCGGCCCTGGAAGACCAATTGTTCGTCGCCTGCAGCGGCTCCAACGACCTTTACATCATCGACTTGGCAACCAATCAGGTGATCAAGCAGATTCCGGTGGGCATCGGACCGGACGGTTTAGCCCTCGCCCCTGACGGTAACACGCTCTACGTTGCCAACAGTAAGACCAACGACCTGTCGGTGGTAGACGTCATCGATCTGGAAGAGGTGGGGCGCGTACCGGTAGGCAATGCCCCCTTTTCGCTGGCGGTGGGCAAAGATGGACGGATTTTTGTGGTCGAGTCGGGAGACAATGCCGTGTCCATCTTGAGCCCGGGGCCCGGCTTCGACCGGCTCAAGACCATCAAGGTGGGAAAGAAGCCGATCGATATTACCCTTTCGGCAGATGAGCGGCTGGCCTACGTCACGGCCGAAAAGTCAAATGGAGTGTTCGTGATTCCTATCGGCGAATAGGGGCTGTCGGGAGAACCCTGAAGTTCTGAGGCGATGGGCAGGCTCCGGCCGGGCCCAGGCGCCAGCGGCGTCACCGCACTTTCCGGAGCAAGCTGCCGAACTTGAAGGAACGCCCGGTCGACTCCAACGTTTTGCCGGGAAAAGACTCGCCCGCGTCTGGCATCGAAACAAGAGGCGGCAAAGCCGGGCTGAAAACCAAAAAAATCGATGCAAGTAGGGGCCCGGCATCTATTGTTCCGGGGGTGAAGCCTGGGCTTCTCCCGGGAAAGAGAACTCCTCTGTTCGTTTGTAGAGCGAATAAATGATCCCACCTGGGAGCGCCGCTGCCATGATCACCAAGGCGGCCAACAACGAGAGCGCCACTGCTCGTTCCTGGTCCAGCCCGATTTGAGTGAAAAACAGTAAGTAAAGACTCTCGCGCAACCCGAAACCATTGATGGTCAGAGGCACCATGATGCTGAGATTGATCAAGGGAACAAAAATCAAAAAAACGCGGAAAGGTGCGGCTATTCCCAGCGCCCTGGAAATGATCCAGACGATAACTACCGAGAAAAACTGGATCACCAGCGATAAACCTATTAGCCTGACGATTGCTTTTCCGTCGGCAATAAGAGTTCCAAGCCCGCTGTAGACCAGTTTCATCTTTTGCTGAAACTGATTGAGATGGAACCGCTCCCCAAGATGGTCAAGAAACCGGTGCGACCGGGGGTTGAAAAGGGCTAAATTGACTACGAGATAGGCAGTGCTGAGCACCACAAAGACCCTAAAAATGGATACCTCCCGAATCTGGAGATCCTGGCTCGCGCTGGCCACCAGTCCAATCATGAGCAAGGCGCAAAGTCCCCCGCTGCGCTCCAAAAGGGTAGTGGTCAAGGTGGTCGACATTCCTCTCTTCTGATCCTTGGCAAGGTAGTAGGCGCGGAAAAAATCACCGCCGATAGAGGAGGGAAGAAAAAGGTTGAAGAAGTTGCCGATGAAAGCCATCTTGGCCAACCGAAGCAGGCCGATGTCCAGCTTGAAATTGACGACGATGGTGTGCCAGCGTAGTACTCCAAAGCTGATCAACACCAGCTGGAGCAGGACCGCCGGCACCAGCAGCAGTAGTCGAGTACTGCCCAATACCTCATAAAAGGCCACCATATCGATCTGACTGGCCAACAAGCCCAACAGCCCCAAGGTGACAAGCGCTTTGAGAATAGTTTTTGTCATCATGTTTCCAACTGGCGCCGTCTTTGAATTGGATCCGGCTGACTGATCGAGAGAGCAGTATGGCAGGATCCCCGTGAGAGAGTACAAGACTCCCCCGGCTCAACAAAATTTGGGCCCCTTGAAATCCGGGACCGTCGGCCCGCAGGGTGACCTTGGGGAGTACGAACTTTGAACGTTCCAGGCGAGGGCCCGTCGTCAGAATGTCGGTGAGATACCGCAGACAGGCAACCGCAAGGCGACAAGTAGCAATCCTTGACAGCAGTCTGAAGGCACTCGATACTACCCGGGTGCAGGTTCTGGGTTTTGTCCGGCAATATAAACAAGCCACCCTGACTGCCCTGACGGCGATTGACGAGACCCAGGTGGTGGAGGTAATCCGGCATCTGGAGACGGCTCGACGGCGGCAGCGCCAAGTATTCCTCTGTGGCAATGGAGGCAGCGCAGCCACCTCCTCGCATTTTTCCTGTGAACTGGGAAAAGAGGGTTCCTGGGGCAAGCCTTTCCGTTTCCGGGTCATCTCCTTGGCCGACAACGTGCCCTGGATGACCGCTATTGCCAACGATGCCGACTATCGCCTGGTCTTTGTCGAGCAACTCAAAAACTTCGCTCACCGTGGAGATCTCTTGTTGGCCTTTAGCACCAGCGGAAACTCAGCCAATGTAATCGAGGCCGTTGTTTGGGGGAACCGGCATGGACTTCAAACCATTGGTTTTACCGGTCTGCGGGGCGGTCGGCTCAAGAATATCGCGCAGGATTGTCTACAAGTTCGATCCAACCACACTGGAGTGATTCAGGAGGGCCACTTTCTGATACAGCACTTAGTCAGCTATTATTTCATCGAACTCCAAGCTGGCAAGCCGGAGCAAGCGGAAGCCACCACCAGCGACTAGTTCCAATTGGCCACCCGATAGCGGTCCCTTCCCCCAGCGCCGGAAACTTTCCCCTACAATTTCAAAACCGGAGGCCTGACTCCCCGGGTTCACGGGTGGATCATCGTGCCCGTTCCCTGGTCGGTGAAGATCTCCTCGAGCAGTGCGTTTCGGCGTAAGCCGTCAATCAGATGAGCGCTCTTGACACCGCGCTCGAGCAAGGTCACCAAAGAGGCTAACTTGGGAATCATTCCATCTGAGATTTCCTTGGTTTCCAGCAGGTCTCGCGCCTCTGCGAGGCTCAACTTGGCGAGTTTGGAATCAGGATCGTCCAGATCTCGGTAAATCCCGTCTACCCGACTCAGAATAATCAATTTTTCGACCTGTAGATGGATGGCCACTTCGACCGCTACGGTGTCAGCGTTAATGTTAAAGACGTTTCCATGATCGTCGGCTCCCAGACAGGAGATCACAGGGATGTATCCCTTTTCCAAGAGAAGTCGGAGTAGACTGGAGTCAATTTCCAAGATATCTCCCACGTGACCATAGTCGACCATCTCCTCCGACCCGGTTTTCTTGTCAACTACTCGAACCCGCGCTCTTTTACGAGCCCGAACAATGTTTCCGTCCAAACCGGAAAGACCGGTGCTGGGAACGCCAAGTTTCCGCAGTGCTGAGAGAATGTCCGTGTTGACTTTCCCGGCCAAGACCATCTTGGCGACCTCGAGAGTTGCGCGGTCAGTGACTCTTCTGCCCCCCACGATCGATTGAGGGATTCCGAGTTTCCTGGCCAACTCAGTCATTTGACCGCCGCCGCCGTGCACGATCACCAGGCGGAAACCAACCTGATGACAAAGTGCTATTTCCTCTGCCAGAGCGGCCATGATGTCCTGATTCGCCACCACGCCGCCGCCCAGCTTCAAAACAAAATCTTTCCCCTTGAACCGTTTAATGTAGGGAAGCGACTCACGCAAGAGCTCGAGTTTGGCGGTGGAGTTCATGAGCTCACCGGGTCACTGAGAATCAGACTCAGTAGCGTTTTTTGAATGTGGAGCCGGTTGGCCGACTGCTCAACGACGATAGAGCGGGGCCCATCCAAGACGGCGTCCTCTACGACCACGTTCCGGCGCACCGGCAGGCAATGCATGAAGGAGCCCTGGGCCGTTCTTTCCATGAGACGCTCCGTAATGGTCCAGTCCCGGTACCGGCTTTTCCGTTTCTTTTCCTGGTCCGGCCGGCCATAATATTTGAGGCTCCCCCAACTCTTGGCGTAGACGATTTCCTTGGCCTCACATGCCTCCTCCAGGTCCTCACAAACTTGAACCGTGGCGCCGCTGCTCCGGCCCAGCTCGTTCAACTGAACGATAATTTCAGGGTCCAGTTGGTATTCCGGAGGAGAAGCAATGGTCAGATCCATACCGAACAGGGCGGCAACCAAGGCAAAGGAGTTGGCAACGGACATGGGCAACGGCTTGGGATGCTTCGTCCAAGCCAAGACCACTCGCCTCCGCTTCAGGGTCCCGAACTTCTCCTGGATGGTCAGGGCATCTCCCAGAGCCTGAAAAGGGTGCTGAGTACTCGATTCCAAGTTCAACGTTGGCACCGAGGCGTAGCGTTGGAAGGATTTCAACACCATTTCCTTTCGATCTTCCCCATAGTCCTGCATTTTGGGAAAGCAGCGTACTCCGATGGCATCTACATACTGAGACAAGACTGGAGCCGCCTCTTTGATATGCTCCGACTTGTCTTGGTCCATCACAACCCCTTCCAGATATTCCAGCGCCCAGGCCTCCTTACCGACATCCAAGACAACCGGTACGCCTCCCAGTTGTTGAATCGCAATGACCATCGAGGTTCTGGTTCTCAGAGAGGGATCAAAAAAGACCAGAGCGACACTTTTGCCTCGCAAGGGAGTGCCCGGATTCAGCCGACCTTGCTTCTGGCCTAAAGCCAAGTCGAGCAGTTCACCAAGTTCCCGCTGCTGAAAATCAGCGGGACTCAGCAATGACTTCCCCCTGAAACGGTTTGCCAAGGACGGACTCACCTGATTCTCTGCTCTCATGCTATTGCTCCCTGGCTGCTGTCTCGAGTGCAATTTTGAGTTGGCCCAAGAAGTAGTCTGCCTCGGACGGTTTCAGCGTCAGCGGAGGCAACAGACGCAGGACTTGGGAATCACCGGCAAGTCCACTAAGCACACCTTGTTGGCGCAGACATCGCTGAACCGCTTTGGCACCGTTCTCGAACACGATACCCAAAAGAAAACCTGTCCCTCGCACTTCTTGCACAGCACGTAGTTTTCGGCACTCATCTCTCAGTCTCCGACTCACCAAAGTGACATTGTGCAAGAGCCCTTCTTCCTCGATCACCTCAAGGGTGGCCAACAGAGCAGCACAGGCGATTGGGCCTCCTCCGAAGGTACTTCCCAAGTCACCGGCGCCGATCCCATCCGCCACCCGGGCTGAAACCATCAATGCCCCCATGGGGATCCCACTGGCCAAGCCTTTGGCCAAGGTGATCATGTCGGGACTGACTTGGTAGCGGGGGGCAAAACAGAACTGGCCGGTTCTGCCCATCCCGGTTTGGATCTCATCGTAAATCAGCAAAGCCCCATGACGATCGCAGAGCGTCCTCAGACCTTGGAAAAACTCGGCCTCGGCCGTGCAGACACCCGCCATACTTTGGATCGGCTCCAGGATGACCGCGGCGACTTGGTCATTCATGACAGCCTCTAGGGAAGCCAAATCTCCAAAATCAGCCAGTCTTTGAAAGGGCACCAGACCCTCAACCCGTTGGCGGTAGGCCTCAATGCCGGTCGCTGAGAGGGCTGCCAGAGTTCGTCCGTGGAAGCTTCCGCGAAAGGAAACGATCTCCTTTCTTCCGCTCAGGAACCGTGCCACTCCCAGGGCATTTTCATTCGCCTCGGCTCCCGAATTGATAAAGAAGACCCTATCCATCTCCGGGGGTGCAGCCTCAATCAGTCGTTTGGCCGCTTGGCTGCGTACGGCTAAATAGACCAGATTCGAGTAGAAGATCAGCTCTTCGCTCTGCCTCCGGATAGCCGACACGACCTTCGGATGGCAGTGACCGGTAACGGCGACAGCATGACCGCCATACATATCCAAGTAGCGTCTCCCATCCGACATTTCCAACCAGCTGCCCTGTCCCCGTTGAGCCACCAGCGGGTATTTGGTGTAAGCCTTGATCTGAAAATCGGAATCGAGCTGGATCACAGGGTCAATCACGGGTTTCCTCCCGCCAGAATCAATCCGGTCTGCTCTGCCAGGCCAAACATCAGGTTGAAGTTTTGGACAGCTTGCCCCGCTGCTCCTTTTACCAAATTGTCGATGGCCGCAAACACGATCAATTGTCGGCCCGACTGCGCCCAACCGAGGTCGACAAAGTTGGTATTCTTGACCCAGGTTACGTTGGGGGGGGCATCGAGAAGTCGGACAAAGCAAGCCTCGTCGTAACTTTGTCGAAACACTTCACCCAGATCTTCTGTGCTCAGGGCTGAATTCAGTTCAGCATAGATGGAGACTAGAATCCCCCGCACCAGAGGTGTGGAGTGGGTTTGAAGAATCAACCCCCCTGTCCACTCCGGACGCAAAGTCCTCAGGGCCTGTTCGATCTCAGGCAGGTGTTGGTGCCCAAAACACTTGTAGGGGAAGAAGCTGGTGTTTCGAAAAGGGTGATGGGTGTTTGGTCCGGGTTGAACTCCCGACCCGGAAGAACCGGTCTTGGCATCGATGATCACCCTCTGCTTGATGAGGTCCCGGCGAACCAGGGGGGCCAACCCGAGTGCGGACGCCGTTGCGAAACAGCCGGGATTGGCAACTCTGCGGGCTTTTGCAATCTTGTCGCGAAACAGTTCCGGTAAGCCGTAGATAAAGTCGCGTTGAATAGTCGGGTCGGCCGGATCCTTCTTATAGAAGCGTTGAAACAGCTTGGGATCTGAAAGTCTGAAGTCGCCGGCCAGATCGATCACCCGAAGTGGTCGGGGCAGTTGAGGTACCAGTGAGAGGCTATGGCCATGGGGAAGGCACAAGAACAAGCAGTCCAGCTCGTGGACTCGCCTTGAAACGGTGGTGGGTGAAAACACCAGATCGGTCAGTCCGCGCAGGTTGGGATGTTGAGAATCCACTCGTTTGCCAGCCTTTTGGTTGGACGTCACCAGAACGATTTCTACCTGGGGGTGGAGTAGGAGAATCTTGGTGAGTTCGGCTCCGGCATAACCGGAGCCCCCCAAGATCCCTACCTTGATTCTTTCCATGACTCGACTCTCCGCTGGGCCAGTTCAAACAACCGCTTCGAACCACGCAGTGCATTAGCTGCTGGAACTGCAAGCTCTCTTTCAATAAATTCCACTCCCATCGCTGAGTCGGTACAGGACCCGGAAATGATGTCTACCGAGCGGTTCCAGCGCTCAAGCAGTCGACAGCCGCCCCAAGCCGCTACAAAATCAGGTGCACAAAAGACAATCGCGGCGCAATGTTCCATCACGGGAGCGACCCGAAAGAGGCTATCCACTCGGTAGCCGCCCAGCAAGCCGTCACCCAACTCCAAAACAATTAACTGAGGCCGGCTTTGGTTCAGCTCCGAAAGGAGGGTCACAGCCAGCGATCCGATGTCGTCGAGTCCGACGGTGGAAGGGTAGCCGCAGTCGAGAAAACTCAAGACGGGGCAGGCGCCATGGTCTTGCATATTCAGCGTGTCTTTGAGGCAAGCCAAACCCGTCAGCTTGGCTGCCGCCACGCGCTTTCCCGAGGCGCAGAAGCCTTTGATCAACTGGCTGGCAACCTCCGTCTTGCCCGAATTCATTGAAGAACCCGTCACCAGAATTATGGGCGCACTGGTGTTGAGTTCGACGGCAGAAGGCAGAGCCCGTTCGGCCAGTCTGAGGGTCCTGCCGTTGCGTTGGATCATTCCGATGGTCTCGACCTCGAAGGGTTCTCCAATGGTGTGGTGGCGGCCCGTACAGAGGCCGATAATCCCCCCCAAACCCACCAAATGGAGACGATCTCCAGCTTGGAGCTGTTCCGGAACCTCCGCCACAAAAGCCTTCAAGGCTCTGCGTTTACCCAAGACACCGGCGATGGTATCGCCCCGATTGACCTTGGCTATTCGACCGTTTGGCAACTCGATTCGGTTGTAATGTGTCCCGCCGCTCAAGACGCGGACAGCCACCAGGTCACCGCTGCCTACTCTCGATAGATTGGGATCGGCCATCTCGCAGTGTTTCAACTCAAAACAGCCGGTTGCCGAGCCGACCTTGTCAAAACACACTTGGACCAAGCTTGATCCGGCGTTTTCCTGCGAGGGCAATGCCTTGCGTAATGGTCTTGCAGCCATGTCAACCCGAATAGCCCTTCAAAGGTTTGTCGCCTTGGCGCTGCTCTCCCGGTTCTTGACGGGATCGAAGCCGCAAAGCGTTGAGCCGAATGAATCCTTCGGCATCCTTGGGCTGGTACTGAAAGTCCTCCTCGAAGGTCGCTTGCGCTTGGGAGTAAAGCGAGACAGGAGAACGACGGCCCACTGCTTGACAGATACCCTTGAACAGCTTCATGCGAACCGTTCCAGTGACGTTTTTCTGACTTGCATCCAAAAAACCTCGCAAGAGCTCGAACTCCGGTGAGAACCAAAAACCGTAGTAGATCAGCTCGGAGACCTTTTGCTGCAGGGAGTCCCGGAGATGCAGGATCTCTCGATCCAGGGTGATCGACTCGAGGGCACGGTGGGCTGTGTGCAGCAGCGTCATCCCAGGCGTCTCGTAAACACCGCGGGACTTGATTCCTACAAACCTGTTTTCAACCAGGTCCACTCTTCCAATCCCATGCCGGCCCGCCAAACGATTGGCTGCCTCCAGAAGTGCAACCGGCTCCAAGGTTTGCTCATTCAGCGCCACCGGTACACCCTTTTCGAAGTCGACCAGCAAATAAGCCGCCTCTTCAGGTGCTCGCTCCGGCGCGCGCGTCATCGTAAACATGTCTTCCGGTGGCTCGAGCCATGGATCCTCCAGGATCCCTCCCTCGTAGCTAACGTGCATCAAGTTGCAATCAATGGAATAAGGCTTTTCGACGGTGGCGGAGACTTCGATCCCCTGTCGGCGTGCATATTCGATCAAGTCGGATCTGGAGGCAAATTCCCATTCACGCCAGGGCGCAATAATGTCGAGATGGGGGGCCAGGGCTTGGTACGTGAGCTCGAACCGCACCTGGTCATTTCCCTTACCGGTTGCTCCATGAGCCACTGCTTGAGCTCCAAGTCGTTGCGCCAATTTGACTTGGGCCACGGCAATCAAGGGTCTGGCCAAGGCCGTTCCCATCAGATAACTACCCTCGTAAACGGCGTTGGCCTTGAGAGCCGCAAAAACATATTCCCGCACGAATTCGTCTCGCAAATCCTCGACAAAAACCTCGGTGGCCCCCGTTTGCAGCGCCTTTTTCTCAAGCGCCTTCAGATCTTCTTCCTGACCTACATCGGCCGCGAAAGCAATCACCGGGCATTGGTACTTTTCGATTAGCCAGCGCAGCATAACGGAGGTGTCCAGACCTCCGGAGTAGGCCAAAACGATTTTTTCCGGTGTTTTCTGATGCATCATTGCTCGTGTTTCCAGGTTTGAAAAAGTTTCTGTAGCCGTCCCAAGACCCGGCGCTGCCGACCCGCCTCCTTGACCGCCGCGAAAATAGTGTCGTCTCCAGCCAAGGTACCGGCGATCTCGGGTATCTCTTCGTGGTCGATGGTTAGAGCCACCATTGAGGCCTGACCGGGGGGCGTCTTGAGGATAATCAGGTTCGGACCTGCCGTCTCTACCGACTTGATGAAACCGTTTCGCGACCGAAAGCCGGGAAGCCGATAGACGTGGTCGGCCTTGAAAACACCCAACTCACCGAGGTCTCTGGAAACAGTGGATTGGCTGGTCACAATCCCCGCTCGCCGCAACTCCTCGAGGAGTTGCTCCTGATCGGAGATCTTCATTAGCTTGAGAATCTCCAGAATCTTCGTTTGCCGTGCCTCTTTGCTATTTCTCTGCATTTTTATGCTATCCAAGTTCTCATATATAGAATATTTATGTATGCTATGCAAATCCGGGACTGTAAATCGGGGCGCTGGACAACCCCGTTGAGGGAGGGTTGCCAATGAAGAAACATCTGTGGGGAGGCCGATTCCGAGGGAAGATGAATGAGAGATTCCAAAGAATCAACGCTTCCCTGACCTTTGACCATCGTCTGCTAAGAGCCGATGTGCAGGCTTCGGTCGCTCATCTGGCAAGCCTTCAGGAGGCGGGAGTCGTGACTGAGGATGAAGCCGAAGCCCTGCGGCGGGGGCTTGGTTCCATCGAAAAGCGTGTCCGCGACAATCCTCGAATCATCCAAGACGCGGTGGTGGAAGGGATCGAAGATGTGCACTCCTTCGTGGAAGGGGAGTTGGCCAAGGAGTTGGGCCAAGTTGCCTATCGGTTACATACGGGACGGAGTCGCAACGACCAAGTGGCCACCGATTTGAGACTTTTTGTGGGAGAGGCGATCGGTCGAATTTTGGCGCTGATCCGGGAAGCTCAGGAAGCCCTGGTGGACTTGGCGGAAGCCTATCCGGGATCTGTCCTGCCCGGATACACGCACTTGCAACGCGCGCAGCCGGTGCTTTTTGCCCATTACATTCTGGCCTTTTTCGAAATGCTCCAGCGAGACTACCAACGATTTGAAGAGGCCTTGAATCGCACGTTGGTCTCCCCTTTGGGGTCGGCAGCCATGGCAGGCAGCAGCTATCCCTTGAGTCGTCAACTGCAATGTCGGAGGTTGGGTTTTCGGACCATCTCCAAAAACAGCATGGACGCGGTCAGCGACCGGGATTTCTTGCTGGAGTTTACCGGTGCCGCCTCGATCCTGATGATACATCTGTCTCGCTTGGCGGAAGATTTCACCATCTACTGCAGTCAGGAGTTCGCGTTTTTCGAGTTAAACGACAGCGTGAGTACGGGTTCGTCACTCCTGCCGCACAAGAAGAATCCTGACGGTTTGGAACTGGTTCGAGGCAAGTCGGCCCGAGTGATCGGACACCATACCGCTTTGTTGGTCCTGCTCAAGGGATTGCCGCTGAGCTACAATAAAGACCTTCAAGAAGACAAGATTCCAACGTTTGAGACCATCGAGCTGCTGGAAGATTCGCTCGACTTGGTGACTCTGACGCTCAAGAACCTCCAGTTCTTTCCCGACCGGTCCAGGCAAGCCTGCGAAGATGATTACTCCAATGCGATTGCATTGGCCGACTACCTGGTGGCGAAGGGGATGCCTTTTCGAAAGGCCCATGAAGTGACCGGTCAGGTCGTTCTCTACGCGATGGAGAAAGGCAAACGGTTGCAAGAGGTTTCGATGGGAGAATACAGGGATTTTTCCGAGCTATTCGCGGAAGATTTCGTGCAGGCGATCAGCTTAGAGGAAGCATTAGCCAAGAAGTCTCTTCCCGGGGGCACAGCACCTGACACGGTGTCAGGGGCCATCAGGGCCGCCCGCCGCACACTGCAAGCATGAGGGCAGCCATCACTCACTCCAGCACTCCAGGCAGAGAGCCTACCCGGGAGGTATTGCCGTTAACCTGAGCAATGATTTCACTGTCTGTAGTTGGTGGCGTCGGCCCGCGGACTCGAATCTCGGCCGCGCAGGAACCCTTGGTCTTGGAGATAACTCAGGATCCGCCGAGCGTTTT
Source organism: Acidobacteriota bacterium (assembly GCA_965218465.1). Taxonomy (GTDB): domain Bacteria; phylum Acidobacteriota; class UBA6911; order RPQK01. The sequence goes on along the minus strand of OZ244623.1, from coordinate 1,172,182 downwards.
GCTCGGGAGTCATTTCGACGGTGTCGAGTGTGATTTCAGGATGCTCAGGCTTCTCGTAGGGATCGTCGATACCGGTGAAAACCTTGATTTCACCCCGCCGGGCTTTGGCATACATCCCTTTGGGATCTCGCTGCTCGCAGATTGACAGAGGAGTGTCGACAAAGACCTCGACAAAGTGATCCTTACCCACCAAGTTACGGACATCGGCGCGGGTAGCCCGGTAGGGGCTCACGGCGGCACAGATCACCATGGCTCCATGTCTGACCAACTCCGCTGCCACAAAACCAATTCGCCGGATGTTGATGTCACGATCCTCTTTGCTGAATCCCAGGCCTTTGGAAAGGTGGGTTCTGACGACATCGCCGTCCAAGACCGTCACTTGACGCCCCCTCTCGAGCATGAAAGTGGTCAGGACGGTAGCGGTGGTCGACTTGCCGGAGCCACTTAAGCCGGTAAACCAAACACACACCCCCTGATGGTGGCGTGCCGGGTAGTCGGTGGCCAGGATCTTGGCCACTTCGGGTCTAGTGAACCAGGCAGGAAGCTGTCGGCCTCGATCCAGATATTGGCGACGGGCCTCAGTACCGGAGATGACGGCTATAGTCGTCCCGGCCGGTACCTTCGACCGTTCCTCATAGCGGTCTTCGTCCGGAAGGTAGACCAACTCGCGGAAGGGGACGGCCTGACACCCAGCTCAGCCGCGTGTTCCTTTACCACCTCTTGAGCTTGGTAAGGATCGTAAAAGGGGCAGCCCTTGGAATCCAGTCCCGGGCTGGCATGATCACGACCCACGATCAGATGATTGGCTCCGTAGTTGCGCCGGATCAAGGCATGCCAGAGTGCTTCACGCGGCCCTACCAGACGCATCGCCAAGGGCAAAAGCGCCAACACGATCCGGTTGGGGTCGTAGTAGTAGTCGGCTAAGGCTCGATAGGTCCGAACCCTGGTGTAGTGGTCCACATCGCCCGGTTTGGTCATTCCCACGGCGGGGTGGAGCAGCAAAACGCCATCCAGTGACTCGCCCGCCCGCCGGGTCAGTTCTTCATGGGCGCGGTGCAGCGGATTACGGGTCTGGAAAGCCACCACGTTGCGTCGTCCCAGTGCTTCCAGACGAGTTCGTGTCTGGCAGGGTGTGAGTCTAAGTTCTTGAAAATCATAGCGGCTCGGTGGCTGGATCAAGAGAACCTCACCCGTGAGATGCACTTTACCCCAGTGGTGCATTTCAGCCACTAGAGGGTGGCGTGGATCTTGGGTGCCGCAAACCATTTGGGCCGCTTGCGGCAGATCCCAGTGGTAGATTTCCTCAATCCTCAGAACCGCCAGCAACTCATTCCTGGCGTTCCGCAATGCTACCTGCTGATCCAGTCCCCACTGTCGACTCGGTTCTACCGGAAGGGTAATTGGAATCGGGAAGATGGCGCCGCTGGTTAGCCGCTGGGTAGCCAAGGCGCTTTGGTAGTCTTCCGCGCCCATGAAGCGAGCCAAAGGCGAAAAGGCTCCCGTTGCCAGTAGTTCCAAGTCACAGACCGATCGTTCAGAGATCTGGATTGAGGTCAGTCCTCCGGCTCGAGCCTTGAGTTCTTCGAATTCGTCAACGGGGGCAACCCGGTCGATCAGTTCTCCCCCATAAGGTGATACCAGTGTCGGTGCGGTTGTTTTCACAGCGACCCGACCTCATCGTTCGACAGCTGCCGGATGAGGCTCCATTTGGAGTTTTGGCAATTGCGCTTCGTCCCCTTGCATCGGGGTGTCGAGGCAGCTCCTTGCGCTAGCGACCGTGGCATTTCTTGTATTTCTTGCCCGAGCCGCAGGGACAAGGTGCGTTGCGTCCCACCTTGGGGGTGTTGCGAACCATCTGCTTGACGGCGGCGGTTGAAGAACCACCCGCGGCGGCGCTTGCGCGGCTCAGGGCTGATGGGGAGGGGTTTTCGGCTCCCGAGTAATTGAGCTGGCGGGGCTGGCGGCGTGCGGCAGCGCCCAGTGCGCCGCTTGGCTCGACCACCGGCTGGAGCAAGCAGATCATGCGCACCATTTCTTCGGTAGCCCGATCCCACATCTGCTCCCAAAGATCGTAAGATTCCCGTTTGTACTCGACTAGCGGGTCCCGCTGACCATATCCCCGCAGGCTGATACCCTCCTTGAGATGATCCAGCGCCAGCAGATGGTCTTTCCATTGCTGGTCGATGATCTGGAGCATGATCATGCGTTCGAACCAGCGCATCATGTCCGCTCCCAACTCCGCTTCCTTTTCTTCCATTCGGGTTGAAAGTTTCTGCAGGATCGACTCTTCCAATTCGGGGCGGGAGAGCGTCTCCAGTTCCGAATTCAGTTCCAGTCCGAAGACTCGCCGCAAGTTGAGCCTGAGTTCGTCCCCTTGCCACTCTTCCGGGTCCTCTTCCAGCGGAGCGTAAGCATCCAAAAACTCGATACTGATATCCTCGGCATAGCTGGAAATACGTTCCTCTTGTGACTCACCCTGGATCAGCTCGCGGCGGAAACGGTAGATTTCCTGGCGCTGCTTGTTCATGACGTCGTCGTATTCGAGCAGGTGTTTGCGTATTCCAAAGTTGCGCCCTTCGACTTCTTTTTGGGCCCGCTCGATTTGGCGCGTGATCATTTTGGACTCGATGGGCACCCCTTCTTCCATGCCCAATGATTGCATCACACCAGAGATTCTTTCCGACACGAAGATGCGCATCAGATCGTCTTCCAACGATAGGTAGAAGCGGCTGGAACCGGGATCTCCCTGGCGGCCGGAACGGCCTCTGAGCTGATTGTCGACCCGCCGGGCTTCGTGACGTTCGGTACCGATGATGTGAAGCCCACCCCTCTCGATGACCTCACGATGTTCTTTTTCCCACGCCGGACGCAGTTTGTCGATCTCCGCCTGATATTCTGCCGCGTGATCTTCCCAGCTCAGGCTGCGGTTTCGCAACAACAGTCGGGCCTGAAACTCGGGGTTGCCTCCCAGAATAATGTCGGTGCCTCGGCCTGCCATGTTGGTCGCGATCGTCACCGAGCCCTTCCTACCGGCGAAGGCGACGATTTCGGCCTCTTTCTCGTGGTACTTGGCGTTAAGGACGTGGTGTTTGATGCCTTTGCGTTTGAGCAGGCTGGACAACCGTTCCGATTTGTCGATTGAAGTTGTCCCCACCAGGACCGGCTGGCCGCGCTGGTTGAGTTCACGGATTTCTTCCGCCACAGCTGCAAATTTTTCCCGTTCGGTGCGGTAGATGGCATCCGGATATTCCAAGCGGATCAGATCGCGGTTGGTGGGAACGACCACGACGTCCAGCTTGTAAATCTTGCCGAACTCGGCTTCTTCAGTCTCAGCGGTACCGGTCATTCCAGCCAGCTTTTCGTACATCCGGAAATAATTCTGAAAAGTGATGGTAGCCAGCGTCTGATTCTCACGCTCGATGCGAACGCCCTCTTTGGCTTCCAAGGCCTGATGCAGCCCGTCCGAGTAGCGTCGGCCCGGCATCAGTCGACCGGTGAACTCATCGACGATAGTCACTTGGCCCTCTTTGACCATGTAGTCCACATCCCGTTTGAAGAGAGAGTGGGCCCGCAACGCCTGCTGGATGTGGTGAACCAGATCCATGTTCTTGGGATCGTAGAGGTTGCCTACCGAAAGGGATTTTTCCGCCTTTTCGATGCCGGGTTCCTGCAGGACAACGGTGCGCGCCTTTTCATCGATCTGATAGTCGGCATCGCGCACCAGGCGAGGGATCAACTTGTCGATTTTGTAGTATTTGTCGGTCGATTCTTCAGAAGGTCCGCTGATGATTAAAGGTGTCCGCGCCTCGTCGATCAAGATGGAATCAACCTCGTCGACAATGGCGTAGAAGTGTTTGCGCTGGACGCAATCCTCAACGCTATATTTCATGTTGTCGCGCAGGTAATCGAAACCGAACTCGTTGTTGGTGCCATAGGTGATATCAGCTTGGTAGGCAGTCCTGCGGTCGGCGTCGGCCATGTCGTGCTGGATGACTCCCACGGTCATGCCCAGGAAGCGATAGATCGGCCCCATCCACTCCGCGTCGCGTCGCGCCAGGTAGTCGTTGACCGTTATCAGGTGGACGCCCTTTCCCGACAGTGCATTGAGATAAACGGGAAGGGTAGAGACCAGTGTCTTGCCCTCTCCCGTCTTCATTTCAGCAATCTTGCCGCGGTGGAGAATGATCCCTCCCAACATTTGAACGTCGTAGTGACGCAGACCAATGGTTCGGCGGCTGACTTCGCGAACTACGGCGAAGGCCTCCGGCAGCAACTCGCCGCAGCTTTCTCCCTCCTGCAGGCGTTGGCGAAACTCCGCTGTCTTGGCTTGCAATTCTTCGTCGGAAAAGCCGGCCAGATCCTCTTCCAGCAGTCTGATTTCCTCGACCTTCGGCTGCAATTTCTTGAGTTCGCGTTCGTTTTGGCTGCCGAGGATCTTGGTCAGGATGGCGTTGAACATGATCTTCCTATCTTAGCATTCCCTAAGAAGAAGAGGTCTTGGACCAAAGGGATTCCCCAAGTCGCGTTCTCAGTCCTCTCGCCAAATTGACAGCGCTTGGAGAGGTCCCTATAATCCGTCCATGGAAATCCCCGTCGCGCTGACTTTCGATGATGTCCTGCTGAGACCGGCCAAGAGCGAAGTCCTTCCGGGCGAAGCCGACCTCCGTAGCTGTTTTTCCCGCAACATTCCTCTAAACATCCCCCTCGTCTCAGCGGCCATGGATACGGTCACTGAGGCTGGACTCGCCATTGCCCTGGCGAGACAGGGTGGACTAGGTATCGTTCATCGAAATACGAGCGTGGCAAGACAAGCCGCTGAGGTTGACCAAGTCAAACGTTCAGAGTCGGGAATGATTGTTGACCCGATTACGATGAGGCCTCGTGAGAGTATCCGAAGAGTCTTTGAGGTGATGAAGCGCTTCAAAATCTCGGGGGTTCCCATTACCGACGACGAAGGCAAGCTGGTGGGGATTCTCACCAACCGTGACCTGCGTTTTGAAACCAACATGGATCTCCGAGTCAAGGATCTGATGACGGGTCGAGATCTGGTCACCGTTCGCGAGGGCATTTCGCTGGAAGAAGCCAAGAAAATCCTCCACAGCCACCGCATTGAGAAGTTATTGGTGGTCGACGACGACTTCCGCCTCAAGGGGTTGATCACGGTTAAGGACATTCTCAAGATGATGACCTACCCGGAAGCGGCCAAAGATTCTCGCGGTCGGCTGCGAGTGGGCGCTGCGGTGGGCGCTACCGCAGATTATCTGGAACGCGCCCAGGAACTTGAGCGCATGGGTGCCGACGTGATCGTTGTCGATACTGCTCACGGCTACACCAGCCGGGTGCTCACGGCGGTCAAGCAACTGCGGAAGGTACTGGTTCACGCCGACTTGGTGGCTGGGAATATCGCTTCAGCCGAGGGAGCTCAAGCACTTCACGACCTGGGCGTCGATGGTGTGAAGGTGGGGATGGGACCAGGCTCCATTTGCACCACTCGAGTCGTCAGTGGCGCCGGCATGCCTCAGATTACGGCCATCCTTGATACCGTTAGCGCGGCCCGGAAACTCGACTTGCCGGTGGTCGCCGATGGCGGCATCAAGTATTCCGGCGACGTCACCAAAGCTCTGGCCGCCGGCGCCGACAGCGTCATGATCGGAAACCTCTTCGCCGGCACCGATGAGTCTCCAGGAGAGTTGGTCTTCTACCAGAACCGCAGTTACAAGACCTATCGAGGAATGGGCTCGCTGGGAGCCATGGCCGGCCGGAGCAGCGATCGTTATGGACAAGATAAGCAATCCGGCAAACTGGTCCCGGAGGGGATCGAGGGCCGAGTACCCTACAAAGGCAGCGTTGAGCAGTTGATCCCAACGCTGGTGGGCGGAATTAGGGCTGGTATGGGATACTGCGGTGTATCCACGATTCGGCAACTGCAACGCAACACGGCCTTCATTCGGATCACCAACCTGGGACTGCGCGAATCTCATGTTCACGATGTAGTGGTCACCAAGGAAGCTCCCAACTACCGAGTGGAAGAGATCTGAACGCCGCTTCCTCGTCCTGCTCACTGAACTGCGGTTATTCTGAACCCGTTATCCCGCCGTGACGGTGCCGTAGAATTCGCCGATGGATGGCGGATAATCCGGCGCGACAGGCTGAAGATCGGGAACACTCGACGCTCGGATGTCGGCCGGAAATGAATAGGGCCACCCGCCAAGGGCAACCCCACGGGCTGCCCCTACACCAAGCGCCGGTTTGGAATCAGGGATTGCTTCACCCAACCTCCCACCAACTGGGGAAGCTTCGGATCGCTGCCGTGTTGTTCGATAAAGTCCACGATAGCTGACCCGACTACGGCCCCTTCGGCATATTGCCAGACTTGCTCTACATCGTGGGCGGATCGAATACCGAAACCGACTGCGATGGGCAGCGAACTCCAGCGACGGATTCTTCGCAGGGTGGCCGGCATCTGAGCCCGGAGATCGGTTTGGGCCCCGGTCACTCCCGTGCGGGCAACGAGGTAGACAAAACCCTGGCATACCGCTGCGATTTTCTCCAGACGTTGGTTTGAGGAGGTGGGTGCGGCCATAAAAATCGTCTCCAGGCGCTCGAAGGCGCCCAGATGAAGATGTTCCTCCGGCGTCAGATCGGAGATCAGAACACCATCCAGCCCGGCTTCGATCGCCGCACCCTCCAACTTCTTCAGACCAAAGCGCATCACCGGATTGAGATAGGTCATGAAGATGAGGCCGGCCGAAGTGCGTTTTCGAAGCTGGTGAACCAGTTCGAAATAGTCCTCCATCCCATAGCCGTGTCGAAGGGCGGAGAAGGAGGATTGCTGTATAACGGGGCCGTCGGCGATGGGGTCGGAGAAGGGAAGACCGATCTCGACAATGTCAGAGCCGGCCTCGACCAAACGAAGGATGATCTCCCGGGTAGCATTCAGACCGGGATGACCGGCGGTTACGAAGGGAATGAAGCAGCGTTCTCTAGCCTGGAAGATTCTTGACAGTCTCGACATCCTTGTCTCCTCGTCCCGACAGATTGATGATCACTACCATGTCTCTGGCCAGAGCTCCTTCTCTTCCCAGGCGCAGGCAATGGGCCACGGCATGAGCAGACTCCAAGGCCGGTAAGATCCCTTCCAAACGGCTCAAAATATGAAAGGCCTCGAGTGCCTGCTCGTCGGAAGCGGAGGTATAGGTCACTCGCTTGGTGTCCCGTAGCAAGGCGTGCTCAGGACCAACGGATGGATAGTCAAGCCCAGCCGAGATGCTATGGGTGGAGGCCACCTGTCCAGCTTCATCTTGTAACAGATAACTATGGGTGCCGTGAAGGATTCCCCGATCTCCTCCTGAGAAACGAGCTGCATGAGAGCCCAATTCGGGACCCGTGCCACCCGCTTCAACCCCGATCATTTGAACTTGGGTGTCCTCCAAGAAATTGAAGAAAAGCCCGATGGAATTGCTACCGCCGCCCACGCAGGCGATCAGCAGATCGGGCAGCCGCTTTTCCGTATCCAGAATCTGGCGGCGAGCCTCCCGGCCGATCACGGCTTGGAAGTCGCGCACCATCATCGGATAAGGGTGAGCCCCAAGAACCGAACCCAGCAGGTAATGAGTGTCTTCCACATTGGTCACCCAGTCCCGCATCGCCTCGTTGATGGCGTCCTTCAGGGTGCGACTACCCGCGTCGACCGGCGTGACTTGGGCGCCCAGGACCTCCATTCGAAAAACGTTGAGTGCTTGGCGTTGCATGTCTTCCGTACCCATATAGACTTCGCAGTCCAGGCCAAACAAGGAGCAGGCGGTGGCAGTGGCAACTCCATGTTGTCCGGCCCCGGTTTCGGCGACGATACGGGTTTTACCCATCCGCTTGGCCAGAAGCGTTTGCCCCAGGGCGTTGTTGATCTTATGGGCTCCGGTGTGGCTCAAGTCTTCTCGCTTGAGATAGACTCGCGCGCCCACTTGGTTAGAAAACCGCCGAGCTCGAGTTAGCGGAGTCGGCCGTCCCGCGTAGCTCTGCAGCAAATTTGCAAGCTCCTCTTGGAAACCCGGATCGGCAACAGCCTCCCGGTAAGCTTGCTCCAGTTCTTCCAGAGGCGACATCAGCGTCTCCGGGACAAACTTCCCGCCGTAAGGCCCGAAATGGCCTGCCTGGTCAGGGTAGGGGTGTGAAACGACCGCCTTGGAAAGTGATTTAAGCATCCGGAAACTCCTCCTTTAAACGAACTCACTCAGTTGAGAAAACAACCGCCTGAGTCGCTTGGGATCCTTGCGGCCCGGCGAATGTTCCACTCCTGAGCAGATGTCGACTCCGGCAGGCTGGAGCAGATCTATGGCCGAGCGAATGTTGGAGTGATTGAGTCCGCCGGCCAGGATAAAAGGGCGATCGATCGATTGCAGCAATCGTAGGTCGGAGTTCCGGCCTGATCCCCAGGAGTCGTCCAGTATGATTTCGTGATGGGGAAAGCCTCGCCATCGCCGGACATCGGTAGCTACGATAACGCGCCGTCCTTGGTGGGGTGGAATATCGTCAGGATCGTTGAATCCATGCAGTTGAAAGGCATCCAGCGGCAGGGTCCAATCAATTGAGGGGCCTACGAATATTCCCACCCGCAGGTAGTTCCCCTGAAGCTGGTCGATCAGGCCGACGGCCCTGCTAGGGGAGAGATAGCGAGGGCTGGGCGGGTAAAAGTTGAAGCCCAAGGCATGGGCGCCAAGATCGAGCGCCAGTTGTCCGTCCTCGACCGAGGTGATGCCACAGATCTTAATCAACATTGGCCAACTCGATTTCTCTCACTAGTCGTCGCAGCTCAAGCCCGGGTTTGGTGGCCTCCATCAATTGACTTCCAATCAAGAAGGCTCCAAAACCCGCTTCCGACAGCTCTCGTATTTGTGAACCCTCACCAATACCGGACTCGGAGACGAGAAAGTAGTCGGTTTCGCCCTCCAAGCGCCGGGCCAAGTCAAAGGACACCCCAAGGTCAACCTCAAAAGTCTGCAGGTTGCGATTGTTGACGCCAATGAGAGTCGACCCGGCCGAGATTGCTGTTTCCAGCTCCCAGGGGTCGTGGACCTCAACCAACGCTTCCAATTGCAGTTCCCGGCCATAGCCGATCAACTGTTCCAATTGGGAACCGTTCAAGCAGGAAGTGATTAGCAAGAAAGCCGAAGCCCCGGCGGCGGCCGACTCCGCCACCTGATAGCGATCAAAAATGAAATCCTTACGGAGTACTGCCAGCTTGGGATTCTCCCCCCGGATCTCTTCCAGAAATCTCAGCTTCCCTTTGAAGAAGCGTTGGTCGGTCAAGACCGAGACGGCAGTCGCTCCGTTGGCAACATATTCCTGTGCCAGTAGGGCGGGTTCGATCTGACAAGGAAAGTCCCCTCTGCTGGGGCTGCAATACTTGATTTCGGCGATGATCGAGACCGACCGGCGAGAAAGATTCTCGCGAAATCCCGGCGGAGCCTCAAAGCCGCTTTCCGGCAGAGACGCTATCGGGTTCCGAGTCTTTGCCGCAGCCAGCTCAGTGCGTTTGTGGGCCATGATCTGGTCCAGGATCATGCCTTCTCCTCGGGGGTCGGTCGGTAAGCCCGCTTAAGGGCCTCCAGTTTTTCCAGCGCCGCGCCTGATTGGAGCGAATCACGAGCCTGCTCCATCCCCTTTTCCAGACTGCAGTCGCTGGCCAGGTGGATAGCGGCTGCGGCATTCAACAGGACCACATCGCGTGCACTGCCTCCGATCTCGTTTCGCAGGATGGCGCGCGAGAGTTGGGCGTTTTCGGCCGGTGATCCACTTGGGTAACCACTGCTGTCACCCTCCAGACCGAACTCTTGGGGGTTGAATCGGAGACGCCGGATACTGCTGCCGCTTACTGAGAACACGGTGCTGAGGGCGTTGCCGGACAGCTCGTCCAAACCATCATCGCTATGGACCACCCAGGCCCTTTGACAATCGAGCTCGACGAGAGCATTGGCCATCCTCTCGGCAGCCTCTATGGAATAGGCGCCGATCAACTGATGAGGTGCACCGGCCGGATTGGTCAGGGGCCCGAGCAGATTGAAGATAGTTCGGTGAGCCAGCTGTTGCCTGATCTGAGCCACTCTTTTCATACTGGGGTGAAACAGCGGGGCAAAGAAAAAAGCCAATCCCTGTTGCTCCAAAGTCCGCTGAGCCACCTCAGGTGGTGCTTCAATGTTTACACCCAGCTCAACCAGCAAGTCGGCACTCCCCGAGCGGGAAGTGAAAGCCCGGTTACCATGCTTGGCCACCGGAACGCGGGCACCGGCGATGACAAAAACCGCGGTGGTGGAGATATTGAAAGAGGGGGCGCCCCCTCCCGTTCCGGCCGTGTCCACCAGCTGGGCCAGATCCATCGGCACCAAGCGAGCGTGAGCGCGCATGGCCATGGCGAAACCGGCTATTTCCGAGGCGGTTTCACCCTTAAGACTCAGAGCCGTCAGTAAAGAGGCGATCGCCGCGTCGCTGCAGTCTCGATCGAGGATGCTGTTAAGGCATTCCTCGGCCTGTCGCCGGCTCAGATCTTGACCTTGTAAGACCTTTAGCGTTGTTGACTTAAGCATAAGAAGTTCTTGAGAATCTGGTGACCCGATTCGGTGAGAATCGACTCGGGATGAAACTGCAGACCGATAACCGGCAACTCCCGGTGGCGACAAGCCATGATGAGTCCATCTTTGCTTTCGGCCAGTATCTTGAGGCAATCCGGAAAACTGGACCGCTTGACAATGAGGGAATGATAGCGCGTAGCACTAAACGGTGTCGGGATATCCGCAAAAATCAGATCCGAATTGTGGTAAATCAGTGAAGTCTTGCCGTGTAGCAACTGGGGTGCTCGGACGACCGACCCGCCAAACGCCTCCCCGATGGCTTGATGGCCCAAACAGACTCCGAGAATGGGGATGGTCGCGGCAAATTCGCGGACTAACGCCAATGTGATGCCGGCTTCGGAGGGAACCCCGGGGCCGGGAGAGATTAAGATTCGCCTGGGTTGCATCCGGCCAATTTGAGCCAACGAAATCTTGTCGTTGCGGTATACCTCCGGCCGGCACCCCAACTCTCCAAGGTATTGGACCAGGTTGTAAGTAAAGCTGTCGTAGTTGTCCAGTACCAGAGTCGGCGCTCCGGAAGGCTCCGGCTCCAGTGAAGCCGGGTGGCGGTTCCGGGTGGCCGTTTGCCTCAGATGGTCGAGGCCAACTCGATGGCCCGAAAGAGTGCTCGTGCTTTGTTTCGACATTCCTTGTACTCCAGCTCCGGTCGCGAGTCCGCGACCACACCGGCGCCGGCCTGCAAATAGGCGCGTCCCTGTTGGAAGACAATTGTCCGAATGGCAATGCAGCTGTCGAGGTTCCCCGAATGGTCCAAATAGCCAATGGCGCCAGCGTAGAGGCCCCGCTTGACTGGCTCGATCTCTTCGATCAACTCCATTGCCCGCACCTTGGGAGCTCCGGTGACCGTACCTGCCGGAAAGCAGGCGGCCAAGGCATCAAAACGATCCAGTTCCGGGCGAAGCTCGCCTGTAAGCGAGCTGACAAGATGAAAAACGTGCGAGTACTTTTCGATGAACATGAAGTCATCTACCCGCACCGAGCCAAAGCGGCTTACTTTTCCCAGATCGTTGCGGCCTAGATCTACCAGCATCAGGTGTTCGGCCCTTTCCTTTTCGTCGGCTAGAAGTTCTTGTTGCAACTGCAAGTCTTCTTCTTGGTTGCGGCCGCGCCTTCGGGTACCTGCGATGGGGCGATAAGAGAGTGAGGTTCGGTTGACCCTGAGCAGCATCTCGGGAGAGGATCCGGCCACGCATATTGGACCTTGTTTGAGGAAAAACAGGTAAGGGGAAGGATTGATGAAGCGAAGGGCACGGTAGACCTTGAACGGGTCGTCTGCATAGTCCACTTCAAATCTTTGCGAGAGGACGACTTGAAAGATGTCCCCCGCCAGAATGTGTTGCTGGGCCCGCTCGACGGCGGCACAAAATCCGGATTGGCTGAAGCTCGAACTTGCTGCAACAACCGGTTGCGGCGGGGTCTTTGCGGATGGTTGTAAAGCCGGCTGGACGGGGGTCCGCAACTTGGCTTCCAATTCTTCAATGGCAGCAGGACCTTCCCGAGACATGAGCACAATTCGGTGTTTGAGATGATCGAAGGCCAGGACGGTCGAGTAGAGATCAAAGGTCACCGGCGCCGGATTTACCGGTCCGGCCGGATTGAGGTTTGGCAGGTCTTCCAACTCTCGCACCAAGTCGTAGGAAAAGGCTCCAACCGCCCCGCCGGTGAAGGGGGGAAGTTCCGAATGCGGCGGCGAAGGTGGCCCGAATTGGGCGCGAAATCCGGCCAAGTCTCCCTGATAGGATTGCCGAGGATTGACACCGATGAAGGAGTAGCGGCCGACCTTCTCGCCTCCCTCCACCGATTCCAACAAAAAAGCCCGCTCAACCCCTTCCGCCACACACAAGTAGGCAGAAACTGGAGTCAACAAATCTGCCAGCATTGAGTGATAGAAGATCGAACGGCTTTTTTGGATCGTGGCCAATTGAACCTACCCCTCTTGTAAGGTTGAGGCGCATGATTGGGCAGCGAGATTCCGCCCCAAATAAAAAGGGCCGCGAAGTTTCCTTCACGGCCCTCTTGGTCAATTTGCTATCCAAGCCCGATGAACGAGAACTCCCGGCGTTACCTTAATTGTTAAGCGCGCCACCAGTTTTCGCTCATCATAGCTTACCCAACTTCACAGGATAGGAAGGCAGCAACCGCAAGTCAAGCTTTTTCTTTTGGGGAGTTTCCCAATAGCAATCCAATAGAAGCACGAGACAAGAGTTCCCGTTCCACTCGGGAGACGCTCTCAGTCCCTTGGATCAAAGACCGAACCCGAGGCCGCACGCGTGGCACTTCATGCTGCAAAAAACGGGTGCTGGTTCTCTCAAGGTGGCGGCGCGAATAGACCGGAGATCTTACCTGAGGCGATCCCGGCTCGTTCTTAGGAAGCTCCTGTTTCTCTTGGCGGCGGCAATGGCCTGCGGAGTTAACCGGCCGACATCGACTTGAGAAAATCGGTGTTGCTCTTGGTGGTACCAAGCTTGTCGAGCAGCAACTCCATCGACTCGGTGACCGAGAGCGGCGCCAGCACCTTGCGGAGCACCCAGACTCGATTCAGTTCTTCTCGGGTTAGCAGCAGATCTTCCTTGCGGGTTCCGGATCGATTGATGTCGATGGCGGGAAATACCCGTTTGTCAACCAACTTGCGGTCGAGGTGAAGCTCCATATTGCCGGTTCCCTTGAACTCTTCGAAGATGACGTCATCCATTCGGCTCCCGGTGTCGATCAGAGCGGTGGCCATAATAGTAAGGCTGCCACTTTCCTCGATGTTTCGGGCTGCTCCGAAGAAGCGCTTGGGCCGCTGCAAGGCGTTGGAGTCAACGCCTCCGGACAGCACTTTACCCGAGGGGGGAACGATGGTGTTGTAAGCTCGCGCCAACCGAGTGATTGAGTCGAGCAATATCACTACATCTTTCTTCTGTTCCACCAGCCGCTTGGCTTTTTCAAGCACCATTTCCGCCACCTGAACGTGACGACTGGCCGGTTCATCGAAGGTGGAGCTAATGACTTCGCCCTTAACCGAGCGTTCCATATCGGTAACCTCTTCGGGACGCTCGTCAATCAACAAGACGATCAAGACGCACTCCGGGTGATTAGTGGTCACCGAGTTGGCAATCGATTGCAAGATCATCGTCTTACCGGCGCGGGGTGGAGAAACGATCAGACCTCGCTGCCCTTTTCCGATGGGGGTGAGCAGGTCCATCACCCGTCCTGAGAGGTTTTCCTGGGTGGTTTCCAACTCCAATTGGTCGTCAGGGTAGATGGGGGTGAGGTTTTCGAAAAACGTCCGCTCGCGGGCCACGCTGGGGTGTTCGAAATTGATGGCTTCGACTTTGATCAGGGCGAAGTAGCGCTCGCCCTCTTTGGGGGGCCGAACCTGGCCCGACACCGTGTCGCCTGTGTGGAGATCGAACTTGCGAATCTGGGAAGGAGAGACATAAATATCATCGGGACCCGGCAGATAGTTGTATTCGGGAGCACGCAAGAAGCCGAAGCCGTCCGGCAGGGTCTCGAGCACACCCTCGGAGAAAATCAGTCCGCTGCGTTCGGTTTGGGCTTTGAGGATCTGGAAGATGAGCTCTTGTTTGCGCATGCCGGTAGCACCGGTGATCTCCAAATCCTTGGCAATTGTATGCAGTGCCTGAATGTTGAGTTCCTTAAGTTCCTGGATGTTTAGTGGCTCCCCATTGCGCTTGATAGCGGGGATGGATGCGTTAGCCATAACTCAAACCTCTCTGATAATTCGCCACAGTTTCTTTTTCCCGATTCCGGTGGCGGAGGAATAGGGGATGATCTGATCGACCTGTAGTCCAAGTTGGAGTCGCTCGATTGCCACCCTACGTTTTTCCCATGGCAGTTTGTCGACCTTGGTAGCAACCACCTGGCAAGGCACCTGATAGTGGTCGATATAAGCTTTCATAACCTGATCCAATTCACTGGCGGGATGTCGGGAATCGACGATCAAAATCGCCAGCTGGAGCCGATCGCCGCTGCTGAGCAGTTGTTCGACCATCGGTCTCCACGTCGCCTGGACCCGCTTGGGGGCTTTTGCAAAGCCGTATCCCGGCAGATCTACAAAAATCCACTGACTATTGATATTGAAAAAATTGATGGCCTGGGTGCGTCCCGGGGTCGAGCTGGTTCTTGCCAGTCGCTTTTGGCCAACGAGGCTATTGATCAGACGCGACTTTCCAACGTTTGATTTTCCTCCAAAGATGATTTTTGGAAGCTCGGATTTAGGGTAATGTTCCTTACGAGTTGCAGTTTTGAGAAATGACGCTTCCACAACCAAAGCTAGGGCGATAACTGGTCTGACAGGCGGAACGGGCGTGTTCCCTGTCGTTAGTCTTCAGTTAAATCCGGGCTCAAGACCGGGTTCAGACCTGACGTTTGTCTTGCTTCACTGAAAGGGCGTGCTGGAGATTGTTCAATACCTGCCGGAGGTTGTTTAATGGACTCCTGGGCGGTCTCCCTCTTCGAGTTTCGGGGGCAACTGTTCGTCGATGTAGCCCCCGGCGTCTTTGGGGCGTGAGGGTGACTTGACCAAGGCGTGCTGTAGAACCTCATCGACTGATTCCACTAACACCAACTCAAGCTCTTCTCGAACTGCTTTAGGAATGTCGGGAATGTCTTTTTCATTCTCGGTGGGTAGTATGACTTTCTTGATGCCGGCGCGGTGCGCGGCCAAAACTTTTTCCTTAACGCCTCCAATCGGCATAACACGCCCACGGAGCGTGATCTCTCCCGTCATGGCCACGTCTCGATGGGTGGCGATCCCGGTCAAGGCCGAAGTGATCGCGGTAGCCATCGTAATTCCGGCCGAGGGACCGTCTTTGGGAATGGCCCCCTCGGGAACATGGACATGGAGGTCGAGCAAGCGGTGGAAATCGTTGGCCAGACCGTAGTTGCTGCTTCGGGCCCGAACATAGGAGAGCGCAGCCCTGGCCGATTCCTGCATCACCTCACCCAGCTTGCCCGTCAGCTGGACATCACCCTTTCCTTTCATCGTGGTGCACTCGGTGAAGAGGACCTCGCCGCCCATTTCCGTCCAGGCTAGCCCCGTAGCCAAACCGATCTCGTTGTTTTCTGAGGCGCGCTGCTTGCGGTATTTAATGATGCCCAACAGCTCATGAACCCTGTCAACATCGATCTTGAACTCGATCTTGGGTTGGGACTCTTTTCGCTTGCCTTTCTCAGAACGTGCTTCAATGACGCTACGAGCTATTTTGCGGCAGATACTGGCCAGTTGCCGCTCCAGATTACGGACTCCCGACTCGCGGGTGTAGTGGCGAATAATCTCCAGGATTCCTTCATCGGTGATCTCCAGTGGCACTCGTTTCAGTCCCTTGAGGTCGACCTGTTTGGCGAACAGAAAATAGCGGGCGATATTCAGCTTCTCCCACTCGGTGTAGCCGGAGATCTCGATGACGTCCATGCGGTCCAGAAGCGGCCTGGGAATAGTGTGGGAGACGTTGGCAGTACAGATGAACAGAACTTGTGAAAGGTCGAATTCAGTATCCAGATAATGGTCCACAAAGGTGCGGTTGTGCTCGGGATCAAGCACCTCCATCAGCGCCGCTGACGGGTCGCCCCGAAAGTCCATGCTCATCTTGTCGACTTCGTCGAGCAGAAAAACCGGGTTCTTGGTGCCGGCCCGCTTCATCATTTGGATAATCTGACCGGGAAGGGCTCCGATATAGGTGCGGCGGTGACCTCGAATTTCAGCTTCATCGCGAACGCCCCCCAGTGAGAGGCGAACGAACTTGCGGCCGGTGGCTCGAGCGATCGAGCGGCCCAAGGAGGTTTTTCCCACTCCTGGCGGACCCACAAAACAGAGAATCGATCCCTGATTTTTCTTCTTGGAAAGTTGCCGTACTGAAAGGAACTCAAGGATCCGTTCCTTGACTTTGTCCAGGCCGTAGTGGTCTTCGTTGAGAATCTTCTCGGCCCGTTGGATGCGGCGGATTTCGCGACTCTTCTTGTGCCAAGGCACTGCCAAGAGCCAGTCGAGGTAGGTTCGGCTGACCGTGGTCTCGGCGCTCATTGGAGGCATCTGCTCGAGCCGGCGAATCTCCTTGAGAGCTTTTTCTCGAGCGTCGTCCGGAAGCTTGGCTTCCTCCGCCCGTTGTTTAAGCTCATCGATCTCGTCCTTTTCACTCCGACCCAACTCTTTTTGGATGGCCTTGATCTTCTCGTTGAGATAATACTCGCGTTGGGCCTTCTCCATCTGTCGCCGAACTCGGCCCTGAATCGACTTGTCCATCTTGACCTTGTCGATCTCGATCTCAATCAGTTCACAGATCTTTTCCATTCTCTCCAGAGGATGGATGACCTCCAGCAGGGCCTGTTTGTCCTCAACCGAGATGGGCAAATTGGAGGCGATGGTATCGGCCAGCCGGTCGCTGTCGGAACTGCGAGCGGCCTGAACGATGTTCTCGTAGTTGAGGTTGGGATTGAGTTTGGCGAACTGCTCAAAGAGCAGATTGAGTCGCTTGGTGAATCGACCAATCTTGGCTGCCGAGACGGCTGGGGTCGATTCGAATTGCACTCGGGCCTGAAAATAGCCCCCCGTTTCCTGCACCAGAAGGGTGCGTGCCCGACGGACTCCCTCAACCAATACCTTGATATTGCCATCCGGCAATTTGAGACTTTGGACGATAGTAGCCACGGTCCCCACTTGAAAAATTTCGTCGGGTGAGGGGTTGTCCTCGGAGGCATCCATTTGAGTAGCCAAGTAGATCTGCTTATTGGTCTGCAGGGCTTGCTCCAATGCCAACACCGAGGAGGCCCGGCCAATGACGAAGGGAACCATCATGTGGGGGAAGACGACTACGTCCCGTATCGGAACCATCGGTAGGGTGACCGGCTTGTCGTAGAGTTCTGTCTCTTGCATTTATCTCTTGAAAAAGAAGCCCCTAAGCGGTGAAAGGCTCCCGGGTTAGATGTAGCTTGCCAAACGGGGTGACGGTTTGGCCCCCCGGCAGCCTAGCCCGCTTTCTCCAGCAACTTGAAGACCACTTCCTTGTTTTCGACCATCTCTCTGGTAACGACGAATTCCTTCACGTTGGAAGTAGAGGGCAATTCGTACATTACATCCAACATAAGATCCTCGGTGATCAGACGCAAGCCTCTTGCGCCAATCTTGCGTTCCAGCGCTAACTCCGCAATGGTCGCCAGGGCATCATGCGTGAATTTCAAGGCGACGTTTTCAAACTCAAACATCTTTTGATATTGCTTGGTCAAAGCGTTGGCGGGCTGAGTGAGGATCTTGACCAGTGCCCACTGGTCGAGCTGATGGAGAGTGCAGATTACCGGCAATCTGCCGACAAACTCAGGAATTAACCCATATTTTATCAAGTCCTCCGGAAGAACTTTCGGAAGCAGGTCCGATTCAGAGGCCTTTTTCCAGCGGTTTTCCGTTAACTTGGCTCGAAAACCCAGATTACTGCTCCCCAATCTTCGGCGAATCAGGTTTTCCAGGCCGACGAAAGCACCACCGCAGATAAAAAGAATCTTGGTGGTATCGATTTGGACGAATTCTTGGTGAGGATGCTTCCGCCCTCCTTGAGGAGGTACGTTGGCAACAGTTCCTTCCAGAATCTTGAGCAAGGCCTGCTGAACTCCCTCGCCCGAGACATCTCGCGTAATCGAGGGATTCTCATCCTTGCGGGAGATCTTGTCGATTTCGTCGATGTAGATAATCCCCTGCATGCAGCGGTCGCGGTCTCCGCTGGCGGCCTGCAGCAACTTGAGGATGATGTTCTCAACGTCTTCCCCCACATAACCGGCTTCTGTCAAAGTGGTCGCGTCGACAATCGCGAAAGGCACCGAGAGCATTCGCGCCAAGGTTTGGGCCATCAGCGTCTTCCCGGTACCGGTGGGTCCGATCAAAAGGACATTGCTTTTGGACAACTCGACGTCTTGGTGGTGCCGACCGCCTAACTTGATCCGCTTGTAGTGATTATAGACGGCCACTGCGAGCTTCTTCTTGGACACTTCCTGCCCAATCACATACTGGTCAAGAAACTCATTGATTTCGACCGGTTTGGGCAATCGTTCCTGTTTCGAGGAGGCATCGGTGGCGGTTTCGTCGGAAATGATCTCGTTACAGACGTCGACACACTCGTCACAGATGAAAACGGTAGGACCGGCGATCAGTTTCTTGACATCGTTCTGACTCTTGCTGCAGAACGAACAACGCAAAACGTCCTCCCCGTCCCTTTTCACTCAGGTTCCTCCAGGAATCGTTCAGCCGACCCTTGCCCGGGTCTTGCTACTTTAGAGGTTGACTCTTGGGTGATGCGCCTACCTCTTTGGAAGGTTGACTCTCTCCTTTGTAATCCGGCCAGCCTGGTTCCAAAGACTATGGGTGCTTCTCAATGACGAGGTCGATTATACCATACTCCTTGGCTTGCTCGACATCCATTATGTAGTCTCTTTCGACATCCTGTTGGACCTTCTCGATACTTTGTCCGGTGTGTTTTACCAGTATGGCGTTGATCATTTCCCGCATACGCAGGATCTCTTTGGCCTGAATATCGATGTCGGTAGCTTGTCCCGAGAGGCCTGAAACGGCGGGCTGATGGATCAGGATGCGGCTGTTAGGTAGTGAAAAACGCTTGCCCGGTGTTCCCGCCGCCAGCAGTAGGGCTCCCATTGAGGCTGCTTGCCCGATACAGATGGTAGTGACGTCATTCTTGACGAATTGCATCGTGTCGTAAACTGCCAGCCCTGCGGTAATCGCCCCCCCCGGCGAGTTGATGTAGAGGGAGATGTCTCGATCGGGATCTTCCGCTTCAAGAAAGAGAAGCTGAGCGGTCACCAAGTTGGCGATGGAGTCGTCCACCGGCATGCCCACAAAGATGATATTGTCTTTGAGTAACCGAGAATAAATGTCGTAAGCCCGCTCGCCACGATTGGTCCGTTCTACGACCATGGGTATTAGTGTCATACTGTTTTCCCTATTGACTTGGCTCTAAACGTGACAGCCCTGAACCTCTACCTAATCGCGCACCGACGCCTCTGCAAGCAATAGATCCACGGCCCGGCGACGCAGCAACTGGGCCTCCAATCCCTCCCGACGACCTTCCTTCTCAAAGAACTGGCGAACCTTCGCCGGGGCCTGATTCAAAGAGGCAGCAATTCGCTTGATTTCCAAATCGACGTCTTCAGGCTCAACTTTGAGACCCTCTTGCCACGCCAATTGGTTGAGCACCAGTTCGGCTCTCACTTCTTTTTGACAAACCGGCTCCAACTCCGATCGCACTTTGTTCCAGTCTATACCAGCCCGGGAGGGATCCATTCCCTGAGCCGCAAGGTTATGCGCCAAGTCCCGTAGCTTGCTCTCCAAGCGTGCTTCGATCAAAACCTGCGGCACCTCGAAGACAGTGTTCTCGACCAGCTTGTCGATGAGAGCTTGTTTGACCGCTTTGTCCCAGCTTTTCCGGCGAGCCTCCTCCAGTTCATTGCCGATGTGAGCGCGCAATTCTTCCAGCGTATCTTGCTCACCCAACTCCTGGGCGAGCTCGTCGCTGAGCGGGGGCAGGACTTTCTTCTTGAGTTCGATCAACTCGACCGTGAAAAGGACATCGGCTCCAGCCAGCTGTTTATCGGGATAATCGTCATCGTATTGAACCAAAAAGGTTTTTTCCTCCCCCAAACTCATCCCGGCCAGCTCCTCGCTGAAAGTGGGATGAGTCTGTTCCTCGTCAATCTCGATCTCCACGCTCTTTCCCGAAATCTTCCCTGGGACCGGTTCTCCCGGCGTTACTTGATATTCACCTCGCAAATTGACTGATGCCAAGTCCCCCGATCGGGCCGGACGATCCTCTATCGGCTCAAGACGGGCGTTATTTTTTCGAAGCTCTTCCAGCTGACGGTCGACCACCTCCGGAGTGACCTTTTCCACGACCGGAGCCACTTCCAGATTCTTGTAGTCTCCCAGCACAATCTTTGGTAGGACCTCGAAATCGGCCGAAAAACGGAGTGGCTCTCCCTGTTGGAAATTGTTCTGATTCCATTGGGGGTCGCTAAGGGGATTGAGATCGTATTGCTCGAGGGCCTGTTGGTAAGATGGCGGAAGCAGCCTGCGCAGAACTTCCTCTTTGATCTCACTGCCGAAATGGCGTTTGACCAGATCCAGGGGCGCCCGGCCTGGGCGAAATCCAGCCAATCGGACCTGAGCCTTGAATTGTCGGCACACCTGATTGAACTCGTCATCGACGGCCTCGGCCGGAATTTCCACCTTCAACCTCTTTCTAACCGAGCTGACGTTTTCAAGTTGGGCCTGGATATTCATCAGTTTCTTCAGCAGTGTTCGGGCGAGAGAAATGCCTCATGCAAAGGTGCAATAAAGCTCTTCCCAACTGGGCGGCTTGTTCAGGCTAGAGCCCTGGATTATAGTCTCAGGCGCCATGTCGGAACAAGAGCAGCTAAGGCGGCGGCTTAAGGCCGAAGCCTTTGATCGTTTGGTGGACAAATATCGCGATCTGAAGGCCGACGATGGCTTTTACAGTAAGAACTGGGTCGAGCTCTCAGAGCTGATCGAGCACGAGATACAGCAGTTGATCTGGATCACCGGGTCCGATCCCTCGGTGACGGATCACTGATCGCGATTTGACCGAGTGCCTCAAGAGCACTCTGGTGGACCGCCCCATTTGAAGCCAGGACACCTCGGTTGTCTGAGAGCGTCAAACCCTTGCCGAAATCGAGTTGCCTTCCGTCCAAGTCCGTAATTTTGCCCCCAGCCTCTTCCACCACCAGCGAACCTGCTGCCTGATCCCAAATTCTCTCTCGATAGTTGGGCTGAGTCGGAGAAAGGAATCGCACTACCAGCTCACCCCGGCCGGCTGCCAGCGCAGCATATTTGGCTTGGCTGTCCATCAACAGGGGAGGGACCTCCAGCCCCACTAGCTCGGTAAAGCGCGCCATCTGGTTGATATCGGTGTGGCTCGACTCAAACGAACGCAACAAGCGTAGTTGGTTTGCTCGGCGGCGAGCCGAGACGGTCAGCCGCCTTCCCGGGGTGAACTTGCCCAGCGGGCGTTCCCAACAACCTTTGCCACGAAGGGCCCCCGTGAGTAGACCCGGGGCTTGTCCTTTGCCGTCGTTCAGGTTGGGACACCCCAAGATTCCCAACTGTACCTTGCCCTCTTCGATGAGGGACAACGCTACTGCAAACTGTTCCCCGCGCAAAAAACCTTTGGTGCCGTCGATCGGATCGAGAGTCCAAAAGCGAGTGCCGGGCTGCCCGCTACCGCAGTCAATCCAGTGGCGAACTTCCCTTTCCCCGGCTTCGGGAAAAATCTCCCTCACAAGGCTGGTCAGCCGCTGAAGCAGCGGTCGGTTTTGCGGTCGTCCCAGAATTGAGGAATCCTCCTCTGCTACCAGGGTGGATGTGGGAAAGGAGATCTGGAGTAGCCGCGCCACGATTGCCTGGACTGCAAAGTCGGCCACTGTCACGGGAGATTGATCTTTTTTCGTGAGCCGGTGGGAAGCTTCCTCGGCTTGAATACGCCGAGCCAAACGAGCGGCCCGGTCAACGGCCTCCAAGGCAAAGCGCCACTCGGCTTTCAAACTGATTGAGGCTGGCAGCATGGCGACGAATTGAACCCCGGAGCGTGTCTTGCAGCCCGAGGGTGAGGTCACATCCTCGACCTTGGTTCCATGGAATCGGCAAACGCGACCAAGTTTTCGCGATGAAAGAATCAGCAGTACTCAATTCAGCCACGTTCAAGCTCGATCGACAAAAACGACATCTTGAGGATACCATACAGCCGCTTACCCCCACCCAAGACGGGTTCTACCCCGTAGAACCATATTAATATATTATTATCAATAACTTAACGCCATGTACCGTGGGGTTTTAGGGGGAAGATTCTGACGAGTAGCCGCCTTATTTGGAGGCGCCTCGGGTTGCGACTCTCGCTGCTGCAGAAGCGGCATCTGCGGCCTCTGGTGGGAATCGTGACGGCTCTCTTGATTCTGGAGGGTGCTGTTCGCACGGTGATCCGGAATCGCGACTGGAGCGACAATCGGCGACTTTGGGAAGCGACCTACGCCGCCGCACCCGGCGCGCGGCGCGGGCTAATCTCAATTTGGCGCCCCTCTATTTCGAAAGTCCGGATTCCGGTTTGCAGCGGCAGGGTTTGGAGATGACGCAGCGGCTGGTCGAACAGGGAGGGGACGACGGCCTCGCCAGTTCCAATCTGGGAGGGATGTATTTTGTGCTTTCCCGCCGCCAGCTTGAGCTGGAGAACCTCGCGGAGGCAAAACGTTTGACCTGGCTGGCAATTGAGAATCTACGTCCCTCGCTGGAAATCTTGCCCGGCAACGGTCTCAGCTGGGGCAATCTGGGCAACTGTCTCAAGCAGTTGGCGACCATGGCTCGAGCCGAAGGGCAAATAGAGCAGGTTGCCGACTTTCACCGGCAGCCGGAGGCCGGATTGATGAGATCAGCCGACACTGACAATCAGCTGGGTTCGGCAAGTCAGCCGGTGGGTTCCGGCTGGAAGGAAGGCTGGTGGCGTTGAGCGCTTTTGGATACCGGCGTGACCCCGAGCGTCGTTGAGGCACGAACTTGAACATGCCGACCAGCGTCGGGGCCTCCGCCGACGCTGGTCGGCGCGATCCATTTTAGTTTTGCCTGCCACCGGGACGTCCGGCTCCCCATCGGCCACGGCGAGGTTGATTTCGCCACTCCTCAAGACGTTCCAATTGCTCGCCGGTCAAAAGGGCCTCAAAGGCTGCTCCCAGATCAGCCCTTGTGACTCTAATCTCTTGGCGCAGATTACGGAGGGCAATCACCTGTTCACCCACAGCCGCGGCGTCCGGACTATCGTTACTCAACAGGTCGCTCAAGGCTTTCGAAGCAGCTTTCATCTGATCTCGAACCGGTTCAGCGGCAGCTTTGAAATCACTCCGCAGTGCCTTGATGGCTTCTAATTGGTCATCCTCCAAATTGAGAATCCGCTGGAGGACAAAGCGTGGAGGCAGGCTAACCTCTTCACTCCTGTCCCTATCGGCGTTCAGGCCCTGGCCGCGGGTTTCCACCTTACTGAACCGCCCTTCCCAATTGGGGCGCTGAGCAACTGCCAACGAGATGGTTAGCAGCAGCAACGAGGTCGCGATAACAATCAAACTACGCACTTGTTGGTTCATGGAATTCACTCCTTCTTTGGATCTGTTTTAACTTCTTGCGGCTCGGTCGTGGCCTTGTCTGCGATTGGGCAAACAAGTCTCCAACCACCTGCCGGCCTTTCTCGAGACAACCGCGATCGCTGTTTATCCTGGTGCTGTCCCGCTAACGGTTTGTAATACGACTTGAAAGCGGTGGTGTTTCGAAGCTCAGGTCAAATACTTGCAAAAACCCGGAGGTGTACTATTCCAACTCTTGTCGTTGTTGAGGTGCTGGAGACCCTTTCAGTGACACCTTGGTCCGCTCTCCAGGAGCCGTAGGGCGCTCAGTTGGACACCGATTCTCTCAACTGTCGTCGTTTCAGGTGGTGGGTTCCAACTTTGGCTCAAGGGTGCTTTGGGGTACTACATTCCGGGTATCGACGACTGCCTTGGCCAGTGGCAGCAGTTCTCCCCAGCGGTAAGAGCTGTGGTCGGTCAGGACGGCGACACAGTCAGACTCGCGGATGGCTGCCTTCAGATCGGTGATGCTGGCGAAAGAATGTCCATTGTGGCAAACGCTGGGGACATGAGGATCGTGGTAGGAAACTTCGGCTCCCTTGGTTTTGAGCAGTGTCAGGATATCGAGCGCGGGGGACTCCCGAACATCGCTGGTATCTTTCTTGTAAGCGATTCCCAACACCAGCACACGGCTTCCTTTGACCGACTTGCCGGCTTGATTGAGCTTGTCTTGAATCTTGTCACTCCAGTAGCGGGGCATGTCGCTGTTGATTTCCCCCGCCAGCTGAATAAAGCGGGCGTTGTAATTGAGCGTTTTCAGTTTCCAAGCCAGATAATTTGGATCCAGGGGAATACAGTGTCCGCCCACGCCCGGCCCGGGCAGGAACTTCATGAAGCCGTAGGGTTTGGTGGCTGCCGCTTCCACCACCTCTCGAACATCCAAGCCTAACTTGTCGCACATAATGGTCACTTCATTGACGAGCGCGATGTTGACGGAGCGAAAAGTATTCTCGAGCAGTTTGACCATTTCGGCACATTGGGTTGAAGAGACAGGTACGGTCCGATCGATGACCGTTTCATAAAGCCGGCAGGCGACTCGCAAACACGCGGGGGTGGTCCCTCCCACCACTTTGGGCGTATTCTCGAGCGAATAGTCCACTCGTCCCGGGTCGATCCGTTCGGGCGAAAAAGCCAGAAAGAAATCTCGGCCGACGCGGGCGCCTGTCGCCTCCAGAATCGGCAGAACCAACTCCTCGGTCGTCCCCGGATAAGTCGTGGATTCCAGGCAGATCAACATTCCAGGATGGAGTTGCTCGGCAATTTGCCGGAAAGCGTCAACCACAAAAGTTACGTTTGGATCCCGGGTCTTGTTCAAAGGTGTAGGAACACAGACGATGGCTACCTCCGCCTGAGCACAGACCGAATAATCGGTGGTGGCGCTCAAGCGCCGGGTTTCCAATAAGGAATTCAGTAAGGTCGAAGGGATGTCTTGCTGGGGGGACTTTCCCCCGTTTATTTCGGCTACCTTGGCTTGGTCGATGTCGATTCCAAATACCTGGAAACCTCGATTGGCGAAGGCCACCGCGACCTGCAGACCCACGGACCCCAAGCCCCACACGGAAATTCGGGCTGTTCTCTGCCTAATCTTTCGCGCCAGCTTGGCTTCCTGGGTCCCTTTCAAAGGTTTCTTCCAATCGAGTGGTTGTGACTGCGGAGCGTTTGCTCGGCTCGCCTGAGATAAGAACCCAATTATAGCGCCCGCCACCGCCGCGGAACAATCAGGGAGCCGGCTGGTAGCTGGCGATTCCAGCAAGCAACGGTACCCCCGATGCAGCATCCAGGGCGGGCTGGATCGGCGATATCATAGGGGTGACGCATACGGTAGCTCCGGCTTTTCCTGGCGTGGTATATTCGAGGGAGCGGGAGTAATTCAGTGGTAGAATGCCAGCTTCCCAAGCTGGACGTCGCGGGTTCGAGTCCCGTCTCCCGCTCCAGTCTGTTATTCGCCGATCTCAGTTCGGCATCGTTGAGTCGCGATCCTACCCGTTGCAGTAACGGTTCCGAAATTGCCCGGCTCTTTTTCAACCAGAAAGGCAGAGACGGTAGCCATAGCACACTTTTTCGGTAGGTGACGCGCAGCTGGTGTGGATCTTGATCCTGACCCGTTGGGGGCATAAGCCTGGGCGGGGACAATGAGGTCGAAACTGAAACGACGCTGAGCGACCGACTTTGTGATCAGCCCCCGCTAATGGCGGGGACGATATGGATCTGGCTATCCCGCGCCACTCGGGCAAACAGTCCCAGGGTAGAAAGCTCTCCGTCGATAGCAACCGTCAGTCCGGGGGAGAGGTCGTCCCCTTGTACCAGTCGTTCGCTGATCGCCGGGAAGCATTTCTCCAAGCCCTGGATAAGTTGCCTAAGCGTAGTACCCTCGACTTGAACCTGTGCAACACCGCCGGTCAGATCCCGCATCTGAGGAGGGATAAAAACCGTTGCCATGTAAGCGCCTCCACTCTAAAACAACTTACTTTGCGATCGCTTGGGTGTCTCCGGTCTCAACTGATTTTGGCTGCCGGCTGCTTGTTGAGCAGGGCGGCGCACACTTTGGGAGGGGACATGGGGAGTTGGCGCAACCGAACACCCGTGGCCTGGTAAACAGCATTGGCCAAGGTTGCCGGCGGGGGCACTATGGGCGTCTCACCCACACCGCGAACACCGTAGGGGTGAGCAGGATTAGGCACCTCGACAATGATCGTCTCGATCATGGGAACATCCAAAGCCGTGGGCATTCGATAATCGAGGAAGGTTGGATTTTGCATAGTTCCGCCATCGTCGAAAATGTACTCTTCGCTGAAGGCCCAACCGATGCCTTGAACCGCGCCTCCCTGCATCTGTCCTTCCACATAGCTGGGATGGACCGCCTTTCCTGCATCCTGAATGGCGGTGTAACGCAGCACCGTCACCTTGCCGGTTTCCGGATCGACCTCAACGTCGGCAATGTGGGTTCCAAAGCTGTTGGACGATCCCTGGGGATTGACGGAAGCCTTGGCCGTGATAGGGCCACCGGTCCGGTTGAGCATTTCTGCCAACTCCTCAAAGCTCATACATCGGTTGCCCCAATAAAAGGCTCCCTCCTTGAAGGTCACAGCTTCGGCCTTGCATTCCCAGATGGCGGCGGCCCGCAGCGTCATCTGCCGTCGGATGTCCATCCCCACTTCATAGGCGGCCATGCCGGTGGCAAAGGTAACTCGACTGCCGCCGGTGACATCGGTATAACCCACGCTGTCGGTGTCGACGACTCGGGGGTAGACCGCCTCAGCCGCGATGCCGAGGGTTTCAGCCAACTGCATCGCGACCGAAGTCCGGGTGCCGCCGATGTCGGTCGAACCCTCCAGCAAGGTCACAGTGCCGTCGGGGTTGACGAAGGCGGTGACGCTTGATTTGAGCCCAATGTTGAACCAGAAGCCACTGGCGATGCCACGTCCCCGATTGGGGCCCTCGAGGGGCGCTTGCCAATGCTTGCTGGAGCGAGCGGCTTCGAGGGTTTCGACGAATCCGACTCTCGGATATTTGGGCCCATCGACGCGACGGGTGCCCTCGCGGGCCGCATTCTTGAGGCGGAGCTCGATCGGATCGATTTCCAGTTCTTCAGCCAGTTCGTTGACCACAGCCTCACAGGCGAAGGCGGCCTGAGTGGCTCCGGGAGCCCGGTAAGCCTGGGTCTTGGGCTTGTTCTGGACCACATCGTAACCGTCCACCCGCGCGTTGGGCAGGTCATAACAACTGAAGACGCACATGCAACCGGGCCCGATCATACCTCCCGGATAAGCTCCGGCGTCATAAGCCAGCCAAGCCTCCCCGGCCGTAAAGGTCCCGTCCCTCTTGGCACCAAGTTTCAGGCGGATGAAAGAACCGGGTGTGGGTCCGGTTGCCTGGAATTCCTCGGCCCGGTCCATTTGAATCTTTACCGGCTGGCCGGATTTACGGCTCAACAGGGCGGATACCGGTTCCAGATAGACAGCGATTTTGCCGCCGAAGCCGCCGCCGATCTCACAAGGAATGACGTTGATGCGAGAAATCGGAATCGCCAACAGCTCCGCGGTTTGCTGTCTGGCGGTAAATGCGCCCTGAGTCGCGGTCCAGAGCGTGAGACGTCCATCAGCGTTCCAATGTGCCGTCGACACGTGGGGCTCGATATAACCTTGGTGAACACTAGCCGTGCGGAATTCCCGCTCGATGATGACGTCAGCCTCGGCAAACCCCCTCTCAACCTCGCCTTGCTCAAAATGCAGATGGGACGAGACGTTACTGGGTTGATCCGCCTTCTTGCCCATTTCGTCGGTAAAGACATCATCGTGCAGCAAGGGAGCATCGGGCTTCATGGCGTCAAGCACCCAGGTTACCGCCGGCAACACTTCATACTCGATCCGGATTTGCTCAAGCGCCTGCTGGGCCGTGTAGCCATCGGCTGCACAAGCGGCAGCTACGGCGTGACCCTTGTAGAGCACCTTGTCGCGGGCCAGAACGTTGGCTGAAAGATGGGCCACATTGACCGCCCCTTCGCCCAGATGGGCCACCTTGTTACCCAAATCCGGCAGGTCGGCACTGGTGACGACATAAACTCCGGGCAGTTTGTCGGCGCCCGAGGTATCAATGGATTTGATCTTGGCGTGGGCATGTGGGCTCCTGAGGATCTTGCCGTGGAGCATGCCCGGCAACTGGATGTCGTTGCCGTAGAGCGCGCGCCCCGTTACTTTGTCGACCCCATCATGGCGTCGGGGACGCGTGCCGAGCACTTTGAAAGTGTTCTTATTGCCCTCGGTTGTCATGGTCAATGCTCTTTCATTTCAGGTCGTCGTCGAGCGCCGCCCGTAACCCCGTTGCAAGTGGATTTAGTATCCGCAGTTGACATGATTTACCGCTTTACAAGTCACGCAGTTGTCGAGCCGCCTCCTGCACCGACCGCACAATCTTGTCGTAACCCGTACAGCGACATAGGTTACCGGCCAACTCGAAACGAATCTCGTATTCGGTTGGTGCCGGATTACGATCCAGCAGCGCTTTGGCCGTCATAAGAAACCCAGGCGTGCAGACCCCGCATTGCAGTGCTGCTCCCTCCAAAAAACACTCCTGAACCGGGTGAAGATGGCCCTCTTCGGCCAGCCCTTCCACAGTCGTGAACTCCGTTCCGGAAGCCTCGACTGCCAAGATCAGGCAACTGTTTACGGGCTCTCCTTCCATCAGGACGGTACAGGCGCCACAATTGCCGTTGTTGCAACCTTCCTTGGTTCCGGTTAGCCGCAGTTCATCCCGTAGGACCTCCAGCAGGCTTTGCCGAGCTTCACAAAGGAAATCGATCTTTTGGCCATTTACGGTTGTTTGAATGTGGTGTCTGGTCATGAGTCGATTTGCTTTTGAGATTTAGGCTCCGGATGATTGGTTTTCCATTGCCCGGTCAAGTCCATTCATTCTCTCCGATTCGTTGAAGCGCTTTGGTTAGTGCCCGGCGAGTCAACACACCCACCAAGTGATGCCGATAATCGGCCGGTCCGCGCAGATCGCTGATCGGTTGGGCCACCTCTCGCGCCAACTCGCCGGCCTGACGAAAGTGCTCGTCGGTAGGCGTTTTCCCCTGCAGCCAAGCAGCCGCCTCTGCTGCCAATAGAGGCGTTGGCCCTACCGCTGCCAAAGCAATTTGGGCTTTTTGGATGACCTCTCCGGCGCGGTCAAGCTGAAGCGAGACACCGGCCCCCGCGACCGCAATATCCATCTCGTTGCGGGGGATGAAGCGAAGATAAGCCGAACTACTGCGCCGGGCGGGAGTCGGGACCTCGAAGTGGGTCAAAAACTCTCCCGAGCCCAATACGGTACGGCCCGGTCCGGTGCAGAAGTCTTCCACTGCTACTTGGCGATTGCCCTCGGGCCCCGCAATCCGGCAAACCGCGCCGCTGGCGATCAAGGCGGGGATTGAATCCGCCGCCGGGGAAGCATTGCAGAGATTGCCGCCCAGCGTGGCTCGACTTTGAATCTGCCAGCCGCCGATAATCCGTGCAGCGTCGCTAATGGCGGGGTAAGCATGAGCCAATTGTTGGTTACGATAGATCCGGATGCACGGTACAGCGGCTCCCAAATAAAGTCCGCCGTCATTCTGCCATCGAAGAGCTGCCAGTTCGGGGATTTGCTTGACATCGACGACCAACTGCGCTTGGCGCTGTCCTTCCCGGAGTTGAACCAGAATGTCGGTCCCTCCAGCCAGGAATTTCACGCCCCGATTCTGCTGAGCAAGAATGGAGTGGGCCTCGCCAAGTGAGCGCGGCGCTGCGTAATTGAAATTCTTCACGCCAAAAAACTCCCGTGAGCAACTAAATATCGCGTATCATCCTACCGACTGCAAGCCAAAAGCGGGCCACCAAAGGGTGTCTTAAGCTTGGAACAAGGTGCCGAAAAGGTCCGTGGAGACTACCTACAGCCAAGCCTTACTTCCGACGACGACTCCCTGACCCAGGAGTCGCAGCCGAGAAGGCAGCTTCAACGAAACCCAACCCAGAATCTTTCCAGGCGGAAAGCAGGCAAAGGCCTTCCAAAAGCCTCTTAACGATTGAATTCAGCCTTCTTTGGGGCTTTTGGCTCATATCCAGGCTTATATGTGGAACGGGTGTTGCAAGTTTCCTGGGCTTTCTTCGTCAATACCAAGCCGCGGCGCGAGACTCGCCAGTGGCAGGGAAGAACCGGACCGGTCTACTTCTGGCATTATCAGAGCGAAGTGATTTGGGACGGACCGGCGCCATAGTCAAGGATCTGTTGAACTTACTAAGTCTGCCTGGGCCTGCCGCTGCGGAAAACAGGCAGGCAGACAGACCCATTGCTCGGTAGGCAGATCCCCGTGCTATCCCAAACGGCTAGCCCGCATTTCCCACCGGGGGCGCGCCCAGGACAGTCCGTGGCCGGGAGACTTCGACAAAAAAACCTGTAATTGCCTGAATATAATATCTTTTTGGTCCTACACTCAGCGACCTGTTGAGAAATTCGGGCTAGCGGCCGGCAGCAGATCCAAGCCAGGGAAGCGGCAGGCCTTCATCCTTGTCCTGGACGTTTGCCGGCTCAAACCCACAGCCGGAACAGGGCCATGCCAACCGTGTCTTGTCTAGCGCCTGGCCGCAAGTTTGAGCGCGGCGGCGTTGACTGCTACTGCAGGAGGCTCTCCAGGTCGTCCACGACCTGCCGGACCTGAATCAGCCCGTGGGTGAGCAAAAACGTGTTCTGGCTTCCATAACTCTTGTTGCCGACAATATAGAAATTGGGTTCGGGATTCCGTAGGACTTCAATGTTGGTCTCAGGTTGAGCCAAACAATCCGAAGAGCCGGCGAGCAAGGTCGCCGCCAGTTGGATCGGTCCGCCGGTGGCATAGCATTCGTGGACCTGGAGTTGGCGGTAGAGGCGGTTGTTCGCGCGAAAGCCCACCACGCCAACAATCTCATCTACATCGAGCCGCTCCTGCGTCCGGCCCCCGACCGACACCCGAAACCCCGGTTCGAGTACCTGGATGGATTCGATCCAACTGCCGCCGAGAGGGGTTAGCCACTCCGGAGGGTTGTCGGCCAGCCGATTACCCAGTCGGCTCAGTCGGTCACGCATCGGCAGTGGATCTTGGGGGAAGCGAGGGAAAGGTGACTGGGAGGTAGACCGAAACAGCCACACGACACGAGTGCGGGGCGCGCTTTCCGGCAACCTCGAAAAAGCCTCCAACAAGTTGCCGGCGCTGTGGCCGCAACCCACCAGCAGCGTGGATCGGTCGGCATAACGGTGGCGATCGGCTCCGGTGACATCGGGTATGCTGGAACTGAAACCGGGGGAGCGCCGGGCCTCACGCTCACCGGGCGCTTGGATATTGCCGTCTCCCAAAGCCTGGGGTGAGGTAAAAACACCGCTGGCATCGATGACCGCCTGGGAGTGGTGAATCAGCTCATGTCCTGACCGCTTGCACAACAGTCTGAAGGGGTGGTTGAGTCGACTCTTTTGGCCAATTTCAGCCTTCCTGGAGAGGCCGCTCTTGCCGATTTCGCGGACTTCCACTCCCAGCTGCAAGCAGGTTCGGATGGAGGGGTGCTGCGAGAGCGGTTTGAGATAGGCTTGGCGGAACTGGCGGCCGGTCAGGATGGCTTCCTCCGGGGGCAGCGCCAGTCCCGAAAGCAAGGCTGCTCCCCACTCGGAGTGGTTCATCGAGAAGGGCGAAAACATCGGCAGATGGCCCCAACTTCGGAGGCTTTCGGCTACCCGTCCTCGCTCCAAAAGGGCCACGTCGAGGCCCCGGCTGGTGGCCAGAGCGGTTGCCTCCAGCCCGATTGGGCCCGCCCCGATAACGGCCAACTGGCTGGCAGGTGTCCACGGTTTTTCGTTCATCATCATTCTTAGCTCTTATTATTCACCATGCCACAGATCAAGACGATCACGTTTCTCCACATTTGCGTGCTTGCGTAGCTTTGTTTGCAGAACTGCTGCTTGGATCGGTGCCAGTATCACAGTTCTCGGCCGGCGGAGAGCACAGTTTCTCTTCCGAGGAAATTGCTGACCTCCCGCTCGACCTCACTGCCGAGAGGAGCCATGGGAGGGTGAGCGGTGCTGGTCATCTTCGGCGCAACGCGGGGAGGCTGGGAGACCCCAGTCGTTCCGGCATTGCGCAGCCCAGCGAGAAGATCATAGCCGGCGACGTTCGAGAGGTTGCCCTTCTCCGAGGCAATCCCCGGTGTTGTCCGTTATTGGCGGTGTGTAGATTCCAGCTTGCTCTCCGTGTTTTCTGCTATCGCAAATTATCTCGTTCTCCGACTGACCAATGCGGATGCAAGGTCACTGTGAGGAATGTCGCCGGCTCGCCCCGGCGCCCTTGGAACTAGGCGAACAGATGATCGGGTCCAATCGAGTCGATTAGAGGAGCTTTGCCGCGGGTTTCAAGTCGGGAGAGGCCTCCGGGCTGGAATCGGTACCGGTCCTCGAAAATGAAGCAGCAATCCTACCGAGCTTTGAGGAATATCTTGAGGTCCCGCGGAGAAATGCCCCGCTACCCATGGCGTGATGGGCAGAGGTCGGAGGAAGGCTCGCAAGACGGGGTTGTTTCCGGATCAGACACCGTAGGCGCCAAAGAGTTGGTAGCTCTTGTGGAGGCGTGCAAGTAAGAAACCGCAGGCGGCAGGCAACTGGTCTTTGTAGGAGGTGTTAAAACGCTGGTAGCAGTCGGCGACGGCCTTGACCAGGAGTAGGTCATAGCCGGTCCCTTGGTGGCCATCGTTCTTGGCTGCCAAGGTGGCCAGATTCTGGAATAGTTCCTTCCTTTTGTCCTCACCCATGCCCAAAACGGCATAAACGGCACTGGCGGAGGCATAGGGGTCGCTTTGCGAGACCACGGTACGAAGAGTAGCGAGTGGTTTCAATGGGCTGACCGACTCGCTCACTTCCCGGAGATTCCTGTCCTGGCCGGGTTCATGGCTGTGGGCGGCAGCTTCTTGAACCAGTGCAGCGCTCATCCGCAACGCTTGGCTTTGTCGTCGTCTGGACTCTCCGTCGGCGAATCGGTGGGCAAAAAAAGTAAAGAGCAAGGCGCGGACCGGCTGAACCCAGCGGGCTGGTTTGGCATTGACGATCGCCTCGGCAGCGCCCAGGATCAGTGCCTCCAGAGTACCTTCCCGCCCCACTCCCGCCTTGGCCAGCCGGTTCAGAGCGCGCCCCATATCCTCGGGTTGCTCTCCCCGCAGTTGACCGCTGACTCGCTCGTAAAGTGTGTCGGTCAGCCTTCCGTTGTTGCCCAGCAAGCGCGAGGCAGAGTCTTGGGCCCCAAACTGCTCCAGGACTCCAGTGCGGCGAGGTCCGATGACGAGATAGTGGAGCGCCGGAAACAGGATTTGAACCAGGTTCTTCCAGTCAAGTTGTTGGGCCAGTTCCCAGGTTTGGAAGAGATAGAGAAACTTGAGACCTTGCCCGGTGGCATCAAGCAGAGCCACCGAGAGTGTTTCGCTCCGGAAAAAGTCCCGCTCGGACGGCCGCTCCAGAAAGGCCAGTGCGACCTTGAAGGCGTCGTCGAACTCGCCTCTTTGGTAAGCGCTGAGGAAAGCCTCCCAGGACCGCTCGCGGCTGCCGTGCCACTGACTGCCGATCTCCAATGACCAAGGCGAGCGCTTTCGCTCCCGGGCCGCGTGCCAGGAATGCTGTACCACGGGCCACCACCGTCGTTGCTCGGGAAAAAGCGTTTGGCAAGTGACCGCCGAGCTCAGCCCGAAGAAGCTATGAGGCACCTCATCGTAGTAACGTTCATAGAGACGGATGGGCAGGTATTCACTCGTCTGAGCGACAAAGTCCAGGGGGGTTGCCGTTTCTTCTTGAATGGCCTTGAAGCGTTTGGCGAACTCTTTGACATTGGAGGTGGAAAAAAGATTCTTCAACGCCTCGTTCATGGCCTGGGTTCCCCTTTCGACCTCATCAAACGTCTTCCGATCTTTATTTGTCCGGCACCCGTGCTTGACTTCCAACTGGTTTTGTGGGGCACATAATATGAGAAATCAGCGCCGATCTCAATTGGATCTCAGGGCAGCAGCAAGAGATTCCCAGAGCCTGACGGCGTTGATCGGCAGTGAGCCGAACGGGTAGAATAGAAGGCTATGATCAAGCGTCGACGAGCAGCTACGGTACGGATCGGTCAGGTTCCGGTGGGCTCGGACCACCCTGTGGTCGTACAGTCAATGACCAACACCGACACGGCTGACGTTGCGGCCACGGTTGAGCAAGTCGCTCAACTGGCCCGGGCCGGTTCGGAGCTGGTTCGAATCACGGTCAACACCGCGGCGGCGGCGCAAGCGGTGCCCGAGATTGCGGCTCGTCTCGAAACCGAGGGAGTGGACGTACCTGTCATCGGAGATTTTCATTACAACGGGCACCTGCTGCTGACTCGCTATCGCCAGTGCGCTCGCAGCTTGAGCAAGTACCGAATCAATCCCGGCAACGTCGGCATGGGTCGCCACCGTGACAAGAACTTTCGTCAATTCATTGAAGTCGCGTGCGAGAACGATAAACCGGTTCGGATCGGCGTGAACTGGGGATCCCTCGATCGATCGCTGCTGGACCGCAACATGGACGCCAATGCTCTGCGCAGCGAGCCCCGCGACGCCAACCAGGTTCTTATGGACACCGTGGTCGAAAGTGCTCTTATTTCGGCCGAGTTGGCCCAAGAATATGGTCTCCGAGAAGACCAGATCATCCTTAGCGCCAAGGTGTCCAAGGTTCCCGATCTGTTGTGGGTCTACCGGGAACTGGCCCGTCGCTGCAATTACGCTCTCCATCTGGGTCTGACCGAGGCGGGAATGGGGAGTCGAGGAATCGTCGCCAGCGCTGCTGGACTCTCCATCCTCCTAGCCGAAGGAATCGGCGACACCATTAGAGCAAGTCTGACACCCAAACCGGGTGGCGATCGCACTCTGGAGGTGCTGGTGTGCCAGCAGATCCTCCAATCCCTGGATATCCGGCGCTTTGCTCCCCAGGTGAGTGCCTGTCCCGGCTGCGGGCGCACCACCAGCACGTTTTTTCAGGAACTGGCTGAAGAAATTCAGACCCACCTCAAGCAACGTCTGGAAAGCTGGAAGCCCATCTACCCGGGCATTGAAGAGCTCAAGGTGGCGGTGATGGGATGCGTAGTGAACGGCCCCGGCGAGTCGAAGCATGCCGACATCGGAATCTCCTTGCCCGGTACTGGAGAATCACCCAAGGCCCCAGTGTATATCGATGGCTCCCATGCCACGACGCTGAAGGGTCCGGCGATTGCCCAGGATTTTATTGGCCTGCTTGAGGAATATGTCCAACGTAAGTACTCTCAATCCCCTGATTCCCAGTAGGCTGCTTGTTCAAGACTGAGCAGGTTTTGGGGCGGGCCGACGCATTTTTCGGAACGTGGAAAAAGCTTTCCGCGTATTTTTCTGTAAAAAAGGGACCGTTGCCGGAAGAACAATTTGGCTGAACGTCGGAAGGCCAGTCCGGCCGGGTCCTTACCCGACTTGTAAGCGCCCCGAGGAGTGCTGACCATGATCGAAGTAGAGCATTTGACCAAGTCGTTTGGTGACGTCGTCGCCATCAACGATTTGAGTTTTGAAGTCGAGAAGGGCCAGATTCTGGGGTTCCTGGGTCCCAATGGGGCCGGCAAGACCACCACCATGAGGATCTTGGCCGGTTTCTTTCCCGCCACGGAAGGCCGGGCGTGCGTCGCCGGATTCGATGTGTTCGACGAGAGTCTCGAAGCCAAGAAACGCGTGGGCTATATGCCGGAAATCCCACCCTTGTACCCTGAAATGTCGGTCGATGCTTTTCTCAAGTTTGCCGCCACCATCAAGGCAGTCGAGACTGACCGGATCCAGGCAAAGGTCGACTATGTGAAAGAGCGCTGCGGTTTGGATGATTGGGGCCACCGTCTCATCAAACACCTGTCCAAGGGCTATCGGCAGCGAGTGGGGTTGGCCCAGGCTCTAGTTCACGACCCTCCGGTGCTGATCCTGGATGAGCCCACGGTCGGTCTGGACCCCAATCAGATCATAGAAGTCCGCAAGCTGATCAAAGGGCTGGCGGATGACCACACAGTGATCCTCTCCACCCATATTCTGCCCGAGGTCAGTATGACCTGCCAGAAAGTCGTCATCATCAAGCAGGGAGAGATTGCAGCCGTAGATACACCCGAGAATCTGACGGTTCAACTGCGAGGTAACGATCAGATCGATCTCCAGATCAAGACTCCGGGAGACCCGGCTCTGGTGGAATCGGTGGTGGAAGAGCTCAGGACACTTCCCCAGGTCGGACTGGTGGAAACCAGTCCCGGCAATGGAGGCCTGACCGACTTGCTGGTGGAATCGGGAAGCAGCCAGGATATTCGTCCGGCCATTGCCCGGATGGTCATTGATCAAGGCCTTGATCTCTTGAGCCTGCAACGCCGCACCATGACACTTGAGCAGGTATTTCGGGAATTGACGACCGAAGAGGACCATGTAGAACCAAACCAGGCAGCCGGCGCCCCTGGCAATGGAGTGGAACTCGAGGAGGTGTCGGCATGAGGAATTTCTGGGCTATCGTCAAGAAAGACCTGTTAACCCTCTTCACCAGCCCCATCGCTTACGTTGTCTTGGCGGTGTTTTTCGCCGTCACCGGTTACTTCTTTTTCATCATCACCACTTCGATCATCGAGCGGGTGATGCAAAGCATGTTTCAAGCGCAGCAGTTTGGCGGTCCGCCCCCGCCGATTGATGTGGCCGCCCTGATCTCACGTAACTATTTTGGGATCTTGAGCACGATTCTGCTCTTCCTGGTGCCCATGATCACGATGGGTGTTTTTTCGGAAGAGAAAAAACGCGGCACGGTGGAATTGCTCTTTACCTCGCCCCTCCGCAACCTGCAACTGATCTTGGGCAAGTTCACTGCCGTCATGATCGTGTTGGCAGTCATGCTGCTACCCACTATCTTCAATCTTTTCTTGATCTACTTCTACAGCGATCCCAAGCCCCCCGTTGGACCCATCCTGGTTGGCTATCTAGGGGCCTTTCTTTTGGGTGGGGCGTTGATGGCCATGGGTTTATTCGTCTCCTCATTGACAGAGAATCAGATTGTTGCCGGAGTCCTGACGTTCGGCTTTTTTATTGTGCTTTGGGTGCTGGATGCGACAGCCGGGACGGCCACTACCGGTCTCAACGAGGGAATCCGTTATCTTTCCGTGCTCAACCACTACGACGATTTCACCCGCGGTGTTATCGATACTCAACATGTGGTTTTTTACCTTTCCTTTGTCTTCCTGGGCCTGTACTTAACCTCGGTGTCCCTTGATTCCGTTAAATGGAGACAGTGAAAGTGCTAAACAGGATTCTCAACAATATCGGCTATGTCGGGACTTTGGCCCTGTTCGCCGGGCTGGTTCTTTATTCGCTCAACCAGCAATGGGACCTCAACACGCAAATCGCGGTTTACGGGGGATTGGTCCTGTTGGCGATTTATCTGGTGACCAAGTTCCCGGTGTTGATGAAAGGGTTGGGGACCCGCTCAGGCAAGCTTGGCAGCACGGCCGGCGTCATGCTCTTGCTGGTGCTGGGGATTCTGGCGCTGCTCAACTATCTCAACCACCGCCATCACCAGCGATTCGATCTGAGTGAAGGCGGGCTCAACAGCCTCTCGGAGCAGACTTCCAGGGTGCTGAGCCGTCTGGAGCAAACTGTCAAGGTGATCGGTTTCTACGAGGACGATGCTGGGGCGAGCGAATTCGAAGATCTTCTCAAAGAGTATCGTTTTGCCGGCTCCAAGCTGGAAACTGAAGTGGTCGATCCTCAGGAGGACCCCACTCGTCTGGGCCAATACGAGATCCAGCGAAACGGTCAGGTCGTGATCGAATCAGGCCCGCGGCGCCAGAAGATCGATTTTCTCAACGAAGAAAACCTGACGAACGCCATCATCAAGGTGACACGAGAAGACCAGAAGACGGTCTACTTTTTGACCGGACACGGCGAAAGAGATCTCGCGGACAGCGGCGAAGTTGGCTATCAAGCAGTCAAAGAGGCTATCGAAAAGCAGAACTACAACGTTCGCAGCTACAATTTGGCGGCTGAAGCCCAATTGCCGATCGATGCCGGCGTCCTGGTCGTCGCTGGGCCCGAGACCGACTTCTTTCCCCACGAGACGGAACTGTTGGATACCTACCTTGCCGCGGGAGGAAAACTACTGTTGATGGCGGATCCGGAGAACCGTTTTCGGATGACCGAGTTTCTGGCCCGTTACGGGCTGGCCATTGATGACAACGTGGTCATCGACCAATCAGGATTGGGACGTTTGATGGGTTTGAGTGCCGCCGCTCCACTGGTGAGCAGTTACGAAAGTCATCCCATCACCGAGGATTTGGAGCTCTCCACTTTTTTCCCTTTTGCAAGAAGTGTGCAAACCGTCGAGAGTTCTCTTGAATATGAGACGGAGACGCTTTTTTCTTCTTCACCGCGTAGCTGGGGGGAGACCGAATTGAGTGACGTGGTTGGCTTTGACGAAGGTCAGGACAAGCAAGGTCCCCTCGTGCTGGCCGTGGCGTCAACGCGCACGCATCCCTCCGATTCGGACTCGGAGGATCCGCCCGCAGAAATTCCGACCGACGACCCAATCCCCGCTGAGGCCTCAAACCCGGAGGATATCGCAAGTCCGGGCGATACCGGTGCTTCGGACGATGAAGAGGAAGGGAAGGAACCCGAGCGGGAAACCCGAATCGTGCTGGTCGGAGATTCCGATTTTGTTGCCAACCGCTATCTCGAAGGTGTCGGCGGCAACCTGGACTTGTTTCTCAACATGCTCAGCTGGTTGGCTAAGGATGAGGATCTGATTGCCGTCCGCCCCAGGGATCCCACTGATCGTCAGGTCACTCTGACGGAGAGAGATTCGAACATGCTCTTCTGGAGCACGGTGATTCTGCTGCCGCTGGCCACTCTGATGATGGGAGTGAGTGTCTGGTATCGCCGCCGCTGAGAGGACGTCGGATGAAAAAAGTTGGGATACTTTTTGCTCTTTTTGCCGGGTTGGCTCTCTTTGTCTATTTTTACGAAATTCAGGGAGAAGAGGCCCGTGAGCAAGCTCAGGAGCGGGAAGAAAGCCTGTTAAGGATCGAGGAGGACGAGATCACCGGTATGACGATCGAACGCGGAGAAGACGCACCCGTAGAGTTGACCCGGAACGAGTCGTCTTGGAATCTGGTGGCGCCCATAGAGACCGGGGTGGATCGTTTTGTTGTCGACGGATTGGCGCGTGAGCTGGCCGGCGCCAAGCGAGATCGGACCCTTGAGGACGCCGGCGCCAAAGCTTCCGAGTACGGTTTGGAGTCACCTCGGCTGCGGCTCCGAGTCGGGCTTGAAGCAGGAGACCGATTCTTGAGGATTGGCAACGACGATTACAGCGGTTCCAAGGTTTATGCCCAGATCGAGGGATCGGAGGATGTCCATCTCATCGCCAAAGGCCTTCTGACCAGCGCCGACAAAGAGTTGATGGAGTGGCGTAACAAATCGGTACTCGAGTTCGAGCAGGAGAAGGTCCAAGTAGTGGAGGTGGTGCAGGGTTCGGAAACCATCCGAGTGGAGCAGCGCGAAAAAAAGTGGTTCTTGACCCAACCCTTGCAGGAACAAGCCGATTCGAGTTTTGTCTCCTCTCTTCTTTCAGGGATCAAGTACGCTCGAGTCGAGAAATTTTTGGATGATGTCGGCCAAGATCTCAAGCCCTATGGACTGGACCAGCCGCGACTCGTCCTCCGTATCCAGCAGGAGGGTGACGAAAACTGGCGGGTGTTGGAAATCGGACCCGCCGGCGAGGAGACTATAACGGCTCGTGATGCCTCCCGAGAGCTCGTTTTCGAAATCAAGCCCTCAGCGATTGAAAAACTTGAAAAGCCCGTTTGGGACTACCGCTACAAGCAGATAGTCGATTTGGAACAGGAAGACGTTGACCGTGTTCAGATTCGAGGCAAGGAGGAAATCTCGATTCAGCGAGAGGGCGAGGATTTCACCATCCATGAACCCGAGGCGCAACGGGGCCAAAAGACCGCAGTCTACAAGTTTTGGTATCCCCTGAGCGAAATCAAGTTCGCGGCCATTGACGATGCCCCATCAGCGTCCGACGACCGCCGCTTCCTCCAGCCTTCGATCGCCATCGACATCACTCTGAAGGACGGAACGGTCCGACAGCTGCAGTTTTCCCAGCAAGATGAGCAATACTTCGCCCGATTGCTCGAGAGTGGCCGCAGTGGTCGAATTACCAAGGAAGACTTTGAGAAACTGCAGTTGGAAGCGGCCAACTTGACCATTTAGATCGAAGATTGGTGCTGCCCCCGGGGTGGGGTCAGTTGGTGTCGTCGAGCACCATTGCGATTCTTGGGAGTAACCCCATGAAAGTCGGCATCACTTGCTACCCCACTTTCGGGGGTAGTGGCATTGTGGCCACCGCGCTGGGACAGCACCTCGCGCGTCGTGGACACACTGTCCACTTCATTAGTTCGGCTCTCCCCAACCGGTTGATGGGCTTGAGCGATCGCGTCTTTTTCCACGCCGTCGAGGCGATGAACTATCCCCTGTTCGAGTTTGTGCCCTATGACCTTGCCCTGGCAACCAAAATGGTGCAGGTGACCCAGGAGCAGGACCTCGATCTTCTTCATGTCCATTACGCTATTCCTCACTCCATCAGTGGTTATTTGGCCCGCGAAATGGTGGCGCCCCGCAAGCTGCCCTTGATCACCACCCTTCACGGGACCGATATCACCCTGGTGGGCCGCGATCATTCCTATCTTCAGGTCACTCGCTTTGGTATTCAACAGAGCGATGGTGTGACGGCGGTCAGCGAATACCTTCGCCGGGCCACCCAAGAGGAGTTTTGCGATGAGTGCGACATCCGCACTATCCCCAATTTTGTGGATATCGAGCGGACAAAAAGATTCGATAACCCCGAGCATCGTCTCCGGTTTGCTCGCCAGGGTGAAAAGGTGGTGATCCATATCTCCAACTTTCGGCCCCTTAAACGGGTGGGTGATGTGATTCGGATTTTTGGGCGGATTCAGCAACAGATTCCGGCCGTGTTGTTGATGATCGGCGACGGCAGCGAGCGCGCCAAAGCCCAATACTTGGCCCGGGAAATGGGACTTTCCGGGCGAGTTCATTTTCTGGGGACGGTCGGATTGGTGGAGAATTACCTCTCGACGGCCGACGTGATGCTGCTGACCAGCCAAACGGAAAGTTTTGGGCTCTCGGCTCTGGAAGCGATGGCTTGCAAAGTGCCGGTGGTGGCCACGCGGGTCGGTGGGGTTCCCGAGGTGGTCAGTGACGGCCGGTCAGGTCTGCTATTCGAGGTGGGGGATGTGGAAGGAATGGCCGCCGGAGCCCTGGAGATTCTGAGCCCCGCCAAGTTGGAATCGTTTCGGCATGCCGCGCGGCGGAGAGCCAAGGAACACTATTCGGCCGATCGCATCATCCCAATTTACGAGAGTTTCTACCGGGAAGTATTGGCGAGGAGTTAGTTGCCAGCCCGAATTTCTCACCAGGATCGCGCCCCCCAGTGAGAAATGCGGCCTTAGGCGCCTGTTTGGGTTTTGGGTCCCACGCCGCTATAGTGCGGGGATTGAACTCGCTCTACCGCACCAGTGAAGGGAGCCTCCCATGCCCACCAACCAGCCGACGCGTCGCCGCCCCACTGTGTGGGAAAGCTTGATTCCGGTAGCCCTCTTGATCGGACTGCTGTCTCTGTCGGTCTATTTTTTTGGTGATGATTCCTCGTCAGGAGCCAATCAAATAGCCTTGATTCTGAGTGCCGGGGTCGCAACCTTGCTGGGTCTGCGGCTTGGCTATAGCTGGAAAGAGCTGGAACGGGGGATGGTAGAAGGGATTTCCCTTGCTACGGGCGCCATTCTGATCTTGTTGGTGGTAGGCTCCCTGATCGGCACCTGGATTCTAGCCGGGATCGTGCCTTCGATGATCTATTGGGGTTTGCAAATCCTCCATCCTTCCTACTTTTTTGTGGCTGCCACGGTGATCTGTGCCTTGGTCTCGTTGGCTACCGGAAGCTCATGGACCACGGTCAGTACGATCGGAATAGCTCTGATTGGCATCGCTGCAGTACTCGGTCTGAGTTTGGGCGTGGCTGCGGGCGCGATCATCTCGGGAGCCTACTTTGGCGACAAGCTCTCGCCCTTGTCCGACACCACCAATCTGGCGCCTGCGATGGCGGGAACGGATCTCTTTACCCATATTCGGCACATGCTCTGGACGACGGTTCCGAGTATCGGACTGTCGCTGGTCTTGTTCCTGTTCATCGGACTGTCCTTCAGCCCCGCGGCTCCCAGCCAGGACTTGGACGCGATCTTGCAAGCCCTGCAGGCCGATTTTCGGATCGGCTGGTATTTGATGATTCCACCAGCCATCGTACTGCTGTTGGTGATGCGAAAGATGCCCGCTTTTCCCGCCTTGCTGATTGGCGCCGTATTGGGCGCCGTCTTCGCCTGTCTCCTGCAACCGGAAGCCGTCGTGAAGCTGGCTGCCTCACCCGAGTTGTCGCGGCTGGAGGGGTTGATCAAAGGGGGTTGGATGGCCCTTTTTCAGGGCTACACCTCCAGCACCGGCAATGCTGAGATCGATGCCTTGCTGACGCGAGGCGGCATGGCCAGCATGCTGCCTACCGTGTGGCTCATTGTTTCGGCCATGGTGTTTGGAGGAGTGATGGAGAAAACGGGAATGTTGCGGACCATTGCCGACGGTATTCTAGGCTATGCCCGTAGCGGCGGATCGTTGATTGCCTCGGTGCTGGCAACCAGCTTGGGAATGAACATTCTGGCCTCGGATCAATACATCTCCATCGTCGTTCCGGGACGGATGTATCGGGCGGAATTCGCCCGGCGGAAGCTCCATCCCAAGAACCTCTCTCGTTGCCTGGAGGACGCTGGAACCCTCACTTCGCCTCTCGTGCCCTGGAACACTTGCGGTGCTTTTATGGCGCAAAGCCTGTCGGTCGCCACGGCTGTCTACCTCCCTTTTTGCTTCTTTAATCTTTTCAACCCATTGATTTCCGCTCTCTATGGCTTCACCGGCTTTACCATCGAGCCTCTAACTGAGGACGACGCAGTCCAATAAAGTCGTTTGATACCAGAAGCCTGTACCTGACGTCTTCGCAGTCGAGCTTGTGGTAAACTGGTAGGACTTGAGTTGACTCTCCGGTCCGCCAGGATGATTTCAAAGTTTGGCCTTGGAATTGGCTTGACGAGGTTTCGTTAAGGTGTTCTCACCCTTGGGGTGCACCAACGAAGCATGAAAAGCGCTTCAGAGATAAATACATGAGCTTTTCCGACCGGGTGGCCGAGGTGGGCCAAATGGCAAGCCATTTCGACGATGTGGAGACGCGGGAGTGGTTGGAATCACTGGATTATGTGATTGAGGCCGGTGGGCCGGATCGCGTCCGTGAGTTGCTGCGTCAACTTGAGATTCGCGCCGCGAAGAAGGGCGTTGAAATCCCTTTTTCGCCCAACACACCCTACATCAATACCATTCCCGCCTCTCAGCAACCGGATTTTCCCGGCAATCGCGCGATTGAACGCCGTATCAAGAGCTTGATCCGCTGGAATGCGATGGCCATGGTGGTCAGGGCCAACCGCGAGGAGACCGGTATTGGGGGGCATATCTCGACTTATGCCTCGGCAGCAACACTTTATGAAGTCGCCTTCAATCATTTTCTGCGGGGGAAGAATGCTCCTGGTGGGGGAGACCACGTCTACTTTCAGGGTCATGCGGCTCCCGGTATTTACGCCAGGGCTTACCTCGAGGGACGTCTCCAGAAAGCTGATCTGAGGAATTTTCGGCGCGAGCTCAAACCGGGTGGTGGACTCAGTTCTTATCCCCATCCCTGGCTGATGCCGGATTTTTGGGAATTTCCCACGGTGTCGATGGGGCTGGGACCAATACTGGCCATCTACCAGGCTCGCTTCAACCGCTATCTGGAGGACCGTGGTTTCAAAAAAACCAGTGGGTCGCGGGTGTGGGCTTTCTTGGGAGACGGCGAGACCGACGAGCCTGAAACGCTGGGCTCGATCAGTCTGGCAGCTCGCGAGAAGCTGGACAATCTGGTTTTCGTAATCAATTGCAACCTGCAGCGTCTCGACGGTCCGGTTCGCGGCAACGGGAAGATCATTCAGG
This sequence comes from Acidobacteriota bacterium, assembly GCA_965218465.1. Taxonomy (GTDB): domain Bacteria; phylum Acidobacteriota; class UBA6911; order RPQK01. The sequence goes on along the minus strand of OZ244623.1, from coordinate 1,127,739 downwards.
AATTGGAACGAGGGTTCCGAGGCGCCGGCTGGAATGTCATCAAGGTCATCTGGGGCTCGGCCTGGGACGGGATTCTGGAAATGGACGAGACCGGAGCCCTGGTTGAGAAGATGTCGCGTACCGTCGACGGCGACTGGCAAAAGTATTCCGTGGACGGCGTCGAGGCCTTTGTCGAGGATTTCTTCTCCGGAAACTCCGACTTGGAGAAGATTCGTGCCCGGATCACGCCCGACCGGGCGGCAAGACTTCGTCGGGGCGGGCATGATCCCGAAAAGATTTTTGCCGCCTATCAGAGTGCCGTCGACCACCGGGGCTCTCCCACTGTGATCCTGGCCAAGACCGTCAAGGGTTACGGTCTGGGAGAAGCAGGCGAGGGCAAGAACATCACCCACCAGCAGAAGAAGCTCAACGAAGCGGAGCTCAGGTGTTTTAGAGCTCGTTTTGAAATACCGCTTTCGTATGATGAAGTAACCGATGCGCCCTTCTTCAGGCCCCCCCAAGACAGCTCCGAAACAATCTACTTGCAACAGCGGCGCAAGGAACTGGGTGGTCCTCTGCCTTGTCGTGTCAATCGGGCCGAGCCGCTGCCGTTGCCATCTGAGAGTCTCTTTGACGAGTTCAAGGCCGGAACCAAAAATCGGCCGGTATCCACCACCATGGCTTTCGTGCGCATCCTTTCCAAGCTCTTGCGGGACAAGGAGCTGGGCGCTCGGATTGTGCCCATTATTCCGGACGAGGCTCGGACCTTTGGAATGGAAGCGCTCTTTAGCGAACACGGTATCTACTCGCATGTGGGCCAACTTTACGAGCCGGTCGATGCCGGCAGCCTGATGTTTTATCGAGAAGCCCAAGATGGTCAGGTGCTGGAAGAGGGGATTACTGAAGCAGGCGCGCTATCTTCCTTCATCGCGGCCGGCACGGCTTATTCCAATCACAGCCTCTACCTGATCCCGTTTTTTATCTATTACTCGATGTTTGGATTTCAACGTATCGGAGATCTGATTTGGGCCGCGGGAGATATGCGTTGCCGCGGTTTCTTGGTGGGAGGTACCGCCGGCCGGACCACTCTGGCCGGTGAGGGTCTCCAGCACCAGGACGGCCACAGCCATTTGTTGGCCTTTCCGGTCCCTAATCTCAAAGCCTATGACCCTGCTTTCGCCTTCGAACTGAGTGTGATCATCCGAGACGGCATGAAGAGGATGTATCAGGAAAACGAGGATGTCTTCTATTACCTGACGGTGGAGAATGAGAACTACCCCATGCCCAGCATGCCGGAGGGGGCGGAGGAGGGTATCTTGCGGGGCCTCTATCGGTTCCGTCCCTCGGCCACGCCCGATGCCAAGCTCAAGGCACAGTTGCTGGCCTCGGGAGCCATCGTCAACGAAGCTCTCAAGGCCCAAGAGGCGCTGCAAGAGTATGGCGTGGCAGCCGACGTCTGGAGCGTGACCAGCTTCAAGGAACTCTACCGCGATGCCACCGAAGTCGAACGCTGGAATCTGCTCAATCCAAGCCGGAAGCCAAGAGTCCCCTACTTGAGCCGGAAATTCTCCCGGACCCGGGGCGTCTTTGTGGTGGCCAGTGACTATGTAAAAGTCCTGCCTAATCTCCTGTCGCGGTGGCTTCCCCGCAAACCGGTCTGTCTGGGGACGGATGGGTTCGGTCGTAGCGAGTCGCGGGCCTCGCTGCGCAATTTTTTCGAAGTGGACTGGCGGTTTATCACCTTGGCAGCTCTGCAAGACCTCTACCGTCAGCGCAAAATCAGGCTATCGGTTGTCAAGAAGGCGATCGCTTCTTTGGGAATCGACCAAGACAAGGTCGACCCGTCAATAAGCTGAGCCGGCTACTGACGTCGAGCCGGGAACGGTTATGCTGCAAGAATTCACGTTGCCCAACCTGGGAGAAAACATCGAATCGGGCCAAGTAGTCGAGATTTTCGTGTCCGAGGGGGACCGGATCGACAAGAAGCAAGCTGTCCTCGAACTGGAAACAGATAAGGCAGTTATCGAAGTTCCGTCTTCGATGGCTGGAGTGGTGCGAACCGTGCACGTCAAAGAGGGGGAACAGGCCGCAGTGGGCCAGTTGGTGCTTTCTATTGAGACCATGGATAAGGTCAAGGAAGCAACTGCCGAACCGGCCCCAACAACGGCGCGGGAACCTATTGAGAGTGCTCCGCCGGCCTCCTCGAAGGTCTCAACCGGAGAAGTGGTCGATTTTGAACAACATACCGCCCAATCAGAGCCTGCTGCCGCGACGATTGCGGCTTCGCCGGCGGTGCGCCGCCTGGCGCGCGAGATGGGGGTCGACATTGTCCAGGTGAAAGGCTCCGGGCCGCGGGGTCGGATTTCAGCTGGAGACGTTCGAGAACATGCTCAGCGACAACTGGGCAAGGATCAGCAGCCAATGCAAATGCCGAGTTTGCCGGATTTTTCGCGATGGGGGAAAGTCGAGCGACAGAAGTTCAGCAACGTTCGGCGGGCTACCGCTCGGCAGATGAGTCGAAGCTGGTCCGCGATCCCTCATGTTACCCAGCACGATTGTGCCGACATCACCAATTTTGAAACCGGTCGCCGCCGCTACGCCGACTTGGTCGAGGCTGAAGGAATCAAGTTGACCGTGACCGTAGTGGCCCTCAGAGTGTTGGCTTCGGCTCTACGGCGATTTCCGCAGTTCAACGCCAGCCTTGACGTTGATCGGCAAGAGACGATTCTCAAACACTATGTCAATCTGGGTGTGGCGGTGGACACTCCCAGCGGCTTGTTGGTGCCGGTGATCCGGGATGCGGATCACAAGAACATTTCGGAATTGGCCCGGGAAGTGCACCGATTGGCCGGCCGCGCCCGCGAGCGGAAGCTTTCGCCCGAGGAAATGCAGGGAGGGACTTTCACCTTGACCAACCTGGGGGGCATCGGAGGGACTTCCTTCACCCCAATTATCAACTGGCCCGAGGTTGCGGTTCTGGGCCTCTCCCGGGCGGCGCCCCAACCCCGCCTGGAGGCCGGTCAATGGGTATCGCGTTTGATGCTTCCGCTCTCGCTCTCCTACGACCACCGGTTGATCGACGGGGCCGATGCGGCCCGCTTCCTGAGATGGATCGCTGGGGCACTGGAAGCGCCCTTTCTCTTGGCTCTGGAGGGCTGAGCCCGATCAGAACCTTGTTCAGGACGCGTCCCCGACACGGGTCAAGGAACGGTCCAGCACATCCAGGGCGAAGTCGACGTCAGCTTCGGTCAGGCAGAGTGGCGCCTTGATCCGCAGCACGTTGCCAAAAAGCCCGCCCTTGCCCAACAGCACCCCGCGCCGGCGGGTCTCCTCCAAGACCTGCGCCGCCTCGTTGGAAGCCGGCTCCTTGCTGGAGCGGTCGCCCACCAGCTCAACGCCCAACATCAGCCCCAGGCCTCTCACCTCGCCGATTAACGGCTGAGTGCGGCGCAACCGCTCCAATCCCGACTTGAAATGAGCTCCCACTTTGCGGGCGTTTTCCTGAAGACCTTCCTTCTCCATGACTTCCAACACCGCCAGCCCTGCTGCCATCGCCACGGGATTGCCCCCAAAAGTGTTGAAATGCAATTTCTGGGCCAGTGGTTCCGCAATTTCCCGGCGCGTGATGACTGCCGCCAGCGGCATCCCATTTCCAAAGGCTTTGGCAACCGTCACGATGTCAGGTATGACGTCGAAATTCTGAAAGCCCCAAAAATGGTGGCCGGTCCGGCCGAAGCCGGTCTGGACCTCGTCGGCAATGCAAAGTCCTCCATGTCGTCGAGTGAGCTCATAAGCCAGCCCAAGGTAGTTCGGAGCCCCGTAAGTGACGCCGCCGGCTCCCTGAATAGGCTCGGCGATAAAGGCTGCCACGCGGCCCGGGGTAGAGGAACGGATTAGATCGTGCATTTCCTCCACACTCTGCTCAGCAATCTCTGCGGGAGTTCCTTTGAAACGACTACGATAGGGATGGGGGTTCACCGTGTGGAAGATTTGACTGCCTTGCAGAACCGGGAATTTCCAGGTGTGAAGCGCGGTCAATCCCATCGGCGTCGCTCCCACTCCGTGATAGCCTCCGCGGACTGCCACAACGGGTGAGTTGCCCGTCGCCAGCCGGGCCAGGGTCACTGCCAAGTCGGTGGCCTCGCTGCCGCTGTTGGTGAAATAGGCGACGTCAAGACCAGGGGGTAATGTGGCGGCCAGTCGCTTGGCCAACTCCGAAAAGTTGGGGTGCAAGTAAATCGTGGTAGCGTGCTGTAGTCGAGCCATCTGCTCCCGGACTCTTCTCAACACCAGCGGATGCCCGTGACCGCAGGAAACGGTGGCAATCCCAGCCAAGAGATCCAGGTACCGCCGACCGGTGTGATCGAACAGATACTGGCGATGTCCTTCAACCACCATCAGCGGGTCGCTGTAATAAGTGAAAATGGCGGGATTGCAGTAGCGGCGCCGGTCTTTTAGAACCTGCTCACGCGTGGGGCCTTGATAGGGCGCAGGGGTATAGTCGCAAGGTGGCATTTCGATCGACGGCGCCGCAGTCTTGACCATGGGTAGGTTCCTCCGGGTTTGGTAGCAGGCTCAGCCAGGGCTGAATTCTGTGGCACATCTTGACCCATGATCCGGGATCGGGTCAACTGAGTTTGGTTCCAATTTGGTGCCTCGCTAGGTGGAAGTCATATAATCGGGTCTTCCCCAGCGACTCTCGCGAGAGGAGTGGGATGTTCCAGGTCAAACGCATCGAGCTTCGCGAGATAGGCCTCTCTCTCAAAGAGCCTTTCCGGATTTCTTCGGGATCGGTCACTCACCGGCGCATTCTATTGGTATGCGTGGTCGACAACGAGGGGTTCGTGGGTTGGGGCGAATGTGTCGCCGGGGAAAGACCCAATTATTCTTCGGAAACGGTGGATCTTTGTTGGGAAGTGATCCAAAGATGGGTGGCTCCCCGGATCCTGGGAAATACGGTAGCGGGTCCAGAAGCGATTGCTCCCTTGCTGGAAATCGATTTCCGGGGCCATCGGATGTCGAAGGCGGCTGTCGAGATGGCGACTTGGGACCTTCATGCCAAACGACTGGGGCAACCCCTGGCCCAACTGCTGGGGGGAGTCCGGAAGAAGATTCCGGTCGGCATTTCGGTTGGGATTCAGGACACTCCCTCCCAGTTGGCAAAAAAAGCAGAAGTCGCTCTGGCCCAAGGCTACCGCAAGATAAAACTCAAGATTCGACCAGGGAAGGATGTCGACTTTGTCCGAGCTGCCCATAAGGCAGCAGGAGGTGGCAGCCGTCTTATGGTGGACGCCAACAATGCCTATTCCCTGGCCGGCATCGAAGCCCTGCTGGAACTCGACCGGTTGGGTTTGATGATGATCGAGCAGCCGCTGGCTTGGGACGACCTGCTCCGCCATGTCGAACTGCAAAAACAAATGCAAACTCCGATCTGTCTCGACGAGTCGATCACTTCGGTCGAGCGCGCCCAAGACATGTTCCGGTTGGGTAGCGGAAAGATCGTCAACATCAAGCCCGGCCGCGTGGGCGGCCTTCATTCTTCACGCCAAATCCATGATTTCTGTCAGCACCGTTCGATTCCGGTTTGGTGCGGCGGCATGCTGGAGAGCGGCATCGGACGAGCTCACAACGTCGCTTTGGCCTCCCTTCCCAACTTTTCCCTGCCGGGAGACCTCTCTCCCAGCTCCCGCTATTGGGAACGAGACATCGTGACCCCTGAATGGACCATGAACGCAGATGGTGAGGTGGCAGTGCCTTGGGACAAGCCGGGCATCGGCGTGGAGGTGGACCTGGATCGCATTGACGATCTCACCCGTCGGCGACTGGTGTTGGATTCCTCTGCCGGCGTCCGCGGTCGTTGATCCTGTTTTTTCCCTTTCGGTTGACCCTGATCGCCCAACCGACAAGACCCGATTCAGGGTACCAAGGATCACCAACGGAACCCGGCCTGGGAATCATCATGGTCGCATAGAGGAATGGAGCGGCGCCCATGGAACTCCCCGGCACGCAGTACCGGTCTTGTCGGGGGCATGTCTGTGTAGGGGCGACGCATGCGTCGCCCATGGCGTAAAGACCTCTAACGGAACGATTTGTCGACCGCGAACGTCGACAAAGTTGCACACCGACCCGCGGAATGGACCTCTGTGGCCGTCGATCCTGTTTTTTCCCCTTGGGTTGACCCTGATCGCCCAACCGGCAAAACCAATTCAGGGTACCAAGGATCGCCAACGGAACCCGGCCTGAGAATCATCATGGTCGCATAGAGGAATGGAACGGCGCCCATGGAACGCCCCGGCACGCAGTACCGGGTCTTGTCGGGGGCATGTCTGTATAGGGGCGACGCGTGCGTCGCCCAGGTTGTAAACGCCTCTAACGGGACGATTTGTCGACCGCGAACGTCGAAAAAGTTGCACACCGACCCGCGGAATGGATGTCTGTGGCTGTCGATACTGTTTTTTCCCCCTTGGGTTGACCCTGATCGCCCAACCGAGAAACCCGATTCCGGGTACCAAGGATCACCAAGCGGGCGCCGGCCCCGCCTCGCGGCGGAAGAGATGTGGGGGGAATAATCAGGGTCCCGCAGACGAAAGCAACGGCGCCCATGGAACGCCTCGGCGCGCAGTACCGGTCTTGTCGGGGGCATGTCTGTGTAGGGAAGACGCATGCGTCGCCCAGGTCGTAAATGACTCTAATAGAACGATTTGTCGACCGCGAACGTCGACAAAGTTGCACACCGACCCGCGGAATGGACCTCTGTGGCCGTCGATCCTGTTTTTTCCCCCTTGGGTTGACCCTGATTGCCCACCCGACAAGACCCGATTCAGGGTACCAAGGATCACCAAGCGGGCGCCGGCCCCGCCTCGCGGCGGAAGAGATGTGGGGGAAATAATCATGGTCCCGCAGACGAAAGCAACGGTGCCCATGGAACGTCCCGGCACGCAGTACCGGTCTTGTCGGGGGCATGTCTGTGTAGGGGCGACGCATGCGTCGCCCATGGCGTAAAGACCTCTAACGGAACGATTTGTCGACCGCGAACGTCGACAAAGTTGAACACCGACCCGCGGAATGGACCTCTGTGGCCGTCGATTCTGTTTCTTCCCCCTTGGGTTGAGTCTGATCGCCCAACCGGCAAACCCGGTTCAGGGTACCAAGGATCACCAAGCGGGCCCCGCCTCGCGGCGGAAGAGATGTGGGGGGAATAATCATGGTCCCGCAGACGAAAGCAACGGTGCCCATGGAACGTCCCGGCACGCAGTACCGGGTCTTGTCGGGGGGATGTCTGTGTAGGGGCGACGCATGCGTCGCCCAGGTCGTAAATGACTCTAATAGAACGATTTGTCGACCGCGAACGTCGACAAAGTTGCACACCGACCCGCGGAATGGACCTCTGTGGCCGTCGATCCTGACGCTTGTCGAGAGCGCGACGGCTAGTAGGCTGTGGTCTGGGTGAGGTGGTGGGGCCAATGACCGGCGTGATAATGGGTCCAAAGCCGGCTGTCGAGCTCGGCCGTGACGATGGCGCGGTCGGAGGGGCGGTGTTGGTTGATGGCCCGGGTGAGGAGATGGCAGGCCCACAAGGTAAAGGCTCGAATTTCCACCTCTTGACGACCACCTTTTTCCAGCAGACGCCGTTGCTGGATAGTCTCCTCCAAGCGGGATGAATAAGAGATGATTCCCAGAACGCGGAGAGCGGCCGGGAGGATGTAATCGGCAAAGGCCGTCAGTTTCTCGGGATCCTCCAGTTGAAACAATCCACAGTTTCTAAAATGGGTGTGGAGCTGCCACATAAGTAGCTGTGCTCGTTTGCGAAATCGGATCCGATGGCCCCGATAGGACGCTTCATCTTCAAAGGATGCGAAAGCAGTCGTAAGCCGATCCAGCAAGCCCGCCTGGCGGTCGTAGAGGCGCGGCCTGCCCTCGCGGAGGAAGTTGAGGAAACTCCCCTGGTAGTGTTGGCTCAGGACCGAGCCAATCCGGCGCAGGATGGCCGCTCGTTCTTGCAGCAACGGCACCGGCATGTTGCCGGAGAACACCTGGGACAGACGGGAGTTGGTGAGCCGGCTCAAGTAGTCCGATTGCAATAAGGGAATGCCCTCGGCGATCGCTCGAGCCAGGCAGAAAAACATGGCATCGGAGTCGTAAAGCTGCTTGGCGCCTTCCCGTACCGCAAAAATCTTGCCGCTGGAAAAGTCGGTGAAGGCGAAGTTCAGCGCTGCCGTCAAGAGGATGAAATTGGCACTCTCGTGGTCCGACCAGCGGGGGTCTATGGGAAAGTGAAAATCGGGAAAGGGGAGTTCCTCGTAGGCCATCCAGGAGGCCACGTCTTCAAGCCGGGAGTCGTGCAAGCGGACATCACGAGCCTGTCGGATCACGGGCGGCAATGTGTCGAGAATGGGGTGGCCAATGGGGTCGGGGCTGTCCATATTCGGTGCGAGTCCTTCGGCTTTGCTGGCTGAGGTGTTCTATAATACCTGCCATGCCCATCTTCGAATACCGGTGCCAAGAGTGCGGGAAGCAGTTCGAGAGAATTGTGTTTCGACAGACCGAAGCGCCGGAATGTCCCGATTGCGGGGGCAAAAGGACCGAACAACTGCTGTCCAGTTTCTCCGTAGGCTCGAGCACAGGCTCTTCCCGGGCCGCCGATGCAGCCCCGGCTGGTGGATGCGGTAATAGCGGCTTTGCCTGAGGCTGATCGAACGGCCCGGTCGGGCCGGCGGTATCCACGAAACAGCGGGCAGCCATGTCGATGAACCCTTTCTTGTTGATTGCTCTGGGTTACCGGACGCTTTGGCTGCCGGTACGGGTCGTATGGTCCCGTCGACGTATTTTCATCAAGATCTGAGCGAGCCGTTTTGCCGCCAAATACTGAACCACTAACGCGCCGTGCCGAACCTGAGTTGATGGATGAGTCGGAGCAGTCCAAGGCCTATGCCCAAGCGGATTTTAGCGTCGCTCACGAGTCTTTTGTGGATTTCTTTGAGGCGGTTTTTAAAGGCCTGCCGGTCGGCCATGTTCTCGACCTGGGTTGCGGCTCAGGTGACGTCAGTTGCCGCTTTGCTCGCCGTTTTCCCAAGGTCCGGCTGGATGGAATCGACGGCTCGAGGGCGATGCTGCACTGGGGATACAAGGCGGTGGCTGAACGACAATTGCAGCAGCGGGTGCGGCTCCACCACGGTTACTTGCCGGGAGCGGATTTTCCCCGCCGCGACTATGACATCGTCATCAGCAACAGCTTGCTGCACCACCTGGCTGACCCGGCCGTGCTGTGGCGCCTCCTGCCAATGGCCGGACGACCCGGAGCGAGAGTGTTTGTCATGGACCTCGTCCGGCCGGCGACTCTGGAAGAGGCACGGCGACTTAAGCAGCTCTATTCCAGTGAGGAGCCGCCAATTTTGCAGCGCGACTTCTTCAACTCGCTGCTGGCAGCCTACACCACCCGGGAAGTGGAGGAGCAGCTCTGCCAAGCAGGTCTCGAGCAGCTGGAGGTTCGTCAGGTCAGCGACCGCCATCAGATCATCTTCGGCCAGCTATAGAGGCTGGGTGACGGAGGCCCGATGCTGGTTGGCGAGCCGCCGGTCGACTGGGTCCTGAATCCAAGCCGGCCACCCCTGCTCGGCAAAGGTCCGATCTGACCGACAAGCCTATCTGGTAGGCTTGAGCCGGGCTCATCCGGAGAAGTGTCCCAGAATAGAAGGGATAGATGGAACCTGGCAGAATTCGTCTCCGCGATTCAACCAGTTCTGAGTCCCGCCAGAGGGTAACGATCGACCTTGTCAGGAGATCATTCGCCACCCTCGGGCTGTGTCCGGCACGGTTATCGCCGGTCAGCGGAAATCCAGCGGGTTGCGATCGCTTGGCTGCCGCCTTACCTCCTCAGATTGCGGCTCGGGCAACGCCTTGCGGGGCAGTTTCTCGTCCCGTCCCGAGTCGTCTGTTACTCTTCCGTGGCGTCCATTGACAACCGCAGCCCAGGCTGGCTCATACTGGAATAGCGTGAACTGCGCGCAGTTCTTCCGGCGCCAAGAGATCGGCGAAGCCCGAATCGAATGTGGCAAGCTGGCCTCCATACTGAATCGCGAGGGCCAGGAGCACGGCATCGGTAATCTGGCGGTATCCTTGAATTCTCCTCAGGATTCCCGGCGGCAGATCAACGATGGAATGATCCATGGCCCAAAAGGAATGCGACTCCAGTTGCCTGAGCTTGCCGAGCACGACAATGGCGTCGGCGGGTGTCACCGACTGTTTGACCGCAGACGGGTTACAGGAAATGCGCACGAATCCGGCTTCGGTCAGCGAGCAGGTTGCCCATCCGCTGGTGCGGGCGTTGGTAAACCATGATCGCGCTGCTTCATGGTGTACGTGATTGGGCCATGTCAGGGCAATAAGGACGTTGACATCGAGCAAGCGGATCATGGCCAATCGCTGAGGGATTTCTGGATGTCCTCGCTCGTGATCGGGCCGGCTCCGGCCTCAACCTGGAATACCGGAATGCCGTCATCATAGCTGGTCTGGGCTCGCCTGAAGCTGCTCCGCGCCAAGTCCGACAAGGCACTCCCCAGGCTGATGCCTTTCCTCGCTGCCAGAGCGCGCGCCACTGCCAGCACATCATCATCGATAGTGACCGTAGTTCGCATAGAGACATCCTAACATCACTGCATCAGTGCTTCAATCTCTGCCGGGGCAGTTGTTGTTGCTGCTCAGCGGAAATCCAGCGGGTTGCGATCCCTTGGTTGCCGCCTTTCTTCCTCAGGTTGCAGCTCGGGCAATGCCTTGCGGGGAAGTTTCTCCTCCCGCATGGCGGTGTGATAGACGAAGGAGGCCATGATCACCGAAGCCTGCATCAAGTCTCCCGCCAAGGCGTGATCGTACAGGTCCATATTGGTGTGGTGCGTCCTGGTCGAGTAGTCGATGGGATCCTGGATGAACTGGAAGCCGGGCAGTCCGGCGGCATCTTTCAGTCGGCGCCCGTGTGCACTGCGCGTTCCATCTCGCATTGCCGTCGAGATCCCGCAACGACTGAGACAAGGGCCGTGCATGTGCCCAAATTAAAGTGTCCCATAGCCCAAAATCTTTCCGTTTCACAACTCGTGTGAGACTCGCTTATCCTGGCTAGCAACTCTCTTTCCGGACCGGCGGCAGGCGGGGAGAATCAGAGTTTCCGGCTGATGCAAGAGGCATCGGGTGGAGTTTTGGGATTATCGGACGATCCAGGGTATCGAGACGCCATTTCGGATCGCGTACTGGATCGATAGCAACCAGGTGGAAGAGATTGTATTGGACTCCGTCTCCTACAACATCGGACTCTGGGACGGTGTCTTTACCCCTTGACTGGGATCACACCAGGAGAGTTGACAATGAGACCGTAGGAGTGCTCGGCTACTTCTTGGGGAGACACAAAGATAAACAGAACGTCACCGTGGAGATCCCACAACCGGATTCTTTTGGAGTTCGCTGAAATGAGAATCTCTCCCTGGACCAAAGTGTTGCTTTTGGGGTTCTGGTTAGGGGGATTGGCGGGCTTTGTGCGCGCCGATACCGTAATTGTGGTCGAGTTGATGGACTCGGATCAACTCGTCGGGGTGTCCAGGGAAGTCGCCTTGGCCTCGGATGACAGTGGCGGCCTGGTCTCGAGGCACGCGAAAGACGAGGAGGATGTGGTCTGCTCAAGGGCCGATTCTTTCGTGCCTTGCAAGAGGGTGGATGCCACGATTCGCGTCGGTGGCATCGAGGGCCTTTTTGTAGGAGATCTGTGCGATTCGGCCTGCGATCCACAGTGCGGACAGACGCCGGAGCCGGACTGACAAAGAATGATACGAACCAATCGGCAAGAAGGAACGGCTGGATGGCGGTGGAAGCGGCTCATTGTGCTGCCGCTTTGCGTTTGCTTGCTGACGGCCTGCAGTGCCCGCAAGCAGGTCTTATCGGTCAGTGTTTCCGATACCGAGCGACTGCGCGACCTGCTCATCCGCAAACGAATCGATGTCTCCTTTGCCGATGGCGCCCAGGTGGAGGGCCGGGTCCGGGAGGTCCAGGATGGCCTCTTGATGGTAGACGTCAAGGAGAGCAGCGGCCCCAGCCCGAGCGGAACCGGACTTCAGAGCATCCCCACCGACCGGATCTCCACCGTCCGGTTCACCCAGCGTAAAGGGTACAGGAGAGCCCTTTTCGCACCATTGTTTGCTCTGGGGGGGGTGTACCTTGGAACGTTCATCGTGGCTTTTGGCGAGGGCTGGAGTAGAAGTGATCGCGCGGTGGCAATTGTTACTCCAGCCGGGGCAGGAGTGCTCGGGTACTTCTTGGGAAGACAAAAAGATAAGCAGAACGTCACCGTGGAGATCCAACAACCGGATGCTTCTGGAGTTCCCTGAAATGAGAATCTCTCCCTGGACCAAAGTGTGGCTTTTGGGGTTCTGGTTAGGGGGATTGGCGGGCTTTGTCCGCGCCGATACCGTAATTGTGATCGAGTTGATGGACTCGGAGCAACTCGTCGGAGTGCCCGGGGAAGTCGCCTTGGCCTCGGATGACAGTGGCGGGCTGGTCTCGAGGCACGCGAAATCGGATGCGAGCGGCCAGGTCGAATTCCGGTCCTTGACGGTCGGAACGTGGCACCTGACATCGAAGGTCGAGGACTATGCTTCCGAACATGCCACCATCGATGTTATTGCTGAAGATAGCACCTACCGGAAAACCCTGTACCTGAAGAAGGGAAAACGAATCAACGGAAGAATAACCGATTCGGAAGGCAAGCCGATTTCCCGGGCGCAGGTGAGCGTGTACTACGCCCGCGATGCTGGGAGTGATCCAGTTCCGGTGATGTACCAGTGGGAGAGCGGCGACGTGATTACCGATCGCCAAGGGGTTTTTGAGATCCGTAATGTGCACCCCGAGAAGGAGCTTGTGGTGGAGGCATCGCATGAAGATTTCCTGCCCTCCATCTCGCCCCCGACTACAGTGGGAGACAAGTCCGGCCTCTCTGTTGATTTGTCGCTCGGAACGGGGTTCCTCGTCACCGGAACCCTGCAAGCAGACGATGGAACGCCTGTCGTTGGGGCAAAAGTGGGGTTGTTGGGAGCACTGCCTCGAGAGGCAAGACGATTTCTAGCCATCGAGAGTCTGAAGGAGCACCGAGCCTTTACCGCCAGTGATGAAAATGGTGCATTCCGGTTCGAGCAGGTACGTCCAGGTGAGAAGTTGCTCCTGGTTTCGCATCCCTCGTACAACGAGGCACACCAGTACTTTGATCTTCCCAAGAGCGGGCGGGACACGCCCATATCGGTGACTCTTCAACCCTGAACTTTTGCCGGTCAAATAACGTTTCCCCGCTTAAGAATCGCCGATAATGGTCGCGTCAGGCTCCCCTGGCGTGTTTATTGAAGAACGAAGGCGAAGACCTATAGGGGACAGTCATGAATGAACCAGGCACCGGCGGCTTTAGGGAGTCGGTAAACTTTTGCTTCGGGGAATATGTATTCGCAGCGACCTCGGGACACACCGCTTCGATGACGATCGATGGAGGAGGGCCCTGTGTCCAGGTCGAGCAGTTTCCTCGGAGGGAAGGCGCAATCGGTGTTGTTCCTGCCAGGGTTCGAGTGACTCGACTGGGCTGCTGCGACGACCCAGACGGTGCGGTAACCATAACTGCCTCGGGAGACACCTTCAGATCCCAAACGTTCGCGACCAACTTCAGTCTTGAACGGGCGCCCGCCGCCACGGCCAGCCAGCCGGCCAACTGCGTGGATACCACGCTGACGATCGACGACAGCCAAAACCATGCCAACATCGTTAAAGCCGACGGGACGGATACCACCACCCTGACAGTGTCCTTGAGCGAGGATCCCGCTGGCCCGGTTACTCGCTATCTGGAGGCCGACTTTGGGATGGTCCCACCCTCGGTCACGCTGCCGTCGGACAGCGCGACAGCCACCTACACCGCCGGCACTCTCACCCAGGGTTCGACCGCGACCACGGCCGCCACCGTCAAGGTCCTCCGAGCCTCAGGAGACCAACAGTCGCTCGGTGAGGTGACCGTTTTGAACTATCGCGGGTTCGACTTTACAAACTTGGGCATCCCAGACAACGAGATGATCGTCTCGATTCCAAGCAGCACCACTGCAACCGCGCTCAACACCACTGTGAGTCAGGATGCCAGTGTGATCCAGGATTTTTTCGAAACAAACACAATATGTGCGAACCAAAGACCACACGGTTCCTTCCTAAGGAACTTCTATATCAACACGCATACAAAAGAAGGATTCTACGACCAGGATGAGGACGGCTCGTTTGACAGTGACAATGACAACTCCGATTTAACCGGGGATATTCTCTATGAGCCACCTATGGGTCAGAATGACGATGGCGATGATACCCGGAACCGGGACTTCAGCGACTGCACCGGCACCGTAGCAGAGGGAAATCGACGGTGTGGCGAGACCATTAGTGCGTCAACACTCATCGCCCGGCTTGCTTCCTGTACAAATGCCGAAGATGCCAACAGTGGAAACGCCATTTTCGACTGCAGCATGAAGAGGTCTCACCGCGTGACGCCCAGAAACCTGTTGGTGACCCTGCAAAAAGAGCAGGAACTTATCGTGACCCGGGGGCAGCCGGCACCATATCCCACGACAAGTCCGAGGAAATTAAATGAAGCAATGGGTTGTGGCGTGACCGACGACCCAGTCCTAAACTTGGAGAATTTGCATCTATATAACTTCTACGACCAGATCGATTGTGCTGTCGATACTTTCGTGGAAAGATACGGCGAGGCACCTGCCGCTCTTGACGACAACGATGCCGACACTAATTTTTTCCACAACAGGGCCCGTGGGGTTCGGCACGGATATGATTGTTCTGATGACGCCGAATGCACCGACGATGAAATTGCGGCAGGGAAAGGACCAGTCGTGACCTTCTTCGCAAATAATAAACCGACCTGGGTCCAATACAAGTACACTCCTTGGATCCAGGGTGGCCGAATAGGGGGCGGCGTCCGTCTTTTTCATGATGTCTGGACGGGGTGCCGGTTTACAAGCTTCGACTGGAGTGGAGGGTCTCCATGAGGTTTCGACACCGCAACCGGATTATCGGGGTCTTCTTATCCATTTTGTTTATAGGTGCTTTGCCGGCTCAGGAGCGGGTCCAAGAAACTCGACTGTTGAAGTCGAGACCGGAGCAGCGCTGGACGGGGGTAAGTCTCGGCTCTTTGGGGTCAAGACTCTTCGCCTACAGCCGGTACGATGAAGCCAGCGAGAGGCGTAAACTGTACCGTCTCGAGGGGGAGGAAGAAGTCCTAATCTTCGCGCCCCCGTCTCGCTGGTTCGACCAATATATCAGCCAAATACAGGTTTCCAAAGACGATTCTCGTATCGTCTTTGTCACCAATGGATTCAGCCTCCATTATCGCCAGAAAATCTACAGCGTGAGGCCCGACGGCAGCCAATTGACCAAGCTGGTCCAGAGTGGCGATGACTGCGACGAATTCGTCTACCCCGGCTATGGGACGGGCCTCTGTAGTTCCCCCTCGGCTCCTCGGCTCTCTCCCGATGGACGAAAGATCATTTTTTTCAACGACGTCCGTGAATGGGATGAAGAAGCCAGAGACAACCTTAGCCACTATTATCTCTCGACCATGCCAGCCACCGGAGGCCCGATCGTGCGGCTGCAAGAGGCGGGACCCGGCTACGACGCGGTGTGGAGTGAAGACGGGAGGTCGATTTACTACTATTTTTCGAGGTACGATCCATGGGACGGCGTGCCTCGCCGCTACGATCTGGAAACCGGCCGCTCGGAATTCCTGACCGACAAAACCTGGAGGGCACGGTCGTTGGGGATGGCAGTTTCCCGCGCCGACGGGGCACTATACTTCCTGTCCAAGAAAGGCTTTGTTCGCCTGGATCCGGAGACGGGTGTGGCGGAAGTCGTTTCCGAGCAGTACTTTGACGCCTTCGACCTGAGTCCCGATGGGCGTTGGGCAGCGGGACTCAAGGATGGCGATGTCACCATCGTGAACCTGGAGTTTCCTTCCAGCTCACCCCTCCTGATCGAACCTGGTGTGGTGGATGAACTGGAGCTGGGGCGAATCCCGGCCGCTCGAAAGAAATGGGTGCTACAGCGAGGTTACTCGTCTTGGCAGCTTGACTCAGAGGCCCGGAAAAGAACTGGAGTCAAAATAGTTCGCTGGCTGGACAACGAACGCCTCTGGTGCGTGGTGCAAGAAGACCGATCCACTCCCACCACGGCCAGCAAGCCGGAAGTCCGGGTGGGCATCGTTCGGTTGACCAATTAGACAAACCCGATCACACTGGGTGAGCTTTACCCCCAGTCTTGTTATTGGAACCCAACACAGGCTGTGTTACCGCTTGACTCCGCCGGCACCGGTGGATCGATCCGATGCTCGCGCAAGAACGGTCCCCTCGCCCCTTGGGTCTGGCACTCACTGTTGCTGTTGTTGGTTCCAACTGTACCAAACTGTTGGCGCTGTCCCTCCCGCATCAGGGTTTGGATATTTCCGCCAGTCTCGAAGGCGAAGACCTATAGGGGACAGTCATGAATGAAGGCGTGATGAATGAAGGCGCCATGCTGTGTGAAGGTCTCCGGTCCGATCTGAGGATAATTGAGGGTGCTCGACGGGCCACCCCAACGGTGTGCGCTCACGCCGGAGAAGGAGGAGCAGGAATGATACGATCCAATCGACAAGAAGGAACGGCTGGGTGGCTGTGGAAGCGGCTCATTGTGCTGCCGCTTTGCGTTTGCTTGTTGACGGCCTGCAGTGCTCGCAAGCAGGTCTTATCCGTAAGCGTTTCCGACACCGAGCGGCTGCGCGACCTGCTCGACCGCAAACGAATCGAGGCCTCCTTGGCCGATGGCGCCCAGGTGGTGGGCCGGGTCCGGGAGGTCCAGGATGGCCTCTTGATGGTGGACGTCAAGGAGAGCGTCGGCCCCAGCCCGAGCGGAACCGGACTTCAGAGCATCCCCACCGACCGGATCTCCACCGTCCGGTTCACCCAGCGTAAAGGGTACAGGAGAGCCCTTTTCGCACCATTGTTTGCTCTGGGGGGGGTGTACCTTGGAACGTTCATCGTGGCTTTTGGCGAGGGCTGGAGTAGAAGTGATCGCGCGGTGGCAATTGTTACTCCAGCCGGGGCAGGAGTGCTTGGCTACTTCTTGGGAAGACAAAAAGATAAGCAGAACGTCACCGTGAAGATCCAACAACCGGATGCTTCTGGAGTTCCCTGAAATGAGAATCTCTCCCTGGACCAAAGTGTGGCTTTTGGGGTTCTGGTTAGGGGAATTGGCGGGCTTTGTCCGCGCCGATACTGTAATTGTGAGGCGAAGACCTATAAAGGACAGTCATGAATAGGCGCCAGACTGTGTGAAGGTTTCCGATCCGATCTGAGGATAATTGAGGGTTCTCAACGCGCCGCCCCAACGGTGTGCGCTCACGCCAGAGAAGGAGGAGCAGGAATGATACGATCCAATTGGCAAGAAGGAACGGCTGGGTGGCTGTGGAAGCGGCTCGTTGTGCTGCCGCTTTGCGTTTGCATGCTGACGGCCTGCAGCGCTCGCAAGCAGGTTTTTTCGGTCAGTGGTTCCGATACCGAGCGACTGCGCGACCTGCTCGACCGCAAACGAATCGAGGCCTCCTTTGCCGACGGCACCCAGGTGGAGGGACGGGTCCGGGAGGTCCAGGATGGCCTCTTGATGGTGGATGTCAAGGAGAGCAGCGGCCCTGGCCCAAGAGGAACCGGACTTCAGAGCATCCCCACCGATCGGATCTCCACCGTCCGGTTCACCCAGCGTAAGGGGTACAAGCGAGGCCTTTTCGGAACATTGTTTGCTGTGGGCGGGGCGTACCTTGGATTGATATTCGCCGTATATCTGCACGATGGAAATTCCTGGACTAGGACTCACAGCGCTACGGTGGCAGGAACCGCATCCGGGGCAGGAGTGCTCGGCTATTTCTTGGGAAGAAAAAAAGATAAGCAGAACGTTACCGTGGAGATCCAACAACCGGATGCTTCTGGAGTTCCCTGAAATGAGAATCTCTCCCTGGACCAAAGTGTGGCTTTTGGGGTTCTGGTTAGGGGGATTCGTGGGCTTTGTCCGCGCCGATACTGTAATTGTAGCAAAGGCGAAGACCTAATAGGGGACAGTCATGGATGAAGGCGCCTGCGGTGTGCTACCCGTGCAGCCCGGATGGGCCGACCAGTTGGCCGGCATCACGCTCTCCGGCCCCGGTGGATCGGTCACACTGGGCGAGGAAACCGACCGCCCAATGTGGCTATTTTGCGCAATCCGCGGACCGGGGAGGTGCGAGATATCCTGCGAGGCCCCCAGGCCCGAACCCGGGTAGCGAAGCGGCTGCGTTGGCTCTGGAACCCGGCTTGGAGATGTTGACCAGCCGCGGAATCCCGAATCGGGAGGATTGGGAACGATAGCAGGGCCCAATGGCTATGCCTGTTCTTCGGGGTGTCGGGCCTTGGGGTGAATCCCTCTAACAATCCTCGCAGGCGGGCCATGCGCTCGCGTAGGTCTCCGATAACCCGGCGCCGAGCATTCTGATCCGGCAGGATGACCGCTGCCAGGGCAACGCCCCGTTGCGATGACGGGTCGGAGCGCGCGAAGTGCGCGCTTTTCGTCGGGTGATAGCACCAAACCAACGCCATTCTCAATCTCGTAGTAAAAAGTCAACTTCCCGGCTACGCCCACCGGTTTCCCTTTGAGGGTGGTAGGCGCGAAACGCCACCTCGCTAGAGCTTTCTTGACAGCCGACCCGATTTCCTTGTTGGGACTTTGCAAGATGGTTACTGACACCATTTCTCCCTGTTCATCGGTTTCAATCCAAGCAACAACTACCCCCGTGACCTCCTTTTTGAATGAAACATCCGGAAAGGCAGGCCTCACGACGTTGGTCGCTTTCTTCCGGAGGACTCCTTCCCCAACCCTTATGGGGTAAGGGGGACTCTCCGTCTGGTAGGGAAACGCTACACTAGCGCAACTCAGGAACACGATTATTTTGAACTGTGACTTGAGTAGTGCATAGAACGGAGGGAGTCGTTCCCAGTTGAAAGTTGAAACAGGAAATTGTTCAACCAGCCGGTTTAGAATAGGGCGGATTAAAGATTGCAGTTGGAAGCAAGTCATGCGCCGGCACCTTTACCGCACAATAAGAAATAGCGCATTCTAAATCAAGAAGATGAGCGATTTCTGGACGTCCTCGCTCGTGATCGGGCCGGCTCCGGCCTCAACCTGGAACACCGGAATGCCGTCATCATAATCGGTCCGGGTTTGCCTGAAGCCGCGCCGCGCCAAGTCCGACAAGGCGCTCCCAAGGCTGACGCCTTTCCTCGCTGCCAGAGAGCGCGCCACTGCCAGCACATCATCATCGATGCTGACCGTAGTTCGCATGGAGACATCCTAACATCACTGACCACTGCTTCTATTCGGAGACAGCTTCGGCGACCCAATTCAACAGAAACGAAACCTGCCCACGCGACCAGCGTCAATGGAACGGCCGGCCTGGAGCATCACCCTTTGGGAATTCGCGCAAGTGCCCTTTTCACTTTCGACATCCAACCTTGCGCATTGATGCATCGGGCCGAGGCTTCTGCTCAATCTCTGCCGGGGCCGTTGTTGTTGCCGTTCAGAGGAAATCCAGCGGGTTGCGATCCCTTGGCTGCCGCCTTTCCTCCTCAGGTTGCGGCTCGGGCAACGCCTTGCGGGGAAGTTTTTCGTCCCGCATGGCGGTGTGATAGACGAAAGAGGCCATGATCACCGAAGCTTGCATCAAGTCTCCCGCCAGGGCGTGATCGTACAGGTCCATATTGGTGTGGTGCGTCCTGGTCGAGTAGTCAATGGGATCCTGGACGAACTGGAAGCCGGGCAGTCCGACGGCATCAAAGGCCAGGTGGTCGGTCCCTCCCGTTCGGCGAATTGTGATGGTGGTGCCGCCGAGATCTTGGAAAGGTTTGAGATAAGCCTCGAAAATCGGCCTGACGGCATCGTTGTTTTGGAGGTAGATTCCACGGATTTTCCCGGTGCCGTTGTCGAGGTTGAAGTAGGCGGAAAAGCGATCATGGGCGGGCTTGAGCTCCATCGTCTCGCGGTCGGCGAAGTGGTTCTTGACGTAGGCTCTGGAACCCAGCAGGCCTTGCTCCTCTCCGCTCCAGAGCCCGATCCGGATCGTCCGGCGGGGCTTGAGGTCGAGCGCCTGAATGATGCGAGCCGCTTCCATGGTTACCGCCACCCCGGCGGCGTTGTCGGTGGCCCCGGTTCCCGCATGCCAGGAATCGATGTGGGCCCCGAGCATGACGAGTTCATCTGCTAGGTTGGGATCGGCGCCGGGGATCTCAGCCACGACGTTGTAGCCGTTCAGATCCTCCTGGTGGTAGCGCGCCTGGAATTCCAGCTCGATCTTGACCGGGACTTCGCTTTTCAACAATCGCTTGATGCGGTTGTAGTGCTCGATGGCGAGAACGATTCCCGGCAACGGCATTTCCTTCTCGGGATCGCGCGAACCGCCACTGCCCACGAACAGAGTGCCGTGTTCACCGCGGCTGGCCTCCAGCGTTGCCACCGCCCCCTCGGCCTTGAGAAGCTCGACCATCTTTTGCCGCATCTGCCGCCGCTGGCGGAATTGGGCGCGGCGCGCTTGGAATCCCGGACGTCTTCCCGGTTCAGGCGCCAGGACCAGCTTTTCCAGATCTTCGTCGCTGCGGCGTCGGGCATCGGCCTCGAAGTGGGTCTCGGCTTCACGGTTATTGGGGAACATCACCAGGGCGCCTTTGAGTTTGCCCTCATATTTTTTAAGCTCTTCCGGATTGGAAGCCTCGATCGGCATCGGAGTGGCCTCGATTCGTCCTTGGGTGCCGGGTGTCCAGGCTTTGGGGTAACCGATCAGCGGCGAGTAGTAAGGTGCGGTCATATTCAGGCTGAAACCTTCCAGCGACCAGCCTTGGCCAAACTCACCCCAGGATTCCAGTTTGCTGTTGACCAAGCCCCACTCGGCAAGCTGATCGCGGCACCAGGCGCTGGCTGAGGCTAAGCCGGGAGACCCGGTCAACCGGGACCCGTGGACATCCGTCAACTGGTGGAGTGTTTCCATCACCTTGGAGTTGTTCAATCCCTCGGCCCGAATCCTTGAGACGACCTGCAAATCGACAGGCTCCCCCGCCTCCAGACCCAGGGTCGACATGACTGCAAAAAGCAGAAAAACCGTGACTCTGTTCATTTCCAGGCCTCCAAGGGCGATAGCAATAGCCGTTCCAACAGTGGTCGGAAATCAGCCCCGTATTGTAACAGCCGCCGCCCCAGTGCACACCTGACGCCGAAGTCGCACCCACCTTCAGAAAAACCCGCTGCTCTATCCCTTGACGTTATGCGTTTTGTCTGTTTCCCTGGCTGACATGGCTTGGAAGGCGCCGAGAGAATGGCAACGCATCGAGACCATTGATGCCCATACCGAAGGGGAGCCGCTGCGGGTGATTTGTGGGGGGTTCCCTCAGCCGCCAGGTGAGACCATCTTGGCCAAACGTCGCTACCTGAAGCAACATCACGACGATCTCCGTCGCGCCCTGATGTGGGAGCCTCGAGGTCACGCCGACATGTACGGTTGTCTGCTGACGCCGCCGGTGACCGAGGATGGGGACGTGGGAGTCCTTTTTCTCCACAATGAAGGCTACAGCACGATGTGCGGACACGGAATCATCGGTCTGGTCAAAGTAGGGCTGGAATGCGGCCTCTTGTCGGGGGGACCGGTGATTGAAATCGACACCCCGGCCGGACGCGTCACGGCCACGGCCCACTACCGGGACGGCCGCGTCGACCGGGTCTCTTTCGAAAACGTCCCTGCTTTCGTTTTCCGATCCGACTTGCAGGTTGAGGTTGAAGGCCTGGGGACGGTTAGCTGCCAATTGGTTTTCGGCGGGGCCTTTTATGCCTATGTCGACGCACCCGCCTTAGGATTGCGACTGGAACCGTCCAACGTGTCGCAAATCATCGACTGGGGAAGACGGATCAAACAGGCGGTGGCGGCCGAGTGTCCTGTGGTCCATCCTACCGGCGATCCCGATCTGAACTTTCTTTACGGCGCCATTTTCGTGGGGCCGGGGAAGGGAAACGCGCATAGTCGAAACGTGTGTGTCTTTGCCGAGGGTGAGGTGGACCGCAGTCCCACCGGAACCGGCGTCAGCGGTCGGGCGGCGCTCCACTATTTGGCCGGAGAGCTGGAGCTGGGACGCCCGATCACGATTGAGAGCTTGATCGGCAGCAGTTTCGAGGTGGAGGTCACTGCAACCACGAAAGTGGGCCGGTATGATGCCGTCATCACGCGCGTCTCCGGGAGAGCCTTTATCAGCGGCCGTCACCAGTTTCTGATCGATCCCCAAGATCCCTTTGGAAACGGTTTCTTGTTGCGCTAGTAGCCACAGCAGTAGTTAGAGCGGGACCTCGTTTGCCGAACCACCGTCGAACTGGTTCGATAAAGCTTCTTTTTGCGCTAGTGCCCACAGATTCCGGCTATTTGGGTTCATCCAAGCCCGTGGCGAGACTCCGGACTACTGTGAACGGAACTTCGCGAGACGCGTATGTTCCACAAGTTGCTGTATGTTTTGCAGGGTAAAAACCTTGCCGCGGGTCGAAAGCAGCAGTTTCTTCATGTCTTCGCGCCGGACGCCGAAACCACGTCCGGCTATGCAAGCGATCACTTCGAACTTCGGCTGGTCCAACGGCTGACCTTCCATGCTGAGAGAGCCAAGATGCTGAACACGTGTCACCTTGTCGCGCGCCGTTCCGTCGTCTTCGGTGAGCTTGGCTTCGATGACGACCTGCGGGTTGAACTCATTGGGGATCACGAAATCAGGTGCTTGGTCGAAGCCGGGCAGACGCTCCGCCCGCTTGGTCTTGCGAAAGCTGATGCCGGCACGGGACAGAACATTCTCAATGGCGTTCTCGACGATGTTGCCGACGAGTTCGCTGATGGAGTCCCGATGGCCGGCAAAGGGTCGGCCGAGAAGGCGCTCGTAAAGCAAAATGGAATAAGGAGCGCCCAAATCCGCCAATGATCGGAGGCTGGTGAGCCCGGCCCTGGTATCGGCCTTGTCGAATCTGTGGAGATTGTCGGAGGGGACTTCGGGGGCGCCTGATTCGAGGATATGACAGGCAGCAGCGACCAGCGCGTGAATTCGCCGTTCCGTAACGCTTCCATTTCTCGGCAGAGTCGCCTCGGGCTTCTTGCGGATATTGCGGTCAATCGTGCGTACCGCGCTTTGAGTGACCGGGGTGCTGGTGTGCTGACTGGTGTAGTAGGCCCACTCCGGCGGCGTGAACCCCAGCATGCAACGAAGGACGATCAGCGCTATTGGCGCCTCGAAGATGACTGGTGCGACCCTCTCAGGCGTGACGTCCTGGAAGTTTGCGGTGGCACGCTTCAGGGCCTCATAACCGGTTTCGAACGTAGGGAACTCGACGAACCCCCTGCCCTTGGGCATGACCAGAAAATCTGATTCGAGACATCCGAACACGGCCTCGACGTAAGAATCCAAGTCGGATTGGACCTCATCGAAGCCGACCTCAAAAGGAAACGGCACTACGTGTCTCCCCATCGGAAACGGTGTCTGCGAACAACGGTCCCGGCGATATTGCGTTTGTCCGGGCAGTCAGCACACGTTTCGTGATCTGGTCGGGATTCCCGTAGGCAGCAACCGCGTCGGCAAGAGCCACAACCTTCCTTGCCGTAGGAAGGGCGCGGTTCCAGTGCTCGCGGAGGCGCCAAACTGCCATTCGGGTCAGGTGACCAAAGACAATGCATCGTGTGTCGCCGTAAGTAGGCGCTCTGCCGGAGGACGCCAGCGCAGCCAAATCCTCGCCAACGATTGCGGCAAGCTCTTTCGGTGTGTCAAACAGCCATCGCCCTCGCGCCATTCCGGAAGTTCGGCACACGAAGACCGTGTCGACGATCGATGACGTTGTGCCGTGGATATGGATCGAGCCTCCCATTTCGGCAGGGCAGGGAAGAGATGCGGAACAGACAAGACCGGCATCCAGGATCGCCACGCCGACGGTGTAGTAGGTTTCCAGCTTGTTGTGATGGAAGGTGAATACCAACGGCGCGCCTGGTTTCAAGGCACTTGCCATACGCGAGTAGGCCGCAGATAGCCCTTCCGTGAAGTGTTCCAAGCCGCGACCCAGCGTGACGTTGCCGGTCAACTCATCCGCCGAGCGCGTGGACGTGCGGTCGAAACCCTCGGCTTCGTTTCCGACGAGGCGGCGAAGCCAGACATAGCAGAAATCCATTAACTCGCCGTACTGGACGTTGCCGAAATAGGGCGGGTCCGTGAACACGGCATCGAGGCTTCGCGTGGCAAGCTCGACCTCCGTGGCGCTCTTGCAGCTCATGGCGACCGCGCGGCGGCGGCCGTTGCGCTTCTCGCCGATCCGCTCGCCCTTGATCGGAACCCGGATATTGCGCGAGCCGCGGCGCAGGACCTCGAACGGAGCCTCGCAGTACTGCTTCGCCTTGACAAACTTGTTAACGATGTTGGACCAGCCGCCCGACCCGACATTCAAGCCGGCGCTATTTACAATGCCGGGAAGGTTGGATTCACACTGCACCAGTCCGACCGGAAAACCGTGTACCGAGAAGATGTCCAGAGACTTGAGCGCCATCGTGTCGTAGCGGCAGAGCATGTTCTGATAACGCAGCAGATCGGAAAGGTTGGTTGCCAGCGCACGGCGTATGCGCTTGTCCTCGATTTCGGCGATCAGCCGGCAACTCAACTCCAGCCCGAGCAGTTGGCGCGGGTTGAACATATCCCTGTAGTGACTATAGCCCCAGCGATGGAGTCGGTCGGTTTCGTCTCCCGGCAGGATTTCCTGGTCCGGCACAAAACGGGGAGTGAGCTGTTTCCACCGCTTGGCCGCGGCTGCGGCGCGGGCGATGTCCTTTGCATCGGGCTTCTTGAAGAAACGTCCCTTATGCCCTGCTTTCCGCCTCGGGTTGTGGTATTCGATGGCAAAAAGGCGGTGTTCAGGGGGTCGCCGGACATCTCCGGGGTAGACATTGGAATGTCGGCAGCACGGGCAGTGACAACGCCCCCGGCGCGCTGGTCCAGCTTGGCGGAGCGCGGCTTCGCAGGTGGCGCAATCTCCGGGGCTTTTGCGATCTTCGACTTCATTGAGGTCGCCGCAAGCTGGGCAGACGAGGACATTCTTCGGGTGCCGCCGGTTCGCCGCTAGAAGGTAGCCCGGAAACAGATCGAACGGTTTCCCACAGGCTGCGCAATCGAGCACCTTAACCCACAAAAACGATTTCACCGGCACATCGGCATCGCCGTAGAGGGGGCAGGAAGTCCGGTAATATCGATCGACGTCGGCGCGCAGGGCGTCAATGAGAAGGCGGGCAGCCTGTTCATAGGCCACTATGTCCAGGTGCTCGATTTCCTCGCGGACTATCCAGACAGACATCGGATTGATATCAAAGCCTTGGACATCGCATCCGACGCGGTTGGCCTCGATCAGCGGCGTTCCGCCGCCCATGAACGGGTCTGCGATCCGGATTCCCGTAAAATCGTTCGATCGGAAAAAGGCGTCATCCAGGCGGTCTTCCCCAAACTCGGCGAGGATCAGGCCTCGAAACAAGGTACCCGGACGGCGTGCGAACCACTTATGAACGCCGATGATCGGGCGGTAGCTCTGCTGGATCTGCTTTTCCCTGAGCGCCATTTCCGCGATCAGGGAGACATCGAAACGCCGCTCGATACTCATTGCCGTCCTTCAACCCACAAAGAAGCGCACTTACACGATAGTGGCGACCGGAGGCTCCGATCATACACAATGCCAGTGACGGACATGACTAGGATTGCCCTGGAGAAAAAGACGCCAAAGAAGGCCGGAATGACCTGCTTTTGAACCTTTAGGAAAAAAGGGCTATAGTAACTTTTGAGGTGCCTGCCGGTCCCAAGGGATGTCTTTTTTCAGCTTTCGACCAGAAGTTGAACGGATGCCGCGGACAAACTTCCGATTGTCTGCCATCGGTTTGCTGGGGCTGCTCGTTTTGAGTGCCTGCTCCGCTCCCCGGGGACTTAAAAACGCCTCCCGGCTTCAACTCGAGTCGCTGCAAGCCTCCCGGCAAGGAGTTGAGGCCTATCTCGATCTCACCGATCAGATCCTGGTCAAGGCCAAACAATTCGACGACTATGGCGATCAGGTGGAGCTGGTATTCGGCAAGATCGACGAGATCCTCGAGCAGGAGACGGTTCCGGACGACCCGCTGACGGCCTCCGATCAAGTGGCCCAGGCACTTTTCTCATTGCGCCGAAAACAGCAATCGACCGACGATCCGGTCAGCCTCTTTCGCCAGCAGCACCGCCGGCGTCTTCGCCAGCTCAACCTGCTATTGGAGCTGGTTGAGCAGAGCCAAGAGTTGATCCACCACTACCTGACCGCCGACGTTGCGCCGACTTCCGCCCAGCTCGAAGAACTCAACACCCGGCTGCAGCAGCTTGAGGGCCTGGGAGGCAATCGATGAAGCCTTGGCCGCTGATTCTGCTCTTGTTGGGGGCTCTGAGCGTGTCCTCGGTGACTGGCCAGAACCGAAAAAAGGCGCCCAGTGGATTGGTTCAGCTCTCGGAGTCGATGATCAACCTTCTGCACAAGATCGAGAGCCGACTCGAGACCGACCAGGAAACCGTCAATCAGGGCTGGCAGGCGTTTCTGGAGGGCATGGCCCTCGATATCGAGCGAGGCTCGCTGGCGCGCCACCGCTTGACTCGAGGCCGGGCAGCCCGGGGCCTCAGAACCGCCTGGTCCAATCCCAATTATCGGGAAGCAGTGCTATTGCAACTGGCCACCGTCGACCTCGCTATCGATGAGCTGGCTGCCGCCCAGTTGGAGGACCTTCAGGCGCTGGAAAGAGAGCGCGACCGGATTTACCGCGAACTGTTGGCGCTGCTCAAGACGATTCGGGTCAATCAGCAGGAGCTGCACCTGCACCTCAAGAATCGCTCGGCTTTCCGCAAGTTGGGGGAGATCGACGCCCGGGCGATGGCTTCCGCCGTGCTGGCGGCGCGTCAACTGGTCGACAGGGTCAGAGGGGAACTCGAAGCCAGTGACCGAACCGATCTGGAGCCGGAACGGCAGCGGCTGCAAGACAGCATCGAGGCGCTGCAACAGCTCCTCAATCAGCTGGCCTCGATGAGTCAGTCCGGCAACGCACCCCCGGGGGGAGAGAGGTAAATGGCTCTTGGCATCGATTCGATCGGCCAGGTCGCTCAAGAGACAGCGGATTTGCTGCAGAGCATCGCCCAACTCCAGCAGAGCGGCCGAACGGACAAAACCGACAAGATCGAAAAGCAGGCTCACTTATTGATCGACGAGGTTGAAAAGATGGTGGCGGGCGCTGCCAGCGGTGGCCAAGGCCGGACTGACGAACTCTTGCAAGCTCTCAAGGCCCAGGAAAAGACCCTCAACACCTTTCTCGAGACCGGCCAAGCGACGCTGACGGAACAAGTCGACTTGGTGGGCAGATTGAAGGACCTCAAAATCAAGCGGGGAACTCTATTGCTGGGCCGAACACTCGACTGGGACCGCCTGATTACCGTGGACGAGCTTCAGCTTTTCCGTCAGGCCTTGGCTCGGGCTTCCGCCGAGGTCAAACGCCGCCGGAAGCTGGCGACTCTCACCCGTTCGATCCTGAACGTGTTCTCGATCAGCTTGGGACTGGCCTCCAAGCTGGCGGCGTTGTGAATCCTGTTGTCCGGGTCATCCACTTTCTTCTCTGCTTCAGACTCGCCCGCTGAAGCGGGTGGCGAGAAAACCTCTTATCGCGGAGCCGCCGGAGGGTAGACCATTGTCAGCGGGTCCGGCAACGGGATTCGAACCACCTCGCCGTCTCCCTTGAAGGCCTCAAGCGCATATTGAGGCTTGTCGGGATTGCCCTTGAGCATGTCCTCGGTGTTGCCCACTGCCAGGATGATGAGCCGGCCGGGCTGGAGGTACTTCCGGGCGACGCGCTGGACGTCGGCCAAGGTAACGGCCCGCAGCTTATCCCGGTAGCTCTCCCAGTAGTCCATCTCTCGTCCCAGCAGTTCGTCGTTGGCGAAAGTGGAGGCCACCGCGCGGGCAGAGGCAAAAAACCGGGGAAAGATCTCGATCGAGAGGGTCTTGACCGTGTCGAGTTCATCTTCGCTGACGCCCTCTTGGCGGATCTGCTCGATCTCATCCAGAATGATTTGGGCTGCCTCGGCGCAGGTGGCGCTCTTGGACTGAAAAAAGGCGCGGAAAGCCCCTGGATAATAGTCCCCCGCGGAGAAAGACGATCCGGCGCTATAGGCCAGACCTTCATCCGACCTGACCCGGTTGGTGATACGTGAGGTAAAGCCCGAACCTCCCAGCACCTGATTCATCAGCGAGACTGCGAAGCGGTCAGGGTTTTTCCGCTCGATACCCAGGTGTCCGATCGAAACTCGCCCCTGGTTGACATCCTCCTTGTGGACCAGGTAAAGGCCGGGTTGGGGTTGATGATCGGGCCGCGGAACTGCCTGGGAGCGCTCTCCAGCTTGTTCCCACTTGGCCAGATGTTCTGCCAGCTTGGCCTTCATCTCAGCCGTATCGAAGCTTCCGGAAACTGCCAGGATGAAATTGGCGGGGACATAGTGTTTCTGATGGAAAGCCCTCAGATTCTCAGGAGTGAATGCTTCGGCACTGCTGTTGGTGGTGAAGCGGTTGCTGAAGTGTTGGTCACCACGGAGCAGACGGTTCCATTCCCGCCGCTCAATGCTGCCGGTGCGATCGTTGCGACGCTCCAGGCGCTGCAACAATTGGCTCTTGTAGAGGTCGACCCGCTGCTGTTCGAAAGCAGGGTTGCGCAGCATTTCAAAGAACAGATCAAGTGCCTGGTCGAGATCTTTGGAGAGTGCGTTGACGCGGGCAGAGGCAGAAGTCTGTCCCACGCGGCTTGAGATATTGGCAGCCAGGAAGTCGGCTTCTTCGTCGAACTTCTCTGCCGGCCAGCGGGAGGTGCCGCCACTGCGCAGCAGACTTCCCACCGCCGCGGCCAGACCAACCTGCTGGGGCGAATCCAGATACCGGCCAATCTTCATCACCAGCTGCACATTGACCAGCGGGAGGCTGTGGTCCTCGACCAGATAAGCCACCACTCCGCGGCTCAGTTGGTGGCGGTGAGCCGCCCGGTCGGGAGGGGAGTAATCCAGAGGCGGATAAACCAGCTTCCTGGGATCGGGAGGGATATCGGCCGAAGATTGGCCCAGTAGCGCTCCTCCGCTCAGAACGATCCCCAAGACGGCGCCCAGTGTTAAAGAAACTCTTGTGATCCGATGCGTTGCGGCCATCATTGGTTGCCTCCCTCTTCCAGTTCCGCGAGGCGTTTTTGGAGCAATTTCCTGATCGTTTCCATCACCACCCGTTGCTCTTCAGGGACGGCGTCGGCTTGCTCCATCATCGTGGTCAGATACTGCTGAATTTGTTCTTTGTTGAAACGTCCCAACACCGCCTTGAATTGTTGTATTTGGCTTTTCTGGTCAGGAGTGAGATCGGTCAGTAGAGGATCTTCTTCGGCTTGTCCCTCGGTTTGCTTGGTGTAGTAGATGGCCACTGCCCGCTTCTCAGGTTCCAAGTACATGCGGGCCACGCGTTGAACGTCCTCGGCCGTCACTGCATCGAGCTTCTTGGGATCTTCGTTGAAGCTTCTCCAGCCCCGATTGCTCTCGGCAATCATCAATTGAAGCATCAGGAAGAAATTGTTTTCGATGCGACGGAAGTTGTTGGCGGCGAACTGATTCTTGACCTTCTGCAGTTCGCGTTCCCCAACCGGTTCCTGCTTCAGTTTGTCGATTTCAGCATAGATCGCCTGCTCGACGTCTTCGGGAGTGTGGTCGGGCTTGGCCACACCGCGGAAACTGAAGTAGCCTGCCCATTTGAGTCCGTTTTGGCCGGCGCCGGCGCTGTTGGCTACTTCTTGTTCCAGTACCAAAGATTTGTGAAGCCGCCCCGTGCGTCCGCTCAGCAGGGAACCCAAGACCACCAAGGCGGGTTCGTCGGCGTGTCCCTCAGCCACTGAGTGATAACGGATCTCGACCTCGGGGTTGGTCTCGGCGTAGGCGATCATCCGTTTTTCAGCCATCTGCTCGATTTCACGGGTACGAACCGGTTCCGGGTCCCTGTCGCTCCGTTTGAGCCGGCTGAAATATTTCCGGGCCAACGTCTTGACTCGATCGACATTGAAGTCGCCCACCAGACACATGACGAGGTTGTTGGGCGAGTAGTTGACGTCGAAGTAGTCGAGGGCTTCTTCACGAGTAATGCCGTTTAGATCGCTGGGCCAACCGACCACCGGCCAGCCGTAAGGATGAGAGGTCCAAAAGAGCGACTCGAATTCCTCGCGGAAGCGGCCGGTGGGGGTGCTGTCCGTTCGCAGCCGCCGCTCTTCATGCACCACGTCCCGCTCGCTGTAGAACTCACGGAAAACGGGTTGGCTGAGGCGGTCGGACTCCATCCAGAACCAGAGCTCGAGCTTGTTGGAGGGAGTGTTGATGAAGTAGATGGTAAAGTCTTGGGAGGTGCCCGCATTCATCCCGCTGGCGCCTGCCTGAGTGTAGATCTTGTCGAACTCGTTCTTGACCAGCAGTTCTTTCTGAGCAGCCTTCAACTCCTCGAACTCCTGCAGCAGTTGCTGGTGTCGTTGGCTGCGATTGGCAGGGTCCTGGAGGTCTGAAATTTCTCCCAGCCGCAGCCTTCGCAGCAGATTTTCTTCCTCCTGGCGCAGCTTGGCCTTGACGGCATCCAGCCGGCGGATAGTCTCCAGGTCCTGTTCGATATTGGAAGTACCAACGGCGTGGGTCCCCTTGAACATCATGTGTTCGAACAAGTGAGAAAGGCCCGTGATCCCGGGGCGTTCATTGACCGATCCGACCTTGGCCACCCAGCCGGCTGCGACATTAGGATCCCCCCGCCGTGGCACCAGCAGGAAGGTCAAGCCGTTCTCCAGCTTGAACTGTTCGACTTCCACTTGCTGAGCCGCCACACTACAGGTCAGACACCCCAGTAGAACGCCCAACAAGACAGGATGTATTTTCATGGGATTCTCCACTTTGGATTTCGGGTTTGTTTGAGTTGGATCGGCACGGAAGGTCCGGGGCGCCGTCACGGTCTCCAAAACCCTGATTTTACCACAGCCGCCAACCCGCAACCGATCAGGGGTACGAATGGGGTGGCGCAGACGAATGGAACGGCGCCCATGGAATGCCACCGGCACGGCGTACCGCTCTTGTCGGCGGGCGTGTCTTTGTAGGGGCGACGCCGTGCGTCGCCCGGTTTGTAAAGACCTCCAGATTGGCGTTCATCGACCCCGATGGTTGACCGCGAATCTTGGGCACGGGGGGAGTGCCGAACCGCAGATGACGCAGATTTACCGCCAATCACCGAGATGGTCACGCAGACGAATGAAAAGATGCTTATGGAACGCCAACGGCACGCTGTACCGCTCTTGTCGGGGGCGTGTCTTCGTAGGGGCGACGTCATGCGTCTCCCGGTTTGTAAAGGTCTACGGGTTAACGATTGTCGACCCAATTGTTGACGGAGAATGCACCGGCCAGCAGGGTTTCCGCAGATAATCGCCGATGATGGTCACGCAGGCGAATGAAACGTCCCGGCACGCCCTACCGGGTGGGTAGGGGTCTATCCGTGGGCGACGCGTCCTGTTTGGTGTCAAGACATTCCTTACACCCTATGTCAAGACATCCTTTACACTTCAGTCAGACCCAATTCCGGGTCCAAGGCCGCGCAAGCCGAATGGAACCGTGCCCATGGAATGCCACCGGCACGGCGTACCGCTCTTGTCGGGGGCGTGTCTTTGCAGGGGCGACGCCATGCGTCGCCCAGGATGTAAAGGCCGCCAACAGAACGATTTTTCGACCCGTAGCGCAGGGACTTTCCGGGTCCGCAGATTCCCGCAAATGCCCGCCGGTCGTGACCAGCAGGCCAATGGAACGGTGCCAATGGACGCCCCCGCCCGCCATACCGGTCGGGTTGGGGCATGTCTTTGCAGGGGCGACGCGTCCTGTTTGGTGTCAAGACATTCCTTACACCCTATGTCAAGACATCCTTTACACTTCAGTCAGACCCAATTCCGGGTCCAAGGCCGCGCAAGCCGAATGGAACCGTGCCCATGGAATGCCACCGGCACGGCGTACCGCTCTTGTCGGGGGCGTGTCTTTGCAGGGGCGACGCCATGCGTCGCCCAGGATGTAAAGGCCGCCAACAGAACGATTTTTCGACCCGTAGCGCAGGGACTTTCCGGGTCCGCAGATATTCCCGCAAATGCCCGCCGATTGCGGACCACGAATATCGGCCACGCGGAATGCCAACCCCTGCATCACCGCGGGCGGGGACCCTGCAGATCGCGGTAACGCACCAGGTGGAGCTTGCCGGAGGTCCCATCGGTGGCCTTCCAGGTCCCGGCCAAGCGGGTTCTGTGGGGGCTCAGCACGATGCTGATACTCGAGTCGCCCATTTTGACTTTGAATTTGAGCGTCTTTCCCTCCAGCACCATCGCCTCCAGCGGCACTGGATCGCGTTTTGCAAGAACCCCGGCGTCAGCTGCCGTCAGCCTGTCGGGGAGGACCGCCTGGCCGGTCAGCCCCTCCTCGGTCGCCTTGAGGTGGATGCGGGGCAGGGCCGCAATCGGCTTGGGCTGGGGACGTTTCTGATAGCTGGCGTAAACGGGGGGAGGGGGCGGTAGTGTGCTGTCATGGTCGTCGGAATGCACCACCCAGTCGCCGGCCAGATAGGCGTGACGCCGCTGCTGCTGGTTGCCGAGCGGGATGGCGGAAATCAGGAGTCCCACAGACAACCAAGTGCTCAATGTTAAAACCATGCTTCTCATTCTCCTCTGTACCCAGCTGGTGGAACCAATCTCCGTGACGGGCTGTCCTTCATTCCTACCGCCTCAAATCGAACGCGTGAAGAAATCGACCCACTCCAAAGCGATTCAAAATTATACCAACATCCCTTCGACCTTGAGCGTCGACCGGACACGAGGGACCATGCGGGCTGACTGGGGTCTATCCTCGAGTTCTCCGCTTGGGATTCGATCGCTCAGACACTCCCTTGCCGTCTCGATCTCCGGGCGATCATCTCGGTCTCGGCAGCAGTCATCTTGAATCGGCGCTCGGGAGTATTGGGGTGCCCGACAGAAAGTGACAACCGGATCCAGCCGGGGCTCTTGCAATCGGCTCTCCATCCCTAAGAGAGTCCTCCCAGTGTGTTCCTTTGCAGTTGGTTGGTTGGCTATCATGGTTGGGTTTAGGCTTTTCAGTCGAGAGAGAAGCTAAGGAGACATGGCCTCCGCCACAAGACTTGGCAGGTAAGATGACGAAGACTGCGTGATTTTCAGGGTCGAGAAAGGCATTAAGGTTTATGACTGACGGAACGGGAAAACTGGTCGGGATCTGGGTCAAGCGGGCTCACGGCGGTCCGATGGAACCGGTTGATCAGGCGACACTGGTGGAAGGTTGGGGACTGGAGGGCAATGCCCTGCAGCTTGGCAAGCGGCAGGTGACTCTGATGGAGCGCGAGTCTTGGGACGAGATGATGTCGCTGTTGCAAACCGATGCCGATCCCTCGACCCGGCGGGCCAACCTGATGGTGGTCGGGATCAGGCTGGCCGATACGCGAGGGCGGATATTGAACGTCGGATCCTGTCGTCTGCGGGTGTGGGGTGAGACCCGGCCCTGTCGTCTAATGGATGAAGCGGTACCCGGCCTGAAGGTTGTCATGGCGCAAAATTGGAGGGGAGGCATTTTTGCCGAGGTGCTGCAAGGCGGACAGATCGCGCTGGACGAACCGGTCTATTGGGAAGAACGCCAGGACCAAGCCTCCCTCAACCCCGTCTCCAGCATGTCATAAACGTCCGCCTCTGCCGTGCCCCCGGAAATCGAAGCCTGCTCGCGCTGAGACTTTATTTTTGGTCCCAACGCTCGTGGTATCCCGGCTTGCCAGCGGGAGGACAGCTTCCGACTGCCATGCGTGGTGCAACCAGGATAGCGAGCCACAGATGGAACCGCAGATTTTCCAGATTATCGGAGATGATGACGATGATGCCCTGTAGCGGAACGGAACGGGCGCCGACGGGGCAGCCCAGGCGCATTGAGGTTCGATAGATCTTTGTAGGGGCGACGCATGCGTCGCCCAGTTCCTAAAGCCCTCCAGATTAACGATTTCCGACCGCGATTGGTGACTGTGAACACCGAACCGCAGATTGACGCGGAGTGCGTTGGTGCGTTGGGGCACGACGGATTTTTGGTGCAACCCACGACGGAGTCGATGGAAACGTTTGTAGCGGTTCCGGTCATCGATCTCGGAGGGCGACGCGCGTGCGTCGCCCCTACACAGATATTCCCGGGTCCCCTCGGTTTGGCCAACAAAGGCGTTTCATGGGGAACGTTTCCGTTCTTCCTGCGCCGCCATGATCGGCGGTGATCCACAACGCCGATCTGACGATCGGCTAGGCGTGGGCATGACCGCGATCATCGACCGCGAACGTCGAACCGCCAGATTGGTGCGCAGGACCACCGATGATGTTAGCCCGGATTTCGTAGATCATCGCAGATACGGCCCGCATAGGAACGCAAACGGGCGCCGATGGGGCGTTCCAGGTGCGGTGGGTTCGATAGATCTTTGTAGGGGCGACGCATGCGTCTCCCAGTTCGTAAAGGCCTACAGATTAACGATTCAGGACCGCGATTGTTGACTGCGGACACCAAACCGCAGATTTCCCAGATTATCGGAGATGATGACGATGATGCTCTGTAGCGGAACGGAACGGGCGCCGACGGGGCAGCCCAGGCGCATTGAGGTTCGATAGATCTTTGTAGGGGCGACGCATGCGTCGCCCGGTTCATAAAGTGCTCCAGATTAACGATTTCCGACCAAGATTGTTGCCTGTGAACACCTTAAAGTGAGAAGGGGACAGTCTGCTTTTGGGTGGTTTGCCTTAAAGTGAGAAGGGGACAGTCTGCTTTTGGGTGGTTTGAAGTATATTCGAACAAAGTTCACCCAAGTACGGCCCCGTGGGAATTAGAATCTCCGGGCGCCATGCTATGCGGGAAACTGGGTGGGAGCGCTTCTTGAAGACACTGGATATGCGGATCTGTAGAACGGATCCAAATGGCAAGCTATCATCAGAGGTGCTTTTCAATCAGTGAGTTCGATTTTAGGAGAAAAAGCCCATGTCCTTTAAGAGGGGAGAGCGGGTCAGTCATCCAAAAAGACCCAATTGGGGTCTCGGTCAGGTTCTTGCAGACTCCGCCGGCGGTAAGGTAAGCGTATTCTTCGTAGGCACGGGTGAAAAAACCATCTCCTTCAAGCATGTCATGCTGGATCGCGTGCCGATGGACCAAGCGGCTCATCCTGTTCTGGACAACCTCCGGCTTCCAGGCCGGAGCGCCCGCATTCGGTACCAAAGCTTGCCCGAGTCCATCGAGAGATTCCTTAAACGATTTCCGGGAGGTTTTCATGGTGACCGTTTCGCGGAAGAGGAACGAGATTACAAAGTTCGAGCCCATCAGCTAGCTCAGGATCTCCTCAGCCAGAGCGAACTGGACCGCTTGCTGTCGGCAAACGATTCCGAGGAGGTTTGTCGCCGCTCTTTGCGTGTTTCAAATGCGACAAAACTAATCTTCCCTAACGAGAAAATGGCACTGAGAGATGGTCTCAAGTTGTCTTCTAATGGCCAGGATTTTTCTACGGCGCTGTTTGACCTCCTTTATGGGAAAGACGACCTCAAACCGAGATTCGAGAGATACGCGGATGTGCTAGAGCGTATCGGTGCGGCAAAATGGACCCTTGCCACCTATTTTCTATTCATCGTCTTCCCGGAAGAGCATATGTTTCTGAAACCCATCGCCACCCAAAACGCCGCGGCTATCTCAGGTTTTGAAATCACCTATCGGCCGGGTCTCAATTGGCATACATACGCCGCCGTGTTGAAATTTGCAGGTTATCTGAAGGCGGAACTGGTGGAGCTCTCGCCGCGAGACATGATCGATGTCCAATCCTTCATGTGGTGCATTAAGCCGCGCAAGTGATGAACGAACAGGCGTCAAGCTAACCCCGGAGCAGAAACAGTTGAGTGGCGCGTGAGAAGGGGACAGTCTGCTGTTGCGTGATTTTTTTCTCGCGTTGGCGGGGACGCTCATGAAGTGCACCAGACACTTTTAGAAGGCTCGATGCCGGCCTCGTCGCACAGTGTCGAGCAATGCCTGGATTGCCGGCCGGTCCCCTGGCCCGTCGCCGACATGGTGCAGCCGAACGATTCCCTTGGGGTCGACGAGCACGTCGCCTCCCAGTTGGCTGACATTGCCACTCGGCATTCGGAGACGCCGCCCCCGTAACAGCAGCTTCACATAGACCCACCACGCCGACGGTCCGAAAATGCTCCACCAGTGTCCCCGGTTCATGCCATAGGCCTGATACACCTCCAACGGACTGTCGATCAGTATCGGCCACTCCAGGCGGGTGTCCCGCACATAGGCCTCGACGATCGGTCCGCTCTGGAAGGTGACGACGACGACCCGAACATCGAGCTTCTTCAACTCCTTCTCGCGCCGTCGCAACTGCGACAGGTGTTCCCGGCACGGCAGTCAGGCGAGGTGTCGGTGAAAAACCAACAGCAGCCAGTGTCCGGAGTAGTCCGCGAGCCGGCGCCGGCGGCCTGTGATCTCGGGTAAACGGAAGTCGACAGCAGGGTGTCCACGTTTGATTTCCATTTCTCAGCGGCAGCTTCCTGACCCCCCATCTTGCTCGGGGTCGTCTTCGGCATAATGCCTTAGGGTTCCAAGAACAAGGGTAGCAAACAGAAACGAGTCATGGCCACGTGCGGCAGCGTCTGCCAGGGGTAGGGGAGAAGAGGACAGTCTGCTTTGCCTGGTTTCTTCTGCTAGGCGATCCGGATTTCCAGCTCCTACAGGAACTTTTTATGGTACAGTGCTGCGCTTGAGGCATACGGGATTGATGTCAGAGAAGGCGCGGAAAATCCCGCTGATCTTTTATCGCACAACGGCGGGCAGCGAACCCGTCAGGGAGTGGCTGAAAGGGCTGGATGAAAACGAGCGACAAGCGATATAGGAAGAGACCTGTTGCGGGCGCAATGGCGGTGGCCGATCGGGATGCCGCTGTGCCGCCCAATGGGAAATGGCCTCTGGGAAATCCGGACGGCCCTGCCAACGAAACGAACGGCACGGGTGCTGATTTGCCTCTATCGAGAGCACTTGGTCGCACTGCACGGGTTCATCAAGAAAACACGGGCGACACCTGATTCGGATTTGGCCAAGGCACGCAAGCGTCGGAAGGAGTTGAACCGATGAGCAAGAAAAATATGGGATCCAGCATCGATGACTACCTCAAGGAGGAGAGAATCTTCGAGGAAGCTCAAGCGCAGGCGATCAAAGAGGTCGTCGCGTGGCAGCTTGCCGAGGCCATGAAGAAGAAGAAAATCTCGAAGAGCAAGATGGCCCTGCTCCTGAAGACGAGTCGCACCCAAGTGAACCGGCTACTCGACCCAGAGAGTGACATCACGCTCAGCAGTCTGCAACGGGCCGCAGCCATGGTCGGGCGCCGCGTGAATATCGAACTGGTGTAGAAAAGCAAGAATTGCAGTGGAGAGCCGGAGACAGGCCGTTATTCTGCCCCCTTGGGGGATCCTATTTTGTAATATTTCTTATATGGATATCTTGTGGTGGCCGGTCTGTGTAGCCGGAGAGGGGCTCGGCCGCGTTGATCGATCGGCCTTTGGCCAACCCCGCCCGATTTCTCTGCCCGCCGGAATTGCAGGCAACGCAGTCCGGCGCTGATGGAAACGTGGGTGCGGCTGGGGTCATCGATCTTGAAGGGCGACGCGTACGTCGCGTGCGTCGCCCCTACACCCACGATCGTTACACCGCGAATACCGGCGACGTAGCTGGAGATTGACCATTGCGAATGACGGACCCGGGAAATTACCGTCCCGGGAGGAGGGTGGCGTTGGCGGTTGATCCTGTTATTCCGCCCTCGGGAACCGCAGATTATCGCAGATGACGTGGATTGCGTTCATGGCGTTGAGGCACGACGGATTTTTGGTGCAACCCACGATGGAGCCGATGGAAACGTTTAGGCGGTTCCGTTCATCGATATTGGCGGGCGACGCAGCGTCACCCCTACACAGATCTATCGAACCTCACCGCGCCTGGGATGCCCTGTCGGCGCGCGTTTCGTTCCTTCTGCACGGCGTCATCGTCGTCACAATCTGGGCAAATCTGCGTCATTTGCGGCTCGATCTGCGGACCGGGAAATTCTTGCGCCACGGGTCGAAGAATTGTCCCGTTGGAGGCCTTTTGTGAACTGGGCGACGCACGCGTCGCCCCTATACGGATATGCCCGCTACAAGGCCGGTACGGCGTGCCTGGGCGTTCTATGGGCAGCGTTTTCTTCTTTTGGTCACACTGGATGTTGGCGCTGTCATGGGATAGATTTGATTGGGTCCCGATTCGTGCCGTTGATCGGGCGTCCTGCTGCATCGCCATGAAACTTTCAACCCGCATCTCGAACGCCATCCCGGCCATAAAACTGCCATCGTCCTGGCAGTATTGGAAGATACCCGTGCTCTTTGGCGCCGGCTTCTGCGTCCTGCAAACTCTGCTGGCCCTGGTACGATTCGGCGGCGGGGAGGGTTGGAGTCCGGCCATCCTGTTCGAGATTCCGGCCATCCTGTTCGGGCTGGTCATGTTCTTCCTCAGCGGCCTCCTGGTCGGGTTGCTGGTGCAACGCCTCTTGAGGGGCTGCAGCGGAACTTGGCGCACCATCCTGATGGTCTGCGTGGGGTTGGCGACTCCATTCGCCATCCTGTTCACTTTGGTGGGGGGATTGCTGGGCCCGCCTGGGGTACTGATCGGAGGTCTGATCCCCTATCTGCTCCTGGTGGGGACTCCCGTGTTGGCCCGTAAGTGCTGGTTAAGCTTCACCAGACCGCCCGCCAAAGATGCAGAGCAGTAGCCGTTGGGTCTTGGCGTATCCCGAATTTCTCACCAAGTCGCGGCGGGGTGCGCTCTAGGCTCATCGCGTCCCCCGGGGAGAAATGCGGCTAGGCGCTGGAAGTCGCCCTCGTCGGCTAAGGTCGCATCAGCAACGGTCGGCGATTTGCAACAGCAGACGAGTCACCACCGCCACGCTGGCCAGAGAGACCTGATTCTTGGAGCTGATCTCCCCGAGTCCCTGATTGAAGCGTGCTAAAGTGTCAGGATATTGCCCCAGAAAGGCGGAAACATTCAGCCGACCGTTGGCTTGCGCCTTGATGAACCCCACCGTCAGTTCTCGTTGAGCTCGCCGCAGATCCATGATGAAGCCGCCGCAGGCAATGGTTTCCCACTGGTTTTGCTTTTCCAGAGCCCGCAGACCATGCCGCAACCAGCGCAGTCTGAGGTGGTCACCGAAAGTGTAGAAGTGTTTGGCCGCTTCCTCGATCGTGACCTGACAGATCTGACTGGCGTCAATGATGCCCATGGCACTGGTCAGAAATTTCAGGCTGGCAATCTCTCCCGCCAACACCTTATCGACCCCACGGTCGGCGAAATGGTCGCGGTGTTCCCGATAGCGTTTGCGCTCGCCCATCGGAAGAAGCCGCTCCAACTCACGACGCAGTTTGATGGTCGGCTCCTGGTAGGTCGCGACAAAGCCGGCAAAATCGTCGATGACGACACCTGCCAGTAGAATCCATAGCACGATGCTTTCCGTGGCCTGAGCCACTTCAAAAAGAGCCTCGTACTGGGTGTCGGTTGGGACCTGATTGTCGAGATTGAAAATCTGGGCCCAGAAGTGTTTGAGGTCCAGCACCTCCAAAGCCACCAGTGCCGCTCGGATGACCGTGGCCGGAGTGGCGCCGGTGTCCCGGATCATGCGATCCACAAAAGTGATGCCGATCTTGTCCACCACCGCATTGGTCAACTGAAGCGCCACAATTTCTGGGGCTAGCGGGTGATCGCCCACCGCCGAGGGATGCTGTTCCACCAACCGAGGAGGAAAATACTCCTTCAAGTAGTGCTGCAAATAGGGCTCCCTCACCAGATCGCTATTGATCAGGTAGCGTTGCAGGCCCATTTTGGTATAGGCAAGCAGAACGGCCAGTTCCGGCCGGGTGAGACCGAACTTGTGTTTGGCCCTTTTCGTCAACAGTTGTTGGTCGGGCAGGAACTCGACTTCCGGGTCAAGATTCTCACGCACCGTCAGGTATTCCATCAGTGCCTGGAAAGGCTGCAGGTTGTCGCGGCTGGTTCTCTCGGCCAGTGACAGGGCCAGTGACTGGTGGTAATTGTCGCGCAAGACCAGTCGAGAGACGTCGTCGGTCATCTCCCGAAGTAACTGATTGCGTTTTTTTAAGGAAAGCCGGCGCCGCTTGACCAGCGGCTGCAGGAGGATCTTGATGTTGACCTCGTGGTCGCTCATGTCGACGCCGGCCGAGTTGTCGATGGCATCGGTGTTCATGCGGCCCTCGGCCAGGCAGTACTCGACGCGGGCCAGTTGGGTAAAGCCGAGGTTGCCCCCTTCGCCCACTACGCGAGCTTGCAACTCGATGGCATCGACTCGAACATTGTCGTTGCCGGCATCTCCCACCTGGGAGTGCTGTTCGAAAGCGGCCTTGACGTAGGTGCCGATGCCGCCGTTCCAGAGCAGGTCGGCTTTGGCTTTGAGAATGGCGCGGACGAGATCCTGACCGCT
This sequence comes from Acidobacteriota bacterium, assembly GCA_965218465.1. GTDB lineage: Bacteria > Acidobacteriota > UBA6911 > RPQK01. The sequence goes on along the minus strand of OZ244623.1, from coordinate 1,087,005 downwards.
CAGGTTTTCCCGGTTCACTCCCAGAAGTTGGCGGACAGGAGCAGAGAGCTGAATCGATTTGGCTCGGCGGTCAAAGACTCCCCCCCCTTCGCTGATCAGATCGCGGTTGTAATCGGCCCAACTGGACCGGGGCAGCTCGAAGAGCCGTCTTCGTTCGGCCAGACTTGCCGCCGGATCCGGATCGGGGTCAAGAAAAATGTGGAGATGGTTGAAGGCAGCAACCAGGCGGATCTGATCGGAGTAAAGCAGTCCGTTGCCAAAAACGTCGCCCGACATGTCCCCAATGCCCACCACCGTAAGGGGTTGCCGGTGGACGTCCATTCCGAGTTCACGGAAATGGCGGGCCACGCATTCCCAGGTTCCCCGGGCGGTGATTGCTTCTTTCTTGTGGTCGTACCCTTGCGAACCGCCCGAGGCAAAGGCGTCACCCAACCAGAAATTGTATTCCCGGCTGATCTGATTGGCGAGGTCGGAGAAGGTGGCAGTGCCTCTGTCGGCAGCAACCACCAGGTAGGGATCGGGTTCGTCGTAAATCACCAGATCGGAGGGTTGAACGGTTTCTCCGTCGACAATGTTGTCGGTGATGTCGAGTAGCCCGCGCACGAAAGTTTGATACTGCTGCTGGGCGTACTCCCGCAGTTGCGGGCGGTCTTGAGGCGGGTTCTTGAGGACAAAGCCTCCCTTGGATCCCACCGGCACGATGACGGCATTCTTGGTCATCTGGGTCTTCATCAGACCCAGCACTTCAGTCCGATAATCATCGGGCCGGTCGCTCCAGCGGACTCCGCCCCGCGCCACTTTGCCTCCACGCAGATGGATGCCTTCGACGTGGGCGCTGCTGACCACGATCTCGTACAGGGGTCGCGGATCGGGCATTGACAACACGTCGGCCGAACGGATCTTGAGGCTGACAAAAGGCTTTTTCCTGAAATAGTTGGTCCGAACGGTGGCTTTGACCAGTTGAAAAAGGGACCGTAACGTCTGGTCTGCAGGCAAGGAGGAGACATCGTTGAGACCGTCGATGAAAGCAGTTTCGGCCTCTTTCTGAAGCTGCTCGCGATCGCCTTGGCCGGTGTCTCCGAATCGCGATTCGAAAAAGCGGCAAATCTGCCGAGCCGAGCGCGGATAGCGAATCAAAACTTCGGTGATGAAGGAGCGGCTGATGACGGCTTCCAGTTGAGAAAGGTAGTCGCGATAAGTGCGCAACAGCGCCACTTGCCGAATCGCCAAGCCTGCCGCCGTCACCATCTGGTTCAGCAGATCGTTCTCATCGCGACCGTACAGCAGTGCTTCCACTGCCTGCACCAACACGGCTTCTTGCCGGGCCAAGTCCAATGGTGCCTGGTCCTGGCCCTGGACTCTGAAGATATCGATCCCCGTGGCCGTTTTTCGGCCAGGTTTCGGTTTGACGGGATGGGAAATCTGCTCCAGAATCTTCAGTCCCAGGTTCTCCAACAGGGGGAAGACCTCACTGAGCACCAAGGTGGGATTTTGATGGTAGATTTTCAGGTGAGTGGTTGCCTCCCCGTGACTCCCTCGAGGAGGATGCTCCAGCGCAACCTTGTAGAGAGAATCCCCCAGTGCCTCCAGCTGGTCGATATCCCCCACGGCTTGTTGGCTGGAGGTTTCCGCCTTGTAGCCTCCGTCGAAAGCGTCGGCATAAAAGGAAGCAATTCCGGCCGCTCGAACGTGGCCCTGCTGCCGGGTCAGTTCCTTTAAGAGTTGGTCTTCCCAGGTCAAAGTCAGATCGGAAATTTGGCGATCGATGGCGGCCACATCGAGCGAGCCGTAGCTACGGTCGGTAGTGAAGAAGAAATGGAAACGGACCTGGGCCTCATCTTGTCCCATGACCAAGTTGTAATCGACGTGAGAAGCTTCCAACTGCTCGGCCAGGAATTCTTGAATCTTCAAGCGAACCTGGGTATTGAACTTTTCCCGGGGCATGATGACCATCAACGCCAGACCGCGCCCCATAGGATCGGGTCTCGCCGTCACCCGAACCCCCCGCTCTCGCTCGATCGCCCTGATGGCGTGGACATCCCGGTGCAGTTGTTGAACATCCGGCCGGAACAGCTCTTCCCGCGGCGTGGAGTTGAAGATGGTGACGATCTGTTTGAAGTCGTGTGAGCCCTCGGTGGCATCGTCCAGGGCCAGCACCTGCTTGAGTTTTCGTCGCAGAATGGGGATCGCATCAACTGGAGTAGAGTGGGCCTTGGAAGTAAACAGTCCCAGAAACCGGTTTTCTCCCGCGGCCTGACCCGCCTCGTCGATCCTCTTGATCCCCACATAGTCCATCCGCACCGGCCGGTGGACGGTCGACTCGGCATTGGATTTGGTCACCACCAACAACGGGCTGCTGATCAGTCGGTCTCTAAAGTCGGCGCGAATCTCGTCTAGCGGCACCGGCTTTCGGTAAGAGCTGGTTTTTACCTTGCGCAAGATGCCCTGAACCGAGTCCGGCCGGGCTTGAAGACAGCGTGCTCCCTGGTGGGTAGCGATCTCATATTCGCGGTAGCCCAGAAAGACGAAGTTGTCATCGACCAGCCAATCCATGAAGTCGCAGTACTCGTCCAGGTCGGCAGGGCTATCCGAAGTGGAGACTTGATGCAGCCGGCCGGCCAATCCGGCGAAGGAATCGCGGATCAGAGCCGCCTGTTTCTTCATGGCGCCGTAGTCGTTGGTCGCCAGCACGACATCTCCGAGCACTTCTTCCACGGCTTGGCTCAACGGTTTAAGCTGTGACGATTCCCTTGACTCCAACAGAAACAGCTCATAGGCCTCATCGGCACCCGTGCTTTTTTTGACTCCGCACTGGCTTAGCCGCCCATCCGGGGTTCGTTGCAAGCTCAGGATCGGATGAACGAAGCTGTGAACTTGCCAACCTTCGCGGCGCAAACAGGCCTTGAGCGAGTCGAAAATAAAGGGCCGATCTTTCAGGTTCACTTCCAACACCAGGTGGGGATTCTCCCAACCATGGGATTGGTGTTGCGGGTTGTAGATTCTTGACGACACCTGGTCGCCGGGACGCTGCTTGAGGAAGTCCAGCGCTCCCCGCGCAATGGCCAACAAGTCGCGGGTTTCCAATTGGTCCAGAAAATTGCGGCCCGCCTTTTCAAACAGTTTCCGGCTCAGATAGCGGAGACAGGCGCGCTCCTTTCCCTCAGACTCGCTCTCAACCAGTCGTTTCAGCTCCGGCAAATTAGCGGGCATATTGCATCTCGTTCCAGTACCGCACCAGGTCGACGCGCGGCTCGTTCTTTCCCCTCCGGCAACGGTCGGGAATTGGTGTGAAGAATAGCCTCGTTACGCCAAAATGTTCAGGCTCTGCCGTGTTCCCTCTTGGTTCGCCAATCCCCCGGCCGAGGTCTGAATAGTCGATCCTCCAACTCACGGCTCAGGCCTCACCCGAAAAAGAATGTTCCAGTTTCTGTTGCTGTTGGAAGTCTCGCAAGGCCAACTGAATAAGTCGGTCTATCAACTCCGGGTAAGAGATCCTACTGATTTCCCAAAGTTGGGGATACATGCTGATGCGCGTAAAGCCTGGAATGGTATTGATTTCGTTGACGATGATTAGGTCATCGGGAGTCACGAAAAAATCGACCCGAGCCATGCCTCGGCAACCCAAGGTCCGGAAGACTTCGATGGCCAGCCTCCGTACCTCTTCCTCAACTCCCTCGGCCAGACGGGCCGGGATCTCCAGCCGCGCCCCCTGCTCGTCGATGTACTTGGCTTGGTAGGAATAGAAAGAGTGGGCCGGCACAACCTCGCCAAGCCGCGAGGCGATGGGCCGATCGTTCCCCAATACCGAACACTCGATCTCCCGCCCTGTGACGGCCTGCTCGATCAGAACCTTGCGATCGTAGCGAAAGGCCTCTCTGACAGCGGCAGTCAACTCCGACATCAGAGTGACTTTGGTGATGCCCACCGAAGATCCCAGATTGGCCGGCTTGACGAAACAAGGGAGGCCTAACAAGTCCTCGATCATGGCGGCTTCGGGCGGGGGCTGGTGAGCGTGCGCCACCAACCATTCAGCTACGGGAATCCCGGCCGCCTTCAGCAGACGTTTGCAAACGTCCTTGTCCATAGCCAGGGCCGAGGCCAGCACACCGGAGCCCACACAAGGGATTCCAGCCAGTTTGAGCAGACCTTGAACCGTTCCGTCTTCACCCAGCGGACCGTGCAGGACCGGGAAGACGACGTCGACCGCTTGGCTGCCGCTACCGTCCTCGACGGCTACCAACTGCTCCGGGTCTTGCCAGGGCAACACGGTCACCGTTCGTCCGCCGCCGGCCAAGCGAATCCGGCCGGGATCGTCGCTTTGCAGCAAGAAGGAGGCTCGCCGGTTCAATGCCCAGCGTCCTTCCTTGTCAATGGCGATCAGGATAGGTTCGTATTTTCCAGGATCGAGCGCCTTGAGGATATTTTGCGCCGATTGAAGCGAAACCTCGTGCTCGACCGATTTGCCCCCAAAAAGGACGCCTACCCGAATTTTCGACATCGGAGGTGTCATTGTACCTTTTGAGTTGAGCTCCTGCTTGCTGCGGTTCTCCAGCTTGCCGATGGCTTCGTTATGCGCCGAGCCCACACGCCGGTTGCGGGCCCCGCCGTTGGCGCCGGAGGGGTCGTCGAACCGAGTCGACCAGGCGGTCCGGCTACAATCCGGCCAGAATAACAGGTAGAGTAGCCCCCATGAATTGGGAATTCGAGTTGAGCTGCCTACTCGATTACCTGTGACTTTCCGGATGAGAACCAGCTAAGGGATCGTCAAATGAATCGTCCCGCCCCAGCCGTTCATAATGAGGTTCGCTACCAGCCCGATGAGAAGCCTCCGCACCTGCTCTCCCTGGGACTTGGTTTCCAGCTCGTCCTGCTGAGTATTGGCGGAATTGTCTTGACGCCAGCGATCATCGTCCGCGCTGCCGGCGCCGGCGAGACCTACCTGACCTGGGCGGTATTTGCGGGGCTTTGCGTCTGCGGTGTGTCCACGATCCTCCAGGCCGTTCGCGTGGGAAGGATCGGTGCGGGCTACGTCCTCCTGATGGGAACCTCCGGCGCCTTCATCGCCGTATCGATAACGGCCCTGACCGAAGGGGGCCCCGGTCTGCTGGCAACGCTGGTGGTTGTCTCCTCGCTGTTTCAATTTGTGCTGGCGTCGCGTCTTTCGCTGCTCCGGAGGGTGATCACGCCTTTGGTTGCGGGGACCGTAATCATGCTGATCTCGGTGACGATCATGCCTATCGCATTCGACATGCTGGCCAAGGCAGCGGAGGGGACGCGCACAGCCGGCGTTCCCGCGAGCGCCGCGGCGACCCTCGTCTGCACAGCGGGTCTCGCCCTCTTCGCCAAGCGCGCTTTGCGGCTTTGGGCCCCTGTTCTGGGAGTGGCTACCGGTTGTATCGTGGGGGCGTTTTACGGTCTCTACGACACCGCCCGAATTGCCGCGGCCCCTTGGATCGGGCTACCCGGCAGCGGCTGGCCCGGCCTCGATCTGACGCTGGGTTCCTCATTCTGGACCTTGCTCCCGATCTTTGTTCTCGTCACTGTGGTGGGCGCCATCGAAACCGTTGGCGACGCCATCGGAATCCAGCAGATCTCGTGGCGGCGGCCGCGGGCAACGGATTTCCGTTCGGTGCAAGGAGCCGTTGGGGCAGACGGCGTGGGCAACCTTCTGTCCGGTCTGATGGGCACCGTACCCAACACCACCTATTCGTCCAGCGTCGCGGTCACTGAACTCACCGGTGTCGCTGCCCGCTCTGTCGGGGTCTATATAGGAGTCCTGTTTGTCGTCTTCGCCTTCTTTCCCAAAGTGACGGCGGTGATCCTGGCGATTCCGGATCCGGTAGTTGCTGCCTACATCACGCTGCTAATGGCGATATTGTTCGTTGTGGGTATGCGGATCGTCGCACAGGACGGCATTGACAGTCGCAAGAGTGTCGTGGTGGGGTTGTCGTTCTGGTTGGGGATCGGATTCCAGAACCAGCAGATCTTCGCCGACTACATGGGGGGTACGATGGCGTTGATCCTGGGGAACGGCATGGCGGCCGGCGGACTGGTTGCCATTCTGTTAACGGTTGCCATGGACTTCGCCAAGCCGCGGCGGCGGCGGATCAGAACCAAGCTCAGTGGCGAGTCGCTGCCGGAGATTGACCAATTCATTCGCGACTTCGCCCAAGAGGAGCGGTGGAATGCAGCTTCGACGAGGCGGCTTCGGGCCGCGGCGGAGGAATCGCTGCTGAGTCTGATTCCGGCCGAGACAGCCTCCCAAACGGAAGCGGCGCGGCACCTGCTGCTGCTGGTTCGAGGGGACGGCCGGGCGGCGGAGTTGGAGTTTATCGCCTCGGCTGTACGAGAGAATCTCGAGGATCGATTGGCGCTTTTGGGGCAATGGGCAAGAAGATCGGTCGATCGCGAGTTCTCGCTGAGACTGCTGAGCCACTACGCCAGCTCGGTGCGCCACCGGCAGTACCACGACACCGATGTCGTCACGGTGCGCGTGGAAGCGGACACGCCGGTAAAAAGTCGGACTTGAAGTGTGTCCGACCAGTCCCGCCGGATCCGGCCTGCAAGACGTTCTGCGGCACTCTCGCGGGGATGGAGAAGGACTTGGAGACTGACTTGGTCGTTTCAATACTCGTTTGGCTGTGCCCAGCACGGCAGACAGCCGACGGGCTCGCCAGGGTCTTACACCAAGGGAAGTGGCCAAATGAATCTCAGCGAATTCGAGGTCAGCACCGAACTGAGTGAACCTCCACCGGATCTGCCCGCCCCTCTGCTCGCCCTGTGGCACGATCGAGCCGGCAACTGGAAACGGGCGCACGGGATAGTCCAGGATCTGGCAAGCCGCGATGCTTTTTGGGTGCACGCCTATCTTCATCGCCAAGAAGGCGATTATGGCAATGCGAGTTACTGGTACCGGCGGGCTCGACGGCCGGTACCAGCGGGAGCGCCCTTAAAGGAGTGGCGGGCCATCGTCAGCCGGTTGCTGGAAGGTTGATGCATTTGCCGTAGGAACAGGCCGGCTTGCGGGCCGAAAATCGGTTCCGGATTGATCATCTTCCGTTGCTGCCCACGGTGTCGGGACGCCCAATGAAAACCCGGCGCAAGTGGTTCCGCTATCAGCGTTCAACAGCTTTTCCACAATTTTCTCAGAGTTGCCTGTGAGTTTTCCAAACCAAAGGCTCAAAACAGTACCAGCACGAATTGTTACGGCTGGTTCAAATTCCAGTCGTATTGGTAATCCACCGCCCCCTCGAAGTTCCTCAGCCGCTGGGCGAGTTCCTCGTCGGCGAAGCGGGTGAGGTGTTCGATCACGCCTTCCTCACTGTTACCGAAGTCCTCAGCGAACCAGTCGTAGATGCTGGAGATCACCATCGAATCGTCGTCCACGAAATCGACACCGCGGGGGTGGTTTACGTAAGCGCGCGCGCCGGCTTCAAGCAACGCCTCGGTGTTGGCGGCGGTAAAGGCCATCGCCGGCAGATTGGGACAGCCCAGGCTGGCGCAATTGACCGCGTAATGAATTCGGTTGTCGCGGTAGATGGGTCGCAGGATGCCATGTTCGATGTTGTCCAAGGTCAGGTCCAGCCCGGCGACCTGGGCCCGCAGGTCACCCCAGGGACCGAGGGGTATCAGACCTCCGAGCACGCGGTTGCTGATGTCACGGATCGAGTCGACCGGATAGGCTTCGACCACTACCTGCACGGTCAAGGCGTTGTAGAGATTGATCCAGTACGCTTTCTGTTCTCGCTGGGAGTAGTCCCTGGGATCGAGTCCCTGCAGGTGTGCCAAATAGTCGGCCAGTTTGGCGCTGTCCCCGGCACTGGCCTTGAGCGCGGGGTAGTCAAACCGATTGATGCCCGAGCTGTGGGAGCGAAGGTACGCATTCAGGATGTCCTGCCAAGCTGTGTGATCGATCTGGGCCGGGTTGGATTCGTCACTGACGTCCCAGGCAGGAAGCAGTTTCGATTGGCTCCGGGCATCGGCGCTAAAGGTGACCAGCATCGCCCCGATCAGAACGGCGGCCATCCGATGTCGCCCCCTGACCCCTCTGGCCATCTCCTCAGTCTGAATTCGCTTCATGGAGGTTCCTCCTTTTCGTAACCGACAGGTTTGTCGAAGCCGGTACGGAGCGGCGAATCCACAACCGGAAAATCACGGAAAGGATTCCCACGCCGGCGCCGATGACACCCCTGACGGTCCCCCCCACCTTCGATTTACCGAATCGCCGCCTCCGCGTGTCCACCGGCCTCTCGACAACGTGCATTCTCGATTGGATCGCCTTGACCTGCATCTCCACTGTCCAGCCGTAGGCAGTGTCGCGCATGTCAAGCCGCTCCAGGGCATCGGCGCGGATAGCCCGGAAGGGACCCAAGTCAGTGATTCGATGCCCCCACAGCAGCCGGATCAGCCGGCTCGCCACACGATTGCCGGCGATCTGCGGTCCCGACAGCGCACCGGCTTCCATCGCTCCCAGCACGCGGGAGCCAATGGCCAAGTCGGCACCCTCCGCAATGGCGGCCAGCAGGTCAAGCGACTGCCGGATATCGAAGGCCTGATCGCCATCGACGAATAAGACTACGTCCACCGGCTGGAGAGCCGCTATGGCCGTAAGGCAGGCGCTGCCGTAGCCCCGCCTCGGCTCGACGACCACGCGAGCACCAGCCCTGCGCGCCCGTAGCGCGGTAGCGTCAGTCGAGGCATTGTCACACACTACCAAGTCGTCAATGACACGGTCTCCTGCCTCCGTTCGCAGGTCCAGAATCGCGCTGACTACGGCGCCAATGTTGTCTTTCTCGTTGTGGGCCGGAATCACCGCTCCAACGGTCAGGTTCTTGTACATGATATGTGGGAGTCGCGCTCGCAGTTCTTCCCGTCGCGTGGGCTCGACCACCGGCGCCGGATCAGATCATAGCCCAGCGCCAGCAGGATGAGGCCGAACTCCAGTGACCGGGCCCATGTCGGCTGCTGATACGGTTGCAGGCTGTAGTCCTCCAAGTTGATCCCGCTCACATAGCTGAGGAGGACCGCCACTGAGGCCGTCCACGCCAGGCACTGGGGAAGATTACCGCGAACGGTAGCAGCCAGAGCAGGTACCACGGATTGATTACTGGCGAAACGACCAGTAAGGCGCCGTAGAGCCAGTCGCCCCGTGGGATGGCATGCGAGCCGCTCCTTGAGAATTCTACAGCATAGCGCACCCAGAAAGCGGCATACATCAAGCCCAGAACGAGCTTGGCATCGAACCGGTCCAGCACGGCTGTAAGCAAGCCGAATGCCGCTGAATTGAATTCCCATTCCCGTGCGAAGACCTGCAAAGACTCGAGGTTGGTTCCGCCGCTCAGTACGAAGGGCACATACAACGCCGCCAGCGTGAGGCCGAACAGTGCCCAGTGTCTCGCTGGCGCCCTTGCCAGCACCAACGGCGCCAGCACCAGCGCAAACATCTTGGCCCCGGCGGCCATCCCCAGACAGACAGCGCCGCTTCGCCAGCGACGTTTCCAGGCCAGCGTGATTGCCGCCAGCAGTAGGCAGACGCCAACGCCATTCCGGATGCGCTGTAAAGGCAGTCTCTTTGATGACCAGAGGAGACCATGCGTAGAGGATGACGTTACGGGCCGGCGCCAAGCGCAGCAGTAGCGCGATGGTGACGAGATCGACGAGAATCAGGATCAACTGCAGCGTCGCAACACTGCCCGGTTGCAACCAATAACCGAGCAGGAAGACGATTTGCGTGGTCGGAGCGTAGATGGTCGGCAATTCGGGATTGTTGATGCCATCCAGCAACCGGCGAAACGCCGCCGGAACATCCGGATCCACAAAGAACGCTTCCGGCGCCACACCGTAGGGTGTGCCGGTTGTCGCAAAGCGATAGCCGTCCCACAGGTACCGATTGAAGTCGTCCTCGAAGAAGGGACCACCGATCAGGCCGCAGACCCTGAAGACCACCGCCCACAAGAACATGCGACCGATTGGGAACGGTTCGTCGCGCCGTCGGAAATACAGGTAAAGCCCGAATACAGGCAGGCCGGTCCAAGCAACCAGAACAAAAAATACCGGTAGGTCAGGCTCACCGGGTTGTCTCGCCAGAAAGGCGAGGAAGGCGTAGCCCAATGCACACCAAGCGCCGACAGCGTCCACCAACCTCCGGGCTGTGGCTCCGGGTGGCTTATGCCCGTTTTCTCCAGGGGGTCATCTCGCCTACCGGGATCTCAGCATCGGGGCCACTGGCGTGGCACAACGAAGGGTCCGCTTTGTTTACCGGTGCTATTTTCGCGGCCATCTGTGGAGGCCGATTTTAAACTATGGCCGGTTGGTGTCGGAGAGCCCGGCAGAACTCCCGACTCCGACCGGTTTGTCAAGCTCCGGCGTCGGCAATCACCTGAATCGCTCGTGGGTCAATGGACAATTTCACCGGCTGGCCAACACGGATTGCAACGTCCGCTTCGACTTCGACTGCTACCTCGAACGGCTTTCCGGTTTCATCGGTCAAAACGACTCTCACTTGTTGACGCCACCCTTGAAAGACGGATTTGGTGACTCGTCCCCGGCAGTTCTGTGCGGCGGCGGTGGGGTCGATTGTCAATCCCTCGGGCCTGATACAGACCAGAACTTTACCCCGGGGAAGTCGATCGGTATTGGGCCAAGTGCCCAAAGCGGTCTCAAGTCCCTGCCCCGTGATCCGGCCGGCAATCAGGTTGGCCCCCCCCATCAGTTCGGCCACGTAGCGGTTGCCGGGTCGGGAAAACACTTCCGATGGCGTTCCGACTTGCTCGAGCTTGCCCTCTTGCAGTATTGCAAGCCGATCGGAGAGGCCCAGAGCATCGTGGAGATCATGGGTCACCATGATCGACGTAATGCCGGAAGCTCGCAGGATCTGTTGAAGTTGTTGTCGAACCCGATGCTTGAGATTCGCATCGAGACCGCTGAAGGGTTCATCCAGCAACAACAGCACCGGGTCCGTAGCCAAGGCTCGGGCCAGTTCCACTCGTCGTTTCTGTCCTCCGGAGAGTTCGTGCGGATAGCGTCGTTGATAACCCGAAAGGCCAACCAACTCGAGTTCTTGCGAGATACGTTGCCGCTTCCGGCGGGATCCTATTCCGGAGAGCCCAAAGCCGATATTGTCGCCAACCGTCAAATGGGGAAAGAGCGTGTGTTCTTGAAACACCATCCTGACGGCCCTTTTTTCAGGGGGGACCATCCGATGGCGGTCAGCGACCGCTTGCGAATTGACGATGACCCGGCCCGCGGTAGGGGCCTCGAATCCGGCGATCAGGCGCAACAGGGTGGTCTTGCCACTTCCGCTTTCGCCCAGGAGCGTAAAGATCTCCCCGTGCTCCACCCCGAAAGACACATCCTGCAGCGCCGGCCGAGCGGATTGAGGAAACTTCTTGCTGACTCCTTCCAGGTGGATAACTGTCACGAGGCACGCAAACTGATTCGGTTGAGCAAAAGGACCGGGAGCAAGCTCGTCAAGATGATGATTAGGGCCCCCGGCGCAGCTTGGGCTATTCGCTCGTCACCGGCATATTCGAAAACCCGAGTTGCCAGTGTATCAAAGTTGAACGGCCGCAAGATCAAGGTGAGCGGGAGTTCTTTGACGACATCGACGAAGACCAGCAGACCGGCCCCACCCAGCGTATGACCGAGCAGCGGCAGGTCGATCTTGAAAAGGGTGGCTGCCGGAGAGGCTCCCAACCCGCGGGCCGCTTCGTCGAAATGGCCGCAAAGCTGCTGAAAGCCGGCCTGAGTCGGCTGGTAGGCCACCGCCAGAAAGCGGACTACATAGGCATAGGTGAGAGCCGCCAACCCGCCGGTAAGGTAGAGTGTCGGCGGGGTGGTTGCCCACAGCGAAACCAGCCAGCTCAATAGCCGGTCAAGCTGGGAGACCGGAATGAGAACCCCAATAGCGATCACGACTCCGGGGATGGAGTAACCCAAGACCGACAGGCGGCTCAGGCCGACGAGCCAAGAGCCTCGCTGCAGGCGAATCGAATAGCCCAGCAGCAGCGCACAGAAAGTGGTCAGTCCCGCTGCTGCCAGAGCCAGCAGGAAAGTCCTCCAGGTGACACTGAGAAAGGCTCCGATGGTCCCCCTTTCCAGCGTTTGCCAGGTCCATAACAGTAGTTGCGAAAGCGGCACCAGAAAACCCAGGGTAAAAGGAATGAGACAGAAAAGGGTCGCCAGATAGCGGCTGGGCGCCGGCAATTCTCGACCGACCAATTGATTTGGTTGGGGTTGTTCGTAGCGAACCCGGCCGCGTCCCTTCTGCTCCAACCACACCACAGTCAAAGCCGAGACCATCAGCAGAGTGGCCAGTCGCTGGGCAGCGTCGGAGTCTCCCATGGAAAACCAAGCGCGGAAGATACCAGTGGTAAAGGTGTCAACGCCGTAGTAGGTCATGGCGCCATATTCGTTGAGGGTTTCCAGCAGCACCAGGCCGAGACCGGCAGCGATGGCCGGTCGGGCCGAGGGAAGCGCCACTTTCCAGAAGATGCTGTGGTCGGATCGACCCAGCATTCGAGCCGCTTCGACCAACCCCAAGGATTGCGAACGGAAAGCGGCCCTCGTGATCAAGTAGACATAGGGGAAAAGGACCGCCGAAACAACCAGCACCACCCCGGGGAGAGACATGATATCCAGTTTGCCGGCCAGCCCGTCCTTGCCCCAGGTGCGCAGCAAGCGCTGCAGCGGACCCGCAAAATCAAGCAGTCCCGCGTAAGCAAAAGCGGCAATATAAGTCGGGATGGCCAGTGGCAACATCAGCCCCCAGCTCAGGAATCGGCGGAGTGGAAACCGGTAGAAGGACACCAGCCAGGCGGTTCCGACACCGGCTATAGCCGTCAGGACGGCTGTGCCCGTAATCACCCAGAGTGTGTTCCAGAGGTAGCCGGCGAGAACTGTTCTCCAAAGATGTCCCCAGGCAGCACCCGGCGGCCTGAAGAGGACCAAAAACACCGTCGCCAAGGGTGCGATCATCAAGGCTGACAGCAATAAGGAACCGATGCTCCAGCCGCTGAAGGCGGGCAACCCACCCATCCTCAACCAGGAGCGACCGGATCTCATCGCCAACCGGCTTGATCGAACAGCTCGACCGCGACCCGATTGAGTTCACCCAAACGGTCCAGCGGGACGCTGTCTGCCTTGAATTGGCCCCAGGATGCAAGCAACGGCGCAGCCGCAACAGTCGGCCGGACCGGATATTCGTAATGGGTGTTGGCGAAGGTCTTCTGGCTTGGCTCACTCACCAGGAACTCAAGCAGTTGAATCACCTGTGCCCGGTTCTTGGAGCTCACCGTGACACCCGCTCCGCTAATGTTCACGTGGCTGCCGCGATCCTGCTGGTTGGGAAAGAAGACTCCGACTGCTTGGCCGGCTGTCTGTTCGGCAGGATTGTCTGAGTTGAGCAGCAAGCCCAGGTAATAAGTGTTGATCAAAGCGAGATCTCCTACTCCGGCAGCGATGGCCTTGACTTGGTCCCGGTCATTGCCTTTGGGTGACCTGGCTAAATTGGCAACCACGCCCCGCGCCCAAGCGAGTGCCTCTTCCGGTCCTCGGGCCTCGATAATTGAAGCCAACAGTGACTGGTTGTAGATATTCGAGGAGGAGCGGACCAGCAAGCGACCCTTCCATTGGGGTTCGGCCAAAGCTTCATAGGTCGACAACTGCGTTGGGTCCACTCGATCCTTGGCATAAACTACGATCCGAGCACGCCGAGTCAGTCCATACCACAGCCCCTGCGGGTGACGAAGATGAGCCGGCACGCTGTTTACCAGTGTTTCAGTTTTGACGGCCTGTAACAACCCGGCTTCGGTGGCTCGATGCAGGCGTCCGGCGTCGACCGTGATCAGCAGATCGGCAGGAGAAGCCGCCCCTTCCAATTCAAGGCGCTTGATCAACTCGTCCGCGCTGGCCTTAACGACGTTGACTGTAATACCGGTTTCTTGCTCGAAGCGGTCGAACAGTTCCTGGTCGGCGGGATAATGGCGGTGGGTGTAAAGATTGACTTGTTGCTGATTCGGAGTGGAGGTGCAGGCAGCCGGGATGGCCAATATCAACAGCGACGACAGGATTCTTATAACGCGATTCATGATTTCCTAATTGTCGGTCAATCAAAAAGCCAATACTCTAACACGGTCGCGCCCCGGCTGCTCGTTCAAGTGGTCAGGGTCTTGCAAGTGGTTGTGTCCGACCGCCGCCGCCCATTATCTTAAGGATGGTGCTGCGTCCCGATCGTGCAAACTGAGCCAATGCCAAACTCAACTCGGTCCCTTTTTCAATGACTCAGGAGACCCTGACTCTAATTAGCACTGGCTGTATTGTGCTCAGCGGCGTGAGCTTGCTCTTCGGCTGGTACTGGATTCGACGCCGGGCAATCCTCCGCCATCGCAATGCCATGCTGACCGCCACCAGCTTTGCCGCTCTTTTTCTGGTGTTTTACCTGATCCGGTGGTGGACGTTTGGTTCCCAGCCCTTCGCTGGGCAAGGATGGTGGAGGACCCTCTACCTGCTCAACCTGGTGATCCACATTCTGGGGGCAACACTGCTGGCGCCGTTGGCCTTCCGCATGATCCAACTGGCGCTGGTAAGGAGAGATTTCATCGCCCATCGGCGCTTGGCCAGGGTCACTTTGCCACTCTGGCTTTATGTGGCTGCCAGTGGCTGGCTCACCTACTTCCTCCTCTATCGGATTGACTTTTGAGGGAAGGCGCGCAGGAGCCAGCACCGAATTGAGTGAACCTCCACTGGATCTGTCCGCCCCACTGCTCGCCCTGTGGCACGATCGGGCCGGCAACAGAATTCCTTGGAGGAGTGATTGAGGGTACCGGCGTCCTGAGGCTGACGAACCACCTTACGGGATGGCAGGAATGAGGACTGTGCGCCAGTCGGCTTTCTCACGAACGCCGGAGTGCGTCGAACGCAGAAAACCCCCACCGGCGAAGTGCCACCACCAGACTGGTACCGAAACGCTCGGCGAGCGGAAGCGGGCGATCAGCTCGGCTCGAAGCATCATACTCCTCGACCAGCCGTCGAATGCGCCGATTGAATTGCTCGATTCCTTGCTGGGACAGCATGCCGTAGGCAAAGTATTGTGCCTCGCCCGGGGCGTCGAACTTGCTCTTGAAGAAATCCCGGCGTACGTGCGCGTCAAAGAATCGTCGGATCGGTCCATGCGGCAGCCAAGCGAAATTCGGCGCTATCCGGGTCCGCACCCGATTCCCCGGCCAGAGATCGATGATCCTTAGCTGATCCAGCCGTGCATACAGCCGCGTCAGTTCGAGCGGGTCGAGCGCATAATTAGCCAGGATCTCCTCGGCCGACCAGTCCTGCAAGGTGAGATAACAGACCAGCAACAGTTTGATGTCCTCGGTCAGGGCCTGCTCCTGCTCCACGCTCAGGTTCTCCATCAGGGGCGACGACCGCTGGACGATCGGCGTCAGTTCCGCGATGGACAGACCGACTAGATCACATATCTCACCCAGTCGAGACAGGGTCAGGGAACCCCTGCTGAACCACCGCTTGACGGTCGACTGGCTGACGCCGAGCGCGCCGGCCACCTCCGCATAGGTCACGCCCGCCCGCCTCAGCGCGATCTTCATCGCCTCGATATAAAGCCCTGCATCATTCATATACCGCTCTCCAAGGTATCGAAATACGATACTTTAAAGGACACCGTTGAAGAAAGTCTCATTTCGTGAAATTCTTCCGGTGTTTTCCATAAAAGGGAGAGCAGTGATGACTCTGGCAGCAAGACCTGGCTCGGCAATCGACTGCCTGGGGCACTATCGACAAAACCTGTCTTCCATAGCGGTCTTTGGAGTATTGCTATTGGGATGCATCAGGCCTGCTGCAGCGCAATCCACTTCCGGGCAGGCCACTGAATTCACTTTCAAGCAATACGAAGTTGTCACCGGCTCCGCGAAACGACAGACTGTTTTGACGGGATTCCTGCTCGGCAGCGCCTGGGCGGAACTTGCCGTGCTGAACATCGAGGACAATGGCCACCGCCGCTTGCACATCTACGCGTTCGATAACGGCATCTGGGTGCCGATGCTCGACGCGACGCTCGGTCCCAAAGTCTTGTTCGTCGACGTGGCCAACATCGGCGGACGTGACCGGTTGGTCGCCTACCAGCCCGGCCGCCTGGACTGGTTCGATCCCGAATCGGCGACGGAACGCACGCTGGTGGCGGTTACTTCCAACTTCAACCCGCCTCGCAGAGGCGAAATCCCCCATGTAGACGTCACTCGGGACGTGAACGACGACGACCGCGACGACCTAGTGGTGCCGGACTCCGATGGCTTCTGGGTGTTCATCCAGAGGAGCGACGGCGCGTTCGCCGATCCCGTGAAGATCGGCTCCCCCACCGACATGGCCGGGATCTACGGAGCCGACGGATATCGATACGATCCTTGGAGTCAGAGTCGTGTCCACGAGGTGGACTGCAATCGAGACGGTCGCACCGACCTGGTGTTCTGGAACGAGGACCACTTCGAGGTTCATCACCAGGACGAGAATGGGCTGCTTGCCCCGGTGGCCAAGACCTTCACGACCGATGTGGCATTCGACTCTGACCAGCTCTTCTCGGTCGCCATCGGAGACATGATGGGGAGGGTGCTGCACTCATTGACCGACCTGAACGGCGACGGCGTGGGCGACGTGGTGGTTTTCTCGCTGGAGGGCGCGAGCATCTCAAGCAAGCGTTCAACTTACGAAGTGCATTTCGGCACGCCAACACTCGATGGCGGCATCGTGTTCGCCCGGGATGTCGACATCGCCTTCCGGTCGGACGGCAGAATCCAGCTCGGGATGGACCGGCACGACTTCGACCGCGACGGCCAAGTCGACCTGATGTTCACAACCATCGAGGTCAGGTTCCTCGAAAGCAGCCTCTGGAAGAAAATCAAGGGGTTCATGGGCGATGACATCTGGTTGGATCTCGAGTTCTATCGCAATGAAGACAGCTTCTACCCCGAGACACCGAACGCGATCCGCAGAATTGCGTTAGACGGCGCGCCCAGCCATCGCGAGCCGGGGTGGGTGCCACTTGACATCGCGCTTCGAGGGGGAACGCACGAGGGCCGGAACACTCAAGAGAGTTACCGGCGCGCGTTCAACAGGACTCTGCTCATCGGGGATGTGACCGGCGACGGCCGCTCAGACTTGCTGATCGAGTGGACCCATCGAGAACTGCAGCTATTTGTCGGCGTGCCCGGGCCGGAGCTGTTTGCCCGCCCGCCTCACAAGGTAGCGGTCGCCCTGCCCAATGACGAGGAATACACCTGGCTGGTGGACCTTAACCGGGACGGAAAACAGGACGTCCTCATGCATCACCCGGTTACTCTACGAGATGCTCACGGGGCCCCGACACAGCCGCCGGGAACCGAGCCGCATCGGGTGACGATGCTGATAGCCGATGAGCAAAGTCTGAACTGAACACACTCTTGGTGGTGGGTGGAGTCAGTCAATTGCATTCGGAATGCCGTAGCAGATGGACGTTCAGATCATTTGAAAACTTGCCCTTCTGCTCAGAAGACGTTGCCAAAGGCGGCGCTGCCCCCAGCAAAACAAGAGTCGCCTTTTCTAATAAAAGAGACAAAAATGAAAGAGCCCTCAAGCTCGCGTTCGAGTTCCTGGCGTGGACGGGCCGTGCTACGGCACGATTACAAGCTGGTTTTCCGACCGGCGCTCGCTCAGGCATTGGTCGCCGTGATCGCGCTGATCGGCGGCAAGCACCAAGCCCCGGTTAGCTCCGTGTCCGAGATCATGATCTCAAACGGGTTTTTCGTCGCGCTGTGGCTTGGATCGGCCGGCTGTTCAGGTCTGCCACGCGGGAGCAACGTCTTGGGGCGGGGAATCACCCAACATGACGCTACGCAAGATCTTCCTGACGGATGCCGACATCGACCACTAGGAGGGCGAGTAGATGCCCTGCCTCACCAAGCGAGGTTGGCCGCTAGTCCTGCCAGCTCCAGGCAGTGGATGGATTGTCCGCAATAAGCAAATGGCACGGAGGGATTTGAGTGAATCGAAGCGGCGGGTAGTGCTTGTCGCTACGGAACGTCGCATCCTATCCACAGCCGTCGGATCGCGAATGATCCGGGACGGCTTGCTGTTCGGGACGCCCACCGATGGAATCGGATCTGCTAACTAACCGATCGATTCCTTCTCTTGCTCTGACCACTCACCGTGACTCGTAGTGACTTGATGAGTCTTTTTCAAGGCTTCAGATAGCTCAGATGGGTCACTGCGAGAACTGCCAGATAGGTCACCAACAACCCAACTCCAAAGGGCCGGCCCAGTCGCTTGGGCGAGGTGAGGATCCCGATCCGGAATACCGTCAGGACGAACAGCATTGATGGAAAGTAAAGCCAAAAGAAATGGGAGGGAGCCGCCAAGCCCTCTTGAGTGACCGCTGCCGAAGCCCCGGCCACGAAAAGGACGTTGAGAATATCAGCCCCAACCACGTTGCCCAACGCCAGTTCGGAGTGTCCGCGCCGCGCTGCACTGATCGCCGTGACCAGTTCGGGCAGGGAAGTCCCAAGGGCTACCAAGGTAGCTGCGACAATGCTCTCCGGAACACTCAGGCGTTTGGCGGCGTCGCTCACCGCGGGGATCAGAATCCAGGAGGCGGCCACGACAACGAAAATAGCTGCTGTCAACCTGAGGATCAGCACCAAAGCGGACCGTTCCGAGTGGTCATTTGAGCGCAGGGACGGGTCTTCCTCGGCATGACTGGTATCACGTGCCCACCGAATGGATACCCAGAAATAAATCAGCAATAGCGCCAGAAAGGTCAACCCCAACACCTGCGACAGGTTCCCTCCCTGTTGAAAGACAGATTGAGGCGCCAGCCAGGGGAAGGACGCCACCACCAGCAGCCAGCCGGCGGCAAACTGAATCCAGCCCTGACGGTTCACGATGGCAGGATCCAGAATCGGTGGCGAGATCAAACAGGCCAACCCGAGAATCAGCCCGGTGTCGCAGATGATCGAACCAACGGCGTTTCCCAGCGCCAGTCCGGGTTTCCCCTGGACGGAAGACAGCACTGACACGACCGCTTCGGGAGTCGTTGTCCCCAGACTGACGATGGTCGCCCCAATGATGATCTTGGGGAGGCCCGATCGCCGCGACAAGGCTACGGCCTCTTCCACCAGCCAATCGGCTCCCTTACCCAGCAGAGCGATACTGAGAACGATGAGGGCGGTCAAAAGGGGCCACGATAAGACGCCTATCCACGCGGCAAGAGCTTCGTCCATTTCAATGGAACCGCTGTAGTTGCTGACCTCGCCGGGCCTCCGCCTCGACTTCGATCCGATCGCCGAATTGCGTGCCTGCGCGCTCCAGGAAGCGAAGCTCTGCCGAGGAGAGTCTCATTTGAAAACCACATAGATTTGACGGGCCAATTCTTCGCTCAGGCTGTGTCGTTTATTGTCCACATCAATGTGGAGGGGGCCATTGAAGGGAGCTTTGCTGACGACGCTTATTTCTACTTGGGGATAAATCCCAATAGAGGCCAGATAGCGTAGAGCCTCAGGGTTCCGATCGCTGACCAAACGAACAATCACGTCTTGGCCCGAGGAGATGTCCCACAACGATTGAAAGCTGTCTTCCGGTAGACTCCCATCCTTGGTCGGTATCGGATGTCCGTGAGGATCGCGAGTCGGATGTCCCAACAGCTTGTCGATTCGATTCTCGAATTCCTCGGAGATCACATGTTCAAGTTCTTCGGCCTCGGCATGGACCTCGTCCCAACTGTAACCGAGCACCTCTGCCAGGTAGCTTTCCAGCAGCCGGTGATGGCGCACCACCTCCAGCGCGACTTTGTTTCCCGCCTCGGTGAGACGGACTCCCTGGTAAGGCTGATATTCGATGAGTCTCAGCTCAGAAAGTTTTTGCAGCATCTTGGTCACGCTGGCGGGAGTGCATTCCATATTCTTGGCCAACTGGGAAGTTGAGACCTGGCTGCCATCGGTCCCCAATTGGTAGATCGCTTTGAGGTAGTTCTCCATCGAGCGGCTAATCATGACGCGCTATCATAGCCGATCCTCTCGGTTGATACAGGCGGCAAGGGACTCAGGGTGAGAGCCGGCTGATTTTGTTTGGTCCGAGTCCAGCTCAGAAAAGGCGCTGAGTCCATTTCGGGTTGGCTAGCCCGAATTTCTCGCCAAGTGGCTGAGTGTACGACCAAGAGGATAACCCCCGGTGAGAAATGCAGCCTGGTGAAAGACCCTTGCCGGCCGATACTTGCGCTGGTTCTTGAGGTCGATGGCTCACATCGTGGCTGCCGTCGCAAGCAATACGTTCCCAGTGACGTGTTCGCTTGTGGACGGTGACTGTGGTTGGTCAGGCTTGGGCTTTTTGAAGTGTTCTTCCGGTTTCCTCGACCTTGACCGAGGGCGAGTCGCGACGGGTGGCCTCCAGGCTCTTCTTGAGCGCCTCCATCAGATCAATCACCTCGGCCGGTTGCTGTCTCTCGCTGATGAACACCTGTTCACCTTCGATTTTTTGCTGGATCACCGTCATTAAGCGTTGGCGATATTCGTCCGCCAGCATGTCCTCGGCAAAATCTTCGCTGAGGTTCTCAATGATCTGCACCGCCAGCAAGAGCTCTTTTTGCTTGAGCTCAATCTCAGGCGTTTGGAACACGTCTGACAACTGTTTGAACTCGCCCTGATGAAACAGCACGTGCAGCAGCAGACCCTCCTCGGCAAAACCTACAGCGCCAATGTATTCCTTGCTGCGCATCACAAAACGAGTGATGGCGATCTTATTGGTCTCCTGCATGCCTTTGAGTAGGAGCAGATAACTTTTCTCGGCGCCTGCCTGCGGCACCAGATAGTAAGTCTTGTTCAGGTGAACCGGCTTTAGCGCGGTGTTGTCGACGAACGAAATCACTTCGATGCTGCGCGAAGCTCCCGCGTCAGCCTGCTCAAAATCCTCGTCGCTGAGGGTCACATAAGTGTCTTTTTGGTACTGGTAGCCCTTGATGAGGTCGCCACGCTCCAGATACTCGTCACAGGTAGGACAATAGTGCTTTAGCTTGATTCGGTTCTTGCAATTCCCGTGAAGCAGGTTGAAACTGATGTTTTGGCTGCGTCGGGAAACCTCGAGACGAACCGGGATCGATACCAGGCCGAAGGAAATTGAACCCGACCAAAGAGAGGGCATAAAAAGCCTCCATGCTGGGCCAGCCAGTATAACATGGGTTGGATAACGGGCCCTGCGGGGGCAGGTTTGGAGGCGGTTGCAACGGGAGCTACAATACCGGCGCCGTCGGATTGCGGGGGATCAGGAAGTGACGGCACTAGCCGATAGGACAAGGTGACGGTCAATGGTCTGCGAGCAACAGGGAAGGGGAATTGACTACAACTATCATTGCGTTGCCGGGTGACGGCATCGGTCCCGAGGTGATGGCCGGCGCCTTGCGGGTTCTGGAAACCTGCCGGCGACGTCATGGACTCGATTTGGAAGTTCAAATTTTGCCCGTGGGTGGGCAATCAATCGACCGCTTCGGTCAACCCCTGACTGCTGAGGTTCTGGCTGCTTGCAAGTCCTCCGGTGTGGTGCTCTTGGGCGCCGTGGGAGATCCTCGGTTCGATGGGAAACCGCCTGATCAGCGTCCGGAGAAGGCTTTGCTTGCCTTGCGGCGGGAACTGGGACTGTTTGCCAACCTGAGACCGATTCGCGTGCGACCCGCGCTGGCGCACTTCTCGCCTTTGCGGAAGGAGATTGTGAAGGGTATCGACATTCTCTTTGTGCGTGAGCTGACGGGGGGTATCTACTTCGGTCAACCTCGGGGGCGTCGCCAACGTGGCTGCAGAGAAGCCTTCAACACTGAAATTTACGCCGATTATGAGATCGAGCGGATTGCCCGAGTGGCGTTCGAAGCCGGCCGTGAGCGCCGCCGCCGTGTGACCAGTGTCGACAAATCCAATGTCCTGGAGAGTTCGCAGCTTTGGCGAGAGATCGTCGAAGAAGTCGCTCTCGATTACTCCGACGTGGAGCTGCGTCACATGCTGGTAGACAACTGCGCCATGCAGTTGATCGCCGATCCCGGTCAGTTCGATGTAGTGCTCACCAACAACATTTTTGGGGATATTCTCAGTGACGAAGCGGCTATGCTGACCGGGTCGATCGGGATGTTGCCCTCGGCCAGCCTGGGAGCGGAAGGCGCCGCGCGATCCGGACTCTTCGAGCCCGTCCACGGAAGCGCTCCCGACATCGCGGGCCAGGGTAGAGCCAATCCAATGGCTACCATCGAGTCGTTGGCTTTGCTGTTTCGGCACTCGCTCGGGCGCGACGATGTAGCTCGAGAAATCGAAGCTGCAGTTGGGCGCACGCTGGACCAAGGCGTGATGACCCCCGACCTTGCCGGTGCGGAAGGCGTATCGACCTCGGCGGTGGTGGAGCAGGTAGTGGCTTCGCTGGGATAGTGCCAAGTTCTCCGGTGAAGTGAGAACAAAGGCCATCCACCTGATAGGCCTAGGGGGAACCGTAGTTCTCCGGCGCCTGCTGCTTAATGGTCAAGGGCAGCTTCAAGGGCTTCCGAGGTTTCCCACCACCAAAAAGGCGGAATTTCTTTTTTCTGGGGCCACAGGCGGTCCAATGAATCTCCCTCGAACAGCTCACCGTTTTTCATGACATAGCGGATGGTATTGGTGTAGTGGATGTTATCCAGCGGATTCCGTTCGAGCACCACCAGGTCGGCCAGTTTGCCCACCTCGAGACTTCCCAGATCGCCTCCCAGACCAATGATATGCGCTCCATCGATGGTAGCCGCTTTGAGCACCTCGCGAGGGGTCATACCGCCCAAAGATAAAGCCCACATCTCCCAGTGCACGCCCAGTCCTTGAAGCTGACCGTGGCCGCCCACCCCGACCAAACCGCCGGCACGTTGAATCTTGGCGGCTTGGGCGGCGATCTTTGGGAAAGCGTGCTCATCTTCGCGAAACCAGGGTCTGCGTTTAGTGATGCGGTCGAGCTCGTTGTGGGGCACGAAGCGATTCAACTTGGGATCATCGTGAACTTCCGTTGTCTGGAAGAAATAGTTCTCGGCCCAGGGACCACCGTAAAGCACCAGCAGCGTGGGTGTATAGGCGGTTTTGGATCGCGCAAAGAGTTCCACCACGTCGCGAAAAAGAGGAACGATCGGGAGCGAGTGCTCATTGCCTCCGAATCCGTCGATGGCATGGGTTAGATCCAGTTTGAGATCCAATCCCCCCTCAGTCGTCACGGTCAGTTCCAGCTCTTGGGCCGCCTTGGCAACCCATTGTCGTTGTTGTCGATTCCCGACCATATAGGATTTCAGATTGTGATTGCGGTAGTACTTCTTGTATTTCTTGAGAACATGCTTGGCAGCCGAGGAGGACTGAAAGTTGTTGTTGCTGAACACGCCGGGACCGGTTGAGTAAGCGCGCGGACCGGTCATCCTGCCCGCTTGCACCAGATCGAGATAAGCAAGGTAGTCATTGGTGGAAGTCTGGACGTCCAGGCCCGAGGTCACACCGTAGGCCAAGTTGGCCAGCAAGCTCCAGTTGTGGAGTTCCAAGACCCCTTCGGTTCGCATTTCGTAGTGGGCGTGAGTGTCAACAAAACCGGGCAGGATGAACTTGCCCTTCATGTCGAAAACGCGAGTTCCGGCCGGGCGCTCCAGGTTGCGACCGATAGCAGTGATTCGGTTGTCGGTGACCAGGATGTCGCCCTTCTTGATGACTTCATCCCCCTTCATGGTGATCAGGGTAGCCCCTTTCAGAAGGATGGTTCCCTGGGGCTGATAGCGGGGGAATTCCAGCACAACTTCGAAACTTTCGGTGGCCTCGTGCTCTTCGCGAGCCTTTGCAGCCTGATCCTTCTCCGGATCCTCGGATTCGGAGGCGCTCTCCTCATCGGACGAGGATTCCTCGCTCTGCGGCTTCTCTTTCTTTTCAGGTTTGAAGGAGATACTGTCCAGCGGTCGTCGGAAGAAGGTTGAGCCCACCGACCAGGTAATGGTCTTTCCGTTATCGGCCCAACCGTAGGAATCGGCGCCGACATCGGTCAACCGGCTGACGGGAACCGAGGCTGAAGCGATGTTGACCGAGGGAGACGACCCCACCAGTGGAGGGACCGCCACCACAAAGACCTGATTTCCTGTTTGGGCCAAGGCCCAGCGGCCGTCCGGGCTAATTTGTGCGCTGCGGGCGGGAGGGGCCTTGGGAGAACGTGGATTGCGTTTCCCCTTGATCTGCAAGTGCGTTTTACGGTCGGTGCCGTCGTAGCGCAGCGAGACCAGACCTTCGCGGGAATAGAAGAAGATGCGATCGCCCTGG
Source organism: Acidobacteriota bacterium (assembly GCA_965218465.1). GTDB lineage: Bacteria > Acidobacteriota > UBA6911 > RPQK01. Next base: position 1,062,697 of record OZ244623.1, on the reverse strand, counting down.
TTGGTAAAGTGGGGCCCGGCCAGTCCCCGGGCGGGAACGATCAGTTGAACTTCGCCGCCCGAAGCAGGAAGCCAAATCAGGTCGAGTCGGATTCGGAGTCCCCCGAATTCGCTGGGAGTCTGTGATCTCATCCAGGCGTTGCCCCGGCGGGCTACAATCCGGGCTCCCTCGGGCGAGAAGACGGGGTCCGTGTAAAAGGCGGGGATAGTGGTCAGGCGTTGGGGAGGAGTACTGCCGTCAACAGGCGCCCTCCAAATATGCCCCTGTCCCGAGTGGGCCCAGGTCACGTAGGCAATGGTGCCGCCGTCGGGCGACCAGGTGGGCTTGAACTCGGCCGCATCAGCCGAGGTCAACCGGCGCGGCTGCTTCTCCTGCAGATCCATCAGGTAAATGTGAGCCATTGAGGAGAACGCAATCTGCTTGCCGTCGGGAGACTGAACCGGATCTATGATCAGGCGCGAACGGACTGGACCCTCCTCTACCCGTCGCTGAAAGTTCAGGAGCGGACCCGCATCCAGCGCCACGTCGGCCTGGAACGGGATCTCAGTGGCCGCTCCCGATTCCAGTTTGACGCGATGGAACTTGCCCTCATAGGTGACGATCAGATCGTTGCCGTCGGGGGTAAAGGCATAGCTGGGAAGCAGGTCGCGCGTCCCGCGCGACTCCATGTCGTCTCTCTGAACCGGGTAGCGGAGCCAGCGGTCCCGGCCACTGTTGAGGTCACGAATGCGAAGTCCAGTGTCGGCCTCGAGGCGTGATCCGTAGACTAATTTGCTTCCGTCGGGGGAGATCAGTGGACGCATGCCACCCCCCAAGCCTTGGGTCACGAGATCGGTGTCACCCGTGTTCAGATCGCGCCGGTAGATACGCCACCCAAAGGACATCTGGTTGTAAACGCTGCCCGAGTTTTGGCGGGCAAAGTAAAGAAATCGACCATCCGGAGAGACCGTGGCACCCAGGTGGGTCAGGCGCTGTGACCGGGATGGAGGTCTGTCATTGCCGGAAGGAGCAGTCTCCTTGCGGGTCGTCACTTCCAGGCCCGAGCCGCCCTCAAGGTGATACATCCAGATGCTGAGGCCGCGCCGGCCGCCTTTGGAGATCAGCACGTAGCGACTGTCGGGCATCCAGGCGGGAGAGATCAGAGCAACGCTCTTCTCCTTGGAGAGTTTACGGGGATTGGTCCCGTCAGCCTGGATGATCCAAAGGTTGTCGGCACCGTCGCGGTCGCTGACAAAAGCGATCCATTTGCCGTCCGGCGAAAAACGAGGCTGGCTGTCATAGGCCATCCCCTCGGTAAGTCTTTTTGCCTGACCGCCGGCGATGGGAAGCGTATACAAGTCGCCCAGCATTTCAAAGACCAAAGACTGACCATCGGGCGCGACGTCCAGCGAAAGCCAAGTGCCTTCCATAGTCGAGAATTCGATCTTACGACTGGGTTTGAGTTGAAGACCCTTTTCGCGAGAGTCTTTCTTGGCCTCGTCTTCTTCTTGCTGTTCCCTTGCCGAAGTAGGTGTCCCCGGAACCAACACGAGCGCCAATGTCGCAATAATCAATCTGCTAAAGACAGACCTCATGATTCCTCACTTCCCCTGGTTTCAATGTCCAGTTGAGGCAAAAGACCTGGTTGGATTTCTAGGTTGCATCGACGAGTCACCATACCAGAAGTCGGGCTAGTCACAAGCACGATCCTGCTGATCGGGTGCGCTTGTCGATCCCGGAGAGATCTGACAGTTAACCCAGTGCCCAGCGAGTGCAACTTGCGACTCCCTCAACCGATTTTACTTAAGTCGTTGTCCTTGTTGTGCCGAATTGAAACTCAGTGGAGATTTTGATACACTTTTACCCAGGTTGTATGCGAAACAATCCAAGAGATCACCTCCTTAACATTCACCGCCGTCATGTGAAGGCCTGGGAACAAAAAAATGTGGGGATATTACGAGAGATTTTTGCCGACCGGGCGGTGATTTTCAATACCGTTCCACCACCTCGTTTCTCTGATTTCAAGACCTTTGAGAATACGGCTCTGCAGTATTTTGAGCGACTCTCGGAATTGACCTTCTTTACTTCGGGCATCCAGATCGAGGTTCGAGGCGATGTGGCCTGGATCACCTCTCAATACTTGATGACCTACCAGCTTGATGACAGTTTTTACCGTCAAAACGGACGCTGGACAGAGGTCTACTCCAAGGACAACGGTGACTGGAAGCTAACCCATCTGCACTCCTCGCCCGACCCACCCAACGACAACGGCGAAGTTCTCTGAAGCCTCATTCGGACAGCCGACGCGCCCGTTTGAGTTTGATCCAGTTGAGCCAGGCGGACAGAAAGAGGAAGCGCGGCAGCCACAAGAACATCTTCAAAAGGGGTCGGAGGCTCTCCCAAATGACAAGCGGCTCTTGTCGTCGCTGCCGTTTGGACAACTGAAAGAATTGAGAAAGCCGGTTGCCCTCAAGGTAGTAGCAGTCCAGGTTCTCGTTGAACACCAGTCGGTGGCGGGCCGGCAGGAGGAAGAAAAGCAGCTTTTGGAGTCGAAAAACGGGTCGTCCTGAAAAGATGGCTGCCACGACGTCATGACGTCGGAGCAAGAGACTGATCAGGAGTCTCAAGTTGCGCCCCAACCGCCGTTTTCGATAGCTGTGGATGCGAGAGATTCCGGGTTGGCCGGCGAAGGACTCGAGCTGATGGCGGTTACAGAAGAGTGTAGTCCGGTTTTGCTTGACAATCCCACCGGCCAGCAGGCGTTTTCCCGCCTGGAGCGTTAGACGAGGCGACTCGGTTTGCAGCAGGAGCACCTCGGAAGTGACGCGGCGCCCGAGAATCTGCCACAGCCAAATACTGAACGGTCTTCGCTGCCGTTTGGGCAACTGAAAGAACTGAGAAAGCCGGTTGCCCTCCAGGTAGTAGCAGTCCAGGTTCTCGTTGAACACCAGTCGGTGGCGGGCCGGCAGGAGGAAGAAAAGCAGCTTTTGAAGTCGAAAAACGGGTCGTTCTGAAAAGATGGCTGCCACGACATCATGACGTTGGATCAGGAGATCGATCAAGAGTCTCAAGTTGCGCCCCAACCGCCGTTTTCGATAGCTGTGGATGCGAGAGATTCCGGGTTGGCCGGCGAAGGACTCGAGCTGATGGCGGTTACAGAAGAGTGCAGTCCGGGTTTGCTTGACAATCCCACCGGCCAGCAGGCGTTTTCCCGCCTGGAGCGTTAGACGAGGCGACTCGGTTTGCAGCAGGAGCACCTCGGAAGTGACGCGGCGCCCGAGAATCTGCCACAGCCAAATACTGAACGGTCTTCGCTGCCGTTTGGGCAACTGAAAGAACTGAGAAAGCCGGTTGCCCTCAAGGTAGTAGCAGTCCAGGTTCTCGTTGAACACCAGTCGGTGGCGGGCCGGCAGGAGGAAGAAAAGCAGCTTTTGGAGTCGAAAAACGGGTCGTCCCGAAAAGATGGCTGCCACGACATCATGACGTTGGATCAGGAGATCGATCAGGAGTCTCAAGTTGCGCCCCAACCGCCGTTTTCGATAGCTGTGGATGCGAGAGATTCCGGGTTGGCCGGCGAAGGACTCGAGCTGATGGCGGTTACAGAAGAGTGTAGTCCGGTTTTGCTTGACAATCCCACCGGCCAGCAGGCGTTCTCCCGCCTGGAGCGTTAGACGAGGCGACTCGGTTTGCAGCAGGAGCACCTCGGAAGTGACGCGGCGCCCGAGAATCTGCCACAGCCAAATACTGAACGGTCTTCGCTGCCGTTTGGGCAACTGAAAGAACTGAGAAAGCCGGTTGCCCTCAAGGTAGTAGCAGTCCAGGTTCTCGTTGAACACCAGTCGGTGGCGGGCCGGCAGGAGGAAGAAAAGCAGCTTTTGGAGTCGAAAAACGGGTCGTCCCGAAAAGATAGCTGCCACGACGTCATGACGTCGGAGCAAGAGACTGATCAGGAGTCTCAAGTTGTGCCCCAACCGCCGTTTTCGATAGCTGTGGATGCGAGAGATTCCGGGTTGGCCGGCGAAGGACTCGAGCTGATGGCGGTTACAGAAGAGTGTAGTCCGGTTTTGCTTGACAATCCCACCGGCCAGCAGGCGTTTTCCCGCCTGGAGCGTTAGACGAGGCGACTCGGTTTGCAGCAGGAGCACCTCGGAAGTGACGCGGCGCCCGAGAATCTGCCACAGCCAAATACTGAACGGTCTTCGCTGCCGTTTGGGCAACTGAAAGAATTGAGAAAGCCGGTTGCCTTTGAGGTAGCAACAGTCCAAGTTCTCGTTGAACAGCAGTCGGTGGCGGGCCGGCAGGAGGAAGAAAAGCAGCTTTTGGAGTCGAAAAACGGGTCGTCCCGAAAAGATAGCTGCCACGACGTCATGACGTCGGAGCAAGAGACTGATCAGGAGTCTCAAGTTGTGCCCCAACCGCCGTTTTCGATAGCTGTGGATCCTAGAGATTCCGGGTTGGCCGGCGAAGGACTCGAGCTGATGGCGGTTACAGAAGAGTGCAGTCCGGTTTTGCTTGACAATCCCACCGGCCAGCAGGCGTTTCCCCGCCTGGAGCGTCAGACGAGGCGACTCGGTTTGCAGCAGGAGCACCTCGGAAGTGACGCGGCGCCCGAGAATCTGCCACAGCCAAATACTGAACGGTCTTCGCTGCCGTTTGGGCAACTGAAAGAATTGAGAAAGCCGGTTGCCTTTGAGGTAGTAACAGTCCAGGTTCTCGTTGAACACGAGTCGGTGGCGGGCCGGCAGGAGAAAGAAAAGCAGCTTTTGGAGTCGAAAAACGGGTCGTCCCGAAAAGATGGCTGCCACGGCATCATGACGTCGGATCAGGAGACTGATCAGGAGTCTCAAGTTGCGCCCCAACCGCCGTTTTCGATAGCTGTGGATGCGAGAGATTCCGGGTTGGCCGGCGAAGGACTTGAGCCGATCGCGGTTACAGAAGAGTGCAGTGCGGTTTTGCTTGACAATCCCACCGGCCAGCAGGCGTTTTCCCGCCTGGAGCGTCAGACGAGGCGACTCGGTTTGCAGCAGGAGCACCTCGGAAGTGACGCGGCCCCCAAGAATCTGCCACAGCCAAATACTGAACGGTCTTCGCTGCCGTTTGGGCAACTGCAAGAATTGAGAAAGCCGGTTGCCTTTGAGGTAGTAACAGTCCAAGTTCTCGTTGAACAGCAGTCGGTGGCGGGCCGGCAGGAGGAAGAAAAGCAGCTTTTGGAGTCGAAAAACGGGTCGTCCTGAAAAGATGGCTGCCACGACGTCATGACGTCGGAGCAAGAGACTGATCAGGAGTCTCAAGTTGTGCCCCAACCGCCGTTTTCGATAGCTGTGGATGCGAGAGATTCCGGGTTGGCCGGCGAAGGACTCGAGCCGATCGCGGTTACAGAAGAGTGCAGTCCGGTGTTGCTTGACAATCCCACCGGCCAGCAGGCGTTTTCCGGCCTGGAGCGTCAGACGAGGCGAATCCGTTTGCAGCAGGAGCACCTCGGAAGCGGAGTCGTCGTCCCCTTCTGCCGACCATTTCTCCGGCTGGAGAGAGTGCCGTATCAGGTTGAGGGGACGTAGCTGTCGCCACTGAGCAAGGAAGCGAGGGAGTGACTTGGGACTCGTATAGCCGTAGCCGTCTGCCGTGACGACCAGGATTCTGCGCAAGCCGGTCAGAAGGGGGAGAGCTTTCAGTCCTCCCCAAATCGGTTGCCCGGTAAAGAACACGATGGCACTGTCGCAGCGATTTTTTCTTATAGTCCGCCGGATTTTCCAAAAACCCTCCGCTCGGCAGCGGATGAGCCGACCTGATTGACTGGCTTGCGGTCTCCAGAGGCGTTCGGTTCGTGTGATGACATCGGGGTGGCAGGTCTCCAAGAGCAGCGTGACCTCACCGGGCGGAGGGTGGGGAAAGCGCCCGTAAAAACGAGTGAAGTCGGCAGATCGGATCCTGGGAACGTGTACCACCGAGGCGGCCACCGCAGCGATGCTGCTTGGAGTGAGATTGCCGTGGAGATCGCTTCTGAGGAGGCGGCCCTCTATTCGGGTGGCCGCCAGCTTGATGCGGGTATGGCCCCGGCTCACTAAAGGCAAAATGATGCGGTCATAAGCCGGGATTTGCGGTCGCACCGACGGCTGGAAGTTGAACACACGATTGAAGTAGGGAAAACACCGAAGCAACTGATCGGTTTCCGGCTGACGACTGAGCAGAGCGTCCAGCTTCCAGTCGGGGAATTGCCGCCGCAGCTTGTCCACCACAAAGAAAAACTGGGGCAGGCGGCATGATTGAACGATCAGCACGCGGCCCGGCTGGGTTGGCAAAATCTCCTCCCGACTAGCGTTCTTCGGTTTCGGCCAGGGGATTCGAAGCGACGGTCGGACGTTGAGGCCGAGCCTCCTGACAGGCCTTCTCGTAGAGTGTATCCATTTGCTCGCCCAGCTGATCCCACTCATAATGTTTCTGAGCAAGCCGCCGACCGGCCCGCCCCAAGCGAAGGCAATGCCTGGGGTTGCGCAGCAGTGCCACCGTCCAGTCGGCAAAATCTCTCGGGGAATCAGCCACCAGAATATTCTCGCCCTGGCTGACCCGGATCCCGAGGCAGGCTAGACTGGTCGCCACCACGGCTCGTTCAGCGGCCCAGGCTTCCAGCAATTTGCCTCGGATCCCGACGCCGGTTCGAAGAGGGATTATCACCACCTGGGCCCGAGCGTAATATTCTCGAAGGTCGTCCACGAAACCAGTCACCGTGACCTGAGGCCCTTGCAAGTTTCTGATCGCCGATGGAGGGCCGGCGCCGACGATGTACAGTTGGGTTTCGGGTTCGGCCTCGAGAATGGCCGGAAACACCTCCCGACAAAAGAAGAGCATCGCATCCACATTGGGAGCGTGGCGAAATGCACCCACGTAGATCAGTGTCCCCGGGCGGCTGCGCTCCGCCGGTTGGGGGCGAAAGTAGGTCGTGTCCACTCCAGTGTTAAGAACCTCCAACTGACTGGTCTCGAGATAACCCTGAAGGTAATCTCGATCCTGGTCGGTGACACAGATCACTTTGTCCACGCGCCGGCACTGCTGTAGCTCTCGTCGCAGCGTCTGCAAGGTGCGGTAATGCTGCCACAAGCGGCGCCAAAGGTTGGCCTGCAGCCGCACTTGAGTCTGGTGGGCTGCGTAATTGACCTCAACCTCAGTCAGCAGCTTGGGAATGTTGGGAAAGAGATCGGTGTAGGTAGCCATTTGGGGCCATTCGAAGTGGACCAGATCGAAGTCCTCCTCCAACAGCAACTGGCTGAGCCGGTCTCGGAAGGCGGAGGTGTTGAACTCTTCGAAGGGCTCGTAAGGGAAGAGCGACACGGGTTTATAGTGGTTCCGAAAAACGGCCTCGATTCGATCGCAAAAGGGCCTGAGTCGGGCCACTTCTCTCTTCTCTTCAATGGACTCAAGGAAGGCGATCAGGCTGACTTGATGGCGTTGGGCAGCTCTACTCAGCAACTGGTAAACTCGTCCCGCTCCACCGTGCTTTCCCAGGCCGGGCAGATAGGCGCTGACGCTCAGAATCTTGAGACACCTATCCCGGCTGGCCGGCCGCCGATCGGGCTGGAATCGGTTTAAAAAGGTCAAAGGCTGCCGTACCCATTTAAAGAGTTGCCTATCTTTCACCCTGCGGGCCGGTTCTCGCCAGCGGGCGGCAAGCACCCAGGGCAGCCTGCGCAAGGCGCGCACAGGGGTCCAGGGGTCGAGGCCCGATCCAAAGAAAGCGAGAAAATGGGGAATCAGCGTTGCAAGCTGGTAGTTTTTCCACAGATACCAGAGCTTGCGGACCTCGATCATCCGTGTCAGTTGCTGCTCCGGGAAGCGGTGTCGGGTACTACTTCGATGTTTGTGTAACACTTGGCTGCGGGGACAGAAGAGCACCTTCCAACCTCGACGCCAAGCCCGATAGCTGAGATCGGTGTCTTCGACGTAACAGGGGGAGAAGATTTCTGAAAACCCCCCCAGTTGGAGGAATCTGCGCCGGCAGAAAGCCGATGAGCCTCCACCGGCCCAAAGAACCGGCAGGTAGCCGCGCTTGAAGTGATGGGACTTCACTTTGCCATGGCTCAGCTCGAGCCGTCCTCTGCGCCAGTTTCCAAGAGTGTTCCCTGTCTCTTCGCGTATCTTGCCTGGGGAGAAAAAAATCTGGCTGGAGACAGCGAAGACCTCGGGATCATGGAAGGCCTGCAGTAGTGGATCGAGAAAGTCGGGTGTTACGATCATGTCGTTGTTGACCAACATCACGATTTCATGGCGGGCCGCGGCCACGCCCCGGTTGTTTCCCCCCGCAAACCCAAAATTCCGGGAAAGTTGGAGGAGTTTCGCCTGCGGATGGTGTTGCTTGACCCAGGAACCGCTGTCGTCGTCGCTACCATTGTCCACCACCAAAAGCTCATGGGGACGCCCCGATCGCTTGATTGCCGCCTCCAGCGCCGGCAAGCTCTCTTGCAACAGATGCCGGCCATTCCAGTTCAGCACGATGATCGAGCAGAGCGAGAGGTCTGGCGAGCTTGGCTGGGATGAGAGATTTCGTTCCCACCGCAGCAGGCGAAGCCAGTCCACGAGGGTAAGCAGAACCGGTAGGATCAACTGCAAGGGCAGCAGCAGTAACCGGATGAACCCTCGCTTCAACATCCGGCTAATCCCAGGCTGAAGATCATCAGTCCCAATTCGCGTCGATCTCTCTCAGCCGTGACTTGAGTTCGCGAGCACTTCAAGGTGACTTGGATCAGCTGCTGTCGCGAACTCAGTCGAGGGACCAGGTATTTGAGTTTGAAATTTTGTCGCCCACGGACGTGATGTTGACCAATCAGGCGACCATCAACCAGCACCTCCAGCCGGTTATCCCCGGGGCTATAGCCGCTCAATTCGAGGCAATCTCCTTCTCCTTCAGTTTGCAGGTAACAATGGGCCTCCGATGAAGTCCAGCGGAAGCCACACCGGTCAGACTCGTGCCAGTACCATCCCTTCCCCAACTGATGACTGAACGGACCTTGGTCGAAATCGATTCCGGGCAGAAATTCCTTGACTGGGATGGGGGAGGGTTGTTGCTTTTCGTAAGACCAGTTTTTTCTCAGTTTCAGTCGCAGGGCTCGGCGGTTTTCCGAAGCGCCCAGCAGGCCCCAAAACTCGGCGTGCGGGTACCAACCCAGTCCCGCATAAGTCAAGACAGCTCGCCCGGGAAAAAGACGACGATACTCGGAGCGGTCGAGGCCACAGGGGAGATCGTGAAGAAAAGAGAGTCCGCTGGCGCTCAGAGCTCGGCGCAGCCGGGCTGGGGTGAGCAGTGAGATTTCGGCAAAGGTCTTGTGTTCGTCGAGAAAACCGGGACGCCGCCAAGCCAGGTAGCGATCACTCAAAGCCGTGGGCAGGTACTGGGGGAAATAGAGTTGGCTGTGCCCCTCATAGGGGTGCCAACGATTGGGCGTGGTGAACAGTATCAGCCCCAGCGGTTTCAGTACCCGCTTCAGTTCCAACATGCACTTAAGCTGCCAAGGCCACCCACCCACCAGGTGCTCGATCACGTCAAAGGCCGCGATGTAGTCAAAGGAACTGTCGGGAAAGGGTAATCGAGTCGCCGAGCACTGTACGATCGCAGTTGTCGGACCACGAGGCACAAACTTGAGCACGTGGGTGTGGTAATCGGCCCCCACATAGAGTTGGCAACTGGAAGCCACCAAGTGCGCCAAGCCGCCGGTGCCACAGCCAATATCCAATACTTTTTTCCGGTTGAAGTCGATTAAACCCAGTTTTTGGAAAGGCTCCAGCAATTTCCGGTTCCGCTCTGGGCTCTTTTTCCAGTACTTGACCCAGCGCTCAATGGCCTGGAGATTGTGGGTGCCGAAAATCTCGCGGGCAGTTTGAGCCAGTGCACTTTCTTCCATGCGCCTGCGAATTGTAACTGAAGCCAGGGCAGAAAGACTTGTGGGAGACGTCGTCGATGGAATCCCACTGTTGGTGAGGAGCCTTTCCGTTTTCTGGTGAATCCGGGGTTATTTTGCCCTCCAATGAGGTTGTCGCGGGCATAGCCTGGATCTGCCGGTTTTTGAAGGTGGTTCGGTCATTGGCTACAATGAGAACAAACTCTGAAACCATGATCAGGACAAAGAGGAATGAAATGAAAAAAAAGATCGTGGCGGTGCTAGCCGTTCTTCTTATGACGATCACTGCTCCTCTCTTGACCGCGACTTCGGTCAGGACGGTCAACCTGGAAGAGATGGTGAATCTCTCCGAGCGGGTTTTTCGCGGCCGCTGTCTGTCGGTCGAAGCGATCAATCACCCGATCGGCATGGCGGTTTCCGAGTACACTTTCCAGGTGTTGGAGGCTGTCAAGGGGGTCCGCCCGGGCCAGAAGATTGTTTTTCGGCAGGTTGACGCGACCGGCCGTGGGCTCCTCCCTGGGATTATCGGTATGCCGGTTTACCGCAAGGGACGGGAGATTTTGCTCTTTCTGCACGGTGACAGCCAAGTCGGGTTGACCAGTCCGGTGGGATTGAGTCAGGGAGTGTTTGCAGTTGTCCGGGACATGGATGGACAACCAAGGGTGATCAACGCTGTAAAAAACCGCAATCTGGCCCGCAACTTGAGCTTTTCCCGGGCCCAGGAGATCGGCTTCGGCCGACAACGTCTTAACGAGATCCGCAAAGGCGGCCCTGTCAGTCTGAGCCTGTTGACCAGCATGGTTCGCCAGATCGACAAGTTTCAGAAAGAGCGGCAAGAGAAGGGAAAGTCAGTCCAATGAGGGTTCAGAAGCGAGCCTTCGGATGCCGTCTTGTTGGTCTCATTTCCCCTTGCTGGACGGTCGTCTTCGCACTCCTCTTACTGCTGGGATGTTTTTCCTTTGCCGGCGGCCCCTTGAGAATATTTCGGCCTGGTGAATTCATGAGGTGGGATACCAGCCAACCGATCAAGATCAAGATCGACCAGGGTCCAGTGAAAGAAATACCAAACGTCCGAGTCATTTACGACAATGCCACCGGAGTGCAGATCGTCACAGACATGGTCCAGTTGTGGGAGGATGTGTCGACCGCCACTATCACCTTTGGAGGTCAGGAGCAGTTACCGATGGATGTCGATGCCTCCAATTGGGGGGAGTTCAATCAGACCTTAGAGCAGTCCCACCCTGATGCTATCTCAGTGGTCTTCGATGCCGACGGTAGTATCCACCAGTTGATTTACGGCCCGTCGACTACCGTCTTGGGCTTTGCCATTGCTGGGATTGAAGACCGGAGCGACTCGTTTTACGATTATGGGCGCTTGGTTCTTAATGGCAGATCCGTCGACCTGTCTCAGGGTAGTAAAGAATTTCACTGGACCACCCTCCACGAGCTAGGTCACACCTTGGGTTTGGATCATAGCCAGACCTCAACTCAGGACAGACCTGTCATGTACCCCACCAGCGAAGGCCCAACTCCAAACGACCCTGTTCTTCACATTGATGACGAAGTCTGGTTTTCCTATTTGCATCCCACGACCGACTTTGCAACCGACTACGGCACCATTCGCGGGCGGGTCACCCGGCGGACGACGCAGGCTTTCCAAGGCGCCAACGTGGTGGCGGCTCCGGCAACGACAATCAGCTCCGGCCTGATCTTGGAGCGCGGAGCGGGGCATATCTCGGCAGTATCGGACTTTCTGAAAGAGGGAAATGGGAATTTCGAGTTGCCTGGCCTGCCTCCGGGGAACTATCTGGTTTTCATCGAGCCGCTGGATTCTGCTTTTACGAAGGGTAACGGGGTCGGCCCCTTCGACTCCAGGTTCAGTGACTTTTCCAAGGACTATTACAACGGTGAGAACGAATCGGGAGACCCGGATCTGGACGACGTTGACGACAAGGTGGTGATCGAGGTGGTCGCCGGTGGGACCGTCAATTCGATCGATCTGGTTTCCAATGAAACCGCCAACCAGTTGGAAACGTTGACGGATGATGACGCGGAGCTGTTCATTTTGCCCGACGGCTTCAGCTTCCCCTTTTTTGGCAAGGTTTACGATTCCATAGCGGTCAACAGTGACGGTAACCTGACGCTGACCATTGGCGACAGTTCCAGCGGTCCTCGCGACGAAGGCAGGTTCCTCCATGGTCCACCCCGGATCGCACCCCTGTTCACCGATCTCGACCCCTCAGCAATATTTGGCGCAGTCTCCTCCGAGATGAAGAATGGCGCCCTGACCTTCTCCTGGAACGGTGTCCCTGAGTTTGGGGAGGACTCCAACCTGAACACGTTTTCCGTCACCCTGTTTCCCAACGGCGATATTCGATTCCATTACGACGAGATCGCAATCACTCCGGCCAACGAAGAAGACGACCTGATCGCGATTGTCGGAATTACTCCGGGATGGGACGCTTTTGGAACCCCGGTGGATTTTTCGGAGCAGACTCAACCGCTGGCGATAGACGCTGGTCCCATCTACGAAGTTATCAACGGGTCTTTCGATCTCACCGGTATGGAAATTCTCTTCCAAGCGGCCACCAATCAGGTCTTTGTCTATTTTCCGGCCTATCGAGGAGGCGAGGAGGGAACCTTCACCGGGTTCGCCGTCACCAACTATGCCGACAATCGGGCGAGACTCAGCTTCGAGGCTTTGGCCGCCTCGGGTAATTTTCAGACCTATCCGGACAATCCCCATGGCGAAACATTGGAGAGTGGCCACCAGTTGTCGCGGCTAGGCAGCGAACTGTTTGGACTGGGTTTCTCCGCAGCCCAGGACGGCTGGGTGCGCCTGAGGTCCAACACTCTGGATCTGGCCGCCTTTTTCCTGATCGGCAACGGGATCGATCAGCTCGACGGATCGGTGGCTTTCACTCAACCATCCAATCGGCTCTACTTCACTCGACTTTGGGATGGCGTCGGGAGCTTTCCCAGCTTGAGTGGTCCCCTTGACGCCGAGACCTTCTTGGGCTTGGCCAACCCCAACGATGAGACCATCAGTTTGAGCCTCAAGTCATACGCGCCTGACGGGACCGAACGAGGGTCTGCCGTCAGCCGACAGTTGCCGCCGCTGGGCTACCTGTGGGAAAGCCTGAGCTCCCTCTTTGATGCCGGCGTGGTGGCCGATGGTTACGTGGCCATAGATTCGGCGGAATTGGGAGCCATAGGGTTTGGGCTGATCGAGATGGGTGAAACACTGTTGGGGTTTAATGCCGTTTCAAGCAACAGCGACAGAGCGCTGTACTCGGCGCAACTGGCCCACGGTGGCCCCAGTGGTTTCAGCTTCTTTACCTCAATCAAGTTGGTCAACACCGACGTTTCAGCCCGTTCGGTGCGATTGACGGCCAGCGATCAGGAAGGTCTGCAAATAGGCCAGACGACGGTCAGGCTGGATTCCGGCCACAGCTTTCAACGTCAGGCGGGGGAGATGTTCTCTTTGGGATCGGCCGACCAAGAACCAGTGGTGGTGGGATCGGTACAGGTGGAGGCGGACGGACCCGGAGTGGTGGGAGACGTGGTTTTTGGAGAGCCGACCGCAATGAAATATGCCGCCGCCCTGCCGTTGCAGAGCCGGCTGCTGACCAGAGCGATTTTCAGCCACGTGGCCAATGGACGGGGAGCAACTCGAGCCGCAAACCTGTTTACGGGCTTGGCGTTTTATAACCCCGGGCAGAGCGAAGTGGAGATCACGATTAAGGTGTTTAGCCCAGACTTCGTGTTGACAGGAGAAACCAAGCTGACGCTGGGGCCAAATGAGCGGGTATCGGAGATCTTGCACGCAATGATTCCTGCCAGTTTGGGTCAAAACGGAGGTTACATCGAGGTGACCAGTACCGCCCCCGTGGTGGCCCAGCAACTATTTGGAAATGAGGCGCTGGATTATCTGTCAGCCGTGCCCCCCAACATCATTCAATAGGGAACTCCGGCCCAGGAGGAAAAGACAGGATAAGCCTCACCGTGGCGGTTGCCCGAGGCGTCCGGATCCAACTGAGGGGCAAATTCTCTTGCCTTGAATGACTCGATCTTTCTCCGCTTGTCTGGCCATCGCGAGGCGCCATGGTGCGTCCCCGTGTCACCTCGCCCTGTTAGATTGAACTCGTCGATGACGGATGACGGGAGCAGTGTATCAGCGACAGACTTCGCCCACGAGAGCGAAGTCGAGTTCGCTCGCTATCTCGATTTCTACAGGATCCAGTGGCACTTCGAACCAACTTGTTTCCCCTTGCAGTGGGATCGACATGGACGGGTCAGAGAGAGTTTCACCCCCGACTTCTACCTGCCGAAATTCAAACTCTACGTTGAGTTGACCACTATGAAACAGCGGCTGGTGACCAAGAAGAACCGTAAGATACGTCGGATGAAAGAACTCTATCCGGAGATTGCCGTCAAGATACTTTACTGTAGAGACTACCACCGGTTGCTGTTCAAGTTCGGAGCTATGCGGTGAGCTCGGTCGCAGTCTTGGAATCCAAAAGCATCCCGGTCGAAGTTGGACGAATTCTCTACGACGCCACTGCCATTCGCGAACGAGTGGGCCAGTTGGCTCGCGAAATCAATCGCGACTTTCGAGATCGGGAACTGGTCGTCGTCGGTGTTCTCAAAGGAGCTTCCCTTTTTACCTGTGATTTGATCCGTCAGCTCACCATGCCGGTACGGTTGGATTTTCTGGCGATCAGCAATTATCACTGCTCGCCTCGCTCCGCCGGCGTGCGAATCCTTAAAGATCTGGGGGAGCCGATTGAGGGTCAAGACGTCTTACTGGTGGAAGATATCGTGGATACCGGTCTCACTCTTGACTATCTGGTGCGGCTAGTGCGGGAAAGGCAACCTCGCTCGGTAGCCGTATGCACGCTGCTCGACCGGCCCAACCTGCGTCTGGCCGATCTTCCGATTCGCTACACCGGTTTTGTTGTCGAGCAGGAGTTTTTCATCGGCTACGGGCTGGATTATCTGGAACGTTATCGAGACTTGCCTTTCATTGCCACCTTGGAACTGGAGGGTGAGCCCAAGGTGGTGATGTCGTCACGCCAGAATGACAAAACGAACCACCAACCAGGCCGTAGCCACCGAAAACAAGACCAACCTGATGAGGACGCGAAACCCGAACCGGTTGCGATCTACTGACCCGACAGGTCCCGTCCACTGCAGTCGAGATTTTTGGGCGTGACGATGGTAGTTGTCACGAATCCCCAAAACAACCGAGTAGGCAATCAGGTAGACGACGAGGAAGACCACGCTCATCAACGCGACCCATCCCCATTGGCTGGACCAGTCGTCCATGGCGGAAGGATAACACAGGATCGCTGAGGGAATCGGTTTCCGCTGGGGATACCTCTATCCGCACGTGGCAACCGTTTTTGTTTGATCGTTGAAGGTCGATACCTGAAGGGGTCTTGGCAGGCCGACCGAGGTCGGCCGACGGTCTAGTCGAACCCCGTGCTCGCTCAGGCTGCTTTGCCCAACTCCTCCAACACTCGCAGCAGGAAGCGGTAATAACGCGCGACCGAGTCGATTTGGACCCGTTCGTCGGGGGAATGCGGAAACTCGATCTGGGGCCCCAGCGACACCATATCCATCCCAGGAAATCTCTCACCTATGATGCCGCATTCCACCCCGGCGTGAATGGCTTTGATCTCGGGCTCGGCGCCGAACTCCTGCCGGTAGACTCTTCGGGCCACCGCCAAGACTTCGGATTCCAGATTCGGATGCCAGCCGGGATAGCCTTCCCCGAGGTGAAATTGGGCTTCCGCCAACTGCGCGATCGAGGCAATCCTTCCCTGCAGAGCGTCCAGGGCCGAAGTCACCGAACTTCGGTTGCTGATGTGGATCTCCAGTCCGCCGGCCCGGATGGCAGCAAGCGCCAAGTTGGAGCTGGTTTCTACCAACTCGGGAATCTCATAACTCATGCTGATGACTCCGTGCGGCAGCGCATTGAGCAATCCGACGACCTGGGCGGTGCTGTTTGCGGTCAATACTTGAGCGGGTCCCGCAGCCGGTTCCAGCAACCATTGCAAACCCGGATCGGCCGGTCTGAACTCCAAGGCGACTGCTTCAAGTCGGCGGGTCAGGTCAGCGGCAACTTGGTCCCGTCGCGAGGATTCCACTGCCAAGCTGCAGAAAGCTTCGCGAGGAATCGCATTGTGCATATTTCCGCCCTGCAGTTCCGACAGCAAGAAGGAGTCAGGGCGGATCGCGGCCAGCGCTCGGGCCAGCACCTTGATGGCGTTGGCTCGCTGCAAGTGGATGTCAACACCGGAGTGGCCCCCTTTCAGGCCGATGATCTTGAACTTGAGTCCCGACAGCCCCGGCGGCGCTGGTTGCCATTCAAGGTCAAGCGACAGATCGATGCCCGCACCCCCGGCGCAGCCCACATAAAGGGTCCCTTCTTCTTCAGCGTCCAGATTGATCAATCGACGACCTTGGAGAAAATCGGCCTCCAACTCTGCTGCTCCGGTGAGGCCTGTTTCTTCGTCCACCGTGAAGAGCAATTCCAGCGGCCCATGGCGAAGTTCTCGACCCTCCATCAGTGCCAAACAGGTAGCAATTCCAATTCCATTATCCGAACCCAGTGTTGTGCCCGTGGCCTTGAGATAACCGTTTTGACGACGTGGTCTCAAAGGGTCTTTTTCAAAGTCGTGTTCCAAATCGGCGTTTTTCTCATTGACCATGTCCAGGTGGCATTGAAGAACGACCGTTGGAGCCTTCTCAAAGCCGGGGCCTGCAGATTTATGGACTACCACGTTTCCGGTGCTGTCCTGCCGGTGGGAAAGGCCATTTTGGTGTGCCGCTTCGACCACATAGGCGGCCATCTGAGCTTCGTTCTTGGAGCCTCGAGGGACGGTGAGGATGTGATCAAAATGGGACCAAAGTTTGACGGGCTCGAGTTGCGAAACAAAGGTCATGAGATTTTCTCCGCTCCTTCCAGAATGCAACCGGAACATCATGGCAGAGTGGGAGGACGGCTTCAACCTCAGCAAAACGACTGCCGCGAGTTGCCTAATGGTTTGAGAGAGCCATCGGAACGACGTGCAGCCACTCCGAAGGGAGACACCGCTTGGCCTGGAGGCCCAAACGGGTGAATGAACCGCTTCCACCTGCAACGAACTCGCCGCCGTCACTCATTAAGATTTCGGTTCCCAGACTGTTAATCGGACCAGCGAATTGGTGCCACACCCAGGGCGTGGCCTTGCGGAGCAGCATTCACCGCCCCATTCAGTCCGCTGAAGACTTCACCGGACGAACGCCGTGTTTTCATCCATATTGCATCAGTGGTATGATTTTTTCATATACCAATTGGAGGCCTAAATGGGGATTACCCGCAAGACCATCACCGTTACTGAGCAACAAGACAAATGGATCAAGGCACAGATCGATGGCGGTGACTTCACCAATGACAGCGAATATATCCGCGATTTGATCCGCCGTGACCAAGCCCGCCAGTCCGAGGTTGATGCGATCCGGAGGGAGTTGATCAAGGGCGAAGAAGGCGGGCCACCACAGGCGTTCAACGGCGACCTGTTCAAAGAACAAATGGTCGCCAAACATGCTCAAAAAGTCCGCTGAATATCGACTAGCTCCGGAAGCCAAGGCGCGACCTTGAAGCCATCTGGCTCTATACCCTCGAAGAGTGGGGATTGGAACAGGCCAATCGTTACACGGATGAATTGACGGACGTTTTTACTCAACTCGCTGTTGGTCCGCAACTAGGAACAGCTTGCGATCACATCCGTACAGGGTACCGCCGCAGCAGGGTAGGGCGCCACGTGGTCTATTACCGCATGACCGATTACGGAATTGCTGTGGTCCGCATATTGCACGATCGCATGTTGCCAACACGGCACTTGTAGCTGCGCGAGTCCATCAATCGTCGTGTTTTTCGGTTGGATTTTGTCCTTTTCGCACGTTCCCTACGAGGAGGTCAGGGACAATGTTGAAAACCACTCCCCCCGACCCTGGTCAAGCAAAGCACGGACCTCTTCGCTGATTTACCCCAGGCCTGAGGGCGCGCTTTGGATCCGGCGCTTCTACAGTTTGATAAGCAGCTTTATCGTGTATTTCCGGCAGCGGTTCCCTGATCTTGTTCGATGGCCTCAAGGACATTCCCCCCTAAATTAGCCTTCGTCTTCACCCAGTTCCTCACAAAGCCGCTAAAAACATTCTTATCCCGAAATGTAGTCGGAACTACCAAGTGATTTCCCATGTCCCAATAAACCGTCTCCACATGTTCATAGCTTCCGAGATCATTCATCAAATCTTTGATAATTTTCGTAAGCCCCCGATGAGACCCATCCCAAATACTGAATCCTTTCTCAAGGCGCTCTTTCCGTACCTCCTTCTTTTCCAAGCGAACCTCGACGGAGACAGGTGGAGCGGGTCGTAGCTTACCTACGAACTCGGACAGCGAAGAACCCGGGATGAGCTCGCGCTTTGAGTGCGTACTACCTCCCTGCAAAGCCGGCAGCGGCAGGTTGCCAAAGGAGAGCTTGTTGCCGCCCTCAACATTCATGTCGAGCGGGTACTGCCGGTTGGCGCGCCTCTACTTTTCCGGTTCCCAGGGTCGGTGTGGGCAGGCAGCATAGCGTCTTCGGCCGCGTCACGAAACTGAGGTCGTCCTCCGTTTTGTCGAGCCCACCAGCTGATTTACTTAATCGAGCCGGCGAATCGGTTTTTGCGTTTGAGGTAAAGTGGAGTGGTCGGGGAAACTGTCGCGCTAAGTTTCCGCCGTCAGAGGATTGGGGATGAGATAAGGAAGGACAGCAAATGCGCGTTCGATTGGGAAACAGCTTGATCATACTGGTTTGCACCGGTGGCCTGTTGGCCGCAGACTGGCCGCAATGGCGAGGAGCTGAGCATACTGGTGCGTCTGAGCAGAAGAACCTGATTTCGAGATGGTCGCCGGAGGGTGAGAACCTGCTCTGGCGCGTAAGTTTCACCGGCCGCTCCACCCCAGTGGTGCTCAATGGGCGGGTTTGTGTTGTGGGCCGGGTAGGGGAGGAAACGACAAAGCAAGAACAGGTGGTCTGTTTCGACTCCCAAACCGGCAAGTTGTTGTGGGAAAAGCGGTTCAACGTTTTTCTTACCACCGTCCCCTTCCCCCGAGTCGGTTGGGCCAGCTTGGCGGGGGACCCGGAGACGGGCAACCTTTACTTCCACGGCGTCGGAGGCCTGTTGATCGGTTTTGGGGGCGACGGCCGCATCCTCTGGCAGCATTCCCTGAGCGAGGAGTTTGGCCGCTATTCCGGTTTTGGAGGACGCACCTTTACCCCGATCGTGGATGGAGATCTGGTGGTGCTGGGGTTTGTCTCCGGCAATTGGGGTGCTCATACGGCTCCCCGCCATCGCTATTACGCCTTCGACAAACGCACCGGGGAAGTCGTTTGGGTTTCGGACCCCGGCCGTCGTCCCGCCGACTTGAACACCTATTCCACCCCGGTCGCGGCTGAAATCGGCGGCAAACGCTTGTTAATCGGAGGCAACGGAGACGGTTCCGTTTACGCGCTCAAGATTGGAACCGGCGAGTTGGTTTGGAGTTTCCAATTGAGCCAGCGTGGCCTGAACGCCTCAGTGGTGGTTGAAGGTCACCGGGTCTTCGCCGGTCACAGCGAAGAGAACCTCGATTCTTCAGTAATGGGGCGCCTGGTGGCCATCGACGGCCGGGGCACGGGAGATGTGACTCAGACCCGTGAACTCTGGCGCCGGGATGGCCTCACGGCAGGCTTTGCGAGTCCGGCCGTCTACCAGGGCCGTGTTTATGCCATCAACAACTCCGCCAATCTTTACGTGCTCAGCAGTCAAACCGGGAAATCATTGGGCGAGGTTAGTTTAGGTACGGTGGGCAAGGGTTCTCCGGTGATCGCCGATAGTAAGCTCTTTGCCACGGAAGTCAACGGCCGATTTCACGTTCTCAGCCTGGATACGCTCGAGATCTTGAACACGGTTCAGCTCAGCATGGCATCGGATCGTTATGCCGAGATCTACGGCTCTCCTGCCATTGCCGAGGGGCGCGTGTACTTCGCTTCCGAGGAAGGACTCTACTGTCTGGGCAAGACCGGTCCTGAAGCGACGACGACCGCAGCCGCTCCCGAAGGAGAAGTTGCCGGCCTGCGGATCAAACCCGGCGAGCTGTTAGCCTGGGCCGGCCAAGAAATTCCACTCTCCTTGGGCGGTTTCGACGCCAACGGGCGACACCTGGGCGATCTGGAGGCTGAGAGTTGGACCGTGCCTTCAACCCTGGGCCAGATCGGCAGTGACGGAATGTTGCGGGTTGACCCTACCGGCAATGGCCAAGTGGGAACGGTAACGGGTATTTGGGGCGGTCTGGGGGCTCAGGCTCGGGTTCGGGCCTTTCCTTCACTCCCTTGGTCGGAAGATTTCGAAGAAATCGAACTTGGTAAGTTTCCAAGCCATTGGATTGGCGCCGCCGGCAAGTTCGGCGTCATCGAGCTGGAAGATGGCAACAGGGTTCTGGAAAAGCCGAGAGCCGGCCGCGGCATCCAGCGTTCCTACGTTTATGTCGGACATCCCGAGATGAGTCGATACTCAGTGCAGGTCGACCTGTTGGGAGTGCCCAATCCCCGCCGAAAACCGGATGTCGGTCTTATCGCCAACCGCTACATCCTGAGTCTGGAAGGTAACTACCAGCGACTGAGCGTCCACTCTTGGGCTTCCGAGAAACGGATGTATTCGGCTGTCGAGTTCCCCTGGGAAGGGGGAGTTTGGTATACCATGAAAATGCGGGTCGGAGTAGCGGCGGGTGAGGCCCTTATCGAAGGTAAAGTCTGGCGCCGGGATGAAGCTGAACCTGACGATTGGACGATTCAAGTCCGGGATGGACTGCCCAACAACACGGGGACTCCGGGCCTTTACGGCCAGTCTTACGCCAACATCTATTACGACAATTTAGAAGTAACGAGTGACCAAGAGTGAGCAAATCAACCAGCCTGATCGCGTTTCCAGCTATTTTCGCTTGTTTGACGGTAGCTTCGGCCTCCAACAAGAGCTCCGATAGGGTGGTGTCGATGTTTGGCGGAACCCCTTCCCGCAACATGATTTCCGACGCGACCGACTTGCCGGCTACCTTTGATCCCGAAACTGGTCTGAACATCTTATGGGTGGCCGATTCCGGCTCTCAAACCTATGCCGGGCCCGTTCTGGCAGGGGACCGGATCTATTTGGGCACCAACAATGAGTCGCGCAAGAACCCCAAGATTGTTGGCGATCAAGGAAACGTGCTGGCCTTCAACGTCGCCGACGGCCGCTTCCTATGGCAGTTGGCCCACGCCAAGCTGCAAGCAGGCCGGGTAAACGACTGGCCGCTGCAAGGGGTTTGCTCGACCCCTTACATCGAAGGAGACCGCCTTTACTATGTAAGCAACCGGGGGGAGCTGATTTGCGCCGATTCACAAGGATTCCACGACAACCAGAACGATGGGCCGTTCCAGGATGAGGAGCATGCCAGCTCCATCGACGGTGACATTGTCTGGAAACTCGACATGATCAATGAGCTGGACGTTTTTCCGCACAACTTGGCCGCCAGTTCGCCGCTAGTGGTGGGTGATCTCGTCTTTACCATCACCAGCAATGGGGTTGATGAAGATCACATGACGCTGCCCTCCCCGTTTGCTCCCAGCTTCATCGCTGTTGACAAGAAAACCGGAGAACTGCGCTGGGAGAGCAATTTACCCGGTGACAGGGTGCTTCACGGACAGTGGTCCAACCCAAGTTTTGCGGTGGTCCAGGGCCGTCCTCAAATACTCTTCCCGGGAGGTGACGGCTGGCTCTATTCGCTCGATCCCCAGACTGGCGATCTGATCTGGAAGTTTGATTGCAACCCCAAGGATTCGGTTTGGTTGTTGGGGGGGGCGGGGACCCGCAACAATTTGATTGCGACGGCCGTCATCTACAAAGACCGAGCCTATATTGGTGTGGGTCAGGACCCCGAGCACGGCGAGGGACACGGTCATTTGAGGGCCATCGACGCCACGGACCAGGGAGACGTCACCGACTCGGCCACGATCTGGCGCCGGGGTGGCGAAGATTTCGACCGCACCATCTCAAGCGTGGCCATCTCCGACGGCCTGCTGTATGCCGCCGACTTGAAGGGCCGTTTGTTTTGCCTGGACGCCGACACAGGGAAACATTATTGGACCTACGATACCTTCGCCGCCATTTGGGGCTCGCCACTGGTGGCCGATGGCAAGGTCTACCTGGGGGACGAAGATGGCGACTTGGCGATTCTCAAGGCAGGCACCACCTTTGAGCTGTTGGCTGAACCCAACCTGGGGAGCGCCGTTTACACAACACCAATTGCCCACGACGGCGTGCTCTACGTGGCCAGCCGTTCCAAGCTGTTCGCTATCAAGAAGCTCAAGTAGATCTTCAGCCCGGAGAAATCATTACAGCTCCTACCCATCATGGAAATTGTGGGCAAGAATTTGTCGGACAAAGTGGTAGCGGCACAACGACGCCTCGACCGCCACGTCCGAGAGATGGTCCAGTGGCACTTTGATCCGGCGACAGGCTGCCCCTTCTGGTTGGAGTATGCCGAGTCACTGGATTTTGATCCCCGCCGGGAGATCGAGACCTATTCGGACCTCAAGTTGCTCGGCCCTTTCCAGGACGAATGGCTGCGCGGAGGACCGGTACGACGTTGGGTACCCAAAGGGCTCGCGGGTCAGCCCCTGTCGGTTTTTGAAACGGGAGGCTCGACAGGAGTCCCCAAGTCGCGGATCAACGTCAGTGACTACAAGACCGACTACGAGCTCTTCGGACAAAGCCTTTCAGAGGAGACTTTTCCTTCGGGAGCCGACTGGCTGATGCTGGGCCCGACGGGCCCGCGACGACTTCGGCTGGCGGTCGAATATCTGGCTCAGCAGCGGCGAGGGGTTTGTTTCTTGGTCGACCTCGACCCTCGCTGGGTAAACAAGTTGCTCAAGAGCAATCGCTTGCAAGAATTGGAGAGCTACAAGAATCACGTCATCGATCAGGCATTGACGATTCTCAGAGCTCATGAGATCCGTTGCCTTTTCACCACTCCCAAACTGCTGGAAGCGCTGTGCGAGAAAATCTCTCTGACGCGAATCGGTATCAGCGGAATCTTCTGCGGCGGCACCGAGATGAACGCGCAGTTTCACCGCTTTGCACGGGAAGAGCTGGTGCCCGGCATCGATTTTGTGCCCACCTACGGCAACACTCTAATGGGTTTGGCCTGTCACAAACCC
This sequence comes from Acidobacteriota bacterium, assembly GCA_965218465.1. GTDB lineage: Bacteria > Acidobacteriota > UBA6911 > RPQK01. The sequence goes on along the minus strand of OZ244623.1, from coordinate 1,039,563 downwards.
TTTGATCCGGCCGACCACTATGCCATCACCTACTATCCTCCCTCCCCGCGGGCGGTGTTTGAGTTGGTGCAGCCTGATGACAGCGACCAACCCGTGGATTATGGCGAGACTGGACGCGTGCTCTTGACGACGCTGACGCGCGAGTTTTTCATGCCCCGATTCCGGGAAAGGGACGAGGGCGAGCGGGCCCGGCCGATCGAGCTCTATCCCTGGGACGGAGTTCAAAACCTGCGTTTGTTCACCCCCTTGCAGGAGTCGGTTGTGGTAGGGGTTTACTAGGAAATATCAGACTTGGAAACAATCCACCTGCCAATCTTGAGGGCCGGTCAACCCTATTACAGCCTGACCGTCGAGGAGGTTGCCCAAATCGACACCGGGGCGCCGGTGGCGCGGGTGAGCCAGGCAAACCGGGGTTTGATCGCCCGCGACTTGGCCCTGGAATCACAGCAGCGATCTGAAGTCCTCCAACAGATGGATGAGACCGATCTGATTCAAATCTGCGCTCGGGCGGCGGTTCTTTTTGGTGAAGCGGAATTGCCGTTGGGGGAATCGACCCAATCGCCGACTGATTTTGTCCGTCAACAATCCGCTACCACAGGCATGCCGCAGTCGCTTTGTCGGCAGAACATGAAGAAGATCCGCCGCATGCTTGAGAATATGGAGTCGGTGTTGGACGGTTTAACGCGAGGTCTTGATTTGAAAGCCTTGGATGCCGGTTTTGTGCAACAAGAAGGCCGGATGCTCAGTTTTCAAAGGCAGGCCCGAGAACTGGGCGCTATTTTGCCCAGCAACTCACCCGGAGTCCATTCACTCTGGATACCGGCTCTGGCGCTCAAGGTCCCGGTTATCCTCAAACCGGGCAGCCAGGAACCTTGGACACCATTTCGCATCGCCCAGGCACTCATGAAGGCGGGGCTTCCGCCGGCGGCCTGCAATTTCTATCCCACCGATTACTCAGGAGCTACCGAGGTGCTTTTGCGCTGCGACCGCAGCCTGCTCTTTGGTGATGAGTCGACGGTCGGTCCTTGGCGCTCCGATACCCGGATTCAGATTCATGGTCCCGGCTGGAGCAAAGTCGTCCTCGGGCCCGATCAAAGCGTCAACTGGGAACGGTATATCGACTTGATTGTGACCTCGGTCGTGGAGAACGGAGGACGTTCCTGCATCAATGCCTCTTCGGTCTGGACGATCGGACAAGGCGAGTCGCTGGCCCGGGCAGTGGCGGCGCGGCTGGTCGAAATCGAGGCTCGTCCATTGGACGATCCGCAGGCCGGTTTGTGTGCTTTCGCCAAGCCTGAGATGGCCTACCGGGTCTCCGAAACCATCGACCGTCAGCTTGAGCAAGGCGGTGCGACGGACCTGACCCGGGAACTGAGGCAAAGCGATCGTGTGGTCGAGAAAGGGGGTCTCACATTTCTGCTGCCCACCTTGATCTGGTGTCGTGATCCGCAACATCCACTGGCTCAAGCAGAATATCTTTTTCCTTTTGCCTCAGTAGTCGAGGTGTCCTCAACTGAGGAATTACTTTCGCATTTGGGACCGACATTAGTGGCCACCCTGCTCACGGAAGATCCCGCCTTGGCACAGAGACTACTGGCTGCCCGGTCGGTGGAAAGAATCAATCTGGGGGCCATTCCCACCTCCAGAGTCGCTTGGGACCAGCCCCATGAAGGGAATCTGTTTGACCTGTTGTATCGTCAGCGCGCTTTTCAGCTCCAGCAAACGATCCAGCCGGTCCCCGGAACGGCTTACCCGACGGGATTGAACTAGTGATGGCGGTAAGACGGGCTGGAAACAACGTGGTCGACAAGAGACCTTCCATAGAAGCTTTTGAACTCGATTGGAGCTCGCGTGTCATCTTTGCCGCCGGTAGCCTGGCGCGTTTAGGTGAGGAAGCTCTGCGACTGGGAGCCCGACGAGTCCTGGTCGTGACAGACCCCGGACTGGTGGCTGCCGGTCACCTCGAATCCGCCTTGAGCTCGCTCCATCCGGTTGAAGTGGAGGTGGAAGTTTTTGACCAAGTGAACGAAAACCCCACTACCGAAGACGTAGAGCGGGGACTGGAAGTGGCGCGGTCGTTCGCGGCCGACACCATGGTCGCCTTGGGTGGGGGTAGTGTGATGGACTGCGCCAAGGGCATCAACTTCCTCCTCTCTAACGGAGGTTCCCTGGAGGCCATCTGGCGCCGAGAACAGAAAGTTGGCTCCATGCTGCCTGCCATCGGTATCCCCACCACCACGGGCACGGGAAGTGAGGCCCAGTCTTACGCGCTTATTGCCCGGGCCGAGGATGGGGTCAAGATGGCCTGCGGTCATCCCCTGGCACGCTTTTCGGTCGTGATTCTCGATCCTCAATTGACGGCCACACTTTCCCGGAGGGTGCTGGCACAAACCGGTATTGATGCCATCTCTCACGCCTTGGAGAGCCACGTGTGCACGAAAAGCAATCCCGTCTCGCGTCTCTTTTCACAGCGGGCGTGGCAGTTGCTGGAGGGGAGTTTTGAGGGGGCATTGGACGGTCCACAGCCGGTTTGGCATCGTAGCCGGATGTTGCTGGGATCTTTTCTGGCCGGGCACGCCATCGAAAACTCCATGTTGGGCGCTACTCACGCCGCCGCCAATCCGTTGACGGTGCGCTATGGTTTGACTCATGGAATCGCCATCGGGTTGATGCTTCCCCATGTCATTCGCAGAAATGGTAAAGCGTGCCCCGGCCTGTATGGAGACCTTCTCAACTCGCCCGCAGGGGCAGAGACATCTGCGGCAGAACGATTGGCCGATCGCATTGAAGCTTTGCTGGAAAAAGTTTCGTTTCCGGCCAATCTCGACCAAGTGGGTGTCGGCTTGAGTGACTTGTCCCAACTGGCCCGGGAAGCGACAAATCAATGGACGGGGAAGTTCAATCCTGTAGAAGTCGACACCGAGTGGTTCTTGCATCTCTACCGCGGCTGTCTCCACTCCGTGAGAGAGCTATGCAAAGCTTGAGATCAGGATCCCGGTTTCTGCCGGCACTGCTGGTGTTTTTGCTTGCCGGTACCAGCCAAGCCCAAGTTGGCTGGCCCCTTTTCCGCGGTGATTCCCATCAAACCGGTGTCGCCAAATCTTCACTTCCCTCTTCGCTGCAACCGCTCTGGACTTTCCGGATAGGGGAGGGAATCGAGTCGACGGCAACCATCGTGTCAGGCACGGTTTTTGTGGGTGGGCTGGATGGCTTGCTCTACGCTGTGGACCTTGAATCGGGGGCGTTGAAATGGAAATTCGATTCGGGCGAAGAGATCAAGTCTTCCCCCTCTCTCCACCAGGGCCGAGTTTACTTTGGCAACGAAGCCGGCGCCTTTTTTGCTCTCGAGGCGGACACCGGCCGACCTGTCTGGAGCTTCAAAACGGACGCCGGCATCATCTCCTCGGCCAACTTCTACCAGGACCGGGTGGTGTTTGGCTCCTATGACAACTCCCTTTATTGTCTGTCGCTGGTCGATGGGCAACTGCTCTGGAAGCAGGAGACAGGGGGATACCTGCACGCGTCGCCCGTGATCATGGACGACAAGGTAGCAGTTTCCGGATGCGATGGGTTCCTCTGGCTGGTGGATCTCAAGGATGGCCGGGTGATCGAGCAAATCGAACTTTTCGGTTACGTCGCTGCCAGCCCTGCCTATCGCAAAGGCTGGCTCTACGTTGGGACGTTTGAGTATGAAGTGCTGGGTATCGATCTTGCCCAGCGGCAGGTGGGTTGGCGGTACCGGCATCCCGAGCGGCAGTTTCCCTTTTACTCTTCGGCTGCCGTCACCGATGAACGGGTTATCGTGGGCGGTCGGGACAAAATGCTCCACGCCCTCGATCGGTCCACCGGCCAAGTCCAGTGGACCTATTTGACGCGCTCGCGCATCGATGCCTCGCCGGTCGTGGTCGGTCGCCGGGTCTTTGCCGTCGACACCAGTGGTATTCTTTTTGCCGTCGATGTGGAGAGCGGTGAACTTCGCTGGCGCTTTGAGATCGGTGCGCCGGTGGATGCTTCTCTCAGCGTCGCCGATCAGCGGCTTGTGATAGGTTCCGCTGATGGTACACTCTTTTGTTTTGGGGGGACTTCGGCCTCTGCCGGGAGACGGTGACCGTCTTTCTTCTATTGAAGGCATAGAAGCATGCTGAACCCAACAGCCGATCTCAGATCCAGCCGGCTAACTCTTCACGGCCAATCCCGGTATCGCCTGCCGAAAGTGCTTCTGGGAATGGGTCTGGTTGGATTATTCGGTGTCGCCTTGGGCCAAGTTGAGGAGAAACCCCCTCTCAACCGACAGGATTCGGAAGAGACTTCCCAGGCAGACGAAAAACCGACCGACCAAGCCCCTGGCCCCAACATCTCGGTGATCGTGGAAGAGACTTTGCCCATGATAGCCGGTGTCTCCTCAGTGGCTGCCAAGCAGTCCAACAGCCTGTTGCAGACCCCAGCGGGCGTTTCCGTGGTCAGCCATCCCCTCTTTCGCAGCCAAGATGCGGTGGTTCTCAGCGATGCATTGAAAAATGTCAGTGGGATCAATCTACAGTCAAATTTTGGCGTGCACGACTATTTTCTGATTCGGGGCTTTGACTCTCTCTCTTCCGGCTTGGTGCTGACCGACGGAGCCTTGGAACCTGAAGCGGCTTACTATCACCTTTACAATCTGGAGCAGGTGGAAGTCCTCAAGGGACCGGGAGCCTTTCTTTACGGGGGAAACCCCCTTTCGGGCACGGTCAGTCTGGTTCGCAAACAGCCTCAGTTCAGCACTTTTTTCCAGGGAGCGGCAACGTTGGGGTCGTTCGAGACCTTCCGGGGTCGGTTTGACCTGAACCTGGGCCGTGACGATTCGCCGGTAGCTTTTCGCCTCAACCTGATGGGCCAGGACGCAGCCGGCTACCGGGACTACCGCGACAACCGCCAAGTGGCCGTCAATCCGGCTCTGGCTTGGCGACTCGGTGAGCATTCCCGTCTCGATCTGAACTTCGAGTGGGTGGAGAATCGCTACGGTCCCGATGCCGGCCTGCCTTTGCTGGGCGACGAGATTGCGCCCGTGTCCCGCCGGCAGTCTTATGGATCCCATTTCGATTCCTCGGATCAGGAGATCTTCCGACTCAGGTTGGATTGGTCAACCCGCTTTTCCGATCGGGTGACTCTGCGCAACAAGTTCTTCCTGACCGATTTCAATTGGATATCCGCCGGAACCTTGCTCAATGGGGTTTTTCCGGATGAGTCGGGAACGCTTCAGGTTCAAAGAGTTCTCAACCAGCTTGACGACCGACAGGTATTGCTGGGCAACCAAGTGGAAGGGGTCTTCGACTTCGTCACCGCCGGCGTCCAACACCGGCTGCTGGCCGGCATCGAAGTCAGTCGATTGAGCGACGACTTCAGTCTGGAGGTATCGGGCCTGCTGCCGCTGGATCTCTTCAATCCCCAACGGTTACCGGATGAGCCGGCGTTTCCTCTGTCGTACCTGGGGCAACAGGGCGACACTCGCAGTCTGGTAGTGGCTCCCTACGTCGTCGATCAACTTTCCCTGGGGAAAAAGACCAAACTGATGCTGGGAGCCCGGATCGATCGCGTGGATTTCGAGGACAGCTTCTCCGGCGCCCAAGAAGCTTACGCCCAGTTGAGTCCCATGGCCGGATTTCTGGTTTCTCCCCGACCTGAATATTCTCTCTACGTCAATGCCGGAAGCGGCTTTTCACCCCCCTCGACTTTGGTTGCGGGGGATCGGCGACCGGAGGAGAGCGTTCAGTACGAAGGCGGATTCAAGGGGCAATTTCTGCAGGGCCGGCTCAACGCTAATTTTTCGCTCTATCACCTCGAGAGGCAGAACGTCGCCATTCCGGACGATACCGGAGTCACTCGGCGGATAGGCGATCAATTGTCCCGCGGACTGGAAGCGGAGATCTCGGCCCAACACAATCCCTTTTGGCACAGTTTCTTCAGCTATGCCTACAATCGGTCCCGGCTCACTCGTTTTGCGGAAACGGGCATCGTCAATTTTTTTCCCCTCACCTTCGGCACGATCGATCGATCGGGAAATCGGGCCCCATTCGCTCCCCGGCACATCCTGAGCCTCTGGTCGACGCGCGAATTCCGGGGACGGTTTGGTCTCGGTGGCGGCGCCCGTTATGTCAGCGGGCAATTTATCGCTGCCGACAACCTCTTCGCCATCGACCCATTTCTCGTCTTCGATGCAGTGCTCTCTTATCGGCACGAGAACTGGAGGCTCAGTTTCAACATCAAGAATATTGGTGGAACCAGTTATGAAACAAGAGGATTTGGAGCCAACTCCGTGATTCCTGCTGATCCGACCGCCTTCTTTGGAACCATCCAATTCACTCGGTGAGCCGAGGCGGTCAAGTGATCCGATGAAGAAAATCCGATACTGGTTGATCCTGTTGCTCTTTCTGCTCCACAACGATTTTTGGAACTGGGATCGGGCCGAAGTGTGGGGCTGGCTGCCGGTCGGCCTTTGGTACCACTTGGCCTATTGTCTGGCGGTCTCGTGTGTTTTGGCACTCCTGGTCTCAGACGCCAAAGCACGTCGGGCCAAGCTTTCCGCCGCGAGAAAAGACGACTCGTGATTCCAGCAGTCATTGCCGGTTACCTCGTTCTGGTCCTGCTGATAGGGGTCGTCAGCCACCGCTATTTTACGGGCAGTAGCGAGGATTATTTTCTGGCGGGCCGGTCGATCGGACCTTTTCTCCTGCTGATGTCCCTTTTTGGGACTCACATGACGGCTTTCGCACTGCTGGGCGCCTCGGGTGAGTCCTACCGCTCCGGTATCGGCGTGTTCGCTCTGATGGCCTCTTCTTCGGCCTTGGTGGTTCCGGTGGTGGTCCTTTTCTTGGGGACGCGCATGTGGCAAGTGGGTAAACGGAACGGTTACCTCACCCAGGTGCAGTTCTTCCGCGAGCGCTGGCAATCGGACGGCTTGGGGCTGGCGCTGTTTGCCCTGTTGACGCTGTTCCTGATTCCCTACCTGCTGCTGGGAGTTATGGCCGGCGGTATCACCTTGAACCAGATCACCGGGGGGCTGATTGCCGAGTGGGTCGGTAGCTTGGCGGTCTGCCTGGTGGTGCTGGCTTATGTCACCTACAGCGGCCTGCGGGCCACGGCTTGGGCCAACACTTTTCAGACTCTCGTATTCATGACTCTGGGCGTGGTGGCTTTCCTGATCATCGTCCGCCAAGTGGGAGGACTCGTTACCGCCTGGGACACATTGGGCCGACAGTCGCCCGAACTGCTTCAGATTGGCCATGGCATACCTGCGGCCAAGATGCTGACCTATATGCTGGTGCCGCTTTCAGTTGGCATGTTTCCTCACATTTTCATGCACTGGTTAAGTGCCAGGCGAGTCGAAACCTTCAGGCTCACGATCGTTTTTTTTCCTATCTGCATCGCGATCGTCTGGGTGCCCACGGTGGTGATTGGAGTCCTGGGAAGACTCGATTTTCCACAGCTATCGGGTCCGGCTGCCAGCTCCATTCTGGTCAAGATGATCGAGCTTCATGCCCCTGAGTTGCTGGCCGGCCTGCTGGCAGCGGGGGTTTTTGCCGCCATCATGTCCTCTCTTGATTCTCAGGTGTTGGCGTTGGGGACAATGTTCACCCAAGACATCGTTCGTCGTTACGGTTTCCAAGGAAGGATGTCGGAGCGGACCCAGGTATTGGCTGGACGTTGCTTCGTGGTTCTGATCCTGGTAGTGGTTTTTCTGCTTTCACTGGTGACCCCGCCGAGCATTTTCGCCATTGGAGTCTGGTCTTTCAGTGGATTTGCCGCTCTGTTGCCGGTGCTGGTGGCGGCGCTTTTTTGGAAGCGCAGCACCAAACAGGGCGCCTACCTTGCGCTGGCCATGGTGGCGGTCTTGTGGTTGCTGTTCTTTATCGACGGCTGGGGCGTTCCCGATTACACGGTGTCCGGAACCGGCATCATGCCGGTTGCAGTATTGATGACGGCCTCATCTCTGGCAATGGTTCTCGGTTCCCTCTGGAGCCGGCCGCCGGAGCCCGCAGTCTTGCGACGTTTCTTTGATTGACGTCGCTGTGCAGGGAAAAACACTTTCCAGATAGGCTTGCAGACAAGGTCCCGTTGCTCGACTATCTCCTTCAAGGCCGCTGTCCGAGCCGTAGCGGATCCAATTGTAGGTAGGTATGGAACTTGGAAGGCTCCGGCTGGAATTGGAACGGTTTGGACAGCAGGGCAAAAATGCTTGATACGGACAGCAAACGGGGAATTCGATGCCCTAGCTGACAACGAAGTAGCTGTCGGGTAGTCGAACCGGAAGCCAGGGCGCCGGTCGGCCTGATCGCCGTCGTGCTACACAGGAAGGGTCCCACTGTAAGATAAGGCGCTGGAGAACTGACATGCCCGGCCAACTATTCACCCATTATTTCCTCACCGACGGGATAAAGGCGACGACCGAGTGGGAGACCTTGGTTGCCCAACCGGAGATGTTTGCCGCGTTCAGGAACAGTGTTCGTCAGAGTTACGACAGCCTTAGGAATTCCCAAGATCCAAACGAAGCCGTCACCGAACAAGAGCTGATTCGCCCAGTCCTGGAACTGCTCGGATGGAGCGACTACCTACCGCAGCAGGGCGCAGCTCACAACGAGGACATTCCCGACCATCTGCTTTTTGCCGATACCGAATCCAAGCAGCGTGCTGTCGCGGAAAGCCGCGCCGCCGACCGCTTTCGTCACGCGATAGTGGTCGAAGAGAGCAAACGTTTTGGTCTGTCCTTGGACTCTCGCGACAGGGACAACATCCAGGCCAGGACGCCCCACAGCCAGATCCTCAGATACCTCTCGACCGCTGAAATTGCTTCTGAAAGCCGCATCCGTTGGGGCATCTTGACCAATGGCGGCGTTTGGCGTCTCTATGACTATCGCGCCCGTCCTCGTGCCAGCGGGTACTTCGAAGCCGACTTGGCACAACTACTCGAGCCGGGTCACGAAGACGATCTCCGGGTCTTTCATCTGCTGTTCCGCCGCGAGTCTTTCGCGCTCCAACAAGGCGCCACCACCGCCTTCCTGGAATCTGCTTTGGCGGAAGGTCGCCGCTATGAGGAACAGGTCGCCCAGGATCTTTCGGGTGTCGTCTTCGAGAGCGTCTTTCCCAACCTGGTGGAAGCACTGGCCGATGCCACAGGGGAAAACCTGCTCCAGGTCCGCCAAGCGGCCCTGATCTTCCTCTATCGGCTGCTCTTCGTGCTCTATGCCGAGGACCGGGATCTCCTGCCGGTCAACGAATTGCGTTACGACGACTACGGTCTGCGCAAGCGCGTGCGGGACGACATTGCCCGCAGGATGGCGGACGGGGACACTTACTCGTCCATTGCAAGTAACTACTACGACCGCCTGGTCAATCTTTTCAGAATCATCGACAAAGGCGATCCGTCCATTGGCCTGCCGCCCTACAACGGGGGCCTGTTTGCATCTGAGGCCGCTCCACTGCTGGAACGGATCCGCTTGGCGGACGCGACCATCGCTCCCATCATCTACGACCTCAGCCACGCCCAGGAAAGTGGCGGCAGCGGGCGTCGCTTCGTCAACTACCGCGACATGTCGGTGCAGCAGCTCGGCTCGATCTACGAGCGCCTGCTGGAGCAGGAGCCGGTCCGCGACGACAATGGCAGGATCGTCATCCGCCCCAACCCCTACGCCCGCAAGGACAGTGGCAGCTTCTTCACGCCCCAGGAGCTGGTGGATCTGATCGTCGATCGGACCCTGAAGCCGCTGGTGGAACAGCGTCTCAAGGCCTTTGAAGAAAAAGCCGCCCGACTCAAGAGCGACCGCCGGCCCAAGGCGCATCGGAAAGCCGAACTGCTCAGGCTGGATCCAGCCGTAGCGGTTCTGAGTCTGAAGGTGCTGGACCCGGCCATGGGAAGCGGCCATTTCCTGGTCACCGCGGTCGACTTCCTGTCGGACTATATCGCTGAGCTGATCGAATACGTCCCCGCAGTGCCGGAGTGGCTCGACGGCGACTATGTTTCGCCCCTGGTGAAACGGGTGGCGGCGATTCGCCGTGAGATCCTTCGACGGGCCCAAGAATCGGACTGGGTTCTGGACGAGGCCCAGCTCACCGACCAGGCCATCATCCGCCGCCTGGTGCTCAAGCGCTGCATCTACGGCGTGGACAAGAACCCCCTGACCGTCGAGCTGGCCAAGGTGTCGCTGTGGCTGCACAGTTTTACCGTGGGCGCGCCCTTGTCCTTTCTGGACCACCACCTGCGCTGTGGCGATTCGTTGCTGGGCCTGCGCGTGTCCGAGGTGACTGAGGACTTACGCACAGTGGCCGGGCTGTTTCTCTCCAGTGCCATCGCTGGTGCTGAGAACGCAACGCGAGGGATGCAGCTCATCGAGGAGCTGTCCGACGCCGACGTGGCTGAGGTTCGGGAATCGGCGAGGCTTTTTGCCGGTGTCGATGAGATGACTTCGGAGCTTCGCCGCGTGCTCGATTTTTTCTGTGGTTTACGGTGGCGGACGGCGGGCATGAAAAAGAGGAAACGCTTCGCCTTCGAGAAGCAAAACCTGTTCCAACCGATCGGGGAATATCCAGCCAAGGCCTATGCGCTTCTCGCCAATGGTCCGGACGCAGTCGATGCAGAGTCACCGGGTGACGGGCAAGCCTCTTTGTCGAGATTTGTGGATTTGTGGAACGCGGCCAGATCGATCGCCGATCGGGAAGGCTTCCTGCATTGGGAGGTCGCCTTTCCGGGAGTGTGGCGTGAGTGGCAAAACAGCCGCCCGCAAGGCGGTTTCGACGCCGTCATCGGCAACCCGCCCTGGGACCGGATCAAGCTGCAGGAGGTGGAGTGGTTCGCCACCCGTTCCCCGGAATTGGCCCTGGCTCCCACGGCCGCTGCCCGGCGAAGCGGCATCCAGCGACTGCGGGACCAGGGAGCGCCCCTGGCAGCCGATTTCGACGCCGCCAAGGCGCGGGCCGACAATCTGGGCCAAATGGTTCGCACGTCCGGCCACTATCCCCTGCTGGGAGGCGGCGACATCAACCTCTACTCGCTGTTCGTGGAGCGGGCCATGGACTTGATCAAGCCGGACGGCTTCGTCGGCCTGCTCACGCCGTCGGGCATTTACGCCGACAAGACCGCGGCCCGCTTCTTCAAGTCCGTTTCCACCAGCGGACGGGTGGGCGGCCTGTTCGATTTCGAGAACAAGAAGATTTTCTTCAAGGACATCCACGCTTCCTTCAAATTCTGCGCCCTCATCTTTGGCGGAGAGGAGCGGCGGTTCGACCAGACCGAGTGCGCATTCTTCCTGCACCATATCGAGACCATCAAAGACCCGAACCGCTGTTTCCCGCTGGCTCCTTTGGATTTCGCCAGGGTAAATCCAAACACCGGTACTGCCCCGATTTTCCGCACCCGGAGGGACGCCGAGATCACCCGCCGTATCTACCAGCGGCATCCGGTGCTGGTGGATCGCTCATCGGGCGGAGAGGTGAAGGCATGGCCGGTGAAATACGTGCGCATGTTCGACATGACCAACGACTCTCACCATTTCAAGACTGCGGCGCACCTCGATGGGAAGGGCTTCTACCCGGTCCAGGGCAATCGCTGGAAAAAAGGGGAGCAGCTTTACCTGCCACTATACGAAGGGAAGATGGTGCAGGCATTCGACCATCGGGCCGCCAGTGTCGTGGTCAATCCGGAAAACTTGAACCGGCCCGCCCAGCCACGACAAACCAGCTTCGACGAACACGCCGATCCAAATTGGCTGCCCGCCCCTCAGTTTTGGATTGGTGCCGAAGCCTTGGAATGGCCTGAAAACTTGGGATGGGCAGTAGGGTTCAAGGACGTCACCGCGCCAACGAATGTCCGAACCATGATTGCCACTCTGGCACCATGCTCGGGATTCGGTAATACGTTGCCACTGTTGCTACCCGGTGCTGATGAAGGTGAAATAGCCAATTACAAGGAAAGTGCTTGGCTACTGGCAGCCTCTCTCAATTCCTTTCCGCTTGACTTTGCAACCCGACAAAAAGTTCAAGGACAACACCTCAATTGGTTCGTGGTTGAACAGCTTCCTGTGCTAAAGGCTGACGACTACGACCGCCCCTTCGGCGACAAGACCGCCCGCGACCTTGTCCGCGATCACGTACTCCGCCTCACCCACACCGCCCACGACATGGCGCCCTTCGCCCGTGACCTCGGGTACGAGGGGCTGCCGTTCCGCTGGGACGAAGAGGAGCGCCGCCACCTGCGCGCCCGCCTCGACGCGCTCTACTTCCACCTCTACGGTTTGAGCAGAGAAGACGCTGCCTACGTCCTCGACACCTTCCCCATCGTCCGCCGGCAAGATGAGGCCGCCTTCGGCCGCTACCGCACCAAGGAGATGATCCTGGCCTACATGAACGCCCTCGCCGCCGGAGATACGGAGACCTGGGTGGCGGTTTAATTGGGTAGTCGACCGCCGACCTCGCCACGAGCCACGACACGATCAGTTTTCGAGGCCGAATCTGATCAAATTACGGCTGCGTGTACGTCCTGGCGTGTGACAAGCGCGCGCAGTTCTACGGCAACTGCCAAGTCCTGTGAGGTGTAACCGAGAATGCTGGAGTGGGATTCGTCATCATCAAGGGATAAATGGTTGATACGCAGGGATCGGTCGAGGCCTTCGAGGACTGCCGTCTTGGCGGCTCCGACGTTGAGCACCGCGAACCGGCCGTTCGGACGTACTTGGTAATTCTTGCCACGGAACACCTCTCGAACCCGCTCAACGGCAGCGCCCGAGTCGGTCTCACCAAAGTACACAAGCCAGTTGACCGAGAGGTACTCCTCACCCTGTCTTGGTGTGAAGGCCGCGGACAAAGGTAATCCGCGCTCGTCGACGGCCGACGGCCTACAGTACCGTGAGACATGGATCATCGGGAAGCGGCTCGTCGATCATCGAGCTATAAGAGGCGAGAGGTAAACGACCGGACTGTGTCCAGGGCCGGGTCCCTGGGCAACGTTCCATTGACGCTCAGCCGTTCGAAACCGCGTTGGGCGGGTGCAGAGACGGCGGCGAATCGAATGAGATGCGAGGGCAGGAACTCCATGGCTAGGATGCCGTTGGCTGGGACATGCCACTCGATTTGGATGAATCCATCCGGAGTGACGCCGATCTGTGGATCGGGCAGTTGTTGTTCGCTCATGAGGAAAAATGCCATCGCTCGCAGCGATTCCCTTTCTATGGGCGACTCGTCAGGATCATCATCGGCCAAGCTGTGGAGATAGACCAAGCGATCTGCGATCGCGTCCAGTCCGAACAGTCTGAGCACGGCGAGGATTTCTTCCGGCATACTCGCGGCTTCAATCTGGCGCCGCTTTCTTTCTTGGAGAGGTCAAGCGCCAAGGAATGGAGATGTCCGCCGGTCCCGCTGACTTCTGGGATATAAGGCCTGAGCCTGGGTTTCCTGGACCTGGGTGCGGGCTCAGTGTCGGATCTGGAAACGGATCAGCTTTCGAGCCATCTCCCTCTGGCCCGCCTCGTCGCTGGATTTGTAAGTCCCCAACCATTCCCGCAAATCCGGAGCGCTCATCTGGAGCAATTCACAGACCCAGAGGAAACTGCCGGGGTGGCTCTCGTCGGAGCAAAACCAGGCAAAGGCGTCTTGGCGCCAAAGCTCCCAATCTTTGTTAGTGGTTTTCTTGGGCGCCACGATGTCCCGAAATGCTTGCAAAAGAATACCCAACGCCAAGTTCCTCAAGGAGGGCGCGGGCTTCTTGGCCTGAGGGTAAAGACCCTTGCTTTGCAACGCCGAAGACTTCATGAGCGGTATTCCGTATCCAAAATGGCCATCAGGCTATTTTGACAAATCAGACTGACTTCCTAAGTGGCTTTCCTTTCCAATACATTTGACGTGTTTGGCGCTAAAAAGTTTCGGAGATCGCACCAGGATTGGCTATTTGCCGGTTTTTTGAGGAAAGTGGGAAAACCATTGTCCTGCAGCTGAGTTTCGGCGGGCCCGACCCGGACCGGATGGCCAAGAGCGGGAGTCGCTGATCGAGAGGAATCGGTCGTGAAAACCAGGAGCCGTTGCTCTTCGGGTTACGTCTTTTCTCGCCCACTCGTGAGCGAGTCCAACAAACCGATAAACCAGCGAATGTCACCGGTGAACCGCCACTCTTCTCTTGGGCAGGCAAGCAAAGCTCTTGGGAGTATGATGTACGCTCATAGCGGTCGAATGCGGTCCACCCATCGGTGTCTGGTTGGGTGCGTATCCATGTGTCAATTTCGAGCGCCGCTGCTGACAATCGCTCGGCCTGGCGACCGATTTGAAATGTGCCCATGAGCCACACCGTTCGCCGTCACCTGCAGCTCGATATCGACAACTACGATGAAACCATTCGCAAGTTCATTCCGGGCTACGATCTCATGCTCCAATGGGCCGCCCAAGAAATCGTCCCCGCGGGACCCAAACGGGTGCTCGATCTGGGGGCTGGAACGGGAGCACTGGCCGAGATCATCCTGGAGAGATGTGAAATCAGCGTCGTCGAGTTGGTTGACGTCGACGCCGAGATGCTCGCCCGGGCACAGATTCGATTGAAGCGCTTCGGGCAGCGAGTGCGCCTGCGACGGCAGTCGTTTCGGGATCCGATCCCCGACTGCTGCGCCGCGGCAGCCTCGTTGGCGTTGCATCATGTGCCGGATATGGCTACCAAGGAAAAGCTCTATGGACGTATCCATGACGCCCTGGCGCCCGGCGGCGTGTTGGTCAACGCTGATGTAACCATGCCGGAAAAAGGTTCCGAACGGACCGCGGACTACGCGGCCTGGGCGGCCCATCTGGTATCTTGCAGCATTCCTGAAAGGCGCGCCTACCAACACTTCGACGAGTGGTCGGACGAGGATACCTATTTTCCGCTCGAGCACGAGCTGGCGGCCATGACCCGGGTGGGTTTCGATGCCAAGTGCGTTTGGCGACAGATCCCCAGCACGGTGCTGGTGGGCCGCAAGATGTCGTGACTCACTGTCTCCGGGCGCCACTCAAACAGGGGCAGATGACTTGAGCCCGAATTTCTCACCAGGTCACTGAATGCAGGACCAAAAGGGTATTATATTCAGGCAATTACAGGTTTTTTTGTCGAAGTCTCCCGGGCACAGACTGTGCTGGGCGCGCCCCGATCATCGCGCCCCCCGGTGAGAAATGCGGGTTAGGCGCCGGCAGCGGCCCAACGTCTTCTTGGTTGGCAGGCCGCCCACATGGATGTGGCGGCTTGACTCGAGGCGCTGCGCGTCCCTGGTAATCTGGACGCGCGCTGTAGCCCGCGTTAGAATACGCCTTCCACCAAATAAAGGAGAATCGATGACTCAAGAACGACCTGAAGCCGTCACTCTCAAAGGCAATCCACTCACTCTGATTGGCCCCCTACTTCGCGTCGGGGATCGAGCTCCCGATTTTAAAGCCGTCAACAACAAATTGGAGACAGTTACGCTGGCGGAAACCAGTGGCAGCGTTCGTGTTTTCAGTGTGGTTCCTTCCTTGGACACTCCGGTGTGCGACGTGATGACGCGGCGCTTCAACAAGGAGGCCGCCCAGTTGTCCGACATCCGCATCTACACCATCAGCATGGACCTCCCCTTTGCCCAGAGTCGCTGGTGTGCGGACTCCGGGGCGGACTGCCTGGTCATGCTCTCCGATCACCGCGAAGGCTCCTTTGGCGCCCACTATGGAACCTTGGTCAAGGAACTGCGTCTCGATGCTCGAGCTATCTTCGTGATTGATAAGGACGATGTGATCCGCCACGTGGAATACGTCAAGGAGATTGCTCAGCAACCGGATTATGATGCCGCGCTGGCAGCGGTTAGGGAACTGACCGACTAGTTTGCCGGATTGCCGACACACAACTCGATCCCGCTCCGCCGGTGCGCCGGCAAGCCGGCCACGGGCGGCTCCAGCTCGAGTGGGTGGTGTTCCGGCGAAGGGAAGTGGTTGACCGGCCGGTCCGGTCAGGCAAATAAGACCTCCCGGCGCCGCCCGAAGTCTCGACTTATGATCGACATCTATCCCGAAGTGGAGGCAGCCGAAGCTCGTATTCGGCCCTTCGTGAGAAGGACTTATCTGCAAGCTTCCTCCTGGTTGTCGGAGCGGACCGGCTGCAACGTCTATCTCAAACTGGAGCATCTGCAACATACCGGTTCCTTCAAACTGCGTGGAGCCCTGAGTAAGGTTCTCTATCTCAAGAGTCGTTCTCCGGAGCTGCGCGTCGTTACCTCCTCCACCGGAAACCACGCCATGGCCATGGCCCATGCTCTCTCCTTGACCGGGCTCCAAGGACGCATTTATCTGCCCCGAGGCGTCTCCCCGGCCAAATTGGAGAAGCTGAGCCAATTGGGGGGGCAGTTCGAGATTTTGCCCACGGATGCGATTGGCGCCGAGCTCGAAGCTCGACGCCTGGGTGATTCACCGGGTCACGTTTACGTCTCTCCTTATAACGACCCCCAGGTTATTGGCGGGCAGGGAACTCTGGGGATTGAGATCTTGGGCCAGTTGCCGAGAGTCGATGTGGTGCTGGTGTCGGTGGGCGGAGGCGGACTGGTGGCCGGCATTGCCGGCTATTTGAAACGACATCGTCCGGACGTTCGAGTTGTCGGTTGTCTACCCCGCAACTCTCCTGCCATGTATCGTTGTATTCAGGCCGGGAAGATCGTTCCCGTAACCTGTCATCCCACTCTCTCAGACGGCACTGCGGGAGAGGTCGAACCCGGCTCGATCACGTACGACCTCTGCCGGGGGCTGGTGGATGACTATGCGCTGGTAGCGGAGAGCAGCATCGCCGAAACGATGCGACTGCTGTTGGAAAAGCACCGTCTCGTGGTGGAAGGGTCGGCGGCAGTCGCGGTGGCCGCGCTGCTGGAACTGGCGCCGCGCTTCAAGGATCTCAACCTAGTGGTGGTTCTCTGTGGAGGTAACGTGGACGTGACAACCCTGCGCCAGATCTTTTGCGGCTTCAAAGAAAACTCTTGAGTCTTTGGCTTGAGATATTTCCTCCGCAGAGAATACAGACAATGCGGCTGGCGCCCGCGACTTCAATCTTGTTGAAGAACAGGGGGGCGAAAGCGGCGGCTGCCGCCGGTTCGCAAAGGAGCTTGGTTTGCTGCAACAAGGCCCGCAAGCTTGCCAGGATCTCGTCATCGGAGACAAGCACGATCTGGTCGACATACTCGCGGATGTGAGCAAGGGTGTACCGCCCGGCAAAGGGAGCGGCCAAGCCGTCGGCGACCGTTTCGACTTTCTTCAGCGTGACCGGCTTCCCTTGTTCCAGCGAGGCCGTCACAGCGGCCGCACCCAACGGCTCCACGCCTACGATTCGAGCGGTCGGGCTGGATTGTTTGATGGCCGCAGCCACTCCCGAGATCAGACCCCCTCCACCCACGCTGACCAGAACCAGGTCGGGATCTGGAATTTCCTCGATGATCTCGAGCCCTATCGTCCCGGTCCCAGCGATGACCAGAGGATCGTCAAAAGGGTGAATCAGGGTGAGAGAATGTTCCCGTTGCAATTGACGACAGACATCCATGAGCGGTTGTTCGGTCAGGACCACGTTGCCGCCGTAACTTCGAGTAGCTTCCACCTTGAAATCGTCGCTCCAGTTGGGCATGACAATGGTGGCGGGAATCGATTCCAAGGCCGTTGCAAAGGCCAGGGCCAAGGCTTGGTTGCCGGAGGATATGGTGATGACGCCTCGTCTCTTTTCCTCGGGTGTCAGCCGTGCCAGACGGTTGAGAGCGCCTCGAACTTTGAAGGACCCGGTGCGTTGCAACAACTCCAGCTTGAAATTGGTCGGTGGAGCGTTACCCACCCGATCGAATTCGACCATCGGAGTGTGAACCAGGCGCCCCTCAATTACCTTCCGGGCTTGATGAATCTGTTGTAGGGTAACCATGTCGAAATCATTCCGATGGGGGTGGACCCTCTATTGGACTGGGGGCAACTCTCTTCCCAACAATTTTCGTTTTGGGGCTCGCGATCGGTCCAGCTTGGAGTAAAAGCCGAGGTCAATGTCCCCCAGCATTTTGGTTACGAAAATAATCTGCCCGGTATGGCAAGAAAAATGCTCCACCACATGGAAAATAGCCTGCAAGCAGGTCACGTCATAAATCTGAATTCGGCGGGTTGATTGCAACTGCTCCGCATTACAGGCCAGGATGACCCGGCAGGCTTCGTCGACCACTGCTTGCAATTGCTGTATCAGTTGTGGGCCCGGCAACAGCTCACGGCTGGAAAACTCGAGTTCTCTCCGGCGAAGGTCAGGTTGCCCATCGATGCCGGCCAGGATCCATTGGCGGAGATTCCCGCCCAGGTGCAAAATCAGATTACCGACGCTATTGCTCGACTCGTTGGGACGCCACCAGAGCTGCTCGTTATCGAGCAGTTCGACACACCGAGATAGCTTGGGCAGAAAATCTTGCCGCAAGTGATGAACGGCTTGCTGGGCGAAGTGTGAGGACAAGTCTGATGACATCGGTTCTCCTTGCTGGACCCGATCATACACAAAAAGAACCGCTTCCCATTGGCGGGGCTGGGTTCCAATACTTTCCTGCGCGGAGGCGTCTCTGGAGGCCGATCAGATCGGTGTGGCTGCGGATCCTTTCGGCTTCCTTGCGGAGCGCTCCTCGCCGAGTTCCGAAGCGGTTGCGGTTTCGCGCAGCGCAGCGTTGATTCCGGTTCCCAGGACAAAACCATGGCCCAACTCCAGCAAAGTCAGTTCTACCGCGGAGAGCAGCGAAAAAACGTCCAGCAGGTCGAAAAATCCAAGATGAGCCACCCGCAAGATCCGGTTCTTGAGCGGTCCCTGGCCTCCGGCGACCTGTAGCCCGAAGCGTTGGTCCAGTCTGGGGATAAGACGACCGGCATCGATGCCGGGGGGTGGATAGACTGCAGTGAGGGCGTTGGCCGGCGAGTCTGAGACCAGCTCAAAGCCCAGGGCCGTCAGGCCGGCCCGGGTAGCTCGAGCCATCAGTGCCGATTCGGCCAAGACTTGGCTGGGGCCTTGGTCCAGGATGGCTCGAGTTGAAGCATGCAAAGCGCTGACCAATGAGACTGCGGGTGTAAAAGAGGTTTGTCCCCGGCGTTGTTTTTGGGCCTCGGCCACCAGGTTGAAATAAAACCGACCCGAGGTCTTGAGTTTCATCTGCTGTAAGGCTCGACTGCTGAGCGACATGAAGGCCAAGCCCGGGGACATGCCAAAGGATTTCTGAGATGCTCCGATGACGATGTCCAACCCCCAGGCATCGGTTGCCAGGCGCTGGCAGCCCAAAGCCGAAATCGCGTCAACGATCAACAGAACCTCGGGAAACTCACGGCCGACTCGTTTGGCGATGGCTTCCAGGTCGTGCACGGTGCCGGTAGAAGTTTCACAGGCTTGAATCAGCAGCGCTTTGGGAACGGAGCGGCGGTTCAACTCGCGGCAGATGTCCTCCGGTTGAGCGGCTTGACCCCAGGGTTTCTCCACCGTTGGGCAGTGGATTTTGAAGGCACGGCACAGCTCGACCCAGCGCCGGCCAAACTTGCCCGTTACCACCGCCAGCGCCGTGTCGCCTCGGGTCAACAGATTGGAGACGGCCGCTTCCATGGCGCCAGTGCCGGAACAAGCCAGGATCACAGTGTCCTGGCTGGTTTCCAGCAATTCCTGCAGAGAGGCGCAGGTTTGCATCAGGAGTTGCGAAAATTCTTTGGTCCGGTGGTGGATTACCGGCTCGCAGGCGGCAGCTTGGACTTCCGGGAGAAGTGGCGTGGGCCCAGGCGTAAAAAGGCGCCGCTTTCGCATGGACAAAATCGTACCACGCCTTGGGGGTGGAGCTTCTTATGCGTCTCGAGGGAGGGCAAGCTGGGCGGGCGGCCCGATCACTTGTCCTTCATCAGGGCGCAGCAACCCGCTCCTCGCGTCATAATAAAGAGGAAGGCAAAAAGATAGAGCAGCGCCAGCTCGCCCCGGTTTTGGATCGGCAGCAAAGCCTGAAAAGCGTGAGCGTAGAAGTAAGCGACCAGCATCTCTCCTGCGCAAAGGAAAGCGGCAATCGAGGTGAAGACACCCAAAGCGATTGCCAGACCGCCGAATAGCTCGACGATTCCAGCCACCCACATCAACAAGCTGTCGGGCTGAGCCCCTCCAAGAATTCCGAAAACCTTTTGCGCTCCGTGACAGGCAAAAAGCAATCCCAGAAAGAACCTCATCAAACTGTAGGACTGCTCCTTGTATCCTTCGAATAACTTGGTTGACATGGGTTTCCCTCCTTGCAGGAAAAAGTTGATACCTTAAATCATCTTCGAGCAGGGGCCAAAAAGCAATCTTCAAACGACCTGCAGGCTTTCTTTTTTGACCGCGCCTCCCGACCGACGCTCTAAAGCTTCAGCTGAAACTCGGCCGTCTTGGGCCCCCAGCCGTCTTGGCTCAATTCTCTTTCAAGCCGATCAGATCGAGTCCTGAGGACTTGAAGAGGCTCTCCAGATTCGGTTCCAGGCGGGTCAGTTGCCGCAGGGTCATGCCTTGGAAGGAGAGATCTCTTTCGATTTTCATTTCCCCCTTTTCGGGGTGGGGACAGCGCAGACTCTCCAATTCGCTGAGCGTGAAGTTTCCGGCCACTGCATGGTGTGAGGTCACAATCAGACCGAAAAAGGTTTCCTGACCGTCAAATTCCAGCGCGTACCACCGCCAGCTACTGGTGGGATCGAAGAAGC
Source organism: Acidobacteriota bacterium (assembly GCA_965218465.1). Taxonomy (GTDB): domain Bacteria; phylum Acidobacteriota; class UBA6911; order RPQK01. Next base: position 1,018,878 of record OZ244623.1, on the reverse strand, counting down.
GCGCAAAAACGAGAGTCTCGCCGGGGGCTGCCAGCGGATCTTCACTTGGCAACGGGAGTTTCTTTCGTAGCTGGGGAGACAATAACGAGCTCATCGTCCTTATCTTAGCTGGTTGCCTTGCGGTTCAGACAGCCTATCCGCCTCGCCAGGCGGTCAAGAGCCAGAGGTGTGAACGGTGTCGTTCTGACGAGATTCACCGGGACTTGGCTGAATCCAGACTTTCGCGCAGGGCCAAAGCGAAACCGCCGCACGCCGCATCCCCGGTTGGTGTCCTCGCCGGGCCTGGGAGTGGGGTCGGTATGCTATAGTCAAGCTGAAAAATGCCAATACTTCAGGCAATCCTTCTGTGCGATCAGGTAAGGAAAACGCCTGACGGCAAGCTTGGGCTTCAAGGCCTTTTCGATACCATCAAGGTGGCCAAGCTTCCGTGTCAACACCCCGAGCTTTGGGTTTTTTTGCGGATCCTGCTGGAAGAAGAGGACGGGCCCGGCAACCCGCGCCAATTGTCTCTTTTCTTGCACCGGCCTTCCGGGCAATCGCAGGCGCTGCCGCCTTTGCAGGCGCGGGTGAGCACCAATCGCATTGTCCAAGCCAATTTGCAGCTCAAGGGATTGCGAATAAAGGAACCCGGCCACCACTGGTTGGAGCTGTTTTGCGACCAAAAAAGGGTCGGAGTCTGTCGTTTTCTGGTAGTGGCCAAGGGCCCGAAAACCAAATCGACCGAGCTTGAAGAGTATCCCAACCGAGTCCAGTAACTCTGGCTCTGAGGGCTCAATCTGCGGAAGAATGGAAAAATGATAGGCTGGAATGGCTGAAAGCGAAACCGGGAATTTAGCCGGGATCTCCCTGCTGGAGTGATGACGGGACCGACATGAACTGGGTACTTTTGCTGGCGGCTGGTTTGCTGGTCCCGCCCCAGCTCAACCCATCCCAACCGCAAGGTTATCGGGTCGGCGACCGGGTAGATGGGAGCACGCTACTATTGACCAAGGAGATGGCAACCCGCAGGTTGAGTGAAGTCGTCACTCCCGAGGCGAAAATCGTAGTGCTGGTTATGCTGGGCGGTGCGGCTCCCTCGGCGCCTCCGCAACACCCCTTGAGAGGTGGACTTTGGTGTCTGGATACTTTCGACGACCTGCCCCTGCAACGTGCCTTGATACGTCACTTCAGAGGCCAACCGGTCCAGTTTGTGGCGGTGGCCGTCCCGCCGGCCTACGACAACATCTACGGGTTCGAAGAAGATGTTTTTCTCAGGCTTGGCGACCATGACCCATTGTTAAGGTCCCAGGTGCAAATGTTCATACAGCTCACTGAGCAGACCCGGGAAACCGGTGTGATGCCTTTCGAGGAGATCTATTACGATCCCAAATTCAGACTGGCTCGCAGAAAGCGTTGGAAGCCGGACCCGGACGCTGGCGTCGTTTTTCCTTGGCAAGGCAAGCTTCGCTGGTATCGGGATTCCCGCAAGTATGGAACGCCGACTCTCTGGATTCTCGACCGGGAGCTGACGGTGCTGCGGGAACCCTTCGTGGAAAACAACTACAATTTCGACCCGCCCCAGATCGAGTACGATTTTCGGGACGTTCGCGACGCGATTGCCGCTCTGCTGGAGTCTGATTAGGCGTTTGCAGGCTGGAAGTGCGCACCCATCCTTGCGATGACGTGTGCTGGACGTATAGCCATGCCCGAAGCCCTGTACTCTGACTCTTCTTTCGGCCGGATGTCCAAGAGCTGTCCTCTCAACTGATCCAGGCGCGCTTCGGCAAAGCGTTCAAACCACACTGGATCGGCAGGTTTCCAAATCAACGACGGGTTCCCTTTGAACTTCGCAAAAGCGACTTGCACACTGACCAGATCAACTGAATCGTGAAATGCCTCTGTCGGGGTCCGACCGTAGCCTCGGATGTCCATCTCCAAAACTGAAGCCACGCAATGCCTCTCATCATCGGATCGATAAATCAGGGGGTTGAGCAAAATCTCGGACGCGATATCCTTCTCAATAGCCAAGTTGTTGCCTCCTGAAAACTTAGCCCGCTCCGGTGCATCGGCTTGTTATGCCGCGTTCGTTGCCAACCGCAAGCGATCGGCCATCTCGCGGATTTCATTGGCCATTGCCAATTGCCGCAACCATTGATCGGGGAGGCCCGATTCACCGTAAAATGCGCCGGCGACTTGACCACAGACGGCAGCAGTTGTATCGGCATCCTCGCCCAGATTGACCGCTTTGAGTATCGCCTCTTCGAACGAGTTTGTGACCTGAAAGCACCACAATGCAGCTTCCAAGCTTTGCACTACGTATCCGGACCCCCGAATGTCGTCTGATGTCTTTTGCCGATACGATCCACTGGCGATTTCCCTGATCGCGTTGGACACAACCAGATCGGCATCGCAATTTGCAATGATCTCGTCTTTGTTTGCACCGTTGAGGGCACGAACCAAAACCAAGCCAAAATAACGACAGGCATCAACACATTCCGCGGTTCCGTGTGTCGTGCCAGAGCTTTCACCGGAGAATCGGACCACCGAGTCGATATTCGGAGAATAGAACATCGGCACGGGAGCAAGCCGCATGATCGAACCATTACCAACGGATCGGGGATCAGTAGGACCACTGATGGGGTTGCCGGATTCTTTGTAGCGCCGCAGTGCTTGGCTGACGGTGTTTCCGATATCGAAGCATTGGCCATTACTGCTGAGGTAGCCATGATCCCACCAATCGCAGTAACGGTTCATTTGATCCTTGGCGTCGAAGCCGCCAACATGAAGAAGGCTTGTGCCAAGGCAAAGTGCCATTGAGGTGTCATCGGTCCATTTGCCCGGCTGAAGATCGAACGGACCGCCGCCCACCATGTCAGTTACTGGCGAAAACGAGCCGCGTGGTTGAAATTCGACAGTCGTTCCGACAGCGTCACCGGCAGCGAGGCCGAGTAAGCATCCACGAAAGCGATCCGATTCATTCATGGCGTCGGTGTAACGGCAAAACGGAGCGATCAGCACACCGCGAGTTGAGTCTACTCGCAAGTCGGGCGCGGGCCAGTCGACACCATGTTTTCTCCCTTCGAAATATTTGGCCAGAGTAAACACCCAATGGTGCATAGCAAGAACTTATCAAGAGGTCGTCAAATCGTCCCCAGTGGCCTGGCAGCGCGATATGCCGGAAGCCGTTACCTCCCCCGGGGTAGCGCCTGATGAAGAAACCGTCGCGGGTTGCCATCCCGAAACAGACATCTATCACTCGCTGGGGGACGGCAGGCCCTGCTTTTTCCAATAACGCAGGATGCCGTCCACTGACATTTTGGTGGGGTTCGAGATTCTATAGGACTGGGCGATTGGGCCCGACAAGCCGGCTTTCAGGGCTCGCCGGCGGTTCCAATCTTGATACTGCTTGACAATCTCCCGGCGGCCGACTCCCGCTTCCATTCGTTGACGGACAAATGCCACCGCCTTCAACAACAGGTGACGCAGCCGGCGCCAATGGTCGTCCACATCGTCTTCAAGACAGCCGAAATGGGTTGGATAGAGAGTTGTCAAAGGAAGTTTCTTGAGCTTGTTGATCGAGTCCAGCCACAGACTCAGATCAAACTCGGGAGGTGGAGCGGGGAGGCCTACCAGCGGCTGTCCGGGGAGCCGGAGGCCGGCGATGTCACCGGTGAAGGCGATCTCGCCCAGGACATAGGCGTGATGGTGTCCCGCATGCCCCGGCGTGTCGATGGCGCGAAAGACCAACCCGCCGGCCTCGATGCGGGCATCGTCGTCAATCGGGGTGACCAAGTGTTCCAAGGCAGGCTGGGTGTTTCCCCAAAGCCGATGCATTTGCCGACCGTAGATTCGCTGCGCGCTCTTGAGCAGGCGTGAAGGATCGATCAGGTGCCGGGCGCCGACTCGGTGAACATAAACCCGCGCTCCCTGGTGCGTCCACCAGCCGGCGGCGCCAGCATGATCCAGGTGAATATGGGTCACCAGCACATGGGCGATATCGTTAACGGCGAAGCCCTGTTCCCGTAACCTTTGCCGGAGGGTGGGAAGAGTCGAAGCCGGGCCGGTCTCAACCAGAACCGGCCCTTGCGGTCCCACCACCAAATAGGACGCCACCGAATTCGCCACACCTTGGAATTCGAGGTCGAGAGTGTGGATCTGCACGGCCCGATTCTACTCTCCAACTCCGGAAACTCTCCAGTCGTTCCTGATCATTCGCAACCCGACTTCGGGGGTTGGTTTGCGTCTCCCCTTGGACGAAGTCTAGCGAAGGCTCGCCTTTCTCCTCAGAGGGAACGGCGCTTCCGGAAGCGGTCCCGACTTGCAGATCCACCGCACCCTTGGCCACCAGGGTGAGTTAAACTGCCGCTGTGAGAGTGGCGACTTGGAATATCAACGGTCTTCGAGCCCGGTTGGAGTTCGTCTTGCATTGGCTGCGATCACGCCAACCGGATCTTGTGGGTCTTCAGGAACTCAAGATGGAGGAGGAAAAACTCCCCCGAGAGGCCTTTGCGGCCGAGGGTTACCACGTCGTTGCTCACACCCAGAAGGCCTGGAACGGTGTGGCCATCCTGAGTCGTCACCCACTGCAAGCACGTCAAAACGGTCTACCGGGAGCCGGGAAGAGCGGAGCACGGCTGATCGAGGCCGCGGTCGGCAAGCTGGTGTTCGTCACCGTTTACTGTCCCAACGGAAAGTCGCTCGGGCACCCCGACTTTGAGGCCAAGTTACTGTGGTTCGACCGCTTGCTGGAATATCTGCAGCAAGCGCATCGGCCTGACCAATCGCTGATCTTGGGAGGCGACCTCAACATCTGTCATCAAGGGCTCGATTCCTGGAACGAGGAGGGACTGGCGGGCAAGATTTTCCATACCACCGCGGAGAGAATCCGCCTGGGACGACTCTTGCAATGGGGCCTGAAGGATCTCTATCGAGAGAAACACCCCAAAGGCGCCGATTTTTCCTGGTGGGATTACCGCGCTGGCGCCTTCCACCGGAATTGGGGATTGAGAATCGACTACCTGCTGGCGACCTCGGCGCTGCTGGAGCGGGTCGGCAGAGTCGAAATCGACCGCGATTACCGCAAGAAGAAAGAAGGGATGACGGCCTCGGACCATGCACCTGTGATGGCCGTGCTGGATTTGTAGCGGGGCCGCTGGGGTCCGAGGGCTCGGTCCGGAGCAAGCCGTTTCCTCGGCCTTCGGCTAGTTCAGCCTGACGACGTAAGCTTCCGTGACAGCGGGCTCCCTTAACAGTCGTTCGACCAGCTCGCGAGCCGACTCCTCCGTCTTCAATCGTCCCAACGTGACGCGGTAGAAGGAAGCGGCTGTGATAATGGTCACATCAGAAAAGCGACGTGACAACTCGCGCTTGAGCCGGTCGGCGTTTTCCCGGCTGCGAAAAGAGCCCACCTGGACCCCGAACCAGCCCGATTTCTTCTGCTCAAGCGCCGGAGGGTCGATTATTTCCAGCCTGACCCGAGCCGTTCCCGGCTGCAACATGTCGATTTCAGCAGCCGCCTTGCGCGAAAGATCGATGATCCGGTCCTCGACAAAAGGCCCCCGATCGTTGATCCGGACCCGGGTTTGTTTGCCGGTATCCAGGCTGTAAACACGCACCCAGGTTTCAAAGGGAAGCGTTTTGTGAGCGGCGGTCGCCTCGTTCATGTCGTAGGTCTCGCCATTGGCGGTGGTTTGCCCGTGAAACGGATGTCCGTACCAGGAGGCAATCCCGTGATGTATCGACAGGGGAGCAATCGGCCTCCGATTTGAGACCCGGCGTCCACAGCCGATGCTCGCGCTCAGCCAGATGATCGCCAGCAGGCAAGTGATCTGTTTTCGACCGATGATCGCAGTCAGCACAGGCCACAGCATTCAGACCAACCTCCGACAACCTGGGTCCATCTGTTGAATTTCCCTGCGGGCGGTAGTAGGCAAACCATATTTGTTTATTTTCTCCTACGAGACTGACGTAAAGTGAAATTCCCCCCCGCATTCAACCGAAACAATCCCAACAATGAGGCTACTCGGTCAGGAATTTGCCCGCAAGACGAGTTTCGATTGGCCCAGGTTGTTTGAAAGCGGGAGGTCCAGGAGACTTGAGAAGTGCAATCGGTTCGAATCTTTCCAAAAAGGGGCAACTTTTCGCTACTTCTTATCCACCAGCAAGAAATTGTGTGTGCCGGCTTGGAGAGTCGAGTGAGTCCAGCCACTGAAAGCCGTCGGTTGACTACAACTTGGCCGCTTGAATCGCCGTAGCGGCAAGCGGTAAAATGTCGCTTCTGTAGGCGTAACAAGGCGGGTCCCTATGAGCCCGGGTGGCGTCCATTGAAGACAATCAGGGGCCGGTCATTTTTTGGTTGGATAGAAGTAAGAGATTGCAGACGCTCATGGGCCATTCGAGGCGACAATCACTAGTTGGGCTTCTGTTGGCACTTGGCTTGACAACAGCGCCGATCCGGGCGCAACGGGTGGTCAGGCTAATCGAACCTCCCTCCGACCATCGGCTCAAGTTTGACATCAACAGCGTTCCGTTGACGACACTTCCGTTGGCCCAGGCCAGCGACCTCAATTATTCACCCAACGTCGTCTTCAGTGGGGACTCCTCGCGCGGCTTTGTCAGCTACCCCGGCCGGGAAGAAGAGGATGAGGAAGGTGGAACGGTCACCACTGAGGGCAACCAAGTGATGGCCTTTGACGTGCAGACGGGTGAAGTCGTGGGTCTGATCGAGGTCGGCGGAACTCCGGCACACTTGTCCGTGACTCCCGACAGTAAACAGGTGGCGGTGGTGTCGCTTTTTCTGCACGACAACACCCCCAATATGGACAACGAGTTTCAAGCCCAGCAAACCGGCGCCGTGTCGCTCATCGATGTCGAGACTTTGCAGGCGCGAACACTGCAGTTTAGCCAAGTTGGATTTTCCTTTTTCAATAACATCGTTTTTTCGTCCGATGGTAGTACCGGTTTTGTGGCTTCGGCGGCCACGGACGAAATTATTCAGTTCGATGTGGCCTCGATGAGCGAAATCTCGCGGCTGCAAATGGACGAGGGGACGCGGCCTTCCAGCATCACGATGGCGCATGACGGCAGCTTTTTTGTGGTGGTGTTGCCCGGTTCGCCGGCCCTTCCGGTGGATGAGGCGGCTGATTCGATTCAACTGATCGAGACAACGTCCTTTACAGTTTTGGGCAGCGTCGTACCCGAACCCAGGACAGCCAACCGGCCCGATGGCACCAGTGTTGAGGTGCCTCACGATTTCTTTGCCCTCAACAACGTGGCCATCACGGGGGACAACAGGTACGCCATTATCGGTGATCGAGAAACAAGCAGCGTTTCCCAGATTCCCGAGTTGGCGCGGGACCATGTGCTGGTGGTGGACCTGGAAAGCCGGGAAGTCGTTCAGGTGCGCAACGTCAGTGGTGGCGCGGCAGCTACGGTTTCCTCACCGACCGGGAACCTGCTTGCCCTGGTTACGGCTACGACGGTGGTTGTGGTCGAGCCCTCGGAAGAACTCGTGGTTGAGTCCGGGATTTCCTCTTCCCAATTTCGGGGGACCAGCCGCCCCGTTTTTTCTCGCGAGGGGAGGCAGGTTTTCGTGGCCGCCCCGATTTTGGACCTTATCAACATTTATGACAGTGCCAGTGGCAGCCTGAGCCAACAGATAGTGGTAGGTGAAGATTTCCAACAGGTCGCCGCCGCCATTCCCGCGGCTCCCATGGATCTCTCTTTTAGTCCCGACGGGGAGTATCTCACGGTAGTTGATTTCAATGCCAATGCGGTCGAGGTGCTGCGGAATACCTTTAAATTGAGGATTCCTTCGCTGATTGCCCAAAACGTTTCCTCTGCTCCCGGGGAAGGCGGTGAATTGGAGCCGATTCCGGCGGCGGAACGTTTTTTTAGTGGCGTAGCGGTCAGCAATCCGGGCGAGCAGGAGGCGGAGGTCATTCTTACGGCCGAAGGCTTGGTCGAAGCAGCTCTCTCGGCCGCCGACGTCTCGATCGCAATCCTGGCCGCGCCCAATCCGGTTCAGGTTTGTGAGACTGGGGGACTGGGGCAAACGACTATTGCTTGGAATGCCGGCGAGGAGGTCACTGAAGTCGAGGTGCGGCTTGACGCCCCCGATGGAAACCTCTTTACCGATGGGGAGAGCGCCGGTTCCGCGGAAACGGGAGAATGGGTCACCAATGGGATGGTCTTTTACCTCATCAACAAGCTCAACGGTGAAGTGATCGATACCGTCACCGTCACCCATACCGAGAGAGGCTGTCCTCCACCGGTGGTAACCGCCTCACCCAACCCGATTCAGGTTTGCGATGGCAGCCTTGGGACCACGACTCTGACTTGGGATACCACTGACTCCACCGACGAAGTGCGGATACGCGTTGGGACATCGGATGGGAGCGTGGTGGCTGAAGGCGAGGCAATGGGTTCGTTCCAGACCGGCCGCTGGGTCAGGGATGGCATGGTGTTCTACCTGTTGGATCAGACCAATGGAAACGAGCTGGATACCGTGACGGTATCGGTGAACGATGCCGGCTGCCCACTGCAGATCGAGAAGATTCTCCAGCCCAATGAGCAGATCAGGTTGACCCCCCAAGACTTTCTCAACACCAACGCCTCCCTCGAATCGGATGTGGCGCAAGATTTCAGCGGCTGGGCCGTTGTCGACAGCAACCAGCCCGATCTGGCAGGCCTCTTTTTGACCTATGACGGAGCGCTCAACCGACTCGATGGAGGGGCTCCGGCCTCGGAGTTGCTGCAGAGGGCCATTCTTCCCGAGGTTCGGGTGGGGGATGGTTTCAAGACTCAGGTTGAAATCGTCAACCCGGGATTGACCCAGGTGGGTGTCCTTTTTGATCTCTTCGATGATTCAGGTCGGGTGGTGGCTTCCTCCTCGCGAACCCTGCCGCCCCGGGACCGCGAAGTGATTTCGTTGCTCAAAGACACTCGTGATCCCAATAGCATCGGCCTTTTCGATGATGGGGGCTTTGTCTTCATTGCGGCCTCGCCGGCTGTGATTCAGTCTTGCGACGGCGCCCCGGGAATGACCACTATCGCTTGGGACGTCCGTGGGCGAGCCGAAGAGGTGGAAGTTCGAGTTGGTACTCCGGACGGCAACTTGTTTGCCAGCGGCGACGCCATTGGATCGGACGAAACTGGAGAGTGGGTCACCGACGGCATGGTCTTTTTGCTGATCGATGCCTCCAATGGCGAGGTGCTGGACAGCGTAACGGTGAGATTCAACCAGATCGGCTGCCCGGCCCCCAACGTGGTGGCCATTCCCAATCCGATTCAGGTATGTGACGACAGCGGTGTGGGTCGAACTCTGATTTCCTGGGAGGCCACCGACGTAGCGGAAGAAACGGAGATTCGATTCGGTTCGGTAGACGGTACGGTTTTCCAGACGGGCGGCCCCACGGGATCAGCCGTCACGGGAATTTGGGTAAGGCACGGCACGACTTTCTACTTGCTCAACAAGGCCACCGGACAGGAGCTGGATAGGACGACCGTTAGACTTACCCAGGACGATTGCGCCCTGCTGGGTTTTACCGATGGCTACATACGAATGGCCTCACAGAGCTTTGTGGCCTTCGAACAGATCAGCGACTCCGAGCGTCTGGCGATACTTCCGGCGCTCCCATTGGATGACGACGCCACCCGGTTTACAGTGCCCCTTTTTCTGGTCTTCCAGGGATCGGATACCACGCTGAAGCTGATCCATCCCTCAAACGCCCCGCTGGGAGGCCTCAAGGATCCCGAAGCGGAACCAGCCGAACCGTCCGAGCCGCTCAACGTGACCGTGAGATTGAGAGCCAACGATGGCAGCACCATCGCACAACCGGTAATGTTGGAGCTGGCCGAGGGGGTCGCCATCCGCCAGAGTGTCGTGGACTTATTCGGTCTCGAAGACGAGGGAAGCCTCCAGACCGGCTGGATTGAAATTGTCAGTGATCGTCCCGGGTTGCTGGGCGCGGCCGAATTTCAAGTCTTCGCTGGCCGCGCCATGAGCGCGGTGCCGTTGCAGCCGGTGCGCGACTCGAAGTTGGTCTATCCGCATGTGGCTCAGGGACTTGGTTTTTCTACCGGGTTGGCGGTAGTCAACTCGGAAGACCAGGTGGCTGAAGTGACCATTGAATTGCGCGAAGCTGACTCCACCTTGGTGGGGACTCTGGGACCGGAGATTTTGCAGCCTGGCCAACGCCTAATCGGCCTCCTTCCTGAGTTGTTTCCCCAAGCCGGCGACGTTATCGGCGGCACCATCAAAGTCATCTCCGATCAACCGGTCACCAGCCTCGTGATGTTTTACACCAATGATCTCAAGATCATCTCGGTGGTGCCTTCGGCCAAGTTTGAATAGATTTGCCGGACACTGCCCTTTGAGTTGAGCTTGCAGTCCCCTGGGGTTCAAAAGAGTAGAGTGACCTGCCGGCAAGAGTTTCTTTCCCCGCGTGGGAGGGTCGTGCCTTTCAAGCCTGTTCCCGAAAGTCCATGCGGCTGGAAGAGGGTGGGGGCCCCGAGCGAAGCCCAAAGGGCCGGTACTTTCGTTTCATCTAGAAGGAGGAGCAAATGAACTGGAAGCTGATCATCATGGGGGGACTGGTCTTTTGGGCGGTCACCAATATCCTGGCTTTTGGCCTAACGGGTCCAATCATCCATGGATCGATCCTGGACCCGACTTACCGAGGCCTCGAATCTTTCTGGGTCGAGCCCTTGCGGCAGGACCCGCCCGATATGATGGCCATGATGCCGCGCTGGATCGCAGTGTCACTCATCAATAGCCTCATTGTGGCTGGGATTTACAGCTGTGTCGCGCCGGTCTTCCAGGGTCCCGGTTGGAAACGCGGAATGACCTGGGGGCTCTGTCTGGGCATTTTTTCCTTCATCAATTTGATTGGCTATTCGGGGATAATCGCTCTGCCAATAGACCTGTGGGTCTGGTGGGGGATCGATGGCCTGATGCTGTTTTTGATCGGAGGAGCCGCTATGGGGTGGGCTGGAGAGAGGTTTGCCGGCGGGAGCCATTAGAGCCGGCCCTTGGAATTGCCGTAGGTTCGGCCGGCTCGGGTCACCGGAAACCTACGCTCGGTTCCTAAAGACCTCTACGCTAACAACCGTCGACCGTGATTGTTGACCGCGACCGTCCACCGCAGATTTGCGCAGATGATCGCCGATCGTGATGGTCGCGCAGGACGAATGCAACGGCCACGATGGACCCTTTCCGGTGGTTCTTTCCGGTGGTTAAAACCAAACTGTTCCCTTTTCTCATGTCTCCACTGGGAACGGCGCCCATGGAACGCCACGGGCACGCCGCACCGGTCTTGTCGGGGGCATATCTGTGTAGGGGCGACGCATGCGTCGCCCAGGTCGTAAAGACCTCCAGGTTGGCGATCGGGTTGACCACCACCCTGATCCCAATAGGGTCCGGCCCCTCCCGGTGGCATGGTCAATAACAGGGGTCTTGGTGTCCCAGTTTTCGCCAGGGAAGCTCGTTCAGCAAGGGACTGGTCAAGGAATGCTGTCCCCAGAGCGGACCGGTCAACAGCAGCAGACATGCAGCGACTAGAGGAAGACGGGGTCGATTTGGCATCGAAAATCTCCTGTCATGCCATCAAGAACGAAACGTACTTGGCAACAAAAATCTCCTGTCACAACCTCAAGAACTGATAGTCCCTTGGCTAATGAAAATCGCCTGCAGTGGCCGCTGAGAAATAGCCCTTCTTGGCCACAAGAATCTCTTTGAGTTTGGCGCCTGGAATTGACGACTGGCCTCAGAAGTTCTGAAGTTGGCCACCTGAAAGGGACTCAGCCTACCGGGTGGGGGTCCCGGAGCCACATTCCGCTCGCTCCTGCATCGCCGGAGCGAGTTGGGCAGCAGCTTAAGAAAGCAGGGCGGCGTAACCTATTTTCAGGCCCACCCAGACCATCCAGAGCACCAGGACTACAGTCATGGCGGAAGCGAACGAGAGCCGTTTGGGCGCGGCCGCTAAACCTTTGGCCAACAAATACATGAAGTAAAACGAGAGCAGGTCGATGGAGGAGGCCAGCGCAAAAAGAACGGGAGATTCCTTCGAGTCGACAAGAAAGCCCAAGTGGGACTGAACCGCGGTCTGAAGATTGGCCACCACCTCTTCAGGGTTGAGGTACACCACCAGGCAAACCAGCACCGAGCTGACCAGAGAATAGGCGAAAAAGCTATGGCCGGTGACCGAAAGCACTTTGCGAAACGTACTTTGCCCACCCGCCAAAGTCACTCCCAACAACAGAACTCCGGCTACGAGCAAGACAGCAATGAAGCCAAAACCCGGCGCCAAATAAGTAAAAACCTTCATCATTTGGCTTTCGACCTGCGAGGCGATGATTTCTTCTCGCTCCTCCCGCGGCATGTCCCCAAGTCTCTGATCTATGTTCTCCCGCATCAATGTTTCGTAACCGATGGTTGAGATGACGAACGTGTTGGCCAGCAGAGAGACAACCATGACGGCCAGCATCGGGAGCAACCAATTGGGTCGCCGATTGATGGCTTCGAAAGTCGCCTCGGGTTGCAGAAATATTCCCGAGAGGCGGCTCAGGCCTGAATCGTCGGCTGAAATTTCCGCTTCGGGTCCCGGGGGCTGTGATGGACCATTCATGCGCGTTTCCTTCTTCTTACGTTGCCGCTGTTTGGTGGCCAACCCCGTGCGGGGTTGCCAGGGACGACCGGATTCTATCTTGGCCTTGGCATCGAGTCAAAACAGCAGTGTGAGTCGGTCATCCTCGGGGGAGGGGCAGGAACGCCTCCGCTGCAACTCCGAACCGCTGTTTTTCCGATTTCCGACATTGGGAGAATTTGGTTCTGAAGCGCGATGAACTCTCCCGAAAATCAGGGTGCTCGGAATGGTTTCAATCCGCTCCCCTCGCCGAAGCAAGGGGAGATCCTGGCTGTTGTAAACAGCCTATTCTCAATAGCTTATACAGGGGGTAGCGCGATTCAATCAAATAGTGGTCAACCAACCTTCTTTCGATTCTCGAAAAATGCCCTAACTGATTGTCGTGGCGGCGTTTTCAAACTGCGCGAAAGTGCAGTGAATAATCCGTTACTCACCGTTCGCGCAAGTTAAAGAATCAGCGGTGCGCTAAGATCCACGGGTTTGTTGACCCCATGGCGCGAGAAGGGGACAGTCATGTTCTCCGGCGGCCGGGAGAGCTCTGACTTGACCGTCCCTCTAACCCCTGTTATACAGACGACTTTCGGGTCGGACTCTGCATTGCCAGAGTCATGTCAGGCCGAAAGATGGCAGATAGTCCGCGGTTTGATGCAGAGGCCCTCCGGGCGCTGGCTGCGTTCTTACCCCAATTCGAGGCGGCCGACTTCGAGTTCGGCGAATGGATGGTGTCAGACCCCTCCGAAGACGGCGTGATACCGTTTCCAAGCTTCCACCTGAGTCCAGTTGCCCTGGATTTTGTCTCCACGTGTCACGAGGTGGGTTGGATCCAGTGGCCCGAGTTCGACTGGGTCACATGGAAAGGCACCGCTGAAGCCGTTCAACTTCACGACGACCCGGCCAAGCTGGAGCGAGCCACGCCCCAACAGCTAAGCCGGCTCCTCACGGTGTTGGTCCGGCAAGACCGTTTCGTCGAAGGCGCACTGGGCGCTGGCTTCGACTCCGGTTTCCTCCTCCGGATCCTCCGACGCATTGCGACTCTGGCGGCGAACCCGCTGACATAGCCAGTCAGCCATCGATCTTGCCGAGAGTCACCCATGCGGGGATGGACCCGTCCGGCCGCTCCCACAAATTTACAATTTGTTGCCTGTCCCCAAAGCGTGACGCGAGGCCTGCTTCGCCAGCAGGGGACAGTCGCGTTCCGGCTCGAGAGTCCTCGGGTCTGTGAAACCGGGTTCGCCCCGTTCTCTCCGCGGATGGGAACCTTCTTCTTCCAGGATCCGTTTCGGCCTGACTTGTCCCCACCAGTCGTCGCTCGTACTACAAGCAGTCTTCCAATTGTTCTAAACTGTCCTCAGCGTCGCACTCCCAAGATTGACCGCGTAAATGGAAGGGTTTTTCCCCATGTCCAGGACTCTTTTTCGACTGGTTTTCTGGCTCGTCGTTTTCACGGCGGTTCCGGCCTATTCCGCCAAACCGCAGATCTCGCCGCTGGCCAACAGTCATCCCGACTACTTGGCGCTTCGAGGCGCGAAACTCGATCAATCCTTTTCCGTCCAGGAATTGACTTTGACCCGCGACGTCGGGGTCTTTCACTTGTTGTCAGGGACAGTCACGTTGCTGGAACCGGTTCAGGAGCAAACCGTGCTGGCAGTGTTCAGTGGAAAAGGTGAGTTCAACCTGCAGCCGGCCACCGCTACGGAAGCCGACCTGATCGAGCTCTATATCGACGAAAGGGAAGTCAAGGAGTCCTTTAAGGAAGCTGTTTTTTGCTTTACCGACGACACCGACCTGGAGATCCGAAAGGCGGGCATAGTGGGGTCTGCGGGCAACGCCGCCGAGATACTGGCCAAGTTCCGGAGGCGAATGCGCAGCCGCAATGAAAGATCGAGGAGCCTGACCGACGGCATACTCAAAGGTGCGGATATGGACAATATCGACGCCGACCTGCTGGCTGGGCTGCTCAACCCTCAGCGACCGAAATTCTTCAGTGCTTATATCCGAGGCGACCGCTTTGAAGACTTGCGTCTTCACCTACGGCCGCTGGGCGGCGTTCCGCAAATGCTTTCGCCCGAGGAAGTGGCTCTCATCAACTTCAATCCGGGTGGCGACAGGGAAGGCATTTGGTACTTGAGCCATCTCAAGGACGAGCTCTATGACGGCACGGCCAGCTCCCACGAAGACAAGCGAGTCATCGATGTCAAGCACTACAATATCGAGGCTGAAATCGCCTCCAATCGCGATTTGAGCGCCCAGGTTGGAATCGACTTGCTGGCCCTCCGTCAGGGCGCCAGGGTCGTCAAATTCGGGTTGCTACCCACCTTGCGCGTGGCGGAAGTCACCTTCCAAGGGCAGCCCACCCACTTTATTCAAAGCCGCAAGCAAGAGGATGCCGGTTTTTACGTGGTCCTTCCCCAAGCGCTCGAACGGCAGAAGCAGTATCGGTTGCGGGTGCACTACTCCGGCGATGAAGTCATTGAAAGCGCCGGCGGAGGAAATTTCGCGGTGGGCGCCCGCTCCAGTTGGTATCCCAGTATCGGATCTTTCCGGGATCGAGCCACTTACGAGATGTTTTTTCGGTATCCCAGGCGTTATGTGCTGGTTGCTGCCGGCAATCGCGTCGAGGAAGGCAAGGAAGGAAAGCAGGCCTTTTCAAGATGGAAATCGGAAATCCCTCTCAAGGTAGCCGGCTTCAATTACGGCGATTTCAAGAAAATGAACGTCACTGACGAGCGGACAAAAACCGTGCTGGAAGGCTTCGCCACCGCCGACGTTCCTGACATTCTCAGCACGGACGTGCTTTCGCAAGACGAGGCTCGCGGAGGTATAGGAACCCTTCGAGGGAGTTTCTCTCCCAAGACGATGATGGAAGGCGCTGTATTGGAGAGTCAAGGCTCGACGCAACTGTTCACTCATTGGTTCGGGCCGTTGCCTTATGGCCGAATCGCCATTACGCAGCAGCCCCAGTTCGGATTCGGTCAGTCATGGCCAATGTTGGTGTATCTGCCGATTAGCGCGTTTATGGACCAGACGCAGCGTTGGTCGTTGCTTGGTCCGGGTGAGTTTGACTTTTCCAATTTCGTGCAAGCCGTGACCCCTCACGAAGTCGCCCACCAGTGGTGGGGCCATCTGGTCGGTTGGGCGACTTACCGGGACCAGTGGATTTCAGAGGGTTTTGCCGACTTTTCGGCCGGGCTTTATGTACAAGCTACCCGCAAAGAGCAGGAGTACATCGATTATCTACGGCGCTGGCGGGAGACGATTCTGGACAAGAACCAATACGGCTACAGCCCCAACGATGTCGGTCCGATCTGGATGGGTCGGCGCCTCAGTACGCCCAAGACCGGATTGGCTTATCAAAGACTCGTTTACCCCAAAGGGGGTTTCATCCTGCACATGTTGCGGCAGATCATGCACGACCCCCAACAGGGTGACCAGCCTTTTATGAAGATGATGCAGGATTTCGTTCAGACCCACCACAATAAAGACGCCTCTACCGAGAGCTTCAAGACCGTAGTGGAAAAACACATGACCGACGCGATGAATCTCGACGGTAACGGCAAGATGGATTGGTTTTTCAACCAGTGGGTTTACGGCACCGAAATGCCGAGCTACGAATTGAACTACCGCCTGACCCCAATCGAGGGCGGCAAGGCGCAGCTCAAGGGCTCCGTTTCCCAATCGGGCATTTCGGACAATTTCAAGATGATGATGCCGATTTACTTGCAGGCCCAGGGCAAATTCATGCGACTGGGCACGGCCAGTTTGTTTGGAACCGCATCCTCTGCGTTCGATGTGAACCTACCCTGGATGCCGGAGCAAGTGGTTATCAACCCCTACCATGACGTCCTCGCTCGGGAGGTCACCATCCAGCGCCAGTAGGCGAGTCCGCTTCGGTTTTTATTGACCAAAATCGGCAGCGAATCGGAGACGGCCGTTGGCTCCGGACAAGACCTGACAGGGAATTCGAGCACCCCTTGAGATGGGGCCGAGCCCTGCTCATATCGCGCGCGCCGCAACGTTTTGTTGAAATTGACAATCATTTTCATTAACTTTCTGGTCGAAGGCGCATCCGAGTCGAGACGAAGTCGACTGATAAACGATCCGGAGAAGTGAAATCCGCAAAGTTCGAATCGGCGCTTGGGGAAGATTTCTTGAAACTGCGGGCAAAGAAAAAGATAATCGGCTCTCAAGAGTGGTGCTGAACCTGGAGCACGGAACCTGGATCGGAAGGAATTGCCGAGGAAGGACAATCAAGGACGGCTTAAGAGGCCGGAGCAGGATCGCACTTAAACTTGCAAGTTCTGGAAAACCCTTTATACAACTGGATTTCCATACAGCCGCGAGAGAAACTCAGGCCACCGCCATCGACCTCTGTGGTAGACTACTTTGCTTCACAAGTGCATTTTCCGGTGGCCTCTGATTAGGATGTCCGGCTTGCTCTTTTCCAGTTGAGGCCAGCGAACCCTCGACCAGGAAGATAGGAAACACTATGCGTCTGCTTACCATCGGATTAGTTTTGTTGGCATTGCTCGCGTTGCCGCCGCTATTGGCCCAGGACCACAAGACGACGGTAGAAGGCACCGTCTTCGATTCGTCCGACCATGTTTTGGTAGGCGCGGATGTTTTTCTGAGGGACACTTCTTCCGGTCTTGAGATTCATCAGGTGACGGACAGTCGAGGGTTTTTCAGATTCCTGGTCGAGCCCGGCTCCTATCAGCTTACTGCCGTGCTTTCCGGCTTTGAAAGTCTCACCCAGGACCTGCCTTTGACGGGTGCCGAGAGATCCGGCTTGCGCCTGGAACTGAGTCCGGCTGTTCTGGCAACCCAGGTTGTGGTTGTCTCCGGTTCCCGTGAGCAAGAGCTGATCGAGAACTCGACCACCAAGGTGGACGTGATCTCGCGGCGACTGCTTCGCGACTCCGGCTCTGAGACGGTGCGGGAGGTTTTGTCCGAGGAACCTGGCATCATCACCCGAGGCGGCTCCTTGGCCAGCCGTTCCGAAACTCGGATTCAGGGAATCGACTCGCGCCAATCCTTGATCCTGATTGATGGCCTTCCGGTGGTAGGCGCCAGGGGTGTCAAGCGTGGCATCCTGAACATGGACCGTCAGTCGGTGGGCCGTCTGGACCGGGTGGAGATCGTCAAGGGTGCGTCCTCGGCCCTCTACGGATCGGATGCTATCGGCGGTGTGATCAATATGGTCACCCGCAAACCGCGGCATCCGTTCGAGGCCAGTCTCACCACCAGTGGCGGATCTTTGAACCGCTTCGACGTACGCGGCGATGTGGGGTTCGTTCACGAAAAGTGGAGCGGCTTTTTTTCGGCGGAGCGCCACAAGCAAAACCCTTACCACCTGATCCCCTCAAGTCCCATCACCACCGGACCCGGTTTTCACCGCTACGACACCCTGGGGAAGATCGCTTATGAGCTTTCGGACCGAATCAAGATCCGGGCCACGGCCAACGCTTTTGTAAATCAGGATCAGGGAACCTTCTTTGGCGAGCTGGGCCCCACTCGGACTCTGACCGATGACAGCGCCCAGAACTACAGTGCCTCGATGGACGTCGATTTGACGACAATGACGCGATGGACACTCCGGGGCTACTACGGGAAATACGATGAGAGTTCGATTCTTGACCCATTGGGTCGACCAGGCGCGGTTTTGCCGGCCAATCTCAACCAGAGATTCTACCGGGTCGACAGTTCCGTCTCCCGGGTTGTGGGCCGGCGACAGTTCCTGCAAGGCGGCGTTGAGTGGACCCAGGATGAGTACCGCGGGTTCAACCGGGTACTGGGCGATAACACGGGCCAGGAAATTCGGATGGTCGACCTGTGGATCAACGATCGAATCTCACTTCACGATCGCTTGACGCTGACCCTTGGGGGCCGTTTCAACCACCATAGCCTCTACGGGAACCACTTCGTGCCTCACGCGGGTGCTTTGTTCCGAGCCAGCCGGAATTTTCGCATCCGCGGAACCTTCGGCCGGGGCTTTCGGGCGCCCGATCTGGGCCAGCTCTATTCGCGATTTCTGAACCCCACCAATATTTACCAAGTGATCGGCAACACCAACCTCCGGCCGGAGGAATCGACCACCTATCAGATCGGCTTCGACTACGGCGTGGGCAAGGTCCGCTGGGCGACCAACTTCTTCAGGAACGATATCAAGGATCTGATCCAGGCACAGTTGATCGGTCGGCCAAGCACTCCGCAGGAACTGCGAGCTCTTCTCCAAGCTTTCGACATCGGCTCTGTCTTCAATCCTGGTCTCCACCGTCTGTTCTTCCACTATCGCAATGTGGAGGACGTCTACACGTCGGGTATCGAGAGCAAGCTCGAGCTGAGGCTGACAAACGGCCTGATGATCTCGACCGGCTACACCTACCTGGATGCCCGCGACAAGGCCACTGACGCCTTTCTCAGTGAGCGCCATCGCCATCACGGCAACTTCCGCATCTTTTATCACTCCAGCCGGATGGGTGGATGGCGGACCAACCTGCGGGGCACTTACTTCGGCAAGTGGCCCAGCTCCGGCGCCCGAGACACGCCGACCTACGGTTCCCAGAAAATATTGTTCGGTGACGCTTATCAGATTTGGGATTGGTACGTCGCCAAGCCTGTCTCTCAGGGAGCCGAAATATTTTTCGCTATGGACAACTTGTTCGACAGCAAAGATCCGAACCTCAATGCCACCCAACCTTCATTCTTGAGGGTGGATCCCGGACGGCTCTTCCGAGTCGGCATGCGATGGACATTCAAGCGAGAATAGCCGGAACTTGGATCGACCTCGCCAACTGAACCGATTCTTGCCATTTCCATCGAGGTTGGATCGGAAACTCGCAGCCCACCATCGAACGTTGGAAGCCCTTGTTTTCAAGGCCCGGAGACAGTCAGGGAAGGACTGACCCAGTCGCCGGTAGAAAGCAAACGGGGGGGAAGCTCAACCGCAAAGCCGATCGTTGAAGCAGCATCGGTCGGTTTGACGCTGCTTTCGGCACGATTGTAGGCTGGAGCCGGTCGGCTTGAAGCGTGGTTGTCAGAGCAGTGGTCCAGTTTCGATTGGGAGAGGGCAATGAAGAAAATTCGGTTTCCGGCGATGGTTCTACTGGTTGTGATTGCTGGAGCTTGTTCCGGTCCGCCCCAGCCCCAGGATCCTTCGCTGAAGGCTCTGGTCGCGGCCGGTCTCTTTGACGGGGAAAACTGGATCCGAGGGGGGGTGCTGCTGATCCGGGAGGGGAAGGTCGAGGCCGTCGGTCGGGCCTCTGAACTTGACCTGCCCGCGGGGCTGGAGCCTTTGTCACTGGCGGGCAAGTTTATCGTGCCGGGTTTGATCAACAGCCATGGCCATGTCGGTTCCACTCGCGGCTTGCAGATGGGGGCCGAATTTTACACCCGAGAGCAAGTGGAAGCCGATCTGCAGACCTACGCTCAATATGGAGTGACGGCGGTGCTCAGCCTGGGAGGTGGCCAAGCCGTGGGCTTTCTGGTCCGGGACGAACAGGCAAATCAGGCTCCAGGGCGTGCGCGCCTTTTTCTTTCGGGTCCGGTATTGGCTCCCAACACTCCTGAGGAAGCCAGCAAGATGGTTCAAGCGGCCGTGGACCAGGGTGTCGATTTTGTCAAGATTCGAGTGGACGACAATCTCGGCCGCACTTCCAAGATGCCGCCGGCGGTCTACGGTGCAGTGATTGAAGAAGCTCATCGTCTCGGCGCCAAGATCGCCGCCCATATCTTCTATCTGGAAGACGCCAAGGCCCTATTACGGGCGGGAGTGGACTTCTTGGCCCACAGCATTCGTGACCAGGACATCGACGACGAATTGATCGCACTCTTGCGGGAAACCGGGGTCTGCGTGAGTCCGACTTTGGCGCGCGAGGTCTCCACCTTCGTTTACGAACAGACGCCCGGGTTCTTTGAGGACCCCTTCTTCCTGACTCGTGCTGATCCCCAAGTGCTCTCTCAACTGACCGCCGAGGACTACCAGCAGAAAATCCGGCAAAGCAGCTCGGCCCAGCAGTACAAGCAGGCTCTGCTGCAGGCTCAGCGGAATCTGAAGCTGCTGGTGGAGGCTGGAATTCCGATAGCATTTGGGACGGATAGTGGTCCCCCGGCACGTTTTCAAGGTTTTTTTGAGCATTTGGAGATCGACTTGATGCGAGAAGCTGGTCTGACCATCGAACAGATTCTGACTTCGGCTACCGCCCGTGCAGCCAACTGCTTGGGCTTGCAGGAGAGCCTGGGACGACTGGCGCCGGGTCGCTGGGCCGATTTTGTCGTGCTCGGAAGAGATCCCCGCCAAACCGGCACCCTGCGGCACATCGAGTCAGTGTGGGTCGCAGGAAAAGAGTTGGCACGTTAGAGCGGCGGCCGCGCCGTGCCCGGGAAGTGTAAAGAGGGGCAGAGGTTTCGCCATTTAAGGCCGCTGCCGTTCAGTTCCCGACAGTTATGTCGTGAGGCGCAAGCCGAGTGTCTTGGCGTAGCCATCCAGCGCGCTGAGCGTGGCTTGTTTGGCCAAGTCGCGTCCGAAACCCGCTGGCAGCGGGTCTTCCAGTTGCCGGCTCAAGACTTTTAGCGTGCCCCGATTTCGGTAGGCTTTGAGGTCGACCCGGGCCACTAACCGATCGCCGGCCAGCACGGGCAGGCAGTAGTAGCCATAGCGCCTCTGGGAGGCAGGTTTGTAAATCTCGATGACCTGATGGAAGCCAAAGAGACGCTGGACCCGTGGGCGGTCCCAAAGAAGGGGATCGAAAGGAGACAATAGCCGCCCTTGACCTTTTCGAGGACGGATCGAGGAGAGCCTGGAGGCCAGTTCCAAGTCGGCTGGTCGAATCCAACCGTCCTGCCGGCTGCCGTCTGCATTGACCAGTCGGCAGGGAAGTATTTTCTTCTCCTCCTGCAATTGCCTCAGTGCCGCCGTCAGCTCGCTTTGGAGCTTGCGCAACCTCCAGGTCGAGGCCAGAGTCCCGATGGTAGCCCAGCCATGACCTGCCAGAGCAAGTTGCAGTAATTTGGGTAGGGCCTTTGGCAGCGTCCGATCCGCTTGCAGCAGGTCGGTGGGAATCACGTTTTCCACCAGATCGAAGGTTCGACGGAAAGACTCGCGCTGTCGAATCGCCAGCCGGCCTGAGAGCCAGAGGCTCAGCACGCCCAGTCTAACCAGTTCAGGGGGGAAATGGTTCGCTATTGGAGATTCTCGCCCCCAAAGACCGCCTGAGAGCGTTGGACCGGTGTAGCTGATTCTCTCTACGATCTTTTGTTCCAGTCCCGGATTTTCCCCCAAGACATCGCCCCACCAGGTATATTGGCGGAACTGTCTGCGGCGGAAGGCAAAGAGGGGATAGAGCAGCAGCGGCATCCAGCAAGCCTCGTGTCCCCAATACTCGAAGAGGGGTTCTCCAGGTTGCAACAATTTCTCGCAGAGCTGGGGCTGCAAACCGCGCAGACGCGAGAGCAGGACGATGGCGTGCGTTCGCGCTCCCGCCACCGGGATTGAATCGAGTTGGAGGTAACCGAAGGCCGCAATCAAGCGATGGCTGGAAAGACGCTGCTGTTTTTCTCCCCGGCCGGCCTTGTGGGGGAAACCGGTCCAATCGGGTTTGAGCAATCCAGCGCGGGCCAGGGCCAACCGACGGGCCTGACGAAGGTCGATGGTTTGCATGCTCCTGTTCGACAGTAACTGAGTCTCTCAGCGATGCCCGTCGGGTCTTAGGGGGGAAACGAGGGCTGCCACGACGCTCTGCCGGGGTGGCGAGGACCAAAAGGGGCCCATCCCGTCTTCAGCCGGTAGAGCTTGCCTTCTCCAGATATCGTTCCACCTGGGCTTCCAATACGGTGAGAGGGACCGGCCCACTCAGCAAAATGACGTCGTGAAACTCTCGCAGATCGAAAGCCTCTCCCAGTGTTTCCTCGGCTCGTCGCCGGAGCTCGCGGATCTTGAGTTCTCCGATCTTGTAAGCCAGTGCCTGTCCCGGCCAGGAGATGTAGCGGTCGGTCTCAGTGCCGATTTCATGCAGCGACAGGGCGGTATTGGCGGTCAGGAAATCGATCGCCTGTTGCCGGGTCCAGCCCTGGGCGTGAAGACCCGTATCCACGACCAGGCGGCAGGCTCTCCACATCTCATAGGTCAGGCGACCGAAGTTGCGGTAGGGATCTTGGTAGAAACCCGCTTCCAGACCCAACCACTCCGAGTAAAGACCCCATCCCTCACCATAGGCGTTGAAGCTTGAGAAGCGCCGGAAATTGGGCAGATTTTCCAGTTCCATCTGGAGGGCGTTCTGGAGATGGTGTCCCGGTACCGCTTCGTGCAGGGTCAGGGCGGGCAGGGCGTAAAGAGGACGACTTTGCAGGGCAAAAGTGTTGACCCAATAGTAACCGGGCCGGGTGCTTCCGCGCGGGGCGCCCACGTAGCGTCCGGCCGTGTACTTGGGGGCAAGGTGATCGGGTACCGGTTCCACTCCATAGGGGAGCCGAGGGAGAGTCTTGAAAAGGGAGGGTAGCTTGCCGTCCATTTTCTTGGCGATCCAGGAGGCCTCCTTAAGCAACTCCTCGCCGCTTTGGGCGTAGAAACGCGGGTCCGTCCTCAGAAATTGCAGAAACTGCTCAAAACTCCCTTGAAAACCGACTTGCTCGATCACGTGGTCCATTTCGGCTCGAATACGGGCCACTTCCTGGAGTCCGGTTTGATGGATTTCTTCGGGTGTCAGATCGAGCGTGGTGTGGTGGCGCACCAGGTAGGCGTAATATTCCCGGCCGTTGGGAAGCTCGGAGGCACCCAGGGTTGAGCGGCAATTGGGGAGGTATTCGTTGGTCATGAACTCGAGAAAGCTCCGGTAAGCCGGTACAACCCGAGACTTGATGATATCGGCTGCCCGCTTCAACAACTGTTCTCGATCGGCTGGGCTGAAAACAGCGGGGAAGTTCTTGAAAGGACCAAAGAATACGCTCCGGTCGAGGTCGTCTGTGATGTGAGGCTCGATGGTTGAGTGATAGCCTTCCAGGACGATCCGGGGCAGGACCAACCCTTGCTCGATTCCTTTTCGCATCAACTCGATATGTTGTTGGAAGTAGGTTGGCGCCAATGCCAGGCGGCTCAGGTAGTTGTCATAGTCACGGCGGTTCTCCAAGGGCACGATCGAGGGCAAACGAGCAAACCCGGTGTGAAATCCGGTTTCAGCCGTGATCGGAATCAGATAGGACTTGAATTGGTGTGCCGAAAGGTCATCTTCCAACTGGCGCAGGAAAATGTCGTAATTGACCCGATCGTCGGCCTCGAGCGCCCTCGGCTCGAGGCCCTGCAATCGCTGCTTGATTTGCCGCCAGTAATCCGCTCGCCGTTGCTGGTCGGCCTCGCTGACCGATGCCAGTTGGTGATTGCTGTCCTGAACCCCCACCATGGTGGCGAAGACCGGAAACTCCTGTAGCTGGTAGTTCCAGCTTTCCTCAAAAATCTGGTGGAGTTCCAATGCGGGACCCGAGGCAGGTCTGCAAAAGTTCATCGCGAACAAACCGAGCAGAACAAGAATTCGTGGGACGTTCATAGTACAAGCTTGCCTTGCCTTATTTTTCTTCTGCCAAATCAGGAAGAGTTGGGATGATCTTCCAGGGCCCTTGTCGATTCGAAAAAAATGCGCCGGGAGAAGCGACCGCTCCGAATCAGGTTGCTGCGACAATTGGTTATTGACCCCCATGCCCGACGCGCAGCCGATTGCAGTCTACCATGTTGAATCGGCGATTTCCCTATGGTAGAAGGGGGTCCGGAAAAGCAATCACAACTGACGGAACCTGCTTCGTCACTCTCCGGCAGAGGGTAGAAGCTGTGGCTCGCGATCTATTGCCAAACAAAGTTTGGGAGGAGATGAGGGATGCCGAAGGTTGCCTCGCTATGGGCGCAGTCGGCGAAACGCTAGGCAGCGTTTAAATAATTCTGTTTTTCGCTCTCTCTTTCGCGGCTAGTGCGCCAGTTGGTTTCGCACCTTCCCAGAACAATTCCGGCGGTCAAAAAGGCCATATTGCGGTCATCTCAATGGTGGCGATCGTCGCGAAGCAGAGACAAGAAAGTTGAGGTTCGGTTGTGTTTGACGTTCTGACATTGAGAGGAGATTCAGATGAGCGTGATCGACGAAGTGCTGACCAATAGCATTCGCTATGCGGAGAGTTTCGACCAAGGCGATTTGCCGCTGCCTCCGGCACGCAAGCTGGCCGTGCTGGCCTGCATGGACGCGCGCCTGGATCCTCACCGCATTCTGGGCCTCAAGGAGGGCGATGCCCACGTGATACGCAATGCCGGCGGCGTTGTCAGCGACGACGCCATCCGGTCGTTAACGATTTCCCAGCGGCTGCTGGGCACTCGAGCCATCGTGCTGATCCATCACACGGACTGCGGCATGTTGACCTTCCGTGACGATGAGGTCAAAGATGCCATCGAAGCCGATACCGGCTTGCGGCCCTCCTTTGCGCTGGAGGCATTCGGAGATCTGGAACAGGATGTCCGTCAATCCATCTCCCGCATCCAGACCAATCCCTTTATCGTCCACAAGGATCAAATACGCGGCTTTGTCTACGACTGTGCTACCGGGCGCTTGAAGGAGGTCTCTCCGGCCTGAGGTAACAGGTCGTGGTGGCGGCGCGAGGCGCGTCCAGGCGCGGTGGGTTCGATAAATCTGTGTAGGGGCGAGGCATGCCTCGCCCTGTAAGTAAACACCTCAAAGGAACCGTCACCGGGCGTGATGGTTGACGGCGAAAATCCCGGGACAGAGGGAATCCCTAACCGCAGATTTTGCAGATCATCGCAGATCACGAAGATAACGTCCCGCCGCAAAGGAATGAAACGGGTACCAATGGGCGCGTCCAGGCGCGGTGGGTTCGATAAATCTGTGTAGGGGCGAGGCATGCCTCGCCCTGTAAGTAAACACCTCAAAGGAACCGTCACCGGGCGTGATGGTTGACGGCGAAAATCCCGGGACACCGGGAATTCCGAACCACGGATTGCGCAGATTACCGCAGATGATCGCCGATTACGTTGATGGGTTGACAGGGCCGTTTTAGTGGAACAGCGGATTCGCGCCGACAGAACCGCCACGCAGGATGGATAGGTAGATATTGTAAGGGCAACCGCATGGCGTCGCCCTTCTAGGGAATCTCTTCCCGGTGGAGCGCCGCCGGCTCCTCCTCCAGATAGTAGCCGGCGCCCACTAGAAGCGGCAGACCATAGGCCACCACCCTCTTGACGAAAGTCACCTTGCGCTGCAGCATCCCAGTGGCGCGACTGCGCGCCGAGTAGTAGAGGAAATTTTCCCCGAAAGCGTCGGCAACGCTTATAACGTCCTGGCCTTGGAGCGATGCGTTGAGATTGGCATCCAACTCAGACTCGCGGGGGCTGAACCACTGGCTGTAGGGGTCGCCGCTGAACAGCGAGTTGCCGTCGGTATCCAGGCCGAACAAATAGATCCAGTTGCTCCTCCAGCGCGGATCGGTTGCAAGGGTGATGGTGGCGAAGTAGCCTTTCGATTCCAGCTCCAGGGCGGCGCAACGGACGAACTCCTGTAGCCTCTGGTTGGAGGGGTTGTCCTCCAGTTCGATGGCGTTGACCTCTTCGCTCCAGCACGTGCCTGGGACATCGCGCCGGGAGTTCCATCCCAATCGATACTCTTGACGTAGGAAGCCTTTGGCTCATCCCTGCCGGTGGCCGGGTTGGTAAAGGAGTAGTAGATCCATCCCTCGCCGAAGTCGCTCACAATACGATACAGTTCATTGAAGTATTCGTTGCCGAAAACGTCGACGATCAGTCCCCAGGGTGACCCTTCCCTCGAAGGGTCGGGTGGGAAAACGAACGCTTGAGCCAATTCGGCCATGGGTGTCACTTCGTCAACAAAGACATAGGTTGGACCGTTTCTCCACTGCTCATCCTCGTGGAAGGCGCGGTAGGCCTCGTCCAAACCCACTTCCCGGACCAACTCGTAGGCGCATTGAACGAATGTTTGAATATCTTTGGTGGTGCGCACGGCGCCGGCGACGATGGAGTTGTCAGCGCAGGAAAGAGGGTCAGCGGCGCCGAAAGCCAACCGCGAGGAAACCAGCAGAATCAGGGGAATCAGAAGAAGACGTTTGATCATGACCGAGGTATCTATCCATAGGCGCCCGGATGAATCAAGGTTGATTGTTCCGGGGAACGGCCCCTAGGTAGCTTGGCGGGAAATTCCATTCATTACGGTCCGGGGGAAACCAAAAAGATGCCCGAGAACCTTTTTTCGGTTTGGCGCTCGGGCAGCAAGTTTTGAGTCGAGCGCTTTTTTGTGGGATATTACTTAGGTAAGGAGGGTCATCATGTCACAGAGCCGTAGAGATTTTCTCAAGACCACAACCGCCTCGATGGGAGCCATGGCTCTTGGGACGAGGTCCGCGCCGGGGTCCGCGGTCCAGGGGGCGAACGATCGCATCCTGGTGGGAATGATTGGAGTGGGGGTTATGGGCAACAATCACCTTCGCCGGTTGCTGAATCCGGAGAATAACTACAACTGCAAGGTGATTGCGGTAAATGATGTCTATCAGCGTCGAATCGCCGCAGCTCGGGAAGCGTGTCAAGGCGAAGGTTATAGCGACTATCGCAAGCTGCTGGAAAACCCGGATGTGGACGCGGTTTTCATTTCCACGCCCGACCACTGGCACGCCAAGATGGCAATTGATGCCATCAACGCCGGCAAGCACGTCTATCTGGAAAAGCCGATGACGTTGACGATCGAGCAGGCGCTTGCCGTTCGCGACGCGGTACGCGACCAGGGAAAAGTATTGCAGGTTGGTCCCGGTCGAACGTCTCGCAGCAGATATTGGAAGGCCCGGAAAATGATCCGTGAAGGACGTGTCGGCAAGGTGACCTGGGCGGAGGGCGGCTATAATCGAAATGTTCGTGACGGAGCCTTCAACGCCTGGTATCCCATTGAAGAAACGGCAGGTCCCGCTAAGACGGGTGACGACTACATCGATTGGGACATGTGGCTGGGGCACGAGTGGGGTTTGGCTCCCAAGATCGACTGGAATCCGGACCATTTCTTCCGTTTTCGCAAATATTGGGCCTACAGCGGAGGCGTGGCCAGCGATCTGCTCTACCATGTCTTGGCCCCCTTGTTGCTCTCAATTTCCGGTCCCGACGGGGAATATCCTCACCGGGCCAGTGCCAACGGCGGCCTCTATCTACTCAAAGATGGACGTGACATTCCCGATGTCTTCATCATGAACGTCGATTATCGGAGCGAGTTCTCGGTCAATTTGGTGAGCGTCCTCACCAACGACATGCGGCCCCCACATCGAATCTATGGCCAGTACGGCACCATTGATCTGAGCGGTAACGACGCCGTCCTGATCGGAAATGGGGACTTCGTAGAGGACTTCCAGCAACAGAACGACGGTTACAAACAGGTTGTGCTCACCTCCGATGAAATGCCCGACTTGAGAGGCAACTTTTTTGACGTCATCCGCCAGGGCGGTACTCTGTACTGCAATGCCGAACTGGGGGCTACCACGATGGTGGCGATCAAAATGGCGGTCGAAGCTTATCGCCAACAGAAGACCCTGATTTGGGATGCCGAAAAGGAACAACTGGTCACCTGAGGGCGGAGCGTCACGTTCCCCTGGGGCAAGCTCGGACACCCGGCTGGGTCGGTTCAGTCAAGTCTTGAAGCAGGGCCGAGGTTCTTCTGATCGTTCTTGACCGGCCGAGAAGCCATGCCAACCAAGCAGGTTCAGGCCTTCATCTGGGACTTTGACGGAACTCTGGTCGATTCTCGTCACAAGAATCTTCTTGTGACCCGGGAGATCGTCGAACATCTGGCAGCCGGATCAAAGGGCTCCATACCGGTGCTTGCGTCCCCGCAAAGCTATCAAGAGGCTCAGTTGGGAACATCCAACTGGAGAGACTTTTACCGTCACCACCTCGGTTTTGACGAGGAACGGATCGACGAGGCCGGTCGCCTTTGGACCCATTTTCAGCTTCAAAATCCAACTGTTGCGCCGCTATACGATGGTCTGCCGGAAGTGCTGAAACGACTGAACCGTTACCCGCATGGAATCGTTTCCCAAAATTGCCGTTTCGTGATTGAGCGATCACTGATTGAATCCGGACTCGGTCGCTTTTTTGGATCCATCGTTGGCTATCAGGGGGTTCCGCTGCGACGCCAGAAACCGGCTCCCGACGGCTTGCTTAAGTGTATCCGGGATTTGGTCGGTCGGGAGTCGGGCTTGGTCTTCTACATGGGCGATCACGAAACCGACATGGAGACGGCCTGCAACAGTAATGCCTCACTACAGCGTCGGGGAATCGACATCGGAATCGTGACCATCGCGGCTGCCTATGGCAGTGAAGGGAATATATCGGGCTGGAAAATCCAACCCGACTATGTCATGGATCACCCCAGCCGTGTTCCGGAGATTCAACAGGAGTTGGAAAGTGGGTAGGCGCTTTGGCTCCGCCGGATACGGTGGCCGGTAAGTCAGGGCGCCAAGGGGCAGGTTTTGGTGGAAACCCAAATAGTCGGGAATTGGGTCAAGACTCTCAAACAGGTCTGAGAAGCGACCAAGGACAGGAGGTAGAGGTGAGAAAGCTCAGTGTGGGTTTAGGCTTGGGTTTCGCGGTGGCGATGGGCATGGCTCTCCCTGGCGACGATCGAGCGCCTTTCAACGATTCCATTACCAGCCAAAAGCTGAGGGCGGGTCTTTCTTTTCTGGCTTCTGATGAAATGCGGGGGAGACTGACCGCTACTCCAGGCAACCGGATGGCAGCCGAGTATCTACGATCGCGCTTTCACGCGATGGGACTCGAGGGGGCCGGCTCCGAAGGGTCATTTTTTCAGCCCTTTGAGTTGATGACGGCCACTTTGGGGAAACAGAATCGTCTGGCTGTCGCCAGCCAAGACGGCCCTACGCTTCGGTACCATTTGCGAAATGATTTTTACCCCATGCTATTCAGTCCCAGCGGTGACGTTGAGGCTCCCGTCGTCTTTGTCGGTTACGGAATTCAGGCACCTGCCCTGGGTCATAGCGACTATTCGGCCAACGTCGAGGGCAAGATCGTGCTGGCAATGGACCATGAACCGGGAGAAAGTGACCCCCAGAGTCCCTTTGATGGGGTGGTGGCCTCGGAGGCCGCCCGCGCTTTACGAAAGGTGCTGACAGCTCAGCAGCAAGGCGCGGCAGGGTTCTTGCTGGTGTCTGATGTCCATAACCATTCCGGGGGCGATCGGTTTAGCGACTCCGCCGACCGTTCTTGGCCCGATCCGCCTCGGCGCATACGCCGTTTCACCTTGGCCGACTGGACACGGCAGGTTCGGATACCCGCGGCTCAGATCTCCACTACCGTGGCCAAGGCCTTGCTGAGACCAAGTGGAAAGACGCTGGAACAGCTGGGCAACCTGGCCGATCGGGGAGGCGGTGGGCTTCTCCCTCTGGAAGGTTTGCGAGTGGAACTGAGCACCTCGGTGCGGCAACAGACGGTTGCTGACCGCAACGTCGTGGCGCGGCTGGAAGGTGGCGACCCCAGCTTGAAGCAGGAGGCGGTGATCATTTGCGCCCACTTCGATCACAACGGTGCCGACGACCGTCAAGTCTTCAACGGCGCTGACGACGATGGCTCGGGGACGATCGGTGTGGTTGAAGTTGCGGCCGCCTTTGCAGCGGCGGCCCGGGCCGGCGCACGACCCCGGCGAACACTTCTTTTCGCTCTCTGGAATTCGGAAGAAAGAGGGCTGCTGGGGGCTTGGGCTTATACCCGGAAGCCGCTATGGCCACTTGAGAAAACGGTGACTGTTATCAACCTCGATATGATTGGACGCAACGAAGAAGTGCCTCCCGAAGGCGGACGCCGCTTCCGAGGCCTGGAGGTCCAAACTGCCGAGTCCAACCGGAACGCGGTCAACGTGATGGGTTACAGCTACAGCTCACAGCCACGCCCGCTGATTGAGGGCGCCAACGATTTTTTCGGGTTGACCCTGCGTTTTCGCTATGACGACAGTCCTTCCAATCTGGTGCGACGAAGCGATCATTGGCCTTTTCTCCAGCACCGCATTCCCGCGATCTTCTTCCATACCGGCCTCCACCCCGACTATCACACTGCCCGCGATCGGCCCGAGAAGATCAACTACGCCAAGATGGAAAAGATCGTCCGGTTGGTACACCAGACGGCTTGGCAGTTGGCCCAGCAGGATTCCCGGCCAGTGTTTGAACGGACGCTCTGGAACGACCCGGTTGGTGCCGCTTCAAACGGAATCAGGTAGGATCGGGTTGGCTCCGGGGTGCATGGGCAGTGGAGTTAGCGCGAATTGGCGCCTGGTATGGGTTTTGGCGCGGCCCGGTGTTTCCGGGACCCGCTGCCGATGGCCGATGGAATCGAACCATGCAGCCGGAACAATATCCGACCCATCATATTGTTGATCGTCTGGTACCTTTCGGCCGGCGCCGCAAGAATCTCCTCCTCGGACTGTACGTACTTTGACGGGAGCAGCTCTCCCCGACAGTGCTCGACAAGCTGACGGGCCGCTTCGGGTGTGGTTTCCAGATGAAACTGAAGACCCACCACACGGTTTCCAAACTGGAACGCTTGGTTTTCACA
The DNA here is from genome assembly GCA_965218465.1 of Acidobacteriota bacterium. Classification (GTDB taxonomy): domain Bacteria; phylum Acidobacteriota; class UBA6911; order RPQK01. The sequence goes on along the minus strand of OZ244623.1, from coordinate 987,663 downwards.
GGCTTCGCTCCTGGCCAGCAATCGCCCACCAAGCGGCAAATCGAAGGTCTCGCCGTGCCAGTGGAACACATGCATCGAGGACGGCAAGCCGTACTCGTTCTCGGTAGACGTCGCGTGGATGGGAAACCAGCCGATCTCCTTGGCGGGGTTCGGATAGACCCTCGCACCCATAGCGCTGGCAATTAGTTGGGCCCCGAGACACACGCCCAGAACCGGCTTCCTCGTCTGGATGCAGTCGCGAATGAATCGTTTTTCGTCCACCAGCCAGGGATGCCTGTTCTCATCGTTCACGCTCATGGGACCGCCCAACACGATCAGGAAGTCGACATCCCGAACCGCAGGCAGATCGGTCGATTCGAAGAACGGCGTGCGCGTTATCTCATATCGGGCTGACCGAAGCCATGACTCGATGCTGCCGAGTCCTTCGAATGGAATGTGCTGCAAGTAATGCGCTCTCATGGAGTCACGTCCGGCTGAATAGCGTCTCGTTCCCCGAACTGTACCAGGACTTCCACTTCATTCCGTCGCTACGCCCAAGATCGTACGGAATATTTACCGGTCGACACGCCGGCCCGAAAGGATTCCAGCCTTTCCCAGCCGAAGCCGCATGATGCTCGCATGCTTTTCGCAGCAAGGGAAGTGGATATCGCGTTCATCGAGCCAAACTGCAGTTTCACGAGATTGACCGTCCCACCGCTGGCCTGCATGTCGAGAATACAATGGACCAGCGGCGTCCGGTAGAGATTGAGAAAAACGTGGCGGTCCAGTTCAGCATAGAGCGCGGCATCATTTCGGCGGAGGTCGCAGAGGCAGTAGCCCAAATTATCGCAGGTGGAACTCCGATTTGCGATCTTGAAACTGTGGCGTTTACCGGCATTGGGGTCATGCAACTGCGTCAAGGGCCGTGCATTTGCCAAAATTAAAATGGTCCAGAGCCCAAAATATTTCCGTTTCACAGCTCGTGTGAGGTTCGCTTAAGCTGGTAGGTGATCCAACTCTGGCGTCGGCTTCCTGGCTGGTGAGGCCACCGCCGCTATTTTGGGACCGGTCATGATTCTCGCTGGGTTCGCCTACCGCTCTCGCAAGAGACGGCTGCTGGGCTTGTCAACTCTAACGCCGGCCCGAACGCTGGGCCGAAAGAGCGGGGAAGGTCTGGCTCTCGCGGCAATCCTGCTGGTGGTAATCCTTCAGCTTGATTTGATTGTCGCTAGCCCGATTCCGAATGTGATCGTGATCGGTTGGGCGGTCATCGCGTATTTCTGTGCAGGAATCCGGAGCAAGCCCCAACAGCTTCAGTCGAAAATGAGATACTCGCGTCGACGTTGAACGTGGCAGCAACGATGGATTCGGATGGAAGCCATCTGCCACCGCGAAGGCCACACGCTGCCTCATGACCTCTGTCTTTTCCGGTTCCCGCACCTGCAAGGATCTGCACCTGGGAGCCGCGGTTTTGGACTGCCTGTCTCGCAGTTCCTCTCAGGGTCGGCGCCTCATTAGGGATGAAGGAATTGTCGGGGTGGAGATGTCCACGTCAACGGGGTCGAGACAGCCTGGAGCTTGTGCAAGCGTCCCAAAGCCTTTCACGAGGAGACAGCGTCTCCTGGCTACCGTTAAGGCCATTGTCTGTCCGCCGGCAGACACCGGTTTGCGAGCACAGTTCGATAGTGGCCTCGAGCCGGTGACCCTTCGATAGAGGTCCAGGCATGGATAAACCGAGTGGTTGGTAGAGCAGCCTTTTTCGTTCACCGGGTTGGGCTATGCTTGAGTCAGGGTGGAAGGACGAGATTTGCTAAAAGCTTTGGAAACGATTGCCGGCCAGCTCCGGATTGAGATTCGGAGTGAGGAGGGTGAGTTCGAAGGTGGGCTTTGCCGCCTCGGATCGCGCCAAGTTGTTTTTGTCAACCGGAGGCTCTCGCCAGCCGGCAAAGCGGGGGTATTGGCGCGCAGCCTGGGCCAGCAAGACCTTTCCTCGGTTTTTATTCTACCTGCGGTGCGTGAGTACATTGACCGCAGTGGCGCCAAGGAGAAGAATTCCCGCTCCTGATCCGGAGCCGGCGGTAGATCCGTCCCGAGTTTGATCCCTCTAACCTATCCGGAAGAAGCCATTTTCCGCTTCGGCGGGGCTGCCGGGGGGACCCCCCTTACGATGGGGACCGTTCTCCAGGCCGGGGTTTTGAGGATGCCAGGAAAAAGTTGCGACTAGCGCGCCGATGTTGCCGAAATCGGCTGGAAATCAGCCTAACCTAACTTGGCGCGCCGATTGAAATCGGCGTCTTCGGCGGAAAGCTCCAGATTGTCGGGCAACGGGAGTAGCCGCACTCCGAACGTCTTCTGTCGCAGTTGAAGGTAGTCGTCCTGGTGGTCTCTTTTAACGCGCCAGACACCGCCGGACATCGGGTGTGTCTCGTGGTAGGCCTGGAGTCGAGTAAAGAGCCAAGTGCCCAGATAATCGAAATCGAACGAAGTGCCCTTCGCCAATCCTGTACTGCCCAAGAATTCCTTGTAGCCGAAGAAGTTGCGATAGCAATCGAACAACAATCGCTGGAGTCGTCGGGGCGAGAAATGATCGTGGTGCCAAGTCGGGTGAATACCGTCGAAGCGATCGAGATTGGACTCATAAATCAGTCCACGGGCAAGGAAGTCGCCATACTGCTCGGTGCCTGGGATCGGAGTCAGAATGTAAAAAGAGGCCAGGCTGGGGTTCATCGAGCGGAGTGTCTCAAGATGTTCTTTCACCGTCTCGCCAGTATCACCGGGAAACCCGATGATGTTGGAAAAATGAGTTAGGATCCCATGCCTCTCGCATAGCTCCACTATTTGAGCATAGCGATCGGGATGGTTCTGAAACTTGCGGGCCGAAGTCAAGGCGCTGCGGCTGAAGGACTCGACGCCGATGAAGATCTGATAACAACCGGCCTTGGCCATCAAAGGGATCAGGTCGGCGTCACGGCTGCCGATCTGGGTGTCACATTGGGCGAAAAAGGGCAGTCCTGTCTGCTCGGAGATCATCGCCTCCAGCAACTCACGCACCGCCGGCGTCTTGTTGAAATTGTCCGAAGTGAACATGACGACCCGGACGCCGGCCCGCCGTGCCCGCAATAGCGTCTCGATGGTTGTCTCCACCGACTGAGCTCGGACGTTGCGTCCGGCAATTTTTATGACAGAGCAAAAATTGCAAAGAAAAGGACAACCTCTAGCCGGATAAATGCCCAACATCGGGGCGACATAGCGCTTGAGATCCTTCTTCGTTGGGGGTGTCAGCACCGGCGGCTCCAGCTCACGCTGCCATCTCTGATCGGCACCGTAGACCGGTTGGAGCTTTTCGCGGGCAGCATCCTGAAGGATCTGGTCCCAGATCAGCTCCGCTTCGGCCAGGGCAAAACTGACTCCTCGCTGCTGGATTTCGGTAGTGTCGCAGGTCATGGCGTGGGGGCCGCCCACAATGGCCTGAGCCCCCTGATCGATAGCCAATGCGGCCAAGTCCAGAGCGCGATGGAATTGATGACTCTGGACGCCCAGCAGCGCTACCAGCGTTGGGCCCGAATCTCCGTTAAGCAGCTTGAGATAGTCCAAATCAAGCTGCACGTATTCATCGAAGGTGAAGATCTCCAAACGAGCCCGACTCCTGCGCTGATAGTCTTCTGTCATGGCTTGCATGTGGTTCAGCGTGCTGTTGGGCATAAAACCACGCCAATAACGATCGGTGTAGCCGTCGATTGCGTACTTGCTAGGCTTGATGAGAACGACGCGCAACCCCGAACTGGGATGGCGAATCGTCGAGGTGGTGGCAGACACAGGCCCTCCCAGCTTCGGTTTCAATTCGACAGAGTCTAGCAGCTTTGCTGGGACAAATCTAGCAGCTTTGCCGAGATAAATCCCGGATTAACCAAAGGTTGGCCAACAAAGTCAGTACTTGCGGCCAAGAGTTTTGCTTTCCAGTTTGGAAAATGGAGCAAAGTCGGTCCGGGGCGGGCGCAACACCCGCACCGGTTTGGCCAGCGGATGGGTTCAATGGGGATCGAGGGATTTCGACGTACGGTCGGCCGTTCAACTACCGCTCTTTGCGCAAAAATGGAACTGAATCGCCAGGGCAGTCCTGCTCATTGATGGACCTGCTGGTTCGGGTCTGTCCCGAAAGATCGAGGGTCTTCGGCTAAAGAGCGGATTTCAAGCCCCCAAAAGCAAACCGCCCGAGGCCTCGCCAGCGGTGGCAGGGATCCTTCTTTTCCGACCCAGGAAGCGAATTCAAACCGGATCTCATTGCGGCCTTGCAAGGTGTCGAAGTCTATTTCGAACTCCGAGCTTTCACCCAACTGCAGTGCGGTTGAACGAACCCGTTGGCCGTTGATCAGCAAGTTGACTTTTTGATCCTTCACGGTGGATTCAAAACGGGTTGTCAGGTGGGCGGCTGCTGGCTGTTGCCTAAAAAAAGCGATCACGGTCGCGGCGTTGAGACCACAGCGCCGTTGACCGTCAGGATGAACTTCAATCGGGTCGACACCGGTGATTGCTGCCTGGGCTTGATCGATATCCAGCAGATCAAAGCGTGAGGACCTGGGGAGACGTGCCAGTTTGGGCACCAATTCTTGACTCTGCATTTCGGAAATGATCCATTTGGCGACTCGCGCGTGGCCGTAAAAATTGAGATGGCTGTCCTGAGGCATCAAGAAGAAATCTCCCGGATCCATGGGAGTTTCTTCGATCCTTTTTCGCAGCGAGATGACTGGAATTCCCAGTCGGGTGAGAAATTCTTCCGTGCGGGAAGTTCCGTAATCAGGTTCCAACTGCTGAAGATTCTTGCCATAACTTGCCCAGTAAGGCTGGAAGGTACGGACATAGGGAACGACCAAGGCTGTGACCGGAATATTGTCTTGCCTGAGTTCTTGGACCAGCTTGGCCAAGATGGCTTCGGTGCGCAGCCAAGCCCGCTTGACTACGGGCAGTTGCTTTTTCTCCGGCAACAATGAGACCAGGGCTCCGGTCAAGTTCATGCCTAATTGTTGGGTTCGTGATCTGAAGTAGAGGTTCTGGTCTCTTGGATTCCCGAAATCAAGACCCAGAGTGTTGCGTTGGCCCGCGATCCGTTGGTCCAGAAAATACCCGAGGAGAAGCGAATAGCGACGGAGATGGCCCAGCCAACCTTCCCGATAGTGGAGTTTGAGCTCTCCGTTTCCAGCTGGCAGCAGATAGGGACGGTGGTGGTCCCGAAGACTGCAGGTATCCGCCATTTCCGGACTGTTGTTGCACAAGTCGTTAAAGGGAAACACCTGAATAACGACGAAATCAGGTCGATAGGCTGACCGGTACTTCCGAAAGGCCAACAATTGCTGGGCTGTGCCCCAGTCGGCAACGGCCAGGCTGTGGATCTCCCAGTTGCCGGCTGCTCCACCACCCAACCGTTGAGCCAACCGGCCGGCAAAAGTGACCCGGTAGGCCTCGGCCGAACCTACTGAGAAGGAATCGCCCAGAATGAGTAAACGTTTAGTCCCCGGACTTTTTTCGGTCATTGGGGGAGAACGGAAACCGTGGGAATTGACGTGGCTGATTCGGTCCGTGGACATCTCATTCACCCAGCCAAGATCGGCATCATGTCTCCATAGTTGGTTGGGATTCAGATCCGGGCCGTAGAGGCGGAATCCAAGTTCCGCCAACAGCAGGCTCAAGGCGGTCGAAAAGGTGAGCAGAAGTAGTTTCCTGATGAGCACGTTCAGCCTTGGAAGGGGATGACCTGGCGCACGGTTGCCATTGAAAAAAACCGAACTGGATGTCCTGAGCGGGAAACGGCAAAAAGTTTAGGTTAAAGGTCGCGAGTGTGTAAAGCGGGCCCCATGCCGCCCAGCGGCATTTTCCCCTTATGGCCAAGTGGCTTGTTCCCCGATCGCGCGCGCGGACGGTTTACGATGCCTGTGTCCCCCGTTAGACTCATCCGATGCCCGGCGTTCCCCAATCTGCACCAGCCGCTGGTTATCGCGAGCTGATCCGAAGCAACCGCAATTTCCGGATGCTCTGGGCGGCCCAAATCGTGAGTTTGTTGGGTGACTGGTTCAATTTTGTCGCCTCCGCTACCTTGATCAGTCAACTCGGCGGTTCCGGGTTGGCCATCGGCGCTCTCTTTGTCGTCCGTACCTTGGCCCCGTTCCTGGTAAGCCCGTTGGCTGGGGTGGTGGCGGATCGTTGCGATCGACGGCGGATCCTAATCGTTACCGATCTGGTGAGGGCGGTGGTGGTTTTAGGATTTCTCCTGATTGAAGTCGCCGGTCAGCTCTGGCTGCTCTACCTGTTGACCGGCATTCAGCTGGCAGCCAGCGGCTTCTTCTACCCGGCTCGGACCGCTATTCTGCCCACGGTGGTTTCCCAACGCGAACTGGGGACCGCCAATACGCTGAGTGCCGGCAGTTGGTCGGTCATGCTGGCGCTGGGAGCAGGGTTGGGCGGACTCTTTTCGGGGGCCTTTGGTGTCTACCCTGCATTTGTCCTCGATAGTTTCACCTTTGTTCTATCGGCGGTCCTGGTAGTTCAGGTCCGTATTGGGAACCAGGTTGCCAAGCAGGCTGAAGGGGAAAGAAAGGATATCCGGGCCGGGGCCTTCGAGCTTTACCGGGAAGGTTTAGTCTACTTGGCGACTCGTTGGGGGGTCCTGAGTGTCGCCCTGCACAAGGCCCTGGTTTCGCTCTTCATTTCCTCCGGATTTCAAGTGATTCACGTCGAAATTGCGGGACAAATTTTTCCGCTGGGTGAATCGGGTGGCATTACTTTGGGCCTGCTTTTCGGGATAACGGGCGTTGGAACAGGGGTCGGGCCGCTAGTGGCCCGACGGATCACGGGCGACTCCTCGCGGGCCCTTTGCCGCGCGATCTTTGTGGCCTATTTGATCGCGGCAGTCGGGATGGTAGTGACCGCGCCCTTACATTCGCTGGGCTGGATCTTCCTGGGCGCCTTCTTGCGCGGTGTGGGCGGCGGAACCGTCTGGGTCTTTTCCAGTCAACTGCTCTATCAATTGACGCCCCAGAAGATATTGGGTCGCGTGGTCGCAACCGAGTTTGCGCTCTTTATGTTGGCTGGTGCTCTGGGCGCCATGGCTGCCGGTTGGACGGTTGATTCTCCGTTGGGCGTTTCCGGCTCTATCTGGCTGCTAGGCGGGTTGGTCCTGACCCCTCTGCTGCTCTGGTTCCCGCGGCTACGGACGCCTCCCGCTGCGGAATGACCGCTTTTGATCCCGTTGCGCCGAAAGCTCCGCCGGAAGAAGACAATCCCCCGCGGCCGCAGCTCAGGCGCCTCTAAAACGCCTGCGCTGCTGCAGATTCTGGCGAGGCAGCGCGAGTTTTCCTCAAGGTGTTGGTCGCTCGCCGAATCTCAGGGCCTTGATCCGGGGGAGTTGGAGTCGGAATTCTTGAGTTTGGCGGCGATTTGCGCCACCCGTCGACCCAGTGCTCGGGCCTTTTCCAGGAAGGAAGCTGCAACTTTACCGTCGGCGCTGTCGGCGGCGAAAATATCTTCTTCGGTCACGGCTGAAGCGCCGAAGGCGCTCATCCAGTTCGGTCCGCCCACGATTATCATCCCAAAAACGAGCATGGAGCGCAGGATGCTCAGTTGAACCGTTTCCTCTCCTGCCGAAATCCCTCCTCCGCTAGCGAAGGCGGCTCCAACCTTGTCCTGCAGGAAGCGTCCTTCGAAGGGCCAACTGTTGATGAAGACTTGGACTTCAGGAGCGACATTGGCATTCAACACGGGACTTCCGATGATGATTGCGTCCGCCTCGAGCAGATGGTCTTGCTTGACGTCCTGAACCCTCAGGAGTCTCGTTTCCACTCCATCGATGCTGCCCGCTCCTTCAGCAACAGCCAGCGCCATGCTGCGAGTGTGCCCCGATTGGGAGTGATAGGCGATGAGGACTTTTGTCGTGGCTCCTTGTGCCAGGGCGCTGGAGAGAATCGCCGTGGTGATCAGACCGACCCCGGTCAGCTTCATCGCTCCAAGTTTCAGATCCAATCTGAGGTGACGTCTCATCTTCAACTTGGCACTACCCGGGGTCTGACGAGGGGACAGCTGGGGTCTTTCGGTCATGATTTCAAACTTCTCGCTAATCTGTTTTTCAGCCAGTTTGGAGTCGATCGACATTGAATTCAAGACCTGCAGACGTCCAAGGGACCCCTCTTACGCCCAGCGAGAGGAATGTTGCTTGAGTGAGGGAGGACGTTCTAGCATTGAGGGGCGCCGGCATTCGGCTGGATTCGGCATCTTTTCAGGAGAAGTGGAAGCTTCACCCGTATTGTGACGATTGCCAAAGAAGTCGGTCTGATTGCGGCAGTTTGGGGTGTAGGGTGTGGGCCGATCCATCCCGAGCGGGGAGAGGTCAGATGGGGCTGGAATCTCAGCGACGCGGCGCAGATGAACCGCGATCGAGGGCCGGAGGAGAGAAGGTGACATGCGATGGTTGTACCCTCTGCTGATAGTTGAACTGACAGTTCTGCTGCCGGCTTGCAGCCCCTCTTCGCAATCCCTGCCCAGTGCTGAGCAGGCAGAGTTGACCCCGGTTGATCTGGAAAGAGGCGCGCGCTTGCAAGGTCAGGTCAGCTTCCAAGGCGAGCCGTCACCCGCCCGGCCGATCCGGATGGGTGCGGAAGCCGCTTGTGCGGCTGTTCACCAAGTCCCCATCCTTGCGCAAACAATTTTGACCGACTCCAATGGAGGCCTGCGGAATGTTTTCGTAACCGTGTGGGAAGGGTTGGAAGGGAAGGAATTTGCCGTACCCAGCCAGCCGGTGCGGCTCGATCAGCAGGGCTGTCTTTACCGTCCTCACGTATTGGGAGTTCAGACGGGTCAAGCCCTGACTATCAGTAACAGCGACCCCGTGAGCCATAACGTGCATCCCGTTCCGCGGATCAATTTTGAGTGGAATCGGACTCAGCGCCCCGGAGCTGACGAGCTCGAGTTGGTTTATCAAGAACCGGAATTTATGATACCCGTAAAATGCAATCTTCATCCTTGGATGCGTGCCTATCTTAATGTAGTGTCTCATCCGTTTTTTGAGGTGACGGACAGCGAGGGCAGTTATGAAATCCGGGGCTTGCCCGCGGGCCGTTACCTGATCGTAGCCGTCCACGAGAGTCTGGGAAGGCAGGAGGCGAGCGTGGACGTCGAAGCCGGCCAGTCCCATCGGCTGGACTTTACTTTTCTCGCCGACTGAAGCTGTCTTTGCGGAGGTTTTGGCAATCGACGGTTCGGGGGATATACTTCTGTCATTCTTGCTTTTTCGTTTGACGGTAACTGAATTGGTTTCTTTACCACCAGGAGGAGTCACGATGTCGAGCTGGAACCGGAAGGTGGGCCATTTGGGGATGATTGGGGCTACGCTACTTACATTGTTGTTTTTGGGTGCCTGCGGTTCGGAGCCGGTGCCGATATCTTCCTCTCCCGACGAACCGGAATGGCCCCAGTTGAGTGGCTATGCTCCCATGGAAATTCCTGCTGACAATCCCCTCGCAGTCGCCAAAGTATCGCTGGGCAAACAACTGTATTACGATCAGCGTCTTAGCGGTGACGGTAATCGTTCCTGTTACGGCTGCCACTTGGCCGAGCATGGTCTGACCGATGGCAAACCTGTGGCCGTTGGGGCCTTCGACAAGGTGCTGACCCGCTCCTCACCCACCATGTGGAATGTGGGCTACTACCCGGAGCTTTACTGGGACGGCCGTTCTTCCGCGCTGGAAAAACAGGTAGTGGGTGCGTGGAGTGGCGGCAATATGGGAGCCTCGGGCAAGGATGGAGTTCCCGGCATGGCAGAAATCTGTGAACGGCTCAACGAAATCGCCGGCTACCGGGAGCAGTTCGAGACCGTTTTCGGAGCGCCGGCCAATGTGGACAACGTGGCCAAGGCGGTGGCCTCTTTTATGCGGACCATCGTCGCTTCCGAGTCTCGCTGGATGCGCTTTCGAGGCGGGGATGAGCAAGCCTTTAGCGAGCAGGAAAAGCGTGGTTATGAAATCTTCTCCGAAGTCGCCAAGTGCACCAATTGCCACGATGGCCTTCTGCTGGCTGATTTGCAGTATCACAACGTGGGGATCGGCATGGATGCCGAGAGTCCTGATCTCGGCCGCGCCGCGGTGTCGGGTGAGGAAACGGACAATGGCGCCTTCAAGACGCCGACCCTGTTGGATATCAGCAAGTCAGCGCCTTATTTTCACGATGGGAGTGTAGCCACACTCGAGGAAGCGGTTGATCTTATGTTGGACGGCGGGTTGCCCAACCCTTGGCTTGATATAACCAACCTGCAAGAAACCAAAGAAGCAGAGCTGGCGGCCGAACAACGCGACGACTTGCTGGCTTTCTTGCGGGCGCTGGATGTGGAATATACTGTCCCGCCGCCACAGTTGCCCTAAGCCGGCAAAATTCTAGCCGCATCGGATGAGTTTTCGGGAGCCAGGGGTTGGAAGCAGCGTCAGCCGAAGGTTTCGTCCTCCAGCCCACTTACCGAATTGAATCCGGCCGTGCCGTAGTGCATCTTTACGGACGGCTGCGCAACGGGAACTCCTTTCTCCTTCGAGACGACCGTTGCCGGCCCCATTTCTATATCGAGTCCAGTTGCGTTGAAGCTGCCCGCAAGCACGGGGCTTCACGGATCCTCGATTCCGATCGTAAAACGATGAAAGGGATACCGGTATCGCGGGTAGAAGTGCCTATTCCCTCCGCCACGCCGGCTTTGCGTAATCGTCTCACTCGCCATGGCATCCGCTGTTACGAGGCGGACGTCCGTTTTGCCATGCGTTATCTGATCGACCGCGGCGTTCGGGGAGCCTTGCGAATGGAAGGGTCGGCTCGACGGCAACCGCGAGTCGGGTTGGTTTTTGAAAATCCTCGGGTTGAAGCTTGTGACTGGATGCCGGACTTGTCGGTCCTGTCGCTGGACATTGAAACCGACCCCAAGGGGAGTCGAATTCTCTCGATCGCCCTGGCCGGACCTGAGGTGGAGGAGGTTTTGCTCTGGAATCCGCCGGGCTATCACTGTCCTCCGGGAGCGGTGGCCTGTGCCGATCAGCGGGATCTGCTGGAACGCTTCTGCGAGCGGATCCGTCGTTTGGACCCGGATGTGCTGACGGGCTGGAACGTGATCGACTTCGATCTTCGCGTGCTCGATCGAATGGCCGGGGAACTCGAGATGGAACTGGATCTGGGTCGCGGTCCGGGGGGAATGAAACTGCGCCGATCCAGAACACCCTGGAGAAAGCTGGAGGCGATCATCCCGGGCCGGGTGGTGCTGGATGGGATCGACGTCTTGCGCGGATCGTTCGTCAAACTGCAAAACTACACCTTGGAGTCCGCGAGTCGAGAGATCTTGGGCGAAACCAAGACTATCCAAGGTCGCGGCCGAGGTGCTCTGATTGCCGAATACTTCGAGACTCATCGACAGCGACTGGTTGACTACAATCGAACCGATGCCAAGTTGGTCATCAAGATTCTCGAAAAGCTTGACCTGGTTCGGCTGGCTGCTCGTCGCAGCTTGCTCACCGGACTGCCGATCGATCGTGTCTCCGCCTCAATCGCGGCCTTCGATTTTCTCTATCTACAGCAGCTTCACCAGCGCAAGATCGTGGCTCCCAGTGTGGGGTCATCCGATACCACCTCCAATCCCGGTGGACATGTGCTCGATCCTGCGCCCGGTCTCTATGAAAATGTCATGGTCTTCGATTTCAAGAGCCTCTATCCCAGCTTGATCCGCACCTTTCAGATCGATCCGCTGGGACGGCTGGACTCGGCCGAAGAATCCAAGCAGGCAATCGTTGCCCCCAACGGAGCCGTGTTTGCGCGTCAATCCGGCATCCTTCCCGAACTGTTGACCACTCTCTTCCCCCGGCGGGAAGAGGCTCGCGCCAAGGGCGACGCGGTGGCGAGTTACGCCATCAAGATTCTGATGAACTCCTTTTACGGAGTGCTGGGAACGCCTGCCTGCCGTTTTTTCCAGCCGCAGTTGGCAGGAGCGATCACCACTTTTGGGCGGGAGATTCTGCTCTGGACCAAGCGCCGGCTGGAAGGTTACGGTTTGCGCGTGCTCTATGGAGACACCGATAGCCTTTTCGTGTTGTCTGGAAAGGAGTCGCCCCAAGCCATCCAGCAGCAATCAGAGGAACTGGTCAAACGTCTCAACGCTGATCTTCGCGACTGGATCCACCGGTTGTGGCAAGTCGAAAGCTGTCTCGAGTTGGAAGTCGAACGTCTTTATCGAAAACTACACCTGCCGCAGGTGCGGGGTGGAGGCCAGGGCGCCCGCAAACGTTATGCCGGGGTGGTGGGGACAGGTTCCCAAGCCGCGGTAGTCTTTACCGGCATGGAGGCTGTCCGGCGCGATTGGACCGAATTGGCCAAACAGGTTCAGCGAGAGCTCTACCAGCGTCTGTTTGCGGACCGCGATCTGGAGGGCTATCTCTTGGACGTGGTGAGCCGGGTTCGCTCGGGTCAAATGGACTCTCTGCTGGTTTACAGTAAGGGGATTCGCAAGCCGCTTTCCGCTTACCGGACCACCACACCGACCCACGTAGCGGCGGCCCGCAAGCTTTCCGGTCCGCCGGGGCGAGTGGTTCGTTATCTCATCACCCAGGCTGGCCCCGAACCCGAAATCGAGCTGTCACAGCCGATCGACTATGAACACTACGTGCAAAAACAGATTCGTCCGGTAGCCGAGCCTATCCTCCAACTGCGTGGATTGGAGTTCGACCGAGTCATTGGCGATGAACGCCAGTTGCGACTTTTTTGAAAACAGAACGGCCAAAGACTCCATTCCCCTACCGGAATCGGCCGTGGGTCAAGGCATCAACGTCATCTGCGGATCTGGGAACCCTGCGCGACGGGTCGGCAATCGCTACCGTAGAGGCCTTTACGACACGGGCGGCGCACGCGTCGCCCGCCTACGATCCAGCCAGTAGAGCCACCTGTCGGCTCAAAGCTGACTCAAGAACTGAAGAATGGGAGCAGTGCCAGACAACTTGGCCGTTTTCCAGCAAAAGAACTTGGGGAGATTCGTGTCGGACTCCTGAGCGGGATTCCAGGTGACCTGAGATCTCACGCTCTTCGATGACCCGTAACAAGTGGATGTCGACGTCAGCATGGCCCTGCTTTTCGAATCGAACGACTTCGCGCTCAGCAGCGGCGCTGATAGGACAGCGGGTGCTGTGTTTGAGAATGAGATGGGTGCCGGCTTCGAAGAGCCTGTCCAATTGGGAGGTGGTCCGGAGCAGGTTCATCTCTAGGCTGAGTCGCAAAAAAATCGGGCCTCGGGCCGACCCTGCGAGGGGCGCCGGTGACCGTAGGAGCCGGTTTTTTGACCTCGATTCAACAAGTTCTTCAAATCGCCGTCTCACGACGCATGAGCGGCTTCGGCAGGGCAGCAAACGACACCGAGGAAAGACACTTCTCCGCCCAGCTCCGCTTGGTGGCGCCTATCGCGCAAGACACCAGGTTCGGTTTTTTGACCGCGTTTGCCCAGTGCGCGTGTCTTAATTCTTGGACAAGCCGCCGGCCAGGTAATGGGAACCAAAACGCCACACCAAAACCACTCGGCCCTCAAGGTCACTGCCGCCGGCCTCGAGATTGAACTCCACATGGTCTGATTGGCCCATGCTATTGGAGTAGTGCGAATCGAGCTTAATCACCTTGGACATGTCGGCGCTTTCGCCGCGACCGAGTTGACCGTTGTAGAGGCACAGGGTCCAGTCCGAATCGCCATTCTTGATGGCTCCTACGGAATACTTGCCGGCCTCCACCACGGCTTGGTCGCCCTCAAGTTCAAGGGTGGCCGTGGAGCGGTTATAGCTGCCGTTTTCAATATTGGCCAAACGGTCTTCATTGGCCGGGGCGGTAAAAAAGCTGACCGTGGCCTTGCTGCCTTCCATCATGACGCTGACGGTCTTGGAAAGATGCGGGTGGGCCAAGCCCCAAGTGGTTACGGCGAGCAATAACGCCAGCAATAGAGCTCCTTTTGATTTCACGACCTCTCCTCCTTCTTGGGTGTTCAAGTGTTCGGCCCCGGGACCCCGACCCCTGGCAGACTTTGGTTGAAGTCAACCTTTCTAGTCTTGATCCTTCTCCCCAGCCATGTTCGCCAGGGCAGGTCATAGGGGTGGTTCCTCATCGTGGATCGGGCCCGAGTTGCGTCCGGATATAACAAACTTTCATTATAGCTTACCAATATAGATTACCAAGTAAATCCAAGGGTCGTAGCGCCCGAGTAATTGATAAATGCTGCATAATTCAGTTTAGTTCAGCCTTTGGATTGGTTTCCGACGTTTTATTGGGCCAGGATGGATTGCGGTGAAACAAGCGAATATGACGGCGCTGAATGTCGAGCGTCTCCACAAGAGTTTTCAGACCGCCCGGCACCGGGTCGAAGTGCTCAAAGGGATTACTTTTTCGTTGGGCCCAGGTCAGGGTCTGGTCATCACCGGTCCCTCGGGTTCCGGCAAGAGCACCTTGCTGCACATCTTGGGAACTCTGGATACTCCTTCTTCCGGCGCCATCCGTATTGGCGCCCAAGATCCCTTTGCGTTGGATGAGCCGGAGAAAGCGCGTTTTCGCAATCGTGTGATCGGTTTCGTTTTCCAGGATCATCATCTCCTACCGGGGTTCTCGGTGCTGGAAAACGTGCTGCTGGCAGCTGCTGCCACCGGCTCCCCCACAGAGGAGGCGGTCCAGCGCGCCCACGCCCTCATCGAGCGGGTGGGATTGGGCCAGCGAAGCCACCATCGTCCGGCCGAGCTTTCGGGAGGCGAACGCCAGCGGGCGGCGGTGGCCCGGGCACTGGTCAATCAACCGCAATTGCTGCTTTGCGACGAGCCAACCGGAAATCTGGATGCCTCCAGCGCTGCAACGGTCGCTGAATTGCTATTCGATCTGCACCGTAACCAGCAGGCAATCCTGATCACAGTGACACACAGCGCTGAGCTGGCACGAAGATTCAGCCGCAAATTTGAGCTCAAGGAGGGGCATTGCTGCGAGGTCTGATCTATTACTGGCGCCTGCACCTGGCGGTATTACTGGCGGCAGCCGTGGCTTCAACGGTGATTACCGGCGCCCTGCTGGTGGGAGACTCGGTGCGCGGCAGTTTGCGGGATTTGACGTTGGAAAGATTGGGGAAGGTTGACTACGCGTTGGTCACCGAGCGTCCCTTTAGAGGTGGACTGGCGGTTCGCCTGGCAGAGGAACTTGCTGACTCCTCGTTGCAGGTTGC
Source organism: Acidobacteriota bacterium (assembly GCA_965218465.1). GTDB lineage: Bacteria > Acidobacteriota > UBA6911 > RPQK01. The sequence continues at coordinate 972,446 of OZ244623.1, read as the reverse complement.
CTCCATGTTGGCCATGCGGGGCTCCGCAGTCCACTCCCTTTCCCAAGCCCGATCATCAAGCGTACAGGTCTACGCTGTCGACCAAGGGTTCGAGTCGTTGCTGGGAAGTCGGCTGGCGTTGCAACAAGAAACCAACCAGATCTTCCCCTCAGTGGTGATCAATCGGCAATTGCAACAGGAGCTGGGGGCTTCGGTAGGGGACCAGATCATGGTCGGAATACCCCAGTCGAGCGACATTCATCGAGAATTGTTGTTTGGGAACAGCGATCCGACCCAGCAGATTCGTTCGCTCCGGGTGACGGTGATGGCAGTACTTGAAGATCGAGGCATTGGTCGGTTCTCTATCGAGGCCAACCAGGCCATACCCTCCAATGCCTTTCTACAGTTGGACGTCGCCCAGCAGGCGCTCGATCTCGAGGGCCAGGTAAACGCGCTGCTGGTCGGTGGAGAAAAGGTTTCCGGATCTGCATTTGACCGCCTCCAGCTCGCTCTGAAAGCTGCAATCGAGCTGGAAGAGTTCGGTTTAAGTTTGGTGGCCGAAGAAGAATACCTTCGGGTGGAGAGCAACGAGATAGTCATGCCCGGTTGGGTTGTGGCTGCCCTTCAGGGTGCTGCCGACAATCAAGGTTGGCCGGTCCAAAAAGTGCTGACCTATTTGGCCAACCGTATCTCTTCGGGAGACCGAGCCATCCCCTATTCCACTCTAAGCGCTTTGGATCCCGGTCCCAGTGAACTGCCGCAACTGGTCGGCTCCGGTGGTGAAATCTGGAACGACCGTTTGGCTGAAGATGAGATTCTCCTCAATTCCTGGGCCGCGGCCGACTTGCGCATAGAGGCAGGCGACCCGATCGAGATCGATTACTATTTCGTGGGCCCTCGCGACCAACTGCTGACTCGTACTGCCTCCTTTCGTTTGGCGGGAGTCGTTGGTCTGGATCAGCTTGGCGGAGACCGCCATCTCACGCCGACTTTTCCTGGAATCCAGGATGCCGAGGACATGGCGTCCTGGGAACCTCCTTTCCCGGTCGATTTGAATCGGATCCGCCCCCGGGACGAGGACTACTGGGACCTTTACCTGGCCACCCCCAAGGGATTCATCTCCTTCAAGACCGGCAGTCGGTTGTGGGGGAGTCGCTTTGGTGACGTGACCTCGCTACGCTTGACCGCAGAGGATCCCGCTCGTGTGCGGCAGGTGTTGTTGCAGCACCTCGACGCTGCTCGGCGCGGCTTCCTTTTTCGAGATGTCAAGCGCCAAGGGCTGGAGATGTCAGCCGGCCCTACCGACTTCTCGGGCCTGTTCATCGGCTTTAGTTTCTTTCTGATCCTCTCCGCATTGTTGATCGTCGGGTTGCTCTTTCGATTGGGGGTCGAAAGGCGTGTCAAGGAGGTGGGGTTGCTCAAAGCGCTCGGCTACAGGTCAGGGCAGGTTCTCCGGCGCTTCGTGGGCGAGGGAGCGATCCTGATCGTTTTGGGAGCCGGCCTGGGTCTGCTGGGAGGCGTTGGTTACTGTTGGCTGTTGATGGTTGCCTTGCGAACCTGGTGGCTGGCCGCTGTAGGAACGGGTTATCTTTTTTTTCATGGGACGGCCACCAGCCTGTTGCTGGGTTACCTGATTACGGTGGCTACGGCGTTGCTTTTTGTCTGGGGCGCGGTTGGTCGTCTGGTCAAATTGCCGGAAACGGTACTTTTGGTTGGACGGGTTCGAGTCCTGACCGGGGATCGAGTTTCCAGGTGGCAACGGGTGCTGGCGTGGGGATTCTTGGGACTGGGGCTGCTCTTCGTGTTGTCTCTGACCTTGGGACCCCTCACCGGCTGGCAACCGGCAAGCGGGTTATTGTCGGTCGGCTTCTTTGTTGGGGGAGCGTGTCTGCTGGCGGGAGGACTGATACTCTTTTCGATCTGGTGCCGTTCGGGCGGCACCCCGAGGCCGACGGCTCTGGGGACCACCCACTTGGCCCTCCGAAGTATCACCAGAATTCCCGGCCGTAGCGTCTTGAGCGCAATGTTAGTGGCCTCGGCCTGTTTTGTGATCGTTGCGGTTGGCGCCAACCGGATGACCGGCCAAGGAAGCGAAGCAGGTGTGGACTCGGGGACGGGTGGGTTCAATCTGGTGGCTGAATCCGAGATTCCACTGCTGCAGAACCTTTCCACTGCCGAAGGCCGGTTCGATTTGTCCTTCTCCGAGACGGATTCGGAGCTGCTGGAGGAGGTGGTTTTTTTCCCGCTGAGGCTCTCAAGGGGTGATGATGCCAGTTGTCTGAATCTTTATCGGCCTCGGAAACCGCGCCTGCTGGGGGCTCCAGTTGACCTGATCCAGCGCGGCGGTTTTCATCTGGCGCAGGTGACGGAAGAGAAGCAGAACGCTTGGGAATTGCTCGATCAGGAACTCGGCCCCGGAGTGGTCCCAGCCTTTGGCGACCAGGAATCGGTGCGGTGGATCTTGCAATTGCAACTGGGGCAGGAACTGGTGATGCAGAATGAGAGCGGCGCTGATTTGCGTCTCCGGTTGGTGGGATTGATTCAGGACAGTATCTTTCAGAGCGAGTTGATCATTTCCGAGCAGAATTTCTTGCGGCATTTTCCAGGGGATAGTGGCTACCAGTTCTTTCTGATTGACGCGCCTGCGGCCTCGCGCGACGGGGTCAGGGATTCCCTTGAGAGAACGCTTTCAGCTTACGGCTTTGACGCCACCCCCAGTGAGGATCGACTGGCTCGCTTTCACGCGGTCCGAAATACTTATATCTCGACCTTTCAGACTCTGGGCGGTTTGGGCCTGGTGCTGGGAACCATCGGCCTGGGAGTCATTCTAATCCGCAACGTCAACGAACGGCTCAAGGAGTTGGCGGTTCTGCGTGCGATCGGTTTCAGCCGGCGGCGACTGGCATGGACGGTCTTGCTGGAAAACGCCTTTCTGCTGTCGGTGGGTATCGGCTTGGGTACCCTCGCGGCGGCCGCCGCCGTGGCTCCTCATTGGCTGGGCGGCGGGGGAGCGTTACAATGGAACTCACTGGGATTGACACTGGCATCGGTCTTCGCCGTCGGCATGCTGGCCAGTCTGGCGGCGCTGAAGGCTGCTCTTTCCGTCCCCATGCTGCCCTCACTCAAGTCGGAGTAGTGCAGCCTTCTTTTGGGGTTGCCCCAGCCTGCGGAGAAACTGTGAAGGCGTCAGGCTGGGCGCAATTTCGGGAGAGGTGAGCTCAGGACCGGCAGATCCTGTCCGATTTGAAAGTGACGGTTGACGGCGCTCCCAGGTGGGTAATAGGGTTCAGGAATCGAGAAATTTCAAACAGCGACCTTCTTGGGCAACGGAGAACGGAAGTCCTGCAAGGTAAGAATAAGTTGTAGTCAATTTGAGAAAATCCACTTCGGATCTTGGGATTTGATCGGCGCCAAAATGAAGGTCAAGCTGCGATGAAAAGAAACGCCGTGAAGAAGATGTTCCTGGCTGGAAGTAGTCTTCTCATCTTTTCCCTATCGCTCGCTGCGCCGCCGGCGCTTGAGAACCCGCTCAGGCCGGATTGGAAGCGTTACCACAGCAACCGTGAGAGCAGGTTGCTGCTGGAGGGTTGGGCTCAGTTTTTCCCCCGACTGGTGAGAGTTTATTCAATTGGCAAGACCCTTAAGGGAACATCGCTTCAGGTGATCGAGATCACCAACAATGCCACGGGTCCCGCCTCGGAAAAGCCAGCCTACTACTACGATGGCAACGTTCATTCCGAAGAGCTGATCGGTGCCGAGGTGGCGTTGCATTTCGCGTGGCGTCTTCTAACAGGTTTCGGGAAAGACGCTCGCGTGACGGCGTTGCTGGACACCAGGGCGGTGTATATCCGACCCAAGTTCAACCCGGACGGGGCGGATATTGCGCTCTCCAGCGTGCACAATCCTCGCAGCACGCCTCGTCCCTACGACGACGATGGTGACGGTCTGCTGGACGAGGACCCGCCAAACGATCTTGACGGTGACGGCGTTGTCACCCAGATGCGACGACCCAATCCCAACGGGGCCTGGACAGTTTCAAAGGTCGACCCGCGGCTCAATCAGCGACGACCGCCAGGCCACTCCGGGGGCGTTTACTTTGACCTGCTGTCCGAAGGCTATGACGACGACGATGACGGCAGCTTTAACGAGGATGACATAGGCGGCATTGATCTCAACCGGAATTTCCCCCGCAACTGGGGAATGGAATTCGAGCAACCGGGAGCCGGGCCCTATCCGCTTTCCGAGCCCGAAAGCGCGGCCACGATCGAGTTTCTCCACAATCATCGCAACGTGACCGGCATTTTTCACGGTCACAGCAGTGGAGGTTTCCTCTACCGCTTACCGTCCACGACCGGCTGGGACAATTTTGATGCTTCCGATCAGCAGTTGATCCTTGAGCTCGCCCAGCGTTATGAGCAGTCCACGGGCCAGCGGGTGGCCCCCAGCTACAGCGACGCCCGCTCGCACCGGCATGGGACGCTGATCAGCTGGGCATACTGGGATTACGGTGTAGTGGGGTTTGTGCCCGAGTTCTGGGCCGGTATTGGTGAGGACCAGGATGGTGACGGCCGGGTCAGCGAATTGGAGCGTCTGAAGTGGAACGATTCCAACTTGAAGGGTTTGGGTTTTGCCAGGTGGAAGAAATTCAACCACCCTCAGCTGGGGCAGCTTGAAATCGGCGGCTGGCGTCGGCGCTTTACCATACGCAATCCTCCCGTGGCACAGCTTAAGGCTGAGTTGGAGAAGTATGTGGACTGGATGCTCTACTTGGCTGAGCTGACCCCCCGAGTGCAGATCTTCAATACCAGCGTGGCGGCTTTGGAAGTTCCCGATTTGAAAAAAGTTCTATTCGAGGTCGCCAATGTGGGGTATCTGCCCACCTTTCTAACCCGGCGCTCTCTCGCCAATCGGGGCGCTCAACCGGTTCGAGTCGTGGTCGAACCCCGGGACTGCCAGCTATTTATAGGCACGCGACGCACCGCCATTGGTCACTTGGCAGGACTGCGGCAATCGGGTGATGACTTCCCGCGCTCTCGTCGGCTGGAGTACCTGGTCAAGGTCACGGGACAATTCCCCACCTTGTCCATCACCGCAATTTCCGAGAAAGGCGGAACCGCTCGGCTTCAACTGGCGCTCCATTGAATCGACTGTCGACTTGCCGGTCACTTAGGCAGTCAAGTTGAACACCAATCCCGGAGGGTTATCTCAGTCCCGACCTGCGCCGGCCTTAGTGTCGGCCGGCAGCCTGGGACAAAAATGGCCTTACCTGGTCGAGTCGGACTGAGAGAGAATTTCCGCCACCTGGCTGGATCCCTGTGCCGCTGTCGAGGGCGCCGCAGGCAGGTTGGGCCTATAGAACGTCACCAAAGAGCCTCCCAGGGCAGCCATCAGGATTCCGAGGACAAACTGCCACCGCAAATTCTGCAACCCTCCCGCTGGTGGGTGGAGCGACAGTGCAACGACCGCGTTGACTATCGGCGCGCCGGCAAAAACAATCGACATCACCACGCTGGGCGAACCTTTGGCCCCGAAGGCCAGCAAGACGCCAAAGGCGCCGATCGCCCCTACCATGCCGGCCACAAACGACCAAGTCGCTCCCTTGAGAGGGAACTGCCAGTCAGCACCACTGCGCAGCAGGATAATCAGCGGAAGCAAAACGGCAGTAGCAAAATAAGCGATTCCAACCAGAAGAAAAGCCTTGTAGCGTCCGTTGGCCGGGTCGCCCATAGCGAGTTGACCACTATGAAGAAAGGTCCCGTAGACACCCCAGCAGAGCACTGTCAGCAGTACAAATATCAACCACGTCAGTCCTGGACTTTGCACGATAAGCTCCTTGTCGAGGGGGACAGCCGGATTCTCGAGAAGTGATCGGGAGGCGAAGACCACGCCGGGGAAACTGGGGGCGCGGTGCGGTTATTCCGCCCGACTAAGCGCGAAAAGATTCCCCGCAGCCACAGGTTCCATGGCTGTTAGGATTGTTGAAAGCGAAACCCGAGCCCTGAACGGTCTCCACGAAGTCGATCTCGGTGTCTTCGAGATAAAGCAAGCTGTGATGGTCCACGAAAACATCGATCCCGTCTTGAGTGATGACTTGGTCGCTCTCGCCGGCATCTTTTTCGAGTTTCATTCGATACTCGAAGCCGGAGCACCCGCCGGCCACCACCGAGAGCCGGATACCGTTGAAAGGCTCCTCTTGGGCAGCCATAAATGACTTGACTTGCTCGATTGCCTTGGGCGTGAGTGTAATCATGTTGGAAATTCCCTTCAGATCATGAGACAGCCTTAATTCTATGAAGGTTTCAAACCAATTTCAAATCAGTGGAATAGTCGACCGGCCAGCGATCGACCGGCGGCAATTTTTTTGAGCATGCGACTCCGGCAGAAATTTCCTCTTGGCAACCGCTTTGTTAAGATGTTGCCATGGCTAAAACGGTAGATTCGGCCAAGCTTCAAGAAATGCTGGCCTCAGAGGATTCGGAATCGGTTGCCCTGCTCGACGTTCGTGAACCTGAAGAAGTGGAGCATTGCCGGATTGAAGGAAGCATTCATATTGCTTTGGGGGAGCTTCCGGAGTCTTACCGGCAACTGGATCCCAACCAAACGCTGGTCGTCTATTGCCATCACGGCCCCCGTGGATTGATGGCAACGCGCTGGCTCGAGTCAAAGGGTTTCCGAGAAGTCTACAACCTGGAGGGCGGCATCGACCTGTGGTCGTTGATGGTCGATTCCACAGTTGCTCGTTACTGAGGCCGGTTTGTTCTCCAAGCGCCGCTCCTAAAGACCGTTGCGACTCCGGCCACACCCGGAAATCAGCTTGAAGGTTGCCCGGCCCCTGCCGACCGAGAGTTGAACTCGTGGGGGATGTCCGTGGCGCGGTCATGGCTGACGTCGTGCCGGCCAGCCCGGAGAAGCGCTAATTCCGCTCCCTCTGTAATTGGCGAACCGGGATCTGGGTGTAACCCAACTCACGGTAGAGTTCCTGGGACTCGGGGCTGAGCAGGAAATTCAGGAAACCGACCGCCCAGGGATTGCTCTCATCCAGCAGGGCAACTCCATAACGGATCGGTTTTCCGTCTACGTCCACAGTGACCCCGGAGCGCGGATCATTGATCCTGACAAAAACCTGTTGGTAAAAGGGGGCGTAAGTCGCTTCCGATAGACCAATCTGCGCCGGAAGCGGTACGAATTCAAGACCGTGCTGAAATGCCATCGACTTGTAAATGAAGGCAAAGTCGAGCCGCCCGGCTTGCAACGATGAGAGCAACGCCGCCGGTGTGAGCTGGACCCAGGAGGGATCCAACCGGCTGGTAAAGCGCCGGTAGAGTCCCTGACGCTGATAGAAAAGCTCGGCAAGCTTCCACACCAGATGGGCGTAATAGCCGGCAGGATCTCGGTCAGGATCTCCAATGCCATAACTGTGACTGCGGCTGAAAAGAAGCTCGAACCAGTTTTCTTGCCAGGACTCGGCGGGCTCCAAAAATTCGGGCCGGGCACTGGCTAGAACCATTTCGTTGCCGGCAAAGACGTGCAACTGGCGGAAGCCTTGCTGGCCCAGCCCTCCGATGATCAACTGAGGATCCGAGGTCGCCAGCAGGTCGCAGCTTCTGGAGGACTCGGTAATCTTTGAGAGGGCTGCCAGGCTCCCCGATCCCTCGGCTACAATCCTGACCTGCGGGTGGTTCTTCTCGAACCGGCGGGCCAGTTCATCGATCAGCGGATCGAGGCTGCTGGCATGGAAGAAGGTCACCGTCGTCTGTTCTGCCGAACAGCTCGAGAGTAGCAGCCAGATCAAACAGCACAGGCCGGGCCAATGCCCTCGAGTAGGTCCCGCTGCCGGCCAGTGTGCGCGATTCACAAGCTACTCCCTCTGGATTGCAAGTTCCGTCTATTTAAGTGGATCGAACCCGACCTGTAAATAGAGTGTTGGTGCAGCGGTAGCCACGGTGCCCGGGCCAGACCCCTTGGGGGGGTTCGTTCAGCAGCCAAACTGCAAGGTCTCGGCTTGCGGTGGAGGACCGTAGGGCAGCGGAGTGGCGAAGAAAACAGTCGATGCCGGTGTACCGCAGCGGAAGGGCCGGCGTAGACCCTTTTGCAATGTCGGTGTACAATGGCTGAGATGGCAGATCCAAATCCCAGGGAGTAGTGGCTTGTTGAGCTTTAGGAGCCCCAAGGGAGGGGTCCGAAGGTCAGCGCTGCCAGAGGCCTCCGACCAAGCCCCGGCTTGAGCAGCCCATGATTTCAATTCGCAATGGTTTGCAACCTTTGACGGCTTTCTGGTTGCTGTTGCTAACGGTGGGGATCGCCGGCGCCCAGAAAGCCAGGCAGGAAAACCGGGCTCGTCAGGTTCAGCAAGAGGAAGAGCTGGACCATTTCCAACAGTGGTTGCAGACCGATGTCCTCTACATCATTACCGAGCAAGAGAAGGATGTTTTTCTCAAACTGGGGACGACCGAGGAAAAGGAGCATTTTGTCGAGCAGTTCTGGCGCAGGAGAGACCCCAACCCCTTGACTGCACACAACGAATTCAAAGACGAGCACTATCGGCGGATTGCCTATGCCAACGAGCGTTTCTCAAGTGGTTTAGCCGGTTGGCTCACCGACCGGGGGCGGATCTACATCATCCACGGTCCCCCAGCGGAAATTGAGTCGCGTCCATCAGGCGGTTACTACCGGCGACCCTATTATGAAGGTGGGGGATCCACCACGACGTACCCCTTCGAGATCTGGCGCTATCGATACGTGGAAGGAATCGGCAGTGATGTCGTGCTGGAATTTGTCGATTCTTCGCTGACCGGAGAGTATCGGTTGGCCCTCGATCCAAGCGAAAAAGATGCTTTCTTGCATGTGCCGGGAGCTGGTTTGACTGAAGCCGAAGCCTTGGGTTTGGCCGACCAGTCGGAAAGGCCCTACTACTATCGGGGAAACGAAGACTACCCCTTGAGTCCCAGGCGCGCACGCGACAGCCCCTTTGCCCGCTATGAAACCTATTCGATGATCCAGCGACCCCAGCAGATCGAGTTCGTCGATCTGAAAAGGGTGGTTGACGTCAACATCAGTTTTGTCGATTTGCCCTTTAAGGTCCGCGAAGATTACTTCTTGGTCAACCAGCAACGAGCCTTAATACCGGTGACTTTAGAGGTGGATAACAAGAACCTCGACTACGTGGTTGAGGAGGACAAGCGGGTAGCCAAGGTCGCGGTCTATGGCTTGGTCACCGGTATTACGGGACAGGTCGTTGTCGAGTTCGAGGACGAGCTGAAGTCCTCTCTGGCACTGGAAGATTTTGACCGTGGCGTTCGCGGTCGCTCGGTCTATCAACGGTTACTGCTGCTGGAAAATCGAGGACGCTATAAGCTCGACTTGGTGGTGCGGGATCTCACGACTTCCAAGACGGGCGTTCTGCGTCGCGGGCTGGTGCCTCCAACCGCCAAGACCCAGCAGCTACGGGCCAGCTCACTGATCCTGTCCAGCTTCGTACGCTATCTGGATGAAGTGCCCCCAGAGAACCACATGTTCGTTCTGGGTGATGTCTGGATTCGGCCGAGCTTGGATCACACCTTCCGCCGGGGGACTCCGCTGCACGTTTACTTGCAACTGTACAACGCCGCTCTCGACCAGGCCGAGCTGCGTCCTTCCATTCGAGCCAGCTACCGCATCCTCGATGCCCAGCAAAGAGCTCTAGTTGACCAAACCGATGAGGATGGCCAAACAATCCAGTTTTTTTCGGGACAGCGTTTGGTTCTGGTCAAGCGTTTTGATACAGGTGCCTTCTCCCAGGGGGAATACAGGGTTGAAATTGAGATTCGTGACCGCATCAAGGACGAGTCAGTCCAAATTGGCGAACGTTTCTACGTGACGTCCACCGGTCGGGCTTCCCGTTAGCACCTAATTTTTGGGCTGGGTTACACCAAAACGAATGGATGACTCACTGTTTGTCCAGAACGGAATTCAAATACAGTAAATTACATTATTTATAATTGTTTATATTCCATAACTTAAGTTTATGGAATAAGTTCGGAGAGCTTTTCGAGGGGAAGAATCTGAGGCCGTTTTTGCCGGAGCGACATTGAAAAGCGGTTCCTTGACTTTCTCTCAAGATGAGCAATGGATGGAGTTGGCGCTTGAGCAGGCAGTTCGGGCAGCCCGGCAGGATGAGGTCCCGGTTGGGGCGGTGGCGGTGCTGGAAGGGGAAGTGCTGGCTCGGGATCACAATCGGACCATTGAATGGGGAGACCCTACGGCCCACGCCGAGATGCTGGTGCTTCGGGAGGCCGCCCGCAAGCTGAAAAACTACCGGCTGCTTGGCGTGGAGCTCTTTACTACCCTGGAGCCATGTGCCATGTGTGCAGGGGCTCTGATCTGGGCGCGGGTGTCGCGGCTGGTCTTTGCAGCTTTAGATGAGAAGGCTGGAGCTGTGCAGTCACGCGCTCATTTGCTTGAGCCCGGACTCTTCAACCACACGGTAGCTGTCCGGCACGGTGTTTCGGCGCGACAGGGCGGGGCATTGCTACAGGATTTTTTTCGTGGATGCCGCTAGCCCGGTCGGGGGCCGGGTGGACTAGCCGCCGCCGGTCGGGAGTGCAACCTGGAGGTTTTCAGATGCGATTGAAATTTGTTCTGGGCGGAGTTTTGTGGGTTGGCGGCTGGCTGGGCTGGGCTCAGGAAGCCCCGCGTCCGATGACCGTCGACGATGCCCTCAATCTGGTGCGAGTCAGCAACGGCGTCATGTCGCCGGATGGCCGGCAGGTGCTTTTTTCAAAATCCGAACTGGATTGGAAAAAAAACGAACGCAAGACCACCCACTACATGGTCTCTAGCCAGGGGGGCAAACCCTATCAGTATGTCGGCGAGGCCGGGGGCAGCGACTTTCGTTTCTCACCGGCGGGGGACTATTTGGCATTTCTGCGGCCCGTCGAGAAAAAGAACCAGCTTTTTGTCATGCCCACCGGTGGAGGCGAGGCGATCCAACTGAGTCGACACAAGACGGCTGTCTCGGGGGCCCGCTGGGCTCCGGATGGTAGCCGGATCTACTTTCTGGCCGACGACTATCCGGGTGAAAAGGCGGAAAAGGAGCACAAGGCTGGTGACGATGCGATTGTGGTCGATGAGGGGCCCAATAGTCAGGGTGAAGGCAAATGGCGAAATGTGTGGGTCATCGACCTTGAGGAACGGCAGGAAACCCAGTTGACTAAAGAATCGTTCCGGGCCGGCGGTCTGGAAGTTTCTCCTGAGGGAGATCGGCTGGTCTTTTTGGCACGCCATGAAAACCGCCGTAACCAGCGCAATCGGAGCGAGGTCTACCTTTTGCATGTCGCCGACCAAACCCTGGAGCGTTTGACTGAAAACGAAGCACCCGAGCAGTCCTTGGCTTGGGTGCCTGACGGTCAGAGCGTGACTTTTCTAGCGCCCCACGATCAGCGTTGGGAGTTGCGCAGCAATAAGCTGTGGCGCCTACAACTCGACAGCCGTCAACTCAGCTGTCTCTCCTGCAGTTTCGAGGGGACGTTGCAGGAATATTTCTGGACACCGGATGGTCGGGCAGTCCTCTTTTCGGCTCAGGTTGGCCCCAACAGCGGGCTCCACCGTTTAGAGATAGCCGGCGGTCGAATTGAAAGTCTGAGCCTTCGGCAGGGGACCTTGAGCTTGCAGTCGATGTCTCGCGACCGTGACCACATGGTTTATTCCTTTTCCGACTTCGACACGCCTCCGGACCTTTTTGCCGGCGTACCTGGAAGTGACGAGGCAACTCGCCTAACCGAAGCCAACCCCTGGATCGGAGAGTTGCAGCTGGCCCAAGGGCGCACGCTTCAGTGGAAGAGTTTTGACGGGCTCGAGATTGAGGGTCTTCTTTTCCTTCCGATCTCTCCCCAGGAAGACCGCCCACCTTTGCTGCTCCACATCCACGGCGGGCCTGCCGGCGCCTTCACCAACCGCTTCGACCCCCGCTATCACATTTGGGCGGGTTTGGGCTACGTCTCGCTGGCGCCCAATGTCCGGGGAAGCCGGGGTTATGGCGATGACTTCCTGCGGGGAAACATGTTCGACCTGGGCGGGGGTGATTACCAGGACCTGATGACCGGAATAGACAGGTTGATCGAGCAACAACTGGTCGACCCCGAAAAGTTGGCTCTGCGCGGGTGGAGCTACGGCGGGATTTTGGGAGGCTGGACCATCACCCAAACTCCCCGTTTCAAGGCGGCCTCGGTCGGGGCCATGGTTTCCGATTGGACTTCAGAGTATGGCCCAGGGTTCAACCATGACGTTCGGCTCTGGTATATCGGGAAAACGCCCTGGGAGAATCCCGAAGGATACCGCCGGAAATCGCCTTTGACGCACGTTGAGAACATCACGACACCAACCCTGATCATGCACGGCATGCGCGATACCACCGACACCGAGCCCCAAAGCATGATGTTCTACTCGGCGCTGAAGGATCAGGGGAAAACGGTGCGCTACATCCGGTTCCCGCGCGAACCCCATGGATTTCGCGAGCCTCGCCACCAACGGACTCGTGACATCGAGGAGATCCGCTGGATTGAGAAGCACCTACGGGGACGGGACTGGATACCCTGGGTGCGGGAAGAGCCTGAAGACGAGACAAAGGACAGCGAAGAGGAAGTCGTCAGTGACGAAGGTCGCTGAATGAAGATCATCAGGTGGATTTCTAGCCGCTGCGGTTCTCCAGGGTCAGTCGCAGTTTTGACCGGGTGGCGCGCGCGCTGAAGACGAAAAGACCAGCGAGGGCGCACCCAGCACAGTCTGGGGCCGGAAGGCTTCCATAAAAACCTGTAATTGTCTGGATATAATATCCTTTTGGTCATACATTCAGCGATGTGGTGAGAAATTCGGGCTGGAGGTCGAGATGGCGCTGCGAGGAGATTTGGTCGCTTTCGTCAAGGAGAGTCTGCAGGGTGGACTGACTCGTCCGCAAATCGAGGAAGCCCTGATTCAAGCTGGTTGGCCGCCCGCTCAGGTCAAACAAGCGCTGGCCGGTTTTGCCGATATTGACTTCCCGGTCCCGGTCCCCCGCCCCGTGCCTTATGTCACGGCACGCGAGGCGTTCCTGTACGTGGTGATGTTCGGGACATTGTTTGCGAGTGCCTTCAGCCTGGGGGCATTGCTTTGGGGACTTCTCGATCTCGCTTTTCCGGTTGCCGATGCCACTGCCAAGGCCGCCGAGCAAGCGAGGGAGGCGATCCGATGGTCGGTTTCATGGCTGCTGGTAGCCGTGCCAGTGTTCCTGTGTGTCACTTTGTTGATTCGACGGGACATTCGGGCCAAGCCGACCAGCCGGGCCTCCAAAGTCCGGCGCCAACTCGCCTACGTAACGCTTTTTATTGCCTCTTGCGTGTTGATTGGCGATGTGGTGGTGCTGGTGTTCAACTTCCTGGGCGGCGAAGAAGTAACAACGCGCTTCATACTGAAGGCACTGGTTGTCGCTGCCATCGCCGGGGGAACTTTCGGATATTTCGTCTGGGATCTGCGGGAAGCCGAGAAGGAACCTGAGACCTGAGTGGCCCGGTTGACCGGTAGTGGTGGCTATTGTGGTGTCACCTCCGGCCCGCCGGAAAGATCGTCAGGAAGCGGCGAGCGCCGTCTCCGGGGCAAAAGCTCAACCGATGGGCTCTCCCTGAGAATCGGCGAAAGCGAGGGCGGAGACCTGCGCCTTGAACACCACAACCGACCGAGAGCGGACAATTTCAACTCAGGGACAGCTTTCTCGCAACGGAGCGAGGATTCTTGACCGTGGCCACCCGAAAAAGCCGCTTGAGAAAGCGGAAGAAGAGGTAAAGGATTACTGCTGCAACGACCAGCAGCAGCAGGGCCGTGCCCAGGGCAAGGTAGGGATGGTTGGCCACCAGCCAAAGCAGGCCCAAACTGAGCCCGTCCTCCCCCAAGCTGAGAAACCAATTCGAGAAGGGCTCGGGAGTGCTGTTTACGGCCAATCGAGTCGAGGCCTTGGCCCCGTGAGAAGTAAAGCTGGCCACTCCTCCCACCAGTCCGGCAATCCAAAGGATATGAGTCGGGACCTCAGTGAGCGAAGCGGCTGCCAGAGCGGCGCCGGCGGGGATTCGCACCAAACTGTGAACGGCGTCCCAAGCGTTGTCCAGGTAGGGAACCTTGTCGGCCACGAACTCGACCGTCAGCAGTATCGCCGCGCAGACCAGTACCCAGGGGTGGGCCAGCACCTGCAAGTTGGCAGGCAACGCAAAGACATCGAAACGGTGCATCAGACCGAGTGAGAGCACCGTGAGGTAAAGATTGAGTCCCGCGCTGAAACTGGAACCGATTGCAAGAGCGAGGCCGGCAATATCCATGCGCCCTTATTCTAGTGTTTCGAAAAAAAAGCGGGTCACCTTCCGTTGCTTGGCCGGGACGAAGTCGCAGCAATTCAGCAGCGACCGGATGGCGACTGCAGAGCTACTGGGTGTGGGGCCGTGCTTTTTTGACTGCTGGGGCCAACTCTCAGGTTTGGGGCGGAGTTCCGACCAACGATGCCGTGGGCCTGGCGCACCCGACTCTTGGATTGAATCTAGGCGTTGGAAGGATCCTCCACGGCAGCGCCAAATTGCTCTTCCTCGCGCTCGTAGATTTGGTCGAGATCCAACGCTCCCTCCAGCGCCTCTTGCATTTCAGTGATCGGTTCCAGATCTTCACAGTTCTCGGCGCTATTGACGTCGGCCCAATCTTCGTATTCTTCAGGAAGCTCGTCTTCAGGATAGATGGCATTGATGGGACAAAGCGGCACACAGGCATCGCAGTCGATGCACTCGTCAGGATTGATGATCAACATGTGAGGGTCTTCGATCTCATAAAAACAGTCTACTGGACAGTCAGCGACGCATTCCGTATAGCGCGAATCCACACAACGCTCGGTCACGATGTAAGTCATGTCTGCTTCCTCCTGCGAGTCGTATAACAGTTAGCTCTGCTCCCCGTCAAGCAAATTAGATCTGCCCTCGGTTGAGTCTTGAGCCCACCTGAGATTGTAATACCTCATGGCCGTGACACTCAGCCGGCAATTTGACGCTCCCAGGTCGATTTTGGGAGAATAAACGCCTTTACCGACGCTGCCGCTTCGGCTGATGGGAGCTGAACGATGGCGGCTCACCAGGGGCGGGAATGAAACTCTTAAGGCGCTCGATGTTGACAAGTTTGGGAATCGCCTTGGCAGTGCCGATTTTGGCGAGTCCGGCGATGACTTCCGAGCGAACCCAGCCTGGAATCCTGGTAATGGCCCATGGCGGGGACACCGACTGGAATCGCGCTGTTGAAGCGGCGGTGGAGCCGTTGCGCCGTTTTTGTCCAACTCGGATCGCCTATGGAATGGCAGACCGCGACTCGCTGCAAGAGGGGTTGGACGCATTGTGGCAGCAAGGGGCGGGCCGGGTGGCCGTGGTGCGACTTTTCGTTTCCGCCGGCTCTTTTAAGGATCAGACCGAATATTTTCTGGGCCTGCGTTCCCAACCGCCCCCTTTCTTCCTGCTTCACCCTGGACACCGTCCTGGGATGCCGCTGGTAGAAAAACCCCAACCGGGGGCCCCCAATTATCCTGTCCTGGTGAGTAGTCGTGATCGGCAGATCCCGCCGGTGAAGACTGCTGTCCGGGTTTCGCTTAACCGCGAAGGGCTTTACGATTCATCCCTGATTGGCGACATCGTGGTCGAGCGAGTTCTCGATCTAAGCCTGGACGCGGACCGGGAGTCGGTTTTGATCCTGGCGCATGGTGAAGGGGATGATCGTCTCAATGATCGCTGGAGGAAAGGGCTGCAACGAGTGGCCTTGAAGGTCCGGCAGTCGCGTTCCTTCCGACGAGTTGAGGTAGAGACGTTAAGGGAAGATTGGCAGTCGAAGCGAATCGTGGCCGAGGAGCGGATTCGCAAGTTTATCCGGCAGCAGAAGGCCCAAGGATCAAGGGTGATCGTGGTCCCTTTTCGAGTGTATGGCTTCGGCCCTTATGCGGAGGTTCTAAAGGGGCTGGATTACGTCTCCAATCAGAAAGGATTGCTGCCCCATCCCGGAGTCACGGAGTGGCTCCAGCAGCAAGCAATCGACTGTTTTGTTCGTGAGGGGTGGACCAATCCCCTGGCGAGGAGTTCTCAATCCCGGTAGGGCTGTGAGCGAGAATCTGCAGGCGATTCTGTTGGTGGTGGGAATTTTGGGCCTGAGTGCCGTCGCCACCCAGTGGTTTTCGCGGGCCATGTACAACCATTGTTCCGGTTGTGGCACCCTCAACGCCAAACGGCGAACGCGGTGCCGCCGGTGTGGCGGGCCTTGTCCCTGACCGGGGCTGCGGTGGCCTGGAGATCTGACGGCCAGGATGCACCCCACCGAGGCAGTCTTTGGCCGGCTTCACGGGTACTTATCTTGCACCGAAGGCGGGCCCTGCGGCCGCGACCTTTTCTTGGCCCGTCTGGGGCGCCTGGAAGGGTTGAAAGACTCTTTTGCCGGTGCTTTCAAATTCTTTGGCGGAACCTTGCTGCCGCCCGGCGCGTGGCTACAGCCAAATCGACACGAGAATTCGGCCCATGTTAAAATGCACAACTTGCCTGGGCGTCCCCATCGTCTAGCCTGGCCTAGGACACCGCCCTTTCACGGCGGCGACAGGGGTTCAAATCCCCTTGGGGACGCCAACAAGACCCTTGGGTCGTCAACGGTGTACCCTTCCGAGCCAGCCGAGGCTGCTTCCCACCAAGCCCTGCTCGCAAATGCGAGGATCGTGTTGTCGGTTTAGAATCGGAGACTGCCCTGGTTTCAAATGATTAGAGTCGAGAATCTCAGCAAAATTTACCAGACCTACGCCGGGCCTCGATCTCTTTTCAAGGAACTGGTGCTTCGCCGCCCCACCCACCATCGCATAGAGGCCCTGCGGGAGATCAACTTCGAGGTCCCCTCGGGACAATCTTTCGGTGTGATTGGGGACAACGGCGCCGGCAAGAGTACGCTGCTGAAGATTCTGAGTGGAACCACGCTGCCCAGTGGCGGGCGGGTCGAGGTGGAAGGGACAGTGGGCGCCCTGTTGGAACTGGGAACTGGGTTTCATCCCGATTTTAGCGGGCGGGAAAACATTCGTTTTAGCGGCGCCTTGATGGGGCTCTCCGGCCGCCAGATTCGTCAACAGGAATCCGACATTATCGCTTTTGCCGAACTGGAACAGTTCATTGATCAGCCGGTCAAGATCTACTCCTCCGGAATGTACCTGCGGTTGGGGTTTTCGGTGGCGACGGCTTTTGATCCGGCGGTCTTGATTATCGACGAGGCGCTGGCGGTAGGCGATCAGGCTTTTCAGAAAAAGTGCACCGACCGGATTCTTGATTTTCGGCGTCGGGGCAAGACCATTTTCTTTTGCTCGCACAATCTGCACCAGGTTAAAACGCTTTGTCAGCGAGCACTCTGGCTCAGGCGAGGGAAACAAGCTGCCCTGGGGGAGAGTTCCGAAGTGGTCGCCGCCTATCGGGACTTCAGCCGGTTCCGGGCTGCCGAGCCGGTTTTCGAGCCCGCTCGATCTGAAGAAGGACAGCGCCAGTTGTGTTGGGTGGAAGACGTCAAGTTGCTCCGCCCAAACCGCGGAGCGATTGCGACCGGCGAGACTTTGGCACTGGAAGTGTGGGCTCGTTTTCTGCCGGAGTTCAAGGGAGAACCCGGTATCGGTATCGGAGTCGTTCGCAACGACGGCAGGCCAATCTACGTCACTGCAACGGCTTTCGACAAGGTGGCTTTAAGCAAGATCGGCCCCGACCGCTACTACATCAGGGCGGTCTTTCCCAAGCTGGCCCTACTGCAGGGCCGCTACCATTTCAACGTAGTGACGACCGATCAGGATTTTATGCAGAGCTACGATGCGGTCGAGGGGGTCGAGCCTTTCACGGTGGCCAATCGGGAACCGGAGAGGGGAGCGGTGCGCTTGGAACACTACTGGGAATCGAGCCCCAATGGTGGGGATAGAGGCCCCGAATGAACCTGGACCATTACCCGCTCGACTGCTTCATGACTGCGAAAGAAGTGGGGTTCTCACGCTCAAAGACGCCGTTTTCATCTCCCCGTTTTCTCTTGGCCGCGCAAACGAGGGCGAAAGTTGCCGCCAAGGAGTGTGGGGGGACAGGTCCGACCCGTCAAGATTCCTCACGGCACCGCACCAGCGTCAGAATCGTATAAGTCGCCACCAACTCTGCCTCCTGGTTGGTGACTTCCACGTCCCAGGCCACCACGCCTTGCGGCACTTGGTCCTCACGGGGTGGTTTACGGGTTTTTTGCTGGCAGGTGAGCCGAGCCCTGATGGTGTCGCCAATGTAGACGGGTTGGGTGAAGCGCAGACGATCGAGACCGTAGTTGGCCATCACCGGACCGGGCGCCGGGTCGACGAAAAGCCCCGCTGCCACGGATAAAACCAGATAACCGTGGGCCACGCGTTTTTCGAAGAACGAGGCGCGAGCTGCTACGTCGTCCAGGTGGGCGTAGAAATGATCGCCGCTGAGACAGCCGAAATTCACCACGTCTGTTTCGGTAATCGTTCTTGCATGCGTGGTCAGGCTCTCGCCGGGTTCCAGTTCCTCAAAAAATTTGCGAAAGGGATGGACACGATCTTCTCGGCATTGGCTCCCTCTGAACCATCGGTTGCAGACTTGCGACAGAGTGGTGGGGGAGCCCTGCAACGCCGTCCGCTGGAGGTAATGGTGGAGGGCGCGAATACCCCCCATCTCTTCGCCGCCCCCGGCCCTGCCCGGACCGCCGTGCACCAGGTGGGGCAGGGGAGAGCCGTGGCCGGTGGACTCGCGGCCCGACTCGGCGTTCGCAATCAGCAAGCGGCCGTGGTAGGGGGCCAGACCATGCACCACCCGGCGCGCCAGGCGGTCATCGGCGGTAAAGAGTGAACCCACCAAGCTGCCTTGACCCCGTCGAGCCAGCTCAACCGCCTCATCCATGGACTGGTAGGGCATGATGGTGCTGACCGGCCCGAAGGCTTCAATGTCGTGCACCGCGTTGTGACGTAGCGGCTGCTCACAGTGCAGCAGTAACGAAGGGAGAAAGGCTCCCTTGTCGGCGTCGCCATCGATCACCTCGAACTTCTCCGGGTCGCCATGGATAAACTCCGCTACCTGAGCCAGTTGGCCTACCCGCTCCTTGACCTCGTCCACTTGACCGCGGGCAGCCAGCGGGCCCATCCCCACTTCCTTGTTGGCGGGGTCGCCCAGGCGGATCTCCTTCAGCTTCTTCTTGAGACCCTCCACCACCGCCTCGATTCGCTCGAGCGGGACCAGTGCGCGACGAATCGCGGTACACTTCTGTCCCGCCTTGACGGTCATTTCGCGAGCCACTTCGGTCAAGAAGAGGTCGAATTCGGGCGCCCCAGGCTCAACATCGCTGCCCAGGATGGAGCAGTTGAGAGAGTCGGTCTCCCGATTGAATCTGACGGCATTGTTGAGCAGGTTGGGACGCCTCTTAATTTTTTCTCCGGTAGCTGCCGACCCCGTGAAGGTGACCACATCCTGGAAGTCGAGATGATCCAGCAGATCGCCCACGCTCCCGCAGACCAACTGGAAAGCTCCAGCGGGCAACAGGCCGGACTCGACGATTTGCCGCGCCAGTCCTTCGGCTACAAAGCTGCTGATAGTGGCTGGTTTGACAATGGCGGGCATTCCCGCCAACCAGGTCGCCGAGAGTTTTTCCAGCATTCCCCAGCAGGGAAAATTGAAAGCGTTGATGTGAACGGCGACGCCTTCCAGCGGCACGCAGATATGCTGCCCGACAAAGCTGCCCTTGCGAGAAAGAGCTTCAAGGTCTCCTTCCACATGAAAACTCTCGTCCGGCAATTCGCGGCGGCCCTTGCTCGAGTAGACAAAAAGAGTGCTGATTCCGCCCTCGATATCGATCCAGGAGTCGGTGCGTGTGGCCCCGGTCTTGGCCGAAAGCCGATAAAGTTCTTTCTTGCGGCCCAACAGATACTTGGCCAAGTCCTTGAGCATCAGGGCCCGTTGATGAAAGGTCATCTGCCGCAGCGGGGAACCGCCGCTTTGTCGTCCATAATCCCGCAGCCGCTTGAAATCCAATCCCCGGCTGGTCACCTCAGCCACTTCTTCGCCCGTCACGGCGTGGTAGAGTCGACGACCTGGGCCCTCTCCCTCGACCCAGTGACCTTCAGCAAAGCTCTTGAGTTTCATAGTCTTATCCTGTTCGTTCAAGAATGGCAGCCATTCCCTGGCCGACGCCGACACAAAGCGTGCACAGGGCATAGCGAAGGTGGCGCCGTTCCAGTTCGAGGGCCGCAGTCAGCAACAAGCGAGCTCCTGTCATTCCCAAAGGATGGCCCAGTGCAATGGCGCCTCCATTGGGATTGACCCGGGGATCGTCGTCCCGCAGACCCAATTGGCGTAAGCAACCCAACACCTGCACGGCGAAAGCTTCGTTGATCTCGATAATGTCGATTTCATCCAGGGTCAGTTGAGCCCTTCGCAAGGCTAGACGGCTGGCCTCGACCGGGCCCAACCCCATAATCCGAGGTTCGATTCCCACCACGCCGGTGGCCACCAGCCGGGCCCGGGGTTTCAATCGATAGCGGTCGATGGCCTGCTGCGAAGCCATCAGAATAGCACAAGCCCCATCGTTGATTCCGGCTGAGTTGCCGGCGGTTACCGAGCCCCGGCCGTCACGACGGAACACCGGCTTGAGTCGGGCCAACTTTTCCAAGCTGGTATCCGATCGGATAAACTCGTCGCGGTCGAAGATGGCAGAGGGATCGCCGGTCTGAGGGGCAGGGATGGGCAAAATTTCTGCTGCCAGCCGGCCGCTGGCTCGGGCACGGGCAGCCTTTTGATGTGAGGCCAAGGCGAAGACATCCTGGTCAGAGCGACCGATAGCCAATTTTTCGGCCACATTCTCGGCAGTTTCTCCCATGCTGTCGCAGCCATAGAGGTGCCGCATACGGGGGTTGACAAAACGCCAACCCAGACTGGTGTCGTAAATCTCAGCTCGGCGCGAGAAAGGGCGATCCGCTTTGGCCATCACGAAGGGAGCCCGGGTCATGTGCTCGACCCCACCGGCTACCAGTAAATCGGCCTCCCCCACCGCGATGGTCCGATAGGCCGAAATAGAGGCCGAGAGTCCTGAAGCGCAAAGCCGATTAACGGTGACTCCGGGCACGCTGGCGGGGATGCCGGCCAGCAGCGCCGCCATTCGGGCCACGTTTCGATTGTCTTCGCCGGCCTGATTGGCGCAGCCTAAGATCACGTCATCGATTTCGGCAGGCTCGATTTGAGGGTGCCGCTCCAGCAGCCCGGCAATTACGGCAGCCCCCAAGTCATCACACCGGACTCCGGCCAAGCTGCCACCAAAACGGCCAATCGGACTGCGCAGACCGTCGATCAGATAGGTTTGTTGCATAGGTTGGAAAACTCTTGAATGGATTGATGTTTGCGCACCAGTCTCTTAAGCAGAGGATTCGGTCGGTAACGCTCTTCGAGATACTCCTGGTGAAGCTGTTCCAAACCCGAGAGAACCCGCTCGAGACCGAATTGCTCCGCCCAGGCAAAGAGTCCCCGAGGATACCGCACTCCCTTGGTCATGGACAGTTCGACCGCCTCGACGGAGGCCACTTGTCGAAATACCACCTCGAAAGCCTCATTGATCAGCAAGAAAAGGATTCTCTCAAATATTTGCCGAGCCAGCTCTTGGTCTTTCTCGACCACCGGAGACTCGGCATCGGAGCCGTAGTCGTAGAAGCCCCGACCCGATTTGCGTCCCAGGAGACCAGCCTCAACCATCCGTTTCTGGATCAGTGAGGGACGATAACGCGCATCGAAGTAAAAGGCGGTAAAGACTTCTTCCGTGACGGTGTAGTTGATGTCGTTGCCGATGAGGTCCATGAGCTCAAAGGGGCCCATCGGGAAGCCGCCTTGGCGCATAGCCCAATCGATGGTTGCTGCCGATGCCACTCCCTCCTCCAGCAGGCGCAAAGCCTCCCCATAAAAAGGCCGGGCGACGCGGTTGACGATGAAGCCGGGAGTATCCCGGGCTACGACGGCTGTTTTCCCCCACTGTTGGGCCAATCGCAGCGCTTGGCGGGTGGTGGACCGATCGGTGAGCAGGCCCGGAACCACTTCAACTAAAGGCATGAGTGGGGCTGGATTGAAGAAGTGCATTCCGATGACCCGTTGAGGACAACGGCAAACCGAGGCCAGGGCGGTGATGGCCAGTGATGAAGTGTTGGTAGCCAACAAACTGGTCTGATCGATCAGCTTCTCCAGGCGCCGAAAAGCGTCTTGCTTCAGTTCCAGGTTCTCCACGATGGCCTCCACCACCAACTGGGAACCCTTAATTCTTTCCCAGGAGGGGGTGAAAGTGAGTCGGCTCAAAATCTCTTCGGTTTGGGTTGGCGTGACCCGGTTCTTTTCTACCTGCCGCTGCAGGATTTTTCCGATCTTGGCCCGGGAAAGTCGCAGCGCCTGTGGGTCGGTGTCGAAAAGCACCACTTCATGACCCACAGTCGCCGTCAACTGGGCGATTCCGGTTCCCATGGTTCCGGCTCCGAGGACGCCGATCCGTTCAACTGGGATGCTCTTAGCAGAGGACATTGTCATTTCTTCGGTTGTTGTCAGCACCGACTCATCGGCCCTCGAAGCGCGGCTTGCGCTTCTCCAGGAAGGCCGCGATTCCCTCGGCAAAATCCCGCGTGCGACTGGCTTCACCCTGTAACTCGGCTTCAACCTCGAGCTGAGCGGGCAAATCGAGTTGCAGCGATTGCTCGAGAGCCTGTTTGATGAGGCCCAAGGCGCGGGTCGGCAGGCGGGCCAATCTTTGGGCCGTCTCCAGCGCTTCCGGCAGAAGGGCGGAGGGTGGACAGACCCTATAAATCAATCCTGCTTCGAAAGCTCGCCTGGCATTCAATTTGTCACCCAACATCATGAATTCGGTGGCACGGGCCAAGCCGACCAGGCGAGGGAGAAAATAGGTGCCGCCGGTGTCCGGAATCAGTCCAATTCGAGAGAAGGACTGCACAAAGACGGCATCTTCCGAGGCCAGCACAAAATCGCAGGCCAGGGCCAGATTGGCTCCGGCGCCGGCAGCCACGCCGTTGACTGCCGCCACGACCGGCTTGGGCAAGCGTCTCAGACCCAGAACCACACGGTTGTAGCCCTCTCGAACCAAATCGGAAACGGTTAGCGAATTCTCGGCCAGAGTCATCGCCTCACCCAGATCCTGACCGGCACAGAAAGCACGGCCCTCACCGGTCAAGAGCACCGCCCGCACGTCGTCGTCCTCTCCGATTTGTTGCAAGGTTGCAACCATCGTGGACGCCATGGAACGGTTGAAGCAGTTGAGGACCTGGGGCCGGTTGAGCCGAATCACAGCCACGTTGGAGTCAGTTTCCAGCCGGATCGTTGGGTCGTCCATCAAAGTTTGATTGTCCTCTCCGGTGGCTCGACCTGGCGAATCGGACATCAGATTCCTCCTTATGCCTATTGCCTGCCTGGGACCCTTTAGTGGGGCTTGAAGTAGTCGAAGGGCTCTTGACAAGAGCTACAGACACAGAGCGCCTTGCACGGCGTCGAGCCGAACCGGCTCTGCAGTTGGGTTGATTCCGACCCACAATGTGGGCAGGGAGGGAGGCTGTCCGATCCGGGCTGCGGAGGCGCGATACCGTGGGAGCGGAGCTTGCGGCGCGTTTCCGGCGTCAGCCAATCGGTGGTCCAAGGCGGAGAATAGACTCGCTGAATCCGGACCCTGTTCTCGCTGGCTTCGCTTAGCCTGCGGACGATCTCATTTTCGATGACCGCCATGGCAGGGCAGCCCGAGTAGGTGGGCGTGATCGAAACCACAACGCTATCGTCGTCCCGCTCGATATGGCGGACGATTCCCATCTCCACGATGTTGAGAAAGGGAAGCTCGGGATCGGGAACCTCTGCCAACATTTGCCACAGTTCCGGGAAACGATCGCCGGCCTTCTTCACCAGTTGGCTCCCGGAAAAGAGCGGGCCACAATCTGCATTTCGGCCAGCAGATGACCCAGATGTTCACTGTGCCAACCGCGAAAACCGGGACTTTTACCCGCCTCCAACCCTTCGGGAATGTCCAGTGTGGCCTGCTCAAGATGGCTGGATACCTGGCTCAGCCAGGGGGAAAACAAACCGCTGCGGTCGGGACAGATGGATTGTTCGATCAGTCGCTGCTCGATCTCGTCGCTGGCGAAGAGCTCGGGAACAAAGCGCCAGAGACGGTCAAAGGCGGCCTGCATCCGGCTGTGACTTTCCGGCGTCCCGTCGCCCAATCTCAGGACCCACTGGCTGCTGTGTCGCAGGTGGTAGCGGATCTCGGTCGCGCTCTTGGTGGCAATCGCACTGATTTCAGGGTGAGCACTTTGGCACAGTTCCCGATAAAAAAACCGGCTGTAAGAGTCAAACAGATATTGTCGGGCTACGGTAGCGGCGAAATCCCGATTGGGTTGTTCCACCAGCAGCACATTGCGAAAATCGATTGCCTCGCGAAAGTAGACCATCTGATCGGCATCCCGTCCCCGATTCTCGACCCGGGCAGCCAGCTCCAACCAAGCCGAAGCCTGTCCCAGGTTGTCCAGGGCGAGGTTGGCCAGGGCAATATCTTCTTCCAACTCCGGACCATGGCCGCACCACTCCGAAAGTCGGTGGCCCAAGACCAGGCGTTCGTCGCCCAGACGCAGCAGAAACTCGAAGAGATCGTTTCGATCCGGATTGGTCACTACAAGTCACTCCGCTTTGCGGCGCCTGGAATAGAAGCCGGGAAGACGATAGACCTTGTCTGGACCGGGGTCGAAGAAGGAGGCTCGATCTTCAGGTTGACTGGCGATGATGGCCTCATTGGCGACCACCCAGATGCCGGCGACGGGACCGCGTCGAGCATAAACATCACGGGCATTTTGCAGCGCCATTTCAGCGTCGGGTGCGTGCAGGGAGCCGGCGTGTTGGTAAGGTTCTCCCGGCTTCGGCTGCACGAACACCTCCCAGACGGGTGCGCTGGATTCAGCGTCGGCCGCCGTCATAAGGCGGTCCCGTTTCCGTTTCCGGCGTGTTTGCGGGCGTAGGCCAGAGCCGCTTCGCGCACCCAACGGCCCTGCCGGTAGGCTCCTCGCCGTGCTTCCATGCGCTCCGCGTTACAGGGACCGTGGCCCCGGACGACCCGCCAGAATTCCTCCCAATCGATAGGCCCAAAGTCCCATTGCCCGGTGCTCTCGTTCCATTTCAAATCAGGATCGGGCAAGCTGAGTCCGAAGGCGTGGGCCTGGGGAACGGTGAGGGTGACAAAATGTTGCCGCAACTCGTCGTTGCTCCGGGTCTTGACCTTCCAGCGGATGAGTTCGTTGCTGTTGGTGGAGTCGCTGTCCGGCAGGCCGAACATCATCAGCGTAGGCCACCACCAGCGATCGACGGCGTCCTGAGCCATTCGTTTCTGGCCCGGTTGGCCCCGACAGAGAGTGGCCACGATCTCGTATCCTTGTTTACGGTGGAAACCCTCTTCGCGGCAGATGCGGATCATGGCTCGAGCGTAGGGTCCGTAAGAGCATTTGGCCAGCATGTTCTGGTTGATGATGGCGGCCCCGTCTACGAACCAGCCGATCACCCCGATGTCGGCCCAAGTCAAAGTGGGATAGTTGAAGATATTGGAGTACTTGGCGCGGCCCGAGAGCAATTGTTGGTCCATTTCCCGGCGAGAGATGCCCAGGGTTTCGGCGGCGCTGTAGAGGTAAAGTCCATGTCCGGCTTCGTCTTGAACCTTGGCCAACAAACCGATCTTTCGCTTGAGAGAGGGTGCTCGGGTGAGCCAGTTGCCCTCTGGCAACATGCCTATGATCTCCGAGTGGGCGTGCTGCGACATCATCCGGATCAACTGTTGGCGGTAGCGATCGGGCATCCGATCGCGAGGCTCGATGTACCGTCTACGTTCCAGCCGTTGATTGAATTCGCGCTCTGAATCGGTCATGGCAGTTCGGTCTCTAGATTAGCAAAATAGTCAGATAATTCGACGCCCCAGTTCTGTTTCTTCCCCACAACCAAGTCAATTATGGCGTTTCGAACAGACTGTGTTCAAGCCAACAAAGCCTTAACCACTCGGGCAGAAGACGGAAAATGGAACGGTCAACTGGAGGCACTGCGGATCGCAAGCTGTTGGGGCTGGCTCCCACTATTGGCGAACCAACACGACTGGAGCCTGCTCAGCGGCCTTCATTTGGTCAAAGAAAGCTTTAACCGAACTGTACTCCTCAGGTGGGATAATGGCGTTGTCAAGCTCGAGATGTCGGGTAAAGAGGAACTTGCCGGCTTCTACTCGCCATTTTGCTTCATAATGTCCGAAGTTGGTGGTGGCCAAAACGGGCTCCGACATATCGTCCACTGAAAATCCCCGCGGGATCTCAACCTCGACCGTTTCCTGGTAGGCATCAGCTTCCAGTACTACAGCGTACTTGCGGTCCGTCTCGGTGAAAGCCAAGAAGTTGCGGTGGGCCACGATAGCAGGCCTGAAGATGAGCAAATGTCGGCCAATCGTCTTGCCGTATCCTGCGGTAGAAAAATCCACTTCAAGGAAAAAATCGCCCCCTTCACGGTCAACGGCTTCGATCCTGGAAACCGAGGTGCCCGATGCACCACTGGAAAGCCAACGTTCAATCATTTGACGGTAGTCGGCGCCGGTCAGCCTTTTGTGTAGGCTACGATTCCAGCTGGCTGTGCTACCACCGGAACGTTCCCGAATTATTCCTGAAATCGAGCCGTCTGAGACCAGGACGATCTTGATGTTAATTTCGTTGAAGTTCGTCCCCGGCGGTGCAACCGGAGCACGAAGCAATGCCTCACTACCGTCAGCCGTGATCAAAAGCGCCAAGCTGCCTTGTTGGTCAACGGGAAGATAACCCAGGGGCGTATAAGGGTCAGTGGGATCGAAGAATAACACCTTCCCTAACTTGGGAACCCAGGAGACGGTGGGAGCCTCCAGTTGAGTGGAAAGCTTCACCGCAATGATCTGGTGGTTGAACTGGTGCGGAGAAGGCCAATTCGATCGCACATAGGTGCGATCGCCAGCATAGATAGCCACCGGGTAGGACTCGATTCCTACCGTCGAGAGCATTGACCGCATCAAGGTTACCTTGTCCTTGCAATCGCCGTAGCCCTTGGCCAGCACTTCTGGAGCTGCATGCGGTATGTAACCACCCCCGCGACCCACACCGATTTGGATGGAACCATACTTGATCCGTTGGGTGAATTCGGCGACGGCTTTGATTCGCTCGAACTCGCTTTCCTCAGTGTTGGTCAGTTCTTGCGTTTTGATGGTGACTGTTTGGTCGGGTTTGGTGCGAGGATTGGCCAGAGAGGCTAGCCAAGCCGAAACCTGGCTCCACTCCCGAAAAGTCGGGCCTACTGTTGTGACGGCAGGTGGAGGGTAGTAATTCACTTTGACTCGGGGTACAAGTGAAGTCACTTTGGGTCGCTCCGGCTCTCTGGTTATGGGGGGAAGATGCTCCAATTGCCAGCTGTAGAGAGAGCCCTGCACCAGTGGTTCAATGGTCTGATAGTTGTCTGTGAACGATTCAGCTTCCCAGCCCGTTGGCAGCTTCAACTTGAAGCGGGAAATCAAGACTGGCAGCTCGTCCTGAAACTCAAAACTGAACTGGGTAAATATAGACTGATCCTCAAGAACGGACTCAAAACCGAATACCGAACCGGGGCCTACATCGGTACTACCGTCGATGACGGCGGCACGCGACTCGTCATACAGATCGTCATCGACCAAGGAGATATCGACGATTTCCTTCTTGCCATAGATTTTTACACCTCCTGACGGGTGGAGTGTCCAAGCCCGCAGGGAACGCACCTTACCGCTGTCAGTACGATAGATTACTTTGCCGCTGGCCTTTTTTTGCCCGGCGCGAGTCAGGATTTTGACTGCTTTTCGAACCGATGCTGTCACTTTGCCACGCGGGTTCAAAACAGCGGTCTTCTCATAAAAAAGAACGACGGCTGGAACCTCGCTCTCGTAGTTTGGTATCGGTTGCGAGACCAGTTGACTTAGCCATGAAGGAATTTTGTCGGCAGCGACACACGGCCTGCCAACCAGGACTAAGACCAGCGTGGCCAGGACCACGCGGCTTTGCCAACCATCAATTCCCTGAATCTTTGCGAATGAGTGTGACCACATGGTTATCCTGTCGGTGGATGAAGTCGAAGGCTCTCTTGAACTCGGGATAGGAGGCGGCCGGAAACAAAATCCTGCCCTCGTCGCCAAAGCGAAAACTTCGACGGTAGACCAATTGGTCTTGTCCTATTAGCTCCGTACTGGCTCGGTAAAGGGCCACGCCGGGCAGAACCGCAGACTCCGGAGCAGTTTTTGCTTCCAACTGGTAGTTTTCTGGAAACTCGATCGTAACCTCATCGCTCTCAAACCAGGGGTACTGGAAATAAAGATCATACTTTCGCCGACTGGTTTGAAACGCCGGGGCGACATTCATTCGGAAGAATGAAGGTTGCAGCAATACTCGCTTCCCGACTCTCTGGGCGTAATCTGGCACGCGAACCCGGTAGCGAAAGATCAACGGTTCACCGATGTCCGTCAGGTTGTCGATCTCAATGTCACTGACTTCTGCGCTTTCTAATCGTTTCCGCACTTGCTCTTCAATTGCTTTACGGCGTTCTTCTTCGGTGTAACCGTCATAGCGGATCTTGCTGCTCACGGCCCGATGGCCTCGGTAGAGCAGCTCTACAGATCCTTGTAAAGTGCCGTCTTCCTGCAGCTTGAGTTTTGCTTTACACAGGATTTGATTTCTTTTGGGACCGGAAAGGGGCGTTTTCACAAAAATCGGATTTTTGGGATCCAGGATGTGCGAATGGGTATCTTCCTCGGGCCACCAAAGCATGCCAGGCTCAAGGTAAGGGATGGATGGATCGTAGAATTCCCACTCCCCATCCAAATTGACTGCTGCCTGCATGCGGTTCAGGAAAAAAAGATCCCGAGAGTGCGGGCTAAAAAAGCTGTCGTCTCGTCCTGCACAATACGCGATATGCGCTCGCAAGCCGGCTGCATTGAGCAGGGCGATGAAAAGCTTGGTGACCTCTTTGCCCGTTCCCATTCTGCGCCGCAAGGTGTCGGATGGCTTTTTCGCGGGTTTCAAATTTTCGCGTTCTTCAGCCGTCACACCCAAACGGTCGTGGTCAATGTTTTTGATTTGGTTGAGACAGAACTGGAGAATTCGCTCGATTTTTTCCCTTGAGCTCGAGAGCCCCGCCGTCAGTTCCCGAGCTGTTTGCTTGACTCGGCCGTCGACCTCGATTCCCTTCTTGATCCCGTGGTGCCGGTACTTAGCTATGGTGCGCCAATAATTTTCGTGATTATTTGACTTGCTGCCCCGCTGGTAAAAGAGCAGCAACCATGGACGGACCTGGTATTCGGGAGGCATGTGGGTTTCCTCTCGGAAAGCCTCCACATCGCGGAGGGAAATCCGACGACTCTTTCGCATTTCCTCCCTCTCGCTCTCGACAGCATTGAAAAGCTGAATCCACATTCTGTAGCCTTGGAGGTAGTAGGTGATCTCCCAAGACGGGATGTCTCGCTGCAAAAAAAACCGGGAATACTGTGAGACATAGTTGTCCCGATACTGTTTCCACCGGTACTCAATGATGTCTCCCGGTTCTACACCCGCCATAGAGAAGGACTTGAATTTGACGTTGACTCCGTCGCCTTTGACGACCGTTCGCTCGAATACATCTTGCTTTTCAAGCTCAGTGATGCGGCCATCGGATTTGATAGTTCGGGCACGGAGGTCCTTCATTTGGATATCGCCGCCGGCGGCCGAGAACAAGTCGATTGTGGATTGCTTCTCCACACCCCGGTCGGTGAAGATCTTGATACGGACGTACTGCTCCTGAGTGTTTTGAGGCCGTTGTCTGTCAACTGCGTGATCCGTCACCCAAACCTTCCAAAAAATCGCCTCGGCATCAGCGTCGGGGTCGATTCTGGGATGCTTGAGGGCCAAGTCAGCCTCTCGGATGGGTTCCCATTGGGCGGCCGTAAAAAACGGCCAGAGAATTGAAATTAGGAATAGGAGAGAATTCACCCGCATAGTCAATCTCCTCCTTAGGCTATGAGGCCGTCCCAACACAGCCGAGGGACGACGCCATTTTAGAACAGCCCAACGGAGGAATCGAGCAATCATCTCGTGGGCGTCTGCTAACGAGGGGGTGGAGGGTAAAGGATCGGGGCAGCGACAGGCTTCCGCTGACGCCGTAATTGGTGAGCGTGAGGGCGCCCCCTTCCAATTCCCGCCGGAGGCGGCCCGGTGGGCCTTCGGCTCAATTGATCGAGTCTTTCAGCCGTGGTTCTAGATCCAGGAGACAACTGGAACCACGACTCCATCCTTGTCCAAAGCCATGGCCACCTCCGATGTTGATATCGGAGAATAGCTCTATGACTGCTTCGGTCCAGCGCGAATTAACCTCCGGGACTCAGGTGGCGGTCCTGGTGGCGGCCTGGATCAGGTAAGCGGTGCAAGTGAGTGGGATGCCAACTGTTTCGAACCCCGCTCGCTGATGGGCACTGTGGCGCTGAACGACCGAGAAATCGGCTTCAAAGACACCGGTAGCCTGGGGAGATTGACGCCGGCTCCGCGAGAGATTTTGGGCCTTACGGCTGCCAGGAGAAGAGGGTACTTATCAACAAGTTACTTCTTGCCATAGATTTTTACACCTCCTGACGGTTGGAGTGTCCAGGCCCGCAGGGAGCGCACCTTCCCGCTGTCAATACAATAGATTACTTTGCCGCTGGCCTTTTATGAGAAGATCGCTGTTTTGAACGCGCGTGGCAAAGTGACAGTCTCGCTTCGAAACGAGGTCAAAATCCTGCTTCGCGCCGGGCCCTTGCTCTCGTAGTCGGGGACTGGCTCCGAAGCCAGTTGACTGCCAGGCAGGCACCCGGTCGGCCGCTGAACCAGGGGAGGCAAAAAAAGCCACGTCCAGGATGGCTTGGGGCAGTCGACCGTGCCATTGGTCGATCCACGGAATCTTTGCGAATGAGTGTGACAATATGGTTGTCCTGCTGGTGGATAAAGTCGAAAATTTGCTTGATTCTAGGATAGGCAGTCGCCGGAAACAAAATTCTGCCCCCGTCGCCAAAGCGAAAACTTCGACGGTAAACCAACCGGTTGCCTATCAACTCCATGCCAGCCTCATACCGGCCCACGGGCCCTAGGTCCAGAGATTTTGGCGGGATGTCTGATTCCAATTGTTGCTCTTCTGGAAACTCAATGGTGACCTCATCCCTCTCCGACCAGGCGTAGCGGAAATAGACATCATATCTGCGCTTACTGGTCTGAAACACCGGAGGAACGTTCATTTTGAAAAACGAAGGCTGCAGCAAAAATCGCTTGCCAATCCTTTGTCCGTAGCCGGGCACTCGAACCCGGTAACGAATGGTGAACGGTTCGCGGATGGCCGTTACGTTTATCATCTCGATATCACTGATTTCTGCGTTGCTTAATCGGTCCTTTACCTGTTCTTCGATGGCTTTCTCCCGCTCCTGCTCGGTGTATTCGTCATAGTGGATCTTGCGGCTCACTCCCAAGTGGCCTCGGTAAATCTGCTCCAAAGATCCCTCCAGCGTGCCATCGTCCTGCAGCACAAATTTTGCTTTACGCAGGACTTGGCTTCTGTCGGGACCGGAAAGGGGCGTCGTAACGAAAACCGGGTTTCTGGGATCGAGGATTTGCGAATGGGCACCTTCCTCGGGCCATGAAAGCATGCCTGGCTCAAGGTACGGAATTGATGGATCGTAGAATTTCCACTCCTCATCCAGCTGGACTGCTGCCTGCATACGATTTAGGAAAAAGAGATCCCGAAAACCCGGATTGAAAAAGCTGTCGTCTCGGCCGGCGCAATAGGCTATATGAGCTTGAACCCCGGCTGCATTCAGGAGGGCAGTGAACAGCTTAATGACCTCTTCGCCGCTGCCCATTCCGCGGACCAAGGTGTCGGATGGCTTTTTCCCAAGCTTCAAATTGGTGTGCTCTTCGGCTGTTACACTGAAGCGGTCATGGTCGACGTTCTTGATTTCGTTCAGGCAAAAGTCGAGAATTCGCTCGATTTTTTTTCTTGGTGTCGGTAGACCCACCGTCAGTTCTCGGACTTTCTGCTTGATAAGGCCGTCGGTCTTGATCCCCTCCTTGAGTTCCCGGTAACGGTCCTTACCTATACTGGTCCAATACTTGTCCTGGTCGATCTGTTTTCTCCCTTTCAAGTAGAAGAGCAGCAACCAGGGTCGCACTTGATATTCTGGAGGCATGCGACTCTCCTCCTCGAAAGCCTCAACATTACGGAGAGATATCGAACGACCACCTCCAGGCATTTCGTTTATCTCACCACCGATCGTGTTGAACAACCGAATCCACATTCCGAAGCCAAGGAGTTGCCAAGCGTACTCGGAAGGTTTGATGTAGTAGGTCACCTCCCAGGCAGGGATGTCGCGCTGGAGAAAAAAACGAGAATACTGCGAGAAATAATTGTCGCGATACTGTCTCCAGCGGTACTCAATGATGTCTCCCGGTTCTACGCCCGCCATAGAGAAGGATTTGAATTTGGCACTGACTCCAGCTCCTTTCACGACGGTACGCTCGAAGATTTCTTGCTTTTCAAGCTCAATAATGCGGCCGTCGGACTTGATGGTTCGCCCGCGCAAGTCCTGCATTCGGATATCAGTCAAGGCAGCGAACAAATCGATTGTGGACTGGCTCTCGACGCCCCGATCGGTAAATATTTTGATGCGGACGTATTGCTCTTGAACGTTTTGAGGCTGTTGGTTATTGAGCATTCGATCTGTTACCCAAACCTTCCAAAAAATCGCCTCGGCATCAGCGTCGGGGGCGATTCTGGGATGCTTGAGGGCCAAGTCAGCCTCTCGGATGGGTTCCCATTGGGCGGCCGTAAAGAACGGCCAGAGGATTGAAATTAGGAATAGGGGAAAATTCACCCGCATAGTTAATCTCCTCCTTAGGCCATGAAGCCGTCCCAGCACGGTTGGGTTGGACGACGCCATTTTAGCTTAAAACGGAGGAATCCGGCTGGAGATAATTCCCGCTTGGGACTGAGACATTGCGGGAATAGGGGTCACTTGACTCACTGGGCCGGTGCGGTCGAATCGCCCGGTCAGCGGCTCGCTCAGCCAAACCCAAAGGGCGGTGTGGTGCCTTTCTGAGCTAGTGCCACTCTTGGATGGCCTTAACGAAGTGACTCAAAAAAAGGTTGGCCGTGGACCCGTCCAGAACCCGATGATCGATGGTCAGGGTGACGTAGGCCAGCGGCCGGATCCGGATCGAATCGACTCCGTCGTCGCTCTCGACGCGCAGTCGTTTTTCAATCTTGCCCACACCCAGAATGGCTGCCTGCGGTGGGTAAAGTATGGGGGCAGCGATCAGGCTTCCGCCGACGCCGTGATTGGTGAGCGTGAGTGTGCCCTTTTCCAATTCCTGCCGCTGGAGACGGCCCTGGTGGGCGCTTCGGGTCAATTGATCGAGTCTTTCGGCCGTGGTTCTTAGATCCAGATCTTGCGCCCGGTGGAGGACCGGAACCACCAGTCCCTCCTTGTCCAAAGCCACGGCCACTCCGATGTTGATATCGGAGAAGAGCTCTATGCCTTCCTCGGTCCAGCGAGAATTGACTTCAGGGACTTTGGTTGCGGCCCTGGTTGCGGCCCGGATCAGGTAAGCGGTGTAAGTGAGTGGGATGCCGGCTGCTTCCAACTCCGCTCGTTGACGGGCACGGTGGCTCTGAACGGCCGAGAAATCGGCTTCGAAGACACCAGTAGCCTGAGGAGCTTGGCGCCAGCTCTGCGCGAGATTCTGGGCCACGGCCCGGCGCATGGGTGTCAGCGGCCGGAGACGTGAACCGGATGAACCGGAGGCCGCGGTCGAGGGAGGGGACGAAGGCGGCGGACTCGTCAGGGGCCTTTCTTTCAATTGCCGTTGAACGTCCTCGTAAGTGATGCGGCCGTCTCGGCCGCTCCCCATGAGGGTTTCCGGGTCAAGATCGTGCTTCTTCAGGAGGCGCCGCACCGCGGGACTCAAACGAGGCCGCTGGGCCAAACCCGGTCCCCGCGGGCGAGGCGGAGACTGGGCGGTTTCGGTTTCTAGATTGGACGAAGCGCTCGGTCTGAGGGTGCCCAAGGCCTGCCCCGGTTGGACCGCTTGACCTTCGATCATGAGAATCTTATCGATTATTCCGCTGGCGGGGGCCGCGACTTCGATCACCACTTTATCGGTTTGGACTTCGACGACCGGTTCGTGAATCTCGACTTTCTCCCCGGTTTGTTTCAGCCAGCGGCCGATTTGCGATTGCGATCCTTCCTCGGTTTCAGCCGGGAAGATGATTTCTACCAATTCCGACATTCGTAGTGGTCCGTTTTCGGGCTAGAGCGCCAACAAGGTTTCCATGGTCTCGGCAATTTGCTCGACGGAGGGGAGGACTGCCTCCATCAAGCCCGGGTTGTGCGGTAAGGGACCGTCCGAAACCGCCAGCCGCCGCACCGGCGCGTCCAGCTCAAAGAAGGTCTCGTCAGCCAGCCGGGCCGCGACCTCAGCTCCAAAACCGGCGGTGAGAGTGTCTTCGTGGACAATCAGGCAGCGGCGGTTGCGACTGACCGAGCTCAGGACGGTGTCTTCATCCCAGGGAGCCAGCGTGCGGAGATCGATAATTTCCACCGTTCGGCCGAGTTGCCGGGCAGCAGACTGACAGCGTTCGACCATGGCGCCCCAGCAGATGACGGTCAGATCTTGACCCGGCTGAACGACTGCCGCTTGACCGAAGGGAAGCAGGTAGTGGTCGCCGGGGTAAGGGCGACGAGCCGAAGCGGCGTCCAGCAGAGCCCGGTGCTCGAAAAAGATGGTGGGGTTGGCGGAACGGAGAGCGGCGCGCAGCAGGCCGGTGGCATCTTCGGCGTTACTGGGAAAGGCGACCTGCCAGCCGTAGGACCTGACCAAGCTGACTTCGTCACAGACGCTGTGCCAGGGATCCCCCGATTTGGCGAATCCTCCCGGAATCCGAACCACGATGGGCGCGGCCCAGCGGTTGGCGGTGCGCCACCGAATGGTTCCACAATTGTGCAACTGCTCAGTGGCCGGGTCGGCGTATTTGCGAAACTGGATTTCCGCCACCGGCATCAGACCGGCCAGCGCCATTCCCACGGCCCGGCCCATGATCCCCTCTTCGGAAAGACTGGTATCAAAAACTCGTGCTTCTCCAAAGCGGCGTTGCAAACCCATGCTGGCGGCATGGACGCCTCCCTTGGCGCCCACGTCCTCGCCAAAGAGCAGCACGCGAGGGTTGCCGGCCAACTCGTGCTCAAGAGTCCGGCGAATGGCCGTCAGCATGTTGATCCGCACCGGTTTGTCCGGTTGAGGTGTCGACCGGGTTGGCGGAAAAACGTGTCCGGCGGCATGCAGTCCGCCTTGGTCCGAAGGTTCGATACGGCCGCCAGGCGTCGTTTCGGCGAAAAGATAACGGCGGGGGTGGCTGGGGTCGGGTTGGGGGCGATCCAGGGCCCGAGCGGCGGCCTCTTCCACCGCTTGACGGGCTTCGTTCTCGCACTCTTGCCAAGCGGCAGCGGAAAAAAAGTCAGGGACCAGAAATCGCCGTAGCCGGTCCAGCGGATCGCGCTCTTTCTCTTCGCGCATGAGCGCTTCGCTCTTGTAAGTCTGCGTGTCCTGGCCGGAGTGGCCGGCCAATCTGGGAACGGTGACTCGTAACAGCGCCGGACCGGAACCTTGGCGGACCGTTTCCACCGTGGTGGCGATGGCTGCCGAGGTTTCCACGGGATCGGTGCCGTCCGCGTCGACGACTCTCAGCTCCTGAAAGGAAGCCAGATTGGCAGCGATATTTCCCCCCGGAGTCTGCAACTCCGAGGGTACGGAGAGGCCAAAGCCGTTGTCTTCGATGAAAAACAGCAGTGGGAGACGCAAAGTGGTGGCAATCGTCAGCGCCGACCAAAAGCCATTGGTCGCCACCGATCCATCTCCTCCCACGGCCACAGCCAGGCAGCCCGAATAGTCCTGGTCATCCAATTGCCGCTGGTAATAGCAGATGGACTGCGCCCAGCCGGCTGCCGGGGTGTATTGAGAGCCCACGTCACCGCCCATGGGGAGCACAACCGGCCCCTCGCTGCGGGGTAGGTTGGCGACCACACCGATGTCCCGGCCGTCACTGTAGGATCCAGCTCGCATCAGGGGGCCGGCCACAGCATCCTCCAAAGGAAGCCCCAAGGCCAGGAGTAAGGGTCGGGAGCGATAGTAGGCGCTGACGGCATCGCGGCGCCCGCCCAAGGCATTCCCCAATAGGACCTGAGCCAGTTCGTGACCTCGTGCCGAGAACTGATAAAGCACTTTGCCCTCGGGAGCCAGCCGGTTTTCTTCCAGTTCGTCCAGGGCCCGTGAGATCAAGACGGTTCGGGCAATTTGTTGCCAGTCGAAGTCCAACCCCGACTGCTGTTTCGATTCCCGGGTTTTCAAATGCATTGCTTATGCCAGTCCTTTGCGACGAGTCAAAGCGCGCAGGGTTCGCTGGGCGTACTTTGAAAGCACCAGTTCGCCACTGATGGCGGCCCTCTCCATCAGCAGTTGATCCCAGTCGTCGGTGCCTTCCCAGAGGACCGCTTTCAACCGAGCCATGGCCTTGGGGCCGGCGTCGGCCAAACGCCGGGCCAGTCGGTCCGTGGCCGAATCCAGTTGCGATCGATCGGCAAACACCTGGGAGTAGAGACCGTGCCGCCGGGCCCACTGGGCCGACCGCCACTCGGTGTCGATCGCCAGTTGGGAAAAGGCTGCCAATCCCAAGCGTCTTTCAACGCAAGGTCCAATCACGAAAGGGCCAATTCCCAGCACCAGTTCACTCAGTTTGATAGCGGCTTTGTCGGAGGCCAGCGCGTAATCGGCGGCAGCCGCCAGTCCCACGCCGCCTCCGACCGCTCTTCCTTGGACACGCGCCAGCACCAGCTTGGGCAGCCGTCTGATGGCCAGAATCACGTTGGCGAAACCGCCAAAAAATTCCTTACCTTGCCGGGGTGTGCGAATGGCTCTCAGTTCGTCAAATGAGGCCCCAGCGCAAAAAGGGCCTTCGCCCCCACTCTGCAGGACGACCACCCCGACGTCGTCCCTGGCAGCCAAGTCATCGATGGCGACTGCGATTTCCGCCAATAGCGAACCGGGGAGGGAGTTTTTCTTGGGATGAAAGAACTCCACCCGGGCAACGCCGTCGTTTACTTGAGTGGTCACGGTTCCATCGACGGATGGCAAGAAGACCTCCAGTCGTGAGCAATAAGCCCAAAATCTTACCAGAAAGAGAAGGGAAGCTTGGAAATTGTCCTCCAAGACCCGCGCCAATGCTCGGTCAAAGGAGCTTCAACGTCACTTTCCCGATTGAGATTCCTTCCAGCTTAGATAGCTTTGTTCTTGTCGAGGACGATCCCGGGGGATTTGACGGAGCG
This sequence comes from Acidobacteriota bacterium, assembly GCA_965218465.1. Classification (GTDB taxonomy): domain Bacteria; phylum Acidobacteriota; class UBA6911; order RPQK01. Next base: position 934,994 of record OZ244623.1, on the reverse strand, counting down.
GCTCGCAAGGCCGCAGCGTTTGTCTCAATTGCTCGGGCAAAGCTTGGTAGAGACGAGTGCCTGCGGTTTTCCAGGCAGCCATCGAGTCGGAGACGTCTTTGATGATTCGGGCCGGGTTACCGGCCACGACTTTGCGATCGGGGACCTTCATCTCGGACGGCACCAGACAAAGGGCGCCGACGATGCATTGCGACCCGATGCGGGCGTTGTCCATGACGACCGCGTTCATTCCCACCAGCGAGTTGCAGCCTATTCGAGCCCCGTGAATGACGGCGCCGTGACCGATGTGGGCGCTCTCTTCCAGAAGAACCGTCACCCCGGGAAACATGTGTACGGTGCAGTTTTCCTGGATGTTACAACCGTCCTCGATCACAATCTTGCCCCAATCTCCCCGCAGGGCAGCGCCGGGACCGACGTAAACGTCCCGACCGATCAGGACGTTGCCGGTCACGGCGGCCTTGGGGTGAATGAAGGCGCTGGCATCGATAACCGGTTTGAAGCCCTCAAACTCGAAAATGTTCACGCTATTGCGCATCTCCCGGAGATTACTGGTGATAGTCTGCCGGCGAAGAGGATTCTTCCTCGCTGGGGCGCTTGGGCCAGCCTACCCGGAGATCGTTCCAATGCAGCAGCGTGTTCAACACCAAAGCGTGGCTCCCATGGGTTTCCCAACGCCAAAAGGGTCGGTTGGCGAAGAGAATGACGTGACCCTGACCCACCGGGATGTCCACCACTGCCGGCTTGCCCGCCAAAGCCTTGTCCCCTCTCAAGAGACCACTGACCAGCAGATCCTGACTGGCAAAACGAAGCACTGTTCGAGGGACTTCCTTGGTCCAGATCTCCTCTTTGAGCCACTCGGGCATGCGGTAGTTGGAAAGTGACCGATCGATAGAAAAAACCGGCCTCTGGTTGAAGTAAACGGGAAATGGCGAATCTCCCGAATAGCCGTACACGATCGGGCTGGCGGCGTCTTCCACCTCGGCTCGAACGACTGAGCCCCGGGCGACCAGTTGTTGAGCGGGCTGGATCCGGATACGGCGAGTGAGTCCCATCTGGATCGGAAAAGCTGCCGCGCTCCCCTCGGTAATCAAAACTCCGCCGCGGTCGAGAAAGCGCTTGAGATTGAGCAAGCCCTGGTAACCCATGCCTTGCCGAACGTCATCGGTTTCTGCGATCCGGCCCAAGTGAGGGTAGTTGGGGTCTCGTTTCCAGGCCACGGCGGGTCCTGCCTGGCTGTTTCCGGCCACCAGCATCTGGGGAGTGGCCCGGCTGGCCGGCAAGATGACGACGTCCAACTCGTCGATGAGAGGCGTAGACAACTCCTGTTCCGAGATGTGCCGGTAAGGGACCTCGATCTCGTCAAAGGCATAGCGCCACCAACCCGCGTCTTGGGGCGTTGCTACCCAGGTGTGAACCAATCCCACCCGGGGCAAGTCGACTGAGTGAGCAGGGACTTGGGGAAGGGAAGTCGTTCGTTGCAGGGTCAGTCCAAGGTCGATGGCCGTCTCCTCCAGCCGCTGAGCAGCCTCAGCCTGCTGGGAAAGATCGATGATCAAGGTGCCGGCGGGAAAGGTGAGGTCGTCCACCTCAAAAGCGTCTTCCACGGCTTGCATCTCCAACTCGGCCAGCCGGAAGCGGAAAGTGGCAGCTTGCTGCTGGGTGTCGGCCGCCAGCAGATAGATGGAACCGGTTTCACCTTCCACCCGTCCCTCGCTGCGGACGCGCTGCTCCAGTGGCTGCATGGCCTGGTCGAGAAACTCCGAATTGTCGATGGACGTGACCTCGACCTGTCGCAGAGCCGGCAGCATCCAGCCCGTGTCGTCGTAAGGGGGCCGAGATTCCGGTGGAAAATTCTGAGCGTCCAGCAAGATTTGCGCCAGTGTCCGATAGGGTTGGTCCAACCGGACCACATAGTCGCCGGAGCGGGCCATCGGCACTGCCTCCTGGCCGTCGTTGCCGGCGCTTTCGTCGGCAACGGTGTTCTCATCGTCACCGCTGCTCTCGTCAGCAATAGGAGTGTCCTGGGTGAGCTGGTGGACTTCCAGCCCCTCATCCAGCAACAGGTTGACGAAGTCGCTGGTGGCAACGGAGCGAGGCTGGTCTCGAGGAATCAAGTAGGCGTGAGGAGTCTCGTCAAGCCCGCGCTGGATCGCTCGTTGTGAGCGGTGCAAGAAATTCTCCAGGAATCTGGTTCTCTCTTTGGCGACGTAGTTCAGGGCTATCAAGACGCCGCTTTGCATGTAATTGGTGTTGTTGCGCAGAGACCAGCTCGTCTTCTTCAGAGGTGGATTGGGCCGGTACCATTCGCGAGAAGTTCGTCCCGCTCGCGGTGATCGCTCGACAGTGTCGGGAATGGAATTGCCGAAGGTTTCGTAGAAGCGACCCAACGAGTTGCGAGTATTGGCGACCCACATGAGATAGTTGGCGGCCCAGCCGGTGTAGAAGTTGTGCGTCCAAACTCCGGGCATGCCGCGCCGGGTCAGCTCGGTGATTTCCTCGTGGGCCAAGTTGTGCCATTCCTGGATCGTGAGCGGATCGATGTATTCGTTGTAGGGACCGGTTCCGGTCGAGACGTAGAGAAAGGCAACCGACTCATGCAAATCATGCATGACGGTGGCTTTCCAATGGAGAAAGGAGGCCAGCAGGTTCCGGGTTAGGGCCAGTGTCAAGCCGAAACCGTCACGGTTGTTGTCGTGAGCGACGTATTTGCCCCAGTAGCGGAGCTCCGGGTAGACGCCCTTGTGGTCCTCCCGGTAGCGATAGGTGTCCACAACACGGTCACGCCCATCGGGCTCGGTTACAGGAGTGAATATCACAATCAGGTTGTCGCGAATCCGCTTGACCAGATCGGACTCGTCTACCGCCAGGCGAAAGGCCAGCTCCATCACCATTTCGGGGCTTCCCGTCTCGGGAGAGTGCAGACCTGCCGTCAGGTAGTAAATCGGTTTGGCCCGGGCCACAAGCTCTGCGGCTTCCTCGGCTGAAAGTCCACGCGGATCGGCCAGCCGGTTGAGATCCTGGCGATGCCGTTCCAGCTGGGCCAAAGTCGACTCCGCGGCAATGATGACCTCGATCATCTCGCGCCCTTCCTCGGTGCTGCCGATGGAGCGCACCTGCACGCGGGGTGAGTGGCGAGCCAACTCGCGAAGATAGGCATAGATCTGGTCGGTGTAATGCAGGATCCCGGGGGCGCCGATGATTTCGCCAAAGTGACTCAGGGGAGAAGGGACTGTGGAGGAAGCCGGCAGGTAATCAACCAGCGAAGTGAGGAAGCGCTCATCGGTTGTGTATTGCTTGATCTTGGCAGCATAGGCCTCATCGAAGGGGCCGGGATGGGGGCGATCGCTGCTGGCCCAGCCCGCCGTTGTCAGGCAAAGAATTGCAATTAATTTCTTCATCATTTGTAATCTTTTGTCCTGTTAAAGTTTAGAAAGTCGTTGAGATGATCGTCTGATTGCGAGACAAGGCCGCGCGCCTCATCTTGGGTGCTCTCATACACGGTGGCCGCCCGGGGGGAGAACGGTATTGGGTTCCTCTTTTGCGAGACATGCACTGTACCAGCTCTCGAGTCTCCATGGCCGCAGAGCGGTTGCTCAACGGGGACGGGCTTCCTGCAGAAACTGCAGGAACTCGCCGTCAGTCGATAGAATCAACCAGGACTGCTCGTCAAAGGCACTACTGTAGGATTCCATCGTCTTGAGGAACTGGTAGAAATTGGGGTCCCGATTGTAGGCATCGGCGTAAATTGCGGTGGCTTCTGCGTCGGCTTTTCCGATCAGTTCCTGGCCTTGGCGAAAGGCCTCCGAAGTGATTTGCTGTAGATCACGCTCTTTCTCACCCCGGATGCGAGCACTTTCACCTTGGCCTTCGGAGCGAAACCGCTGCGCGATTCGGTTACGCTCGGCGATCATTCGCTGGTAAACGTCCTGGCGCACCTCATCGTTGTAGTCGATCCGTTTGAAGCGGACATCAACGACTTCAATGCCCAGATCAGCGGAGCGGGCAGCAGCAGCTTTGAGAATATCTTGGGTAATCGCGCCTCTGCCCTTGGCGATCTCACTTAGAGGTGTCTCCACTTCCGATTCGGGAGCAGTAGGGTCCAGAGTGGTAGTCCGGTTGGAAGTCCGAACCAGCTCCACCAGATCGTGGTTGGCGACCGCGTCGCGGGTGGCGCCGTCGATGATCCCATCCAACCGGGACTGGGCCCGGTTTTCATCCGTCAGCCGCTGGTAGAAGAGAAGGGCGTCGGAGATCCGCCAACGGGCGTAAGTGTCCACCCAGATGAAGCGCTTGTCTTTGGTGGGGACCTCATTGCTCTCACCGTCCCATTCCAGGAAACGTTTTTCGAAAAAGTGGGCCGTTTGCAGAAAGGGAAGCTTGTAGCTGACCCCAGGTTGTTGGATCGGCTCACCCACCGGCTTGCCGAATTGGGTGATGACCACCTGCTTGGTCTCGTCGATGACGAAAAAGGCTCCGGAGAGCACCATCAGGGTTGCCACAGCCAGCAACAGGAGCAAGGTTCGATTGGTCTTCATGATTACTGATCTCCTTTGCCCAGTTGGAGCAGGGGGACGATGTTGCTCGCCTTGGGGTCGACGATGAGTTTCTTGCCCACTTTGGGCAGCACCTGGTTGAGCGTTTCGATATAGATCCGTCGCCGCGTGACTTCCGGCGCCTTGCGATACTCGGCATAGAGCGACCCGAAGCGGTCGGCCTCGCCTTTGGACCGGTTGACGCGATCGATGGCATAACCCTCAGCACGCCGGATCGTCTGGTCCGCCTCTCCCCGAGCCCGAGGGATCTCCAGGTTGTACTCGGCTCGGGCCTCGTTGATGAGTCGCTCACGCTCCTGCTGCGCTTGGTTGACTTCGTTGAAGGAGGGCTTGACCGGATCGGGGGGGTTGATATCCTGCAGGATGACCTGGTCGACTTGGATCCCCGTTTCGTACTGGTCGCACAGCTCTTGGAGCTTGCCATGGGCAGCTATGGCTAATTCGGTTCGCCCGATCGTGAGCACCTCGTTGACGGTACGGTCTCCGACGATTTCCCGCATGACAGCTTGTGTCATGTCGCGAAACGTCTCGGTCACATTGCGCACCCGGAACAGATACTTGAAGGGATCGATGATCCGGTAAAGCACGCTCCATTCCACCGAGGCGACGTTGAGGTCGCCGGTGAGCATCAGCGATTCGAGAACGAACTCACGTTTAGCCCCGTTGCGCAGTGTCCGGAAGCCGAATTCCAGCTTGAGCTGGCGCTGGGCTTCCACAATGTAGACACTTTCGAGCAGTGGCAACTTGATGTTCAGGCCGGGCGACTGGGTGCGGTGGTACTCTCCCAAGCGAAGCACGACCCCAACGCTCTCGGCGCCTACCTGATAGACTGAGCTTCCCAGAATCATTAGAGCCAGCAGAGCCAGTCCGACCAGCGTGATTTTGCGGCGGCCGAACTTACCCCCCAGCTTGATCTTCTTCAGGTCGATAAATTCTCTGGTATCCAAAACAACCTCCTTATCAGAAAAACAGGGCGTGCTTGGATCGGGGAGAGAAAATTCCCATTCCCCAAGCCCGCTGCAACGTAACTTTGCCCTTGTCCCACAACTCCAAGACGAACAACTGAACCAGTGAAGTGAGCTTTCCACTGGGCGACAACTTCACAAGTCAGCCGCTTTATAGTACAATAACGGTTTGGCCTGAATTCACAGAACTGTTTGGAGCGCGGTTGAATGGGTAGTGTACTCAAGAAAAAACGAAAACGACGTGGAAAACTGCGTCGCAAACGACGCCACCAAATCCGCAAAAACTCTCACTCCAAGTAAATTTTCTCCTTATACCGGTCGGGGTCCTCTTGCCCAAGGGTAACAGGAAAACCCCGGCTGGAGAATCTCATATTCTCCAGCCATCGGCCAGCGCGTCAAAAAAGTAATCGAAAACGCGCCCCGCCACCGCCATCGTCAAACGAGTTCGGAATCTCCCTATTGAACCAGGCGCCAGCCGCCTGTTGCCTCACCACCGGGGCGGCACCCGCGGGAAGAACATCATTGCCAAAGTTAGGGACAGGCGCTAATATGGCCCCATTACCCACCTTTAGGTCAATTGGAGCAATTGGAGAACCAGATTAAGGAGGAGCGGATGTCAAAGGAAAAGAGGGGCGAGAATCCCGGCTCAAGGGTCTCGCGCCGCGATTTCTTTAGGACAGGGGCGGCCGGCACCTTGACGGGAGCCTTGGCTTCAAATGCCTTAGCCAAGGCCAAGAGCGTCCCTTCGGAAACTGATATCAGTGGACCGGGGACGCTGCCTGTGAGGCTGAACGTGAATGGGAAGGCTCACCAGCTCGATCTCGCGCCGCGGGTGACATTGCTGGACGCCTTGCGTGATCGTCTCGATGTTACCGGTCCCAAGAAGGTCTGTGACCGCGGTACCTGCGGATCTTGTACCGTCTTGTTGGATGGCCAGGTGGTTTATGCCTGCTCGGTTTTGGCGGTTGAAGCTGCTGGACATCGTATCGAGACGGTAGAGTCGCTGGGCTCACCCGACAACTTGGCGCCCTTGCAGGCCAGTTTTGTGAAACATGATGCTTCCCAGTGCGGTTTCTGCACACCCGGCTTCGTGGTGGCCTCCAAGGCTCTCTTGGATCGGCATCCCCAACCCAGCGACCAGGAGATCAAGCTGGGTTTGGGTGGTAATTTGTGCCGCTGCGGTACTTATGCGGGAATCCAGGCCGTGTTGCGTGAGCAGATGAAAGGAGGGACCCAGAATGGCTGAGTATTCGTGGCCCTCGATTCAAGATCGATCGCTGATCGGTAAACGTATCTCCCGACTCGATGGACCCGCCAAGGTCACCGGTCATGCCAAGTACAGTTACGATGTCAATGAGCGGGGGATGCTCTTTGCCAAGTTTTTGCGTTGTCCGCACGCCCATGCTCGGATCACCCGGCTCGACACCACCAAGGCCACCTCCCTCAGCGGCGTCAAAGCCATCCGGGTGATTCAGGGTGAAGGGAGCGAAATCAAGTGGGCTCTAGACGAGATCGCGGTGGTGGCTGCCACCAGCGAAGAACGGGCCCGGGACGCCGTTGAGGCAATCGAGATCGAATACGAGGTCCTCCCTCATTTCGTGACCGAAAAGGAGAAAGATCAGGCGCCTGAAGTCAAGCCGGCTCAGGCTCAGACGGAAGGCAACCCGGAGGCTGGTTTTGCGGAGGCGGACGTGATTTCCGAAGGCGAGTACGGCTTGGCCTCGATCGCTCATTGTTGCCTGGAAGCTCACGGTCAGGTCTGTCGCTGGGAGGATAGCGAACACCTTACAGCTTGGTGCTCGACTCAGGGGGTTTCCATCTTACCGGGCCAGTTTGGCGAGGCCCTGAAGATTCCCGCCGCCAACGTGCGTGTGATTACTCCCTATATGGGCGGTGGATTCGGGAGCAAATTCCAGGTCGATCGCTGGGGTGTGGAGTGCGCCGAATTGGCTCGGGAGACGGGCGCTCCGGTCAAACTGATGCTGGACCGCGATGCCGAATTGACCGTGGCTGGAGATCGGCCCTCCGCCTATGCCAAAGTTCGCGTGGGCTGCAAGAAGGATGGCACACTGACCGCCTGGGATTCGGAATCGTGGGGCTCAGGAGGATTGGCGGGGTCGGGTAGCCCACCCCTGCCTTACGTTTTACGGGCGCCCAATTGGAAACAACAACACTCCTCGATTCCTACCAACATTGCCAGTGCTCGGGCCTGGAGGGCTCCCAACCACCCCCAAGCCTGCCTCCTGACCATGTCGGCTCTGGAAGACCTCGCCGCCAAGCTGGGGATGAATCCGCTCGACTTTTTTCTCCACAATATCGGGCTTACCGGCAGACTGGCTGCAACTTATGACCAAGAGCTCCGAATTGCCGCCCAGATGATGGATTGGAGGGAACGCTGGCATCCCCGTGGTGCGGCAGGTAAGGGTCCCGTCAAGCAGGGATTGGGACTTGCGCTGCATACCTGGGGCGGCCGCGCCCATCGCAGTAATTGCCAAGTGACCGTTCACCCGGACGGAGTTGCCGAGGCTCGCCTGGGAACCCAGGATCTCGGCACCGGTACTCGGACGGTAGTGGCAATCGTGCTGGCCGAGACTTTTGGCCTGCCGCTGGAGGCGGTCAGTGTCAAGCTGGGCGACAGCAGCTACCCCCAATCGGGTCCATCCGGCGGAAGCACAACGGTTGGAGGGGTCTCCTCCTCCACGCGCAGAGCCGCCCAGGATGTGCTGGAGCAGTTGTTCACCAAACTGGCGCCGGAACTGGAGGCCGAGGTAGACGAATTGGAGGCGGTGAACGGTAAGATTCGCGTCAGATCGGACCCCTCGCGAAGCTTGAGCTGGAAGGAAGCCACTTCCAAATTGGGCGTCAACCCGGTTACCGCCACCGGGGGCAACCCCGGGGCAGGCAAGCTCAACGACAGCGGGGTTGGCGGCGTCCAGATGGTTGATGTTTCCGTAGATGTTGAGACCGGTGTCGTCAGGGTCAACAAAATGGTGGCCGTCCAGGATTGCGGATTGATCATTGACCTCAAGACAGCCGAAAGCCAAGTTTACGGAGCGCTGATCATGGGGATCGCTTACGCGCTTACCGAGGAGAAGATCATCGACCCGGTCAGCGGTCGCATGCTCAACGCCGATTTGGAGTTCTACAAGCTGCCGGGTCTCACCGATGTCGGCCAGATGGAAGTGCATATGATGTCCGGTCCCGGTTATGACGAACGGGGCGTGATCGGGTTGGGTGAGCCCCCGGTCATCTCACCAGGGGCAGCCATTTCCAACGCAGTAGCCAATGCTATCGGCGTGCGCGTCCCGGATCTGCCCTTGACTCCGGACCGGGTTATTGAAGCTCTGGAGAGAGGAGGGAAGACCTGATGAAAGCTTTTTCTTATGCGAGTCCAACCACCAAGGAAGAAGCGGTTCGTTTGCTCAATGAGGGAAACGGTCAGGCCGCTGTTCTCGCCGGCGGCACCGATTTCCTGAATCTCCTCAAGGACTATGTAGAGACCCCCAATCTGGTCGTGAACATCAAACAGGTTGCCGGCCTGTCGGAGTTGACGGCTAGCCGCGGCGGACTCCACATTGGAGCTTTGGTGACGCTGAGCGAGTTGCTCGACAACAAGGCAGTCGCCGAATCGTTTCCTTCACTGGTCCAGGCGGTCAAGGGAATTACCAGCCCCCAGATTCGGAACCGCGGCACCGTGGGCGGAGATCTCTGTCAGCGACCGCGCTGCTGGTATTATCGCCAGGGTTTCGGTTTGCTGGCCCGCCGGAACGGAACCTCGATAGTTCGGCAGGGCGATAACCGCTACCATGCCATCTTGGGCACTTCGGGTGACGCTCTCTTTGTCAATCCTTCCAGTTTGGCTCCGGCGTTGATTGCTCTGGGAGCAACGGTCGAAATCTTCGGACCCTCCGGTGCGCGTGAGACACCACTGAGTCTCTTTTACCGTGCTCCGGCTGCCGACGACGAACGGGAGTACCATCTGGCTGCTAACGAAATCGTCACCGGTGTGCGGGTCGCAGGCAACGATGTTCAAAATGCTACCTATGAAGTTCGTCAGCGAGAGGCACTGGATTGGCCTCTTGCCAGTGCGAGCGTGGCGCTGAAGTTTGCTGCACGAGGCTTGGTGCGTCGGGCCACGGTCGTCATGGGCCATGTAGCTGCCACGCCCTGGGTGTCCGAGGCTGCCGGTCAAGAGTTGGCGGGCAAGACGGTCGACGAAGCAACAGCCGAAGCCGCCGGCCGGAAGGCGGTAACCGATGCCAAGCCATTGAGCCGCAACAGCTACAAGGTCCGCTTGGCTCAAACGGCGGTCAAGCGCGCTGTTTTGAGGGCTGCGGGTAAGGAGGTTTGAGCAAATGTCGGAAGAAAAGACGAGGCCCTGCCGTTATCTGCGTTCCAAGGGAATGTACATTGAGGTGGAGCCCGACCCGCTGGTGCCCAATATGAGCGATGGCTTCTACTGGTGCAGCCACACTCAGAATTGTTTGGGACCCGACACGCAGCCGGTCGAGGCGGAAAGCTGCCGTCCCGAGAGAATGTGTTACCAAGCATCCTGACAGCCGGCTGTCGCATAGAAAGCGTTCACGGAGGTTGTCGAATGCCTCTGCTACAATAGGCCCTGGAAGGCTCACCCGGAGGAGATGAAATGAACAAACATTTGTTGGTTTTGAGCGTTCTATTGCTGGCTGGCAGTGTTGCTTTCGCCGCCTCTGACGCCGGTCTGAGCGGCGATTACATTGAAGTGAGGACGGCCGATATCTACACCGGACCCTGTTTTGCCAACGCTGAGACCAATTTGGCGGGGAAAGAAGCCATCCTGGCTTGGCGCGTAAGGGAGGGTGCTTGGCGGGGTGTGAATCTGGACGGTCTGGGTGTGGTCGCGGTAGTCAAGGCTGATTTTACTTTGGGCGATCCCTTTGCGTTGGGGTCGGACACTCGATCGCTGCTGGTGATTGACGAACGCGCCAGCCGGCGACAGAGCGAGGCCCTGCAAGGTCTAGCCCGTGAAATGGCGGGGCCGTTGCTGGACAAAGTGGTCCGGATAGAATCGGCTCCCATTCAGGTTGAGGTGGGACGACACGGGCAGGCCTATCTGCGGGCAGGCCAAATTGCCGAAGTGAAGACGCGCGGCTTGCACTCGGGTGACCACTTGTGCGGCAACGAGACCATCTACTACCCGCCTTTGGCAGCGGTTGAAGCGTTGCCGGCTTATACCGAGGTCCACAACTTTTCGGGTGAGGGCCTGAACAGTAGCTGGCGCAGTCCTTTTAAGCGAAGTGCGTTCGTGGGGCACTTCAGCCGTTAACTCATTCGTTTCCCTCCCTAATCTTTGCCGGAGATGCGATGCAAAAGACAGTCGCTATCGGAATAGTATGCATTGTTGCGGGGGCCTGGGCCGCTGCGGTTTCGGAGAGCAAACTCAGCCAGGGCAAGGAGCCGCCCCAAGAGGTCACCCAAGAGATTCAGGCGATGCTGCAACCGACCAGCGTGGTGGTTTCATTGCCCGAAGGACAAAAAGGGCACTTCTGGTTTGTGTCGGAATTAGCCGCTAATCAGGCGGATTCAGGTGAGTTTGGAGTCAACTTCGGCGCTATCAGAGTGGGAACGTTCTTCGGTGTCGTCCAATGGGAAAGCCAATGGATCGACTACAAGAAAAAGCCCGTTCCTGCGGGAGTTTACACTCTCCGTTACGGCGTGCAACCGGCGGATGGCAATCACACGGGAGTCAGCCTCCACCGGGACTTCCTGTTGCTGATTCCAAGCAATGAAGACGGCTGGCCTGAAACCGAGTTGGCTCAGGGCGAGTTGAATCAGCTCAGCAACCAGGCTTCGGGAACCAATCACCCGGCGGTAATGGCTGTTTTCCCCCTTTTCGATCCCATTAGCCAGGCCCGGCTGGAACAAAATGAGATGGACCAGCTCACGCTGATGACGAAGATCGGCGAAGTGGCTTTTGGCTTGGTGGTCGGCGGCCACGGCGAAGTCGAAGGAGATTAGGCCGGTTTTCCAATCTCCAGCCCCAGGCCTGACCTCAGGGATCCGCGGGCGGCTCTGTTTGGGCTGGGTTCAGAGGCTCGAACTGCAGGTCCACCGCCTCCGGTTGTTCTACCCAATCGGCCACAAAGATGTTGGTCTCGCGACTGGGCGTTCGCTCCCGGTTGCGGTTGGAGGAAAAGACCAACCGTCCACCGTCGGGTGAGAACATGGGAAAGGCGTCGAAGGTGCCCGAATGAGTAATTTGCTCAAGTCCTTGGCCGTCGGAGCCGATCATGAAGATATCGAACTCCCGGCCGCCTTCTGCCAGCGTGTGATGATTGGAACAGAAGAGAATCCGCTCCCCATCGGGGTGTAAGAAGGGAGCCCAATTGGCTCCCGGCAAGTCGGTAACTTGGCGAACGTCGTTCCCCTCCAGGTCGGCGACGAAGATCTGGAGGCGAGAAGGTTCAACCAGTCCCTCAGCCAGTAGTTGGCGATAGACGACGGCGGCTTCCCCCTGAGGTCGGCTGGCGCGCCAGACCAGGCGCTGCGAGTCAGGCGAAAAGAAGGCTCCTCCATCGTAACCGAGTTCGCGAGTGAGCTGGAGTAACTCTCCGGTGGCCAATTCCAGACGCCAGAGTTCAAGGTCTCCCGAGCGCGTGGAGGTGAAAACCACAAAGCGTCCGTCGGGCGAGACGGTCGCTTCGGCGTCATAACCCGGTCCGCCGATCAGGATCTCAGCACCCGAGCCATCGGACTCGGCGATGTAAATGTCGTAATCCGCATAAGTCGGCCAGACATAGCGTCCATCGGTGAACCTGACCGCCGGAGGACATTGGGGGTCTTGGCCGTGGGTGGAGGCATAGAGTATTTTCCCGTCGGGCAAGAAATAACCGCAAGTCGTGCGTCCCTTGCCGCTGGAAACCAGTCGATAGGTTGCCCCGTTCCGTTGTGGAGAACCGTCGATGTTGACCACGAATTGTTGATCACAACCCTGTGGGTTGATCATTTTCCAATCGCTTTGAAAGATCAACTGTCGATTGTCGAAGCTGAAGTAGGCTTCGGCATTGTTGCCGCCGAAGGTGAGTTGGCGAATGTTTCGCAGATGAACCTCACCCCTGAAACGGAGTGTGTCGGCCGAGGGGTCGTAGTTTGACGGCGCCGGGGGTGCGGCCGGCCCGTCACAGGATAAGACAACTACCGGCAGGAGAGCAGCAAGCGCGATAGACGAGTAAAATTTCATGCCCGGAAACTCCTATTAGAGCCAGCATCCATCTTAACACCGGCGGGTTTGGTCACGATTGGAAAGTGAAAGTGTCGGGACTATTCGCGCACCTGGTTGGTGGCGGAACCGACAAGCGAGAGCAACACTCCCACCACGAAAGTAACCCCGGCGCCAACCAGGACGTACCAGGTCCACGCCAGAGCCCCGCTCAGATGGATCGCAAGGACCGAGACCAGACCTGCCGCCATGCCGGCCAAACCTGAAGCTTGCGACGGTCGCTTGGTCCATTGGCCCAGCAGGAAGATACCGAGCACACTTCCCATGGTCACCGAAGTGATCGTCAGTCCGACCTGGAGAACTTCTCCCCAATTTCGCGCCAGCAATGAAACCCAGATCAGGATGAAACCCCAAGCTACGGTAAAGAGGCGAGACACCCAGAGGTAGTGGTTGTCGTCGGCCTGGGGACGCCAATAGCGACGGTAGTAATCGTTCAGGGACGAAGAGGCCAGGGAGTTGAGTGAACTGCTCAAGGTCGACATGGCGGCGGCAAAGCTGGCCGCAATGATCAGCCCTGACAAACCGGCGGGAAGCTCCTCGACAATGAAGATGGGGAGAATTTGGTTGATTTGCGTAAGCTCGCGCTCAAGGGGAAAGATCTGATAGTAGACATAAAGCAAGACCCCAATCAGGAGAAACAGGCCAAACTGCAACAGCACCACCAGGCTGCTGGCCATCAATGCCAACTGACTCTGCCACCGGCTGCGACAGGCCAGGTAGCGCTGGACCATCATCTGATCGGTCCCGTGAGTTGCGAAGGTCAAGAAGGCGCCCCCCACCACGCCGCCCAACAACGTGTAAGGTTCGCTCCAATCCCAGGAAAGGTTGATCACCGTGAATTTGGACTCGGCGGATGCCTGAGCCACCACAGCCGGCCAACCTCCGGGAATCTTGGAGAGGATCACGTACCCGGTCAGAATAGCCCCGCCCAAATAGATCATCATTTGGACCACGTCATTCCAGACCACCGCCACGATCCCGCCATAGAAGGTGTAAGCGATGGTAATCAGACCGATAACCGCAATCGTCCAGACGTCCGTAATCTGAGTGGCGACGGACAGCACCAGAGCGGTTGCAGCCAGCCGCACGCCATCGGCCAGAGTCCGATTGACTTGAAACAGGAGAGAGGAAAAATCCCGGACGCGTTCCCCGAACCGGGACTGAAGAAGCTCATAAGCTGTCTGGATCTCACCTTTGAAATAGGCTGGAATCAGGAATAGGGAAACCAGCAGTCGACCCACCACGTAGCCGATGGCAATTTGCAGGAAAGTGAGGTTGCCTTGATAGGCGATCGCCGGGGCCCCGATAAAGGTCAAGGTACTGGTCTCGGTAGCGACGATTGAAAAGCAAATCGCCCACCAGGGCAGGTTACGGCCTCCGAGAAAGTACTGCTTCAGGTTGCGTTGCCGGCGGCCGACCCAGGCGCCGAAGAGAGCGGTGGCAAGCAGGTAGGCGACGAGCACCAGGTAGTCAACTGCTGCAAAACTCATCGAGCTCAAGGTTGATCCGCGCCTGAGATAGAGTCAAACCTCAATTTCCGGCCGTTGGCAGTAGGGGAGACCAATGTCGTGGATTCCAGGACTCGGTGGCGGCGCCGGGACGGTCTGCGACGGCAGCGGTGAAACGATCCCGCTCCTTTGGCAAAAAAAACTCAACTCTAACTTGACCGCGCCCCAACGACTTCTTCCAGAGCAGCTTCAATATCCTGCAGACATTGCTCGACCCGGTCCAAATGGGTGCGGAAGGAAAGGATGCAGATGCGGATCACCAAACGGCCGTCAAGCCGGGTGGGTGTGAGATAGACATGCCGGCGCCGGTTGATGGCTGCCAGTAAGCGGCGATTCAGGCTATTGAGGGTGGTGTCGTCCAATAGCGGATCATGATAGCGGAACACGACCACCGTCAACATTGGCGGTGTCACAATTTCGATGCCAGGAAGAGCCGCCAGCCCCTGCTGGATCCAGCTTGTCAGCTCGAGTTTTTCTTCCAGGTTGGCACGAAAGGGTTCGATGCCGTGCAATTTGAGCGGCAGCCAGAGCCTCAGGCCCCGAAAAGCGCGCGAGAGCTCGGGCGAAATCTCGCAAAAATCCACCAGGCGGGGATCGTCCTGGATGGCAGGCATGTATTCTCCCTGCACACTGTGGGCTCGTCTCAGAGCTGCGCCGTCACGCACCAGCAGGCTGCCGGTCCCATAGGGAAGGAACAAACCCTTGTGAGGGTCGAGCGTGATCGAATCGGCCCGCTCGATTCCTCGCAGCAGTTGCCGACCCTGCCGGGTCAACACAAAGACCCCGCCATAGGCGGCATCGACATGAAACCAAAGGTTCTGTTCCCGGGCCAAGTCGGCCAGTCCACGGAGATCGTCGACGGCCCCGGTGTTGGTGGTTCCGGCACTGCCCACCACCAGGAAGGGTTGCCGGCCGGTAGCGCGGTCATGTCGAATCCGGGAACGCACCGAGTCGGGAGGGAGGCGAAATTGTTGGTCGGATTCGATCAAGCGCACATTGTCGGCCGGTAGTCCTATCAGTTTGGCTGCTTTTGTGACCGAATGATGCACTTGGTCCGAAGCGTAGATGACGCCCTTGAGAAAATTCTCAGGGAGCCGCTCGCATCGGGCGGTATAGAGGGCGCTGAAAATCGATAACGATCCGCCCGTGGTGAAGAAACCCCGCGCGCTCTCGGGATATCCCATGAGCTGGCAAAGCCAGCCGATGACGTTGGCCTCCAGCTGACCCAGGCCGGGAGCCGCGGTCCAGACGCCCACATATCGATTGACCGATTTCGAAATCAAGTCGGCAACCGCACTTTGAAACAGCCCACCTCCGGGAATATAGGCCAGGTAACCCGGACTGGCGGTATTGAACGTCTTGGGGATCAGGCGTTGGAAGAGATGGTCAAGAACGGCCTCCAGTTCTTCGCCTTGTTCGGGTAGCGGCTCCTTGGTGTTCAAAGCCAGCTCCAGACCTCCCTCAACATCGTGAGCCGGCTGCCGAGGCAGCGACTCGACGTGAGCGACAATGCGCTCCAGGGTGCGGCTCACCAAATGCTGCATCGCTCTTGGTGACAGTTCCAGCGACAAGTCCGGTTTCGTTCTCATGCGGTGACTATAAACCAGTTGGCCGGCCGACCTAAACGGAAGTTCCCGGGGTCGAGCAGTCGATAGAGGTTTTCCTGCGGCCGCGGCCCGCCTCTTATGCCAGAGGAGTTGCGACAAACACCTCGGGTCTTCCCTCTGTTACCAAATTGACTGCCAGGGTCTCGGCCACTGCCTTGATCCCAGGTTTATTGAATCCGGGCCGGTTCTTGAGGGGTCCATTTGGTGCCCGGTCAGGTCTCTTCCTGTCGCTTCAATTCTTCAAATTTTTTCAGACGCTTGCCCACGACCTCTTCGTAGCCGCTTTTGCCAGGTTCGAAAAAGCGCACTCCCCGCAGCCGGGGAGGCAGACAGTCCATTGATGCCACACCCGCCGCTTCATCAGGGGCATAGCGGTAACCTTCTCCATAACCCAGTTCTTTCATCAGCCGAGTAGGTGCGTTGCGCAGGTGCAAGGGGACGGGCTCGTTGCGCGCTTGGCTGATTTCCTTTTCCACAGCCATATAGGCGCGGTAGAGTGAGTTACTCTTGGGCGTCTGGGCCAGGTAAACGGTCAGCTGAGCCAGAGCCAGCTTGCCTTCCGGGAGGCCGATAAACTGGACCGTTTGCAGGGCATCGATGGCCAGGCCCAGGGCCATTGGGTCGGCCATTCCCACGTCTTCAGAAGCGAAACGAACGAGTCGCCGAGCCACGTAGAGCGGATCCTCACCCGCCTCCAGCAGTCGTCCCAACCAGTAAAGTCCGGCATCGCAATCGCTGTTGCGGAGTGATTTGTGCAGAGCCGAGATGACATTGTAGTGCTCCTCGCCCGCCTTGTCGTAGTGGAGACTGCGACGCTGAAGGGCCTCCTGGACTATCTCGGCTGTGAGCCGTGTAGGGTCTGTCCGCTGTGCCTGAGCCAGTTCGGCCGCCACCTCCAAGGCGTTGAGGGCCGCTCGTGCATCGCCGTCGGCAAAAGTGGCGATGCTTTCCAGGACTCCGTCGTCCGGCTGCAACTCAAGTCTCCCCAGGCCACGTTTCGCGTCGGCCAGAGCGCTCTGGAGGATAGCCATCAAATGCTTCTCTTCCAAGGGCTTGAGCACCACCACACGGGTGCGCGAGAGCAGGGGTGAGATGAGGGCAAAGGAAGGGTTCTCGGTAGTGGCGCCGATCAAGGTCAGGGTGCCGTTCTCCACGTGAGGCAGAAAAGCGTCTTGCTGAGCCTTGTTGAAGCGGTGGATCTCGTCCACGAAGAGGATGGTCTGCTTTCGGCTGACGCGGCGCTGGTAAAGGGCGCTTTCCACCACCTTCTTGACATCCCGGACCCCCGACAACACAGCGCTCAGTGCGACAAAGTGGGCCAGCGTCTCCAAGCCCAGCACTCGGGCCAGTGTCGTCTTGCCGACCCCGGGAGGGCCCCAAAGAATCATCGAGGGAAGGCTCTTGTTTCGAATGGCTTGGCAAAGAAAGCGGCCTTCCACCAGCAGATGGTTCTGTCCCAATACCTGGTTGATGTGGCGGGGTCGCATCCGATCAGCCAAAGGGATGTGGGCCTCCGATCCGGTTTTCTCTCCGCCATCGTCCGGAAACAACTGTCGGGTCATGGGGAACTCCTCATGGGAACGGCTTTCTCAATTTGACGGTGTGCGGGACTCGCGCCACAGTGGCTTTCCCGAACCTGGAGGTCAAGGGCAGGGAAGACGCCTGGGCACCATGATACCCATTCTATGCGGCCATTGCCGACCGTACCGCGGGTCGGCCCGAGACTTTGACCAACCTCCCGGAATTCTAAAATCGGGCCGCTGATACATTCTGTTTGGGTTCCAGAAAAACTGTGGAACTTTCATCCGCCACCCTGACAATTCGCCCGTCTGGGTCGACGTATTTGAGCGGATTGTTGAAGGTATACGCATAGCGGTTCCAGCTTTGGGGATTGGTTGGATCGGCGCTGTCCAGGACCGGATCGACACTCACGAATCTCCCTGCCACGCTGTGGTAGTAGCGAGCCCCGAAGTAGTCCAGCCCCGACTCTGCGTCGCGCTCCTTCCCTGTAAACCTCCGGTCGTGAGCTGCATCGACCACCGTGTTGACTTGTTGCCCAAAAGGGTAGTAGTCGTCGCGGGCTTCCAAGGCTGCCGTCATCACATGCAGCTTGAGTCGCGGCGTCCCCAGGTGATCGGTGTAGACGGTGTGCGACCCCGCCGCTGCGTCCCCGGTGGAGGTGAACAACCGCCCGTTGAAGTAGGCGCGCACCATCTTCTGCCGGTCACCGGTCCCGTCCGGATCGAACTCCCACAACACCTTGCCCGTCACATCGTAAAAGTACTGAGTGTTGTCGCTTGGCGCCCGCTTGAGGATGCGCCGTCCCAGGTGGTCATGGGCTGTAGGAGGCGATCGTACCGTACTGCTATTGAAGGCAATCCCTAATAAGGGACCGGTTTTTGATCGTACTCCTTGGCAACTTCAAAGAGATTGTGACAAATCTCCTTTTTTGCAAACGTGGAAAAGTTGGCAAACGTGCCGCGAATATCCCAACGGATCGAAGTAATTGCAACAGGTTGCTGACAGAACTCGGGAATCAGTCGCATGGAATCGATTGCGACGGTCCGGCCAATCCCCAAGCACGTCACCACTCTGTCGATCATTTGCTCGGAGAAATAACAATCAAGATTGCTACTGCCTAAAATGTATGCGTTAGTCCAATCTCGCGCCTCGGCAAAGCAGTCCGGCCAGCTCTCCTCCACGATTTCCGCAACAGCGACAAAGAACGTGAAACGATGTAGCGGATTTGTTTCCAATCTCCCTGGATACTTTGGAGCCTCCGAAGTCATTTCCTTTTCAAGCAATTTGCCTTCACCGATTCTTCCTCGTCGAGACAGGAAGCCTTTGTAAGAACGAACTCGGCTGATCGGCAGGGGGAACGACTCAACCGCAACAAGTAGCTGGGTAGGAAACACCTGCTCGAGAATGCTGCGAGCTGCGATCTCCAGGCTCGCCATCGATACGTCCCAGGAGTGGTCGTCATCCTCAAGTCCACCGATTCGGACCTCTAACGCTGCCAGACCGTTGATTTGACTAAGATATTCCTGCTCCACGTACTCTGGAAACCAGCCAAGATCGAAAAGTTCCTGGTTGAGGTCGTCGTAAAGACTCACGCTAAATCGAGGATTTATCATGTTTGCCTACCGATTCTTTGGAAAAGTAGTGATCAGTGTTTGATTGGCCCGTCCTGGGCTCGGAATTGAATGTCGGTCCTTGGCAGCCAGCTTTGTATTTGCGTGGATACGTCCTCACTGAAAGGGTTTTGATTTCCGTTTTTCTCTCCAGTAATGGTGTTTTCTGAGTCTCTTGGGATCGGGTCCAGAATTGAAATGCGGCCCTTGGCTGCCGCCATCTTTGTATTTCCTGGGTTTGTCCTCACGGATATGGATTTCCTGACCCTTGCTGTTTTTAAATTTGTATAGCCTGACGTTACGTGTATTGTCCAGGTCTCTGCCTTTCGGCGTCCGAGGTTTGATGACTTCGTCAGGTTGTTGGCTAGTTGGAATGTCATTCCGTCTCTTGGCGTCGTTGAACGCTTGGCGACGAGTTGCAAATACGCTATCGGCCGTATTGTCAACTTTGTTGAGCAGGCGTGCCCCCTTGATAACGGCGCCCGCCCCGCCCGGCACAATGGGGACAGCCGCAGCAACGGCATCCACGGCCACTCCAAGTGCGTCCACTGCAGCCCATCCGTAATGTCCGGCGCTGACGTTGTCGATTAACGATGCGACGCCCAAGGCGACATTAAGGAGATCCCACGCCGTCTCAACGATCTCACCCGTCTTGTCGACGTATTTGAGCGGATTGTTGAAGGTATAGGTGTAGCGGTTCCAGCTTTGGGGATTGGTTGGATCGGCGCTGTCCAGCACCGGATCGACACTCAGGAATCTCCCTGCCACGCTGTGGTAGTAGCGAGCCCCGAAGTAGTCCAGTCCCGACTCCGCGTCGCGCTCCTGGCCTGTAAACCTCCGGTCGTGAGCTGCATCGACCACCGTGTTGACCTGTTGCCCAAAGGGGTAGTAGTCGTCGCGGGCTTGCGAGGCTGCCGTCATCACATGCAGCTTCAGTCGCGGCGTTCCCAAATGATCGGTGTAGACGGCGTGAGACCCCGCCGCTGCGTCCCCGGTGGAGGTGAACAGCCGTCCGTTGAAGTAGGCGCGCACCATCTTCTGCCGGTCACCGGTCCCGTCCGGATCGAACTCCCACAACACTTTTCCCGTCACATCGTAAAAGTACTGAGTGTTGTCGCTTGGCGCCCGCTTGAGGATGCGCCGTCCCAGGTGGTCATAGCTGTAGGAGGCGGAGGCGCCGCTGTCGATCGACTCCAGTCTGCCGGCCCCGTCCCACTGCAGGGTCGAAGTGGAGATCCCGATCGGATTGCCGGCTGCATCGTACCTCCAGTTGCTGATTCGATTGGTGGTGGCATCGACGGCGCAATCGGTGCTGCAAGCCATGAAGTTGGCCACCGTGCCCTTGGTGGCGGACGAAGTTCGGTTCCCCCAGCGGTCGTATCCGTAGGCGATCTTGTTGCTGGAGGTTCGGCTTCCCAGCCGCACCTCGGTCAGCCGCTGCAAATAGTCGTAGGAGTAGTACTGCTTGCCGTCGGTGGTGCTTTGCGCCCTGTCGGTCATCCGATAGACGTTGCCGTTGTTGCCGGAGCTGGTGGGGTCTCGGAAGGAGTAGCGCAGATCCATCAACTTGGTGGTTGGCGTCGCCGTCAGCGCCACCGATCGGCGGGTCGGTTGCATTCGGTTGTTGTAGGTGATCGTCTCTTGAGTGCCGTTGATGGCGTACAGGGTCGTCTCGGTGGAGGTGGAACGGCCGTAGATCTTGCGATAGCCGTCGATCAGGGTCTCGGTTTGCCCTGAAGAAGTGCTTCTCATCTCCTGCTGACGCCCTTGACCGTCGTATTCGTATTCCCACACGAAGCCGGGCGAGGGATGGGTATCGGGGTAATCGACCTGGGTGATTCCGCCCAGGAAGTTGTAGCAGTAGACGGCGTCAAACTGTCGGCTGCCCAGAGTCGCGCGCAGATTCAACACTCGTCCCATGCCGTCATAGCCGTCATAGTGATAGTGGAAGGCATCGGAGCCGCTGCCGCCGGAGGCGGTAGCCAGCCGCCCTTTTCCGTTGGCGCCCTGATCGTAGGTGACGGTGGTCGTCGGAGTCCCGTCCGTGTAATCGGTTGTCTTCAGTCGATCCAGCGAGTCGTAGCTATAGTTGGTGGCAATCCCCCGGGCATCGGTGCGCCGCTTCAGGTTGCCGTTGGCGTCGTATTGGTAGCTGGCGGTTCCCGATTCGGGATGGGTTTCGGAACCCAACCGGCTCAAGCTGTCGTAAACGAAAGAACGCTCCTGATAGGTGCTCCGGTCTCCCATCGTATATTGTCTGACACGGGTCAAGTTGTCCAGCGCGTCGTAGAGGTAGCCGATATCGTCAAGTTGTCGCGCCACTCCAACAAACTGTCCCCTTCTCGCATTGCTTTGTGTCGAGTGCAGCCGACCCCGTAATTCAATGAGGTCGCATCTCCTCCTTTCCTTTTCAGTCTTGTACTTGAATAGAAAACCTACGGATTCTTTTCAGAGGGAGAAGGTGGAAGTCGATAAAACATGACCAACACAATCAGAGAGATCAACATTGGCACGAAGACAACAATCATTGGCATTAGTACATACCCACGGCCATATGTTGCAAAACCCGTCCAGAAAAGTAGAATCGATAGCGATGCCGCCCGACGTGTCGGGAACTTGTACGTGATCAAATGCATCATCAGGAACATTCCCAACCCTATTTCCAGCCATGAAATGAGAGCGATTTTCAGCCATGAAATGAAAACGACGAAGCCCTCGTTGAAATTTCTTGCACTATTGAAAATAATGATATCTATGATGTACTGGACCAAATAAAGAAACCAAAACAGCGGGTAGATTCCGAGCAGAAAGAGTACTAGATTGTAAAAAAAACGCCGCAGCTCACTCCGAAGGGTCGCATTTATCGATTTCATTCCGGTTACCTCCTGGGTTTTTTCGGAAATTTGAATTTATCGTTGGGCATGAAGGGGAACAATGAAAACCATGTCGCTTCACGTCGCTTGAAGAGTGTTTTGACGACTCCCCCACGCCAATGATACGCTTCTGCCGAAGGGAACGCATCGCGATCCCCTTGACCTCTAAACCCTCCAGAACCATCCGGACGGAAGGTGAAGCTGGCATCGATTGCAGGAGCCACCCTCGGGGCAGCAGCAGAGTTGGTTGCATCTATCTCGGCGGAAAACCCACCATCAGCGTCGAAGGTCACACTCACCCGGTTGCTTTCGAGTGGAGCAACCTCCTCTCCTCCCACTTTTCTGCTGGGATTTACGACACCATTGAATTCTTTTTCCCCGACATTCACGTGGAGGTACACCCTCGACTGACTGGGGTCGGAATTTGAGGAGAATTCTCGATCATCGCCCTTGTAACCTTGGACCGCGCTGGCCTCAATAAACAAAACGATACAGACCGTGTTATTCGTGTCCGCAGGCACCGGGCACAATCCATCCGGATCGACGTATTTGAGCGAATTGTTAAAGGTGTACGTATAGCGATTCCAGCTTTGGGGATTGATTGGATCGGCGCTGTCCAGCACCGGATCGACACTCAGGAATCTCCCTGCCACGCTGTGGTAGTAACGAGCGCCGAAGTAGTCCAGTCCCGACTCTGCGTCGCGCTCCTTCCCTGTAAACCTGCGGTCGTGAGCTGCATCGACCACCGTGTTGACTTGTTGCCCAAAGGGGTAGTAGTCGTCGCGGGCTTCCGAGGCTGCCGTCGTCACATGCAGCTTCAGTCGCGGCGTTCCCAGGTGATCGGTGTAGACGGCGTGAGACCCCGCCGATGCGTCGCCGGTGGAGGTGAACAGCCGTCCGTTGAAGTAGGCCCGCACCATCTTCTGATGGTCATCGGTCGTACCCGGATCGAACTCCCACAACACCTTGCCCGTCACATCGTAAAAGTAGTGAGTGTTGTCGCTTGGCGCCCGCTTGAGGATGCGCCGTCCCAGGTGGTCACGGGCCTTCTAATGAGTGTCCCCTTCTCTCCTCTCTTTCCCGCATTGCATCGCATTGCTTTGTCTCACTGTCGGGCTTAGGAGGTGAATTCAACACGGACGCCGGCGAAATTCAAAAAAGTCTTAATGATACTCTTCAACTTCTTTGGATCACCGCAAGCAACGAACTGAGCATCTTTAACTTCACAGTACATCCAGTCATTGTCACCATTATCAACGATTAGGGGGAGCATACTTGTCCCCTCGATATCTGTCCCCTTTAGATCCACGCGTAGAACCCAACCAGGATTATCAAGACAATCGATTCTCACACCATACTGGTGCTCCCAATCCCCATTACATTGGGATTGATACCAATCTTCCAGTTTGGACAAAAGGTCACCCGAGGCGATCATAGATTCTTTCTCCTCCTTTCGAGTTCTCTGGCTATTCTGATGTCTTGCTTTGTGGCAGGACGTATGACTTCCTCACCAAGATTAATCTTCTCGTTAGGGCCAACGTTGATCTGTCTAGTTTGAACGTGAGGAGTCGGTATGTACTTTTGGGTCGCCTTATCGAAGTGTTCTGATCCAGCGAGATCAATGCGCCCTTTGGTTCCGGGCGTGGAGAATGGAACACTATTCTTGCCAAGTTGCTGCTGTAGTTCAGCAGCCATTTCATCAGCATTCTTAGCTAAACTCTTTGGGGCAACAGCTCTCGACCGCGAAGTCATTTGAGCAGCATCGCTAGCATTGTCAACCTTGTTGACTAGGCGTGCCCCCTTGATAATGGCGCCCGCCCCGCCCGGCACAATGGGGACAGCCGCGGCAACGGCATCCACGGCCACTCCAAGTGCGTCCACTGCAGCCCATCCGTAATGTCCGGCGCTGACGTTGTCGATTAGCGATTTGACGCCCAAGGCGATATTAACAAAATCCCACGCCAAATCAACGATCTCACCCGTCTTGTCGACGTATTTGAGCGGGTTGTTAAAGGTATACGCATAGCGGTTCCAGCTTTGGGGATTGATTGGATCGGCGCTGTCCAGCACCGGATCGACGCTCACGAATCTCCCTGCCACGCTGTGGTAGTAGCGAGCCCCGAAATAGTCCAGCCCCGACTCGGCGTCGCGCTCCTTGCCGGTAAACCTCCGGTCGTGAGCTGCATCGACCACCGTGTTGACCTGTTGCCCAAAGGGGTAGTAGTCGTCGCGGGCCTCCGAGGCTGCCGTCGTCACATGCAGCTTCAGTCGCGGCGTTCCCAGGTGATCGGTGTAGACGGCGTGAGACCCCGCCGATGCGTCGCCGGTGGAGGTGAACAGCCGTCCGTTGAAGTAGGCCCGCACCATCTTCTGATGGTCATCGGTCGTACCCGGATCGAACTCCCACAACCAACCCGGGAAACTCTCAGTAGAGTGGTCCAGCAAAAGGGGTGGGACCAAGTGTCTGTCCCCTTCTGCCGTCCCACTGCTGTCCCACCTGCAACCAATTGTCCCCTTCTCCGTTCTGTCCTTTGAGCAAGGCAGGGACACCTGTCAGTTGATTACTCCCACTGTCCAGGAGTGACGAATTGGAGAAGCGTTCAGTCGGGATCCGCACGCCTATTAGGGGTCGGTAAAGACAATTCACCAGAACCACCTTCAGCTGGGGCGCAAATCGTTCGTGGTTCGATTTCGCACTTATTGCCGGGTCCCAGATAGACCTGCACGTCCCCGGTCGCAAATTCCCAATTTCCATCAAAACTCCCCTCCGGCGAGGTGTGGTCACAGAATATTTTCAGTTTTAGGTCATCGGAGAATTCGAAAATGGCATCCCAAACTGGTCCTATTACTTCCACACCGACCAGCTTCTTTCCCTTCAACCGATTGAGACCAGTGACGATAGTGGCCTCATTGTCATCGCTACTCGCAATCGCAGAGTTTTTGGAATCAAGACGCCAGGTACACCACACCAAAAGGGTCGACTCACCTTTATACAACCGAAACTCCTCAGTAGCAGAGGGGTTCCGTAGTGGATACTGCCGTTTAACCCTCCTTCCTAATGCAATAGAGAAAGAGGGTAATGTACAACCTCCGACGCCAATGTACCAACACGCCTGTCCAATAATCTTCCTTAGAGTCCCTGAGAGTCTATCCGCACTGACGTCCATTGGCCAATTCTACTTGAATGGGGCTTTCTTGGGGAACTGTTCTTTAAGCTGTTCAGCTATTTCCTTAATTTGCTTATAGTTCAGATTCTCATTGTGAATCTCGTCATGTAGTATTTTTCGCTGCTTTTTGTTAAAACCAAATTTCCTGACTATGGAGTCAATTTGCTTGATGTCTCGCTTCTTTGCCAGCATTACAACGTCGTCAGAACCTGGGAAATCGAGGCCGTAACGTGCTTTTGATTCGGCTCTGATTCGTGAGACATCATCTGCAAAATCTGCAGGACTAAAGTTCCTTGCTCGCTTTACAGCATTTGCCCCTTTGCCTGCGGCTCTTGCAGCCCTGTAGGCTTTTAGCACTTTTATAGCTTTTGGGGCGAGTTTGGCCAGTCCAAAGCCGGTTGCTCCGGCGGCTGCTCCAGTTACCACCGCCGTTCCGACGTCCTTGTGCCACGCCTCTCCTTCAAGAACGTTTAACGCAATCTCAAGTCCAGCGTCTGTCCCGGCGCCGACTACCAGTGTGGCCAAGACGGCAGCCTTGCCATCGGGATCCTTCAGCTTGAGTGGGCTGTTCAGAACATAGGTATAGCGGTTCAGACTCTGGGGGTTTTTGGTGTCGAGACTTTTTCTTGAAGGATCGACACTGATAAATCTCCCCGCCACGCTGTGGTAGTAGCGGGCCCCGAAGTAGTCCAGTCCCGACTCTGCGTCGCGTTCCTTCCCGGTAAACCTCCGGTCGTGAGCTGCATCGACCACCGTGTTGACTTGTTGCCCAAAGGGGTAGTAGTCGTCGCGAGCCTCTGAGGCTGCCGTCGTCACATGCAGCTTCAGTCGCGGCGTTCCCAAGTGATCGGTGTAGACGGTGTGAGACCCCGCTGCTGCGTCGCCGGTGGAGGTGAACAGCCGCCCGTTGAAGTAGGCGCGCACCATCTTCTGCCGGTCACCGGTCTCGTCCGGATCGAACTCCCACAACACCTTGCCCGTCACATCGTAAAAGTACTGAGTGTTGTCGCTTGGCGCCCGCTTGAGGATGCGTCGTCCCAGGTGGTCATAGCTGTAGGAGGCGGTGGCGTCGCTGTCGATCGACTCCAGTCTGCCGGCCCCGTCCCACTGCAGGGTCGAAGTGGAGATCCCGATCGGATTGACTCCCCACAACCACCCCGGTCCGGGAAACTCCTCAATGTCCAGTCCAAAGAGTGGGAACAGGTGTATGGCCCCTTCTTGCGCCGCACTGCTGTCCCACCTCCAACAAACTGTCCCCCTTCTCGGTTCATCCCCTTCGCTCAGGACTACAATGGGCGGGCAACGGCTTTCCGGTGAAAACAAAAAAGTCATTCTTTAACTTTGATTTCGATATAACTTGGGAACCCATTCTTTTAGATTTGGCCTTGTCTCTTTTGGTATACAATCCAAGGTTTCACAGTAATCTCCGTCCGGTATTTCAAAACTTCCTCTGAACATCTTCCGGTATTTAGGATTGAAACCTATGATTCGTATCGGGGTGCCGGCTGGGTCAATTTCTGTATTAATATATTCATGAGCCGCATACATTCCCCATTGTCCACTATCTCCAAAAACATAGTAGTGAGCAGGATAGAACTCAAACAAAATTGTAGAAATGAAGTTGCCACTCATTAATTCATCCCATGAAATATTTACTGGATATTTCATTTTAAGGGCATACTTAGCTGGAATTTGAGACCAAGACCAAGTATCGTTGCGCCGCCTGTAAAAAGCGGGCATCTCAGACGTATCCTGAATAACTAAAAAATTTCTTTCGCCAAGTTTCTTAAGACAAGACATCAGTTGGCCAAAATCTTCTTGAAGAAATGTTCCGCCTCCACATAGAGATATGAACTCAAAATCCTTTTTGAATATCATAGCCGGCAGGTCCTTACTTAAGGAAAAAATAGATTGATGTAGGAATTGCCAGTTATTTTGATAGGAAGAATCAGTCAGCCAATATTTTTCCATATAACGTTTAACGATTCTCTTATCTCCCCAATCTGTAGAACTACTATATCTTGTCGTACAAGTGAGATATACTTTCCTGGAATAATAAAGTTCTATCAAATCTGACAAATCTGTCATTCTTGTTCAAACCTTACTTTTACTATCTTGGTTTTTCCCCGGTCAATTTGAATTGTTGAGAGACCAGTTTTAGTTGAATAATGAAAATGGATAACTGTGCCGTCCTTTAATTTAAATGTGTCTTCTCCTATCTCAGTAGCATTCCGCGCCAAGGATTTAAATATCTCATTTGGATTATTTCCTTTGACAGTAAGTTGGCTCCGTCCCGGTCTGGCTAGAGGTTTAGATTCTACGGCCCTTTGAAGCAAGTCGTCAACACTTTTTGGAATTGGGGAATTGCCTCTGGAGACAACGGCTGCACCTTTGCCGGCGGCTCTTGCAGCCCTATAGGCTTTTACTACTTTTATAGCTTTTTGGGCGAGTTTGACCAGTCCAAATCCCGTTCCTCCGGCGACCGCTCCAGTTACCACCGCCGTTCCGACGTCCTTGTGCCACGCCTCTCCTTCAAGAACGTTTAACGCAATCTCAAGTCCAGCGTCTGTCCCGGCGCCGATTGCCAGCGTGGCCAAGACGGCAGCCTTGCCATCGGGATCCTTCAGCTTGAGAGGGCTGTTCAGAACATAGGTATAGCGATTCAGACTCTGGGGATTTTTGATAGCAAGACTTTCTCTTGAAGGATCGACACTCAGAAATCTCCCTGCCACGCTGTGGTAGTAGCGAGCCCCGAAGTAGTCCAGCCCCGACTCCGCGTCGCGTTCCTTCCCGGTAAACCTCCGGTCGTGAGCTGCATCGACCACCGTGTTGACCTGTTGGCCAAAGGGGTAGTAGTCGTCGCGGGCTTCCGAGGCTGCCGTCATCACATGCAGCTTCAGTCGCGGCGTTCCCAAATGATCGGTGTAGACGGCGTGAGACCCCGCCGCTGCGTCCCCGGTGGAGGTGAACAGCCGGCCGTTGAAGTAGGCCCGCACCATCTTCTGACGGTCACCGGTCCCGTCCGGATCGAACTCCCACAACACCTTGCCCGTCACATCGTAAAAGTACTGAGTGTTGTCGCCTGGCGCCCGCTTGAGGACGCGCCGTCCCAGGTGGTCATAGCTGTAGGAGGCGGTGGCGCCGTTGTCGATCGACTCCAGTCTGCCGGCTCCATCCCACTGCAGGGTCGAAGTGGAGATCCCGATCGGATTGCCGGCCGTGTTGCAGGTCTAGTTGCTGATTCGATTGGTGGTCGAGTCAACAGCCCAATCGGTGTACGGATAAGGCCCAGGACCATGCCGTCCGTCCGGATTGACTCCCCACAACCACCCCGGTCCGGGAAACTCCTCAATGTCCAGTCCAAAGAGTGGGAACAGGTGTATGGCCCCTTCTTGCGCCGCACTGCTGTCCCACCTCCAACAAACTGTCCCCCTTCTCGGTTCATCCCCTTCGCTCAGGACTACAATGGGCGGGCAACGGCTTTCCGGTGAAAACAAAAAAGTCATTCTTTAACTTTGATTTCGATATAACTTGGGAACCCATTCTTTTAGATTTGGCCTTGTCTCTTTTGGTATCATCCAATCTAAGGTTTCACAGTAATCTCCGTCCGGTATTCCAAAACTTTCTCTGAATATCTTCCGGTATTTGGGATTAAAACCTATGATTCGTATCGGGGTGCCGGCTGGGTCAATTTCTGTATTAATATATTCATGAGCCGCATACATTCCCCATTGTCCACTATCTCCAAAAACATAGTAGTGAGCAGGATAGAACTCAAACAAAATTGTAGAAATGAAGTGGCCACTCATTAATTCATCCCATGAAATATTTACTGGATATTTCATTTTAAGGGCATATTTAGCTGGAATTTGAAACCAGGTATCGTTGCGCCGCCTGTAAAAAGAGGGCATCTCAGACGTATCCTGAATAACTAAAAAATTTCTTTCGCCAAGTTTCTTAAGACAAGACATTAGTTGGCCAAAATCTTCTTGAAGAAATGTTCCGCCTCCACATAGAGATATGAACTCAAAATCCTTTTTGAATATCATATCCGGCAGTTTCTTGCTTAAGGAAAAAATAGATTCGTGGAGGAATTTCCAGTTATTTTGATAGGAAGAATCAGTCAGCCAATATTTTCTCATATAATTCTTAACGAGTCTCTTGTCTCCCCAATCTACCGAATTAAGATATCTATTCGTAGCAATGTCATACGCTGACTTGGAAGAAAGAAATTCTATCAAATCTGATAAATCTATCATTCTTGTTCAAACCTTATTTTTACGAACTTTTTTCCTCGTTGAACTTGAATTGTTTGGACACCAGTTGTAGAAGACGGATGAAGATGGAGGACTGTGCCGTCTTTTAGTCTAACACCTCCCTTTGGAGTTTTCTCGGCATTCCGCGTCAAGGATTTAAATATCTCATTTGGATTATTTCCTTTGACAGTAACTTGGCTCCATCCCGGTCTGGCTAGAGGTTTAGACTCTACGGCCCTTTGAAGCAAGTCGTCAACACTTTTTGGAATTGCTGAACCGCCTCCGGAGGTACGAGGGAATGTAGCTCCGTCAACGGCCTCTGCACCTTTTCTTACAGTAATGGCACCTTTGCCTGCGGCTCTTGCAGCCCTGTAGGCTTTTACCACTTTTATAGCTTTTTGGGCGAGTTTGACCAGTCCAAATCCCGTTCCTCCGGCGACCGCTCCAGTTACCACCGCCGTTCCGACGTCCTTGTGCCACGCCTCTCCTTCAAGAACGTTTAACGCAATCTCAAGTCCAACGTCTGTCACGGCGCCGATTGCCAGCGTGGCCAAGACGGCAGCCTTGCCATCGGGATCCTTCAGCTTGAGTGGGCTGTTCAGAACATAGGTATAGCGATTCAGACTCTGGGGATTCTTGATAGCAAGACTTTCTCTTGAAGGATCGACACTCAGAAATCTCGCTGCCACGCTGTGGTAGTAACGAGCCCCGAAGTAGTCCAGCCCCGACTCCGCGTCGCGCTCCTGGCCGGTAAACCTCCGGTCGTGAGCGGCATCGACCACCGTGTTGACTTGTTGCCCGAAGGGGTAGTAGTCGTCGCGGGCTTCCGAGGCTGCCGTCGTCACATGCAGCTTGAGTCGCGGCGTCCCCAGGTGATCGGTGTAGACGGTGTGAGACCCCGCCGCTGCGTTGCCGGTGGAGGTGAACAGCCGTCCGTTGAAGTAGGCGCGCGCACCATCTTCTGACGGTCACCGGTCCCGTCCGGATCGAACTCCCACAACACTCTGCCCGTCACATCGTAAAAGTACTGAGTGTTGTCGCTTGGCGCCCGCTTGAGGATGCGCCGTCCCAGGTGGTCATGGGCTGTAGGAGGCGATCGTACCGTACTGCTATTGAAGGCAATCCCTAATAAGGGATCGGTTTTTGATCGTACTCCTTGGCAACTTCAAAGAGATTGTGACAAATCTCCTTTTTTGCAAACGTGGAAAAGTTGACAAATGTGCCGCCAGTGTCCCAACTGATCGAAGTAATTGCAACAGGTTGTTGACAGAACTCGGGAATGAGTCGCCAGTAATCGATTGTGACGACGTTCTTAGTCTCCAGACACGTCACTACTCTGTCGATCATTTGCTCGGAAAAATAACGATCAAGATCAAGATCGCTACTGCTTAAAATGCACGCGTTGGTCCAATCTTGCGCCTCGGCAAAGCAGTCCGGCCAGCTCTCCTCCACGATTTCCGCAACAGCGACAAAGAACGTGAAGCGATGTAGCGGATTTGTTTCCCATCTCCCTGGATACTTTGGAGCGTCCGAAGTCATTTCCTTTTCAAGCAATTTGCCTTGACCGATTCTTCCTCGTCGAGACAGGAAGCCTTTGTAAGACCGAACTCGGCTGATCGGCAGGGGGCCGCCCTCAACCGCAACAAGTAGCTGGGTAGGAAACACCTGCTCGAGAATCCTGCGAGCCGCGATCTCCAGGCTCGCCATCGATACGTCCCAGGCGTGATCGTCATCCTCAAGTCCACCGATTCGGACCTCTAACGCTGCCAGACTATTGATTTGACTAAGATATTCCTGCTCCACGTACTTCGGAAACCAGCCAAGATCGAAAAGTTCCTGGCTGAGGTCGTCGTAAAGACTCACGCTAAATCGAGGATTTATCATGTTTGCCTACCGATTCTTTGGAAAGCGGCGATATCGCGCTTGAATGGTCCGTCCTAGGCTCGGAGCTAAATGTCGGCCCTTGGCTGCCATCTTTCTATTGCGTGGATGCGTCCTCACTGAAAGGGTTTTGATTTCGGCTTTTCTCTCCAGTAATCATGTTTTTTGAGTGTCTTGCCCTTGAGTCCAGAGTTGAAATGCGGTGCTTGGCTGCCACCATCTTTGTATTTCACAGCTCTATCCTCACGGATATGGATTTTCTGACCCTTGTTGTTGGTATATTCGTATAGCCTGACATTGTATCTACTATTCAGTTTTACCTTCTCGTCTGCAGCGGTCCCAGGTTTGTAGACTGCGTCAGGTTGTTGACTAGTTGGAATGTCATTCCGTCTCTTGGCGTTGTTTAACGCTTGGCGACGAGTTGCAAATACGCTATCGGCCGTATGGTCAACCTTGTTGAGCAGGCGTGCCCCCTTGATCACGGCGCCCGCCCCGCCCGGCACAATGGGGACAGCCGCAGCAACGGCATCCACGGCCACTCCAAGTGCGTCCACTGCAGCCCATCCGTAATGTCCGGCGCTGACGTTGTCGATTAGCGATTTGACGCCCAAGGCGACATTAAGAAGATCCCACGCCGTCTCAACGATCTCACCCGTCTTGTCGACGTATTGGAGGGGATTGTTGAAGGTATACGCATAGCGGTTCCAGCTTTGGGGATTGGTTGGATCGGCGCTGTCCAGCACCGGATCGACACTCAGGAATCTCCCTGCCGTGCTGTGGTAGTAGCGAGCCCCGAAGTAGTCCAGCCCCGACTCTGCGTCGCGCTCCTTCCCGGTAAACCTCCGGTCGTGAGCTGCATCGACCACCGTGTTGACTTGTTGCCCAAAGGGGTAGTAGTCGTCGCGGGCTTCTGCGGCTGCCGTCATCACATGCAGCTTGAGTCGCGGCGTTCCCAGGTGATCGGTATAGACCGTGTGCGACCCCGCCGCTGCGTCGCCGGTGGAGGTGAACAGCCGCCCGTTGAAGTAGGCCCGCACCATCTTCTGCCGGTCACCGGTCCCATCCGGATCGAACTCCCACGACACCTTGCCCGTCACATCGTAAAAGTACTGAGTGTTGTCGCTTGGCGCCCGCTTGAGGACGCGTCGTCCCAGGTGGTCATAGCTGTAGGAGGCGGAGGCGCCGCTGTCGATCGACTCCAGTCTGCCGGCTCCATCCCACTGCAGGGTCGAAGTGGAGATCCCGATCGGATTGCCGGCTGCATCGTAGCGCCAGTCGCTGATTCGATTGGTGGTGGCATCGACGGCGCAATCGGTGCTGCAGGCCATGAAGTTGGCCACCGTGCCCTTGGTGGCGGACGAAGTTCGGTTCCCCCAGCGGTCGTATCCGTAGGCGATCTTGTTGCTGGAGGTTCGGCTTCCCAGCCGCACCTCGGTCAGCCGCTGCAAATAGTTGACGATCACCCTTTAAGTCTCGGAATATACGAGACTTCAGCGGATGGAAATAATCATAAGTCCTTAATATAAAGCTACTTAACATACTTTTTTGGACATTCTTGGATCTATATGGACCATGATGCGGCCTCCAGGACGGAATCCGGATTGAGAAAACTTTGAATGTCAACCGGCTAAATCATTGTGACAAAATCCATAAGCGATAAGATCCGGATTAATCTTTCGCTCGGGTCGTCGCCTCTTTGATAGGCTGGAAGAGGCGAATGGCTGCAACAAAAGGCGGGGACCCGGCTGGGGCCGAGACAATCGGAGGAGGTTTTTGACTGCTCCCGAGTTCGAGGTTGATCCGAATCGGCCGGCCGGATCGGTGTTGGATCGGGCCAGCGAGGCGATTCGAGCTGGGGGCATCGTGCTTTCCCCTACCGATACCGTCTATGGCTTGGCTTGTGATCCTGGAAATCCCAAAGCGCTGCGACGGCTGCTGGCGATCAAGCAGCGATCGCCTGACCGGGGGCTGTTGCTCCTTCTGCCGTCCGCCGACTGGGTGCCCCGCGTCGCCCGGGAGCTTCCCGGTGATTGGCAGCGATGGACGCGGCGACTCTGGCCGGGACCGGTGACATGCTTGTTCCGTGCCGGGAACCATCTGGACGAGGTCGTCAGCGGGGCTTCAGGACGGGTAGGGTGCCGCTTGCCGGCCGGCGTCTTTCTGCAGCAATGGTTGGATCGTTGGAAGGCTCCGTTGGTGTCCACCAGCGCCAACCTTTCAGGACAGCCGGTGGAGACTTCCATCGACGCACTCAGGGCTCTTTTTGGCGCCCAAGTGGACTTGTTGCTGTACTCTCCGGGACCCGTCTCGGGACCGGCATCGACGGTAATCGATTTGAGTGTCAACCCCCCGGTGGTGTTACGTCAGGGTTGCGGATGGGAAACGGTGCGGGACCAACTGGGTCGGTCGATTCTTGACAGTCTACCCAGTCCCGAGCGGGGCTCCTGAGAAGAAAGACCGATCCCGGACCACACCCCTACCGGCGTCAGCTCAGCCCCTTGGCGAAGAAGCCGGCAGCCTTCGCGAAGTCCCGGAGGAAACCCGCTACCTTCCTGATTGGAGTTGAGCAGGCGTCGCATCGGCTGGTCTCGGGGTATCTTGAGGTTTGGAAGCCACTGCTTGTTGGAGGAAGCGTCGGATGTATTGTTGCTTGGGGCTGCGCTGGTGGACGCCCTTTTGGATGGCGATCAGTTCGGCCGCCACACTCACGGCGATCTCCTCCGGCGTTTCCGATCCGATCGATAACCCGATCGGGGCGTAGAGATTCTCGAAAGCCTGGGGAAAATGCCCCTTCTTGAGAAGGTTTTCGACCAGAATGCGGACTTTTCGGCGGCTGCCGACCAGACCGAGATAACGAACCGGAGTCTTCAGGACAGCTTCCAGGGCGTCTTGGTCGTGGCTGTGGCCGCGGGTCACCACCAGGACGAAACTGTTCTCGGGCACGCCGACTCCTTCCAGGGCCTGAGTAAAGGGACAAGCTCGGATCTCCTGAGCCCAGGGAAAGCGTTGACGGTTGGCAAAGGTTTCCCGGTCATCGACGATGCAAAGCTTATAGCCTAGACGAGCCAATACCTGCGCGATCGCTTGACCCACATGTCCGGCGCCCAAAATGACGACTTTCGGTTGGGGGGTGATCGGTTCCACGAAGACTTCCACGGTTCCTCCGCAAATCAGTCCTTCTTCACGAGCATCCTCGTCGGTCATTTCATAGTGAACAAGCCGGGTCCGGTTGGATTCAATAACCTTTTTGGCCTGTTGCCAAACTTCCGCCTCAACGCAACCGCCCCCCACCGATCCCAGGGTCGAGCCATCCGCCCTGATCAGCATTTTAGCGTTGTCCTTGCGGGGCGTGCTCCCAATGCGGCGGACTATGGTGGCCAAAGCCGCCGATTGTCCGGCTTTCCTCAACCGGACGATCTCCTCGTAGAGATCGGGCCGCAGGGCGTTGGGTTCTTGCATGGTTCTTCCCTTGATGCGCTGGAGCTATTCTACCCGGGAATGATCGCGTGGTGTGGCCGGGTGCACCTTCCAACTACCGGCCTTGTAAGCATCGCGCGTCATTTTGGCGACCACACCGCTCAGCAGAATCAAAGCGATCAAGTTGGGAAAAGCCATTGAGGCATTGCAAATGTCCCCAATGTTTCGGACTATTGGGGCCCGCGGACCGGTAAACAGAGCCCCGCCAAACAGCAAGATAACGAAAAGAATTCGATAAGGTGTGACGATCCGGAGTCCGAACAGATACTCGAAACAGATCTGGCCATAATAGCTCCAACCGATCAGGGTGGTGAAGCCGAAGATCAGGGAAGAGAGCACGACGATAATGCCGCCCCAGCCCGCAATTGCAGCCGGCATGCCACTGTTGAAGGCATAGACGGTGAGGTTGGAATCTCCCAGTGGTCCGCCCATGAAGATCGCCTGTTGATAGGCTCCCGAGATGGTGATGGCGATGGCGGTCAGCGAGCAAACGACAATGGTGTCGATAAAGGTGCCCATCATGGCAATACTGCCCTGGGCCACCGGATAACGGGTTCGAGCCGCGCCGTGGGCTATGGCCGCGCTGCCCAGACCCGATTCGTTGGATAACACACCCCGCGCCACTCCATAGCGAATGGCCTGTTGGATCCCAATTCCGATGGCTCCGCCGAAGGCAGCCTGGGGACTAAAGGCGGATTGGACAATCAGCATGATTGCTGCAGGAACTTCGGTAATGTTGGTGAAGATGATCAATAGCGCCCCGACAAAATAGAAGACGATCATCATGGGCACCAGACGAGCGGCTACGGCGCCGATGCGCTGGATTCCTCCCAGAATCACCAGGCCTACCGAGACGCTGATGACCAGCCCCATGATCCACGGTGGAGTTCCGAACTGTTGGTAGGCCGCCGTCGCGATCTGCTGTGACTGGAACATGTTCCCAGTCCCGAAAAGAGCTGTGAACCCTCCGCAAATAGCGAAGAACGCCCCCAGGAAGATACCCAGTTTTTGATTGGAGAGACCGTAGCGACAGTAGTACATGGGACCGCCCGCCATGCTTCCATCCGGCATGCGGACGCGATAGTGAATGGCCAAAACGGCTTCGGCATACTTGGTGGCCATTCCGAAAAGAGCCGTGACCCACATCCAAAAAGCCGCACCGGGGCCGCCCGTGGCAATGGCGGTAGCCACACCGGCGATGTTGCCGTTGCCCACAGTGGCTGAGAGAGCCGTCATCAGTGCTTGAAAGGGACTGATATCGCCGGTTTCGGCCACCGAGTCGTCTTTTTTCGTAACGGCGCCCCCGATCACCTCTTGGGTCGCCTTGGCGAAATTTCGGATCTGGACAAAGCCTGTCACAATGGTCAACAGCAAGCCGGTGCCGAAGAGCAACACCACCATGGGTAGGCCCCAAATCCAGTCGGACACCAGTTGTGTTGTCGTCAGCAGATTGTCGAGAAAAGTATTCAAGTCGATCTCCATGGCTGAAAATGAAGGTCACGAAATGAGTGGGCCGCGCCGGTTAATACTTGACCGACCTTGACCCCTTCGGCCTTCGAATCTCGGGGTCCCGAAGTTTATACTCCATTTCAGTCGGCCCGGTGCGCCCCTGTTTTGCTTCTCCGAAAGTGGGTTCAACAGTTGTCCTTGGCCTCGCGAAGGATATAGGTGGGTTTGTTCTGGGACTCATGATACGTTCTGACAATCAGTTCGCACATCAGGCCGATGAGAATGAATTGCACACCCACCAGCAAAAAGAAGATCGAGAGAAGCAACAGTGGATTGCGGTGGGCTTTGATTCCCTCCAGAACTTTCTGGTAAAGGGTGGCGGCGCTAAGCAGTCCGCCCAGCAGAAAGCTGGACACTCCCAGACCCCCGAACAAATACATCGGTTTGGTGGAGTAGCTCTGCAGGAACTTGAGCGTGATCAAATCCAACGGCACTTTGATGGTGCGGATGAAACCGTACTTGGAAGCACCCTGCCGACGAGGATGATGGCGGACGGGAATCTCGGCCACTCTGGCGCCGGCCCAGTGGGCAAAAACCGGGATAAAACGGTGCATTTCGCCGTAGAGCCTGACGTGACGCATGATGGGCCGCCGGTATCCTTTTAGAGTGCAACCGAAGTCGTGCAACCGAATGCCGCTGATCCGGCTGATCAGCAGGTTGGCAATCCGGGAAGGCAGAACTCGAGTCCAGGAGTCCCGGCGGCGCCGCCGCCAGCAACTCACCACGTCATAACCTTCCTCGAGCTTGTTGAGGATCCGGGGGATGTCGCGGGGATCGTTCTGGCGATCGGCATCCAGCGGGATCACCACCTCTCCCCGGGCGTGATCGAAACCGGCCGATAGAGCTGCCGTTTGGCCAAAATTTCGGGCCAGCTCGAGCAAGCGGACCTGCGGCTGGCGGGACAATTCACGCAGCAACTGGCAACTGCCGTCACTGCTGCCGTCATCCACGAAGATGACCTCGTAGGGGCACTCCAGCTGCTCGAGAACCTGCTTGAGATCATCCAGGAGAGGACGCAGGTTGTGGACTTCGTTAAGGACCGGTATCACTAGCGAAAGCCAAGGTGCGGGAGCTGTGGAGGCCGAGGAAACAGCCGAAGCGGCAGCTTGAGGATGCGCGCCAACGGACTGGTGGAAAGCTTGTTTCGGGGCCATGGCTCTTTTCCGGGAGTCGTAAGGAGCGTACCCAGTCTCGTTTTTGATCCGCCGGTAGTATACAGGCTTGGATTAAGCCGGAAAAATCACCCAGGCCTCGATGGGGATCGTTCGTTGGCCGAAGCCGGCTGTTGCCCGCTTTGAAACCCGGCTCCAATTCCTCGCGACCACTGTCGTTGGGGGTTGGGCGCAATTTGCCTCCAACCTTGGAGCAAGCTGATTGGCAAGCGACCTCAGCGGGTGATATCTTCAGCCTTCTCTCCGCTATGAAGCTGACCACAGTGTTATTGCTCTTTCTCTTTTGCCTTCCTCTGCTAGTGGGCTTGAACGCGTCCAGCCTTTGGGATTCAAACGAGGCTTTCTATGCCCAGACACCCCGGGAAATGCTGCAACGCGGCGACTGGTTGATTCCCTATTTCAACGGTCGTCCCCGACTCAACAAGCCGCCGCTTGCCTATTGGGTGGTGGGGGCTTTTTACCGGGTTTTCGGCGTGTCTGTCTTTTGGGAACGATTCCCGATGGCCTTGCTGAGCATTGGAACGCTGCTGACGACCTTTGCGTTGGGAAGATTCTTGTTCAATGAGACTGCCGCCCTGCTGGGCGCGGGAGTGTTGGCAACCAGCTTTCGTTTCTTGATTCTTTCCCGCCGCCTGATGATCGACATCTTGCTGCTGCTTTGTCTGACAGCTGCGCTGGCGTTTTTTTTGATCTGGCTCAAAAGCGGGCGGAGGTGGGCCTTTCTGGGAACGGCCTTGGCCCTTGGCCTGGGTTTCCTGACCAAGGGACCGGTCATCGGTGTGGCTGTTCTGTCAATATTGGCGATCGTGCTGGTGCAAGGGAAGTTCAAGCAGCTGAGAGGGGCGCCCTGGACCGCGGCGGTGATGCTGATTGTGTTGCTGGTCCCAGCTTGGTTTCTGTTGGTGGCCGCAGAGGTTGGTTGGGATCCGGTGGGAGCGTTTTTCCTGCGTGAAAACCTGGGTCGCTTTTCCCACCTCGATTTCGGGCCCCAGCGAGGTGTTTTCTACTATCTTGGTGTCATTTCGGTCGATTTCTTTCCCTGGTCGCTGTTGGCACTGGCGAGTCTCTTCACTTGGCTCAGGCACAGAAGGAAGGGCTGGCGGGGTCAGCCCGAGACCGGGTTGTTGGTGTGGGTTGGCGTCTGGTTGGCTGTATTCTCTTTGTCCCACAACAAACAGGAATACTACATTCTTCCCATCTACCCCGCACTGGCTCTCTGGCTTGGTTACCAGGTGCAGCAGGCTCGTATCAACCGTTGGTGGTGGGTTTTGGCCGGAATTCTACTGTGTCTGATCGGGTTGGCAACCGGACTGTTGGCGACCGATCTATTTTCTGACATCGCTTGGCCCTACCTATGGCTGGCTCCGTTTCTCTTGCTCGGGTTTCCCCTGGCGGCTTGGCGCCAAAGCTGGATGGTTTGTATCTTGTCGCTTTCATTGTCACTGGCAGTTGTTTTCTGTTTTTATTTGCCGCCACTGGAAGCTTATCGACCGACACGGGACTTCGCCCGGATCATCCAGCGACAGGGAGGCGCTGCCGGTCAAGCCGGCTATTTCGGCTTCACGGCGCCCAGCTTGGTGTTTTATCTCAATCGACCCATTCATGAGCTCCAAGATCTGCAGCAGGCTGCCACCTTATTGGATCGCTTGCCCAGTCTTTTTCTGGTGATAAGGGAAGAGGATTGGGCCCCCTTGCAGCAGCGGACGGGGCGGCGATTGAGAATCGTGGCCACTCGCCCCCAACTGAGACTTAACAGTGGCTTGTTGATGAAAGGGTTGCGCAGTAGCGACCGAGCTCGACCCAGCCTATGGGCAAGCCGGGTTTACCTGATCCACAACGGAGAAAACTCGGACGAGTCGGCCCCCCTCGCTTCGAGGTCATTGTCTATGCGGCCGTTGATGTTGCAGTACGCGGGCGGGTTGTCGAGGCAACCTGAAGCTGGGAGGAGCCCCGCGCAGCGGGACGGTGTTATTCCTTTAGCGCTGCAGGAGGGTCGATTCAAAAAAATCCGGCGGCACGAACATGGACGGAACACCCTTATTCCGCCCGAGCAGTGGGGTGGTGGATCTTACTTCACTCAGCCGACTCGCTGCCCTGGGATGACTCGCCTCACGTCCAGCAACAAGCCCACTACCACAATCGCTAGCAGAAGTAATCCCGTGGATATGCCTTGGGACGTTCCCAGGCTGGGAAAGCGCAAGGCGCCGCCGGCGGCAAATATCGCCACCGAGCACAAGATCGCCCACCACGTCCAGGTCTGACCCTTACGGTAAGGTCCGAGAACGATCCAAAGCAGAAGGGTGGCCCAGGCCAGTCCCAGGGCCGCAGCCGTGCCGCGCCGGCCCCGCAAAGCCGTGGCCACTTCCGGATCGACTCCCAATGAGTCCAGCGCCACCGAGGGGGTGATGAGGTCGGCAGACGGCGAGGCCCAGTAGGCAGTGACCATTGAGGCAGCGCTCCCCAGGGCCAGCGCCGCTACCGCCAGGGTCAAAAGGATCCAACTTGCTTGTTTCAAAGATTAGCCTCCGGTCCACATTTTCAGTGATTTTCTTGGTGGTAATTATGCCGGAAAATGGGCCGGCAAAAAAGTGAGACGTTGCTGCCATCCACCATTGGCCAGCTTAACCTTTCCACTTTAGAATGTCCGGATCACTTGGTATAGAGCTTCTACCCATGGGATATCGGGTATAGTTGCCGAAGCCGAAGGAGATGAAAATGCAATCACCGAGGAACGATTTGTGGAGCTGTTATCCCAAGGGACTGCTACCATCCCGCCGCCGCTTCATGCGAGCGCTGGCGGCGGCCGGAACGGTCGCCGGCCTGCCTGGGTCGATGGTGGCCTGTTCCCAGGAACCTCAAGAACAGAATCGTCAAGAAGAGGATGAGTCGGTCCCCGCTTATCCCCAGGGGGGTTTCTCCCCCGGGTCGATTCGACTCGGTTTCAACGAAAACCCCCTTGGCCCCTCGCCTGAAGCGCTGAGAGCGATCCTTGACAGTGGGCTCAAGGAGGGCCACCGCTACAACTACATCGACCCTTTGATGGAGGCCATCGCCGATCATCACAATCTTCCCGCCGCCAATGTCATCGTGGGATGCGGTTCAACCGAGTTTCTCCAGTTCACGCCTTGGGCGTTGTTGAAATCGGGCACCAGCTTGGTGCTCCCCACCCCCTCCTATGGCTACATGGCCGGCGTGGCTGAAAATATTGGCGCCGACGTCATTCGGGTCCCTCTAGGCTCGCAGGGCAGGGTGGACGTAACCGCGATGGGGCAAGCCATCCGCTCCGACACCCGGTTGGTTTATCTGGCCAACCCCAACAACCCGACTGGAGCCTCTCTTGGACTGGAGGAGGTCAGGTCGTTGGCCAAAGTCGTGCCGCGGGAGGCCGTTCTGTTTGTGGATGAGGCCTACCACGACTTCCTCCCCACCGGCAGCGCCATCGAACTGGTGCGCGCGGGTCTGCCGGTTGTCGTGGCCCGAACTTTCTCCAAGGGTTACGGAATGGCGGGTTTGCGTCTCGGCTATGCCATGGCTCCCGAGGCGGTGATGGAGAAACTGAAATCGAACTGGTGGGGAGATTTTGGGATCAACGCCGCTGCCCATATTGCCGGTCCGGCGGCCATTGCGGACCAGGAGCACTTGCAGCGGTATGTCAAGACCATCGACCAGGGGCTTTCCCAGCTCCGAGGGGGTCTTGAGCAAATGGGCTTCAAGTCGCTTCCCCACCGAGCTCCTTTTTTTGTGGTCGACCTGGAACAGCGGGCCAAGCCGGCGATGCTGGCGCTTTACCGGCGGAAGATCTACGTCCAGGATGGCGGCAACTGGAAAATGCCCAGTTTCCTTCGAATCTCGGTGGGTCTGCCGGAGCAAAACGAGGTCTTCTTGGAGGCCATGCGTGAGCTTACGAGCCAGCCCGAATTTCTCGCCAAGTCCTGAGGGTATGACCAAAAGGGTATTCTATTCAAGCAATTGCAGATTTTCTCTTTCGAAGTCTCCCGGACCCCCAGACTGTGCTGGCCGCGCCCTCCGGTGAGAACTGCGGGCTGGCAAGAAGAAAGATCTTGACCGCGAACCGAGTCTCGGCCCCGGGCGCGGTGCGCCGCCCGAATAGCTTCCTGAGATCTGGGTTGGGGCAGGGAAATGGATTGAGGACGAACTTTGAGACTTGCCTTGGGACAGGGGGCTTAAGATGAAACCTTTTCCGCCGGAGTGATTTCGACCGGGTCGAGAAAGGACATCCGGCGGCGCAGCTGGGCGCCGACTCTTTCGATAGTTTGCGAACGTTCCTGTTGGCGTCGAGCCTGGAACGTGGGTTGACCCTGCTCACACTCGGCGATCCACCGATTGGCAAAAGAGCCGTCCTGCACCTCAGCCAGCAGTTGGCGCATCCGAGCCCGAACATGGTCGTCAATCAGGCGTCCGCCGGCGGTGTAGTCCCCGTACTCAGCCGTATCGCTGACCGAGTAGCGCATGTAGGAGAGCCCTCCTCGATACATTAAGTCGACGATCAGCTTGAGCTCATGCAGACACTCGAAATAGGCAACTTCGGGCTGGTAACCGGCCTCAATCAGGGTTTCAAAACCAGCCTTGATCAGGGCACTGACACCGCCGCAAAGCACCGCCTGCTCGCCAAAGAGATCAGTTTCCGTCTCCTCGCCAAAGCTGGTGTAGATGACCCCGGCGCGGGCACAGCCGAGCGCCCGGGCGTAGGAAAGGGCGTTTTCGAGAGCTGCGCCGCTGGCGTCCTGCTCGATCGCCACCAACGCCGGCGTGCCTTCCCCCGACACAAAGGTCTCACGGACGCGGTGTCCCGGAGCCTTGGGTGCTACCATGCTCACATCGATCCCTGAAAGGGGCTGGATAGTTCGGTAACGAATGTTGAAGCCATGGCTGAACATCAGGGTGTCGCTCGGCTTGAGATGGGGCTTGATAGATTGACGGTAAACCTGGGGTTGGATCGTGTCGGGCGCCAGCAGCATGACCGTGTCGGCCCAGTCGGAGACCTCGGCCACTGAAGCAACGGTCAAGCCTTCGGCCTCGGCACGGGCACGGCTGCTGCTGCCTTCCTGCAATCCTACCCGTACCTGGACTCCGCTGTCCCGGAGGTTGAGCGCATGAGCGTGGCCCTGGGAGCCGTATCCAATAACGGCCACTTTCTTTTCTTGAATCCTGCTCGGATCGGCATCACGATCGTAAAATATTTGTGCCATGTTTCTTAAGATCTCCCTTTAACTGTAAAGAGCTGCTTTGCGTTTCTGAGGAACCGTAGCAGGCACGAAATTGGGATCGATTGAAGGAGCCCCGACGCCGCGGGTCATCGCCACCAGACCGGTACGCGCCACCTCGATTATGCCAAACGGTCTCAACACGTCGATCAATCCGTCAA
This sequence comes from Acidobacteriota bacterium, assembly GCA_965218465.1. Taxonomy (GTDB): domain Bacteria; phylum Acidobacteriota; class UBA6911; order RPQK01. Next base: position 892,251 of record OZ244623.1, on the reverse strand, counting down.
TCTTCTCCTCTGATCCCGTGATCTCGACGATCAGCGCGTTGACGCCTATGTCCACCGGACGAGCGCGGAACACATCGCAGATCTGGAGAATCTGGCCTCGATCCTCAGTACTGGACCGGATTTTGATCAGAGCCAGATCACGTTCCACCGAGGAAGTCTTGGAAACGTTCTCCACCCGCAGGACGTTCACCAGCTTGTAGAGCAGCGCCTCGAAGCGCAGCGCTTCTTGATCGTTGCCTTCCAAGACAATCGTCATACGCGAGATCCCCGGTTGCTCGGTGCGACCAACCGTCAGCGATTCGATATTGAAGGCCCGGCGGCGGAAAAGGGAGGCGACGCGGTTGAGCACCCCCGTCTTGTCCTCCACGTAAACGACATAGGTTTGCAGCGAGGCTCGGGGCTGATTGTTGTTCGTCATTTTCCTACCACTCCGAATCGGCCGTTTCCACCAGCGGGCTGGGCCGCCGGATCATCTGGTCCAAATCGGCGCCCGCCGGGACCATCGGATAAACGGAATCTTCCTGTTCTACTCGGAAATCGATGACGACAGTTGCGTCGTCAGCTTGGGCCTGCCTGACTGTCGAGGCCACCTGCTCGCGCCGCTCGACGCGGTAGCCCGGCAAACCATGGGCCTCAGCCAGTTTGACAAAATCGGGGCTCAGCAGGGGCGTCGCTGCGTAGCGACCTTCATAGAAGAATTGTTGCCACTGGCGAACCATCCCCAGGTAACCATTGTTGATGACCGCGATGTTGAGCTTGACTTTTTCCTGAGCACAGGTAGACAACTCGGCCGCAGTCATTTGAAAACCACCGTCCCCGACAATGACCCAGATTTCCTCCTCCGGTCGGGCAAAACGAGCGCCAATCGCCGCCGGCAAGGCAAAACCCATCGTCCCCAGGCCTCCGGAGGTCACCAAGCTGCCCGGATATTCGTGCTTGTAATACTGTGCCTCCCACATCTGGTGCTGGCCCACATCGGTCACGACCAGCGCCTTGCCGCGGGTCAGGTTCCAAATGTCGTTGATGACATGGGCAGCATAGAGGTGACCGCTATCAGGCAATTTTTGAATATCCCGAACTGCCGAGTCGCCCTTGAGTTCTTCAATGTGTTGGATCCAAGCCCAACGATCGCTCCGCTTGACCCGAGGGAGCAGCAGATCGAGGGTCTCGCCTAAATCGCCAACAATGCCGACGTCGATCTTGACGTTCTTATTGAGCTCGCTGGGATCGATCTCGACATGGATCTTGCGTGCTTTGCGGGCATAGGTGTTTACGTTGCCCGTAACTCGATCGTCAAAGCGCATCCCCAAGGCCAACAGCAGGTCCGATTCCTGAATAGCGGTGTTGACCCAGGCCTCCCCGTGCATCCCCATCATCCCCAGGTTGAGGGGATGGGAAGCCGGAAACCCGCCCAGTCCGAGTAGGGTCGATGTCACGGGAATCCGGGTCTTGTCAACGAACTCAAGCAACTGGGTGCAGGCTCCGGACTGAATAATGCCCCGACCGGCCAGAATCAATGGGCGGTGGGCCGAGTCGATCAAATGGATCGCCTTGTCGTACTCTTGGGGAAGAGCACGCAAGTTGGGTTGATAACCCGGCAAACGCACCGGGAGTGGATCGGGATCAAATTCGGCACTGCCCTGCTGGGCGTCTTTGGTAATGTCGACCAACACCGGACCCGGACGCCCCGACTGAGCAATGTGGAAGGCCTCGCGCAGGGCTGGTGCAATCTCATCGGACTGCGTCACCAGGTAGTTGTGCTTGGTGATCGGAAGCGTAATTCCGGTTACATCGACTTCCTGGAAAGCATCACGTCCAATCAAGGCGGTGGGAACCTGTCCCGTAATACAGACAATTGGTGATGAGTCCATCATGGCTGTGGCGATACCGGTCACCAGATTGGTCGCTCCTGGGCCTGAGGTAGCCAGGGCAACGCCTACCTTTCCCCTGGTCCGGGCGTAGCCGTCCGCCATATGGGCTGCGCCTTGTTCGTGGCGAACCAGAACGTGACGGATCGGATAATCCAAAATGGCGTCATAGGCAGGGAGAATCGCACCCCCCGGATAGCCAAAGACCACTTCGACCTGCTGTCGCTGGAGCTCTTCCCAGATAATTTGTGCGCCGGTTCTTTGCATAGCTATCGGTCTTTCTCCAAGATTCCTGACCCGAGGGCTCTGTTGTTGGCGAGCATTCCGGCTCAGTTCGAGGACTATGCACGAGGTTGTAGAATAGGTCAAATTTATAATTATTCTTGATTAGATAATTTTATGTTATATATTAGTTTTCGTTTAGGCTTTTGTTTGTCCGCGTCGTACGGCACCGCCTCGAGGGTCTCCGGCAAATGGATCTGGCAGCGTTACGAACTTTTCTGACCGTTGTGGAGGAAGGGGGATTCTCGCGCGCTTCGCAAAAATTGTTCCGAACCCAGCCTGCAGTTTCTCAAGCCGTGCGGCGTTTGGAGCAGGAACTGGGGGAGGAGCTGATTGACCGCACCACTCGCGATTTACTGTTGACTGACTCGGGTCAGGTGGTTCTGGAATATGCACGGCGATTTCGGAATCTACGCAAACGAATGCTCCACTCTTTGGAAGAATTACGTAACTTGTCCGCGGGTCGCTTGGTCATCGGCGCCAACGAATCGATGACCCTCTACCTGTTCCACCATTTACGGGCCTATCGAAAACTCTATCCCAAGTTGACGATGCGCGTACGCCGTTGCCGCTCAAGCCGAGTCCCGGAACAGCTGCTCAATGGCGAGCTGGAGTTGGGAGTGATCAGTTACGATCCAGGTCACAAGCGACTGCTTTCGGACGTCATCTACACAGATCATTTGGCTTTTATCGTTTCCCCCCAGCATCCGCTGGCCAATCGCGACTCGGTCTCGATCCGCGAGTTGGGTCTGGAAACGTTCATCGCGCACAATGTGATTTCACCCTATCGTCAGGTAGTGGTCAGCAAGTTCCAGGAGCACCACGTCCCCTTGAGCATGGATGTTGAAATGCCCACCATAGAAACCATTCGCAGATGGGTGGTTCGCAACGAAGGAGTCACTTTTCTGCCCAGAATGTGTGTGGAGGAAGAGATCGACAAAGGGATTTTGACCGAAGTCACGGTCAACGAGCTGAGAGTGGAACGGCACATTCGGCTGGTCTATCCTGGGCAACGAACATTGAGTCGGGCAGCAGCAGCTTTTCTGGAGCTATTGAAGCGATCAAGGGGCGGGTGACGGCAGGCCACGATTGAGTCCGGCTCTGGAGTGTGAGTGCTCCGGCTGGATAACCGCAGGTCTGGCATTAGTGCAGGAGTTGATTACGGGGCTATTGGACCCCGGCCGGTTAAACGCCCCCGCCGGGAATCTCTTGGTAAAGCCCGTCCGATTGGGGAGAGATCGGAAAATCTAGGGAGTCTTAATGCTTATAGAAAAGCTATTTACGTTGTTTTTTCTAAGCTGGAATCTCAGCTTGGTCGGACCCCAAACTGAGGATCTTTGGGTAGCTTCCCGACGAGGAGATTTGCATCAGGTCAAACGACTCTTGAAGGCTGGTGTCGATGTCAACGCTAACACCCGTTACGGAGTCACCGCATTGGGTTTTGCCGCGGACGGGGGCCATCTCGAAGTCGTCAAGCTGCTGTTGGAATCCGGGGCTGACATGCAAACGCAGGACAGCTTCTACTCGGCCACGCCGTTGACGCGGGCACTCTCCAACGGACGCCTCCAAGTAGTTGAGTTGCTGCTGAAAGAGGGATCTCCAGGTGGCGGACAGGTCTTGCTGACGGCCATTCGCCAGCGTCGGCAGGAGTTGATCGAAGCTGCCCTGGTTAGCGGGAACCTGACACCCAATGACCTGAGTGAAGCGCTCAAAGAGGCTCGGAGGATGCAAGATAGCGTTTTGGTTGAGCGATTGCTTGGGCTGGGCGCAACCGATACCGTTCAGCGTCCCGAAGTGCAGCTGGATCCCCTACTGCTCAAACGCTACCTGGGTCGGTATCGGAATGAATCCCAAGGTCGGCTGCTTGAAATCAGCCTGAAACAGAATCAGCTTGTGGCCAAGCTGCAGGGCCAACCGCGAGTCGAACTCAAGGCTGTGGCAGAGAAAGAGTTCGAGGCCATAGCTGTGAAGGACTTGCGACTCGCCTTTTCCGGGCGCGCCGGGACAGTGGAACGGCTCATGGTGCGACAAGGCGAGAGTCGCCACCTCTTTTTGCCGGTTTCCGACCAACCGAACGCAAATGAAGGCCAGGGGGTCAGCCTTGAAGTGCCGATAAAACGGGGTCCGCCGCGGCCTTGGCCAGGTTTCCGGGGAGAGAATGCTTCGGGGGTCGCAGACGGGCAGGGGGCTCCGCTGAGTTGGAGCGCCACCGACGCGGTCAATATCCGCTGGAAAACCCCCATTCCCGGGATTTCTAATGCCAGCCCCATCGTCTGGGGCGATCGGGTTTTTGTAGTGACCTCGGAAAGCCGGCATGATCCGACCATTCGAGTTGGTCTCTACGGCGACGTCAAGCCGGTGGAAGCGCTACCCGAGCATGCCTATCTCGTTTACGCTCTCGACCTTTTCAGCGGTCAAATCCTCTGGAAGAAAGAAGTTTTTAAAGGCGCTCCCCAAGTGAGGCGGCACCCCAAGGCCAGCCACTCCAACTCCACTCCGGTAACTGACGGCCACCACTTGGTGGTGCTGTTGGGATCGATTGGGCAGCTTTTTTGCTTAGACCTGGAAGGACGGATCCTCTGGCGAACCGAGACCGGAATTCTCGACAGCGGTTGGTTCTATAACCCGGACTACCAATGGGGGCACGCCAGTTCACCGGTTATTTATGACGATTTGGTCATCGTTCAGGCTGACATCCAAAAGAGTTCGTTTGTAGCTGCTTACCGGATAAGAGATGGGTCGCTGGCCTGGAAGACGGAACGAGAAGAGATTCCCAGCTGGGGAACGCCGGCGATTTACCGGGGACTCCCTCGCAACGAAGTCATCACCAACGGTACGCGGGTGCGTTCGTACGACCCTGGCAGTGGCCGCCTGTTGTGGACTCTGGCGCCCAATTCCGAAATCGTGGTTGCCACGCCGGTGGTGGCCGACGGATTGATTTACGTGACGGCGGGATATCCACCAGTGCGTCCGATTTACGCCATCCGCCCCGGTGCTCAGGGCGATATATCCTTGCCCAATAATCAGTCCAATAGCCGGTGGGTGGCTTGGAGCCGGAGCCGCGGAGGTACCTACATTCCCTCCCCGATTGTCTATCGAGGGTATCTCTACACCAACGCCAACAACGGGCGGCTGGCCTGTTATCGAGCGCTGGATGGTGAACTCATCTACCGCGAGCGCATTGGAGGCGGGGGCGGGTCCTATTCGGGCTCTCCGGTAGCTGCCGACGGTCGCCTTTACTTCACCAGTGAGCAGGGCACTGTGACCGTGGTGAGGGCGGGTTCAAGCTATCGGGAGCTGGCCAGCAACGAGATGGGAGAAATCACCATGACAACTCCGGCCATCTCGGACGGCATCATGGTGATCCGGACCTTGAAACACCTGTTCGGAGTTGCCGAAGAGTTGGGCAGCGGGACCCGGTAGCGACGGAACTGCTGTGAGCGGCATCCCGTCAAGCTGCCGTTACCTACAGACTAGGCAGAGCCGTGCGGTTGTGCTCGTATTTCGGGTTGCAGAGGGAGGTTGTCCCTCAGCAAATAGCGGGTATTCTTTGGGGGTTCTCAAAAAAGCGCTTTTTGGAGTCCCTCGAAGACTGCGTGCGAAGAGCTGGAACGGCTCTTTCCTGAAAGATTGAGTTCTTTTCGTTCCAATCGTTTTAGGACCTCTCGGGCGCGCTCCAGAACGGGCCCCGGCACGCCCGCCAGGCGGGCCACCTCGATGCCGTAACTCTTACTGGCGACGCCAGGCTGAACTCGGTAAAAGAAAAGGATCTTTCCCTTGGAATGGCGCACGCTCACCCGGTAGTTCTTGACACCTTGGTAAAGTTCCTGCAAACGGGTCAATTCCTGATAATGGGTTGCGAAAAGAGTGCGCGCCTTGTGCGAAGTTTCAGTGCAGAGATATTCGGCAATGGACCAAGCCAGCGAAAGACCGTCGAAGGTTGCCGTTCCGCGGCCCACCTCATCCAACAGAACCAGGCTGCGCGGGGTCGCCGTGTTGAGGATGTTGGCGGTTTCAATCATCTCCACCATGAAAGTTGACTGAGCGCGCGCCAAGTTGTCGCTGGCTCCCACCCGGGTGTAGATCTGGTCGACTAGGCCGATAGTGGCGGCCTCGGCGGGCACGAAGGAACCCATTTGGGCCATGATCACGATGAGAGCGTTTTGCCGGAGGTAAGTTGACTTACCGCCCATATTGGGACCGGTTAAAATCAAGAGTTGATCTCCGGCGGCATCGCAACGGAGATCGTTGGGCACAAAAGGCTCGGCCGAGTGGTGTTCCAGCACGGGATGGCGGCCGGCAACGACGTGAAGTCGGGTCGATTCTTCCAGCTGAGGGCGTACGTAGTGGCTGCCGTGAGCCTTCTCCGCAAAGCAAAGGAGGACATCCAGTAGCGCCAACGTCTTGGCTGTCTGCTGAATCCGCGAGGCGTGACTGGCCAGTCTGTCTCGGACTTGAGTGAAAAGTTCTCGCTCCAACTCCAAAATTCGTTCTTCTGCGCTCAGCACCTTCTCTTCGTATTCTTTGAGTTCCGGTGTGATAAAACGCTCGCAATTGACCAGGGTCTGTTTGCGCAGGTAGCGCTCTGGAACGGCTGCCAAGTGCGTCTTGGTGACTTCGATAAAGTAGCCGAAGACTTTGTTGTAACGGACCTTGAGATTGGCGATGCCGGTCGCCTCGCGTTCGCGGTTTTCCAAACCGGCTATAAACGACTTGCCTGAACACGAAATCGCACGAAGTTCATCCAATCCAGCATCGTAACCGCGACGGATCACTCCTCCGTCAGCCGTTCTGACCGGGGCCTCCGGATCGATGGAGGTCTTGAGCAGCTCAACCAGATCTTCCAAGAGATCGAGCTTAGGACGAAGCAACCGAGCTCGATAGTTGTCAAGCAACCGCTGCAAGTTGGGAAGTGTCCGGAAAGAGCTTTTGAGCGCCAGTAGATCGCGCGGGTTGGCGGTCTCCAGCGTGACCCGGCCCAACAATCTTTCGATGTCATAGATCGATTTGAAGACCTGGCCGAGGCGCCCCATGCCGCTGGCCGATTCGATCAAGTTCTCGACCGCGTCGTGTCTTTGTTCCAGTCCCCTCACATCGAGCGAGGGTCGCAGCAGCCAGGAGCGTAGCAGTCGGGCTCCCATTCCGGTCTTAGTGCGATCCAACATCGACAGTAGCGTCCATTCACGATTGCCGTTGCTCCCCTCGACCAACTCGAGATTGCGGATGGTCGTCTGGTCCAGCTTGAGAAATCGGGCAGGTTCGAAATAACGCAGACTCGTAATGTGAGACAGGGCGGTTCGCTGGGTCTGGCGGACGTAGTAGAGAAGGGCGCCGGCCGCAGCGATCGCCGTACTCTGGCCGTTGAGGCCGAAACCCTCCAACGAAGCCACCTGAAAGTGGTCCAAGAGCAGGTGGCGCGAATAATCTTCTCGAAACGTCCAGTCGGCCTGCGGCGTTTTGACCAGATCAGTCAACAGTCCACTTGAGAAAAACTCTTTGCCAAGTGGGCAGCTCTGCTCCGGAAGCACCAACTCGCTTGGCCGGAAATAGGTCAACACTTGCTCCAGCTCTTGGCGGGTGTCTCCACCGCTAAGCTCGCTGAGCCAAAACTCGCCCGTGGAAACATCCAAAAAAGCCGCCCCCAGACGTCCCCCTGCGCCATACAAAGTGGCCAGATAGTTGTTACGGCCCGCCTCCAGCAGGCCCTCTTCGATGGTCGTTCCGGGTGTCACGATCCGGGTCACTTCTCGCCGCACGATCCCTTTTCTCTGGTGGGAGTCCTCTATCTGTTCGCAAATGGCCACCTTGTAACCCTTCTTGATCAGGCGAGAGAGATAGTTTTGAACTGAATGGTGAGGCATTCCACACATGGGAATGGGTTTACCGTCGCTGTCGTGATTGCGAGAAGTCAGTGTGATCTCCAACTCGCGAGCGGCTTCAACTGCATCCTCAAAGAACAGCTCGTAAAAGTCTCCCAACCGGAAAAAAAGCAGCTTTTCCGGATGCTGTGATTTGATCTCGAAATACTGCTTCATCATCGGGGTGCGGGATCGCATAGTTGTCATTCTAGCAAGCGCTGCTGACCAAGTAACGAGTTGTTTGTCAGGTGCCGTCACCCTACTGTTTCGGCATTGAGTTTGCTCCGGGGATCCTGGGGCCGCCGCGTTGGAGTGGTAAGATTGCGGTGCGGTCACACTGCTGCTGGAAGGGGAGTGGGGATGTATTTGCTAGCCATCGACGCGGCCACGAATCGTGGTGGTGTCGCTTTAGGCCGCAATCGGGAAACGGTGGCCATGTTGGTGCTTAGGACACCTTCGGGCTATTCCGATTGTCTGATTGATTCGATCGATTTTCTGCTTCGGCAGCGGGGTCTGAACGTAAATCAAATCGAAGGGCTTGCCGTCTCAACCGGTCCGGGATCGTTTACCGGGGTGCGCATTGGCCTTGCAACCGTCAAAGCCTGGGGGCAAGCGTTGAATGTTCCAGCAGTTGGGATTTCAACCCTGGAAGGCTTGGCCTATCGTTTTCGTCACTTTGGCACTGATTTGGGGGTATTGATTGATGCCCGCCGGCAACAGGTCTATGCTGCCTGTTATCGCATTTCAGAAGGCCGGCCGGAATGCTTGATGCCAGAGGTGGTGCAGGACCCGGCCTCGTGGATCAGAGAGTTGCCGCGGGGTGACTGGACGCTGGTCGGTGACGGTGCTTGGCGCTACCGGGAAATATTGATGGCGGCAAGCCGGCAGGTGCGTGTGGTCCAGACTGATAATCGACTGCTGGAGCAGCTTTGTGCCCTGGGGTACGATCATCTGGCCGCCGGGTTGGGTGTCCCGGTGGCAAAGCTGTGCGCCAACTACATTCGCCCTTCAGATGCGCAACGGGGTCGACCCGTGCGCCCAAAGACCGGTTGAAACGTGAAATGGGGGTGGGCCGATGCAAAGGGTAGCCCCACCAATCCAGGGACGATTGTCGGAACGCGAGACCGTGGCCGTTCTTTTCGGGGTTCTGTTTTTGGCCACCGTCGACAATTCTCTTCTAATCTCGCTGTTGCCCAGGATTGAGCTGGAACTCGGGGTGGCGATCCAACGTTTAGGTTGGATTTTTAGTGCCTATGCCTTGGCGGCAGCCCTCTCTAACCTGGTAGTGGGTCCGCTTACCGACCGCTGGGGTCGGATTGGGTTTCTACGGCTGGCGGTGATGGCTTTTGTCGCACTGGGGATCGCTACTTACCTTAGCCGCGGTTTTGAGCAACTCTTGATCTTGCGGACTCTCAACGGCGCAGCCGGTGGAGCGGTTTCAACCTGTGCCGTGTCTTTAGTCGGAGATGCCTTTCCTTACCGCCGTAGAGGCCGGATCATGGGAATGGTGTTAAGCGCTTATTTCGTAGCTCTTATTGTGGGCGTTCCTGTCGGCGTAACTGTGTCCGAATACTGGGGTTGGAGGAGTGTTTTCTTGGCGAACGGCGGGCTGGCGCTGGTGCTCTCGATCTGGCTGCTGAGGCGTTTTTCCTTAGACCGGCGACCCCAACCTCTGCCCCCCGCGGGTCTGTTTACCGTCTATCGGAAGTTGCTCAAGGGTCGGCAGATTTGGGCGGCACTGGCCGTGTCCTTTGCGACTTCCGGAGCCACTTTGTCAGTGCTGACTTTTGTATCGGGCCTGGGGATCACTCCTCGGCAAATCTCGTGGCTGTTTCTGATAACCGGGCTGGCAGCATTGGTGGGGAGCCCTTTGGCAGGGCTTTGCAGCGATCGTTTGGGCAAGCGGACGGTGTTTCTGGTGGCCAACACGCTGATGGCGTTTCCGCTTTTGTTTTTGACCAGGGTGCCGTGGGGATGGGGACTGGTAACGCTCTTTTTCGTGATCAGCCTCTTGGTAGCATCGCGGCAAACAGCCTTGCAAACGTTGCAGACAGAGTTGATTCCCGACAGTCGGCGAGGAGCGTTTCTGGGTTTGCGTAACGGTTGCTCCCAACTGGGCATTGCTTCTTCGGTTTTTGTGGCAGGACAACTGTATGTCGGATGGGGCTATGCAGGCGTGACTGTCTTTGCAGCCCTGCTCACCTTGCTGGCAAGTGGCCTGCTTTTGCTGGCGGTGACCGGACCGTTGGGGTCAGGGCGTGCCAACCCACATTCGATCTAACCTTCGAGAGAGGTGTTGTGATAATTTGGAAGTAGAGGGGTAGTCTGTGAGAAATTGGTTTTCAGTTTTTTTGCTGGTCTTTTGGCTGTTGTTCGGAGGGCTTGGTCGAGCCGCGGTCCCCGAGTCTCCTTCCGAGTGGCTGGGCTTTGGCGTGGGCGAGGAGCGCCGGCTGGCCGATTGGACCCAGATTGTAGACTATTTTCGCTATCTGGGCCGGAGCAGCGGGCGCGTTCAGGTTGAGACGTTGGGACCGACCACGCTCAACAATCCCTTTCTGCTGGCTACCATCTCGGCCTCCGAGAATCTGAGTAAGCTGGAACACTACCGGCAAGTGCAAGCCGACCTTGCCGACCCGAGAAGGCTGGGCGACGCGGCCCAATCGCAGATTGCCGAGGGGAGGGTGGTGGTGCTGATCACCTGTGCCATTCACTCGACTGAGGTGGCCTCGGCCCAGATGTCGATGGAATTTGCCTGGGAGATGGCCACCCTGTCGGACAGCGAGACTCAGCAAATTCTCGAGAATGTCATTTTTCTCCTGGTGCCTTCCCTCAACCCGGACGGGATCGACATCGTCAATCACTGGTATCGCGACACACTCGGCAGCGAAGCGGAGGGCACAGCGCCGCCTCAGCTCTATCACCATTACGTGGGACACGACAACAACCGCGATTGGTACATGTTCACCCAACGGGAAACTCGTTTGACCGTGTCCCAAATTCACAATCGCTGGCATCCGCAGATCGTCTACGATGTTCATCAGATGGGTCGGTACGGGGCCCGAATCTTCGTCCCGCCGTTTATCGACCCGATCGATCGCAACGTCGATCCGATCTTGCAGGCGCAGATTGTTGACCTGGGCGGAGCCATGTTTTCCGCGCTGGTGGGGGCGGGACGCCAAGGAGTGGTAACCAACGCCATCTATGACGCCTTTACGCCGGCGCGGGCCTATCAGCATTACCACGGGGCGGTCCGCATCCTCTCTGAGTCGGCCAGTGCTCGACTGGCGACCTCAATCGAGGTACAGCCGCAACAGTTGGGACAGGGGCGGAACTACCATGCCGGTCGAGCCAGTTGGAATTTTCCCGATCCTTGGCCTGGCGGAAGCTGGAGCGTGCGAGATATCGTTGAAGACCAGAAGATTGCCCTGCGCGCCTGTTTGCGTCACGCTGCCCGCAATCGGACCCAGTGGTTGCGGAATTTCGTCGAGGTGGGCCGCCGGGCAACCAACCGGCAGCGCCCTTTCGCCTTTGTGTTGCCGCCCGCCGGCCGGCAACGGGACCCACAAGCCTTGGCCGATCTGTTGGAAGTGCTCGACTTTGCCCAGGTTGAAATCCACCGGGCCGAGGCGCCTTTTCAGGTAAGTTCGGTCAAGAATGTTTCAAGCCCGCTGGGAGAGCCAAGTCCCGATTCCTTTCCAGCCGGAACTCTGGTCGTCCTTTTGCGGCAGCCGTACAGTTCTTTTGCCAAGACGATGCTGGAGGTCCAGGACTACCCGCAGCTTGCCGAGTATCCGGGCGGACCTCTGAAACGCCCCTATGATGTGACCGCCCACACTCTGGGCATCCAACTGGGAGTAGAGGTCTACCAAGTAGAAGATGCTTTTGAAGTCCCGCTGAGTCGCGTCGAAACCATGACTTCCGCAGCCCCGGAAGTGTCGGGAAAAGGCAACTTCTGGCTCTTTCCTCACAGCGATAACGGTTTCGCCAAACTCGCCAACAGGCTTCTCAAGGCAGGGTATCCCCTTTACTGGGCTCCGAATGGTTTCCAAGCCGAAACAGAGGGCTTTCCAGTAGGCACTTTGATGACCCGCGGGCCGGAAAGAGAGATCAAGCTGCCGGCCCTGTTGCAAGATCTCACCCTGTCGATTCGACGGGTGAACAAACGACCTCAGCTGGCATGGCAGAGGATACGGGCGCCCCGGATTGGGCTCTATCGGAGTCATGCGGCTGCAATGGATGAAGGCTGGACCCGCTGGGTTCTGGAACAAAACGAGTTCGAGTACTCGAGCCTGAGCGACGCAGGCATTCGCAAGGGAGATTTGGGTGGACTGGACATCATCGTTTTGGCTGATCAATCGGCGGAGTCGATCAAGCACGGGCTTTCGGCACCCTATCCCGAGCGATATCGAGGAGGTCTGGGAGACCGGGGCGTCGGGCAACTGCGTCGTTTTGCCCGACAGGGCGGGACACTGTTGTTTCTGGGTGCGGCCAGTGAGCTGGCTTTAACGGAATGGGATCTTGGGGTCCAGAATCCGCTGGCGGATTTGGCGGCGCAAGAGTTCTATGTGCCTGGGTCTCTACTGCGGCTGCAAGTTTCCAATCGCCACCCGATCGGCTACGGCTTAGCTCCGGAGGTAGCGGCCATGTTTGTTCATGGTCAGGTTTTTGAGTTCGAGCGTGCGGTGTCGGTAGCCCGTTATGGTACCCAGGATCTGTTGTTGAGCGGCTGGATGAACGGCCAGAAACATCTTCAAGGCCGCAGCGCTGTGATCGAGGTTCCCCTGGGAAAGGGCCGGTTGGTTCTAGTCGGCTTTCGGTGCCAGTTCCGGGCCCAGGCTCGCGCCACCTATAAACTGCTTTTCAATACCCTCTACTACTCAACCACGGGCTGAAGGCGGGCGGCTTTTTTCGCAACGATCCGTGGTTTGAAAACGTCTTGGAAGACTGAGGTTGTTCATGAACACTGGGCGCAATTTCTGGAAGCTAGTTGTCGTCAGCAGCCTGCTTTCTGCAGCACTGGTCCTATTTGCCCTGCGCTGGCCTTTCCCGCCTGCGGCTGGAGCGGCCACCCTTAGTTTAGAAGAGCCCCTCATTTCGGAGCCGGACCGCTCCCACACGGAAGAGGAACGGATCAACATCGCTATTTATGAGCGCCACAGCCCCGGTGTCGTCAATATCACCAGCACGACCATCGAATACACTTGGTTCTATGAGCCTATCCCTGATAAGGGGGTTGGGAGCGGAGTGATCGTCGATCACCGGGGGCACATCGTAACCAACTATCACGTCATTGATGACGCTACTCAAATCGAAGTCACGCTCCACGACGAAAAAGTAGTTGAAGCCGACATTGTCGGTGTCGACCCCATTAATGACTTGGCCGTGGTGAAGATCGAATGTCCCTCGGAGGGGTGTCGGGCGATCCCCCTCGGGACCAGTCAGGATCTCCGGGTCGGCCAGAAAGTGTTTGCTATTGGGAATCCGTTCGGTTTCCAGCAAACTTTGACCACTGGCATCATCTCGTCGCTGGGACGGGGGCTCAGGACCCAACATGGATTTGTCGAGGACATGATTCAGACCGATGCCGCCATTAACCCGGGTAACAGTGGCGGACCGCTACTGGACACTAGCGGCAAATTGATTGGCATCAATACAACTATCTATTCTCGCGCAGGAGATAGTGCCGGTATTGGTTTTGCCGTACCGGTGGACACACTCAAGCGGGTTCTGCCCGACCTGATCGAACATGGAAAAGTGGTTAGGCCGTGGTTTGGGGTTCTTGGCCGGTCGATCCGAGGGCGCTTGGGAGAAGCTCTGCAAGCTCCGGTCGAAGAGGGATTTTTAGTAGAACAGGTAGAGCCGGGAAGCTCTTCTGACCAAGCCGGCATGAAGGGAGGTAACCGCCTCGTCTACTTTGGCAATCGGCGATTGCGGATTGGCGGCGATATTCTCGTCTCTTTGGGAGGACGGCCAATTCATGAAGTGATCGACCTGATCCGTGTTCTGGAAGACAAGAAACCGGGTCAGGAAATCGAGTTGGTCTACTATCGCGGTCGGCAGCGCATCGAAAAGCGGATCAGGCTGGTGGGTCAAGAGGTCAGCCGCAGTATCCGCTTCTAGCGTTCGGAAGTACTTTCCTGCCAAGCTGGTGAAGGCGCCGAAGACACGCCCGGCAGATTGGCTGCTGCCCCAAGGGCCTTGATTGGAATGGTAGACAATGAAATCAGCGGGCCTCTAATGCCCGAGCTGGCAGGTTGTCAGTTGCCGGCCGGTCAGCTGGTGGCTGCACCTGAAGACATGTCAGGGGCTGAAGGTCTGAGTGCCGGCTCAAGGCGGGCTGTCTGGAGGTTTGGACAGCGCGCGGTTATAGGCATTTCGGATGGGTCGCGGCTCCTTGTTGCCGGGGCAGGGGCAAGCTCAGCCCTTTCCCGTGTGGGCTGATTCGTCTTTTTTCAGACTCCCGCGTTATCTTTCTAGGAAAAGCAACAAGGAGAAGCTAATGATCAACAAAGTGATTTTGGTAGGGCGTCTGGGTCGTGATCCGGAGATGCGCTACACCAACACGGGCACACCCGTGGTCAATTTTTCGCTGGCAACGGACGAAGTGTGGAATTCGCGCGAAGGTAATCGCCAAACCCGCACTGAATGGCACAATGTAGTGGTCTGGAGCCGGCTGGCTGAAATATGCAACGAATACCTTGCCAAAGGCAAACTGATCTACTTGGAAGGCCGATTGCAAACCCGCGAATGGGAAGACCGCGACGGGAACAAGCGGCGCACGACCGAGATAGTTGCCTCCGAAATGAAGATGCTGGGGAAGCGCTCCGAGGAGCCGGAGCCGGCCCGAACTTCAGGCGGGCGCCGGGCAGAGCCGCACTCTCGCTCCCCGCAGGATGACGCGTCGATGGAGAGCGGAATCACCGACGACGACATTCCTTTTTAAGGGCGTGGTGATTCAAGTCCCAGCGTTACGTTAGCGCCGTCGAGACAACTTCGAGACGTCGATTCCCAAGTTTTCCAATTCCCGGAGTGCTTGCTTGCCCTCTTGGGACTCAGGAAACAGCGCCACCAGCTTCTTGAAGGTCTCTATCGCTTCTTCGTGCTTTAGCAGTTCCTGTTCGGCCAGGGCCTTCTTGTAGTAGGCGGCCGAAATCATGTCGGAATTGGGGAAGAGATTGATCACTTCGTCAAAGGCTTGAACTGCCACTTCGGTACTTCCCAGTTGCTGGTGGGAAAGGCCTTTGTAGTAAGCAGCGTTGTCACTATATTCGCTTTCGGGATAGGTGATTAGAAAGTCCTGGAAGCCGTTGATCGCCAATTCGTAGTTGCCTGCCAAGTAGTCCGTGAAAGCCAAGCTATAGATTTGATCAGCTTTGGGTCCGCCGGGATCCGAAGCGGAGGGCAATTGGCGCGAGTCCACGCGCATCTGCCTTTCCTCGACCTTCTTGTGAAGCGCGGCCAGGCGGTTGTTGGTCTCATCCAGCTTGACGTTGATTCCCTGCAAATCGGTGCGCAATGTCTTGACTACCGAATCGATGTCCTCTTTCTGACCCTTGAACACATTGACGATCTCTGCCAACACGCGGTTGGCAGTCCCGAACTGGTCATTGAGTTGCTCCAGCAGCGATTGGGTGGTTCCGCTGTTGCTATCGAAGCTTTTTTGCAGGGTCAAGACCTGATTCTGGAGCTGGAGCACGTCGCTTTGCAGCCGAATCACTTCTTCTTTGGTTCCTGCCCGCGACATGGGGAATGAGGTCACCAGAAATAGGGCGAGTAAGGGAGCGGTTTTTTTCATCAAATTCGTCTCTCTCAGCAAAGTCATTGGTAGAGTCCGCGGGAACTCCAAATGACATTTTCGGCACAGAGTAAGGGACCCAAGCAGTTAGGAGACCGGTGCCGGGACGGGGAACTGGTTTTCCCGCTCCCGGCACCGGTCAGTGGCATTACTTGGCCACGAAATGAGCCCGCCTATTCTGATCATAGGCTTCTTGGGTAGTACCCGACGCGAAGGGACGTTCTTCACCGTAGGAGATGGTTTCCATCTGTTCGGACTGAACCCCTAATTCCAGTAGATGCTCACGGGTGGCTGAAGCCCTCCGGTCACCCAGAGCCAGATTGTAAGCCTCGGTGCCCCGTTCGTCGCAGTGGCCTTCGATAATTACCTTGGCCTCAGGGTAACGTTTCAGCACGGCGGCGTTCTTCTGGAGAATTCCCTTCGATTCTTCAGTGATTAGGGCCTTGTCGTAAGCAAAAAAGATAGGCTTCACCTCTCCATTTTCGATGGCCTCCTTTAGGCGCTGTTGATCGGAGACCACAACCACTGGAACTTGCTCGGGCTCGACGACAGTAACGCGAGTGCTAGCCCGATCTTCACCACCCTCGCCGCGCGCAACCGCCGTGTAAGTGGTCGAGATGCTTGGGGAGACAACCATGGAACCGTTGGGGGCCACGTTCCCCACTCCTCCGTCAATCACGACTGAATTGGCGTTGGAGGCACTCCAACTGAGGGTCGATTGCTGGCCACGCTCAATGCTGGATGGAGAAGCGCTCAACGTGATTGTCGGCGCTGGAGGCGCCGGACGAACAACGGGGGCGGGTTCAGGAGCCGGTGGCGGTGGCGGCGGTGGCACCGGTTTCTTACCGCAGGCCAGTATTACCAGCGGCAGTAACAAGATTGGACTGATTCTCAAAAAACGGTTGCGGTACATTAGATACCTCCCCTTCCTGGACTGGATTTTTAGTTTGGCGTAGAGAAGTAAGCAGACCATGCCGGACTACCATTTGTACCATAGCCGGTCAGTTGTTTTAAGTTTTTTCCGTCGATGTTCATGATAAAAACTTGGCGCAGCCCTCCACGGTTGCTCTGGAAGACGATATGCCGCCCATCGGGCGACCAGTCAGGGCTCTCGTTATTGCCCTGGGCAGAGGTCAGCTGGAAGAGCCGGCCGGTGGCGGCCTCGACCAGATAGATGTCATGGCGCCACTGGCGTGGGGCCTGCCAGGAGTAAAGTACAAAACGACCGTCGGGCGACCAGGAGGGACTGTCACAATGGCCGCCTTCGGAAATCAGTCGCTGCAGGTTGGTTCCGTCAGCATCCATCATCCACAGTTGAGGACTCCCGGAACGATCTGAAATAAAAGCAATCTGTTGTCCGCTGGGGCTCCAGGCTGGAGAGGTATCAATGCTGTTAACTCGGTTAGTAAGGTTGCGGCGGCCGCTGCCGTCTAGAGCCGACAGGAAAATATCCGAGGATACCGAAGATGGCCGCCGCGACGAATAAGCTATGCGCAGACCATCCGGAGCCAGCGCGGGAGAAGAGACAAACCCACTGGGCACGTCCAGCACGGCGCGGCCTCCCGCCAGATCCTGCAACCACAACTGCCAGACGCTGGCTCCCGGAAGATTGGTGACAAAGGCCAACTGGTTGTTGTCAGGTGACCAGTCGGGAAACTTGTTCAGACCTCCATTGGCGGTAACAGTGCGGACGTTGGAGCCGTCATAGTCCATGACATAGACTTCACTACGGTCTCCTTTGGTGCCGGTGTAAGCGATCTGGGTTTGTGCCACTCCGCGGGTAGCGCCCGCCGATAGGTTGAAGACCAACTCGTCGGCAAATTGATGAGCCACGCGGCGGATCAGACTGCTTTGACTGATAGTGTAGCGTTTGCCGATCACTTGTTGGGCCAGCTTGACGTCAAACAGGTAGGCCTCCACCACGACCGCGGTCTCGTAGACCTGAACATTGCCAAAGGCCAGGTAGTCCACGTCCAGGCTAGGTGCCTGCCAAGCCTCAAACGACACGTCCTGGGGCAGGCGAAGCGGCTGAAGAGGATAAAAACTCTTTGATGGCAGCTCGAAAAAGGCTGAGAAACGGAGGTCGTTCCAGGCCACCTCATTGAAAACCGTGATTGCGGAAAGTGTTTCCTGGGTGGCATTGGCGCGGGGTACAAAATCCGTCAACGCCAGCCTGGTCGCCTCGGCTGGTCGCGGGGTGATGACGACATCGGCCGGAGGCTGAGCAGTCAGCCAACCCGCCAGCGTGAAACCCATCAGGAGAATTGGTAGAGATTTCTTCATTGGTTCAAGACTTTCTACTGGGGAGGATACTCGAAGAGCGCCTTAAAACGAACGGTTCGCCGGCGTAATTCCAGGGGGAGGGGGGGCAGGGGACCGCTGGCAAGAACTGCCCTTTCAGCTGCCAAGTCGACCAGCCTGACACCGCTGCTTTCCAAAATCCGCACGTTGTTGATCCGACCACTTACGGCGACGTCGAAGGTCACAATGGTGCGGACCCGACGCGTCAGGTTACCCAGCGAAGCCTTCAGCCAGTTTCGACCTACCCGTTGCTCCACCTGCTTGACATACCAGGAGTCAATGCTGCCCGATCCCCCGCCGGGGCCGATCGATACACCGCTTTGCCCTGCTGTAGCCCGGCCGGCTGATGGTCGCGAGGGGCGGCCCCCACTGCCGGGCCGGGGAGGTTGGGGAATGACTCCCGCCGAAGGATGAGCGACTATTTTGTCCGGACCTGCCGCCTTAGGTTTCGGCTTGCGGCGTGCAGGTCGACGCACCTGTTCGAAGACCGTTTCTTCCGGTGGCGCAGCAGTCGGAGTTGGCTCCGGTTGGGGCCGAGGTGGGACTGGGAAAGCCTCGGGTTGGGGAACAATTGAGGGCTTGTACATGCCGGCCCCGCCACTGGCATCTTCGACCAGGGCTACAGTAATGATATCTGAGCTCCCAGGCGAGCCCCCACCCCCAATCTGGATCAACCTCGGTTGGATCAGATTGGTACCCAGAAACACCAGCGCGAGCAGCAACACGTGGCCCAGCAGGGAATAAAGTGTCGGCCAGCGCCGTTCCTCGGTGGGAACATGTGAAATCAGGGTCTCGGCGGGTCGGCTCATGGGTCACTCGCCCGTGAAGGGCTTGGTTACCAGACTGATTTGGCTGTAACCGGAGACCCGAATCTCGTCCATCACTGTAACGATTGTCTTCCAGCGGACATCCTCGTCAGCCTGCACGAAAATGGGGGCTTGTCGGTCTCCTACATCTCCTGCTAAATGATCGGCCAACTCGGCGAACTGAATCGGTTGAGCACGGTAATAGAGTAACTCATCTCGCCCGATGGTAATGACAGCCCGCCTTTCGGGATCTACCGCTGCCACACTGCGCGAGCGGGGCAGGTTGACCTCGATCCCCGTCTGCAGGATTGGAGCGGTCACCATGAAAATGACTAGCAGGACCAGGACCACGTCCACCAGGGGAGTGACGTTGATTTCGGATAGCGAGGATTGGGTCCGTCCGGTTGGAAGATGAGAAGCCATGAAGATCAGGAGAAGTTGCGCTCAACCAAATTGAGCAATTCAGATGCGAAGTCGTCCATTTCCGCCCCAAAGACCTTGAGGTCGTTTAGAAAATGGTTATAGCCGATTACGGCCGGGATAGCTGCAAAAAGACCTGCAGCCGTAGCCACCAGGGCCTCACTGATGCCCGGTGCCACTGCCTGAATGGTGGTTGTAGCACCCTCACCTAAACCTTGAAATGCGTTGATGATGCCAATGACGGTACCAAAAAGACCAATAAAGGGAGTCACGGACCCGGTTGTCGCCAGCCAGCTCAGCGATTCTTCAAGCGTCGTCATCTCGGCCAAGGAGGCTCGTTGTAAGGTCCGCTGGAGGCCGGTTAGGCTACCAACGACTTTACGCTCACCACGGTCGGGCTCCGTGCTGGCTTGTTGGCTAAGTTCCCGATAGGCGTTCTTGAACAAACCGGCCAGTGGGGACATCGGGTATTTTTCGCAGGTCCGGTAGATATCGGAGAGGCTGCTGCTGACCCGGTACTGTTGATAGAAACTGTCCGACTGACGCCTAACTTCGCGAAAGCGGCGAAATTTGCGGAAAATAATACTCCACGACAACAGGGAAAAGAGCAGCAAGATCAGCAGCACTAGCTGGGCCACCAGTCCACTGTTGGCCACCAGCGCCCAAAAGCTGCCAAAGGATCCCTGGGCCACCAAAAAACCACCTTCGGTCACGAGCCATCCTTCCTTGAACCGCTGACCGCCCCGAACCAACCTTCAGGCAAGCTTCACGTCATAATTGTCAGCAACGCTGGGCTGAGATAGCATAAATACACAGGCTGACGCCTGTAGTCACTCAATTCAGACGCAACCGACCTCCACGAGTTCACATGCTTCGCTATCTGTCAATCGAAAACTTTGCCTTGATCGACCGGCTGGAGGCTGAGTTTGGACCGGGGCTGAACCTGATCACGGGTGAGACCGGTTCGGGAAAGTCGATTGTGGTCGACGCGGTGAACCTCCTATTGGGAATCCGTGCCTCCAAAGAACTTGTTCGGCAGGGAGCGTCAGCGGCCCGAGTTGAAGGTCTCTTTCAACTCAAGAAAGAACACCCCGCTCGACTTTTGCTGGAACAAAACGGCCTCGAGTTGGAAGGGGACAATGTCATTGTGCGCCGACAACTCCGCTCCTCAGGATATCACAGGGTTTTTGTCAACGACCGACTCTCAACCCAGGCCTTTCTCCAAAACCTGGGGGGTTTGCTGGCCGATGTACATGGCCAACACGATCAGCAGGAGTTGTTGCAACCGCGAGTGCATCGTCGTTTCTTGGATATCTTCGGCTCGTTGGAGAAGCCGGCTGGGAAGCTAGCTGGGCTTTTTGATGAACTGGCCGAGGTGGGACGACGGCTCCAACGGCTTGAAACCAGCGAGCGCGAGCGGCTGATGGAGATCGATCGCCTCCAGTTTCAACTGCGCGAAATCGAATCGCTGCAACTCAAGCCGGGGGAAGAGGAGGAGTTGCAGCAAGAGCGGAAGCTGCTGGCCAGCGCCGAGGCGCGTTTGCAGAACGCCCACCAGGGGTACCATTTGGTATATGAAAAAGATGATTCGGTGCTCGTGCAGTTGGACAAGACAGAGCGGGCTCTGGAGGAGCTTGCCCGGGACGATCCCAATCTCGACCACTGGCGGTCTCGATTGACCGAGATCCACTATCAGTTGGAAGAGTTGGGCCTGGAGCTGCGAGATTACGCGTCAGCTGTGCAGGTAGATCCCGACCGGCTGGAAGCAGTACAGTCTCGTCTGGCAGAAATTGGCTTAGCCAAGCATAAATACGGGTCTAGTATTGAAGCAGTCTTGGAAACTGCCAACCGCGGTCAGCAGGATTTGGATGCCTTGAGGGATAGTGAGGCGGAGATAGAAGGTCTGGAGCAGCGCCAAGCAGATCTGCAAGAGTGTTTCGGGACTGCTTGCCAAGTCTTGCGCCGGGCCCGATTGCAAGCTGCCGGCCGATTGTCGAAGGCTATGGAGAAGGGATTGGGCGAGCTCGCCATGCCTTCAGCTCGTTTTCTGGTGCGGTGTCAGCCGGTAGACGAACCCACACGCGCGGGGTCCGAGAGGGTGGAGTTCAATCTGAGTGCCAATCCCGGGGAGCAACCTCGGCTGCTAGGTCGTGTAGCTTCGGGCGGCGAGCTGTCGCGTGTGATTTTGACGCTTAAATCGATCCTGACGTTGGAGACCTACCCCAAGACACTGATTTTCGACGAAATCGATGCCGGAATCGGGGGACGAGTGGCCTCCGTCCTGGGCCGGAAGCTCAAAGATCTGGCCCGAAAGCACCAGGTCTTCTGCGTCACCCATTTGCCGCAGATTGCTGCTTTGGCCGACTTGCATTTCTTTGTGGGTAAGAGCGAAGGCCCGAAACGGACCCAAGTCAAGTTGGAGAGGCTTGATCAGGACGCTCGAGTCGAAGAGCTCGCCCGCATGC
Source organism: Acidobacteriota bacterium (assembly GCA_965218465.1). Classification (GTDB taxonomy): domain Bacteria; phylum Acidobacteriota; class UBA6911; order RPQK01. Next base: position 870,456 of record OZ244623.1, on the reverse strand, counting down.
TGGCCGGCAACCAAGTGAGTCAAACTACCCGCCGCCAGGCACGAGAACTGCTCACCCGAGCCTGCGCGCAGACCACGGTGTGAGCCGGTTCGCTTGATTGCAGCGGTGATCTTGGCGATATGGGCAGGAGCGGATTGAGTTTAGTGACAGCAACGCTCCCCAGGGTCCTCTGCACCTACTTTTTCTAACAATCTCGACCCGGCCACGATCGACTGCTTTCACCGGACGCCGGCAATGGGAATCGTCCTGGCAGTCCTCAGTTTTCTTGCCCTACCGGAGCGAGGATGATGATTAGTGGAGTGGGGAGTTGCTTGAAAATGTCCCTCAATCCGGTGGCCCACCTGTTCGTGATTACGGACTTGGTTTTGAGTTGGTCGGCAGTGGTTCGTTGAGCCGGCCGGCCATCCCGTTACCTTGTTCGCCGTCGCCAACATCAGATAGAATCAAGCTGTTGCTATGAGCGCCAAGCGATTCTTTATCGAGACCTTCGGTTGCCAGATGAACGAGCATGACTCGGAAAAAATCTCGGGCTTGCTGGCACAGCGTGGGATGATTGCGGTCAACTCTCCCAGAGAAGCCGATTTGATGCTCCTGAACACCTGCAGCGTGCGTGAAAAGGCAGCTCAAAAGGTGTACAGCCGCCTGGGTCAATTCAAAGCTAGAAAAGAGCGGGAGCCCGATTTCTTGTTGGGTGTGGTGGGCTGTGTGGCACAGCAGGAAGGTTTACGACTCAGTCGGCGGGTGCCTTTCGTGGACTTGGTGGTGGGCACGCATCTTTACCATACCTTGCCTGATCTGCTGGATGAGATCGAATCTTCCCATGATCGCGGCGGGGGGAAAGTAGCGACTCGCTTTCTCAAAGACCGCGCACCGGTGGAAATTGACCAAGTCATGCGAAGCAGTCGTTTTCGAGCCAATCTCACCATCATGGAAGGTTGCAACAAGCGTTGTGCTTTCTGTGTGGTGCCATTTACCCGAGGTCGGGAACGTAATCGACCGGCTCGGCTGCTGTTGGAGGACGCCATGCGGGCGGTTGATGAGGGCTATGTGGAAATCCTGTTGCTCGGTCAAACGGTCAACTCTTATCGGGACCCGGAGCGGCCCCGCTATCGCTTCGCCCAACTACTTTATGACTTGGCCCAGTTGGAGGGGTTGCGCCGACTCCGTTTCACTTCGCCTCATCCCCGGGAGTTTAGCGACGAGGCGATTGCCGTCATCTCCGAAACGCCGGTGATCTGCAACCACATCCATCTACCGGTGCAATCGGGTTCGGACCGGGTGCTCAAGCGGATGCGACGCCAACACACGCGAAATTGGTATCTGGATCTGGTTGAGCGCTTTGCCAAGGGGGAGCCCAGACCGGCTTTTTCCACCGATATCATTGTCGGCTTTCCCGGCGAGACAGAGGCTGATTTTGAGGAGACTTTGAGCTTGGTGAAGGCGGTGAGCTTCGAGTCGATGTTCTCCTTCAAGTATTCGCCCCGGCCCTATACGGAGGCCTTGCCCTGGGAGGACGATGTCCCTGATGGGGAGAAGACGCGCCGTTTGATGATCTTGCAAAGGTTGCAGAAGGAAATCCAGCTTGAGCTACATCGGGATCGCTATCTGGGACGTGAGTTCGAAATACTGGTTGAAGGGACAGCCCGCGACGGAGTCAACCGTTACGGGCGGACTGCGAGCAACAAGATCGTCAATTTCGCCGGGGACCATCCGGCTGGCAGCTTTGCTCATGTTGAGGTTACCGGAGTTGGGCCCAATAGCCTGTCAGGACAATCTTTGGGCGCCTTCAGCTCGAATTGAGGGAGTATGGAAAGGGAATTCAAGATCAAAGGGTTGATGATGGATCCCATCACCAACTCACCAATTGTGATCTTACAGGATGTCCGACGTAACACACTGTTGCCGATTTGGGTTGGCATTTTTGAGGCGAACGCCATCGCCTTGCAGATTGAGCGTGTCGATACACCCCGACCCATGACCCACGACTTGCTGCGCAACATATTGCTACATCTGGATGCCCAGGTGGCGAAAGTAGTCGTGACCGAGCTGAGGGAGAATACTTTTTACGCCATCATCCACGTCTTGTTGGACGGCGATGAGATGGCTATAGACTGCCGCCCCAGCGATGCCATCGCGCTGGCCTTGCGTACCGACGCACCGATCTATGTCACCGAGCAGGTGATCACCAACAGCCGCAGCGTGACGCTCGACCAAGAAAAACTGGCCCCGGAAGATGTCAAGGAATGGTTGGCCAACCTGAATCCGGACGACCTGGGCTATAAGATGTAGCAGCTCCTGCGGTGACAAAGCTCTCCCTCGATCGGTCTGGGTGGGCAGCTTGAGCTGTTTTTCTCGGACAAGATGGTTGCTTTGGCGTTTCTCCCGGACCCTGCCCGAAACCGTCTCTCAGCTCTGATGAGGCGATTTGCCACTGTCAGGAACGTAAATCCTTGTGGAAACTGTTAAAAGTATATCTATTCCCCAGAGACTCCGGTGTGATCAAAGTTAACATAATATTACTTATACGACGTTATCTGGGGTCTGTTTTTGGGAGCGCCAAAGCGGAGACCCCTTTGCACTTCCCTAGTTTTGATGACCTTTCCGGCGACGATGGGGACACTCACGGTTGTTGATGCAACTTTCCTTAATCAACAACCGCTGCACGGGACGTCCTCCTAACAAGTGCTCTTCTACGATGGTGGAAACGTCCTCCAGCGCGACGCCGCCGTACCAGACTCCTTCGGGATACACGACCACACAGGGACCATGTTCACATTGGTCGAGGCAGCCGGACCGGTTGGCTCGCATCCGGCCTCGAAGTCCCCGCTGCTTGAGAGTTTGTTTAAAGGAAGCCCGCAAGGCCTCTCGACCCTCGGGGTCACAACATCCTCTTGGATGTCCCTCGGGGCGTTGGTTGCCACAAACGAAAATATGGTGAGTGAATTTGGGCATCAGGGCGGTTCCGGGCGAGTATCTTAGCATGGGTTCTAGTGCCCACGGCTCAGTTTGTCCTTATAATGATCTGCTATGAAGGGTCATTGGTTGGGTCGATTGAGTGGTTTGTTAGTGGGAGTCGCACTGATTGTTTGGCCGGCGTCGACACTGGCGTCGGGTTTGGCAAAGCCGGTTCCCTTACGACTGGTTCTGTTGATAACCGTAGATCAATTTCGCACCGATTATGTGGATCGGTTTCGAGGCCTGTTCAAGGGCGGCCTGAAGCGGTTATTTGACGAGGGTGTTTATTTTCGGGAGGCCCGGCACCAGCACGCCAACACCACCACGGGCCCCGGCCATGCCACGCTGGCGACTGGTCTTCACCCGAGCAGACACGGGATTATTGGAAACACTTGGTACCAGCGCTCAGAAGGGTCTTCGGTCAATTGTGTTGAGGACAAATCGGTCAAGCTGGTGGGCAGCGACTCAGGCGGGCGTTCTCCCCGTCGATTATTGGCCGGCGGTCTGGGCGATTGGCTCAAGAGCGCCAATCCGGCTGCCCGCGTCTACGGCGCCAGCATGAAGGATCGGGGCGCAATCCTGTCGGCAGGACTGAAGCCGGACGGCGCTTTCTGGTACAGCTTGGCCAACGGCACTTTCATCAGCAGCAATTACTATATGGACCGGATCCCCGAGTGGCTGAAAGAGTTGAACGGAAGGCGCTTCCCCCACCAGTTTTTTGGCCAGCCCTGGACACTCCGTTTACAGGCCCCTGCCCCACGAGAGGCGGACGTTTCGCCAGTCGACCGAGGCGCCTATGCTGATGGCTTTCCCCGAGCCCTGGGCACGAGTTCGCTGCAGCCCAATCGAGCCTTCTTTGCTGACTTTGCACGCTCTTCGGGGATGGACGCCTACCTGGGAAAGTTGGCCCAGGCGTTGGTCCGCTATGAGACTTTGGGTCAGGAGGACGCCGTCGATCTACTGGCCCTTTCCTTTTCAGCCCTGGATTTGGTGGGACACGCTTTTGGACCCAATAGCCCCGAAGTACTGGATGTGCTCTTGGGATTGGATCAGGTATTGGGTGAGCTTTTTGCTGCCTTGGAACGCGAGGTGGGTATGCAACATGTTGCGGTTGCTCTCAGTTCCGATCATGGTGTGCTGCCATTGCCGGAACATCCCTCCAGCTTGGCGCCCTTAGAACGACGACGGATCGATCGCGATGACGTCCTTTGCCTGCAGCGCAGCGGGGCTTTGCTCGAAGAGCGGCTTGGTGAGGGCAATTGGCTACTTTCCGGTTATTATCTGAACTACGAGACGATCGGCCGCCGCAACCAACAACGTGACGAGGTAGAAGCCGTGCTGGCCGAGATTCTGGAGCGCTGCTCGGCAGTCCAAAAGGTGTGGAAGCGAACCGATCTGAGCGAAGAGAATCACCGGGAGCGATTTGCCGTTCTTTATGCCAACGGGTTTCATCCCCGACGGAGCCCTGACCTGCAGCTGCAATTCAAGAAGGGTGTTCTAGCCATCTTGGGCACCGGGACCACCCATGGCTCACCTTACGACTACGATCGTCATGTGCCGCTGGTTTTTCTGGTGCCTGGCATCCCTGGACGCTCAATCAGCCAGCCAGTCAGTACCGTCGACGTAGCCCCTACTTTGGCTGCTTTAGCCGGTATCAAGACGCCCCCCAACCTGGACGGCGATGATTTGAGTTCCCTGCTGCGGGAGGTTCGCTAAGAGAGGCTGCCGCCGCTTCCTTTGGTAGCGGGTCCTTGGGAGTTCTTTAGCCGAAAATTATTCTTCGGACCAACCGCTTACTCTTTAATTCCCGGAGTTCAAGTGCATTGTCAGCTGTTTCCAAATAAAGTTGCGTGCCAAATACTTCTTGCTTGCCGGCTGAGGAATTGACCCAAGCAAGTTTTTGGGCGGGCTTTGGCTTTAATGCATCGAGGATACCCGGAGGTCCGGGATCCTTCCGAACCGAGACAGCTTTGTTCGAAGGGGTCAGTAGACCAGCAGCCAAAACACGGCTAGCGACAGCAAGAGACGATAGAGACAGAACACCATTAAGGAACGAGTCTGCAGGAACCTGAGGAAGTACTTGATGCACAGATAGCCGCTGACGAAGGCAAATAGTACGCCGGCTACCAGGGGGGCAACTCCATTGACACCGGTGTCGGCGCCGCCGAGCAGCGCCAATAGCTTCCCGCCGGTGGCCAAAGTCAAAACCGGAATGGCCAAGAGAAAAGAAAAGCGAGCCGCATCGGCACGGTTTAGACCGATCACCAAGGCGGCGGTGATGGTCACTCCGGATCGGCTGACTCCTGGAACCAGTGCCATTGCTTGGGCCAAACCGATCAGCAGACCATGACGCCAACTCAGTTGGCGATAGCTGAGGTGACCTTTCCCGAAGCAGTCAGCTATCCACAGTGCCACTCCGAAAAAAGCCAGCGTGACCACCACCACCGGCGGCTGTCTCCACTGTTGCTCAATGGTATCTGCAAAACTGAGGGCTACCACAACCGTGGGTACGGTTCCCACCGCGACCGGAGTCAGCAAAGTCCCTTCTGATTTATCTCGAAATCCATTCACTATATCTCTGATAAATTGCCTTAAATAAGACCAAAAATAGACAACTAGAGCACCCAAGGTTCCGCCGTGCAGAATGACGTCGAACAGCAAATCGCTCGGCTGCCACCCCAGCAACCATGGAAAAATGAGAAGGTGGGCCGAGCTACTGATGGGCAAGAATTCTGTCAGACCCTGGAGGATTCCCTTTGCGATGGCTTGAAGGAAACTATCCATGAAACCGGGTCGACGAAGAGCGGTGAACTGGCCCCAGCCCGCCTTGGGATCGGTTCCGGGTAGGCTGGGAATGCTCCGGAATTTGCCTCAGCCACCGTCGCAAAGTCAAGCTGAAATGAGGGGCTCTGAGGCGTCGGAGAGGCGTGCTATACTCCGCACCCTTGAAAAGAGGTTGGTTCAAGACCTGCAGTCCTACCTGCATAGCAACCTGAAAGAGTTGGGCCTGTGGGCGGCCCAGGGTACGATTTCCCCTCGGGAACTTCTCAATTCGTGATGATTGGTAGCCACCAGACTGTTATATTACTGGACTTCGGATCGCAATACACTCAGCTGATTGCTCGTCGAGTCCGCGAAAGCGGCGTCTATTGTGAAATCCATCCTTACCATCGTTCAGCCTCCAGGTTGTGGGCCGCTGAGCCTTCGGGTCTAATTCTCTCAGGTGGCCCTGAGTCGGTGTTTGCCGAAGAAGCTCCTCATCCCGATCCGGAGATTTACCGGGCGCCCTGCCCTGTGTTGGGAATCTGCTATGGAATGCAGCTATTGAGCGTTCAGTTCGGGGGTCGGGTGGAGCCGGGGTCCCGAACGCGTGAATATGGACGAGCCGAAGTAACGGAGATCTTACCCAGCCGCTTGCTCTCCGGGGTCGAAGCGCCGACGCCGGTGTGGATGAGCCACGGTGATGAAATTCAGGACACGCCGGACAACTTTCAGGTAGTCGCCCGGACAGCCTCGTCAATTGCGGCGATGGAAAACCCGGAATTGGGTTTCTGGGCTGTCCAATTTCATCCCGAAGTCGCTCACACCCTATGCGGAAAAACTTTGCTTCGAAACTTTCTTCTTGACATTTGTGGCTGCCGCGGTGATTGGACCCCAGCCTCCTTTGTGGAGGAAGCCCAAGCCCGGGTCGCAGATCAAATCGGTCAAGGTCGTGCTATCTGCGGTCTTTCGGGCGGCGTGGACTCGACGGTCGCCGCCGTGTTGGTTCATCGAGCGATTGGGTCGCGGTTGACTTGTATTTTTGTGGACAACGGCCTGCTTCGCCAGGGGGAGTTTTCCAGTGTCTTGAAGCAGATGAAACAGCTGGAGCTGAATCTAGTCGGGGTGCGTGCCGCTGAGGAATTTCTACAACCGCTCCGAGGAGTACTGGATCCTGAGCAAAAGCGCAAGATTATCGGTAGGCGTTTTATCAGGGTCTTTGAGCGGGAGGCCCGCCGTCTGGGAGATTATCGTTTTCTGGTGCAAGGAACGCTCTACCCCGATGTCATCGAGTCGGTTTCAGTCAAGGGTCCATCCGTGGTCATCAAGAGCCACCACAATGTCGGTGGTCTTCCCGAACGGATGAATCTGCGGTTGGTCGAGCCGTTGCGGGAGCTGTTCAAAGATGAAGTCCGAGAGGTTGGACGCCGGCTGGGTTTACCCGGCAAGCTGGTGGAACGTCATCCTTTTCCGGGGCCGGGGCTAGCCGTAAGGATTGTGGGTGAAGTCACCGATCGGCGCTTGAGGTTGTTGCGGCAAGCGGATTCCATCTTGCTGGAAGAGATTTGTGCGGCGGGCCTCTACGATCAGATGTGGCAATCGTTTGCCGTATTGCTCCCGATCCAAAGCGTGGGAGTGATGGGCGATGGTCGCACTTACGAATATGTTTTGGCTCTACGCGCCGTGACCAGCCAGGATGGCATGACGGCCGACTGGGCAACGCTGCCCTATGATCTGTTGGCACGTACTTCCAACCGTATCGTTAATCAAGTGCACGGGATCAATCGGGTCGTTTACGACATCAGCTCCAAACCACCCAGCACCATTGAGTGGGAGTAGGAAGGGACCCAACCAGATGGCTCAGTCTCAGTTTGTCCACCTCCATTTGCACAGTCATTACAGCCTGCTTGACGGGGCCAACCGCCTTGAAGACGTTATTCGCCGAGCCAAAGAACTCAACATGCCGGCTCTTGCGCTAACCGATCATGGCAATCTCTTTGGTGCAGTGCAGTTTCATGACATCGCCCGTAAACATGGCATCAAACCAATTATCGGTTGTGAGGTTTACGTTGCTCGGGATGGACGGAAGACACGAAGTGGCCGTTCTGATCGCAGTAACCACCTGGTGCTGTTAGCTCGCAACTCGACCGGTTACCACAATCTGGTGCGACTGGTCTCCTTGGGTTATCAGGAGGGTTTCTACTATCGTCCGCGAATCGATAAGGAACTGCTGGCGGAGCATTCGGAGGGGTTGATTGGACTATCCGCCTGCCTAAAGGGGATCGTCGCCTGGAACCTGACGCAGCAGAAGGAAGACAGAGCGCGGCAGGAAGCAGGCGAGCTCGCCGAAATTCTGGGTCGCGGTAACTTCTATCTGGAGTTGCAGGATCATGGAATCCCCGAGCAGAAAGTTGCCAACCAGGGCATTCTTAAGCTGGCTCGAGATTTGGACCTTCCGCTGGTGGCCAGCAACGATTGTCATTATCTGACCCAAGAAGACGCTTTGGCCCATGATGTGCTGCTCTGTGTTCAGACGGGCAAGAGAGTCCAGGACACCAATCGTCTCCGCTACAAGAGCGATCAGTTTTTCCTCAAGACCGCCCAAGAGATGGAACAGCTCTTTGGCCAATGGCCCGAGGCGCTCACTAATTCGTTTGCCATTGCGGAAGCTTGTAATTTTGAATTTGGTGAGACGGAACTCGTGTTTCCCGATTTTGAGGTGCCTCATGGTCACGATACGGACAGCTATTTTAGAAAGGTGGTCTCGGAGGGCTTTTCCCAACGCCGGCAACATTTGGAGACCCTGGAGCGGGAGGGGCGGCTGCGGTATCCGATTGAAGTCTATGAGCAGCGCCTCAAAGACGAAATCAAAATGATCAGGCTGATGAAGTTCTCCGGCTATTTTTTGATTGTCTGGGATTTCATGCGATACGCTCGCGATCAGGGAATTCCAGTGGGGCCGGGACGAGGGTCGGCAGCCGGAAGTCTGGTTTCCTTCTCCCTGCGCATCACCGATGTGGACCCGCTCCAATACGATCTGCTGTTCGAGCGTTTTCTCAACCCGGAACGAGTCACTCCTCCTGACATTGACATCGATTTCTGCATGCGCCGTCGAGCCGAGGTGATTGAATACGTGACCGACCGCTATGGCCGCGAGAACGTGAGCCAGATCATCACCTTTGGCACCATGGCGGCTCGGGGCGCGATACGGGACGTCGGCCGCAGTCTCAATGTTCCCTACGCAGAGACGGATAGCCTTGCCAAGCTGGTGCCCCAGGAACCTAACTCCACCCTTGCCAAGGCGTTGGGGAATGTGAAAGAGCTGAAACAGTTGGCAGCGTCCAACCCACGTGTCGATGAATTGCTGACCATCGCACAACGGCTCGAAGGTTTGGCTCGACACGCCTCCACGCACGCCGCAGGAGTCGTGATTGCTCCGAAACCACTGATCGAATTGATTCCTTTGTTCAAGTCCACCAAAGACGAAATCATGACTCAGTACCCCATGACCGATCTGGAACGATTGGGTCTTTTGAAAATGGACTTCCTGGCGCTCACAACGCTGACGGTGATCAACCAGACCTTGAAGCAGGTCAAGAAACAGCTCGACCTGGATCTGGATCTCGATCAGATCGAGCTCGACGACAAAGCAACCTTCAAGCTCTTCTGCCAGGGTCGGACTTCAGGCATCTTCCAGTTTGAGTCGAGTGGAATGCGAGATATTCTGCGGCGCCTGCAACCCGACCGCTTTGAGGATCTAATTGCGCTCAACGCGCTTTATCGACCCGGGCCCATCCAAGGGGGCATGATCGACGATTTCATCAATCGTCGACACGGGAAGGTCGAGATTGTCTACGAGTTGCCCGAATTGGAAGAGATTCTCAAAGAAACCTATGGAGTCATCGTCTATCAGGAGCAGGTGATGCAGGTGGCCAGTAAGATCGGCGGTTTTTCGCTGGGCGGAGCCGACCTGCTGCGACGCGCCATGGGGAAGAAAAAGAAAAAGGTCATGATCAAGCAGCGCCGGCAGTTCCTGGAGGGAGCTCGCCGACGAGGATTCGACCTGACCAAGGCCCGCCGTATTTTCGATCTCATGAAGGAATTTGCCGGTTACGGCTTCAACAAGAGCCATTCCACTGCCTATGCTTTGCTGGCTTACCGGACGGCGTTCCTCAAGATCCACTACCCGGTTCAGTTCATGGCTGCCATGTTGACCAGTGAAATGTCGAACACCGACAGGGTGGTGAAATACCTGGGCGAGTGTAAGGAGATGGGGATACCGGTTCTTCCCCCTGGCATCAACGCCAGCGAAGTCAGTTTTCAAGCTTCCGGCGACAGCATCATGTTTGGATTGGCCGCTATCAAGAATGTGGGAGAGTCTGCCATCAAGAGCTTGTTGGAAAGCCGAAGGCAGAGTGGCGGTTTTCGGGATCTGTATCAATTCTGTGAAATTGTCGACCTGCGGGCTGTCAACAAGCGTGTCTTGGAGGCCTTGGTCAAAGCGGGTACTTTTGACTCCTTTGGCGCGACACGCAAATCGTTGGTCAGAGTCCTGGACGGTGCTATCGAACGAGGTCAAAAGGCACAGCGGGATCGCCTTAGCGGCCAACGCGGGCTTTTTTCGGGAGTGGAATCGGAAACTGGGACGGCGGTTGAGCTTATTCCCGATTGCGGTGAATGGGGTGATCGAGAAAAGTGGGGTTACGAAAAAGAGACACTAGGTTTCTATGTCACCGGACATCCCCTCCAGAAGTACGAGGCCGAACTGAAACAGTTCTCCAGGATTCAGGTCGCTGACCTGAGTGAGGAGTTCTCGGGACAGGATATCGCCATCGGAGGGGTGATTACCGGCTTGCGCAAGCTCACCACGCGCAAAGGAGATGCCATGGCCACTTTTCGACTGGAAGACCTCTCGGGGACGGTTGAGGTAGTGGTGTGGCCTAAGACGTATACCGCCTGCGCACGCCGGCTTGAGAAACCGGACCTGCCAATTCTGGTGCGGGGACGTTGTGAGTTTGACGGCACGGGTGAAGCTCGAGTCTTGTGCAGCGCGATCTTGTCTCTGGATTCGCTTTGGGAACGCGGCGTTCACAAGGCCAAAATTTCCATTGCGGTCCCCGCGATCGAATCGAATCGGGTCTCGTCTCTGCAGCGCGTCCTCAGCCGTTATCCAGGCCCCTGTCCGCTTGAGTTTGAGCTTCTCAAGGAAGACCGGTACCGAATTCGTTTGGTTCCTGCCGATCAGCTCGAAGTGAGTCCGGTCCCGTCTTTTGTTGAAGAGGTAGAGAGCCTTTTTGGGGAAAACTCGGTCACATTATATACTTGAGACTCCGGATCGCCGCAGGCCAGTGAGTCTGAAATTGGGTAAGTGAGTCTCCTTGCCCCACCTGCCGGGCGGGTGGACTGTGCTGAGGTCTGAGTTGAAAGCGACTGTCAAGCAAATCGATCGTTTACGCCGTCGGGTGAGGGATCTTCCACCTCACGCTGCCGCTGAGATTGAACGTTTGGGAAGGCAGATTAGAGAGATGGAGGAGCAACTGCAGCAGCAAAGATCGGCCTGGGACCACGTTCAGCTGGCGCGACATCCGGAACGCCCCTACACGCTGGACATCGTTGACCGGCTGTTTGACAAGTTTCTCCCAATCCATGGGGATCGCAAGTTTGGTGAAGATCCCTCGATAGTTGGTGGGATGGCGGTATTGGCCGGGCGTCCGGTGATGGTTTTGGGTCACCAGAAGGGCCGTAACACCAAAGATCGGCTCTACCGAAACTATGGAATGCCCAAGCCCGAGGGGTATCGAAAGGCCATCCGTTTGATGCAATTGGCCGAGAAATTTGGACGGCCCGTGCTGACCTTTATCGATACTCCGGGTGCCTACCCTGGTCTGGGAGCTGAGAAACGAGGTCAGGCTGAGGCAATCGCCTTCAATCTACGCACCATGGCGGGCCTTCGGGTTCCGATCGTTGCGACTGTGTTGGGAGAGGGTGGAAGTGGCGGAGCTCTGGCCATAGGCGTCGCCGATCGAATCCTGATGTTGGAGCATTCAATCTACTCCGTCATCTCGCCCGAGAGTTGTTCGGCCATCCTTTGGAAAGATCAGGATCATGCTCGAGAGGCAGCTGAATGCCTCAAGTTGACCGCCACCCACCTGCAGCAGCTGGGAGTTGTGGACGAAATCATTCCGGAACCGGCGGGCGGTGCCCACACCAGCTATGATCAGACCGCCCAGGCGCTGCAGCCGCGCCTGATCGAGCATCTGTGCCAGCTTGAGAACGAGGAAACCACGGAACTGCTCGAGAAGCGATTTCTGAAGTTCCGTCGGATGGGCTCCTTCATCGAGAGCGAGGAGCTCCCCTAATACCTATCCGGCTAGCATGATGCACCTGAGAGCGGTACGGGGCACGCACGATATTCTTCCGGGATTGACAGAACTCTGGCAAGAGATCGAGGCTGCCGCTCGGCAACTTTTTGGGCTCTACGGGTTTGCCGAGATCCGTACGCCTATCATTGAACAAACGGAGTTGTTTGCCCGCAGTATCGGGCTCGAAACCGATATCGTCCGCAAAGAGATGTACACTTTTGCCGACAGCAAGGGTAAGTCACTCACTTTGCGCCCCGAGGGGACGGCGCCGATAGTGCGCGCCTTCATCCAGCACAGGCTCAATACCCGTAGTGAACTGGGCAAGTTTTTTTACATTGGCCCCATGTTTCGCCACGAGCGTCCTCAAAAGGGCCGCTATCGACAGTTCCACCAAATCGGAGCTGAAGTTCTGGGTAGCGATCATCCCGCTCTCGAGGCGGAAATGCTGGAGATGTTGACCCGGTTTCTGGAGCAGCTTGGCGTAGACAACTATAAGCTGCTGGTGAACTCGGTCGGGTGCCGGGAATGTCGTCCGGCCTATTTAGGGCTCCTGCGGACGGCTCTCAATCGACAGCTCGACTCTTTCTGTGCCCAGTGCCGGCGGCGCGCCCAAAGCAACCCGCTCAGGGTCTTCGACTGCAAGATGGAGCGTTGTCAACCCTTAATCAAGCAGTTGCCAATGATCGAGTCTCATCTGGGGCCGGAATGTCAGCAGCACCAGGAGAGGTTTTTCGAACACCTGCGACAGCTGGAGATTCCCTACCATCGCGATCCCACGCTGGTTCGAGGTTTGGACTACTACGTGCAAACGACTTTCGAAATTACTAGCGACTCTCTGGGTCCAACTCAAAACGCGCTATTGGGTGGAGGTCGCTATGATGGACTTTCTGAGCTGCTGGGGGGACCCGAAGTCAAGGGCTTTGGTTTTGCTCTGGGCTTGGAACGTTTCGTTTTGTTGTTGGCCGAGTTGCAACGCGTGGCGATTTCATTTAGAACACCGGCCCCCGATCTTTTTCTAGTCTACCTGGACCAAGACACTGCGCTGGCCAGCCTCAAGCTGGCCGGCGAACTGAGACGCCAAGGCGTGTTCACCTATGTTGACTTCAAAACCCGATCTGTTAAAGCTCAGATGCGGTTGGCCAATCGATTGAGGTCACGTTTTGTCTGTGTGCTGGGGTCGGAGGAGCTGACAACGGGAGTCTACCGCCTCAAAAATATGTCGGATGGAAGCCAGCAAGAGTTGGCACGAGCGGATTTGGCCGAAGCCGTCTCCCGCGCTGAGTGTTGAGACCACAAGAGATGAATGGAACAGCCAATTGGCGACGATCTTGTTACTGTGGCCAAGTTAGCCTGGAGCAGGTGGGCAATTCCCTGACCTTGATGGGATGGGTCGACCGGCGGCGCGACCTTGGAAACCTGATTTTTCTGGATCTGCGCGATCGAGAAGGTGTGATCCAGGTGGTGGTGGATCCCGTCTATCCCGAAACTCTGGCCCTCGCTAAAGGCGTTCGCTCCGAGTACGTCATTGCCGTTCGTGGCCAAGTGGTCAAAAGATCCGAGGCCACCGTCAATCCTGAAATAGCGACCGGAGAAATCGAAATTTCTGCCCGCCGGATTCGCCTCCTCAGCAGTGCTGAAACGCCGCCTTTTCCAATTAAAGCTCGGGTGGAAAGCAGCGAGGACACACGACTGCGATACCGTTTTCTCGATCTACGCCGAGAGCGATTGCAGCGCAACATCAGGCTGCGCCATCGGGTGGCCATGGCCACCCGACGCTATCTGGATCAGGCCGGTTTTCTGGAGATCGAGACTCCCTATCTGACCCGCTCGACGCCCGAAGGTGCGCGTGATTATCTGGTGCCGAGCCGACTCTACAGGGGGCATTTTTACGCCTTGCCACAGTCGCCCCAAATTTTCAAACAGATTCTCATGATCGCGGGTTTTGACCGCTATTATCAGATAGTGCGCTGCTTCCGCGATGAAGATCTGCGAGCCGATCGGCAACCGGAGTTTACGCAAGTCGATATTGAGCTCTCTTTTCCCGACCAGGAGGATTTTTTCAATCAGATCGAGGAGCTGTTGGCGGCCATGTTCGCGGCCGCCGAAATCGAGATTCCCCGGCCCTTTACTCGACTAACCTATGCGGAGGCCATCTCACGTTTTGGTACGGATCGACCCGACATGCGCTTTGGCCTGGAATTGATCGATCTCGCCCAAGCTTTTGCGGAGACCGGTTTTCAGCTTTTTGCCCGGATTCTAGGGGAGGGTGGAATCATCAAGGGCATTCGACTTCCAGGGGGGGCCAACAGATCTCGCAAGCAACTGGAGGAGTTGACTGGTGTGGTGCAAGAGGAAGGAGCCCAGGGCTTGGCTTGGCTTAGCTTGACGGGGACCGGTTACCGAAGCTCCCTTCCCAAAGTCGTCAATCGAGCCGCGTTGGATCGGCTGGTCTCCTTGGGGGGACTGCAAGAGGGGGATCTTCTACTATTGGCCGCGGGACCGGCCGCGCCCATTCATGCTGCCTTGGGCAGCCTGCGGCGCCATTTGGCCAAGACGGAAAAACTCGTGCCGCGTGATGAGTTGGCTTTTTTGTGGGTGCATGACTTCCCGCTAGTGAAGTGGGACCGGCAGGCCGGACGTTTCGTCTCTCTGCACCACCCCTTTACTGCCCCCCGAGACGAGGACCGCGCACTACTGGATAGCGTTCCCGATCAGGTTCGTGCCAAGGCCTACGACGTGGTGCTCAACGGGATGGAAATCGGCGGAGGGTCGCTTCGAATCCACCAGCGGGAGCTACAAGAAAAAATCTTCGAGATTCTAGGAATAAAGCCCGAAGAAGCTCGCGACAAATTCGGGTTTTTGCTGAGGGCGCTTCGGTTCGGAACACCTCCGCACGGTGGAATCGCGCTGGGACTGGACCGGATCGTCATGCTGCTGGCCGGCGAACAATCGATTCGAGACGTGATCGCTTTTCCCAAGACCACCCGCGCTCTGGACTTAATGGGTGGCGCCCCCTCAGAAGTTTCCGCCCAGCAGCTTGAGGAACTCCATATCCAGCCCCTGCCGGAGGAGTTGGACTAACTCTCTAATCGCAACCGTCCGGAGCCCGAAAGGGAGTCCGGTAGAGGTATTCCGGGATGTCGACCCCAAGGAGTCATTCCAACGCCGGCAACTTCAATAGATCGACCGAACGACCCCTGGCCTCTGCGCTTTAGGGCTAGCCCTTTGCAAAAACCTGGTCGTCGACCCAGCGGTGTATTAGTAGATTTTTTTGTGGGCGTTCTTTCTCCAGCAACCTGTGCCGACCCCTTTTTCGGATTATTTTTTTTGAAGAGCGACTCGCCTCGTTGATTTCTGATTTGGGAACCTCTATTATCCAGCCATTCGTGTCAACCCATTAGATTCGTCAGTTCTATGCAGCGAACCTACTCGACTCGTGAAGTGGCTCAAATCTGGAATGTGAGCGAGTCGACCGTCAAGCGTTGGTCAGATTCAGGCGACCTCGCTTGCCGTCGAACGCCAGGTGGCCATCGACGTTTTTCACTTCGCGATCTTCGTAGTTTTCAGAGCCAGCGGGGTTTTGAAGCCACTGGTGTGCTCAAACCCAGTAGTGGGGAGGACGCCGAGATTGAGAGCGCCCTCAACCGCAAGGATTTTGGACGAATCCGTGATCAAGTCTTCTATCTGGCCGTACGCAACCAGTGTCTAACGGTCCAGGACCTGCTGGAACGCCTTTATTTGAGGGGCCTTCCGTTAGTCGAACTCTACGACAGGGTGCTGCTGCCGGTTCTCAACACTTCCAGCCAACGTCTGAGGAAGGAAGAATTGGGCGGGGGGCATGCCCGTATCGTAGCCACCAATTTGGAAGAGGCTATGAGCTATCTCTTCCCCCAGACCATCCGGCGTTGTCCCAACGGCCGGATCGGCCTTTGCGCCACTCCCGATCGCAAGCCGAGTCTGTGGGTAAAGGCAGTTTCGCGGGTTTTGCAGTCCGAAGGTTGGGAATGTCTCAACTTGGGATCTGCGGTGAACTTTAGTTCGATGGCTGAAGTAGTGGAAGCGGAGCCTGTCAACCTGGTTTGCCTGACCTCAAGAGGGCTCACCAAGAAGCAATCCAAGAAATTCTCCAAGAAGGGTTTCACGAAGTTGGTTGAGATTACCGGGACTTATCGCATCCCTGTAATACTGCTAGGAAAGGGTTTTGCCCATAACGGAATGGATCGTTTTGGCGACTCGCACTGCTTCAGCAATCTCTCCTCTTTCCAGCGTTTCCTGGTCGGCCTTGCCCGCCATTAGGCGCTCACGTTGGGCAATCAGTTGCGCAGGATTGCCTTGGCAACAAAAAGCATGTTGGCGGGACGCTCGGCCAACCGCCGCATGAAGTATGGCGTCCATTCAGTGCCGAAGGGTACATAAACACGCACCCGGTGGCCCTCGTGTCGCAGTCTGATTTGGGTGTCGGTCCCTACCCCGTAAAGCATCTGGAATTCGTAACGATCATTCGCGATGTCGTGCCTGTCAATTAGCTGCCGGGCCGCCTGGATGATGCGATCATCATGGGATGCAATGGCCGTGAAGGCAGGTGAATCAAAGAGGATTTTCAACATCTTGATGAAGTTGTCATCCACATCCGCCTTGTCGGGAAAGGCGATGTCTTCAGGCTCGCGGTAAGCTCCTTTGCAAATTCGAATGTTACAACCCTGAGCAGCCAGTTCGGCGATGTCCTTCTCGGTGCGGTAAAGATAGGATTGCAGTACGATACCGAGCCGTTTTGGCCCAAATCGGCGGACGTTTTCTTTAAACAGTTCTAAAGTGGCTTCCGTATGCCGGGAACCTTCCATATCGATTCGTACAAAGTTGTCGACCTCAGCTCCCTTGTGAAGAAGTTGCTCCAGGTTGCGTCCACAGAGCTCCCGATCCACCTCCAATCCCAACTGGGTCAGTTTCACTGAGATGTTGCTGTCGATTCCACTGGTTTGGATCCGATCGAGTAAGTCGATGTAGGAGCGGGTGGCCTTGTCGGCGTGCTCGACTGCTCTGACGCCCTCGCCCAACAGGTCCAGAGAAGTGGAGATCCCAAGTTGATTAAATTCCTGAACAACTGCTAAAGCTGACCCAAAATCTTGCCCCGCTACAAAGCGCCGGCTCAAACCCGACTTTCTTCCCAGCTCGACGAACAGACGAATCCAAAAAGGGCGGGCAGCCGCCTTGAGCATGAGGTTTCTCAACATTGCTCAGCTCCGGGTTGAGACGGGATCGGGCGCCCTCTGAGCTCGATTCACGAGTTGGCTGGTTGATTCTCGTGATGGTTGCTGTGAAATCCGTGAGAAAGTCGATTCTCAGGACAGTAGACCCGATTATGGCTTTGATTCCAGCGCCCAGTTTGAAAAATCAGGCTGTGAGGCTGCGGTCCAGAGGCTACGCAGGAGTTTCCAAGTTGTGTCACGTCGGACCTTGCGTGACCAGGTAAAGGACAGGTTTTTTCCCGCGAGGGATGCCGGCGATCGAACTGCCTCGGGCCAATGGACGCCGGTCTAATAAGATCTTCCTGCAGCAGCGGCGTCCGTCGCCATTTCGGTCGGTAGCGCAAACTGGACATTTTCGGTGCGCGTAACCAGTTCCTCCACCTGTGCTCCCTTGATCTTGAACTGCTCGACGATCTGCCGGACGAGCACGTCCGGCACTGAGGCTCCCGAGGTCAAACCCAGAATGCGAACGTCCACCAACCAATCCGGGTCGATGGCCCTCACATCCTCAATCAAATGAGCCGCGGTTCCTTTCTTGACGGCTTCTTCCACCAAACGGTTGGAGTTACTGCTGTTACGCGAACCCACCACCAAAATCAGATCAGATAGCCTAGCCAGCTGGTGAACCGCTTCTTGGCGATTTTGGGTGGCGTAACAGATGTCCTTTGAGGGTGGTCCCTTAATGCGGGGAAAGCGGGCCCGGAGGGCGGCGACGATCTCCCGGGTATCCTCCAGACTCAAGGTGGTCTGGGTCAAGTAGACCAGGGGAGTATCATCGTCGATTTCCAAGCCTCGAACATCCTCGACGCAGGTTACCAACCTGGTGTTGGTAGGGGCCACACCCATGGTGCCAATGATCTCATCATGACCGGTGTGCCCGATCAGAATGATGGTAAAGCCCTTTTTTGCGTAGCGTACTGCTTCCAGGTGAACCTTGGTTACAAGTGGACAGGTGGCGTCAATCACCCGCAACCCGCGGGCCTTTGCTTCCTCGCGGACGCAGGGAGCAACTCCGTGAGCACTGAAGATGACCATCCCACCGGCCGGAACCTGATCGAGTTCGTCGACAAAAACAGTCCCTTTCTTCCGCAGCTTGTCAACCACGTGCCGGTTGTGGACGATCTCCTTACGTACGTAAATCGGTTTGGGGTAAATTTCGAGGGCGATGTCAACGATATCGATCGCACG
This sequence comes from Acidobacteriota bacterium, assembly GCA_965218465.1. Lineage (GTDB taxonomy): Bacteria > Acidobacteriota > UBA6911 > RPQK01. The sequence goes on along the minus strand of OZ244623.1, from coordinate 851,945 downwards.
GACAACACCGGCGCAAAAACTACGGGGCGCCGCCAACAGAACCTTCTCAACCATTACTCTCATCCTATCATAGGGGTTTCAAGCTTGATCGGACTATCTGAACTGAGCCGCGTCAGCTTTGGCTAAGTTGGGCTTGGTTCACTCAAACGGTAAACCTTTTCTCTTGGACTCTCAGCTAGGGTCCTCTTGCTGGACTACGATTGAACGGTCGACTTCGTCCACGGTGACCTCCTGCAAACTGCCATCGGGCCATTGAATCTCCAACTTTTCGACGGTTTCGTTTTTGCCCAGTCCGAAGGTCACTGGAAGCTCGGTTTGGGAGAGGTAGCTACGGGTTGGCATAAGCTGCCGACGCTGGACCACCCCGCCGCTGGTCAGTTGGATCCAGGCGCCGATTGCATCTCGATTGGCTCCGCGGCCCTGGAGTCTGACCCGCAGCCAATGGTGGCCCGTTTGCTGCTGATTTTCCAGCAGCAGCGGGGGGCCGGCTACTTGTGTCAACAATAAATCGAGATCTCCGTCGGCATCGATATCGGCCGCGGTGGCGGCCCGCCCTACGATAGGGCGTGCCAAGTCACCGATCTGAGCTTCAGGAACCAGGGCAAAGGTTGCTTCCGTTTCCGATCCGGTGTTCCAGAACAGTTGGGCAGATTGGCGATAGTGCTGGCTGGCCTGTACCTGATTGATTTCCTCTTCCAGGTGCCCGTTGGCTTGTAGAAAGTCCAACCTCCCATCCAGATCCAGATCGACCAAGAGGACTCCGAAGCTGAGCTTCAAGCGGCTGGGAGAACCTATTCCTTCTCCCGAAGCCTCGTCGGAAAAAAGTAAGGAGTTGCCTTGAGAGACCATCAACGACGTGGTCTCGTTGGAGAAATTGGCAATCCCCACTGCCAACTCCTCTCCGTTGCGGTAGTGGGCGGCATCGATGCCCATGGCCCCGGTGGCTTTCCCGTGATGGTCGAACCCCAATCCCGCAAAGGCACCGATCTCTTCGAAGGTTCCATCTCCCTGATTGTGATAGAGAAAATTCTGCACCGTGTCGTTGGCCACCAGAATGTCGATGTTGCCGTCCGAATCAAGATCAATCGGTAACAGGGCCAGTGCCTTGGCCATGGGTTGACCCGTTGCGGGGTTGTCTACCTGGATACCCGCTTGGCGCGAAACATCGCTGAAAGATCCGTCTCCGTTGTTGCGATAAAGATAGGGGTAAGTGCCGGTGAAATTGGTGGGGGGGCCGTAAGCCCGATCACGACCGTTGAGGGTGAAATTTAGCTCGAGGTCGATCTGTCGGGACCACTCGACGTAGTTGCAGACGAAGAGATCCAGGTCGCCGTCATTGTCATAGTCCAGAAAACCGGCGCTACTGCTCCAGGCTTCGGGGTCACCGGCCAGCTCTGCCTGCTCGGTCACCTCCACGAAACGTCCCTGGCGGTTCTGGAAAAGGCGATTGGGTCCCAATGCCGTGATGAAAACGTCAGGATCGGAGTCCGCGTCATAGTCCCCGATCGCCACTCCGACTCCGTAGAGGGCCAAATCAAGGCCACTTTCCTGCGAAACGTCGCGAAAGGAACCGCGACCATCGTTGGCGTACAGTCCCGAGCCACGTGAAGGCTTCCGGCTGGAGTAGGGCCAGGAAGTGGCGTTGACCAGGAGCAGATCCTGATCCCCGTCGGAATCGTAGTCGAAAAAAGCAGCCCCCGAGCCCATGGTTTCGGGCAGCAGCTTCTCCCCCTCAGCCCCATTGGCATGACGAAAGCGGATTCCGGCCTGTTCACTCACCTCCCGAAAATCGAAGCTGGGTAGCCCGGCCGGACTGACCAACTTGGCCGGCGCACGCGTGTCGATAGTCCTGACGACTTCGGGGGTGTCCGGCTCATCGGAAAGCAGAATCCAGGCACTTATAAACAACGCACCGATCCCAATCCCCAGTAATGACCAGCGAAAAGCCTGACCAATAATCCGGTCGTCTTCCGGGACCAACTCCTCCGGCGAGAGCGGGTCGTCTTCGGGCGGATCGGATCGAGGCGGGGAGATCGTTTGTTTCATTGATCGGAAATGAATTCTCCCAGGGAGGGGTGCTGAAGGTCATAGATCACAACCCGCTCGGCAGCACGATTGGCAGCGGGATCGCGGCGTCTGGCCAAGGCAGTGGCCCGATCGCGGGCGTTGTCATCAGGTTTGTACCTGGCGTGCAGTCGATCATGCTCCAAGGCCCTTTCGGCCTCACCCAGCCCACGGTAGGCTTGCCGCAGGCCCCAATGGGCCTCGACGTTTTCGGGATCGTACTCCAGGGCTTTTCGGAACCATTCGACGGACTCCCTCAGCAGAGCTTGTCGCGGGTCGGAGCCGCTCGCCCCTCGTTGCTGTAGAGCTGTTTGGAAGACCGAGCGCCCCAATTGGTTCAGCAGGCGGTAGTCGCGAGAAAAATCGAATCCTCTGCCCTTGGCTTCTGCAAAGCCTCCCTTGACCAGTTCACCGAAATCGCGCGCGGCTTCCCGATAGCGGCCATTCTCGAAGTTGACTAGTCCCGAGAACCAAAGCAGTGACCAGGGAGGCGCGTCTCCCGCTCGGGCCAAAGCCTGGGGAGCTTCCACCTGAACCCGTCCCTCCTGGAGATAGACACGAGCCAGATTCAGCGCACCCTCTGGGCGGCCCAATTTCTCGACTTCCAAAAACGCCTCTTCCGCCTGACGCAGCTGACCACGACGGAGGAGTCCAATGCCGTAGTCGTTCCACCTCTCCCACTCGGCGACGGTAGATTTCGGCGCCGCTGAGGATGCGCCGGCCACCGGCAAGACGATTTCATCCTCGGCCAGTATCGTCACCGGAAGGTCGTTGCCATCGTATTCGGCACCTTGAAAAAATCTCAAGTATTCGGTGTCAAACTTCCGATATTTCAGCTGAATTCTGACTTGTAACCGGCCGCTGGTTTGGGCGGGAACCTTCAGTAGGTAGTGGACTACGTCGGCTGCTCCAGGTGGAATCTGGTTGTCGTAGAGCGCGACAAAAATGTCTTGTGCGTTGCGCGTTGCGATGCGGTTCCCTTCCCGGTCCAGCACGTAGGCGTTGATAAAGTGAGCCCACTTGTCGACTTGGCCTTCCCGGTCCATCAAACCACTGCCGGCGATCACCCGATCGCCATCCAACACCTGTATTTCAAGCCAGAGTTGATTCGAGTCAGCCGTCCCCTGAGTCAGTAAGTGACCTAACTTCAGCGTGCGCACAACGGCCTCAATCAGATAGTCGCCTCCTGCCGACAGGACCGGCACCTGGGGCCGCAGGGGAGCCCGCAGTCGCCCATCGATTCTGCCACCCTCCCGAATGCCGAACAGGTCGACTCTGACAATGTCTTGGAGGAAATCCCGATGAGCTTGGAGGACCGCTTCCGGCTCACCCATCAGAAAAGGAATGGCCGTGTTGGCTGAAGGAAACTGATGGTTGTGAACTTTAGATTCTCCGGTCCCGTCGAAGTCGCGAGCCCCGAAGTCAGAGGAGGATTGCAATGGCATATGGCAGCCGTTGCAATTGGCCTCGGCCTTTTCCGGATAGTAGAAGCTGGCGACTCCAATGCCGGAAACGCCGCTGAGGTAGAAGGAATCGTAGTGATTTTGGCCTCTCAGCCATTTGTAACCATTGAGCGCCTTTGGCAAGTGGACTTTGTGACAAGTACCACAGAATTCCGTACTGCGATGGAGTGGCTTGAGGAAAGTCTTTTTGTGAAAGTCAGGTTTGGCTTTGACCAGTTGCCGGTTGATCCAGCCAAGGGCCTTGTTCTCACTAAAGGTAAAGGGGTAGTGGATCGGCTCTTCGATGGTGTAGTCGGCGTTGCCGCGGGGAGTATTGATATGAGTGATAGCGTGACAAGAGGTACAAGTGATGCCGGCGTTGGCCATGGGATCCTGAGCCAGGTTGTAATCAGGTGAGTCGAAGCGAGGATGATCGAACTCGCCGCTAAAAAAAGGAACCGGGTCATGGCAGCCGGCACAGAAACGTGCTGCCTGAACAGTCCCATCGCGCTCGAATACCGCCCGGCGAGTCTCCCGGACCGTGGCGAAATAGGCTGGATTGTTGAAGGAAGCAAGTCGATGGACGCTTGACCTCCAACTACGGTGAATATCCTGGTGGCATTCCTGGCAGTAGGCGTCGTTGTCGAGGATTCGGGCGGGGATGAAATTCCCGGTAACGGTGCGTGACAGTGAAGGCTGGAAGTAACGATCTCCCGAAGGATTCCCCGCCACGTTCCAGTTACGGGGATCCTGCCGCTGCAATAGCAACAGCCCGATTCCCAGGACCACAGCAATTACCGCCCAGGTCGCTCCGACGCGCCAGCGGATCCGCCGCCCGGCCAGCCGGTGGAGCACAAACAACCAAGCTGCGGCTATCGGGCTGATAATGTGAACCCAATAGAAGAACCGCCGCAGTCCGGTATCGAGCACACCCACCAGCACTCCTCCAACCTCAACCCGGGTCAACAGCAGCCCGCTGATCAGCAGCACCAACGCAGTGCTGAAAAGCCCGTAGCCGACGTAAACGGCACGCCGATTGGGCCGGTTGTGGGCGTTGTAGATGTGGGTAATCCCGAAGACCAGTAAGGGGATGATGAGAAGGAATCCGAGTCCCAGATGGACTAGAAACATGATCAGGTACAGCCAGTTCTGGTAGACCTGACCGCTCGACCATTCCAGTAGGCTGACGCCGCCGAGATAGACGGAGTTGACACCCAAGACAGCAAAGAGTCCGAAGACCACCAAGAGCAGCTTGCGCAGTCGGTGACCCACAGCCGGCACGTATTTTCGCCGTCCTCGGGCTTGCGCTGGCTGTTTCAGAGGCCCCATCGGAATCATTTTAAGACAAAAGCACCCAGCTTGTTGATTTTCGGATCTTTGCCGGGACTCTATCGCCTCTCTTCAAGCTGATCAGGCGGCATCAATCGACTGGGCAGATCTTGACAGAATCTCGGGGCAGAGCCGTTCGCTCGAATGTAGAAGCCTGCAGGCCATGAATCACCTGCTTTGCCAGCGGTCTCGCTTGGATTTTGCGGCAGCTCTGACTCGTCCGCCAAAGTTGACGCCCAAGCGCCGCCAACGGAAGCTTCTCGACCCTGCGGTGAGGTGGCCGGAATCCATTGCTGCTCAGGAAAGCTCCGGTCCCTGTTGCTAGAACGCTTTGGCCAGCAAGCCTCCGTCTACAACCAACACTGCTCCGGTGATATAGCTGCCGGCCTCGCTGGCCAGCAACAAAGCGGGTCCAACCAACTCTTTGGGATGGCCCCAACGGCCGAGAGCAGTGCGGTTTGCGAAATCTCGTCTTTGCTGCTTTGAGAGCAGGCGTCCGGGCATGTCGGTCAGAAACGGTCCCGGTGCAAGACAGTTGACGGTCACTCCGTCAGCGGCCAGATCCAGGCAACTGGCCCGGGCCAATCCCAATAAAGCCGATTTGGTAGCTGAATAGATCGCTCGACCCTCCTTGGAAGCCAGACCCAAAATGGACGAAATATGAATGATTCGTCCCCACTTTCGGGTCCGCATCTGGGGCGCTAGCGCCCGACTCAGGGCCATACAGGAAGTCAGGTTGAGTTCCAAGATTCGATCCCAGTCGTCGTCGGCGATCTGGTCGATGGGTTGGATCACATTGGCCCCGGCGTTGTTCACTAGAATGTCAACCCGGTTCATTTCCCGAAGAGCAGTGGCGGCAAGGCGCGCGACGTCGGCTCTTCTCGTCAAATCCGCCACCACGTATCGCCCCCGGACGCCTGTCTCCTTTAGAATCGCCTCCAACGTCTGCGACAGTCGGTCCTCCTGTCGACTGGCGAGGATGATGTCGGCTCCGGCCTGGGCAAAGCCAAGGGCCAGTGCGCTTCCCAACCCCTTGCTGCCTCCGGTTACCAATGCAACTTTCCCGGTCAAATCGAAAACACTTCCACCCAGATTCATTTGCCTTCGTCCTCTTCATTAGGAGACTCGTTGCCGCCTTTGGCGGGGCGGTATTGCGACGGATAGTCGCTAATCCGGTCCCATTCGTCCGATGTTGATCGTGCCACAAACGCCACCAACTCCCCTTTCCCGACATTGAACACTTCGTGGGGAACGCCGGGTTCGATGTAGATAAAATCACCCGCCTGGTTGATCACCGATCGGGAGAGATTACTCCCGTAAGTGTGTTTGACGCGCCCTTTGACGATGAAGAGCATCACCTCGAACCCATTGTGAATGTGCGCATAAGCGATCCCCCCCGGCGGGACCGTAGCAACGTTGATGGAGAGGCTGCGTGCACGCGTGTTCTTGCCGGAGAGGCCCTGCAGGTATTGAATACCGTTCCAGTTACGCTTTTTTTCACTGCCCCGAATGACTGTGATGCCATCCAGATCTTCGACGGGATTTGAGTCGATACCGCTACTTTCCGTGAATGACGTTCGCATTTTTCACCTCTCGGCAACGATCTCTTCTGCAGGTTTGAGAATCCAGGGGTACTGGTCGATCTCCAAAATCGGTTGGCAAACTCCTAAGCCCAGACTCAAGATGCGGACCCAGCGGTTGGAGCTACTCAGGTCTCCGAAAAGCCGTGGGATTGAAGTCGGTTGCTTCGACCATGAAAAAAACTGACTGTTCATAGTCAGGGAGCCCAGCAAGGCCAAGCCCGCAGCAAATCCAGTGAGCGGATCCGCTCTCGCTGCAGGACGGGCTTTAGGGCTTCCCACTTAGGGTCAATCCTCTTTCCTTCCAGTCGAATTTGAAAGGCCAGCAACCAAGCTTCAGACACAATCGTTAACGGCGTCGATTAGCTGCCGGAGTCGACCGAAATGTCGCTGGTCAAAGGCAAAAACCAGCCTCGGCAAGTCTAATGATTCTTTTCCCTTCATCTCCTCCTCGAAGGGTTCACAAGCTCGAATTGAACCTTCCTTGAGGATGTCAGCGAAACGTTGGTTCAGTCGGGCGATGTGCTCTTTCCGGAGAGCTTTGCGCAGCCGGATCACGAGTTGTCGTTTGCGGTTGACGTAGCGGCAGGAATGGTAGCGGCGGTAAAAGCGGCAGATGTGGGCGCACGCCTGCTGCGGGTTGTCGGTGAGGCTGAACAACCCGGAGTCGTCGGCGGAAATCAAGCCTCGGCGCTCCAGATTCACCAACACAAAGCGCCGCCAATTTTTCCAATAGGATCCTTGAGGATGGTCAAGCAGAATAATCGGTTTGGGGTCATCTTTGCCGGTCTGCACCAAGGTGAGTGTTTCAAAGCCTTCGTCCTGGGTGCCGAATCCTCCCGGCAACAGCACGATGGCATCCGACTCTTTGACGAAAAAAAGCTTGCGTGTAAAGAAATAGTTGAAATTGATCAGCTTGGGATCATTTCGAATCGCCTGGTTGGCTTGTTGTTCGAATGGCAGCAGGATATTCAGGCCAAAGCTCTTGCCGGGCTCCGCGCCCTCGTTTCCGGCAGCCATGATTCCGCCACCTGCGCCCGTGATGACCATGTAGCCTTGTTGTGCAATCAGTTTTGCAAACTGGTGAGCAACCCGGTAATCGGGATGGTCACGATGACTGCGGGCCGAGCCGAAAATCGAGACTTTGGGAATATCCCGGTAGCGATCAAAGACCTTGAAGGCATAGCGCATTTCCTTGATCGATGTACGCAGAATCTTCAGGTCTCCCCGAGAGGCGCTTTGCTCGGCCAATTTGACCGCTGTGACCAGTACCTCACGAATCAGGTCCAGGTTGCGAGACGGCTTGAGTTCGGAAATAAGCTGGTCGATCAGCTCAGCCTGGCGAGCATCACGGACGTTGTAGCCCGGTCGCGAGGTTTCCAGTTCGGGTTTCAGTCTCGTCATTGAATGGCGAGCAGTATAACCCAGTCGGTGGGCCGGAGATATTGCCTCTGGAGGGAGGCGGCAAGACAAATCGGGGGATGTTCCCTACCCTGATGACGCTTGGCTGACCGCATCTTGCCTTGACTATTTCCCTGCCCTGATCTTGGGAACGATTTTATGAGCTTCTAGTGTCTTGGCCGGTTCGCAGGCAGAAAGTCGTTGCCCGCCGCTGGCACAACCTCGGATAAGTTTGAGCCAATCGCAATTGGCCTAAACCCATGAAAAAATGGTGAGCCGTGCTGGACTCGAACCAGCGACCCTCTGCTTAAAAGGCAGATGCTCTACCAACTGAGCTAACGGCCCCTGTTGACGGTTAAGTGGCGCCAAAGTACCGGATACGGTTTGAGATTGTCAACTTGGTGGACAACCGGCTGAAACTTGACGGCCTTGACAAGCTCAGGTTGCGGCCAATAGTCGGGCCAAGCACGCCTCTTCCTCCAGCACGATGGTCGATTGCCGGCCAGGGCCGACGGAGATAATCGCGATCTTGCTGTCGACAACCTCAGCCAAACGGGCCAAATAGGCTTGGGCTCGCCTGGGGAGCTGGTCATAACGTCTAACGGAGGACGTGTCTTGTTGCCAGCCAAGGTGGGATTCGTAAATAGGCTCAACTTGCTTGAGAATCTCCAGATCGGCCGGAAAGGAGTCGAGTTCCCTGCCCCGATAGCGGTAATCAGTGCAGATCTTTATCGTCTCAAGCTGGTCGAGACAATCGAGCTTGGTGATCACCATTGTCGTGACGCCGTTGACACCAGCCGCGTAGCGGCCGGCAACCCCGTCAAACCAACCGCAACGTCGCGGGCGACCGGTGGTGGCGCCATACTCGACGCCGCGGTCTCGCAGATGGGTGCCGGTCTCATTGGTCAATTCAGTGGGAAAGGGACCGGCACCCACTCGTGTCGTGTAAGCCTTGCTGATCCCGATCACACCGTCGATCCTGCTGGGGCCGATGCCGGCACCACCACAGGCGCCTCCGGCGGAGGCGTTGGAGGAGGTGACGAAGGGATAAGTACCATGGTCCACGTCCAAGAGAGTTCCCTGGGCGCCTTCCAGCAATAATCGCTTGCCCTTGGCCAGGGCCTGGTTGAGAAAGTGCGAAGTGTCGGTAATAAAGGGAGTGAGTGCTTGCGCGGCAGCAGACATCGAATCGTAGATCGCGTCGGCGTCGAGTCGTGGGGCGCGGTAGGCGCCTTCCAGCACCCGATTCTTGTAGGCGACGTTTTTTTCCAGCCGCACGCGAAGGCGCTTCAGATCGAGCAAATCACCCATGCGCAAACCACGCCGCGCCATCTTGTCTTCGTAACAGGGGCCAATGCCACGGCTGGTAGTGCCGATTGCACGCTCCCCCAACCTTGCTTCTTCGGCAGCTTCGACAGCATTGTGATAGGGCAGGATCAGGTGGGCCCTGTCACTAACCCAGAGACGATCTTCAAGCTGGTAAGCTTTCAGACTTCGGATCTCGGTTTCCAGCGCCACCGGGTCAACGACCACGCCATTGCCAATCACGCAAACCTTGGCAGGATGAAGAATCCCCGAAGGAATCAGATGGAGGACACGCTTTTCCCCACCTACGACCACGGTATGGCCGGCGTTGTGCCCTCCCTGATAGCGGACGACAATGTCGAAACGGTCGGCGATCAGGTCAACGATTTTACCTTTTCCTTCGTCTCCCCACTGAGTCCCCACGATGACAACGTTGGCCATTGTCTTCTCACTCAAGAACTTTTTTTCAGGTAATTCAGAAATGACGCGCGCAGAGCGAACCTGATTTCCGGGTCAAGGACATTGATCAACCAAGTTCGTTCTCGGACTACTTCTGACGCGACAGGTAGTGTACGAGACTTGGCTGACGCTAACAGGCCCCACGAAGATAGCCGTATTCGAACTCGTCAATAACGAAAGGCAGGCCGAAATTAGGGAAATTTGGCTTTGATTCCCCGGCAATGGTATTCCAGACCAATCCTAGTTGTTGAGCTGACTACCGATCAGGTTGACGATATTGTCTTTGCTGGTAAAACCGACAACCTCACCCCGAACCTCACCCCCCTGGAAGAGTTTCAGGGTGGGGACTCCTCGGATGCCGTATTTGGCTGAAGTGCCGGGACTATCCTCGATATCGACTTTAACGATTTTGGCGCGGTCACCGAAGTGTTGCGCTACCTCCTCCAAGGTGGGCGCCAACCGGCGGCAGGGAGCACACCAGGCGGCCCAAAAATCGACCAGGACCGGACCCTTAGCCTGCAACACCTCGGTCTCAAAATTGTTGTCGTTGACTTCCTGAACCCGACTCATTCTTTCACCTCCCGGGTGGAACGCCGTTATTTAGCGCTTGGTCCTCAACGGATATTCTCTCTGTTCGTGCTACCATAACGCAATTGACCGACACGCCGCTTCCCGACAAATCGCTAGGTCAACATTTTCTGATCGACGACCGGCTGGCCGGCAGAATCGTCCAACTGGCCGATATTGGGCCCACTGACCATGTTCTCGAGATTGGACCCGGCACCGGCCGGCTGACCCGACACCTGCTGAAAAAAACTCGCTATGTGACAGCCGTTGAAGTTGATCACCGGCTGGTAGGCTGGCTGCGCAACGATTTGAGCCGCTCGCCTGGAACCGAATTCAAGTTGATCGAAGCCGACATTCTCAAACTGTCCTGGGGATCTCTTCTCTCTCAGCAAAAGCCGGCCAAGATTGTGGCTAACCTGCCCTACAACATTGCCACTCGCATCATCAGGAAGATGACCCGACTGGGCCAACGGTTTCAAAGCGGCACCTTGATGTTGCAAAAGGATGTGGCAATGCGTCTCTTAGCCCAACCTTCCACCCCTGACTATGGCTACTTCACTTTGCTGACCCGGTTTTTTTTTGAAACCCACCGTGGCTTCGACATCCAGCCGGGTTGCTTCCATCCACCGCCTAAAGTCCTGTCTCATGTTCTCCGACTGCAACCGGTTTCGGCCGATCGTAGCCAAGAGGAATGGCAGCAACTCAATTACTGGTTGCTTCGAGCCTTCCAACATCCACGCAAGACCTTGCGCAACAACCTCAAGCAGTCTCTACCTCAGCAACTGGATCTAGCGCTTGCCAAGTGCCGGATTCCACCTCGTAGCCGACCTGGTCAACTTAGCCTTGAGCAATATCGATGTCTGGCTAGGATGCTACCCTTTTAGAAGGTTGGGTTTAGTTTGCCTAAAATTCTATGAATCAACCACTTGAGATCATTCCGCTGGGTGGAATGGGCGAGTTCGGTATGAACTGTACCGTCCTCCGTTATCAAGATGACCTGATCTTGCTGGATGCTGGATTAGCTTTCCCCGGGGGTCGTCTGGGAGGGCTTGGGATCGATCTGATCGTTCCCGATTTTCGGTTTCTCAAAGATAACCGAGAGAAGTTCCGGGCTGTGCTGCTCACCCATGGTCACGAAGATCATGCCGGCGCAGTTTCCTACCTGATTGACGAGTTGCCCGTGCCGATTTATGGCAGCCGCTTGACCTTGGGTCTGGTGGCGCAAAGGCTCAGGGAGCGCAAGCTGCTGGCGTCGGCTGAGCTGCTTCCGTTGGAAGCCCGCCGGAAGCTACAGATCGGCCCCTTCCAAATCGAGCCGCTGCACTTGACCCACTCTTTTCCCGACTCCTTTGCCTTTGCTATCCAAACACCGGTGGGGCAGCTGATTTGGACCGGCGATTTCAAGTTCGACCAGACCCCTATTGATGGAAATGGAAGCGACTTGGCACGGTTGGCCCACTATGGTGAAGAGGGAGTGTTGGCGCTTTTTTCCGATAGTACCAACAGTGATCGGCCTGGTCTGGCGCCCTCTGAATATTCGGTCATCGATCCGTTGCGAAACCTCTTTCGGCAGGCCACCAAGAAAATTGTCATTTCCTGCTTTGCCAGCAGCATCCACCGCATTCAAATTGTGCTGGATTTGGCCCGGGAGTTTGGACGCAAGGTTTGCCCGATAGGACGAAGCATGGTGAGCAACATCCGGGTCAGCCGTGAGCTGGGTTATCTCGACCGCAGCGCTGAGTTGTTGATCTCACCGGGCCAGGCGCGGGAACTTGCCCCCGAGCAAGTGGTCGTTTTGGCTGCCGGAAGTCAAGGCGAGCCGATGTCGGCGCTCAGCCGGCTGGCCGTCAATGAATTTCGCAAGCTGAAACTCGAAAGTGGAGATCTGGTAGTCCTCTCGGCGCGTTTGATTCCCGGCAATGAAAAGCTGATCGGCAATGTCGTCAATCACCTCTACCGCAGGGGAGCCCGAGTGGTGGACGCTCGCCAAGCTGACGTCCACGCTTCAGGCCACGGTTATAGGGCGGATCTGAAATTGATGCTCAATCTCACCCGGCCGCGCTACTTTATTCCCATCCACGGTGAGTATCGCCAACTGAGTCACCATGCCGACTTGGCCCGTGAGCAACAAATTCCGGACGAAAACATCCGGTTGCTTGAGTCGGGAGATCTTTTCTGCCTTGGCAGAGAGTCGGCGGAAATCGGCGGGGCGGTGTCGGTCGGGCGCCGCTTTATCGACGATGGACGCAGAGAAGAAGTAGACGAAGTTGTGGTCCGTGACCGCCGCTTCTTGTCTGAAGATGGTTTTCTGATCGTGGTGTTGCAAATGGACCGATTCAGCGGTGATCTTATTGGCCAGCCCGAGTTGGTCTCGCGCGGGCTGGTTCACACCGAGGGAGTTGACCGGTTGATGTCCGGTACCCGGGATCAGATACTGGCAACGTTAAAGGCCATGACTCCCGAGGAAAGAAAGGACGAGGACCTGCTACAGGAGATTCTCTCCAAGGACATCAAGAAATTTCTTCGAAAACGTACCGGCAAGAGACCTGTAATCATGCCAGTGACCCTGGAGATGTAGCCGTGTCGTTTTACCCGAGACACAAACGCGGGGAGGCCGTCGGAATTCTCTTTCTGGCCTCTTCTCTGATGCTGCTATTGGCGCTCTTCAGCTACGCGCCTCTGGACAGGTCACTGAACGTATCTTCGGCCAGCGAGCTTTACCAAAATTGGATTGGGCAAGCCGGGGCTTGGTCGGCTGATTTTTTCTTCCAGTACTTCGGTTTGCCGGCTTTCTTTTTACCATTGGCCTTACTGTTTTTGGGTTACAAGAAGCTGCGCAGTCGGCCGTTGGAATATCCGGTGGTTCAATGGCTGGGACTGGTCTCAGCTTTGACCATGCTGTGCGCTGCTCTTTTTTTGCTGGATCCCTTCTTTACCCTGGAGTTGAATTACACGCCCGGAGGCGTTTTGGGAATGCTGATGGGGAACCTGCTCTTGCGATTTTTCAACACTGCCGGAGCGCTTGTGGTGGTGAGCACTGTTCTGCTGCTGGCGCTGGTGATGAGCACTCGGTTTTCATTGGAGGTAGTTCTCGACTGGGCGAGTGATCGGAACTGGAATCCGTTTGAGGCTATCCGCCGCGCCTGGCGGGGCTGGAAGAAACGACGACAAGACCGGCGGCAACTGGACCAATTGAGACGGGGAGAGAAACCGGTGATGCATGAAGTCCCCCCGAGTGAGTCCGCACCCCAGTCACCTTTCCCGAAGAGGAAAGATGCTCCGGCGCCCAGCCGTTCTCGGCAACTAGATCCTCCACCAGTTCCGGAAGACGGTTCCGAGCCTGTGGTGAAAAAGCTGGAAATGGGCCTCGACCAAGAGTTCATGGGTGACTCAGCGCCACCGATCACTCCTCCCAAGTCGCAGAGCTATCAACTGCCGCCCTTGCGTTTTCTGCCGCTAATCGCCACTGAAATCCAGGTTAACAAGCAGGAACTATTGGAGCGGGCCGAGCAACTGCAGACCAAATATGCCGAATTTGGCGTCCATGGTCGGGTCTTACACATCGATCCCGGTCCGGTGGTCACCACATTCGAGTTCAAACCCGATCCCGGTATCAAGTACACGCGCATCACCAACCTGGTCGACGATATCTGTTTGGCGCTCAAGGCCGCATCGATCCGTATCGACCGAATTCCAGGCAAGAACACCATTGGTATCGAAGTGCCCAATGCCAATCGCGAAATTATCTATCTGAGTGAAATCCTGGGCTCGACGGTGTTTCAAGAAAGCGCTTCCTTATTGACGCTGGGACTGGGGAAGTTGATCAACGGCAATACCTTTGTCGCCGACTTAACGCGGATGCCTCATTTGTTGATTGCGGGAGCTACTGGAGCCGGCAAGAGTGTTGGCATCAATTGCTTTGTCTGTTCGATTCTTTACAAGGCCTCGCCTCAGCAAGTCAACTTCATCATGATCGATCCCAAGAGACTGGAGTTGGGTCTCTATGCCGATATTCCCCATCTCTTGACTCCCATCGTGACCGACCCCAAAAAAGCGTCCAACGCACTCAATTGGGCGGTACGGGAAATGGAACGGCGTTACAAACTGCTGGCCAAAAAATCCGTCCGAAACCTGGACCAATACAACCGACTGGTGGAAAACTGCACCCCTGAGGAGCGGGAAGAGGAACAATTGGAACCGCTGCCTTTGATTGTGGTGATCGTTGATGAACTGGCCGACCTGATGTTGACAGTGGGCAAAGACGTCGAAGCCTCGCTGACCCGGCTTGCTCAGATGGCCAGGGCTATCGGGATCCATTTGATTCTGGCTACCCAGCGACCTTCCGTTGATGTTATCACTGGCCTGATCAAGGCAAACTTCCCTTCCCGGTTGTCCTTCCGAGTGTCTTCCAAGATCGATTCGCGAACGGTGCTGGACCGCAATGGCGCCGAGCAATTGCTGGGTCGGGGAGACATGCTCTTTCTTTCTTCCCGAACGCTGCGTCCACTGCGCATTCACGGTGGCTTTGTCAGCGAGAAGGAGATCCAGCGAATCACCGACTTTTTGCGTCGTCAAGCGCTCCCCGATTACCAGGAGGAGATTCTGGAAAGCGCAGAAGAGCCTGCCGAATCAGGCGTAATCGACGTGCAGGATCTCCAAGATCCGCTTTATGCCGATGCTGCGCGATTTGTTGCCGAAACCGGCAGAGCTTCGACCTCTCTGCTCCAGCGCCGGCTCCGGATCGGCTATGGACGTGCAGCGCGTATCCTGGACATGATGGAAGGGGAAGGCCTGGTTGGTCCCTCCGAGGGAAGTAAGGGCCGCGAGGTGCTGGTGCCAGCTAACTTTTTCGATGAGGTCAATTCGCAAGATTAGGTTGAGAAACCCCGGTACATTGGCGCTTTTCTCCACTTCGACTTGTGCCAATCGTGTTTTTGACTTTGCCGAAAATTAGCGGCGTCTGGCGGCCGGGATTTCGCGCTCTACTCTCCTCTCAAATGGCCGACGAGGAAGAGTTGTTATCTTCCCTTGCGAAGTATTTTCCACTAGACTACAGGGGTATGAAAAGGTTTCTGATATTTGGCCTTCTATTGTCGTTGGTCGCTGGAGTCCACGGACAACAAAAGAAGAAACCGCCCCGCGTCCAGGTAGATGTCGACTTGGTGGTGGTTCGCGTCACTGTTACCGATCCCCTCAATCGCTACGTGGTAGGTTTGGAAAAGGAACACTTTCACCTTTTCGAGAACAAGGTCGAACAGGAGATCACCCACTTTTCTAACGATCGCGCTCCGGTGTCGGTCGGGATTATCCTCGATGTCAGTGGATCGATGGGTGACAACATTCTCAGCGCCCGCAATTCCGTGGTACGATTTTTGCAACAGGACGGTAAGGGAGGTGAGTACTTTCTCGTTACCTTTAACGACCGCACCGCGCTACTGCACGATTTCACCGCCCGCGGCGAGAATATCCAAAACCGGATCACGATCGCCAATCCCAAAGGGCGCACTGCGCTTTACGACGGCATCTATCTGGGATTGGAGAAAATTAGAGAAGGTCGTAACGAAAAGAAGGCTCTAATTGTCATCACCGATGGAGAAGACAACCGAAGTCGATACACTTTCAGCGAGGTCAAGGACTTTGCCAAAGAATCCGACGTCCAAATCTACGTTATCGGAGAGCGGGGAGAGCTAGGCTATGGGCGCAGCATCATCTCGGAGATCACGCGGCTGACCGGAGGCCGACCCTTCTTTCCCAACAACTTCAAGCAACTTGACTATTTCGTCGATCTGATTCACACCGAGTT
The DNA here is from genome assembly GCA_965218465.1 of Acidobacteriota bacterium. Lineage (GTDB taxonomy): Bacteria > Acidobacteriota > UBA6911 > RPQK01. The sequence continues at coordinate 835,995 of OZ244623.1, read as the reverse complement.
GCGCAACCAATACGTTCTGGGTTTTACGTCCACCAACCGCCAGACGGACGGAAAATGGCGCAAGATCAGGGTGCGACTGGACCCACCCGCGGGCCTTCCCAAATTGAGTATCCGGGCCCGCAAGGGCTATTTTGCCCCGCAGAACTGAGTCTGGCGACTCTAGGACGGCCGTAAAATGATTCGTTGTCTCCGGTTGACCTTGGGTTGTCTACTTGTTTCTTCCTGGGGTCTTTCCCAAGCTGAGGCCCCGCAAAAGTCGACGGCCAAGTTCAGCGCCAAAGTCGAGCAAGTGGTCGTCTACGCTGCCGTTTACGACAACCAGGGAGAACTCGTCCCTGACCTTGGACAGGACGAGTTCAGCATCTTCGAAAACCGGATCGAGCAGCAAGTGACTTACTTCGGCCTAGTGGATGCCCCGGCGACGATTGGCATTGTGTTGGACAAGAGCGGCAGCATGCGTGCCAAGATCGAAATGGTCAATCAAGCCACGGAACTGTTTCTTTCCCTGAGCAATCCCCACAATGAACTGTTCCTGGTGGCCTTCGATAGCGAAGCAAGTCTGGAGGAGTCTTTTACACGTGATGTCGCGGACATTCGCGACGGGTTGGACAATATCGTTGTCTCGGGAGGCACGGCCCTCTACGACGCTATCTGCCTGGCGGTTGAGCAGGCCCAGGAGGGATCGGAACCAAAGCGGGTATTGCTGGTGTTCACCGATGGAGAGGATAAGGAGAGCTACTATTCTTCACAGGAAACGATCGAAAAGGTCCGGGAAGCTGATGTGCAGATTTATCTGGTGGCTTTTCTGGATGAAGATCTGGACGATCAATCCGGGTTCTTCGGCGTTTTCAAGTCGGACCGGGAGAAAATCAGCGAGGTTCTGACGCAAGTTGCCGAAGATACCGGAGGCAAGGCCTTTTTTCCCGAGGAGATCGAACAGCTCCGCGATATCTTCAAGACCATTGCCTACGAACTTCGAAATCAATACCATCTGGCCTATGCCTCTAATCTACCGCCTAGCGACGGTGATTGGAGGTCAATTCGAGTCAGAGTTGAGAAAGCCAAGGAGCGGGGCTTGAAGGTTCGCGCCAAGAAGGGCTACTTCGCCAAGCAGTGATTTGCCTTGACTCGATTGACTTTGCCCGCGGGGGCTTCCTATGCTGAGGGACCATGAATAGAGTTAGCGCGGAAAAGGTCTGGAAAAACGGTAAGCTGATTGACTGGGAAGATGCCACGGTCCACGTAGCCTCGCACGCACTCCACTATGGCACTTCCTGGTTCGAAGGCATTCGCTGCTACAAGACCTCACGCGGCCCTGAAGTTTTTCGCTTGGACGATCACATCCAACGACTGTTCAATTCCTGCAAGATCTATCGCACCAATATTCCCTTTTCCGAATTCGAGATCCACCAAGCCATCTTGGAAACCATCCGTGGCAACCGTTTTCAAGAGTGTTACATCCGGCCTCTGGTGATGCGCGGTTGGGGCACTTTGACGGTGAATCCGCTCTCGGCTCCGGTCGACGTTTTACTAATGGCCTGGAAGTGGGGTAAGTATTTGGGTGAGGAAGCGATCGAGCAGGGGGTCGACGTGGGAACCGCCAGCTGGATGCGTGCAGCTCCCAATACCCTTCCCTCGATGGCCAAGGCGGGAGGAAACTATCTCAACGGTGGCTTGGTCAAGATGGAGGCCGCCCATCGCGGATACGCCGAAGGCATTGCCCTCGACACCCAGGGTTATGTCAGTGAAGGGAGCGGTGAAAATATCTTTATGGTCCATAAGGGCCGAGCCATGACGCCGCCCTTGGGCAGCTCGATTCTGCCCGGGATCACCCGCGATAGTGTCATTCGACTGCTTCGGGAGCTCGGTATTGAGACGGTCGAGCAGCAAATCCCTCGGGAGATGCTCTATCTGGCAGAAGAAATTTTCCTGACGGGAACTGCTGCTGAAGTGACTCCGGTATGCTCGGTTGATGGCATTGTCTTGGGAAGCCGGAGGGGGCGCGGTCCCGTGACAACCCGCTTGCAAAAGGCCTTCTTCGACTACGTTGAAGGACGGGTCGAGGATCGTTTCGGCTGGATGACCTCGGTCTACCAATCGGCTAGGGTGTAGAGCCACCGCTAGGGTTAGGCCAAGCCCAAGCCTCAGCGATGGCGCCCCATTGCTTGTATTACAGTCAAATCTCCCAGTTCCGATCGAACAAACGCGGAAAGCCGTTTTCTACGGGTTTCCAACCTTTGTGGTTGATTCAGAGTTTCATCGCGGACTGTTCTCCTGCTCGAGATTCCGCCAAAATTTATTCGTTTTGTTGATCGAGTCGTTGGAACTGGACCAAAGCACCAGCGACGCCTTGGCCCACCATGGCCCTAAGGGAATGATCTCTTTTGACACACCCTATCTTGGGTTCCACTACCAGGATTAGAAGACCGGTTGCCGGCATGCTTGATTCAAGGCATTGTCGGCCCAAGAACCTGATGATTGAATTGAAGGCGTTCTAATGACGACCAAGAAAGTGTGGGTCCGGTGAGCAAACTCAAAGCAAAAGCCTATCGGCTACTGGCCAAGCGGAACCATACCCGCTTGGAGCTCAGCCGCAAGCTTCTCCGGGTTGCGCCGCCCGAGGCGGTCAACCAGTTAATCGAGGACCTGACCGATGAAGGCTATCTCGATGATCTCACAGCGGCTTGGGAGCGCTGCCGTTTCTGCCGGACCCGTAGACGCTGGTCGGATCTCGCGATTCGGGCCGACTTAAGACAGCGTGGAATCGGTGCTAACATGGTGAGTTCGGTTCTGATCCGAATCGCAAAGATCAAGACCGAGGAGGATTGTCTCAAGGAGTTGCTGCTTCGCTGGGAGGGTGCTGTGAAAGGAAAGACGGGGTGGGATCGGGTAAAAAAGCTCTTCAACCGAGCGGCCGGTCGCGGTTTTCCTCCAGCTTTGATCCGGAGCTGTCTTGAAGCCGAATTCGGAAAGCTCACGAGGCAGGATCAACCGTGACCAAGACTGCCGCCGAGATACGTGAGACTTTTCTAGCCTACTTTGAAGAGCGGGGACATCGTCGCGTCAAGAGCAGCTCTCTGGTTCCCCTTACCGACCCCACTCTATTGTTTACCAACGCCGGGATGAACCAGTTCAAGGAAGTCTTTCTGGGCCTTGACCAACGCAGTTACGACCGTGCCGTCTCCAGTCAGAAGTGTATGCGGGTCAGCGGCAAGCACAACGACTTGGAAACGGTTGGCCGAACCGCCCGCCACCATACCTTCTTTGAGATGTTGGGAAACTTTTCCTTTGGCGACTACTTCAAACAGGGTGCCATAGACTTTGCCTGGGAGCTGTGCACCGATGTCTTCGGGCTGCCCGCCGACCAACTCTGCGTCTCCATTTTTGAAGAAGATCAAGAAGCTTTTGAGATCTGGCACCATCGTATCGGCATCCCCAGTGCGCTGGTTTATCGGCTTGGCGCCTCCGAGAATTTCTGGTCGATGGGAGACACGGGCCCTTGCGGCCCTTGTTCTGAGATTCACTTCGACTATGGGCGAAGTCCGGCTGGTCACGAAGACTGCGGACCCGATTGTGAATGCGGCCGCTATCTGGAAGTTTGGAACTTGGTCTTCATGCAGTTCGATAAGGACGCGCGTGGGCACATGACTCCGCTGCCATCGCCGTCGATCGATACCGGGTTGGGTCTGGAACGGATCAGCGCACTTCTCCAGGGAGTCGAAAGCAACTACGACACCGACCTCTTTGGCCCCTTGATCGAAGAAGCCGGCCGGCTCTTGAATCTCGCCTATGGAGAGTCTGAGGCGGGGGACGTCAGTTTGCGGATTCTAGCCGATCATTCCCGGGCTTGTGCATTTCTGATCAACGATGGCGTGGTGCCCGGTAATGAGGGGCGAGGTTATGTCTTGCGCAAGATCCTCCGCCGGGCGATTCGACATGGCAGAATGCAGGGCCGGGTGGAGCCGTTCCTGTTTACTCTTACAGTTCTGGCGGCCGATTTGATGAAGGACGCCTATCCTGAGCTGGAGCGAAGCCGGGACTATGCCTCGCGGATAGTACGCAACGAAGAAGAGAAGTTCAGCACGACTCTAACGCATGGCTTGGAGCGCTTGGACGGGCTCTTTGACGCAGCCCGGCGCAAGCAACTCAAGAAGTTGGCAGGTGTTGATCTGTTCCGTCTCTACGATACCTTCGGCTTCCCTCTTGATTTGGCCCGTGAAATTGCCGCTGAAAATGGGTTCTCAGTCGATGAAGAAGGTTTTCAAGCCGAGTTGGCGAAACAACGGCAGCGGGCCCGTGCCAGTTGGAAGGGAGCCGAGAAGACACTATCTCCGCTCTATGCCCGGTTGGCCCGCAATGGACTGAGCACCCAATTTACCGGCTACGACCAACTCTCGGAGGTCACCGGGCGAGTGTTGGCGCTGGTGAGAAAAGATCGGCAAAGACGCCAGCTAAGAGAGGGTGAGGAAGGTGAGCTGGTTCTGGATCGAAGCCCGTTTTATGCGGAGTCCGGGGGCCAGGTGGGCGACCGGGGCGTGCTCGAGAATGACCGAGTACACGGCACCGTCGTGAACACGGTAAGTCCTGTCGCAGGGTTACGGATTCACATGATTCGGCTCACTCAGGGAACACTTCGAGTCGGCGATCAAGTGGTATCCAGCGTCTTTGGTGACGAGCGGGCCGGGACCGCCCGTAACCACACCGCAACTCACCTGATGCACGCGGCACTTAGAGACGTATTGGGAGAGCACGTCAGGCAGGCCGGCTCCCTGGTCGCTCCCCAGCGACTGCGTTTCGACTTTACCCACTATCAAGTGGTCAGTCCGCGGGAACTGCAATTGATTGAGGAGCAAGTCAACGAAAAGATTCGAGAAAACATCGAACTCAAGATCGAGGCCCGTGATCTGGACGAAGCAATTCGAGACGGCGCTATGGCGCTCTTTGGCGAGAAGTACCAGGACCGCGTGCGGGTAGTGCAAGTCCCCGGCTACAGTATGGAACTGTGTGGGGGAACGCATGTCAAACGGACCGGGGACATAGCCCTGTTTACCATTGTCAGCGAAAGCGGCATTTCTGCCGGCGTCCGGCGTATCGAAGCGATTACTGCCGGAACAGCTTTTGAGCGTTTCCTTGAACACCGGCGCTGCTTGGAACAGGTTGCCGACCGACTGAAAGTCTCTCCCAACCAGCTCCTCGGCGCCGCCTCTCGTCTGACAGCCGAAGTCAAACAAGCTCAACGAGAATTGGAGCGTCTGCAACTCAAACTAGCCCGGCGGGAAAGCGGCAACGCTCGCTCGCGGGCCCGTGAGGTGGCGGGGGTGCAGGTGCTGACGCAACGGACTGAGAACCTCGATCGTCCTGGTCTGCGGTCACTGGCAGACGAACTGAGAACTTCGCTTCAGAGCGGAGTGGTGTTGGTCGGATCAGCCGACCGGGGTAAAGTCAGCCTGGTCGCCATGGTAAGTCGAGACCTCACCGACCGAGTGCGGGCCGACCGGCTGATTCGGCAAATCGCTCCCCTGGTGGGCGGTGGTGGCGGTGGCAGGGCTGAAATGGCGGAAGCCGGTGGACGAAACGTCTCCCGTCTGGACGAGGCACTGGAGACCACGTACAAAGTGGTGGCTGACTCACTCTCGTCCGCGGCGGAGCGGATGCCGTAGCTGGCAGGACACCGGCGTTTGAAGGCCGACCCCAATTGAGGCAATGATTGAACTTATGAGAAAACAGGATACTCGTCTTTGATGAAGGCTTACTTCCTAGATTGGGTCAATGAAACTTTCTTGTACGAGCTGGCATCTTGGTACCTGTATATGGGAGTTGGTGTGCTTGTCTGTTGGTGGTTGCTCACTTCGCCGCTGATGGCCAGCCGGATTTACACTTATGTGAACGAGAACGGTGTCCGTGTGTACACCAATATCCCCCGTGCACTAGATCACCCCACCGTAACCCGGACCGCGACCACCCCTGCCAGGGCCCGTAAGCACACTTTTGGTCCTTTGATCGAAGAGATTTCCCACCGGCACGGCGTCGACGCCAAACTGGTCGAAGCTGTGATGTCGGTTGAGAGCAGCTTCAATCCACGGGCGGTTTCCTTGGAAAACTGCAAGGGCTTGATGCAGTTGCACACCGCCACCGCTCAGCGCTTTGGGGTGAAGGATGTTTTCGATCCGGCCCAGAACATCGAAGGCGGTGTCCGTTATCTCAAGTACCTGACCGGGTACTTCCAGGGCGACCTTGAGAAGGTGTTGGCAGCTTACAACGCGGGTGAACAACCGGTGATTCGCTATCAAGGCGTGCCGCCTTACCGTGAAACGCGAGCCTTCATTAAGAAGGTCAAACGAGCTCTCGGCTCCGGAGATCTTTCTCAAAGTACCGCCAGTTCTCCAGCATCGACAGGTAAACTTCGTCCCGAGCAGAGAGTTCAGCGGGTCGTGCTTACCGATGGCAAAATCGTTTTCACCAATACTTCCTTGTTGGTCGAATCCAATTAGCCTCCTGCCTCCAAGCTGCCCAGAGTTCTCCGGGCATGACAGTCCTGTACGATAGAGTAGATGTAAGATTGGGCGTGGCGTGGGTACCCTGACTAGGGGGCTGAAGTTTGAAGCGATTGAGTGTCTCTTGCTTGCTTTTGCTGCTTGTGTGGGGCGATGGGTCGCTCTTGTTGGGCCGCAATCGCGCAGCTGCCCGAGAAGCCTACAGCAAAGCCTTGGGGTACCATCGCAACTTACTCGAGGTACCGTTAAACAAACGGACTGAGGCGCAGTACGATCGTTCGGTCTTCCTCTTTCGCAGGGTGATTGACCATGACCCCACTTATGGGGCTTGCGACGACGCCCTCTTTGCAATCGCTTCGCTTTACGAAGAGAAATTCGAGCGTTTCAAGCGGGATCGCTCTCGTCAGCGAGCGATCTATCATTTTAAATTTCTGGTGGACCAGTATCCGCTGACCAAACATAAGAAGGCGGCGCGGATTAATGCAAGAAATCTACTTAATTGGTCTCCGCCCAAGCCCAAGCGACAATCGGCCCCAGCCGCGGCCACCCGGACGGCTTCCACCAATAAATCGGCCACCCTGAATGAAATCCGCTATTGGTCAAACGAAGATTACACCCGCGTGGTGATTCAGCTCGATCAGGAAGTGGAATTTGTGCGGGACATTTTGGCCAACCCCGATCGGATCTATTTTGACTTGCAGAAAACCCGTCTCGAAACCAATTTGGAACGCGCTTATCAGGTCAATGGGGTCGCCCTGAGTAGGATACGGGTGGCCGAGAATTCACCTGGAGTCATCCGCGTCGTTCTGGATTTCAAGAACGTGAACCGAAATAGTGTTTTTGCTCTCTACGATCCTTTTCGAATTGTCATCGACACTCGAGGTGTGCCTCACGCCCCGGCAACCGGCCAAGCGAGCCCAGCTCAGACACTCAAGACTGCCGAGGCTGTTATCTCCCTTGACAGTTCTAGCAAGCGGGAGGTTCTCACTGAGAAGCCTTTAATCCCCAGCCCCAATCGGGGAGGAAAACTGAGCCTGACTCGGGTGCTAGGGCTTAAAGTTGGACGGGTGGCCATTGATCCCGGCCATGGTGGTCAGGATCATGGCTCCACCGGTCCTGGTGGCTTGCGTGAGAAGGATCTAGTGCTGAACGTGGCTCTGAAACTGAGAGATTTGTTGCGTAAGCGTCTAGAGACTGAAGTCATCATGACCCGAGATCGCGATGTTTTTGTTCCTTTGGAGGAGCGAACGGCAATTGCCAACAAGGAAGGCGCCGATTTGCTGATCTCAATCCATGCTAATGCCAGCCGCTATCGGAAAGTGTCAGGTGTGGAGACTTTTTTTCTGAGCTTTACCAGCGGCGCCGAGGAACGGGCCGTTGCCAGTCGCGAGAACGCCGGCTCCCAGCGAACGATTCGGGAGCTGGAAGATCTGGTAAAAAAGATTACTCTGGGTGACTACAGCAACGAATCCCGCGATCTGGCATATATTATCCAAGACAGCCTTCACCACCAGATGAGCCAGATCAGGCCCAACTGGAAGAATCGAGGGGTCAAGAAGGCTCCTTTTATCGTGCTGCTTAACGCTACCATGCCCGGTATCCTTACCGAGATTGGGTTTATCAGCAATCCTCAGGACGAAAGCTTTCTCAAGAAGGAGCAAGCTCGGGTAGGTGTGGCAGAAGCGCTTTACGCCGGAATCGAGACCTACTTCCGCTCCCTCGGAGCCACCTCGTCGGTCTCCTCACCCAGCCAGTGAGGTAACCAGTCTGTTGCGCTACCAACTCGGGACAATCAGTTTGCTGCTATTGTTGAGACCCTTAGCAGCCCAGGGTGAGTTGAGTCAGGTCCTGAGTACGCTGACCGGTTATCGAGCTCATCTGCTTGAGGCCCGCTCAGGCGAAGGTGAGGGTATCCCTTCAATAGCCGGTTTTTCAGCGGATGTACTTGAGGAAGCTGTCGTCAAGCATTTTTCCAGGTGGAGGCTGCGAACTGATCCCGCTGGGCACACTGGGCAATTGATTGCATTCGAACTGCTTGATCCTCAAGGAGCCCTGGCCCTGTTTAGCCTGACGCGCCAGACGGCTGGCAATGTAACCCGAGTCAAGGAAATCGACGTAGCCGAAGTATGGAGGAACGAGGAAGTTTGTTTTCTTTGGTATCGGAATTTCTTTTTTCGAGTCGAAAGCAGTTACGCTACCGCCTACTGGGGGTTGATCGGCCAGCTTATCCAGCGGCTGACCGGCGATGATGTGATTCCCCCTCCAATGACGATAGCACAGCTCCCCCTCCAGGACCTCGTGCCCGAATCGGTACGGTTCTACGTTGGTCCCGCGGGATTGCGGCATAGTCAAAGTTTTCCTTTACCCCTGCTGGATATCGTTGGTTTCGGTCAAGGCTTGGAAGTAACTCAGGCTGTTTACCAACCCGGCCATGCATTGTTCTTGTTGGGCTATCCAACTGCCAGCTTGGCCGAAGAATATGCGCCTCGAATTCGGGATGGTTTGCGTTCATTCTATTCGCCGCAAGAGTTTTGGCTGAAGCGATCGGGACCTCTGATCGGTCTCTTTCAAGGCCCTGAAGTAGAAGCCGCAAGGATTCTGGGAAACCTCCAGTATTCAGCGACCGTGAAATGGCTCTATCGGAAACATCCTGACCGAACCGGTCGGGACCGCACGGAAGTAGTGAGCTTTCTTGGGATGGTCAGCGATTCGATCATCGCTATTGGTTTCTCGATTCTGATCGTCCTGGCGGTTGGCCTTGTGGCGGGTGGTATTCGTTTTAAGGTTCTCGCCCTTCCCAGGTTTGCCAATCGCGATCCCATGATTCGTTTGCATCTGGATTGATCTGCCACCGTGAAAGAGAACCCTCGAAAGACTGCTCTAGAGACAATCTTCCGAGCTGCATTGGCAGCTGTCGAGCCCACAACCGTTGTGCTTCGGTCGCTGAAACTTCAGGGGGATCATCTACAGGCCGGGGGGCGTCAATATGACCTGAGCCGTTTCCACCGGACCTATCTTGTGGCTGTCGGGAAGGCGGGGATAGCCATGGCGCAAGCAGTCCGGCAAGTGCTGGGCCCCCGCCTCAGGGCTGGGATCGTGGTGGTGCCATGGGAGAACTGTGAGCCGATCGACGGCCTCGACGTATTGAAGGCCGGACACCCCGAACCGGATGAAGCGGGTCTAAAGGCCGGGCAGGCCGTAATCGCTTTTCTTGAGAACAACCTCGGACCGCAGGACCTGTTGCTGCTGGCCATCTCCGGTGGCGGTTCGGCGTTGCTACCGACTCCGGTAGCAGAGATCTCATTTCAGCAAACATTCTCCACCAATGCACTTCTGCTTCGCTGTGGAGCCAATATCCAGGAGATCAATGCAGTTAGGAAACATCTGAGTAGAGTCAAGGGGGGACGATTGATGGAGTTCACTCAGGGGGCCACCGTCCTCTGTTTGCTTCTTTCCGATGTGGTGGGAGATGATGTTAGCTCGATCGCATCGGGACCTACGGCGCCCGATCCCACAACGTTTGAGGATTGCCTCAATATTCTCACGAATTACCAGATCGACTCCCAGGTCCCGCCGGCTGTCTTGGACTATCTCCAACGGGGAGCAGCTGAAGGTTGCGGCCCGGTTGAAACACTCAAACCGGGCGACCCCCGGTTCGAGCGCGTCGAGCATTGTTTGGTCGGGACGAATCTCATGGCGCTTGAGGCGGCAGCCCGGGCCGCCGAGCAGGTGGGCTTCAAACCACTTATTCTCTCTTCGGCCATGCAAGGGAACCCTGCCGACTTGGCCCGATTTCTTGCAGCAATATCACTCGAAGTCATTAAATCAGGCCACCCCCTGAAACCCCCCTGTTGTCTGATCTGTGGTGGTGAAACCACCGTAGTGGTGCGAGGGGATGGCTTGGGCGGCAGGAATCAGGAGATGTCACTCTGGTTTGCGCTCCAAAGCGAGAATTGGGGTCAACTGCCCATCCTGTTCGCTAGCTTGGCCACGGATGGCATCGACGGCTTTACCGAAGCTGCCGGTGCCTGGTCTGATCCGTCAACGGCAGAAATGGGTCGGTCGCGGGGACTCTCTGTGCGTCAACATTTGCGGCGTAACGATTCTTACAACTTCTTTCGCCAGATCGGAAATCTGATCGTTACCGGGCCCACCGGAACCAATGTGATGGACTTACAGTTAGTTCTGATTGGTTAAAACTTAAGCTCTTATTAAACAAAGTAAATCTATGCTTAGTCCATCCTGAATTTTCTGGGCTTTTCAGAGATCTTGGTTACAATAAACTGAGCCACAGAAGCGCTGCAGCTTGCGGAGAGATTTATTGAGTCGGAATCAGAGTCTGATCACCCATTCCAATTACACCGAGGCTGATATACGTAGCCTCGACTGGCGAGAACATATCCGAACCCGTCCCGGGATGTATGTAGGTCGTCTGGGAGATGGATCTCAAGAAGATGACGGAATCTACCTTCTCTTCAAGGAAGTCTTGGACAACAGTATCGACGAGTTTTTGATGGGTGTCGGCGACAGGATCAAGGTGGAGGTCGAGCCGCGAAGCGTTTTGGTGCGCGATTTCGGCCGCGGCATTCCCCACGGCAAGTTGGTTGAATGTCTGGCCAAAATCAACACCGGCGGCAAATATGACACGGGGGCCTTTTACCGTAGCGTAGGACTCAACGGAATTGGCACCAAGGCAGTCAATGCCCTGTCGACCAAGCTGGTGGTGGAGTCGATCCGTGATGGTTACCTGAAGCGGGCTGAGTTCAGCCGCGGCCACCTGATCAAAGAGGCTCCGCGTCGACCTACGCGGGCGAAATCGGGCACTCGCACCATCTTTGAACCCGACCTGGAGATCTTCAAGGATTTTCGTTACGACCTCAGGTTTATTAAAGAGCGGCTCTGGAGTTACGCCTTTCTCAACCGGGGGCTAAAACTGATTCTAAACGGTGAAGCGATCGCCAGCAGGCGCGGTTTGCTCGACTTGCTTGAGAAAGAGATTGGCGGAACGGGACGGTATCCGGTAATTCACCAACAGGGAGAGGCCATCGAATATTCGCTGACCCATACTGACCGCTACGGCGAATCGTATCGCTCCTTTGTCAACGGTCAACACACCCCTGATGGAGGTACCCATCAAGCCGCCTTTCGCGAGGGAATACTCAAGGCCCTTCGTGAATATCTCAACCGGGTCATCGACCCTGCAGACGCCCGAGGCGGAATTGTGGCCGCCATCCTCGTGCGAATTCATGAACCCGTTTTCGAGTCCCAAACCAAGACCAAGCTGGGGAGCACGCTGGTCGAGCCAAGTGGCCCGACCATCCGTTCCTGGGTGGTGGATTACGTCCGCGACACACTGGTAAGAGCTATCCACAAGACACCCCAGCTGGGTGAGGCGATCGCACGTAAGATTGAGGAAAACGAAAAAGAACGACGAGACTTGGCCGGAATTCGGAAATTGGCCCGCGAGAGACAGAAGAAAGCCACTGTTCACAACAAGAAATTGCGTGACTGCAAGCTCCACTACAACCAACCGCGAAAATCCGGTTACGACCGGACTCAGCTCTTTATTACCGAGGGTGATAGTGCCTCGGGAAGTCTCAACGCGGTACGCGATGTCCGGACGCAGGCAGTTTTTTCACTCAAAGGAAAACCGCTCAACTGTTTTGGCCTGTCCAAGAAAGTGGTCTATCAGAACGAAGAGCTCAATTTATTGCAGCACGCGCTGGGCATTGAAGACGACCTGGTTGATCTCCGCTACAACCAGGTGATCTTGGCCACCGATGCGGATGTCGACGGGATGCATATTCGTTTGCTGCTGTTGACTTTCTTTCTCCAGTTTTTTCCTGAATTGGTCCGCAAAGGACACCTTTTCATCCTGCAAACACCGCTCTTTCGGGTCCGCAACCAGGACACGACCCGTTATTGCTACACCGAGGAGAAACGGGACAGGGCGATGCGAGCGCTGGGCCAGAAGCACGAAGTTACCCGGTTCAAGGGTTTGGGGGAAATTTCGCCGCACGAGTTCTCGGCTTTCATCGGTGACCGGATGCGGCTCGACTTGGTCAAGGTGCCGGCACATTTCAACATCACCGAGGTGCTTCAGTTTTATATGGGCAAGAACACTCCTCGCCGCCGCCAGTTCATTCTCTCCAAGCTGCTGCTAGAGCCCTTGGATGTGGTCAAAAGTCCTCCTCGCTTCGATTGAAAACTATGCCCGATACCAGCTCGCTGCGGCCCGGTTCGTCGCTTCCCGACGTCAACGCCACTTATCGCGACTATTTTCTCCGATACGCCAGCTACGTCATCACTGACAGAGCAATCCCTGACCAGGCGGACGGTCTCAAACCGGTCCAACGTCGCCTACTTCATTCCTTGTGGGAAAATGAGGATGGCCGGTACAACAAGGTTGCCAATCTAGTCGGCCACACCATGAAATACCATCCTCATGGCGACGCCTCCATCTACGCGGCGCTGGTGGCGTTGGGACAGAAAGGGCTACTGATCGATACTCAGGGTAACTGGGGAAATCCGGCGACCAATGATCCGGCAGCCGCGGCCCGTTATATCGAAGCGCGACTTACCCCATTTGCCAAGGAAGTGGTTTTTGCGCCCAACCTGACCTCCTATCAGCTCTCTTACGACGGCCGTAACCAGGAACCCGTCGTGCTTCCAGTGCGGTTTCCCCTCTTGTTGGCCCTTGGTGCCGAAGGCATAGCGGTGGGTCTGACCACTCGGATTTTGCCCCACAATTTTTGCGAAATCCTTGAGGCACAAATCGCGTTTCTTCGTGGCCAGGAGCGCCAGATATTTCCCGATTTTCCCAGCGGCGGATTGATGGACGCCTCTGCTTACAACGATGGAGCCCCGGGCTCGCGCGTCAAAGTGCGAGCCCGCATCGAATCCGGTGGCGGAAAGAAGCTAGTCATCCGTGAGATCCCTTACGGTGTCACGACCAAGTCGCTTATCGATTCCATACTGGCAGCCAGAGAAAAGGGCAAGATTAAGGTTGCCCGCGTTGAGGATAACTCAGCCGCCGGGATCGAAGTGGTGGTGACCTTCCAGCGGGGCGTCGACATGGAGAAATCGATGGCGGCACTGTATGCCTTTACTTCTTGCGAGGTGTCATTGGCAGCAAACGGGATGGTTATTCGTAACGGCCGTCCAAGCTCGCGCGCAGTCTCACAGTTGTTGCAGGATAATGTTCTTCAGACTCGCCGACTGCTCAAACTCGACTTACAGTTACAGCGCGATCATTTGGAAAAACTCTGGCATCGAAAAACTCTGGTCCAGATTTTTGTCGAGAATCGAATTTATCGTCGCATCGAGACTTCTGAAACTTGGCAGAAGGTTTTGGAAGAAATCCGGAGCGGTCTGAAGCTCCATCTCCATCGACTCAAGCGCCAAGTGACCGAAGAAGATCTGATTTACCTGACCGAGATCAAGATCAAGCGAATCAGTGCCTGGGATCATCAGAAAGCCCAACGGGCGCTGGAGTCGATGGAGGCTGAGCTGCAGGAGGTCAAGAAAAAACTTGGCCATTTGACCCGTTCTACTATCGAATACCTGCAGTCGCTGCTGGATAAGTATGGAGTAGGGCGTCAGCGGAAGACCGAGATAACGACCTTTGACACGGTTCGAGCGGCCAGCGTGGTGGAGCGGGCCGAGCGCCTCTTTTTTGACCGGGGAAATGGTTTCTTGGGAACCGATCCCAGAATTGGCGAGGAGTTGGGGCCTTGTTCCGATCTGGACGAAGTATTGGTCATTCTGGCCCAGGGTAGTCTGCTGGTCACTAGAGTTGAGGCCAAGAAATACGTGGGTGAAAACATTCTCCACCTCCAGTTTTTCAGACCGCGGCACCGGAGAGCTCCCATCAATCTAATTTACGAGGATCGTTCCGGCAGCCGTACCTATGTCAAGCGGTTTACCGTCGGAGGCATTACCCGCGACCGGCGTTACCCGCTTGGCAATCACAAGGAAGGAAAGAGCACGCGCGTGCTCTTGGTGACCACCGATACGAAATTGTGTGCCCACGTCCGTTTGCGAAAAAAACCCCGAATCCAGACCGACCTTTACGTCGATTTTGAAAACTACCGTGTTAAAGGACGGGGAGCCATAGGCAATCTCCTGACCCGTCACAAGCCTTCCAGCGCCAGAACCATTTCCCGCCGTGTCTATTCAAATCGCGTGCAGCGATCGTAAGGGGCTGCAAGAGAGGCGATTCCGACAACTTACCGGATCCGGCGTGGCCGGTGTCTTGACACCCGCTTGTATCCGATGAGGAACCCCAAAGTGCTTGTCGGATGACAGACAAGAGCTGGGCTTGACGGCCAGGTTGGAACCGGTCCAGCCCACCTCGGTGGAAATTCCGACCTACTCTCCGATGCTATACTTGACGCAATGAAGTTTCTGGCCTGCCTTCTGCTGGCAACTTCCAGCTTGCCGGCACAGGTGCCTTCTTTTTCTGTTTCTGCTCACTACATCAAGGTGCCGGTCACTGTTTTCGATACCGAGGGTAAGCTCCTCACCGATCTCCAACGCGAGAATTTCACCCTGCACGACGAAGGGCAAGTCCGCTCAATCGAAAACTTTCTTTCCGATCAAGCGCCCGTCAATGTCCTTCTCATGCTGGATTCCAGTGGCAGCCTGCGGGAGGAACTGGAGCAGATCAAGTTGGCTGCTTTAGGTTTTGCCAGGGCCTTCACCCGAAAGGATCGGATCGCAATCATCGGTTTTTCCGATCAGATCGAGATTCGCCAGGACTGGACCAACAGACTCAAGCCTCTACGAAAAACCCTTAAGAAACTGAAGCGGGGCTACAGAACGGCTCTCTATGACGCGCTCCAACAGGCCATCCGGCACCAGTTTAGGGGCACGAGGGGCCGACGCGTCATCATTCTCCTAACCGATGGTCTTGACAACGAAAGCCGTAGTGTTTACGAAGAGCTTCTGCCCCGATTGATCGCGTCCGACATCACGCTCTACATTGTGAGTCGAACCCGGTTGGTCATGCCCAGAGTTCGAGAAACAGTAAGAGTTCAGTTCCTCAGCCAGGTGATGAAGAATTTCCTCCGGGACGAGGGAGACTACGTTGAGGTCTACTTCCGCCAGAAGGAAGCGGCCATGAAGAACTTGGCCGAATCCACCGGCGGACGAGTGCTCTTCCCCAAACGGCTTGAGGACCTGCAACCAAGTTATGCCCAGGTAGCTCACGAACTCAAGCACCGTTATCTGCTCACTTTTCGGCCCCCACTCACTTCCTCGTTGCCTTTTCGCAGAATCGAGGTGGCATGCGACCGGCCCATAGGCCAACTCCATTACCGCCACCAATATGCTTGGCGCTCTGCGCCTTGATCGCGGTTCGTCCCCCTTCGTTACTGCTGCCGGATAATCTGTCGCCAACCAATCAAGTCCGCAAACTGTCGCTGAACGATCGAATAGTGCTGTAGACGCCAACGGAGTCCGTCACTTTGGAGCCGCAAGGAGCCATGCTGGGCCGTTGAGTATGCTGGGATCCCCAGTCGGCCAAGCCGGCGGATTGTAGCGATGGAGGGATGGCCAAAAGGATTGTGTCTCCCGGCGGAAATCAAGGCTGCCGTGGGTCTGACACGCCGCAAGAACTTTTCCGAGCTACTGCCTGCAGCTCCGTGATGAGCCACTTTGAGTGCCAAGACCGATTGCAGTTCCAGGGATTGTTCGGCTCTTGCTTCAATATCTCCGGTGAGCAACAGCGAAAAAGCCCCATAACTGATTCGGAGGACCAGTGAGGCATCGTTAATGTCGTGGTAGCGATTTCCAGGTGGGTGGATCACCCGGTGTTCAACACCGGCCAGCCAAAATCGATCACTTCGGCGTAGACGCCGGGCTGGGGGTCCATGATAAGAACGATGCCACTGGTGAAAGTAAAGTCGCGAAATGGGAAAAGCTCGGACCAAGAATTCAAGGCCTTGGATATGGTCCGAATGAGGGTGGCTGAACAGCACATAAGCAAGACCGCGAGATCGGTGTTGCCATAAGTAGCGACTCACCAACCTCCGACCCACGCTATCTCGGTCCACCTGACCGTGCCATGACCTTTGGCCACCGGTGTCCACCATGGCTTCCCGGCCATCCGGGTAAAGAAGATGAATCGACTCGCCTTGTCCAACGTCCAACAACGTGACCGTCAGATCTCCCCCTGATTGTGACTTGGGTAGTCGAGCGGCGCCCAGCAACAAAAATGGCGGGAGCACGAGCAACAGACGGGCCCGGCCGTGAAGCCAAACCCAGCCGCTCAAAACCAGCGCCAAGTACAACGTCAACTCCCAAACTGTCGGATGAGGTGTGAAACTCCCCTGCGACAACAACTCCAGCAGGCCAAGAAGCCAGGACATCAAATCCGCCAGCTCCCCTGCCAGCTTGGCCAATCCAATCGACAAAAACTGGGGGGTCAGCAGCAAGAGCAGACAAAGTGGGGCAAACACGACAAACAAGGGAACTAGAACCAAGTTGGCAAGCGGCTGTGTCCAAATCACCTGGTTGAAGTGATAGAGCAAGAAGGGCAACAGTAGAAGCTGGATCAACAACGAGCTTAGAACCAGCTCCAGCAAGACCATCAGCACCTGACCAACCGACCTGAGTAAGCTCTCTCGGGCTAGTCTGGGAAGGTAGTGGAAGTGTTGCTCGAGACCGAAACGAATCTTCCTCGACCAGACCCGGTCCGGCTCCTGGCCAACAATGACCCTCGAACCCCAGCAATCAGCCAAGGCTCTCCGCGTCAGACCAAACCGGCGGCTGCAGGGACGAACCATGACGCCAATGGCCAACAGTGCAAAAAACGATAACTGAAAGGAGGCAGTCCACAAACAGGCCGGCCACAGAACAAGTAGAATTGCAGCCGCCCAACCCAGGCCATTCAAGAAGCGATGTTGAATCCCCAACAGCTTGGCACACTGCAACAACGACAGCATCAAGGCTGAGCGCATGCTCGGCAAGGGAGCATTAACCAAGATAACGTATGCCCAACCTATCCCCAGCAGGGCTAAGGTGCTCCAGCGACCGCTTCCCAGACCAATTAGGCGGCCCAGGCTGAGAATCAGCCAAACGTGGAAGCCCGAGACCACGAAGAGGTGGGTAGCCCCCACTTGCTGAATTTGCTCTTTACGCTTCCAGCTCAAGGAGCGACGTTCGCCCAGAAATGCTCCCAGCACCAACTCCCTTTGGCTGGTTGTCAGTCGTCGCTGGCAAAAACTGCGGAACCCTTCACCCCAGCCGTGGATCAGCAGCCAAATTGGATTGACCGGTTGGCGACCCAACCTTTGGATTTGTCGGGGTGACTTAAGTCGGACTTGGTAGTACACGCCGTAAGCCAGCCGTCGAGTCCGCGCGTCTGGAACACCGGGAACGGCGTAATGAGCGGGTTCTCGCAGCAGCGCCCGAAAGGCAACCCTATCTCCAAAACGCAAGGGCGCCTCAAGAGGGTCAACTTGACTTTCAGCCAAACGGGGGAGAAAAACTGCCACCGACTGCTGCAACGCAACTGAACGTCCCGCTTGGCTAACGTCTAGTGGCTTCACCTCAAAGTAGAACGAATTGGCTGACCATTGCAGAGGCGAACGGACCCAACCGTAGAGCTCGACTACTTGATCCAGGTCAATACCGCTGGGAGGTTTGGGTGTCGGCAATGACGCTGCCCACAAGGCAGCCAAAATGGCGGCTGTCAATCCCGGGTGAAAACTCAGCCACCGCCCGTAACGATAAAGCGTCGGCTTGAGCCCTCTTGGCAGCCAAGACTCCATCCAATCTTCAATGGGCTCCTGTGAGCCCAAGTGCCCGACCTGGATTGCTCAAAAGCAGTCGAGACTTCCCTCCTCCGAAAGAAAACGGATCGGGAGCAAGAAAGACGAAATTATCGCCCTTTATCCTGCCAGATGCAGCAAGCTGAATTCAGGCAGTCCGGCCTCTTCGCAAAGTCGCCGGTTGAGGTAATTCCGCTGCAGTTTCTGATAGAGGTCCTTGGAGATACGCTTGCGATAAATCTTCAGCTCGGACCGAACCTCGTTTTTGAGTGCGCGAAGACTTCCCTTCTCCTTCTCCAAGGCCAGTGACTGGGCTATCATGGTACCAATCTGTTCGAGGCTTTGATCAATCTCGCGCCAATCCGGCTGATTACAATCGGTAACCTCCGCCTGGAGACCAAGCAACAACTCCCGGGCCCGACTGAAAACTTCGCCCTTCCGTGGCAGCGTCTCTACCAGGCGCGCCAAATAAGTATTCACCGTTTCAGGGCTCAATTCTTCTTCAGCCAGGCCGCTTTCTTGGTCGACGTCACCCAGGCGGCCTTGAGAATACTCTTCGAAAGCTTCCATTACTGCGGGATTACAGTAAAAAAGAGTGCGAGGGGGCCGCCGCTTTCCGGCTGTAGCAGCAGCGAAACTACGCTCGATTCCCCGCAGCACGATGTGCAGAGGAATTTGGTGTTTTTTCCAGACCTCGATCAGACACCAGTCTAACGGGGAGATCAGCAGGTTCTTTCCCCGTTGGCGAACAAAGAACTCTTCTATTTCGGTGAAGTAGTTAAAGTAATTTGTCAACTAAATTTGTCTAATTATATTTAAAATAGATATCTTAGATTCCACTATGCGTCTGCAGCGATTCACTATTTAAAGGCCTCACCTCCAAAGAACCAATAATTCAAAGCATAAGCCGGACGCCGGCGCCAAAAAAATCGTTCAGGGAGAAAAGCAGTCTCCAGCAGAGTCCAAGTTGTGGGCGACCGAGGTTTCAAGGAATCCTGCCGGCGAGACCCTAATCACTTCCCACCCGCCGCCAGCTTGTTTTCATAAAAGATTCGCAATCCCGATAGCATCAGGTCTTTTTCAACGCGATCTACCACGGGAATATCATTCGCCAATCGGGAGGCAAGACCACCTGTGGCAATAACCGAACAAGGACCTAGCTCTGCCTGCATCCTTGAAATCACACCTTCCACCAGACCGAGGTATCCGAAGAAAATTCCTGACTGCATGCTGGACACTGTGGAATCACCGATAGCGCGACTGGGCTTGCAGATCTCGATCCGCGGAAGTCGGGAGGCGTAGCGGAAGAGGGCTTCGGCCGAAATTGTGACGCCTGGCGCAATGACGCCGCCGAGATAGTCGCCCTCACGCGAGATGGCATCAAACGTGGTCGCTGTCCCAAAATCGACGACAATCACGGGAGGCGCGACCAGTTCTCGGGCGGCTATGGCAGTTACGATACGGTCGGCGCCGACATCGGATACTGGGCGGTAAACCACCCGAATCAGGTCCTGGGTCTCAGGTCTGACAAAGTGAGGTTCGAGGTTGAAGTAACGTCTGCTAAGCTCCTGAAAACATTCGTTCAGTGGTGGAACTACCGATGAAATAACTACGGCTTGAAGTTGGGCCGTTTCCAACCCAGCCAGCTCAAAAAGCCGTTTGCAGAGAACTGCGTATTCGTCGGTGGTCCGGTCATGGCGAGTGGAAACCCGCCATGAACACCGCAAATTTTCTTGCTGGAAGACGCCCAGCACCAAATTGGTATTGCCAATGTCGATGACCAGTAGCACAGTTACCTTCCTTTTGGGCGACTAATGGCCCAGGTTAAGTCAGTGTTTGAAGTGCCGGATCGAAGTAAATACCATTGCAAGGTTGTGCTCATCGGCCGCCTGGATGACTTCGGAATCACGCCGCGAACCCCCGGGCTGAATCACTGCTCGAACTCCGGCCTGAGCTGCTTGATCGATCCCATCCCGAAAGGGAAAGAAGGCGTCGCTGGCTAGCACTGTCCCCTTTAGCGGGAGCTGAGCTTTACTTGCAGCCAAGCGCACCGAGTCGACGCGACTCATTTGCCCTGCCCCAATGCCTACAGTGCGGCCGGCTTGTGCCAAAACAATGGCATTCGATTTCACATGTTTGCAGACCCTCCAGGCAAATAGCAGATCCTCAATGTCGGAGGCCTCCGGTGTTCGCCGGCTCACGACCTTCAGATCCTTCTCTTGCGTCGAAAACCGATCAGGCTCCTGGGCGAGGAATCCACCTGGTAGGTGATGCAAGTGGTGGCCTCCATCGCTGTCGTCTGCAACCGGCACAATCATCAACCGTAAGTTTTTCTTGTGGCTCAGTACACTCTTGGCTTCCTTGTTGAACGCCGGCGCGATAATGGCTTCAACAAAAAGTTTCTTCAAGGCTGCAGCGGTGGGGCCGTCGACTTCGCGGTTGAAGACGATCACTGAGCCAAAAGCCGAGACGGGATCGCACTCCAGGGCTTGTAGATAGGCCCTTTGAAGCGAATCGGCGAGCGCAGCTCCACAAGGATTGGTGTGTTTGACAATCCCACAAAAAGGCCGGTGAAACTCGCAACCCAATTCCCAGGCCGCGGCTAAATCGACATAGTTGTTATAGGAAAGCTCCTTGCCCTGGATTTGCTCGGCCGCGATCAGGCCCCGCCGCGGTCCGGGTGAAGCGTAGAGAGCTGCCCGCTGGTGCGGATTTTCTCCGTAGCGCAGCGGACGCAACAATTGCAGGTCAACGCTGACTGTCGAGGGCAAACCCTGATTGGATTGGCCTCGGTTTGTGAAATAGTTGGCGATGTGGAAGTCGTAGGCTGCCGTATGTCGGAAAGCCTTGGTTGCCAGAGCCTGCCGTGTTTTCCAACGGGTTTGTCCGTTACCGGCTTGCAACTCGTCCGCCACCTGAAGATAGTCGGCCGGGTCAACCACCACGGTCACCGAACGACAGTTCTTGGCGCCACCTCTGAGCAACGTTGGTCCCCCAATATCGATCTGCTCCACGGCTTGTTCCCAACCAACGTTGGGTTGGGCCACAGTGCGCGAAAAGGGGTAGAGGTTAACCACCACCAACCCTATGGGAGTGATCTCTTGACGCTCCATTGTAGCCTGGTCGGCAGCGTTGTCCGGACGGGCCAGAATACCTCCATGAATCCGCGGATGCAGTGTCTTGACCCGTCCTCCCAGGATCTCGGGAGAGCCGGTCCAATCAGATACGGAAACTACGTCAATTCCGGCTTTACGCAGCCGTCGGGCAGTTCCGCCTGTCGACAAGATAGTAATGCCCAAGCCGGCCAAACGGTGGGCCAGCTCTTCAATCCCCGTCTTGTCCCAAACACTCAACAAGGCCGTTTTTATTTGCATTCTCTTGCGCCTTCTTCTGGTCGGCTAGTCTCCACAAATCGGGATTTCCAACTGTCGTATAATACCCGTGTGACGAGTTCAAGCGCGATTCTGAGACAGATTCCCTCAGTCGATCGCGTGCTCAACCTTCCGGCGACAGGCGCCTTGCTGGACCGTTTTCCTCGCAACCTGGTGGTTGAGACCATCCACGACCACCTTCGGCAGTGGCGGCCCGCGTTACTTGAAGGTCGGTTGACGGCCGACCAGCTACCCCAGCTGGTTGAGGAGTTGCCTGGCCGGGTTGGCATCGAATTGGAGCAGCGCTTGCAGCCGTCGCTTCGACGCTTGATCAATGCCACCGGGGTCCTCCTTCACACCAACGCCGGTCGAGCTCCTATCGCTGCGGCAATCGCCCGGCAAGTGACTCGTCTGGCAGCCGGATATTCCAACCTGGAATATGATTTAGCCAACGGGCGGCGAGGGCATCGCGACCGCCATCTGGAAGGTCGGTTTTGCCGTCTCCTGGGTTGCGAGGCGGCCACCATCTGCAACAACAATGCCGGCGCTGTTTTTCTGATCCTCAACACACTGGCCAATGGTAAGGAAGTGCTCGTATCTCGAGGCGAGCTGGTCGAGATAGGCGGCTCCTTCAGAATCCCCGCGATAATGGAGAAAAGTGGCGCCCTGCTGCGCGAAGTGGGAACCACCAACAAGACGCGTCTGGAAGATTACCAAGCTGCGATTGGCGACAATACTGGTCTCATATTGCGGGTTCACCCCAGCAATTTTCGGGTAGTCGGCTTCACCGCCGCTCCGACTCTGAAACAACTTGTGCAGTTGTCGCGCGAGAGTGGCATCCCGCTGGTTAAGGACGCCGGCAGTGGGCTGCTCTTTGCCTCGCGGCACATTGCCCTACGGCGTGAACCAAGTGTGCAGGCGGCGCTCGAGGCAGGCGTCGATCTGGTCTGTTTTAGTGGCGACAAGCTCTTGGGGGGGCCTCAGGCAGGAATTGTCGTAGGCGGCCAACATTGGATCACCCAGCTGCGGCAGAACCCCTTGATGCGCATTTTGCGCGCCGACAAAATGACCTGCCAGGCGCTGGAACTTACCTTAATCGAGTACGAGCGCCAGCAAGAGACCAAAACCGTTCCGGTCCAGCATATGCTCCACCAGCCAGTGGCTGAAATTCGGCGCCGCGCCGAGATGTTGCTGGGAAAAATAAAAGGGTACGATGCTGAATTGTTGGAAGGTTCTTCACTCGTTGGCGGTGGCTCGGCTCCAGGGGAAGAAATTCCCACTGTCTTGATTGCTCTCAAGGCCCTACGACACTCGGCTCAGGCACTGCAAACCCGTTTGCGCCAACACCGGCCCAGTATCCTGGTTCGAATCGAGGTTGACCGTGTGCTTATAGATCTGCGAACGGTCAGCCCAGCCGAGGAGGCGGATCTTCTGGGCGGGTTGTTGGCGGTTGCGCCCTAACCTGATTCCCATCGATTCCGACGACTTGTGTTCGGCTACGGAAGATCAATTCACCGCTTCAAGGAGCAATGCCCCAACTCCTATAACTTCCTCAGACCAACTTTGGCAGCGGTTTGGATTGGGTCCCAGAGGGTGGCAAACGGCGGCGCATAAACCAGGTCGAGTTGTATCAGGTCTTGCAGGCTCAAGCGGGCAGCCAAGGCGGTAGCCAGTGTGTCAATCCGCTTGCCGGCTTGACCGGGCCCAATGATCTGTCCGCCCAACAAGCGTCCTCCTGGCTTTTCGAAGATGAGCTTGACATCAAGCGGCGCGCTCCCAGGGAAATAATCGGCCCGGTTGCGAGCGGTTACTCGAACCGAATCGGTGACGAAACCACTTTCAATTGCCTGGCGAGTGGTCAGGCCGGTGCGGCCAATCGACAGATCGAACACTTTCTCGATCGAACTTTCCAAAGTGCCTGGGAAATGGCTCTTCTTGCGGGCTAGGTTATCCCCTACCACTCGACCTTGTCGCGCCGCAGTTGTGCCCAGAGCGGAAAAGAGAGGTCGGCCCGAAACCAGATGACGAGTCTCGGCACAATTCCCGGCGGCAAAAACGCCGTGCCAGCCGGTTTGGCCGGTGGTGTCCACCTCGATCGCCCGGCTGAGCCCACAGGGCAGACCCGAGTCCAGGGCCAGCCGTGCATTGGGTAGCACCCCGACATCGAGTAGGGCCAAGTCGGCAGCATAAATCTCCCGGCCTAAACGCACCCCTTTGAAAATGCCTGCTTTTCCCACGAGTTGCTCCACCCGTGTCTTGAGCATCAGCTTAACCCCTTGCCTTTGCAACTCGGCCTCGATCAGCTCCGCCATGTCTTCATCAACTGAAGAAAAGACGTGGCGCTCGCTCTCAAAGAGGGTGACATCCAGCCCTAGTGTGCGCAGCCCGTGAGCCATCATCAAACCGATGTAACCGCCGCCGATAATCACCGCTCGGCGCAGTTGAAGGCCTTCGACCTGTTCGCGAATCTGAAGTCCATGTTCCAAGCGGCTGACGGTCCAGACACCGGCTAAATCGCAACCTTCGATGTTAGGCTGGATTGGTATGTAGCCCGTGGCCAACACTAGTTGATCGTAGGAGAGATCGAAGCTGTCATTCCCGTTGACGGTCTGGCAACGTAGAGTTCTTTTTGCCGGCAGAATAGCTACGCCGCGAACGTTGGTCTTAGCTTCAATGCCTCGTTTTTCCCTTAGCAATTCAGGTGTAAAGCGCAGCAATTGTTGGAAATCCCTCACCTCACCTCCGATGAAATAGGGCAACCCGCAGATGCTATACGAGATAAAAGGGCTGCTTTCGATCACAGTGATTTCCAGCTCGGGCCGCAGACGTTTGGCCCGACTGGCCGCTGTGAGTCCAGCTGCATTTCCGCCCACTACCACGACTCGGCGCTGCATTGCCCGCAAATCTTAGCAGACTCTGATCATTACCTGCCGGGTGCCGCCAAGGGCAGATGTGCCCAAGCGCTCGAGAGGACACCGCTTGACAAAGGGTGCCGTTTCTCTCAGCTGCGGTCATTGCTTTCCGGTGACGCCGAACCAATTCCAACGACCTGCCTTCTGCGATTCGGAAAGACCGCTGAATGGGCGACACTATACAGCTAGCGCTAGCGAAGGGATTTTCGGCTTGGTGGTCGACGATGTCGTTACCGGCCACAATCTGGTAGTGAACGGCGGAGCGACGCTGGAGTAGCCAGGTTGGAGTTAGGTGCGGCCTCAGGATACCCTGGTGTCCCGAGGAGGTGGCATTAGAAAACCAGGCAAAGACTATTTGCAAGGCGGCAAGGAGTTCTCCGAATTATGAAGACGAAGGCGGCCATACTCTTTGAAGTGGGCCAACAGCTCGATATTCGAGAAGTTGAGGTGGCAAAACCTCAGGCCGGCGAGGTGCTGGTACGGATGGCAGTCGGCGGGATTTGCCACAGTGATCTTCATGTCGTGACGGGACACTTGGAGGCGCCAATGCCGTCGATCCTGGGTCATGAAGGCGCTGGGACTGTGGTCGAAGTGGGCCCCGGGGTCACCTCCGTCCGAGCTGGGGATAATGTCATCCCCCTTTGGCGACTCAGCTGCGGCGAATGCGAATACTGTACTTCGGCTCGCCCGGCACTCTGCGCCCTGGGAATGAAGATCCGGTCTACGGGACGACTCTTGGACGGCAGTAGCCGCTTTTCCCTCGACGGGTCTGAGATCAAGCACTTTCTCGGCGTGTCGACTTTCTCGGAATACACCGTGATCCTGGAAAAGGCCCTGGTGAAAGTTCCGGACGACATCCCTCTCCAACAGGCGGCGCTGCTGGGTTGTGCAGTCATCACCGGAATAGGGGCAGTGATAAATGCCGCCCAAGTGAAACCGGGCAGCCGAGTGGCGATTTTCGGCTGTGGCGGAGTGGGCTTGAACGTGGTCCAGGGAGCCGCTCTTGCCGGCGCCGAAAAGATCATCGCTGTGGACCTTTTGGACAATAAACTCGACATGGCACGACAATTTGGGGCTACCCATACGGTCAATGCGTCATCGGGTGATCCGGTGGAACAGGTCCGGTCATTGACCCAACACAAGGGAGTGGACTATGCCTTCGAAGTTATCGGGCTTCCCAAGACAGTCCGACAAGCCTTTGACAGCTTGGCCAAGCGCGGCGTGGCTATTGTTCTCGGGGTCACACCCTTCGAGACCGAGGTATCGATCCCGATCATGCCCCTTATCTTTGAAGAGCGAGTTCTCAAGGGATCCCTTTATGGCTCCAGCAGACCCCGAATCGACATTCCCAAGCTGATCGATCTGTACCGGGCCGACAAACTCAAACTGGCCGAACTGCTCACTCGTACCTACCCATTCGATCAGATCAACGAAGCTTGCGCTGCGCTCGAACGGGGCGAGGTGGCTCGGACTGTCGTCCTCATGTGAGCCACGGAGTATCGTGGTCTGTCGGGCGGTTGCGGATGGTTGCTGTCGTACGGACCCCTCCCTCCTGGCCTTGTGTCTACCAGGCGGGATTCCGTTCTGGCCCATTGCTGGCTGCGCCAGGGGCAGGCAGAAGATCAGACGGTGGGACAGATCCTGCGAGAGGACTCGGCGCGTTCCCGGCTGGAGAGGATCCTGGATCGGGAAGTGCTGCCTGCTTTTGAGGCGCGCGGATGGGGAGGGCAGGCGCAACAGTACTGGTCGACTGCCCGGGACCGCCTTCGCAATCCCTACCTACGCCACCGCTTGGGCGACATTGCCGCCCACCACCGGGAAAAGGTAAAATGCCGCATCAGCGCCTTTCTGGACTGGTCCCAAGAGGCGGGGGACCGGACGCAGAAACCGCTGCTCAGCCGCATTTCAAGGGAGGTCGAGAGAGGGTGAGCGGGCCGCAGCGAAAGGAAGCAATGAGCGGATGGAATCAGTTTTTGCAAACCGCCGCTCCATCGAGCGGTGGAACCAGACTGAACTGGCTGAGCGGCCCCCTGGCCGTGTTGATCGTGGTCGCGTTTGCCGCCATGATCGGGATCACCTTTCTGCAAGTGGTGTGGAGGTACGGGTTCGGGGCGCCGTTGAGCTGGTCGGAAGAAGCCTCGATTTACCTGTTTACCTGGATCGTTTTTCTGGGCGCGGCGCTGGGGCTGGGCAAGGGGGTTCACCTGGGAGTGGACATCCTGGTCCGCTTGCTGCCTGCCGGGCTTCAGGCCATCCTGGGGTTGCTCACTCGAATCCTCACCCTGGCTTTCGTCCTGGCGCTGTTTGGGGCCAGTTTGCCGCTTCTGCGCGACAACGCGAGTCAGATTTCGCCGGCTCTGGAACTGCCGATGACGGCAGTCTATGCGGCAATCCCGCTGGCCATGCTGGCCATGGCCATTATTTCGCTGGCCCAGATAGCCGCCCAGATCCGGGGCTGGGGAGGCCGCGCCCCCGGCAAGTAGATGCTCAGCCTGCTCTTTGTGGCCTTTTTCCTGCTTCTGGCCATCCACCTGCCGGTGGCGTTTGCACTGGGTCTGGCGGCCCTGGCCGCCATCGCAAGTTCCGGGACCTTGCCCGTCAGCACCCTGGTCACCCAGATGTTCTCAGCCCTGGACTCCTACACCCTGCTGGCCATTCCCTTTTTCATCGCGGCGGGCGAAATCATGAACGCCAGCGGCATCACCGACCGCCTGGTGGTCCTTTCCCGCGCCCTGGTGGGCCACGTCCGGGGGGGCCTGGCCCACGTGACCATTGTCTGCAACATGTTTTTTTCCGGCATCTCTGGTTCGGCTACGGCGGACGCTTCCGCCCTAGGATCGATAATGATTCCGGCCATGTCGCGCAGCGGTTTTGCCCGTGACTTCGCGGTGGCCGTGAGCGCCAGCGCCAGCGCCATGGGACCGATCATTCCTCCCAGCATCCTGATGGTGATCTACGGATCGATCGCCAATGTCTCCATCGCCCAGTTGTTTCTGGGCGGCGTCATTCCCGGGGTTACCGTGGGGCTGGGGCTCATGCTGGTGGCCTACCTGGTGGCCAGAAGGCGCGGCTACGAAGCCGAAGAACGAGCCGACTGGGCCACCGCTTTCAGGGCTCTGCGCGGTTCTGTGCTAGCAATCGTCATGCCGCTGATCATTCTGGGCGGCATCTTCTCGGGCGCATTCACCCCCACCGAGGCCGGAGTGATGGCCGTGGTGTATGCCAGTCTGGTAGGCCTTTTCGTCTACAAGTCGCTCACCCTGTTTCAGCTCTCCTTGATTCTGGTAAGATCGGCCATTACCACCGCCACGGCGCTGTTCGTGCTGGCGGCCGCGGGCAGCTTCGCTTGGCTGCTGGCGTGGGAGGGATTCGGCGACATGGCGCTCGAATTGTTGCTGACCCTCACTTCCGATCCCAGCGCTGTCGTTTTCCTGATACTGGGTCTTGTGCTGGTTCTGGGGCTGGTGGTGGAGGGCATTCCAGTTCTGGTGATCATGACCCCGGTGCTGCTTCCAGTCATCTCTTCGATTGGCACCGACCCCGTCCACTTTGGTATCGTGCTGGTCATGGCCATCGTGATCGGCTCGGTGACGCCACCAGTCGGGATTCTGACCTACCTGTCGTGCGCCATTGCTGGCATTCCCGTCTCGCGGGTGTTCTGGTCTCTGTGGCCTTTTTGCGCCATCATGATCGGGGTTTTGGCCCTGTGCGCCTGGTTTGGCGAGGTTGTCATGGTGTTCAATCGCCTGCTCTACTAGTTGGTCAACCGCAGCATGTCCATTTCACGCCCAGAGCTCATGCAGCGCATCCAGCGGCTGCGGTCCGCCATGGAGCGGGCCGGGCTGCGCGCGCTGGTCGTGTTCGGCGATGAGTACCGCCCCGGCCATTCCACCTATCTGACCGGTTACAAGCCGATCAATCTGGTGGAGGAGTCTCCCCAGACTGTCTTCCTGGTGGAGGACCTGCCTCCCGTGGTCATGATCGGGCGACTCAACGTCTATGCGGCCCGAGACCTGATCTGGATGGACGACGTGCGCCCCCACCACCAGGCTGCCCAGATCATCCCGGATGTGCTGAAGCCCCTTGAAGGCGCCGCCGCGCGGGTGGGACTGGTGGGCGAGCACCTGATGCCGTTTTTTCTGCGAGACCTGCTGCAGACGGCTCTTCCAGACGGACGGTTCGAGATCGCCAGCCAACTGCTCATCGAGCTGCGCCAGATCAAGTCGCCGGCCGAAGTGGAGCTGATGCAACAGGCCGCCGCCCTAAACGATCGAGTGTTGCAAGCGATGCGGTCGCGCTGCAAGGTGGGCATGACCGAGATCCAGGTGGCGGCCGAAGCCGACTGCCTGGGACGCAGGATGGGCGCCGATCTGGGTTCGGCAACCGTGGTCATCTCGGGTCCCAATACGCGCTACCCGGCCTGGCGGCCCGGCGCCAGAAAGATCGAGCCCGGAGACTTTCTGATGTTGGACTTCAACCCGGTGGCCGAACACTATTGCAATGACGGCGGCATTACGCTGCTGATGCCCGGCGCCGATGACGCTCAGGCCCAGGCGCTGATCCAAGGGCATCGCATCATAAAGGAAGTCGTGGCCGCCATACAACCGGGCGCGCCGGCGCTCAGCATCCACGACCATTTCCTGAACCGTCTGGAGCCCTTGGGATACGCGGATCATTTTTCCCCTTATGCGCGGGGCCAGCGGGGGGTGGGCCACGGCGTGGGCATCGATGTGGTCGAGCCCCCCCACTTGAGCCCCTGGAGCGATTTCAACCTGGAGGCCGGAATGACGCTGGCCATCAAGCTGGACCTGCACGATCTGAACGGCGGCGGCTACCGTCTGGAGGTGGTGGTGGAAGTCACATCTAGTAGAGTCAATCCACTCAACAAGCTGCTCCTGTCGGAGCCGGACGACTTCGCGGTGCTGTAGAACCATGCGTCTTCGTCATCTCGCGCCTGCTCTCGTTCTCTGCCTGGCGGCGGTCTGGATGTGTCAGACGCCGTCGCAGACGATTCGCATCGCCTCCGTGTCCGCTCCCTCCCACCATCACAACCAGGCTTTGAAGTGGTTTGCCGAGCGGGTCAACAGACGGGACATCGGCCTGAGGATCCGAGTGCTCTCTGGGGGCCAACTGGGCAAGAGCGAACGCGCCTACATCGAGGGGATGGAACAGGATCAGATCCAGATAGCCCAGGTCTCGACCGGCCCACTGGCGGGCTTTATCGGCGAGTTCGATCTGTTCAGCCTTCCCTACCTCTTTCGCGACACCCGGCATTTGCGGCGCGTGGTGGGCGGTCCCATCGGCCGCCGCTTCCTCGACCTGTTGCAGGATAAGGGCATGAAGGGCTTGTGCTGGTTCGACAACGGCGACCGCAACATTTTCAACAACATTCGTCCCATCGTCACGCCTGAGGACCTGAAGGGGTTGAAGATACGGGTCATGAAGAGCCGATTGATGGTGGACGCGGTCAACGCCATGGGCGGGTCGGCGGCGCCCATGGCTTACGGCGAACTCTACACGGCGCTCCAGCAGGGCGTGCTCGATGGCGGCGAAAACGCAGCTGGAAACGTCCTCAATGGCAAGCTCTTCGAGGTGTCCCGCTACTACTCGCTGACCCGTCATTTCCGACCCCCGGGCCTGGTGGCCATGAGCCTGAAACTGTGGCGACGTTTGTCCAGCCAGCAGCAGGCCGTGCTGATGGAGGAGGCGGCAGCTCTTCAGGAGTACGAGATCGATCTCACCACCCGGATCGTGGCGGCCGCCCTAGACCAGCTCCAGGCCCGGGGGATGAAGATCAACCAGGCAGACGTGGCGGCTTTCGCCGCAAGAGTGCGGCCGGTTTACAGCAGCTTCACCGATCGCTACGGCTCCGATCTGATCGAGGCCGTCCGCGCCACCCGGTAGGGCGGGCGGCAGGCAAGTGGCGCCGGCGCGCCCGCGCAGGGCCGGAACGCCCGCCTCGCCGACCTTAGCCAATTGACGATGGCCGGGCAGCTCGTATGGTGCCAAAACTCCGCCGACCGGTATTTCAGGTGTTCAGATCCGTCCCTTCCTTATCAATATGGGGCCTTAATGAATTTGCCGTTGAAGTTTCGGTTGCTCATGTGGGCAGGTTGGGTCAATCGCGCACAACAGGATGCAATCGATTACCTCAAAGAGGAAAACCGCATACAAATGGGCAACAAACGGCTGCGCCTCAACAACGCCCAGAAACGGCGGCTCGCTCAAAAAGCCAAGGTCGTTGGACGCGCGGCCCTGAGGGAGCTTGCCTGCATCGTCACACCCGATACACTTCTGCGTTGGCACAGAGAGTTGATCGCCAAGAAGTATGACGGCAGCCAACAACGCAGACCAGGTCGCCCTCGGAGTTGGCAGAAGATACAGGCTCTCATCCTCCGGATAACGAAAGACAATCACACCTGGGGGTACAGGAGAATCAGAGGCGCCTTGCGGAATCTGGGCCATCGGATTGGGCGGAACACCAGCAAACGAATCCTCAAGAATCACGGTGTCGAGCCAGCTCCGGAGCGAGGCAAGTCGATGTCGTGGGACACCTTTCTGAAAGCCCATTGGGGAGCGATCGCAGCCGCCGACTTCTTTTCACTGGAAATCATCACCAAGGCTGGACTGATTCGCTATTTCGTACTTTTTGTGATCGACCTCAAGATCCGGCGCGTCGAGGTCGCAGGTATCGTTCAGCAACCCTGTGGAGAGTGGATGAAGCAGATCGCCCGCAATCTGACTGATGTCGTTGATGGGTTCCTCAAGACAACCGAGTGTCTGATCCACGACCGAGACCCACTCTACACGCGAGAGTTCGCTGACATTCTGGCGTCTGCTGGTGTGAGGACCGTGAAGTTGCCGGCTCGGAGCCCGGACCTGAATGCTTACGCGGAGAGATTCGTCCGATCGATCACAGAAGAATGCTTGGAGAGAATGATCCTGCTGGGGGAGCCTCACCTTCGCAGGGCGGTCCATGAGTACCTCAGCCATTATCACAGCGAGAGGAATCACCAAGGACTGGACAACCGGTTAATCGAAGCTCTGCCAAAAGACACGCTGACTCAAGGCCCAGTCCTACGCCGAAAACGCCTCGGTGGAATGCTCAACTACTACTATCGGGAGGCAGCGTGAGGAGTCGGTCGAGTTTTGGCACCATACGAGGTGCGGCTCTTTTTCTGCTCTAAATCGGACCCCAATTACCCACTTCTTGCATAATCCGGGCTAGGTTCGAAGTGTCAAGGAGACGGATTTGGTCTCCAGGTAAGCATCCAGCCCCTCAATGGAGTTCTCGCGGCCCAGCCCCGACTCTTTCAACCCGCCGAAGGGAGCCTGGGGCGCCGCGGGCACCGGGTCGTTGATGCCGATGACTCCAAACTCCAACCCCTCGGCCATTCTAAAAGCATGGGTAAGATCGTTGGTCAGGACATAGGCGGCCAAGCCGTATTTGGTGTCGTTGGCTTGGGCGATTGCGTCATCAATGGAGTCAAAATCCAGGATCGGCATTACGGGAGCGAACGGTTCCTCCGTCATAATGGCCATGTCGCGCTGGACGTCTGCAATGACTGTCGGCTCGAAGAAATAGCCTTTCTCGAATTTCCTCGAGCGTTCTCCACCCACGAGGCAACGGGCCCCCTTCTGTTTGGCGTCTCGAACCAAACTTTCGGTACTATCCAGAGCACTGGGTTCGAACATGGGACCAATGTCAACTCCCTTGTCCAATCCGTTGCCCAATTTGAGACTCTTGGCTGCTTCGAGACACGCTTCCAAATAGTCCTTTTCAATTGACTTATGGGGGTAGAAACGCGTGGGGCTGATGCAAACTTGGCCATTGTTGCGGAACTTTCCGAATACGGAGGCCTTGGCGGCCACTTCCACGTCAACATCCGGGAAGATGATTACGGGAGCGTGTCCACCCAACTCCAAACTCAAGGACTTGACTTGATTGCTTGCCTGCCTCATCAGTTGCTTGCCGACCTCTGTCGACCCAGTGAAAGAAATCTTGCGGCAAATGCTATTGTTCATAAACTCCTGCATGATTTCCCTCGGGGGGCCTATAACCAAGTTCACGACACCGGAAGGCAAGTCAGCCTCTTCCATGAGTTCAAATAGTCGGATGAGGCAGAGCGGAGTTTGGCTGGCCGGACGCGAAACCGTGGTACAACCGACAGCCAGTGCGGGAGCGATCTTACGCACCTGCAACAGCAGTGGGAAATTCCAGGGTGAGACAGCTGCACACACGCCCACCGGATGGCGCATGGTGAACAAGCGTTTATTGGGAAAGCTGGCTGGAATAGTCCGGCCGTAGGCGCGCTTAGCCTCCTCGGCAAACCATTCAAAAGTAGCTGCCGAGACCATCGTTTCGCCTCGCGCCTCCGCCAGAGGCTTGCCCTGCTCCATCGTCATAATAGTGGCCAACTCATCCACGTGTTCCATTATCAAATCGGCAATCCTCTTCAGCTTGGCAGCCCGGTCGTAGGCGGTTAGTGCCTTCCAGCCGGGTAAGGCCCGCTGAGCGGCCTCCAAAGCTGTGCGGGCGTCGTTTTGGGTACCGTAACTCACTGTTTGAATCGGTTCTTCGGTAGCTGGATTGATGACTTCCAGCCGACCGTCCCTTTCCCCGTCGACCCATTGCTGATCGATATAAAGTTGCGTGTGCCCGAGATTGTGAGCTGAGGTGCCAATGGCCATGATTCCTGTTCCTTTCCGAGATTGCGCCCGCAAGGGGCGCTTCACCCCCAATATCAATTTTTGGTCCGGAGCCTCGACCGGAACCTCCTGAAATTTGTTCCGGTTGATGATTCCCAGGCAGCCCATTTTAACTCTGCACCCTAGGAAATCCAAAGGTCTAAGGCGACCGACAATCAAGTAGTGGATGACGCGGTGGGTGTGGCAGGATCCGAAAATGGGACAAGGGTGTGGCCGGGCGGGAACCCTGGTAGACTAGATCCATCTGGAGAAATGCTTCCGCATCTCGAAAGCCGTCAGTAGTGGAGACGGGGGTGCCATGATTGATTTGCGAAGCGATACCGTCAGCAGGCCGACGACTGCGATGCGCGAGGCGATGGCCAAGGCGGAGGTTGGCGATGATGGCTACGGCGAAGATCCGACCACTATCCGGCTCGAAGAGATGGCGGCGAAGCTGACAGGCCACGCCGCCGCCTTATTCGTATCCAGCGGGACCCAAGGGAACTTGGTCGCTCTACTGGCGCACTGCCGCAGCGGTGATGAGTTTCTTGTCGCAGAGTCTTCCCACTGCCTGATTGGCGAATTGGGTGCGTATGCCGCCGTCGCGGGAGCCCTGCCCCGTATTGCTCCCTCCCAACGGGGTATTCTGCAGGCCGCCGGAATCCGGGATTTAGCCGATCCAGCCGGTTCCGTCGGGAGTCCGCCAACGCGTCTGGTCTGGCTCGAAAACAGCCATAACCACGGCGGTGGGACCGTTTATCCGCTTCAGCAACTCCGAGAAATCCGCCAACTTGCGCGGGAGAAGGGTTTGGCAATCCACATGGATGGGGCGCGGGTGTTCAATGCTGCCACCGCTCTCGGAGTCTCTGTGCGGCAGATTGCGAAACAAGTCGATTCAATCACGTTTTGTCTCTCCAAAGGGCTGGGTGCACCGATGGGGTCGTTGCTTTGCGGTACAGCAAGCTTCATCGACAAGTCACGGCGCTTCCGCCGCATGCTGGGCGGCGGATTGCGGCAGTCCGGCGTCGTAGCCGCAGCCGGTATCGTGGCCCTCGAGACCACCGTCCCCAAACTTGCTACCGACCACGCCAACGCCCAGTTGCTGGCACGAGGTTTGAGGACGATTCCCGGCATTCTGGTTGAGCCGGTCGAAACCAACATGGTCTTTTTTCGCGTGGCCTCTGAGCTTGAACCGATTCACGAATTGGTTCGGGAATTGGCAGTGGAAGGAGTCTTGGTGGGCGTTTTCGACCAAGAGGTGGTGCGAATGCGAATGGTTACCTACCATCAAATCAGCCGCTCCGATATCCAGGCTTCTCTGGAAATCGTGCGGCGAGTCGTCTCTCAACGGACTCGGAAGTCAGGTAAAGGGACTGCGCCTGTCGGTGTTTGCAGTGCGCCATTGGGCGCTGGCGAACTTCCCTGAGCGAATATTTTAAGCCGCCGCGAGGGGAGAAAGTTGACCTCCGGTGTCTCCTTTCCGGCCCCCGGAGTCTTAGAAGGAGAAAGAGTCATGCTTCATCAAATCGACCAGTTCAGGGCATACCTTCCTTGGCTGTTGCTTTCGATCGCGACGACGGCCTGTTCCAGTGGTGACCCGATCGAGACCGCCGGGCAAGACGTGTCGTCACCAGCTCACAACTTGAGCGCAGCCCTCAGCTTCCATGCTTCCTTCGACCAAGGCCCCAACGCCGATTTTGCCCGTGGCGATAGGCAAATCTATACGGCGCCCGCTTACGATCAACTCGATCAGACCGCTCCCGGCATCGGTAACCCGGACATTGGCATTGAAAGCGGTGCCGGCCGCTTCGGAGACGCCCTCAAATTCAATCGGAAAAATACGCATGCCTTGTTCTACCGAGCCGACAAGAACGTAGCCTTTTCGACTGAGACCTGGGCCGGCACCATCTCGTTTTGGCTCAATCTGGACCCCAATTTAGATCTCGAACCCGGCTACTGCGATCCAATCCAGGTGACTGACAGCGCCTACGACGACGCTGCCATCTGGGTGGACTTCAGCAAGGATGAGCCGCGTCGTTTCAGACTCGGGGTGTTCGGGGACCGCGAGGCCTGGAATCCACAGAAACTCGCTTCGGAAGAGAATCCTGATTTCATGGACCGACTGGTTGCGGTGACCGAACCTCCTTTCGGACGCGGAAGTTGGACCCACATTGTCATCACCCATACCGGCCTTAACAGTGATGTCGGTGGTATGGCGCGCCTCTATTTGAACGGCGAATTCCAAGGCGCCGGCGAAGGAATTCATGAGCCGTTTAGCTGGGAGGTAGCCAACAGCGCGATTCGCCTGGGAGTCAACTACGTCGGATTGTTCGATGAGTTGGCACTCTTCGACAAAGCGCTGAGTGATGAAGAAATCCGGATCTTGCATCGCCTCGAGGCAGGGATGGCATCGCTTCACGAGTGATAGTCCATACAGATCTATTATCCTGGGAGGTCTGCTCAGGAGCCGACTTTGGAGTGCCGACAGCATCCGGTCCCGGGCCAAGCATTGGAGAAGTTGTTCTCAAATTTTTCCAGTGGGGTCCCTAGGCCCGGTTGCTACCGGCTCAACTCCAAAAGACCCACCCCGTCTAGCCGGCGATTGGGTCGTGATTGCGGTCACATCGCGAGCCAGAGAGGCGGACGGTATTTGGACGGCTCAACCGTAGCTCTAAAGTTGTAGAATGTTGTCGTCTCCAGCAGGAGGAAATCGCTATGTGGCCAAGACAATTCCAGGCCCTAGGATTGCTGGCCCTCGTTTTCACGACCGCCGCATGGTGCCAGCAGCCGCTACCCGAGCACAAGAGGTCGACTCGCACCATATTTCCGGAGGGAATGTGGCCCCAATGGCGGGGACCCGAAAGAACCGGGCTTTCCTCCGAAACCGGATTGCTGAAGGCATGGCCGGCTGGGGGTCCGGGTCTCGTGTGGTCCACCTCGGTGTTAGGGGACGGCTACGGTAGTGTGGCGATTCAGGGAGGACGAGTCTTCGTCCAGGGCACCCAGGAAGGCCGGAGTACACTTTTTTGTCTGGATGCAACCAACGGCCGGATAATCTGGACAACCTCGTTGGGGAACCGACTGAGACATGGCCGCGGCCATGGGCCGCGAGGAACTCCTACCATTGTTGGCGACCGAGTTTATGTACTGACCGAGAACGGCGACCTCGCCGGCGTTGAGGCTGCGAATGGCCGGATCTTATGGCAGCGCAATATCCTGAAGGACTTCAAGGGCGAGAATCCCAATTGGCTGATCAGCGAATCGCCTTTGGTGGACGGCAATCGGTTGATCGTAACTCCCGGTGGCGATCAAGCGACTGTGGTGGCGCTGGACAAGGAATCGGGCGAAACGATTTGGACCAGTAAAGATCTCAGTGACCGGGCCGCGTACTCCTCCTGCGTCGTAGCTGATATCCACGGCATTCGAACCCTGCTGGCTTTTACCGCTGCTGCAGCTGTGGGGCTACGGGCCCAAGACGGTCAACTGTTGTGGCGCTATCCACGGGTGTCCAACCGGACGGCCAATATCACCACGCCAATCGTTCATCAGGACAAAGTCTTCTATAGCTCGGCTTACGGCACTGGATGTGCGTTGCTGCAGTTGGAGCCCAAAGAGGGCACTCTGAAAGCGGAGGAAATCTACTTCAACCGCAACATGATGAATCACCACGGAGGCATCGTGTTGGTCAACGACTATCTCTACGGTTTTTCCAATTCGATCCTCACCTGTATGGAGTTTGAGACAGGCAAAGTAATGTGGAAGGATCGAAGCGTGGGAAAAGGCTCGCTGACTTTTGCCGACGGACATCTTTACTTGTTGAGCGAAAAAAATGTAGTGGGCTTGGCAGAGGCCACTCCGGAGGGTTACCGGGAAAAAGGGCGTTTCAAGATCGCTGACCAAGGCTGGCCCAGTTGGGCCCATCCGGTGGTGAGCGGTGGCAGACTGTATATTCGCAATCAAGGGGTGCTCAACTGCTATAACGTGCTGGTACCCGGGGGTGTGGCGCGAGGGGAAACGCCCAGCGCGGCGGACAAGATCGACCGACGGGTAGATCTACGATATTCGAAGACCACCAGGGGAAGCTCTTGACGGTTGTGATCTCAGGTGGGACTGGATATGTGGAAACCGTCTTGGCGCAGTTCCACACGGGAGCAGATGAGGCCTTCGTCGATCCGTCGCCAGGGGGCAAGGCTCATTGGTGCACCCCCGACATTGACAGCCATCGCATCGGGGGTTAACCTGAGTTGCAATGGGCACAAACGTAAGTCCGGAACACCTCCCGTGTTTTGTGCCGTTTGAGCTTGAACCCGGCCCAGCCGATTCGCCAAATCGCACCATCTGGAGGACCGAACATGCGTAAGTCGAAACCGGGTCTCTCCCGGCGACAGTTTATTGGTAGTTCCACGGTAGCTCTCGGGGGGCTCAATCTAGCCGGGTTTGCCGGGCGCTCGGAAGCGCAACAGGCCGTCCCGGCGC
The DNA here is from genome assembly GCA_965218465.1 of Acidobacteriota bacterium. Classification (GTDB taxonomy): domain Bacteria; phylum Acidobacteriota; class UBA6911; order RPQK01. The sequence goes on along the minus strand of OZ244623.1, from coordinate 798,280 downwards.
TGCCACTGGAGAAGTTGCGGCCCTCCGGTACTCCCGATGAGGCCTACTGGTGGAAAGTGCGCTCGCAATTCAACCTCATCGACGGTTACACCTTCATGAACAATGGCACCCTCGGCCCGATGCCAAAGATGGTGATGGACGAACATGACCGTGTGTTCGCAGAGCTGGCTGCCGACCCGACAAACGGTTCCCGGCGCGAGGAGCTCCACGCCAACCGTCCGTTGCTTGCCGGGTTTGTCGGTTCCGATCCGGAGGAGACGGCGTATACACGCAGCACGACCGAGGGCATGAACATCTTCGCGATGGGCGTGGACTGGCGCGAGGGTGACGAGATCCTCATGTGCACCCACGAGCACAACGGTGGCATCGAGGCCTACCTGACGCTCGAAAAACGGCGGGGTGTCAAAATCAAGTGGCTCGAGGTCCCTTCCCCCCCTGAGAGCATCGATCAGATCATCGAACTGTACGATCAAGCCATCACGCCTCGGACACGGTGCATCATGGTGAGTCACCTCACCTATGTGACGGGACTCCTCATGCCTGTCAAGGAGCTGACGGAGTTGGCGCGTCGCAGGGGATTGCTGATCAGCGTCGATGGGGCTCATCCCCTGGGCATGATCGACATCGATTTTCACGCCATGGGCTGCGACCACTACGCGGCCTCTGGCCAGAAGTGGCTGATGTGCGGGACCGGCACCGGTCTCGTGTGCGTCAGCCGCAATGTCATGGACCGTGTGTGGCCCCTGATGGGCGCCGGCAGTTATCGAGACAAGGACACTGAAGAGCTCAAGTTTTACCGAGATTCACGCAAGTACGAGGATGCCGGCCAACGCCACGCCCCTTCGGCACTGGGAATGCCGGCCGCTATCCGTTTCCAAAACACGATTGGCAAGAAGCAGATCGAGAACCGCGTGCGCCAGCTATCCACCCGGCTCAAGGAAGGACTCAAGGCGATCAAGGGTGTGAAGGTTTGGACCTCGATGGACCCCACGCTCAGCGCCGGCCTTACCCTCTTTTCGATTCGAGACATCCCGATGGAAAACGTCAAGCAGGCCCTCATGGAACGCGATCGCATCTACATCCGGACGATGAGCCGGGGAGATCTGAATGGCGTGCGCGTGTCAACCCACATCTACAACATGCCGGGCGAAGTCGATCGACTCCTGGCGGGTGCGCGGCACCTGGCCAAGAATTGGTCCGATTACATGGCCGCGCCCACCGTGTAGCCGCGCGACAGTGGCGTTGCGTTCATCCCAGGTGCGGTGAGTTGAATCCCGCCTGATGACAACTCACACTGGCCCCAAACAGTGATACCGGCAGTGCTGCTTGGCACTTGATCTCGGCCACCCCTTGGGGGTCCGGATCAAAGACCGCCGACTGATCCCGAACTCGAATCGAAAAGCGGCTTCAGCTTGTCAGGTTAGCTGCCATGCGTTGGGAGGATAGGGGAGATTCGTTCTTGACCGAAGGTGCAAGGTAATTTCAACCAGACACTCCGGCTCCAAATCGAATATGATGGACCTCGGCAGGCAGCAACCGATTGACCGCTTTGAACCCGACCTGGACGCCGGTTTTGAGACCACCAGATGCCCTATCGTCTGATCCGATTCGCGCTGCGTAAGCGTTATCCGGAAAGCCGCATGTTCCGCACTCCGGGGCGGCTCAAAAAGCACTACGACGTCGTTATCATCGGTGGTGGCGGTCACGGTTTGGCCTGCGCCTACCATCTCGCCCGCGACCACGGAATCACCAACGTCGCCGTGCTTGAAAAAAACTACATCGGTAGCGGCGGCACGGGGCGGAACACTGCGATTATTCGCAGCAACTACCTGACTCCGGAAGGAGTCCGTTTCTATCAAGAAAGCGTGCGCCTTTTCGAGCGATTGTCGGTTGACCTCGACCTCAATCTGTTCTACTCGCGAAGGGGACATTTCACCCTTGCCCATACCGACGGATCCCTTCGCACCATGCGTTGGCGTGCCGAAGTCAACAAGCACCTGGGCGTGGAAAGCGAAGTCGTCGACCGCTCTTTCATCCGTCGCAAGTGCCCTGGGATCGATCTGGACTGCGGGCACAACATGCCGGTCCTTGGGGCGTTGTATCACCCTCCCGGGGCGATCGCCCGCCACGATGCCGTGGCCTGGGGTTATGCCCGCGGCGCAGACCAACAGGGCGTCGAGATTCACCAAAAGACGGAAGCGACCGGAATCCGTGTCTCCGGCGGCCGAGTCAAAGGGGTGGAAACCAAGAGAGGATTTATTGAGACCGGAAGGGTTCTTGCCGCAACTGCGGGCTTCACGCCCGCAATCACGGAAATGGTCAAGCTGCCAACTCCGATCGTGATCTACCCGCTGCAAGCCTGCGTCACCGAACCACTGAAGCCGTGGCTCAATGCCATTGTTGTCTCTGCAAGTTTCCATCTTTACGTCAGTCAATCCTCGCGCGGGGAACTTGTCATGGGGGCATCGCTGGATCCTTACGAGGTGCATTCCATGCGGTCCACGCTCGAGTTCGCGGAAGGACTGAGCGGCCACCTGCTGGAACTCTTTCCTTTTCTTTCCGGTGTGCGTGTTTTGCGTCAGTGGGCAGGTCTGTCGGACATGACTCCCGACTTCTCTCCCATCATGGGTACAACCCCCATTGGGGGTTTCTATATTGACGCCGGATGGGGGACGTGGGGTTTCAAGGCAATACCTGTCTGCGGGAAGACCATGGCCTATACCATTGCCGAGGACTCGGACCACGAACTGATTCGCCCCTTTCGACTTTCGCGGTTTGGGGAGTTTGACCTTGTGGGGGAAAAAGGAGCTGCCTCAGTAGGTCATTAAGATGAAACAATTGAGATGTCCCATCAATGGGTTGCGGCCGCTGCAGGAGTTCCTCTTTGGAGGTGAAGTTCGCCCCATGCCGGATCCGAATTCCGTTTCCGACCAGCAGTGGGCCGAATATGTTTTTCATCGTTCGGGGGCTCCAGGCATCAAGCGCGAGTGGTGGTACCACATCGCCAGCGGGGTGTGGTTCATTGCGGAGCGAGACACCTTGAGAGATCAAGTTGTCCGTACCTATCTTTACCGGGAAATGGACGATGCCTGACAGGCTGCCGCCTCAACCCGGAGAATGGATCGACCGAGATCGTCCGGTCGAGTTTCAGTTCGAAGGAAACCGCTACAGCGGTTTTGCAGGCGACACCATCAGCACCGCGCTCTGGGCCAACGGTGTGCGCGTCTTGGGACGAAGTTTCAAATACCACCGTCCACGCGGAATCTTCGGTCTGGCCGATGTGGATTGCAATGCGATGATGGAGAGCCACGATGACACCAACATCCGGGCCGATCTGACGCCCATCAAAGCCGGAATGGTTCTCAAGGCGGTCAACACTTTCGGAGGCGTCAAGCGAGATCGACTCCGTCTGTTGGATCATCTTGGGGTCTTCACTCCAGTGGGTTTTTATTACAAGGCCTTTCACACACCTAGAAGCTTGTTTCCCTTTTACGAGAATCGTCTCCGAGATATTGCTGGTTTGGGCAGGGTCAAGCAACAAAAAGGAAATGAGCCCACGCCTAAAGACTACGCCTTCTGCGATCTTCTGGTAGTTGGCGGAGGACCGTCTGGACTTTCGGCTGCCCTGACAGCCGCCAAGCGAGGGGCTCGTGTTCTGCTAGTGGACGAGAATCCGCATCTGGGAGGCTCGCTCTCTTACCGCAGTCGCAAAGGTCCCTCCAATGGCAGTGAGCATCTGTTGCGACTTCCGGAAGAGGTATCCCACCAGTCGACTATCGAGGTGCGCCGCGGCACCACCGCTGTGGGGTGGTACGCAGACCATTGGGTTGCGCTGGTCGATGACGTCCGCCTGACCAAGGTGCGAAGCCGAGCCGTGCTGTTCGCCACGGGCTGTTACGAGCAGCCCTCGGTCTTTCGAAATAATGATCTGCCCGGCGTCATGCTGGGGAGTGCCGCCCGACGCCTGATGCATCAATATGCAGTAAGGCCCTTCACGCGGGGGGTCGTGTTGACGGCCAATTCCGACGGATATGGGGTGGCCCTGGACTTGCTGGAGGCCAAGGTAGCCATCGAAGCGATCGTTGACCTGCGTCCCCAGGGCGAGGATTCTCCGGCCGCCGCCCAGTGTGAGCGAAAGGATATCCCGATCTATCGAGGTCATGCGATCTGCGACGCCACCCCTGCCCGAGGGAAACGTGGGATCCGGCAGGTAGCTCTCTGTCGCTTGGGGCCGAGCGGGCCCCTTGAATCCACGCCCCGCGAGGTGTTGCCCTGTGACGGCGTTGCGGTCAGCGTGGGGTGGGCTCCGGCGGACGGGTTGTTGCGCCAAGCCGGGACCACCATGGAATACGATGGTGAGCTCGAACAGTTTGTGCCGTCCAGCTTGCCGCCGGGTGTTTTCGCAGCCGGGAGAGTCAACGGTGTCTACGCTCTGAAAGCTCGGCTCGAAGATGGTCGTCAGGCCGGGCAAGCTGCCGCAGCCTTCCTTGGCCTTGGTCCATCCATCTCCGAGGCGAGGCCCAGGAGGGTCGGCCCTTCCCCCAACCATCCTTATCCGGTGGTGCCCCACCCCCAGGGAAAGAACTTCGTCGACCTGGATGAGGACTTGCAATTCAAGGATTACGAAGATGCGGCCCAGGAAGGATTCGACAGTCCTGAGCTGCTCAAGCGGTATTCAACCTTTGGAATGGGACCCAGTCAGGGAAAGCATTCCAACTTGCATTCCGTTCGAATTCTGACTCGAATTCGGGGGGAATCCATGGTTGGCCGGCAACTGACCACCGCCCGCCCTTTTACGACACCGGTGACTTTGGGTGCTTTGGCCGGACGAATTTTTACTCCAACTCGTCGAACACCCACCCATGGCTGTCACCGGGATTTGGGCGCCAAATTCATGTATGCGGGGAATTGGTTGCGTCCCGAGTATTATCCAAAAACGGCATGTTCGCGAGAAGAATGCATTGCTGAGGAAGTGCTTGCGGTTCGCAAAAGTGTGGGTCTGATCGATCTTGGAACTCTTGGCAAGCTGGAGATTTTCGGCCCTGACGCTGCTCGCTTTCTGGAGCGGATCTATACCGGACGCTTCCGCAGGCTGAAGGTCGGCATGTCACGCTACGCTGTCATGTGCGATGAGTCGGGCACCGTTATCGACGATGGAATGTTGGGTCGCCTGGGTGAAGACCGCTTTTACGTCAGCACGACATCGACCGGCTCCGACGGTGTCTATCGCGAGTTCCAGCGTTGGGCCCTGCAATGGGGCCTTGACGTTTTCCTGACCAATGCCACCGGTCACTACGGTGCACTCAACCTGGCTGGACGTTTTTCTCGACGGTTGCTGCAGCTGCTGACAGATGTCGATCTCGCCCCTGAAGCTTTCCCTTACCTGGGCCTGCGAGAGGGGCAAGTGGCCGGGGTTGCGGCTCGACTATCTCGGGTCGGTTTCGTTGGAGAGCTGGGTTACGAGATTCACATTCCGGCGGATGGTGCTATTGCCGTCTGGCAAGCCCTAATGGAGGCCGGCCGTGCTTTCGGCATCCGGCCCTTTGGAGTCGAAGCTCAGCGCTTGCTTCGTTTGGAGAAGTCCCACCTGATTATAGGACAGGACACCGATGGTTTGACCCATCCTTTTGAGGCAGGTCTGGGTTGGGCGGTGAAAATGAAGAAACGGTTCTTTGTGGGCCAGCGCAGTCTCGCCATTCTTCGCAAGCAGGAATTGACCAGAAAACTGATCGGCTTCACTTTGTCCGAAGGCACCGCCGGTCCACGCCCTAAGGAATGTCATTTGGTGATTGATAAAGACCGGATTGCCGGTCGGGTCACGAGTGTCAGCTTCAGTCCAACGCTCCGCCAAGTGATTGGCTTGGCCTATCTACGGCCTGATCAAGCCGATCTGGGCACTAAGTTTCAGATTCGTGTGGATAAAGGGGTTTTGGTGGAGGCGACTGTGACGGCAACACCTTTCTACGACCCCGGGAATTTACGTCAACACCATCCTGCGGAGGCCTGAGATGTACCAACGTCATGGCCCCATTGACCCACCCCTCGATCAGGCAAGAGCGCGTTGGGAGGATCTTTTTGGAGCCCAAGTGACGGTGCATTTCGGAGATCCCGAAACCGAGTCCCGAGTCAGCCGGGACCTGGGATTGTGCGATCTCAGCTTTCTCCCCAAGCTGGGCGTAAAGGGACCGGGCGCCGAGGGCTGGCTGAACGAAATGGGGCTTCCTGCGCCGGATCAGGTCTATCACCTGGAGCGTTTTGACCAGGATGCCCTGATCGCCCGGGTCGATCGCCACGAGTTCTTCTTGGAAGACAATCTCGGCAGCGACCGGGTGAGGGAAATCTCCCAAGCCCTGGGCCGAGGAGGGCCCAACCTCTTTCGTGTTGAGCGACAAGATGCATCCTTCTTCCTGAGCGGTGGCAGGGCGCTTGCAGTTCTGGCCCAGACCTGTAGCTACAACTTCGAGGAGCGGGAAGAAGAGCTGGTGATGACCCGGGTCGCGGTGGTTGCCTGCTCGGTGTTGCCGGCGAGGATGGGGGGGCTGGACGGCTTCCGGATCTGGACCAGTCCCAGTCAGGGTCGGTATCTGTGGCAAAGCTTATTGGCCATCGTCCGCGATCTGGGGGGATCCCGGGTCGGGATCGGCTGTCTGCGCTGATTCTGCAATGACGGCTATGGAACGTTTAGGAAAGAGAAAATCCGGCTTGACTGGTCTTCAAGCTCATATTCTCATGGACCCGGTTCCGGTCCTGTAGGCCGGATCTCGGCTAGGGCCAAGGGCCTCCGGGCGGGCGGGAGTGCCCATCCCAGACTAAACACTACGTGCCCGGCGCCAACCACCCAAGTTCCCGAAGACTGCTTGCGGGCCAATCTGAATGATCCAGTCGACGGTGTTTCCAAACAGCCGCCTCCTTGCAAGGGTCGGAGATTATGGAACGCTCTCGGATGCCGGCACCTGCACGTGTGGCACATCCTCGTCAGCCAACCTCCGGTTGAACTCTGTTAGATCGTTCTCCAGGAAGTCTTGGAAGTTCTTTAGCTGTTCTTCCAACTGGCCTCGGAACATTTCATACACTTCAATCTGCTGCACCGTCGCCGGGTAATCGGACTGCTCTATGGAACCGGCGAGCTTGCTGAAGTTGGTGTAGAGCTTGTCGGGCAAGCGCAAGGAATCCTGATATCCTCCAGTGGTGCGACGCATGTCGAAGAAGCTGTGCTCTACGGCAATCAGTTTCTGATCGAGGTTGTTTGTCACCTCGACTAAACTCTCCGTCCCCTCCTTGGTTCTCAGCAATTCCGAGAGGTCAATCAGCTGCCTTCGCATCGATTCGATCTGATTGATCATGTGTGCCATGGTGCGAATGTGCCCATGGATATCGAGGAGAAGCTTGGATTTCTCACCGATTTCCCTGTCGGTTCCTCCGACGGAACCGGGGTCCTTCCGCACTACAAGACTTTGCTTGTGTTCCTTTCCGTCGACCATCAGCCGCACCGAATAGGTTCCCGGGGCCACCAGGGGCCCGCGCACGCGCTCCATTCCCTCACGCCAACCTTCCGCCTTCATTTGAGCGTGGGGATGCTCCAGGGGCTGGGTTCGCAGTTTGATCTGTGGGCTCCTTTCATAACGCAAGTCCCACCAGATCCGGTTTATTCCAGCTCTAGGCTTGATTCGGGTTGGCTGATCCTGCGGCTCCTCGTCATCCCTATTTTCGAAAGTCCGAATGATCTGGTTGTCTTCGTCAAGAATCGAGACCTGAATTCTCCCTTGGGGAGAAGATTTCAAGTAGTAGGATATGGATGCCCCATAGGGGGGGTTGGCACCGTCGGTCTGAGCTTCCGGCAGGCTGGATCGACGCTCTCTCATCAGGAACCGGTAAGCGGGCCGAGGAGAGAAAAGGTGTACTTCGGAGTCGAGGGTCTCAGGCCAAAGCTGTTGCAGGGGCGTGATGTCATCCAGAATCCAAAAACCGCGCCCGTAGGTCGAAACCACCAGGTCATTGAAGTGTTCCTGAATCGTCAGCCAATGAACGGGAGCGTGAGGAAGATTGCTTTGCAGTGGGGTCCAATTCTCCCCATCGTTGAGTGAAAAATAGAGTGCGTTCTCTGTTCCCAAGTAGAGAAGGCCCTGTCGTTTCGGATCCTCTCGAATACAATGTGCATAACTGAGTTCGGATTTGGGAATGTCCGAACTGATCGACTTCCATGTCAGTCCGTAGTCTGTGGTCTTGTAGACGTACGGATCGCGGTCGTTTACCTGATGAAAGTCAAATGTGACGTAGCAAGTCCCTGCATCGAACCTGGACGGCTCAATGTTGCTCACTGTGCCCAGTGGCGGAAGACCGCCGATGTTGGCCGTGACGTTGGTCCAATCGGCCCCCTCGTTTCGCGTAACATGTAGCAGGCCATCGTTGGTTCCTGCCCAAATCACGCCCTTCTCCAGGGGAGATTCGGCAAGGGCGTACATTACGGCAGCGTATGTCGGGCTCGCGTCATCCCATGTGATCCCTCCCGTCCTCTGCAACAGAGTTTCATCTCCGGTGGAGAGATCCGGGCTGATCACCTGCCAACTGTGGCCTCCGTCGCTGGTCCGGTGCACGTGCTGGCTGCCGACATAGACTGTTTCATGGTCATGGGGTGAGATAACAATCGGAAAAATCCAGTGAAAACGATACCGGACATCCTTGGCAGCCCAGCTGTTCGGGTGTACCGGCCAGGGGCTGACGGATCGGCTGTGCATGGTTCGCAGGTCGAAGCGCTCCAGGATTCCGTCGTAGCATCCGGACCAGACGATGTTGTTGTCGGCCGGGTCAGGTATGGCGAACCCGGACTCACATCCACCCACCGAATGCCATGCCCCCACCGGGATTCTGTGTGCACTCAGAGTATTGCTCGGACCTCGAAAAGAGGGGCCATCCTGCCGGTTGCCGTAGACGTAGTAGGGGATCTGGTCGTCAACTGCGACGTGGTACATTTGAGCGATCGGAAGGCGCGCGCCCTGCCAAGTCTCGCCGTGGTTGACGGAAATGCTCACTCCTTGATCATTGCCAATCACCATGCGGTCGGGATCCGTCGGGTCAATCCACATGTCGTGGTGATCCCCTCCTACCACGGCCCATCGTTTGAAGTGCTCTCCACCATCGAGGGAGACGCTCATCCGTCCGGCTACCGTGTAGACCTCATCCGCATCGTTCGGTGTCACGGCCAGCCTGGTGTAATATAAGGGTCGGTTCAGGAGCCAGTGGTCATGATTGACATGTTTCCACGTCTTGCCCCGGTTGTCCGATCTCCATAAGCCTTCATCCTCGGTTTCGATGAGGGCATAGACCCGATTGGAATCGCTGGGGGCCACGGCCACGGCGATCTTGCCCATTTCTGTCGGGGGCAGACCCTTCCCGCTCAGACGCTCCCAATTTGTTCCTCCGTCAGTCGACCGGTAGATCCCGCTGCCGGGCCCCCCACTCCACCGTCCCCAGGTGCGAATCACCATCTGCCAAGTGCTGGCGAAGAGAATCCGAGGATTATTCGGATCCATAGCGATGTCTGCCGCCCCCGTGTCTTCATCAACGAAAAGAACTCGCTCCCAGTTCTTTCCACCATCCATCGTCCGAAAGACACCGCGTTCCTGTTGGGGCCCATAACAATGTCCAAGCGCGGCCGCAAACACAATGTCCGGGTCAGTGGGATGAACCATGATCCTTCCGATGCGGCCGGTCTTTTCCAGGCCCATATGTTTCCAGGTAGCGCCGCCGTCGGTGGACTTGAAGATTCCTATGCCTTGCGAAATGTTGCTGCGGATGAAGGTTTCTCCGGTTCCCGCCCAGATGATGTTGGGATCGGAAGGCGCTACCGCCAACGAACCGATCGAGGAGACAGGTTGATCGTCGAAGATCGGTTTCCAGTGAGTTCCCCCGTCGGTGGATTTGAAAATGCCGCCGGAGGCAGCACCAACGTAGTAGACGCGAGGGTCTCCAGGAACACCGACCACGGCGATCACCCGGTTCCCCATGGGGCCGATGTGGCGGTATTTCAACTGTTCCAAGGTCGTCGCCTGAATCTGCTGGGCCGCAGCGATTTGAACAGGGCCACAGATCAGACTGGCCCCCAACAGGGCGGAAAAACAAACAGTGCTCGATGTTCTCATGCTTGACACCTCGTCTCGATACCTGCAATGCCGACGTTAGCTGATGGGACAATGCGGAAGCAGCTTGTCAGGGGACTCTGCTGCCCGTTCCTTCCTCCAGACGAACCTCTTGCCTTGGACTAATGTTGGTGAAGATCTCTCGGAGACCAGTCGGCCAGGCGACTGTCACCGTTACCTTGTCTTTGAACTCTGCCAAGCCAAAATGGGCACGATAGTCGTGGGCCGACAGGTAACTCCCGGCTGCAGTAACCTGTCTTACGAGTCGTGTGTCTCCAACTCTAACCGTAACTGTGGCGCCGATGCCGTTGCGATTTGATTTCTTTCCCGTCAGCGATACTTGCAGCCAGGAGTTCCGATTTCCTCCCTCGTTTCTCAAGAGAACAGCACGATCGCCGCAATTTGATATGAGTGCGTCCAAATCACCATCGTTATCGTAGTCACCTATTGCCAAGCCACGGCTGATCTCAGGAACTGACAGACTTTCTCCCGAGATAGCGGTCACGTCATGGAAGTGACCACCTGCGTTCTCGAAGAGTATCTTCCTCTGTCGGTAGGACGCCCCTTCCCTGATTCGAGCGACGTTATCCAGGATGTGGCCGTTGGCAACCAACAAGTCAAGATCGGAATCGTTGTCGTAGTCCAGGAACGCCACGCCAAATCCAACAGTTTCTCGGGTAGGCAACTGAATGCCTGTTCGGGAGCTGACGTCTTCAAAGAGACCGTCCCCCAGATTCCTATACAATGCCAGGTACTCCAGGTCGAGATTCGTTACTGCGATATCAAGAAACCCGTCTCCGTCAAAATCTCCCGCATGAGTTCCCATTCCAGCCTGAGCGGCGCCGAACTCATCGAACGCAGTCCCGCTGATCAGCCCGCGTTCACGAAAAAGCCCGCTTTCTGTGTTTTCGAAGAGAAAATTCCGCACGGAGTCGTTAGCGACGTAAATATCTTCCCGGCCATCACCGTTATGGTCCACAACGGCTATCCCAAGACCCTTCCCCTGGGGCAGCGCAATCCCCGCTTCCGAGCTCACGTCACGGAAAGTGCCATCACCGTTGTTCTCGTACAGAAGATCAGGGATTCCTTGATAAATTTGAGGGGTGCAGTAGGCCCTGAAACCTCGGTCTGCCCAGGGTCCGCAAATGCGGTTGTTCTGGAACGAATGATCTACGTATCGGACTACGTACAGATCCAGGAATCCGTCCTGATTGTAGTCCAGGAAGGCTGCGCTCGTGCTCCATTGGCCGTCGCCGCCCACGCTTGCCCGCTGTGTTGCATCGCTGAACGTGCCGTCGCCTCTGTTCCGGTAGAGCAGATTGGGACCGTTGAAGTTCGTAATAAACAGATCGTCATATCCGTCATTGTCGTAGTCCGCCACGGCAGCGCCCATGCCAAAGTACTGGTTGGGTCGAATACCCGCAACTGCCGTGGTCTCCTCGAAGCTGCCATTTCCCAAATTCTTGTAGAGGGCATGGTCAAACGAGAGACTCCGATCGCTTCCTGGTGTCCAGCCGCCGTTTATCATGAAAATATCCAACCAACCGTCAGCGTTGTAGTCGATGAATGCACATCCGGAGCCCATTGTCTCGACCAGGTACTTCTCACTGGTGGCCGAGTTCTGATGAACGAAATGGAGGCCTGCTTGCTGGGTCACGTCGACGAAGACTATGCGATGCCCTTCCCCTTGCGCTTGGTGCCAGAAACACAGAGGTACCCAAACAGAAAGGACTGCGAGTGTCGAAGTGCCGCAGCCGATTGATCGTGAGTAATCGTGGATTATGTTCAAGTCCTGATACCCGTCTATGCTGATCCAGACACGGAAGTTGACATACTCTTTCGGTCTAGCGCTTAGGACTCGATTGCTTCAGCAGTGTCCTATAGGCATGCTTTTCCATTTGACTCTCTTGCAGTGCTCCGGTTTTTTCCAGAGCCGAGGAAAGATTCAAATGAAAGAAAGGATTCTGCGGCTCGATTTCAACGGCTCGACGATATGCAGAAGTCGCCTCTTCAAAATCCCCTTCTTCAAAAAAAAGATTCCCTAGCAAGTTGTGAGAGTCGGCGGCTTCAGGATCCAGGACGACAGCTTTGCGTGCCGCCAAAATAGCCTCTGGCCGGTCATATTGTTGAAGACAGCTCGCCAGAAGAAAGTAATATTCCGATTGCCAGGGATTCAATTGAATCGCCCGCCGGATCGTTTCCTGAGCGTCGCTGGTACGATCTCTGTGAAAATCGATCTGTGCAATTCGGTAGAGGGCGAGATCCATCTCGGGCGAGGCCTCCAGCGCTCTTTGGAACAAGCCGTAGGCGCGATCCCAGTCATCGGCGGAAATGAGCTGCAGGCCTTCTTCATAGTAGGACTGACTCTTGGCAACCCCTGATTCTTTTTCCAGCGTCTGTTGACTCAGGACTTCAAAGCGCTCCAGAGCTGCCTGGGCTTCCTCGTTCCGTCCCAATCGCCGATAGGTCTCGGCCAACAGATAATGGGATTCCTGATATTCAGGATCCAATTCTAAAGAGCGCCTGAGCTTTTCAGCCGCCTCTTCGTGTTTTCCCAGCCTTGTCAGAACGAGGCCGATCGTTTTGTAGATCGCCGGATCTTCAAAGCCCAGGTTCAGAGTCTTCTGGAGGTGCTCGACCGAGCCCGACCAGCTTTCCGGGTTCTTGCTGTAGAGCAGACCTAATTGATAGTAGCTCTCGGCAAAATTGGGAGCGAGTTGGATCGCTCTGGTGAATGCATCTTCGGCTTGCTCGAAGCTGTTCAGGCCAAGCTGGCTGAGTCCCAGAATATGAAAACCGTGAGGACTCTCCGGAATCTGTCGAACCGTCTCTGCCGCCAGGTTCTTGGCTTTTTGGTAGTGCTCGCCACCAACATAGGCCATAGCCAACATTAACCTGGCACGCGAGCTTTGCGGGTTTGTCTCCAAGTGATCCTCAAGCAGCCGCATGGCCTGCGCATTCAATCGGTTTTGCAGATAGAGAGTGGCCAAGGCCAGGGCGTAGGATTCTCGACCAGGGGCCAGCGCAACGGCTTGCCGATAGGCAGACAAGGCGGCAAAAAGTTGATTTTGGCTCTCCAGCTTTTTGGCCAAGCGATAGTAGGCCGCAGGATCATCCGTCTTTGAGACAGTCTCAGCTTGAAGGGATTCGGTCGTTTCGGGTGCCTGGGCGATCAGCAGCGAAAGGGCTAGAAGAGAAGTCAATGCCAGCAGGGCACGATTAGGCGGCCGCATTTCCCGATCCTGATGTCAGACCGATAGCCAGTTGTTGCCGACCGTCAACTGCTTGTGTTGCTCAAGACTCCACCAGAAGCCTTGCAGAGCGCTCTACACGCTTGCCGGTAAGCCGATCGGTCCCAATCATCTTCAATGTATAGTAGCCAGGGTCGAGGCCTTTCAAATCCAATTTCTTCACCAATACGTATTTTTGGCCGTCGAACCCTCCAGCCTTTGGAATGTCAGTCAATTGAGGCAGCGAGGAACCGTTTTTGGACAGGAGGAACTCAAAGTGAACATCCAGGAGCGGTCGCATACTCGCCTGATCCACGCTCATACCGTAAATTTCTACATACACACCGAGGGAAGAATCCCTGGAGAAGCGCATCTTGGCGTTCTGGAGCAGCTTGAGATTGCCAATCACGAAAGGATCAATAGAGTCGTCTTTGGCGGCATCGGTGAATGACACACCGTGAGCCAGAATAAGGCTGCTGGCCAACAGACCCTCTTCCGAATAATCCGGGGCTGCAAGCAGAATATCCTTGGTCCCGATCTTTGCACTGTTGAGATCTTTGGCGACGAAGGTAAGCTTGTACCGTCCGGGTGCCAGGGGGAGATTTTTCCTGTAAATCAGTTCTTTTCGCGGAGACGGTTCCTGTGTCCAGTCGGACAACCTGTCTTCAAACACAAACAGGACTTCCTGCGTGACTGTAGATACCTGACCGAATATTTCCACCTCTGCCTGCATCAGACCTTCAGCCGTTTTATCGTACTGAAGGTGAGTCCCTTCTATAGCGATGGTTAGGGGGACAAGACTCATCGACTCACTTATGCGGAGATGCTCGGTGTGCAGAAACAGAGGGAGCTGTGAATAGAATAGGTTCGTGTCGACGATTTCCTTCCAACGTTGATATTTCAATTCGGGAGGCTTCTCAAGCTTGTAGTGTCTCAAAAGCCGCTCAAAAGGTAGATCTTGAAGCCGACGGGGCACCAATCCGTACTCCCGCTTGGCGTTCATATTCAACGGATCACTGATCCGAGCATCTCTGCCCTCCCAGCCCAGTTTCTCAGCCAGAGTATCACCCAATCCAGGCACCAACAGAAAGGCGTCTTTTTCCTGGTCTGACCAGGCGATGTGATACTCCCCGGTCATCGAGGGGTCCACAAATTCGACTTCAATATTACTGCCCACGCCCTCGATATGGCGATAGCGCCAGACTTCAAATGGAAACGTCTCTGTCACACCGCCTCCCTCCCAGGGTTTGCGTTGATAGGTGCTGCCCGCAGGGTGTGACTCGATTTCCGCCGGAGGACCGAACCTGATGTAGATCATGCCACGGTCGGTTCGCCATCCTTCGATTCCGGAAAAGAACTTCTCGTTAGCGTAGGCAATGCGGCGATAGAACTCCTGCTTGAACTCGTTGAGGGCGGTTTCCAGGTCGGGATCCCGCCTTCTCCAAAACTGCTCGATGAACCGTTCCCGCTCGTCTATTGTGGTCAAGTCGAGGAACACTTCCCGCTCTTCCGCGGTAATGATGTAGACGACATCTTGTTTGAGCCACTTCCCGAAGTAGTCCTCTTGTTCCTCCTTTTGCTGAGCTGTGGAGGTAGGTCGCTGGATGGTCGTAGACCAAGACCCTACCGAACCACCAAAGAAGAAAACGAGAGATAGTAACGAAATCATTCTGGGCTTCTTTAGAGACTCTTATAGATGATCCGCTTGGTTTCCTATACCCGGAATCACATCCGGCGCGCGACGATTGAAGGCTCTGCCCTCCATCATTGTTCGTTGTCGATGGTCGAGACAAACACCAAATGAAAAAGGAGGGAGCCGTTAAACGGCTCCCTCCCTGTTCCTCTCTCTACGTCTTCTGCCTTCAGAAGGAGTACTTGAGGGCAAACTGTATGATGCGTGGAGCAGCGATCGTGTTCGAAATGAATCCAAACGACCCAGTGCGAAGCTGGTTTGCCGGATTGGCAAATTGCGGCGTGTTGAAGAGATTAAAGAACTCCGACCTGAACTCCAATCGAGCGTCCTCATTGATGCCCCCCACGGCAAAACTCTTTCCGAAACTCATATCGAAGTTTATCTGACCAGGTCCCTTCAGTATGCTCCTTCCGGAGTTTCCAAAGCCCGTTCCCCCGCCTATCGTCGGAGGGTCACCAAAAACAGAAGTGTTGAAGTACCGGTCCAGTCGACTTTGAGTGCTGCCGCTCAGCCGAGCATCAGCAGGTCCGCGCCCGGCTGCGAATTCGGCACGACTACTGGAAATGCCGAAGATCGTTCCGCCAACACGGTCGTTGACATCGAAGGGACGACCCGACTGAACGGTGGTGACTCCGGCGAGGGACCACCCGTTGATCAGGGCATCAACTACGCCACTTGCGTTGCCCAGACGCGGCAATTCCCAAACGTAGCTGGTTACGAACCGATGGGTGCGATCAAAGCTGGCGAGGCCGTTATTCGCCGCTCGGTTGTAAAAGTCCTGTACGTTTCCGCCTCCCAGAGGTTGGTTGCGGCCACCGTCTCTGTCGCCGACGTTGTCGAGTGTCTTGCTCCAGGTGTAGGAACTGAGAAAGCTCAACCCATTGGAGTACCGTTTCTTGACACTCATCTGGAGACCGTGGTGATGAGCATCGTAGTGGCTTCCCAACTCAAGAAATCCGCCCGGGGAAAAGCCGATGACAGGAACGCGCAGGTTTCGGTTCTGCACGGTATTGGTCGTCTCTCCGTTAACGGGATTGCTGGAATCGGCCAATAGCGCTTGGTTTGGATTTGACCACGACACGATATGGGTCGATTTGCTTCCGACGTATCCCGCTTCGAAAAGATAACTCCCCACCCCATACTGAAAATTCAAACTCCAATGTTGTGAATAGGGTTGCTTCATGGTGGGGTCCAGTACCAAAGTGAAGACATTGGATCCCAGTGTGTAGGGAACGAACACAGGAAAAGCCGACGTCGGGGGAGCCGGTGTCACATAGGGCTCCTGGAAAGTTGCGCCGGCAGCATTGGCCCCTCCCGCGACCAGCCAGATGTACCATGGCCCGAACCACGCCTGTTCCGTAATCGTTCCGGCGACCGAGGCCCAAAAGATTCCGTATCCGGCGCGCATCACAAAGGTGTCCCAGTCGGCCACGGGTCGCCAGGCAACACCCAGGCGTGGCGCAAAGGCGAGATTGTTGTCGCTATCAACCAGCGTCTTGGTGTTCAGTTTCGTGGCTCCCGCGGGGAAATCGATTTCAGCATTGCTGGGAACCGTGTTGCCGACAAGGGTGCCCTCCGGAGGAGGAAAGCCCTTTATAGCCAGACGTCTGTCGAAACCGGCATTGCGTCCATGTTTGTCCTGCTGCTGAGAATTGAATTGCCACCGCAGTCCAAGATTCAAGGTTAGCCTTGAATTGACTCTAAAATCATCCTGGAGGAAGGCGGACAAGTTCTTGAAACGGGGATGACGATGGCCGATACCGTTGGAGACCTGGGAGCGGGAGACATTGCTGAAGGGAGTACCATTCTGCTCGCCGCTCATTCCCAACAGAAAGTCCGGAAAGGAGAGGAAGTTCACCCGGCCCCTCTTCAAGAAAATATCCGTCCGTGTTACCAGGTAGGGGTTGACATTTCCGCCGATGCGCAAATTATGACGCCCCTTCGAGAAGCTGAATGTATCCGACAGTTCGTAGCCGTGAATGATGGTGCGCTGATCGTTGTTCGTTTCCGGACCAATGCTGAATAGGCCGCTGACCTGGATCAAAGGTATCCCGGGATACTCTGCCACGGCGGCAGTCATTCCCAGCGAGGAGACCTCCAACGGTTCGATCGGCTTCTGATCCATGAACATCCTGCTGTAGCCCAGGCGAAGCTCATTGATGGCTGTGGGACTGAAGGTGTAAGTGTTGGAAACACTGACGTTCAGATTGGACTTAAGGTCGTTTTCTCCAAATCCGGGCACGGTTGCTACCCTGCTGAAGGGAAGATCGGCAGGAAAGTCCGAGTAGAACACCTTGCCTGCAAAGCGGTTGTTTGCATTGCGAACGTAATCGTAGTTGGCGACGACTTGATCTTCCGTAAACCGAGCCGGTTCAGAAAAGGCGGAGAACCCTGCACCGCTTGGCAGAATGACTTGGGGTGAGGGAATGGCAAGACCGCCACCGGGGAGCTGGGCGTTGAGCAGGTTGAGCGCCACGGGGTTGATGTTGGAACCGTCCGCGGCCACAGCGGCACCTCCAAAAACGCCAGCCTGTCCACCATAAAGAGCCCCCAGAGTTGCGGCAGATCGATCCTGGCCCAAAGGAGGCAAAAACGTGTTGCGGCTGGAAGCACTGGAGACACCGTTACGCTGTCGTGTTCCCTGATAGGAGAAGAAAAAGAACATCCGATCCTTGATAATGGGTCCCCCGAGGCTGCCCCCAAACTGGTTCTGCTTCAAGACCGGCTTTTCCTGGTTACTGCGATTTGAGAAGAAATCGTTGGCATTCAAATTCTCATTGCGCAGAAACTCGTACACGGATCCGTGGAGTTCGTTGCCTCCGGTCTTGGTGACTACAGTCAAGACCGCGCCCGCCTGCCTTCCGGCCTCCGCGTCGTAAAGTCCCGTCTGGAGCTTGAATTCCTGAATGGAATCTGGCGCCGGAACGGGTACACCGGTCTTGTCGGTATCATCGTCAAAACCGAGAGACATTGGGTTATCGGCGATCAGTCCATTCAGGATGACACTGTTCTCAAAAAGCCGGGCGCCATTTGCTGAGACGTTTACACTGTTTCGGCCCAGGGCTCCCGCATCGGCCACCGGCGCCTGCACACCCGGAGTGAGGCCAATAATCTGCGTGAAGTTACGACTCGACAGAGGAAGGTCCGTCAGCATCTCTTCCTCGACGACATGCCCTAGTGCCGTCTGAGTCTTCTGCACCAGGGGGGCCGTTCCGGCTACGGTAACCTGTTCTGTGATGCTTCCCAGTTCAAGCATCAAATCCAGGTCGACTGTCTGTGTGACGTTGACAGGGATGTCGTCCCGCACCAGCCGTTTGAAGCCAGGCAGACTCACAGTCAGTGTGTAGTCCCCCGGCGGCAAAAAGGTGAAAGAGAACCGTCCGGCTTCACTCGTTACGGCAGGGCGGGAGTCACTGGTGGCCTTGTTGACAAGTTCGACCTCCGCTCCGGGCACGATTGCGCCAGTCGCATCGCTGACAGTTCCTGCCACCGTCCCCGTGGATTGGGATTGGGCCGACACGATGCTCGGGAGGACAAGGACCACCAGCAATCCGAAAAAAACGCGAATCAGATGTACCCTCTTCATGAGTATTCCTTCCTTAAAAGGACAGCAACTCCAAATGCAAAATCTTCATGGTATGCCAGTCCTGGTGTGATCGTCTGTCCAGTCTAATCGATATCGAATCTCACACTACGAGCTGAGGTTGTAGACCCTCCGATTGTTCTTGAACAAAATCATTCTGGCGGCTTCCAAGGCTTCTTCTCTACTCAAGACTTGTCCTTGGACATAGACGGCCAGAGCCTGGCTCAAAAAGCGCTTACCCCATCGACCAGCGAGCCAGTACAACTCCGGCACATGAAAGGGATCGCTGCTGTAGAGAATCTTGGACAGGGGAACAGCCTCCATGACCTGGAGGTAACGGTGCAGAAGACCCTGGTGGGCAAAGGGGGTCATGATGGAGAGGTCAAAATAGCAGTTGGTATAAAGATGGCACAGCCAGGCAAGCTTGCCGACGAGCGGATAGCCGGCATGGATGGGAATAATTTTCGGCCGCCTCATCATGCCGTCCCGACCTCGGTTGACACTCTGGCCCGGCTTATCAAAGCGAACCATTTCCTCCAGGTTGTAGGGGTCCTGCTGGCGCAGAATGATTCCCGGAGCCTCTCCGTCACCGGCGTGAAACTGCATCGGCATGTCCCTTTCGAGACACTCCTCCATTGCCAATGTGAGCAAATAGCGCAGTAATTCCTCTCCCCGGTGTGAAACCTCTTCTCTGTCAGAGTATTCCTTTGTCCTCGTGCTCCGGTACTCGTCCCATGATCGCTTTGCAATTCCAGAGTCGTACAGCGGTTTTACCACTCCGATCCGAGGCATGAGATAGGATTTCATCCCGTACGATTTCTTGCCGTAGTTGCCGTCCTGATCCAGTCCCCGGCCAACCATGGCGACGAATTGACTTTCCAGATCTTCAAAAGAGAGGTCCTGTTGAAGGAGCTCCCGCTGGATCGTCTCTATCCTGTAAATCCGCCTGGAATTGGTTGGCTTGATCGCGTTTTCGAATTGGTCTATCCCCGCAGCATCCAACCCCTCGGCAAAACCCGTGTCGAGCATAATATTT
Source organism: Acidobacteriota bacterium (assembly GCA_965218465.1). Taxonomy (GTDB): domain Bacteria; phylum Acidobacteriota; class UBA6911; order RPQK01. The sequence goes on along the minus strand of OZ244623.1, from coordinate 778,602 downwards.
TCGAGCTTGACATCCTGGAATAAGGTATTGACGTACTGCCAGTAGTTTTGCCCCCGCTCGTTGCGTGCCTCGATGACTTCGTTCAGGTTCGGAGCACAACCGAGAAACTGAGCCATCTCCTTGATCATGTACTTGGTGAAAACGCTTTCGCCAACGTGATAAGTCACTTCACTTACGGTGGCACTGATGTCGTATTCTCTGTCCAGCTCGGCTCTGATCGAGCTGTCACCGTCAACCCATTGGCGATAGACGCCCTGGGGAAAATAGTTCCCGAGACCGAACCCGACCAGCGAAAGGCGCTCCAGGAAACGCTCGGGCGTGGTTTGAGCGTCTTTGTCGGTAATGGGATGGGTATGAGTGTCGTCGATCGGGAAGCTAATGATCTCTTGCAGGAGCGCTTCCGCTTCTCGGTTCGATTCCGTCGGCGCGGGCGTGCAACTGACCGAGGAAAGACTGCCGAGCGTCAGCCCAACGCCGCCAAAGCCCAGACCTTTTAGAAAATCTCTTCTTCGGCCCATACGCCCTCCTCCTGTTTCTGCTGCCATTGCGAGGGTGGGATCAGCCGCAATCCGGCAGGGAAAATATGTCCGAAAGGGTACGGGAAGCCTATTCTATTTTCTATGGAATGTCAAGCTGGATTTGACCGCGATTGCGTCCAATTATCTCCTTTTCTTTCAGTCTTTTTGCCAGACTCACGAAGGTAGGGGACCGCCAACCGGACCCGTCGTTCGCCCAGTGGCGATTCAGCCACTGAGGCAAGCCCTACTCCTTCCCGTCTCGTCATGAGTGGCGTAAACTGCTGAAAGATACTTGGAGATGGTTAGGGAGGGTTGGTCCACTCTTCTGTACGACAAGGCGAGAGTTTGACGTTTATCTAAAGACGAAAAACAGGGGGGAATTGCTCTATAATTGAGTTCTCAACATGCCGAAGTGGCGGAACTGGCAGACGCGCTGCGTTCAGGGCGCAGTGAGCGTTAAGCTCGTGGGGGTTCGAATCCCCCCTTCGGCACCAATTCCGAATCCAAGGGCATCCAAGGAAGTCTAGTATAGTAATAATTGTCAAGGACTTAGGCTGTTCCCTTGTTCAGAATGGTCTAAGATATTCCTTGACAGCCGGGGGCATATGCCCCTTACCGACATCACCATCCGTCATGCTCAGCCCGGTAACAAGGCCAGGAAAATACTTGACGGTGGCGGACTGTATTCGGAAATCTCCGCCGGCGGCAGCAAGTAGTGGCGGCTGAAATACCGCTTGGGGGGCAAGGAGAAACGGATCTCCCTGGGTGTCTATCCCGAGGTCTTGTTGAAGGAGGCCCGGCGCCGGCGCGCTCAGGCGCCAACTGTTGGCCCGAGAGATCGATCCCAGCGAGCACCGCAAAGCACAGAAGGCCGCCAGACCGGAACGCTCAGCCAACAGTTTCGAAGCCGTGGCTCGGGAATGGTTCCTCAAGCATTCCCCCCACTGGGCCACCAGTTATTCCGGCCGAATGCTCAGGCGACTGGAGCGACCCCTGAACCCCCCTTCGCGTCGGAAGCATCGACCCCGGTCTGAGCCGTCCAGCGCGGGTGCGGAACGATTGGCATCGACGCGGAATGGCGGCAGTCTGATCCATATGACCCGTATTTATATCATTGACAAACCATAGGAATTTTTTAATACTTGAGTCTAGTCCGTTCGACCGTGGCGGACAGCATCGCGGGCCGACTGTAAATTATCGCTTTGGAGCCAATGCCGACAAGAGACTTGGCATCCTACGAGCGTTTTGACTCGGCGACTACAAGCCGAGCCGAGTGCCGACTATTATCTACAGCTAGCCCGCCTGAACCGTCTTCCGCCGCGACCTCGGGGCCGCGGCATCGTTCCGACACTTCCAACCCGCCAGACCTATCGCAGGGCACAGCCCCTCGGCCCGCCGGGGGCAGGCCCGGTCACCGGCCTGCAAAGCGTTCGATTCGGAGGTTGGCCGCCCGGTCGGCCGGCGCCGCTATCCGCCGCGGCGGCGCGGGGCTGCTGTTGGCGCTCGCGGTACTACTGACCGGAGCGCCGGCCCACGCACGGACCGTCGTGTTCGAAGCCACCCTGACGGCGACGCCTAATTCGGCCAAGACGAGCGCGATCCTGCGCTGGACTGCGGGCAGCATCGGCGGCTCGGCAATTACCAAATACCAGTACCGGCAAAAGGTGGTGGGCGGCTGGTGGGGCTCGTGGACAAACATCGCGAACAGCGCGAGCTTGACCACCTACACCGTCAGCGGTCTAAATGCCAACAACATCTACACCTTCCAGATGCGCGCGTTCAACAGCACGGGCACGGACCTGTGGTCGAATGAGGCCACGATCCTCGCCCCGCCGCGGGCGCCGTCCGGTGTGACGGCGACGCGGGGCGTCCGCCAAGTGGCGCTGTCGTGGACCGCGGCCACCGGCATCACGAAATACCAGTACCGGGTCAGCGACGGCGGCGGGACCAGCTGGGACCCCGACTGGACCGATATCGCGGGCAGCGGAGCGTCCACCACGAGCCACATGGTGAGCGGCTTGAAGGACGCCACGCCCTACACCGTCGAGGTGCGCGCGAGTAGCGTGTACGGCCCCGGCCCGGCGGCCTCCGTGGAGGGGAGGACGCTCGGCCCGCCGGAGCCGCCGGAGAATCTTCACGCCACGCCCGCCTTCGAGCAGGTGACGCTGTCGTGGACGATGCCGTCGTTCGGCGGCGGCAGTGCCATTACCACGTACCAGATGCGCAGGAAGACGGGGAGCGGGTCGTTCGGCAACTGGACCGATATCCCGGGCAGCGGGCCGCGGACGACGAGCTGTATCGTCCCGGATCTGACGAACGGCACCACCTACACGTTCGAGCTGCGCGCGGTGAGCGCGGTCGGCCCCGGCGAGGTGGCGGGTCCCGCGACGGTGACGCCCGTGGCGCCGCCGGCGGCGCCGCTGGAGTTGACGGCGAGCCCAGGCGAAGGCGCGGTGACGCTGCGCTGGAAGGCGCCGCAACCCGTGGCCGATCGCGCCAGCGTGACCGGCTACGAGGTGCGCCTGCGGGTGGTCGCGGTCGGCGGTGTCTCGTTCTCGAACGCGGCCTGGGGTTCCTGGCAGCCGGCGGACAACGCGACCCGATACCTCGCCGCCGGGCTGGTGGTGGGCAGAGAGTACGAGTCCCAGGTGCGCGCGACGAGCGCGGGCGGCTTTGGCGAGGCGTCGGCGGGGGCGACAGCGACGCCGGGCGCGCGCCCGGCCGGGAAACCGTCTGCGCCCAGGAATCTGCGGGTGCGGACCACCGACAGCAGCCGGGCGGATCTGCGGTGGGTGGCGCCGGACAACACCGGCGGCTCGCGGTTCGTCGGGTACCGGATCGAGGTGTGCACGGTCGCCGACTGCTTCGAGGACACGGCCTGGGAGGTCGTGGTGAACAACACCCGCTCGGCGGCGAACGCCGAGCTGACCTATGTCGACGAGGGCATCGACGGGCTGCGCCACCGGCGCTACCGGGTGCGGGCGATCAACACGGGCTTCGGGGCGGGCGATTGGTCGGCTCCCGCGCGGCTGCCGCGGACCGAGGTGACGCACTTCAACGTGGGCTGGGGCAACGACCACCGGACGTTAGTTGTGGATTTCAACGTCGCGCAGCCGGACGGCGAAGACGTGTACGTCCTCCTGCACCGGGTAGGCGATGCGCAGGCAGACCACGCGGTGCAGCATGTGGCGCTCACGCAGGCGGCGCTGGACGGGGAACGGGTCACCCTCGTGTTCGGGGGCCTGCAGGGCGACACGAGATATGAGGCGAGGCTGGACTTCAGGGACAGCTTCGACTCGCCGCGCCGGCTGACAGCGCGGGAGCGGAGCATGCCGGCGGGCCACCGGACGTCGAAGGGCGGGCCCCGCCCGGCGCTGTCGGTGGCGGAGGCGACGGCAAGTACGGACGCGCTGTGGTCAGCGGACATGACGGTGGTGGACTACCAGACGGGTTCCATCGGCGCAGCGAGCGCGGGTCTGTTCTCCAACGTCGTCGGCAGCGCGAACCTTCAAGCGAGGTCGCTGTGGTACGACGCGCCCGGTCGGCAGCTTCATCTGGCCTTCACGACCGCGACTATCGATCCCACGGATCTGATACTGCGGATGGGCGATGTGGCGCTGCCGTTTACGTACGGAGGCTCAAGCAGTTTCACCTGGGATGACGTCGATGTCGCGTGGACGGATGGTGAGACCGTTCCCGTGCGGGTCACGCGAGGCGACGCGGTGGCGGTCCCGCCGGTCAATCGGGCGCCGACAGGGCAGCCGACGATCGCCGGGACGGCGCAGGTTGGCGCGACGCTGACGGCGTCGGCGTCGGGGATCGCAGACGCGGACGGCCTGACCGGTGCGACGTTCGCCTACCAGTGGCGGTCGGACGACGGTGGCGGGGCCGCGGAGATCGCCGGCGCGACGGGGACGAGCTACACGCTGGTGGACGCCGACCTCGGACGGAAGATCAAGGTGCGGGTGACCTTCACCGACGACGGCGGCACGGCCGAGACGCTGCCCAGCGCGGCCACGAGGGCGGTGGCGGCCGTGCCGCTGACGGCGAGGTTCACCGACATGCCGGCCAAGCATGACGGCGAGAGCGTGTTTACCTTCAAGGTGCAGTTCAGCGAGGGGGTGGCGTCGAAGCGGGCGGTGGTGCGGAGCGCGTTCAGGGTGTCGGGCGGCGCGGTGTCCGGACTGGTCCGGCAGGGCGGTAGCGCGTGGTGGCAGATCAAGATCGAACCGTCCGGCCATGGCGACATCTCCATCGCGCTGCCGGCGAAGGTCGCCTGCAGCGCGGGCGGCCTCTGCACGGCGGACGGCCGGAGGCTCTCGAAGGGGCCGAGGGCAACGGTCCAGGGACCGGTCGAGATCGCGGTGGCGGATGCGCGGGTGAACGAGAACACGAACGCGGCGCTGGCCTTCGCGGTGACGCTGAGCCGGGCCGCGTCGGGCACGGTGACGGTGGACTACGCCACGGCGGACGGCACAGCGACGGCGGGCACAGACTATACCGCCACCAGCGGCACGCTCCGCTTCACGGTGGGCGAGACCTCGAAAACGGTGTCGGTCACCGTGCTCGACGACTCCCACGACGAGGGCGAGGAGACGTTGACCCTGACGCTGTCGAACGCCTCGGGCGGTCGGCTGACGGACGGGACGGCAACCGGGACGATCGAGAACACCGACCCGTTGCCGCGGGGGCTGATGGCGCGGTTCGGACGGGCGGCGGCGCTGCACGTGGTCGAACATGTGCAAGAACGGATCGAGGCGAGGCGCGAGCCGGGCATCCAGGCCCGTTTCGCCGGACGAGCCGTGGGGCGCAAGCTGGCGCGTGACCTGGCGGTCGGCTTCCTCAGCCGGCTGGGTTCCTCGACCGGCGCCAAGGGTGGATATCGTGCAGGTGCTCACGGTCGCGTAGCCGATTCGCCGGTTGCCGGCACTGGTTTGATCGGCGCACCAAGGGGCTCTGCCGATGGGCTGGTCGGAAGGGCGGATCCGATGGGGAGCATGCCCGGAACCGGCGAGGGGCTGAACCAGCACGGACACCTGGGGATGGACCTCGGGGGCGGCAAGTTGCTGACCGGGTCGGCGTTCGAGCTCAACCGCGAGACGGGCCGGGGCGGTATCTTGTCGTTCTGGAGCCGCGGGGCGCAGTCGCGGTTTGCAGGCCGCGAGGGCAAGCTGTCGCTCGGCGGCCGGGTCCGCACCACGATGCTCGGAGCCGATTATGCGAAAGGACCGCTGGTCACGGGTCTGTCGCTGTCTCACAGCCGGGGCTTGGGTGGCTACTCGGGAGTCGACGCCGGCGAGGTGACCTCGTCGGTGACCGGCCTCTATCCCTGGCTGGGCTACAAGGTCACCGACCGGATCACCTTGTGGGGCGTGACCGGCTACGGCAAGGGCGCGCTGACGTTGACGCCGGGTGCGGGAACGGCGCTCAAGAGCGGGTTGTGGATGGCTATGGCCGCAGGCGGCCTGCGGGGCGAGTTGTCGGATTCGGTAGTGGCCGGATTCGGGCTGGCATTCAAGGCGGATGCGCTGTGGGTCGACACGGGTATCGAGGGCGTGGACGGACCGGAAGGACGTCTGGCAGCGACCGCGGCGGCGGTGACCCGCTACCGGACAGCACTGGAAGCCTCGCGCGGCTATAGTTTCCGGCGCGGGTTGTCGCTCCAGCCCAGGCTGGAGGTCGGACTCAGGCGCGACGCCGGGGACGCCGAGACGGGATCGGGCATGGACATCGCCGGCGGGCTGATCGTGTCGGAACCGTCGATGGGCCTGTCGGCCGACGTGCGGGTGCGGATGCTGCTGGTGCACCAGGCCGAAGGGTTCCGGGACCGGGGTGTGTCGATGTCGTTCAGCTACAACCCGACGCCGTCGACACCGCTCGGGTTCATGGCGAAGGTGACCCCATCCTGGGGCGGTCAGGCCAAAAGCGGCGCCCGGGCGCTATGGGGCCGGAAGACGATGGCGGGGCTCACGAACGGCAGCGTCGCATCCGGCAGCCGCCTCGATGCGGACGTGGGCTATGGGCTGCCGGTGGGAAGCCGCTTCGTCGGGACGCCGCGGTTCGGCATCGGCGCTTCCGAGATAGGGGGGCGGGACTACCGGCTGGGCTACGGCCTCACCGTGTTGCAGAGGGACGCCATGAGCTTCGAGCTGGGCATCGATGCCGCCCGGCGCCAAAGCCTGGGCCAGGGGGGCGCCGAGCACGGCGTTCAAGGCCGGCTCACCGCGCGCTGGTGAATACGGCTCCAGGCGGTGACCGCAACGGGCGGCGGTCCTCCGAAGGTCCTCCGGCCGATTGTTTCCCGTGCCGTTCAGAAGCGGCCTGTCAACGACCCGAACGCTTTCAATCCTGCAAGCCGTGCGGAAGGCCGAAAGCTCTGGGGATGACCGATTGGCACGTCACTACTCGACCCGGAGTTTCTTCCGGCAAATTCCCAACACGCTGCTGGCCCGCTACTTTGAGGGCCGGGGACTGTTTGGGGATCTGGATTTCGCAGCCATGAGAAGGAAACCCGGCCGGAGGAGTTGTTCACGCCGGCGCGCTCAGGCCCGCCAACTGTTGGCCCGGGAGATCGATCCCAGCGAGCACCGCAAAGCACAGAAGGCCGCCAAACCGGAACGCTCAGCCAACAGTTTCGAAGCCGTGGGCCGGGAATGGTTCAACAAGCAATCCTCCAACTGGGCCACCAGTTATTCCAGTCGGATCCTCCGCCGACTGGAGCGGCATATCTTTCCCTGGATGGGTGACCGCCCCGTGGCCGTAGCTACGGCTCCCGAATTGTTGAGAGTTGTGCGCCGGATCCAACAACGGGAGCCCAGGACATCCCCTATCGAGCCCTTTAGAACTACAGACAGGTGTTTCGCTATGCGGTTGCCACCGGACGTGTCCAGCGCGACCCAACTGGAGATTTGCGGGGGGCATTGTCACCGGTCAAGAGAACCCGCTTCGCCGCCCTGACCGAGCTGAAGCAGGTGGGTCCATTGTTACCGAGTGCTGGAAGGTTACCAAGGGACGTTGATCGTGCGTTGCGCCCTGCGGCTGGCTCCCCTGGTCTTCGTACGGCCTGGGGAGTTGCGCCATGCCCAGTGGTTGGATATCGACCTGGAGGCTGCCGAGTAGCGCTACACCGTCGCCAGGACCGACACTCGGCATATCGTTCCTCTGTCTTGTCAGGCGGTCGAGATCCTGAGAGAACTCCATCCTGTGACCGGCCAGGGCTTTAGAGCGATGGCAAGAACCATTCTGAATGAAGTCGACACCGCATCGTCCTCCGCCGATAGCGGAGGCGCGGCGGGATGGGCAAATTGGAGGACTGTCTAGTCGTCGAAGCCTCAGCGAAAATGTGTGCGCCACTGCCGGCCAGTACCGTGGGCTTGCCGGGCGCGTCCGGTAATTTCAGGAAGACGCGCAGGCAATCGACTGCGGCAAGGGGCCACGCATTTGCCCAAATTAAAATATCCCAGAGCCCAAAATCTTTCCATTTCACAACTCGTGTGAGACACGCTTATCCTAGTAGACAATCCAATGGACAACTATTCCTGTTCGGAGACCCGCGGCCATGCCACCCCTTCCGCCGCTTGAATGCCTGCGCTTCTTCGAAGCCGCGGCCCGCCGCGAGAGCTTCGCCAAGGCGGCTGAGGAACTCCACGTCTCGGCGTCGGCTGTTGCGCACCGCATCAAGGTACTGGAACAGCATCTCAACGGCGCGCTTTTCGAGCGCGGCCATCGTGGTGTCCGCCTGAACGGGCGCGGCAAGGCGTATCTGAAGGATGTCCAGCGCATTCTGGCCGAGATCCAGGTCGCCACGGAACGCCGCCGCGCCGATTCCGGGACACAGCGGTTGAAACTGGTTTCGGTCGAGGTTGTCGCCGAGAAGTGGCTCTTGCCGAGGCTGGCGGATTTCCAATTGTCCCACCCCGGCGTCGTCATCGAGTTGGAGACCGACCATCGCGGCGTCGACCCGGCGCGACGCGATTTCGATATCTGGATCGCCTACGTCGGCGAGACCGCTGCGCCGCGCCCGCAGGGGCTGTTCGAGGAGACGCTGTACGAGGAGGATCTGCTTCCGGTCTGCAGTCCGACCCTTATCGAGGCGCGCGGAAGGCCCGGCGACCCGGTCGACCTGCATGACTGGCCCTTGTTGTACGATCTCGGATGGGACACCGACTGGCCGTACTGGTTCGCGCGCCAGGGCCAACCGTCGCCGGACCTCTCGCGGGCGTCGGGCTTCCGACTATACAGCATGGTGGTCGACGCCGCCTTGGAGGGCATGGGGACGGCTATCGGGCACTCGAGGGTGATCGCGCGGGAGATGGAACGGGCCGATCTGGTCCCTCTCTTCGACCGGCAGGTCGCGGCGCCCGCGCGGTGCTGCCTCATCACGACAGCCAATTCCAGGCGCAATCCAGGAGTCCGGGCATTCCGGGAATGGATATTGAAAGAGGCTTGAACCGGTCGCTGGGGAACAGGACGACGGGCTTCTTTTCAGGCTTGACGGGGTTGTGAAGCGCCATTCCGCGCCGCTCCGGCTTCGTCGGCACCTTCAACTCCATGTCGCGCTGCAGCGCCGACACCGGCGGCATCTTCCAGTCGATGCCCGTGTGCAGCGCGCGTTCCATCCCGCATTGGCGTCGAGACCCGGCAACGACCGCGTCAAGGGCCGTGCATTTGCCCAAATTAAAGTGTCCCAGAGCCCATAATCTTTCCATTTCACAGCTCGTGTGCGGTTCGCTTAAGCTGGCAGATGATCCAACTCTGACGTGGACCCGTTCGAAGTTCCGGACTGAATCTCGGCGGTCAGTGTCTTTCGACACATCGGCGAAGCCCGATAGGCCGGTTTCAGGGGGCGCTTCTGAAATGGGCGGGGGGACGACGTTGAGAACGATCGGACCGGCCGCCTTGCGGGCGGGGTTTCCCGCTCGCAACGGCGCGGAGGGAGAAAAAGTTATGGACTACTCGAAAAAGGCTTGACAAAAGTGGTGGCGTCCGGTGGCTCCCGTGGCTCTTTTGCGCATCGCGTGACAATCGCCGGCGGCGCTTCCACACTGGGATGGGAACAGGAGGATGAAAATGAATCCAGCGCATATTATGCAGATCGTTGGTCTTATTGCGGTACTGGCAATCGGGTTGATTCCCGGCGTGCCCATGGGCGGTTTGGTTCTGGGGGTCCTCGGACTTGCGGTCGGGTGGTTCGTGAAAAAAGAGGATCGCGTGGGCGTGCTGATCATGGCGATTTTCCTCGTCGTGGGCAGCGAAGCGTTGAATGATGTTCCGGCAATCGGGCCATACGTTACGAACATATTGGTCAGCGCGGGATCCCTGGTGGGTGCCGCCTCGGTGACGGTATTGGCGATGATCACGCTCGATTCGATCAAGAACTAGCGCTAACGTGCAGCGTCAGTGCGACTTGAAACCATGATGTTCACGCGTTGCCGCAGACACGGTGTTGCCGAGACCGAATTCTAGATGTCGTTCATCCCCGGTGACGCGCGGCTCGGGGCCGAGTCCAGTGCCGTTGCCTTATGCGGTGCTGGATTCAGAAATGTGGGGATTTGTTCGAAAGCTTGGTCCGATCGGCACTGCGCTCGCTCGATGTCCGCCGGCACCGACACCGTGCGGGCAATGGCGGCCCGGGTTTCGCCGTGGAGCCCGCACCGATGGCTTTGGCGAAGTCAGGTGCCGACATGAGCGATACCAGCTTGGCGGGCCGGAGCATCGGGAGGTAAGGGTTGACCGCGTTGACTTTCCCCGAGGAAATCCTCGTGCTGCTTCTGTCGGAAAAGAACGGCCGTTTTCTGCCCATCGGGAAGTACACGCTGCAACGAGTGCTGATTGCCGCTGTATTGATGGAATTGGCGTTCGCCGAGCGAATCGATACGGACCCGGCCCGGTTGTGGGTCATCAGTGTCACGCCGACGGGCGATACGCTGTTGGACAACGTGCTCGATCGTATCGCGCGCAGCAAAAAGGCCTTCAATACGGGGGACTGGATCGAGACGCTGACCGAGGAGCAGGGGTCCGAGGTCCGCGAGCGCGCCCTAGCCAACCTGGTCCAACGCGGCGTGCTTGACCGACGCGAAGTGACCGTGTTCGGGGTATTCCGCACGCAGCGCTATCCGATCATCGACGAAAGGGCCGAACGAGACGCCATGAAGCGCATGACCAACGTGCTGTTCTCCGACGACATTCCTGATCCGCGCGACATCGCGATGATCTGCCTGGTGGACGCCTGCGGCGTGTTGCAGACGGTCTTCGGAGAACGGATTATCGAGCGCATGACCCCCCGGATCGAGCTACTGCGCAAGATGGATCTGATCGGGCAAGAGATGACGGCGAGACTCGCGATGTGGAAATTGGGATACAGCGCCGAGACGGAGGCACACCCTTCGTGAACCTGGACCCGATGATTGAAACGATTCGCCGCCGCGTCGGCGACGATAGCGGACTGGATGGCGTGATCAAGGTCGATCTCGGCGACGACGGCGCGATCTACATCGACGCGAGGGATGTGCCGAACGAGGTTGGTACCGTGCCTCGCGAAGCCGATTGCACGTTCGCCATCAAACTCGACGATCTGCGGATGATTGTCGAAGGTCGGCTCGGCGGCATTACCGCATTTGCAAGCGGAAAGCTCAGGATCAGCGGTGACATGGACATGGCCGCAAAACTGCGGCGAATGGTGACGTGCCATCGCCGCGGGCGCGGGAAACACCTCCGTGGTTGATTTATTGCCATGATCGAAGTGATCGGAATCGGCTGTCGCTACGCGGGTAACGTCGGCGGCCCGCGGGACATGTGGGCCCGCATGCAATCCAGGGATACCGCCATAGGCGAGGTCCCCGAGCATCGGCTGAAGAAGGAAGATTTTCTCAGCATTGCCAGGGAGGCGGACCGGGCTGTTTCCTCGCGCGCCGGTTGGCTGGATTGCATCGATCGTTTCGACGCGCTGTATTTTCGCGTCTCTCCCAGGGAAGCGGCAGAGCTCGACCCGCAACAGCGCCTGGCGCTCGAAGTCGCGCACGAGGCGATATTCGACGCCAATGTCAACCCCGACCGTCTGGCCGGAAGGCGAGTCGGCGTGTTCGTGGGCGCGAGCCTGTCCGAGTACCAGGCGATGGCGTTCAGCAATCCGGCGGACACGACCCGGCACACGATGTCCGGCAGCGCGCTCTCGGTCATTGCCAATCGAATTTCCTATTCTCTGGATCTGCAGGGTCCCAGCATCACCCTGGATACGGCATGTTCGTCGGCCTTGACGGCGCTGCATCTGGCCTGCCAAAGCCTGCGGGTCGACGAGTGCGACCTGGCGCTCGTGCTCGGGGTGAATGCGTTGGTGGGCCCGTTCCCGTTTCTGGGCTTTGCCCGCGCGCAGATGCTGTCTCCGACGGGGCGTTGCTCGCCCTTTGACGCCAGGGCCGATGGATTCGTACGCGGCGAGGGGTGCGGCGCGGTGCTGCTCGGTTCGTCCGAGCGGCCCCTTCAGCCATTGCGGCGCGTGTACGCTCAGGTGGCCGGCTCGACGATCAACGAGGACGGCAAGACTGCGAGCCTGACCATGCCGTCCGGCGACCGGCAGGTCGAACTGCTGCAAACCCTGCAGGATGGCGCCGGCGTGCGTCCGGAACAGATCGTGTACGTGGAAGCTCACGGCACCGGTACGCCGGTGGGCGATCCGATCGAGGCCCGCTCGATCTCCGCCGCCGTTCTCGGCGCACGCCAAGGGGCACTGTGCATCGGTTCGGCGAAGGGCCATTTCGGGCATCTGGAAGCGGGGGCCGGCATCGTCGGATTCATGCGCGCGGCGTTGTGCGCCTACCATCGCCGGCTCGTGCCCACGGCGGGGTTCGAGTCGTGGAACCCGGCCATCGACGCGCGGGCCCTGGCGTTGCGGGTTCCCACCGAGGTGGAGCCGTTGCCGTCGCCGGAGCACGGCAGTCCCGCCTACCTCGCCGTGTGCTCGTACGGCTTCGGCGGGGCCAACGCAAGCGCGTTGCTGTGTCCCCCCGGGGACCAGCCCGCCCCGCCGAGGGATAAGACTCCCACGGGCAACGGCGCCGATTTCGTCGTATTGCCGCTCAGCGCGCATCACGAGCCGGCGCTCGAACGGATGTGCGGAGAACTGGAACGCCGACCCGACACCGACCGGCGCGAAATCGTCCGTTGGACCGGGGTCTGTCTGCCGGGCGGTCGGTATCGCAGGGCCTTCGTTGGCCGGCCCGGCGATGGCTTCCCGCGGGCCGCGTGGTCCGTTCACGGCGATGCCGGCGACGCCCCGCGGAGGATCGCGTTCTGCTACGCGGGACAGGGCAGCCAGCACAGCGAGATGAGCGTGGCGCTGTACCGGCGTTACCCGGTCTACCGGGACGCCATTGAAACCGCGGACCGGCTGTTTGCGGGACACGCCGGCTATTCGCTGTTGGAGGACTACGGGTTCTGCGGTCGCGGCATCGACGATGAGGCTCAACTGGATGTCCGGGTGGCCATGCCGGCGATCGTTTTCGCACAGGTCGCGCTGACGGAATTGCTGCGCCACTTCGGTATCGAGCCGGCGGCCGTCATGGGGCATTCCACGGGCGAGATGGTGGCGGCCTGGGCCTGTGGTGCGCTGTCCCTGGACGATCTGTGCCTGCTCGCGGGCGTACGCGCGCAAATGCAGTCGAAAATGCGCGAAGGACGCATGGCGGCCTGGGCTTGCAGCGTCGAGCGGGCAGCCGCGACGCTGGCGGAACTGGACATCGCGGATCGGGTGGTCATCGGCGCGCACAATGCACCCGAGGCGGTGACGTTGTCCGGAGATACCGAGGCCATCGCGCGCGCGATGGAGCACGGCGAGAGAGTCGGAGTCCGCTGCAGGGAGCTGGGGGTGAAGCACGCCTATCACAGCCCCCACGTCGCCGACATTCTCGATGAACTGCGCGAGCGGCTTGCATCGCTGCAACCCGGGCCCTGGCGCCTGCCGTTCATCTCGACCGTGTCGGGATTCGATACGCCGGACGCCGAGCGGCGCCTCGACGCCGATTACTGGGTCGAGAACGTCGCCCGCCCGGTGGATTTGCTGGGTGGCTGCCGCGCGTTGCGCGAGCAGGCGCAGGCCGTCGTTGAGATCTCGCCCCGACCGGTGCTGTCAGGGTACCTCAACGAGAACCTGGACTGTCCCGTGGTGTCGCCGTTGCAGGGCCGATTGGCCGAAGATGAATCCCTGGCGCGCGGGCTGGCGCAACTGTTCGTTCACGGCGTCAGCGTGGACTGGTCGGCGGTCGACCCTCCGGTGCGGTTCGTAGGTGCGCTGCGAGTGCCGTGGCAGCACGATACGGCTTATCGGAGCGCGTTCTGGAAAACGCCCAGGCTTCAAGCCGATGGCGCTCTGAGCGCGGATCCGGACGGGCTGAACATCACGCGTTCGGCCCACGGCTTTCTGGCCGACCACGTGGTGGAGAACCAGGTTGTCATGCCCGCGGCCGGCTTCGTGGCCCTGGTCGCGTCGGCGGGGAAGGTGGGCATGATCGCGGATATCGAATTCGACCGATTCCTGCCCTTGTGGGGTAGCGGCGATCGGACGGCCCTGACGATCGATCGCGGCGCAAACGGCCGGTGGGTGTGCGCCACCGACGGCGGCCGTCACGCGCAGCTTACGCTGCACCGCGAGCGTCCGAACCGGCACGCCGCGCCCGCCCCGGCCGTCGATCTTGCCGAGTGTATTGAAAACTGCCAAGTGAAGGGCAACGTCGATCGGCTCTACGCCGCTTACAGCCGCCACAGCGGCCTGCACCTGGGACCGGCGTTTCAAAGCGTGCGGGAGATCGCCTTCGGCGATGCCCGGGCGCTCGCCGTCGTGCGCGCCCCCCCGCACCTGCGCGGGGAATTCGGGCGGCGCACCGTCACGCTCGACGGGTGCTTCCAGGCGCTGGCGTTCCTGAGCGGCTGCGACAGCGACTTTGTCGTGCCGACGGTCGTCGGCGCAGTGCACCTCACCGACGGGCAGGTACCGACCGGACAGCTGCTCTGTCACGCGTCGTTGAGCGCGCTCGGCCGGGACAGCCTGACGGGCGATGTGACGGTCTGGAGCGATGGCCGCCCGGTGATGCAGATCCGCGACTTGCGGTTGGTCCGGATGCCGTCCTCGGCGTCCCGTGACCCGTCTCTCTACGCGCTCGAGTACCAGGCGCTCGGCCTGCCTCGCGCGGCCGCGGGGCGCGAGCTGGCCGCGGCGCCGGAACGACTTCGCGAAATCCTGGCGTCGCGCGAAGCGTCACGGGTCTTGAGAATTCTCGATCGGTCCGCCGACGGATGGCTGGACGATCTGGCGCGCGACGAACCCAATCTCTTTCCGCCAGGCCAAGTGTTCATCGCGGCCGAACGCGGCGCTGCGCCGAACGCCCCGGATTGCGTTCACGGCATCGACGACACGGCCGCGTTGCGGCCGGGCAGCTTCGATGTCGTGCTGGGCCGGGACGAGGCGGGATGGGCCGTTGCGAACGGCGTGGTCATACCGCCGGACGCGGGCGATAGCGACACTGGCGCGCCCGGTACCGATACGCCCGGCGCCGAAACTGTCACGAAGGAAACCAGGGCCGCCGCCTACGAGTCCGGGCTCGCCGTTTGCACGCTCGGCGAGGACGGGTGGGGCTGGAGCGGAGCCCGGAACGTGGCCGACGCGGTCAGCGCCACGCTGGTGGTGGATTTCCGCGATTCCCTTGTGGCGGCCAGCGCTACGTTGCGCGGCCTGCGTGAAGCCGGCGCGACGCCGGCGGTTGTGTTCGTCGTTCGGGAGGATCCTAACGAGATGCCGTCGGCTATGTGGGGCTTCGCGCGGGCGGCGCGGAACGAGAATCCTGCCCTTGATATATACGTCGTGGGCGTTCCGAGCTCGGCGGAGCTGCCGAGCATCGGCGGCTGGCTCGAGGAACTGTTTCAGGACGGTGCCGGGGCGGAGATGGAGCTGAGGCGCGTGGGTGAGGAGTGGCACGTACCGCGCCTGCGGGAGACGGAGGTGCCGGCGCCCGGTTCACGGCATGCGGATTACCGTCTCGAAGTGGCCCGGCCGGGGCAGATCGAGTCGTTGCGCTGGCGCGCGGTAAACGTGGAATTCGAGGGGCTTCGCCCGCACGAAGTCCGCATTCGAGTGACCTGCGTCTCGCTGCATTTCAAGGACATCATGCTGGCGCTGGGCATGCTCCCGGGCTTCAGGCCCATCATCGGCATGGAATGCACCGGGGAGATCATCGAGCTGGGTTGCGCGGTTGCCAAGGACTATCCGGAGCTTCGGTTGGGGGCCGAGGTGCTGTGCCTGTCGATGGCCACAGACGCGGGTGAGCCCAGGCACGGGCTGTTCGGAACCACAGCGATTGCGGCGGCGCGCTGCACGTTGCTGCGCCCGCCCGGATTTTCAGACGCCGAGGCGGGCGGATTCCTCGGCGTGTATTGCACGGCGTGGTACGCGCTGCACGACATCGCGCGCGTTGAAGCCGGCGAAACCGTATTGATTCACTCGGCAGCGGGCGGCGTGGGCATGGCCGCGGTGCAGGTCGCCCGCTCGCTTGGGGCAACCGTGCTGGCGAGCGCGGGCACCGAGGAAAAGCGGGCCTGGCTGCGGGACGAATTCGGCATCGATTGCGTGCTTGATTCCCGGCGGCCGGATTCCTTCGTCGAGGCCACCCGAGAATGCACCGGGGACCGCGGAGTGAACGTGGTGCTCAACAGCCTGTCGGGGGAGGGGCTGGCCCAGAGCCTGCGCTGCCTCGCCGCATCGGGGCGCCACGTGGAGATCGGTAAACGCGACATCATGCAGGATACGCCCCTGGGACTGGCGGCGCTTCAGAACAATATCTCGTTCCTCAGCGTGCATCTCGACATTCTCGACGACACCCATCCCGAACGGTTGCGCGAATTGGCGGAAACCTGTTGCGAGCGGCTGTTGAGCGGCGAGGCCGAGCCGATTCCGAGCGTCTGCTTCCCCGCCCAGGAGGCAGTCGAGGCGTTCCGGCTGATGAGTTCCGGGTGCCACCGGGGCAAGGTCACCGTCGAAATACCGCCTGATTTCGACCCCTCCGCCCAGGGTAACGGCGCCCAGTCGGTGACGGCGGTCGAACCGATCCCCCAGGCGTTGTTTTCGGCGGCCGAAACGCAGTTGATTACCGGCGGCACCGGCGGCCTCGGGCTGGCGCTGGCGCGGCTGCTGGCCAAGCGCGGCGCAGGCCGGGTCATTCTCGCTAGCCGCCGCGGGGCGGCCGGCAGGCGTGTCCAACTTGCGCTTGCGGGCTTGCGCCGGGATCATCCCCATTGCGAGTTCGTGCCGACCAAAGTGGATGTCACCGGCGAGAACGACCTGACCGGGCTCTTGTTGGCGGAGCCCGGCATCACCGGCATCTTCCACGCCGCGACCGATTACCGGGCGCAATCGACCACAGAAGTCTATGACGAGGATCTCGTCACCTTCGCAACCAAGGCCGAGGCGGCGTGGCGTCTGCACCGGGCGACGGTCAAGCGCCCGGTGCGACACTTTGTTCTGATCACCTCTCTGGCCGGGTTGCACGGAAACGCGAATCAGGCCGTGTACGTGGCCGCCAACGCGGCGCTGCACGAGGTGGCGCGGCTACGCCGGGCTCGCGGGCTGCCCGGCGTGGCGATCGACCTTCCCGCCATGCTGGGTGTCGGGCGGCTGAGCGAACCGCGCCACGTGGAGGAACTCGATATCAACGTCGACCGCGGCTTCCAGGCGGTGTCGTATTCGCGCATCGAGCCCTGGCTGGAGCGGATCCTGGCGCAACCGGACGATCTCCCGCCGGTCGTCTCGCTCGACTGCCCATCGTGGCCGGGCTACCTGCGGCTCAATCGGCAGCGGACGCTGTTCGAGCACCTTGCCGTGTGCAGCGCGCGCGCACAAGGCGCGCGCGTTGCCGACCCGGTTATCGACCTCGACGCCGTCACCGCTCAGGTGCGCGGCAAGGTCGCGTTTCTGCTTGGGGCGGCGGCCGAGGATATCGATCTCGACCTCCCCTTGACCCACCTCGGCGTGGATTCGCTGGCGGCGCTCGAACTCGTGACATGGGCCGATACGGAGTACGGGATCGATGTGTCCCAAACCGAGTTCCTGTCCGGCATCACGTCCGGTGGCCTGATCGAGAAGATTGTCGAGTTGTCCGGGCGGGCCGCGGGCCCGCGCGCAGACGCGGCGACGGCGCAACGCCCGGACCACACACCGGATGTGTCGCAATCCGGCGACGCCGCGCGGTTGCCCGCGGAGTCGCCGGCCGATGCTTCGCGCGCAACCACGAGGGATATCCCGGGCGACCCGGCTTCCGCTGCGGCGCCGCCTTCCCGGCCGGCCGGCCTGGACGATTTCCGTCTCCGGCCGAAGGCGCCAACGGCCGGGGACGGCGTGGAGGATGGCTTCCAGGAGGTGCAGTTGATAGCGGCGCCGGGCGTGGAAGCCGGCCGACTCGAGATCGAGGTGCCCGAATTCATCACGGCTGCCTTCATCGAGGAGTTGCTCGGGGCGATGGGCGCCAGTGCGCCCGTGCTGGTGTTGCGCGGTTCGGGGACCTCGGACAGTTTTTGCCTGGGTGCGAACCTCGAGGAGAGCGCGTTCGGCAGCGGCGAGCTGGGTGAGGGACTGGAGAAGTTCGCCGAACTGTCCACCGCCTTGCGCGACGCGAGGTTGCCGGTGGTCGTGGTGGTCGAGGGCGCCTGCCGGGGCGGGGGCATGCTGTTTCCCAGCCTCGCCACCTACGTGCTTGCCACCGCGGAGGCCTCGTTCGGTTTTCCGGAGATCCGCCGCGGCGGGCTACCCGGGGTGGTGAGTGTGGCCGCGCGGCGCCGGCTGACGGAGGCCGCTTGCCAGCGGTACATGCTGAGCGGCGACGCGATCGGCGCCGACAAGGCGGCCGCGCTCGGGCTCGTGGATTTTCTGGGGTCTGACGAGGACGTGGAGCGCGAACTGCAACGGATCCTGGGCCGGTTCGCGGCCGTGGACCCGAAGCTGCTTGCGGCCGGCAAGGCAGCCTGTCCCGCTTCGACGGTCGACGAAGCGCTGCTGGCGATGGGCGCGCTCGACGCCCGGTCCGAGGCGCCCTCCAGGGACGGACCGCCGTTGGTTCGGCTGCGGCACGACCCCCGTAGCAGCGTGCTCGTGGTGGAGTTGAACGATCCCGAGCACGGCAACGCCATCGATTCGGCGATCGCGGACGATCTGCGGCGCGCGGTGGATACCGCCAGGAGGCTGGCCGAGGTGCGTTGCGTCGTCTTCCAGGGCACCGGGCCGCACTTCTGCGTCGGGGTCAATCCATACACCTTCATCCCCCGCACCAGGCAACTGCCCGTGCTCACGGCCGCCAGCGTCACCCGCGACATCTACCGGTCCTTCGTGGCCATTCGCGAACTCGGGGTCCCGGTGGTGTGCGTCGTACACGGCAAGGTCATGGGCGGCGGGCTGGCGGCAATGCTCAATGCGGACTTCCGCATCTGCACGCGCGAGGCAACCATCAACTACGGCAACCTCCCCCGGGGCGTCTGTCCCGGCATGCTGCTGTCGGAGAACCTGGAACGGTTGGTCGGCAAGCAGTGGGCGAGCGAACTCTACCTGAACGATTACACGGTCGCCGCGGATACCGCACTCGAGATCGGCCTGGTCAACCAACTCGCGGACAATGCCGGGGCCGCCAGGGGCGCGGCACTCGAAATGGCGAAACGAATCGCCGGCTACCCGTCGCTCGGCGTGCGCACCACGGTGGCGCTCACCCGTGCGCCGGTGGACGAGGCGCGGCTGGCCGCCGAGAGCATCGGCATGGCCCGATGCAATATCAGGGGCAAGGCCTTCGCGGGCGCGTGGAAGGCGCCGGAACGTCGCCTGACGATGGGCGGGGGCGGTTCGGCCCCGGAGCCCCGGCCGGGCGACGGCTCGTCGCCGCGCGGCGAACCGACCGGCGAGCATCCCGATCACGTCCCCTACGCAAGCGCCGGCACCACGCCGCGCCGGGCCACCGACGTCGGCATCCACCACATGGAGCTGTATCACCCGAGCTACATGGTGGAGCAGTCCGAGATGGAGCGCTTCCACGGCGCGCCGGGCAAGTACACGGCCGGACTCGGCCAGGAGGCGATCACGTTCTGCGGCGACGACGAGGACGCCATTTCCATGGCGATGACGGTCGTAAGGCGGTTGATGGAGCGGGCCGATATCGACTGGTCGATGATCGGACGGCTGGAGGTCGGCACCGAAAGCCTCCTCGACCGCAGCAAGAGCATCAAGACCCACCTCATGAGGCTGTTCGAAGCCCACGGCTGCCACGACGTGGAGGGGATCGACACCTACAGCGCCTGCTACGGGGGGACGGCGGCGCTGTTCAACACGGTGTCGTGGTGTCAGAGTGAGGCCTGGGATGGCCGGCTCGGGCTGGTGGTCTGCGTCGATATTGCGGACCTCAACGCCGAGCAGTCGTTCCTGAACGGGGCCGCAGCCGTGGCCATGTTGATCGGGCCGGACGCGGACTTGGCGATGGAGCCCGAGCGGGGCAGCCACATGATGGACACGTGGGATTTCTACAAGCCGGTGGGCTGGAAGGACCCCTACCCGCTCATGCGCGACGGCAAACACAGCATCGACGTGTACATGGCGTGCCTGGACGGCGCCCAGCGACTGCTAACCGACAAGCTTGGCGTCGACTCGCTGCTGCGCCACGACGACTTTTTCGTATTCCACTGCACCAGCACGTATCTCTGCCGCCGCGCGTTCGACCGGCTGGTCGCGAACTCCGAACCCGGCGGTATCGCGCTGGCGGAGAAAATCGGTCTCTACAAGGAGAAGGTGGAGCCGGGCACGCTGCTGACCAAGCAGCTCGGATCGACGTATACCGCGTCGTGCTACGTCAATCTCCATTCCCTGCTCCTGAACCGCTACGATGACATCGTCGGCAAGCGCATCTGCGTCTACTCATTCGGCTCCGGCGCGACCGCGAGCATGTTTCGACTGCGGGTCAGGCGTCCTCCCCGGATCGACCGGGATTCGATGCGGCGGCTCGACCGGCGCATACGCCTCGACCCGGAGGCCTTCGTCGAGCTCACCCAGCGGTACTCCGGCGCATATGCCCGCTTCCCCTTCGAGCCGCAATGCCGGGACCATCGGCAGGCCGATGTCTACTACCTCTCCCGCGTCGACGAGTGGGGTCAGCGGTTCTACCACTTTGGCCTCGACGAGCAACCGGTTGCCGATCCGATGAAGGTTGACACCGCATGACGGCGCATCGGTTCAGCCAGGCGATCATCGCCAACCGCTGGCCTATCATGCTGGGCACCCTGGCATGGGTGGCCGCCGTGGGCTACGGGGGCCGGTTCCTGTCCTTCAACGCCGACTCGCGGGTATTCTTTTCGGCGGACAATCCACAATTGGTGGCCCTGGAGGCCTTCGAGAACACCTATTCGAGGGAAGATTATCTGCTGTTCGTGCTCGCGCCCCGGGGGGGCGACGTGTTCACGCGCGAAGCGCTTGCGGCCATTGAGGAGCTGACCGAAGCATCCTGGCAAGTCCCCTATTCCAGCCGGGTCAACTCGATGACCAACCACCAGCACATCGAAGCCGAGGCGGACGATGTGCTGGTATTCCCGTTGGTTGAGAACGCCGCCTCGCTGAGCGATGCCGACATCGAGCGCGTGCGCGACATTGCGATCGGCTCGCCGCGGTTGGTCGGGCGCTTGCTCAACGGTGACGGCACGGTCACGGCCGTGGCGATCACGCTGCCGAGCAAGCCGAGGGGCGACGTCGGCGCGGCGATGGAGGTCGCCGACCAGGCCCGTGAGATGGCGGCAGACTTTGCGGCGAAGTACCCGGGCATCGACATTCATGTGGTCGGCAGCGTCATGTTCGATGTGGCCTTCCTTGAAGTGCCGCAAGAGGAATTGCGATCGTTGATCCCGCTGATGTTCGTGTTGATCGTGCTGATCATCGGGCTGGCGTTGGGTACCCTTTGGGGGGCGATCGGCACGCTCCTGGTCATTCTGATGTCGGTCGTCAGTGCGCTCGGGGCCGCCGGATGGTTTGGCGTCGTGCTCAATGCCGGCAACACGAGTGCGCCGATCATCATCATGACGCTCGCGGTTGCCGACTGCGTGCACGTCATCTCCACCGTACAGCTCGTGCGGCGGGACGGTGGCGGTCAGTACCGATCGGTTGTCGACGCGTTGCGGATCAACCTGACGCCGATGATCATCACCAGCGTGACAACGGCGATCGGCTTCATGTCCCTGAACTTCTCCGATGCCCCGCCGTTCAGGTCGCTCGGCAACATTTCCGCGGCGGGAATCATGTTCGCCAGTGTGCTGTCGATGACGTTCCTGCCGGCGTTTCTGGCTCTCGCGCCGAGTCGGCGGCGCGCCGGGCAGGCCCGCAGCCGCCTGGCAATGGAAGCGTTCTCGGAATTCCTCATCAAGCACCGCACGCCGGTGCTGTGGGGGACCAGCGTCGGCATCGTGGTGCTGTTACTCGGCATCGGACGGATTACGCTCGACGACAATTTCATCACCTACTTCCCCGAGCGATATCCCGTACGGGCGGGCGCCGACTTCACCGAAGACAACCTGACCGGACTGAACGCGGTGGCGTACTCGATGCCGGCGGGCGGCGCAGGCGCCATTACCGACCCGAACTACCTGGCCGATCTGGAGAATCTCGCCGAATGGTTCCGCGCGCAGCCGAAAGTCGGCCATGTCTCGACGTTCAGCAGCATCATAAAGGAGCTCAACCAGCACATGAACGGCGGCGATCCCGACTATTTCCGGGTGCCGGACGACAGGGGGCTGGCGGCTCAGTACCTGCTGCTCTACGAGCTGTCGCTGCCCTATGGACTGGACCTCAACGATCAGATCGATGTCTCGAAATCTTCGACCCGGTTCACCGTCTCTGTGGGCAACATCTCGTCGAGCGAGTTGCGTGACCTGGATCGCCGCGCGCAGGCCTGGATGTTGGCCAATACCTCCCTGCTGCCCGGTCCGGCAACCGGCTTGTCGGTGGCCTACGCCCACATGTCGGAGCGCAACATCAACGCCATGCTGCTCGGCAGCATACTCGCACTGGTATTGATTTCGTTCGTGCTCATCTTCGCGCTGAGAAGCCTGACGATGGGACTGGTGAGTCTGCTCCCGAACCTGATGCCGGCAGGCCTCGCCTTCGGCCTGTGGGGCTATGTCAGCGGCGAGGTGGGTCTTGCGATCTCCACCGTGCTGGCCATGACGCTCGGAATCGTGGTGGACGATACGGTACACTTCCTGAGCAAGTACCTGCGCGCGCGCCGCGAGCACGGAATGCGTGCGCCGATGGCTTGCCTGTTCGCTTTCGGTACCGTCGGCCCGGCGCTTTGGGTCACGTCGCTGACGCTGTGCGTGGGATTCGGCGTTCTGGGCCTTTCCGGGTTCAAGGTCAATTCGGACATGGGTATTTTGAGCGGGACCACGATCGCGCTGGCGCTGGTTACGGACTTTGTTTTCCTGCCCGCGATGCTGATCAGGTTCGACAAGCTGCCGCTCGGGAGTGTCGGTGGGGGGCGCGGATGAACGCAGACTCGAGTGCCCGCGACATGTTGTCCATGATAGGACGGACCAAGGCGGAAATGATCCCGAAGATCCCGATGCGGTTGCGGATCGAGTACGGGGCCAACTACCTGGGCAACCATTTCCTGAAGCGGGACAAGCCGCTCGGCACGGAGATCGTCGATGGGCTGACGGACAGCCTGCAACCGTTGGGAGACGACCAGTTTCGCGAGCTGCCCCGGTTCCGGGTGCAAGAGATGACACCCCGGCTGTTCCGCGAGGCGATTCGAAACCCGATGCCCTTTGTCATCGAGGGCCTCCTCGGCGGCGCGCACGTCCTCGACTGGGACGTGGACTACCTTGACGGTCTCATCGGGAGCATCGAGGTGCCGATCCATCAACTTGATGCGGATGGCTTTGCCGAAGGTGAAATCAACCGGATCGGCACGTTCGGCGAGGTGCTCGAGGACATGCGCCTCGGTCTCGGCACGCGAAAGTACATCGACAACGTCTCCGACGTGTTTTCCCAATGCACCCAACTGCGGCGCGACATTCCGGTGGACAGGCTCAAGGATTACGTCGGCGCCAGACTCTGGGGAATGCAGCTCTTCCTGGGCGGCAAGGGAACCGGTAGCCGCTTTCACTGCGCGAGCCAGTTCAATCTCTTTCTGATGGCCCGCGGCGTCAAGGAATGGCTCTTTGCGCACCCGCGCGCCTCCGTGCTCTTTCAACCGCGGATGAATCCGAGCGGAATCTACAGTTACTCGGACCTGTACGACCGCCGGGCGCCGGACCAGCGGGCGCGGGCGCTGTTCGAACGGATTCCGTTGCTGAAGACCAGCCTGTCGAAGGGCGACGCCCTGCTCAATCCCCCCTGGTGGTGGCACTCGGTCAGGAACGCGACGCCCCAGACCATCGGCATTTCGACGCGATGGGAAGCGCCGTACCTGCTGAATGACAATCCGTTCTATTCGCTCGTGCAGTTCCTCACGCCCTACCAGACGCGGTTGCTGCTGCACATGAAATTCGGCAGAGGACTCAAGGATTCGATGCTCAAGCTGCGGATAAGGGAGCGATAGCCGCCGCAACGAGGGAAGGATGCCTGGCAGCAGAGGTGGGAGTTTGCCCGACAAGAACTACATCATGGGTTACAGCGAGGCGTTCGTGGGGCTGCTTCGTCGGCGCAACGCCGATATCAACGCCGCCTATTTGCTTCCATACCTGAAACCGGGTCACCGTGTTCTGGACTTCGGTTGCGGACCCGGCACGATATCGGTTGGACTCGCCAAGGCAGTGCAACCCGGCGAGCTACACGGTATCGATATCGAAGCCTCGCAGATCGAGATCGCCCGGGCCGCCGCCGCGGCCGGGGGGCACGACAACGCCGTCTTTCACACCGGACAGGTCACCGACCTGCCCTTTGCCGACGATACGTTCGACGTGGCCCACTGCCACGCCGTGCTGCAGCACGTGCCCGATACTCAGGGTACTTTGGCTGAGGTGAAGCGGGTATTGAAGCCGGGCGGCGTCATCGCGAGCCGCGAGGCGTTCATCGGCTCGTCGTTTCTCGAGCCTGAATCCGAGGATGGCTGGGAGCTGGTTTCCAAACTCATCAGGGCCCGTGGCGGGCATCCCCACATCGGCAAGGAACTGAAGCGCATGTTTCTCGAAGCCGGGTTCGTCGACGTTACGGTCAACGCCACCTTTGAATCCTACAGTACGCCGGCCGACATCCAATTCCTCCACGAATTCATCAACGACTGGTTTCTTTCGCCCGAAATTATCGGTGCCGCCATCGAGTACGGGCTGGCGAGCCGACAGCAGTTCGACGATTGGCAGCTTACGCTGAACCGGTGGAAGTCCACGCCGAGCGCGTTCGCGGCGCTGGCATGGGGAGAAGCCATCGCACGCAAGGCCTAGCAGCCCGCACTTTTCACCGATGTCTTGCCGCAACCGCCCGTGCGATCGTCGTGGCGAACCATTTGACAAAAAGGGGCTTGAGCCGCAACGGTGTGAAAAATGACTCTAAGCGGGGCCGCTGGTCCCGAAATCGGTAAGTTCCGCTCGGGATGATGTGGCGGTGGACGAGCGGTGAGACCCGTGCCAACGTCTCACGAGAGACGGCTTCGCCGCGGGCCTTGAGTCCATCGATCAGGACCCCGCTCTGGACGGTGTTCCATGCGCGGGCGGCGCCGCGGCCTCACTTTACCCGACTCGACCAGGGGAACCAACCCGTCGAGGCCAGCAAAGCTGATCCGGAAATGGGCTTCATGGCGCGGCTGCTCGCGCTCTGCTCTCTGCCGCGCACCAACCCCGGTAACCGGCTCCAGTTTGTGCGGCGTAACGGCCCATATATCCTGGTGCTCACGGCCGGGGGGCTTTCGCAACTGCCTTATGGCAAACCTTCCCCGTTTATTGCTGGCCTGGGTCTGCACTGAGGCGGTCCGGACGCAGAGCCGTGAGCTCGTCCTCGGCAGATTGTTGGCCGAGTTCATGCGGCAACTCGGAATGCAGGCCGACAGCGGCGGGAGCCGGGGTGAGCGGACTCGACTCAAGAATCAAATGCGCCGGTTGTTTAGTTGTAGCATGTCGCTCATCTATTTGACCGAGGAACGAGAACTGCGGGTTAATTCGTTCGTTGCGGACCGTGGCCTGACCGGCCCTTTTTGTACCAGCTGAAGTGAGAGAAAATCTCACGAGGGAGGAAGCTGGAGATGTCGATCCGGAAGTACAAGGCGGAACAGATTGTAACCGTGCTGCGGCAGATCGAAGTGCAGATCGCAAATGGGAAGACCGCGCCGCAGGCGTGCAAGGAAGCTGGCATCCACACCCAGACCTATTACCGCTGGCGGAAGGAATACGGCGGACTCAAGCTGGATCAGGCGAAACGGCTGAAAGAGTTGGAGAAGGAAACACGCGGTTGAAGCGGCTGGTGGCGGAGTTGTCGCTGGAGAACAGAACGCCGGAATTGCTTCCCGTTTGACGAGATCCTGAAACGCCATCCCGCCCCGGCTTCGCCGGCGCCTTCCATTTCATGTCGCGGTGCAGCGCCGACACCGGCGGCATCTTCCAGTCGACTCCCGTGTGCAGCGCGCGTTCCATCCCGCATTGCCGTCGAGACCCCGCAACGACTGAGACAAGGGCCGTGCATTTGGCCAAATTAAAGTATCCCAGAGCCCACAATCTTTCCATTTCACAGCTCGTGTGAGGTTCGCTTAAGCTGGCAGATGATCCAACTCTGACGTGGACCTGTTCGAAGTTCCGGACTGAATTTCGGCGGTCACTGTCTTTTCGACACATGGGCGAAGCCCGATACGCCGGTTTCATGGGGCGCTTCTGAAATGGGCTGGGGACGACGTTGAGAACGATCGGAGCGGCCGGAACCTTCCTCATCCTACTCGGCGTGCTGGCTGCCGTGCCGGTGCAGGCACAGACCCCGCCCGGCATCTGCGACCGCACGCAGCAGGTGCAGGACGGGATCCTGAACTGGCTCAGCGGCGTGTCCGATTGCGCGGAGGTGACGACCACACATCTGACCACGGTCACGGTGTTGACTCTCGAAAGCGTCGGTCTCAGGTCGCTCAGGGCAGACGACTTCGCCGGCCTGACGGACCTGAAGGAACTCAGGCTGACGGGCAACTACCAGCTTTTGGCGCTTCCCTCGGGGGTGTTCTCCGGCCTGGCGAAGCTGGAGACCCTCGACCTCTACAACAACCAGTTCTACCGGGGGCTTCCGGCCGGGGTGTTCTCCAGCCTGACGAAGCTGGAGACGCTCAACCTGGGCGCCAACCGGATCCCCGCGCTTCGCGCGGAGGTGTTCTCCGGCCTGTCGGCGCTGGAGACGCTCAAGCTGGAGCGTAACCGGCTCCCCGCGCTTCCGGCCGGGGTGTTCTCCGGCTTGGCGAAGCTGAAGACGCTCAGCCTGAGCGACAACCTGCTTACCGCGTTTCCCGCCGGGGTGTTCGCCGGCCTGGCGGAGTTGGAGACGCTCGACCTGGGCGGCAACCTGCTTGCCGCGTTTCCCGCCGGGGTGTTCGCCGGCCTGGCGGAGTTGGAGACGCTCATCCTCCGCTGGAACCAGATCGGCTCGCTGCCCGACGGGGCGTTCTCCGATCTGCCGAATCTGGAGAAGCTGGATTTGTTCCAGAACCTGATCACCGCGCTCCCCCCCAGGGTGTTCTCCGGCCTGTCGAAGCTGAAGGTCCTGATGGCAGGCTCCAACCAGCTTGTCGCGCTGCCCGACGGGGTGTTCGCCGGTCTGACCATGCTGGACATTCTCGACGTGGCAGAGAACCCCGTCCATCCCCTGCTCCTGAGCGTCACCGTGGAGACGGTGGGGAGCGACCGGGTGCGGGCGAAGGTGCCGGCCGGAGCGCCGTTCGCCCTGAGTCTTCCGGTGAGCGTGACCAACGGCGGCCTCGCCGGCGGCGCGAGTACGCTTGAGATCACCGCCGGCGCGGTGGTGGGCGAGGCGGTCGCCGTGACCCGCACGGAGGGCACGACCGAGGCGGTCACGGTGGACCTCGGCACGCCCCTGCCGTCCCCGCCCATGAGTCCTCAACCCCCGCATCGTCACCGTGGCTACGCCTTCGTCCGGGCGCCGAGCGGCCTGCCGGTGGAGATCCCGCCGGATGCGGCGGAAGAGCCGGGCGAAGAGGGGGAGTTCCGCCTGACGGACGGGGTTTGGCCGGACGAGGGGCGCGCCGAGGTGTTCCACGCCGGGCGCTGGGGCACGGTGTGCAGCGACGGTATCTCAAAGGAAACGGTGACGACGTGGGAATACGACACGGCGGGCAACCTCGTCCTGAATAATGACGGCGCGCCGAACGAGATGGAGGTCGGCAACATGGCGGCCGCCCGGATCTGCGCGGCCATCGGCGACTACAACACCGGCAAGTATGTGTCGGGCTACGGCCAGTCGGG
The DNA here is from genome assembly GCA_965218465.1 of Acidobacteriota bacterium. Lineage (GTDB taxonomy): Bacteria > Acidobacteriota > UBA6911 > RPQK01. The sequence goes on along the minus strand of OZ244623.1, from coordinate 750,646 downwards.
GGAGGAGCACCAGCCGTACGACTACTGGCCAGCGAACAGCAGCTACCCGTTGGACGGGCCGCAGCCGATCTGGCTCGACGACCTGGTGTGCACGGCTGGCGGCCCCGGGATGTCGGTGGACCGACTGAGTGCGCTGGATACGGAACCGCCGGAAGTCACGTGCAGCTACGCGGGCTGGGGTCTGCACAACTGCACCCATGCGGAGGATACGGGGGTGCGCTGCTCGAACGCCGGTCCGCTGAGCGCGGAGTTCCAGGAGGTGCCGTCGAGCCACGACGGTCAGACGGCATTCACGTTCCAGATCTCGTTCGACGAGGCGGTGGCGACGAGCGCGGCGAACATGCGGGACCACGCGCTGATGGTGACCGGGGGCATGGTGACGGCCGCCGCGCGGGTGCGGGTGGACGGCGGGGAGGACGTGTGGAGCATCACGGTGACGCCGTCGGGCGCGGACGCGATCGTGATCACGTTGCCGCCGGGGCCGGAGTGCACCGAGGCTGGAGCGATCTGCACGGCGGGCGGCCGGCGCCTGTCCAGCGGGATGGAAGTCGAGGTGGCTGCCGAGGAGACGACGGCCCCGGCCACGACGGCGGAGCCGCTGACGGCGGAGTTCCGGGGGCTTCCGACGGCGCACGACGGCCGGACGGCGTTCACCTTCCGGATCGCGTTCAGCGAGGCGGTGGCGACGAGCGCGGCGGACATGCGGGACCACGCGCTGACGGTGAGCGGAGGCACGGTGACCGCCGCCTCGCAGGTGGACGGCCGCGCGGGCCTGTGGAGCATCACGGTGACGCCGTCGGGCGCGGGCGCGATCGGGATCGTGTTGCCGCCGGGGCGGGACTGCGCCGAGGCGGGCGCGATCTGCACGGCGGACGGCTGGCGCCTGTTCACCGGGAGGGCAGTCGAGGTGGTCGCCACGGCCCCGGCCACGACGGCGGAGCCGCTGACGGTGGAGTTCCGGGGGCTTCCGACGAGGCACGACGGCCGGACGGCGTTCACCTTCCGGATCGCGTTCAGCGAGGAGATCGGGATCAGCTACAGGACGCTGCGCGACGATGCGTTCACGGTGAGCGGGGGCGAGGTGACTGGGGCGCGGCGGGTGGACGGGCGCCACGACCTGTGGGAGATCACGGTCGCGCCCGCCTCGGACGGAGACGTGACGATCACGCTGCCGGGCGACCGCGCCTGCGGCACGGCCGGGGCGGTGTGCAGCCGCGGGGACGACCCGAGTCCGCTTACGAACAGCCCCTCGGCGACGGTGGCGGGACCGTCGGCGAACCGGGCGGCGGCGGGCGCACCGACGATCGGCGGGACGCCGCGGGTCGGGGAGGAGCTGACCGCCTCGATGTCGGGCATCTCCGACGCCGACGGGCTGGACCACGCGAGCTTCGCCTACCAGTGGATCCGCACGGGCGCCGATATTCAGGGGGCGACGGGCTCGACCTACACGCCGGTGGCGGCCGACGAGGGCAAGAGGCTCAAGGTGCGGGTGAGCTTCGCCGACGACGCCGGCAACGAGGAGAGCCTCACGAGCGCGGCGACCGCTGCCGTCGCTGCACGGCCCGAGCCGCTGACGGCGTCGTTCGAGGGCATGCCGGCCGAGCACCGCGGCGAGGGCGGGTTCCACTTCCGCGTCGCCTTCAGCGAGGACATCGGTATCAGCTTCCGGTCGCTGCGCGAGGATGCGTTCACGGTGACCGGGGGGCGCGTCACGGGCGGCAAGCGCGTGGACGGCCGGCGCGACCTGTTCAGGATGACGGTGAGGCCCGAGTCGGACGCGGCCGTGACGATCACGCTTCCGGCGGGGCGTGAGTGCGGGGTCTCCGGTGCGATCTGCACCAAGGGCGAGCCCCGGCGGCAGTTGACCAACAACCCTTCGGCCACGGTGGCCGGCCCGGTGGGCATCGCGGTGGCCGATGCGCGCGTGGAGGAAGGAGCGGGAGCGGTGCTGGCCTTCGCGGTCACGCTGAGCCGCGCGGCGAGCGGCACGCTGACGGTGGACTATGCCACGGCGGACGGCAGCGCACAGGCGGGCGTGGACTACACGTCGACGAGCGGCACGCTGACCTTCACGGCCGGCGAGTCGTCGAAGACGATCGAGGTGACGGTGCTCGACGACTCCCACGACGAGGGGGAGGAGACGCTGACGCTGCGGCTGTCCGACCCCTCGGGCGGACGCGTGACGGACGGCGAGGCCACCGGGACGATCGAGAACCGGGATCCGATGCCGAAGGCGTTTATGGCCCGGTTCGGCCGGACGGCGGCGGTGCACGTGGTCGAACAGGTGCAAGAACGGATCGAGGCGCGGCGCGAGCCGGGCATCGAGGCCCGTTTCGGCGGACGGGAGGTGGGGCGCGAGCTGGCGCGTGACCTGGCGGTCGGCTTCCTCAGCCGGCTGGGTTCCTCGACCGGCGCCAATGGTGGATATCGTGCAGGTGCTCACGGTCCCGTAGCCGATTCGCCGGTTGCCGGCACTGGTTTGATCGGCGCACCAAGGGGCTCTGCCGATGGGCTGGTCGGAAGGGCGGATCCGATGGGGAGCATGCCCGGAACCGACGAGGGGCTGAACCAGCGCAGACACCTGGGGAGGGGCCTCGGGGGCGGCAACCTGCTGACCGGGTCGTCGTTCGTCATGAACCACGAGACGCGCCGGGGCGGCATCCTGTCGTTCTGGAGCCGCGGGGCGCAGTCGCGGTTTGCAGGCCGCGAGGGCGAGCTGTCGCTCGACGGCCGGGTCCGCACCACGATGCTCGGAGCCGATTATGCGAAAGGACCGCTGGTCACGGGTCTGTCGCTGTCTCACAGCCGGGGCTTGGGTGGCTACTCGGGAGTCGACGCCGGCAAGGTGACCTCGTCGGTGACCGGCCTCTATCCCTGGCTGGGCTACAAGGTCACCGACCGGATCACCTTGTGGGGCGTGACCGGCTACGGCAAGGGCGCGCTGACGTTGACGCCGGGTGCGGGAACGGCGCTCAAGAGCGGGTTGTGGATGGCTATGGCCGCAGGCGGCCTGCGGGGCGAGTTGTCGGATTCGGTAGTGGCCGGATTCGGGCTGGCATTCAAGGCGGATGCGCTGTGGGTCGGCACGGGTATCGAGGGCGTGGACGGACCGGAAGGACGTCTGGCAGCGACCGCGGCGGCGGTGACCCGTTACCGGACAGCGCTGGAAGCCTCGCGCGGCTATAGTTTCCGGCGCGGGTTGTCGCTCCAGCCCCGGCTGGAGGTCGGACTGAGGCGCGACGCCGGGGACGCCGAGACGGGATCGGGCATGGACATCGCCGGCGGGCTGATCGTGTCGGAACCGTCGATGGGCCTGTCGGCCGACGTGCGGGTGCGGATGCTGCTGGTGCACCAGGCCGAAGGGTTCCGGGACCGGGGTGTGTCGATGTCGTTCAGCTACAACCCGACGCCGTCGACACCGCTGGGCTTGGTAGCCCGGGTGACCCCATCCTGGGGCGGTCAGGCCGAAAGCGGCGCCCGGGCTCTCTGGGGCCGGGAGACGATGGCGGGGATGACGAACGGCAGCGTCGCATCCGGCAGCCGCCTCGATGCGGACGTGGGCTATGGGCTACCGGTGGGAAGCCGCTTCGTCGGGACGCCGCGGTTCGGCATCGGCGCTTCCGAGATAGGGGGGCGGGACTACCGGCTGGGCTACGGCCTGACCGTGTTGCAGAGGGGCGCCATGAGCTTCGATCTGGGCATCGATGCCGCCCGGCGCCAAAGACCGGGCCAGGTGGGCGCCGAGCACGGCGTTCAAGGCGGGCTCACGGCGCGCTGGTGAATACGGCACAGTGTGGGGACACTCATTTGGGAAAAGTCCGATAGCCCAAGGATGGAGGCAGACCCCTCTTAAGGCAGCCGGACATCTTCCACGGTTTTCTGCCAACTCCTTCCTTTCGTTGCTCTTAGACGGTTGTGGGGCGTCTGCTTTCGGTCGCAACGCCTGCGGCTAGCCCGCTTGCTGGGCGAGTTTACTGACGGTTTCTTGACGGTAGTTGCTATCACGGTCATGCTCTACGGGCTGCGCAGCCTGTTGTCGAGCGCGATCCAGTCGTTGCGATAGCAGCGCTTGATGGCCTCCACTCCACCTTCGCCGTTTCGCTGAACGTCACCCTTACCTCGATCCCATCCCCCGCCGCATAGGTCCACCCCGGCGCGTCCTGCGCGCCGGTACCGTCTCAATGGCGGCGCGGGTGACGCAGGTCCAATGTCGCGCTGCAGCGCCGACACCGGCGGCATCTTCCAGTCGACTCCCGTGTGCAGCGCGCGTTCCATCCCGCATTGGCGTCGAGACCCCGCAACGACTGAGACAAGGGCCGTGCATTTGCCAAAATTAAAGTATCCCAGAGCCCAAAATCTTTCCATTTCACAGCTCGTGTGAGGTTCGCTTAAGCTGGCAGATGATCCAACTCTGACGTGGACCTGTTCGAAGTTCCGGACTGAATCTCGGCGGTCACTGTCCTTTCGACACCTCGGCAAAGCCCGATAGGCCGGTTTCAGGGGGCGCTTCTGAAATGGGCAGGGGGACGACGATGAGAATGATCGGAACAGCTTTTTTCAACAACTTATGGAAGAAAAAATCATGGCAGGGATAGCTAAGGATGTAGATACACTTAAAGTTTATATTCGTGGCGTAGTAGTAAGGGCCGAGTGTCATGCACCTGGCGTCAAAGGGGTCGTATTCGCAGTCCTCGGCGCTGTTATTTGGTGTGACGAAGGCGATATCATAATTGGAGAGTATGATGGGGAGATGGTAAACGCTGTCAAGTTCCATGCAGGGGGTCAGCTTTACTACGCGGGATACAATCACGACGGGGAAGGGACGGTTGAGATTCGTGAGCGGAATCAAAACGGAGATGTCCTTGTCTCATTTGATAATGACACCAAGGCGGGAGAAATCTACAATTTCTTCAGTTGCCTTCGAGTGCCGCGCTAGTCAAGAATCGCCGGGCCCGAGCCCGCCACCTCCCCCAAAAGACCGCTCCGGGGAAACGTTCGGGATGTTCGACCGCCTCACCCTCCGCCTCCGAAGAAGTAAACAGGCGATTCGGAATCCAGCTTTCAATCAGGTACCACTCTAAGCGGCAGAAGCATTTTGAGCTGCTAGAGATGGGGACGAATTTTTTTCTGCTGTTGCTGGGATCTGGAGCCCCTGGCTACTACGGTCATTAAATATCCCGAGGAAGCTTTAATCGTAGGGATTCTCATTGCGGCTATTACAGCTATGAAAATAGCCTTTGGGTTTGCTTATAGAGCGGCACACCATAGACATCTATGGAATCTTATAGAGGCTCGTCTGCAAATCAGGGTTTATCCCCAAAACAGTTCGATTGGGGATCTCTTCCCATGATTCGTGGGACATCGGCTCTGAAGCCACCTCCACCGCCCGGTAGTCGCTTCTCTCCGGACGGTGGACATGGGGGATTCCGCAAATCTCGCAGTCCCAAATACCCCGGCGCTTCACCAGATAGAGCGATTGGTTGAATCTGGCCGCCAACAGTATTGACCCGTTAGTGAGGAGGAAATTCAACTCGGACATCTGTTCGGCTCCGCTCTGTCGGCAAAGCTGAGACAGCCAGACCAGAGACTGACCCAGTTGACGAATCATGGGCTCGAGATCCGATCTTTCGCTAACCTCCGGCAGGTCGCGGTCACCCTGCGCCAGCTGACTCAGCAGCCAAAGGAACATCGACTCACTGTCAGTTTCCCCTTGGCGCCGGGACAGAAGAGCGGGCTTGGTTTGTCGCAACAAAAAGGCTTCGACCCGGTCAAATTTCCTAATCGTCCCATTATGGGCGAAGGTCCACGCGCCCACCGTAAACGGGTGAGTATTGGCCAAATTCAACCCGCCAACCGTTGCCTTTCTGACATGGGCGATCACGGCGCGGGCAAAAACCCGCTCGGCTGCGGTGCTGAAATGGTTGTCGCTATAGGCTGCGGTCACCCTTTTCTCGACCTGCGGAAGATCGTTCTCATAAAATCCGATTCCCCAGCCGTCCGAATGGTTTTTTCCCCTAATGTCAGAGCGGCTCTGCAACAGGAGAGAATTCTGCGACTGGACCAGTGTGCACTCCACTTTGGTCTTTTCGTTGGCAAGAAAACCGTAGAGTCGACACATCGCTCAGGTTTGCGTTTCCGAGCCGGGTTCTACCAGGTCAGTCCAACGTCGGCCCTTGGAGCTTAACTCACCCAATATGTTCAGTAGTCCGGCCTGCCGGTCCGCATCCAAGCGAGCCACATGACTGGGCATTGAACCGCAGCTCAAAGCATGGTCCAGAGTTTCGGAGAGGGAAGCGATCAATTCTTTCCGGAGCTCGACATCGATTTGTTTCGATGGGAGTTCCTTGATCCTAAGGAGCGTTTCCCGTCCGATGGCGTGCTCAGCATAGAGTTGGGCCGTAAATTCCTGCCCCAACCGCGTGGCCAACATGGGATAAAAAACGTCTTCTTCGAATTGCATGTGGGCGCCAACTTGTCGATCCAGCTCATCGGCCAATCGAACCGCTCCCGACACATCCCCTTGCTGCAAAGCTTGGCGCAGGCGAGCCAAGCCTCGGGTCAGTTGTTGGTGGTCTTCCAGAAAGACATCCGTTAGATTGGACGTTGGCTTGGTCATGTCTCTACATTAGTATCAACGAGTTCGCCGATTCTCTTGCGCAGCAGCAGCAGACCGTCCCAAGTTTCTATTTTCTAAACAAGAGCTTTGACTGCTACCCCCCTTGATCGAGGGGTCTGGAATGGACAGGACAGGTGGGAAGCTGCTTGGAAATTCTCGGGACCCATTTCTCCGAATTGCAATTGCGGGGATGCGGGATTACCCACGGGCCCATCCACCGCCATCGATTACCAGAGACGTGCCGGTGACAAAGCTGGAGGCGTCGCTGGCCAAATAGAGTACGGCGCGCGCGATCTCCCTTGGTCTTCCCAGGCGCCCCAAGGGCCGAGTTGCCGCCTCCCGTCGCAAGTCGCTGGGTGGCCGCCCCAGCTGTTCGGCCTCTTTGACCAACATAGCCGTGTCGGTATCTCCCGGGCACACGCAGTTGACCCGGATATTCTGAGGACCATGATCGATCGCCATTGCCTTGGTCAACAGAACGACGGCTCCTTTTGATGCGCAATAGACTGCAGCTTTGGCCCCTCCAACCAAGCCCCATGCAGACCCTGTGTTGACGATGGCGCCGCCACCCCATTGGACCATATACGGCACCAGGAGCTTCGATAGCAGAAAAATCGACTTGACGTTGGTCGCCATCACCTCATCCCAGTCCTTTTCACTCAGTTCTACTACTGAAGCCCGTCGAATGATGCCAGCGTTGTTGCAAAGGATGTCGACCCTCCGGTCATTGGACAGCGCAGCCTTAACCGCTAGCTCACACCCCGCCGGTTGGCTCACATCAGCCTTGACAAAACGCGCCGCGCCTCCTGCCTGCTCGATCTCGGCAGCCAGTTCCCTGCCCCGCCGATCCAAATCGACGAGGGTCAGGTGAGCCCCTTCTTGGGCGAACAGCCATGCGATCGCTTGGCCGATTCCTCCAGCGGCGCCGGTAATGAGGGCGCCCTTGCCCGCCAACCTTCCCTGGCGGTCAGGATCCAAAGAGTTCATTGCAAACCCGGTCGACAGCGCTCACGGTGGCTTCCACGTGTTCCAGCTTGTGAGCTCCGGTAACGACTGAGTGGAGCGCGGGCGAGGGAGACATATAAATGCCGTGTGGAAAGAGAGCCAGCGCAAATTCTTGGTATCGGGCGCGATCCACACCGGCACAAAACTGCCGGTAGTCCTCGACCCGCGGCAATTCGGTAAAGAAGATCTGGAACATGGAACCCAAGTTCTGGACGATGGCCGGAATTCCTCTCCGATCAAAAACGTTGCTGAGACCGGTACACAATTTCTCCCCTAGCGAATTCAACTTCTTGAAGAAAACCTCATCCAACAAGTCCAGACTGGCACGAGCGGCTGCCAGCCCGACTCGGGAAGCATTTTGGGTCCCGTAGTGCAGCACGCCGCCCCAGGCCAGAGCCTCCATAATTTCGGCTTTGCCGGTCAGGGCAGCCACCGGCAGTCCAGCACCCAGGGCCTTGCCAAAAACGGCCAGATCAGCTTCTACACCGTAATGCTCCTGACAACCTCCTCGAGCCACTCGAAATCCTGTCACTGTCTCATCCATTACCAAAAGGCTCCCAGAGTCAGTGGCTAGTTGGCGCAAGCCCTTGAGGTATCCGGCGCGGGGTGGAATCACACCCATATTGGCCATCACACCTTCGGTGAAAATGGCGGCTACTTGACCGCGATGGACATCCAGAGCTCGTTCCACTGCCTCCAAATCGTTCCAGGGAACTACGATGGTATCTGCGAGCGAACGCCGATTGAGTCCCGAACTCTCGGCGATCGGGATGGGGTCGCGAGGGTGACCCAGGGACTGCCACTGGTGGGGATGCGCAGTCAGCAGAAAATCATCGTGCCAACCGTGATAATGTCCCTCGAACTTGATGAACTTGGGTCGACCGGTGTAGCCACGAGCCAAGCGTAGTGCTGCCATGGCCGCCTCGGTTCCGGTGTTTGCAAAGCGAACCCGCTCAGCCGCCGGAACGATTGAGCTGATACGCTCGGCCACTTCGACCTCAATCTCGGTGCCTGCAGCAAAGAGGGTACCGGTTTGAGCCGCCTCGGAAACCGCAGCTACGATGCTGGGATGGGCATGTCCCAAGGGTAGCGCGCCATAGGCCATCATCCAATCTATGTAGCGATTGCCGTCGAGATCGGTGATCACAGCCCCTTGGCCATGTTGGATAAAGAGCGGACAATCTCCGTAGTTTGCCGGTCCTCGTGAAGGAGAACTTCCCCCCTCTACCATAACTTCGACGGCGCGGGCGAAAAGCTCCCTTGACCGGGTCGTGGAATATGTCAAGCCATCTCCTTCATCTCGGTTGCCAACCCTGGCGTTAGACCAGCGGGGCGTCGAGATCGACGCCGTTGCGTCGAGCCAATTCTCCAAACTTGGCCATCATTTCCGCTGCCTGCCCTGCCGCATCTTCAGGAGCCAGCCGGTCACAGCGGTAGTCCATCAAAGCCTCAAGACGTTCCGCCGCCTCCGGACGAAAGACGGCGGCGCCATCTTCTTCGATTCTCTCGATCCCGTCAAACCGGTGTGACCGCTGGTTGATCTCGATCATCTCCTCACGACTCAGACCCGCATCGGTATCCAACACAACCCGACCGCGACCAACCCAAACCGGGTAGCCTCCCGGAAGACCTTGCGGTCCGGGAACGTGGAGACGAACGCGGTCGCGCCCCAGTAGTCCCAGGATCAGCCGCACGGCCGATCCCGCTGTCAGATAATGAGTCGCCCGACCAGCCGGCAATGGCAAGGATCTTCGCAGCAGCTCTTCGGGATCGAGCCTACTCTTGACGTCTCCCGGTTGGGTGACCCTGAGGAAAAAAGGAGGCATCATGCCCCGATTTGGCCGGGATGCCAGAGCGAAGGCCTGCAGCGCATGATGAGCCACCAGCGTTATCTCCAGCTGTTGGGGCCGGCAACCCGATTGACCCGCCGCCAGCCATTTCACTTTGGCCACAATCTCGTCCAGGTTGCCCAAACCACAGCTCGGCGCCAGACCCTGACAGCCCAAGATGGGGTTGACAACGTCGGGAAAGGGTGCGCTCACCACCGGCCCTTGAAAACCACACCACCTCAGTGCTCTCATGAGTTGTTGCGTCAGCGCCAAGTGCACGGGCAGCCAGACACCCAAGCCTATTTCTTGAAGCTGACGGGCCGGCCTTGGCGGCAACCTCTGCGGCCACCACCAAGCCTGCAGAGTAGCAGTGTTGACGATCAGGTCCGGCTGAGCTTCGCTGACGCATTGGGCCACTTCCTCCGGCCGGTCGAGATCCAGCGGTTGGAAACGCAACTCGGGATTCAATCCCTGAGCTACGGCCCCCAACTGGGCCAAGTGGACACGAGCCTGCCCTTTCTTGACATTTCGGCTGGCCACAAGAATCGAGCTGATCTCCGGCTGGCGGGTCAGAAATTCCAGCAGAACTCCTCCCAGATCACCCAGCCCAACCAGCATCACTTTGCCCTTCACGAGCGAGCCCCGGGTGATCCGCGCCCTAAGCGGGATCGCATTCCAGTGATCGAATGGTCTAGGCGGATGCGAACTGCGGACGGCCTTGGATAAAGGACAGACCAGCGATATGGCAGGGGCCGCTTTGAAAGAACGTTCGACTCTGAGGGGAGTTCCGTGGCCGGCAGTCGGCAACAACTACGACTCACAAGAGGTGTCTTCAATTAATAACCTGAAGCTTTACTCTCCCCGCGGCGAGGATCAGGGGCTCCTAAACGAACACCTGTCTCGGGGTCGATCATGATCGAGTGGGCATCGCCTATCGTGCTTCGAAAGGTCAGCTTGTGTCCCTTGCGGCGCAAATTTACTTCCACATCCCGGACCACGGCATCACTTTCGGCCACAATCCGGTCGGGCAACCATTGGTGGTGAAAGCGGGAAGCGTTGACTGCCTGCTGGATGTTCATGCCAAAATCGATGACGTTGAGCAGAATCTGGAATACCGTGTTGATGATAGTGGGACCACCGGGGCTCCCTAACACCAGCAGTAGTTTTCCGTTTTTCTTGACCAGAGTAGGCGTCATAGCGCTCAGAGGACGTTTGCCGGCGCTGATTGAGTTGGGCTCTCCCTGGATCAAACCGTAGCTGTTGGGAGTTCGGGGCTTGGAAGAGAAATCGTCCATTTCATTGTTCATCAAAAACCCAGCACCCTTGATGGTGACTCCGGAACCGTAGCCTCCGTTAATCGTGGTCGTGGTGGCGACCGCTGCCCCCAAGGTGTCAACAACCGAGTAGTGGGTGGTCTGAAGAGATTCCTGAGCTTGGGGCTTGCCATCAAACACGGATTCACTGGAAGAAGCCCAATCATGCGAGATATCGTCAGCCCACTGGCGGGCGTAACTCTTGGAGGTGAGCCTGTTGGCGGGAATCTGAGAAAAGTCGGGATCACCCAGAAACTGAGCTCGGTCGGCAAAGGCCCGCCTCATGACCTCAACTGTCAGGTGGATGCTTTCACTGGAATGAAAACCGAAATTGGCCAGGGGAAAACGCTCGATCATATTGAGCATCTCGACCAGGATTACCCCACCGGAGCTGGGCGGCCCCATCGAGACGATTTCATGCCCGCGGTACCAGCCTCGGGTCGGAGGTCGCTCCTTAGCGCGATAGTTGGCCAGATCTCGCAGAGTAATGTTTCCACCATGGGCCTCCATATCGGCCACGATGCGGCGCGCTATGGCTCCCTGGTAAAAGGCAGAAGGGCCTTCTCGAGCAATCTTTTCCAGCGACCAAGCCAACTCGGGTTGCTTGAAGATTTCGCCTTCCCGATAGGGATCGCCGTCTCTTGAGAAAATCCGACGGGTTTCGGGAAAACGACTCAAGTGTTCTTGGGCGCGTTTGAGACCCTCGCTCAAATAGTAGCTGACCCTGAAACCGTCCCGCGCCAATGCAATTGCCGGTTCAACGAGTTGAGCCCATTTGAGCTTGCCGTACTTTTGCCAAGCCAGGTGCATTCCCGCCACCGACCCGGGAACACCTGAGGCCAAATAGCCAACAGTGGAAAGACCGGGAACTATTTCGCCCTCGGGATCAAGATACATATCGCGGCTGGCAGCCGCGGGGGCCATTTCACGATAGTCGATCGTGGTCTCCAGCGAGCGGTCCGGATCGTGAAAGACCATGAACCCGCCGCCGCCAATGTTACCGGCCGCAGGATGCGTCACCGCAAGTGCAAAACCGACGGCAACGGCAGCGTCGACAGCATTCCCCCCCTGTTTGAGGACCTCCAAGCCGACATCACTGGCTTCGGGACTGACCGAAACCACCATGCCATGCTTAGCTCGAACCGGGTGTCGACTGGCTTCCAGGCAAGTCACACTCGCCGGCAGCACCAGCAACAACCAGTTCAGAACACCGAATCGTCTGGTCAATTTATTCGACTGGCTGCGAGTAAACCGACTTCCCAGATGTCCTCGAATCAAAGGGCAAAGCCGGTTTGGAAATGGGTGGGTTGAGCGAGCCCGATCGCAGCCCGCCCAAGTCTATAGCCACGTAGCGGTACCCGATCTGTTTGAAACGATCCTCAATCCGGGCCCGCAAGGCTGGATCGAGAAGCCGGTTGACTTCTTGCGATGCCACTTCGATGCGCGCCAGCTCGTTATGGTGACGCACCCGTAATTCTTTGAAACCGAGTGCACGCAGGTAGGCTTCGGCCAGCTCGACCTGCTGTAGACGCTGCCGGGTAACCTTCACGCCGTAGGGCAGGCGCGACGATAGGCAAGGCATAGCCGGCTGGTCCCAGCTGGATAGTCCCCATTTTTTGGATAGCTCTCGGATGGCTTGCTTGCTCAGGCCAACTTCAGCTAAAGGGCTTCTGACGGCCCTCTCCCGGGCCGCCAAACGACCCGGTCGGTGATCGGAAAGATCGTCTGCGTTGGTGCCGTCGACGATGATCTCGACTCTCCACTCGCCACGCAGTTGCTCAAGCTGCCGGTAGAGTTCGGTCTTGCAGAAATAACAACGGTTCACGGGATTGTCCGTATAGCGCGCATCCTGCATCTCTCCGGTCCGGATCAGCCGATGGTTCAACCCGTGCGCTTGCGCAAAGTCCCGCGCCAGCCGCTGTTGCTGACGCGAGACTGAAGGGGAGATTGCTGTCACCGCCAAGGCTCGCTCCCCCAGCACCCGATGGGCCGTAAAGGCCAGATAGGAGCTGTCCACTCCTCCGCTGAAGGCCACCAAAACAGACTCAAACCCGGCCAGGAGTCGGACCAGTTCTTGTTCTCGATTTGCCTCGGTCACTGCACAGATGATAGCACAGCGAATTGACCTTGTCCGGTGTTGTGCTACACTCAAGCCTATTGATGCATCAGCACTTACGAGTATTCAAAAATGAACGGAATCAAAGTGTGTAGAGTCGCATTTCCCCTGGCGCTGGTTTTGGTCATTGTCAAGCTCAGCGCGGCCCCTCAATCGCAACAACCACGGCCTATTGAGGAAGAGGATGAACGACCTCAGGGAGCTGCGGCTCTGAGTATCACAGTGGATCAGGTTCAGTTGGACGTCACCGTCCAGGATAAGAGAGGTAATCTGATTCAGGGGCTGACTCGGGAACATTTCAAGCTCTACGAAGACAAAGTAGAGCAGGAAATCCTTTCCTTGTCGCCGATCGAAGCCCCCATGACGGCCGTACTGCTAACCGAATACAGCAACGCCATTCCCTGGGAGTTCCTTTGGGAAGCCTGGGTGGCCTCGGGGACTTTCCTGTCCGGCATGCGTCCAGGTGATTGGCTTGCGGTGGTCGCTTACGACCTCCGTCCGGAAATCCTGGTCGATTTCACCCAGAATGCCAACGAAGCCATGTCCGCTTTGAGAAGGCTGAACTATCCCGCTTTTAGCGAGAGTAATCTCTATGACGCTGTTCACGACACACTCGATCGCTTGCAAGAGGTCGAAGGCAAAGTGGCCGTGATCGTCCTCTCCAGCGGCCTGGACACCTTCAGCAAGAAGAATCTCAACCAGATACTGAAACGGGTCAAGCGCTCTAACGTAACGATCTACGCCGTGCAGTTGGGAGGCAACTTTAGAGCTCGTGCAGACCATCGTCTTCCAGCAACTGTGCGGATGGATTTGATGCAGGGCGAAGTGACTCTCAAGACCTTTGCCAAGTTAACCGGAGGACAGGCCTATTTCCCCCGTTTTCCCCAAGCTTTCAGAGGCGTCTTTCAAACCATTTCCAGCCTATTGCGCAACCAGTACAGTCTGAGTTACGCCTCTTCCAACCCGGCCAAAGACGGTTATCGCAAGATCCGGGTCCAGGTGTCGGCCGACATCGACGGCAACGGCAAGGCGGACAAGCTCAAGGTCCGCCATAGAGAGGGTTATTTGCATGGACCGGAGAGCCAATAACCTTTCGTCGATCAAGTCACCTTGGAAGTGAGACTCGGACTGCCCCTGGCGCTGGATTGGTGTCCGTAAACCCAATAGGCCCCCGGTTGGAAACGGAACTGAGTCAACTCAAGGGCCTAGGCAAGCTGGCGAGTGCCGCCGACGTGAGATCGCTCAGCCTCGCCTGCTGCTGTCCCTGCTCGTCGAAATTGTCGGGCGCCAGCCACTCCTTATAAGCCGTCTTCAGCGCAGGCCATTCCTCCGCGATCATTGCGAACCAGGAAGTGTCGCGGCTGCGGCCGCGCACGATTGCTGCCCGGCGGAAGTGCCCTTCGTAAGTGAAACCGAACCGCAACGCCGCTTGCCTGGAGGGAGCGTTTAGCGCGTCGCATTTCCATTCGAACCGGCGATAGCCAAGAGTCTCAAGCACGTAAATGGCAAATAGATAAACCGCCTCGCTAGCAACCCGGGTACGCGCAATCCGAGGGCCCCAATAGATGTGGCCGACCTCGATGCATTGGTGGGCCGGAGCGATCCTCATCAGCGATTGCCGGCCCTCCACCCGCCCCGTGGCTCGATCGGTCACGGCAAAGAAAAGGGGATCCTCCGATGCTGCCGCACTGGTCAGCCAGGCGTCGAAACCCCCGCGAGAATCAGGTGGCGGGTCCGGCAGGTAACGAAAGCGCGCCGCCCGGTCCGGCGGCGAAGAGGCGACATACAGATCGTCACCATGGAGCACCGGGTCAAGCGGGTGGAGCCGCGCGTAGCGCCCTTCGAGCACAATCCGCGCCGGCCTTCTTGCGGGCCTCGGATCATCGAGCGGCGGGCCGATCGGAAGACCCGAGTCAGGGTCGATCTCGCACGGGATCGGTTCCTCCTGGATCTCGTGAATCATCTCATTTAAGGTCTTCGGCTTTGCTACCGATTGGATCCGGTGGCGCCTACCGGGGTCCCGATCGGAATCTGCTCGACAATGTTGAGGCCAAATCCATCCAGCGCCACGATTTTCTTGGGATGGTTGGTGAGCAATCGAATATCGCGCAGACCTAAATCAACCAAGATCTGGGCGCCGATCCCATAATCCTTGAAGTCGCCTCGGGGGGCACTTTCAACCTTCTCCCCCTTGAGTCGACTGACTCCTCGGCGCACGAGATCATTCTTGTCTTCCAGACGTAGGTAGACAAAGACTCCGTTCCCGGCAGCGTCGATGATCCGAAGAGCGTTCTTGAGATCTCGGCCGGCTGGGTTCTGGCGGCTCAGGAAAGTGTCCGCCAGGGGATCTTCGGCGTGGACTCGGACCAAGGTCGGTTTGGTCTTGTTCACCACTCCTTTGCGCAAGGCCAGATGTACACCACTATCGAGACGATTTTCATAGACAATGAGCTCGAAACGGCCGTATTCGGAATTGAAAGGCACCTGATTGATCCGCCGTATGAACTTCTCGGTCTGCAGTCGGTAGCGGATCAAATCAACCACCGAAATGATTTTAAGTCCGTGACGGTCGGCAAAACGGCGCAATTCTGGCAAACGGGCCATGGTCCCGTCTTCACTCATAATTTCACAGATCACACCGGCGGGTTGGAGCCCGGCTATGCGGGCCAGATCGACGGCCGCTTCAGTCTGCCCAGCTCTTTCCAACACGCCTCCGGGTCGTGCCCGAAGTGGGAACACATGACCCGGCTTGATGAGGTCTTGCGGGCGTGCCGACGGTTGGATCGCAGTCAGGATGGTGACAGCCCGGTCAGCGGCCGAGATTCCGGTGGAGACATTTTTTCCGGCCTCGATCCCCACACAAAAAGCGGTGCCATGGATCGACTGGTTTTCGTTTACCATCAACGGAACTTGCAACTCGTCGAGCCGATCCTCTGTCATCGGCAAGCAAATCAGTCCTCGTCCGTGCAGAGCCATGAAGTTGATGGCCTCGGGAGTGACTTTCTCGGCCGCCAGTGTCAGGTCCCCTTCGTTCTCGCGGTCCTCTTCGTCCACGACGATCACCATGCGGCCTTGGCGAATGTCTTCAATGACGTCTTCGACACGGTCCAGACTCATCCCAACTCCTCTTTAGTCTTACCTTGGCCGCCGAATTATAGGAAATCCACTGGCCAAAAAGAACTTAGTTCTGCTTACTTGATGGGAGGTTTCTTGCGTATCCAACGAAGACCCAACTCACCTTCACTGGTGACGCTGACCAACTGCTGTTGAAAGTAGGGTGTCACATATTCCAGTAGCAGAGGCGAGCCGGCATCGTTAAGGAACAACCAGCTCCCGCGACGATTGTCCTTGACCCGGATTGCGGGAAAGCTTTGGGGTTTGCCGTCAAGATCAAGTGAAAAGGATTCCTCCCCCACAACCTCCCATTTGACCGGCGTGCGATTGACGACGACCTTGAAGGAGGATTGGGTCTGGAGCTCGGAGAAGAGAAAATCCGAGAGCAGAACTGTGGTCTGCCCACTTGATTCCATCTCGACACCTACCTCGAACAATTGGCGCAAAGTGAAGTTGCGAGAAGTCGCCAGGGCTTTTCGAAAGACGTGTACGGTTCCCTGATTACTTACCGACTCCCACTCCAGCACCAGGTCGGGGCGGAACCGGGCCAGTCGCACCACAAGGTCGGTGGTGTTGGCCCCATTCTTTTCCTGATAGACCAAAACACTTTTCTCGCCCAGGCTGAGGCCTCCCCCCAAGAGCGGCGTTAGAGTCAGCAACAGAAACGCTCCCGCCAACACCATTAGCCGTTTGACATGCGATTTCACATACTTGCTGATCACATCCGCTTCCAAATTCACCTGGCCGCCAACTTTCAACCGGCCTAAGTTGGTTACTCTCATGGTGTGGGGAATGAGAGCTACCTCAAACCAACCCTCACCCAGGCCACTGATGGTCAGACTCACACCGTTGACTGCTATGCTGCCTTTGAGGCTGCAGTACTGGTAGACTTCATTTTCCGCCGAGAAACGCAGGATTCTGGAGTTGCCTTCAGGCCGTATCGACAACAATTGGCCGGTTTGATCGACATGGCCTTGTACCAGATGCCCACTCAGAAAATCACTCAAACGTGCGGCAGCTTCCAGGTTGACGCGATCTCCCGGTTGAACTTTTTCGAGATTGGTCAAGCGAAGGGTTTCCGGCGTCACTTCAACCACGAACTTGTCGCGCTCCTTCTCCACTACCGTCAGACAGGCGCCATTGATACTGACACTGTCACCGATTCGGAGATTGGGTAGGAGTTGCTTGGACTCAATCTCTAAAACAGCCCCATTCTGAGAGCGACGACAAACGCTAACCACGCCTTGCTCAACTACGATGCCGGTGAACATGCGTACCATTCTACTGCATCAAGGACCTCGGTTGGCTGGCCCTTGCCGTAGTTTCTGAAGTTCTTTAGGAGTGAGTCGGCGTGACTGCCCGGGTCGAAGATCGCCAAGTTGGACCGGGCCGATCGCGGTCCGACGCAACCGCATCACCCGGTGACCTATTGCCTGAAACATCCGTCGGATTTGGCGATTTCTACCCTGACGGAGCTCGACCTCAAACCAGCTATTGTGAGCGATCTTAATTGGCCGGATCGGGGTAGGAGCCCATTGCTGGCCGCTAACCCGATTGCCCTTCTCCAATAGCCTCAACGCTTGCCGGCTGGGTCGGCCCTGAACTTTGACGTGGTAGAATTTCGGCCAGCCCCCGGCCGCAGTCAGCTGACGGGTCAAGTCGCCGTCATTGGTCAGAATTACCAATCCGTCGCTGTCAAAATCGAGACGTCCGGCTGGATACAACCGTCGATTCGACCTGACCAGCTGAGTGACCAGAGGGCGCCGACTCGAGTCCGAAACAGCGCTCAGCACCAGACGGGGCTTGTTAACCGCATAGTATTCCAGCGGCTGGGGACGAATGCGCTTCCCGGCAACCTTAATCGAGTCACGCAGCGGGTCCGCTCGGCTTCCCAACGAAGTCACCGTCTGCCCGTTGACCTTGACCAAGCCACCCAAGATCATTTGCTCAGCTTGGCGGCGCGAGGCCAATCCCGCCCGAGCGATGGTCTTCTGCAGGCGTTCCTTCACGGTGAGGCTCAATTATGCAACAAAATGACGGCTGCGCGCCCAAACCGCCCGTAGAGGCTTCTCCAAGTATGGTCCCGACCTCAATCGAGCGAGAAGGCTTAATCCGTTTCCGGCGCACCCAGGATGTTCTCGAACTCCTGCAGCGTTGGGAGATCGGTGAGTTTGTTGAGACCAAAACGCAGTAGGAACTCCTTGGTGGTGCCGTAGAGAATGGGACGGCCTACAACTTTACGTCGTCCTCGGGTTTCGATCAGTTTTTTTTCGAGCAAGGTGCGAATGGTCGACGTACCCTTGATCCCACGGATGTCCATGATCTCGGGAAGCGTAACCGGTTGTTTGTAGGCGATGACTGTCAGTGTCTCCAGCGCCGCCAGGGAGAGTTTGGCTGAAGGTTTGGTCTTGAGAAACGCACGAACCGCGTCGTGGTGCTGAGGCCGGGTGGTGATACGGTAGCCGCCCCCGATCCGCCGAATCTCACACGCGTCCTGGAAAGCGTTGAACCGGTCGATAAGTGCACCTAGCTCTTTTTCAAGTTGGGCCGGCTCCAGGACGGAAAAGACCTCTTGCAGCTGGACGATGTGGACCGGTTCACGCGCCACGAAGAGAATCGCCAACAACTTATTGGCGAATCGGCTCTCTAACATGACACTACTCGAATATCCTGAAAAACTCCTTTTTGCAGGAGACGGACCTCTCTAAGACGCACCAGTTCCAGCAGGGCTATAAAAGTCACCACCAAGTGAAAACGGGTGGGTTTGTGCCGGAAAAAAAAGGAAAAGAGAAACTCTTTCTCAACTTGAAGAAGTCGTCTGATTTCGGCGAGTTTTTCTTCCACTGTCGTCGTCTCGCGCTGCACTTCCAGGACAACTTGCTCTTTAAAACGCTCTACCATCAGGTGAAACGTCTTGATCAAATCGAACACGGTTGCCGACACCGACTCTTTGTCCTCGTCCTTGAATTCTTCCATTCCGCGAGGCCAAACTGAGTTCTCGACGGTCTGGCGACTGTAGAGCAATTGAGCAGCCTTCTTGAATTTCTCGTGCTCCAGTAGCTGTTCTACCAATTCCTGCCGTGGATCTTCAATCCCGTCTTCGTCAGCCTGATCGGGGTCCTCTGGAAGCAACGTTCTGGACTTGATGAAAATCAAGGTGGCGGCCATCATCAGATATTCTCCCGCCAGATTGATGTTGAGATTCTTCATAAGATCCAGATAACTTAGATATTGATCCGCGATTTGGGCCATTGGAATATCGTAAATATCCAACTCTTGGGTGCGAATCAGGTGGAGAAGCAGATCAAGAGGTCCTTCGAAGACTTCGAGTTGAACCTCATAAGTGGAATCGAGTTGGGCAAGCGGCACGGGGTATGGACCTTAAGCGGATAGTAACCGGATCGAATCGTGACCCTCATTGGGCCATCCCGATCAGTACCTTATCTTCATAGCCTGACGTACTTTTTCCAAAGTTCTCGAGGCCCGTTTCCGGGCTCGGCGGCTTCCTTCCACTAAGATGGACTCGACTTGATGAGGTCGTTGTGCCAGTTCAAGCCGCCTTTGGTAGATGGGTTCGATTCGCGGCACGAGGCGCTCCAACAGGCGCTGCTTGCAGTCGATGCAACCGATCTGGGCGGTGGTGCAACCTTCTCGCACCCACTCACGATCCGCGGGTGAACTGAAAACTTTGTGATGATCGAAGACGGGACACCGCGCAGGGTCCCCGGGGTCAACGCGGCGCTTGCGGGCGGGATCGGTCATCATCGGCATGATTTTTCGGCGGATGACGTCCGGACCATCGGCCAACCGGATCTCATTGCCGTAACTCTTGCTCATCTTGCGACCATCAACCCCCGGCAATCGAGGAGCCGGGGTCAGCTTGGCCTGAGGCTCCGGCAAGGTAGGGCCATAGAGATGGTTGAAACGCCGAGCCACCTCTCGGGTCAGTTCGATGTGTGCCACTTGGTCTTCACCCACCGGGACAGTGTCCGCTTGGTAGCAGAGGATATCGGCTGCTTGGAGCAAAGGATAACCCAGGAAACCCAAAGTCGAGAGATCCTTGTCCCGCATCTGCTGTTGCTGCTCTTTGTAAGTGGGGACCCGCTCCAGCCAAGCCTTGGGACAGATCATCGAAAACAAGAGAAAGAGTTCGGCGTGCTCGGGTACGTGCGACTGCACCATCAGGATCGATCGTTCCGGATCAAGCCCGGCAGCCATCCAGTCGATGGCGATCTCGAGCACACTGGGCCCAATGGACTCCACGCTCTGATACTCGGTGGTGAGAGCATGCCAATCGACAATTCCATAGACACAATCGTATTCATCCTGCATGGCGACCCAGTTATCAAGAGCGCCTACCAGATGACCTAAATGGAGGCGGCCCGTGGGCCGCATTCCACTAAAAACCTTCTTCTTCATGTTTCAGGTCAAACTCCAAAAGCCAAAAAACGCACGAATGTCATCACGGGTCTCAAGATGGCGCCAAAGACACCTGTGTAGAGCAGCAGAATCAGCAATAGGAATCCGTAAGGTCTCACCCGATTGAAAACCTGGGCGAAAGAGATCGGTAGCACACCGCCCAGAATCCATCCTCCATCCAACGGAGGCACCGGGATCAGATTGAAAAACGCCAGCACCACGTTGGTGATGAGACCCAGTTGGAGAATAAGAGCGATGCTGACCAGCAACTCACTGCGAACCAACTCCTGAAGTCCGAAAGTCCCTTGCAGCGCCTTCAGCCCCATCAGGCAGATGCCGGCCAAAAGCAAGTTGCTCAAGGGTCCCGCTGCTGCCACCAGTGCGTGGTCGCGGCGGGGCGAGGAGAGATGGGCAGGATTGACCGGGACCGGCTTGGCCCAGCCAAAAATGACCCCACCCAAGTAGAGACCGAGTAAGGGAAAAAGAATGGTCCCCACGGGATCGATGTGGACCAAGGGGTTGAAGGAAACCCGCCCCATCCGTCGGGCGGTCGCATCTCCCAAACGATCGGCTGACCAAGCATGAGCAGACTCATGAATGCTGATCGAGAGCAGCAGGACACCTACCTGTATCAGTAACCATTCCCAATCGAAGCCGGCTAGATCCATCGGCAGATGATAACACGCAAACCATTCACCAAACCTGACCCAGCACCCCACCAACCGGAGTCAACTCTTTGCTTGGGCGGCGTTTGCAGGTCATGGTTTAGTCAACGATCGAGCTTGCGCAGTCGGCTGGTCCCCTATTGACGGAAGACAGGGTTGTGAAGCGGCTCAACGCACGAAGAATACTCGCAGCACCAGCACCGAGGCAGCCGGTTTCCCTTTTGAGACGGCGGGAAGAATGCTCCAGGAATTACGGACCACCTCCAGCGCTTGTTTGTCCAGTTCGGGATTGACGCCCTTCGCAATCTCAAGATCGGTGAGCCCTCCCTCTTCAGTAACTTTGACCCGCACCGTTACCAGGACCGGCTCAGGCAATGAATTCCACTTGGGGTTCAAGCGAGGCGGAGGGTTGGAGAGCACAACCGGCGGCAGCGGATCGGTCGATTTGATTTGAGCCTCGATCTCCGCCGCTTCCGCGGTTCCCAAGATGACCGAGGAACCATAGCCCTGCCGGAATCCCACATCACGGACCGCCAGTCCGCCTCCCACCGAGAGATCAATCTCGGCAATTCTGGCCTCGACCAGATCAAAGTCCTCGTCGTTCAAAGGATCAAGCGAAAACAAGCGAGAAGCGATCTTGAAGTAGACTGCGCGGGGGGCAGCTGTCAGTCTGAAAGACCCCAGCACGTCGTATCCGCCGAACTCACCCGGCTTGAGCAAATGGGAACTAAGAAAAGGTTCCTCTTCTCGGTTGGTTCCCTCATTAGCGAACAGATGTCCCTGGAAACGGTTGCCGTCGGCATCCAGCACCAGCAGATTGGCCGCCTCAATGACCTCAATGTTCTCCGAAATGTTGATGTAATTGAGAATTGCCTTGCGATCGCTGCTCACCTCGACCGTCACGATCCGCTTGTCAGATAGATAGAAAAAGTAGCGGGGTGATTCCTTTGCGACAGAAACCGCCGAGATTGTCAATAGCGCGAAGAAAACAGCACCAGACCTCAATCTTGCTCCTTTACCCAGAATCTTAAGACTCAGCCGAGAACAATCAAACTCATTTACGGAGCTTGGGCCGCGTCAGGTCAGGTCGTTGAGTCGGTATCGGATTTTATTCTCACCCGGCATGGCGCCCGCTGACAATCTTCTTTCTCCATCCAGGGAGCGGATTCTTTATCTCCCGGCGACGGATGAGGATACACTGCTATAGAGGCAGTCGAACCGCAATCTCCGATGATAACTTCAGTTTTCGGGGGCAATCTTCTTCTTTTTGAACGGTCGAGCTCCCCTTGACATCTTACTACTTGAAGGGAGGAGGAGGCCTTTGGTCTCGATGATGGGGTTATCCCGAAACAGCTTTTTGACTCTTCTCATTGTCCTAGCCGGCATGGCAACTCCGCTGCTGGGAGCGGTGCGATCGAGCGAAACACGGACCTTCGACTATCATCCCAATGATACTTTGATCATCCAGAACGACTACGGACGGGTTCAGGTCAGGACCTGGAATCAGCCCCGGCTGCAAATTCGCATCCGACGCTTTGCCAACCGGAAATCGGATCTGGAAGAAGTGGTCGTGACAGCCAGGAAAGCCCAGAGCAAGATTCTTCTCAACGCGTATTTCTACAAATATGATTCGCAATCGGTTTATCTGGAGGTACAGGCTCCGGCAGACCTCAATTTGGTCGTTTGGGGGATCAATCCGGCGGTCGAAGTATCCGGATTGTCCGGCTTCGTTCACGTTTACACGCATACCGGTTTGATCACGGCCTCAGATTTGACCTCATCAGTTGCGCTCACGACCGAGACGGGGAGTGTCCTTTTCAGTGCCCGTCGACAACCGAACCGCGACATCCGGCTTGAATCGATTCAAGGCTCGGTTCGGTGTCAGCTGAACCCTGCACTGAATCTACGCAGCTGGCTTCGAGCCGGCGCCCGACTTTCCTGGAATAACGAAATCGAAATGACCCAGGGACAGCTTGAACGGCAACTGGGGGTGGGAGGTCCGTTACTTCACGCCGGTAGCATGGAGGGAAATGTCTCGATTGAGCTCAACTTGGAAAGCCAAGGGCCGGACCTGGCCTCGGTGAAGCCGGCGGCGGCTTCGAGAAAGCAGATGGCCGCTTCCGCGGACGACGCTCGACCTTGGCCCAATCCCGTCGCTGACCGCCCACTGAACCAACCATCGCCACGCCGGCTCCCGCAAGACCCTCAGTCATTGTCTGCAAAGAGCGGGGACAAGAGGTCGACAGACTCTGCGAAAACCCAAACATCGAGCGTCCCCTCCCCCGACCAACCAGCACCAATTCAGGATGTGGATTACTCCGGTGACGCCACTGAAATCGGCTATTCGCTCAAGGTGGATGTCAACTGGACTTACCTCAACGTTTCGGTGAGAGACTACTACACCAATCGAAGCGTCCCCAACTTGGTCAAAGACGACTTTATCGTCTTTGAAGATGGGATTGAGCAGCGGATCGAGAAATTCGAATCGCATGAAACCCCTTTCAATCTCCTTCTGCTGCTCGACGTCAGTGGCAGCACCCGCTCTCACATCAACCTGATCAAAACCGCCTCCATCGAGTTTACCCGCGAGATCAAGCCCAACGACAAGATTGGGATCGCTACCTTCAATTCGAGACCCCGTCTGATCCAGGACTTCACCAACGATCGGCTCCAGGTAGCCCAGTCAATAGAGCGTGTACGTTCAGGGGGAAACACCGCGTTTTATGACGCTCTCGACACTTCCATCCACGATTACATGGCCGGTGTCAAAGGCCGAAAAGCAATCGTTGTCTTTACCGACGGAGTCGATGGCCAGCTGACAGGGGACTCGGGCTCGAAAAACACCTTCTCTGATTTGTTCCGGAGCATCCAGGAGATCGACACCATTATCTACACTATTTTTCTCGATACCGAGAAAGGTAAGAGGCGCTCGAACCGCCGTCGCAATACCATAGATATCTTGGCCGACATCATCAGGGGTGGAGGCGCCCCTGTGCTGGATCCACATGAGGCCTACACGGTGGCTCGCAATCAACTTGAACGGATCGCCGACCAAACTGGCGGCCGAACGTATCTGCCACGCGACATTTACGATCTCGATCGGGCCTACAGCGAGATCGCCGACGATCTCAGAATCCAGTACTGGCTCGCTTACAGCTCAAGCCTCACCGAGAACGACAAACGGTGGCGTGAGGTCCAGGTTAAAGTCTTGGGTCGGGACGACTTGGCCGTCCGGACACGTAAGGGTTACTACGCAGGCAGCCGTTCCTGACGCAAGCCTCCGCTCTCCCGAACGTCAACTCTGTAAGCGTAAGCGGGGCTAGCTCCGATCTGGCTTGATCCCGAGGCCCAAACACACCCTCGCCCTCAAGAGAACCGTCTTTCTCTCATGGAAAAACGGCCACGAGCGGTCGAGTCCCCAAAACAAAAGAAGGCCAGAGTCTGCTCTGAAAGGTAGATTCTCTTCCCGGATCCGGTCCCAATCCCAAGCCGGGGGCAGAGGCAATCAGGACCGGAAGCCGAACCGAGAGTCGAAGAAAAAAGAGGCCTTAGCTCTTGGGAACACTCAGATACCCTACGACGAACCTCTTGTCGATTCGATGGATCAGCACCTCATAGGGTTTCTGGTTATCTGCCACGTGGAAGTAGATGGGCTCGTTGATGTGTTGGTTCTTCTTCCTGATCCTCCTGTCTCCGGACAGAATCTCCAGGTTGAACCGTTGCCTCTTGAAGTCGATTTTCTTAAGGCTGAATGAAACATCCTGGACCTTGATGACACCACCTTTTCTGCGCAACTCAAAATTGTAGTAGTCACGTTCCAACGAGCGCTTGACGCCGCTAATCTGGGCAGTGTTCCCTTCCACACTGCTCCGAACATTATCCAGATCGCCTCGCGTAGCATCCAAATCGGCACGGTTACGGGTCGACATTTCTCGCACGTCAGCGATATTGCTGTTGACGCCGGCCATTCTGGAGGTCACTTCACTCAGATCGGAGTTCACTTCACTCAGATTCTCTTCCAATCCCTCGGTTTGGCCTTTAAGATTGTCAACATCACTTTGGTTGGCCTTGCGAATCGAGAGGGCCTCAAGTTCCTTGGTTTGCTCACTCTGTTCGGTCTTTAGGTTGGTGTAGAGTGCACGGTAGCGGCCAAGCTGCTGTTTCTGACTTCCCAATTCGCCCTGACTCTTGTTTAACCCATCTTCCAATCCAACGATTTGGTTCTGCGAAACCTCCAGCCGGTTGGTGACTTCCTGCAGGGCTTCCTGGCTGCTCATCAGATCAGTGCTCAATACTTCGATTCGCTGCTGGGCGCTGTAAAGCAGGTAGAAGCCGGTCACTAAAATGGCAGCTAGCGCAATCACACCCAAGATCCGGAGCCATTGGCCCCCATCCCCACCTCCGGTCTTAGGGGGAGCACTACCGCCAGCTTTCTTCTCAGCTGCCCCTTTGACACGGTCCATCAATGGATCTTCAAACTTTTTCAGCTCGTCCGGGCTCATATGATCTCCTTTTCCGATTTCCTGGTGTAAATGTTGTTCAACTCCTTACAGATCAGAAATCTAAGATACGCCTACTTAGAGGGTGTACCACCCAAAAATGTTTCAAGAGTTTAGCTCGGATTCCAGCCTCCGTCCAGCGTTTTTCCGAGTGCCTGGCTATGCCATCGGATTCCAGTAATGGGTCGGCCGTCTCTACCGCTTCGGTCGGGCCTAAGGCTTACTTCTTGAACCCCGAACCGGACTCTGCTCTCCTCTTGGCACACCCGACAATCTTCCTCCAGGAGAACGGATGGCCCAGAATCTCGTTTCTTGGTCAACCTGTTTTTCAGCCATGCTCACGGACCGAATCGGGGGAGTCCGCCCAAGCGCGATCATTCCCAGAGTATCGAAAGAGGTTGTGTTAAGATTTGTCCTCGATGAAGGCCACAACGGTGTTGATCGTTCTCTTAGTTGCAGTTGGATTTCCGGCTTTCGTTCTTTACAACATTTTCTACCTGGCACCTGAAACGGGAGTTCCACCTATTGCAGATTTTGCAGAAATCGAGCGGCAGATTCGCGCCCTCAGTCGACCCGAATACGAGGTTGGCGAGGTGCTCGATGAAGGCGGAATACTACGAGTCAACGTGGTCGTCAGACAACCAGCTTCCGACAAAATAACTGCCAGCATCCTGGCCACCAATGCACTTTACGATGTCCAGTCGATCGTGGGTCGGGAGCTCTCGGTGACCATTTGGAGCTATCAGGGGAGCGGGCGAGATTTTGACAGTCTCGAGGGGCTGATCTTGTTCCGAGCTCTAACGGACCAACAGATCTTTAAGACCGCAGATGAGTTGCGCTGACGACTTGGCGCGAACTCCCTGACGGCACGGTTCCTCACCCCCCGGTGACCACCAGAGGCAATAATCCATTGGCACTGAAAACGACGCCCCTGAATTCGGTCCATCACGAACAGGGGGGGCGAATGATCGAGTTTGCGGGCTGGGAAATGCCCATCCAATATCACGGAGCCCTCAAAGAACACCTTTCGGTTCGCCAGCGTGTTGGAATCTTCGACGTCAGCCACATGGGCGAATTGGAAATTCGTGGCCCCGATGCGTTGGATCTGGTCCAGAGGCTGACGACTAATAACGTTGCTCGCCTCCACCAAGGCCAAGCTCAATACTCGGCCTTTCTTTATCCGAGCGGTACTTTTGTTGATGATGTCGTGGTTTACTGCCTCGGTAGCCAACATTTCTTGATTTGTGTCAATGCATCCAACACTCAGAAAGACCTTCAGTGGGTGCTCCAACAAGCCAAGGGGCAAGTGACGATTGAAGATCGCAGCTTCGACTACGCACAGATTGCCGTCCAGGGTCCCCAATCTGAGGAAGTACTTCAGGAATTGACCTCCAACAGCTTGTCTTTAATTCCTTTTTATCACTTTGAAATTGGTCAGGTAGCCGGCATCGAAGCGATCATATCCCGGACCGGCTACACCGGAGAGCTCGGTTTTGAACTCTATGTTGACTCGGTTGAGGCAGAGACGCTGTGGCGTCGCCTCTTTGAGGTAGGGCAAGCTGTTGGCATGGTTCCCGCTGGACTGGCAGCCCGCAACACGCTGCGATTGGAAATGAAATTCGCTCTCTATGGCAACGACATTGACGAATCTACGACTCCCCTGGAGGCCGGCTTGGCACGGATCGTTAAGCTCGGCAAAGGAGACTTTATCGGTCGTCATGCCTTGTCTGAGCAGAAGAGGCAGGGCCTGCGCCAAAAGCTGATCGGCTTTCGGATGAGGGGTAGAGGTATTGCACGGGACGAATATCCGATCCGCATAGGCGGCAAGAGAGTTTCCAAAGTCACCAGTGGCAGTTTTGGACCGTCAGTCCAGCATGGCATAGGATTGGCTTATCTTCCTACGGAATTCGCAGTTATCGGTCAGCAGCTCGAGATCGAGATTCGAGGTAAGGCTGTGCCCGCGGAGGTGACAAGAACTCCCTTTTACGCGCGGCGGAGAGACTAGCTGAAACCACTTCAAACTCGAGCGGCAAATGAGTTGAAATCGACGCAAGGAGACGCCATGACTACGCCAGAGAGTCTGTTGTTCAGCCCGGAACATGAATGGGTTCGGCGTGAGGGAAACAACCAGGTAGCCATCGGGATTTCGGATCATGCTCAATCCGAACTGGGGGATGTCGTTTTCGTTGAGCTGCCGGAAATTGGGACCCCCATAAGAGCCGGCGATGAGTTGGGGGCAGTCGAGTCTGTCAAGGCCGTCTCAGAGATCTACGCACCGGTGAGTGGCGAGGTGATAGCGGTCAACGAAACCTTGGAAGACAGCCCTGAATTCATTAACGAAGACCCTTATCAAGCCGGTTGGATTGCCCGTATCCGATTGACCCACCCACAAGAGCTTGAGACACTTATGAGCCTCTCGGTCTATAGGACTTATTTGGGTGAGGCATCCGGCCACTAAATCGCGGCGGCCGGAGAATTGGCCGCACAACTGGCGTGGTTATTGAGGAATCCCTTCATCATGTCGAGCCGGCGTTCTAGTCTGACAAAACTAGAGCAACACGACGATTTCGTCCGACGCCATATCGGCCCCTCTGACGACGACATTGAGGAGATGCTGGCCAGTTTAGGAATGGATAGTCTTCAGACCCTGGTGGAGCGGGCTTTACCACCCCAGATCCGGACCAGGGAACCGCTTCCCCTGTCTCCGAGCCGAAGTGAAGCCGATGTCGTCGCTCAACTCCGCCGTTTAGCAGCGCAGAATCGCCAGTTTAAATCGTTTATTGGTTTGGGTTACGCCGGCACATTCACTCCCCGGGTGATTCTAAGAAACGTGTTGGAAGACCCAGGCTGGTACACGTCCTACACTCCCTATCAGGCCGAGATTTCGCAAGGCCGACTGGAGGCCTTGCTCAATTTCCAGACCATGGTTACCGACCTCACCGGGATGGAGATCGCCAATGCTTCGCTCTTGGACGAGGCTACCGCGGCCGCCGAAGCCATGACTATGTGTTTCGCACGCCAACGTCGGCGGCGAAATCTTTGCTGGGTGGCTGAGGACTGCCATCCCCAAACGCTCGAGGTTCTACAAACCCGTGCCGGTGCGATTGGAATCGACATCGAACTCGGTAGGCCGCAGGAACTTCGTCTCGATAGTCGCTACTTCGCCGTGATAGTGCAATACCCTGGCAGCAGCGGCGCGCTAACCGATTATTCTCGACTGGCAAAAGTTGCTCATCAAGACTCCACCTTGGTGATCGTAGCCAGTGACTTGCTGAGTCTGACATTATTGAAACCACCCGGTGAATGGGGAGCCGACATAGTGGTGGGAAGCAGCCAGCGCTTTGGAGTCCCAATGGGGTTCGGTGGTCCTCACGCGGCTTTTTTTGCCTCTCGTGAGGTTTTCAAGCGTTCAGTTCCGGGAAGAATCGTCGGTGTGTCGAGGGATGCAGCCGGGAAGCCGGCCCTAAGATTGGCGCTACAAACACGGGAACAACATATTCGCAGGGAGAAGGCCACCAGCAACATCTGCACGGCCCAGGTGCTGTTGGCAGTTATGGCCGGCATGTACGCTGTTTATCATGGTCCCAGTGGTTTGGAGACTATTGCTCGGCGTGTCAATTGTCTTGCTCGAATCTTGGCTGCCGGCCTCTCCCAGGTCGGACTTAACCCAATTCACGACACGTTTTTCGACACTTTGTCGTTTGAGGTTGATTCCGACCAACGGCAACTAATCCTGCAACGGGCTTCCAAAGCCCGGATCAATCTGCGCAGCGACCAACCCCATCGTTTAGGTGTCAGTCTGGATGAAACGACGCTACGAGAGGACGTTACCAAGCTTTGGAAAGTGCTGGTTGGGGACCGGGCAAGCAGACTATCCCTGGACGAGATCAAACTTGAGCCCAGCATTCCAGCCTATCTTCGTCGAACGAGTGAGTTTCTCACCCACTCGGTTTTCCACCGCTTCCATTCGGAAACGGAGATGCTACGTTACCTCCACCGCCTGCAGGAAAAGGATTTGTCGCTCACGAAATCGATGATCCCTTTGGGTTCTTGCACCATGAAGCTGAACGCCACCGTCGAGATGGAAGCGGTGACTTGGCCAGGCTTTGCAAATATCCACCCTTTCGCCCCGCTGGATCAGGCGAGCGGGTACCGTCACCTGATTGACGAGCTTGAAGCGATGCTCGCCAAGATCACAGGCTTTGCTGCCATCTCGGTTCAACCCAACGCTGGATCGCAAGGCGAGTTTGCAGGTCTGCTGTTGATCCGAAGCTATCTGAAAAACCGAGGAGAGGGACATCGCAACATCTGTCTGATTCCCAGTTCAGCCCACGGCACCAATCCAGCCAGTGCTGCCATGGCCGGACTCAAGGTGGTTGTGGTGGCCTGCGACTCCAACGGCAATATCGATTTGACCGATCTGCGGCTCAAGGCCGAGCAACATCGCGATCACTTGGCAGCTTTGATGGTCACTTACCCCTCCACCCATGGTGTATTTGAGGAGGGGATGGTCGAGATTTGCCAGATTGTCCACCGGTACGGTGGGCAGGTTTATATGGACGGCGCCAACCTCAATGCGTTGGTCGGACTAGCTCAACCGGGCCGCTTCGGCCCTGACGTAGCCCATCTGAACTTGCACAAGACTTTCTGCATCCCCCACGGAGGTGGTGGTCCTGGTGTAGGCCCCATCGGCGTGGCTGCCCACTTGGCCCCCCTTCTTCCCACCCATGGGCTGGTCCCGGAAGCCGGTCCTAAGACGGGGATCTCGGCCGTCTCGGCTGCACCCTGGGGAAGCAGCGGCATCCTGCCGATTTCCTGGGCCTATATTGCGCTGATGGGGGGCCCCGGCCTGACAAAGGCCACCCAGGTGGCCATCCTCAATGCCAACTACGTAGCAGCGCGTTTGGAACCGTCTTATCCTGTGCTCTACCGCGGCCGCAACGGCACTGTTGCCCACGAGTGCATTATCGATATCCGACCGCTGAAAGCCTCTGCTGGAATCGACGTCGATGATATCGCCAAACGACTGATGGACTACGGCTTTCACGCGCCCACGATGTCTTTTCCCGTCGCCGGTACTTTGATGATCGAGCCGACTGAGAGTGAATCACGTATCGAGATGGATCGATTTTGCGAAGCGATGATCTCCATCCGCGAAGAGATCCGCCGGATCGAAGAAGGCGTATCGGACCCGATCAACAATCCTGTCAAGCAGGCCCCTCATACACTGGCCTCGTTGGTGGGTGACTGGAACTACCCCTACTCGCGCAGAGTGGCCGTCTTTCCCCTGCCCTGGGTAGGCGAACGCAAGTTTTGGCCTGCTGTGGGGCGGATTGACAATGTATTCGGCGACCGCACACTGGTTTGTAGCTGCCCACCCGTTGAAGCCTACGCAGACAAGTAGAATAGCTGGTTGCATGCCACCCGGAGTGAGCGCGGCAAGATCCTAAGCAAGGCGACGAGGCAAACCCACCCCTCTGCCACGGCTGACACTCGATAAGCACCGATTGAGGATCCCTCTGGATCAAGCGACTGTCCCTCGCCCAGAGGGTTTTCTAGAGCAAGCCAACGCCAAGGCCAACCATACCTGACCAAAGTGCCAAGAACCTGCCGTTTAGTGATAGCGTTTTTCGATTTGCCGAATCTTTTCAACTCGGCGCCGATGACGATCAGCTCCGTAAGGGGTACTCAGCCAAGTCTTTACAATGCTCTTGACTTGATCGACAGACCTCATTCTCCCCCCCAAGGTAAGGACATTGGCATAGTTGTGCTCTCGACTATTATGCGCCGTCGCCTCGTCATAACAGAGGGCTGCAAGCACTCCCGGGACTTTGTTGGCAGCCATGCAGGATCCAATTCCGGCGCCGTCGACCAGGATCCCCAGGCTGCATTGCCCACGGGCAACTGCCAGTGCCACCACCAGAGCCATATCCGGATAATCGACCGGCGACTCATCGTAGGTCCCAAAGTCGTGATAGCCAAAGCCCGACTCTCCCAGGAACTGCTTGATCACTTCCTTCATCTGGTAGCCACCGTGGTCGGCCCCCAGCGCGATCAGATCGGGCCCAGCTTCAACCAGTGCGATGGACCGGCTTTGGGCCGCTTCTCGGGCCAGATCGGAAACCACGAATCCGGCTGGAACGGGATACTCGCTTCCCTCCTTGACCTGTTCCAAGTCCTCGGCGAGGACTATGCCCCTTTTGATCTGTGTTCTTGACACTGTATCGGCTCCTGTTGCAGGGCAACTCTCTATCAAAACAACTCACGAGGGAGACAGATGCTCCGATCGATAGATTCGCTGGCGACCCGCCGGGGCGACTCTTTCTTTTCCACCCACTCGATAGTTCATTTGACGCGTCCTGTTCTCAAACCTGCTCCCAGACCCGGCCGGCACTCGAGTAGTTGACTTGGGCTGAACCATATTTAAAGCCGGCGCATCTAACTGACGAACTGGAAGGCCAATCTCCAGCCATCATAACCGATTACGGTTAAATTGAAATAGTTGAACCAACTCCGACTCAACCACGTAAGAAATTGAAGAATGAGAACCCTCTATCGCTCCCGGATTGAGGTCCAATAGCATTCGACCGTTATGGGGAAAAAATGACCACGGAACCGAGAACTCGGGACTCCCAGGCTAGAACAGTTGAAACGGAGATCTTTGATGACTAGTTCAGCACTCGGTTTGGAAGAGTTGGGAGACGTGGATAAGATTTGGCATCTGAGACAGGCAACGCTCTTCAGTGGATTGTCCCTGCATGATCTTGACGGGGTTGCCGCCATCTGTTCCGACCATGTTCATGCCAAAGGAGACGTGATTTTCTACCAGGACGATGTCGCGGATTCTCTCTACATTCTGAACCGTGGGTCTGTTCGTGTCTCCTTGATAAACGACAACGGCCGGGAGAGAATCATCAACCTCCTAAGGACAGGAGACATCTTTGGAGAAGACCTGTTCGGACTCAGGAGACAGCGTCAGGTTCAGGCAACTGCTCATGAGGAGTGCTGGACCTCTAAAATCACCCGTGAGAACTTTCGTCGTCTGCTTATCCAAAAACCTCGTCTTACTCTCAATCTAGTAGAGATTCTGACCCATAAGTTAACCGAGGCACGCCAAGATATTGGCAACCGGAGTTTTTTGGACTCCGAGAATCGGGTTGTCGAGACGCTGCTTAAGCTTAGCCGCTCACACGGTAAGCCAACGGTTTGCGAAAAAAAGATGACCAAGCTGAAGATTCCCCTTTCCCACGTACAGTTGGCCCGAATGATCGGCGGGAACCGCCCTCATATCTCGAAGATCATGTCTAAGTTCAAGAAACGAGGCTGGGTTCTCTACCACGGCCGCAAGCTGCTAATCAATGCCGATGCGCTTGCCAATCTTTCCAAGGCGGGCTGATCTGCCCCGATCTCCTGCACTCACGGCAATTACGCAGGATCGCCCTCCTCCATTCGACGCACCTCAAAACCAACTCCTCCGGCATCCGCCCTCGTGAACATTGACACTGAAGTGGTCGCGAGCCTCTCACCTTGAGTCGGCTATGGCCAATGTGATAGTCAAGGCTTACTGATTTAAAGCCGCGGGGGGATTAATGCAGTGGAGACGGATTGTTCGCCAAACTTGGACGGTAGGTGTGTTGCTCGTCACGCTGGTGCTGGACGGGTCTCAAGCCGCCGGCCAAGCTCGCGTATTACTCAAGGGAGGCACCGTCATCGATGGCAGCGGGCAACCGGCTGTAGTTGCTGACGTTGCGCTTCGCGGTGACAGGATCGTAGCCATCGGCTCGATAGATGCAGCTGACCAAGACGAGGTTATCGACGTCAGTAACAAGGTGGTTGCGCCCGGCTTCATCGACCTTCACAACCATTCCCAGCACGGAGTACTGAAGGAACCGCAGCTAGCTTCCCAAGTTTCACAAGGCATTACCACTCTGATCATTGGACCCGACGGTTCCTCGCCCTTTCCGGTGGGGCGTTATCTCAACCAAGTCGAGACTCAGGGAACGGCGGTAAACGTCGGGGTGATGGTTGGCCACGGGACGCTGCGTCGGCTGGTCCTGGGCAACGACTTCCGGCGTGCCGCCGACGAGTCGGAGATAGAGACGATGGAGGCGTTGGTCGACGTCGCCATGGCCCAGGGAGCCCACGGTCTATCGTCGGGTCTGGAGTACGATCCCGGCTTCTATAGCCGCACTGAGGAATTGGTCGTGCTAGCCCGCAGAGCGGCCCTCAGAGGCGGTATCTATATGACCCACATTCGTGACGAAGAAGACGGCTTTCGGGAAGCCTTGCAGGAAGCCATCTCGATCGGCAGAAAAGCTCGCGTGCCGGTGCAGATTTCCCACCTGAAGCTGGCTAACACTCGCGTCTGGGGCTTGGCCAACGAAGCCCTGCTGCTCCTCGAGCAGGCTCGCGCCCAAGGGGTCGACATCTTGGCCGATTGGTATCCCTATGAGGCTTGGGCCAGCGGATTATCCATTTTGGTGCCCAGCCGCCGGTTTGAATCCCGAACTGACATCGCGGAAGGCTTCGCCAAGGTGGGAGGACCATCAAAGGTCCTCATCACACGTTTCCCTCACAAGCCGGAATGGGAATTCATGACAGTCGCTGAAATTGCCGAGCAGGAAGAGACGACGGCAGTGGATCTCTTTATCTTGATGATGCGGCAGGGTGGCGCCGGCGTAGTTGGCGAGTCAATGAGCCCAGCCGACGTGGACGCGTTTTTTGGCAGTCCGCTAGTCATGGTCGCCAGCGACGGGGGAGTCGACTCACGACACCCTCGAAAAGCCGGGACCTTTCCCCGTGTGCTGGGCCGCTTTGTCCGTCAGGAGAGCCTATTGGGACTGGAGGAGGCCGTCCGGAAGATGACATCGTTGCCGGCCGGCCGACTCCGCCTGACCAGTCGAGGCCGCTTGGCGGTGGGCAACTTCGCCGATCTGGTGGTCTTTGACCCAGACAAGGTCATTGACCGCTCCACCTTCCAGCAACCCGACCAGCTCTCGAGCGGGATCGACCATGTCTTCGTCAACGGAGTCGCGGTCTGGAGAGAGGAGGCGGTGACCGGTCAATTGTCCGGACGGGTTCTACGCCGCAACGTCCCTGAGTAGAAGGCTCGAAGTCGCCTGCCGACCGAGTCTAAAACCTTTCACTTGCCAGCTCCCCAACCAGGGATCCCGGCTCGGAGAAATATTGGCTTGTCGAATTGTGGCTACCTATGCCGCGGGAGGGTTCCCCGATACAATCTTGTCGTCAACTACCAGATGCGACTCAGGTCTTGCTTCAGAATCCGGCTGAACAGCACACTACCCTGCTCATTGAGGTGTCCCCAGTCGGAGAAGAGCGAGATATCCCCACTGATTCGCCGATCCTGAGGCAAATCAAGTGGCTACGCTCACTGTCTCCGGGAAGGTCGGGTAGTCAAGACACTGCTCGCCTAATCCAAAATTTCAGCGGATCTGCCAACACCCGGTAATGCCGATCGGTTGATGGGATAGAGAACTACTCTTCCCGGATCTCAGCTCCCACTCTCCGCAGCCTTTCGGCGACTTGCTGATAACCTCGCAGGATCACTTCGGAGTGCTCGATGACGGTCTCCCCCTCGGCGCAGAGGCCAGCCACAACCAACGCCATTCCGGCGCGAATGTCGGGGGACTCCAAATTGACACCTCTCAGTGGTGCGGGCCCCTCCACCAGCACACGGTGGGGATCACACATGGTGATTCGTGCTCCCATGCGCACCAGCTTGTCGATAAAGAACATGCGCGCCTCGTACATCCAGTCGTGGATCAGACAGAGGCCCTTCCCCTGGCTGGCTAAAACGATCGCCAAGCTCACCAAATCAGTGGGAAAAAGAGGCCAGGGACCCGCCACAATGCGGTCCGGATTGTTCAACTCTCCGGCACCCACCTCGATCCGATCCTCGGCTGACCTTTCAAAGTGCAAACCAAAACGCTGCAAGACAGTCCAGATGCCGTCCAAATCAGTCGATCTCACCCCGGACAAAGTCACACTGCCTCCGGTGGCCGCTGCAGCAATGGCCAGCGTCCCGGCATCGATGTAATCGGCTGGGACTGAGAAGGAAAGATCCGCAGCCGAAGGCACGATTCCGCTCCTTATTCGGTAATAAAGAGGGTGCAACTCAATCTCACAGCCCAATCGCCGGAGAAAAGCCACCAGGCTCAAAACATGCGGCTCTCGAGCTGGATTCTCGATCGTGCCGCCGCCAAGCCCGGCAAAGAGCAGGAGAGCGTTCTCGGTTGCAGTCACGGAACTCTCTTGCAGATAGACCCGAGGATTTTTTACTTCACCCTTCCGCCGCAGAGTCACCTGTGTCTCGTCCTGCCCGATGGAAAAACCACCGGCTCGAAACACATCCCAGTGCACTGCAAAGGAACGGCGGCCGATAGGGCAGCCACCAGGAAGCGCACAAGAGAAGTCTGAGACATCCGCTGCCAGGGCGCCCAGCAAAAGGATAGACCCTCGTAGTTTCTCCACCAGCTTTCCCGGGAGGCGTTCCGCCTGGGCCGCTCGGCTGTCGACTGTCAGCAACCCGGAATCCTCCCACGTTACCCGGCAACCCAGGGCCTGCATGAGAAGCAACAAGTTTTGGACGTCTCCGATTTTCGGAACGCCAAGCAGCTTTACACGTGAGCGCGCCAGCAGCGAGGCGGCAATAAGCGGGAGGGCCGCATTCTTGTTGCCTTGAACCGGGTATTCACCGGAGAGTTTGCGCCCTCCGCGGATCAGAAATTTACGCATCGTCATTTCTCCAGCCGCGGGCGTTCCTCTGAGTGGTCTACGATCCTGATTTCGGGTATTAGGCGGATGCCAAACCGTCGCAGAACGCGTTGGGCATACTTTTCAGTCAAATTCACGATATCCCGGCTGGTTGCGTGACCACGGTTCACCAAAAGGTTGGCATGGTGGGGAGCGAACTGAGCATTTCCTCGACCAGCCCCCTTAGCCCCCACCTCCTCCAGCAACCTCCCCGCCGGGATCTTCCCATAGGTTATGAAATCGGCGGGAATGGCTGCTGCCGTGGTCGGAGGTAAATCTTTCATTACCACATTCTTGAAGAAACTTCCGGGGCACTTCAATCCGGTTGGATACTTTTCCAAGCGTCGAGACAAGATCTCGGTTGAGACGGCCATCAAGTCGCGGGAACTCCGTTGGAGCCTGATGGTACAGCTGAGGATAAACCAGTCCCGCCGGGTCTTGAAAACGCTCTCCCGATAGCCGAAACCGGCTTCTCGGGCACTCAGCGAACGTACTTGGCCTTGATCCCAAACTTCGACGTCAGTCACCAGATCTCCGATCTCTTGTCCATAAGCGCCGGCGTTGCCTACCACGGCGCCGGCAACCGTGCCCGGAATGCCGTACATCTTTTCCATTCCGCCCAGTTGCTGTCGATTGGCCCAGCAAATCACCTCTCCCAGATTTTCGCCTCCCCCAATCCGCAACTCCGTTCCCGAGCGCTCCCTACCGATTATTCGGTTTTGCAGCACCAGGCCGGCAAATCCTCGATCTGAGAAAAGCACATTGCTCCCCTCACCCAGATAGAGTATGGGCAGGCCTTTTCGATCCGCCCATTCCCAAGCCCAGTTCAATTCCTGTCTTTGTTCGATGGGAGCCAGCCAGCGGGCCGGTCCCCCTACACCGAGCGTGGTCAGCTTTGCCAGAGAAAATCGTGGGCTTAATTGCGGCGCCGCCGCCGAGGCTCGGGTCACCTCTGCCGACTTGGTTTTCGGTGGGCCCGGTTGGCCCTCAAGATGAGAAACTTTTTCCCTCACCCAAGTCCTTTTCGGCTCCGTATTTCAGTGGGAGGTTGTTTGGGCAGCCGACCGAAACCCTCTCTAGCTCATGCTATCATCTCGCCGTGACGATCGGCCTTGTCGGCTTCGCAGTCGACAAACCGCTCCAACTCACCCGCTTGAACGACTGGAGCCGGTCTGAAATAATCCTGCCTTCTAAGAAGCTTCAAGGAGGTGCTCAATGTCTTCAGGACACTGTTACTGGACTCTGCCAATCCTCTATTTGGCGGGCTGTACTGCCGACCCCGAATCGCTGGATCCTTCGCAAGCCACCGAGACGGCGCCGGCGACTTTCGAGGTCAGGTTGCAAACCACCAAGGGGGATTTGCTGGTCCGGATCAACCGCTCCTGGGCGCCGCTGGGTGCTGACCGTTTTTACAATTCGGTTCGCGTCGGCTTTTACGACGACGTAGCTTTCTTCCGGGTGTTGAGGACGCCGGCTCCTTTCATTGCCCAATTCGGCATCAACGGCAATCCTGAAATCAATACCAAGTGGTCGGAAGCACGCATCAGCGATGATCCAGTGACTCAGTCTAACCGTCGAGGAACACTGGTTTTTGCTATGGCCGGTCCCAACACCCGCACCACCCAACTTTTCATCAACTACGCTGACAATCACCGACTGGACCAGATGGGTTTTGCCCCTTTTGGCGAGGTCATCGAAGGGATGGAAGTGGCCGACTCGCTTTACGCGGACTATGGCGAAGGTCACCCCCGCGGCCCCGGACCTTCGCAGGACCGCATTTCTGCCGAAGGCAACGCCTACTTGCGAAGCGAATTCCCCGAGCTGGATTACATCCTCAAAGCTGAAATCGTGGAGTAAGTCGCTGGGAGAGTTTCGCAACCTCCAGCCCATCCGGCCCTGTTTACTCCAGCCGCGTTTTCGGGCGCCCCGGCAAGACCTTGAACTCAATTGTTGCCTTATTCCCCTTTAAGGATGTTCATCAGCCGCAATCGGCGCCTCAGGCACCATGGTGGGCGGCGAGCGAGGCGCACATACGGGCTAGCCGGCGGCGCAGGCTGACCGGTTTCTCCACCGTGACGCTGTCGCCCCAAGTGAAGAGATGCCAGCACATCTCGTTGAGGCCGCCGGCCCGGAAACGCACCGTCAGGGAGCCATCTGGGTTCTGGGCCAAGGACTGGCTGGGATGGAACAGGAATGCGGCCGCATCGCCGGCTACCCCGGCGTCGAACCGCAAGACCACCTCGACGGCAGGTTCCTGGAAGGCGCCGAACGAACGCTCCGCGTAGCGCTGCAAATCGAACTCCGGGGAGCGCTCGAACGTCTCGCCGGTAACCCGCGCTTCGCTCATGTTGGCGAGCCGCCAAAGCCGCATGTCGTCCGCCCAGTCCGTCCTCCCGACCAGGAAGGCACGGTTTCCGTAGAGCACTCCGTAGGGCTGGACGCGCTGCCGGCTAAGCCGCCCCGTCGACTGGGCTATGTAGTCGAATTCCACTGTGCGTCGCGCCTTGATGGCAGCGCGCAGCAGCGACAGCAGGTCTTTTTCGAGTTGCGGTCTGGGGCCGGGGCGCATGGCCAGACCCTCAGCCTGCATGAGCACCTCGAGATCGGCGTTGAACTCCTGCGCGGAGACGGGACGCTGCAGGGCTCGGAGCTTGCCCACGAGTTCGCGGAGCGCGCCGGCCCGTTCGCCGAGGCCGATCCGGTCCAAGCTCTTGGCCGCGGACTTAAGTTCCGCCAACTCCTCGGGTGAGATTCGGATGAGGGGGCGCAAGGCATTGGTTCGGAGTTGCCAGTAGCGCCGCCGGTCGTCCCTGTCCACCATCTGTAGCGGACCGAACGCCGCATCGACGGCGTCGCGCAGCCGCTCCGCCGTGCGTCGACTGACGCAGAACTCCTCGCAGATATCGTCCAGCGTCAATCCGCTCCACGATCCCTGGAGCCGAATCGCCAAGCGCACGATGTCAGTAGCCCGTTGGTACCGCAATCCGCCGATCACTCCTCTGTCGCACCGTGATTGCTATACACCCATGACAGGAGGCAAAGCGGGCCGCAGGCCATGTGCGGTCCGCGGAGTGACGAAATACAAATGCGACCGCAAATGATTCTGGCTAGCCAAACAATAGCCAGCCCATGGTCGGCAAATCGATTTCAAAATCTTTCTCTAGGATCCAGCCTATGGTATTTACCCGGGGAGAATTTTATCGATTTCTATTGCCAAGGTTTCCATTTTCTCAGCTAAATCTTTGGCAATCTTTTCCGGTTTATGCCACGCCCTAAACACGAAATCTGCCCCATCCCAATCCTCGAGATCACCTTCTAGGTGGCAATGAACGAAGCCTAGCTTCGTCCTCTTTGGCACGCCTATTTTGTACTCACAAAAAAGTGCTTCGATTTCGGTGCTCTCCACCTCCTTGAACGGGCCTGTGCTGATGCCCCATGCACCGCCGCAGTTAACGCGGACACCTTTCCATTTTTCATCGTTGTAATCCTCAAGTTCTTTCCGCCAAGACTCTTTCTTTATCCGCACTGCTTCCGGTTGACGTGATCTCTTCTCCCTAAGCAGTTCCACTATCCAATCACGGTTGCCGAACTGTTGCTGAAGACGCTTCTCCACGCGTCCTAGAACGTTCTCGGCCGCCTTGTTCCGGATCCGCGATACTGCCCTTCCGACGTAGAAGGCCAGCTTCAGGTACTTCTTACTTCCAACGATAAACTCCACTGTCGTGTTAACGATAACGTCTTGCGTCATGAGACTAATTCTCCCCAGCATCAGAGATGGCAGGCGTCGGTAATTTGAATTGCCGCCGGATATATTCCAGTAAATCCTTCAGAAACCAACGAACCACTTCAGCCTCACATTGCTCCCTGCATCGCTGAATCCAACTTTCGAGGGACGGCTTCCCGTCGGTATCGCTCCGGAAAGGCACTGTCAGCCAACGATGTGGTGTAGACCTTAAGTTTCCCAAGGAAGACTTGCTCGGATCTGTACCCTCCCCGCTAAAGTACAGCATCCTTGCGGTTCCACGCTCATTTAGATCTTTCCAATAGGCCTCGATCTGCCCGTCGCGATCGTCTGCCCATGGCTTGTTCTCGATTCCGATCCAAAGCTCGTTGGGCATCTTCAGCACAACGTCGATCTTCCGCGGTGCTTGTTCGCCATGCCCGCGCGTCGGAAACTCAGTACGCACCTCGCATTGGTGAAGATTGGGACCTGAGCAAAGAATGCTCATTCGACTCGGCAACATATCCAGAAACAGCTGAAGAAAGCAATCGCCCTGACCGTGCCTACCCGACGGATTGAGAAGGTCGGCAAATATGCGGGATAGATCAAGTTCTCCCGTGTGGAAATACCGAAAAACGGAAAATCGAGTTGCGGCGATCCGATCCAGTTTCGCCTGCGCCCGCTTGGCAATATCGATGGTTGGGCCGAGACCGGCAAAAAATCCCGTCAGTTCCGCCTGGTAGGTCTTGGTGGTACTATCGACCTTGCCCTCGAGCTTTTCGAAGAAATCCTTCAATTGGGGATCGTTCTCGGACGGTTGCTCGTGGGTGTCCATCATAGAAATATCTCCCGACTGTTCCTTGGTCAGTCGCTCACAGGTCTCGAAAACGGAAAGGCGCGACCAGCGTATCGCTCATTCTCCACCAATCTGGAACGGCTAAACAAGCGACGGATATCCTTTCGTTCCTTGGCCATCCCCAGAACTTTTACCCTTGCCGAGCTCGCAACACTCATCCGAGAAGATCGCTTGCACTCCCTGACCGTAGGAAGCCAATCGCTGTCGGACAATTTGGTTTGGCCTGGCATTCCTTACGCAGCATGGCGGCGAGGGCTTCCGGATCACGCAGTTTATCGAGTACCTCTGCCTTGCGGTGGACGACTGCGAAATCGCCTGGGGTGAGGCCAGAGAGACCGGCGATGCGCGGCGGGGGCGCCAGGGCAAAGAAAGTGCGGAAGGCCGCCATCGCCTGCTCGCGACCGAGGTAGTCGAGTGCGATCTTGAAGTCGAAACGTCGCAGCGTCGCAGGGTCAAGGCGCTCGCTGAAGTTGGTGGTGCAGGCGAATGGCAGGGAATGACTTTCCATCCAGGTCAGCATTTCGTTGACTTGGCTAACCTCCCACGACCAGCGCGCAAAGCGCCGGTCGGCGAGCAGCGAGTCGGCTTCGTCGAACACGAGGAATTGTTCCGCGTCGCGCGCCTCGGCGAAGGCGGCGGCAATGCGCTGTTCGGTATCCCCGACCCACTTGGACATCAGGTCGGAGGCGCGTTTCTGCACGATTTCCAACCCCATTTGTTCAGCCAGATAGCGGACGAATGCACTCTTGCCGGTGCCCGGCGGTCCTTGCAGGCATAGAGAGACCCGCCTCGTCCCACGCGTCGCCAGGCGTTCGGCGAGCGCCACCGGATCAATATCGGCCCGAATCAGGGCGGGGTCGAACTTGGACGGCGCCCCTTGAGCCGGCGTTTCGCCTGACAAGAGCCGCGACAAGCTGCGCACGCCGCGGCGAACGGTGGCGATATCGCCGCCATCCACGAGCCGCGCGGCGGCCGTGGCCCCGGCTGCCACGCCCGGTGTCACATCGTACTCCCTGGCCAGCGACTCCGCCTCCTCGCCTCCCGCTTCGATGCCGTGGCGGGCGAGTTGCCGGGCCCAGACCCGCGCCCGAACCCGGGGGGAAGGTTGGCGCAGTTCCAAGGCGAACATCATGCGGCGCAGCACCGCGGGACAGGTCTGCCGGGGGGCGTTCGAAGTCCACAACGTGGGCACCGCGGTCTGTTCCAGCAGCCGGTTCATGAATACTTTCGAACCGTCGGCCCGGAGCCGGCCACGGTCGAACTGCCCAAAATACGGCATACCCATGGACGCTGACCCTCCAAGCAGATCTTCCATTTCGTCGAACAGTAGAATCGAATCGTGGCCGCCGGCAAGGAGGCGCTGCGTGAGCCGGAGTTCCTGAAGCCTTTCGCGGCGCGTCGGCTCGGAGCCCCACTCGTCCGTTTCGCCGACGCTGTAGAGCTTCACCTTCAGCCGACCGGCCAATGTTCTACAGAACTGGGTCTTGCCGGTCCCGGCCGGACCGTAGACCAAGACGTTGACGCCCTTCGCTTGGGCTCGCAGTGCGCCCTTGAGCAAGCTTTCGACGTGGTCGCGGCCTTCCGCAACATGATCGAAGTCCGACCATTCGAGTTCACCTGGCGGCGCCATGTCGAATAGCAGGCGCCGTGCATCAATGTCGGTGTCCTCGGGCGCATACACGAGCCGCTTCAATCGGTCGACGGGTTTAATCTCTCCATCATCTTCGATCGACACCAGGCCCGATCGCGCGAGCGGGGCGTCGGCCGCAAAGCGAGCGAAACACGTGCCAGCGGATAGGCCGAGAAGAACGGGCAGCGCCCGACACCCAACTTTTAAAATAGTCGTGTGCCTCGCGTAGCCAATTCTGAAAATGTCGTCGATGGTCGACTCAATGAGGGGATGTGTTTGGTAGCGCAGCAGAAGCTCGAGGATCGCGATATCCGTTCGCGGGAGCCCCATCTCGCGACCGAGTCGCCGGATCCGGAGCGCCGAACGATCAGCCCCAACGCGTTTCAACGCCGCATGCTGACTCTTGAGGGTCTTTCGCAGATGCTGCCATTGCGCCGCGGATAGTTCTTTATCGGAGCAAGCGTGGGACCATTTGTCAATTCGTTTCGCGGCGTAGTCGGCGACCGCGAGTAAATCACCGTACTCAGCTATGCACTTGACCAGCTCTCGCGCTTCCCGGCAATGGCGGTCTAGGCGGGAGGCCGCATTCGAGAGATACGACAGAACAAGGCGCCGTTCGTAAGCAGTGAGCATCGCTTTCTCCTCCAAAAGTTATGAGGTAGAGCGAGCCTAGCAGACGAATGCGTCAGATTCGGACGTATAAACAAGGAAATCCTCAAATTTTTTCTCCCCCGGCATACAAACCGGCGCTACGACAGGGGCGGAAGTCGCTCTTGGCTAAGACTGGCGGTGAAAAACCGAGTTGCCAAGTGCTGCCCGCGGAATGAGTGTCGTCACTTACTTGATCAGCAGAATCCTGTCGTTGACCGGATACAGCCACTCCACGCCCCGTGAAGTGACCAGAGCATCGTCTTCCAAGGGGATGCGTACTTGCCGGCCTCCCCACTCCGGTGCTGCCGTA
The DNA here is from genome assembly GCA_965218465.1 of Acidobacteriota bacterium. Lineage (GTDB taxonomy): Bacteria > Acidobacteriota > UBA6911 > RPQK01. Next base: position 707,129 of record OZ244623.1, on the reverse strand, counting down.
TAGGCAAACAATTCGATCGAAAAAAGGTTGCCGGGGCGGATCTCGAACTCCAGCCTCCGTGGATTGAACCAGGCGATGGAAGGGCCGATGCCGTGACCCAGATTGCCCACCGAGTGGCAACCAATGATCACTTCGGTGCGATCGCCTCCCTGAGGCTGGTTGAAGTTTTTCATGACGCTGAAACCCGCTTCTTCCAGACGGAGATTGAGGTGATCGAGCATACTAGCAGCGGTTCCTCCGGCGCGAATCTCACGTTTGAGTACCTGCCGAACTTTGAGACCTTGCTCGAACGCATGTTGGATTCCGGCCGGGGCCTGATGCTCACCCGGTTTGAGCACATAGGCGATCCGCTTGACGTCGGTAAAGTAATTCATCAAACCGACCCCCCAGTCGATCATCAACAGATCGCCCCGCTGGATGATGTGTTCGTTGGAGACTGCTTCGATACCTTCCGGACCGGTAACATAGACCGACGGCATGCCAAAAGAGGATTCCAACCCCCGTTGCAGTAATTGTTCCTGCATCCACCAAGCGACTTCTTCCAGCGTCGTCGTTCCCGGTTCGATCACGCTGTTGGAAAGCGCTTCTTCGGCCAGCCGCCGGGAAATTTCGGCCGCTTGGCCGAACACCACGATCTCGCCGGCTACCCGTCGGGAGCGAAAATCGGAAACCAGTTTCTCGGCTGAAACCAGCCTGGAAGCGTAAGGCTCGCCCAAAACTTCCTTCAAGTGCAGGTAACCGGTGTGCGAAAGCCCGTCAGCGGCGCCGATGTGATGGGAAAGATTGACGCCGATTCGCTGAGGATCACGCTCGGACACAAACTCGCTTAGGTCGTCGGCCGATCCAAAGATATCGTAGGCACCGTTTTCATTAAGCCGATAGCCGTCGATGCCGAGAGCCGCCCGCTCGATCCGGTCCCCCCCTCGATCGGTGAAGATGTAATAGCCGATATTGCTGGTGTACCCTTCACCCAAATCCCGATAAAGCGGATCGGGCCGGCCCTCCTTCATCATCACCAACCACTGGTCGATCTCGTTCTCACGCATGACCTCGGGCAGGACCAGATCAAATTTTTCGCGCCGAATCTGAGCCATGATTTCCCAGCGACGTTGCGCCTCTTGAGCCGATGCCTCAAGAAGCAACAACAGGCCCAGCAGTAACGCCACGCCAATCCGTTCTCTTCTCACTCTCGCCACCTCCGAATCCGCAAACTGTTGGCTACCACGCTGAGACTACTGAAGGCCATTGCGGCCGCAGCCAGTCCCGGATGTAAGCTGCGCAGGATCGGTGGCAAGCCGCTCAGGGGATAAAGCACACCGGCTGCCACCGGGATCAGCACTATGTTGTAGAAAAAGGCCCAAAAGAGATTCTGTCGAATGATCCGCAGGGTAAGCCGGCTGAGCCGAATTGCGCGCGGGACCAATTTGAGATCTTCTCGCAATAGGCTGATATCGGCCGCTTCGATGGCTACATCGCTTCCTCTACCCATGGCGATTCCCAGGTCGGACTGAGCCAGCGCGGGAGCATCGTTGATTCCGTCGCCCACCATGGCCACTGGTCCCTTGCCCGATTGCTGCCATTTTTTGACCAACTCAACTTTTTCTTCCGGCATCACTTCCGACAACACCTGTTCCATACCCAGCGACTGCGCCAAACTCCGGGCCGTTATCTCGTTGTCGCCAGTGACCATGCCGACTTCCAGCCCCATGTCTCGAAGTTGTTCCAGCGCCGCCGGGGCCTCGGGCCGCAGGCGATCCGCCATGGCGATCAAACCGACGATTGCCCCGGCGACCTCGACCGCCATCACCGTCTTTGCCTCCCGTTCAAGCCGCGATACCGCGGCACTCCAAGAGGACACCTTGGCTCCCCTCTGTTGGAGCCACTCGAATCGGCCAACCACAACCTTCATACCTCTGATCTTTGCTTCAATTCCTTGACCCGGAAACGACTGCAGACTGGAGGGCATCTCCAGCTCCAGTTTCATCGACCGGGCGTGATCGACCAGAGCCGTGGCCAGCGGGTGACTGCTCGCTCGCTCTGCCGCCGCCGCCCAACGCAATACTTCCAACTCCTGGGCCGGTGTAGAGGCCAATACATCAGTGACTACCGGTGTCCCCGGCGTGAGCGTGCCGGTCTTGTCCAGCAGTATGGCGCGCAGTGAGCCGGAACGTTCCAACACATCAGTGTTCCGGAAAAGGATCCCCAACTCCGCCCCCCGACCTGCGGCTACCACCACCGCGGTCGGCGTTGCCAGCCCCAAAGCGCAGGGGCAGGCGATCACCAACACTGCGACCGCTCGCAACAAACCCAGCTCCAGACCCGAGTCCGCCAACAGCCACCACACCAGAAAAGTCGTCAAGGCAACTGCCAGCACAACCGGAACGAAAACGGCTGCTACCCGGTCCACAAGTTTCTGAATTCGGGCTCGACCGCTTTGAGTTTGATCGACAAGCCGGATGATTCGTGCCAGCGTGGTATCGGCGCCGACGCGAGTCACGCGGAGCACCAGCAGCCCTTGCTGATTCAACGTTCCCCCCACAACCGGGTCTCCCGGTTGCTTGGCCACCGGCACAGTTTCGCCGGTGATCATGCTCTCGTCCACGGCCGAATGGCCTACGACCACGACCCCGTCCAGCGGGACCTGCTCACCCGGGTGGACTCTCAACATCTGACCAACCGAAACCGCTTCCAAAGGGACTTGGAGCACCTCGCTTCCCTCGACGACACGGGCTACGGGCGGTCGCAGCGACAACAGCCGCCGAATGGCCTGATTAGCCCGTCCGCGAGCCTTGATCTCAAGCAACTTACCCAGCTTGATCAGGGTGATAATCAGAGCAGAGGTCTCGAAATAGACATGTCGACCCAGACCTCCGTCTCCCCAGGCAAGGTCAAACAGCGTCGCCAGACTGAAGAAGTAAGCCACCGATGAACCCAACGCGACCAACGTATCCATGGTCGCGCTCCGGTTTCGCCAAGCTGCCAACGCACCCCGGTAATAGTCTTGACCCACGTAGAACTGGACCGGAGTCGCCAGCAGCGCGAATATCACGTCCACGCCCAGCCAGTGGGCCCAGCTACCCCAAACACCCAAGTCACGGGTCATGCTGAGCAGAAAAAGGGGGGTCGTCAAAACAACTCCCCACACAAATTTTCTCAATTGGCGACTCTGTTCAGGGGAGCTGTCAGGTTGTTCCTCTTCCAAAGATCTTTCCTGGCGGCGGGACTGGTAACCAGCCTTGTTCAAAGCTCCAATCCAACTGGAAATAACCGGACTCCCAGCGACCGCGATAACCTGGACCTCACCGGAGTCCGGGCTGACCACAGCCTCCTGAACTCCATCCAAACCTTCCAAGACTTCTTTCACGCGGGCGGCATCCTCGGCATCGTTCATTCCTTTTTCGACCACCAGGTCGGTTGTGGTTGTCGGCACTTCGAACCCGCACCGTCGTACCTGTTGCGTCAGCTCAGAAAGCCCGACACGGTCAGACTGAAAACCAACCAGGGCCGTCTCACTGGCCAGATTGACCGCCACTCGCTCCACTCCCTCGAGCTCTTGTAGTGATTTCTCCAGAGTGGCAACACAACTGGCGCAGGTCATTCCCTGCACCGGTAACCGGAGCACGTCCTGAGCTGTGACTTGCTCTTTTCCATTCATAATCGGCCGCGCCTGAGTTGGGTAAGAGGTGAACCGGGCCTTGGCAGCCGGCAAGCTACCCGAACGGCTCCAGAACGCAGCCTCACGCTTGTCTTGTTCATAGCCTCGCGTCTCTAAACATACTAATGGGAAACCCCAACTAAAACGAGACCAGAACCCGACCGGTTTGAATTTGGCCGGTTGGGACTTCAGAATTGAGATCCTGTTATTGTCGGCCTGTTTTGCAATAGGAAACAGTGCAACTATGGAAGATTCCTTCGGCTTCATACTCCTCTTCTTGGTCGGCCTGCTGGCCGGCAGCCTCAACGTAGTGGCCGGCGGAGGCTCTTTCCTGACGCTCCCAATCCTCATCTTCCTGGGCTTCCCCGCCGTGGTCGCCAATGGCACCAATCGAGTCGGCATCCTGTTTCAGAATCTAGGAGCGATCTGGGGTTTTCACCGCTACCGAGTTTTGGATTGGACCGCCGGGCTGTGGGCCACACTTCCTGCTTGTCTCGGCTCCGTGCTGGGCGCCACGGCGGCCCTGTCGGTGGAAGACCGGCTCTTTCGTCAACTGTTGGCGTTCTTGATGGTGGTTGTGACCCTTTGGACGCTTTGGGACCCACTGAGTCGGGGAAGACCGCATCCGAAGTCGATCAATTTGCGACGACTTTGGCTGGGCGTCGGCTTTTTCGCGGTAGGAATCTACGGGGGATTCGTCCAGGCCGGTGTCGGTTTCCTGGTGTTGGCCGCCACCAGCCTGGGTGGTCTCGATCTGGTTAAGGGAAATGCTGTCAAGGCCCTCAGTGTATTGGCGCTGACGATCATCTCGCTGGGCATCTTTGCCTGGCAGGATAAAATCAACTGGCCCGCAGGGCTGGCCCTGGCGACCGGAACGCTTTTAGGTGGGCAGCTGGGAATTCACCTGACTGTGCTCAAGGGCCACCAGTGGATTCGGAGAGTGGTAACAGCGACGGTACTTATCTTCGCGGTCAAACTGTTGTTGGGGTGAGTGAGATTCCGTTCGCAGGGATCACCCCGATGGCCTTGATGCCGTCAGCAGCAATTGCTATCAATCCGAGTTGAACCTGTCAATCCGCCCGCTCTTGCCAGAGGTAATGCATTGGGATTCGCCCATTCTTGCCGAAAGTCACGCCTTCGGACTCCAGCAGTGCGCGCTGCAGGTCTCCGTAACGCCCTCCCAGGCTGATCTTGCGTTGGCTGTTGACCACTCGGTGCCAAGGAATACCCCGCTTCTCGGGCGCTGCCCGCAAGGCCCAAGCCACACTGCGGGCGGCACGCGGTTGACCAGCCAGCCGCGCCACTTGACCATAGCTGGCCACTTTTCCGCGAGGAATTTCTTCCACGGCCCTTTGCACACGGGCAAACAATGACGGCTTTCTATCAGGCTGGAACATGGCGCCTTATCTTAGGGCTGGTTTGGGAATCCCCCCAAGAGGCACTCTCCCCGCAGCTACCAGGGCGGCCCGTCAAACGACACAGGGATGGTCTCTCTCTCCATCACAGTCACGGCTTGCGAGCCCGAAAGAGGGCAGTCCAGAGAGCGTCGGCTAACTCGGATCTTTGACTCTCGGTCAACTGGGATTTCTCACCACCGCAGCTTACAGTGCACGATGCGGCCTCCGCCGCCGAAAAGCGACTGCGCGAGGCCACTCGCACCTCGACCAGACCGACCTTCTCGAGACCTTCCAGAAAATCCTCTTCCAGTGCTGCTCCCGCGATGCAGCCCGCCCAAAGAGCCTCGCTGACTGCCCATTCGGGTAGTGGTCGGTCCAGCACCACATCCGAAACGGCGATCTGTCCCCCGGGTTTCAGCACCCGGACCCACTCCTTGAAGACCTGTTGCTTGTTGGGTGACAGATTAACCACACAATTGGAGATGATCCAGTCTACACTGGCGTCTTGAAGCGGTACTGCTTCAGCCTTACCCAGCTGGAACTCGACGTTTTCCAGGCCGTTTCCAGCCGCGCTTCGCCGAGCCGCTTCAACCATCTCCGGAGTCATATCCAGTCCGATCACCCGTCCCTGCGGCCCGACTTGCCGGGCTGCCAGGAAACAATCCAGACCCGCTCCCGAACCGATGTCCAGAATCGTATCGCCCTCGCCGGCCTCCAGCCGGGCAATGGGATTGCCGCAGCCCAGAGAGCTATTCAGCACATCACTCGGCAAGCCTCCCAACTCGGCTTGGGCGTAGGCCTCCACGATCACCGGAGCCGCTACATTCTCTTTTCCGCCGCCGCAACAAGACTCCGTGAGCGCCAAAGTTGCGTAGCGGCCTCGAACCCTGTCTCGAACCTCTGTTTCGCTACTGGACAATCCCATCCCATCCCCCTATCTCAAGCTGATTCGGTCCCGATCACTGCACCGTTTGGCGGCCGGCAACACTCCTCTCGGCAACTGTCAAAAGCCTGGTTCAACTCTCCCAGCAACTGAATCAATTGATCACGGCGGGAAGCTGGAAACTGTCTCAGGATCCGCTCTTCGGAGCGGGCGAGATGGCCCCAAATCCGTGCGCACAATCGCTTTCCCCGGGACGTGAGTGCCATCAGACGCCGCCGCCGGTCGCGAGGGTCCTCCCGACGTAGAACGAGACCCTTTTCTACCAACGGTCCCACAACCCGGGTCACCGTGCTCAGAGACAAATGGAGCTCCACTGCCAGCTGCTTCATGGTCAGTCCCTGGTGCCGGTCGAGCGTCTCCAGCAGATAGCACTGACTGACCGACACTCCGAAACAACAGACAGCCGTTCGATCTCGAAACTGAAACCGTTTGACCAGCTCGATCACCTGCTCGCGAAAACGCCGCACCTGCGGCTTGAACCCTGCGTTCTTCCTGCTAATTACTTGTAACATACAATCATTTTACCCACTCGGATTCTGAGAGATCAAGTCTTCCCCAAGACGACCTTAAATAAGTTCGTGGCTATTGCTGACGTTTCAGGCGTCCCGATTGGTGCCTAGTTGATTGCAGGCCGGAACCCGCTCGGTTCCAAGAAAACGAGAGCGCCAACCCAGGCCTGCTCTTTGACTTCAGATGGTTGACACTTAGCATACTCATGCTGAATGTATTATACTCATAATGAGCACAACAAAGAGGACGCTCCGCCGATGCAAAACAACCAACTCCGAAGCTTGTACCATCAATCCCTTGCCCTGCTGACGGATTTTTACCAACTCACGATGGCCCAGTCCTATTGGAAGGTTGGCTTGGCAGACCGTGAAGCTGTTTTTCATCTATTCTTTCGCCGCAATCCTTTCAACAGCGGATACAGTGTGGCTTGCGGTCTGGGCACGGCGCTGGAGTTTCTGGGCGGCTTTAGATACGCCCAGGACGATATCGACTATCTTGGGTCGTTGCCGGGGAACGACGGTCACCCTCTGTTCCAACCTGATTTTCTTGAGTATCTGAGAAAAATTGAGCTCAAATGTAGCCTTGACGCCATCCCTGAAGGCTCGGTCGTCTTTGCCTACGAACCTCTACTGCGAGTACAGGGGCCACTGCTGCAGTGCCAGTTGCTGGAGACTCCCCTTTTGAACATCATCAACTTTCAGACCCTGATCGCCACCAAGGCCACCCGCATCTGCCGAGCTGCTCGCGGAGAACCCGTGCTCGAGTTCGGACTGCGGCGCGCTCAGGGTATTGACGGCGGCCTCTCAGCCAGCCGCGCGGCCTTCATCGGCGGTTGTGCTGCTACCTCCAACGTGCTGGCAGGCAAGCTTTTTGGACTTCCGGTGAGGGGAACCCATGCCCACAGTTGGGTGATGACGTTCGAAAGCGAATTGGAGTCTTTCCGTGCCTATGCCCGCGCCTTGCCGAACAATTGCGTTTTCTTGGTTGACACCTACGATACGTTGCAGGGTATCCAAGCAGCGATCGAAATCGGAAAAGATTTAAAACAACAAGGGCATCGACTGGCCGGCATCCGCCTCGACTCCGGCGACTTGGCTCAACTGAGCCGTCAAGCACGCCGATTGCTGGATGAGGCCGGCTTTAACGAGACGGTAATCGTGGCCAGCAACAATCTGGATGAGCACGTCATTACCAGTCTCAAGAATCAACGAGCCAAAATCAGCGTCTGGGGCGTGGGTACCAGACTGGCCACCGGCCACGATCAGGGTGCCTTGAGTGGAGTCTACAAGTTGTCGGCAATCCGCACTGGAGGGCGCTGGAAGTACAAGTTGAAGCTCTCCGAACAGACCCTCAAAATCAACATCCCTGGAATCTTGGGAATACGACGCTACCGTAAGGGAACTACCTGGATGGGAGATGTGATTTATGACCAGCAACTCGGCATTGACGGGCCTTGTTCCGCGGTGGACGTCCTTGATGCCACTCGTCATAAGGTGTTTCCAGCCGGAACACCTTATGACGAACTACTGCGGCCGGTCATTCGCCAGGGGCAGATGATCGACAAACCGGACCCGTTACTGCTGTGCCGGGAACGTTGCCGGCGGCAACTTCACGAGATGAAACCGGGCGTCCGCCGTTTTCTGAATCCGGCCTACTATCCCGTCGGCCTGGAGGAGAGGCTGCACAAACTTAAGACTGATTTGATCTTGCAGGGACGGGGCGCGGGGAGCGACGGCTTGGCAAAGCCCACCGCAAGGAACTGACAAAGATGAAACTGCTACGAGTTGGAGCGGGAGTCCTCAACCAAACTCCCTTGGATTGGGAAAACAACCGGACCAATATTCTCAAAGCTTTCCGGTTGGCGCGCGAGCAAGGGGTCAGCGTCCTTTGTCTGCCCGAGCTCTGTATCACCGGCTACGGCTGCGAGGACGCCTTCCTTTCGCCAGGTCTGCAACGCACGGCTTGGCAGGTTTTGGAGGAAATCGTCGCTAAGAGTCGAGGACTGGTGGCCTCGGTTGGATTGCCGCTCTGCTACAACAACATCCTCTTCAATACCGCTTGCCTGCTTGTCAATGGCCGGATCGCCGGGTTCTGCGCCAAGCGCTACCTGGCTCGTGAAGGCATTCACTATGAACCCCGCTGGTTCAAGCCCTGGCCCCTTGGCAAGCAGGTTTGGCTAACCACTCCTGGTGGTCGCTTCCCCTTGGGTGACCTCCACTTCGACTGCGGAGGTGTCAAGATCGCCTTTGAGATCTGCGAAGACGCTTGGGTATCCGACCGCCCGGCAGGTAATTTGTCCCGGCAGGGATTGGACATTGTCATGAATCCCAGCGCCAGCCACTTTGCCTTTGGCAAGTCGCGCGTCCGAAAACGGTTTGTGATGGAGGGTTCCCGCGCCTTTGGAGTCACTTACCTTCACACCAACCTTCTGGGAAACGAGGCTGGCCGTGCCATTTATGACGGTGGCGCCCTCATCGCTTCGGCGGATAAGCTGGTCGCTACGGGGCCCCGTTTCTCCTTCCGCGACGTTGTCCTCACCAGCGCTGTTGTGGACCTCGATCTCACCCGAGCGAGCCAAGCCCGAAGCGCCGGCTCAAGCCAGCTTTGGGAGGAGTCAAGCCCACATTGCCAGACCGTTGACTTCGACTGGCCCCTGACTACTGCCCAACCTGAATCCGAGGCCCGAAGTGGGTGGGAGGATGCTGCTCATACTAAAGAAGAGGAGTTTACCCGCGCGCTGGCGCTCGGTCTGTTTGATTACTTGCGCAAGAGCCGCTCGCAGGGATTCGTGGTCTCCCTCAGCGGTGGCGCCGATTCCTCGGCGGTCTCTTGCCTGGCCGCCTTGATGGTCCAACTTGCAGTAACCGAATTGGGCCTCAATGGATTTCGCAAGAAACTCAGTTATCTCGAACGGATACAAATCCTGGACTCGAGCGATCAACTGGTCCGAGCCTTGCTGACCTGCGTCTACCAGTCCACTCGTAACAGTTCCCAAGTCACCCGCCAAGCGGCAGCCGAGGTCGCCCAGGCATTGGGCGCCGAGTTTATTGAATTCGATGTGGACAACCTCGTCCAGGATTACATCGAATTGGTCGCCAACGCGATCGGACGTTCTCTGACCTGGGAGCAGGACGATATTGCCCTCCAGAACATCCAGGCCCGGACCCGGGCACCCAGCGTCTGGCTGCTGGCCAATCTGCGGGACGCCCTATTGCTGGCGACCAGTAACCGCTCCGAGGCGGCCGTGGGTTACGCTACCATGGATGGTGACACCTGCGGGGGACTTAGCCCCATCGCCGGGATCGACAAGGCTTTTCTCCGCAGTTGGCTACGCTGGGCGGAAAAGATCGGCCCCAGTGGACTCGCTCCCCTGCCCCAGTTGGCAGCGGTCAATGCCCAGACGCCTACGGCCGAGCTACGTCCGCGCGAGCAGCTACAGACGGACGAGACTGACCTGATGCCCTACGACCTGTTGGACGCTATCGAGCGGGCGGCTATCCGTGACAAGAGGACACCATTGGAGATCTATCGTCTCATGCGAGTCCGTTTTTCAAGTATCGATCGCCGGCAGCTGGGACAGTGGGTGGAGCGCTTTTTCCGGTTTTGGTGCCGGAACCAGTGGAAGCGCGAGCGTTACGCACCTTCGTTCCATCTGGATGACGAGAACCTCGATCCCAAAACTTGGTGTCGTTTCCCCATTCTCTCGGGTGGATTTCAGCGGGAATTGGCGGAACTGCGTCTCCATCTCAAGAACTCTTCCAAAGAAAAGTCCACTGCCAAAGTGCCTTCACTCAGGGATGCTTTATGAAGGCTCTGCTGCTGTTAGTTGATCTTCAGAACGACTTCTGCCCTGGTGGAGCTCTTGCAGTGCCGGAAGGCGACCAGGTTATCGAGATCGCCAATCGATTGGCGCCTCGATTCGAACTGGTGGTAGCCACCCAGGACTGGCATCCCAGAGATCACGGCAGCTTTGCCGCCAATCATGGGAGACGTCAGCCGGGTGAAATCATCCAACTCAACGGCCTCAGGCAGATCCTGTGGCCGGTCCACTGCGTGCAGGGATCCCAGGGGGCGCGCTTTCATCTCCGTCTCGACCAAACTCCGATCAATCGAGTCTTCCGCAAAGGCACTCACCCCTCGGTCGATAGTTACAGCGGCTTTTTCGAGAATGATCGTCAAACTGCAACCGGGCTGGCCGCCTATCTGCTTTCGCAATCCGTCGGCGACCTTTACGTGATGGGTCTAGCGACTGACTATTGCGTCAAATACACGGCCCAGGATGCTTGTCGCCTGGACTTCAGAACCCACTTGATCCGGGACGGTTGCCGGGGCGTCAACCTGCAGCCGGGAGATTCCGAGCGAGCCCTGCAACAACTTCGGGAGCAGGGAGTCCGTTTGCTGGATTCTGCCGATGTGACCACGCGCTGAATTCCGACCTCTCTGCCAAGCGGTCATTTTGCTCACGCCTAAGATGCGACCGGCAGGGGGTTGGCGAAGTTGCTCCCGATGGCCGAGACCTTGCAATGTCTCGTAAAGCAAGGAGCGGCCAGTGAGAGCCATGCACTCGGTGGCACGCTCCACTCGGCGGAACAGCTGTTCTATGGTCCGCTGGATTGATCCTCGACAAAGTCGACGATTTCACGTAGGTAGCGGCCGGGATCGCTTTCAAAGGCGTCTCCGTGCCCCGCTCCGTCAAAGAAGACCAGTTTTCGCCGGGCCGTATTGATGGCTTCAAAAATCGCATGGGCTGTCTCAGCAGGCATGCGGCGATCTTCAGCCCCATAGATCAACAGAATTGGGACGGCCTGATTGGAGACCACCCTGGTCGAATCAAGATTTTGGGCTGAAAAACCGTTGAGGTGTGTGAAGAACCAGCTAAAGAAGTTCGAGAAAGGAAAAGTGGGCAATTTCAGAAAAAGACCGACATATCGATCTACGATTTCCCGTAACGTCACAAAGGGACTGTCTGCAACCAATGCCACCACATCTTCCTTTTCTTGCAAACCGGGGAGGGCATGAAGGGCGGCTGTTGCACCCATGGAGGTTCCGCCAATCACAATTTTCTTGGCCCCTCTATCCTGCGCCAGATCGTAAGCTCCCAAGACATCCAACCGTTCCATATAGCCGAGCGAAACCGACTCTCCCCCACTCACTCCATGGCGTCGAAGATCGAAGACCAGCCCTGAATAACCGAGCCGATTGAGACGACAAATCCGTTCCACCACTTCCTTGCGGTCGCGAAACAGGCCGTGAGCAAAAATCACCGTCGGCTTTGTCTCCTGTCCCCCCATCCACCAACCGCCAAGCTTGAAGCCGTCGCGGCTGTTGAACTCGACCTCTTCGAACTGACACCCATAGCCGGAAGGATCGATCTCCAACTGCCGGTCCTGAGGACGAGTGCCCGCCCCCGTGGTCATCCAGGCCGCCAGCAGCGGGAGAATGACGAACAGGAAGGCGGGCAACAAGATACAATAGGTCACCAAGCCGACCTTAAAGATCCTTCGGCCTTGGCGCTTTCCGAAGAGCCGCAGCAGCAGCCACGTCAACAAAGCTACAACCGAAATGACGCCGGCGATCAACCCGGCAGACATCAAAGGGAACATTGGAGATTGGCATTCTGGCAGATTCTTTCATGACAGAGAAGTCCTGATCGCCTTCGCGCCAAGGGAAACACCATCGGCGCCATGCCCCTCAGGCTCAGGATCCTTTGTTTTACAATACGGCTCTTGGCGCAAGCCAACACCATCACCCATGGACAAATCAAGGATCAGAAATTTCTGCATTATTGCCCACATCGATCATGGCAAATCCACGCTGGCCGACCGGCTGATAGAGATCAGTGGTTCGATAGACGCTCGCGATATGCGCGAGCAGCTACTCGACAAGATGGATTTGGAACGAGAACGTGGCATCACCATAAAAATGGCGGCGGTGAGACTCGAATACCAAGCCCGCGACGGAAAGCGATACCAACTCAACCTGATCGATACTCCGGGTCACGTCGATTTCAGTTACGAAGTCTCACGCAGTCTGGCTGCCTGTGAAGGCGCCTTGCTGGTGGTCGATGCAGCTCAGGGTGTAGAAGCCCAAACTCTGGCCAATGCCAACTTAGCGCTTAACCACGGTTTGGAGATCGTGCTGGTCATAAACAAGATTGATCTGGCCGCTGCTGATCCCAATCGATTGAAATCCGAGATCGAGCAAACACTGGCCTTGGATGCCTCCGATTGTCTATTGGCAAGTGCCAAGACCGGGGTCGGTATTGAAGAGATTCTGGAAGCCGTCATTGCGCGTGTCCCGCCCCCCAAGGGAGATGACGAACGTCCTTTGAGAGCTCTGGTTTTTGACAGCCACTTCGATCCTTATCTGGGGATCATCGCTTACATCCGCGTCTTTGAGGGGCAACTCCGGCCCGGCATGAGAATCTTGATGATGGCCTCGGAGCATCAAGCCGAGGTTGCCGGGGTCGGCATCTTTACCCCTGAGATGCGTCCTGGCAAGCGCCTGACCAGCGGCCAAGTCGGGTTTGTTCATGCGGGCATCAAATCGATCGGCCAGTGCCAGGTGGGAGACACATTAACAGCAGCTGCCAATCCCGCCAGTCAGCCCTTGTCAGGATACCGAAAAGTCAAACCAATGGTGTTTTGTGGTCTATATCCAGTCGACAGCCGGCAGTTCTCCGAGTCGCGGGAGGCGTTGGCTCGCCTCCAGCTCAATGATGCCGCTCTTTCTTTCGAACCCGAGACCTCTGCTGCCTTAGGATTTGGGTTTCGCTGCGGTTTTTTGGGGTTGCTCCACAGCGAAATCGTCCAGGAGAGGTTGGAACGTGAGTTTGGTCTTGACCTGATCGCTACCAGTCCTTCGGTGGTCTACAAACTGCGGCTGGCGGATGGCCGCCAGCTTCTATTGGACAATCCGAGCCGTTGGCCCGAACGGACGCACATCGACGAAGTCGAGGAACCCTTTATCCGGGCCAGCATCATCACTCCCAGTGACTATGTGGGTAGCTGCATGGAGCTCTGTAAAGGTCGCCGCGGGGTCTTCAAAAAGATGGAATTCAGTGCTCTGGGGCGAGCTCTGCTGACCTACGACCTTCCGTTGGCTGAGATCCTGATGGACTTCTTCGACACTCTCAAGAGCCGTTCCAGGGGTTATGCTTCGTTCGACTATGAATGGCTTGGCTATCGACGTGGACAAATGATCAAACTGGATATTCGCATCAATGGAGAACCGCTGGATGCTCTCAGCTTCATCACCCACCGGACCCACGCCTACCATCGGGCCAAGGCCTTGGTGCGACGACTCAAAAAGGTGCTCCCTCGGCAGCTCTTTGAGATTCGCATCCAGGCCGCCATGGGTAGAAAAGTGATCGCCACGGAACGCCTGAGCGCAAACAGAAAGCAAGTAACGGCCAAATGCTATGGGGGAGACATCACTCGCAAGCGGAAACTGATCGCGAAACAGAAAGCCGGCAAGCGCCGGATGAAGGCGGTGGGCCGCGTGCAGATTCCTCAAGAAGCGTTCCTGAGCATCTTGCGGGTAGGTAATGAATGAGATGACACCTGTTTTCGATTTGAGCACCCAGGAGAGCCAAAACTTATCGCAGATTCCTTTGGGCCTTTATATCCACATTCCTTTCTGTAGCAGGAAGTGTCACTATTGCGACTTCACTTCGGGACCGGTAGGTAGCCACCAGCGGCGTTCCCACTTGCAAGCCCTGGAGAGCGAAATCGCGCACAGCCCCCAACGAGGCGCCACCGCCAAGACCGTCTTTTTTGGGGGCGGCACTCCATCCGAACTCCGTTGCAACGAATTGGCTGGTCTCGTATCTGTCCTGCGCCGGCATTTCCACATTCAACGCCAATCCGAATGGACGATTGAGTGCAACCCAGGGTTTCTTCGGTCTCGGCAACTGGAGCAAATCCGTCGATTGGGATTCAACCGGATCAGCCTCGGGGTCCAGTGCTTCGACAATGAAATGCTGCAATATCTGGGACGGACTCACACGGCTCAAGAGGCGCGTGACTCGATCCGACGGCTCCGACAGACGGGTTTTGACAACCTGAACTTGGACTTGCTGTTTGGACTGCCCGGCCAAAGCCTGACTGCTTGGAAGAGTGGTCTGGAAGAGGCTCTGGCCTGGGAGCCCGAACACCTGTCGCTCCACAATCTGTCAATCGAACCGGGAACCCAGTTTGGGCGGCAGCTGGAGAGGGGCCAATTCATTCCGCCCTCCGATAGGTTGACCGCTGAAATGTTCGAGCTTGCGATGGATTTGACAGCGGCTGTCGGTTTTCAGCAGTACGAGATCTGTCATTACGCTCGTCCGGGACGCTGCTGCCGGCACAATCAGATCTATTGGCAGAATCAGCCCTATCTCGGATTCGGCTTGAGCGCTGCCTCTTTTCTTAAGGGAAAACGCTGGGTTAACACGGACGATTACCACCTTTACGCCCGAACCGCCCCCAGCGGCCGGCCGGCTCGCCGACTGGAGGAAAAACTGCCCCCTCTGGAAGCGCTGGGGGAAGCTCTGTTCTTATTGCTACGCACATCGAGGGGTGCTGATCTTCAACTGCTGCAAGCCATTTACGGTCTACCTGTGGAGAACCTCTACCGAGAATCACTGGATTTCCTCCAGAATCAGGGTCTGATCGCTCGCCTGGACTCGGCCGTCGTGCTTACCCGACGGGGTAAGTTAGTGGCTGACAGTGTCTGCGCAGAATTTCTGCGACCGCAGTCGAGGGCCCAATTCAAACAACAAGAAGGTTTGCAATCGTTACCCGACGTGCCGGACACCACGCCGTTGGCGCCTGAAATTGCCGTCTCGAACATGATGTGAGCTTCGCCGGGGACTGGTCCCCCTCCCAGCAACTCATGATACGCAGGTACTTCTGGCTCCAGAACCCACAGCCAAAGCCGGCTATCTTCTCGGCGCTTTCGATGTGGCTGGACTGCACCGGCAGGTCCCCGGGCGCTGCCGTCCCTGTTATGAGTTGGCCGCGGCTGCTTTATATGCTGCTTTGAGGGTCTTAAGCAATTCGTCACTGATCGATGCCACTGTGTTCCCCTGGCCCAGTCTTGGAGGGTGGATCAACGCTTCTACGCGCCCAATGAGGCGCCAGCCCTCTCCCTCATTCGTCCATATGCCCGGCATCTGTTACCTCCCGGTGGAGATCTTCTTGCAATCCTCTGTGGGAACCTCCCATCCCACCCCGATCACCCTCACCCTAACTCTCTGGGCCCGGTTACGCAAAGGTCACGTTCGCTGTCCGCGGGTACCATTAGGGCTGTTGCGTTCCTGCCGAGAGCCTTTGGTCATTAGCGCGAAGACGACAGCCCTCGGGTAACGCTCAAGAAGCACCTTCTGAAACATTCATCCGCCGCGCGTGTAGAATGACCCGAGATCATGAAACAAGACCTTTTGATCGTCGATGACGAACCCTCCAATCTGCAAAAGCTGCAGCGGACGTTCCTTGAAGACTTCCAGATTTTCCAAGCCGACTCGGGAGACCAGGCATTGGCTTTGCTCCAAGGGCGGTCAGTCGATGTCATCATCACCGATCAACGGATGCCGGGCATGAGCGGCGTCGATCTGTTGAGCCAGTCTCTGCGCTGGTGCCCCCATGCCCTGCGTATCATTTTGACCGGTTATACCGAGGTCGACTTTCTGATGGACGCCATCAACCAGGGACACGTTCATCGCTACATCACCAAGCCTTGGGAACCGTTCGCTCTTCGCCAGACCGTCTTGCAAGATTTGGAACACGCCCGTCTCAAGCGTGAGAACCAATTCTTGGAGGAACAACTGAGAATTGCCAAAGAGGTACAGAATCAACTTCTTCCGCGGCGCATTCCCCACTTAGGGAGCTTGGACATCGCCGGTGTCTGCCGACCAGCCGGCCAAGTAGGCGGTGACTATTACGACTTTCTTCAGCTGAATGACCACCAACTCTGGTTCGCAGTGGGAGATATCTCCGGAAAGGGAATTTCGGCAGCTCTACTGATGGCCAGTCTACAAGCCTTGTTGCGAAGCCAGATACTTCAGCAAGGGGAAGCTCTAGGCGCATTGCTGGCCGAAATCAATTCACTGCTGGGTTCGCTCACCGAGGATAACAAGTTCGCCACCCTCTTCTGCGGTGTGATCGACGAAAAACGCCGACGACTCACTTATGCCAATGCCGGCCACAACCCTGCTTTTCTCTTGTCAACTCCTTCATCGGCGGCCCATAAAGATGGTCCCAACAACCTTCGCCGGCTAGAGGCGTCGGGGCCTCCATTAGGGCTCTTCTCGGGTTCCCATTATCGGGAGGTCACCGCAGCCACAAAGACGGGCGACACCCTGATTGTCTACACCGACGGCATCATCGAGGCCCGTAATGCTCAGGGTAAGGATTTTGGAGAACAAGGTGTCATCGAGCTGGCCGGTAACGCCACCCGCAGTTCGCAGGAGTTACAGCAGGAGGTGATACGGAGGGTCGTCGAGCATCGTGGCGACCGTCCTCTGACTGACGATCTGACGCTGGTCGTCATCAAGTGGCGGTAGCCGAAGCTTCAACGGGGGCATTGTCGGCATCCAGCTCAAGCCGGCGGCGGGTGACCAGCATCAGATAGACGGTAGTGGCCAGCAGGAGGAATCCCGCCAGCACATGAGTCACTGACTGCAAGATATAGGCCACGCTTCGCTGCCCGCTTTCATCATCATAGGCAGGCGCGCTCACGAGGACCATCATACCCAGAACCAGTTGGACCAAGACCACCACAACTACCGTCAACGCAGCCACAGCGACTGGTCCCCGAGATCGTTTGAAGAGCGGAATTGAAGTCGTAGCGGCCGCCATTGTCACGCCCAAGGCCAACAGAATGTGCAACAAGAGGGATCCCAGGAACAAAACCTGAACCTCGGCGTGCCGAGTTAGGGCTCCCACCACCGTCTGGAGCATCACCATGATCGCCAGACCTCGAATTCCTCGAACCATCTTCGCACTCGGAGTGGAATCGAACCCATCTCCCTTCAACCAGCCGGATGAAGTCAGGGTGGCCCAAATCACGGCCACCGCCAGTACGGCCGCGGCCAACGTCACATGGAGCACCTCGACCCAGAGCGGGAACTCCGTCATCACTCCCATACCCCCCAGCAAGGTCTGAACGGCCGCCAGTAGCGCCGCAGCCAATCCTACCCGGCCCAGCGTGCCGGGACGGTGACGACTCCAGAGCCAGAACCCGGCAACAATGCCGACAAGAGTGGCCACCCCGGCTGCCAACCGATGGAGATACTCCCAGAAGATCCCACCGACCAGGTTCTCCGGAATTAAACGTCCATTGGCCAGCGGCCAATCGGGTATGGCCTGTCCATACTCGACACTGGAGATGAAGCTGCCCAGCCCGGCCACCAAGAACGAAAACAGGATCAGAACCCACGCCAGCGCATGGGTCTTATTGTCGAACTCAACACTCATTCTATTGCTCCCTCTTGAACTTCCACTCTTCCCAGACCATTCGGTGTGCAAGCGGTTCCGACAGTCGCTCCGCGCTCCGGCGATTTCGTTTCCGTCTCGAGCCTCAAAATCCGCAAATCTACAACTCTGCCTCTCACTGGATTATCATCAATCCAAGTTGAGCTAGCAGTTGACCTGCAAGGTCAACGCAAACCTCAGCCGAAAACTCTAACCGGGAGATAGATATCATGCAAACGACTCTTACACCTTGCCTCATTCTGCTCAGTGCTTCCATCAGCCTGGCGCAACCCGCGCTCAAGGTCTACATCTCAGCCGACATGGAAGGATTGACCGGAGTGGTGACCGGCGAACAACTGAGTCCAAATGGATTCGAATATGGCCGTTTCCGCAAAATCATGACCCAAGAAGTCAACGCGGCCATCGCCGGCGCCCGGGCGGCCGGGGCCAGCCAGATTCTGGTCAGCGACTCGCACGGTAACGGTCAAAACTTGCTGCTGGAAGAGCTTCCGCCTGATATCCAACTGGTTCGCGCTTGGCCTCGGCCATTGGGAATGATGCAAGGGATCGATGAATCTTTTGACGCCGCCGTCTTCATCGGTTACCACGCCGGCGCTACCAACCCCAAAGGGATACGTGCCCACACCATGTCGAGCGCCACCTTGGCCGACATCAGGATCAACGGCATATCAATGCCGGAAGCCGGCATCAACGCTGCTATTGCGGGGCATTTCGATGTCCCAGTGGTCATGATTTCCGGGGATGACGCTATCGTGCAGGAAGCGAGCGGCCTGCTGGGCAACCTTGAAAGCGTCATCGTGAAGTGGGCCGGCGGCTTTCATTCAGCCCGCACCCTGATGCCGGCTGCCACACTACCCTTGATCGAGGAGAAAGTTGAAGCTGCCCTGCGAAGACGGGCTGATTTCCGACCTTACAAGATAGAGTTGCCTGCCCGTTTGGAAGTCCGGTTTAAAAATTACCAGCCCTCGGAAATCCTCAGTTACCTGCCCAACGTTGAGCGAATCGACTCTCACTCGATCCGGTTCATGGCCCGTGATGCGCTGGAGGTCTCACGCTTCTTGCAATTTTTGGGGAAGTACCAAGCAGGTCTCGCACCCTGAACAAGCGGCTGGTCCATCCCTGTCGTGAACGACTTCAACCCCAAGTCCTCAACAACCCGTTTACAGGACGACTTTCTCAACCGTTCGGTTTGCCGTCTCCAACAAAACCAGCGTCGAGACTTGTTCGGCTGAGAGCCCTCCCATGATCTCTCCTGGATTGATACTCAGGGCCGCTTGGCTGTCATCAACGCGGTATTCGTGATTGTGACCGAAACAAACGACGTCAAAACAGGGGTTGGAGGCCAGCAAATGGCCAACGTCGTCAAAGTGTTGCACCGCAAAGCGTAATCCGCCCAACTCCAACTCGACAAACTCGCCGTGAAACGTGAGATGCGGGTAAGCTCTTGCCTTGAGCATCATGCGGTAGCGATCGGCATCGTTATTCCGGAAGACTATGTGAATCGGCCCATCGAAGCCCCGACCCAGTTGATCCACGATGAACGGCGAGCACAAGTCGCCGCAACAAACAAGGGCCTCAGCGCCGTGGACCCGTTTCAGAGCCGCCTCCAGTTTCCAGATATTGTCGTGAATGTCGGATAAGATCGCTACCTGCATCAAATCACCTCGAACAGCTTCTCCGACCAACCGAGCCCAGACCTCCTCGCGCAGAAGGCCAGTCTGGCTGCTGGCAACCAAAACGGTCAAGCCTGGACCTGGAGACTCTCCCCGATTTTCTGGGTCGCCGGCAATTCCAGCAACCGACGATGGCGCCGGTGCAACGTTTGGGCGGCTGCGGTCATTGATCTTGAAGCGTGATCGCCTCTCATGACGATGACACCGTGGACACCGCAATGCGCTCCACCGCGACATTTCTCCGCTGGATGGCCCCGGGCTCGCTGAGATTGGGCCAATTCAGGTCAATTGTTGCTCGATCGCTGTCAGCGTCCAGCCGCGTAAGCTGTCCACAGTCAGATCG
This sequence comes from Acidobacteriota bacterium, assembly GCA_965218465.1. Lineage (GTDB taxonomy): Bacteria > Acidobacteriota > UBA6911 > RPQK01. The sequence continues at coordinate 687,134 of OZ244623.1, read as the reverse complement.
GCGTGTCCCAGCTTCTCAGCCGGATAGGAGGTGGTCAGCGCCACGGTTCGGCAACCCAATTGTCCTACCGTCTCAATACCGCGAGGTGAGTCCTCAACCACCAGGACCTCACTGGGTTCCAACCCTGACACAACTTCCGCCAACAATTGCAGGGCCTTTTGAAAGGCCTCGGGATGAGGCTTGCTGCGAGTGACATCGTCCGCCGCCACTATTCCCCGAAAACGATTGGAAAACCCCAGCTTGTCGAGCGCAAAGTCAATTTCATCTCGGCGTGCGCCCGAAGCAATCACCAGCGGCAAGGACGCCGGCAAAGCAAGAACAAAATTGACCGTGTCGTCGAGGGCGGGCAACTCGTCACCGATCAACTTGAAGTAACACCTGGATTTCTCTTCCAGCAGAAGCTCGAACTCGCCCGTGCTCACTGACTTTCCCTGGTCGGCCAGTATTCGGCGTAACGCGGCTCGATCGTCAAAGGAGAGATAACGTTTGACATAGTCCTGCCAGACCAGCGACGCTCCCAACGGCGCCACGACCTGTTGCATGCTGCGAAAGTGAGCTTCCTCGTCATCCACAATGACCCCATTGAAGTCAAAAACGATACCGCGGATTGTCATCCCCTGACTTATAGCACGGAAATTGACAAGTGGTCCCGGAGATTGTTGAAATGGCCTGATGCGAAGCCAATCCGATTTGCGGGAGCAGGAATATCAGGCAGTTTGGCAAACAGCCGGATTACTCGATTGCAAACGACGCGGCAAGGTCCGGGTCAACGGACCCGACCGAATTGATTTTCTTCACGCGATGGTCAGCAATGACGTTCAGGGACTGGACAATCTGAAAGGGTGTTACGCCACCTTTTTGACCTCCACGGGGCGCCTGATCGCAGCCTTTTGCGTTTACCTCTTTCAAGACCACGTCTTGCTCGACGTAGAGGATGACCGACTTTCCAAGCTGCAGAAGACTCTCAGAGGGTTCATCATCATGGACGATGTTGAGTTGGTGGACGTCACCTCACAGTGGAAACATATTTCGGTTCAGGGGCCCAAGAGCCGGGAAATTCTGGCAGATTTCTTCAAGCAGAGCCTACCCACTCGGCGGCTGGGGGTTAAATCTTTTGAGCACGAGGGCACCCACGGCTGGGTGATCCGCAAGGGCACTCTTCATGATGAAGGCTTCGAGCTGTTGCTCCCAACCGGGAGGGCAGCTACGATCATCCGGCAACTCGAGTCCCCACCCTGGCAACTGACCCGTATTGGGTCGGACATCCAAGATTTAATACGACTGGAAAGAGGTCTCGCTCGGTTTGGAGTCGATATGACCGAACAGCACTCTCCCTTGGAAGCCCGTCTGGACCGGGCCATCAGCTTGGATAAGGGTTGCTACGTCGGCCAGGAAGTGATTTCCAAGGCTACTTTTGTCGGTCGTGTTCCTCGTCTGCTATGCCGGCTGCAATACCAAGGACAAGAGCTGCCGGCGGCAGGAGATCAACTCCAAGACGAGCGGGGCGCCAGAGTGGGGACAGTTACCAGCAGCGCGCTTTCTCCCCGTTTTGGTCCTATCGCTTTAGGCTACGTCCGGCGCCGCTCCGCCAATTCTGGAACCCGTCTGGTCAGTACCCGCAGCGGTCGCCGACTGACCGCCGTGGTCGTGGAAACCCCCACAGCGCTGGAGATGCCAAGAAATGAGTGACAGCAGCCGTCCGGGATGGGAGGGCACTTCCTTGCAAGAGATTGAGGAAGAGCTCGTTTCGCTGGCCGAGATGCAGAGTCGGATTATGCCCGACCGTCATCGGATAACGGCCTTTGGACGCTTCGACAGCTACGGACGGACTCTTCCCACGGCGGTCGTGGGGGGAGATTTCTTCGATACTCTCGACCTGGAGCGCCGCTTTCGGTTGCCGGGCCGCATGGCCGTCGTGGTTGCAGATGCCTCAGGCCACGGCCTTTCGGCAGCCATGTTGATTCGAGACTTTAACACGGCGCTCTACACGGCAATCGCTTTTCAAGCCCACTACGAGCAGGAAACCACTCCCCTGCTCTTCGGCAAGATCAATCGACGCATGTACCGCTCCTCACTACCCAATCAGTACATCACCGCTTTCTACGGTGAACTCGAACTCGATGGACGGATTCGCTACAGCAATGCCGGACATCTCCCACCGGTTCTCATTTCCCGCCATGATGCCGAGCTGCTGGACGTAGGGGGTTTGGTCCTGGGAGCGTTCAAACATCTGCCATTTGAGCACCAAGTGGGTGAGGCGCAAATGGAGAGCGGTGACCTGTTGATCTGTTACACCGACGGCGTGATGGAGACGACTGACCCAAACGGTCAGGAATACGGTTTGGATCGGCTCATCGCTGCCGCCCGCCGACACCGCCACCTCGACGCCCGCCAGCTTTTCGATCGCCTCCTTCAAGACGTAGAAGAGTTCAGTCAGTCGGCACGTCAGCAGGACGACCGGACCCTGTTTGTCGTCAAAGGCTGAGCAACGTCAACCGGAAAATGATCGCGCAGTATTCCGAGGCTGACTGGAGTCTGCGCATTCCACTATCGCATGGGATCAACAACGGTAAGAAATGGGAACCGATGGAAGTCGGTGTCGCGAGTGCAGATCCGGTTGATGCCATGCTCCCGCATCAACACTGCGGTGTGAAGGTCGTGGAACAAGTTGCCGCGAACATCCGGCAACTCCGACAGGGTTCGCGCCAGCACTGCCGCATGACGTTGTGTCGGCACCAGCAGATCAAATCCAAGCGAGTCCAGTAGCGCTTCGAGAAAATTCCAAGCTTCCCACGGCGTCCAAGGGGACACAGACACTCGCACATGTGTGGTTACCCGCAGGAACTCGTAGCAAACGTTCCAAGTGAGAAAGGCCGGTGACGGATCGTCGCGAGCCTGTAAGACGCTGTTGCGGCAGGGATCATGAAATGGGGAGTCCTGGTCAACCGCGTAGACGAGCACGTTGGTATCGAAGACCAGCACTCACTCCTCTTCCATGACCCGGTACAGATCTTCGCGGTTGGCGATGTCGACCCGGAACCCTCCGCTTCTCCAGGTCGGCAGCGGCGGCAAGTTATCGGGCTGTGCACTAGGGGGCGTGGGCCTTGCCAGGACGCGCCTCAGGCCTGCTTCCACGAGGGCGGACATCGTGGTTCCCCGCCGTGCAGCTTCTTCCCGTAGCCGTTGCATGACGGTCTCGTTGATATTAAGGGTCGTTTTCATAAGGAAAAGCATATCCATGATATTCCTATATGTCAACCGGACGCCAGGTCTGGTATCCGGGACGATTTATGCGGTTGATTGCGGTGAATTAATGAGACGAGAGCGGGTAGGGCGCAGCAAAGCGCCTGGGAAAAACGGGCGCCTCGCGATGGCGTCCGGACATCCTTGAACACACCCCCCCCCCGGATTCGGAACCAGCAGGCCAAGCATTGTTACCGCCGAGGGTTGAGGTCATTGAGTCAGGAAGTCGAAGATATTGCCCAGCGTACCCGTATCCGCCTGATAGATCTCGGTATAGCGGCAGTTGCCGCAGATAATAGTCGTAAAACGCCGGTTCTGGATGTCGAAGATCTTCCTCCAGAAACCACCAGCAGCATGAAAGGTGCCGGTCTCATACCGTTCACCGCCACATTTGTCACAGCGATAGTGAGTTCTCATTGATTTCTCCTTTCACGTTCTTGCTCCCGCTGACAAAAGATTACGACCAGCCTGCCGATCTTGTTCGACCAACTCAACGTCCGGAGCCCTGGACAAACACCAAGCGGTCGCTGATAAGGAAGTTGACACAGGCCAACGTCACCACCGCCAACCCGTTAGCGACCAGTACCGGAAGCTGCAAAGTCCCTACCAGCAATCGCATCAGAAACAAGTTCGAGAGCAAAGACAGGAGCCCAACGGTGCCTTGGAACTCCAGCCAGCGACGCCAGTGGGAACCTGATCCACGTTGGATGGACCAGGTCCAACGCTCATGCCAGCAGAAATTGTGGATGACCGCAGCCTCCACCGCCACCAAAGTCGCCGGCAAGTAGTGCCAACCCGAGGTCGTGGCCAACGTCAATACCAGAAGCTGGACGCCGGCTCCCATCACTCCAACCAGATTGAAACGGAGCCAGCGACCCAGGAAAGTGGCGCCGAACATCAAGGCTTGGGGCGCTCGAGGCGATAGAGTTGGATCGTGTTGTGGAACGCGGACACGATCAGAACCAGCAGCATCGCCGTTATGGCTACCAGGGCACCCACGTCGAACAGTCGCATTTTCAGACCGAACAAGGTGACCAGCGGCTTGAAGGCAGCCACGCTGTTGCCCCCAATCAGCAGCAATCGCAATTCCGTGGGGCTGAAACGGGCAAAGGAGAGCTGAAAAACACCCAAAGTATGGGCGGCAAGATAACTATTGATGGCAAGCATGAAATACACGACCAACAACACCAAGCCCACGCTCCAGCTCAATAGCGGAGACAGAATCAAACCGCCCACCAAAAACAGCATGCCGAAGGTATCGATCATGTGGTCGACATAGAAACCGTAGCGGGGCCGCTGGCAGCACCGGTGCCGCGCCAGGGTTCCGTCCAGGCTGTCGCCCAGCCAGTTGACAGCGATGCAAAAGCTGGCCAGATGCAGCCATCCGCTTTGGCCGTCGCCGGCGGCATAAAAAAGACCGGCTCCCAGAGTCGAGAAAAGTCCCAACAAGGTGAGATGATCGGGACCGATCCAGGGAGGGATTTGTCTGACCAGCCACCGCAGGGCTGGTTTCTCCCAGCGAGAAAGCAGGCTGTTTTGAATACGAGCGTTTGCGAGTCTTGGTTCGCTTTTCTTGTTTGACATGCCCTGGAGTCCAGCAAAATGCGGGCCAGTTGCCCCAAGCCTTTGTCCGTAGGGATACTAAGACTCATAAAAGTTAATTGTGGCAGTATGTTAAATAAATTATTCCAGGTTGATTCGAGATCCCGTATGGGTGCAAGAAATGACTCCAACCGGGGCTGGTAAAAGGCTCCGGCGCTCGGGTTCCGATACTCCTCGAAAACCGTTCGACCAGACTTACCGCTTCGACACTAGCTAGTGCTATCATCAGTCTTTTGTGGGCACCAAACTCTTGCCGGTCCCGGCTGTTGGCTGGTTATTCGGTGACTATGAATCCAGCTCTTTTCGTCGGCCAAAATATGATGGAACCACTTCATCGGGTGGTTGTTCGCCGACCCAACAATAGCTTTGGTAACGCCAATCCCAGCCGTTGGCACTATGTCTCTCAACCCGATCTGAGTGAAGCCCAACAAGAACCGTTGACTCATACCATCCGATGCATGCTCAAGCGGAGGTTGAAGGACGCCGGGTTGTCGGAGATTTTCAGTCCCCACAGTTTCCGTGTCCTGGGGTCACCGATCTGCTGAGCTAGTACCCTTGGAGGACGTGCAGTACTTGGCCGGGCACTCCAGCCCGAAGACCACCTACCTAGATCTATGACCGCAGGACGGCAACGAGTCACCCGTAATATCGTCGAGCGGATCTCCGTGTGAACCGGAAGAACCCACAGGGGGGGCTCGACTCTCGGCCTGCAGCTCTGGAAATTTGGAGCCGTCAGAGGAGAACCCAGGATCGACGAACGGAGGGCTGCGCGACCCCTTAAAGCACTCTTGAAAAATGGCCCAGGGAAACTATTGCATGAGCTTTAGGTACGCCAACGGGGAGGGCGGGGGGATAGGGACGCCCTTGGCCGTCGCGTACTTTAGGATCGGCCAAGCCAGAGAAGGCTTCTCCGATAGGAACCCAACTGTCCCGTTTACGCTGCACGGCTTATTCTCCCATGCGCCTCAGACGCAGACCACACGGGGAAGTCAAGTCACCTTTTGCAGGGTAAAGGGGAATACAGTAGCACAGGTGCTTGATCTAGGCAGGTGCGCTTGAATAGAATTTCCAGCGATGAGTCGCTGCTTAGCTCTGATCTTGCCACTAGCTTTTGTGACCCCGACGTTTGCCAGTGCCCAGGAAGTGATTGGCGGGCTCACTAAGACTTCCCCGAAACCCGTGCTGAGGTGGTGCTTTGAGCCGGCCAGAGGCCAGCTCAATCAATGCGACATGAAGGCGAGTTTGACGCTGATAATCGAGATAGCGATAGTGCGTAACGGTTTGGTGGCAAGTTGCTGGATCGACCCTGAGGATATCGACCTGGAAGAGCGGACGGAGGGGATCTGTGAATTGGGGAAGGGACCGGATACAGTGGACCTGAGCGGCTGGCTGGTGGGTGACGCCTTGCGGGACCTGAAAGTGATCGTGGAACAGATGCCGGTGGGGACTTACTGGCATCTGTTTACCGAGAATGACAAGGCGGCTTTCCAATCCATGCTGCGAGCGACTCGGGAACTGTTCGAGCCGCTTCCTGAAGACTTAGTGCAGATCCATCCTCAACCGATTCCGTATACAGACTTTGGAGTCTCAGACACCCGGAAATTTAAAATTTCTAGATCTGAAGGGCTGGGAGACCGGCTTGGCGGTTCATCGGGAGTATGGCCTTAGATCCACGCAAGAGACGAGAGTGGATTACCGAATGATCCTGGATCATTCGAAGATCGAAGTGGAGAGTTATCTAGGTGGTAAAGGCAAGAAAGAGCAGGAGGGCGAGTTCTTCGAATATGTTTACATGACTCAATTCGGTCGGGTCGAAGTGAGTTATCGAGCCGGTGGAGTTTTCCAGTGCTCCGTTTCTTTGAACGGAGCACTCACCAGCTATGTGTCCGCACTCAGGAGTGTCGGTATTACAAAGTTAACTAAGCCTTTTGCCATGAACCAGTCGTCTCTCCTGTACAATAGCAATCTGGGCAATTCTCTTCTCCCAGATTTCCCGGATGCTAACGTCGCCGTGTTCATACCAGAAGATTCGAGTTCTGGATGGATCGTTCGATTTCTTCGGTAGTTCCTGAGCGAGGAATTCTTCAGGGTTTCTCGCGTCCCCTCTTAACCCGACCATGTTCGTTCTGCTTTGTCGAAGAACCGGGGAGCAGCGGGGAGGGACTATTCCAGGAGCATCCTGACGAGCGCGCGTCCGGCCAGCGCCAATCAACACCCAGAGCCAGTAAATACACAGATCGCCGATCCTCCCCTTCGCCCAGCGAAGCTTGTCCTCAAGTTCCCGGAAGCCTCGGGCCGCGTCGGAGTCACTCCTACTACTTGTATAAATAACTACTAAGGCCAAAGGCAGCCCCCTCTGTCCCCTCTGTCCCCTGTTGCGCGCTTGAAAACAAGGTTGCCGAAAGGACCAGGTCAGATGCAAGAACGATCAGGGGCTGCCGGTCTGGAGCGCTTGCCATCAAGCGTCCCGGCGTCTAACTTGACGACTATGTGGCTCACCAACCTCCAGCCCACCGGCAATCCGTTGTCGAGTATTGTTACGAGCTTGTTGGCCAAAGACGTAGCCACGGCTAGAAAGACAAGAATCGGAAACCAACCAGCGACAGGCGCGCCGTTAGCCTTGCAGTCAAGGTTGAGACTCATTCGATGATCCGCATCAACTCCGCTCTTTCGATTCCTCTCAGCGAACTCGCTTTGCGAACTAGTCGAAGCAGTGGGCCCGGAGGACAAAATGTCAACAAGGTCAACAGTCGCGTCACCTTGGCCTTTGATGTTGCCAACTCACGCGCGCTTAATGACCGTCAGAAACAACTGATCAGGCAGCGGCTGGCCAACCGCATCAGCCGCCAGGGACTGCTCCGGATTTCAGGCCAGGAGCACCGGACCCAGGCAGCCAATCGGGAGGCCGTGCTGAAACGCTTTGCCGAACTACTGGCCAAGGCTCTCAAACGACGCACGCCTCGCCGCCCCACTGCCATACCCGCTAAGAGCAAGCGTGGCCGTCTGAAGCAAAAGAAGCGTCGTGGCCTTCTCAAGAAGCGACGTGGCCAGGTCAGCGGGAACGACGTGGATCAAGACGGGTGAAGCCGGATTTGCGCTGCCTGTTCTTCCCGCAGGCTTTGATGAAGCAACGAAGTGCTAGAGGTATCCGTTTTCCTTAAGGACATTGACCAGATTCTGCACTGAGGCAGCCGAATGTTGCAATTGGCTGCGCTCTTCCGCCGTGAGGTTGATTTGAACAATGTCTTGGATGCCGGCCAGCCCCAGTTTGACAGGAACCCCGACATAGAGACCGCTAATGCCGTATTCACCCTCGAGCAGCGCCGCGCAGGGCAGGATTTTCTTCTTGTCTCTCAGGATGGATTCCACCATTTCTGTCACGCCGGCCGAGGGGGCGTAGTAAGCACTTCCCTGCTTGAGCAACTTGACGATCTCGGCGCCACCGTCGCGGGTGCGTTGAATAATGGCTTCCAGCCGGTCAGCGGGGATCAACTCGGTGATCGGAATGCCGGCCACAGTGGAATAGCGAGCCAGCGGCACCATCGTGTCTCCATGGCCGCCCAATACAAAAGCGTGGGTGTTCTCGACCGAGACATCCAACTCCATCGAGATAAAAGTCCGGAAGCGCGCCGAATCGAGTATCCCCGCCATTCCCAGCACGCGCTGCCTGGGGAAACCGCTGACCCATTGGGCTACATGGCACATGGCATCCAGCGGGTTGCTGACCACGATCAGGATCGCTTCAGGGCTGTAACGCGTCACCTGTTCGGTCACCAATTTGACAATCGCGGCATTTTTCAACAACAGATCGTCCCGGCTCATACCGGGTTTGCGGGGTAACCCGGCCGTAATCACCACTACATCAGAGTTCCGCGTGGCCGCATAGTCGTTGCTGCCTGTCAATTGACAGTCATAACCCTGCACGGGTCCGGCTTCCAGCAAGTCGAGAGCCTTTCCTTGCGGCATGCCCTCGAGAATGTCAACCAGGACCACATCCGCCAACTCTTCTTCGACAATCCGCTGGGCCGTGGTTGCCCCCACCTGACCGCCACCGACTACGGTTACCTTGTTTTGCATCTCATCGATCTCCTCGCGCCGTCCGGCACCTCACATATTCTCGACGATGGCAGCCGCGAAAGCACTGGTGCTCAGCTTGACAGCCCCATCCATTTGACGCTCCAAATCGTAGGTGACACGTTTCTGTTCAATGGTACGCCGCAACCCGCGATCTACCAGATCAGCGGCTTCCGGCCACCTCAAATGGCGCAACATCATCGCTCCCGAGAGGATCAGCGAGCCTGGATTGACTTTGTCCTGATCGGCATATTTGGGAGCGGTTCCGTGGGTGGCTTCAAAAAGGGCTATCTTGTCTCCGATATTGGCCCCCGGCGCCATCCCCAGGCCGCCCACCTGAGCGGCACAAGCATCGGAGAGGTAATCTCCATTGAGATTGGGAAGTGCAACCACCTCGTACTCATCCGGCCGCAACAGCACCTGTTGAAACATTGCGTCGGCGATCCGGTCGTTGACCAGGATCTTATCCTCCGGCAGGCGTCCTCCAAGCTCGTTCCAAAGCTTGGTTTCGCTGACACAAACCTCACCAAATTCGTCTTCAGCCACGGCGTAACCCCAGTCGCGAAAAGCACCCTCGGTAAACTTCATGATGTTGCCTTTGTGAACCAGAGTCACCCGCCGGCGCCCCTGATCAATCGCATACTGAAGAGCTTGACGCACCAGCCGTGAAGTTCCGAATCGGGAAATGGGTTTGATACCTATACCCGAGTGGGCACGTATCTTTTTCCGGTACTGCTGATTGATATGATCGATCAGCGCGTTAGCTTCCGGACTGTCGGCCGGCCATTCGATCCCGGCATAGACATCCTCGGTATTTTCCCGAAAAATCACCACATCCAGCTTCTCAGGTTGCCGAACCGGGGAAGGAACCCCAGGAATATAGCGACAAGGGCGGATACAGGCGTAGAGGTCGAGAACTTGGCGCAAGGTGACGTTAAGGCTTCGGATCCCTCCACCCACGGGGGTCGTCAACGGCCCCTTGATGGCCACGGCATGTTCGGCGATGCTCTCAACCGTCTGCCTGGGCAGCCACTCGCCAGTTCTGTCGAAGGCCTTTTGACCTGCCAGGATCTCTTTCCAGATCAGCTCGCGACGGCCGTCGTATGCTCTTGCTACGGCGGCGGCCAGAACGAGTTGCGTGGCCCTCCAGATATCCCTCCCGATACCGTCACCTTCAATGAAAGGAATCAGGGGGCGCTCAGGTACTTGGATTCTACCGTTGTCGAAAGCGATCTTTTGGCCCGCCGACAAAGACGAATCGCCCGAAATTTTCATCCTAATCCCCAATTCCCGGCCCCAAGTCCTCCGCCGCCAAAAGACTCTCAACTTAACGTGTAACTTGAGAATGAGTCAACCGGAGCTCGGAGTGGATTTTCTCCATTTCTTGGCTGGCCGGCAATTCCGGCAACCGACGCTAACGCCGATGGAACGTCTTGGGTCGGGCTGGGGTCATTGACGTGGGAGGGCCATCGCCTTTAATGACGATGCGACCAACCTAACGCTCCGAACCGGATCGGATCCAGCGCCGCGCCTTCATTTCGAAACGGGGGAGAGCACCGCACGAAGCGACAGTGACTGGAATGCGAAGCGTGAAGACATCGCGAAGATTCTTGGCCAATGTCTGGGCAAGCCGCGCCGGGTCCTGCACTGAAGGCATCGGTTCTATCTGCAGCCGGATCTCCGGTAGAGTGCTCCGCTTATCAAGGTGAACCTGATACTCGGCAATCCCCGGCAAGGACCGAATCACTTCTTCCATGGCAGCCGGATATACATTGACTCCCCGAATGCAGACCATTTCATCGATTCTCCCCAAGATGCCTCCATCGAGCGCCAAATCGAATCGGCCGCAGACACAGGGAGTCCGTTCTATTTTTTTCACCAGATCACCGGTTCGATAACGAAGTAAAGGAGAACCGTCGCGGCCCAAAGGGGTCAGGACGAGCTCTCCCTCTTGCTCGCTTCCGACAGGCTTTCCGGTTTCAGGATTCACGATCTCGGCGATGTAAGAGTTCTCGATGACGTGAAGCACCCCGGCCTGCTCAGGACACTCAAAGCTGACTGGGCCCACTTCCGTCATGCCATGGTGATCAACGACTTGACTCGTCTTCCAGGCCTGCTCGATCCGGCCTCGTGTCGCGGCAACACAACCTCCCGGCTCTCCCGCAGTCAGGATCTTCCGCACCTGAGCGGCCCCGAGATCGATTCCTTCCTCAGCAGCCACTTCGGCCAGGCGAAGGGCGTAGGTCGGAGTACAACAGACGACTGACACCCGGTTGTCCAAAATGACCTGCAGGCGAGCCCGGCTGCTAAGCCCACCTCCCGGAATACAGAGACAGCCGAGGCCGGCTGCCGCCTCGAAGGCCGTCCAAAAACCCAAGAAAGGCCCGAAAGAGAAGGTGAACAAGATCGGGTCGGACCGACCGACTCCCGAAGCGCGAAATACCAACCTCCAGTTCTCCAGCATCCATGCCCAACTTGCGGGAGTGTCCAGCCAGCGCAGTGGAAACCCGGAGCTGCCACTGGTCTGACTGTATCGGGTGAAGCGGGAAAGGGGGAAGCTCAGGTTGGTTCCATAGGGAGGATGATTGAGCTGGTCCAGCGATAGCTCTTTCTTGGTCGTGAAGGGAACCGATTCGCGAAATTGGGCGACGCTTTCAAAGCTCGCCGGCAGGACCGACGAGCACAATTTTTCTTTATAGAACCGATTGCCGGAGGAGAGTGTCTCGAAGAGCAGGTTCAGCCGACGGAGTTGGGCGGTTTCGATCCGGCGACGGTGGGGACGCCGACCGGCCATTGGGTCCATATCCAATTTCACCTTCCAAGGAACAAGAGCCTCTCCCTCGCTCAGTTCTAGCGGCAGTCTTTAGGAGTCGGCGCAACCTCGATCTTCTCGGTGACGTTACGGGGTATCTGCGTGGCGCACATCTCGCCGGAGGAGCTCACAGTGGCGAACACGACTGTCAAGTTCCCCTCGGCAATTTCCTGGACAGGCTCAGGCCAGATCCTTCGGAAACGAAATTGGAAGGAGAGAGCGCGCTCCGTCTTATCCCGCACGAGCAGACGGACTTCTACGATGTCGTCAAAGCGCAGCGGCGATTTGTATCGGCAGTTTGCAGCCACTCTCGGCCAGCCGAAGGTCTGCTCCACCTCTTGGGAGTAGGCCGAAAATCCCAAAGATCGGTAGAAGGCGTGTTCGGTCTGCTCCATAAAGCGGAAAAAGTTGGAAAAGTGAACGATCCCCGCCGAGTCCGTATCTACGAACTCAACGCGCCGCTTCACTCGAAACTCGTAGGGCATGGGCTCTCTCAACGAAGTGCGTGGGAAAAAAGAGCGGTCGACTCGATCGAAGTTTCCTCTCCGTAAACCGGCTTCAGCGGACGTCCCCGTCGTCAGGCTACATCGGGGTGGCCGATTCTATCCACTCTTTACCGGATCCTGAAAGTTTGAGGGCAAGGAGGCGAATTCTCCAACGGCTGCGAAGAGCTGGTCGAAATCGCGAAACAAGTTACCGATTAGACAATCGGTCAAATCGCCCCGCAAGCCGGGATGTTTCCTTATCAGTTTGCGAAAACTGAACTCTTGGTGGTAGAAGGCGTACACCAACTTTCTCATGGCTTCAAACCCGCGATTGATCTGCTCACCGTAAGCACGGAAAGGCTCTTGCGAGACACCTCCACTGCTTAGGGAAAGATGAACGGCATCGGCGGCCAATTCGGCGCTTTTCAGTGCCAGAAAAACACCGGAGGAAAAGACCGGGTCCAGAAAACCCAAGGCATCTCCAACCAACACCAGTCCAGGGATCGCACACTGACTGGACCGATACGAGTACTCCCGAGTGACTCGGAATCGAGCACAGCGACGACCCGTCGCCAGATGGCGTTCAATCCACGGATTGACGGCAATCTCGCGCAAGAAAATCTGTTCGGGATCACGCTCTTTCGAAAACAAATACTCCTTTTCGGCAACGATCCCCACGCTGACCAAATCTTGTGGAAGCGGAATGTACCAGAACCAGCCCTTTCTAGGCAGATAGGCCACTGTCGTCGCTCCTTCGTCCAGGCCCGGGTCTCGAAGGGCGCCCCGGTAATAGGTCCAGACGGCCACCCGATTGAGGAAGGGATCATGTACTCGCCAACGGCGCCGGCTGGCGACAAATGCCGACCGACCGCTGGCATCGATAGTGAACGTACCCTTGCATTGGATGGACTGTCCGTCAGCGGTAACGGCCTCCAACCCACTGATTTCAGCTCCCTCTTGGCGAAGGCCCGTGACCCTCGTCTCTTCCAGAACCTGGGCTCCTTTCGATTTTGCATTCTCGAGCAGCATCTGATCGAACTCACTCCGCAGAACCTGCCAAGTAGTCGCTGCTTCGTGGTCCAGGTGCTGGAAAAAGTAGAACGGTTGGGAGACATTCCCTTGCGTACTCACAAATTGGACGCTGTACTTCTTGGGAAATCCTGCTGACTTGATCCGATCAATGACTCCCAAACGACTTAGGGTGAAGTAGCAGTAGGGCATCAAGGACTCGCCTACGCTGTAGCGTGGAAATCTCTCCTTTTCCAACAGCAGAACTCGCCAACCTTTTTCCGCCAGCAGCGCTGCCGCTGTCGATCCGGCCGGCCCAGCACCGATAATCAGCACGTCATAATGGGCGTCAACGCCTGTGCTCGTCATGATCTCCGGTGCTCACTCCGGTGGCAGAATTTCGACGACTTCTGCCAGAGGCTGGCCCGATGGGTTGAGGTGGACATTTTGGCGTCCATATAGCCACCTAGACTCGTCGTTGGTTCCCATTGCCGCTGCAATGAAGGAATCCGGATGCAGGCGGAAATAGGCCTGCGGGACGCTCCGGTGAAGGACCTTCTCGGTTTGAAGAATATTTCCAAGCGGCTTGCGGCCTTCTCGGATCAGCTTGACCGCCTTCTCGCTGAAGCGGGACAAGTGGATTCTGATAGCTCCAAACTCCACGATTCGGTTGTCCCGGTTCGCAACCAGTTTTACAAGGCGAGAAAGAGCCCCTGCTTCCGAACGGGTCTGCAGGATTGACAGGTGAAAAGTGTCCTGATAGTGATCCTGGAGCCGTGCAACCATGTCCTCATTGTGAGCCAGCAAATCACGACCAGCATCCGATAAAGCGTGGGCGGGCACCACTTCATATTCGGGCATGACCAAATCAAGTTCCCCGTAGAAGAGGTCGAGTGGATCCATGAGTTGGCTGGCGGCGCGTGTGGGTTTTGTCACTTTGAGATCACGAATAGCGAGCGTTTTGGTGCTGGGGAAGAAAGAAAGCCGCCAGCAGACTGTCAATTCGCAAGAGTCCCTCTCGCGTTATCCTGACCCCACCCGGTTCCATTTCGGCCCAACCCGATGCCACCAATTCCCTCAGAGGCTTGTCAAAACGACTCAAAATGTCACACTGGAACTTCTCCTGAAAATAGCCCCGTAAAACCCTTCCCAATTTCAATTGCAAGATCAGCTCGCGGATCATGCGTTCCTCTTCGGTCGTCTCGAAGGCGCGATAGATGGGAAATTCCCGGTTGGCAACGCGAGTCTGGTAAGGACCGCTCTCGGTTTCATTCTGAAAGTGAATGCCACCGAGGTGGGAAAAAGAGGCTACTCCCAGGGCCAGCAAATCTGCTCCCCGCCATACCAGATCCCGATAGCGGAACTGTGTTGCTGCGGCATCCCTGACCAGCGTGTAGCCACTGGTAAGCCGGTAACCTTGACTCTCCAGCTTGGAAAAGGCTCGGTCGACCCAGGCTCTCTTGGTAGCCCAATTCGCCAGATCTCTTGGTAATGCTTGAGGTCCGGACAGCGTCTGGTAGAGATTCGTATTGTAGGGTATCTCCATCTGATAGATGGTAATGCAGTCCGGCCGCAATTCAGCGACCTCCTGCACGCATCGGTCCCAATTGCGGTCCGTCTCACCCTGCATGCCCGCAATCAGATCTACGTTGATTTGCGGGAAGCCGAGTTTTCTGGCTCTCTCATACGCCACGTAGATTTCCTTGGATCGGTGAGCTCGACCATTGGCTTCCAGTACATGATCATCGAAGTTCTCGACTCCCAAGCTCAATCTGGTAACGCCGATATCGCGGATGATCGCCATCTTCTGGGCGGTCAATGTCCCGGGCTCGCACTCGAAAGTGATTTCCTTGGCTTCCCTCCAGGGAAGCAGAGACTGCAGGCGATCCACCAAGCCCCGCAATTGCCTGCTGGAGAGGTAAGATGGCGTCCCGCCGCCGAAATACACGAAGTCCAAAGGTCGGTTGGCCAGAAAAGGCTTGCGAGAATAGAGCTTCAGCTCGGCCACCAAGGTATCGAGATAGGAATGAACTTGGGACGAGTTCTGGCCTGTGTAAACCCGAAAATAGCAAAAATGGCATCGTCTTCGGCAAAAAGGAATGTGCAGATAAAGACCAAGCGGAGTTGTGTTCAGGGCAGGCTGATCCAGTTTGGCAAGTGCTGATGCAACCTGTTCCGCTGTCCAAAACGAGAAAGGCGGATAATTGGCAATGAAGTAGTTGCCAAAGCTGGACTCATCCCCAGGCATCGCTTGCCTTGCTTTAAGTGACTCCAAAACGTTCATTGTTTGACTGGAAATGTTACAGGCCCACGATGAGACCAGGCAACAGAGCCTCTGGGGGCATCCGGTTTCAACCAGTGGGCCGGTTGTGCGCTTTTAGTCTGCATTTTGTAGTCCCAGTCAACAAGCCCAACTATTCTAGCAAGTCAGACCAATGCCTCGGCCGACGTCAGCCGGCAGGCTCTGGACAGCCGATCACGATCCGGCGCCGGCTCTCCAATAGAAATCCACGTCGGCGACGAAGGTGGCGCTGCCGGTCAGCTCAATTCCGGTCCCCGGCTTCCAGCAAACTGTTTGCTCGCCACTCGCGGTCGCCACCTGGACCGGTGAACGCACCAGACCGGCCCGGATAGCGGCCACCGCGGCTCCACATGAGCCCGTGCCCGATGACTTGGTCGCCCCTACCCCCCGCTCCCAAATCCGAATAGTGATGCGGTGGGAATCGTCGACTCTTACGAAACTGACGTTGGTCCGTCGGGGAAAAAAAGGATGTCGTTCCAAGGCCGCACCCAGTTCGCCGAAACGCTGGTTGGACGGCAATTCTTCTACCAACACCACACATTGAGGATTGCCCACTGACAGGGCGTCAAGTCGGATTTCCTCTTCAGCCGCCATCAAGGAAAAGTGCCGCACTTCTGAGCCCTTGCCCCGGCAGGGGACGGAGGCAGGCGCGAATTGGGGCTCACCCATCTCTGAGCGGTAGACCCAGACCAAATCTTGACGAGTCTCCAGGAGGCGGTAGGCCTTGCGGCCGGAGAGGGTATCCAAAATGAGTTGGGGCGCTTGCTGGAGCTTCCGGTGATGGATAAAGGCGGCGGCACAACGAGCCCCATTACCTGACATTTCGGCTTCGCTGCCGTCCCGGTTGAACAATCGCAACGACCAGATCGACTCTGAGGATCTTTCCAGGACGGCAATTCCATCCGCTCCCAGCCCAAAATGCGGACGGCAGATGTCTCGGGCCAGCATCGACGTTTGACAAGGGTTTAGATTCGGGTTGCGGAAGACCAGGAAGTCATTCCCGTACCCGTGGTACTTGCCGAGCTGGAGTCGCATCCGAGTCCTATAGTCGGCGACGGCGCCCGATTAACTTGTCCAGTATCTCCTGCGACAGCTCTTCCAGCGACTTGCCCGTGACATCGATGACCGGCCAAGCCGGGTTTTCGCTGAAAACCTGTTGTGCGTATCTGATTTCGTCCTGAATCCGCTTCAGATTGGCATAGGTGCTGTCATCAACCTGCAAACGTTGCAACCGGGCTCGCCGAATTTCTCCCAGCCGCCGGGGATCAATAGTCAACCCCGCGATCTTGCTCTGGTCGATTCTGAAGAGTTCCTTGGGAAGCGGGACATCCGGTACCACCGGCACGTTGGCCACCTTCCAACCATCCTGGGCCAGAAAGATGCTCAAGGGTGTCTTGGTGGTTCGACTAATCCCCACCAGGACCAAATCACAGGCGTCCACTTGCTGAATAGCGCGTCCATCGTCGTGGCGAAGCGCAAATTCGATCGCTTCAATGCGGCCAAAATAGTCGTCGTCCACTCGGTGAAGCAAGCCAGGCTGGGCACTGGGCGCACGATCAAAAAAGCGGGACAGCTTTTCTATCCAGGGCCCCAACACATCAATGTAATCGATGTTTTTTCGTTGAGACTCTTTCTTGATATAACTACGTAAATCTCTGTAGACAAAAGTAAACACTATCAGTGTGTCGTGGTTTTCAGCGGCCTGCAGTATCTTGTCGATCTGGGAGGATTGGCGGACATTGGCATACCGGGTAAGGACGACATCTTCCTGGAATTGCGCCATGGCGGCCCTGAGAGCCCGGTAGGCCGTCTCACCGGTCCCATCGCTGACAATCAGGACTTGATAATCCTTCATGGATGGGTCTCCGGTCGATTTTCTCCGGCGTCGCTTCCGACCGTGATCTGAGCGGTAATTTGCTCCAGAACAGCCTCGATCGAGCGACGGATCTGGTGCAAACGTTCTTTGGTGCGGGCCTCGAATCGGAGCACTAGCGCCGGTTGGGTATTGGAAGCACGGATCAGGCCCCAACCATCCTCAAAAATAACTCGGACACCGTCCACGGAAACGACGTTGTCACGGCCGGCAAAGTGTTGCTGCGCACGCCTGACTATCTCAAACTTGACCTCTTCCGGAGTATCGACCCGAAGCTCGGGCGTGCTGTAGGCGGGCGGTACGTCAGCAAGCAGTTGTGAGACCGGCTGCGTGGAGCCGGAGACGATCTCGAGCAAACGCGCTCCCGCATAGGTGGCGTCATCAAAACCAAAATAGCGATCGGCAAAAAATATATGCCCGCTCATCTCGCCCCCCAACAGCGCGCCCGCCTCCTTCATCTTGGCTTTAATCAGCGAGTGCCCAGCTTTCCACATGATTCCCCGACCGCCTCGTTGGGCGATATCCTGGTAGAGATTCATGGAGCACTTGACTTCACCGACAATGGTGGCTCCCGGATTTGCCTCTAAAATTTCACGACTGAACAAGATCATCAAATGGTCGCCCCAAACGATTCCCCCTTGATCGTCAACGACACCGATCCGGTCCCCGTCGCCGTCGAACGCAATTCCCAGATCGCTACCGGTAGAGCGGACTCGCAGGATCAAGTCTTGCAGGTTATCCACCACCGTGGGATCAGGATGGTGGTTGGGAAAACGACCATCAGGGCGGCAATAGAGCTCGCTGACTTGACAGCCAAGTCGGCGATAGACCTCAGGAGCAACCAAGGACGCTACCCCATTGCCGCAATCAACGACCACTTTCAATGGCCGGCTTAAGCGCCCCAGCTTGGTTGTCAAACAGGCGAGATAATCGGGAATGATCTGGTATGGTCGGCAGCGCCCGGCGCCACGGGCAAAGTTTTGCTGTTCAACGATCGCGCCGATTTTCTGAATCTCGCGCCCATGCAGCGTGTCCTGCCCCAGGGCAACCTTAAGACCGTTGTAGTCAGGCGGATTGTGGCTGCCCGTAATCATCACGCCGCCATCCACATCCAGATTGAAGAGTGCAAAATAGAGCAACGGCGTGGGAACCATCCCCAGATCGACCAAATCCAAACCGCAATCGAGCAACCCTTCGATCAGGCGATCACGGATCCTTGGCGAGCTCAGTCGGCAGTCTCGTCCCAGGCTTAGCCGGCGACACCCATGGCCCTTGAAATAGGTGCCCAGTGCCCGGCCCAACAACAACACCTCGTTGTCACCCAGATCAGTCTGGGCAACCCCGCGAATATCGTATTCTCTAAATATTTGAGGATTCATTGCCCTGCACGATCATCTCTTCGAAACTGCTCATCCAACTCGAACCGGACACACTCAAACACGCTTGAGCCGCCTTTTCAAGTCATCAATGACTGCCACAGGAGTGGGGTCCTCGGCATTGAGCAGAGCCAGATAGACACTGGCATAGTCTCCCAGCTGAACCAATCCCAACAATCGCTCCAGCCGGCTCTTGCCCGAGCCCCAAACCTCCAGCACCTCTCTGCCTGAATGAGTATCTCTCACCAAGTCCGTTTGGCGGGCGATCCTGACATGGTCGTCCGGATCACGCAAAAAGACCGGGGTCAGGCGGCCCAGCAGGTCCCGTGGATGACGCCAACCGACCAATTCGTTGTGCACCATTTCGGGAAACGAGCTGAAATACGCTAGTTGCTTGGCGTTCTCGCAGATCTGCCCTGCCCAGCGGCGCGCCACCACATCCAGCCGATGGTGACTGCCGTAAACGATGGCCAACCGGCCTCTCAGTTTGAGCGCCAGTTGCTTGGCTCTATTGTCAGCGGTAGGACAGTCAGGTCCCAAATCTGACACATCTCTCCGAAGTGGGGCCAAACAACCGTTAATCTCGCTGCCGGGGTCCTCAATAAGTCCTTTAGTTGAAAGAAGCAGGGCCACCGGAAGGCTTGTGTAGCCGATTGCTGTCCGAGGAGGTAAACCGCTGGGGAGCCGGATACAGGGGAGATTGGCTGCTGCCGCTTCCTCGCTGAGTCGGCCTCCCGAACTCAAACAGACTATCTGGGCATGGGACCGGACCAAGGACCGAAAAGATGCCAACGTTTCTTCGGTGTTGCCCGAATAGCTGGTAACGACGGCCAGAGTCGAATCATTTACCCAGGAGGGAACTTGGTAGCCTCTACTGATTTGCGCAGGCACTGCCAGTTGTTGTCCCAGGTAGGCCAGCAGCAGGTCGGCGCCAATCGCGGAACCTCCCAGCCCGCAGAACAGGATTCGCGTGATTGCAGGACCTCGCGGAAGCGGCAGTACCTGAACTGCCAGTTGGGGTGCTTGCGCTACCTGGCCGGGAAAATGAGACAGAATCTCCAGCATCCCCGAACCGTCGCGCTGTTTGAGCAGAGCCGGATCATCCAGCTGCTGTCGGAAGTTGGTCGAATTTGACTTCGAACTCATTGACCTTTGTTCTACTCCGCCGATCCTGAGGAGCCGGTTCTCGACCTCTACCACCGATAGGTGCCGGATCCTTCCTTATCTAGTTCACAGATAGCGGTCCAGCTTTCGCTGCCGGAGCTCGAGGACGACCTTTTTGACCTCTTCACTGCGTTCAGCGTCGCAAACGAGCAAGGCGTCCCCGGTATCGATGACAATCAGATCGTCAACACCCAGAAGAGCAACAAGCTTGTCATTGGGGGCCCGCACCAGGCAATCATTGGCTTGTCGGTAGATTCTCATCGAGCCGGCCTGCCGGCCATCTCCCAACAGGTCCCTGACTGCCTTCCAGCTACCAATATCACTCCAGCCCAGATCGCAGCCAATCATGGCCACTCGGGAATGGTGTTCCATGACTCCAAAGTCAATCGAGATGCTTTCGAGCCCCTGGAAAAGTTGCAACCGTCGTTCCGAGTCGTTAGGCGTTTTTTCCATCTCCTGCAAAACCTGATAAAGCGAGGGCATCCAGGTCTTGATCGCATCCAGAATGTCGCGAATTCGCCAAACGAACATGCCGCTATTCCAGAAATGTCGTCCATCATCCAGCAGCAGCCGCGCTCGGCCCCGGTCAGGCTTCTCCACAAAACGGTCCACCCTGAACGCCTTCTCCTGCCCGTAACGACCGAGCGCCCGGCCCTGCTTGAGGTAACCGTAGCCGGTGGCCGCATTCGTGGGTCGGATACCAAAAGTCACCAACCAGCCTTTGGCAGCCAAGAGCCGTCCAGCTTCCAGACAAAGATGGAACCGGTTGGTCTTGGTGATGCTGTGATCGGCCGGCAGCACAGCCATCGTCTCCCGGGGATGTTCTTGGTTCAATTGCCAAGCGGCCAATCCTATGCAAGCAGCCGTATTGCGCGGCGTGGGCTCAACCAGGATCTGTTGCAGCGGGAGCGCGGGCGCCTGTTCCCTGACCAGATCCACATACTCCGGGGCGCAGACGACATAGAGATCGCTTGCGTCCAAGGGAGGCGCCAATCTTTCCAGCGAGGCTTGGAGCAGGGTCCGGGACTGGTCGATGGCCAAAAACTGCTTGGGACGGATCTGGCGGCTGGCGGGCCAGAAGCGGGTCCCCTGCCCCCCCGCCATCACCACCGCCTTCAAGGCGACCTCGAGCCGTCATCGGACAACGAATTCTCCGTCGCGGCGACACTAGGCAGCAGGCGGCTAATGGCGTCCCTCAACTCTTCCACCTCGATTCCTTTGACCGTCGCCAGGTATTCTGTGCGATAACCGGCCCCTTCCCCAGCCATCAAGGGTCGGGCGAGCTTCAACAAGTAACGCCGACCTTCTTCTTCCTCAGCGTAGAATTTGGTGATGGTAGAGACGATGGCGCTCAAGAAGTCCGACTGCGGGATGCCTCCCTGTTTGAACTCGGTGAGAACGCGAATCAACTGTTGGCGTGCCTCTTGCCGGGATCCGATAAATCTCGAAGAGAGGAAGACAGCCCCTCCGTTCAAGAAAGCCTGATGTCCCAGTTTCAGATTAGACAATCCGCTGTCGGCCGACAGCTGTTTCAGGCGGGAAGCGACAAGTTGTTCCAATATGTCGAGGATCCAATCGTCACGACGCCCGATGCCGGGACCAGCGTGAGCACTCAGCAAGAAACTTTCCTCGGTGTCGGAGGCAAAAGCCATGGTATTGGTCGGTTTGAGAGCCTGTTTGACAGCTTGTTTCTTTCGATATCTGGAATTGCTCATCACTGGAATCAACTCAGGAAGAAAGGACGTCCCTGCAAAATCACCCCGCATCAAAATCAGCGGGTGGAAACCTCCGATCTGCCGTGTTGCCCATTCTCCCAACTGCTCATCCGTGATCTGGTCCAGCACGACGTCGGTCCCATAGCGACTTCGTCCGTAGGAATGGTTTTCAAAAATCTCGCCACGGACAGCCAAGCGGAGGCGAGTTGCCGTTCGATCCTGTTCCAAGTTCCGTAGCACCCTCAGGCGCAGTTTTTCCCTGGCAATAATCTTGGGATTCAGGGAGACACTGCGCCACCAGCGAAGCGCTTGGGCGATGGTGTCGCGCAATTGCCCCGAAAAGAAGGTGAGTTGAAGACCGAAAAAATCCGGTTCATTGACCACCTCGATCCGGGTTCCGTTGGCCGTCAGATCGCGCCAGAACGTAGTGCCGCCCGCATCAGCCAACGAACCCAACCAGGAACGCAACAGGAGTTCCGTGATGCCGGCGTTGGCTATCGCCTCTTGGGGGCGACCGCCGTTAAAATAAAAGGCGAGGTGAATCAGAGGAACCGCGTGATCCTCCTCCAGAAAGATCCGAGGTCCTCGCAAGACTGAGGTGGCTTTCAAACCGTAGTCAAAGAAACTGGGAGAGAAGCTGGGGGGCGCGAAGGCCGGCGTCTCACCTGCCTCAAAGGCCGCCAGCTCGATGATCGCCTTGTCGGCAGCCAAGGGCACCAGAAGCTCAAGCGTTTCCCCGAGGGTCTGAGCATCGAAGTTTCGCGGCTCGGACACCTCGGGTCGATACTCGATCAATGAGAGGTTGGATCGCTGCAAGTAGCGCTGAGCTACCTGTTTCAGCTTGTCCGCGCTCAGACCCGCGATACTCTGCGGGACCCTTTCCAGCTCAAGGTAGCTCCCTCTTTCCTCATAGGCGGCCATCAACCGAGCGCGGTGCCGGATGCTCTCGACACGCTGAAAGTGATCCATTAGAAGCAAATGCTGAAGACGGTTGATTTCCGCTCTGGGAAGCGGTTCCCGGCCCAGAGCCGCCAGCAACCCCAAAAGCCTCACCTCGGCGGTATCGATCTTGTCGGGACTCGGCACCAGCGCGATTTCGAGAAGGCTCCCCTCCGGTCCGGACCTTAAACCCGCCCACGATTCCAACCAAACAATCTCCGGGCTGAGTGGACGATCCAGCAAAGATCCAGGGCGCCGTCCCAGCGCGGAGGCCAGTGCCTGCAGAGCCAAGTAGTCGGGATGGGAAAGCGAGGGTATCCGGAACCCAAAAAGCAGATAGGTATTGCGCACCGGTCCTCGTGTCGAGCGGTAACGAAAGTCCTCCCCGGAAACCGTTGTTGCTGAGGAGACCCTATTGGCGGCTCCGTCGGCCGCAAAGGCCGCGTACCGCTCGACAACCTGCTTGAGAACTTCCTCTTTGAAGACCGATCCCACAATGGACAGAATGAGATTGCCGGGGCGGTAGTGGTCTCGTTGGAAGGCCTTCGGATCAACGGCGGGAATTCTCTCGGAGACCGGATCATAAGCCAGATTCCAGAGTTGATTTTGACCCGGCAACTCGCTCGAAACCGGACTCGATGGTGAGTCGAGCTGGTGGATTTCGTTGCCCGAAGGCGATTGCACTTTGGCAGGCCGCACCAGGTCGGCATGAACCTGAAGGGCCTCGGCCACCTTCTCCGCGGGCACGAGCGAAGTGAAGATAGTTGCGGAGTTGGACACTTCGAGATCCAGCGTTCCGCCCAGGCTTTCGATCGTACGCTCTGCCTCGACCTGCCCTTCTATCCAGCGCGCTGCTCGCAAGGCGTCCGCCGAATTTCTCCCCCCTACCCGGAAGTAGGAAACCACCGCTACCAAAGGTCGAAGCGATCGCTCCTCGACAAGGACCGTCAGGCCATTGCGCAGGACCACGCGGACGCTGCGCTCCTGGTCCTCCTTGACTTGGAAAGCCCGGTAAAAACCAGGAACCCGGTTTCTCTGTATACCAACCTGTGTCCGGTAAGCCAGAACCCATCCACAGCTCAGCCAGAGTCCCATCAGCAGGCCCACCCACCTCATGGAATTCATCCTATCACAGCCTTAAGGCCCTCTTGCTGAACCGGCTGTGCTTTGCGCGGCACGGCCGCCTGAAGTATTCTCTAACCATGGGCCATGGCCACAAAAATGAAGACCACCACTGCCGATGAGCAGCAGCTAATCGAGGGACTTAAACAGCTGGATCGAGAGATGATTGATGCCTTCGTCAATCAGTTTTCCCGCCCGCTGTTCGGGGTAATTCTAAATTACACCAAGGACCCCTCGGACGCCGAGGAGATCCTCCAGGAGACTCTTCTTAAAATCACCCGCAAGATTGGCACCTTCCGCCAGGAAAGCCACCTCTGGCCCTGGATCAAACGCATCGCGATCAACGATTGCATCATGTGGCTGCGGAAGCACCGCAACACCCGAGAACGAGAAGTTCAGATGAAGGAAGGTCTGCCCCAGTTCAGCCGGGATGGTCAGCACCAGCATTTTGTGGTGGACTGGCCGGTGGACCCGGAAGAGGTCATGCTCAATTCGGAACTCTCCACTCAGCTTTACGAGGCAGTCCATTCGCTCCCTTACCAGTACCGGCTTCCGCTGGTCTTGCGAGATATAGAAGGCTATTCCATCAAACAACTGGCGGCGATTATGGACCTAAAGGAAGCGACCGCCAAGACTCGAATTCATCGAGCCCGGCTGTTTGTAAGAGAAAAACTGTCAAGGTACTTTGAGGACAAGACATGAGCGTTGCAGATCATCAACAGACCAACTGTGAAGACTGCGTGAATCTTCTGATGGACTACCTGGACTCCCATCTTGATCCTGAGACGCTGCGTCAGCTGGACGAGCACTTTGCGGCCTGCCCTCCCTGTGTCAACTTCCTCAAAACCTACAATTCTTGCCTAGCGATGAACGGCAAGGCTGACCGCCCCGCTCTCCAAATCCCCTGGGAATTGGAGGATCGTCTGCAGAGTTTTCTCCACGCTGAATTGTTGCGCCGTCCCGAATAGAAGACCATCCGATCGAGGGAAGCCTGCAACAATCCCTTCACTTCGGCTTGCGCAGTAGAACATAAGTAGCGCCGGCGCCTCCGTCACGCGGTTGGGCCGAAGTGAAAGCCAACACTTTGTCGGCGTTGCGGCGGTGGGCCAGCCAGATCGGCAATTTTTCCCTCAGAACAGCCTTCTGATTGGGGGAGTTCTTGCCCTTGCCATGAATGATGCGGACGCAGGAGAGACCGTTCTGAACCGACTCTCGTAAGAACAGCGCCAATTCTTGGCGCGCCTCCGTTTGCGTCATACCATGGAGATCGAGCTCTTCCTGAACCGAAAATCGACCCCGTCTCAGCTTACGCATCAGACGCCGATTGGCCCGCCCGAAACCTCCCTCGACGTAGCCGGGCTGAAGCTGATGGTCCTCTTCCCGATCGTCCAAGAACTGCTGCTGAATCCGACGTGGCGAGTCGCCTTGAGGCAGCGGAGGCTTTGGCTTGCGGGGCGGCAATCGCCGGCGGGCACCGGACACGGGCTGAACCCCGGACATGGCCTGGGCAAACAACTCGTCATCGTCGAGTGTTTCGTCAAACGGCAATCCGGGAGGGTCCAGCTTATCGAGCAACTCGGATTCGTAGTCTCCCATGGAAACCCCGCTACATCCTACCTGTCCACCGTACCCAAACAGTGTCGCTTCAATATACCAAAAGGGCTGACACTTGTTCCTGTTGGCCGGAGGTCACCGGGGGGGACTCTTTTCAATTCGGCGACGACGCCCCCGGCTTGCAGCAACTACCCCCAGAGATGGAGACGGGAACAGGAAAGACCTAATGGTCTACCTCCGCGTACGATCTTCGAGTTGAACAAACGTTGCCGCTTTCAAACCAAATCGTCGCTGGGTTTAAGGTTTTCTCTGCCCCATGCGCTCTTCCCGTTGGTGGATTGTTGCATCAGCGTCCCTGGCGCCACCATAGCCAGAATCCGATCGACAAGTTGACCGATTCCGGTCCCGGTTTGGGCGCTGATCCCAATGGCGCCATGCCTTTGCACTAGCGACCGCATTTGATTTGGCTCTACCAGATCGGCTTTGTTGAAGACCAGCAACTGGGGGATCGGGTGAAGCGAGAGTTGGCGCAGGGTGGTCTCGACGGCCTCCAAACGTTTTCTCAGGCCCGGCTGGGCCGCGTCCACAACATGAAGCAACAGGTTGGCCTCAGCCAGTTCCTCCAAGGTAGCCCGGAAGGCAGTCAGCAAGTCGGGAGGGAGATCGGCGATGAAACCCACCGTGTCGGTGACAACCACCTCTCTTTGGCCCGGATAACGCAAACGACGGCTGATTGGATCCAGCGTCAAAAACAGTTTGTCCTGAGTAGCCACCTGACTACCTGTCAAAGCGTTGAGCAGAGTGCTCTTACCCGCGTTGGTGTAACCGATGAGCGAGACCACCGGCAAGGCCTGCCGGCGACGGCGTTGACGACGCAAATCTCGTTGACGCGAGAGCTTGGCAATCTTTTTCTGCAGGGCCCTGATCCGATCACGGATGCGGCGCCGGCCGACCTCCAAGACCGTCTCACCCGGACCCCTGGTCCCTATGCCACCACTCAATCGAGAGAGTCCCGAATCACGATCGGTCAGTCGCGGCAGCGCGTATTTGAGTTGGGCCAATTCTACTTGCAGCTTGCCGTCGCGACTCTTCGCTCGCTGGGCAAAGATATCCAATATCAGTTGGGTTCGATCGATGGATCTGAGTCCGGTGGCCCCCTCGAAAGCCCGGGCTTGGGCCGGTTTGAGATCGACATCGAGAATGGCCACCTCGGCTTGTTGCTGCATGCTGGCCAGAGCTATCTCCTGAAGCTTGCCCTGTCCGACCACCGTTACAGGATGGATTCGGCGCCTGGACTGTTTGATCTGGCCGGTTCGCATCACGTCGGCCGAATCAATCAATTCGCACAGCTCGAGCAGGCGTTCCTCACTTCCACTGACACCGATCGCCAGCGCCCTCTCCTGAGGCGTCGCCCCGGCGCTTCCCCGCGCCAGCCGCGAGAACTCTCGCTCCAAGGCCCGTATGTTGTCGAGAAAATCGAAGTCGAGTTGTTGCACCGTGGGAACCCGGATCTTCTCAAAGGGAGGTCCGGCGTCATTTCCGGCAGGGGCCGGCGGTAGGACATAGGCAAATTCGAGAAATCCGGGAAGGCCATCCTTGCGGGCTGCGATTCCGGCTACCAGATCCAGTCGAAGCAATGCCAGATCATTGAGATCGTCGTTGCTCAGGGGCTCTCCGCGCAGATGAGTGTGGACCAGCCGCAAACCTCGAAAACGGCCCAATCCCCCCCGCAAACGTCCAATCTCAGGAATCTCCAGACGCTGACTATCACCGACGATGACATTGCGGATAGTGCCGTTGCGAGCGATCAAGACGCCCACTTGGCGTGACAACCGGCGGGAGATTGAGGATAGATGCCGCGCCAACTCGACCGTAACCACCTGATTTACGGGTACTCGACGCCGAAAGGTACGCTCCAGGGTCTTGCGCTCGGCCGTCTTGATCCCACGGACGTTGCCGTCGAGATGAGCGATTTCTCGGAACCTCCTTGCCCCGCTATTGTAGCGTAGGATACTACCGAAAATAAATGGTAAGTATTTGATTTGAAATGGATAATTTACTTAATCAAGGCCAAGCCGGCAGCAGGCGAGGGATATTGCCAAAGGGCAGCTTGTTGTCGGCCCCCGCAATCATGACCACCTTGTAGGGGCCGTTGACGTGCTTGTGCCGGTGTGGGTCGCTGGGATTGGTGCGAGGCAACGAGCACAGCGCCATCGACCGCACCATGAAGCCTGGATCGACGTCCGCTTCGCGGGCGCCGACAAGCTGGTTCACCTGATCGGCCTGGGTGAAGTGGCGCCGCGCCTGGGGCCTGGCGTCGCCGACTGGCTTCACCGGCTCGTCCAGGCCACCGAAGACTTCCCGCGCACTTGCAATCAGTCTTGAGCCACCGAGCGCAGATCTCCCACGCCTCGTCCTCGTGGCCGCCGGCCACTTGATCGTTAGCGGCACGCCTGGTTGATATCCAACTCCGCTAATTGAGCATGGAAAAAATAATCGAAGGCACCAATGGCTCACCGGGCGGTTGGATAGCTTCAATGCACATATCCGCCTTTGGGTTGTTGGCTGACATCATTACTTCCAAGACGTCGCCCGCCGCCAGTGGGATTATTCCCTGCGATACGATGACGTCCTTTGCCATGCTGCCGGCATCCTGACATAGCTGTACATTCGAATTGGCTACATCAGCCCCGTTGACGCGCAACCATAGATCAAAACAACCAAGGGGTCCGCCACCTTCGCGCCCAACTTGGGGCGCGGCGACGATTAGATAAGGTCCAGCCTCGCTGACAGTGATTTTGTTGTCTGCCAGGGTAATGCCATTGGCTGCATCCGTGACGTCTATCCTAACGACCTCGGGTGTCACACCCGGGCACTGGGTGATAGTTGAAGATGCCTGCAAGTACTGCTCGCCCTTTGTTATGCTCACAAAGGCCAATAGCACAAACAATGCGGAGGTAAGCTTCTTCATAGTCTTGGCTCCTTTCCAATTCCAACTCCGTTCGGCCCATTTTCTCACGTCCACCCAAACAAGACCGCAAGCGACAAGGGGCGGACGCCCCGCTGGCGAGGACCGCTCCTAACCAGGGGCGGCAATGACAACCCAGTATAGCAGGCCCAAGACGGTAGTGGCCAAGGGGCCGATTTGGCACGGCGGGCTCGGGAATATGGCCGTAACTAAATGAGGAAGAAAGAGATCGAGGAAAACATATTTGTGAATCGCCGGGACCGGTTATTGTAATTCCACCCTGCTTGTCCTTTTCCCACCTCTCGATCGGCATGGAGACCCCTCTGGTCAATATCCGACCATTCGGTTTGGCACAACTCCCCAGGTCGCACAAAGACCAGGGGAGAGCCGCAGGGCGCAACGCACGATCAGTGTCCCTTGGTAAGCCGTCCGCACTCTCAGCAATGGACCCACCTGCTTCGGACCGGTGAGAGCCGCAAAATACTTTCTCTTGACAGGCGGCAAGGCACCTCGCAAATCACGGGGAAGGATCCCGCTGGGCCGGTCCGGTGGCCACCGCATAGCGAAACACCTGGCCACAGTTCTGAAGCCTACGATGGGCGGTTTCCAGGGCTCCTCGTTGTTCGATCCGGCGAGCCACCGTCAACAATTCAGGAGCGGTGATGGGCAGCCACGGGTTGGCTGCCCATCCAGGGGAAGATGTGCCGCTCCAGCCGGCTGAGGATCCGGCTGGAGCGACTGGTGGCCCAGTTGGGAGAATGCTTGATGAACCATTCCCGCGCCGCGGCTTCGAAATTGTCGGCCGACCATTCCTCTCTTGCGGCCTTCTGTGCTTTGCGGTGCAGGATGGAACAGCACCGAAAATCTCGTCAAACGAACGATGATTCGGTTGTTTACAAAAATTGACCAGCAGGCGGACGGTTGGGCCGGGAAACCCGCGGTCTCCTTACCGAAGGACGGGACCGCCTTACTGGAGCAGATATCCTGGGGTGGGAGCGTATCTTTGGCGGCCGAGCGACCGCGCCGGCGCGAGACCGGTAGCTCCGACTCCCAACCGTGGACGGTCCCCGCCGGCGGGGGGGAGTGGCGGCGCGGTTCACGGAAGAACGAGGACGGGCCTTCACCCGGGGAGCTCCCCGGCGACCGGGAGTCATCACACCGGCAGGTCTCCGCTGGGGCCCAACTGTGGTGGGCGCGGCTCGTGACGTGGGCGCCATTCTCCGCACCTTGGAGGCGCCGCCAGGAGAGATCCTGGTAGCCCCGTTACGACCGGGAGTCATCACACCGGCAGGTCTCCGCTGGGGCCCAACTGTGGTGGGCGCGGCTCGTGACGTGGGCGCCATTCTCCGCACCTTGGAGGCGCCGCCAGGAGAGATCCTGATAGCCCCGTTACGACCGGGAGTCGTCACACCGGCAGGTCTGCGCTGAGGCCCAACTGTGGTGGGCGCGGCTCGTGACGTGGGCGCCATGCGCCGTACCTTTGAGGAGCCACGCTGCCCATTGTTGCCGACCACAGGTCGGCGCACCTTGCGGGTTGCACCGCCAAAATTGCTCCCAGGTCGCATGCTGTTGGGAACGACAGCGGGCGATCGGGTTGGATCTCTCGGATGCGCCGACGTACCCGGTCGGGATGGGACGGGTTTCGACTCCAAAATCACTTTCCGGCCCAGTTCGGGAGTGACCGGCTTGGGAGCTCCCTGCGGGGTTGCCCCATCCTTCGGCGCCGGAGTAGCAGACCCGTCCTGCCGGGTCATCCGACCAAAGATACTCTTGCTGGTTGTCGGCAATTGATCGCGCCTCAACCGGGTTTTGCCATCCGTCTTGATTGCGAATCCAGCTGCCGGGGAGCGGACGGCCATTGGCTTGGGCGAGGCGGAGACAACGCCGTCAACCGAGCCCCCCAAGGGGTTCCGGAATCTATCAGGCAGACCCAGTCTAAATCTGGCCCGCAGTCTTTCAGGTTCGGTCTGGTACAACTCAGTGCGCCCAGAACCAAAACCGTTGAGAGCGACCGCTGTGAGGCCCCTCAGATTCCCTCGGAAACGTCTTTCGCCACCGGGCCTGGAATCACCTCGACCCGGTCGACCCCGGGGTCGATAACGACCGCGGTAACCGCCTCGACGGTAGGGCCGAGGACACCAACCAATGTAACCATCACCGAAATAAAAGTTGACGTGGGCGCCGCCCCAAAGTCGAACGCCATAGCCTCCCGGGACCCAACCCCAGCGGTTGTAGCGCGAGTAATAGATCCAATCACCGTAATGGTAAGGCGCCCAGCCCCAGGGTTCGTAACTGAGCCAAGTCCAGCCGTAAAAAGGGTACAAGACCCAACGCCCCGAACGGTAAGGAACCCAGCCGACTGAAACACGAGGAAACCACGCCGGGCCGTAGCCACCGAGATGCTCCCAGTCGCCGTACCAATCCAGATCATAAAGTCCGGCGACGGAACTGTGGACATAGCGGGATGAGGGATGCCTGCCCACGAAGATGGCGTCCCGGCGGGCACTCCAGCGGTCGAACTGATCTTCTTGGTAGCCGGTTGCCACTTGGGTGAGATCCGTTAAACCCCTCTCGATAGTTAGCGTCTCGCCCGAATGGATCTGGCGAGTGTGCTGGCCGCTCTCGACCTGAGCTCGGCCTTTGCGGACCGTTACGCGGGTCGGGCCTTTGTTGTCGACATTGATCCGATAAAGCCCCTTTGTCTCGATGACAACGGTAGCAAATGGTGTTTGAATGTGGTGCCTTCTAGTGTCGCTGACGCGCACGATCACATCACCCAATTCGACCTTTAGGTAGGGTTCGTGACCCGCAACATCAATGAACAAAACCTCGGTCTCTTCGTTCAGCCGCAGCCGGTTCGCGAAAGCCAACTCGATCTCAACTCGCGAGTCGGAGTGGGTAAAAATTCGATCCCCGTTGAGCAAGGGAAGATTGACGACGACCTCGGACCAATCGACATCTCCCGCCGGCTCGTAAGCAGCCGACCCGTAGATATAGCTCACACGGGCGGGGGCGGAAGTGTCGCCGAGGGCCCGTTGGGACCCACCGATTACGGTGAACAGGGTGGCGAAGACTAGCAACATTCGGAAGATCGCTGGTCGCTTCATGGTGCACCTCAAATCCGGTTCCCCCCGACACTATTTTCAGACTAAGCGTAAGGCCAAAAAGTTCATCCGCGCCTGAAGAGAGCCCCCCTGAACTATCCGTTACACGACTCGATGTCCAACACAACACCAGGCATCGCTCGAACCGGCTGTTCAGTCGTCTCGGTAAAGATCTCTGTGAATCAGGTTGGGAGACACTCCAAAGGATTGGAGACCCGCATGTAGTTCGTTGGCCAACATCACCGAACGGTGTCGGCCACCCGTGCAGCCGACCGCGATTGTCAGGTAAGTCTTGCCTTCGTCCGCATACTTGGGGATAAGGTAGTTCAACAGGTCCAAAATCTTGTGCTGGACCTCTTGGGTATCCTTGAACTGTTTCATGTAGTCGACGATTGCCGGGTCATTTCCGGTGAGGTCACGAAGTTCGGAAACAAAATAGGGATTGGGAAGAAAGCGGACATCAAAAACCAGATCGGCGTTAAAGGGCAGACCAAACTTGAACCCAAAACTGACTACCGAAACCTTAAGAGTTTTCCGCTGACTTTCTCCGGTAAAGGTTTCGTGAATATGGCGTCGCAGGTCGTGGACTGTAAAATCGCTGGTATCGACGACCAGATCCGCCAAGGCTCTGATTTCAGCCAGTTGCCGTCGTTCAGCCTGAATCCCTTCCAGCAAGGTGCGGTCGTGGCCCAGTGGGTGAACCCGTCGAGTGGTGCTGTAGCGACGGGCCAGAACGCGGTTTGAGGCATCGACAAAACAAATCGTTGATTGAAAGGGCATTCCTTGAAGCTGCGACACCAAATCACCGAAGCCTGCGATCGATTGGCCAAAACGCACATCCACTCCCGCGGCGATCTTACTGATTTGGCCTCCCGAGGCGCCCACCATCTGGAGCAGGCGTTGAATCAATGACGAGGGGATGTTGTCTACGCAAAAGTAGCCCAAATCCTCGAGCGCGTTTGAGACGGTATGTTTCCCTGAACCGCTCATCCCAGTGATGATGACGAGAGATTCCAGCTGGCGTTGACTTCCCAGGTGACGACCTCCACTCAGGAAAATAAAATCGAGTTCATCCTGTAGTTCACAGGATCCGGCTTCAAGTTTCTGTTTGTCCAGGGACCAACCCCCAGCCGGGCTGGATTATGAACCACAGCCAAGCAAGCGGGAGAGGCGGTCAAAGCCACGATTTGCGCCTGGTTGCTCGACACTTGGGAACTGCTCAGCACGAGGCCGCCTGCCTGCGATCCCGCGAGCCGGCAATATTCATCTGGTCGCGGTATTTAGCCACGGTGCGTCGTGTAATTCGCACACCGTCCCCGTTCAGCAAGTCGGTGATCTTCCGGTCGGATAGCGGTTTTTGCGAATCTTCGGCAGCAATAATCCGGCGAATCTTCTCTTTTACCTGAAGCGCAGAAATGCTTCCGCCGTCGGTTCCTTCGACTCCCAAGGTGAAAAACTTGCGGAGTTCAATGATTCCATGAGCAGTATGGGCATACTTGTTGGCCACCACCCGGCTCACCGTTGAGGAATGTAACCCCAACTCCTCGGCAACGTCCTTGATCAGCATGGGTCGCAACCCGATCAGGCCCTTTGGCAAGAAATCCTTTTGACGGCTGATAATGGCTTCACAAACCCGATAGATGGTGTCCTGTCGTTGATCGACGCTCTTCAGGAGCTCGATGGCGGCGCGCATTCGCTCTCTGATGAAGCTCTTCGTGTCACGCGGGAGGCCTTTTTGCCTGAGTAGAACCTGGTAGGTATGACTGAGTCGCAACTTGGGCATTCCGTCATCGGCCATACTCACTCGATATCCATCCTCGCCACGGTAAAAATAAACATCCGGCTGGATGTAGACCGGCTCTTTCGAGCTGTATTTCAAACCCGGTTTCGGGTCAAGCGTGCGCAGCACGCCGATGGCTTCCGTGACCTCCTTTAAGGAGCACTTCAGGCGGCGCGCGATTTTCGAATAGCGCTTGAGCTGGAGTTCCGGCAGAAAGTCGCTGATCAATCTTTCAGCCATGGAGCCTTCCAGCCCAGCGGCCCGAATCTGGATCAGCAGACACTCCTGCAGGTTGCGGCAACCCACTCCCGATGGATCGAGGGTTTGGACCGCCGCCAGGGCCTGTTCGGCCACAACGGTTGTAATTTCGAGTTGCTCAGCCACTTCGTGCAGCTCGATGGCCAGATATCCGTCACCGTTGATATTGCCGGTGAGGAAGTAAGCGACATCGTAAATATGGGAGGGAATTTCCAATAGGTTGAGTTGGCGGTTGAGGTAATCGCTCAGCGAAAGGGGTGTTGAGAGAAAGGTGTCGAAAGAGGGACGGTCATCCCGCTTCTCATACTCGGTACGCTGCTGACCTGGTGCGAGGTACTCGCCGAAAAAGTACTCGTAGTCGAAATCTTCGTAGGCGTCCGGTTCGCCGGACTCCGACTCGCCTGCGGTCTCAGCTTCGGCGGGAGGCGTTTCGGTGGAATCCTCCAAGGCAGGGTTCTCGGTTAACTCCTGTTGGAGCAACTCCGAGAGTTCCAGTCGATTGAGAGTCAACAACTCTATTCGCTGCAACAGCGAAGGCGTCATCGTGAGCCGCTGCGAGAGCTTGGTATTGAGGCTGGTTCTGAGCTGTTGCCTTAGCACCTGAGCCTTGTACCTTTCCTCCGGCTCGTGACCGGTCCCAGCTGAATTCTTCCACTTTTAAAGCCTGAAGTGCTCACCCAAGTAAACTCTCCTGACTTCCAGATCCGAAGAAAGCAAGTCGGGTGTCCCGGCGCGGAAAATGCGTCCTTCCCTGATGATATAAGCGCGATCGATGATTTTCAAAGTCTCACGAACGTTGTGATCGGTGATCAAGACACCGATATTCCGCGACTTGAGATGCACCAGCGTACGCTGGATTTCCTGGACTGCGAGAGGATCGATGCCGGCAAAGGGTTCGTCCAGCAGAATGAAGCTGGGGCGGGTGACCAGCGATCGGGCGATCTCCAACCGCCGTCTCTCCCCCCCGGAGAGGGTATAGGCTGCATGATCGCGCAAGGCCGCGATACCAAATTCCTCCAGCAGCTCACTGACCAGTTGATCTGCCTCGCCTGGGAGCATATCCAGCGTCTCGGCAATGGCGTAGATATTGTCCTCCACCGAAAGCTTGCGGAAAACCGATGGCTCTTGGGGTAGATAGCTGATGCCCTTTCGGGCACGCAGATACATGGGTAAGGTGGTCACGTCGACGCCGTTGAGAAAAACAGTGCCGGCGTCGGGACGGGTGAGACCAACAATCACATAGAAGGTCGTGGTCTTGCCGGCTCCGTTTGGGCCGAGCAATCCTATGATTTCACCGGCTGAAATCGACAGGCTGACTTCATTGACGACCGTACGGCCACGATACGACTTGCAGAGGCCCTTCGCTTCCAACGTCTTGGGCACCGGAATGAGCGTCATTGAGAATTACCAGGGGGGCCTACGATTTGGAGTTTCTCGTCTTGCAGCCGAAAAATCAGTTTTTGCCCAAAGGCTTTACCCTGGTTAGAGTCTACCACTTGGGCCGGTTGACCAACCACAACCACCAGCCCCTCGGTGGGATCGTAGTCGACCGTTTCTCCGTGCGAGACTCTAAGGGCATCTTCTACCTTGACGCCACCCCAAGCCCGCGCCCGACTCAGTTGCTCCAAGCCCTCTCCGGCAAAATCCAACAGCAAGAAAGCTGAGGCGAATCTCACCTCTTCAGTCTGCGCCCGAACGTTTCCTTGATAGGTCGCTTGGCGAGCCGTCTGCTCAAAGCGAAGAGTGTCGGAACGGATCCGGTAGGTTTTGGACCCTGGGCCGGAGGTTAGAAAACTGTCGACATCCTCCTCGACCAAAACCACTTGATCCTTCTCGTGGAACCTAATCCGACGCCCGGCCACCCAACTATCCCCCTGCAGAAGCCGAGGTTGTCCCCAGTATTCCACCCAGCCAACATTCGGAAGGCGATCCATCCGAAAAGCAGTGATGGCGAACTCACGCTGACCGCGCCGAAGTAAGGTCCGGACGTGGCCGAAAGCTCGAACCTCCCCGCTTTTACGCTCTATTTCGAAACGGTCAGCATGTGTTTCCGAAACCGGCTCACCGGCCGAATTGAGCTGCCTGAGCCAGGGTTGGTGCCCCCCTGTCAGCGTCATGATTCCACTGCCGGGGGAGTAAACTGCGCGTTCAGCTCCCAGGCGTACGAAAGCATCCAGCCTTTCAAGCCGGAAGTTTCCCGATTGCACGACTCTTTCCAGACGCCCGCCGCGATAATCCACTCCCAGTTCCCGACTGGTAGTCACGTGTCTGACCGCAGCTTCCTGAAACTCCAGCTTCACTCGTGGCCGAGCTTCAACTCGATTTAGAACACCCTCGTCATAACATATTGAAATCCATGGAGACACAAGTCTACTCTCGCGTCCGGATTCCAGCGACTCCATTTGGCCGTCACCCCGAGCCACGACTTCCGACATGAGACCCTGGGAGAAGAGAATCAGAATAGATTCCGACGCACGCAATGATTGAGAGCCACGTGTGGGGTTTCGCAAGGTCAATTCCGCCGCCCCAATGGCCCTGGCTGATTCCAGCTGCTCGGCAGCATCAAATTCCATCACCAGTTGATCGCTGGCAAGTTCCTCTTCGGTCTGGTTCAGTACTCGAGTCACGCTGACATCGCCGGACAAATCGAGGCGGTGCATTCGGCCGTCGGGCCGACCCACTCCGCGCAATTGTTGCGAACGACCCTCGCGAATGGCCCAGGGTTGTGAGAAAATCCGGACCTCGCCTATTGCCTCGAATTCCTGTAATCGGAGATCGAGGCCAGTCTCCCTGGGCACAGGTCGTCCCCGGATCGAGTTGGCCTCCAATCGGTGTAGGCCGGCACTGGTTGTGTGCTCGAAAACGGACCGCCGGCCGACTGCATCCCCGGCCATCCCTGAGAGCATTTCGAAGGCCGCCAACTGGTGGGTTTCGGGCTCGAACTCCAGCTTGAGACGATCACCGCTGAACCGCCTGGATCCAGTTGTCAACTCCGCATTTCGCCGCGCGTGAATCCGGCTGACCTTCTGAGAAGTCGTCAGATCGATCACCATTTCATCGGCAAGCAATTGGTCTCTACCCTCTTCTCCCAACTGGGCCTGAGTCGCCAGCGTGAGCTGGTTGTTATCCACGTCGTAACGAGCTGTCTTCGACTTGGCCTCCAGGCGTTGTTCCCCAAAAGGGATTCGGAGACGAAATCCCTGCTCGATCGACATCAACCGGTCGCCAATGCCGTAAGAGAGTGCCCGACCGTCACCGCTGGAATCCCCCATCACGAAGCGGAAGGTTTCGGCAATTGTCACTTTCTCGCTCTTCAGGTCTGCCTGCAGCTGCCGAGAGAAAATCTGGGTTCCGTCGGCCAGGCCGACCGACACATCACCCCGAAATTCGATTCGCTGTTGGTCGAGCCAGTAACGGGCTTCTTCTCCCCGGATCCAGTCGGTGGCTTCTCCCAACTGGTTAAAAAGGGTCACTTTGACGCCGAAAAGGCTCCGAACCCCTTCGTCATCGACCGTAAAAGTATCCGACTTGACCCGAAAAACCGTCTGTCCCAGTTTGAACTCGACGTGTTCAAAATTGGTGCTACGCCGGGCAATGTCATCGGCCAACAACTCCACCACATTGGTATCTGTCAGCCGACTACGCGAACGTAGACTCCAGGCCACCGCACCCACAGCCAGGACGAGAGCGATTACAAGTCCTGCCCTCAGCCATCTTCTAAACTTCATGAGACAGAAACCGCCAAGCGCCGCAACATTTTCAAAGTCTACATCAGCCGGGCGCAGGGGATCATCTGGAGTCAGGGCCCGACAGTAGCAATTCAAGCCCCTGAGCTGACCTTAAGTCAGCCGGTCATCAAGCAGAACCGGCTCGCGCCGCAGATCGCGCAGGAAGAGTTGAAGCCTCGCTTGGCCGCCATACACATTCTTGGAAAGGGTGTAGGTGACATCGATCTGATCACCCGGCTTCAGCTGCTCGGCCTGTTGTCCCTTGCCCCACCAAATGGCCTCCACACTCTCCCCTTGCCCCGTTTCCAGGCGCAATTTGAGATGGCGTTCCTTAAGAACCCAGGGGCCGGCAGCTACGCGCGCGCGACAACTGG
This sequence comes from Acidobacteriota bacterium, assembly GCA_965218465.1. Classification (GTDB taxonomy): domain Bacteria; phylum Acidobacteriota; class UBA6911; order RPQK01. Next base: position 649,653 of record OZ244623.1, on the reverse strand, counting down.
CAAAAAACGGTACTGGATTTCCCACGCCAAAGGGTGCCAACTGTTGGATTTGGTCAAAGAGTGCCAAGTTCAGCTCGCTAGTCGGCAAGACCGATTCGATCCGGAGCTGAGGGACCAACTGAGATGCTTCCAAGGTGGAATCGGCATAACTGCAAAGAGCTGTTTTTAGGCGATCGATCAGGCCGTTGCGGCAGCCCTGGGGATCGAAGCTACAACCCACCGCCTCGGCATGACCTCCATATCGACTGAACAATCCGCTGCAGGAATCCAAAGCTTCGAGTAAATGGAAACCGGGAATGCTGCGACCCGACCCCTGGCAAATGGAATCGCTCACCGACACTACCAGCGTTGGCCGGTAGAAGCGATCGACCAGACGCGAGGCCACGATCCCGATCACGCCCCGGTGCCAATCCCGGCCGGCCACCACCAGAAATTTCTCGGAAAAGGCCTCCGGTCGTTGCTGGTATCGAGTTTCGATCTCCGCCAGGATCTTCGCTTCTTCTTCTCGACGCTGAAGGTTTTTGGAATTCATCTCCGTCACCAGCGACTCCGCCGCTGCAACGTCACGCGTCGAAAAGAGATCTACCACCTCCCGGCCACCCCCCATCCGCGTGACCGCGTTGATTCGAGGCGCCAATTTGAAACCGACATCGGAATGGTTGACCTCATGCTCAACTCCGGCCCCCTTGAGCAAGGCTTTGAGCCCAATGTTGCGAGGGTCCGACAGCGCTGCCAAGCCAAACTTGGCGATCAGCCGGTTCTCACCTTGCAAGGGGACCAAATCGGCAATGGTTCCGATTGAAACCAGTTTCAGAAAGTGCTTTGCCAAATGGTGTTTCTCGGCTCTCAAAAAGAGCCCCTCCACCAGTTTGAAGATCACACCGACGGCAGCCAGATCCTTGTTGGGGTAAGGACAGCCGGGCTGTCGCGGGTTGAGAATGGCAAAGGCCTCCGGCAGTCGCTGAGCGGGCAGATGGTGATCCGTGACGATCAGATCCAGCCCAAGCTGATGCGCCACTTCACAGACCTCAAAGGCACGAATACCGCAATCGGCAGTGATCACGACTTCGAAGCCCCGCTCTGCTGCCTCATGGACCGCTTCGGCTTGAAGGCCGTAACCATCTTCCAAACGCCTTGGCAGATGGAAGTCAACGACAAAGCCCAGCATCTCAAGGGCTCTCTTCAATACCACGGTGGAGGTAATGCCATCGACATCGTAATCTCCATAAATCAGAACGCGCTGGCCTAATTGGCGCGCGTCATCGAGACGCTCTACCACCCGGTCCATGTCTTTGAGAAGAAAGGGGTCGTGTAGATCCTCAAGTCGGGGGTTGAGAAAAATACGGGCCGCCTCGGGGTCGGTTATTCCTCGGGCCACCAGCATTTTGGCGATCAGAGGGACAAGGTCCAACTCCCGCGCGATCGCCGTCGCCAGCCGAGAATCACACTGCACCAAGCTCCAATGAGGTTGCACTTGGAAGAGTCTAGCAATTTGCTCTGGCCAAATCCGGCTGCTGCGACACGGACAAGTCTTGAAACCGGGTCAAGAGGATTATTTTCCCAGCCGGGCTTCCAGATCACGAGCATTCTGGCTCAGCGGCTCGACTCGTTTCCCCTCGAGGTTGACCTGCCAAACCAAGTGATACTCGGAACCGTCCGAGGTGCCCACTGCAATCAGATCGATCCAATGTTCCCGCGGATCACTCTTGAGCGGACGCCAATCTGTGAAGCTAAAGCCCTCCAGGGTTCCTGCAACCAGACTTCCAGCCACCTTCGATTCTTGCGTGAGTAACTGAAAAGCTGCCCTGGAAGACGATGTTTTTGGAGGAGGGACGAAGGTCGGTTTCTCTGTCTCCGCGCTGAGCGACTCCTCCAGCAGCAATTGGTTGCCTGCTTCGAAATCGATCTCCAACTGGCGCAAATCAAGGCGCGGAACCAACTCGCGGGGCGGAGGTGGCGGCAATTGGATGATCTCGATCTCCCGGTTCCCCATCGAAAAGCGAGCCCAGCCTTCACCCAGGCTGAGGATCATGGTCTGCCGTGTGTCCGGTGAAAACAACAACCACAAAGAGGTGGCCACCCCCAGTCCGAGGAAAAAAACGACTAACCCGCCACGCCAAACTGAGTACTGGTCCTGGGGATTGACAGGAACTGCCTTTTGACGCCGCCAACTCCGAGCCTGCCGGGCCAACTCGGGGGCCTCGCCCACCGGAGTCGACTCGTGAGATTGCCGCTGACTCACGAACTCTTAGCCATTTCCCGCGCTCGTCGGCGCAAATAGACCTGAACGAATTCATTCAGGTCTCCACCCAGGACCGCATCCACGTTGCCTGTTTCTACGCCCGTGCGATGATCTTTGACCAGACGATAGGGATGCAAGACATAGGATCGTATCTGGCTGCCCCAGGCGATTTCCGATTTGGATTCTTCAATTTCATTGGCCTGTTGACGGCGTTTTTCCAGTTCCAATTCGTAAAGTTTGGACCGGAGAATCTTCATCCCCACATCCTTGTTGCGATGTTGCGATCTTTCATTTTGGCACTGAACCACGATATTGGTTGGTAAATGAGTGATCCGAACCGCTGAGTCGGTGACATTGACGTGCTGCCCGCCCGCACCGGAGGAACGATAGGTGTCGATCCGGAGGTCCTTGTCGTCGATCACTACCTCAACATCGTCGTCGATCTCGGGGGTCACGAAAACCGAAGCGAAAGAGGTATGCCGTCTGGCACCAGCATCAAAAGGGGAAATCCGCACCAGCCGATGGACGCCGATCTCCGCCGTCAGGTAACCGAAGGCGTAGTGACCATTGACCAAAAAAGTAGCCGATTTTACGCCCGCCTCGTCACCAGCCTGATAGTCAGCGATTTCCAGGTCAAATCCGCGCTTCTCGGCCCAACGGAGATACATCCGCATCAACATCTCGGCCCAATCTTGACTTTCCGTTCCCCCCGCACCGGGATGGATCGTCACGATGGCATTGTTGGCATCGTTCTCTCCCGACAGCAGCGTACAGGTCTCGGTTTCCGAGACCTTCTTTTCAAGGCTTTCAAACTCGGCCACAATCTCGGCCAACACCTCTTCCCCTTCTTGGTGCAGTTCAAGCAAGGTTTCCAGATCATTGAGAGAGGTTTGACAATCGTCGGCCAAGTCCAGCGATTCCTGTAGCCGCCGGCGAACCCGCAGGAGCTTCTGCGATTGGCGGTGGTCGTTCCAGATAGCAGGATCTACCAGACCCTTTTCAATCACATCCAGTTGACGTCTCTTGTCATCGACGTCAAAGATACTCCCAAAGTTGTCCGACCCGCGCTTTTAGAGCCTTGTGTCGCCGTCTGAATTCGTCCACTGATCAGCATCCTTTCCTGAGCAGCGATACCCATCCCAAGCTTCTGGGTTGGGGAATCTCTGTCGGACCAAACCTAGTGCTTTTGCCTGATATAGGTGGGAAACTGGTCGGCTTTGAGCCTATTCTCCATCTCCCTGGCTGCTTCCTTAGAAGGAAATTCACCTACCCAGAGACGGTAGAATCCGTTCTCGTCACCCGGCTCGATAAAATCAGGGGCGTACCCCTTGGCTTGCAGCCGTAGAAGAACTTGGCGAGCCTCATCTCGTGATTCTACCGCGCTGACCTGCACGGTAAAGGGACGATCGGTAGGGATAACCTGGGACGGCTCGGAGACGGAGGGATCGAAATCGGCTGAAGATGGCGGGAGGGTTGTCTGCGGCTGGTTTTCCGCGTTGGTATCCATCGAGACATCCTCTTCCGCCTCCGGGATCTGGGGCCTGTCTCGCTGCACCAAGTCTTGGTAGAAGCCGAGTTGGGACCGATCCAGTGTCGAATCCGGCTCATCGGTGGCGGCCCGCTTCAGCTCGAGAGGGCCGGAAGAAAACCCTTTTCCCACCCAGACGCCCAGCAGAAAGACCAGAAAAAAGCACACCAGGATTACCCCGAAGAGACCCGTTATTTTCCTGGGCTCGTACTTCTTCGTCATCCTATTTCACTCGGTCTCCAAACCCTTTTTTGCCTTGTTCATCAGCCCACCGAGCAATTCGATGGGGACCGGAAATATAATGGTGGAATTGTGCTCCATGCCGATCTCGGTTAGCGTCGAAAGATACCTTAGCTGCATCGCGGCTGCATCGCGGGAGAGCGTTTGAGCTGCATGCAGCAGCCGCTCGGCAGCCTGAAATTCACCTTCAGCGTGAATGATCTTGGCTCGTTTCTCACGCTCGGCTTCAGCCTGTCGAGCCATGGCACGCTGCATCTCGACCGGCAAGTCGACCGTCTTGACTTCTACCATGGAGACCTTGATTCCCCAGACGTCGGTGCTGGAGTCGAGGATGCTCTGCAACCTCTCATTCAGCTCCTCGCGCTTGCTCAACAGATCGTCCAACTCGACTTCACCCAGCACTGAACGCAGAGTGGTCTGAGCCAGTTGCGAGGTCGCATAAAGGTAGTTCTCGACGGTGAGAATGGCCTTGTTGGCGTCGACCACGCGAAAATAAACGATCGCATTGACCTTGACCGATACATTGTCCCGGGTGATGACGTCCTGGGCGGGCACATCCATGGTCACGGTTCTTAGACTGACCCGTTCCATTCGATACAGGGGACGCAAGACAACCACCAAGCCGGGGCCCCAGGGCTCGCTAACCAGCCGGCCTAGTCGGAAGATGACCCCGCGTTCGTATTCCCGCAACACGACAATCACCGAAAGCAGATAAGCCCCAACTACAGCGATCAAAGCAAAATAGAAAACCCACATCTTGGTCCCCTTTCATTCTCCTTAGGAGGGAAGATCGTTACTCTTCCCAACCTTCCGGCAAGCCTGAACACGGCTCCACCAGCAGAGTCAAATTCTCCGTCTTGACTACGCGTACCGGCGTGCCGCTGTCAATTGGTTCGCGAGCCAATGCATTCCACAATTCGCCCTGCACAAAAACTCTGCCGCCCCGACGGTCGAGCGGCGTTCGAGCGATTCCTACGGCGCCCGACAGCCCCTCTCTACCGGTGACGACCCGCGTTTGGCGATTCTTGACCAACACCCACACAAAGAAGAGAAAAACCAGAGCAAAAGGCAAAGCGACTGCAAAAGCCAAGCTGGGGGCAATCCTCAACTCCGGGTAAGGCGAGTCCACCAGGAAAACCAAACCCAACGCCAGCGAAACGCTGCCTCCAATCCCCAGAACACCGAATCCCTGGACCGTCACCTCGGCCACGAAGAGGCCCAGCCCCAAGAGAATCAGCAGCACTCCCACGTAATTGATCGGAAGCACCGAAAAGCCGAGCAAGGCCAGCAGTAGACTGATGCCGCCAATCACTCCTGGGAAGATCGTTCCTGGCGCCTGAAACTCCAGATAGAGTCCCAACAAGCCGATGAGTCCCAGGATCAGGGCAAAATTGGGATCGGCGATGGCCGATAAGAAACGCTGCCGAAGAGTCAGCTCCAAAATCCGGATAGCTTGGCCGGCAATTGTCAGCTGAACCGTCTCACCATTGAAGCGCTTGATCTCTCGACCCTCGAGTTGAAGCAGCAGGTCACTTTCGTTGTCGGCTATCAGATCGATCAACCGCCCTTCCAAAGCTTCGCTGGCCGTGTAGGATTTGCTGTTCTCGACACCTTCGCGAGCGAGCTCGTAATTGCGTTCCCGATTCTCCATGATGCTTCGCAAATTCGCCAAAATATTGTTCTTGACCTTTTCGACAACCACTTCGTTTTCCATCCCGAAGGGCAACACCGGGTGGGCAGCGCCCGTATTGGTTCCGGGGGCCATGGCCGCCACGTCGGCAGCCAAGAGAATCAAGAATCCCGCCGACGCTGCCTGACTTCCCTGGGGCGCAACATAACAGACGATCGGAACCGATGAATTGAGAATCTCCTCAATGATTTCGTGCATCGACACGCCCAGCCCACCTGGCGTTGCCAGCCGCAGCAAGAGAAGAGTGGCCCCAGTCTGCTGGGCCTCGTCAATCGAGTCGCTGATGAACTCCGATGTGATAGGGCCGATCGCTCCGTCTATCTCCACCTTGAGAATCTCGGCCTGCACCAAGGTTGGGGAGAGCAGGCAAATCGGCAGCAAGGCCCGCAACATAGGAGCTATCTTAACACCTCCAAAGATCGGACTTCCAATTCCGATCGGCCGGCGCCGGCCGATCGGCTCTTTGAGCCCCAAGCCGCTTGTAGGACCATTTTCCCAACGTCTTGGCCGCTCAAGTATAATGAGCCCCAGCCATGGTCAACGTTCGATTCTTCGCCTCGCTCCACGATCTGGTGGGAACTGCAGAGCTGAATCTGCCGCTGGAAAATCCTTCTAGTGTCAAAGAGATCTTTGAACGACTGACCCGGAAATTCCCCCAACTTGAGGAACGCCGATCACAGCTGTTGGTGGCCGTCAATCGGGAGTACAGCAGTTGGGAAGGCACCGTGACCCCTGGAGACCAGTTGGCGTTTTTCCCCCCGGTCAGTGGGGGATCCCCTTGATTCGGGTAGTGGAGGGTCCCATCGATCGACTAGCTGTTCTGAAGGCCGTCTTCCGCCCGGATGCCGGCGCGGTGGTCACCTTTGACGGGACAGTTCGCAATCATGCTCGTGGAAAACCGGTCACCCATCTTTATTACGAGACCTATCGCGAGATGGCACTGCGAGAAATGGAAAATATTCGCCAACGTGCCTTGCAACAATGGTCGTTGGGTGAGCTGGCGATCGTGCACAGAGTCGGACGCTTGGATATCGGTGAGAGCAGTGTCTTCGTGGCTGTTTCCTCGGCCCATCGGGCCGAGGCCTTCCAAGCTTGTCGGTTCACAATCGACACCCTCAAAACGACCGTTCCCATCTGGAAACGGGAGCATTACCAGGATGGTGAAGTCTGGATTGAGGGCTACGGCGGGTGAAGGCGGCAGTGGTCACCATCAGCGACACCTGTTTTGCCGATCCTTCAAGAGATCGCTCGGGACCGGCTTTGAAACGAATTCTGACGGGCCGTGGCTGGGCCTGCACGCCGCACCGGGTTCCTGACGAAATCGGTCCAATTGCGGCCCTGGTGAGCAAGCTCAGCAATGATCCCCAGCATGACTTGGTGGTCACCACCGGCGGCACGGGGATCGCTCCTCGGGATGTCACGCCCGAAGCCATCCGGCCGTTGCTCGAAAAGGAAATCCCCGGTTTGGCCGAACAAATGCGCCGCCAAGGACAGCAGCAAACCGAGCTGGCCGCCCTCTCCCGATCGCTGGCGGGAGTCCGCCAAGGCACATTGATCCTCTGTTTTCCGGGCAGTGTGAAGGGGGCCACCCAATCGCTACAATCCGTACTCCCAGCATTGGACCACGCCGTGGCTTTGTTGAGGGGCCGAACCGATCATCCACCCAGCCCGGACTGAGACGACCTTCAGACGAACAAGCAGTGGAATGGAAGGCGCTCAAGCTCGGCTCAAAGCCAAGGGGGTAGCACTATCCTTATCCATCCATCACCACGGATTAGCGCAGATGACCACGGATGGGGCCGTCGGGGGCCTACTCAGAGGTCCTCTCAAATGGGGTGACGGGCCGAAAGAGCGCGGGAGATTGTGACCTCGTCGGCGTATTCCAAGTCGCTGCCAACAGGAAGGCCGGAAGCGATTCGCGTCACTTTGATATCAAGAGACTTGATCAGCTTGGACAAATAGAGGGCGGTGGCCTCGCCGTTGATAGTGGGGTTGGTAGCGATGATCACTTCTTCTCCGCCATCCCCTTCGCCCGCGTTCAATCGCTTGAACAGATTCCTGATCTTCAGATCTTCGGGGCCGATACCGTCAATGAGAGAAATCGCACCATGGAGGACATGGTACAGGCCATGGTATTGCCCGCTTTTCTCAATCGAGAGGATGTCAAAGGGTTCTTCGACGATGCAGATTTGCTTCAAGTTGCGACTCGGATCTGCACAGATTCGGCAAGGATCGCCACCTCCGGCATTGTTACAGAGAGAGCAAAAAACCAGACGCTTCTTGAGGTCTGAGATCGACTTGGCCAGGGCCAAACACTCATCTTCCGACCGTCGCAACAAGGAAAAGACGATCCTCTGGGCCGATTTTCGGCCTATTCCCGGGAGTTTTTTGAACTCCTCGATAACCTGATCGACGGGGTCCAAGACGACTTTGGCCATAGTGACTCGGGAATTCTAAGCCAATAAATTGTCCAGACCGCCGGCTAAACCACCTAGTTTGTCGCTCAGGTGGCTGTCCACCTGTTCACCGGCATCGTTAACCGCCCCTAGAATCATTTCTTCCAGCAACTCGGCATCATCCGGATCGAGCGCGTCTCGAGAGATCTTGACTTCAAGCAACTGTTTGGAACCGTTCATGACCACTTTGACCGCGCCTCCACTGCGACCCTCGAAACGCATCTTCTCGACCGTGCTTGCCATTTGAGATTGCATTTGCTCGGCCTGTTTCATCAGGCTCTGCAGCTTTTTCATCTTCATGGGCCGATCAATCCTCGTGACGCTCGACGGTGTATTTTCCAGGAAAGGCCTTCATAAACTCTTTAACCGAAGGATCATCCACCGGATTCTGCTCTCCTTGACCAACCGCTCCCCGGTCCAAGTCAACTTTGACTTCAACTTTCGAGCCGCTGATTCTAGCACAGGCCTCGGACAGCAAACGGAGCTTCTCCGGACTGATGACGGTCGAGTGGTGAAGGCTCTCGGCAGAGGAAAAAGAGACTGTCAACCGATCCCCTTCCCACACCAGGGAGCTGGCTCGGCGCAGCGAGGAATGGAGAATAATCTGTTCTTGTTGTAGATTTTGCAATAGCTTAGTAACCATTTCATCAGGTTGTTCTTGAACTTGATTCGTTTCCTTTTCGGCGAGCTTGGGAGGCTCCGCACCAGGCGAGGTTCCAGACTGCCGGGTCGGCTCGGCCGCCGCGCGGCGGCCGCTGGTTAAACCGCCGGCCGGCTGCGCCTTGGGAACAGATTTGTTGCCGGGAAAGAGTGACGGGGTTCCGCTCTCCGTCACTTGCGGCAGCCGGCCCTGGCCACCATCGAGCTGACTAATCACCGTTTCCAAAGTGGGGAGTCGCGCCAACTCGATAAGCTTCATGAGAGCCATCTCAAGGTGAACAACCGGCCGCGCGCTGTCCTTGAGTTCCTGCTCGGCGCGATGAACGATGTCGAAGAAACGAATCAGGTCGAGCTCGCTAAAAGACTGGGACTGTTCGGTAACACTCTCTTTTACCGAATCCGGGAGATGCAACAACTCTTCTTTCCAGCCCGCCACCCGACAAACCAGCAAATTGCGGAAGTAGCTTTGTAGCCGCTCGCAGAACCCCCTGGGATCGATCCCGGCCGAAACCTGCCGGCTCAATACTTCCAGCAGCGCTTGTTGGTCTTGCTGCTTGAGAGCCTCTACCAGTTGGTAGAAGACCCGTTCGTCGACCTCGCCCAGCAACTGTCTGACCTTGTCATCCTCAACCTGGGCACCCGCGAGAGCAATAGTCTGATCCAGAGTGGATTGAGCGTCGCGCATACTGCCGCGCGCCGCCACCGCCACGGCCCGCAGCCCATAGTCACTCAGTTCGATGTCCTCCTGCTGACAAATCAACTGCAATCGCTCTTGGATCTTGGCCAGCGGGATGGGTTTGAAGTTGAACTGTTGGCAGCGAGAAGTAATAGTGGTTGGGATCCGTTCGAGCTCAGTAGTTGCCAGGATAAATTTGACATGCTCAGGCGGCTCTTCAAGCGTCTTGAGCAAAGCATTGAAGGCTCCCTTCGACAACATGTGGACTTCGTCAATTATGTAAATCTTGAAGCGATCTCGGGCGGTTCCGTAGCGAACACTCTCCCGGATCTCACGGATATTCTTGACGCTGGTGTTTGAAGCCGCATCAATTTCCTGCACATCGAGACTATTGGAGGCGACGATCTCCCGGCAAGACTCACATTGACCGCAAAGGTCGGGGCCCAACCCATCCAGACAGTTGAGGGCCTTGGCCAGAATGCGCGCCGTCGTGGTCTTGCCCACACCGCGAACTCCCGCAAAGAGAAAAGCATGGGCAATGCGTCCGCTGAGCAGGGCATTCCGCAGGGTCCGAATGATCAGATCCTGTCCCACCACCTCCTCAAATTTCTGGGGCCGCCACTTACGGGCTAGTACCTGAAAAGTCATCTCGATATTCAGTCTCTATCTGGGATTCGACGGCCCAAAAACTGGCCAGGTTTCGGGTAACCTGCCGCACACCGCCGACCCCTTAATGCTGCTTCCTTCCGGACCTGACATGGTTCGAGGGACAGGTTGCACAGGGCCCGAAACCTGATAGGAGCAGTCTGAACACCGCTGGTCCGAGAGCCGACCTCACTATACCATCTGCCCCAATTGACTCCCAAGGCCGCTTTGCAATCAAGTTCCGCTGGGCTTGACTTTCCGGACCGGCACGGGCTGTAATTTTGGGCCTCAAGTTGGGTGGAGGAGTACCGAAGTGGACGTAACGGGCCCGATTCGAAATCGGGTTGTCCGGTGAAGAGCCGGGCACGTGGGTTCGAATCCCACCTCCTCCGCCAACGCCCATTGGAGAGGTGTCCGAGTGGCTGAAGGAGCACGCTTGGAAAGCGTGTGTACGGGTAACCGTACCGAGGGTTCGAATCCCTCCCTCTCCGCCACCCACTTGTGTCGTTGATATTACTGCGTTATTCTCAATTCAATCACACGATTTATCGTTAGTTTTCAGGCGTTTACTGGCACTATCGTAATAGACCTCTATTGGCAGAGACGCATCAGTGCGGTGTGGCGCACGGTTTCCATGCGATCATCTCTCAAGCCCTTTTCAGTGGTCCGCCTTTTCGATGTCCGGAACGGTTGACGCAGCTCTCTACGACTTGCGCCCAGCAGCAGAAACGGTCGACTTTGTGATGGATCGGAGATCAAGCGGGTTCGAACCCGAGCCGCTTCCGCTGGGCTTCCCTGAGCGGCTCGGTGGCGGAAGGAGTATGGAGGTCTGAAGGTGGAGCAGGTTGCGCGGAGGTTGACTCGCTGCCCCACCGTCGCCCCGAGTTTGATCGTCCCCAAGCAGGAAGATCGCTCCGATCCCGGCGCGCCGGGTGCGTGCTGCGATCGTTCCGGTTTCGACATCCAGAATCCCGGACCCCAAAACCTCTTCAATCGCCACCGAGATCTGCTCCCCCTGACCGACCGGCAAGGAAGCCGGATTCACGATGTCCGGCCCCAAGACCCGACGGCCGGCCGGGTTCAACGCCTCCAGGCGGACGGGCAGGTCCAGGTTGCTTCGATTCGTGAACTGGATCCGGAGCGGCCCGAGACGGGAACTGATCGGGAAATAGGTCTCAAATTCCGGAAAAGGGAGTTCCTCCTCGGGAGGAACAAACTCCGTCTGATACCGAGGAATGCAAGGATTTCCGCCACACTGCTCATCCTCTCCCGGAGCCAGCGTGGCCTGGAGGAATACGGCAATGGGTTCCGCCGCTACCGGCCGTCCTGTTGGCGGCTATGAGTTGTCCGTGGATTCATCCTCCGGAGTGTCCATTTCGACAGTGTAGTCGAGTAACGCTGTCCGCGAATCACGATGACCCTCTTATCAAGATGCCAATAGCCGTTGGGAATGGGTCGCGTGTGGCGCAGGTTTCGGGCAATCGGCGCACCCAACTTGAGGAACCAGCGCCGTACGCTCTCGTAGGAAATATCCAGACCTCGCTCCGCAAGAAGATCCTCCACATCCCGATAGCTCAGAGTGAACCTGGCATAGAGCCAAACGGCGCGTCGAATGATTTCCGGTGCAAAGCGGTGACGTTTGAAGGAGATGGTGTCCATCCCAAAAGGCTACACCGAAATCACCAGGATCGAGATTAGAGCACTTAACGTGACAATGCCCCTGGCCGTACAGTACCATACCGAAATCGGAAATCCTGGCCTGACTCGGCGACCAAAATGGAAATCTCGGATTCTTTCGCCGGTAGAAGCGCCCTAGCGCTTTCATTTGTGCCGATTAGGAGGGGCGATCATGCTCGATGCACTCAAGAATTTGACCGGCGGTAGCCGGACGAAAAAGCAGGCCGTGGATTTCGAGGCCTTGATCCTGGCGGCGAAGGAAGAACAAAGCGCCCTCAATGCCATGCTCGCACAGATTACCCTGCGCGGTTCGAAGGTGGCCCAGGTCGGCAAGACGCTCGAGCAGTTCGACGCGAAGACGGTCGCGACGAGCCAGAAGGTTACTGACGTCGACAAGCGCATCGCCGGCCTCGAGGAACGAACCCGGACATTTACGAAGATCGATGCGCGCATACAGGCGCTGCTGGCGATCGCGGAGCAAGCTCAGCAGAAGGCGGAGGGCTTGGTGGCTCCTGGCAGTGATCTACAGAAGCACCGACAGTCCGTCCAGCACCTCTCGTCGCAGATGCTCCAGACCCAGGCAGGCATTGATGCCCTCAAGCGAGAGCAGGCCACCCTGGAGGAGGCCCGGACCGCACTGCGCAAGACGCAGGGTGAGGTCAAGAGCACGATCGACGCTGCCGCGGTGGTCAAGGCCGAGCTCGATCAGGTCCGCGGTACCGCCGGCCATCTATCGCAGGACTACGCGCGGCTGCGCGACGCGTCCAAAGAAGTGCGCGAGGATTCCGTCGCGGCCGCGGAGTCGGTCAAGCAACTGGAGCGGAAACTCGGCCCGCTGATGCAGCTCCAGGAGCTGAGCAAGACGACCGAAGAGAAGCTTGCCCGCCTCAACGCCATGGCCGAGCATGTCTCACAGAAGGCCAAGGCCCTCGAGAGCCAGCGATCGACGGTGGAACGGGCCGTCGTCGAAGCCAAGCGACTGAACGAAATGGTCTGGAACATGGACGTCCAGATCAACCGGCTGAACGAAGGCGCGAAGGAGGCCCACCGCAGCGAGGAGACCATCGGCCGCATTGAGGCACTCGTCCAGCAGACCAACGCCACGGTCGAAGGGGTGACAAAGGCCCGCGACGACATGGCGCGCGAGTCGGCGCGGTTTGAAAAGGATGGGCGGGGGCTCGTGGATGGCTTGCGCGCGTCCCTCGAGCGCGTTGCGCTCGAGAAGAAGGAATTCGAGGCGATCGACTTGCGGCTGCGCGCACTGCAGGGCGCAGTCAAGGAAGCCGAAGCCAGTATGGAGGCGCTTGCCCTCAAGGAGCGGAATCTCTCCCAGCTCCACCAGAAGGCGGATGTCCTGCACCAGAGCTTCAAGGGACTCTCTGTGCAGGCAGACGAACTAGCGAAGAAGCAGGCCGGACTCGATATGCTGCAGGGCCGTCTCGCGCAGGTCGAGGAGCTGGCGAAACGGACGGCCCTGCAGCAGGAGACGCTGAAGCAGGGGCGACAGGAGCTCGAGACACTGCGCGGGGACATTTATAAGTTCCACGAGTCCCACGCCCAAGTCGCCCGACTTGGCGACAAGCTGGCAGCCGACCGCGACGCGCTCGAAGCCTTCAGCGAGCGGATGACGGCATTCATGCTCCGCACGCCGCAGCTCGACGCCACGCTGAACGCGATCAATGGAAAGCTGGTGCTGGCCGATGAGGGGATCCAGCAGACGGCCCGGCTGGGTGAACTGGCCGGTGAGCTGGACACACAGGTGGATCGGCTTTCAGCTCGGACGCAGTTCGTCGACAAGCTGGAGGCCCGGATCGACGGCATGCACACGCTTGTTGCCGAAGTGGACGGTAAGCTGGAGGAGCAGCTCGCCCGCCGCTCCGAGCTCGACACCCTGAAGAGTCAGTGTGACTCGATTCTCGCGCGGACCCTCGACGCGGAGCAGAAGATTGAGTCGGTCAAGGCGCAGCAGCGAAAGCTTCTCCCCGTCACCAATCGCGTGTCCACCCTCGAGGCGCGCATCGAGGTGGCTCACAGGCGCGTCAAGGAGATCCAGCAAGACGAGGCTGTCCTGCGCGAGCAGGAGACCCGACTGGCGGAATGTGTCGAAGCAAGCCGCGCGCTGGCCGACGAGACCAGCGCGCGAATGAAACAGACCCAGGCGCTGAACGACGAACTGGCTCGTGCCGCCGCCACCAAAGACGAATTAGTTTCAGAACTCGCACGCATTCAGACACACCAGCGCGCCGCGGCGGCGCGCGCCGAAACGACCGAGGATCAGATCAAACGCACCGAAACAATGTACAAGCAGATCGAACAGCGGCTGGGCCAGCTCGCCTTCTCGGAAAGGAAGGTCGCGCTCGTCGAAGCGAAGATGGCCGAGCTGTCAGACAAAGCCGGTACCCTCGATCAGACGATCAAGGGCATTCTCGAGCGACAGGCGGTGGTGGGGGCCATCAAGACCGAAGTGGACAGCGTCCACGAGATCAGCGCGCGCAGCCGGGCGGACCTGCAGTTCGTGACAGATCACCGGGACGAGGTGGCTGCCGTGCGGAGTCAGATCAATGATCTTCTGACCACAGCGCGGGAAACCGCGGAGAAGATCGCCGCCATCGAAGGGCGACAGGAGACGGTGGACGAGGTTCAGGCGAAAACGAATCTCATCTCGAACCTGCTCGAGGACGTGAGCGTGAATCTCGAAACACTCGTCGAGCAGAAGTCGATCATCGACAATCTGACCGAGAAACTGGCCGGTGTCGACTTCACCATGCACCAGGCGCAGAACACGCTCCAGACGCTGAAGCACGAGCGCAAGCTGGCCGAACGCATGGAGAAGAGCATCAAGCAGCTTCGGACGAAAACCGCAAAGGCCGACCACCCGCGTAAATCGGCGACCGCCTAGCCTTTTGCCGTCGGTCCGGGGGGTGGCTGATGCGTCCACCCGGCTGACGCAGCGTGTTCGGCTCGAGGATGATGTGGGTCGGGAGCCCGATCGCCCCGAACCGTCTGCCGCGAAATCGACCCCCGTCTCTACCGCGTGGTTATGCTTTTTTGTACTTTCGGTACACCTCGCGACATTGATCTTCCGGAAGTCGTTCATTGTTGCGTTTGCGCACGCCTAGGCGAAGAACAACAGGGGCGATACGAGAGCTTCATACCATTGACGGTACAGTCAATCTCAGACTCAGGTTTCCGAGGCGCGTGACGTGAGGGTGGGTGAGCGGGTGGCCCTATACTCCCTCCGACCGCATGCAGATAGAGGCATTGTCACGTTAATCGTGTTGGGCCGCAAAGGCCCGCATGGATTCCCTTTCAGGCGGCCGCACTCGCACTTTCCCATACATTGAATGCGTCTTTTCGAAATCGTTTGAATGTGAGTCTATTGCATAAATGACGTTGGAGGGAAAAGGTATTGTAAACGGCGGCCTGGATGTTCAGGAAGCGTTGGGCCGAACCCGGTGATTTGAAACGCTGCTGTTTTCGTTCTCGACGTCGGACGGGCTGATGCGAATTCTCGGCACGATTATTCGCGCGCTTATTGTCGATGTGTTGAGCCGTCAGGCCGAGGGTTCGAATGGCGACGTGATAGGACCTGAGTTTATCGGTTGTGATCCGGGTGGGTGGCCAGCCTTGTTTCTTCAGCAGCTTGCGCATCAACTTCAACGCTGCTTGGGCGTTCCGCTTCGATTGCACGAGGAAATCCAGGAACTCGCCTTCATTGTCGACCCCGCGCCATACCCAATAACGCTGTCCGCGAATCACGATGACCATCTCATCAAGATGCCAATAGCCGTTGGGAATGGGTCGCGTGTGGCGCAGGTTTCGGGCAATCGGCGCGTCGAATGATTTCCGGTGGAAAGCGGTGACGTTTGAAGGAGATGGTGTCCATCCCAAAAGGCTACACCGAAATCACCAGATCGAGATTAGATCACTTAACGTGACAATGCCCGCGGGCGGAGCCCGCGTCTTGGGATGGCCGGAACGGGTGCCGAGAGGCCTGCCTTGAGGTCGACGAATCGATCCCGGAGGGGTGCCGCTCGGGACACCGTGGTAAGCTCAATCCGCATGATACGAACGCTGAAGCTCTCGCTGTGGCTGCCGATTGGCGTGGTCGTTCTGTCGGTGATCCGGTTCGGCTTCGACCCGAGTTTCTCTACCGGTTTCGTCCCTATGCTGTTCTCCCTGCCCGCGATGGTCTTCGGACTCGTCTTCGCCTGGCCCGGCGGCATTCCGCTGACGCGCGCCCTGGAGCGGCTGCATCCGGTTTCCCGGCCGGCTACATACGCGTGCGCGGCCGTACTTTGTCCACTCTCGGTGGGCGCCGCCACCATCGGCGGTCTGTTTGGACCGCCCGGCATCTGGATCTACGCCGGGATCGTCTCGCTCCCGGCGTGGCTGGTGCTGTGGCGCCTGCGGTGACGCGCCCGCCGTCTGGCGGCGTTGGGCGGCAGCGAGCAAGGCGAGTCCGGGCTTTCGTGATATAGGCCCCGATCCATGCAACAACGCTCTGTTAGTTGAGTTGCGACCGATCCTGCATATCCATCTGGACCCTCAGATCTCGAAGCGCCTCCATCTTCGCTTTCACCTCGGAAGAGCCGATCACCCGGAGAGTGTCAAATAGCTCTCGTAGGCTCTCCGGTCCCAACCCACAAAAGTTCAAGGCATCGCGGACCTGGGCGCAGTTGGGGCAGAGTGTCTGTTCGGTTCCGCTGTCTTCATTCGCGCCGCCGCACAGCGTGATCGACTCGGTGGCCAACTCGCCCACCCAGTCCACGCGCAAGTGGTGATAACGTCCTTGGTTCTTCATGGCCTTACAGATGACCTCAGTTGTGCTTCCCGGCCGGGCCGGGGTTGCGTAAAGGCTAGGAGCCTGTCGGACTTTCGGCGTAAGTCCTTTGTTTTCAACAACAGTGATTTTTTAGCCCTGAATATAAAACTCTTTGTGTTCAACGACTTACACGATTTGGGTCAGGTAAGCCCGACAAACTGTGTATTGCGCCGCTCTAGGAGATGTTTACGCAACAATCCCACTCCCAACGGGTTTTCAAGGACCTCTGTCTAAAATAGGGACTCTATCGCAATTTCCGCTACGAACAAACGAACCGGATGCGACACACTCCCCTCGCCTACTCCCGGGAAGTTATCTCTGGACAGGCACTACCGGCAGCGTGGTGAAGATGCGGTTGCCGGCATCGAGCTCCACCGCCACTCCGGTGAACATCCCCTCCCCGGCCGGAGCCGTGCAGCGCACCGATCCCACGAAATCGGATGTATCCGTACCGGTGAACAATTCCTCGATGTACCGGGCTTGCTGCCCGTTGGCCGCTAGAGGGATCTCCACCTCTTCGAGCACGACACCCGCTTTCATCAACCGGCAGCGCACCCCCATCGCTTCCTCTCCCGGGTTGTGGATCGCCGCCGCAGTGCTGATTCCTCCTGCCTGGCGCCGAGCGGGGAAGAGGACATCCCTTACAGGTTGGCTGGCTCCCACCCCGGCCACCCCGATGCCGGGCAGGTCAAAGCGCAGGACCCCGCCGATGGGGCCGTCCGAGACCACCTTCACTGATCCGCTCACCACCTCTCCCTGGCCGTGGGTCGAAATCGTGAGTTCTCCGAGCGGTTCCATCTCCGTCTGAACGCTCAAACCTCCGTCTGCCCGGACCTCCAGATCTTCCGTGATCTCCACCACCGATTCCGCTGCAATCGGATTGCCCTCTTTATCGTAAAAATAGAGGGCAGGCCGGATCGGCTGGCCGGCCAGGGTAAACGGCCCGACACGACGCGGGCCGGACACATTTACGAACACTAGGCTGGAGGTGATGCCGGTCCCATTGGCGAAATGCGCAAAATCTAGAGTCGCCGCCTTGTTTGTGCCTCCCGTCCTGTCCACCGGCACCACCGGCAGCGTGGTGAAGATGCGGTTTCCGGCATCCAGCTCCACCGCCACTCCGGTGAACATCCCCTCGCCAGGCGCGGTGCAGCGCACCGATCCCACGAAATCGGATGTATCCGTACCGGTGAACAATTCCTCGATGTACCGGGCTTGCTGCCCGTTGGCCGCTAGAGGGATCTCCACCTCTTCGAGCACGACACCCGCTTTCATCAACCGGCAGCGCACCCCCATCGCTTCCTCTCCCGGGTTGTGGATCGCCGCCGCAGTGCTGATTCCTCCCGCCGAGCGCCGAGCGGGGAAGAGGACATCCCCTACCGGTTGGCTGGCTCCCACCCCGGCCACCCCGATGCCGGGCAGGTCAAAGCGCAGGACCCCGCCGATGGGGCCGTCCGAGACCACCTTCACTGATCCGCTCACCACCACCCCACGGCCGTGGGTTGAGATCGTGAGTTCGCCTAACGGTTCCATGGCCGTCCGCACGCTCAGGGCACCGTCTTCCAGGATCTCCAGATCCGGTGTGACATCCACCACCGACCGGACGGCAATGGGTTCGCCTTCCTGGTCGTAGAAGTGGAAGGCGGGCCGGATCGGATGGGGGGCCACATTCACGAGCACGATCCCAGAGGTGATGCCGGTCCCATTGGCGAAACGCGCAAAGTCCAGGGTACGCTCGCGAAACGGGACCCCCACCGACCATACCTTGACGCCCCGGTCTCCGAAGCTGGCGATCCGGGTCCCGTCAGGCGAGAACACAATACCGTGCCCCCCGCCTGGGAGAATTGTCAGCAAATCACCGGTCAGGGCATCCCACATCCAGGTTGTACTGTCGCGGCTCGCGCCTGCCAGGCGCCGCCCATTCGGGGAGAATGCAACATCTAAGAAAGGTGCTCTTTGTCCTGCCAACGTGAGTAATTCCTCGCCGGTCAGGGCATCCCACATGTGCACCGCACGGTCTTGGCTGCCATACGTCACCACCCGTTTGCCGTCGGGGGAGAATCTTGCGCCGACTCGGCCGCCGACTGTCTCCAGGCGGGCAAGCTCTGAGCCTGTTTCTGCGTTCCACACCTGGACCCGAGGTCCGCGAAACTGTCCGTCGACGGTGAGCAGCAGCGAGCCATCGGGAGATTCTTCCAGGTAGACGGCGCCCTCTTCCAGAGTCAGGGAGTGCAACAGTTCACCCGAGGCCCAATCTAAAACTGTTGCTCCGTTGTTCGAAGCAATCAGCAGGCGCACTCCGTCGTAGGACCAGGACACATGCTTGTACTCCGTGTCCTCCGCGCCACTGTCTGCATCGAGTTCCAGCGGCTCCGATGCGATATTGTCAAGGTCCCAAACCGTGATGAAAGAGTAGCGCGCCGTGGCGATGCGTCGGCCATCCGGGGACCAGGCTGCGGAATGGACTTGGCTGTCGAGTGCAATCCCGGTTTCGTCCTGTGCTGCATGGTCCCAGACTTCGACTACATTGAAGGACTGTGAAGACGAGATCGTAAGAAAACGGTCTCCGCGGGGCGAATACGACACGTGTTCGACGGGGCGCCTGGGCGGACTCAAGCGAGAAACCGGTTCAGCGCGTTCCGGCAACTCATAGAGTTGAATGCCCGTCTCTGCGTCCCAGGCCCTGACAGAGCCGTCTCTACCCGAGGTGACGATGTGGGTCCCATCGGGCGAGTAGTCCAGCGAGAGCACTGCTCCGCGTTGGTGGCCCTCGAAGCGGGCCACTTCCTGGCCTGTGGCACGATCCCAGACGATTGCCCTGCCGCCATAACCGGCAGTCGCGAATTGGCCCCCGTCCGGGGACCAATCCACGGTCAGGACGTAGTTGAGAAAGATGTCGATATCCAGCAACTGCGTCCCTGCTTCAACGTCCCAGACCTTCGCAGTGCGGTCGAGTCCCACGCTGGCGAGATAACGCCCTTGCGGCGAAAAAGCTACATCAGTGATAGATCCGAAATGGGGTCTGTAAGTAGATTCCGGAAAGGGGTGCCAGCGGACCAATTGCCGGCCGGTCTCGGTATCCCACACGCGCAACGACGACGGTTGCGCTACCGCGATGTGCCTACCGTCAGGCGAAAAAACCGCGATATCGATCGGGCTTAAGGAGTTGACTGTGGAGTTGGTTTCGTTTTCGAGCGAGTGCACCAATCTCCATTCCTCGGTATCCCACAGCTTCACCAAGCTATCGTTGGCGTATGTGGCGAGAAGGCTGCCGTCGGGAGACCAGACCAGCCTGCTCGCGAGAGATCCGGGTATCGGATCGTGGGCCTGGAAGGAGAAGAGTTCCTCACCATCTTCGACTCGCCATACTTCGAGTGCCCCGTCCGGATCAAGAACGGCCAGACGTGTTCCCTCAGGCGACCAACGGACGTGATAAGGGGTGGTAGTGGAAAGTCCCCCAAAGCTGTGCAGCAACTCTCCGCTTGCTGAATCCCAAACATTCACAGCTCCGCGTTCTTGTGACGCGATAAGGTGTCCTACGGGGGACCAGACAGGCCCAAGCAACCGAGGACGCTGCTGCGGATCGAATTCGAGCACAACCTCGGCTGTCGAGGTATCGAGGATGCGGGCGCTGGAAGAAGTCGCAACGTATACACGATCGCCGGCGGAGGCGAAGGAAAAGATCGGCTCTCCGTCAGCAAGCCGGATGACCTCCTCGCCAGACTTCGAGTCCCAGACGATCAAGGAGTGGCCTGACAGTGAGAGGATGTTGCGGCCATCCGGTGGCAAATACTGAAGAAATCGCACTACGCCACGATGACCGGTCATCTCGAGCAAGGGAACGGGAGGAGTGAACTCCTGCGAACTGAGCGGCCGCGCTGCACCCAGCATCAAAGCCGTCACCGTCAGTGTGCAAAGGAGGATCCTGGTCTTCGATCTCATGTGTGCTGGTTCTTAAAGTTACGACAGCCGATTCGCACATTGAGGTGCTCCTTAGGCGGGCATGGACCGACCTGGCTATATCCAGACACCACCAAGCTGGTCAGGGAAATCATCTGGAGAAGGAATCGTTGGTTGCTGGTCACTTTATTCCCCCAACCCCAACCGGATGGAAACCGTACTCAACCCACTCGGCTACGGGCACATCCCACTCGGCTATGGGCACATCCCTATCCCTCTCCATCACCTTTGACGTTAGATTCATCACGAGCAACCGGGCGTGACTTGTATCGATATCCAGAACATGGGGGATATATCCTTGGGCGGGACCACAGATCCTCTCTGAATGAATCAGCTGGAAACTCGAGTCCAGAATGCCAAAATGACAAGCATTGTAAACTACCCAGTGCTGGTTATCTGAGGCAGCTCTTATATTGAGAATCAATGGATAACGGTCGTCGGGGAACTCTTCTTCGAGTTCTTCCAACTGTTCCAGTGGCGGATTCGTCTTGCTTCTCGGATGCAGTTCGTACCGCCCCTCGTCCAGGAGATTTCCTTGTAAATCATAGACGCGAACAATTGGGTGGTAGAGAAAGAAGACGGCAATTCCACCGTCCACGACGGTTGCAAAAAACTCGTTGGCCCAGCTGTTGTCTGGATTCCTAGGCTCCACAAGCTTACTTCCCCAACGTGACGTGATCACTCCGTCAAGATTTGCCACTGCAATAAGAGAAACCGGGTCGTTCTCAAATGCGAGAATAAGCCTATCCTCTAGCACCGCAACGAGGTTGATCGGCGAGGCGAATTTAAGGACTCTCTCAACATGACCTCTAAAATTCCAAACATAGATCTTGCCTCTGGAGCTTAAGAACACTCGTTCATTAAGGATTTGGGCGCGTGTCTTAGCGGTATGCTGCTCCGGTTCCAATTCCCAGGTTCCTTTTCGCTCATCCTCAAGAAAACTTGCGTTTCCTATGAGCGTGCCAGTCAGATCGAAAGCAGTGACCTGTTGGTCGTGGTGATCAATTACCAAGATTCTGGAATTGGCGAGTTGGAGCTCGCCCTTGATTTTGCCCTCCCATAGCGCGATCCCAAGATCTGAAGAGCTAAGACTAATAGGAGGGGAAGTACCGTAATCTATCATCTTGCCGCCCTTTTTTTCTCCAACTCGTCCAGCCTTAGACGACTGCCCCAAGCTAGCAGTGGAAAGAAGGAAGAAGGCGATCAGAAGCCAGGATAGTCTACTCATGTCCGTAAAGAGCCCTCCTTAGTCCAGAATCGTTTGGACGCGTGTTAGGGGAGATGAGCTTGATCTCTTTGAGCCGACATTCCCCATATCAACTTCGGATCCGTGTTCCTCCGACCTCCCTGTGACGAATAATCAAAACCTTATCAGGCCTCCAACCGACATTGTCACGTTAATCGTGTTGGGCCGCAAAGGCCCGCATGGATTCCCTTTCAGGCGGCCGCACTCGCACTTTCCCATACATTGAATGCGTCTTTTCGAAATCGTTTGAATGTGAGTCTATTGCATAAATGACGTTGGAGGGAAAAGGTATTGTAAACGGCGGCCTGGATGTTCAGGAAGCGTTGGGCCGAACCCGGTGATTTGAAACGCTGCTGTTTTCGTTCTCGACGTCGGACGGGCTGATGCGAATTCTCGGCACGATTATTCGCGCGCTTATTGTCGATGTGTTGAGCCGTCAGGCCGAGGGTTCGAATGGCGACGTGATAGGACCTGAGTTTATCGGTTGTGATCCGGGTGGGTGGCCAGCCTTGTTTCTTCAGCAGCTTGCGCATCAACTTCAACGCTGCTTGGGCGTTCCGCTTCGATTGCACGAGGAAATCCAGGAACTCGCCTTCATTGTCGACCCCGCGCCATAACGGTGGTACGGCTCCTGGCCGTGCTCTGTCGCCATCGCCGGTATTGCTCCCGGACCTAACCGGCGTTCAATCTATTTTCCCAGTTCGCAAAATGTCATTCCCTGTTCCTGTTCCGGCAATTCCCTGTTCCGCTGTGTAGGGAATTCGGAACTGAAACCCCATGATCTCAGCGGTTTAATAGGCTTCGATCCCGCCTATCCGAGGCCGAATCTACGAAATTCCCTGTATTTTCCCTGTAAAACAGGGAAATCGGGTCAGAGACAGGTTCGGCCCCAGACTGCCTCCACCGCCATTGATTTTGACTTATTCTCTTATTGTTCTCTTATTGCTAATGTCTTATATCCAACAAGCTGGAATGCTCCCCCCCAACCGCCCTCCAGCTATTTTGCCCAACAAACCCTGAAGACCCCGGTGACGGCTCATCCTTCCTGCTGGACTCCTCTTGCAAAGCCACAAGAGACGAGTTTTGTACTCAGAGTCCGTTGCGGTTGCACCGTTAGTCCCACTTGCACTTTGCCTCCCCCTGGAACTTCGGCGTTGCGTTGGACACACTGGGAACGCTTTGAGCGCGTGCAAAAAATGAGACAAGTAGGCGCGCGGTCACAAATATCCGGCCCGCTTGCGACGCCGATGCATCTCTTGGCTGGCTGTTAACGTCACGGAAAAGAAGCGTGAGGTGCCCTGACCGATTTCCTGTTAGCCGTGGTCATGCTGGTGGTCATGCCAGCCGGGTCCTCAGCCAACTGAAACGAGACATCTTTCCGTGGATGGGCGGCCAGTCGGCCCGACGACAGTGGAATATTTGAGGTCGGAAAAGGTTATCCAATCTACCTCCGTGACCATTACAAGGCCGAGAGCCGGGTGCGGCGGTTCCCAGTGTTGCACCCAACAGAAGCGAACCGATAAGGTGAAGGGATGTTTTTCTGGCGAAAAAAGCAGAAATCCGGCGCCCAGTCCCAAGGCGGCGATCACTCCGCCTCCAAATCCGAGGACAATCTCGATCATCTCAAGGCTGCCGTAGCCAACATGGCTACCGAGGATATTGAAAATCTCTTGGATATGGGAGCTTCGCTCAAACCGGGCCGGGAAGCCATCTTTCAAGCAGAATTGGAGCGAAGAAAAGCAGCAGTCCCTGCCCAACACGCCGATCCCAATTACGACTGATATTCCTCCCTATCCGAATCAGCTCTTTCCCCGGTCCCAGCGCACAGGTATGGTAGGGAATTCTGCCGCCTGAGGAGGGCGGAGAAAGGACGATTGCCCTCCCTGCCATGCCCAGCCGTCACCTGTCATTTGGACAGATTTTTCGCTTCTGGATGCCTCTGTCAGCAACTTGGCTGATGATTTCGATCGAGGGGCCTCTGTTGGCTGCACTGATCGCCCGGCTATCGGATCCGACGTTCAACTTGGCAGCCTACGGAGTGGCCTTTTCCTTTGCCTTGATTATCGAGGCTCCGGTCATCATGATCATGAGTGCTTCCACCGCCCTGGTGCATAACCGCCAGTCGTTCTTGAAGCTGCGAGACTTCACCTTTGCACTGAGTCTGGCCGTCACGGCTGTCATGGTGGTTTTTGTTGTTCCTCCGGTATTCGACTGGATCAGCCTCGATCTGATCGGGCTTCCACCCGAAGTAGCTCGGCTAACGCATCAGGCCTTGTTGCTGCTGCTTCCCTGGCCCGGCAGTATCGGCTATCGCCGTTTCTACCAGGGATTGTTGATCCGGCAGAATTTGACCCGGCGGGTGGCTTATGGAGCGGTGCTGCGTGTGCTGACAATGGGCACGGCGGCCTGGTTGGCTTTTGCCAGCGGACAAATCAGCGGCGCCCTCTTGGGGGCACTGGCCCTCTGTTCAGGTGTGGTCGTAGAGGCCGTCGCCAGCCGCTTGATGGTCAATCAAGTGGTGCGACGGTTACTCCAGCGCAACGACACCGGTCAGGGCGAGCGCTTGAGCCATCCTGAAATCATCCGTTTTTACACACCGTTGGCTCTGACCTCCCTGCTGACCTTGGGCGTCCATCCTCTGATCACCTTTATGCTCGGACAAAGTCGTTTGGCCCTGGAATCGCTGGCGGTCCTGCCGGTGGCCTCTTCCCTGGTTTTCATCTTCAGGAGTTTTGGTTTGGCTTTTCAGGAAGTAGCTATTGCCCTGATCGGACCTGATTTTGAAGGTTACCTGCCGTTGCGCCGCTTTACCCTGCTGATGGGCATCGCGGCCACCGGGGGCATCGTATTGATCGCATTCACACCACTCCAACAGTTCTGGTTCCAGTCCCTCTCCGGTCTCAGTCCGGACCTCAGCTACTTGGCCGGCGTGACGCTCCAGCTGCAGTTCATTTTGCCGGCACTCTCCATTCTATTGGCCTTCCAGCGAGCCATGCTGGTCAACCTCCGGACCACGCGCTCTATCACTTGGGCAACTCTGATCGAGGTAGTCGGGATCTGGTTGGTGCTGGTTCTGGCCATCGGTAGGTTGGACCTGGTGGGGGCGGTAGCCGCATCGCTGGCCCTGGTGCTGGGACGTTTGGGAGCCAATCTTTATCTGTTGGTTACGGTTGGCTCGGGGCTGAGGCGGCGTCTGGAGAAAAACTCGAATTCTCGGTCCTGACCAAACCGTTGCTGGAATGCGCTGGACAACTTGACGGTTTTTTTAGACAGACAGGACACCAGTTCCCGCAGGAGAGGCTCATTATTGGTTGCAACTTGACCCCGGGGTCCGAACCAAGCCTGACCGGCTGTATGGCGGAGCTTCTTTACAGTAGCTTTCCAATCGTTTTCAGTCACGTTCACCAAAGTGATAATCTAGCCCTATCAAGGAAAGGCAACCATGATTACGGAAACCCAGATCCTCAAAGCGCTTTCAGTTATTCAGGATCCTGCTTTGGAGCAGAGCATCACCGATTCGCAGCGAGTAAAGAACCTGAAAATCCATTCCGGGAAGGTCTCCTGTTTGATTGAACTCTCCATTCCCACTCAAGATGCCGGCGCCGGCATCGCTCGCCGGGCGGAAGAGTTGATCTTGAAGGTGGACGGTGTTGAAACCGCCCACGTCACCATGGGACTCAACGTGACCTCCAAAGCGGGAGCCCAGGCTCGACAGTTGATTCCCGGCGTCAAGAACGCCGTGGCGGTGGCCAGTGGTAAAGGTGGAGTCGGGAAATCAACCGTGGCAGCCAATCTGGCCACGGCACTTAGTGAATTCGGTGCGCAAGTGGGCCTGATGGATGCGGACGTCTACGGGCCCAGTATCCCCATGTTGATGGGGGCCACGCAAAAACCCGAGTTGACCGCAGAGCAACGCATCATCCCGCCCCAGAAACGAGGGGTCAAACTGATCTCGATGGGCTATTTTCTACCCCGTGATCAGGCTGTCATCTGGCGGGGACCGATGCTGCACAAGATGGTGCAGGACTTTTTGGGCTTGGTGGATTGGGGGCAACTGGATTACCTGGTGATCGATCTGCCCCCCGGCACCGGAGATATTCAGCTCAGCCTCTGTCAGACACTCCCTTTGACCGGGGCTGCTATTGTCTCCACGCCGCAAGATCTGGCTTTGGAAGTTGCCTCCAAGGCCATTGCCATGTTCAAGAAGTTGAATACCCCTATCCTGGGCCTCATCGAGAACATGAGCCACTATCATTGTTCGCACTGCGGTAAACGAGACGATATCTTCGGTCACGGCGGAGCCCGCCAAGCAGCCAAGAAACTCGGATATCCCTTCTTGGGCGAAATTCCCCTCAGCCGCTGGATCCGGGAGCGAAGCGATCAGGGAGAGCCGGTGGCCCTGGACCCGACTTCTCCCTACGGCCAAGCGTTCTGCGAACTGGCTCAGGAGGTCTCTATCCGGGTGAGCCGCGCCAATCAGCTCGATCAACCCATCGTCTCCATCGAAAACTAGCCATGAGCGAACTGATCCCCATTGCCGTCAAACTCCGCGCTTCCGGTGGCGTCAGCATCGAGTGGAGCGACGGTCATCAGGGAACCTACCCCTACTCCTATCTCCGTTCCAACTGCCCCTGTGCGGGTTGTGAGAATCGCCCGCCCCGTCAACGCGAACTTGAGCCGGGCCAACTCCCAATCTTGGGCCAGAGACTCCCTCACCCCATCGGAGCCAATCCGGTAGGTCATTACGCTATTCAATTTCGCTGGAATGACGGCCACGAAGCGGGAATCTATTCCTTTGATTTCTTGCGCCGCCTCTGTCCTTGCCCGCAATGCCGGCCGGCAGCTTCCGCCGACTGAAGTGTTCAGATGAAGCTGGGCCAGGCGTGCTCCTCAACAACCAGGATAGGTCCAACATGACCAACGCGGTGGCAATCGGACTCAATGCGGTGATTGTTGCCGTTACACGGGAAACCCCACGACTGCTCACCTTGTCCCAGCCTTCCTCCCTGGGAGCCCGCCCGGGAGAAGTAACCTCCGCGCTTCCCTTTGGGCCCCTGGATCCCGCCCGACATCGCACGCTTGAGTTGTGTCTTCGCAGTTGGGTGAGAGAGCAAACGGGGATCGAACTCGGATATGTGGAACAACTCTATACTTTTGGAGACCGCAACCGGGAGCGCGGACCGGGCCAAGCGCCTCAAAACATTTCAATTGCTTACCTGGCTTTGGTCCAAGAAACGCCGCTTTCGGGCAGCGGGGCGCGCTGGCTCGACTGGTACAAACTGTTACCCTGGGAAGACTGGCGCTCGGGACGGCCCGCCCTGATCGATCACCATATTCTGCCGGGACTGCGACAGTGGCTGGAAAGGTCAGACTCAGTCGGCCTCCGCCGGAGCCGCCAGGAACGAATTGACATCAATTTCGGTTGCGGGGGCGCTTCCTGGAACTGGGAGCGCGTCTTGGACCGTTACGAATTGCTTTACGAAGCGCAACTCGCCCTGGAGTCGATCCGCGACCGGCACCCGCATCGTCAACTTTCGCTTGACGAGTCTCATGCCAACGTTGCCGCCTTCGGCCGCCCTCTCCAGTCGGACCATCGGCGAATTGTGGCCACGGCCCTGGACCGCATCCGCGGAAAACTCAAGTATCGACCGGTGGTCTTCGAATTACTTCCCGGTAGCTTTACGCTGCTGCAATTGCAGCGTCTGGTAGAGGCGCTGGCCGGTCTTCGTCTCCACAAACAGAACTTTCGCCGATTAGTAGAAAAAGGAGGATTGGTGGAAGGAACGGGAGAAAGGAGGCGGCAAGGCCGAGGTCGTCCGGCGGAGCTCTTCCGCTTTCGAAGAGAGGTGCTCAAGGAGCGTCCTGCTCCAGGGGTGGGCTTGCCGACGTTGAGCTGACCCCGGACTCGGATTCTTCTCGCACTGGTGGGAAGGGTGCGCGAGGAAGGTGGCGCCTGTAACGCTCCAGCAACCCTTCTTCCTGCATCAGAGTCTCAATCTCGTCCATTTCCATGGGGAGGTCCCCCGAGAGGTTCTCAACTCCCTCCTCAGTGACCAACAGCATATCCTCCAGGCGAATATAGATACGCTCCTCGGGCACGCGAAACTGCGGTTCGATTGTCAAGACCATGCCGGGCTTGAGCTGCTTGACCACCCCGCCCACATCGTGGACAGCCATCCCGACCCAATGCCCCAGCATCACTCCCCGAGTCCGGTTGGCCCGCCGCCGGTAGCCCACCACGAAACGGGTCGCCGCCTGCTGGTAGTGAGGCTTGGAAAACCTCGTGTCCTCAAGAATTCGCTGCCACGCCTCAGCTACTTCGTCAACGATTCTCGTCACGGCTACATGGGGACGAATTTGCTTCATCAGGGCCCGGTAAAGTGCCAGATAAAAGCCATACAGCTCCCTTTGCTGGACCGAAAACCTCCCATTAACCGGCCACATGCGAGTCACGTCGGCCGTGTAGTGGTAGTACTCCGGTCCAAAGTCGTAGAGCAGAAGATCCCCGGAGGCGATTTGGCTGCGACCCGTGTGATAGTGTGGCGTATAGGCGTTCTGGCCGGCTGCCACCAGGGCGTAATAGCCCAGGCCGTCAGCTCCATTTCGCATAAAGATGAACTGTCCCAAAGCATCCAACTCGTACTCGTACTGACCGGGCCGCGTGGAACGCATTGCCTCGGTCAAAGCGCCAACCGAGAGGGCCGTGGCTTGGCGCAACAGCGCAATCTCCTGAGGACTCTTGATCAGCCTGAGACGGTCCATAATGGGTGAAAGATCCTTGATTTCAACAGCCGGAAACCTCTTTTTGAGCAGGGCTACGAAATGCGCCTCCCGCGACACCCGCCCGTCCCAGGGGTCCTCCCACAATTCGCGGTTGTAACGCTCGGCCAGATTCCGGGTCATCCCCTCCAATTCTTGGGGAGCCATTGGGGTAAAGAGAGTGCTACGCTGCGCCAAAAACCGGCTCGTCATTTCCCCAAAATCGTCGACACTGTGGACCTGACCAATGCCCGTCAGACGAGTGACTTGGCTATCAGGCGTCAGCACTGGTCCCTCAACCAACTCGCGGGCAGTATTGCGCGGTCGCAGGAAAAGATGGGTCTCGCGACTACCCCCATCCAGCAACAGGATGACACCAGGGGCCTCCACACCCGACAAATAATAGGTGTTGTTGTTCTGAAAGAACTCATGGTGACCCGGCATTCCCTCGTTGCCGCGCACGATAGCGAGAGCCTGGGGACCGATTGCGTCCATCAATCTTTGACGGCGAGCCTGGAATTCTTCCAGCGTAAAGGCCGGGGTGAAATAAAGGTTGGCAGTGCGCTCTCCAGGCTTCGCCGGCACACTTGCCATAAACATCAAAATTGTCGCCACCAGCCGGCATATGGTCATGAATCTGACTTCTCCTGCCCGCGACGGATTACCCATTGCGCCCCCTTATCTTGGCCTTCAAGCGCCGTTTCCAATGCTTTACTCGACTGGATGGGAAGTTATGCGGCCCGGCGATAGTCGATTCCCTCCAGCCACCTAGTCTGACGGCCCGGGTCAATTCAGTTGTGGCCCTATCGGCACTCATATATCATGCTACGAATATTGCCCGACAGCGTCCAGTCGAGCTGCAATATTGGGTCGTTCGGGGAGAGCAATTTCGCAGGTTGCGAGACGCCGATTTTGAATTCCAACGGTTGCTGCGCTTCCTGCTTTATTGGCCACTTCCACCTTCCCAAGCGGGACTTACGAACCGCTTTTAATAGGTCCTTTGTCACTCATCGGGTGGGATGCAGCCCCTAACAAGGAGAAGCCAATGAGGATTGTTCGATTTCTGGATAACGCAAATGAACAACAATATGGCTGCCGGCACAAAGACGGCACCATCACTCGGATTGATGGCAGTCTCTTTGGCAACTACGCCGACAGTGGTGAACCGATAACCGCCAAGAAGCTGCTCGCTCCCATCGAAACACGGGCGGTTGTGTGCATCGGCCTGAATTACCGCAAGCACGCCGACGAAGGCGGAGCCCCTTATCCGGAACATCCGGTTGTTTTTATGAAAATGCCCAGCGCGGTGCAAAATCCCGGCGATCCGATCCTTCTGCCGACCGTGTGCAGGAGCAGCCAAGTGGATTACGAATGTGAACTGGCGGTAGTGATCGGCAAACCTTGCAAGAATGCGTCACGCCGAACGGCTCTGGACTTCGTATTGGGCTACACCTGTGCCAATGACGTCAGCGCGCGCGATTGGCAACGCAAGTGGGGCGGTGGTCAGTGGTGTCGGGCGAAGACGTTCGATACCTTTTGCCCGCTGGGACCTTGTCTGGTGACGGCAGATGAAATCACCGATCCCAACCAGTTGAATCTCAAGACGATATTGAACGGCAAAGTGATGCAGGATTGGAACACAAACGACATGATTTTTGACGTCCCGACGCTTATTGAATTCCTTAGTGGCAGCAGCATGCTGGAACCGGGAACGGTCATCCTGACGGGGACACCCCATGGTGTCGGTTTCGCCCGCAAGCCTCCCATATTTCTCAAGGACGGTGACCTCTGCACCATCGAAATTGAAAAGATTGGCGCCCTGACCAACCCGGTCAAGGATGAGGCCTAGCCGCCGGCCTTCAAATCGGTACCCCCACCGGTCGAAAGCGAAGCGGAGGCAACCGCTTCGGGATGCCGGTCCCCCAAAGAACGTTAGTGTTGCTTCCTACTCACCCGGCTCGGCCTTTCCGATATTCGTCCCGCACTTTTCGGGCAAAGCGTTTCAGCTCCGATCCAGCCTCGGCAACCTTGGGTTGCGCTTCCCGCCAAGCCTTCTGAGCACGCGGCTTGACCTCTTTCTCCAAGACCCGCAACACCTTGGCCCGCGCTGCTGGATTTTGGCCCAGTTCGTAGGCGACTCGAACTGCCAGGCGACGAAGAAATCTCATAACTCGACAGGTTCAGTTTTGGGACCATCAAGCCCGTTTCCTGCAACCGGATTGTACTTCAGACGTTGGGCCTGCCCAAAATCCAAGAGTTGCAGCAATCGGTTCGGCAAACGGCCCGCCCCCGAAGATCACATTTCCTCGCTTAATCACTGTAGGCGCCTTAAGGTATTTCGCAGCCTCCGGTCTAAGCAAACCACCAAGGGTTCGGCGGCGCGTTGCGGGAGGACCCTGTGGATATTTGGCAGTCTTTGCTGTGGAAATCCTGTGCAGGTGGCGCTGCGCTTGTCGCCGCTTGGTTACCTGGAGCCGGAACGCGGACGACAAACTGTTACAATAGCACCCACGTACGTGAACTTTTGAAGGCTCAATAGCGTTCTTCAACCTGAGGTTCCACAGCGAACCGAACCGATGGTTCCACCAGTCACCACCGATTCTGCCGCCCGTTCTCGCCCCAACCGCCCGATGGTGGTAATTGACGGAACCGGAAACGGAGAACGGTGTAGCTACTGAAATCGAGTTGACTCGCCGGTGACCTCACCAGGAAAATCGGCAACCGAATAAGATGCAAATCCAGTGGATGCCTTAAGCAAACAGCTCAGGCCCCGAGTATGATATTGAGAGAGTTGCCATGAAGATTCGTGCCACCATGGCCGCGGAGACCGTTCGCATCGCGCTCACCTCGGTGCTGGCCCACAAGCTGCGGACAATCCTGACCCTCTTGGGAATCATCATTGGGGTAGCCTCGGTCATGGTCGTGGCCGCGGGCCTCGAAGGCGCTGAATCTTACGTGATCGAGTCAGTTTCCAAGGCATTGGGTAGTAATTCCTTTATCCTCAACAAGTTCATTCGATTTGGCTCGGTCAGCGACGATGAATGGCAAGAGATGTTGCGCCGGAATCAGGACCTCAAGCTGGACGATGTCTTCTTCCTGCGAGAGTTTTGCCACGACTGCCAGGAAATTGCCGGTGAGTTGGGGAGCACCCAAACCACTTACTCCGGCAGCCAAGAAATACTGGGCACGACCATCAGGGGCGTCACTCCCAACTACGTCTTCCTGGGCAACTTCCAGGTCGAGGAAGGTCGTTTTTTTTCCGAGCGAGAAGGACGCACGTCAGCAGCTGTTTGCGTCATCGGTTGGGACCTGAAAGAAAAGTTTTTTCCCACCGTCGATGCCGTGGTCGGCACCGTCAAAGTCAGAGGTCGGCCGCTGCGGGTTGTTGGAATTCAGGAGAGACTGGGGTCCAACTTCGGTCGAAGTCAAGACAATGTCCTCTACCTTCCAATATCTACTTTTCAGAAGATCTTCGGCTCCCGTGGAAGCATCACGATCAGAGGAAAGGCTTTCCGTCCCGAGGACTTTGACTCCGTTCTGGACCAAGTGCGGATGGGAATGCGAATTCGACACAAACTGCGACCCGATGAAAAGGACGATTTTGGTTTGATCTCGACCCAAGAGATCAACAGCAGCGTCGACCAGTTTTCAGCCACGGTGGCAACCGTCGTCCTCCCGATCACTTTCATCTCACTGCTAGTGGGTGGAATCGTGATCATGAACATCATGCTGGTCTCGGTGACCGAACGTACTTTCGAGATTGGAATCCGCAAGGCAGTTGGCGGCCGGAAGCGGGATATTCTCTATCAATTTCTGGTCGAATCCTTCTTGCTGGCAGCGTTGGGAGGCGCCATCGGCTTGCTGCTGGCCTCCCTTGTGGGTTCGGTGGTCGAAATGCTGTTCGAATTTCCGATGGTTTTTCGCTGGTCCTACACAGTCCTGGCGCTTGGCTTCTCGGGCAGCATTGGGATCATCTCGGGTATTTACCCCGCCTACAAAGCGTCCAAACTCGACCCGATCATCGCCATGACCGAGCGCCACTGACAGCGAAACTGCATGAAGAGCACCCAGTACCTGGAAAACTTGGTCATTGGCCTGGATACGATCCGAACTCACAAGGGGCGAAGTCTTCTGACCGTTTTGGGTGTGATTATCGGCGTTGTGGTGGTCATCGTCATTGCTTCCCTATTGACCGGCGTGCGGACGAATATCGTCGGCTTGGTTGAGGACTATGGCACCGAAAACATCTATGCTTTTCATATCAAGACCGGATTCAGGGGCCCTCCCAGTCGGGAGGAGCGGATGCGCAAGCCGTTGACGCTCCAAGACGCTGAAGCCTTGCGCCGGCGCGGCTCCGCCATCGACAAAGTTGGTTTGCAGGTTTTCGCTCTCTTCCGCAGCCAGACCGTGCGCTATGGCTCGGAAAGCTTTACCCGAGCTTCCACCATGGGGGTCTCGCCCAATCTCTCCGAGGTCCTCAACTTCGCCATCTCAGAAGGCCGGTTCATCACCCGCTCTGATGACCTGCGACGAGCTCAGGTCTGTGTCATCGGCAGCAACGTCACCGAATCGCTCTTTCCCCATCAGCGCAATGTTCTAGGGCGAAAAATTCAGGTAGCGGGCAATCAGTTCGAGGTCATCGGAGTAGTGGAAAAGCGCAAGAATACCGTCTTTGGTGAAACCGAGGACGACAACCGTGTTTACATTCCTTTTCGTACCCTGCGAAAGGTCTCCCCCGGAACCGAGAATCTGCTGCTCATCGTTAAGGCTCGTCCGGGAGAGTTGGAACAGGCCTGGGACCAGACCGAAGCCATCTTGAGAATCCAAAGGGGCCTCCGTTTTGATCAGCCCAACAACTTTGATCTCAACACAGCCGATCGGATGATCGACCAGTTCGATTCGATCACGGCGACCATTGGGTTGATCGCGATTGCCATCTCGGGGGTGGGTCTGCTGGTCGGTGGCATTGGCGTCATGAATATCATGCTGGTCTCGGTCACGGAACGAACGCGGGAAATCGGTATCCGTAAAGCGGTCGGCGCAACGCGCCGGGACATCGTTTTTCAGTTTCTTTTCGAGGCCATCATGCTGACCACAGTGGGTGGCTTGGTGGGAATTCTGTTTGCGGTCGGAGTCAGTTATCTGGTGATGTTCCTGTATCCCGCCTTACCCGCAAGTATCCCCACCTGGGCAGTGGTGACAGGGTTCTTTGTTTCGGTGGCTGTGGGGCTGGTCTTCGGAGTTTGGCCGGCCGTCAAGGCCTCCAACCTGGATCCGATCGAGAGCCTGCGCTACGAGTAAGGGAACTGTGAATTTCCAAGAGCGAGAGCGGCAGCCCGATACCTATTTCAGGGTTCAGATATATGCCGGACTGGATTGGGCCCGTCTGAGCGCCCACTACTCATAGCGAAGCGCCTCGATCGGTGAAACGAGTGCTGCCTTTCTCGCTGGATAGATGCCCGAGACGAGTCCAACCGACACTGAGACTCCTACCCCGAGGACGACGGACAAGGGAGTCATGATGGTAGGCCATCCGGAATACAATGACACGCCGTGCGTGATGGCGTAGCCCAGTACTATCCCGGCGAATGCCCCACTGATGCTAATGGCGAGAGCCTCCAACATAAACTGACGGCCAATGTCGCGACGGCGGGCGCCCACACAGCGCCGCAAGCCGATTTCGTTTGTTCTCTCCAAGACGGACGCCAGCATGATATTCATAATCCCGATGCCCCCCACAATGAGGGAGATGGAAGCTATGGCTCCCATCACAATCGTGAAAATTTGCTGAGTCTCGCGGCTTTGTTGAAGGAGTTTTTCCGGGACCACCAACGAGAAGTCGTCCACCATCTGATGCATACGGGCCATCAAGCTGGAAATGAGCGTCGCCTGTTCGCGAATGTCCGTATCCGAGGCAGTATGCACGATAATCTCGTCCAGTTGGTCTTCCACCGGATCGAGTTCGAACTTGCTCAACAGTGTCTGGAGAGGAAGATAAATGCCGTTGTTGGAACTTTCTAACTTGACGCCTTCGAATTCCTGATCCGTCACCCGCTCGTCAGCGATGACACCGATGACGTCAAACCACTCTTGGTTAATTTTGACCGACTGGCCAATGGCTTCGTTCAAACCGAACAGTTTTCTCCGTGCGTCTTTGCCCAGGACGCACACTTGGTGAGCCTGTCTCTCGTCGACGGGCAAAAAGAATCCCCCCTCGACAATTTGCAAATTGGCGACCTTGGGGTAGAGGAATCCCACTCCCTGCACCTGAGAATCCGATCCCGCGAACACGGACGCAGCCTGATAGGTCTTTAAATACTTCTTCCCAATGACGACTGTACCCGAAGAAAGAGCTTGCTCGAGGGCACTCACATCTCGCATCGTCAGACCCGGCGAATCCTGTCGGATAATCTTCAGCTGTTCTCTTTCAAATTCCTTGGCTCTCACGATGATGTTGCGCAACCCCATTTTCTCGATGACGGAAAGGGCTTCCTTTTCCGCTCCAGCGCTAATGGAGAGCATGGCAAGTACAGCTGCCACACCGAAAATCATGCCCAGCATGGTCAGAGCGGTCCTGAGTTTGTGCCGGATCAGATTGTAGGAAGCGACTTTGATGGATTCCACGACCAGCATGATTCAGAAAAACACGAATCTGCGTTCCTGGGTTGGCGCCGCGGGTGCGTTGAAGTCTGGCAGGTGCAGTTTCAGCTTCTCGTAGGGGTGCTGCAGGCAGACGACCGTGCCATCCTTGATGCCCTCGACGACGAAGAACCCATAGTCAGCTGCCAGAATCTTGATCTTGCGCTCTTCGTAATCCGCACCTTCTTGTGTAAAGACGAAGAACTCGGTTTCCTTCTCTATGACAGCACTCTTCGGGAGAACCAGTGCTTCCTCATATCGGGAAATCTCGATCTCAGCTCTCAACTTCATCCCCGGTTTCATCTTCTCCATCATCTCAAGAGGCACGTCCAGCAAGACATCACATTCAAAATACTTTCGCGGGTTCTCCCGATGGACTTGCTGGGCGACCCGTGCGACCTGTTGAATCTTTCCTTGCAGCGGAATCTTCGGAAAGGCATTCAGCCAGATGTGGACCGGTTTTCCAGCCTCCACACCCGCAACGTCATTCTCCGACACCTGTAGTTTGGCGAGAAACTGATTCAAGCTGGCGACGTCTGCAAGCGGTTGTCCGGGCCAGACCTCGGACCCGGGCTCTAATTTAACAAACCCCCATCGTTGATGAATAACAACCCCCGCCTCCGCTGCAGTAACGGCCAACGAGGAGAGAGTCTGGTTAGCCAAGTCAATTTCTGTCTGAGCTTTGCCTCGGTCGACGTTGAGAATCTTAAGATCGGTTTCGGCCAGATGTTGCTGAAGGGACTGTTTCTCGTTAATGCTTTCTTTCTTGTACGTTGCCAGAGCCGCGCTCATCACGGACAGTTCAATATCCCAACGAGAAAAAATTTCTTCATCCTTCCTGATTTGGTTGTTTGCGTAAGCGAGTTCGAGTTCCGCTCCATGGGCATCCATTTTCAAGACCTCGATCTCTCCCGCCGTATCGACATCGGTCTGATGAATTCGCTGTGCGAAAATGGAGAAGTCGGACTCACTCTGCTGGAGGGACAATTGTGCGTCCGAATCGTCGAAGAGAACAATCAGGTCGCCGGGTTTAACGATTTCTCCCTCCGCAATGAGCCAAACTATCCTAAGTGGTCCTCGCTCGATTTGGGGAGTATTCACCGGAGTGCTTTTCAGTCCAGCCAATTCGCCTTCAGCAGGCACCGTTACCAGGTAATCCTCCACTCCCACGACTTTTACCGGCACGGGGTCACCCGCTGCAGCGGAAAAGGGAGCGCCAACGAGGCCTTCGATGTGGTCTCGGAAAGAGACTAGAATCGAGCTGAGGATGGCCAAGGTCAGCAACAAAACGGTCGTGGCTTTCATCAACCGCTCTCCACGGGTCTGCTGGCCACTTTAACTCCTTCACCAAGGCCGGAATCTACCACCCCTACAATCCCGTTGTCGTGTCGAATGTGAATTTCACGTTTCTCAGGACTATTCTCGCTTTCCACCCAAACAAAATGCCTCCCGTTTTCCACCTGAACCGAGGAGAGGGGAACCAAAAGGACATCTTCAAAGCGATCAACGATCAATCGGACTCTGGCCGCCATGCCAGGGCGCATCTGCTGGATATGGACTTCCTCGAGCTCAACCTCGATATCCAAAACCTTCACGGGCCGATCGCTGGAGGCCGGTCTGAAAATGTTTCCGACTCGTGTTATTCGACCGTTAAAACTCCGGTTTGGGATGGCATCCAACTTGACCGTAGCTGGTTGGTCGATCCTCACTCTTCCGGCGTCCAACTCTGCCACCGTAGCCTTTACGACGAGCGTTTCCAAATCAGGAAGAGCCATCACTTTTTCCATTCGGTGCACTTGGCTTCCGACGCGCCATTTCTCGTTTCTCCAATCCTTCTCGTAGATGACCACCCCCGGGACGGGTGCCGTAATCGTCAGAGAATCGAGGGCCCTTTGATTGGCCCCCACGCGATTTTGGTGAAGTTCTTCCCTCTTTGTCAAAAGTCTAAGTTCGAGTTCTCCGTTTCGTCGGACGGAGTCCAGTTTCTTTTCCAAGAACTCCGCTCTGTCCTGATTCAGCTCTGCCTCAAACTTGGCCTGTTGAACTTTGAGGTCCGAGGCCAGCGCGCGGGCATGCATCAATCTGTTTTGGGATTTCTGACGTTGGACACGAGCTTCCTCCAACTCCACCTTTATGTTCTCGATTTCCAGTCCCTTCGACGTCTTGGTTTTCTCATACTCTTCCTGTGCCTTCAGAAGGCTTGTTTTTTCTTCCCGCAGACGCTTGTCCACTTCCGTGGGATCGAAGGCTAGAAGAAAATCTCCAGCCCTGACCTCCGAGCCCTCCTCTGCCATTCGAACAATCTTGTAATCCCAATGGTCCTGAAGCAATGGAGGACCGATACTTACGGATTGTTCTGCCTCCAAGACCCCAGTTGCCGCCACAGTGGACAAAAAGTCTTGTCGTTGTACCTCTATCCA
This sequence comes from Acidobacteriota bacterium, assembly GCA_965218465.1. GTDB lineage: Bacteria > Acidobacteriota > UBA6911 > RPQK01. The sequence goes on along the minus strand of OZ244623.1, from coordinate 611,990 downwards.
CTCCGGATCCCTCTCTGACAGCAGAGAGGCCGAACTCGGCAATGTCAATACATCCCCCGGTTGAAGGTCTCCTTCCACCACCACGTGTTCCCAATTGGAATCCAACACGCTCAGCGGCGTAAGTTCGGCAGCATTCGCCTTTCTAACTGCAACGCTGCCATCGATATTCATGTGAAGACTTCCTCTCGGCACGGTAAGCACGTCGTGGTGAGTCACGGAGATTTTCACTTGGGCAGTCATGCCGGGACGCATCATTTCATGATCCGATTGAATAAGAACAACGTCTACTTGAAAAGCTTTGAGTTGGGAGCGAGGCTGCCTTGGCTTGGCCACCTCGGGTAGTCGGCTTACACGGCCTCGATAAGTCTTGCCGGGAACCGCATCAAAGACAATATCGGCCGTCATCCCTTCTTCAAGCAGATGGAAGTCAGTGTCGTACACGTAAGCCTGGACGCGAAGCTTCCCCATATTCGGCAGCAGTATCACGGGCCATCCCGACCAAATAGTGTCTCCCACCTGGATTCGCCCAGCACGCATCGGTGAAGGGCCGTGGATCACTAGTCCGGACATAGGTGCAACGACGCGCAATCTCTTTAACTCTGCCAGCAGTTGCCTGACCTGCATGTTCGTTTGCTTGTATTGAAGACCGAGAATCTGAAGCTCTGAATTGCTGCTTTCTTCCAGGGTTGCCAAGCGTGATTTGGCTTTTTCCAGCTCGGTTTTCGATTTCGCATAGGTAAATTCATACTTCTCTGCATCAGCTCTTGAAATCAGTTCGGGATCGATGTTGTGGTCCAGTTCAGCTATTTTCAAATTCTTCTCTGCGGTGGCCTTGGCGAGTAGAAGGTCTTGGAGTTCCGTCTCGATTTCCGCTTCCTTCTGCGCGATTGCGATTCTGGCTTCTTCCCGTTTCGTCTCCTCCGCCAGCCGCTTTGTTTCCAAGTCCCCCGCATCGAACTCGACTAGCAAGTCACCCGGCTCCACAAGGGTTCCTTCCGGCGCCAAGTAAGAAATGACAAAGTTGTAAGTCATGAAGGAGCGGGGCACCGAGATAATCACCGAGTCCACACCCTTCAATTCGCCGGTGAAAATCAATTTCTTGGTGAAGTCTTGGCGTTGGACGGTGAATTGGGAGTTGGCCGCATTCGCTATTGGCAGCGCCAGGAAAACAAAAGCCAAGAAGAATCGCATCATCTTGCGCCAACCGGAATTCAGCCTGCTGGATTCATTCTTTTAGACACTCGAATACCCTGATGAGTTCGTTTTTTCAGTGCCGCTGAGAATCTGAATTTCTGGGGAGGATACTGTTGGTGAACTTGTTTAGCGGCCAACAGTTATCGTCAAGATCGAGGCTCGACCCATCAGGCGGCAGGCTCCGTACGATAAACTCTGACCAAGTCACACTGTGGCCGGTCTCTTCCATCGCGGCCGCCTGTATTTCCAACCTGCTACGATTTTCGGGCCGGCTTTTGACCCTCTACTTCCCTGCCAGCCGCTCGAGCAGCAAAGCGTTAACCAACTTGGGATTGGCCCGGCCGCGAGTCTCGCGCATGACCTGACCGACAAAGTAGCCCAGCAACCCCTCCTTGCCCTCGCGGTAGGCCTTGACCTGGGGTCGATTCCGATTGAGCACCCCTTCAACGATTCCTTCCAGTTGTCCTTGATCACTGATCTGGCCCAAACCTTGCCGGGCAACTATGTCTCGAGGATCACCACCTGACTGATAGAGCGTGGCAAAAACCATCTTGGCCACCTTGCCGCTGATGGTCCCTTGTTGGACCAAATCGACCAGCCGAGCCAGCGCCTGAGCTGACACCGGGGAATTGGCAATCGAGCACCGGTCTCGCTTGAGAAACCGGGTCAAGTCACCCATTAGCCAATTCAGCACGGCTCGGGGCTGCCCCGATAACCGGGCAGCTTCCTCGAAGTAATCGGCCAAGGGGCGAGCGCGTGCCACCTGCCAAGCCTCTTCCGATGTCAATTCATACTCCTTCATCAAGCGCCGACGGCGAGCCTCCGGGAGCTCAGGCAGTTGCGATTGGACCTCCCGAAGCCAACTTCGAGAAAAATCGATAGGTAAGAGATCAGGGTCAGGAAAGTAGCGGTAATCGTGGGCGAACTCTTTACTGCGCATCACGACGGTGCGCTGGCGCTCTTCGCTCCAAAGGCGCGTTTCCTGGTAAATCTCTCCTCCCCGGCTAAGCACCCTCTTCTGACGATTCACCTCAAAGTCGAGCGCCTTCTTCAGAAAGCGAAACGAATTGAGATTTTTGATTTCGGTTTTGGTTCCCAGCCTGGTTTGCCGAGAGGGCCGCACTGAGACGTTCGCGTCGCAACGCAGACTGCCTTCTTCCATGTTGCCATCACAGATCTCGAGATAAAGGAGTAAACGACGCAAACAGGTCAAGAAATCGTAGGCATCGCTGGAACTGCCGAAATCCGGCTCAGTCACGATCTCAATCAGCGGCACACCGGTACGGTTCAAGTTCACCAAGGTGTCTTGGCTTCGCTGGAGGTGGACCGACTTGCCGGCATCGTCTTCCAGATGCAAACGAGTAATCCTGAACCGACGAAGCCGGGAGGCCGTGCGGCCTCCATGGTGGGTTTCCAGAACCACTTCTCCGCCGCTAGCGAGTGGCAGATCGTACTGTGAGATTTGATAACCCTTGGGTAAATCGGGATAGAAATAGTTCTTGCGGGCAAATAGAGAGTGCCGGTTGATCCGACAACCCAACGCCAAGCCCGCCTTGACTGCCATGCGGACGGCTCGTCGATTGAGGACCGGCAGCGCTCCCGGCAAACCCAGACAGACCGGGCAGGTATGCGAATTGGGGGGCGCCCCAAAGCGGGTGCTGCAGCCGCAAAAAAGCTTACTCTCAGTCAGTAGCTGAGCGTGAACCTCCAGCCCGATGACCGCTTCCCATTTCATCCCAATTAATTTCCCCGGTCCAGTCTTTTCTTCCCCGCCCGGACGGCGTGGGTTGGGCCCAGTCTTCGAACTCGAGTACCCACTTCGTTGTCCCGCATCAGAGCCAAGAAGGCTGCAAGACCGGCGCTAGTTTCTCCCGCCTCTTCGATCCAGCGGATATCCGTCTCCTTGCGGAACCAGGTCATCTGGCGTTTAGCGTATTGGCGGGTTTGCAGGCTGGTTTGGTCAATGGCCTCTTCGACCGTCATCCCTCCCCTTAGAACCGAGACGGCGTGACGATAGCCCAAAGCATCAAAGCCGCGGCAGTCTACCGGTACTCCTTGGGACAAAAGGCCTTCGACCTCGGCCAGCAGGCCTGCGGCGAACATCCGGTCGACGCGACGGTCGATCCTATCACACAGCTCTCGGCGCGGAAGACGCAAACCCACCTTGAGCGTCCGAAAGTCCTTCAGTGCCACCTGTTGCTGCTGAAGTTTGCTCAAGCGTTGGCCGCTCAGCAATACGACTTCGAGGGCACGGACGAGGCGAACCACATCCGTGGATTGTATTCGAGCCGCTGCCGCCGGGTCCTGGGCTGCCAGGAAGCGGTGCAGGTAAACCGGGCCCTTAACGGCCGCCAGCCGCCGTAGTTGCTGCCTGATTCGGGGATCCTGGACAGGCTCATCAAACAGGCCTTCCAGAAGGGCCCTCAGATACAATCCGGTTCCGCCGACCACCAGCGGCAAACAGCCACGGCCGGCAATCCGGCGACAGACTGCTCGGGCCTGTTTGAGATAGAGACCGGCGCTGTAACCTTCATCAGGATCAATGACCTCGTAAAGATGGTGCGGCACCTGCTCTCGTTGCCGAGCGGTGGGTTTACCGGTCCCCACCTCCATCCCGCGAACCAACTGCATCGAATCGCAATTGACGATCTCGGCACTCAGTTCGGGGGCGGCTGCCACGGCCAAGCAACTTTTCCCCGAAGCCGTGGGACCGACCAGGGCCACCAACCAGGGAGCTGAAGCCGCGGGAGTTCGATCAGTCATCGATTTTCTTTCAAGACCGAGTCGTTCTATCTGCAAAGGCTCAGCCCAATACTGAGACAATGCGAGGGTTCTTCCTCCCCTATCACCCGCTCGCCCTCTCACCCGACCTTGCGCAAGACGGTGCCCGCACACGCAACGCGAGCCAAGGAGGCACCCTCAGGCTGAAAGGTGCGGCAGCCGCGAAGAAGCCCGTCACAGTTCCCTACCATTAATCGTCCAGTCCACGAGGCGCCGTTTTGGCCTTAACTGTTTTTCTTCATCTGATCGCGTAAATCCAGAGCCAGTTGGAGTACTTTCCTTCCTTCAAGGCCCGAACAGCCGGGATAAGCTACTGGACGATGGTGGATTTCAGCCAGAAAAGCCTCGATTTCCAGGAGGAGCGGCTCCTTTGTTTCCGTCTCGATGCGGCGCTGTACGATCCGTGGCGAATCGGAGCCCGACAGGCTGTAAATCTGAACCTCTTGAGACTGGAGATCGATCGAGAAATAGTCATGAGGCTGGAATAAGCGCAGCTTACGAATTCTCTGGCCCGAGACGCGACTGGCGGTCAGGTTGGCGACGCAACCTCCCTCGAATTCGATGCGGGCGTTCGCAATGTCGATCCTCGGCGTCAAGACAGGCATTCCCACCGCACGAATCTCGCGTACCGGGCGATCGACCAGGCTTAGAACCAAGTCCAAATCATGGATCATGAGGTCAAGAACGACATCGATGTCGAGACTTCGGCCGACAAAAACCCCCAACCTGTGCCCTTCGAAGAAGCGCGGTCTTTTGACCAATGAGCGCACGGCCGTGACGGCCGGATTGAAACGCTCGGAATGGCCCACCTGAAGCACCTTTCGAGCCTGCTTTTGGGCCTCGATCAACTGATTTGCCTCGACCACGCTTGAAGCCAACGGTTTCTCAACCAGCAGGTGAAGTCCACGACCTAACAGGTCGCAACCCAACTGAGCATGCACGACAGTGGGAACCGCCAGGCTGGCAGCTTTAATCTCAGGCCCCAACCGGCGGTGATCGGTCAGCGCGCATGCCCCGAACCGGGAGGCGAGTGCCTGGGCGCGCTCGCGCCGGACGTCGACGACGGCAGCCAGCTCGACGCCCTCCGCCTCAGCGTAGATGCGGGCATGATGTGCACCCGCGGCTCCTGCCCCCACCACCGCTACTTGCATGGTTCATCGTCGAGGGCTGGAAAAGCGACCATGGTCAAACCCATTTCATCGGCCTGGGAGATCAAACTGGAACGATCCAGCAGGAGCGTCCGATCGGCATCGATGGCGACCGCCGAAACGTTGCACTCTTGAAATACCGCCAAGCTGTCCAGACCCAGTACCGGTACGTCAAATCGCAAATCGCCTCGAGGCCGGCCCGCCTTAATAACTGTCACGGGTTGCCCGTCGACCAGCCGACTGGCCCGCCGAATCGCCTGGTCGGTTCCTTCCATGGCTTCGACGGCCACCACAGCTTGGTCCTTCACCACGATCGACTGCCCCAGACCCAACCGCATCAACTGGCTGGCGAGAGGTCGGCCGTAATCAAAATCCTTCTTCTCGGAAGTGTTGGGCCGACGACGAGTCAATATTCCGGCCGCGGGAACCAGATCCTCCAGCAGCAAAGTCGAATCGAGAAGTCGGACTCCTTCTCGTTCCAATTCTGCCACCACCGCACCGATCAAGGACTCGGTGTCCCGCCGGGGAAGCGCCATCAGCAGTTTGAGCATGCGGCGGTCAGGCAAGGCCGAAAGTAATCGCCGGCCGCGCTGCGATCCAGGGGCAAAAATCTTGGAGTGCTTGACTTGTCCCGCCATCACAGCCTGGGTCACTGTTTCCCGTTGGAAGAGATCGAGCAGCTTTCCCAACTGCCCCAGGCCAATCCAACACAAGGTAGCTTGAGGATCCTGGTCTGCCCAGCGCTGGAGTTCGGGCGAGGCCTCCTCACGAATCGCGGCTATCACGGTTCGCAGTTGTCGACGCCTTGCCTCTTGCAACACCAGCAGCGGAAAGCGACCGCTGCCGGCAATAACACCCAACGGCTGCTGAATCATGAACTGCTTTCCGCTGCCGGCACTTGGCGCGGCCCGGTAGATTTGCGAACAAATCCTCGTTCGGTGGATTCGACAAAGTCAAGCAAAACCTCGACGTCCGAGGTGAGCTGTCCCCGACGCAGTCGGGCGACCGCTTCCTTCAGCGGCAAGCCCTTTCGGAAAAGGATTCGATAAGCACCTTTGAGCGCTTCGATTCGATTATCGTTAAAGCCGCGCCGTTGTAGACCGATGGTGTTGATCCCAAAAATGGCCGCATTACTGCGCTGTCCTACCGTCTTGACGAAAGGTAGAGCGTCCCGGGTGAGCACCGAGTATCCTCCCACAAAAGCATGGCAGCCGACGCGGCAGAACTGATGGACACCGCTGAAAGCTGCCACCGAGGCGTAGTCGTCAACCCCCACGTGCCCCCCCAATGTGGCCGAGTTCCCCAGAACCACTCCGTTGCCCACCACACAATCATGAGCGACGTGCACACCCGTCATCAACAGATTCCCGTCACCGAGTTGGGTCTTGCCACTCCCTAGCCGGGTTCCGCGATTGACCGTAACAAACTCCCGGATCTTGTTACCGTTCCCCACCACGAGTGCGGATTTCTCGCCGCTGTACTTGAGATCCTGAGGGTCGGTCCCCAAGGCCGATTTGCCATAAATTTGATTGTCTTTGCCGATAGTGGCGGGACCGCAAATCCAACTGTGAGGACCCACCACGGTACCCTCCCCGACGACGACCCTGCCTTCGATAACCACAAAGGGCCCCAGTCGCACTCCTTTTCCCAAACTGGCCTGATCTGAGACCACCGCCGTGGGATGAATCACGGGCGCACTCATGAGCATAACCTCGGCCTAGCCATAGTCAGATCGATCCACCAACGAAAAAAGAATGTCGGCTTCGCTCACCAATTTTCCATCGACGAAGGCCTTGCCCTGCAGTTTGCCAAAGCGCTTCTTGACTCGAACGACATCCATTTCGATCCTGAGCTGATCCCCCGGCCGGACCGGCCGTCGAAACCTGGCCTTGTTGATACCCATGAAAAAGACCAGCTTCCGGTCTCGGTCCGGTAGGGTTTTGAAGACCAGAACTCCACCTGCTTGAGCCATCGATTCAATGATCAAAACGCCTGGCATGATCGGGACGCCAGGGAAGTGGCCCTGGAAGAAAGGTTCGTTGAAAGTCACGTTCTTGATCGCCACAATCCGTTCGCCTGCTTGGTATTCGATCACGCGATCGACGAGCAGAAAGGGGTAGCGATGAGGCAGAAAATCCAAGATCTCCTGGATGTCAATGAGAGCGGCTTCCGAGTTCATAGCTTTCGATCCTCAGACAGATGCGGCTTGAGGGCTTTGGTCAATCTCCGCCATTGTCGATAAAGTTCGGGCAATTTTCGAATCAAGGCCTCCAACTTCAGTTGCCGGCCATGGTCTCTCCCATAGGGGCCCGAAACGACACTTCCGGCAGAAACGTCGCGGGTGACGGCTGTCTTGGCCATTACCGTCACTCCATCCCCAATGTTGACATGATCACTGACGCCGGCCTGCCCGGCCAAAATACAATTCTTGCCGATTTTGACGCTGCCCGAAATGCCCACACATCCCACAATCACCGTGTTCTCGCCCACTTGGCAGTTGTGACCAATATGAACCAGGTTGTCGATCTTGACACCTCGGCCAATCACCGTAGCGCCGAAAGTGCCCCGGTCAATACAACTGTTGGCGCCGATTTCGACTCGGTCGTGGATCTCCACCTTTCCCTGCTGGGGTACTTTAACTTGGCTGGTCCCATCGAAGACATAGCCAAAGCCATCCGCGCCGATGACCGTCCCCGCATGTACGATCACCCCGTTGCCCAGGGTGACTCCGGAGTAAAGCGAGACGTTGGGATGAAGATGACAACCGTCACCCAGGCGACAATCGGAGCCAATGACGACTCCCGAGTCGAGCCTCACGCGAGAGCCAATCGTGACGCGATCTCCCAAGGCGACAAAAGGACCGATGCTGACCTCGTCAGGAATTTGGCAGTCCTCGCCAAAACTCGCCAAAGGAGAAACCCCGCCGGCTTGGAAGGGCTGGACATTGAACAGCTCCAAGGCACGGGCAAAAACGAGCTTGGGGTTCGAGGCCCGCAGCAGAGGTTTGCGGGCGCTTTGGAAGCCCGCAGGAACGATCACGGCAGCCGCTTGGCAACCCTCAACCTGGTCCAGCAGAGACTGCTTGGTGGCCAAGCTCAAATCACGCTGAGTGGCCCGGTCAAAAGGCTGCACATCGAAGATTGCCGTGTCCGCTTCGCCGACAACTTCCCCGCCGACCAAGTTGGCTAAATCCGCCAGCCTATACACGAAACCGGATTTAATACCAGCCCCACCACCAGGTCAAGCCGTTCCGACAGGTCGTTAGTCGGAACCTGAAGAAATCAGCGACACCATCTCTCAACGCGGGCCGCGGAGGCCTGTTATTACTACGGTGTGCCGGCAGCAGACCCCTCCGGCGGGTATTTTTCGTTGTAAATGTCAATGATCGTCTGGGTCAAGTCCATTGAAGGATCAAAATAACCTTGCAACTGATCCAGGTAGAGGATAGCGCCATAATTGTTCTGGCGGGCATAGTCGTTGACAATATCTTGGATTTTCTTACTGAGGCGGCCGAAAAGAGTATTGCGCCGCTTATCTATATCCCGCTGAACGTCTTCGTTAAAACGTTTCAGCTCGGTTTCCTTGTCGGCGATATTCGTGGTCATTTCGGCCACCGTTTCAGGGTTAAGCGCCCGCTGCTGGTTGGCCAGCGTTTGTTTGAGCTTGTTGAGGTCAGTCTGGAGAACGTCTGATTCGCTCTGCTTGTCAGCCACGAAAGACTGTACTTCTTGAATCTCGATTTTAGATTCTTCCGTGCTTTCCAACACTCTGGAAAACAGGATAAACCCAATCTTGATTCCACTCTGCGCCCACAGAGACGACGTTGACCCTGCCAACAGCAGGACTACCCAAAAAGCGATGCATCTCTTTACTCTCATTGAAAACCAACTCTCCCTTGGTTGCGTTCGCGATCCCTAACCGGCACCGCGTAACAAAATCTCTCCGAGTCCCTAGAAAGCATATCCCACCGTAAACTTTATGTTACGGCGGTCTTCCCGAAGGGGAAAGCGCCGCCCCAGGACCACAGCCTCAGTATTGAGCGCGATTGGATTATACGCGAAAATGAGCCGAAAGGGCTGATTGATGACCGGCAGCAGGAATTGAACCTCGATGCCGGTCGAGGCGCGCCACACATTGTTGGTCTGGTCGATCATCTCGATCACGGTATCGGGTCCAAAGAGCCGGAGATTTCCTTTGCGCAGGATGGTCGACGTTCCGAAATCGAAAAAGCCATTAAGTTGCAGTGGTCCCGCTATTGGCGCCCGATACTCCGCGGTCAGGACCACACCCGTGTCGCCTCCCAGCGGGATCAGGCTCTCAGTCACGGACGGCAAACCTGTCCTGGGATCGATCAAGGGGTTGCCCTGGTCATCCAGCCGCGCACTCCGTGTGATTCCAAGGGGGCCGACGGAACGAATATCAAAACCCCTGATCGAGTATTCCCCACCCGAGAAGATCCTCTCGAAGAAGGGTACCGACTGAGGTCCCCCGTCAGGTAGTTGGCCGAAGGGAAAAACATGCTGAAGCTGGGCCCGGAAGGCCAAACTGTTGCGTCCTCCGCTCAACCAGCGGTCCGACAGAAACCGCTGGTACTCGACAAAGGGACGGACCATGCTGAAACTGCCTCCCAGCGGGCCCCCGGCAAACCCAACCTGAGCGAAAAAGCTACTGCCTGCGGTGGCATTGAGGTAGGCGTTCTTGGAGTTATAGGTGAAGCTGGGCCGTAATTCGCTGCGGATGATTCCTTTGCGAGCGTCTTCGACAGCTCCACCGGGAGTAAACCCGACCAGTTGGTTCAACGCGACCTGCTCGATCACCGGGTTGATGTCACCAATGCCGATGTTGGAGAGAGTATAAGTCATGCCCAACCGGCTCCAGCGGCCGAGCGGGTAGCCGCCGCTGATGTCAAAGCCGGTGCTGGTGCGCGTAAAGAGCTGGACATTTTGTTGCGGGGCGATAAGGCCGAAGAAGGCTTGATAGGTATCGAAACGAAATCGCTGATTGAACACGGACAAACCCAGCGACACCCGGGTGTCTCGAAAATAGGGGTCGGTAAAACGGAGAGTGTAGTTGGAGGTCCGCGTCCCGGCCAGCAGTTGGACATCGATTTGCTGACCCAGTCCGCGAAAGTTGTTGGTCTGGTAGTTGATGCCAAAGAAGCTTCCGCTGATCCCGCTGACACCACCGGTCAGGCCGATCGACTGCTGGCTACGCTCCTTCACTTTGAGTACGACATCCGCTTCGGCTTCCCGAGGTTTCTTGACAACGTCGTAATCGTCTTCCTCTATCCTCTCGAAATACCCCAACTGGTTTAGACGAATCACCGACAACTCCAGCAAGTCGCCATTGAATTCGCGTTGTTCCTCAAGGAAAAACTCCCGCCGGAGCACCTTATCACGGGTCTTGGTATTGCCCTCGAAGTGGATTCGGCTAACTATGTATCGATTGCCCTCGGTGATGGCGAGAGCGACATCGATGGTTTTCTCATCCTCGTCGAACGACAACTGGGGCACAACTTCCATGTCCAGGAAGCCCATTTGGGAGTAGCTCTTCTTGAGCAGGTCATTGGCCTCTTTGAGGGCCACCCAGTTGGCAATCTGCCCCGGTTCGATCCCGTAGACCCGGCTGATGGCGTCCACCTCAACGGCAGTGGCCCCGGTGACCTCAAAATTCCTGTAACGGTATTGGTCTCCCTCTTCGATTGGGATTTCGATGAAGTATTGCTGTTTGGTCTTCCGAAAACCAACCAGCACACCCCGCTTGGCCTCAACGATCCGAACCTTCGGTTCTCCCGCTTTGGCTTGAAAGTAACCAAGCTCGCGGTAACGGGCCAGCAAATTCGTAAAAATGTCGAATTCCAATTTCTCCTCGATGTATTTGTCGTGACCCTTCCAGAGCGTAATGGGACCCCGAATCTTGGTTACTTCGAGCGCTTTCCGCAACTCGCCGTCCTTGAAGACGATGTTGCCCTCGAACTGAATGTCCCCGATGCGCACTTTGGGACCCTCGTCCAGCTTGAAAATCAATCTCACCGAGGAAGACGTGATCTCCTCCACTTCGACTTCAACTCGACCCAAGGGTCGGCCATTGAGATCCAGAAGTGACTGGATAGCTCGTCGGGCCATGGGAAGTCGGGCCGGGTCGAAGGGGGAGTCGATGGTTAACCCGACTCGCATATCCCGAAAGCGTTCCAGAACATCCGACTCTTTGAACGACTTCATTTCCTCGTATTCGACTGCTCGGATCAGGGGTCGTTCCCGGACTTCAAAAACGACGATGGCGCCGGTCTCCCCGGACCGTATCTTGACAGTAAGGTCATCAAAGAAGTTGGTACCCAAGAGGCTCCGATAATCACGCAGGATCTGCGCCTCATCGTAAATCCCCCCCTCTTGGGTTTGAACGTAAAACAGTACTGTGCTCTCCAGAATTCGCCGATTACCGACGATAAGAACGTCCTCGACTCGGGTGAACCGAGCCTGGCCGTATCCGGCCTGAAAAGCGACCACCCAAACCGCAACCAGCACCAGCAGCACTCTTACCGCGCGCAGGCAAATGGAAAGAGGGTGAGAACAATCGGCGGGGTCGTGTCTTCTCATGGCGTCTTTGGTCTGATCGGCTGCCTGAAAACGCAAGCGTTGAAGTATACCAATAAGCCCGCGTCCACTACAGTCGAAACGAGTACTTCGTCGAGGCCCGAACAGGGTCAAGGCGGGGGCGCTCAGGCTAAGTCGTACGATACCGGAGCTCCCTCACTCCTGGCGCCCTTTGGAAGATAGTGCAATTCATCGCTCTTCAAATAGACGACCAAGTTCTCCGTTTCTTTCAGCTTGCCCTGAATGATCAGTTCGGAAACCGGATCCTCCACGTATTTCTGAATGGCCCGACGGAGGGGACGGGCGCCATAGGATCGGTCGGTACAGGTTTTTTGGATAATCCAACTCCTGACATCCTGATCCAGAGTGATCGTGATCTCCTTGGACATCAAGTTGTCGTTGACTTGCTGCAAGAGCAGATCCACGATCTGCTCCAGATCTTCCTCGGTCAAAGAATCAAAAAGGATGATTTCGTCGAGTCGGTTGATAAACTCAGGGTTGAAAATCCGTTTGACCTCCCTGATGATCAGATCTTCCAGCTTCTGTGAACTGTCTTCGATCCCGCCCGAAAATCCCATTTGGGGCTTGTTCACCAGGAACCGTGCACCGATATTGGAGGTCATGATGATGATTTCGTTCTTGAAATCGATGGTGTTACCGTGCGAATCGGTGAGCTGTCCGTCCTCGAAAACCTGCAGCAACAGATTAAAAACGTCCCCGTGGGCCTTCTCGATCTCGTCCAATAGCAAGACCGAGTAGGGGTTGCGTTTGACTTTCTCGGTCAATTGCCCGCCCTCGTCATGACCGACATAGCCGGGAGGGGCGCCGATCAGCTTCGAAACTGAGTGTTTCTCCATGTATTCGGACATGTCAAAGCGCAACAACGCCTTCTCACTGCCGAAAAGATAATCGGCCAGAGCCTTGGCCAGTTCGGTCTTTCCCACGCCAGTCGGTCCCAGAAATAGGAAAGAGCCGACCGGTCGGTCAGGGTTCTTTATCCCTGCTCGGCTGCGCCGAATAGCTCTGGACAAGGCGGAAATGGCGCGGTCTTGACTGATCACCCGCCGGTGGAGCTCGCCCTCCATTTTCAGTAGCTTCTGTATCTCTTTCTCTTGCAGAGAGCACACCGGAACGCCGGTCCAGCGAGAAATGACCTCCTCGACGTGGTTCTTGGTGACTTCCGCCGGCATCCGATTGCCAAGCTTCCAGCGTTGCTCGACCATCTGCAGGTTTTCTCTTTCCCGCAACTCCTGGTCTTTAAGCTTGATGGCCCGGTCAAACTCTTTGTGCGAGATGGCATGGTCCATCCGGCGGACGATCACCTTGATCTTTCGCTGCAGATTGGTCACCTCCGGCGGCAAGACAGTGTAGTTGAGTTTTACCCGAGCACCGGCCTCGTCCAACACATCGATCGCCTTGTCGGGCAAGAAGCGATCAGTAATGTAACGACTCGATTGCATGACCGCAGCGTGAATCGCTTCGTCACTGTAGCGGACTCGATGGAACGATTCGTAGCGGTCCTTGATCCCAAAGATGATCTCAAGGGTCTCTTCCTCGGTGGGCGGAGCGACTTTGATCGATTGAAACCGTCTTTCCAAGGCCCGATCCTTCTCGATCGATCGACGGTATTCGTAGGGAGTAGTGGCCCCGATACATTGGATATCTCCCCGGGAGAGAGCCGGTTTGAGAATGTTGGCCGCATCCAAGGAGCCTTCGGCTGAACCCGCGCCCACCAGAGTGTGCAACTCATCGACGAAAATCACGAAGTTAGGATTGTCCACCAATTCCTTCATGATCGCCTTGAGGCGTTCCTCAAACTGGCCCCGGTACTTGGTTCCAGCCACAATCAGCGAAATATCCAGGGCCAGAAGGCGCTTTTCACCCAGCATGGAAGGGACTTCGCCATTGACGATCTTCTGAGCCAACCCCTCGACGATTGCAGTTTTTCCCACTCCCGGCTCTCCAATCAAGACGGGATTGTTCTTGGTGCGACGACAGAGAATCTGGATGACACGCTCCACCTCGGCGTCGCGTCCGATCAAGGGATCGAGAGAACCTTTCAAGGCCGCTGCAGTGAGATCTCGACTAAACTCGGTGAGAATCAATCCCTCCTTGGGTTTTGAGAAGGTTGACCGTTCCGTCGTGTTGTCGGCCAGTTCTTCCCGCACCTGGGTCAATTGCAGCCCCTTTTGCTGTAAAATGGCCGCGGCAACGGACTCTTCTTCACGCAACAGTCCCAACAGAATGTGCTCGGTGCCGACGTAATTGCAGAGCAATCGATCCGCCTCTTCCGAGGCATGATTCAAAACCTTGATGGACTCGTCGCTCAGCGGAAGCTCCACCGATCGACACATTTTGTCCTGGACAACGGTCCGACTCTCAATCTGCTTGCGGATACTCTCGACCGCTGTATCGGCCCGGGGGAAAAAACGGCCGGCCAAGGCTTTGTCTTCCCGAAATAAACCCAGCAGCACATGCTCGGTCTCGATTTTGCGCGAGCCGAGTTGGCTGGCCTCGTAACGAGCAAAAAAGATAACCCGTCTTGCCTTCTCGGTGTATTTCTCAAACATGGGCATGGACTTTGGCGACCAGACCTAACTATTTAACAAGATTCCACCAGCGGAAGCAAACCCTGGGAGAGCTTGAATCAACCGGGCCGAAGATACGCTTGAGAGGGGAAAGGAGGTTTGTAAACTCCTGCTCCACTATGCTCGCCCAGTCTCTTATTGCTCTACCAGAACGCCCGTCTCCATTCGGGTTTGGCGCTGACAAAGGGCTGCCAAAGACGGGTCATGCGTTACCATGATGGAGGTGAGTTGGTTGCGTCGATGAATCTCCAGCAGCATTTGCTGAACCGCCTCCGAGGTTCGGTCATCCAAGTTGCCGGTGGGTTCGTCCGCCAACAGCAGCCGGGGCTGTCCCACCAGTGCTCGAGCCACCGCAACTCGTTGCTGTTCTCCCCCCGACAACTGACCCGGTCGGTGATGTCTCCGCAACTCCAATCCCACTTCCCCGAGCCAGTGGTCGGCCTGTCGCCCGGCAGAGAAGCGATCGGTGCCCCGCAGCAAGAGGGGCATCATCACGTTTTCGCGAGCAGTGAACTCCGGCAACAAATGATGGAACTGGAAGATGAACCCGATCTCCCGGTTGCGGAATTCAGCCCTTTTTTCACGACTGAGCCCCACGATTTCTCGCCCTTCAAAAAGGATCGAGCCCCGGTCAGCAGGTTCCATCGCTCCCACCAAGTGGAGAAAGGTGCTTTTCCCCGAGCCGCTGGCTCCGGTCACCGCCAACATCTGGCCGACCCGCAGCTTGAGGGATAGTCGGTTGAGCACTCGCAAGATCTTCCCGCCCGAATGGAAGGACTTGGTCAGACCTTCCACCACCAGGAACTCACTCATTTCTTAGAGCCTTAATTGGATCCAGCGACGCGGCTGAGCGAGCAGGATAGAGAGTGGCAAAGAAACTGACCAACAGGGCCGTGACGGAAACCAAGAGCACATCGGCCCAATGGGAGCGGAAAGGCACATAGGGAATCGAGTAGACTTGAGGCTCAAGCTGAAATATTTGAAACGTATCCAGATACCACACCGCCAGCATCCCCAATAGGCTGCCCAGACCGGTTCCCACCAAGCCGATGATCAATCCCTGCAATCGAAAGATTTGAGTCACCGTCCGCGGCGTGGCTCCCATGGCCGCCAGAATGGCAATGTCGCGGTTCTTGTCCATCACCATGAGCGTCAGTGTACTGATGATATTCAATGAGGCCACCAGAACAATCAAACTAATGGCGATAAAGAGCGCTAGTTTTTCCAGTTTGAGCGCCGAAAACAGAGGCCGATTGATCTCGATCCAAGTTCGAGCGGTAAAGCCGTCGCCTACCTCAGCCACAATCCGATCGGCTGTCTGCCGCGCCTTGTCAATGTCGGCCACTCGGAATTCAAGCGCTGACACTTCACCAGGCGTCAAGCCGACAAACCGTTGAGCCGCTTCAATCGGCACCACAGCCCAGTTGGCATCGTAATCCCATAGACCCGACTCAAAAATGGCGATCACTTTGAAATTCTTCGATCGGGGTAACCGTCCCAGTGGAGAAAGCTCTCCCTGCAGACCGATAGCCCTCACGTGGTCTCCTACCAGTATCCCCAGTGCCTGCGCGGCTTCTTTGCCCAACAAAATGGAGGGCGCCGGTTCAATCTGCTGGAAATCTTGGCTGCTCCCTTCCACGATGTTGGCAAAAAGCTCATCCAGAATGCTCCGGCGATGGGAATCCACCCCCCGCAAAATGATAGGTCGCTGGCGATTGAGATCGCTGCTGAGCTGAGCTTGCCCGTAGACGGTGGGCGAAACCGACACCACGCCCTCCACTTGCGACAGTCGGTCTGAGAGAGCCTCGTAATCGCCGATGGACAAATTCCCCGAACGCATCAGGCTGACGTGCGAGGTGGCGCCGAGGATTCGATTTCGGAACTCCTCTTCAAAACCTCCGTTGAGAGCCAGAGCTACGATCAGGGCCATTACCCCGGCTGTAACACCCAGAATAGAGATCAAAGTGACCAGGGAAATGACTGCCTGTTTGCGACGGGCGACCAGGTAACGAGCGGCCACAAAAAATTCAAAACGCATGCTGCCAAGCAACTCAACTCAAGTCTGTCGGCTCCTCTTCACGCCTTTGACGAGGTCGCAACAAGGGGAACAGAATCACATCTCGGATCGAGGACGAGTTGGTGAGAATCATCGTTAGCCGGTCGACCCCCAAGCCTTCCCCTCCGGTAGGCGGTAAACCATGGCGCAGGGCCCGGAGGTAGTCTTCATCCAAGAGGTGCGTTTCCCGTTCTCCCGCACCACGCACCTCCAGTTGTTGCTGAAAACGGGCCAACTGCTCGGCCGGATCATTGAGTTCGCTGTAAGCGTTGGCAATCTCAACACCAGCGATATAGAGCTCGAAACGCTCCACGAAACGGGGATCGTCGTCGCACCGCTTCGCAAGCGGCGACAATTCCACCGGATAGTTGTAAATGAAGGTGGGCTGGATCAACTTGGGTTCGGCTACCTTGTCAAAGAGCTCACCCAGCAACGCGCCCCGATCGGGACAGCTTTGCTGGTCGCCGCCCACTTGAGAAACCCTCCGGCGGAGATGCTGCTCGTCCAAAAGTTCCTCGGCCGTGGGGGGATTGTCATCCTCCCAGAACTTGAGAATGGCTTCAATCATGGTGTAACGATGGAACCGGCCAAAATCGATCCGGTGCTCACCATAGGTCAGATTCAGCTTTCCCCGCACGCGTTGCACCACACGGGTCAACAAATCCGTCGTGAATTCCATCAGGTCCCGGTAGTCGCTATAGGCCACGTAAAACTCGAGCATGGTGAACTCGGGATTGTGTTGGGTGGAGATACCTTCGTTCCTGAAATTGCGGTTGATTTCATAAACACGCTCGAGCCCACCGACGGTCAACCGCTTGAGATAGAGCTCGGGGGCAACCCGCAGATAGAGGGGCATTTTGAGGGCTTGATGGAAGGTCTTGAAGGGCCGCGCGGCGGCCCCACCCGCCACCGGTTGCATCATGGGAGTTTCCACTTCCAGATAACCGTGGCTTTCCAGCTCTCGCCGCAGTTCAGCCACGATCCGGCTGCGGGTAACAAAAATTTCCCGAACTTGAGGATTAGCGATCAGATCCAGATAACGCTGGCGATAACGGCGTTCCACATCGGCCAAACCATGCCACTTCTCGGGTAAGGGCAGTAACGATTTGGCCAGAAAATCGAGGCGGTCGACAAAAATGGTTAATTCTCCGGTGCGAGTTCGAAACATCTCGCCCCGGACACCAATCCAATCGCCAATATCCAGCAACTTGAAGAGCCGGTAGTTGTCTTCGCCAACCCGATCTTGGCGAACGTAAATCTGGACCTGTTCTCCGCTACCCGCCAGATGGCCAAAACCTACCTTTCCATGTCCCCGCAGCGACATCAAACGGCCGGCCGTCCGGACGCTGCTTTTCTGCTCGGCCAGTTGCTGCTCCGAACATGGTCCAAACGTTGTCAGAATCCGGTCTACGGTATGGCTTAGGGTGTAGCGGTGGGGGTAGGGGTCGATCCCCAGCTTCCGAAGCGCAGCCAACTTCTCAAGGCGACTTTCTCGAGGATCGGTCGTCATCCGGCGCCCACCTTGTCCACTAGAGCCTTGCGCACCGAGTCCAGCACGCCGTTGACAAAGGCAGTCGAATCCTGGCCGCTGAACTTTCGCGCTATCTCGATCGCCTCGTCAATCACCACCACGGTCGGAGTCGACTGCATCAGGAACTCACACACCGCCAGCCGCAATATGTTGCGATCTACAACCGCCAGCCGATCGAAATGCCAATTGAGGGTATGTTGACGGATGTGTCTGTCGACTTCATCTTGACGTTGTTGGTAGGTTTCGAACAGCGCGTCGGCAAATCCCTGACTCTCGTCGGGCGCCGGGTATGTTTCCCGAAAAGACTGCTGCACTTGTTTGGCAGGTTCCCCGCGGATATCCAGTTGATAGAACATTTGCAGCGCCAGCTCACGCCCCTTACGCGTACTTGCCATGGTTTCTTCTCGTCCGGATTCCCTCAGAAAACCTTGTTGAGCAACTACCCGAACTCACTCCCGATCATTGCCGTCGAGGCGCAATTTCAGGTTGGCCATTTCCACGGCCGCCAGCGCCGCTTCTGCTCCCTTGTTCGATGCTCCCGGTTGTTTTGCGGGCGAGCGACTTGACGTTTCAACTGCCGCCGGGGCGGTCTCGGTTGCCTCATCCCCCTTCTCAAGTCTGGATCGGGCAAGCGCCTGTTCGATGTTATCCACCGTGAGCACCCCAAAGCTGATCGGTACCTGGGACTCCACTGCCACTCTCCCCAGGCGGTGGGTGACCTCGGCCGCCAGAAACGAATAGTGGTCGGTCTGGCCTCGAATGAGCGCCCCCAGGCAAATCACGGCATCCACGCGGCCGCCGGCCGCCAATTGACGGGCTGCAAAGGCGAGCTCAAAACTCCCCGGCACGCGGACCACTTGAATCTGATCTGCCCCCGCGCCCAATCTCCGCAGGCAGCTCAGAGCGCCTTGCAGCAGTCTCTCGGTGACATTCCGGTTGAAACGCGCCACCACCACTGCCAATCTAAGTCCCCGACACGACCAGCGAGCTTCCTTTACCAACTGTAGATTCCCTTCTCCAGCTTCGTTCCCCCTGAACGATGAGCCGGACCCTCCTACAAGGAAGGCGCTGAGTCCCTCACCCGCCTCGTTCGACTCAGGACAGTCCAACCCCTCAAACGCCTGGATGGTCTTACGGCTGACATGAACCCATTCCCGTATCTCGAACCTTGCCGTCCCCAGCCTACATGTTGGAGTCAAAAAGTTGACCGGGCTAGGATTCGGGCAGTTTGTATCGCGAAAGATGCAAGCCCCGAAAGAGATAGTGTAGCCCGGAGAAGACCGTCAAGGCGAGTACGGCGTAGAATAGTGGCTGGGTGACCCATAACTGAAACCCAAGCGCATTGCCGAAGAGAACTGTCAGTATCGATAGCGTCTGCACGGTAGTGGTGAGCTTGCCGTAGACCGAAGGTGGGAAGACATGCCGGCCTAACGCAAGGTTGATGGCCAGAACCGCCGTCACCAACAAGATATCGCGGCTGATAACCGCAATCGTCAGCCAAAGCGGGATCTTGACGGCGACCTCCAGTGACTGTAGTGACAGGATAACAAAACCGCTCACGAGCAGGAATTTGTCGGCGAGGGGATCCAGCAACGTTCCCAATTGACTGCGCTGATTGAAGCGGCGAGCAATCAGTCCATCCAACAGGTCAGTAAATCCAGCCAACAAAAACACTCCCAGGGCGCTCGCCAGGTAGCCGTAGACCACCAACTGGATAAACACCGGCACCAGCAGAAATCGCAGAATGGTGAGAAGATTGGCGGGTGTCATTCGACCTTTCCCGGACTTGCCCTTATCCCAAGAATACCGAGTACCTATAACGCGCTGCCAGGGATTGGTCAAGACCGAGCAGCCCTTGCGCTCAAGTACCTGAAGAGTAAACTTACCGGGAATTATGTCGGATCCGGATTGGACCGCTCGTCAACTGCGGACATGGTTGGCTCTCTACTCTTCGAGTGAGATTACCGCCGGTGAGCCAGTCCGGTTCTTCGCCTGGGTTCGACCTGCGCTGCGACTGTTTGCCGGCCAACCCGATCCGCATGCCAGGCTGGAACCGATCTAAGATAGGCAACGATGACACCTGAAGCCTACATGCAGTTGGCTGTCGATCAGGCGCTGGAGGGCATCCAGGCCGGTCAAACACCTTTTGCATCGTTGATTGTGGGACCCGAGGGAGTGGTCGCCTCGGCTCACAACACAGTGTGGAGGGACACAGATCCCACCGCCCATGCTGAAGTCAACGCGATCCGAAAAGCGGCAGCCGTCCTCAACCGAATCGATCTGACGGGTCATACCCTCTACTCAACCTGCGAACCCTGCCCCATGTGCCTGACAGCCATCCACTGGTCTAAAATCGACAAGGTCGTCTATGGAGCCACCATCGCCGACGCTCGCGAGGCCGGCTTCTCTGAATTGCATCTTTCGGCCCAACAGATGACCCAAATGGGAGGAAGTCCTCTCCAAGTGGAGCAAGGCCCGCTTAAGGAGGCTTGTCGCCGACTCTTTCAGATCTGGAAATCCACCGCCCGCTCAGCGACCTACTGAAGCTCGACCAGCCGCCCCTCACTCAGGGCTGCTCCGTAGCCGGCAAAGGGACCCCAGGCCCGAGCCGGCGAGTTATGGATGGCGTGGGGGCATCAGATGGTTGTTCCCCGCCCGACTCGCGGACGACCAGGATAGGGAGATCAGTCCCGGCGGTAGACCCAGGCCAATTTGAGACCCTCAGGCGGGGAAAGCGGCTGAACTTCGAAGATCGCCCCCCTACAACCGTGGGAGTTGCGTCGGGGCTTCATGACTTGGAGGTTGATTGGGAGGATGACGATGGCTCACACCATCGCCGGGGACGGTTTGGGCCGGAAGCTCGGCCTGCAATCAAACAGACGGGCCACCCCAGCTTGGTCCTCGGTCGCGACCGCTTCCCGCGCAATGGTGACGCGCAAGAACTCCAACCGAGCGGGACCGCCCCAGGGTGGCCGGCAACCGTTTACTGATTCATGCTCGAGACTCGAGGCAGTAGAATCTTGACCTCGGCCCGGCGGTTGAGCATGCGTCCTTCCCGAGTATCGTTATCTCCCGTGGGCATTGACTCGCCAAAGCCGTGAGGGGATATGAAGTGGCGAAGGCCGATCGTATGTTTGTCTTTGAGATACTGCATGACTGCTTCGGCCCGCTTCTGGCTCAAACGACGGTTTAACTCTTCGGAGCCGTCAGAAGATGCAAACCCCCGTACTTCGATCAAAAAACCACCCGAGTCCGGTACTGAGTTCGCCAAAGTGTCCAGTTGGGCGGTCGCTTCATCAGACAGCTTGGCGCTGCCCGCCTCAAACTGGATGACAAGCGATTCGGAGACATCGAAGTAGCCCAGATCCCCAAAACGCCGGTCGACCCCATCGAGTCGCTCGGCGTGGGCCGCGATTTGTTGCTGAGCTTGCTGACCGGTAACCAAGGCGTTATCGGCCACCTCTCCAGCTTGGCGAGCGGCTTCCTGGTTCTCGCGGGTGCTCTGATTGAGCTCCTCCACCTGCCCGCCGAGACGGCTGCTGGCCGCTTGCAGGGTGTCAATCTCTGCTTCCGGCGTCATCAGGCGGCTATTGAGCACTCGAGCCAAATCGAGATCGTGTTTCCTGAACTTTATCCGGCGAGCAGACACCTCACCGTTGGCGGTCTGCGTCCCTCTGACCAGAACCCGCAGTCCGACCACAACGTCGTCAGGAGCAAAAGTAAGAGCTTCGCGGAGGAAATTCTTCTTTCTTTCTCTAATCCTGGTGTCCGACTGAATCAAAACCACATGAGACGCGCCACCCGAGTCTTTCACCACCACTCGGTTACCGTCTCGTTCCGAAACAATGCCTTCAACGCGGACCTTGTCGTCGGCAGCCGTTGCCGTGTCGGCACTGACCAGGACAAACGAGAGCGCCAAAAGGCACACACATAGAGTCAGAAAGCGGCGATTTTTCACCGTCATCGTTGACCTCCCTAACCTGTTTTTAAAATTTATTCCAGATATTTACAGCTTCCAACCGAGACGTTTCCCAGCAGGTCCGATGTCAGAAACCAATATTTAATCACAAATAACTGACTAAACCGACATTTATTTTCATAGTGGCGATTTCGCGGCGGTTCCAATAGACGCAAAAAGAACCTGCCCAAACCCGCTAATCCTTTCCGCCCCCCAAGGCTTGCGTCGATGGGGCAAAACCGTAGCCGGGCGATTTGACAGAGTACCGGCTTGGAGCAGAGGTTCTTTAAAAGGCGGTCGCATTGGTGCTCATTTGGGAGATCTGTAATAGTAGTCGATGTCATCAAAACCTCCTCGTTTCTTGCACCCACCGACGCGGTGCCATTAGGATACTCGCGATGAAGAGTCGGTCAAGATCGTAAGCCGGCTGGTAGAGCGTGCCGAGTTGGACACTAGCTTAGCTAGTCAGTTGGGGTTCGATTCGTCGCTATCAGAATCCAATTCCAGTCCAGGGACTTTACTGGCCGAAAGGTCTCCATGCGCAGTGACGCACGACCGCGCCCCATTGGTGAGGTAGCGGCCCAATTGGGTATCGCGCCTGAACATTTGATCTCCCACGGTCCCGACAAAGCCAAAGTCGAACTCGAGGCCCGTCAATCGGGTCGCCCGCCGGGGCGACTCGTCCTGGTCACAGCCATCACCCCCACCGACGCTGGTGAGGGGAAAACAACCACCTCGATCGGACTCGCGCAGGGTTTTGCCAAAATCGGCGAAAAAGTCTGCTTGGCCCTCCGCGAGCCCTCACTGGGCCCGGTTTTTGGGTTGAAGGGGGGCGCCGTCGGCGGAGGACGCAGCAAAGTCGTACCCGAAGCTGACATCAACCTCCACTTCACAGGCGATTTTCATGCCATCACCTCTGCCCACAATCTGCTGGCGGCAGCTCTGGACAATCACCTTCATTTCGGCAACGCGTTGTCGCTTGATCCACGCCGGGTGCTCTGGCGTCGTGTTCTGGATATGAACGACCGTTCTTTGAGACAGGTGATCACGGGATTGGGCGGTGTCTTGCAGGGGGTTCCGAGGGAAACCGGATTTGATATCACTCCGGCTTCAGAGGTGATGGCGGTGCTTTGCCTGGCGGAGGACCGTGAGGATCTCAGAAAGCGACTGGGACGATTACTGGTCGGCTTGAGCTATGACCGTAAGCCGGTGACCGCCGGCGACCTCAAGGTCGTGGGAGCCATGTTGGCCCTACTCAAAGATGCCATCAAGCCCAATCTGGTCCAAACCAACGAAGGGGTTCCGGCATTTATGCACGGTGGCCCGTTCGCCAACATCGCTCACGGTTGCAACTCGGTCATGGCTACCAAGATGGCTTTGGCTTATGCCGACTGGACCGTTACCGAGGCCGGCTTCGGTTGCGAGCTGGGTGCCGAGAAATTCTTCAATCTCAAATGTGTTTCGGCTGGACTGGAGGTGGCCGCAGTTGTACTGGTGGCCACCGTTCGCGCCCTTAGGAGGCATGGAGGAGTGCCGAAACGCCGGCTGGCGACCCCCAATCCCAAGGCAGTGCAGCGAGGGCTGCTCAACCTGGAAAAACACATTGCCAACGTGAGGGTCTTTGGACACGAGCCGGTAGTGGCGCTCAATCGATTCGAGGGCGACAGCGAAGACGAAATCGATCTTGTACGACAAGCCGCCCACCAGCAGGGAGTGCCTTTTGCCGTCTCCGACATTTTTGCTCGAGGTGGCGAGGGTGGTGTCGAATTGGCTCAGGCCGTTATCGCCCAAAGCAAACTGGCTACCCGTCCCTACCGTCCCCTGTACTGTCCCGACGATCCCCTGAAAACCAAATTGTCCAAGATTGCCACCACACTCTATGGAGCCAGCGAAGTTGTCTACACTCCGACAGCCGTCAAGAAACTCCGTTTGATCAAGGCATTGGGCTGTGAGCAATGGCCGGTTTGCATTGCCAAGACACCTCTTTCTCTTTCTGACGATCCCAAGCGGGTGGGCCGGCCCAGCGGTTTTCCCGTGACCGTTCGTGACTTCTTTATTTCAGCCGGCGCCGGCTTTCTGGTGCCGATACTGGGGAATATCCTGCGCATGCCCGGTCTACCCCGGGTTCCGTCGCTGGAAAACGTCGACTTGGTCGGGGACGAAGTGGTGGGACTGCATTAGGCACTGCTCTTCCGCCTTCGAGAAGGATCGATCCAATCCGGTTTGATTCCCCGATTACGCCTTGTCTGGATGGACCACTCCGCTTGCTTAACTTATGCTATGCGCCCCCGAGGGGCGCGGGGCAATTCGCGTACGGCCCGCTCCGATACGCCGGTCGTTGACGACAAGATCGAATTGGGTTTGGGGGTTGAGCCAGAATTGAGGCTCGACTCCGAAGCAGTGCCCTAACCGCAGAGGCGGTGTCGCCGATCACGAACCGCGTGCCGGAGATGATCTGGGCTGTCCCTCTCTCCTGCCTTCGAGAGCTTCAAGGCGATTGCTCCGCAATACTCTCAGGGTGTCCAGCGACAGCGCCGCGTTCAAGATCGAGAGTCGTTTCGCCGCCTGACTTTCGAACCCCTGGAATGCTGCGATGAACTCTCCATCGGCGAACTGCTCGGTTCTCCTATCCCGGTATCCGAGAATCACAACGGTCTCAGAGTACCGATTATTGACATGGACCCGGGACAAGGGTCGGTCGGCCCCAACGCCGCCATTCACTGGAACCACGCCGCAGTCCCGGCAACCGGCCACCCATCACAGGAAGGCATCCGGATCGGCGCAGGATTTGCACCCGACTCACGACTTGGGAGAGAAGTATTGCTGCCCCTCCACTATCCCAAACCCCAGGTTCTTGAGGTTCTCCCCGATCGCGGCGTCCAACCAGCGCTCAGGACCTATAAATGGGTTGAGTATTACTATGGCAAGTTAGCGACAAACAATCGTATTTCTGTTCACCACCATCAAACACAGGACACGGACAACAGCAGCGATCATGGCAATCTTGCATCACCTTGGCCCATTCTCGAAAGTCGCCGGAGCATACAAGCCGTTAAGGCTGAAACTTGCCGCTTTCCGTTAAAGGCTTCTCCGGTTGGTCACGGAGAAAACGGTCATACCACTGCAGATAGCGGCGGTAGCGATCGATCTGATAGCTGGGCCGCCGGATTCCGTGACCCTGTCCAGGATAAATCACGAGCTGGGTCTCGACACCCAGGCGCCGCAAAGCCTGATAGAGTTGCTCCGAGTTTTGCAACGGTACATTCCAATCCACTTGACCGCACATGACCAGCGTGGGTGTCTTGATCTCCTTCACCTTGAAAAACGGCGAAAGTCTGACCCAGAGATCAACGTTCTCCCAGGGCAAGCCCAGTTCCTTTTCCCACTGACGCTGATAGTGGTCGTGACCGTAGTTGGCGGTATAATTGACCTCGCTGGCTCCCGAGATGGCCGCCTTGAAGCGGGTCGTCTGGGTGATGACGTAGTTGGTCAGGATTCCGCCATAGCTCCAGCCGCCCACGCCCAAACGCTCGGGGTCGGCCACTCCCATGTCGATCACGCGATCGACCGCCGCCATCACATCCTGAAAATCCTTGTTGCCCCAATCCGCCCAGATGGCGTAACTGAAATCCCGTCCTCGGCCCGAGGAGCCTCTCGGATTGGCAGCCACCACGTGGTATCCATGGGCCGCCAGCAACTGCCACTCGAGAATAAAACGATGTGAATACTGACCCACCGGACCACCGTGAATACGCAAAATGGTCGCCCCGGGTCCCGGACCCGCGCCGGGCGCCCGGGTCAAGAAAGCATCGATCACGGTCCCGTCCCGGCTGACGGCCTCGATTTTCTCCACCTGAGCCAGCTCTATCCCTTTCAGAAAAGCGTCATTCTGACGAGATAGGCGGCTCAAGACCCCTCCCTGGACTCGTGAGATCTCCGGAGGGTAGTCAAGCTGACTCTCCAGCACCACCAATTCGCCTTGGGGTGACTGATCGAAACCCGAAATATCGCGGTTGCCGCCGACCACCCGCCGGACGATTCCATCGTCGAGCGAGAGCATTGCCAAGTGTCGATTGAGACGCTCTTCCAGCAGAAAGACAACCGACTTCCCGTCCGGCGTATAGCGGGGACTGCGCAGGTTGCGGTCCAGGCCCGGAGTCACAATCCGAGGTTCCCCGACCGCTCTTCCCTGCTCGATCTCAACGAGTGCCAGATTGTTGGTGCCATACCAGATATCGGCCGGCTCCCCGCCCCGCAAGTAAACCAGTGCACCTCCGTCGGGTCGAAAGCTGGGTGAGTCATCGGACCCCTCCCACCGGGTAAGCTGGACCGGCCGACTATCGGGTCGGGCCTCAATCAGAAAGAGGTCGCTATTGTTGTTGGCATCCGGCTCCTCAGTCCGATTGCTGACAAAAGCCAGCCACTGCCCATCGGGCGACCAAACCGGCGAGCCGTCGTCGTAGGGCCCCCGGGTCAACTGAAAAATCTCAGCCGTTTCCACCTCCAAGATATGCAAGTGACGACCTGCATTGGTCAGGTAGCCCCGGCCATCCCGCTTGAACTGCAATCGGGTCACCACGATCGGCTTGGGAGCCTTCTCCTTGTCTTCCTTATCGGCTTCGGTTGTCTCTTCCGCGTCCGGCTCGGGGTCGCGCACGATCAGGGCCAGCCGACGGCCGTCAGGCGACCAGACCAGGTCCGAGACCCCGGTCTTGATCTCAGTCAGCCGCCGAGCCTCGCCTCCCCGCCGGTCGATCAGGTACACCTGCGCCTTCTTGCCCTCACGGGCTGAAAGAAAGGCCAGGTAACGTCCATCGGGACTCCAGCGGGGACTTGACTCGGACTTTTCACTGTTGGTCCAGCGTTGAGACTCCTGACCATCGATCGAGACCACGTAAATGTCATTGTCGCCCGTGTCCTTGGCTTCAAGCAGCCGAGCAACGGTAAAGGCCACCCATTTTCCATCGGGACTGATGTGAGGGTCCCGCACACTTCGTAACTGCAGCAGATCCTCGACTTGCAGTTTGCGTCGCTGCTGGGCCGTCAAGACGGTGTTTCCCAGCAAAACCACCAGCAAGATCGAGACTTTCCAGTGGATTTTCATGATTCCATCCTTCTTGCCTTCAATGGAAAGCATCCCACGGCGCCGCTGCCGATGCCAATAACGAGACCGGAAGTGTAGAAGCGGTCCCCGCCAAGGGTCAAGCCGAACCCAACCACGGACTCACCATCCATCGCCCCACTCCCGTTCAGCCACTGTTGCTCTGACGGTATTTGGCGAGACTTTTCCAGACGCGCAAAAGAAGAAATGTGGTGGTGAGTCGGTGGAGAAGAAGTCTTGCCCGGAAAGATGATCAACCGGGGTCGTTAATCCACATCAGGAGGTGTTGCGGTGGTCGCTTGAAATCGGCAGGCTAGCCCATTGACTCGGTAACGGAAGCCAAGCGACCAAAATCCGAGTCGGCAGATTCAAGAGCGGCGCCGTGGCGCCGGGCACAGGCGGCGATAATCATATCGACCACCGGGACGGTAATGCCTTGAGCTCTCGTTCGCTGCGCCAAATCGTAGGCCGCCTGCCAGACCTCGCCATCAATGCGAAGCTCCGGGAGGATACGGGCGAAGTCCCGCAGAACTTTCCGCTCATGTTGCCCGCGCGCGCCGTTCCAAAGTTCAAGTTGAACCAGCGGACACCAACAGGCCTCCCCACTCCTCAGCGCTGCCTCGACACGGGCACGGACTCTTGGTGCACCGCCCGGACGAAGCATGTGAATCCAGGACGACGTATCGACGAGGATCACAGCTCACCCCTTGCGCCGCGCGGCCTGAAGCTCTTGCGGAGAGATCATGTCGACGCAGGTTCCGGCGTACCGGGCGAGCTCAGCCATCCGCATACGGCGATTGAAGTCCGCGATGACGCCGACAATGGCCTCGCGCTTGGTCTTGGCCTTGGTGAACCTGATGGCGTCCTCAAGCTCGCGCTTGGGAATATCAACTGTAGTTTTCATGCTTCCACAATAACACTATCTGGAATCTTATTCCACTCAAATAATATTCTTTCCCTGGCCGCCTGGGTATGTGCACGCCGTGATTGCGCCGCCAAAGTTGAGATCTCCCGAAACGCAAACCTCGATCATCAGCCAATCCATCTCCTCGCTCAGGACGATGATCAACCGTTTCTTGAATAAACGCCAGTGCCGTACGGTGTGGGTTTGGCTGATGGACCCGCGCGCTCTGGCGACGGTCCCTACGCCGATTCGCACTCAAAGAGGTCGTTCAGGTTGTCTTCGGCCACTTTGGATTGAGGCTGGAAGGATTTTCGACTCCGCCTCAAAGCGGCTCGAGGCTGACCGGACAGACTTTCAGCTCGGGCGTATGTGTCACCGGGTCATATCCGGAACCGGTGAGACGGTTGATCGGCACCTCGGAAAAGCTGAAGCTGGTAAAAACCGTTCCCGGTGGAGAGCGGGGCGTACAGCGGACTTTGACCTTCACGCTACCGCGGACGCTTGACATTCGGCACCACTCGCCATCGTTCAGGTTGTGATGTCGGGCATCCTCGGGATGAACCTCAAGCCTTTCCTCGGACAGGAGGTAGTCGATGCCCTGTGACCGGCCGGTTTGGGTGCGGGTATGGTAGGACGCCAGCCTCCGGCCCGTGGTCAACCAGAGGGGATAATCGGCAGATATGGTCTCAGCCGGGTCGCGGTAGTTGACGCAACTGAAGATCCCCCGGCCGTTGGGGAACTCGTCCCGGTGCAGAATCGGCGTCCCGGGATGATCCGGATGGGGAACGGGCCAGTGATACTCTCCCTGGTCGATTCGATTCCAATCGAGTCCCCGGTAGATGGGGGAGATCGAGCAGAGTTCGTTGAACACTTCTCGGGGCGAGTCAAAATCCAGTCCCTCCATCCCCAGACGTTGGCCAAGTCGCGAGACAATCCACCAATCGGGTTTGGCTTCACCGGGAGGCGGAATTGCGGCACGAACCCGTTGCACCCGACGCTCGGTGTTGACATAAACCCCGTCGGTTTCGCCCCAGGCAGTTGCCGGCAGCACGACATCGGCCAACTCAGCCGTGTCGGTTAGGAAGAGGTCGATCACGACCAGATGATCCAGACTTCGCAAGGCTTTTTCACAGTGA
The DNA here is from genome assembly GCA_965218465.1 of Acidobacteriota bacterium. Classification (GTDB taxonomy): domain Bacteria; phylum Acidobacteriota; class UBA6911; order RPQK01. The sequence continues at coordinate 583,000 of OZ244623.1, read as the reverse complement.
CTGCGGTTGGGGTCGGAAAGCAGCGTGTTCTCGCCGTCGATCAGCATGGCCCGAATCCGGTCGCCGCAAAGATCGAGCGCGGTCACTTTGGTGATGCCTCGCTGGCAGTCGATCTCCACCCCCCAGTGCCGGCGGAACTTGGCCTGATTCTCAGGAAAGTCGACCGGCTGAAAGCCGGGGTAATTGTCGGGAATCGCCCCGCTGTCGCCGGCGCCTTGAATATTATTCTGCCCCCGCAAGGGATTGACTCCGGTTCCCTCACGGCCGATATTGCCCGTCATCAGTGCCAGATTGCAGAGGCTCTTGACGTTGTCGACTCCACAAATATGCTCAGTGACACCCAGCGTGTAGTAGATTGCGCCCCGCTCGGCCTGGCCGTACCAGATCGCTGCTTGCTCGATATCGGCAGCCGCCACCTCGGTAATGGGCTCGGCCCATTCAGGCGTAAACTCGCGGACGTGCTCCAGAAAAGCTTCCGAGTCCCGGGTTCTCTCCTCAATGAACTGCTGATCGCACAGCCCTTCCCGAGCGATTACATGCTGCATTGCCAGTAGCAAGGCGGTATCGGAACCCACCCGGATCGGCAAATAGAGATCGGACAAGTTAGCTAATTCGACTCGACGTGGGTCGGCCAAGATCATTCGGGCCCCTCGGGCCAGGGCACGCTTGATTCGCGTCGCCGCCACCGGGTGGCACTCGGTCATGTTGGTCCCGATACAGAAGATCACATCGGGCTTTTCCATATCTTCCAGGGGATTGGACATCGCCCCCCGTCCGATGGTGGCTGCCAGACCGGCAACCGTGGGGGCGTGTCAGGCACGGCTACAATTGTCGATGTAATTGGTCCCAAAACCCACCCGGATGAACTTCTGCATCGTATAGGCAGCTTCGCTGGGGGCTCGCCCCGAGGCGACTCCGTAGACGCTGTGCCGACCAAAATTTTGCCGGCAACGCGCAAAGCCTTCGGCAGCCCGCTCCAAGGCCGTGTCCCAATCAGTTGGGCGCAACTCTCCATCCTCCCCTCGAACCAGCGGATGTGTGAGGCGGTCGGGGTGATGGACAAAGTCGAACGCAAACTGGCCTTTGACGCAGAGAGCTCCCAGGTTGGCGGGCCCCTGCATGGCAGGCTGAATCCCCACCAGTCGTTCTTGCTTGGTCAGAATGTCTACCGAGCAGCCCACCCCACAGTAACCGCAAACCGAGCGCGTTTTCTTGATCTCCCCCGGCAGCGCGGTGGCTCTCATCGCTTTGCGGTCCCCCAGAGCGCCGGTGGGACAGGTTTGTACGCATTGACCACAAAACGTACAAGCCGAATCTTTCAGCTCCCCGTTGAACTCGGTCACAATCTGGGTGTGGAAGCCGCGTCCTTGGACGGAAATGGCATGATCACCCTCTTGCTCGGCACACACCCTCACGCAGCGGTAACAGGAGATACAGAGGTCATAATCTCTCAGAATGAAAGGGTTGTCGTCGTTGTTGGAGCGACCCGACTGCCGCCCCTGAAAACGGCCTGGGCGCAGCTTGTAACGCTCGGTCAACTCGGTCAATTCCTGAGAGGCATAACCTCGCAAGGGGTCGACTTCCAGCTCTCGATTTTCCGAGACCACCATTTCCAAAAGGATTCGCCGCTGCTCCTCAAGCGCTGAAGTACAGGTCTTGACAACCATTCCAGCCGCCGCTGGAGTCGTACAGGAAGCAACTGGGTTGCGAGCGTCTTCCAGCTCCACCACACAGAGGCGGCAACCTCCAAAAGCTTCCAGTCGGGGGTCGTAACAGAGCGTCGGGATATCGGCCCGGCAGCGCTGAGCCACCTCATAGATGGTCTCTCCCGGCGAGAAGGCGAGCCGGGTCCCATCGATCTCAATTCGGTGGTTGTCACTTCGTTGGGGAGAAGTCTCAGTTTCCCGGCTGGATTTCAGCACTGCCCTACCCCCGAAGCCCGTAGAGAATCGGCAACCTGGTTGGGAAAATATTTGAGCAAACTTTCCGTGATCAGGGGAGCAGCCATTCCCAGCCCGCAGGCGCTGGTAGCCTTCATCGTGCGACCGATTTCCTCAACCTCGCTCACCCAATCCGCCAACCCGTCAGGTCCCGCCTCACCCCCCAGTCTTTCGGTCAGCCGCTGGGTGCCAATCCGGCAGGGGAAACACTTGCCGCATGACTCCTCAGCAAAGAACGCCATCGCTTGACGAGCCACTTCCACCATGTCACGTCGCTCGTCAAATACCATGATTCCTCCTGCTCCGAGAAACGAACCGTGGGCCCGAATGCTGGATTCATCCAGCGTTACCGATAGCGACTCAGCTCCCAAAAAACCGCCTGAAAGGCCCGCCATGGTCACCGCCTGTATCGAATGCCCATCCAGTGCTCCACCTGCCCACTCGAGCAGAGTCTGCAAGGACAAACCCAGAGGAACCTCATAATTACCTGGACGCCGGATGTCACCCGACAGGCTAATCACTTTGGTACCGGCATGATTTCCCAAACCCAGACTACGATACCACTCGGCGCCCTTGAGCACGATCGGAGGCACCGAGGCTAAGGTTTCCACGTTGTTGACTACGGTGGGCAGCCCTTGGTAGCCGTGGGTGACGGGGAATGGCGGCCGGTTGCGAGGGAAGGGATGTTTACCTTCCAGGCTGTTGAGAAGCGAACCTTCTTCCCCACAAATATATGCTCCGGCTCCCCTCCGCAAAAAGATATCGAACTCAAAGTCGCTGTCGAGAATCCGCGCTCCCAGCAGTTGCTCTGCCCGCGCCTCCTGGAGCGCCTGTTGCAGCCGTTTCCAGGTTGCGGGATATTCATACCGCAGATAGATGAAACCGCGCTCGGCGCCGGTCGCCAATGCCGCCAGCAGCATCCCCTCGATCACCGCGTGCGGATCGTGATCGAGCAAAGCCCGATCCTTGAAACAACCCGGCTCCCCTTCGTCCGCATTGCACACGATCGTCTTGGGTGTGCCTGGGGCCTCAAGGACCGCTTTCCATTTGACGCCGGTGGGAAAACCAGCTCCCCCGCGCCCCGCCAATCCACTTTCCTGAACCACCTCGATCAGTTGTCGGGGTTTGAGCCGGCTCAGGACTTTCTCCAGCGCGCGATAACCTCCAGTCCTCCGATAGCCCGGCAAGGTTGAACGTCCCGGTTCGCGGATGGCGTCAAAGACACACTCACGAGTCTCGGGTACGGGCAAAGGCGGCAATGGCGAGACGTTCTCACACAGCTCTTTGGCAGACAGGCCTACCAAAACCCGGTCGTTCATGATGACGGGAATGGGCTCATCGCAGCGTCCGGCACAGGGCATGGCCGTAGCCTCTTGGGGTGCCAGTTGCTGCAAAAGCTCGGTACCCCCTTTGAGATGGCAAACAGGACCCGTACAAACACGCGGCTGGCCGGCTCCACCCGGGGACCTGGAGAGGTGGTGATAAAAGCTGACGGTCCCGAAAAGCTCCGCCAAGGGTATCCGACAAGCTCGTGAGGTCTCTTTCAGAGCCTCATCAGACAGATAGCCGTCGCGCTCGTGAAAGGCGTGGAGAATGGGTAACAGGTTGGCGGGTCGATCATTCCAACGCCGGAAGATTTCCCGATCGGAAGGCTGTGGCAAAACGCCCCTCCTCCACTTCCCAGCATCTTCGAGAAGTTGCCTCTATAAGGCTACCAGCATGTTAAACCGATCAGCGGAGAGGGTCAAGCGAGTGCATGTACCAGTGACGTCGGAGCCAGACAGAATGCCTCCTGTTTGGCACTTGAAGCATCGCCTCCCCAAAGGGCGGGTTTTCGGAGTTATCCACTCCCCTTCTGTCCCAAGCAACGCTCCGCCGACTTCACGTTCTCCAGCCGGATTGCTCACCAGCCGCCTGCTATACTGAGCCGGAAGGTTGGCCCGGTTCTAGAGGGCGGTTAGCTCAGCTGGTTAGAGCGCCGGTTTTACACACCGGAGGTCGGGGGTTCGAGCCCCTCACCGCCCACCAGAGTATTGGGATCGTCCGGAAGCACCTCTCAGCGAGTGACTTTGGAGGTACGTTCCAGCAGCCACGGGAGCTTGTCCATGCCCAGTTTTCGCTACTTCTCTCCTTCTGCCGCACTATCGCTAGCCCTGCTTGCCGGGTGGCTTGCAACTGGTTGCAGCCGGCCTGCAGCCGACACTACCATCTACTTGGTGCGCCACGCCGAGAAAGCCGATTTCCCCCAACGCGACCCCGCTTTGACCGAGGCCGGCAGAGCCCGCGCTCAAGAGCTTGCCACGGTTCTTCGGCAGGCCGGAGTCGAATTGATTCTGACCACCGATTATCAGCGTACGCGGCAGACCGTGGAGCCACTGGCGCAGCGTCTGGGATTGGAGCCCCAGATCTACCAAATTGATCCCGATTATATCGAGCAGAGCTTGGGTTGGCTGGCGGAACAGATTATCTCCCGGCAGGCCGGCAAGACCGTTTTGGTGTCGGGCCATAGCAACACGACTCCCAAGTTGGCAGAGAAACTCGGCGCCGGTCCCCTGCCCGAATTCTCTGAGACCGAGTATGACAATCTCTTGATCGTGACCGTCCCCTCTCAGGGAGAGACCCGACTGGTGCGAGCCAGGTATGGCGCTCCAACCGACGCTCGCTGAGATCGAACCGTTGGCCGCCCTCAACTGCCCCAGGCCTGTCACGGCGAAGGTCTTCACAAAGTCGTGGTGTCTTGTTGGTGAAAACCCTGCGATTCACAGGAAGGCCTCGAAACAAACGTCTCCCCTTTCTCGCGCTTGCTCCGCCCACACTTTTTGCCGAGGCCGAAAGATGCTACGGACATCACCGTTTCTCAACTACTTCCAACGATTTGTCCAAATCCGGAGCAGGGGGGCTTCAAAGCAGGGTACTGGCGGACCGGCTTCGGCCAACCGGATCGGGGACGGTCATGGAATCGACCTCTCTCACCGGTCCAGCGAACGGATCTGAGGATACTCCCGTGTCCATGCAGGTGCGCACGGGGCAGCCGCCCGGTGGCGTAGAGATGGGCGTTGAGAAGTTCGAGCCGCTCACCGCAGAAGAGATCTGGAACGTCGTCAACTACCTGAAGAGCCTCGGCGGGTCGCGCTGACCCAGCGCCGTACTAGCCACCAGAGCAGCGGGAGGCTGACCGCAATCATGGCGTACTCGTAGTAGAAGTGCGGCTCAACGCCGGTGGTGATGTCGTCGAGGGCTGCCAAGTCGAGCAGCAGGAGCCCCAGAACCGCAATGGCGATGGCAGGTCGTTCCAGTCGAGTCATTTACTTCCCACCCGTTCCCGTCGTGGGTGGAAGGAAGTGTAGTACGTCGGATCCCCTGTCGATCCCTATCCGGGACTTTCACCACAGGCTGCTAGCACGCCGCGTTCGACCACGTGGGGAACAGCCTGACCCCTTCCGTTCGCTCCACGAATTGCATATCGATTCTCCTAATCGAGGTAATCGGCACGATCTCGTTTGGGCGGATCGTTCGGCTAGACAGTCCCACCCCAACACTGCCCATCTGCACATCTGACCCAGCCTGCCCATCGGTGGCATCGTAGAGTCGCACGACAGCGGTCGTCTGCACCGCGCATCCCGCCCCGACGTTCTGGATGGACCAGTCAAGATTGCAACCGCCCAGAAGCGACAGGCAATTCGTGAACGATGGTTGACCGGTCGATTGCAGCTGCGCCGTAGGCGGCAGCGGCGGCAGCGGAGGCGGAGGCGGAGGTGTCGCAGCAGGGGGAGTTGGAGCCGTTGGAGAGGAGGAACCCCCACCACTGTCCTTCCCTCCTCGCTTGAGGCTACAATAAGGTCGGCTATGTAAAACCTTCTCGCCGGAGGGTTTTAGCCAGTTTGGCGTAAGAGAACAGTATTCATTTGGGTTGTGGCCATGACTCCTTTTTTCAAGACACTCCGAATGCCGACGGTAGACGATGCTCTTCCCGGGCGAGTCGAGAAAATGCCGGTTCCGGACCGTCATTACGTTCTGGGTACACCCTTGCAGGCGCCCTTTCCAGAGGGATTGGAAAAGGCTCTCTTTGGCATGGGCTGCTTTTGGGGTGCGGAGCGCGTCTTTTGGGAAACCGAGGGCGTTTTCACGACGGCCGTGGGGTACGCGGTGGGTCTCACCGCCAACCCCACCTATCAGGAGGTCTGCTCCGGCCGGACGGGACACAACGAAGTAGTTCTTGTGGTGGCCGATCCCAGGAAGATCTCCTATGTCGACCTGCTCAAGATCTTTTGGGAAAATCACGACCCCACTCAGGGAATGAGGCAAGGTCACGACATCGGGACGCAATACCGTTCAGGCATCTACACTTACGGCGACCAACAGCACAGCTCCGCCAAAGAGAGCCTTGAAGCCTACCAACAAGCCCTCAGAGTTGCCGGCTACGGTGAAATCACGACCGAAATCCTGCCGGCGTCGGAGTTCTACTATGCCGAAAGCTACCACCTGCAATACCTGGCCAAGAATCCACACGGCTATTGTGGGTTGGGGGGCGTCGGCGTTGCCTGCCCAACGGGTTTGGAAGCAAGCTGACGGGTCCTTTTTTTGCTTCGCCCTGGGTCCTTGGCGGCCACCCGCTGCGCCGCCAAGCGCACTAACCGATCAAAGAACAAGGCTCCGGTCCGCAGGACGTCTTCATTGAAATCAAACCGGCTCGAGTGAGCCGGGTAGTTTTTCACTCCTTCTCTCCCGGCGCCGAATCTGACAAAACAGCCGGGGACTTCCTGGAGATAGTAGGCAAAATCCTCGCCTCCCATGTTCGTGCCTTGTAGAGGTCGGATGCCCCCGGCACCCACTGCTTCCAGGGCAGCCTCTCGAGCCAGCTCACTCAAATCGGGAGGATTGATGACCGGCGGGGCGCACTCATTGACCTTGAGGACGGCCGTCGCTCCAAAAGCCGCTGCTACCGAGCTGACAGTGCGCCGCAAAGAATTCACTATCTGGTCCCGAACCTGGGGATCAAGAGTCCTGATTGTCCCTTCGAGGATGGCCTCATGGGCCAAGACGTTTCTGGCCGTCCCGGCTCTGAAACGCCCCACGGTGAGCACACCCGGAACTCCCGGGTCAAGTTCTCGAGAAACGATGCTTTGGAGAGCCAGCACCAGTTGGCTGGCCACGACGACGGCATCGAGTCCCTGGTGAGGACGGGCGGCATGTCCGCCCTTCCCCTGTATCCGGATCGAAAAGTCATCGGCAGAAGCGTTGACCGCTCCCTCTTGAATCACTACGGTTCCCACCGGATATTGACAATCGATGTGCCCACCAAAGATACAATCCACGTTCCGCAAGAGACCCGCCTCAACCATCGCCTTGGCCCCGGCTGCCACCTCTTCGGCCGGTTGAAACAGGATCCGAACCGGGGCCGGCAGTGGAGGTTCCGACGCCAAGAGCGCCGTCGCTCCCAGCACTATCGTTGTGTGTCCGTCGTGCCCGCAGGCATGCATCACTCCCGGGTTGCGGGAAGCAAAGGACAGTTGGGTTTCTTCCTGCAGTGGCAGAGCGTCCATGTCCGCTCTCAAGCCCACCGCGGGCAGTGCTCTAGTGCCGGGTAACTCCGCCACAATACCGGTTCCCACGACCGGCCGGTGGACAATCTGCCGGGACTCGAGGAATCTCGCGATTCGTTCACTGGTGCGCTTTTCCTGCCAGCTCAGTTCCGGATACTGATGCAAGTCCCGGCGGAATGTTCTTAGGTCACGAAAAAGTTTTTCCAATTTCGGGACCCCTCCGACAACCATTTCAGAATAGTCTCTGTAGTTGGGTTTTTATTGACTCACGGAGCGAGCTGCAACTGGTTTCCGGCGTCTCAGCGACACGGATTGCCAATTCTCCCTGTCGACTGCTTACCAGCAGCACCCAATCCGACTCCTGGCGACTCACCAGTGTCAACTCGGCTGCTCCAGCCGAGGTTTGGGCGGCTGCTTCAACAAACATTTTGCGGATCTCCTCTTCGGTCATACTGACACTCCAGCACGTTAATGTTACGACAATTCAAGAGCTGTTCTTACCTTACTTCCTCTGGGACCCGGAGCCGACCGGATTGTACCCAGGTCAAACCCCCGACCGTCACCGAGGCATCGATGAAGAAGTTCCAGCGCACGAAGGTGCCCTTTACCTGACCTCCCAGTTCGCTGTTGTCTCCCAGCGAGAGTCTGACCACCCCGGCCCCGTAGCCATAGTAGGGTATCCAGTTACGGTCGACAGGGACTGTCAACAAAGGATTGAAGCCCAAGGCAAACTCTCGAAACGAACGCGCAGCCTTACCTCCCTTGGCAAGCTCGCGGTCGACGGCTGCTTGGCCGGCGCCTGCCTCGATACTGACAACCTGACCCCGCTTAAAGTGCATTCGTACTTCCTGCACCTCTTGCCTGTCCCAGACGGCTGGTGGAAAGACCACCACACCCTCCACGGTCTCCTCCACTGGAGCCACGCGAATAGCACCGCACGGCAACTCGATTTCTCGATCGATGAGCACGCGGCCTGCTGTCGCCCGAGCTGCCGACGCATCGCCATCTTGGACGTTCACCGGACGTTCTCCGACCCGAAAACGGAGGTCGGTCCCAGCCGGCGTGGTAACCCGGGTCTCCCCTTTTCTCAAAGCGGCCGCAAAGGCGCGTTGTTGGACTCCAATGCTCGAATAGTCCGCTTCCAGCAGGGCTCGTTGGTAGACCCGATCGATCGTTGACGAGTCGGGAAGAACTCGACCCGGAACACCGAAAGCGCCTTCCCAATGAAAATGGATTGTCCGACCCTTCCCTTCTTGGAGCCACACTTGGGCGAGTTGGTACAGCGGGTCGGTCGGCGTCGGTCCCGGAAGAATCACGATCGCGTCGACCTGCCGCAGAAGCCGCCGATATTCCAGTTCGGAGGAGGGCTCATTGACGTCCCGACTCCCCAAGAACCGGCCTCCGGCGGCAACGACGGCTCGTTTCAACGATGGGATCAGGCTGCCGAACCGGGCGCCCTTGACGGCGGCTAGAACCGTTTCTCCCGGCTGTAACTGGAGCCGCTCGGCGATCTTATCGGCAATGCGGTCCCACTCGAGCTGGGAAGAGTTCTCATGCGCCACCAAGGCGAACCCAACCAACCAGCCCAGTAAAATCAGCACAGCAACTCCGCTGCGATGCAACACTCTTCTTGAGCTTATCCAATTCGGATCCATCTTCTTTCATTTTAGTCCACCGCCAAACCGCTGGCCACTATACCCAAGCTGGGCTCTCCCCACAGCAGCACGGCGAGTTTAGGGTGCATGGCTCTTGCTTTGGAGCTACAAGGCCGGTCTAGTGATTGCCCGTAGCCGCTTTGCTAAGATCAATAGCCATGGGCAACTTTGATCCTCGACTCAAGGTTCTGCTGCTGATCGTCGGCGGATCGTTGGTCGCCTGGTTGGTACCACCGCCGACTGGGATGGGCCCGGAGGCTTGGTCTCTGCTGGTACTTTTTCTCGGCAGTATCGCCGCTGTCCTGTGGCGCCCTTTCCCCATTGGGGTGATGGTCTTTCTAGCCCTCAGCCTGGGGTTGCTGACACAAGTTCTGACCTTGGGGCAAGCGCTAAAGGGTTATTCCAACGCGGTGACTTGGATCATTCTGGTGGCCTTTATGTACGCTCGGGCCTTTGTCAAGACCGGTCTTGGGAAACGTATCGCCCTGACATTTATCAAGAAACTGGGCTCCAGTTCGCTCCGCCTCGGTTACTCGCTGGCTCTGACCGACCTTGTACTGGCCCCTGTCACACCCTCCAACACGGCTCGAACCGGGGGAATGATCTTTCCAGTGGCCCGCAGTCTGGTATTGGAGTTTGACTCTAAACCAGGGCCGAGCGCTCGCCGAATTGGCAGCTTCCTGCTTTTTACCGCCTATCAAGTCAACGTTGTGACTTCGGCGATGTTTATGACGGCCATGGCAGCCAACGCATTAGCGGTGCAGTTGGCCCAGCAAACGGTGGGGGTCGAAATCAGCTGGGGTCAGTGGGCATTGGCAGCTTCGCTCCCCGGTTTGATCGCCCTCTTGACGGTGCCCCTTCTGATCTACCTGGTTTATCCCCCTGAGCTTAAGCAAACCCCTCAGGCCCAAGAATATGCCGCCACTGAATTGGCCAAAATGGGACCGATATCAGCTCCCGAAAAGACTCTTGCAACCGTCTTTATCGTCTTGGCCCTGACCTGGGCAACGGCGGTAATTCACTCCATCACCACCATTGCCGCCGCTCTGGCGGCCGTTACTTTCCTGCTGCTATGGAGAGTACTGGAGTGGAACGATATCGCGGGTGAAAAACGCGCTTGGGAGACCTTTATCTGGTTCGGAGGCTTCATTTCATTGGCCAGTGCCCTGACCGATACCGAACTCCTGCCCTGGTTCGTCTCCACCACGGGTGCGTGGCTCCAGGATTGGACCGCCTTCACTGCCCTAATTTTCCTGTTGCTGATTTACGTCTATGCTCACTACTGCTTCGCCGGCATGACCGCTCAGATTATTGCTCTCTACGCCGCCTTTGTGTCTACGGCGGTGGCGGCCGGCGCGCCTCCTTTGTTGACGGCGTTGGTCTTCTGCTTTTTTTCCAATCTTTACGCCTCGCTGACGCATTATTCGGACGGCGCCGCACCGGTCTACTACGGTTCCGGCTACATCGAGCTCTCCGACTGGTGGCGTACGGGATTCCTGATTTCTTTGCTGAACTTGGCCATTTGGCTGGGCGTGGGTTTACCCTGGTGGCGTTGGCTGGGGATCTGGTAGCCGCCGGTCAGGCTCGGGGATGGTGCCGATCATAAATTTGCCGCAAGCGTTCACGGGTCACATGGGTATAGATTTGAGTCGTGGAGATATCGACGTGGCCCAGCATGAGCTGGACGGCCCGCAAATCGGCACCGTTTTCCAGCAGGTGAGTGGCAAAACTGTGGCGCAGCAAGTGGGGACTGAGTCGTTTGGTGATGCCGGCAGCGCGTCCCAACCGGCGCAGAATCATCCAGAAATTCTGGCGGCTCATAGGTTGCCCCCGCTGACTCAAGAAAACGTATGCATTGGGGCGACCTTTCAGGAAGAAGGATCGCGTTTGACTCAGATAACGTTCCAGCCAATCCCAGGCTACCTCCCCAAACGGCACGATCCTCTCGCGCGAACCTTTTCCCATCGTGCGCAGGATTCCCAACTCTAAATCAATCTCATCCAGCTTCAATCCCACCAGTTCGCTGACTCGGAGTCCTGTAGCGTAAAGAACTTCAAGCATGGTGCGATTGCGAAAGCCGTGGGGGGTCTCGATTTCGACGGCTGCCAATAATGCCTCCACCTCTTTCGTCCCCAGAAAATGAGGGAGCTTTTTCCAAGGTCGCGGAGATTCCAAGGTTTCGGAAGGATCATGGGAGAGGTAGCCGTCCAGCAGAAGAAAACGGAAGAAGGACTTCAGACTGACAATCTTGCGCACCACGGACCGGGGGGCAAGTCGAGTTTGAAGGTGTTGAAGAAATTCCACCAAGTGATGCCGTTGCACCGACTCCAACGGAATCTCATGGCTATCCAGGAAACGAAAAAAGGTCTTGCCGTCACCACGATAGGCATCAAGAGTGTTGGCTGAGAGTCCCCTTTCGACCTCAAGATGGGCCAAATAGCTGGCAAAGGCGCGTTCCTCCAAGTTCATCCCTGCACCCGCTTCCAAAGCCAGTTCACTTCCTCCACTCGGAAGAGACGAGCCAGAAGGACATAGGTTCCAACCCCTATGCCCACCAGAAGCATCAGCCCCATGAGTTGCGTCATCTCACTCTGAGACATCCAGCTCTCGAGTAGTCCGAAACGGGCCGCGGCCACGACACCTCCCATCAGCAGTCCGGCCAGCCCGGCCTTGCTCAGCGTTCGGCCGACTTGGTGACCCAAGGCGCCCAGCCGTTGACGCAGGCAAAAAGCCAGGGCCACGTTGTTGAAGACCACTGCCACTGAGGTTCCCATCGCCAAGCCCAGATAGGCATACGGGGGCGGTAGGAGCCAAAAAACCAACAGCAGATTGATGACTAGATTGAGCGCAACCGCAAGCAGGCTGACCTTGACGGGCGTGCGGGTCTCACCCAGCGCGTAGAAGGTTGGAGCATAAATCTTGACACAACTGTAGGCAAACAGGCCGACTGCATAGAAGATCAGTGCCTGTGACGTGCGGATAGTGTCCTGGGGTGTGAACGCTCCCCGCTCGAAGATGGTGGCCACCACCGGGGAAGCCAACACGATCAATCCCACCGCAGCGGGAATTGAGAGAAAACCCACTCGTCTGATCGAATGGGCAACGGTTGCCTTCAGCTCATCCCAGCGTTCTTGGGCTGCCAGCAGGGAAACATCGCGCAGATTGACCACCGCGACAGCAACTCCAAACACGCCGATGGGAAGATATATCAAACGAAAGGCGTATCCGAGCCAGGAGACCGGACCGTCACCCAGAAACGAGGCCAACTGGGTGTTGACCACGATGTTGATCTGAACCGCACTGACGCCGATGACTGCCGGCGCCAACAGCCCCAGCAGGCGACGAATCTCCGGATGGCTTAGGCTCACCCGGAACCGGTAGCGAAAACCTTCTCGAAAAAGCAGTGGCCATTGGACCGCGAACTGGAGACAACCACCCGCCAGAGCCCCCACCGCGATCGCATAGATTCCCAACATGCCCCAGTTCTCAAACCGAGGCACCAGCAGGAGTGCCGCCAGGATGATGGCCACATTGAAAAAAGCCGGTGCCAGCGCCGGCAGGAAGAAGTGGTTCAAAGTGTTCAGCACTCCCATTGCCACGGCAGCCAACGTGACCATCAGCAGAAAAGGGGCCAGAATCTTGAGCATCGTGGAGGCGATTTCGTGCTTTCCGGGAACCTCTGCGAAGCCACTGGCCAAAAGCGTGACGAAGAAGTCCGAAAAGATCAGAAAGAGTAAGGCCAAGGCCCCCAGTAGGATCATCAATCCGTTAATGACCAAGTTGGCCAAAAACCAGGCTTGGCCAATTCCCTCCTTCTTGAGCACTCGAGCAAACGTGGGCACAAAGGCCGAGTTGAAGGCGCCCTCGGCAAAAAGATCGCGTAGCATGTTGGGGATTCGAAAGGCTACTAGCCAGGAATCCATCAGCATGCCGGCACCGAATACCGCCGCCATCACCTGTTCCCGCACCAGCCCCAGTATCCGGCTCACCAGCACGGCCAGACTAACTTTTCCGGCGGCTCGCGCTGCCTCTTCTCTTCTGCTCGCCATAGCGCTCCAAGTCGAAGGTTAAGTTATCATCAGGCTCTGAACTCTTAGCGAGGAGCGAAGGATGAAGCTGGCCAAGATAGCAGAACGTCTCGGGGTCGAGCTACGAGGTGGAGGATCGGTTGAAATCGATGGAGCAGCCGGCATTCAGGAAGCCGGTACCAGCGAGATCACCTTTGTCTCCAATCCCAAGTACATTGCCCAAATAGAGAACTGTCGAGCAGGAGCGATTATCTTGTCGCCGTCGGCTCCGGAGACACCGATTCCCACCTTGCTGACCTCGAATCCCTATTTGGCCTTTGCCCGGGCGCTGGAGCTCTTTTATGTCCCCCCGGAGACAATACCCGGAATTCACCCCACGGCGACAGTCGCCGAGACCGCCCGACTGGGCGCCGACCACTCGATTGGGGCCAATGTCGTAATTGGCGACCAGGTGGTTTTGGGGGATCGGGCGATCGTACACCCGCAAGTCGTCATCTACCCTGGAGCCGTCATCGGCAGCGACTTCACTGCCCACTCCCATGCGGTGGTCCGCGAATTTTGCCGGGTGGGTGACCGGGTTACTTTGCAAAACGGAGCCGTGATAGGAGCCGATGGGTTTGGCTTTGCTCCCCGCGATGATGGCGGCTACTACAAGATCGTGCAAAGCGGTATTGTCGTGCTGGAAGATGATGTCGAAATAGGTGCTCAAGCGGCTGTCGATCGGGCCACCGTCGGTGAAACCCGCATTAAGAAAGGCGCCAAAATCGACAATCTGGTCCAGATCGGCCACGGTTCTACAGTCGGCCCGGACAGCATTTTGGCAGCCCAGGTCGGGTTGGCAGGCAGCACGCGGGTGGGACGCAACGTCACGCTGGCCGGCCAAGTCGGGGCAGCCGGACACCTGGTCATAGAAGATAACGTGCAAGCTACCGCCCAAACCGGAATTGCCCGTTCCGTCAAACAAGGACGCACAATCTCAGGAACCCCCGAAATGGACTCCGTACTTTGGAAAAAGAACTACTTGCTGATGCAACGCTTCCCCGAGATGAATCGTCGCTTGCGAAAGCTCGAAAAACGGGTGAGTCAACTACAAGCCGGCAGGAAGGCTGACCGCAAAAAGTAAACGGTGCCGGGCAACCTGCCAAGGACGAATGGGCAATACGGAGTCAGGAGACGGGGATCAGGCGTAGGACTTGGCTTGGAGCTTACTGACGTCTTGAGACAGGATACGCGCTTGGGCCGCCGCCAACCGAGCGCCCGGCACCCGGAAAGGAGAGCAGCTGACGTAGTCCAGTCCTAACCCGTCGCAGAACCGGACCGAATCTGCGTCTCCCCCATGTTCCCCGCAAATTCCCAGTTTGAGGTCCGGCCGGACCTGCCGGCCACGCTCCGTGGCCAGCTCGATCAGTTCTCCCACTCCCTCGGGATCAATCGACTGAAAGGGGTCCCGCCGCAAAATTTTTAGATCTTCATAGATTCTTATGAAGTAGCCCGCATCGTCGCGCGAGAAACCGAAGCTGGTCTGGGTCAAATCGTTGGTCCCAAAAGAGAAGAACTCCGATTCTTGGGCGAGTTGGCCGGCCACCAGCGCTGCCCGCGGCAATTCGATCATTGTCCCCACCTGGTAGGAGACCTCAGCCCCTTGGTCCTTGATGACCTTTTCGGCTGTCTCACGCACCAAGCTCGCCTGATGAGTGAATTCCTCAAGAATCGACACCAAAGGGATCATGACCTCAATGAACGGTGAAAAACCGGCTCGTTTGAGCGAGCAAGCAGCCTCAAATAGTGCCTCCACCTGCATGCGAGTGATCTCAGGGTAGGTAATTCCCAAACGACAGCCCCGATGACCCAACATGGGGTTGGTTTCCTGCAACTCTCGGATGCGTTTCAGAAGATTTTCCTTGACCTCCAGTTCGCTGACCGGAGCCCCCTTTGCTTTGAGTTTTTCGATTTCACTGGTCATCTCTTCGGGACGAGGCAAAAATTCGTGCAGGGGAGGATCGAGCAGCCGCACCGTCACCGGAAGCCCATCCATCACTTTGAGGATCCGGCGGAAATCTCGCCGTTGAAACTCCTTTAAGTGGCTGAGTGCCGTTTCGCGCTGGGAAGTGGTCTTGGCCAGCACCAACTCTTGCAAGACAGGGACTCGATCTTCACCAAAGAACATATGTTCGGTCCGGCAAAGTCCAATCCCGATCGCGCCAAAGTCAAGCGACTTTCGGGCCTCGCGAGGATTGTCGGCGTTGGCTCGCACACCCATGGCATCGACTTTATCCACCAAGGTCAGAAACTCGTCCAGCAGGTCATCCCCAGCCTTGACTTCGATCTTTTCGAGGGCGCCTAGATAGAGCAACCCGGCCGAGCCGTCCACCGACACCACATCGCCCTCGAAAAGCGTCAAATCGGCCACTCGGACTTGTTTCAACTCTTCTTCCACCTTAAGAACTCCACAACCCACCAAGCCGCACTTACCCATGCCCCGCGCCACCACAGCCGCGTGGCTGGTCATGCCACCTCGCGCGGTCAGAATCCCTTGGGCCGCTTCCATGCCGTGAATATCGTCCGGAGTGGTCTCCGAGCGCAGCAGAATCACATCCTCGCCCCGGTCGCGCCACTGCACGGCGTCGTCGGCACTGAAAACCAGCTTGCCGACGGCCGCCCCCGGTGAAGCCGGAAGTCCGTGAGCCAACAATTCGGCGTTCGGATCTTCCTTGAATACAGGGTGCAACAACTGCTCCAGCTGAGTGGGGGATACCCGCAGCAGGGCTTCGCGTGACGTGATCAGGCCTTCTTTCACCATCTCCAGAGCGATCCGAACAGCGGCAAGGCCGGTGCGTTTTCCATCTCGTGTTTGGAGCATATAGAGCTTGCCATTCTCAATGGTGAACTCAAAGTCCTGCATTTCGCGGTAGAGAACTTCGAGCTTGTCGGAAAATTCAAGCAACTGCTCATAAACAGCGGGAAATCGTTCCGCCAAGTCTGAAAAGGGGAGTGGAGTCCGGGTTCCAGCCACCACTTCTTCCCCCTGGGCCTGGGGCAAGTATTCCCCGTAAAGCTCGGCTTCGCCGGTAGCCGGATTGCGGGTAAAGCCAACACCGCTTCCGGAGCGCTTTCCCCGGTTACCAAACACCATCATCTGCACGTTCACCCCGGTCCCCAAATCGTCGGGAATGTGGTTAAGCTTTCGATAGGTGACCGCTCGCGGATTCTGCCAGGACTGGAAAACGGCCTCGATGGCCAGCATCAACTGCTCATTGGGATCTTGAGGGAACTCTTTACGGTGTTGGGCGATAATGGTCTGGAATTCACTACCAATTGCCTCCAGATCTTCGGCCTGAAGCTCGATTTCGTGCCCCACGCCCCGGGCTTCACGGTGCCGGTCGAGCACTTGCTCGAACTGTCGTTCAGGAACCTCCAACACGACGTCTCCGAACATTTGCAGCAGGCGGCGATAGGAGTCATAGGCAAAGCGGGGGTCGCGGGTCTCCTCAGCCAAGCTTCTGACTGTCCGGTCATTCAGCCCGATGTTGAGGACCGTGTCCATCATGCCGGGCATAGAGAACTTGGCGCCCGAGCGCACCGAGACCAGCAGTGCCTGGTTATCGGCCCCAAAACGTTTACCGGCAACCGTCTCCAAATTGTGCATCGCCTTACCGACTTCTTCGATCACCAAGGAGTTGTAGGCCGCCCGATCATTCTGATAAAGCGAGCAGGCTTCGGTGGAAATCGTGAAGCCGGGGGGAACAGGGAGACCGGCCCGACTCATCTCGGCCAGACCGGCGCCCTTGCCGCCCAGTAGATCTTTCCACTTACCCCGGCCGTCTACATCTTTTTCGTTGAATTCAAACACATATTTGAACTGGCCCATCCGTAACCTCCAAAACCAGCCACAAAAACTGTCGTTTCAAATCCCTGATTTTCGCACTCAAAAAGCAAAAGAACAAAGTACGCGAAAGCGGAGTGGAGAACAAGCCCTTGTCAAACCCGACTTAGGATTCCCCGGACGTCAAGTTATAAGAAAGTAAAGAGTTACCTTTCCCCAACCCAAGATGCCGTCGAGTCGCTAGAGGAGGGGAACAACTATCCCGAGAGCGGTGTGGCAACTAAAGTCTACAATCCAGCTAAGCTTCTTTTTGAGCCATCTCCGATATATCGGCAACCTGCAGGAACAGACTCGCCATGCTGTCTAGAAGTCGCAGCCGATTTTCCCGCAGAGAGTCCTCTTCCGTCAAGACCATCACGTCGTCAAAAAAGCGATCAACCGGATCTCGTAAACCAGTCATCAAACGGAGTGCCGCGAGGTAATCACCGGCTTTCAGTTGAACGCCGATTTTGGAACGCAGTTGGTCAAAATGACGGTGAAGCTCGATCTCAGCCGGTTCGACCAGAGCGTCTCGGTCAACATTTGCCGGCGTTATCGGTCGACCGGTCAGAATGTTCTGGACCCGCTTGAAGGCTATGGCCAATTGCCCAAAATCCGCTTCCCGGCGCAGGGCTGTTAGAGCCTCGGCTCTCAAAAACGCGTCATGGACACGGTCACCAGCCACGGCCATCACGGCATTGATGACATCATAAGCGAAACCCTGCTCGCTCAGCAGGCGCCGAAGCCGACGTCGGAGAAACTCCAATACTTGCTGATGAGCGGCAACGGAATCTGCCTGTTCAAGGAATCCCTGCTGTGCCCAAGAGATCAGCTCGCTCAACGACAAGTCGAGTCGGTGATCAAGCAGAACCTTGACGATACCTTGAGACTGCCGCCGAAGCGCAAAAGGATCGCTGGAACTGGTGGGGCGGAGCCCCAGCCCGAAACACCCCACAACGCTGTCCAGCTTGTCAGCGATCGAGAGTAATGCTCCCAGCGGAGTGGCAGGCGAGTCATCCTCCATCGAAACGGGGCGGTAGTGCTCGTAGATTGCCTTCCAAACAGCTTCCGGATGGCCTTCCTGGCGGGCGTACAAGCCGCCCATGACTCCCTGAAGCTCGGGCATTTCAAAGACCATTTCCGTGGTCAGATCGACTTTACAAAGTTGGGCCGCGGTAGCCATTTCGGGATCTTTGGTCAATTCTCGACAGATTTGCACCAGACGGATGGTCTTATCCAGGTAGTTCCCCAGTTCCTGCTGAAAAGACATCCCGGCCAAATCCTGGCGACGATCCTCCAGGGTCCTCCGCTGGTCGTTGTTCCAGAAAAAGGCGGCATCTTCCAGCCGAGCGGCCAAGACTCGTTCGTGTCCCCGCCGGATAGCGCCAGTGACGTCCTCGCGAGTGTTGAGGACCGTAAGAAAAAAAGGCTGGAGGGCGCCTTGTGCGTCCGTGAGGGCAAAGTATTTCTGGTGAACCCGCATCACCGTGATGAGGATCTCCTGCGGCATCTCCAAGAAACGGAGATCGAACTCTCCCCGCAACACGCTGGGATATTCGTTGAGATAGACTACCGTTTCGGCTAATTCCGCATCGGGCAGAACCTTCAGATCCGGAGGCGTGTTGCGCTCGATTTCGGCGGCGATTTTCGACCGTTTCTCTTCCGAATCGACCAGTACCTTTTGCTGGCGCAATTGCTCGACGTAGCTGTTGGCCGACCTCAACCGGATCTCTCCATCACCTAAGAAACGGTGACCCCGGCTGGTTCTTCCGGAGACCAGTCCCTCAAACTCAAATTCGATAGACTTGGAATTCCAGAGCGTGACCAACCAACGAATGGGGCGTACGAAACGGAAGCGGCTCCGACGCCAATACATTCTCTTGGGCCAGTAGAGTTGGCGAAGGATTTCCGGGAGGGCCCGCTTGAGGATCTCAGGCAGCGGCAGACCTCTCCGACGGCAGTTGAAAGCAAGATAGACCCCTTTATCCGTCTCAACCGTCTCCAACTTCTCGAAGACCGTCCCCTGCTTGCGGGCAAATCCCAGCGCCGCTGTCTGGGGTCGGCCCTTGGCATCCACCGCTATCGACCTGGGAGGACCCAAGACTTGTTCCCAGCGATCTTCTTGTCGCTGGGGCAGATCTTCCAGCAGGAATGCCAAGCGGCGAGGAGAACTGAAGAGTCGAACCGGCCCGGCGGTGACCTGGGCATCGGACAGGAGGGCCAACAACTGCCTCTCAAGTTGGTCCAGTGCCGGTTGGATCATTTTGGCTGGTATCTCTTCGGTTCCCAGCTCAAAAAGAAACGTGTTCATTCTTCCTTCAGGTAGGCCCGGGCTACCGCGACTGCCTTCTCCCTTACCCGTTTGATCAAATCGACACGTTGGGTCACGCTGACGGCGCCGCGGCTGTCAAGCAGGTTGAAGGTATGGGAACACTTGAGACAGTAGTCATAGGCCGGAAGCACACAGCCGGCCTCTAGACAGCGCCTGCACTCGGCTTCGTACAGTTCAAACAGCTTAAAGAGTAGCCCGCTGTCGGCTACCTCGAAGCTGTACTTGGAAAATTCGAACTCTTCACGCAGACGAACTTGGCCATAGCTCAGTTCGGAGTTCCACTTCAGGTCATAAACACTCTCCGATCCGGCAATAAAACTCGCTATTCTCTCCAGGCCATAAGTGATTTCGCCTGAAATCGGCATCAGATCGATTCCTCCCGCCTGTTGGAAATAGGTGAACTGCGTGATCTCAAGACCATCCAACAGTACTTGCCACCCGATGCCCCATGCGCCCAGGGTTGGGGCCTCCCAGTTGTCCTCTTCAAAGCGGAGATCATGTTCCTTCAGCCTGATGCCAAGCGCATCCAGACTTTGTAAGTAAAGGTCCTGGATGTCTTCAGGAGAGGGTTTGAGAATCACCTGAAGCTGGAGATGCCGGTGGAGACGGTTCGGGTTCTTGCCATAGCGCCCATCTGCCGGCCGCCTTGAGGGCTGTACGTAAGCAACTCGGTAAGGCTCAGGTCCCAGAACTCGGAGAAACGTCTCCGGATGCATCGTCCCCGCCCCCACCTCAACGTCGTAGGGCTGCTGAATCACACAATCGTGAGCCATCCAGAAATCGATCAGACGGTGAATGATTTCTTGGAGGGTCATCGGCGCTTGGCTCACAACAAGATCTCGCTGTCGATCAAATTTGAAAAGAGCATCTTCATCAGCCGCGTTAGACGGGTAGAATCGCGGAGCAGGATGCTGAAAATCCTCGGCTCCAATCGACCG
Organism: Acidobacteriota bacterium; assembly: GCA_965218465.1. GTDB lineage: Bacteria > Acidobacteriota > UBA6911 > RPQK01. The sequence continues at coordinate 562,702 of OZ244623.1, read as the reverse complement.
GGCACAATAGAATCACCGGCGGCCGGACTCAGGCGGCCAGCCTGTTGGTTTTTGGAGCAACTCCTTCAACATTTTCTTAGATTTGAGGCGTTTTTCGAGGTGGTATTCTATCAACTGTTCCGAGAGGCTTTCCAATCTTCTGAGCTCCGGTTCCCCTATCAGCCCAACATCGAGGTTTCGAGGGTGAAACCGTAACAGGGCGCCCACCCGAGCTGCCAATTCCGCCGGCAGATGCTTTTCCAGGGGTGGCAGCACGCCCTCCAAGCGCAACAGCCAAAATTCGAAATAACGGGCCAACAACCGGATTGGCTTATCAAGATTGTCGAGAATCGCCAGCGCCAACCGGAAGAGATTTTCAGCCTCTTCTTCCTCGCGTGAGAACTCCTGCAACAACTCCGCAAAATAACCGAAGTGGAGATTGAGCTCCCAACTCAATTGGTAGGCGGGGAAGGCTCGAAGGATTTCCGTCTGCTTGAGTACGGCCAATTCCTGATTCTCCCGACGCGCGAAAGCCACTTGACAATGCGTGAGAGGTTCGAGACTGCTGCCGAACCGACTCCGTCGCCCCTTGGCTCCATGAGCCATCGCCCTCAATTTGCCCAAATGGCGGGTAAGAAAAACTGCGATTCGGTGAGCTTCCGAGTAGGGATATGTCCTGAGTGTGAGCGCCTCGGCCCGCTGAATCCTCATAGGAGGAGGGCTGCCGCGAGCGCCAGGAAAGTAAAGAACCCTACTACGTCGGTGAATGTGTGGAGAAAAATACCTGAAGCGATCGCAGGATCAACACCCAATTTCTTGAACAAAAGCGGAACCAAGCTGCCCGCGAACCCCGCCACCAGAATATTCGCAATCAAAGCAATGCCCAGCACCAAGCCGAGCACTAAACTGCCCTTCCAGAAAAAAGCGATCAATCCCGCCAAGAGACCCAAGGTCAGCCCATTGGCAACACTCACAAGAGTCTCTTTGAAGAGAACGGTGCGGGCAGTCTCCCAACTGACTTCACCCAACGCCAACCCTCTCACCACGACCGCCAGCGCCTGAGTACCGGAGTTTCCTCCCATCCCCGCCACTACTGGTAGAAAGATAGCCAACAACGGGAGAGCAGCGATGGTCGGCTCATAGTAGGCCACTACCGTGGCAGCCAACAACGCCAGTACCAGGTTGACCATCAGCCAGGGCAGCCGCTTTCTCACCGAGGTGCGTGCATTGGTGTGGATCCGATCATCGGCTTCGACGCCGGCCAGATGGAGAATGTCTTCCGTCGCCTCCTCTTCGATGACGTCGATCACGTCGTCCACCGTGATCACACCCACCAATTTGTTCTCGTGATCTACGACCGGAATTGCCAGCAAATCGTAAAGCGCCACTTGACGAGCGACTTCCTCTTGATCGGTGTGAGTGCGAACTGCGATAACATCGGTTGTCATCACGCTCTTGAGAGGCGTGCTCGGCGTAGCAGTAATCAGTTGGCGCAAGGACACCACACCGACTAGATGAGAACGGAAATCGATCACGTAAAGGTAGAAAACCATCTCCAGATTCTGGGTGGTCTGAATAGTGTCGATGGCTTCGCTGACGGAAACATCTTCCTCCAGGGAAAACACGTTGGGAGTCATGATGCGGCCTGCGGTTTCTTCTTCGTGTTGAAGCAGGCCCTGGATCTCAACTAATTCTTCCAACCTCATCGCTTCCAGGACTTGTTCGGACACCTCTTCGGGCAGGGCGGCAATAAAAACTGCCTGGTCGTCGGTTTCCAACTCCTGCAGCACCGAAGCGATCTCGTTGGGCGGAAGCACCAGCAACAAATCAAGACCCATCTCAACACCGAGATCGTTGAGAGCTTCGGCGGCGTGCCGTTTGTCGTGCCGCATCAGCAGGCCGAAGACAGAGCGTTGATCACGATCCGCCAGTTCCAGAAGGATGTTGGAAATGTCTCCGGAGCGCAGTTTGGCGAGCAGATTGATCACGTGTGAGGAGGCGTCGCGTCGAAGCAATCGCCGAACGGAGCCAGCCAACACTTTTGTCTTTTCTAAGTGCACGGACACCTCCCGCCTGAAACCGGAACTTATCAGAACCCTCGGGGATTTCCCAACCACAAACGTTCGGCGGTGCTAGTTGGGGGGCCTGGAACGGTCGCCCGCAATCAGGCCGAGTCAGCTTGTGGAGGGTTTCGATTGTAGCGCACCCCGGGGTGAGCGCCAATGGTTTGAGTCGTAGCTAAAGGCGGGACACCGAACGAGGCGCCGCGGCCGCGGGGCGGATTATTGCTCCTGGCAGGGGGTTTTGGTAACGGAAGAATTGGCTCCAGGAACTAGCGGTGGCGTCGCTGTCAGACCACCGAGATTTTTATGCCACTCTAGTCCGATTCGATTCTACCGGCCAACCCCAAGCCTCGGGCGCGACGCCTCGCCATACTCCAGAAGCGGAAGCAGGGACCGCTGGCCAGATAGGTGAGCGCGACTGCCAACAGAACCAGTTGCGAGAAGTAATAGATCCCAGCCACCAACAACCCCAACAGCAAAATAGTGAGATGTGATTTGCCTCGTCCCAGATTGAGACCTTTAAGCGAGGGATAGCGAATGGTGCTGATCATCAGAAAAGCGGTCAAGTAAGTGGCTCCCACCAGCAAGACTTTGAAAAGCGCGTGTTGTGGCGGCTCGGGAAAAAAATGCACCAGGGCGGCGATAATGCCGGCGGCGGCGGGAATCGGGAGCCCGGCAAACTGTTTCAGATCTTGAAGTTGTAGATTGTAGCGAGCCAATCGCATCACTCCGCAGATCAAGAACACGAAAGCCGAGAATCGCGCGAAACGGCCGAAGTCGGCCATCCCCCAGGAATAAACCAGAATGGCCGGCGCCACGCCAAAGCTGATGGCATCGGCCAAAGAGTCCAGTTGGAGTCCAAAGTCACTGGTGGCGTTGGCCATTCGAGCCACGCGGCCGTCCAGGCCATCCAATACCACGGCAATACCGATGGCCACCGCAGCAACTTGGTACTGGCCGTTCAGACAAGAGATGACTGCCAGGAAACCTGCAAATATGTTGCCGACGGTGAAAACCGACGGCAAGAGGTAAACAGTGCGGCGAAGCTTCTTGCGGGGATTGAAAAGTTGCTCCGACTCGCGTCTTGAAAAACGCTTTAATCGACGCTTACCCGGCGAATACATCAACCTGCTCCCCAAAACGCCAAAATGGTGGCACCGGCCCGAACCCGGTCCCCTTGCCTGATGTTGAGCCGACAACCTTCCGGGACCACGATGTCGACGCGACTGCCAAAGCGGATCAAAGCCATTCTATCACCTCGATCAACGGCGTCCCCCGGTCGTTTCCAAAGAACGATACGGCGGGCGACAAGACCAGCGATCAGGGTGAACGTCAAGCAGCGTTTCCCCTCGATGACGATCTCGACGCGCTCGTTTTCCGCTGAGGCTCGCTCATCGAAAGCCAAGCGAAAAGATCCGGGACGGTAAGTCTGCCGGACAATTCGGCCGGCAATAGGAGCGCGGTTCACATGGACGTCGAAAACCGACAGAAAAATACTGACCAACTTCCCTCCGGTATGGGGGAGAATTCCAACGATACGTCCATCAGCCGGACTGAGAATAGCGTCAGCATGGTCAGGAACCGTCCGTTCGGGATCGCGGAAGAAAAAAGCGACAAAGGCCACGGCCGACAAACAAATAATGGCTAACAGGTTCAGCCCCAGCCACCAGCCTACGGCCGCCAGCAACAGCAACGGGATGAGAAAGTAAAAGGCATCTTTGGCCATAACGGAAAACCAGCCACAAAAAAAGGGCCTGCCGAAAGAACCGATTCCTTCAGTGGGCCCCCACGATCAGTCCTCGCAGTTGGCGCTCAACCTGTCCGCCGGGCGCGGTATTGGAAAATCATCAACTGCATCCGATCTTTCAAGAAGAGCTTTTTCTTCTTGAGTTCAGTTTCCCTGAGCTGTTCCGACGGGTTCAAGTAAGTTCGGTCGATAAACTCCTCAAGTTCCAGCTCGTAGGCGTGATGTTGCTCCGCCAGGGAACGAAAACTCTCGTCGTTCTTGCTCAGGTACTCTCTGACTCCTGCCTCATCCATGTACAAGGCCTCCTTCTGATCTGTAATCGTTGATGCGAGTGGTTGGATTGGTAACCTTGCGTGACAGGCTACCGTAGAGAATAGGTACGTTGGCACTAGAGAAACTGTACCAAATGCTCCCAGCCGGTTTCAAGGTTCTGCGGCGGCCCCATGCGGAGTGAGCCGATTGGGATTTCCCGTTCGGTTGCATCGTCACAAAATTTTCTTTCCGAAAGCCGAGCCAATCAGCTCCACCGCCAGATTTCCGGTACGGTTCTCGGAATCCAGGATCGGATTGACCTCCACCACATCAAGCGAAACACAACCACCCCAGTCGTGGATCATTTCCATCGCCAGATGGCTCTCTCGATAGCTGATCCCCCCCGGAACCGGGGACCCCACGCCGGGAGCAATTTGGGGATCTACCACGTCGAGATCCAGGCTGCAGTGAAATCCGACCGTACCGGCGTTGGCTAGGGCCAGGGCTTGTTCCATCGCCGCCACCAGTCCGCCGCGATCGATCTCGCTCATGCTGATCACTCTGAGACCACACTCCTGAATAGTCTCACGCTCCTTCGAATCGATACTTCGGGCCCCCACGACGACGGCGTTTTCGATCGCCACCTTAGGTTGGAAATCCCCAATGGTGGCCAGCTCCTCGGGACCGATCCCAAGCATGGCGGCCAGAGGCATACCGTGAACGTTGCCCGATGGGCTGGTGGATGGAGTGTTCATATCGGGATGGGCATCAATCCAAATCAACCCGATTTTTTGACCGAACCGGCGATAGTACCCGGAGACCCCTGAGACGGTCCCGGCGGTTATCGAGTGATCCCCTCCCAGCACCAGAGGAAAATAATCTGCCTCCAGACTCGATTGCGCTCGCCTGGCTAAGCGACGACAGACCGAATTGACTTGCTTGAGGTATTTGGCCTCACGGTGTCCGTAATGAACCTGCTCCGCCCCCGGGACTTCCAGATTGCCGGAATCTTCGAGCTTCAGGCCCAACTGTCCCAAATGGCCGTGGAGTCGGCTAATGCGGATAGCCGAGGGCCCCATGTCGACGCCTCGACGGCCCCCTCCCAAATCCATCGGCACACCGATGATTCTCACCCGATCTCGAGAGACATCGTTCACGAGCTCTCCTCAACCGCGTCCTTCCGCAACCACCCATCAGCCGCAAGGCCTGTCGACCTCAACTGCTGCCGCCATAGGCCTTGATAATGAGTCGTACCAAACGATGACGCACGACATCGCGGTCGTCGAATTGGCAAAAGACAATCCCTTCAACTCCTTCCAAGATCCGGCGTGCGTGTACCAATCCCGAACTCTGGCCCTCGGGGAGATCTATCTGGGTCACGTCGCCGGTGATCACAGTCTTGGAATGTATACCCATCCGAGTCAGGAACATCTGCATTTGCTGCGAGGTACAATTCTGAGCTTCGTCGAGAATGATGAAGCTTTCGCTCAGGGTCCGGCCTCGCATAAAGGCCAAGGGAGCGATTTCGATGGTGCCGCGCTCCAACAGCTTCTCGACCTTGGCCGCATCCAGCATATGAAAAAGAGCATCGTAAAGAGGACGTAGATAAGGGTCGACCTTCTCCTGCAGGTCACCTGGCAAGAAGCCCAGCTTCTCTCCCGCTTCAACCGCGGGACGGGTCAGGATGATGCGCTCGACTCGCTTTTGGGTCAGATAGGAAATCGCCTGGGCGACGGCCAGATAGGTCTTCCCTGTTCCAGCCGGTCCGATCGCGAACACGAGGTCGTTGTCATCGATGGACTGCACATAGCGAGATTGATTTGGACTTCTAGGTACTACTCGGCGTAAAGGAGTTTCGAGCACGGGCCGCTTGGGGAAAAACTCCATCAGGTTGTGGGCTGCACCCTCGGCAATTTGTTGGAAGGCTTCTCTGAGTTCTCCATTGGAAAACGATTGTCCGTTTTCAACCAGCCGCGAAAAATCGGCCAGGATCCGCTCCAGCGCCGCCACTGTCTTGCGATCCCCCCGGACAAAAAGCTGGGTGCCCCGAGCGCTGATCTCAGCGTCAAACAGCGACTCCAGGAATCGGACATTCTCATCTTGCAAATCGAAGAGGATCTCAGCCCCTCGATTGGGTAAGATAATATTTTTCAAGGAGTTGGAGAGTAGGTTCTCAAATCAAGCCGGTAGCGTGGGCGCTCAGTTGGCGGGCCAGTCGAGACTTGTAACGAGCAGCCGTATTGCGATGGATGACGCCCTTTTGGGCGGTGCGGTCAATGACCGCATAAACCTTTGACAGCCGTTGCTGGGCCTCTTCAAATTGCTCTGCTTCAACCAACCGCCGCAGTTTCTTGATTTCGCTGCGAACTTCGCTACGACGAGCGCGATTGCGCAAACGCCGAACCGCATTCTGCCGCATTCGTGTTTCAGCCGACTTGGTATTAGGCATCTGGCCATCGCTCCTTCAAAGCCCGCACAAAGCCACGATTATACGGAGGTTCTCAGACAGGTGTCAATGACGAGTCGCTCCAACAGGTGTCTCTTGTTGGTGCCGGTTGTCTTGAACTGACGGTCCACTTTCCGAAGCTGGATCAACAAATCGATGAACCGGCGGCGAGGGATGCTCCTCAACTCCCTTTCCCATGACTTGAAGCTCCAGATCCGGAGCCGGCGCAAGATCTGATTGAAAGCAACCCGCTCCTCGAGCATCTCTCGAGCCACCAGTAGGCGCGACAAATTCCAATGCAGCAGCCCCAGGATTTGCCCAGGATTTATGCCGGCATCAAAGAGCTTGTTGAGCACCATGACCGCCTTCGCCGGCTGTCCCCCGGCCAAAGCCCCCGTGAGGGCAAAAACGTTCTTCTCACTCGGAGCCGCTACGCTGGAGGTCACCAGTTTCCGGTCGATTCGCTGCGACTGATAGGCGAGCGCCAGCAACTTCTCCAATTCGCTTTCGAGATGAGCCGAATCCTCCCCCAAGCGTTTCTTTAGTTCGCGCAGCGCACCTTGGTCGATGGTATAGCCTTCGGCTTGAAGCCGCTGCTTGATCCAGTCAGTCTGCTCGGAGCCATCGGCCGGCTCCAGTACGGTCATCTTGGGCCATTGGGGCGGTCTGCGCTCGGCCACCTCCAGGATCATCACGGTTCGCGGCGACGGCGACTTGAGGTAGCCGGTCAGAACTTCCCCGCCCCGGTGAGCGTTCAGCACATAAATCCAGCGGTAGGCGTTCATCCAAGGTAACGTCCTCGCTGCGGAGACCAGAGCGATCTCTCGCTCCCTTACCAGATCGACCTCTTCCTTATCTCCCAAATCCCGGACCGACCAGTCGAAGCTGCGGGTCGACTCCGGCAAGTGATGGATCACCGCTTGCCGCACCCGACGCCTTAGCGATCCGCCGGGCTTGAGCAGGTAGAAAGCTTCCGGGTTGGCCAGAGATCGAGTGAAGGTGGTCAAACGCATGCTTCTATTCTATCGCAGTCATCGACTGAAGCCCGTGGCGGAACTTGGCTGAGCAAGGTGAACCGTATGCGTATCGGGCCCCAATAGAGCCGGCTTCAGTGAATGCCAAGCCAATCGGAACCGACAGGTCTTCCTCGTCTGGGCTGCAAAATGCTTCCGACAGCAACGAGTGGGCACCCCAAGGCTCGGCCAACCCTTAGGGCGCACCTCGGGCCGGCGATCTACCGGTCGATCAAAATCCTTCCCGAATCGAACTCACCACGCTGGAGGCGAAATCGACAGCAATCCTTTCAAGGGCAGGATTGAGTTCGGAAAAGAAATTCTCCACATCCGAACTGATCACGTACTGCTCGCGAAAAACGAAGCGGTCGTTGCGGAACAGCACTTTCTCTTGCCGACGATCCTGCAGCTCCAGCTTGGCCGTCAAAATGACCACAAAAGTAGACCCGAATGAGCCTCGCCCGAACGTCACCGGGTTGGCCGTCACACGGATGATTGTCCCTTTGAGCACGCCGTCGGCCTGGGAGGGATCGGAGACGATCCGGTAGTCCGTCTGCTGGACCAGGGTACGGATCAAGGCACGAGCCAAGATCTGCTCGACCTGAAAAGTCTGACTCTCGTTCTCGAGCACCACGGCGATGCTGTCCAGCGCCGGATCGAGACGGTTGTGGCTGGCAATTCGATAACCACAGTGGCTGGCGAGCAAAAAAACCACCAGCCAGCATCGTTTCAAGTCTCTTCTTGACCCGCTCTTAGGTTTGGACATCTAGCGAACCACAATATTGACCAGCTTATGGGGCACGACGATCACCCGCTGCACGGTCTTACCTCGCGTAAAGGACTGAATCTTCTTGTCCTCCAAGGCCCTCCGCTCCAACTCACCCCTCGATATTCGGGGCTGGGCCAGGAACTTGGAACGTACCTTACCATTGATTTGGATCACCACCTGGATGGTCTCTTCTTCCGCCAACTCCGCCTTATAACGAGGCCAGGGCGCTTCAGAAGCCAAAGTCCGATGGCCCAGCCGGGCCCACATTTCTTCTCCGAAATGGGGTGCGAAAGGCATCAGGAGCAAGGCCATTGCCTCCAGCGCTTCCCGCACCAGCCCGGGGCGTACTTCCCTCTCGAAAGCAGATGAAGTGGTGTTGAGAAGCTCCATGATGGCAGCTATCGCAGTATTCTGATGTATTCGTTCCAGATCCTCGCTCACCTTGCGGATGGTCTGGTGAATCTTCTGCTGCAGTTGCCGCTCGACGGCCTTCGCCGGCCCTGTCTGCTGCTCGCCGTCGTCGTGGGAGGCCGCCAAATGACGGTGCAACAGCCGCCACAAGCGTTTCAGAAAGCGGAAACAACCCTCCAGCCCCTGCTCACTCCACTCCAGCTCTCCATCGGGAGGAGCACAAAACTGAATGAAGAGTCGGACACTGTCGACCCCATACTCCCGCACCACGTCGTCAGGGCTGACTGTGTTTCCCAGGGACTTGCTCATTTTGGCTCCGTCTTTGATCACCATTCCCTGGGTGAAAAGACGGGCAACCGGTTCATGGAAGTGAACCAATCCCAGGTCCCGCATGACTTTGGAGAAAAAACGCATATAGATCAGGTGCAGCACGGCATGCTCGATACCGCCGATATAAGTGTCCACCGGCAACCAGTGGGCCACCTTGGCTGGGTCATAGGCTGCCGAGTGATTGTCGGCGTCGGTGTAGCGGAAGAAGTACCACGAACTGTCGACAAACGTGTCCATGGTGTCGGTCTCCCGCCGAGCCAGCCCACCGCATTGGGGGCAGCTGACATTGAGAAATTCGGCCACCTCTCCCAGGGGTGAGCCGCCCTGAGGGTCGCCTTCAACTTTGGGCAGCAAAACCGGAAGATCCTTTTCGGGAACCTCCACCGGGCCGCAGTTGTCACACTGGAGCATTGGAATAGGAGTGCCCCAGTAGCGTTGGCGGCTGATTCCCCAATCTCTCAGGCGATAGGAAACCGTTTCCTTGCCAAAACCGGCCTTAACGGCAACACCGGCCATGACGCGCTGGGCCTGGGCGGAGGTCAAGCCCGTGAATTCTCCGCTATAGACCAGTTGGCCGTACCCCTCCGTGGCTCCCTGCAAAGCTGCCTCCGATTCTTGCTCAGCAGACGTGACCACCACTCGGATCGGCAGCTTGTACCTGGTAGCGAATTCAAAATCTCTTTGATCATGGGCCGGTACCCCCATGATGGCGCCGGTCCCATAATCCATCAACACAAAATTGGCGACCCAAATCGGGACCGCCTCGCCATTGAAGGGGTTGACTGCGTAGCGGCCGCTAAAGATACCCCGTTTTTCCCCTTTGTCGGCCATCCGATCGGCCCGGGTCTGGAGACGAATCTCATCGACGAACCGACCCAACTGGAGACCCTGTCCGGGTCCGTCACACCATTGACCCACCAGCGGGTGTTCGGGAGCAAGCAATACGAAGGTCGCGCCAAAAATCGTGTCTAAGCGGGTGGTGAAGATCTCAAAGCGTTCCTCCGAATCGACAACCCTAAAAGTAACTTGAGCACCATGCGACCGACCGATCCAATTGCGCTGCATGGTGACTACCTTCTGCGGCCACCGATCAAGCTCATCCAAACCGTCGAGCAACTCGGCTGCATAGTCGGTAATTCTCAAGTACCACTGCTCGAGCTCCTTCTCGATAACCGGGCTCTGGTCGCGCCAGCAACGACCGTCAACCACCTGTTCATTGGCCAATACCGTCCCACATTGGCGACACCAATTGACGCGTCCCTTTTTCTTGAAGGCCAGCCCCCGCCGATACATCTGAAGAAAAAACCACTGGTTCCAGCGATAGTAATCGGGCAGGCAGGTGGCCAATTCTCGCCGCCAGTCGTACGACCAACCCATTCGCCGACACTGTTGCTTCATGTGAGCGATATTGCGAAGTGTCCATTCTTCAGGCGGAACCTGGTTCCGGATGGCCGCGTTTTCGGCCGGAAGCCCAAAGGCGTCCCAGCCGATGGGGTGCAGTACTTCAAAGCCCTTCATTCGCCGGTAGCGCGCCAAGGAATCACCCAACGAATAGTTGCGGACATGTCCCATGTGAAGAGCGCCGGAAGGATAGGGCAGCATCTCAAGGACATAATATTTCGGACGCTGCGAGTCTTCCCGCGCAGCGAAAAGGTCAGCTCGCGCCCAGCGACGCTGCCACTTTTGCTCAATGGCTTTGAAATCGTACTTCTCGATCATCGGTGTCCCGGTCGACCAGTCAGCGAGCGGCTCCGGTCTGTAATTTAGTCGACTTTGTCGTTTTTTCCCTCGACCTTGGAAAGCACGATTCCCCGTTGGGCCTGATACTTGCCCCGCTTGTCCCCATAAGATGTACGGCAAGCCTCGTTGGACTCAAGAAAGATGAGCTGAGCGATCCCTTCGCCGGCATAAATTCGCACTGGATCAGACCCGGTATTGCTGACTGAAACGGTAACAAAACCTTCCCATTCCGGCTCGAAAGGGGTCACGTTGACCAGGACACCACAGCGAGCGTAGGTCGACTTCCCAACACAAAGGGTCAAAATGGTGCGCGGAATCCTGAAGTACTCGATCGATTTCCCAAGCAGGAAAGTACCGCCGGGCAGCAGGCAACTGTCCGCCTCCACTTCCCGAAAGACCGACTCGCTGATTCGTTTGGGATCGAGCTCTCTTCCCCTGGGCTCAAAGACTTTGAACTGTCGGTCGAGCCGAAAGTCGTAACCGTACGAGCTCACGCCAAAGGAGATCACGCCGCGGCCGATCTGTTCCTCCGCAAAGGGCTCGATCATGCGGGCTGAACGAGCCATTCGAGCGATCCAATGGTCAGGTTTTACGGTCATTGCCAACTCTCACGCAGTCGATCGCCAGTGTAGTCCAGCTGAAGACAGCTGACAATGAAGAGATCCGCGGCGCTGGGAGAACCTTTACCGGTTAACCTTTTGGAGAGGCCAACTGACCTGACGGCAAACTGAGTTCGGTTCACGGTTCGGTATTGTGGCTGAACCTTATTCTTGACAGATAAAATTAAGGCAAGTATTTTCAAACAAACAAGTTGGAGGAATCAGAAGTTGTGATAAAACAAGACATTGTGAGCCGAGTGGCCACGCGCATGAGGATCACCAAGGTTAGAGCGGAAGTTGCTGTCGAATCGGTGTTGAACGCGCTCCGAGAAGCCATGCGCAAAGGCGAGCGGATCGAACTTAGAGGCTTCGGTGTCTTTGTCGTCAAGCCGCGTAAGAGTGGGGTCGGCCGAAATCCTCGAACCGGGGCGATCGTGCCTATTCCCCCCGGCAAGACCGTTCGTTTCAAGCCCGGTAAAGAAATCCGGTCCGGCTAGATCGGTCCCCCGTTGAGCAGTCCTTCCAATCCGGTCTTCAAGTCCATTCCAACATCGGAACAGCACCCGGTCTCCAACCCTTCTCCGCCGGCGCCGGAGCGTTTCGGGCTGGCGACGATCCTCTTCTTGTTGACATTCCTCACGACACTTGTGGCCGGGTTCATGTTCGATTTTGGATTCCGAGCTGCCAGCGGCGATATTCACCAAGTCCCATTCGACTCCCTGTTTAGCCGCCCCGCCCAGCTTTTTCGAGGATTGCCATTCGCCGGGACACTGCTGGCTATCCTTCTGGCTCACGAAATGGGCCACTATCTGGCCTGCCGACGTTACCTCATTCGAGCCACTTTACCTTTCGTCATCCCCGCTCCACCCCTATTGCCGCTACCACCGCCACTGGCTTGGTTGATCGGAATCGGTTTCGGCTTGAAGGTCGGGTTCCTGGAATGGTTGCTGCTACCCTTCAATCCTTTTGGAACTTTCGGGGCCGTAATCCGCATCAAATCGAGGTTTGCCGATCGTCGCCAATTATTCGATGTGGGTATCGCCGGCCCTCTGGCCGGTTTTGCCGTGGTCATCCCGGCGCTTCTTGTCGGCGTCGGTTGGTCACGTCCTTTCGCCTCGCCCCCAACGGGAGGACTGGTATTCGGAGAGCCACTGCTGTTTCATGTCGCGGTGCAGTTCCTCTATAGCGGTGACGGCTCACTCATGGCGCTGCATCCAGTCGGCTGGGCCGCATGGTTTGGGATGCTGGCAACCAGCCTCAACCTGCTCCCGGTAGGCCAACTTGACGGCGGCCACGTTACCTATGCTCTGTTCGGTCCGCGGCTCCACCGCTTGATTTCTGGGGCGGCCTTTGTAGCCTTGTTGGCGGTGAGTCTGTTTTCCTGGCCGGCGTTGGGCTATCTGGTGTTTGCCTTACTGCTGATTGCCATGGGGTTTCGGCATCCGGCCTCCGAGTGTGAAGCCGTGCCGGTCGGTCGTGGTCGGATTTTGGTGGCAATCATTGGCGCGATCATCCTGATCCTTTGTTTCGTCCCCGTTCCCGTCCAATTTGTGGAGGAATCGGTGAAGATCTAGCCCGCATTTCTCACCGGGGGGGCACAGGATTCTCGTCTTCAGCGGGTGCTCGTGACCGCAAACGTAGCAGGGACTACGTTTGCGGGAGCATGTGCGCGCTGAAGGCGAAAGACCAGCGAGGACGCGCCCAGCACAGTCTGTGCCCGGGAGACCTCGATAAGAAAACCTGTAATTTCCTCAATACAATATCCTCTTGATCATACACCCAGCGACCTGGGGAGAAATTGGGGCTAGCCACCGATCTTGGACATCTCAACCTTGGTCCGAGGTTGGGTAGAGGTGAAACGAAGCTCCGAATAACGATCGTCGCGCCCGCGCCAGATAGATTCCAAGAAATGGCGAATTTGTCGGTCGCTCTGTCCGCTGCGCAGCAGCGAGCGCAGGTCGAAACCGGAGCCGGCGAACAGACAGGTGTAGAGGTGCCCCTCGGGAGACAAGCGGGCTCGGGTACAGTCCCGGCAAAAGGGCTGTGACACTGAGGTAATCACACCGATTTCGCCCTGCCCGTCTCGGTAGCGCCAGCGCCGGGCTACCTCGCCTCGATAGTTGGCATCAACCGGTTCGAGGGGGAAAACACGCGAAATGCGCTCGACAATAGCAGCGCCCGTTTCGACCTGATCTGCTTGCCACTGGTTGGTGTTGCCGACATCCATGTATTCAATCAAGCGGAGCACGATTCCGCTGCCCCGAAAGTGGCCGGCCAAGTCGACCACCTGTCGATGGTTGACACCTCGCTGAACCACGGCGTTGACCTTGACCGGACTCAAACCCGCGGCCACGGAAGCCTCAATCCCGCGCAACACAACCTCGGCACCAATCCCAAGACCATTCATTTGGGCGAAGGTTGGGCCATCGAGACTGTCCAGACTCACTGTAATGCGCTGCAAACCGGCATCTTTCAGCGGCTGAGCCCAGCGCTCAAGCAACAGACCATTAGTGGTCATAGTGAGATCCTCAAGTCCCGGCAGCGCGGCCAGCATTGCGACCAGGTGAGTGATCTCGTGACGCAGCAATGGTTCTCCCCCCGTCACCCTGACCTTGGTCACTCCCAAACTCACGAAGATTCGCGTCAGCCGGCTGATTTCCTCATAGCTGAGCAATTTGTGCCGGTCCAAAAAGGGATAGTCTTTTCCGAAGACCTCCTTGGGCATGCAATAGGAACAGCGCAGATTGCAGCGGTCGGTGACGGAAATACGAAGATCCCGCAACGGACGAGCCAAACGGTCACGCAGACTCATTGGCCTATGTTAACAGTAAACCTCAATCACGGGGATGGCAGTACTGCTTATAGATGTCCAGCGTGTTGCGCGCCATTTGCTCGGCGGTAAACTGGCGGTGCACACTTTGGCGGCCAGTCTCCCCATATTCCTGCCCGATCGAGGGATCGACCAGCAGCGAATGGATCGCCCGCGCCAATGGCAAAGGTTGCCGAGGAGGGACCAGAATCCCTCCTCCGGTGCCCCCAACCAGTTCCGGAAAAGAACCGTGGCCAGGTTGTACAACCGGTACTCCCGAGGCCAAGGCCTCAAGCACAAACAGGCCTTTAGGCTCGGGGTGGATCGTGGGGACGGAAAAAACGTCCAGTCGTTGCAAGAACTCAATCTTCTCCGGCTTTTCCAGGGTGCCGTGGAACTTGAAGTGTTCCTTTAGACCATTATCTTTAAGCTTCTTCATTTGCTCGTTAAAATAATTTCTGTTCTTATCACCCAACCACCCTGCCGCTTCCAGCTTTACCTCCTCGCTCCCCGCCAACTGCCGCAGCTCCACGAAAGCATCGATCAGAAGGTGGAAGCCTTTCTCGGGACAGATCCGAGCCAAATAGCCAACCGTTCTTCCTTTGGCCGCCGGGGACTTTCGCTCAGGATATCCGCCAACATCGATACCCAAGGGAACGACGTGGAAACGGTCCGAGGAAACCTGCAGGTAGTCGGCCATGAATTTCTTGTAGAAATCGCTGAAGACGATAAAACCGTCCGCCAGCTGAGCCAACCGGCGCACCCTCTTTAAGGCTTTGCTGCGAAAAGGTTCGATCAACTGGTCCAGGAAAAGATCATCTCCCTGCAAGGTCACCAGCACCGGCTTTCTCACCTGCCGCTTTAAAGCGGGCAGGAAGCCCGCAATAAGACAATTGGTCAGGTTGACCAGGTGCGGCTGCTGATGGTCCAGATAGTCCAGCAGCCGCTGAATCTCCTTGCGCTGGTGGCCCGCCTCCCCGCGAAGCATCGAGAGCGTCAGCTCACCCAACTCGGCGGCATCGGTTTCGATGCCTCGGGAAGAAACTCTCTCCACCAGCCAGCGATTGTTCAGCGGCCGGTCCAGCAAACGCGGCAGATGACGGAAAAAGGGAAACTTTTGCTGCAAGTAGACGTTGATGCCGCCCAGGAAAAGACGATCGATACTGACGTCCCGCTCATCGGTTCGAATGGGCGTGTAGGTGGGCACCAGCTGGACATCTATTCCCAGCCGCATCAGGGCAGCAGCCAAGGCGTTGTCGCGGATGCAGCTACCGCAGAACATCCCCGCGGCCCCGGACGTAATGTAGCTGATTCGAAGGCTTGCCACTGGCGGCTTCCTAGACTCCAAGGGGCAAAATACCGGGTTCTATGGAGAAATGGAGGCAGCCGGCAGAACTCTCACGGTAAAGCAGTTTTTCCGACTGTAAGCCGTCTATCTCCATTGCAAGAAAGTCTCGGGGGCCTAACGTTTATTCTTCCCGGAGGTTGCCGCCGCTGCGTTTTCCTACGGCTCGCAGTCTTGGTAGTCCGAGTCCATGCAGGAGCGCACCAGTGCGGTGGCGCGGCTGATCTCGGCGGGGGTCAACTCTCGTTCCACGTTACCCCGCGACACCTTGGCGGTTTCGCTGCCATTGACAAGGGCGATGGTGAGCCACATGTGCGCGAGCACGGAATCCTCGGGAACACCCTGGCCTTGGCTGTAACTGACCCCCAGATTGTATTGCGCAGTGGCGATGCCCTGCTGAGCGGCCAAGCGATACCAACGCACCGCTTCGGCTTCGTCCTTGGGGACGCCTTGGCCCTTGCCATACATGACCCCCAGGTTAAGCTGCGCAGCGGCGATGCCTTGCTCGGCGGCCAAGCGGTACCAGCGCGCCGCCTCGGCTTCGTCCTTCGCCAAACCCCGCCCGTTGGCAAAACTGAGCCCCAGGTTGTACTGCGCCGCGGCAATACCCTGCTCGGCGGCCTGGCGGAACCAGCGCGCGGCTTCGGCGGCATCCTCCCCCACGCCCTCACCCTTGGCGTAGCTGAGCCCGACGTTGAGCTGGGCAGCGGCGATGCCCTGCTCGGCGGCCTGGCGATACCAGCGTGCCGATTCGGCGGCGTCCTTGGACACGCCCTCACCGTTGGCGTAGCGGAGCCCGAGGTTGTGCTGGGCAGCGGCGATGCCCTGCTCGGCGGCCTGGCGGAACCAGTGCGCGGCTTCAGCGTCGTCCTTGGGGACACCCCGGCCGTGCGTGTAACCGACCCCCAGGTTGAACTGGGCGGCGGCAACGCCCTGCTCGGCGGCCAAGCGGTACCAGCGCGCCGCTTCGGCTTCGTCCTTCGGCACCCCCTCACCGTTGGCGTAGCGGAGCCCGAGGTTGTGCTGGGCAGCGGGATTGCCC
Source organism: Acidobacteriota bacterium (assembly GCA_965218465.1). GTDB lineage: Bacteria > Acidobacteriota > UBA6911 > RPQK01. The sequence goes on along the minus strand of OZ244623.1, from coordinate 546,157 downwards.
TGTTCGGCGGCCAAGCGATACCAACGCACAGCTTCAGCTTCGTCTTTGGGGACACCCTGCCCAGTGGCGTACATGAACCCGAGAACGGCCTGGGCATCGGCATTGCCTTGCTCGGCGGCTTGACGGATTGCCTCGATATCGTCCTGTGCAGGAAACACAGTGGCGGCGAGGCCGACCGCCAGGATCATAGCCGCAGCCATGGGGATCAATTTGGGTCTCTTGTCTATCGGTTTCAAGACGCGAGCGACTCCTTATTGCCAGTCCTAAGCATAACGCGAATCAGCCTTCAAATCACCCAGGAGCCCGAAATATCGACGTGGAAAGTTGTTTACAATGCTGTTGAGAGGACTGGCATGATGGTCGCTGTCAAGAGTGACGGCCCGGGAAGGCCGCTGATTCAGGTCGTAGCTCGACTGCTTGTCTTGGGCCTGCTGAGTCTATTCCAGAGGGCGGCGGCGACGAGTCCCGATCCCTTTGTTCTCGTGCTCGGGGTTTGTCAAGACGGCGGCTCTCCCCAAGTGGGCACTCCACCGGGCGAGGGTTGGGAGCCGGCGAACCGGCACAAGGTTGTTTCGCTGGGACTGGTCGATCCGGGTTCCGGAGAGCGGTGGATGTTCGATATCGGTCCCGACTTCAAGGATCAACTGCTGGAACTGGACAGAGTCCAATCTTCTCAGGGGCAACTTCCCCTTTCGGGAGTCTTTCTGACTCACGCCCACATCGGACACTACTTGGGTCTGGCTCAACTGGGTCACGAAGTGATGGGAGCGCGGGCGGTGCCGGTCTATGCGATGCCACGCATGGGAGATTTCCTCTCGACCAACGGACCCTGGGATCAGCTGATACGGTACGGCAACATTGCTCTACGCCTGCTAAGCGACGGCCAAGAGGTCCGGCTCAATCCTCGTTTGGTCGTTACTCCTCTGCTGGTACCTCATCGTCAGGAATACAGTGAGGTAGTGGGTTTCAAGGTTGCCGGCCCCAACAAATCGATCCTCTATCTTCCCGATATTGACAGCTGGGAGGACTTGGACCGAAGGGGCAGCCGGATCGAGGAGTGGACTGCCCAGGTAGATGTCGCTTACCTGGACGGAACCTTCTTTGCCCAGGGCGAGATTCCGGGACGCGACATGTCGGGCTTTCCCCATCCGACCATCTCGCACAGCCTGGAGCGCTTCTCCGCCTTGCCCAAATCGGAGCGGAGTAAAATCCGCTTCATCCACCTCAACCATACCAACCCTGCCCTTTGGCCTGACAGCCCTGAGAGTCGCCGGATTGAAGCAGCGGGATTCCGGATTGCGCAGCAGGGAGAGAGAATCGGACTCTAGCCTCGGCCCCGAACCTTCAAGGCCGCCAATTCTGGCCGCCTTGACAACGAATCATGCCGATGCCTGGGAACGTCCCTTGACCAGGGCATCAATGGCTTTGACCTGACCCAGGAGCGGCGGAAGCAATTCGAACGGCAAGGCGTTGGGTCCGTCGCTCAGGGCACGGTCGGGGGCCTCGTGAACTTCCAGAAAGAGTCCATCAATCCCCACCCCGGCGGCGGCCCGCGCCAAATAGGGAATAAACTCAGACTGTCCTGCAGTCGTTGTCCCGGCTCCGCCCGGCAACTGGACACTGTGGGTAGCATCGAAAATTGCCAGTGTGCCCAGGCTGCGTAGCCACGGAATTGATTTGAAGTCCACAATCAGGTTGTTGTAGCCGAAGCTGACCCCCCGTTCAGTGACCAGCAGCGGTCGCTTGCTGACCGACTTGGCTTTCTCAACGATGTTGTCAACGTCTCGGGGAGAGAGGAACTGTCCTTTCTTGACATTGACAACTTTACCGCTGGCGGCAGCAGCCACCAACAGATCGGTTTGTCGACACAGGAAGGCTGGAATCTGAATGACGTCCAAGACTTCCGCTGCGGCCGCGATTTGACCTGCTTCGTGGACATCGGAGATCAGGGGTAACCCCAGCTCCCGCTTGACCCGGGCCAGGACTTCCATTCCTTTTTCCAGACCCGGTCCGCGGTAGGAGTGAATCGAAGAGCGGTTGGCCTTGTCGAAAGAGGCCTTAAAGAGCAGGGGAACCCCCATTTGCCGGCATAGAGTCTTGAGCCGGTCCGCCAGCTCGAGGCAGTGGCCGGGACTTTCGATGACGCAAGGTCCCGCGATCAGAAAGAAAGGAGCGTCAGCCCCTGCCTCAAAGTCACCGATAGGCAGGCGTGGAGAAGGGACTCCCAAACCCTTTATCATCTTGCCGTCCCATCCCCTACGATTGGAGAAGCCGGCTTTCGGCCAGCGAAACCGCCAGATCGGTTGCTTCCAGCCGTTTTTGGCGATAGTCCAGCGAGGCCCCCACAAAACTGCTGAAAAGCGGGTGCGGCTCCAGTGGTTTGGACTTGAATTCGGGGTGAAACTGGCAACCGAGAAACCAAGGATGGCCCGGCAACTCGATGATCTCGACAAAATTCCGATCAGGAGAGTTGCCGGAGATCTTGAGTCCGTAACTCGTCAATAATTTCTCGTATTCCCGGTTGAACTCGTAGCGATGACGGTGGCGTTCCGAGATTTCCCGCTCTCCGTAGATGCGGAAGGCCAGTGAATCCGCTTCCAGCTCACAAGGATAGGCACCCAAGCGCATGGTGCCGCCCATTTCTTCGACTCCCAGAAGCTCTCGCAGTTTGTAAATCACGCGGTGTTGGACCGAGGGATTGAATTCCGAACTGTGGGCGTCCAACGAGCAGACGCTACGAGCAAACTCAATCACTGCACACTGCATGCCGAGACAGATTCCGAAGTAGGGGATTTGATTGACTCGGGCATGAGTGATCACCCGAATCATCCCGTTGATGCCGCGGGGTCCGAATCCTCCGGGAACCAGAATTCCGTCCACGTCGGCTAATTTCCCGACCCAATCGTCACCAACCAATCCCTCCGACTCAATCCACTTCAAATTCACGCGGGCCTGATAGGAAAGGCCACCATGGAGCAACGCTTCCGAGAGGCTCTTATAGGATTCTTCCAGTTCGACATATTTCCCAACGATGCCGATCTTCACCTCGGTCTCGGGATTTTTTATAGTTTCGACCAGCCGGACCCACCGATCGAGACGACTTCGGGTCGAGGGGAGGTTCAGCTCCTTGACGATGATCGAATCCAACCCTTCCTCGTGAAAACGGATTGGGACCTCATAAATGCTGGTCACATCGCGGGCGGTAATCACCGCACTGGCCGGGAGGTTGCAAAAGAGCGCGATCTTGTCCTTGAGCTCACGGGACAACACCCGGTCGGTTCGACATAAGAGTACATCGGGCTGAATACCGATGCCGCGCAACTCCTTCACCGAGTGCTGGGTCGGCTTGGTTTTGAGTTCACCCGAAGTCTTGACGAAAGGCACCAGTGTCAGATGAACGAACATGGCGTTCTCACGGCCAACATCGTTCCGCATCTGCCGAATGGCTTCCAGAAAAGGGAGGCTTTCGATATCCCCCACCGTGCCGCCAATCTCGACAATGACTACATCAACACCAGTTACCAGCCTTTTGATGGAGGCCTTGATCTCATTGGTGATGTGCGGAATGACCTGTACCGTCTTGCCCAAGTAGTCACCGTGGCGCTCCTTTTCGATCACCGACTGATAGATTCTACCGGTAGTGGAGTTATTGTCCTTGGTCAACTGGGCATGGGTATAGCGCTCGTAATGGCCCAGATCGAGATCCGTTTCGGCGCCGTCATCGGTTACGAACACCTCCCCGTGCTGAAAAGGACTCATAGTTCCGGGATCGACGTTGAGATAAGGATCCAGCTTCAGCAAGGTGACTTTGAACCCGCGGGCCTCCAGCAGAGACCCTATTGAGGCCGAAGCCAGCCCTTTGCCCAGAGAACTCAAGACGCCGCCGGTTACAAAAACAAACTTGGTCGCCAAACTCCACCACCCTTCCGTTCAACCATCCCTGATCTTTTGGGGTCGATTCTTCAGCAAGGGGCTGACACGCTCGATGTCTTCAGGGACATCCACCCCTAAGCTGTCCTGCTCAGTGATGACCACCTGAATCGCTACCCCGTTGTCCAGAAACCTGAGTTGTTCCAGTCCCTCGGCGCCTTCCAGGGGAGACCGTTTCAGATTTTTCAACCGCAGCAACAGCGAACGGCGATAGGCGTAAATCCCAATATGTTTGAAAAAAGTCACCGGACCCCGACCTTCATAGGGAATTGGCGCCCGCGAGAAATAGAGAGCCCGTCCTTGGGCATCGCAAACCACCTTGACCACGTTGGGGTTACTGATCTCGCGACGGTCGACGATCCGGAACCGTGCAGTAGCCATCTCAGTATCGCCGCCGCGAAGTGCCCCACCGACGGCATCCACAACAGTGGGCGAAATGAGCGGTTCGTCCCCTTGAATGTTGACGTAACCGTCGGCTTGGAGTCGGGTGGCGATTTCGGCCACCCGGTCAGTCCCGCTGGAGTGGTCACTGCCGGTCATTTCCGCCCGCCCGCCAAAGGCTGTCACCGCATCGAAAATCCTCCGATCGTCGGTGGCGACCACCAAGTCCGCCAAAACCGAGGCCTGAGAAGCTCCCTCATAGACCCATTGGATCATTGGCTTGTCGGCCAATTGAACGAGAGCTTTGCCGGGAAAGCGGCGGGATCGATAGCGAGCCGGAATGACTCCAATCAAGCGCATGGGACAAGTTACACTATCAGCGCGAGTGCGGGCAAATGTTCCCGACATAGTGAAGTCGGGGTTGCTGCAGCCGGCTTCTGTTCCAAGCCGGCCCTGCGCTATTGCCAGCGTCCGGGAGGTCCTTTAATATCTCGGTTGCCATGCCCTCGACCAGCCGGCGCTATTTCCTGCTTCTGTTGCTGACGACAAGCTGGCTATTGGCCTTGCTGCTGCCGGCTTGGGCAACGACTACAGGCTGGTCCGTTGGGCCCTGGCTTTACTTGCCCTTCGCCCAAATTTGCCACCAACTCAATGAACGGAGTTTTTTGTGGGCGGGGCAGCCGTTGGCGGTCTGTCATCGCTGCACAGGCATCTACATCGGCTTTTGGCTGGGCTTGATTTTGCTACCGGTTTGGCCAAGCTTGGTGACCCGTTTACTGGGTCGTCCCCGATTGGTGCTGTGGTTTTTTCTTCCTCTCGGAATCGACGTTCTCTTGCAGAACAATCCTGCAAGCCGATTCTTAACCGGCGCCCTGGTAGGCTTCCCCGTGGCGCTTTTTGCCTGGGTAGCGGTGGAGCAGCTTCCCAGGCTCTGGGGAGCCGGAGCAAGGAGCTTGACAGATGAATCAAGTCCGATCTGATAAGACTACGGCAATCCTGCTCGGGGGGGCGTGCCTGGGGATCGCTTCGGCCGTTCCGGTCGTCAATTGGTTCAACTGTGCTTGCTGCCTGTGGGTGATTGCCGGCGGTGGATTGTCTGTTTTCTACTATCTGCGAAAGACGCCTTCAGGAGCATCACCGCTGAGCTATGCTGACGGCGCTCTAGTGGGGCTATTGGCTGGTCTGACGGGCGCGGTCATCGAAACCGCGGTATCGATCCCGCTGCACTTTCTGCTGGGAGGATTGGACGCCGGCTTCAAGGAGCTCGTGCAAGAAGCCATAAGAGAGACACCCGATATGCCGCCCTGGGTAGCAGAGATGGCGACCAGGATGATGGCAGGTGGATTCACTCTGGGCCTTTTGTTGGTAGAACTGCTGATCAACCTCTTCATCTACGGTATCTTTGCCGCCATTGGGGGCATGCTGGGAATTGCAATCTTCCAGAAGGCTCCCCCAGCTTCCTCCTATCAGGCACCTCCGCCGGCGCCGCCGGCTACCGAGGCGAGTAGTCAATCACCAGCGCCTGAGCCGCCCCCTGACGCCGATTCCGAGCCGACGGAGGAATCGTAGCCCGGTCCGGCAGGTTTTCCTTCGGGACCCGGTTACCAGGGCGGTTGGGCCGATCAAAATCTTGCTGCCGTTCCCCGGGACTTCGATGGGTAGAAGTCACGGACCCTTACCGAAACCATCAAGCCGGGGGAACAATTTGAAGATGCCGAAGCCGGCTGCGGCGAAAAACGCCAGCAGGACTAATCCCGGCAATAGTTGGCCATAGAGGATGTAGCCGACCCCAAAAAGAATGCTGTAGACAGCCACGCAGCCCAGAAACCAGCACAGGACTCCCGCCGGCAGGTCATCCCGCGCACCTTGGCCCGTTTCGACGACTTGCTGCCAACCTCGCCCGTAGGGACGAACCCGGTCGTAAAAATTCTGCAGGGTCGAGGTTTCGGTTGGTGGCGTCAACCAGGTCACCGCCAGCCAGACCGTGGAGGTGACTGCAACCCCGATGATCAACTGCAGCGAAGTGGGCAAGGGTGTCCAACCCGCCGCGGTGTGAATCTGAAAGTAAACCGCTATCAGAAAGGAAATCGTCATGGCGGCAATCTCGCTCCAGGCATTGATGCGCCACCAGAACCAGCGAAGAACAAAAATCAATCCCGTCCCGGCTCCAATTTGAAGCATGATCTGAAATCCCTGCAACGCATTCTCCAGCAGCAGTGCTACCACCGAAGCCAGCACTACCAGAACAGCGGTCCAGCAGCGCGCCACTTTGACATAGTGTGCACCGCTCGCGTCCGGTCGCCGGAATCGCCTGTAGAAATCGCCGACAATATAAGAAGCACCCCAATTCAGATGAGTGCTTATGGTCGACATGTAGGCCGCGGCCAGTGACGCTACCGCCAGTCCCAAAAGACCATGGGGCAAGAAGATCAACATGGCCGGATAGGCCAAGTCATGGCCAATGATGGAGGCGTCAAGCTGGGGAAAAGCGGTTTGAAGCGATTCCAGGGTCGGATAAACCACCAGGGAGCTCAGAGCCACCAGAATCCAGGGCCAGGGGCGCAGGCCGTAGTGAGCCACGTTGAACCACAAGGTGGCCAGCAACGCGTTCTTTTCGTCCTTGGCCGAAAGCATCCGCTGGGCCACGTAGCCACCGCCGCCCGGTTCGGCTCCCGGATACCAGGTCGCCCACCATTGGACTGCCAAAGGAATTACGAAGACCGTCAAGGCGGTGTTCCAGTCGGAAAAATCAGGCACGAAGCGGAGCCGTTCGACGACCTCGGGATGACTCATCAAACCTGCCAGACCACCCACCTCCGGCTGAGCCAATGAGTAGTAAGCCGCGGCAATCGAGCCCGCCATCGCAATGACGAAAAGCAGCAAATCAGTGACGACTACGCCCCAAAGACCTGCCAGCGCAGAGTAAATCGCGGTGACTGCAGCACAAACCACCACCGTAGTGTATTTGTCCAGTCCCAGCAGGACAGCTCCGATCTTGATGGCCGCCAGCGTGACGGTAGCCATAATGATCACATTGAAAAAGACTCCCAAGTAGAGAGCCCGAAAACCGCGTAGAAAGGCGGCCGGTTTGCCCGAATATCGCAGCTCGTAAAAGCCGATGTCAGTCAGGGTCCGCGAGCGGCGCCACAGTTTGGCGTAAACGAAAACGGTCAACATTCCGGTGATGACAAAAGCCCACCAGACCCAGTTTCCGCTGACACCATTGTTGCGAACGATATCGGTCACCAGGTTTGGGGTATCGGTCGAGAAAGTAGTCGCCACCATAGAGGTGCCCAACAACCACCAAGGCAACCGGCGCCCGGAGGTAAAAAACTCTTCCAGTCCGGAGCCGGCCCGGCGGGAATAGTAGAGACCCACTAACAGCACAATTCCGAAATAGAGCACGATCGTCAGCCAATCGATGGCGATCAGTTGCATGCAACACCTTTCTTCAACGCCGACTCGGCGCTGGTTTCAGCGCTTATCCTACCCTTCGATTCAGAGCTCCAACTAAGCCCACTGCCCCCACCACGCCCAGCACAGTTCGATCGACACGCCGGTCAGTCGATCAAGCGTTGGTAGCGCGCCATAAAGCGGCGATCGATCCAATCCTTGAGACGGAAAGCCCAGCGACTATGCGAAGTCTGCCCTTTGTAAGCCAACAATGCTCTGCCATCAGCCGTGTTCAAAATGGAAAGGAATCCTGACTGGGGTCGATAGCGAGGCAAAGTCGTTCCTTCAATAGTGGCACACAGGCTGGACCAGAGCACTGGACCCTGGCGCACGGAATAAACTCCCGCTTTGGGTGTGTCGGGAAATTCGACCAGGTCGACACAATCCCCGGCGCCAAACACAGAGGGATCCGAGACGGAGCGCAAGCTTGAATCGACGGCTAGAAACCCCTGTTTGGAAACCACCAATCCGGCCTCTCGAAACAAAGGCGATGCCTCGGCGCCGGTCAGCCAAACAGTCAACTGGGAGTCCAGCTCCAGATTCGGTCCCAAGGAAACCCGTCCAGGACCCACCGCAGTCACTTGCCGACCCGTCATGACTTCGATCCCGCGGCTCTTCAGGATCCGGCGGGCAAGCGACTGAACCGGCTGCCGGTAACCGGTCAGGATTTGATCTTTCCCTTCGACCAGTGTCGTCGGCCAACCTCCCAAGACCGCTCGGGCCGCCAAAGCCACCTCAACACCGGCTGCCCCCGCCCCCACCACCACGATCCGTCCTACGGAAGCAGCGGTCATCTCAAGCAACCGCTCTTTCAACTGCACGGCCCGGGAAATCGGCTTGACCGATTGTGCATGCCGGCGCACGGCGGGCTGTTTGGCCCCCACTGCCCCCGAACCGATATTGAACGAAACCAGGTCGTACCCAAGCCGTCGACCGGACGTCAACTCCAGACATCTCCCGGCCATATCGAGTCGCAGGGCCGAGTCGAGCACGAAGCGCCCCCCGGACCGCCGGGCCAACGCCGCCAAGGCAAAGCGGATCTCCGACTCCCGGTAGCCGCCCGACAGGAAACCGGGGACCATCCCGGAGTAATGGTGGTAAGAGGACGGCGATACCAGGGTCAGAGACACCCTTTGTCGCAACGGACTCGAAATGAGTCGGCGCACGACTTCCAGGTGGGCATGACCGCCCCCGACCAGCAGTAGTTCAACTTTGTCGTTTGAAGACATTTTCCGTCGACTCTCGGAAACTCGCCAAGCCTCCTCGGTTTCGCCATTCCCGACAGCCCCTTGAGGCGATCGGACTCGTTCCAACGGCCCGCGGAGGGCAAACAATCCGGGGGACATCGTCAAGAGGTTGCAGCTCGGCGGGGGTTGCAGGGACTTCGGTTACACGCCCCGTCGGGCGCCGATCTGGAGATCCGAGCCCAACCATCACTCAGCCGAATCGAACAGTTGGAACTGAGCCGGATCGACTCGACCGGCCTGCTGGACCAGCAGGGCATTGAGAAGTTCAATGGCCAGACGTGATTCGAGCGTGACTCCCGCACGAACGCCGACACAGGGGTCGTGGCGACCGCCTTTGAGCTGAAGGTCGATTTCGCGCAGATCTTTTTGCACCGAGAGTTGGGGCTTGGAAATGGTTGACGTGGGTTTGAATCCCAGCCTGCAAATGATCGGTGAACCGGTCGTCACGCCCCCAATCAGACCTCCGTGGCTATTGGCTTGGTATCCCTGGCGGCGAATCGGGTCGTTATTTTCGCTCCCCCGCCGCGCTACCACCATTGCCCCGTCGCCGACTTCGCACGATTGGACAGCATGCAATCCCCCCAGCACTCCCATCAAACGCAGCTTGAGGCTGTGGTAAAGAGGACTGCCCAGCAAAGGCGGCACGTTGACGGCTACCACTTCGATCCCCGCGCCCAGCGAGTCACCCTCAATCCGGGTCTGCCGGATCAGAGCCGCAGCCTCCTGCCCAAAATCGGTATCCAGGGTGGGAAGAGGCCCCTCTTCCAGAACTTTTTCCAATCGAGCGACGTCGTCAGGCGAAAGACGACGGCCTCGTTGGGACAACTCCGTTCGCAGCGTCTTCCGGGCCTGCAAGGGGCCGACTTGAACAATGGAGGAGAGAATGGCGGTTCCAAATTGTTGCTCCAGATAAAGTCGCGCGATCGAACCACCTACCACGTCGGAAATGGTTGAGCGATAACTGGATCTTCCCCCTCCCCGAACATCGACGTAACCAAGCGATTGATAATGTTTGACCAAATCCGTATGACCCGGACGCACAATTCCCTCTGGTCCGACAAAGCGGCGGTAATCACGAGAGCGTTGAGAGGTCGAAAGCACCAAAGCGGCGATCGGTTCGCCGGTGGTCCGGCCCTGCTCGTAAGTGGCGGTAGCCGAGCGCCGCTTGACCTGCCGCACTTGCACCTCGGGTCCCGAGGTCAGAGTTTCCAGATCGGTCGAGTAGAGTCCCGAGAGCAGGACCACACGATCGTCTTCGTGGCGTGCCGTTCCATGCTTGCTGCTTCCCGGCCGACGTCGATCCAGATAATGCTGGATCGACTCGCGGTCCAATTCAAAACCGGGCGGACATCCAAACACGATCGAGACGACACCAGGTCCGTGTGACTCGCCGGCGCCGGCAACGGCAAACAAAGGACCTCCCAGGATTTCCATGGCAGGAGTAGTTTAACCAAAGTGACCAGGGGACCCAAGAACTACGAGGTCTTATGTTTCAACTCCAAGCCGGATCGAACCGGTGTCTTTTGACTCTCAACCGCACCAACGCTTGCTCGGAAGGCAGTTCTGCCGGAGGTTGGCTCTCTTGCCGGTTGGCCGGTTGCGCGTTAACCGGCGCTTGAGTCGAGAACGATTTTCAAAACATCTTGGAAGCGCTTGACGAAGTGCACCACCCAGACCCTGGCGCAGATGATCGGGCAACCGCTCGTAATCCGATCGATTGCCATCGGGAAAGATCAGAACCTTTTGGCCGGACCGTCGAGCTGCAACCACTTTCTCGCGCAACCCTCCCACGGGGAGCACCCGACCGGTCAGCGTCATTAGCGACCAAAGACGGCATGCCCCGATTCGGTATTGCCCGTGTTCCCCATTCGTGGTCGCCAATCGACTGACATCGTGGTCTTTACCAACCGGGCGAGGCATGCCTCGCCCCTACACAGATATGCCCCCGACAAGACAGGTACGGCCGTGCCTGGGCGCTCCATGGGCACGGTTCCGTTGGTCGGCGTAACCGTAATCGGCGGTCATCTGCGAACATCTACGTAATCTGCGGTTCAACCTGCAGGACCGGGAGGATTCCTGCACGACGGGTCGAAGAATCGTTCCGCTGGGAGTCTTTACGAACTGGGCGTCGCATGCTGTTTGGTGTCAAGACATTCCTTACACCGTGTGTCAAGACATCCTTTACAGTTTGTATCAGGACATGCTTTACACATCGCACCAAAAAAAACGGTGCCTGTTTCGCGGGCGTTTGTACCCGGAGAATCGGTTTATCTGTTGCCGATGTTGTTAACCCAAGGATGGAAAAACGTGGTCATCGATCAAAGTCGGCATGCCCGATTGGGCATTGCCCGTGTCCCCCAGTACATTCGTGGTCGGCAATCGACTGACATCGGGGCCTTTACCAACCGGGCGACGCATGCCTCGCCCCTACACAGATAGGCCCCCGACAAGACAGGTACGGCCGTGCCTGGGCGCTCCATGGGCACGGTTCCGTTGGTCGGCGCAACGGCAAACGGCGAAGATCTGCGTAATCTGCGGTTCAATCTGCAGGACCGGGAAGATTCCTGCGCGACGGGTCGAAGGATCGTTCCGTTGGGAGTCTTTACGGACTTCACGACGCATGCGTCCTCCTCCAAGATCAATGACCCGAGCCGCCCCAACTTTCCCTCGTCGGTTGCTGGAATTGCCGGCTACCCAATAAATGGGGAGAGTCCAGCCAAGCAGTCAATACGGAGTCGGCAGCAGCTATAATCAACTCGGAGGTGTCACCGTCCATGAAGCTCGTCGGTCGCTGGGTCGTGATCTGGCTGATGGTGGGGATCTCACCCGCGCTGGCGCAGGAACTGGAGGAGTATCTGCGGCAGGCCACTTCCCTGATGGAGCAAGAGCCGATCAGAGCCCTCAAAGTGCTGGAGCGCGGCCTGGTTCGATTCCCCGACTCAACCGAGCTTTTGCTTTGCACCGGAAGCCTGCTGACACGCTTGGGAAGGAGCCGGGAAGGCGAGCAGATGTTGATTCGGGCGCTGGAGCGTGAGCCTCATAGCGCCAACCTGCTCCGCCAACGGGGAGAAGCCCAGTTGAGGTCAGGCCGGCTGGCCGAGGCCGTTCGTACTTTTGAAAGGACACTGTGGCACGATGGCAGGGACGGCCGTGCCCACAATCAACTCGCTTACGCCCAGTTCCTTCTCGGTGACGACGACGCCGCACTCAGACACGCCAAGCATGCGGTGGAACTGGATCCTCTGGAGCCTCGCTTTCGGTCATTTTACTCCACCCTTCTGGATATTCGGGGACGGCGTAAAGACTCGCAAGACCAACTGAAAATGGCCTTCCGGTTGGCGCCCCACGATCCTCGATATCCCTATCGGCTCAGCCGCAAGCAGTTTGACCGTGGAAATCTTGGTCAAGCCATCGAATACGCCGAGATGGCGCTTGCGTTGGACCCTGAAAACCCCCTCTACCTGGCGGAACTGGCCCGTTTCTTGCAACGCTCGGGCCAGACCGAGGAAGCGCGACAATATCAGCAACAGGCCGCAATCGCGAGCACGGCCTTCGCCGGCTACCTGCAGGCATTGGAGCTGAAACAGGAAGGCCGCCCAGACAAGGCTATCGAGGCCTTGCAAGACTCAATTCGTCACCAGCCCGATTTTGTGACCGGACTGCTGCTGCTGGCTCAACTGCAAACACAGTCGGGTCTGAATCGGGAAGCTCTCGCTACCTATCGACAAATTCTCAACGCCGATCCCCGACACGCCGTTGCTCGGCGAGGAATCGCTTGGCTTCACATCGAGCGCGGGAACTTGAATGAAGCCGGCCGCATGCTCGAATCACTGCTTGCGGATGAACCCAACTCAGTGCTGCTGGCCGGCTACCGTCAACTTCAGGAGAGCGATTGCGGTGCCGCTCTGGCCAATTTCCGCCGAGTGGCGGTTTCCTATCCTCTGGAACCTGGACTCTTACAGCTGATAAGCCACTGCCTGAGCGAAGAAGGCCAACCGGAAGAGGCTCTACAACTGCTCCAAAAGGCTGCTCGACTGGCCCCATCCGACCCATCGGTGGGCGCTCAGATGGCCGAGCTCGAGCTCGACGAGGCGATCCGATTGCGCGAGCAGGGAGATTGGTCGGAGGCCCTGAAGCGTTTCGATCGGCTGATTGAGGCCCAGTCGCCGTTGCCTGAATACTATTTTCAGCGAGCCTATTGCCACCAGTTGGCCGGTCATCTGCGCCAAGCCGTCGAGGATTACCGCAAGGGCCTTCAACAGTCGCCCCGCACCCGGTGGGCCAGAACCAATTTGGCTTCCTCCCTTTATATGCTGGGCCGCTTTCGGGAAGCGCTCCAGCAGTGGAGACGACTGACAAGAGAGCAACCCAGTCGCGAAACTTATACCCAGCTGGGTCTCTCCTTCAGCCAACTGGGACAAGATGCCGAAGCCGAGGACGCCTTCGAGCGGGCACTCTCGATGGGCCCGCGCGATGCCGCTTTGCTCTACAACCTGGGAGTGACTCGACTCCGGCTCAAACAACTCGAGTCGGCCTGGGCTCTGATACGGCAGGCAGCCAAAATGGGCCACGGCGGAGCGGCCGAGCTGCTGCGCAAGGCTCGCCTCTCACGCCAGGGGAAGCGCTAGTCAAGCGATAGTGTAATGATTGCGCGGTCTGGGTAGAGGTCTAGCGTTTCTTTTCTCCCTAGCATAGCCACGGAAAGCTTGAAGATGCCAAAGATCAGCAATAGTCCAATGGACTCTCCGCCAACGGCAAGCTACTCCTCGGGGGGTGGAGCCGACATCTGCTTCCATTTGGCGATGGTGGTGGTGATCAACTCTTCCAGCTTGTCCACAGCCGCCGCGTAGAAGCGGCGAGCCTTATCCTGATCGAAGTCAGGATAGCCCTCACCTTCCCGGTACAACACGATCGCCTTGGGATAGGGATAAATGGCCACCTCTTCCTTCCCTGACCAGGCCTGCTCCGGTCGATAATATTCGGGGTGGACGTATTCGGGATTGGTCGCCATTATTGCCGCTGTTTCGTTGGATCCCGCGTGACCACCGCTGTTGCCGTAGATCTGCTGGGTGAGTTCAGCCGTGAGAGACCACCAATTGAAAACCAACGTCTTGACACCAGTCTCCTCAGAAACCTCGGCGCCGGCCTGCTGCAGCAGCTCGAAGTTGGGGCCGTGGCCGTTGATCACGACAATGTGCTCGAAACCGACCCGATGCAAACCGGCGATGACCTCTCGACAGTAGGCCTGGAAAACCTGGGGATCAACCTGGAAAGTCCCGGGAAAAGCCGACAGAGTGGTCGTGAACCCGTAGGGGATGGTGGGAGCCACCATGGCGTTGACCCGCTCGGCCAAGTCTCGGGCCAGGGCCTCGGGCACCGTGTTGTCAGCTCCGTTGTTGGCTACACCGTGGGCTTCCAGAGTCCCTACCGGAAGCAGCACCGTTTCGATCTTGGCCGGAACCCATTTCTCGAAATCCATCCAATTGATAGCGTTCATATCGCGGGTGGGGATCTGGGCGGACACTGGGACCGTCAGGAAGAACCCCAGCCAGCATGTAAGGCGAAAATTCATTCTCTCAACCTCCCTGATGAAACCCGAACCGGGAATTTCCACTTCCCATTCGGTCGGGCATTGCCTAAATTAGAAGGGAGCTTTGGGCACAACCCCCTCAGGGTCTCAGGGTAACAGAAGCCAGTGGAGGACTTGCTGCCAAACCATGCCTGAAATGGACCATTCCGATTCCATCCTTTTGAGCAAGAAGGCCGCCGCCACTGAGGCGGCTGATCGGGTGGAATCGGGCATGACCGTCGGGCTTGGGACCGGGTCGACGGCGGTCCATGCTATCTCGCATCTGGGTCGGAAATTGGCTCGAGGAGAGCTCACCGACATCCGCGGCATTCCGACTTCCTACCAGTCTCAGGTGGTCGCTGGCGGATGCGGCATCCCCCTGACCAACCTGGACCAAGTGAAGGAAATTGACTTGACTATAGACGGAGCCGACGAAGTGGACCCCCATTTGAACCTGATCAAGGGCGGCGGCGCAGCCCACACTCGAGAGAAGATCATCGCCACTCTTTCCCGTCTGATGATCGTGGTGGTGGACGAATCCAAGCTGGTGGAGCGACTCGGTTCGGTCTTTCCCGTACCGGTAGAAGTCATTGCAATGGCAGTGAGCCCGGTCATGAGGGCGCTGGAACAGTTGGGGGGGAGGCCCAAGCTGCGCCTGGCGGTCAAAAAGGCCGGCCCGGTGGTTACCGACCAGGGAAATCTGGTGGTTGACGTCCGCTTCGAGTCGATCGAAGATCCCAAACAACTGGAACTCGAGATCAATAATCTTCCCGGAGTTCTCGAGAACGGGCTGTTCGTCGGGCTGACCGATCGAGTCCTGGTTGGCCTGACCGGCTCCCGCGGGATTCGCGAGCTGGTGACCCCGGTCCACGATTAGGCCGTTGACGACTGCCACCCGACAAGCAGCTTTATACTTGGAAACCAGCCATGCCTGCCAACCTGACACCGCAATATCACGAGGCTGAAGAAAGCTTTAAACGAGCCACAAATGCCCAGGAGAAGGAAAAGGCTCTGCAAGAGATGCTGCGGGTCATCCCCAAGCACAAGGGGACCGAGAAGATGCAGGCCGAACTCAAGAAACGACTTTCCAAGCTGCGCAAGAGGGCGTCCCCGGCCAAGCTGTCCGCCCCCCAACGGCCTTATTACTTCGTGGAACGCGAGGGTGCCGGTCAGGTCGTCATCTGCGGTCCTCCCAATGCCGGCAAGTCGACACTCGTGGCCGGACTCACCGAGGCCAAGCCCGAGGTGGCCGACTATCCTTTCACCACCCGAGTGCCCTCACCTGGCATGATGCAGTTCGAGGACGTTCAGGTACAACTCGTCGACACCCCGCCCTTGGCGCCCGAGGTGCTGGAACCTTGGCAGCTGACCCTGTGGGCCCAAGCTGACGCGCGTGTTCTGATATTCGACGTCAATGATCCCCAACTGCTGGAACAGACCGCTTTCGTGCACAAGAGCCTTGCCTCAAAAGCCCTTTCGCTCAGTGCCAAAGGTCCATCGGCGCCACTGGTCTTGGCCAATAAGGTCGATCTGCCAAAAGGAAAAGAGAATCTTGAAGCTTGGCTTGAGCTGGAAGAAGAACCCATCCAGGTGGTGCCCATCAGTCTGATCGATGACCGGCAGCTCCAAGACTTGCGAAGAGTCCTGTTCCAGGCGCTGGGGAGAATCCGCGTCTATACCAAACGACCCGGATACCGCCTTCCCACTGACTCAGCTCCCTTCCTCTTGCCCCAGGGCAGCACGGTTCTGGAGGCCGCCTCCGCCGTTCACAAAGACTTGGCCCGGCGCTTTCGGTACGCACGCCTGTGGGGTCAAGCTCGCTTTGAGGGACAAATGGTGGAACGAGAACACGTGTTGGAGGATGGGGATCTCATCGAGATTCACACCGGCTAGGCAGGAGAAATTCAAACAGGTAAGCGAGTTGGGAATGAGAAGCATCAATGTCGGTTTGATCGGCTATGGCTTCATGGGAAAGGTGCATAGCAACGCCTACCGCCAAGTCAAGGCTTTCTTCGACGGACGCGTGGAGCCTCGCATGAAGATTCTCTGCGGACGTACCGCCGAGGCGGTGAAGAAGGCCGCCGGCCGCTATGGCTGGGAAGAGAGCTGCACCGACTGGAGAGAGGTGATCTCGAGGAATGACGTCGATCTGATCGACATTTCAACTCCGGGTGACAGTCACCACCCGATTGCCTTGGCGGCCGCCGAGGCGGGCAAAGTGGTGCTGTGTGAAAAACCTCTCGCCAATACCTTGCCGCAAGCGGAGGAGATGTTTCGGGCAGTCACCCGGGCAGGTGTGCTCCACATGATCTGTCACAACTACCGCAAAGTTCCGGCAGTGGTTTTGGCTCGCCGACTGATCGCGGACGGCCGTCTGGGACGGATCTACCACTTTAGAGGAACCTACCTGCAGGACTGGCTCGTTGCCCCTGAGTACCCCCGAGTCTGGCGTTTGGACAAAAACCAAGCCGGCTCGGGAACCCTGGGAGACATTCTTTCGCACTCGCTTGATCTGGCGCGGTATCTGGTGGGGGAAATTAATGAAGTTTCAGGCTCGTTGGAGACGTTTATACGGCAGCGTCCACTACCCGACCGGCCCCACGAGCGAGCGCCGGTCACCGTGGACGATGCCGCTGCCGCGCTGGTGCGTTTTGCCAACGGGGCAACCGGAACCCTCGAAGCCAGCCGGCTTGCCAGTGGTCGAAAAGCCTACAACCGCTTTGAGATCAACGGCAGCCTCGGCAGCCTCGTCTTCAATCTGGAGCGCCTCAACGAACTTGAGGTTTTCTTCAATGACGACCCGGCTGGGACCCAGGGTTTTCGAACCATTTTGGTCAGTGAGAACGAGCATCCCTTCTTTCAGGCTTGGTGGCCTCCCGGACATATCATTGGATGGGAGCACACCTTCACTCACCTGATTTGGGAGCTGATGGAAGCCATTGCCGACGATCGGTTGCCCCGACCCAACTTTGAAGACGGCTTACGGAACCAGCGAGTCTTGGACGCCATTGAGCGTTCGGCTCGAGACGGCGTTTGGCGCCGGATCCCTTCTTGAATCCTCAGACCGGCTGGCAACGAAAAACAGTGATGGCCCGACCTCGGAGCAAACATCGATCGCCTTGCAGACCAACGGCGACTCGTCCCCCTCGAGAAGAAGCCTGGTAGCCCACCAATTGCTCGCGTCCCAGCCGTTTTCCCCAATAGGGCCCCAAACAACAGTGAGCCGAGCCGGTAACCGGATCTTCATTGACCCCCAAGCGGGGAGCAAAACAACGAGAAACGAAGTCGAACCCGGGATCGGAACTGGCGCCGGTCACAATCACCACCCGGCAATCCAAGCGGGCCAAACCGCTGAAATTCGGTTGCAGACCTCGAACCACGTCGTCGGACCCGACGACGACCAGAAAATCGACACTGTTGCGGCCAACCCATTCGGCCTCGACACCTAAGGAAGCTTCCAGACCGGGGGGAGAGGTGGCGGCTTGCGCCGGCTGAGCAGGAAAATCCATCTCGATCTCCAATCCCCGAAGGTGCGCCGTCAACCAGCCACTTCGAGTCCGGAAGCGCGCCGGCTGCTGCTTGTCCAGTCGGCCTTGCTCCCACAGGATGTGAGCACTGGCCAGAGTCGCATGTCCGCAAAGGTCCACCTCTGCCACCGGTGTGAACCAACGCAGAGAAAAACCATCGGAACAGGGGCTGACAAAAGCTGTCTCGGACAGATTCATCTCGTCCGCCAAATGCTGCATCCAAGACTCGGATTTGATTTCGTCCACAAGACAGACTGCGGCAGGATTACCATGGAAGATCCGGTCAGCAAAGGCGTCTACTTGAAAAAGCTCGTAGGGCATTTCTTTTCTCCTGAAACGAGAACCGGTGACGGAGCCACCAGCATACTACCCGATACCTATTCTCACGGTCCCGAAACGCCGCTAGGCGGCAGGACGGGACTTGGCGAGAATTCTATCGTCAAGATGTGGTCGGGAAGCCCAGGGTCTCCCGCGAGGTGGACGCGACTCGGTTTAGCCGCCTGATGAAGAGGCGACAGCGGCCAAATCAGGACCTCGTGACTTCAGGTTGCGGGAGGTCCGGTGTTGTCCTCCTCGAGCCCATCTGACCCTTTGCTCCTCGATCCATTTTCTTGAATCCCGTCTATCGTGTTGAAAAAAAAGGCCTAGCCAACCTAACGAACCCATCCTCAACCATTTTTTTGGATTGTCGGGTGGTCGGGGAGAGAGAATTGGCCGATGGAGGATTGCAAAGAATATATTTTATTCTCAACACTTTATCCTCTTGGCTCAGGTTTTGGGCACGGGAATTGCGAAAGAGAAAGCTGGATTCGTTATGGGTCGACTCCTACGGGAGAAGGAGTAGAAGGAACAAGTCGGAGAGTTTGCAACTGACTAGCCTGGGATGGAAACCCGTTCTCTCCGGCTTGTTTCTTCCGTAAATCCTTTTCCTCTCCTCAACCGAACTGGATGCCCTGGGCCAGTGGCAGTTCCCGAGACCAGTTGAGGGTGTTGGTCTGCCGCCGCATATAGGCCTTCCAGCAATCGGACCCCGATTCCCGGCCGCCTCCCGTCTCCTTCTCTCCGCCAAAAGCACCGCCGATCTCGGCGCCGCTGGTGCCGATGTTGACGTTGGCAAGGCCGCAGTCGGATCCCGAGACCGACAGAAAATACTCGGCCTCGCGCAGATCAGTCGTAAAGATGGCGCTGGAAAGACCCTGAGGGACCCCGTTATGTAAAGCAACGGCCTGCTCCAAATCCTGAAATTCGAGCAGATAGAGAATCGGGGCGAAGGTCTCTTCACACACGATGGGTGTCTGGGAGGGCATTTTGACGATGGCCGGCTCGACGTAGCAGGTCCCTTTCTCGGGCAGCCGCCTCCCTCCCCAGAGGATCTTGCCTCCCTGGGTCTGAGCCGTTTCCAGGGCGCGGAACATGGACTCGACGGCCTCTTCATTCACAAGGGGTCCCATCAGCGTTGTTGCCCGGATGGGGTCGCCAATTTCGAGCTGCCGGTAAGCCGCAATCAAGCGCCGGGTTAAACGCCGGCTGACATCCTGGTGCACAATGATGCGCCGGGTGGTGGTGCAACGCTGGCCGGCAGTGCCCACCGCGCCAAACACGATGGCGCGAGTAGCCAGCTCCAAATCGGCCTGGCGGGAAATCACCATGGCGTTGTTGCCTCCCAACTCCAGAATGCTCCGACCCAAACGCTCCGCCACCCGGGTGGCTACATGGCGTCCCCTCCTGACCGACCCCGTGAAGCTGATCAGGGGGACGCGGGGATCCTGGATCATCCGTTCGCCCACTTCCCTTCCCGGGCCGATAACCAGGCAGAAGAGTCCATCCCAGCCGAAATCGGCACTCACCTGATTGCAGATGTGTTGCACCGCTATGGCGGCCAAGGGAGTGCTGGACGAAGGCTTCCAGATCATGGTGTCCCCACAAACGGCCGCCAACGCCGCGTTCCATGACCACACCGCTACCGGGAAATTGAAGGCGGAAATGATCCCTACCGGGCCCAGCGGATGCCACTGCTCGTACATCCGATGTTGGGGACGTTCGGAATGCATTGTCAGCCCATAAAGCTGCCGTGACAGCCCCACGGCAAAATCACAAATATCGATCATTTCCTGAACTTCGCCCAAACCCTCGTCCCGGATCTTTCCCATTTGCAGCGTCACCAACTCGCCCAGCGGTTCTTTGGCCTGACGAAGAGCTTGGCCCAAATCGCGAACCAATTGGCCGCGCGTTGGCGCCGGAACCGTCCGCCAACGGAGAAAAGCAGCGGCTGCAGTGGCCGATACCTGATCGTAGGTGGCCGGACCGGCCTCGATCACCGTTGCCAGGGGTTGTCCGTTGGCAGGATTGTAAGAGATCCGCGGGCGGCCTTCTTTTTCCTGCAGCCAACCGCCCGCGCCGGTACAGGCGCCGGGGGTGACCGGCTCGACCGAAAGTCGCTCCAGGATCTTCCGCGCCCGCGACTCGGCGGTAACGACTTGCGCCATATTCTTTCCCCCTTAATCGAAACTTATGGTACCACTTGCCGGCAACGATTCGTCCGCCGCTTCTCCCTCCGGCCCGAAACGGTCCGCTTAAGCCGGTAGCTCGATTTCCGCCAACAGTCCTGCCCAGGCGTCGGATTCGCGCCGGGGATCGGTCAGAGGGCGCAGTCTCCGACACCACTCCTCCAAGCTTTGATAGAAAGCAGAGTCCTTTTCGGCTCGCCACAGCATCGCTGCCAGCCGACTGTCGTCACCGAGGGTGAACAGCCCCGGATAGTCCTTTCCCAAGGTACCTTGCAATCCGGGAATGGCGCTGGCCACAACCGGGGTTCCCAGCGACAAGGCCTCCACAAGCACGTTGGAACCGCCTTCCACCTGGGACGGGATACACACCAAGTGACTGTCGACTATGAGCTCCATCGCCTGCTGGTGAGGCAACCGGCCCAGCCACTCCCATCGCTGATGACTCTCCTGCTCGGCCAGCAACCGGAAGCACTCCTGATCCAATGGAACGCCTACGTGTCGGATCCGGATCCGCGACTCGGCAGGAAGCAAATGCGCAGCGTGCGCCGGGCTAAAGGGAGCCTTGAGGACCCGCAGGTTGGCAATGACGGCGACCTGAAAACAGTCTGTTGGCCGCTTTGAACTTACCGCTCCCGCCTTCACCGATTGATAGATCACGCTGGTTTTCGCGTGGAACCGGGACGAGAGCTCCTCCAGCGCCAAGGGTTGCAAGACCACCAGCCGGTCAGCCAGTCGGATGGAATCGAGCAATTCAGGGCTTTGACTTTGGTCACCGTAAATGTCGGTTCCCGACAAACAAAGGACCACCGGCAGCTCCGGACGAAGACGGCGAAACCTCAAAATAGTGGAGCGGCTCTTGAGAGCATGCAACACAATCAGGAGATCGCAGGGCCAATCCGGGTAACCCCTGGCCACCCGGCAACGGTGGCCCAGTCGAGTGAGAATATTCGACCAGCGCCTGACAGTCACCCAGTTTCCGTCAACGATGCCGCCAACGGAGGGGGTACTTAGAAGAATCCTCAAAGCGGCTCCGGGTCCGGCTAAGCCGCACAGGTGCGAAAGCCGGCGAAAACGTCCGATCGGTGGGGCTCAAAGAAATTTCTCCAAGTCCCTCGAATGAGACGCGAGCGCGTCCCCCACGACCCTCCTCTGAGGACCTTATGGGTTCCGAACCAGGGTTGGGAATAATCTTTGTAAGGGTCGGGGACAAAGCCGGGAAAGGGGCCGAAATCGCCGGCGGTCCACTCCCAGACATTGCCCACCAACTGCCGGCAACCCGCAGCGCTGTCTCCGGCGGGTAAACGATCGACGGGAACCGTTCCCGAGGCCCGCCAATCCAGGTTGCAATGTCCAGGTCGGGGCGCCGAGTCCCCCCAGGGAAAGCGGCGCTTGTCGGTGGGCGCCGCCCCGTCTCCTGCCTGCAAGGCCGCCATCTCCCATTCGGCCTCATGAGGCAAGCGGCGACCTGCCCAACGGCAAAAGGCCTCAGCTTCATGCCAGCAAACGTGGATGACCGGCTGCTCCGGATCGAGTGGCTGCCAGCGGTCAAAGAAACGCACCAGCCAATCGCCATTCGCCTCGCGCCGCCAATAGCGTGGGTGTTCCATTCCCTTTTCTTGGAGCCAACGCCGGCCCGCCGGACTCCAGAAACGGCTCCTTCCGTAACCATCGTCAGCCACGAAAGCCAGGTATTCGCCGTTGGTGACCGCATGGCGAGCTATTCGAAAAGGCGGCACCTGAACTGGATGGGCCCACTTCTCGTTGTCGAAAACGAACTCTTCAGCCCCGGCCAACGCTCCCAATAACCACTCTCCACCTCTTAACTCACAATCGCCTCCCCGCTCACTGGTGTCTGTCGATCCTTGAGCTAAACCGTCGGCGGCCCCCAAGTTCTGCCCCGGGAGCGGTTGCGGGTACCCCAAAGTCTGCCGCATATAAGTAAAAGCCTCGTTGTGCATATCGTGGTGATAAAGCGACAAACGGGCCAGGTAGATCGTGTTCTTGCTCACCAAAGGTCGGGTCAGTAACCAGCCCGCAGCTTCGACCATACGATCCAGATAACCGATCGTCTCCGGCAAGGAAGGCAATTGAAGCGACCAGCGCGTGTCATGGGCCACTTGGGAGGAATTGTAGAGGGCGTCAAAGCCAGGATCGAGCGGACGAAGCCCTTCCCCCTGCCGCAAAAGAAAGAACTCGTAAAACCAGGCCACGTGTCCCAACTCCCACAGAAAGGGATTGACTTCCTTGCCGTAGCCGGGACTGAGCTGCTGTGAGGAAAGCCCTGCCAGCAGTTGCCAAGACCGCTCCCGAGCTTCCTGAATCTGAGTTGAAACACGGCCACAAGAATCGGTGGTCATCTGCATAATCTGCGGTTACATCTGCCAAGTCTGGGGTTACATCCGTCCCGAAAAGCTGGCGCTCTGACCGGGAGATTCAATAATCTCCACCGTGATCCGGTGCAGTCGCGCGCGGTCGGAGCGAGACAGTTGAGCCTTGAGCGACTCAAAAAAATGATGGGCCAGCAACTCCGAAGTCAGGTTGCGGATCGGGAGCAACGCCACGCTGCTGGAAGGAAGCTCGATATGTTCCCGGCCAAATTGAATCTTGGTGGATCCGCCATCCTCGGTGATTTGGAGCCCTGGGTTCAACCGAGGAACCAGAGTGCGATGATTGAGCCTGGAGAGAATCGAGCGCAATATTCCCTTCACTTGTCTGAAGTCGATCACCAACCCATCTTGGTCCAGAACCCCTTCAAGCTCGAGGGAAATCTGGTAGTTGTGCCCGTGTTGGCCTTCCATCTCTTCCCCGTAAGTCGAGATATGGCCGGCCGAAAAACTTAAATCCTGGCGCCACAACTTCACCTTGAAGGCAGGTTCCTTATCGGCGCCTCTGGTAGTCGACTCCATCACTTGTCCCTTCTGCACCTTTTCCATCGCATCCGAGCCCCGGCTGACAGGCGTACTCCGAGCTACAAAGCGAACCCCAGCGTCACAACCGCGCTCCGGCCCGGCGCCAGAACCGCTCGCCGGTCGGGGCTGATCAAATAATCTTTGTCCAACAGATTTCGGAGTTGCAACCGCAGCTGGATCCCCGACGGGAACTTCCACCCCCCGACCAAACTCACCAACCCATATCCGGGAATGACTCGCTCGGTAGGACCCGGTCTGTTGTCGCGGGCAAAAGCCTTGGATTGCAATTTCACATAGCCGTTCTCGCCGATCAGGCGGGTCAGGGAGAGGTGCACACTGGTCGCCGGAACATCGTCCAGGGCCTGGAAGTATTGGGTTGACCCTCGCGAAGTTTGGGCTCCCACTCGCACGGACAGCGTCGGTCGCAGCCGCCAATCGGTTTCCCATTCCAAGCCCTGCAACAGCGCTCGACCGCGATTGCGGAAAAAGAAGAAGTCCTCTACTGACTCGAAGCGCTCGATCAAATTCAAGATCCGGTAACGATAAAAGAAGAAAGCCAGCCGCGCATTGCCGCGGCGGTAGCGGACAGCTACGTCAAGCTGCCGACTCGTCTCGGCTCTCAGCTCGGGATTTCCTGTCACGTGTCCCCGGCCCGAGAGACCTGCATAGTAGCGATCCGATAAGGTCGGATCGCGAAAACCCCGGGCGAGTTGCCCGGTTAATTTGAGGCCCTGCAATGGTTCCCAAGTGAGCGAACCAAAGCCGGAGAAGGCCTCAGTCGAAGTCGACAAAGTTCCCAGACTGCCTCCTCGATTGCGCGTCGTGACGCGATCGATACGGGCGCCGCCGGCAGCAGTCACTCGTTTCTTGAGCAGCAGTTCCCCCGAGAGATAGAGGCCCGTGTCCACCCGACCGGCGTGGTCAATAGTCCGTTCTCGGGTTTCCGAAAGGAGACGATCCTGGGAGTCAAAGCTTTTTTCCAGAGAGACCGCAGTGAGACCGAACCTCCCGTTGAGGTCCACTCCAAACTCGAGCCGCGCCTGACGAAGAGGTTTGACCGCCAGCGCCCGGAACCCGAAATCGCCGGCCTCGACATCCGACTCGGATAACTCCCGGTTTCGATCCGAGGTCGGGATTTGGTCCCGGTCGGTGACCAACCGATAACGACCCAGGAAAAAGTCCATCTTGACCAAGCTCAAGCCTTTGACTTGGGCCAGCTCATAAGCGGCGGTAAGACGATCGGAATCCTCCCGCGGGTAAAAGAAGCGAGTCTGGCTGGAATTGGTGCGGGGCCGTCCAATGTCGCGACCACGGTCCGATTGCCAACCCAGTGACAACCGCCCCGGACCCAACCCCTGCTCTGCTCGAACCAAAAGGCTGCGGCTGCGGGCAGACGAGTTGTCGATCCGACCCAACGGGCTCTCATAGTCATCGAAGGAGCGCCAACTCGTCTGAGCGAGCAATCCACCGCTTCCAAAGCCCTTGGAAAGGGAAAAGGCCCCCGACCGCTCCGGCATCCCGGCGGCAGCTAGAATCCCCTGGAACCTGACGTCCCAGTCTGCTTGGGGATCGGGACGGCGCGTTCGGGCATGGATGACACCTCCGAAAGCATCCGACCCATAGGCGACCGAGCCAGGCCCCCGGGCCAACTCAAGCCCTTCCAGGAAAAAGGGATCCAAGTAAGTGGCGCTGGGGCCTGCGCGCCGCTCCGAGGTGACTCGCCCTCCATCGATAAGCAGCAGCGTCCGGCCTCGAGCCAGACCACGGACCGAAGGAACGGCAGCATGGCCCTCGGAGACGTGACCGGCTCCGGGAATCTCTTCCAGGGCATCCACCAGTCGTCGCGGCTGAGCCGCCTCCAGCTCTTCTCGCTTCAGCAGCGTCATGCCGCTGGCAGCCGGGGCTTCGATATGCGGTGTAAAACCTGACGAAACCGTCAGCGTGTTGGCCACCAGGGGCGCCAGCCGAACCCTCAATTCTTTTCCGGGATCCAGGCGTTCCACCAAAATCGGGGCAGCATACTGCCCTCCCGCCAAGACCACCAGCAACTCGAAGGGAGGCACCGGATCCGGTTCCCAGCTAAAACGTCCCTGCCGATCGGTCAGGGCTTGGCCCGTATGGCCGATAATCGACACCTTGGCATTGGCAACGGCGTTCCCGGAAGCGTCAACCACTCTCACTTTCAGGGCTAGAGCAGGCTCGACCAGCCACCAGCAAAGCGTGACCGTCAACCAGATGCGCATCGAGCCAGTATATACAGAAACCAAGAGCCTCTCCGGGATGGGTTGTGATTGTCCTCGAACCTGATAGAGTTGGAACCTTGGGGGCAACCTGAAGTGAACGCCCTGCAGACAGGCTTATCGACACTACAGCAGCAGCCTGAGAGGCTTGGTTTTCCGTTGAGAGCCGGCCCGGCAGCGATGATGCCGCAGGGAGTGCGGTATGTGGAAACGACAACAAACCGGCTCGGTGGTATGCCGCTCTTGCGGGTTGCTGGTAGGAGTCAATGACCCGGAGTGCTATCGCTGCAAGGCCCGCAACCCCGGTCTCTGGGGTTATGCACCGCTGCTGCGCCGCTTGGGAGACGATCTGGGATTCGTCAACCTGGTTACGTTGACCTGCGCCCTGCTCTATCTCCTGACTCTGGCTGCCGACCCCCGCAACATTGGGATGGGAGGCATGTTGTCAATGCTGTCTCCCAGCAACCGCACCCTGTTCGAGTTTGGTGCCAGCGGAGCCATGCCTGTCTTCCTGGCCGGTCGCTGGTGGACTGTTTTGAGCGCCGGCTGGCTGCACGGCGGCCTGCTGCACATCGGCTTGAACCTCTATTGGATTCGACAATTGGTGCCGCCTACAGCCGACATTTACGGTCCCGGACGAATGGTGATCATCTACACGGTCTCCTCGGTGGTCGGCTTCACCTGCAGCAGCTTTGCCGGCCTGGTGTTGCCCGGTGTCCCCATCATCGGGGGGGCCGCTCTTACCTTGGGCGCTTCGGCACCTCTATTCGGCTTGTTGGGGGCTCTGGTCTATTCGGGTCAACGGGGCGGCAGCCAGATGGTGAGCAAACAGGCCCAGAGCCTGGCTTTGGTCCTTTTCCTTTTTGGACTCTTCATGCCGGGTGTGGACAACTGGGCCCACGCCGGAGGATTTCTGGGAGGCTATCTGACAGCCAAGTGGTTGGATCCCATGCTGCCTGAACGAACCAACCATTTTTTCGCAGCCCTGATTTGTCTGGCATTGACGGCTCTGGCCTTGCTGCGCTCCGTCCTTTCGACTTGACCGCCCGCCTACCGGGGGGAACCGAGGACCAGCTGCGGCGTCCCGCCGATTTCTGAAAACAGCCTGGCGGCATCATTGGTCAAGGTTGAAATCAACCGATTCCGAGTGGTGAGAAATACGCCAGAATCAGAATCAGCACCGCCACCACGACCAACGACAGCACCACGTCCCAGCGGTTCCAACTGGCTCTGGACCGGGCTCGGTCCGCGGCCACCGTGGTGGAATAGGTCAACCCGCGAATCTGCTCGGCCGAAGGCGGCGGAGCCAGCAGACTCCCTGCCACCAGCAGGAACAAACAAATGCCGAAAAGCAGAATTGCAAAGTGGAGGAAGTTCATATCGGCAAAAGAAAACAGAATTCCCTCCAGAGAGTCTTTGTTCAACTCCGCAACCAGCCTGACGGCACCCAACAAAAAACCGCCCACCAGGCAGACCAGGGCCCCCCGAGCGTTGACGCGTTTCCAGAACAAACCCAGCAAAAAGACGGCGGCAATCGGGGGCGCCAGATAGGCCTGAACTGTTTGCAGGTAATGATAGAGCTGTCCGGAGATACTCTTCATCAGCGGGATCCAGGCGATTCCGGAGACCGCTACCACCGCGGTGGCAATTCTCCCCATCGTCACCAACTGTCGCTGAGAGGCTTCAGGACGCAGCTTCCGGTAGATGTCCATCGTGAAGAGAGTCGAGCAGGAATTGAAAACCGAGGCCAGTGAACTCATCAGCGCCGCCAACAACCCGCCTGCCACCAGCCCCCGAAGACCTGCCGGCAGCAAGGTCTTGACCATGACGGGAAACACTTGATCCGACTCGGCCAATTCGAGCGAGCCCGACTTGGCCAAGGCGTAGCCCACGATGCCGGGGATCATGAAGATAAACAAGGGAAGGAGCTTGAGATAGGCAGCCCAAATAGTGCCCCGGCGAGCCTGCTTTTCGTTCCTGGCGGCCAGCGTTCGCTGCACGATGTACTGGTCGGTGCACCAGTACCACAACCCCACGATAGGGGGTGCGAAAATCATCCCCGTCCAAGGAAACTCAGGATGGTCGGAGGGCAGGAACATGTTGAAATGAGAGCTGCCGACCGTGTCCACCAGTTGGTTCCATCCCCCGATAGCCAGCAGCCCCGAGACGGTGACGGTCACCGATCCCAGAATCAGCACCATGGCCTGCAAGGCTTCGGTATAGACGACCGCCCGCAGCCCTCCCAGCAGGGTATAGAGGCCGGTGAGAAACACCACCACCAGTGCACCCGTCCAGAAATCAATGCCCATCAACACCTGAAAAACCACCCCGCCCGCATAAACGGTCACCGAGACCTTGGTGAGCACGTAGCCGACCAGCATGATCAGCGAGAGCAACCAGCGCGCGGCCGGTGAGTAGCGCTTTTCCAGGAACTCGGGCATGGTCACAACCCGGCTCCGCATATAGAAGGGAACGAAGACCCAGCCCAGCAGCAAGACCAGCCAAGAGTGGAGCTCGTAATGACCCATTGCCAAGCCGCTCTGAGCGGCGGTGCCCGCCAATCCAACCACATGCTCCGACCCGACGTTGGAGGCAAAAATCGAAGCGCCGATCACAAACCAGCCCACGTGACGTCCGGCCAGAAAATAGTCGGTAGTCGTTTCCTGACGCTGCCGAATGACCCACCAGGCGATACCCAGAAGGACCAGGAAATAACCGGCCACAACCAGCCAGTCGAGCGTTCCAAAAGACATTCGATCGTCACCCCCACCCAAGCCGAACAAAAACCTGCAAAGAAGGCCACCCGGTCAGTGAATTGAGCCTCCGCCTGAGCCAGACCTTGGCGGCGTTTTCCCGTATCATATTGCTCCCTTGGCCAGGGTCAAGCGCGCGAACCTGCTGAAGACCTGCCTATTCCAAGACTGGAAGCGTGATCGGAAAAGGGTCGCCAAACGGCCCGAGATGGCGAGAAACTCACGGCCGCCTTCGTCAGCACCGGCCAGAAGCCGATCATCTGGTCGAATTCTGCCGGGACAAAACTGGCCAGGTACAAGCCACGCCAAGTACAATTCGTCGCCGAGCAGCACTATTTTTTCCCATACCGCGGTGGCGTCTTTTGCCATCATGGGACTCAGCCGAAAAGGACAAACACCATGGCAGTGTCACCGATTCCCCAGGGATACCACTCCGTCACACCTTACCTGGTCATGAAGAACGCGGCCGCCGCTATCGAGTTTTACAAGAAGGCTTTTGGCGCCGTCGAGCTGTTCCGTATGCCGGCTCCCGGTGGCAAGGTCGGGCATGCGGAGATCAAGATCGGGGACTCCCCTGTCATGCTCGCCGATGAATATCCCGACCTGGGCTTCAAGGGCCCTGAGTCGCTTGGGGGGACCCCCGTGATCCTGATGATCTACGTCAATGATGTCGACAAGATCTACCCGCAGGCCATCGCAGCCGGGGGCAAGGAATTGCGGCCGCTGCAGACTCAGTTCTACGGAGACCGTTCCGGAACGCTGAGCGATCCGTTCGGCCACATGTGGACGATCTGCACGCACGTCGAGGACGTCCCCGAGGAAGAGCTTGCCAAGCGGGCCGAGGCTGCCATGAAGGAGCATGGCGCGGCGGGATAGTTTCTAGGCGACAGAGGCGGGTCTCAAGCCAGTTCTTCGGAGCGGGCTTGACCTGGCATGGTAAGCCAGTTGAGGAATCGCGCTTCATTTAATCTTCCGGCGTGTAACCGCACCAAGGCTTCAGCCAGGTCCTCGGCATTCACCACCGTCAGTCGGCCACTGCTTTCAATCTTTCTTGGAACGTCGGTCGCCACGTAAGGTTGGCAGACGGTCACTAAGGGCTCCGCCTCGAGATGATGAATTGCTGCCTTTCTAAAGACCTCAGATGCCTCCCGCAACGGGATATCCATTGTTCCCTCACAGGACTTGCACTCGACGACGACCTTACGCCCAGCTAGCTCTATGACGAAATCGGGATAACTCCGACCCCTCTTGTCCGGGCCGTCGCGGCCCAGGACTTTGATTTCCAAGGTCCGAAAGCAGCCTTCCAGGACTTTCTCAAATTCAATTCCGCGCTTGTCATAAAACGCCGCAACCAGATTGCCGTAGCCCCTTTCCAGGCGTAACGCAGGGCCGGTCTTGCGTCTCTCTGTTCGAGCGCTGCGGTAGTCAACAATACCCGTCCGGATCGTCTTCCACCTGTGCGGACTGCTATCAGCCGCCTTCAGTGCTTCCATCAAATGCGTCGTTCGGCCGGCGTCCATAACTTGCTCGACGGTCCGTAGACCTCGATTCCAACACGCCACGCAACGAAGGGTGCCCGCCAGCGCGGTGAATCAACCGGGTGTTCAGTAGTCTCGGTGTGAGTCCGTGGCCTTGCGGAAGTTCGCTCTTC
The DNA here is from genome assembly GCA_965218465.1 of Acidobacteriota bacterium. Classification (GTDB taxonomy): domain Bacteria; phylum Acidobacteriota; class UBA6911; order RPQK01. The sequence goes on along the minus strand of OZ244623.1, from coordinate 515,990 downwards.
ACCGGGGGGTCCCTTTCCCGTAAGGCGGTCTCGGGGATCTCGACCGTCGTGGGTCATCGACCAATATCACCGTGGTTTCCATCTGAGGCATTCTACCTGTCCGACATTCGTGGTCGACAATGGCCACGTTAGGGCCTTTTACCCCACAGGGCGACGCATGCGCCGCCCCCTACAATATTTCTCCCTACATCGTGCCAGTGGACGTTTCATTGAGGCCGGTCCATCGTCTGCAGGCCGTCATCGACGCTGACCTGCGCAAATCGGCGTCATCTGCGGTTCGCATTCGCGGTTAACCATCGCGGTCGATGCTCGTTAACCTGGAGGTCTTTACATCCTGGGCGACGCGCGCGTCGCCCCTACCCAGATATGCCCCCGACAAGACCGGTACAGGGCGCCGGGCCGTTCCATGGGCGTCGTTTCATTCGTCTGCTTGACCATGATCGGCGACCGGCGGTAAATCTGCGCCATCGATGGTTCGGCACTCCCCCCGTGCCCAAGATTCGCGGTTAACCATCGGGGTCGATGGTCGTTCACCTGGAGATCTTTATAACCTGGGCGAGGCGTGCCTCGCCCCTACCCAGACACGCCCCCGACAAGACCGGTACAGCGTGCCGTGGGCGTTTCAGGGCGCCGTTCCCGTTCGCCCCTGCGCATAATCGGCGTAAATCTGTGCAATCTGCGGTTTGATATCGCCTGTGTCCGGAGCATTCGCGGTCAACCATCGGGGTCGATGGTCGTTTCACCTGGAGATCTTTACAACCTGGGCGAGGCGTGCCTCGCCCCTACACAGACAGGCCCCCGACAAGACCGGTACGGTGTGCGTGGGCGTTTCAGGGCGCCGTTCCCGTTCGCCCCTGCGCATAATCGGCGTAAATCTGCGCAATCTGCGGTTTGGTATCGCCTGTGTCCGGAGCATTCGCGGTCGACAATCGGGGTCGATGGTCGTTCACCTGGAGGTCTTTACAACCTGGGCGAGGCATGCCTCGCCCCTACACAGACACGCCCCCGACAAGACCGGTACAGCGTGCCGTGGGCGTTTCAGGGCGCCGTTCCCGTTCGCCCCTGCGCATAACCGGCGTAAATCTGTGCAATCTACGGTTTGGTATCGCCTGTGTCCGGAGCATTCGCGGTCAACCATCGGGGTCGATGGTCGTTCACCTGGAGATCTTTACAACCTGGGCGAGGCATACCTCGCCCCTACCCAGATATGCCCCCGACAAGACCGGTACAGCGTGCCGTTGGCGTTCCATGGGCATCGTTTCATTCGCAGGGCGCCGTTTCATTCGTCTGCTTGACCATGATCGGCGGTAAATCTGCGCCATCGGTGGTTCGCATTCGCGGTCAACCATCGGGGTCGGTGGTCGTTCACCTGGAGGTCTTTACATCCTGGGCGACGCGTGCGGCACCCACCCCAACCGAGTCCGCCCAAACCTTCCATCCGTCGGTCGCCGGAATTGCCGGTTATCTTAAGAAATGAGGAACGCCCAGCAAGCGGACATCATTGACATCAACACTTGCCTCTCATATGATGTTTTGATGCGTACAACACTGACCATCGACAACGATATCGCTGCCCAGATCGAAGAGCGCCGGCGGCGGCATGGCCATTCTCTGAAGCAGGTCGTCAACACCCTCCTGCGCGAGGGCCTGCAAAGCCAACAGAAGACACCGAAGGCTAGGAAGTACCGCACCAAGACCTACAAGCTGGGCATGCGGCCGGGATTCGACCCGGTGAAGCTCAACCAACTGGTCGACGAGCTGGAGACTGAGGGGCAGCGGCAGCGAGAGGTCCTGCTCCGTCAATGATTCTCCCCGACATCAATCTGCTGGTCTATGCGGTGGACAGCACCAGCCCTTTCCACCTGCGGGCGCGCCGCTGGTGGGACGATGCTCTCTCATCTGCTGAACCGGTCGGGCTGTGTTACCCCAGCCTGCTAGGTTTTGTCCGCCTGGTGACCAACCGCCGTGTTTTTGAATCGCCCCTTGGCCTCGGCGGAGCACTGGACATCGCCGAAAGCTGGCTCCGACAGCCCAATGCGAATCTGGTCCTGCCGACGGGCCGTCACTGGTCCATCTTGTCCGGGTTGCTTCGGTCGGCTGCCGGCAGCGCCAACCTGACGACGGACGCTCACATCGCGGCCTATGCCATCGAGCACGGCTACACACTCTATTCCAACGATTGGGATTTTGGCCGCTTCGCGGAGCTGCGTTGGAAGAACCCACTAGCGTAAAGGCGGGCACCACTTCTACCCGAGGAGGATTTGGAGGCATTGGGGCGGGAGGTCGGAGGGGTGTGGGGACAAGATCATTTGGAGGGTGAAGGGCCATGGAGGCAGGCGCCGAGCGGGAAAGAATCGGCTCCGGCCACCTGTCTGACCGACTACGCTATTGGCGACCGCACCAAATTCCGCCACCGCCGTCATTTTCCTTTCTGGCGGGCGCCGGCCCGCCCTCTCTGGCTTTAAGAGCCTTCTATCGCTATCCTCTAGAGACGACTTGGATTGCTAAACGCGGCGCTCGATAATCAAAACCATACCGAGAAGAGAAACCAGGGTGAACAATCCCACCGCCAAGCGGCGGCTACCATCGGCGGCCCTCCCGCTTCTACTCTGCTTTTCCGTGGTCTTTGCCCAGCCTGACGATCGGCTTAACCGGGTGGTGGACCAGTATTCGGACGCCACCATCAAACTGCGGGAGCAAATCCACCAGTACCCGGAGCTGGGCAATCGTGAATTCAAAACGGCCGAGTTGATAGCGAACCATCTTCGGAGTTTGGGGATGGAAGTGACGACCAACGTGGCTCACACCGGGGTGATTGGCCTCTTGCGAGGCGGCCGGCCGGGCACGGTGGTGGCGGTGCGAGCCGACATGGATGCGCTGCCGGTGACCGAGGCCACCTCTTACCCCTTCAAGTCCGAGGTCCGCACCACCTATCTGGGTAAGGAAGTCGGTGTGATGCACGCCTGCGGACACGATGTTCACACGGCTGTCCAGATGGGGGTCGCCTCGGTCCTGGCCGAGTTGCGAGATCAGATCCCCGGCACCATCAAGTTCATCTTTCAACCCGCCGAGGAAGGCCCCCCGCCCGGCGAAGAGGGTGGAGCCGAGCTGATGGTTCGTGAAGGGACGCTCGAAAACCCAAGGCCCAGCGCTATCTTCGGTCTCCATACCTTTTCCGGAATGGAAGCCGGCAAGTTCGCCTTCACGCCCGGGCCGGCCCTGGCAGCCGTCGACCACTTCATCATAAAAGTCCGAGGACGCCAGGCCCATGGAGCCCGCCCGGAGGAATCCGTGGATCCGATTGTGATGGCCTCACAAGCCGTAATGGCCTTGCAGACCATTCGTTCTCGCAATTTGGATGCGCTCCAGCCCAGCGTAGTGACAGTGGGAATCTTCCGGGGTGGTGAACGCTTCAATATCATCCCGGCGGAAGTTCATCTGGAAGGCACTGTGCGGACCTACAACGCCGACATCCGTGACAAAGTCGAAAAACGCATGGGCGAAATCGTGCAAGGAATCACTCAAGCCCACGGCGGAAGCTTCGAACTCGATTATCAACGGGGCGACCCGGTCACGATCAATGACCTGGAACTGACCGAACTCTCGGTCCCGGTGCTGAACAAGGTTTTCGGCAAGGAGAACGTCATACAGACGGAACCGAGCATGGGCGGTGAGGATTTTGCTTACTTCGCCAACGAAGTACCCGCTTTTTTCTTTCGAGTGGGCGTAGCCAAGCCTGGAACCGTTTCAGGCGGTCACCACACTCCGACCTTCGCGGCGGACAACAGCTCGGTCCCGTTGGGAATGCTGGCCATGTCGAGTTTGCTGCTCGACTATCTCGATCGGTCTGCGAAAGAATAAGAGAGTGGTTGCGACCCCTTTCGGGGAATCCGTCTCCAGAGAGATTCGGGTAGAGGATCCGCCGGCGGGCAGGCGCCGGTAACACCGAAGGACGTTGTTTTCACCAACAGCATTGGGTGGAGCAAATCGATGGCAAGAAGTTACCGCACCGAATCGGACAGCATGGGTGAAATCGAGGTTGCGGCCGATCGCTATTGGGGAGCACAAACCCAACGGTCTCTCACCCATTTCTCCATCGGGGAAGACAAGATCCCCCCGGCCGTCATCCACGCTTTCGGCGTCCTCAAGAAGGCCGCGGCTCGCGCCAACCTCCGCCTGGGCAAACTCAGCCGGGACAAGGTCGACCCCATCGTCCGAGCCAGCGATGAAGTGGCCACCGGCCGGCTGGACGACCACTTCCCTCTGCGCGTCTGGCAAACCGGCAGCGGCACTCAAACCAACATGAACTGCAATGAAGTCATCGCCAACCGGGCTATTGAATTGGTGGGAGGCCGCCTGGGCAGCAAAGACCCTATCCATCCCAACGATCACGTCAACCGATCGCAATCCTCCAACGACACTTTTCCCACCGCCATGCATATCGCGGCGGCAATTGCCCTCACCAAGCAGCTCATTCCCTCCGTCACCAAGCTGCGCCAAGCCCTGGCCCGGAAGGAAATCGAATTCGCCGATTTGGTCAAGGTGGGCCGGACCCATTTGCAGGACGCGGTTCCGCTGACGCTGGGTCAGGTCTTTTCGGGCTACGTCGCCCAACTGGACGCCGACCTGGAACGTCTGGAGGGCGTCCTGCCCGGACTCCATCAATTGGCGATCGGCGGCACCGCCGTGGGAACGGGGCTGAATGCTCCGGCCGAATTCGGTGAGTTGTGCGCTGCCGAGATCGAGCGAGAGACTGGTTTGCCATTTGTGTCGGCAGCCAACAAGTTCAAGGCTCTGGCTGCCCACGACGAGCTGATCCATGCTTCCAGCACTGTAAGGACACTGGCCAGCTCGCTGTTGAAAATCGCCAACGATATTCGCTGGGCCGGATCGGGCCCCCGTTGCGGGCTGGGGGAACTGATCCTGCCGGCCAACGAGCCCGGCTCGTCAATTATGCCGGGAAAAGTCAACCCCACTCAGTGCGAAGCCATGACCATGGTTTGCGTGCAAGTGTTCGGCAACGACACGGCAGTCGGCGTGGCCGGCTCCCAAGGCAATTTCGAGCTCAACGTCTTCAAGCCGGTCATGATCTTCAATCTGCTTCACTCGATCGGTATTCTGGCCGACGCCTGCCGTGATTTTGACCGCTTTCTGGTGGAGGGATTGGTTGCCAACCGGGAACAATTGCAAATCAACAGCGAACGCTCGCTGATGAACGTCACGGCGCTCAGCCCTCGAATCGGTTACGACAGAGCGGCCGCGATCGCCCATAAGGCCGATCGCGAGGGGACCACGCTTCGCCAAGCTTGTCTGGCTCTGGGCTACCTTTCCGGCGAAGAGTTCGACGAAATCGTTCAACCCCTCAAAATGGCCCATCCTCACCGCCAAGATGGTTGAAAGCGATCGTCTCCGGTCGAGGAGAGCAAGAGTTTTCGGCCTCCACAGGGACGCCATGGTCTCCGTCCGGCCCGCTTGGCGAACGTCGGAGGCCGGCGCGAATATTGTTACAAGGCCGGTCTTTCCGATCTTGAAAAGGGGTCGGAGCGGCGGCTATAGTGCATAAATATTTTGTGAGGAGACTGGAGGCACTGGAGCAATCTTATGGCTACCACCGGGGCTCGACTTCCAACCGGCAGCTTTGGGTCCACCATGCGACCCGATTCATGGTGGCTTCAACCCCTGCTGGTGCTCCTCTTCCTGTCGGGGTTCATCATCTACACCACCTGGGCGGCTTTCCAGGGCGAGCATTACCACTACGGTCCCTATCTCTCGCCTTTATACGCGCCCGAGGTGCTGGGGTCCTCCCCCCACAGCTGGTTTGGTCCCAAGCCCGGCTGGTGGCCCTTGTGGCTCCCCTTCTCCCCTGCCTTTTTGATTCTCTGGGCGCCTGGGGGTTTTCGCGTCACCTGTTATTACTACCGGGGGGCATACTACAAGGCCTTTTGGGCCGATCCTCCTTCCTGTACGGTCAGTGAACCTCGAAACCGCTATCGAGGAGAGAATTTCTGGCCGCTGCTGATTCAAAACTGCCACCGTTATTTTCTCTATCTGGCTCTGCTATGGATCCTGGTCTTTTTCCCCCACGATGTCTGGAAGGCCTTCTGGTTTGTGGACAATACGACGGGCCAAACCGGCTTGGGCGTGGGCGTAGGCACCTTGGTATTGGCGATCAACCTGGTGCTGCTGGGAGGCTACGTCTTCAGTTGCCACTCCCTCAGACACCTGGTGGGGGGGAAAACGAACGAGATCTCCAAGTCACCTTTACGCCTGAAAAGCTATAACTGCGTCAGCTGTCTTAACCGCCGCCATTCGTTATGGGCTTGGTGCAGCATGCTCTGGGTGTCTTTTTCCGATATCTACGTGCGGCTCTGTTCGATGGGTGTGTGGACTGATTGGAGAATTTTGTGAGCGATCGTTATCCCACCCACGACTATGACGTTTTGGTGGTTGGAGCGGGCGGGGCCGGGCTGCGGGCGGCGGTAGAGGCTTCCGCCGGCGGCGCCTCGGTAGGCCTGGTGTGCAAATCATTGTTGGGCAAGGCCCACACGGTGATGGCTGAGGGAGGAGTTGCCGCCGCTTTGGGCACGGTGGACGACCGGGACAACTGGAAGGTCCATTTCTGCGACACCATGCGCGGGGGCCAGTATATGAGCCACTGGCGTCTGGCGGAGGTCCACGCCCGCGAGGCGCCCGAGCGGGTGCGGGAACTCCAGGCTTGGGGAGCCGTTTTCGATCGCACCAAATCAGGCCGGATTCTGCAGCGCAACTTTGGCGGACACCGCTACCCTCGCCTGGCCCACGTCGGCGATCGGACCGGCCTGGAAATGATCCGCGCCTTGCAGGACCATGGAATCCATCAGGGAGTCGAGGTCCATATGGAATTTACGGTGACCCGACTCCTGAAAGATGGCGACAGGATTGTCGGCGCCTTTGGCTACGAGCGTGAACGGGGCCGTTTTGAGCTGTTTCGAGCACCCGCCGTGATCCTGGCCACCGGCGGCATTGGACGAGCTTACCAGATCACCAGCAACAGCTGGGAGTACACCGGTGACGGCATCGGCCTGGCTTATGAGGCCGGCGCCCAGCTCATGGACATGGAATTCGTCCAGTTCCACCCCACCGGAATGCTCTGGCCGCTCAGCGTGCAAGGCATTCTGGTCACCGAGGGAGTCCGAGGCGAGGGAGGAGTCCTGGTCAACAGCGAAGGTCACCGGTTCATGTTCGACGACATCCCTGAGCTTTATCGCAATCAGACCGCCGACGATCCCGAGGAGGGTTTCCGCTATACTCAGGGCGACAAAGAGGCACGCCGGCCGCCCGAGCTCCTCACCCGCGACCACGTGGCTCGTTGCATTTTGCGCGAAGTCGAAGAAGGCCGAGGGAGCCCCCACGGTGGAGTCTTCCTGGATATCGCCTGGATCAAGAAGCGAATCCCCAAGGCGGCCGAGTATATCAAGAAGAAACTCCCCAGCATGTACCACCAATTCAAGCAGTTGGCCGACATCGACATCACCCGGGAGCCGATGGAGGTTGGGCCCACCACCCATTACATCATGGGCGGCATTCGGGTCGATCCCGACACCCAGATGAGCTGCGTACCCGGCCTCTTTGCAGTGGGCGAATGTGCCACCGGGCTACACGGCGCCAACCGACTGGGCGGAAACTCGCTCTCCGATCTGCTGGTTTTCGGAAAACGGGCCGGAGAGTTTGCCGCGCGCTACTCGCAGGAAGAAGCGGCCGGCCGACTGGACAAGAAACAAGTTCAGCAGGCGGTCAAGGAGTCTCTTGGACCTTTTGCCGACTCCACCGGCGAGGCCGAATCTCCCTACAAGGTCCAACAGGAGCTTCAGGTGAAGATGCAAGACTTGGTGGGTATCGTCCGCACGGAAACCAAGATGCGGCGAGCTCTAACTGAGATCGAACAGCTCCGCCGGCGTGCCCATCGGGTTAGAGTTCCAGGAAATCGGGAATACAACAACGGATGGCACACTGCCCTGGAGCTCCCCAATCTTTTGCTGGTCTCCGAGGCCATCACACTGTCGGCACTGGAGCGGGAGGAGAGCCGCGGAGCGCATTTTCGCGAAGATCTACCTCAAAAGAACCCCCAATTCGAGCGAGTCAACATCATCGTTCGCAAGGGCGCTGACGGACAGGCAGAAGTTGCCAGGGAGCCGGTGCCTGAAATCCCCCCTCGACTCCAACAGCTAATAGAGGAGGCCGACTAATGCCTCTCAGGTCATTTAGAATCTGGCGCGGAAACAAGGAAAAGGGACGTTTTGAGGACTATTCGACTGAGTGTGCCCAGGGGATGGTGGTGCTGGATGCGGTACACAAGATCCAGGCCGAACAGGTCCCCGATTTGGCCGTCAGATGGAATTGCAAGGCTGGAAAATGCGGGTCCTGCTCGGCGGAGGTCAACGGTGTCCCCAAGCTGATGTGTATGACACGGCTCGGGGATCTGCCGGCCGAGGCTCCGGTGACCGTGGAACCGATGAAGACTTTTCCCGTGCTGAAGGACTTGGTCACCGACGTCAAGTGGAACTTCAGCGTCAAGAAGAAACTGAAGCCATTCAAGCTCCGTCCGGCCGACTCGACCGGTGGCTGGACCATGGCGCAGGAAGATGCCGAGAGGGTCCAGGAATTCAGAAAATGCATCGAGTGCTACCTCTGCCAGGATGTCTGCCACATCCTGCGGGAGCATCACCTGGAAGAGGAGTTCGTGGGCCCACGCTTCCTGGTGCATCTGGCGGCATTGGAGATGCATCCTCTCGATTCCGACGATCGACTCGAGGGCCTCAAGAAAGACAACGGTCTTGGCTACTGCAACATCACCAAGTGCTGCACTCACGTCTGCCCGGAGCACATCACCATCACCGACAACGCCATCATCCCTCTCAAAGAGCGGGTAGCCGATCGATACTACGATCCTGTGGGCCGGCTGTTGCGCCGCTTCAAAAAACGAAAAGCGGAAGATTGAAGTTGCCGCCGGTTGCCGACACGCCCATCCGGTAAGACACCCGCCCTCGAGTTTGCCCTCAACGATACAGGCGGGAGAGACTCGTCCTGGAAGGGCAAAAACGTGCTGGAGGGGGCCGGTCGCAGCCGACCGCCAATCGCGGCCAGCGATGAACAGCGTCAGCCCGGTTCTGGTATTTTGGGGAAAACGATTTGGGATGGGTTTGCTCTCTTGGGAGGGTGAAAGGAGTTAACGTGAGGGATTGGCTGTTTGTAACACTGCTGGTTTCGTGCAGCTTGACCATGACGGGAATGGCCATGCCTCAAGCTGCTCAAACACCTGAAAAGGAGTCCGCGGGAGGCGTCATCTACGACCTCAGCCATCCCGATCCCGATCGCCGCAAGAGAGCGGCAATCACTGCGGGCCAAGATCGAATTCGAGAAGCCGTGCCGGGCTTGATTACCCTTTCCGGCGACCCCGACGCGAGCATCCGTTTGGAAGTCGCGCGCGCGCTGGAGCGTTTGCGGGATCCCCGGGGGCTGGACGCGCTGGCGAATCTGACGCGCGACCGATCGCGTCCCATTCGCGCCAAAGCCATGGAAGCCATGGTGGCCACCTATGTGATAGAAGATGAGGGTTTCGTCGAAGATGTTCGCAAGGTCGCCAGTTTTGTCAATCCTTTTGACGATGACTTCAATCCCCTGACGGTTGACTCGGCCTCCCAGGTCAAGCCTGGGTCGGTCCAAGCCGTAGCGGACCTGCTGGATGACCGGAACGCCGATATCCGCAGGCAAGCCGCCTTCACCCTGGGGGTCTTCACGGCTCCAGCCGCCCTCCCGGCCATTCAGACTCGATTGCAGAACGAAGACTCAGACAAGGTCATGGTTGAGTTGATTCGGGCCATCTACAAGATCGGCCAACGCGAGGCGGGCGAGGCCTTGTTGCCGCTTATCCATCACAGCGACAAACGCGTTCACGATGAGGCCATTTATGCCTTGGGTCGGCTTCGTTTCCAGGAGGCGGCTGAGCCCCTGAAGCAGCTCTATGAGCGGGGCGCGGAAGAGCGCCGCAAGATCTTTGGAGTTTTGCCCGTGAGTCGGCCTGACGATCTGGAGAGAAAACTCTTCCAGGCATTGGCCTTTTTGGGTGATGTCAGCTGCGAGCCGATCTTCCTGGCAGCCTTGGACAGTGAGGCGACCTATTACCGGCGCTATGGAGTCGAGGGCCTCGGTCGCCTTGGGGATACCCTCCATCTACCCCGGCTGGGGGAAGTCTTCATGACCGAGAAATCAGAGCCGGTCAGGCTCGCTTTGAGCTTCGCGCTCTATAATTTGGGCAAAGATACCCAGGTCTGGCGGCTGGTGCAAGAGGTCGGGAAGGAGCAAGCCTTCAACTATCTACTGGAACTGCCGGCAACCGATATCCCCAAGCTTTACCAATACCTTGACCCGCAAGGGCACCCCCAACGCACCGCCCGTTTGGTCGAGATCATCGGACTCAGGGGCGACTCGAACGCTATGGCCGAAATCGAGGGCCTGAGCAAGAGCGAAGTGGCTGCGGTCGCCGCCCGGGCCAATCGCGCCATCCGACGGCTGCGGGCGCGGCATCCGACAGGTTGACGCCCAAACACCCGCTTGAGCAGCGGCGCTAGGAGTTGACCTTGCGCTGAAATTCATCCAATTCACCTTGGAACTCTGCTCGATCCAACGCGCGCATTCGATCCCCTCTCTGCACCTTGAAGACCGTGGCTGCGGCTATCACCTGCTCTGCAGACAACGGCAAGACTTCGCTCAACATTTGGAAACGGCCATAGGTGTAGCTGGGCCTGATGACACCGCTGCCGCCGATCTCGACAAATCCCGCCTGGGGACTTCCCACCCAGATACGGCAGTTCTTGAAGGCGCAGAAGCTGGCAATCTCATTGACGGTCATGGTCTCACCCCGGCAGCCATTTTCGTTGCTCTTGCGCCGGAGGGTCAACTCCGGACCTGCCGAGAAACGCAACGGGCACCGACGCGACATCCCAGACCCGGTAAATTCGATAGATCTGTGTAGGGGCGACGCATGCGTCGCCCAGGTTGTAAAGACCTCCAACGGAACAATTTTTCGACCCGTCAGGCTGATGCTGACGACGCCCTGCAGAGGAACGCAACGGGCACCGAAGCGGCATCCCAGACCCGGCAAATTCGATAAATCTGTGTAAGGGCGGCGCATGCGTCTCCCGGTCTGTAAAGACCTCCAACGGAACAATTTGTCGACCCGTCACGATGATGCTGGCGACGCCCTGCAGAGAAACGCAACGGGCGCCGATGCGGCATCCCAGACCCGGTAAATTCGATAAATCTGTGTCGGGGCGACGCATGCGTCGCCCAGGTTGTAAAGACCTCCAACGGAACAATTTTTCGGCCCGTCACGATGATACCGATGACGCCCTGCAGAGGAACAAAACGGGTGCCAGCGCGGCATCCCAGGCCCGGTAAATTCGATAGATCTGTGTAGGGGCGACGCCTGCGTCGCCCAGGTAGTAAAGACCTCCAACGGAACAAATTTGTGACCCGTCACGCTGATGCTGACGACGCCCTGCAGAGAAACGCAACGGGCGCCGACGCGGCTGCCCAGGCCCGGTAAATTCGATAAATCTGTGTAGGGGCGACGCATGCGTCGCCCAGGTTGTAAAGACCTCCAACGGAACAATTTTTCGACCCGTCACGCTGATACCGATGACGCCCTGCAGAGGAACAAAACGGGTGCCAGCGCGGCATCCCAGGCCCGGTAAATTCGATAGATCTGTGTAGGGGCGACGCATGCGTCGCCAGGTTGTAAAGACCTCCAACGGAACAATTTGTCGACCCGTCACGCTGATGCTGACGACGCCCTGCAGAGAAACTCAACGGGCGCCGACGCGGCATCCCAGGCCCGGTAAATTCGATAGATCTGTGTAGGGGCGACGCCTGCGTCGCCCGGTTTATAAAGACCTCCAACGGAACGATTTTTCGACCCGTCACGCTGAATTTGCCGGTCTGTAGATGATCGCCGTTGTTGTCCCATCTGCCCGGGCCAACCTCTGCCTACCGCCCAATCTCACCTCCCCCGTTTGCTATACTCCGAACCCGTTATGAAGAATCGCCAAAGCCCGCCGGACGGTCACCTGTTGGGGGCGCATATGTCGATTGCCGGAGGCACTCCCAACGCCATCGACAGGGCTCTCAGCGTGCAGGCTCAGGCGCTTCAGATCTTCGTCAAGAACAACAATCGCTGGCAGGGAAAGATCCTGACCCGCCAGGAAACGCAAGCCTTCCGGACTCGTTGGCAAGACTCGGGCCTGCACAGCTTGGCGGCCCACAACGCTTACCTCATCAACCTGGCGTCGCCCAACCCTCGACTCTGGCGAAAATCGATCGAGGCCATGTTGGACGAACTGGACCGCTGTCGCCGACTGGGGGTTCCCCTGCTGGTAACCCACCCCGGAGCCCATGCGGGAAGCGGAGAATCGGAGGGGATCCGACGCATTGCCAGGGCGCTCGATCGCATTGCCGACAGCAGCGACAACCAGGTCCGGATCGCTCTGGAAACCACCGCCGGCCAGGGAACCTGCCTGGGCCACCGATTTGAACAACTCCGCGACATTCTGGGCGCCTGCCGCCGAGCTGAGCCCTCAACCCGGATTTGCCTTGACTCCTGCCACCTCTTCGCCGCCGGCTACGACATCCGCCGCCGGGACGGTTTCGTAGAGATGGTGGAATCGTTGCAAAGCTGTTTGGGCTTGAGCAAAGTGGCCTGGATTCACCTCAACGACAGCAAGCGGGAGTTGGGAAGTCGAGTTGACCGACACCAGCACATCGGTCAGGGACGGATTGGCCTGGAGGGTTTTCGTTTCTTCATGAATGAGCCGCGGTTCCACCACCTGCCCAAGATTCTGGAAACCCCCAAGCAGAAGGATCTGGAAGACGACCGCGAGAATCTGCGTGTGCTCCGGTCACTGATAGCAGCGGCGCAGCCCGCAGCAGCCAACTGAGGCCCTCGATGTTCTCTGAACAGGACCAAGTCGATATCATCCTCGAGTATTTCGGCGCCGAGGAGAACACCGAATCCCCGCTCTGCCCCGGTTGCGGTCAGGAGCTGCTGTTTAATTCCCTGTTCAGCGATTTGCTGGGACTGCAATTGGAGGTGAGTTGCCCTCGATGCCAACAGGTTTTCAGCTGGACGCAGCCGTTGCCGGTTCGAGAGTGGAAGCCGCTCCACCTGGGCTATTTTGTCGAGTGCTACGTAGCCGACAAGCCATTGCGCTGCCCTTATGATGACTGTCGGGTCACCTCGATCGAATTCAACGATGGAGTGACCCAATTCAACTGCCCTTTCTGTAACCGGCGAGGGCGTACCGGCAAGCCTGAGCAAAAAAACGACAATTGACATGAAGCTTCATCTGGTGGACGGAACCTACGAACTCTTCCGGGCCTTTTACGGAGCACCGGCGGCCAGCGATCGGGAGGGGCGCGAGGTAGGAGCGACGCTGGGCGTGATCCGTAGTCTCCTCAGCCTGGTCCGCTACGACGAGGCGACCCATGTGGCTTGCGCCTTCGACCACGTGATCGAGTCGTTTCGAAATCGACTCTTCCAAGGCTACAAGACCGGGGAAAACATCGATCCCAAACTCAGAGCCCAGTTTGAATTGGTGGAAACAGCAGCCTGGGCGGCCGGTTTCGTGGTTTGGCCCATGGTCGAGTTCGAAGCCGACGACGTCCTGGCCACCGCCGCTTCACGATGGCGGCAGCACCCCGCCGTCGAGCAGATCATCATCTGTTCTCCCGACAAGGATCTGGCACAATGTGTGGCCGGCAAGCGGGTGGTCTGCTTTAGCCGCCGAACCCGGGAAATGCTGGACGAGGACGGAGTCAAGAACAAGTTCGGAGTCGAACCGGCCTCCATCCCCGATTGGCTGGCGCTGGTGGGCGATGCGGCCGATGGAATTCCCGGGATTGCCGGTTGGGGGAAAAAGTCCGCCGCGACGGCGCTGGCCAAGTACAAGCACCTGGAGAACATTCCCAATTATTCGATGGAATGGACGGTCTCACTTCGAGGCGCCAAGAAGCTGGCTGCCAATCTCCGCGCTTCGCGCACCCAGTTGGACCTCTATCGTAAACTGGCCACTCTGAGAACCGACGTGCCGCTCTCCGAATCGCTCCAGCAACTGGAATGGAAGGGAGTCCGGCGAGGCCCCTTCACGGAACTGGCCCGAAAACTGCAGGACGAGTCTTTGCCGCAACGAGTTGCCCGTTGGCGAGAAGAGGACTGAACCGTGAGTGCTGACCGCCATCCACGCTGGTGGCCGCTAGCCTTGATTGCGGTAGCGGCCGGCGGCGGGCTGCTTTGGTTCCGGACGGGCCAGTTCACCGACACCCAGGAGAGGGTGATCGGCGCCATGGTGACGATGATCCTGGCACTGATAGCGCTGTTGATCTGGTTGCTCTGCTTCTCGCGGCTTTCTTGGACCCGGCGGCTGCAGGGATTGCTGGGGTTCCTGTTGTTGTCCGGGTCGAGCTGGATCTTTTTTCCCATCGTGGGTGTGACCGGCGACCTGGTTCCGATCATTCGTTTTCGTTGGTCGGAGGCAGCCGATCGCCGAGTCGACCCGACCTTCCCCGGCAGCGACCTGCTGATTCGGGACTATCCCCAATTTCAGGGGCCGGGACGCAATGCGGTCGTCACCGATTTGAGGCTGGCGACAGACTGGACTTCCCAACCCCCTCGCTTGCTGTGGCGCCGCCCCGTCGGGCCGGCCTGGTCGGCGTTCGCCGTCAGCGGCATGACTGCCATCACCCAGGAGCAGCACGGCGATCAGGAGGCGGTCATTGCCTACCATCTCCTTTCAGGCCGGATTCTCTGGAGACACGATGCTCCAGGCCGCTATTCCAACCCCATTGCCGGGACGGGGCCGAGAGCCACCCCCACCGTGTCGGGCGACCGAGTTTACGTCATGGGCGCCAGGGGGACGCTCACCAGCCTGGACCTGACCAGCGGGCGTCGGCTCTGGTCGAGCAACGTGGTGGAGGAATCAGGGGGGGGAAACCCGATCTGGGGCAACAGTTGTTCCCCGCTGGTCACAGGCGGCCTGGTGATCGTGAGCGCGGGCGGACAGGACAATCGTTCCCTGGTGGCTCTGGACCGGTTCAGCGGAGAAGTCGTTTGGCATCATGGCCGTTCGCGCTCGGGCTACAGTTCGCCCCAGTTGAGAAAACTGGGAGGAATCGACCAGATCCTCATTTTCAACCACGATTCGGTAGCCGGCCATGCAGCCGTCGACGGCTCATTGCTTTGGCAAACCCCCTGGTCGCGGCAACGACCCAACGTGGCCCAACCTCTGCTGCTTCCTGGGGACCGGGTGCTGGTCTCGAGCGGTTATGGGGTGGGAGCCGAGCTGCACCAAGTCAGCAGAAACGGTCAGGAGTGGCAGGTCGACCCGATCTGGAAAACACACCGCCTCAAATCGAAGTTCGCCAACCTGATCCATTTCAACGGCTATATCTACGGACTCGACAACGGAATCATGGTCTGTATCGATCCCGCCGACGGCAGTCTCCGTTGGAAAAGAGGCCGCTATGGGCATGGCCAGATGATTCTGGTGGATGAGTTGTTGCTGCTGCTCAGCGAGAAGGGCGAACTCGTTCTCATCCGGCCCAACCCCGATTCTCTCCAGGAACTGTCGCGACTACCGGTGCTGGAGGGCAAGACCTGGAATCCACCGGCTCTGGCGGGACAACTGCTGTTGGTGCGAAACGACCGCTGGGCCGCTTGTTATCGGCTGCCCCTGGCCGACTAGCAGGACCCACGTTTCCGGCGCACATCGTTCCTCTTTCTCGCCCAGGGGTAGAGGTCCTTGGTGAACTGCAAGAGGGTGACGGGACAGGGACGGCGCGTTTTCCCGAGCGCCCGCACTCCGGGAGTGGGAGCGGCCCTCTCAACCCGCCTTGCTCTCCTCCACCACCAGGCGGGGACCGGTGGGCATTTCCTGCTGCAGCGTACTGGAAAGGCGATCGAAATAACGCACTGCCGCTTTTCCCAGGGCCAGAGTCCAGAGACCGGCCGCCGAGACGCCAAGGATCCGGTTGGCCCGGGGAAACCGTCGACGCAGACGATGGGCCCCCTCGCGCACCAGGGCGCCGGCAACCAGCATGGGAATCAGTTCGCGAGCCCATTGCCGGTCGAGATTATAGCCAAAGGCGCGGCCGATCTTGAGCACCATGGCCGTTTGTATGGCCGTCAGCGGCAGCAAGTCGCTCACCGGAATCCTCAAGGCGCCCACCAGGCCCGCGGTCAGCGCCGCCCGGGTGATCACTCCATTGCAGATGGCTTGCCGGAACCAGGGAAAGTTCCGAGTCAAGGGATAGAGCGCCTTGGACTCGGTGGCCACCAGCGCGGCCAGAACCTTATCCACTGAGCGGGGCCGACGGGCCGAGGCTCCCAACACCCGCGTTTTGAGCTTTCGGCGCGCCTCGCGCACTCGCGCTGCCGGATTCTCCGCGATATCCATCTTGTTGAGGATCGTCAGGATGGGCCGATTCCGCTCTTTCAGCCGTTCGATCATCTCGACAGTGGCATCGGAAATGCCGTACTGCCCATCCAACACCAGCAAGATGATGTCGACGTTCTCGAGCTGGCCGGCGCGGTGTCCTTCGGAGTCGAAGCCCAGGTACTCCTTCAGTCCGGTGGCGTCCACAATCGAAAATATCGGCCGCACTCGAGGAGATTCCCGCCGCCGAATGGCGCCAACCAAGGCATTCTTGCCCGTCTGGGAGGGGCCCACTACCGCAATCTTGACCCAGTCTTGCGACTGTATGTCTTCCCATTGGGTCCGCACCAGTTCCAGAACCTTTTGCCAATTGTCTCCTTCTCGAGGCAGCAAATTGACCACCTGGTTCACCCGGTCGCGAAATGTTTCGGGACAAAGCAGCAGCATTTGATTGAGGGAATCGAGCAGGTCATCGGGGGCCGTGCCCCGCAGTTTCTCAAAACAGTCGGTCATGGAAGTCCAGCCTACCTTTCTATCGGTTTGAACTGACCAGCCTGATCATTCACTTTACTCCGCCCGCCCGACTCCTGCAACATGCCGATCCACGGATCTCCTGCCATCGAACATCATCCCTCAACCGGTGACCAGTTCCGGCATCTCCTGACATCAACCAAAGGCCGTGGAATAGGTCTCGTTGGTAGTAGCGTTGCCGACGCCATGCGAAAGGGGCTTGCTCGCCTTCGGACAATCCGACTTGATCTTCATCATAGAAGCGCATAAATTACCGGCAACACCCCTTGTGGTTTCGATCGCAGGGCGCGGGGCCTCTTCGGAGGCCCCTGCTTTCTTGGGCGACCAGCGATGCGCACGTTCGTCTATGTGGACGGGTTCAATCTGTACTACGGTACCGGCACGCTGTCCCGGTCTTGTCGGGGGCATATCTGTGTAGGGGCGAGGCGTGCCTCGCCCGGTTCGTTAAAGACCTCCAGATGAACGACTATCGACGCCGATGGTTGACCGCGAACGTTGGACACGGGGGGAATCCCAAACCACAAATGGCGCAGATTGTCACCGATCATGGGTCACGCAGACGAATGAAACGGCACCCATGAAACGCCACCGGCACGTCGTACCGACCTTGTCAGGAGCACATCTGTGTAGGGGCGAGGCATGCCTCGCCCGGTTCGTTAAAGACCTCCAGATGAACGACTATCGACGCCGATGGTTGACCGCGAACGTTGGACACGGGGGGAATCCCAAACCACAAATGCCGCAGATGATCACCGATCATGGTCACGCAGGCGAATGAAACGGCGCCCATGAAACGCCATCGGCACACTGTACCGGCCTTGTCAGGAGCACATCTGTGTAGGGGCGAGGCATGCCTCGCCCGGTTGGTAAAGACCTCCAGGTGAAACGACCATCGACCCCGATGGTTGACTGCGAACGTCGGACACGGGGGGAATCCCAAACCACAAATGGCGCAGATTGTCACCGATCATGGGGCACGCAGGCGAATGAAACGGCGCCCATGAAACGCCATCGGCACGCCGTACCGACCTTGTCGGGGGCATATCTGTGTAGGGGCGAGGCATGCCTCGCCCGGTTGGTAAAGACCTCCAGGTGAACGACTATCGACGCCGATGGTTGACTGCGAACGTTGGACACGGGGGGAATCCCAAACCACAAATGGCGCAGATTGTCACCGATCATGGTCACGCAGACGAATGAAACGGCACCCATAAAACGCCACCGGCACGCTGTCCCGGTCTTGTCGGGAGCACATCTGTGTAGGGGCGAGGCATGCCTTGCCCGGTTCGTTAAAGACCTCCAGATGAACGACTATCGACGCCGATGGTTGACCGCGAACGTTGGACACGGGGGGAATCCCAAACCACAAATGGCGCAGATTGTCACCGATCATGGGTCACGCAGACGAATGAAACGGCGCCCATGAAACGCCATCGGCACACTGTACCGGCCTTGTAAGGAGCACATCTGTGTAGGGGCGACGCACGCGTCACCCAGGTTGTAAAGACCTCCAGATGAACCACCATCGGCCCCGATGGTTGACCGCGAACGTTGGACACGGGGGGAATCCCAAACCACAAATGGCGCCGATCACCTTCGATCATGGGCACTCAGGCGAATGAAACGGCGCCCATGAAACGCCATCGGCACGCCGTACCGACCTTGTCGGGGGCATATCTGTGTAGGGGCGAGGCGTGCCTCGCCCAGTTGGTAAAGACCTCTAGATGAACAACCATCGACCCCGATTGTTGACTGCGAACGTCGGACACGGGGGGAATCCCAAACCACAAATGGCGCAGATTGTCACCGATCATGGTCACGCAGGCGAATGAAACCACGCCCATGGAACGCCATCGGCACACTGTACCGGCCTTGTCGGGAGCACATCTGTGTAGGGGCGACGCATGCCCCAGGTCGTAAAGGCCCCAACGTGGCCATTTGTCGACCGCGAATGTCGCAACTTAAACCACACCCAAACCCAACGCCAAGGCAATCCCCAGCAAGAGCACCCCGGTCAGAGTCTGAATGGTCGACATCCTGATTTTGTGCAGGAACCGTTTGGCTATCAGCACGCCCAAGAAGGCTGCCATGACTCCGGTCAAAATCAGGGGCCATTGTTCGATCTCCACTGGGCGGGTCGTTCCAATCAGCAAAAAGAAGAAGAGATAGCCCGAAATTCGGGTCACGTCGACCAGAAAACCGATAACAGCGGCAGTCCCCACGAAAACCTGGGCCGAAACACCCACCTTGGCCAGAAAGGCTGAACGCAGTGCCCCCTGGTGACCCGAAAGGCCGCCAAAAAACCCTGAAAGCAGCCCCCCCAATATCAGGTGCTCTCTGCCGAATTCAAAGGATCGCAACCGGGGAGAGAGCTCCAGCAGGGCAAAGGCCAGCATCAATCCGGCCATGACCAGTTTCAGCGGTGTGATTACCGCCACTCGAGGGCCCAGAGAGTAGCTGAGCAGCTCTCCAAAATGGGACATATAGCTCAGAGCGCTTGCTCCCGCCAGGGCCGCCAAAATGGCAGGAAGACCAAAGGTGAGGACCAAGGAACGATCCGCCTGCCGACCCACCAGTGCGATCTTGAAAGCGTTGTTGGCTCCGTGGACGATGGCGGTTGCGGCCACGGCCACTTCCAGCGGAAAGAAGAGAGCAAACAGAGGGAGCAGCAAGGTACCCAGTCCAAAACCCGAAACTAGGGTCAGGCCGGCCGTTACCAGTGCTGCCAGGCCGATCACGAAATGAGGAAGCAATGCCGATTGTTGCCTTTCTTCGATTGTGGCTCGAGAAGTCTGAAGCCCTTAGGTTGCTGGTGTTTCGCGACGGTGTAGCGGCCGCGGCCCACGGTTTCCAATGCTACCAGGACCCGCAAGTAGCTCGGTGGCGCTGGTCTTCAACCGGGCTGCTCAGTCGAAGCCGAAGATCGGGGGGAAGGACACCACTACCAACGCCGCCCACACGGAATAGACGGGCAGGTAGGCGGTCTGCCACCGCTCCAGCGCGGTGAAGGCAACGCCCGAGCGCAGGAAGCGGGCGTAGAGGTAGGCCGACCAGGCCAGGTTGACCAGCAGGATGATGTTCTCACCCAGCGCCGCCACGCGATTGGGCGTAAAGCCGAACTCGGTGATACGGGCCGCGATCGCTGTCAGCGCCATGATATCCACCGCCAGCGCGCTCACGACCAGTAGCAGCAACAACACGTCGAAGGCACCCGGTGGAGCCTCGGGATCGCGGGCCGAGATGTTGTACAGCAACAGGCCCACCACCAGCACCAGCAGCAGGTCGAAGGCTATCAGCACGTTGCGGTTAACGTCGATCGGATTCCCCGTCCACACCATGGCGCCCAGGAACACCAGCAGTGCTACCGTGAAGAGCGGCGTGAAGAGCCGCGTCAGCACCGGCGCCATGTTCTCGATGACGCTTTGCTTGATCTCAACCAGCCAGGACCCCACGATGACGGCGCCCATCGCCCCACATGGAACCAGCCAGTTCCCGACCACCCACTCAGCGTCGAGGCCGATGGACTCGAAGATCATCGCCGTGAGCCCAATCAGCACGAAGCCGCCGAGCGCGATCAGCGCAAAGTAGATGAGCAGCTCGCCCGAGAAGCGGACGAAGTCCATGCGTAGGTTGCCTGCAAACCAGCGGCCGCCTGCGTAGGCAACACCG
Source organism: Acidobacteriota bacterium (assembly GCA_965218465.1). Taxonomy (GTDB): domain Bacteria; phylum Acidobacteriota; class UBA6911; order RPQK01. Next base: position 495,327 of record OZ244623.1, on the reverse strand, counting down.
ACAACCAGCCACATCGCAATGGGCAGATGCATGGCAACCAGGACTTCGGTATCGCCCTCTTCGACAAAGGGAAAGATGTTGGCTGCTACCGCAGCCCCTGCAAACGCCGCAGCCAGCCAGAGGCCCAGCCGCACGGAAAGTCGGCGCTTCCACACGAAGTAGCCCGCCAACAGGGGCAGCACTAACAGGCTGATATTGCGCACGACCACCCCATTGCCGAAATGGAAGCCGAACAGTTCAGGCAGCTTGATCGCCAACGCAGCGCCCACCGCCAGCGCCAGCACCACCAGCGCCTCGGTGCGCGCGCGCCGGCCCGACTCACCTGCGGACGGCGTCACCACCAGTTGCTTCCACAGCCGCTCGGAGTGCTCACGGGCAAACTCGCGCGAGATCTCGTCCAGGCTCCCCATGCGCTTGACGGCCACCAGGAGCGCTTCATCGGGTGCGAGCCCGGAGGCAACGAGCTCGGCGATCCGGTCGCGCAGGTGGCCCTCCATTTCCTCGACATCCGGGCATTCCACGGCTCGGCGCCGGCGCAGGAACGCTCGCCACTGCGCGATCTGCTTTTCCACCTGAACAGTGAGTTGAGTCATACCCTAACCAGAGCCATCTCCGACCAGACGCCGCGCAGCGTATCGTCGACCGCCTGCCACTGTCGCCGTTGCGCCTCCAGATGGGCCCGGCCCTGCGGCGTGATCCGGTAGTACTTGCGGCGGCGTCCGCTGTCGGACCGTTCCCAGCGCGAGGCCACGTGACCCAGCCGCTCCAGCCGGTGTAGTACCGGGTAGAGCATGCCGTCGGTCCACTGCAGCCGCCCGCCAGAAAGCTCGGTCACGCGCTTGAGAATGGCATAGCCGTAACTGTCCCCCTCCGCCAGGATGGCCAGCACCAGCGGGGTGGACGAAGCCGCGACGAGATCCTTACCGACGTTCATACCTAGCAGTACTATACATTGTATAGCTAGATGTGTCAACTTGGCTGAAGAAGGTGGAGGGCCGGCGCCGTCGAGCGGAGTTAGACCGCCCAGGGAGTTGGCATCCTGCCCATGAGCACACCCCGCGGTGCCCGATCCGGGTGCCGCAAACAGGGGGCTCGCTTCCCCCACCTCCGGTGTTTATTGAATCGGCTAACGGCGCCAAGTCCGGAACCGCAAAGAGTCCGGAAGATCGAGTGACGGTGCATCCGAGAACAAGAGTGTCCCTTTCTGGTAGGTGTTGGTTGGAATTGCCAGTCGAGTTGGGCCATGAGATTCCCGACGTCCGACACCTATTCCAGAGCTGGCTTGGGCGGGCCCTTCGGCAAGACGCTTGGGAAGACCGAGGAGGCGGAAGCTCTCCGAAAGAGCGATTTGGTGTGGAACTGGAGCCGGTCGGGAGCATCGGATGGTCTCTCCCTGGACTGGGCGAGTTGCGCCGCCGAATTGAGACCAAGTCCCCTGTCAAGCGTTTTGGCGTGTAGATCGCACATCGTTCGATAATGGAAGTGGCTTTTCCCTCACAAGATGATGGTCTTCAAGTGTTCTAGCTTTGGTTGACGGTCGATCTTCATGGTAAGCTGGCAGCAATGCCGACCTCTTCGAGTTGGAGGTCTCTCTGCAGCGAATCAAGCCACGCATCTGGCGGCGCTTTCAACTCCGAGGGACTGCCACCTTTGCCGATCTCCATTGGGCAATTCAGGACAGTTTCGGCTGGGAGAATTACCATCTGTGGGAGTTCCGGGCGCCGGGCCGGCGCGGGCGACTGCTGGCGGGCGTGCCGGATGATGAAGAGAATCTCTGGTTCGATCCGGAAAGGACGCCCGATGCGGAGTCGGTGAAGCTGGCACGGTACTTTAAGACCAAGGGTGCGTCCGCGCGCTGTCAGTACACCTACGATTTTGGCGACAACTGGATTCATACCGTAAAGCTGAGGCAGCGGGTATCGAGCCCGGAACGCTTCAGCCGGCGGCTACTGGCCAGCAGGCGCGCCTGCCCCCAGGAAGATAGCGGCGGTGTCACGGGATATGGACGGCTGGTGGAGTTCAAAGAGACCGGCTCAGATCCCTGGGAGGATGCCGAGAATCTGGGTGAGTGGATGGGCGACTGGGATCCGGCCAGATTCAATCTCGCGGCCGCCACGGTCGCCTTTGACAAGTGATCGAGACCCCTCCGGGGTACTGGCACCGCTCCAGGGCAGTTGTGATCGAGGTTGATCAAGGCGCCCTGGCAACTGCCTGCAATGAGAGGGAGCTTTGCAAACGTTCGCAGTAGTAGTTGATTGTTGGCGTTTTGATTGGAATCTATCTTCAGCTCAACGATTTGAAAAAGAAGGGAAGATAAGGAGTGGCAAATGATCTTTTCAGGTATAGGATCGGGGCGCTTTGAATCTAGTCGGGAGGGGATATGAAAGTAGACTACGCGCTTAAGTGGGAAGAGGATTGTCGTCTTAGAGACCTGACAGCCGCTAGGACTGGGGTTGAAAACCGTGCTGGGCTATACGTACTTTTCGTAGAAGAGGAACTCGAAACCCGCTACGTTGGCCAAACGAGCAACCTACGGCGACAACTCACCGGCTACCGTCGGCTTCACAGGATTCTTTGTTGCCTAGAAAAGCGTTGCTCGCTTCTTAAGGCGACTTGGTCCTATTGTGCTGCTAAAGACCTACAAGTTATTGAGAGTCTTCTAATCGTTCACCTTAGACCAACTAGACAGGAACATTGCTCCATTTGGCCGCTAGCCTCTGTAACCCTCCCGGACTACGCCTACAAGAAGCGCCACTAGCTTCTCTTTAGAATTCGTAGCCGTGTTCCTCCGCCACGACGACGAAGCCACCAGCTAAATTCTCCACCTCGCCATACCAGTTTTTCACTCTGCGTCGGTCTGCGCCCACTTCGTCCTCTTCCAGAGTTTCCACCCATGCACTCAACGCCTCAATCACCTCGTCTGCGTTCTCGGTTGTGACAACTAACTTTCTGTCTTCCATTTTCCCAAGCCTCCTTTGCTTGGCGCAGCCCAGACAAGAGAACCAACCCCCTGAGCAGGCTACGCCAAACCAAATTAACTATATGTTAATAAAGTACTTATGTGGAAACAAGTCACCATCGGTATCTAGTTTTATACACGAAATACGGGCGGCCCTGCGACGGAGTAAAGAGAGCCTGGTGCCTAGACTCAACCCCGGAAAACCGCTAGACTAGCATCGGGAATTCCTTAGGGGGTTGTCTATGTTTGACAATGGGTTCTGGATGGGTATGGCTACCATTATAGCGGTGTTCCTAGGACCAGTACTAGCTGTAGTGACGTCACGGTACTTGGATCGTGTGCGTGCCGACAAAGCACGAAAGATGGACATCTTCCGAACTCTGATGCGAACCAGAGGATTGACACTGAATTTCGACCATGTTGCCGCATTGAACCTTGTCCAAGTGGAGTTTACTAGAGACACCGAAGTGCTACTCGCATGGATGAAATACCTAGCCAACTTGAAGGAACCCTGGCCGTCTCAGCCTGACCTTCAAATAGAAGCCGGTAAGAGGCGTGAAACTCTTTTGACAAAGCTAATAGCGAAGATTGCCAAGTCCCTCCATATAGAAACCGGCAAGCTAGATATCCCCGAGGGGGGCTACGTACCTACTGGCTGGATTGATGACGAGAATCAACAACGGCATGTACGAAGTGGCGTCCTCGATTTGCTGTACAAACTGGACGTTCTATACAAAAAACGAGCGGAGGGTGTTCCAATACGCCTAAGCGACGACGACCGAGAACTCCTTCAGAAGCTGCTCGAATCTAGAGATTCGGACGATCAGATTGATCCCGACAACATACCCTTTTAAGGAACATGGGGCGTTATAGTCTCCGCTGCTGTGTTTTTAGGGGATTGCATTTCAAGTAAGCAGGGTCATCTCCACGGCCCCCCAAACCCGCCCCTCTCCCCTGGTTTGCTTACGGGTTCGGGGCTAACCCTTAAGTCCGTCCCTTCCCCGCCCGCTCGCAGGGATCACATGGGGCCACGATACCAAAACAAAAAGGAGAAGATATGAAAGTAGACAGAATCACCAAGATTTTGCTGGCAATGATCGCGATGGGGGCTATTGCTCAACGCCATTAACCCCCTGGTTGTTGCCGATTAGAGCGCAGGCTCAGGACCTTTCGAGCGTAGAATACTATCTCCACTCTATGGAGAGTGATATCAGTAGCATCGAGACTGAGGTCAGGCGCATTCGGCGTGCTATGCCATAACTTTTTCCTAGGAACTCCCGCCTCTGGGAACCCGTTTTAGAACACAGGACAAGGGTGCAGAAAAAAGACCACTCGGGATTGGACCCTCCCCCCGCAGGAAACCGTTTAGGTACGTGTAAGCCGCCTGCGGAGAGGGCGACCAAAAAAGAACACACGGAAGAAAAGCAGTACCGAATCCGGCGTGCGGTGCTACAATCGCTTAGCATGAAACAAATTGCCGCCAGGGAAGCCAAGAATCGTTTCGGCCATTTGCTTGATGCCGTGCAAAGCGCACCGGTGCGGGTGACCAGGAAAGGCCGGGCCATCGGCGTGATGATGTCGATGCAACACTACGAGCGGCTTCGTGGCGCCGCCTGGGAGCGTCTGGCGACGACGATGGACGCCCTCGAGGAGGCTGGTGCGAACGGCTTGACGGAGGCCGGGCTCGAAGTACTTCTGGCGGATGAGAGCTGACCGTGTCGTTGTCGATACCAACGTCCTGATCAGTGCGGCGCTGCGCCCGCACGGGCCGCCGCGTGCGGTTCTCGACACCGTGTGGTCGAAGAATGGCGTGCTGTTGTTCTCCGACGGGACGTTCGCCGAGCTTCGAAGCCGGTTCCGGTTCCATCGCCGGAAGTTTGAGCGTTATGTTGGTCGGGAACTCAGAGCAGTCTGGCTGGCCCAACTCGAAGCGGTCTCGGAATGGATTTCGATCGCGGGGCCAAGCTCGGGTGGCGCGACCCGGATGACGACAAGGTGCTCGAGACGGCCCTCATGGGAGAAGCGGATTGCCTGGTCACAGGGACCGCGACCTTTTGGCCATGTCTCCATTTCACGGAATTCCGGTCTTGACGCAGGTGCGCTTCCTGGATCGCCTGGCTAGCCAATAGCTCGTATCGATATTGGCGTTGCACCGGACAAACGCGACAACGTCGACGCCAGGCAACAGGGGGCTTGCTCCCCTCCGCCTCGGGTGTTCTTGAATCGGCGAACGGCGACAGGGCCGGAACCGCAAAAAGTCCGGCAAGATCGAGCGACGTGTACATCCGAGAACAAGAGTGTCTCCTTCTGGTAGCCCTATAATGGACTTCGAATCGTCCCAGGGCTAACTCAGCGGGTGAACTCGTTGGGGACAGGTGAAACGGAAACATGGAAATCAAATGTCCGATCTAACGTCAGCAGCCTTAGCCGGGCTCTTGAAACCGTTTGTTGCCACTGTTGGTAAGGCTGTTCTTCTGCATGCGCGCCAACTGCATGCGGAGCGGCAGGCTGGACAAGCAGCCTTCCCGGGACCGACAGATCTCGTAGATCTTATCCTCAACAAAACCTTGAACAGGCTGCAAGGAGGAAACATCGACGATACCTGGTGGTCCAACTTGTTGAACCGGCTTGCCCAACAATACATCGCACCAGATTTTCTAAGGACGCCTACATTGCAGGAATGGCTTGCCGAAGACCTCGTGGCTGACGACCTAAAAGCACTTGCAACAGCGCAGATAATGACTGGCATCTACGACGACGAGGGTACTCGCGCGCGTCTATCACAAAGCTATTCGAACCGAACAGGTGAAACCCCTCAGTTAGCAAACGAAACCATCGACGTCGTAGTGGCCGTTCTCGTCGCGAGTTACATTGCATCCATTGCCCCCGACCAACAGCCAATAGGCGGCATGATTCAGCAAGTCTCGAGACAGGTGAATGAGGTCTCCGAGCATCTAGATGAAATCCGACCATTAGCCTTTACCGATCCAATTTTTCGACAGGCCCACACTGAGAAAGCGGTCCAAGAGTTAGACAAAATTCTTACGCTGCGAGTGTTCGAACCGCCCCGAGCACGGCGGAATATCCAAGAATTGCGGGGCCGCGTAGGCGATGGAGGCGATCTTTCCGCATCATCTAATTCTACCAAAAACGAAGTCCTCTACTGGACTGCAAGGCTATGCGCCGGTGACGCTGAAACGCTTGCTGCAGCAAGACAACTCAGAAATGAACTCAGGCAGAGTGATCCGGATAAAGACCTATCGGTTGTGGATGCCCTGCTTGCAGAGACTGACGGTGATGCAGATGAGGCGCTTCGTATTCTTCGTGATCATGACAACTCCGATTCCAGAACTGCTTTGTTTGGCGTGCTGGTTCGGTCACGAGGCGAGCGTGAAGCATTGGCTTGGTGTGCTGAAAAAACTGCAGCAGATGGTGGTCAGTTGTTCACTGCTGTTGGGTGGAGGAATTGGGCTGTTTGTATGGCCAAGATCGGAAAATGGAAAGAAGCAGCGCAACACCTCAGTAGTTTCGAGTCCCATTGGCCGAAGATGCCAGCGCTCGCGCTTGTTGAAGGGGTCATCAACGCTGCCCTGCTGTTGCCAACCGATCATCGTGAGAGAGCACTCAAGAACGTTCCTATTTATCAAGGCGTCTCCCTAAACTTGGTGGAAGGAGCAGAAAATCATCATTCTCGCGCCGCCATCTGCTTCAAAATCGCTGAACAGAGTTTAAAAGAGGTGGCAAATCACGATTTCGCAGGATTCATTGCGGATTGGAGTCTCTGGATTGGTTTGATGGATCCGAATACGGCGAATACCAATGTCGTCCGTGACGAGATTCGTCAACGCATGGAGGACGGTGCGCAAGCGGTCAAGCTAGTGCCGTTCGCGTGGAGCTTTAACATACCGTTTAATGTGGAACCTTTGCGGACGCATCTGAAACAAAGGAGACAACTCGGCGGACTCGACGATCATGAGATTCTCGGGGAATGCCTTCTTAATGAACAATCCATGAAACCTCGTGATTTTGTGACCTACCTGGGGCAACACAAAACACGCTTGGGTGATGCGATGGCGCTAGCCGCTGTAACGACAATGTATGCCGAAGCTTTGGTAAAGGACAACCAGACCGAAAGGGCACGCGAGTTGGTGAGGGAACACTCGGCAGACCTTGGGGAAGCACACTCAAATCGCCTGATCGTAATGATCGATGTCCACGAGGGGAATGATCCCAGGAAACAGCTCGAGCTTCTTTATCGCCAAACGAGAAACCTCATCGACCTAAAGAATCTAGTTTCTTATTTGAAGACCGTGGATGATCGCGTGGCACTCCGGCCTTTGATTCGCAAATTGTTCGCCCGGGAGCGGTCTGTCGAGAATGCGCAAGACCTTGTCCAATGCTTCGCCGATCCTTCCTCCTTTGACTATGAGGCAATCATCCAGTTTTTGGAGGACAATCCCGACATCCTTGAGCGGAGCGATGACCTCAAAGCCGCAAGAGCGTGGGCACTATTTCACGCGGGTCAGCTTCAGGACTCATTGGGAATCAATAATATTCTTCGAAACCAAAGGATAAACCACGACGATCTTTATCTCGCCATCAATATCGCTATCTCCTCCGGTGATTGGGAACAAGCACCGGCAATCTTAGCTCTCGAGTGGCCCCGGCGGGAATCACATAACCCCAAAACACTCATGCATCTGGCTCAACTCTCTGGTCAGCACAGTCAGACTTCTGACCGAGCCCTACAGCTGGCCAAGTTGGCAGTGGAAAAGGCACCGGACGACCCTCGAATTCTGGCCGCTGCCCATTGGCTGCATTTTCGACTTGGGCACGACGATGAAGCCGATCCAAATTGGCTTGTGCGTGCATTTGAACTTTCCTCCGCCGATGAAGGTCCTCTCTGGCGCGTTGGCCTGCAAGACCTTGTCACTGAATGGATTCCAAAACGCCAGAATCACCTGCGCGAGGTGGAACGAAAATGGCTCAGCGGAGAGATCCCGATTGGCTTGGCGGCAGATAAATTTAATGAGTCGCTGACGCGCCTCCTACTCCATATCCCCGATCAGAATACCACTGAATTGGACGGTCGCCGCCGAACGATACTGCCGATCATCGCCGGTGGACGGAATCCGATTGAATTGCAGGAGGAGTGGATGATCGGGTTAGACGTGACTTCGATCATGGTCCTCAGCCACCTCCACCTGCTGGAAACCGCCATTAATGCATTTCACCATATCAAGTTGGCTCCCGACGTTATGGAACTTCTGTTTCGGGAAAGGGATGAGGTTCGTTTTCACCAGCCTTCTCGTATCAGAGCAGCCAAGCAGGTGCGCGAACTTAAAAACCGGGGACAGCTGCGAGCCATTGATGGCTCGCCCGTAACTCCCAAGGCCATTACCGACGAAGTAGGACTCGAGCTGGCCACACTCTTGCAAAAGGCGCGAGGTGACAACAGCAGGATCATTTGCGTCCTACCGGTCCATAAGGTCGGATCGCTGATGGAACAACAAGCGGACACAAGCGAGTACGACGACTTGATTCATTCAACAATGGATCTCTGTACACTTTGTCACGATGAAGGGAAAATTGACACGGCCGATTATCGGCGTGGAAGCCTATTTTTGAAGAGCCAAGGCCAAACAGAGCACGCGAAACTCCCACCTTCGATCTTCGGCGGTCCCATTTACATAGATGGATTGACTTTATCCTACCTACAAAGCGCCAACTTATTGCAGCCGATAGCCGCCAGTGGACTAGACATCCGAATCCATCCAGCCGTTCTAGAAGAAGCAAATGCACTCCTAGGAGCAGGCGATGTAGGGGATGTTCTCGTGGCGAAGATAGAACGAATTCGGGATGTCTTGCGAAAAGCACTGGACTCGGGAACGGCATCCTTCCTTCCTCGCACTGCCTACAAAGCCGAACGAATTAAGCGCCACGAAATCCGATTCCAAGCGACAGCATCTTTGTTGGCAGGCAGCGCTGCCTGCGATGCGCTCTGTATTGACGATCGCTCCATCAACAGTCATCCGGTCATCACCGACCCCACCGGACGATCCGTCCCGATTGCTTGTCTGTTGGACATATTGCGTTACCTCGTTTCTCGGGGATCCATTAGTGCTGCCGATCACTGGACCGCCCGGCACAAGCTCCGACAGCGTGGTTTTGTCTTCGTCCCGCTCGAATCTGGCGAGTTAGTGTATTGGCTCGCGCTGGCGAGTGTGGACGATCATCAATTGAAAGAAAGCGCAGAACTGAGAATTCTCCGGCAGACGATGGCTCGCATTGATACCCTCGACTTAGCTTCTCCAAAAGAGACGATCGCGCTGTCCTCATTTTCCACTGGAGTTCCCAACGCTTGTCAAGGTGCCATAGGGAGCCTATGGGGCAACACGTCCCTAACTATCGAACGAGCAACGATGATGTCTCATTGGATTTGGCTCCATCTGTGGACGGCACCACTTTCGGGCCATCCACATGGTGCAGCGGGTGCCTATACGGATTGGATTCGAAAAGTGGTGTCTCTGCGTTTAGAGCAGTTACTTTTGCCAACAGTTATCCGGCCACACGATCGCCGCGCTCACTATACTCACTGGATTGAGCGATTCGTCTGCAATCCCCTGCGACCCGCCAACGCGGGCGTCATCGAGAAGACGCTTAAGTCCGCCTGCGAGGCGATTTCGGCACTTGATGTGGACCCAGCATTTGGGTACCTGTTTCTGAATAATCTACCAGAGACTTTGCGGGGCCTTGTCTTGAGCCACGATCCAGAGTTCGGAAGGCGTTCCGGTTTCAAGAATCGGAGAATCTTGAGCATCGGAACGAATCTCAAACTTGCATCCAACGAGCTGTTTGCGACCGTGAGGAAAGTCTTGGTGACAAATAAAGAAAGATCCGTTCAAGACATTGATGGAAAGGCGGTATCAGTCGGTCTCGATATGGAGGACCGGAGCATTATCGTTAAATGGTCTGATCCCGAGTCTGGTCCTCAGCGGGTGACGTTCCCCCAGTTGGCGCTACTTTCGCCCGAACCCGACACACGAATTCCTGCGCTTCGCAGTCTGATTAAACAATTCGGACCAACTGCCCCGGACTTCCAAGGATTGCTCAAAGATATGGAAACCCGTGAGGCAAACGACCACGAACTTTCCACGATATTCGATGAGTTGGCTAACGGCGTAGCGGCAGTCCAAACCAGCCTAATCCATAAATTAGACCAAGGTTTACCCGTCAACGTTACAGACATGATCCCACAGTCCGTCTCCTATTTTGGGCGATTTTCTGGCCCACTCCCTGATGCACGAGAACCTGAATCATACTTTCGCGAAGTTCTTGTTCCCCACCGGAAGGCGCTTCTGAACCGAGACCTTCGCGTGGGGCTCGACATCTGTTGCCTCGGAGCGCTGCGCGACGACCTGACACCTGGGCAATGGGTTGCCGATATTGACGATGATACCATTTGGGATGTGCTCGCTTCATGCCATGCGAATAGCAACCCATTCTCGTTGTTGGGGGCCCTCGACATTGCGCTGTATCGACAGCGAGACCATCGGTTTCGAGAATTCTCGGCCAAGGCCGTTGCCACGCTTTTGGACCAACCTCTTGGACAGCAGGATGGTCCCGATATTTATGGACTTCTTCACGTTTGCGCCGACTTTGTGCTCAACCGGATTAACCTTCTGGAAGACGGGCCAACTAACCCCGGCTACTGGAAACGGATGTGTGCGTGGATGCAGGCTGGGCTGATTGTCCGCACTCTGGCAAGGTCATTCCCTTCAATCGATATTGACGCTCTTCAAAAATGGACCCAAGACAACATGGCGATGCCCGGTATCTATGCGGGGCTCGTAGATGCCAGGAAAGAGCCGATGCTTTCTGCACATCTCAGGACACCACAGGCTTTGCGGAATGAAATACTCGGTCGGCTCCGTGTCCTTAAATTACGTCATGAAAGCGAGAGACGCCAGATGCCACGGTCGGAGGATATAGATCGTGCACTTTCTCGGATCGAGCAACGTGGCCAAATGCTTGAGTTGGCATTTCCTGGCCCACTTGAAGGTCATCGACGACCGACGACACCCGTTCCACAAGCAGAAATTGAGACACTTAAAGACGCATGGAAGGACAGCACTGTGGCATTCCCTTTACAACTGCTTGTAATAACTTCTCAGTTTTTTGCTTTGGACAAACCAGAACTGGAACGCGGACTGCAAGCCGTAAAGACGATCGCGGAAAATAACTCCGATACCGATTCGCATGAGAATCTGAGACTTTTGGAATTAGCGAGCATCGTCGCAGCGGCGAACCGTGACACCACGTTAGCGGATGGGATCGCGGATGCGGTTGTCAGTGCCGCTCCGAGAATTACTAAAGGAGAAGGTATTCGAATAATTCTTCAGATCACGTTGCAAGCTGCCGCCGCGCATGAGACACATGATGCGTGGTTTAGATGGCTAGAGGAGAGATTGGCGAGCATAGCGATCTATTTGTCCCCTCCCCCGAACGAATGCTTGCGGACGTTCCTGAACCATCTCAATGAGTTAGAGAAGGTATTGCCGATAGAATCCTGGTTTCATATTCGCGCCCGATCAATAGCATCTGCGGCCGCGGCATAAAAGAATCTCGCTGCCGTTAGCTTTCAAGCAATGGTACGTCACACTTACTCTTGTTAGTGTGGCGATTTGTAACCCCGACAATGGGGGTGATCCCCCCCTTTAACTGGACCGCTCTATTTAGAGTTTCTCGAATTGATTGTGGGGAATCAATCCCCGGTTTTGTTCTGTTTTTCGGCCGAAGCGGGGCCACAGCGCGGCAAACTTGGGAAGGCTGCTTCTTCACGCGGCCGCCCACTCTTCTTTCCCCGCCTCGACCCACAGGTCCGTTTTCACAGCACACATCGATGATGCTCTTTGATCGGTTCCACTGTCTTTTCCAGCGCTTCGTGGAGCAGAGCGTCGAGCAGGCTACGGCGGGTGTTGTCGCCGGTGGTGAGGCTTGTCTCCAGCCAGTCGCACAGGGCCATGAGTTCATCGACCTTGGCCACGATACGGTGTTGCTCGAGGAGAGGCGGGAAGGGTATCAGCATATTTTTTAAGGCGGTTCCATTCACATTGGCTTGGCCGGTTTGTTTTTTGATTAAAGGGGCAATCTGTGTCTCCCGAAATACGGGCGCATTCATCGCTAAGTTTATGAAATATGGGGACGAACATTTATGAGAAGTACAAATCCGAATTAGATAGGAAGCAAATGTACGGCAGTCATTCTCACCCAGATAGATGCCAGTCTTTCCAACCAGCTCTACACTATTCGTACGATTGTACAGCAGATCCAACCGTCGCAAGTATAAAGAAGGAAGTTCTTCTGAAACAGCTGGTATTTTCTTTTCACCACCTTCCACAATCATTCCGTCTTGAACATTTCTCATAGTGAAGACGGGAACGCCTGAGCTAGTGGGGAAAGATTTCCTTGATGTACCGTATTGAGTAAGAAGCGCCGCATTACCGATTCGCGTCCATTGCCACTTTTCGGGTATTTCAAACGGAGTTTCCCCCTCGTCAATTTTTGCCAACGATTTTTCACGACGGATGAACTTTCCTCTGATGAGGTCTTCCCGCTCCGCCGCGATCCGTTTCAACAACTCCGAGGCTGGTTCGTCGTTCGGGTCCTGTGGCACCAGCTTGCCGCGCACAGCCAGGTTGAGGATGGTCTGGCGCAGAGCCTTTATCTGGTCGGGGCGGGTGGTGAGCGGGATGAGATTGTCGAGGGCGAAGGACACGTCGTTCTGAAATATTTCCGGGTCGGGATCGGGTGCGTCGAGACGGGCGAGGCTCGCCGCCGTCAGCCGGTCGCGCGTCGTTTTCCGCTCCGTGCGCGCCTCCTCCAGCCGGTCGCAAAGAGCCATCAATTCATCGACCTTGGCCACGATGCGGTGTTGTTCGGCGAGAGGTGGGAGGGGGAAAGGCGCGATTAAGGCATCCTGCTTCCTCAATCGAGGCATTTTTGTTCCTTGACCTAGTTGCGTGACATAGTCAACGAAGTCAGGCCGCCGCAAAGACAGAGCGCAATACTGGGAACAGAGGGGCAGATAGGCACGCAGGGCTACGATTTCGGTTGTCGAGTATCCAGGGCGATCTGCGACCAATACCTTGTTCAAGTAGGGTCGCAGTTTCCCATAGAGAATATCGCCAAGACGAAATTCGGACTTCGTACTTTTTGATTCCCGCTCAGATGCTCTGATCCGAACAAGTAATCGCCCAGAGTCTTTCTCAATGTCTCCAAGTTCCAGTAGCCATAGCTTCTGGTTAAGGGTGGTGGGCTGTCGTTTGACGCCTGCATCGTATAGAAAGATGTTGCTAAGAGGAGTCCATTTCCATGACATCGGAAGCTCAAAAGGTATGTTGCTCGCATTGACTAGCTTAGGCTTGCTCTTCCTGATCTTCCCCGCCGTTAGCAAATTCTCTTTCTCCACTGCGATTCGCTTCAGTAGCTCCGAGGCTGGTTCGTCGTTTGGATCCTGCTCCACCAGCTTGCCGCGGACGGCCAGATCGAGAATAAACCGGCGCAAGCGCGGGATCGCGGCGGGCGCGTTGGCGATGCGGTCGAAGTGGGTGAGCAGTTGTTCGGCGTTCATTCTTTGGGCGGCCCCAGTTCGGCAAGCAGGGTTTGCGCGGTTTGGCACAGTTGCGGTAGGTGGTTTTTGGCGTAGTCCCAAACACGTTTGGGAATAACGCTTGAATAGCCGTGGATCAGCAGGTTGCGGAAGTCGATAATCTTGCGTATCCGAGGCACCCGTTCGGCAAGTTCGGGGTTGGATTTGCTTAGAAGGTTCAGTGCTTCACCAATGATTTCGAACTTCCGCTCGACGGCCGCTTGTGTGCGGAAATCGCTCACGTAGGCCGCTTGATCCATGCCTTCGGTGAAGCGCTCGATGGCCTCGCCCGCTTGTTCGACGTCGGCGAGCAAAACACGAGGATCAGGATGCATAGATGAGTTCGCAGGATTTGTTGATGGCGGCGCGTAGGTAAGGGTTGTTGATGGCAGCGGCTTCGACGAGATCGACGCGACGGCCCAGGGCCGTTTTCAAGGCTTCGGCGAAGTCGAAGAATTGATCGAAGGGCGACAGGTCGCTTTCGGGTTCGAATTCGACGAGGAAATCTGCATCGCTTGTTTGTAGATCAAAGTCCGTGCCGCTCGCGGCCGAGCCGAAGACTTCGAGGCGCGCCACGTCGTATTGGCGGCAAAGTTCAATCAGTTCGGCCTTCTTGTCAGCGATGGCGGTGTGCATGGCAAATTCTCAGCGATTGTTCCGGTTGGCTGATCATGGCGGATAATGGTTTATTTGGCAAGAGCTTCCGTCACCTCAGCAGCGCCTCCGCCAATACCGCCTTCAACCGGTCCCGCAAGTCCGCTGCATCGGCCTCGGTAACGGCCAGCTTCTCCAGCAGCTCTTCCGGATCGCCGTAATCGTCTTGCTGCGTGTGCGGGTTTTTGAAGTCGAGGTTGTAGCCGCGTCCCTTGACCTCATCCGCCGTTACCTTCCAGGCGCGCTCCGTCTCTTGGCGGCCCTTGCGCTCCGCCCCGCCCCACCAGTCGATGCAGCCTTGCAAATGTTCCAAACGGATGGGCCGGGTCTTGGAGTAGGACTTCTGGCCCTCGGGCACGAGGTGCTCATAGAACCAGATATCCCGGGTCATCTCGCTTTTCTCAAAGAACAGCAGGTTGGTGCCGATGGAAGCGTAGGGCTTGAACACGGAATTGGGCAGGCGAACGATGGTGTGCAGGTTGCACTCCTCCATCAGATGTTCCTTGAGCCGCGTCTTGACGCCTTCGCCGAACAAGGAGCCGTCGGGCAGCACGACGGCGGCGCGTCCGCCCGGCTTGAGAAGGCGGACGATCAAAGCCAGGAACAGGTCGGCCGTCTCCTTGGTCCGGAAGTGCTTCGGGAAGTTGCTCTCGATGCCGTCTTCCTCCTTCCCGCCAAAGGGAGGATTTGTGACCACGATGTCCACCCGGTCCTTGCGTCCCCAGCCGATATAGGGGCGCGCCAGCGTGTTGTCGTGGCGCACGAAGCCCGGATCCTCGATGCCGTGCAGCAGCATGTTGGTGACGCAGAGCATGTGGGGAAGTGGCTTCTTCTCCACGGCGCGGAGCACCTCCTGCATGATTTCTTCGTCTTCGGGCCGCCTGACATAGCGTTGTCGCATGTGCCGCAAGGAACAGGTCAGGAAGCCTCCGGTGCCGCAGGCCGGATCGAACAGGGTCTCACCCGGTTTGGGGTCGATACGGTCCACCATAAAGGCGATCACGGCGCGGGGCGTGTAGTACTCGCCCGCATTCCCCGCCGATTGCAGGTCGTTCAGAATCTGTTCGTAGATGTCACCGAAATGTTGGCGCTCGCTCAGGTTGTTGAAGTCGATCTCGGTGATCTTGTTGACCACCTGGCGTATCAACTGGCCCGACTTCATGTAGTTGTAGGCATCCGCAAAGACGCCGCGCACGACGCGGCGGCGGGCGCCGGTGGGGCCGGTCGCCGGAAGGGCTTTCAGGGCCGGAAACAGGTCGCCGTCGATGAAGGAGAGCAGTTCCTGGCCGGTGACGCCCTCGGGGTCGGCCGCCCAGGTGCGCCATTGGTAGGACTGGGGGATCGGGGACGTGTAGTCCGCCTGCATCAACTCCAGTTCCTGGTCCTGATCGTCGATGATCTTGAGGAAGAACATCCAGCACAACTGGCTGATGCGTTGGGCATCGCCGTCGACGCCGGTGTCCTGGCGCATGATGTTCTGGATCGATTTCACCAGGGTGTGGACGGACATGGATCAAGCAGTCTCCCGGTAAAGGGCGGATTGCAGGTCGTGGACGGCCTCGACGAAACCCTCGCGTCCGCCAAAGGCTCTGATCAACTGCATCGGGGTGCCGAGCTGGGTGAATGGCGGGATGCGCAGCACGGTGACGTCGTCGAGATTGAGTACCCCCTCGTCGGCGTATTTGGCCAGGAGTGCATTGAGCACGGCGCGGGCCTGGTCACCGTATTTATTGAACACGTCCCGTTTCTTGACGTTTTCGGCGCGCTCGCGGCGGGTCAACGGCTTGGCATCGAAGGCAACATGGCAGATGAGGTCGAAGGGATCCAGCTCCTTACCCAGTTCTCCGGTGATCACCTCAAGGTCCAAGCCCTCAGCCTTCAACTCCTCGATAATAGCCTGCTTGCGCTCGGCGGCCTTCCAGCGCCTCAGGAAATCGTCCAGGCTGGCAAAGCGTTTCCTGAGCGCGCGCTTGGTGAAGTCGCGTAAGGACTCGGTGACGAGCTTGCCATACCGGTCCAGGTATTCTACTCGCTCGGCGATGATTGTCACGTCGATACCGTCCACATAGATCTTGCGCCTGTTGTAGTCCTCAGGCGGGACATCAATAATGGTTTCATCCTCATCCGGCTCCGGTGGTATGGGATCATCGACGTTGTCCGGGGGCAGCACGTCATCGGGCGGGGTGATGGGATCGTCCTGGCCGGGTTGGTAAATCTGAACCGGCTCGCCGTCGAACTCCGGATCGGCGAAATGGCTGGTCGCGCCCCGGAAATCGATCAAGGTGAAATAGAACTTGCGGGTTTCCTCGTGCACGCGGGTGCCGCGTCCGACGATCTGCTTGAATTCGGTCATGGAGCCGACCTCCCGGTCGAGCACGATAAGCCGGCAAGTCTGCGCGTCAACACCGGTGGAAAGCAACCGTGATGTAGTGACGAGGACCGGATATCTGGATTCCGGGTCGATGAAGTTGTCGAGCTGCGCCTGTCCCTCGGTATCGCTGCCGGTGATACGCATGACGTAGCGGTAATTCCCGTCCACCAGATCGGCGTTCTCGTTGATGAGCGCTTGGCGCATCCGGGCAGCGTGCTCCTGATCGACGCAGAAGAGGATGGTCTTCTGAAAGCGGTCCCTGCTCTGCTTCAAGAACTCCGTGACCTTGCGGGCGACCAGCCTGGTTCGGTCATCCAGAACCAGCCTGCGGTCGAAGTCCTTAAGGTTGTAGATGCGGTCCTCGACCTCATTGCCTTCTCGATCAAGCTGGCCCTGCTCAGGACGGTAGCCTTCCACGTCGCGGTCGATATGGACCTTGATGACCTTGTAGGGGGCGAGAAAGCCGTCCCGGATGCCCTGTTTGAGGGAGTAGGAATAGACCGGCTCGCCGAAGTAATGGATGTTGGATACGTATTTGGTTTCCTTGGGCGTCGCAGTCATGCCGATTTGGGTGGCCGTCGAGAAGTATTCCAGGATTTCCCGCCAAGCCGAATCTTCGGCAGCGCTGCCGCGGTGGCACTCGTCGATCACGATCAGGTCGAAGAAGGTGGGCGAAAGCTCGCGGAAAATCTTCTGGCGTTCCTCCGGCCCCGTGAGGGACTGATAGAGACCGAGATAGATCTCGTAGGCGGTGTCGATGCGACGCCTCCCTTGGCGGGCGATGGTTCCCGCCCTTGTCGAAAGCTTGGCCATGGCCCCACCGAAAGGCCGAAAATCGTTGACCATGGTCTGGTCGATCAGCACGTTGCGGTCGGCCAGGAAGAGGACACGCTTCTTGTGTCCAGCCTTCCAAAGCCGCCAGATGATCTGGAAGGCAGTGTAGGTCTTGCCCGTTCCCGTGGCCATAACGAGCAGGATGCGATTGCGGCCTCTGGCGATGGCTTCGATGGTCGCATTGATGGCGTTGACCTGATAGTAGCGCGGCGTCTTGCCGCCGCCGTCTTCGAAGTAGTCCTGGAGGACGACTTCTTCGGCCTCCGGTGTCAGGCCCTTCCAGGCCCGGTAGCGGTTCCACAAATGGTCGGGCGGCGGGAAGCTGTCCAGGCCCAGGGTGGTTTCCCTCTCGTCGCTGGTTCCTGTCCTGTCGTGAAAGACGAAGCCGTCTCCGTTGGAGGAAAATACGAAGGGAATGTCGAGCGTGGCGGCGTATTCGAGGGCCTGCTGCAGGCCATCCCCGACGGCGTGATTATTGTCCTTGGCCTCAATGACGGCAATGGGGAGGTTGGGCTTGTAGTAGAGAATATAGTCCGCGCGCTTGCGTTTGCCCCGGCTGACCAGCTTGCCGCGCACGATGATGCGTCCCTTGGTGAAGCTGACCTCCTCGCGGATTTGTGTCATCTCGTCCCAGCCGACTTCTCGGAGAGCCGGTGTGATGAACTTGGTGCAGATGTCGCGTTCGCTGAGGCTTCTCTTGTCCGTTTTCCTGACTCCTCAAATAAGGGCTTGCATCCTCCTCAAAGCGCTAGGTCGCAAACCTACCTCGATTACCACAACACCAAACGACCCCATCCTAGGATACCGAAACCAACGAACGAAGGCCCATCAAACCATCAATTCGATACATAAGCTGGAGGTCTAGGAGGATAATTAATCCATTTAATTGACAATCTTTGCGTTATGCGGTTCGGGTAACTTGCTGCTAATCACGTGATCGAGCGATTACTTTGATGAGATCTGCGAAATTTTCCAACTGTTTTCGGGTGAACCGCATAGGGATCTCCACCGGCCATGTTTCGCCCGGCGCTACTGGAAACTGGAATACCTCGAATGTCTGATTCTCCCCGTTGCGGTCTGAGGTGCCTGATGAGGCCTCCTTTTTGATGGTCCTTGCCAGGTCCAAGACTGAGACGTCATCTGACCAGATCAATCGCGAGGCGGACTTGGGTCTACCCTTCTCAAAGTTGCCAAAACCTTGTTCCGCAAGCATTTTGAGTATCTTGATACACTCATCATCGGACAATCCGGAGGGCATCAAGTAGACGACTGTCCGCCGATTTCTCGGCTCTCTTTGACGGTTGTCGAGTTGATCAATGAACTTACGGAACGACTGATTAGACGTGTAGCGTTTGACCAAGCTATCCAGAACGCTGGCATCGTAATTCTCTAAATTTTCTGCCATGATATACCTCCAATAAATCGAGTTGTACTTTTTTAAATCCACAGTTATCCAATGGTCAGGACACTTATAACACCTATTAGACAATTAGTCAAGTAAATATTAGTTATTACATTCTAAAAGGGCAGTTTACCGGCCTGTACAGCATGTAACACGGCAGTAATCGGCGGCCCAATTAACAAAGAGGCCTCTAAACTAGCCTCCCAAACTGACCCCCAAGATTAGCGACAAGCACGAAACTTTAGCCCGTCATCTGGCCGTTTACCGAGTAGCGGCACGGCTCCGTTGGTGCAGTTGCCAAAGGTGAGCGCCAGCCTGACCGCAGGAAGAAACCGCTGCCTTCCGCTGCCGCTCAAAGCAGGTTGTGCGGGTCTATATCCACGTGGACGCGGCGGCGCTGCGAGGGTTCCAGTTCACTCAATCCCCGCTCCAGCAGGCGGTGAAGCTCTCCCCGGTGGGTGGTCTTGATCAGGATCTGAAAGCGGTAATCGCCGCGTAGCCGCTCCAGCGGCGCGCGGGCCGGTCCGAGAATCCGCAGCCGCCGGGCATTGGACAACGCTTGGCGATGGTGGAGCAACTGCTCGACGAAAGCCTCTGCCAGACTCCGGGCCTCCTGAGCCGACTCGCCATAGATCAGGAGATTGGCCAGGGCCGTAAAAGGGGGATAGCGGAAGCGCCGGCGAAACTGCACTTCACTCCCGTAAAAGAGCCCATAGTCCTGCGAACAGGCGAACTTGAGACTGTAGTGGTTGGGGAAATAGGTCTGAATGATCACGTCCCCCGGGACCTCGCCTCTCCCGGCGCGTCCCGCTACCTGGGTCAAGAGCTGAAAAGTCCGCTCGGCTGAGCGGAAGTCGGCAATCCGCAAACCCTGATCGGCGGCCAGCACACCCACCAAGGTGACACCCGGGAAATCGTGTCCCTTGGCAATCATCTGGGTCCCGATCAGCAAGTCGGTCCGGCACTCTCGAAAACGGCGCAGGATCCGGTTGAGGCTCCCCTTTCGCCGGACTGCATCCCGATCGAGGCGATCGATCCGCGCCGAGGGGAAACGCTCTTCCAAATAGGCCTGAATCTTCTCCGTCCCTTCCCCGATGAAGTAGATGTACTGCTTGTCGCACTCGCTGCAACGCTTGGGAACCGAGCGCGCAAAACCGCAATAGTGACAGACCAGACGCCCCAGGCCTCGATGGTAGGTCAGACTGATGCTGCAGTGGTTGCAAGTCTCCAGATGGCCGCAACTGCGGCAAAGCACCGCCGCCGAATAGCCGCGCCGATTGAGCAGCACCAGCACTTGCTGGCGTCGCTCGAGCCGCTGCTCGATGGCCTCGGTCAGGGCGGTCGAGATGAGCTGGTCGCGCCCGTGCTTCTGAAACTCGGAACGCATGTCCACGATGTGGACGTCCGGCAGGGGACGGTCCAGAACGCGCTTGGGCAGTTGCCGGTACTCCCAGCGCTGCTGTTCTACCGCTCGATGATAGGTCTCCAACTGGGGCGTGGCGCTGCCCAGCACCACCACCGCTCCTTCGAGCTGGGCCCGCTTCAAGGCGCTGTCGCGACCTTGATAGCGCGGCGTTTCCTCCTGTTTATAGGAACCGTCGTGCTCCTCGTCGACAATGATCACCCTCAGGTTGCGCAAGGGCGCGAATACTGCCGAGCGAGTTCCCACCGCCACCTGACAGTCCCCATCGCGGATCTTTTTCCACTGGTCGAACCGCTCACCCTCGGAGAGTCCGCTGTGCAGAATGGCCACCCGGTCGCCGAACCAGGAGCGGAAAGCACCTGCGATCTGGGGAGTAAGGCCAATCTCGGGCACCATCATCAAGGCCCCGCCCTCCTGCTCCAGCACCGATTCGATAATGTTGAGATAGACCTCGGTCTTGCCCGAACCGGTGACTCCATGCAGCAGCAAGGTGGCAAAGGAGCCCTCCTGGAGAAGCTCCTGGACCCGTTGGACGACGTCGGCTTGATCGGAAGTCAATGGGTGGCGCCGGGTGGGGACCACTTCCTCGCCCCAGGGAGAGCGGTAAACCGGGACCGGTTCAATTGAAACTGCACTGGTGGCGGCCAGACGCTGGAGCAGATGGCGGCTAAAACCGCGCCGGCACAAGGAACTGACGCTGGCCGGCAAGGTTTCCTGGTGCAGCATCTCCCACACCAAACGCTGCCGGGGCGTAGCGCTCTCCGAGATCGGACCCAAGGCCGTCACACAGGCCAGCCGGCGCTGGGGCCACCGCCGTCCGCGATCCTTCCCTTTGACTTTCCGGGAGAGCAGCCCGGGCGGGAGCATGATGCGGAAACACTCGCCCAAAGGAGCCAGATAGTAGTTGGAGATCCAGCGCCCCAGTTGCAACAGCGCCGGCGAAAAAAGGGGACGCCGGTCCAACACGGCCTCCACCGACTTGACCGTCTCCAGCTCGGGGTCGCCGCAAGGCCCCAGGGAGAGGCCGATGACTCGCGTCCGACCGAAGGGCACGCGCACCCGCACTCCAGCCGGCGCTTCAGGCAGACCCTCAGGCAGCCGGTAGGCAAAGGTCCGGCTGAGAGGCAAGGGGACAGCGACTTCGAGGTAGCGCGGCGTTAGCTCCATCCGGCCTGTGCCTATCCGGGCTATTGACGATAATAGCTACAGCCGAGCTCTTCCAGCCGCTCTCGGACCGCTATCATGTCCTTCCAGACATCTCTCTTCCTGGCGGGACTCCGCAACAAATAGGAAGGGTGAAAAGTGGGCAACAACCAGCGGCCGCGGTATTCGAAGAAACGCCCCCGAAGCCGCGATATGGGGGTGGTCGATTGGAGCAGCGTTTGAGCTGCATATTTACCCAGCGCCACGATCACTTTCGGTTGCACCGCTTCGATTTGCCCAAACAGGAACTGCCGACAGGCCTCCACCTCGTCGGGTTCCGGATCGCGGTTGCCGGGAGGCCGACACTTGACGATATTGGCGATATAGACCTGGTCGCGGCCGACATGGAACATGGTTTCGATAATCTTGGTGAGCAGTTGGCCGGCCCGGCCCACAAAGGGAATACCCTGTTGGTCTTCGTCCGCCCCCGGGCCCTCGCCGACAAACATCAATTCGGCGTCGGCGCTGCCCACCCCAAAAACAATGTTGCGGCGGGTCGAGCAAAGCTTGCAGCGCCGGCAATCCCCCAGATCTTCACGAATGGCCTCCAGCGTGGGAGGCGGGGGGGGCCTGACATTAAGATGGGTCACTCCCAGTTCGCGAAAAAACTGCAACTGGCCCACTAAATCGTTCAAATTTCCAAAGCCTCTCTCAAGCGGGGGAATCGGCCTCAGTATAGGGCGCTGATCTGACCCCGGACCCTTCCTGCCGCCGTGTCACCTGACGCCCAGCTCATCCAACCAGCGATCCACGTTGCGCCAGCCGCCCACCACTCGCACGTGGAGGTCGAGATAGATCTGTCTGATTTCCAAGCGGCGCTCGATCTCGCGGCGGGCAGCGATTCCGATCTGCTTGATCATCCGTCCACCGCGGCCGATGACGATCTTCTTTTGGCTGGGCCTGTCGACCACAATGGAAGCCACAATCCGAACGAAACCTTCCTTGCGTCTGGTTTCGTCGAATTGCTCCACCTGGACGGCGGTGGCGTAAGGGAGTTCCTTTCGGGTTCGCCGCAACACTTTTTCCCGAATCACCTCGGCCGCCAGGAAACGCTCCGTCTGATCGGTCACCTGGTCCGCATGGTGCTGAAACTCGTTGGCAGGCAACAGCTCGATGACCTTCTGCAGCAGCACCTCGAGATTGTCTCCTTCAGTGGCCGAGACGGGAATGATCTCTCGATAGACGTCGAAGGCCGCATAAGACTCGATGGCAGGAAGGATCTTGCCCTTGTTGACCTTGTCGACCTTGTTGAGCGCCAGCAGCGCAGGTTGTCGGGCCCCAGCGATCAAATCGACGGCGAAACGCTCTCCTTTGCCAAAGCGCTCACTCACGTCGACCAGGTGGATCAAGACATCGACGCCCCTGATGGCCTCATAAACGATCTCCATCATGCGTGCGTTGAGTCGGTAGCCCGGCCGGTGAATTCCAGGCGTGTCGACAAAGATGATTTGCGACCTGCCTTGGGTTAGAATCCCCAACACTCGATTGCGGGTGGTTTGCGGCTTGTCACTGACAATCGAGACTTTCTGCCTCAGCAAATGATTGAGCAGAGTCGACTTGCCGGCGTTGGGGCGTCCCAGCAAGCCGACGTAGCCACATTGAGAGGAATTCTCTGGGAGCTCCATCACCACCACGATTGAGAGAGATCAGCCTCGCTTGACTGCACTGGGAGGAGGCCACGCGGCCTGCCGAGTCGAGGCGCGTTGCGGAAGTCGTTTTTCAATCTCGTCCCAAATCAGGGCTGCGATGGCCGGTTTGGGGAGCCTGTCAGAGGTCCTGAGACCTCCTTGCGGATCGAGAATCGAAACCTGATTGGAGTCGGAAGCAAAACCGATATCGGGCCCGGAAACGTCGTTGGCCACGATCAGATCGAGGTTCTTGCTCTTGAGTTTGAAGCGGGCATTGTCGACCAGGGAGCCGGTCTCAGCCGCAAACCCCACCAGGAATTGGTTCTCCTTTTTGCATTTTCCCAACTCGAGCAGAATGTCGGCGGTGGTCTCCAGGGTCAACTCGAGGCTGTCACCGTCCTTCTTGAGCTTATGCCGGGCGGGCCGGGAGGGAGTAAAGTCCGACACCGCGGCTGCCATCACAATGACATCCTGTTGTCCGGCCTGAGCGAGCACCGCTCGTCTCATGTCGGCTGCCGACCGAACCGGCGCCACTTCGACTCCCGCGGGAGGTTCGAGATGGGTGGGTCCGCTGACCAACGTGACCCGGGCGCCGCGGCTTTGAGCCTCCTGGGCCAGGGCATAGCCCATCTTGCCCGAAGAACGGCTAGTCAGGTATCGCACCGGATCGATGTCTTCAATGGTGGGGCCGGCCGTGATCAAGACCCGAGTTCCCTTGAGAGCGGTTTCGGAGCTGAGGGCGTCTTGGGCGGCCGCGACGATGTCTTCGGTCGGGGCGAGACGACCTTCGCCGGTTTCGCCGCAAGCCAGATAGCCGGCCTCGGGCTCGACGATGGCGACTCCGCGCCGGCGCAATACTTGCAGGTTGTGCTGGGTGGCCGGGTGACGCCACATCTCGACGTTCATGGCCGGCGCCAACACCACCGGAGTCGAGGTCGAGACGAAGAGCGTGGAGAGAAAGTCGTCGGCTATTCCCACGGCGCACTTGGCCAGGCAATTGGCGGTGGCAGGCGCCACCAGCAGCAGGTCGCTGTTGCGCGCCAGGGCGATATGTTCGATGTCCGTCGAGGCGTCCTGACCGAACAACTCGCTGGTGACCGGGTTGCCGCTCAGCTTTTCCAGTGTCAGGGGAGGCAGAAAATGCCGAGCTCCCGCGGTCATGACCGGGAAAATCTCGTGTCCCCGGCGCTGGAGCGCTCGCAGCACCTCGGCCGCCTTATAGGCGGCAATACACCCCGTCACCCCCAGGATGATCCTCATTCCTCCTCTTCTTCCTCCTCCAGAATCTCGAAAGGAATCAGCTCCTGCTCCACCTCACGAATAGCTATGTAGGCTGATTTCCTCGACTTCACCTTTATCTTGGGTGGGGCGCCGTGTTGCAACTGCTTGGCCCTTTCGGCCGCCACCACAATAAAGCGAAACTTACTGTCAAAAGACTCGGGAATATGAATGATCATGCCGATTCCTCTCCATTGCTTTTGCCCGGGACCTCAAAAGTCTCCAAAATACGCCCCGTTGCAGGAACCTGCCTTCCGATCC
Organism: Acidobacteriota bacterium; assembly: GCA_965218465.1. Taxonomy (GTDB): domain Bacteria; phylum Acidobacteriota; class UBA6911; order RPQK01. The sequence continues at coordinate 470,663 of OZ244623.1, read as the reverse complement.
GACAACGAGTCGCTACCACTATAGATCTTAACTCATCGATTGCGGTTTCAACATCTTGGTTGACAATCACGTAGTCGTAATCGCCCAAGGCCTGGATCTCCTGGCGCGCAACCCGCAATCGCGATTCGATAACTTCCGTATCGTCCAGGCCCCGCCGCCTCAGCCGCCGCTCCAACTCCTGCCAAGATGGGGGCAGCACAAAAATGCCGATGGCAGCCGGCTGTTGGCGCTTGACCTTGGCGGCGCCCTGGACATCGATGTCCAACAGCACGTCCATACCGGAGGCGAGTGTCTTTTGGACAAAGCGGGCGCTGGTTCCATAGTAATGGCCGTAGACTTGAGCGAATTCCAGAAACTCCTGCCGCTCGATCATCTCCCGGAAGCGTTGCCTGGAGACAAAGAAATATTCGACGCCGTCGCGTTCACCCCGGCGCGCGGCCCGGGTGGTGTAGCTGATGGAAAATCGCAGCCTGCTCAGGCGCCGCAGCACGCCGTCGGCCAGGCTGGTCTTGCCCGACCCCGAAGGCGCGCTGAGAATAAACAGTTGTCCTTCACTCGACATTCTGAACTTGCTCGCGCAGCTTCTCGATTTCCATCTTGCCGTCGACTGCCAGCCTGGAAATAGTTGCCAGTCCCGATTTGGAAGTGACCGTGTTCATCTCACGATTCAGCTCCTGACAAATGAAATCGAGTTTCTTACCCATCCGTTTGCCGGTCTGTTCCATCACCTCGCCAAACCTCTGCAGGTGAGCCTTGAGGCGGGCAAGTTCTTCGCTGATATCGGAACGTTCGGCATAAAAAACCACCTCCTGGGCCAGCCGGTTTCCGTCCACTTGAACGGGTTGCGGCAATTTTGCAATCTTGCGCTCAAGTCTTTGGCGATGGTGCTCGACCAGTTGTTGGCTTTGCCGGTCGATTTGCTCAACGATCCCGGCTAGTTGGCTCAGCCGCCGGCTCAACTCCTGCAGCAAGGCCCGGCCTTCGACGGCCCGGGAGCGGGACGCCTCGCTGAGCGCTTGCTCCAAGGTCTCGATCAGGCGGGCACTGAGAGTCTCGGTCACCTCGAATCCCTGCGGCTTGAGAACACCGGGCAATCGCAATAGTGTCGCGACCTTCAAATCGCCTTCGATGCCGATGCCGTGAAGAGAGTCGGCAGCCGTCCGGTAGTCTTCCACCAGCGCCTGGTTCAGCTCCAGCTGGGTTCCCCGCTTGGGGGTGAGATTGAAGGAGACGTCTACCCGTCCGCGGCGGAGATGGGATCCGACTCGCTTGCGAATCTCACCCTCCAAGGCGGCCAACTGGTTGGGCATCCGCAGCTTGATGTCCAGAAAACGTCCGTTCAGGGTCTTCACCTCAACCGAGAGGTCGAGACTATCCAACAGTTGGGAGGCCTGACCATAACCGGTCATGCTGTTCAAAAGTCTTGCCCTCCTGCCACTTCGGTTGGACGCAGGTCCTGGAGCTGGTAGAGCTGGCGGTATATGCCGGCGCGAGCCATCAACTTCGCGTGGACACCTTGCTCCACGATCCGGCCACTGTCCAGAACGATGATTCGGTCGGCGCGGCGCACCGTGGACAACCGATGGGCGATGACCAGAGTGGTGCAGTGGCTCATGAGTCGATTCAACGCTTCCTGGACCAGTTTTTCGGAAGCTCCATCCAGCGCCGAAGTCGCCTCGTCCAGGATCAGAATCGGCGCCCCCTTGAGCACGGCCCGCGCGATGGCAATCCGTTGCCGTTGGCCACCCGAGAGGCGATGACCTCGCTCACCGATGACCGTATCGTACCCTTGCGGAAAACCCTCGACGAAATCGTGGCAATTGGCGGCTCTGGAGGCTTCCAGAAGCCGGTCGAAGCGACAGTCGTTGCGGCCGTAGGCGATGTTGTTGCGCACTGTGTCGTTGAAGAGGAACGTGTCCTGGCTGACCAGCGCGATCTGCCGGCGGACCGAAGCCTGAGTGACTTCTCGGAGATCGCTGCCGTCAATGGTGACCCGGCCCTCAGTCACATCATAGAAACGGAGAATCAAGCTGGCAAGAGTACTTTTGCCGGCGCCGCTCTTCCCCACCACGGCGACGATTTCTCCCTGCCGTATGGTCAGGTTGATGGACGTCAGAACGGGAACATCCTCACCGAAGCTGAAGTTGACATCTTGGAAACGAAGTTCCCGGCGGAAAGGAGCCAGATCGGCCGCTCCGGGCCGGTCCTGAATTTCAGGCGGCAGCTGCAACAGCTCGAAGATCCGGCTGGCACAGGCGAACGCTTGTTGGAAGTGCAAGTGCATCCGGGAGAGCTTGCGCAGGGGTTCATAGAGCTTGAACAGAGCCACCACAAAAGCCACGAAGGCCCCCAGCGATACGCCGCTGGCGATCTGCCAGTTGATATAGAGAAGAAAGGGTGCAAAAACCAGGTAGCCGATGAACTCCATCAGAGGCGAGCTGAGCGCGGTGACGCGGGTATTCTTGAGGTTGATCGACACCAATCGATCGGCCAGACCCCGAAAACGCTCTCGCTCATAGCTCTCCATCCCGAAGGCCTTGACGATCCGCTGGCCGGCAATGGCTTCTTGCAGCGAGTGGGACAGATCGGCCACTCGTTGTTGACCGTCCCAGGTCAGGCGGTGGACTCGTTTTCCCATTTTTACCGTCAGCCACAGGACCACCGGAAGGACGGCTAAGGAGAAAAGGCTCAGCTTCCAATCGATGACAAATACCACCGTGAGAAAAGTGACCAGCAGAATCAGTTGGCGAAAACCGTCCGCCAACTGCTTGCTCACCGCCTCTTGCAGCCTCTCCGTGTCGGACACGATCCTGGCCATCAGGTGTCCGGTCGAGTGTCGGGTATAGAAAGAGAGGGAATGATCCAGCAGGCCGGCAAAGAGTGTCTTGCGCAACTGGGCCACCACCTTTTGCCCGCTGTAGACCATCAAGTACTCGGACAGATAGAGGCTCAGGCCTTTAATCAGCGAAAAGAGAACCAGCAACAGGGCAATGCCTACCAGTTCGTTTCCCTGGTCCAGGCCCAACAAACTGGGAAGAAAATCCAGCAGATTGCGAAGGAAATCGAACTGGGATATTCGAGTCGTGCCGGCGCCGGACCAGAGATTGATCACCGGCTCCAGCAAGAGGACGATCAAGGCTTCCAAGGCGCCGCTGATCGTCAAGAGGACCAGCGCCAGCGCCAACAAAGGTAGGTAGGGTCGAGTAAAAGGAAAGAGATTTCGGATCTCGCCCATCGGCAGATTCTACCAGATGTAGGGGCGAGGCATGCCTCGCCCTCCCAAGATCAATGAACCCAACCGTCCACGACGTCCCATCGGCGCCATCGTCGGTTCCCCAAAAATCGGTCGTGCCGCCACACATCAACGCAACCGGCGATCATCTGCTTGATCTGCGGTTCCCAAGAGTGCGAACACATGGTTAGCCGGCCACCGACGGCATCCCCACGGGGCCGGCTGCAATGTGTGCAATCTTCAATGGCCCCCATGAAACGCCTTTGTAGGCCAAACCGAGGGGACCGGGGAATATCCGTGTAGGGGCGAGGCATGCCTCGCCCTCCAAGATCATGACCCCAGCCGCGTCCACGTTCCCAGCGACGCCGGGCGTCGGTTGCCGCGAATTGCCTCACGCGGGCACAAAAATAGCCGCGTTGAACAAGAGGATCCGGAGACCGTGACAATCGATCAGGGAACCGCCCGACTCCAAAAAACATCGCCGGCGTGGTGTTCGCCTGCCTGGGGCGTTCCAGGGGCGTCGTCTGATTCCTTCCGCGCTGCCATCATCGACGATCGTCTGCGTAAATCTGCGGTTCGCCGTTTTCGCGCTCGCTGGTCGACGTCAACAATCGGGGTCGATGGTCGTTCACCTGGAGGCGTTAACAACCGGGCGACGCATGCGTCGCCCCTACAAAGATTATCGAACCCACCGCGCCTGGAACGCCCCGTCGGCGCCCGTTCCGTTCCTCTGCACCCGTCGCCATCCGCAATGCTAAAACCTGCTGTTCCCAAGGACCCAGAACAGGATCAAAGAGCAAAACGTTCATTCGCAGGTCGGCCGTTCCAGCGTGGCCCGCCACCGTTACTCCGAACCCCCAGATCGAACGGCCATGACGCGAATTCCACAGATCATCGCCGATCGTCCCGGTCGCCCAGGAAACTTCCCCCATGAAACGCCTTTCTTAGCCCAAACCGAGGGGAGCGGGGAATATCCGGTAACAATCTGCGAGGCATGCCTCGCCCTCCAAGATCATGACCCCAGCCGCGTCCACGTTCCCAGCGACGCCCTCGGGTGCCGCGAATTGCCTCACGCGGGCACAAAAATAGCCGCGTTGAACAAGAGGATCCGGAGACCGTGACAATCGATCAGGGAACCGCCCGACTCCAAAAAACATCGCCGGCGTGGTGTTCGCCTGCCTGGGGCGTTCCAGGGGCGTCGTCTGATTCCTTCCGCGCTGCCATCATCGACGATCGTCTGCGTAAATCTGCGGTTCGCCGTTTTCGCGCTCGCTGGTCGACGTCAACAATCGGGGTCGATGAGAGTTCACCTGGAGACCTTTACCAACCGGGCGACGCATGCTGTACGGTCAACATGCTTTACACATCGGGGGGAGAGGTCACCTTCCATGGGCACGGTTTCTTTCCCCTCTGCGTGACCACAATCGGTAACAATCTGCGCCATTTGTGGTTTGGGATTCCCCCCTGACGTTCGCGGTCAACCATCGGGGTCTTCGTACCAAACGAACGGGCGACGCATGCGTCGCCCCTACACAGATCTATCGAACCCACCGCGCCTGGAACGCCCCGTCGGCGCCCGTTCCGTTCCTCTGCAGGGCGTTACCGTCGCCATCCGCAATAATCTGCTGAAACCTGCTGTTCCCAAGGACCAAGAACAGGATCAAAGAGCAAAACGTTCATTCGCAGGTCGGCCGTTCCAGCGTGGCCCGCCACAAATACTCCGAACCCCCCAGATCGAACGGCCATGACGCGAATTCCACAGATCATCGCCGATCGTCCCGGTCGCCCAGACTAACGAAACTTCCCCCATGAAACGCCTTTGTAGGCCAAACCGAGGGGACCGGGGAATATCCGTGTAGGGGCGAGGCATGCCTCGCCCTCCAAGATCAATGACCCCAACCGCCCACGACGTCCCATCGGCGCCATCGTCGGTTCCCCAAAAATCGGTCGTGCCGCAACACATCAACGCAATCGGCGATCATCTGCTTGATCTGCGGTTCCCAAGAGTGCGAACACATGGTTAGCCGGCCACCGACGGCATCCCCAGGGGCCGGCGTTTCAATGTGTGCACGGTTCAATGGGTCAGAGACAGCGGGTGAAAACACATTGGTATCGGGCATCTAGGGGCACCCCTTGTGTGGACCATTGTGGGTCATTCGACCAAAGTCGGCTTGCCCGATTGTTCGCGGTCCCCATTCCTGGTCGGGTCGTTCGACCTGGAGATCGTGTTAACCAACTGGGCGACGCATGCGTACGGTATCAGGACATCCTTGCCCCCGTACAAGACAGGTACACATTCGTGCCGGTAACAGGTGGCGTTCCATGGGCACGGTTCCTTTCGCCTCTGCGTGACCACAATCGGTAACAATCTGCGCCATTTGTGGTTTGGGATTCCCCCCTTGTCCGACGTTCGCGGTCAACCGTCGGGGTCGATGGTCGTTCACCTGGAGGCGGTTAACAAACCGGGCGACGCATGCGTCGCCCCTACACAGATCTATCGAACCCACCGCGCCTGGAACGCCCCGTCGGCGCCCGTTCCGTTCCTCTGCAGGGCGTTACCGTCGCCATCCGCAATAATCTGCTGAAACCTGCTGTTCCCAAGGACCAAGAACAGGATCAAAGAGCAAAACGTTCATTCGCAGGTCGGCCGTTCCAGCGTGGCCCGCCACAAATACTCCGAACCCCCAGATCGAACGGCCATGACGCGAATTCCACAGATCATCGCCGATCGTCCCGGTCGCCCAGACTAACGAAACTTCCCCCATGAAACGCCTTTGTAGCCCAAACCGAGGGGACCGGGGAATATCCGTGTAGGGGCGAGGCATGCCTCGCCCTCCAAGATCAATGAACCCAACCGCCCACGACATCCCATCGGCGCCATCGTCGGTTCCCCAAAAATCGGTCGTGTCGCAACACATCAACGCAATCGGCGATCATCTGCTTGATCTGCGGTTCCCAAGAGTGCGAACACATGGTTAGCCGGCCACCGACAAGACAGGTACGGCGTACCTGGGCGTTCCCTGGGCACGGTTCCATGGGTCGGGGTAACCGCAATCGACGGTCATCTGCGGAAATCTAGGGACCCGGAAAAACCTGCACGGTACCTGCCCCAGGACGAAAATACGTGGTTAACGACCAAAGACGGCATTTCCCGATTCGGTATTGCCCGTGTCCCTCATTCGTGGTCGGCAATCGACTGACATCGTGGTCTTTACCAACTGGGCGACGCGTGCGTCGCCCCTACACGGACATGCCCCGACAGGTGCCGGTTGTCGATTGCCATCGCCATCGGATGTGTTGTACTTTGAGCGCTATGATTCACACTATCGATTGGACCGACCAAGGCGTGGTCATGATCGACCAGCGCCTGCTGCCAACTGAAGAGATTTACAACACTTATCGAACCGTGGAGGAAGTCGCGGACGCCATCGTGACCATGGTGATTCGAGGGGCTCCGGCGATCGGCGTGGCCGCCGCCATGGGGATCGCCCTGGGGGTCAAGAACCTGGTCTCCAAGAAAAACCTGCAGAGCGACTTCGACGCCATCTGCAAGACCATCCACGACACCCGACCCACGGCTCAGAATCTTTTCTGGGCCATCGAGCGGATGCGGGCCGTCTACGAGCAACATCGGGATGGTTCTCTGGAAGAGATTCAGACGGCCCTCAAGAGTGAAGCTGTCCGCATGCACCGGGAAGACATCGAAATCAACCGCCGCATGGGTGAGCATGGACAACGGTTATTGAGCGAGCAGGCCACCGTGCTGACGCACTGCAACGCCGGTGCACTGGCCACTGCCGGCTACGGAACGGCGCTGGGGGTGATTCGGGCGGCGGTGGAAAACGGCAAGCAGATCGACGTCTTCGCCGACGAGACTCGCCCTTTTCTGCAAGGGGCGCGGTTGACGGCCTGGGAAATGATGAAAGAGAACATTCCCTGCACCCTGATCACCGACAACATGGCGGGCTACTTCATGAAGGCCGGTCAGATCCAGGCGGTGGTGGTGGGCTCGGACCGGATCGCCGCCAACGGGGATATCGCCAACAAGATCGGGACTTATACGGTGGCCGTACTGGCTCGCGAGCACGGCATTCCTTTCTACGTGGCCGCTCCGCTCTCGACCATCGATCGAGGCTGTCCCTCAGGAGACCAGATCCCGATCGAGCAGCGCGATACCAAAGAAGTCACTGAAATCAAGGGGCACGTGTTGGCGCCTTCTGCGACCCAGGTGGCCAATCCCGCCTTCGACGTCACTCCCAATCGGCTGGTGGCTGCAATCATCACCGAGGAAGGGGTGGCTCGATCCCCTTACACCGAATCGATCCCGGAGTTGTTTCGTAAGGCAGCCCAGGGTTAGCGACGGCCTGGCGTTTAATGAGAATTCTGGGCATCGAATCGAGTTGCGACGAGACCGCGGCCGCGGTGCTGGACGGTGACTCGCTGCTCTCCAGCGTGGTCGCTTCGCAGGTGAGCGTCCATGGCCCCTTCGGCGGCGTTGTTCCCGAGCTGGCCAGCCGAGAGCATATTGACAATATCTGTCGAGTGGTGGAGCTGGCCCTGGCCGAGGCCGGTTGTGGCTGGGATCAACTGCAGGCAGTCGCCGTGACCCGGGGGCCCGGCCTCACCGGAGCGCTTCTGGTGGGGCTCTCCTATGCCAAGACGCTGGCCTACGCGCGCGGCATCCCTTTTGTGGGAGTCAACCATCTGGAGGGGCATATCTGCTCCATCTTTCTCGACCACCCCCAGGCAGAGCTTCCGGCCCTGTCACTGGTGGCCTCGGGAGGCCACACCAATCTGTTTCTGGTCCGGGAACCCGCCGACTACCAGCTATTGGCGCGCACCCGCGACGACGCAGCCGGCGAGGCGCTGGACAAGCTGTCCAAATTTTTGGGCCTGGGCTATCCCGGAGGGCCGGTCATCGACCGGCTGGCTCCAGCCGGCAATCCCAAGGCGGTCCGTTTTACACTCCCAAAAATCAGCGATGGGAGCAACGACTTCAGCTTTAGCGGACTCAAGACGGCCGCCCTCCACTACCTGCGAAAAAACTCAATCGCCCCGCTGGAGTCGGCCGAGGTGGAAGCGATCCCCCCGCAGGTCCTGGATCTGTTAGCCAGCTACCAGAAGGCGCTCATCGACCAGTTGTTGGACCGAATCGAAAAGGCTCTGCGGACCCACGCGGTCAAATCGGTTCAGATTTCGGGCGGGGTTTCCTGCAACAGCGAGTTGCGGAGCCGCGCCGGGGATTTTTTTCAGCACCGTGGTCTGCCGGTCTATTTCCCCAGGGCCTCGCTGACGACCGACAACGCGGCCATGATCGCCGCCGCCGCACGCCATCGCCTGCGCTCGCACCAATCGGATCCCTGGGACCTTCCCGCCGACCCCAACCTGGCGCTGGGTTATAGCGGCCAACAGGCAAAGAAGGGGAGCCAAGGGCGATGACGGTCTTGCCGCCCGTAGATCCCCGCGATTACGAGGTGTTGGACCGTTATCTCCGGACGGCGTTTCAATTGCTGGAGGGTTTTGCAGAGGTCGAAGAAGCCCGTGAAACGTTGCGGGACTATCTGGAGTTTCATCACCAGCAACGACTACCCCCGGAACTGGCCCAGCTATTGATTGACCTCTTTTTCCTCAAGTGCCGGCGCCGGTTCAGCGAGTGAGTTTCGGCTTGCAACGGCCCGGCCGCTCCCCGGATCAACGAGGGAAAGATCGATCGCCTCATTCCCTCTTTATCGGAGTCGGCGCGACTTGCCTTCCCTTTCCGCCTCCGGTGCGGTCCCGGCAACCGCCGGCCAAGCGCGCGCCCGGGGCCGGAATCCGAACCAGCCTGACATTTCCCAGGCTGAGATCCGGCGGGAACTTTGGATAAGACGGCGGCGGGAGCGCAGCACACCGCGCGATTTCCACACCTCGACCAGCGCCGCCAACGATCTCCGCTCGAGGATCAACAGGTAAACGGCAATTCCCAGGTCGCGCCACCACATGAACGGAAAACAGCGGATTCGGACGGCCCAGTCGATGTTCTTGCGGCGCATCAGGAACCGATTCTTGAGGGAGTGGTATTTGATCGCTCCGGCAAGGCGACGGCGGCCGGAGGGTAAGACCTTTCGATAGTGACGAGCCTGCGCGGCCGGCTCATAAACCGCCCTCCAGCCCCTCAAGAGCGCCCGCCAAGCCAAATCGGCGTCCTCCCGGTAGGCAAAGAACCGGGCGTCGAGAAAATCGCCGCTGAACTCCAGCAGGTCACGCCGCATTCGATTGTGAAAAAGCAGCGCGGCGCCGGTGATCCCAAAAACCCACGCCCGACTATCGAATTGATGTCGATCCGGCCGGCTGCTGCCGCGGTCAAAGTGGCGCTGGCTGGGCGTGAAATAGATTCCGGTGCTGTCCAGCACGGGCTTCCCTTGCCACCGGAGGATCGTTCCGTCGCCCGCCATCCGCCACAGCTTGCCTCCCGCCATCCCGACTCGCGGGTCCCGTTCGAACAGCGGCAGCAACCGCTCCAGGTAATCGGGAGCCAGAATGGCGTCGGCATTGAGCAACAACCCGAGCTCGAAATCCTCCTCTTTCAGGTTGGCGTTGTGGCCCTCGGAAAAACCTAGATTGACGCGGGAGAGCTCCAGCGAAACGGGAAAACTGCGGGCCACCTCGCGACTGGAATCCTGGGATGCGTTGTCAAGAACCTTGACCCGCACCGGAGTCGTTTGCCCGAAAACAGCTTCCAGGCAAGCGCCCAGGAAGCGTTCGTCGTTGTGGGTCACGATACTGACTAGGACTGTCTTGGGATCGACGGCATCCATCGGCGTATCCAGGTCCCCAAACGGATCGGAGCCCAGAGCAAAAAAGCCTGTCTGGGCTGGTGTTTGCGCAGATATCGGTACAGGTTGCGGTAATAGATACGCAGAAAAGCATCTCGGCCCAGCAAGGGCACCGATATGCCTCCCTGGTGGTCGGCCGGGCAGTCGGGGAAAAAAAGAATTCGCCAACCCCGCTCGATCGCCCGCTTGCAAAAATCCACATCTTCGAACCAGGCGGGGAAAAAATCCTCGTCAAATCCGCCCAGTTTCTGCCACACCGAGCGTCGCAACAGCCAGTAGGCTGCTGCCGCTTGCGGCACCGATTGCACCGAGCCCGAAAGTGGGTAGCCCGGCTGTCGCCCCAGCCAGCCGAGCAGCTCATCCAAGAACAGCGTATCGGCCAACACGCTGCCCCCGGTCGGCAATCGCCGAACCTGAAACCGGTCTTGCCGCGATCCGTCCGGCTGATGCAGGGGCCCGCAGCCGATGGCCGCATCGGGATACTGCTGCAGATGGCGGTAGAGGCGCCGGACCGAGCCGGGACGGATCGAAACGTCCGGATTGAGCAAGAGCACAAAACGCGATCGGCAAGCCCCGATGGCGAAATTGGCTCCCCCCGCAAAACCCAGGTTGCGGCCCGGCTCAAGAAGCCGGACCGACGACAAATCCGGGCCCAGGGCAGCCGGACTGAGATCGGACGACTGGTTATCCACCACCAGTGTGGCTTCGACCTCGTCTTGCAGGGGAGCCAGCGATCGAATCAATCGCCCGAGATAATCTCCGCTGTTCCAGTTGACGACAACGACACTGAGGTCCATCCTGCGGGATTTTCCCGCCTCCGGGGCCAAGCTTTCCCCTTGGGACGGCCTGGGGCCGATAGCGGAATCGTCCCCGGCCGGAGCAAGACCTGCTTGAGAGGGCGAATCAGTGATAAATCTCTCCGCCCGAGGTCTGAAACTCAAGCGCTTTCTCCTCCAGACCCTGCTGCAGCGCCGGCCGATTGTCCAGGCCCTTGCTGCGAGCGTAATCGCGGACTTCCTGGGTGATCTGCATGGAACAGAACTTGGGACCGCACATGGAGCAGAAATGGGCCGTCTTGGCTCCCTTTGCGGGCAAGGTCTCATCGTGGAAATCGCGTGCCGTCTCCGGGTCGAGCGACAGGTTGAACTGATCTTCCCAGCGAAACTCAAAACGGGCTTGGGAGAGGAGATCGTCCCGAGCCTGGGCCGCAGGGTGTCCCTTGGCCAGATCGGCCGCGTGAGCGGCAATCTTGTAAGCTATGACGCCATCCTTGACGTCCTGGCGGTCAGGTAATCCCAGGTGCTCCTTGGGGGTCACATAGCAGAGCATGGCGCATCCGAACCAGCCGATCATGGCTGCGCCAATGGCCGAAGTGATGTGATCGTAGCCCGGCGCGATGTCGGTGGTCAGCGGGCCGAGGGTGTAGAAGGGCGCCTGGTCACACTCCTCCAATTGCTTTTTCATGTTGATCTCGATCAGGTGCATGGGGACGTGACCCGGGCCTTCAATCATGACTTGGACATCATGTTTCCAGGCGATTTGGGTCAACTCTCCCAGCGTTTCCAACTCCGCGAACTGGGCGGCATCATTAGCGTCGGCTATGGCGCCGGGTCGGAGTCCATCGCCCAGACTGAAGGAGACGTCGTAGGCCTTCATGATCTCGCAAATCTCTTCGAAATGAGTGTAAAGAAAACTCTCGCGGTGGTGGGCCAGACACCATTTGGCCATCATCGAACCGCCCCGGGAGACGATTCCCGTCACCCGCTGAGCCGTCAGGGGAATATAGGGCAGACGAACTCCCGCGTGGATAGTGAAATAGTCCACTCCCTGTTCAGCTTGCTCGATCAGAGTGTCGCGAAAAAGGTCCCAGTTGAGATCCTCGGCCGCTCCCCCGACCTTCTCCAAGGCCTGATAGATGGGCACGGTGCCGATGGGGACGGGGGAGTTGCGAATGATCCATTCTCGTGTCTGATGGATGTTGGGACCGGTGGAAAGATCCATCACGGTGTCGGCGCCCCAACGAATGGCCCAAATCATCTTTTCCACTTCTTGCTCGATCGATGACACCACAGCCGAGTTGCCGATGTTGGCATTGATCTTGACCAGGAAATTACGCCCGATGACCATGGGCTCGACTTCGGGATGATTGATATTGGAGGGGATGATTGCCCTTCCCCGCTCTACCTCGCTGCGCACGAACTCCGGTGTGATCTCTTCCGGAATTCGGGCCCCCCTCGCCTCGCCTGAATGTCGTGAAACGGTCCCCTGTTCGCGCTGTTGGGCCAGATTCTCGCGCAGGGCCACAAACTCCATTTCCGGCGTCACGATTCCCTTGCGGGCGTAGTGCATTTGGCTCACGTTACCTCCGGGCCGAGCCCGTCGAGGCAGCCGGGTAAGAGGGAAACGAACGCCTTCCAAACGCTGATTCCGTTCTTGCTTGCGAGTGAAACGCGAAGTGAAGTTGGGCAGCTTTTCCGTGTCTTCCCGCTCTTCAATCCAACTCTCGCGCGGGCAGTGGATTCCAGCGTAAGGATCGATTTCCAAATCGGGATCGGTATAAGGTCCCGAGGTGTCGTAGACCGGAAAACGAGTCCGGTCCGACAGCTCGATCTCTCGCACGGGAACTCGCAAATCGGGTCGGCTTCCTGTCAGGTATCGCCGTCGAGAGGCTGGTAACGGTCCGCTGCTCAGGACGGGAGAGGGGGCCTGTTGCTTGTTGGTCTTCATCTTCTTCATCCCCGCTTATTGGGGGGCAAACTGGCGCTGGGCGGGGCTGACAAGCGGGCGCTCGCTTGGAAAGGCCCTTTCCCTACGCCGGCATTATCCAGTTCAGGTTAATGGGGTCGATGGTCGGTCCCATCCTCTCAGCCCAGGCACTACCGCCGGATTGCAGCAGTCAAGCTCCCCCAAGGGTAACAATTTGCCCTCAAACAACTCGATCCTACTCTCGGGAAATGCCGGTGTCAATTTGAGGATCCGGCTGGGCCGGGCCAAAATCCGCCCTGCTGCCGAATTGCAATCGTTCCTGCTGTCAACGCCTACCCAGGTATCATCCGCTGCTACCGGACACCACTGCCGTTTGCCGGAGGAAAAGCCTACCCGGGGCCGATCCGGGTTTTCTTTCAGCTTACGGTCTTGGTCTGGGTTCCCGGAACCAGATTGAAGCGGACGCGGCAGGGCCAACGCATGGTTCCATAGATCAGGCCGGTATCTTCCAAATCAAAGACATAGGCATTGTCGATCCAGTCCTCAACCTCGTGCTCCCAGATGGTTCCGCTCGACACGGCCGGGGAGATCGTATAGCTGTCCGGCCGAAGATTCGGAATCTTGATTTCAAACGCTGCCGTACAGATCTGGCCGGCGACCACGTCCGGCAAAGGCGCCCCCTCGTAGGCAGTGTTGCTGGCAGCTATTTCCGTCCCCAGCCGGTCGCGAACCGTAAACCCGATGATCGGACTGGAAATGGATTGTTTGAATTCAACCGAGATCAACAAGCGGATGGTTTCACCGCCCCTGAGCGTGTTGAGCACCTCGTCTTGGGAAGAGAGCAAGAGAATTCCCAGGATCTTGGCTCCCCCCTGCCCGAAACGATGGTGGGAATAAGGAATGGTGGTGATCACCGGAAGGTCGCGATCGCGTCCACTGGCGCCGGACGAAGACAGTGTGGGTACACTCTTGCTCTCCCGCTCGAAAACCAACTGCCGGTACTGGCGGACGACGTCCCGGGGCGGTCCATCCCCGATCTTCCGACCCCGATCCAGCAAAATGGCGTGATCGCAAAAGCTGGTCACTGCCTGCAGGTCGTGGGTGACGAAGACGATGGTGCGACCCTGGCGCCGCAACTGTCTCATCCGATGGATGCAGCGGTGTTGAAAAACCAGATCTCCGACGGCCAGCGCTTCGTCTATCAACAGCACTTCAGGCTCTACATGGACGGCCACCGCGAAAGCCAAGCGCATGAACATCCCGCTGGAGTAGGTCTTGACGGGATGATCGATATACTCACCCAACTCGGCGAACTCCAGAATTCGGTCCAGCTTGGCTTCCGTCTGGGCTTTGCTCAATCCCAGAATGGCGCTGTTCATAAAGACGTTCTCACGCCCGCTGAACTCGGGGTTGAACCCGGTTCCCAACTCCAACAGGGCAGCCACGTTGCCATTGACCTCACTGATGCCCAGGGTCGGTTGAAGGATACCGGCCAGGATTTGCAGGAGCGTACTCTTTCCCGATCCGTTCTGCCCCAGCACTCCCAGGGTCGTGCCGGCCGGCACTCGCAGGTCGATGCCGGAAAGGGCCCAAACTTCCCGGTGACGCCGGCCCCCCAGCCGCAACCACTCCAGGATCCGGTGGGAGGGCCGCCGGTAGATCCGGTAGGCCTTTCCGATTCCTTCCAGCCGGATGGCCGGCCGCCGGGCCTCAGAGCACATCGATATACTCCCGCTTCAGCGATCGGAAGACGATTCCTCCCAGCACAAAAATCACCATCGCAACCAGGGCCAGGGAAAGCAGCTCTCTCCAGGCCGGAAAACGTCCCAACAGCAGCAGGTCCCGATAACCGTTGACCACCAGACTCAAAGGATTCAGGCGAAGCACCGCCCGGTAAGGCTCGGGCACTTGCTCGATCTGATAGAAGATGGGAGTGAACCAGAACCAGAGGACCAGACCTACCGATAACAACTGGGCAGTGTCACGAAAAAATACGTGCGCGGCCGCGAAAAACCAGCCCAAACCGAGTGTCAGCAGCGAAAGGAGGCCGATATAGAGGGGTAGCATGATTAACGCGCCGCTCCCCCAGCCCTGGGTGACCAAGACCGCCAGCAGAATCAGCAGTCCGACCAGGTGAGTGAGAAGGTTGGACAAGACCAAAGCCACCGGCAGTATCTCGGACGGAAAAACGGTTTTGCGGATAAGGTTGCTGTTCTCCACCACGCAGGTCGAGGAGCGCGACAAGGTGTCTTGAAAGTAGAGCCAGGGGAGAATACCGGCAAAGAGAAATAGCGCGAAGTTGTCGGGGAACGGCTCCGGCAATCTGGCTTTGAAGATGACCGTAAAAACGAACGTATAGCTCAGCAACAGCACCAGGGGATGAATCACGGCCCAGAAAAAACCCATCAACGAGCCCACGTAACGGCTCTTGAGGTCGCGAATGGTGAAATTCCAGATCAAATGACGATGGGAGACCAGTTTGCGGGCGAAGTTGCGGGAGATCCTGAGGGGATCCGCCAGTCGTTGGGGCCAGGTAATCATTGGGACACGCGACCGGGGATGAGGTCGATTCGCTTCCGCATCAACCCGCTTCCCCATCCAGCAGTTGGTAAAAAAGTTCTTCGTAGCGGTCGACCACTCGCCTCCAGTCGTAATGCCGGCGGACGCGCTCCTGCGCGCGGATCCTGAGAGCATCGAACGAGCCCGCATCACGGCAGACTCGACTGATCAACCGGCTCAATTGCTCGCGATCGTTGAAAGGATAAAACAAACCGCTGTCACCCACCACTTCCTGATTCTCAGGTGTCCGATTGACCAACACCAAGGCTCGGGCGCCCATGGCTTCGATCAGGGCGGGATGGGTTCCGCCGACCTCGGTGGCCTGGATAAAGCAGAGGCAATGGGCCAGCAGTTCCCGGTAGCCGCGGCCGTAGATGGCGCCGGGAAGCAGGATGTTGCTCCCGGCCGCCAGAGACCGCAGCCGGTCGATATAGCGTCGCCCGTAAGGAGCATCGCCCACCACGACCAGAGGCTCCGGTACTCCCGCCATCCGATGGGCCTCCATCACCAAATGGGCGTTGTTTTCCGGCTCCAGTCGGCTGACGTAAAGAAGATAGCGGCCGGGTTGAAGGCCCAAACGGTCCAAGGTCGAGCGGCTCCGGAGTCGCTCGGTCGAGGCTCCGTAGGGTATGAAGGGTGTCTTGAGACCATATTCCTGCCGGTAGTATTGCTGAATCACACGAGCGTCACTAATGGCGACGTCGGGCAACTGCGTGGCCAGCAGCTCACCCAACCGATAGAAAAGCCGGCCCCACCAGTTCCATTTCTTGCGAAGCCGTTCAATGCCGTCCACATTGAGCGCCACCTTCTGTCCCGCCAGCCCCGGCAGCCAACAGTAGAAGGCATTGGCCGCGTTGCAAACCAACACCACATCGAAGGCGCCAAAGAGACAACTCAATAGCGAGAGACCGGTGTGAGAGATCGTCTCCAGATACTTGTGACGCAGTGCCGGGAGGACCCGGACCTCGACCCCTCGATAGGTAGTCAGCCGACGTGGAACGAAGTGGCTGCGTCCGTAAACCCTGACCGTATGCCCGCGCTCCACCAGTCGGGTGGAAAGTTCTTCGGCAAAGGTCTCAAAACCTCCGTAGTTGGCCGGAATCCCGCGGGTGCCCACAATCGCGATTCTAAGCGTCGGCCGATGGGTTCGATTTTCTGACGACATAAGGCGCCGTGACGAAAAAGAGGAGCAACGTGATCAACTCGCTGTCACCAAAATTGTTTTCCAGCAGACCGGCTGCCAGAAAGGCCAGGGAAAGAGCCAGGGCGTTCAGGGTCAGGTAGTGGACGAAGCGATCAGGGTCTCGTCTCAACCCCATTCGGATCAAATCTCTTCCCAGGAAAAACCACAGGCCAAGCCAAGCCAGCAGAGCCGGGAGTCCCATCTCGGCGGCTATTTGCAAGGGAGTGTTGTGAAGGTGCATATAGACAGACATGTCACGCCCGGCGGCCTGATATTCCGAGGACAACCGGGGCATCATGCGAGGTCCGACACCGGTCCAGGGATGCTCCTGGACAATGCGGGCTCCCAGCTTGAGCAATTCGATTCGGCCCTGAGTAGTGCCGTCGTTGGGATCGAATCCCGCATAGACACGGTTGCGGAAATGGTGTGGCAAAAGAGAAAAACCCAGCACCAGCAGCGCCAGGGCTACCGTCATCCACTTCAAGCCTCGCAGAGCAAGCAACAAGAAGATGCCGAGAAAAGCCCCTATCCACGCGCTGCGCGTGAGCGTCACCACAAGTGCGGTCCCCAACAACGCCAGCAGCAACAACCAGCCCCAGAAAGCCGGCCCAAACCGGTTGCGACCCTCCGATTGGCGCGCCAAAAGCATCCAGCCCGCCAAAGCGACTACTCCGATCATCATTTGGCCCGAGAAGGTCATCCAGTGACTCATGAACCCCCTTGCCCGGTTGAGCAAACTGACATCCAGAAACCAGAAATACTGCACCAGGGCGTAAACGGCACTGGCCGCCATGGCGGCCAACAGGCCTTTGAGCGTCCACTCGATCTGACGCCGGTCCAGGAAGGTGAACAAGGGAAACACGAAACACAATTTGAGCACCCGAGCCAGGTAGGGCAGACTCCAAACCGGGTCTGCCGAGGCCAGAGTCGAAATCGCGATCGTGCCCAGAAAAACCAACAGGGGAACGCCAAAGCCCGGCGACTGCAGGCCGAGGCTCTTGTTTGTGATCGCCCGCACGCCCACCAGGAAGTAAGCCGCTCCCAGCAGAATGCTGGACACGGCAACCGAAAAAACGGAGCCCACCACACAGCCGATGATCAGCAAGCCGATATACTTCTCAATCGCCCGCTTCTCAATCACTCGCCGACCCCGTTGCTGCCTTCCGGAACCACTCGATTGTCCTGCCGAGTCCCTCCGAAAAAGAGACCTCGGCCTCAAACCCGATCAGCCGGGAAGTTTCCAAAGTGCTGGCCTGCGAATGGCGCACCTCACCGGGGCGGGCGGGTTCATGAACAGGAGGCCGGCCGGACCCCATCAGATCGTCCAGTCGTTTGCATAGCTGCCGCAGACTGATGCCGGTGCCGGAGGCGACATTCAGCACCACCCCACTCACCTCTGACCGAGCCGCCAGCAAGTTGGCGCGAACCACGTCTCCGACGTAGACAAAATCGCGGGTCTGACGGCCGTCTCCAAAAATCACCGGCGCCTGCCCCGCCAGGCGACGACCGATAAAACGCGGGATGACGGCCGCATATTCCGACTCCGCATCCTGTCGCTCGCCGAAGACGTTGAAATAGCGCAAACAGAGGGTGGGGAGGCCGTGCAGTCGAGTATAGATGCCACAATAGAGTTCAGCCGCCAATTTGCCGGCTGCGTAGGGCGATGCGGGTTGGGGGATCAGGTCCTCGCTCTGGGGGAGGTTGCCCAAGTTTCCGTAAACGGCGGTACTGGAGGCGAAAACGAATTTGGCGGCCTTGGCGCGACGGGCCGCCTCCAACAAACTGAGCGTTCCGCCCAGGTTGACCGCATTGACGCGGACCGGAGCTTCCACCGACTCCTGCACCGAAGTCAGCGCCGCCTGATGGAAAACAAAGCGAACGCCCTTGAGAAGTCGTTCCATCCGGGCCTGATCGGTGATGTCGGCTTTCACCACCTCCACTCGGCTGGAAGAGCCGAGGCCCGCTTGCGTCAAATTGCTTTCCTTGCCCTTGCTGAAATCGTCGATGATGCGGACACCGGCGCCCTGCTGCAATAGCTCGTGACAGAGATGAGAACCGATGAAGCCCGCCCCTCCGGTAACCACATCAAAAGGCTGCTGCAGCAAGGCTCTATTCTCCGGGATCCGATTTCAATACTTTAGTCGACGAATAAACCCAATCTGCTATGGCCCGGTCATCCACGGGAACAGTGCCGCTCCCTCTCCGGAGGGTCAGGCATCGGCCGCGACACTGCCTTCCAAGCCCTTGAAGTTTGATGACTGCCAAGGGACCGATCGTTGCCGACAGATGCCGGTCAGCGTGGTTCAAAGCCTCCGCTCGGGGGTCTGTAATCCTAACAGAGTTGGACACCTGCGAACAGCCTCTGCTAAGCTCCTGCCGCGTGATCCCACCCTTGCCAATCTTCCATTATCGGAATCGAGCGTTGTGCTGCGAGGAGGTCGATCTCGAGCAGTTGACCCAGTCTATCCGGACCCCCTGTTACATCTATAGCCGACGAGCCATCCTGCGGAACCTGGAGCGCTTCAGGGCGGCTTTCCAAGATCTTGACCCCCTGGTTCTTTATGCGGTCAAGGCCAACCCCAATTTGACCATCCTGAGACTGCTGCGGGACCGAGGATGCGGTTTCGAGGTGGTTTCGGGAGGTGAACTCGATCGTCTGCGGCGGGTCGGAGCCGATTTCGGAAAAGTGTTGTTCAGCGGAGTGGGAAAGACAGGTGCCGAACTCGAGTTGGCGATTCAGCTTCGCTTGCAGGCCATTAGCGTAGAGTCGGATCAGGAATTGTCCAGCCTGCTTGAGATGGCCGAAACGCAACCTCGTCCGGTGTCGCTGTCCCTCCGGTTGAATCTGGATGTGGCCGTCGACACCCACCCCTATATCGCCACCGGCCAGCGCCAGCACAAGTTCGGGATCGACGAAGCCTCCTTGCCTCCGATTCTGGACAAACTCGCTCATACCCGCCAAGCCCGGCTCACGACACTGAGCGTTCACATCGGTTCTCAAATCATGGAGGCGGCGCCCTTCCAACACGCCTTCTCCCGGCTGAAGAAGGCGGCCGACCAGCTACGCCATGACGGCTTTCCCATTACCAGACTCTCGCTCGGCGGCGGCTTCGGCGTCTCCTACCGACAACAGGCGGAACCGGATTTGGCCGAGCTGGGGCGATTTCTGCAGCGGGAGCGAGGGGACTACTCGCTGATTTTTGAGCCGGGACGGTACCTGACGGCCAACAGCGGCGCCCTGTTGACTCGGGTACTTTATCGCAAGATGAACCGGGGCAAGCATTTCGTGATCGTCGATGCGGCCATGAACGATCTCATGCGGCCGGCGCTCTACCAGGCCTATCACCGTGTCTTGCCGCTGCGAGAGGCGCCCGTCGTTTTGGAAGCCGACTTGGTGGGCCCGGTCTGCGAAAGCGGAGATTTCCTGGCCCTCGACCGTCCCTTGCCCGATCTGACCCAGGGAGAAGGACTGGCCATTCTGGACACGGGGGCTTACGGGTTTGTTCTGGCATCCAACTACAATTCCCGCCCCCGGGCAGCCGAAATCCTGGTTCGAGGCTCCGAAACTCGGTTGATTCGCCGGCGGGAAACGCTGGACGACCTGGTCGAAGCTGAGGTTCCGGAGGAAAAGGAAGTCCGGCCCCTTCCCTCCCCGGCTTCGGAATGAACGGCGGGGGACCCGACGGCGGTTCTTGTATTTCCTCTCTTGAGGGCTCCTCCTGAAGGAATTCGACGGAAACGCGCGACCCCGAAACACATCGGGACCGGTCCGGCATCTGCAAGGCGTCATCAGCGATAAATCTGTGCCATCTGCGGTTCGGCATTCGCGGTCAATAATCGGGGTCGGCAGTCGTTAACTTCGAGGTCTTTACAAACCGGGCGACGCCTGCGTCGCCCCTACAAAGACATGCCCCCGACTGGACCGGTAGGGCGTGCCTGGGCGTCCCATGGGCGCCGTTGTATTCGTCCGCGCCACCATAATCTGCGATCATTTGCAAAATCTGCGGTTCGGTGTTCGCGGTTGATATTCGCGGTCAAACAATCGGGGTCGGTGATCGTTAAACTGGAGATCTTTACAAACCGGGCGACGCGTGCGTCGCCCCTACACAGATCTATCGACCTCGCCGCGCCTGGGATGCCCCGTCGGCGCCCGTTTCATTCGTCTGCGTGGCCATGATTGTTCACCTCCCCGGAGGGATATTTTCCGGATGTGGAGAATAGAGTGTTTTTGTCGTGATGCCCAATCCTGTCCGTGGTGTCATTGGTATTGTCGGCCGAAATCTGCACGACACTCGCCCGACGGCCAAAAAACGTGATCAACGGGCAAAGACACCCGCCTCCGAGTCCAGCATTTGAAACAGCGTACTAACCTAGTCTCTATTGGACTACCCGAACGGAGGAGCAATGGCGATTGGACAACCCAAGCCCGGCCGAATCTGGACCGTTGCTCAGGCCAAGGCGCGTCTGTGCGAAATCTTGCGTCTGGCTGAAGAGGAGGGACCTCAGCACATCGGCAAAAGGAAATCCTTCATCGTAGTCCCCGCCCAGTTGTGGGCCGATAGGAGTTCACCCCACAAGCCCCTCGGCCAATGGCTGGTCGAGAACGTGCCGCGAGGCCTGAACCTGGAGATCCCACGGGAAAGAGAGTCGGGACGGAAGATCCCGTTCACCGACGAGGATGCCGATTGACAGGATACCTGCTGGATACGAACGTCATCTCGGAGCTGACCCGGGACGTTCCTCACCCGCGGGTGGTCAACTTCCTGAACGAGCAGCCCAACTTGTGGCTGTCGTCCATTTTGATATATGAGCTCGAGTATGGTCTGCATTTGCTGCCGCCCGGGCGCCGCCGCGAGCTGCCGGCCGCGGTGCTGGCCAATGTCATGTCAGCCTATGGCGGCCGTATACTTTCCCTGGATGAGGCGGCCGCCTCGTGGGCTGCCCGACTCCGAGCACAGGCACGTCAAGCTGGCCGCAACGTCGATGTGGGCGATGCTCTGATCGCGGGAATCGCCCGGACCAACGAACTGACGATAGCAAGCCGCAACGTCTCCGATTTCCAAGGCCTGGACGTCGGCGTCACGAATCCCTCAGGGCAATAATCATGCTGTGATAGACTGACGGTCCCGAGAGGCCCTGTTTAGCGGGCACTACGGACCTCACCCATGAACTCGTTGGTGGCCGGCCTAGGCTTGATAGGCTTCCTGGGAGGCTTTCTCCTCTACCTTTTCATCTTTTCGATTGTCTGCCGCAGGGGGACGCGCCGAGCCCTGGAGTGGAGTCTGCTGGCGCTGCTGGCCAGCCTGCTGGTCTGGTTTGGCGGCAACTTTGTGGCCTTGCTGCTCCGCCAGATGGATCTGGAGCGGATCGGGTGGCTGCTGAGTTGGGTCGATGCCCTCTCCTTCTCCAGCTTGGCATTGCTGCCGGCCCTGCTCTTCCAATCCCACTGGAGCTACTATCGAAATTGGCACCCGGTTGCCCGCTGGGGAGCACCAACCGCCTACCTGCTGTTGCTGGTACTCTATCTCCCTCTCTTGATGCTGCCTGGAGCGCTGCAACAACTCATGCCCGCCTCAACGCTCTACCCGGTGGCCAGACTGGGCGTGTTCAGCTGGCCCTTTCTGGTCTTGCTGACTTTGGCCTACTACGGCTCCGCCCTGCTTCAAGTGTTGATTCTTCGAAACTCGGAAAACTCCGTCGAACGGGGATTGTTCACTCGGCTACTCCCCTGCTTTGTGTTGATCCCCCTCTACAATCTCGCCGTTTTCCGGCTCCCCGGCGGCCACGAGGCTTGGCAGATGGGGGCTTTTTTGAGTTCCCTGATCCCGGGCTCGCTGGTCAGCCACTACATCTATCGGCACCGCTTTCTGGAAATCGTCGTCCAAAGGGGAGTGCGAACACTGGTGGTGGTCCTGGTGACGGCATCGTTCTATCTATTGGCAATCCGGCGCTTTGTGCTCTATTTGGAGACTGAATTGCAAGCCCCTCCACGTCTGGTGGAAATGATTTTTCTGGCGGCTGTGCTGCTGCTTTTCCCGGTTTTCAATCGTTGGTTGGGGAGGCACACCTCGAGCCTTTTCAGCGGCGAGCTAAAACAACACCGCCAATTGGCCCAGCGACTCGACCGAACCCTTCCGCCCAAAGTAGACACCGCCTGGTTGGTGGAGTGGCTGGAGACAACCCTGGCCCGCGAACTGAAGGCTTCACGAGTACGGATCCATCTGGGCTCCCTGCCGCAGGACATCCCCAAGGCGCGGCTCTACCCCTTGACCACCGGGGACAAGAAGTTAGGTTTTCTCGAGCTTGAAGGTCCGGATGCTCCGCTTGGCGCCCAGCCGGAGACACTCAAGCTTCTGGCAACTGAAATCGGATCTTTGCTGGAACGGAGTCGACTGCAGCAAATCCAACTGACTTTGGAGAGGGAGCTGGCCCGTAAATCCCGATTGGAAGAGCTGGGACAAATGGCGGCTACCGTGGCCCACAATGTCAAGAACCCGCTCAGCTCAATCAAGACTTTGTTGCAGCTTCAGCGGGAAAGACACCAAACAGACTCGGAACAGCGAGCCGAAATAGACATCATGCTGGGAGAAATCGATCGCCTGGCGGGCACGGTGAGCCAGATGCTGGACTACTCTCGTCTTGAGGCCCGGGAGGAGTCATTGGCCCTGTCTCCCGTCAACCTGGAATCGCTGCTGCACTCGATCCAGTCGATTTTCAAGGGAGAACTGCGCCGCCGGCAAGTCGACTTGGAAAGCAGCGTCGATTTTTCTCCTCCCGTTTTTACCAGCAATCCCGAGGCGTTGACCGATATTGTCGTCAATCTGCTTTCCAACGCTCTTCAGGTCAGCCGCGCCGGTCAAGAGATTGAGATCGAGATCAGGCGTCTTGCTGAGGGGCTCTCCATCACGGTGACCGATCAGGGCCCCGGCATTCCTGAAGAATTGGCCAAGACCCTCTTTGAGCCTTTTGTCACGACCCGGGCCAAAGGCACCGGTCTTGGCCTGTCCATTGTCCGGGGACGCGCCTCGCAACTGGGCGGAAACGTACGGCTGAAATCGCTCCCCGGCCAGCCAAGCGCCCGCTTTCGGGTGCAACTTCCCCATCCCGGCGCCAACCCAACTCACATCCATCAACCAACCGCCGAGACTGCCCTATGAAAATATTGATTGTCGACGATGAAAGCAGCGCCCGTTATGGACTCGAGAAGGCACTGCAAAATCAAGCCACGCTCGATTCAGCCGCAAACCTGACTGCCGCCCGGCAACTGCTCCAGGCCCGTGTTCCCGATCTGGTCTTGCTCGACCTCAACTTGGGCCAGGAGAACGGGTTCGAGCTCTTGGAGGAAATTGCCCGGAGTCAAGACCCGCCCCTGGTGATCGTCATAACGGCCCATGGCAATGAACGGGTGGCGGTGGAAGCAATGAAGAAGGGCGCCTACGACTACCTCTCCAAGCCGTTCGACCTGGACGAGCTTCGGCTGTCGGCCAGCCGCGCCGGCCATCAAATCTCACTCGACCGCCAGAACCGAAGACTGCGGCAAGAGCTGTCCGAAACCACCGGTTTCGGTGAGCTGATCGGTTCCAGCCCAACGATGCAAGCCGTCTATGGGCTGGTTGAAAAGGTCGCCGAAACCGATGTCACCGTACTGCTGACCGGGGAGAGCGGTTGCGGCAAAGAGTTGGTGGCCCGAGAAATCCACCGGCGCAGCCCGCGCTCGGGACCGTTGGTATGCATCAACTGCGCTGCCATCCCCGAGAGCCTGATCGAGAGCGAGCTCTTCGGACATGAGAAAGGCGCTTTCACGGGGGCCACCCAGCGCAGAATCGGCAAATTCGAGAAAGCAGGCAGCGGGACACTCTTTCTGGATGAAGTTGGGGATATGCCGCGGGAGACTCAAGGCAAATTGTTGCGCGTATTGGAAGAAAAGACTATCGAGCGGCTGGGCTCAAGCACTCCCCTGCCTGTCGATGTCAGGATCATCAGCGCTACCAACCGCAAACTGAGGCAGATGGTCGAGAAAGGCGAGTTTCGTGAGGATCTCTACTATCGTCTTGAAGTTGTCGAAATAGCGATTCCTCCTCTACGCAGCCGCCAGGAAGACATTTTGCTGCTGGTTCATTATTTTCTCAAGAGCCTGAGCCGCAAGCATGGCCGTTCGGAACCTGCCATCGACTCTCGGGCACTGGAGCTTCTGGCCGCCTACCCCTTTCCGGGCAATGTTCGACAACTGCGCAACGCGATCGAGCGACTGGTGGTGCTCGACCGCTCAGGAAGAATCATGCCCCGAGACCTTCCCCCCGAGATTCGTTACTTTGTGGCTGGCGAAGGAACGACGGCTACCCAGACTCGATTGCACCGCTTTTTCAAGATGGACTTCAGGACTGCTCGAGAGGCCTTCGAAAGGCGTTATCTGCTCTGGAACTTGCAGGAGCATCAAAACAACATCACCCAGACGGCCCAGGCCATCGGCATTCACCGCCAGAGCCTGCAGCAGAAGATCAAGGAACGTGGACTCAGAGCCTTGATGAAACCGTAGCTTGACGGCTCGGTTTCCGGGACTGACGAGCCACAAAGAAGAGTCCCCAAGGCTTCTTCGGGAAGTGGAGAAACTTGTGGAAGCCGTGTGCAATTCCTGTGCAGGCGGTTCCGTGATTGCAAAGAAAAATCTTTGCTGCGTGGGCCCGTGGGGATCGAATCAGGTGGGCCAGGGGGAGAAAAAACCGTCCTGTGCAAACGGTGAGGAGTTTACTGGCCCGCGGTCAACAGAGTCTTGAGGCCACGCAGGACCTTCCGGCGGGCTTCAATCCCATCAAAGCAGCAGCTGAAGTAAGGGCCCGCTCCGGTATGAGAGCGTTACGATCGCAACAACGAGCGGTTCAGCCGGTGTCTAAGGAACCTCTTGGCCATACCACTGGTAGTTGATGCGGGTATAGTCTTCCCATTGTTCGGGAACTTCGTCATCAGGGAAAATGGCTTCAACGGGGCACTCGGGTACACAGGCCCCGCAATCGATACACTCTTCAGGATCGATGTAGAGTTGAGTCTCTTTCTCAAACGTCTCTTCGTCACTGCGGGGATGAATACAGTCCACCGGACAGGCATCGACACAGGCGGTATCTTTGACCGCAATACAAGGCTCGGTGATGATGAACGTCATGGCGACTCCTTTCCAGAGTCACCTATTAAACCATTAAATCGGGTCCCATTCCAGCCGGACTTTCTCGCTAACACTCCTTTCTGAGCCGCTGCCGGTCACCGCCCTAACCAGGTCCGGTTGACCCTCTGACTCAGCTTTTCATAAACTACGGTTTGTGAACCGAACCGAGCGATTGTTGGATTTGATCGCCTATCTCGTCAACGCTCAAGAGGCGGTTTCTTGGCAGGAAATCAAGAACCATTTCCCGGACGACTACTCCAAGGGAATTGAAGAATCCAACCAGCGCAAGTTCGAGCGCGACAAGGCCGAGTTGATCTCACTCGGGATTCCGATCGAATATCAGAGCCGCACGGAACACATGAAGGGCGGCTATATCATTGAGAAAAAAAAGCTTTTCCTGCCGGAAATCGAGTTCGAGCCGGCCGAGTCTTCGCTCTTGATGCTAGCCTACGACGCTGTCCAGGAAAGTCGGAGCTTCCCCTATCGCGGCCAACTGGAGTCGGCCCTGCATAAGATTATCAGTGTCCACCGTCCCATCGAGCCGGCTCCTCCCGAGATCAACATCGATTACACGACGGATGAGGAGAGCAAATCGGGCTCGTCATGGACTCAGCAGTTGCAGAACGCGCTGGAGAGACGGAAGTGGATCGACATCGAGTATCATGCCTTCACCACCGGGGAAACCAGAAACCGACGAGTCAATCCTTACGGTCTCATTCGGCGGCGCCGCCACTGGACGCTGGTAGGCTGGGACCATCTGAGGAAGGCCGTGCGCTCCTTTGTTCTCAATCGCATTCAAGAGCTCGAAGTCAACTCTCGCCGCCCGGGAACACCCGATTACGAGATTCCAGCCAGCTTCTCCCTTACGCACTACCAAAATCAACAGCCCTGGGAGTTTGAGTCCCATGACCCCATACCGGTGACAATGGAAGTCTCGCCGCACCGCCTTCCGGAATTGATGCACCAGCTCAATCATGCGGAGTGTCTCGACGAAACCACCTTTCGACTTGAAGTAACCAATCGAGAAGCTCTGATTTCCTGGGTTCTCTCACAAAAAACGGATGCCCGCGTCCTCGACCCTCCCGAGATCCAGCAACGGCTCTGTCGGCAGCTTCAGGCCCTGCTATGAAGGTCACCCAACGGATCAACCGGATCCTCTTCATCATGAGTTACGTCTCTCAACATCCCGGTGTGGAGGTGGCGGAGTTGGCCCAACAGGTGGGACTGAAGCCTTCTCAGTTGATTAGGGAGATGGACTTCATGCTTCTGATCGGCAAGCCGCCCTTTCGGCCCGATGACTATATCGACATCTACGTCGAGGACGACTGCGTTTACATAGAGTTCGACCAGATGCTGAATCGGCCCCTGCGTTTTACGCGGCCGGAAGCGATGGCCTTGCTGATGTCGCTGCAGCTACTAGACGACCGCATCGATCCGGCTGCGGTAGCCTCTCTGAAAAGCAAGATCAGAAAAACCATTTCCAACTCTTCCGATCCCTCTTCCTCCTTGCAGGATCGGATCGCCTTCGAGAACTCCCCGACTCCCGTGTCGCGCCAATTCTCGCGGCTTCGCCAATCCATTTCCCAACACCGAAAAGTCGTCATCGACTATTTTTCGCTCACGCGTAACCAGACCGGAAAACGAACCGTCCGGCCCTATTTTCTGACCAAGAGCTTGGGGTATTGGTACCTGACAGGTTACTGCGAACTCCGAACCGATCTGCGCACCTTCAAGTTTGAGCGAATGTTAGGAGTGCAGCTGCTGAGCTCCACTTTCGAAGCGCCCAGAGATTTGGATTTCGAGCATTACAAGAAAAACTTTCTCAACCTGATGGGCAAGCATAAAGTCGAAATTCACTTTGCCGCTCCGGTAGCGCCTTGGGTTCGAGAAAAATGGTCCCAATCGATTCGCGAGTGCAACGATGGCAGTGTCATCCTCCGGCTTTCCAGCGAAACGCTCGAGTTCCCGACCCGTTTGGTACTGGAGCACGCGCCTTACGCACGCCCACTCAAACCCCCGCGTCTGGTAGAGAAAGTCCGCCAGGCAGCCCAAGAAGTGATAGCGCTTTATCAGTCGGCTTCCAACGCTCTTTCCTGAGCGCTTTCGATCCGAAAAACGGTCTTGCCACGCCCGCAGCCGTACGGTGCGTGCGGTCAAAGATACGCGCGGGGCGTGGTAGGGTTTTCGCCGGCTGAGTGGTTCTCGATCGGGTCTACCCCGGATTTCTCGCCAAGTCGCTGA
Organism: Acidobacteriota bacterium; assembly: GCA_965218465.1. GTDB lineage: Bacteria > Acidobacteriota > UBA6911 > RPQK01. The sequence continues at coordinate 442,770 of OZ244623.1, read as the reverse complement.
GTCGATGACCAAAAGGAACTTCTATTGAGGCGATTACAGCTTCTTTTCGAAGTCTCCCCAGCCCGGAAAGGGCTGGCGGGCCGAAAACGGCATCAATCCGGCGGTCAGCCGGCCGGAAGATCCAATGGGAAAACGCTTGTCGGCGAAGGCTATGCGGCGGCAGCCACAAACCGGACCCGCTACATATTGCGAGCCAGGATGATCAGACCCAGTCCAACGAAAAAGAAAGCGAACATGAGACCGATCAGCTTGTTGGTGCCCGGCGGCGCATCCTGGAATTCCTTCCAGATCAGCACGCCCCAAAAGGCGGCAACCATGGTGGCGCCCTGGCCCAGACCGTAAGAGATCGCGAAGCCGGCCGATCCGGAGGCAATGATGCTGAAGCTCATCCCCACGCCCCAGATGATCCCTCCCAGGACCCCGATGCTGTGAGTTCGCAGGCCTCTCTGGAAATAGTCGGACATGGGGACCGGCTTTCCAATGAAGGGTTTCTTCATGATGAGCGTATTGAAGACCAGGTTGCTCAAAAAGATCCCCACCGAGAAAATGAAAACGGCGCTGTAGGGACTCAACTTTCCCGGCTCGGGGTTTGCAAAGTCGGTCGACATCGAATCGGCAACGAATCGGTAAAAGAAACCCATCAAGACGCCGCAAGCCAAAGAAAGCACCAAGCCTTTCAGGCTGACGCCTTCTCCCTGACTGGGAAGTCGCCGGTAAATGGCGGCATCCAGAATAATCGCCACTGCTACCAGACCCACGCCCGCGAACAACCAAGTTGGATTTCCCACCGGACTAGCCAAGTAATTGACCAGGACTCCCAGGACCAGAGCCAGACCGATGCCAACCGGAAACGCTACCGCCATTCCAGCGATTGCGATAGCCGCCACCAGCAGAATATTGGCGGCATTGAAAATAGCGCCTCCGATCAGCGCAGACAGGATATTGCCGGAATCCGCCTGACCGAGATCCAGCAGGAAACTCCGTCCTCCCTCGCCAAAACTGCCCAGTGTCAGCGCAAAAACAAGGGAAAGCAGCAGGACTCCGATCGTGTAGTCCCAGTAGAACAATTCGAATCGCCACTGTTTTTGGGCGAGTTTCTGAGTGTTGGCCCAGGACCCCCAGCAAAACATGGTGACGAAACAGAAAACCACGGCCCAGGTGTAGCTATCGAGAATAAACATAGTCCCTCGCTAATCGCTAAAGGAATGCGGCCCCCAACTCCCGGGGCCACACTCGCTCCAAGTGAAACCCGAAACACTAACCCACATCGAACTCTGATCTCTTCAAGAAGGATTTCTGGGTGCCGACTTTGGTGGTGGACCAACTCGCATAACGGCAGGCCTGTCGGATGGCATCCCGCTCCGCCATGCCCTCGGCGATGAAAACGGCAAAGCTGCCGATAAAGGCATCGCCGGCCCCGGTGGTGTCTTTCACGTCTATTCCGCTCAAGGCCGGTATTTGCTCGAATTCGCCATTGCTTGCCAAGAGGGCGCCGTTCTCCCCCAAGGTGATAATGACCTTGGCAAGACCCTTGCCGAGCAGAAACCGGGCACAAGCCCGGGCTTCTTCGACCGAGCCCACCGGCATCCCCGTTATCGTTTCGGCCTCGCTCTCGTTGGGAATGAAATAATCGACCGTGAGGATCTTCTCGAGGTCCACCTTTTGACCGGGCGCCGGGTTCAAAATACAGGGGATCCCCTTGGAGTGAGCGAAACGAATCGTATAGTAGACCGTGTTCAGAGGGATCTCAAACTGCAAAATGATGCAGTCGGCTTTCTCCAGCAGGGGAGCAGCTTCGTCCACGTCTTGGGGATGGAGTTGGTCGTTGGCGCCTTTGACCACCAGAATTCGGTTCTGTCCGCTGGGATCGACGAAGATCGGCGCGACGCCGCTGGAAAACCCTTCCACGATCCGCACTTGCGAAGTTCCGATACCAAGAGATTGGAAGTTCTCAATCGTGGCCGGGCCAAAAAGATCATTGCCCACCCGGGCCACCATTTCCACATCGGCGCCGCAATAGCGGGCGGCCACCGCCTGGTTGGCGCCTTTGCCCCCAAATCCTAAATCGAAATCATTGCCGAATATGGTCTCTCCGGGCTTGGGGAAACTATCGCAGAAGGTGGTCAGGTCCACATTGGCGCTGCCGACGACCGCTACGGTTGCTTTCTTGGACATTACTGCTCCCGTTACTGTTCTCGCGCCGGTTGGGTCAGGCGATCCACAAAGAGTTGCACGAACCTTTCCCAGTCCAAGTCATATTGGACGCGCATTTTCTGTGCCCCTTCGGCGCCGGGCCAAATCCGAGGCCCGCCGACGGAAACACCATAATTGATGCCAGGGGTGGCGTCGACATCGACATACAGCTCCCTGGTCGTGACCAAGGCAGGATCGATCAGAGTGGCCACGGCTATCTGATCGTACATATGTCTGGGCCAGTTGCGAGGCCGCTGGTAGCTTGCAGCCATGGTCTCATTGAGAAGGCGCGCAATCGGCGTGTCGACCGCTACCATTTTGTCGAACCATTCTTTGGTCAGGTCGGATTTTCGGGAGACGTTGAGGGGCGAGAGCTCGATAGGAATCCCGGAACGAAGAGCCACTTTGGCCGCCTCGGGATCGACCCAGAAGTTGAATTCCGCATTGGGAGTGACGTTGCCGGCGCCATCGGGGAGGCTCGCAACGGCGCCACCCATAATGACCAACTGTTTGACCAGCCGGGCGAACCCAGGCTCTTGCCGGATAGCCACGGCGACGTTGGTCAAAGGACCGATTGCCAGAATGGTAATCTCGCCCGGGTTCTCCATAACGGTTCGGACGATGAAATCCACGGCCGACATCGTCTCGGCCTCTTTCTTGGCAAAACCTCCCGGCGGGGCCGGCGGCGGCGCGTCCGACCACCACTCCCCGTGCACCTGGGTGGAAAACTCGGACTTCTCGTGAACCAGAGGCATATTGGAACCCTTGAAGACCGGAATCTCCTCGCGGCCCGCGATCTCCAAGACCCTGAGCGCATCGGCGGTAGCCTGCTCCATGCTCCTGTTTCCCGCAACCGTGGTGATCCCCAACATCTCGATTTCCGGAGACTGGAGAGCAAGGAGCAGCGCCAGAGAGTCATCCTGCGGAGGAATCGCAAAGTCGGTATCGAAGATCACCTTGTGGTCGGCGGCAGACAGCGACTGCAACGGTAGCAAGAGGGTGAAAGCAATCAAGGCTGCCTTCAAATGACGGATCATTTTTCCTCCGGGTGTCTCGACATGAGGTCGACATACATCTGGTAGAACTTCTCCAAATCAAGGTCCCACTGGACCGTCGCTACCCGCCACCAGGAGGGCATTTTTCTTTTCTGGTCCGGACCGGAAAACCTCTCCATTTCGGGTTCCACAAAAATCGTCTGCCCGTAGCCCGGGCCGTGGTCGATATCGACGTTGACATACAGTTCCTGTTGGCTGGTGATGATGGAGGGATCGATCAGAGCGGCGGCGCTGATTTCGTCCCACATGTAAAAGCCCTCGCCCGGCCCGGAGTATTTGGTGAGATAAACCGCGGTCGGAGAATCGGACTTGGCAATCTCCGCTTTCATCGCTGCCGAAAGCCTTGTCTTCACCGAGATGTCTACCGGAGTGATCGTGATCTTCTTCCAGGCAGCGCTCATGGTGATTCGCGCCGCCTCGGGGTCCCACCACCAGTTGAATTCGCGGCGTCCGTTGATTCGATGATTGCCCCCCCGGTCCACATTGAACCCGGCGCCCATCAACACCAACTCTTTGGCCATTTCCGCCAGCTTAGGCTCGATCGCCAAAGCCAGCGCCACATTGGTGAGCGGCCCGCCACACCACAGCACCACCTCGCCCGGGTGTTGGCGGATGGCCTCAATCATCAAATTGACGCCGTGCCGGTCCACGGCCTGGATGGTGGGCTTGCCCGCGGGCAATTCCGGAAGCTCGAAGGGATCGTGATAGCTGCGTTCGTTCCAGATACCCTTGTAGACAAATTCGCCGTACTGATCCTCCCACATCTCCGTTTCCTCTCGAGAGTTGATGAGAGGAAACACCGCGCCTTGCGCCACGGGAACGTGCCCGTGTCCTGTCAGCTCCAGCATTCGCAAGGCGTAATTCGTGCTCGCCAAGGCCCAGCCGTCTCCGGACACGATGCTGACACCCAGCACCTCGATATCGGGCGACTGCAAAAGTATCAGCATCGATTGGTTGTCGGTGCCCACCGCGCCGCCGACGTCGGCATCGATAAATACCTTCGTTGCTCCCGCAACCGGCAGGGCCCCTAACGAGACCACCATCAAGAAAAGAATGAGAAAGTCGAAACCTCTCCGTCGCGCAAAAACCATCTGCAGTAACCTCATCTTCGTCACCTTCCAGTGGTGGGCCGGGTCATCAAGTCGATGTAAATTTCGTACAACTTATCGATGTCCACGCCGAACTGGACGTGCGCCAGTTTCCACCAGGGCGGCAAATTCCGCTCGCGCGGGGGGTTGCTTCGTTCTGCGCGCTTTACCAAAAAAATGGTTTGGCCGTAACTGGCGCCGTGGTCGATGTCTATGTTGACGTAGAGTTCTTTCTGCCGGGTAATGATGCTGGGATCAAGAAAGGCGGCGACCGAGATCTCATCCCACATGTAGCCGCCGTAGCGTCCGGCAAAGCTGGTCAGATAATCACCCAGGGGCGTGTTGGCCGCGGCAATGCGGGCTCTGACTTGCTGGTCGAAGCGTTCCCGTTCTTGCGGATCTTCGATCAGAACGGTGGCGGCGACATCGTGGGGAGTGATGGTGATTTTGCGCCAGTCGGCGCTCATCACAATCCGCACTGCCTCGGGATCCCACCACCAGTTGAACTCGCGACGAGCATTGAACTCATGGATGTTGCCCCGTTCCGAGTTGAATCCGGCCCCCATGAGAACCAGCTCGCGCGCCAACGATGGGAGCTCGGGGTCCATCCGAATCGCCAGCGCAAAATTGGTGAGAGGTCCTCCGGCCCACAAAGTGACTTCGCCCGGATATTGGCGGACCATGCGGACAATGAAATTCACGGCGTGCTCGTCGGCCGGTTTTGTGGTGGGATTCCCCTCCTCGAGTTCGGGAACAAAATCGGGGGCGTGATAGTACCGCGGCGTCCAGGCGCCCTTGAAACCAAATCTCCCCCAGTGCCGTTCCCAGGCCTCAGACTTTTCCCGGGTATGGAGCAGGGGAAATTCCGCGCCGGGCACCACCGGAATGTCGCTGCGGCCGGCGACTTCCAGCGCCCTCAAGGTCCTCTGGGTCTCTTCCTTGACCCATTGGTCTCCACTGACCAACGTCACGCCCAACACCTCGACTTGAGGCGCCATGGCAAACATCAGGACGGACTGCATGTCGGTGGAGGCCGGTCCGCGGGCATCCTGGTCGACAATGACTTTGGCTTTCTGAGCGTGTCCTACCTCCAACGAAACCGACAACAGGATCAGCAGAAGTAGAAGCGGCACTAGCTGCAGTCTTACTAAGGCCGGAATGCCTGCACCACGGGCATCCTGCCCGCAGCTTGGGCGTGAACCAAACTGGTCGGAGGCGTGGGAACCGAGCGGGAGGACAATGTGACCGGACTCGGGATTAGGGAGATTCAACAACTTTAAAGTCCTCCTCGGCAAGGAGGTCCTCGCCGCTGATTCGATCTCTGGTTCTCACTTGAACTCTGTATCGGCCTGCTTCGAGGCGCTCCAAACTCAGGCCCTTCACCAACACCACGCGAGCCCCCGACTGGAATTGAATCGATTCACCCTCAGAATCCAGCAATTCAAAGAGGACTTCCCCTTCTCTCAGAATCCGATATTCGACCTCCAGGTCCGCCACCCCGGTGGTCTGGTCGAGTTCCGCATTGTAAATCTGGAAATAGATCCCGAGGGGGTCTCGGCTCAAAAATTCCCTGGTCAGATTGGGTCGAACCTTGAGGTCTCCCAGGACGAACATCTCGTCCGACGGAGGAACGGTGCGGATGGATTCGGAAAGGATGAGCGAACTGCTCGCCAAGGTATCCGCTTGGTAAGCGGGCAGCTTGATGGCTTGCTCTACGACACCGATCCTCTCACCGTTCAGATCCTTGACGACCAAGCTGATCTTGTAACGTCCCTGATCGAGGGGGATGATCTTTTGATAAACCGAACTCTGTTGCAGGGCTGCGTCGACCGACCCTCCATCGAACCGAATCTCGAGGTCGTCGTCGAACTCGTAAATGACACGCTTGGCGATGGAAGTGACGATCCCATAGACAGCCAGCCGAGCTGTGCGCACCCCATTCTCGTCCTCGAAATTCAACTCCTTGTTGTTTACCTGCAGCGAAACCAGGACCAGAACTTGATTTTCGTTCAGCCGGATATAGTCGTCGCGTGTTACAAAAGGCAGGTCGGCATACCGAATGTTGGTGTCGACGACTTGCTGTAGGTCCTTATAGCGGATCTTGGGCGGCGAGAGAACCTTGGCGTAGGTTTCGTAGCGCAAAAAGGCCGAGTCCCTCTCGCGCTCGAATCCGAGTTGCTGTTGAAGAGTTCCTCGATCTCTTTTCTTGGCCATTTCCAACTGTTCGAGCAGGGTTGGACCTCCGGCATCGGTATTCCAAAGCGCGTCTTTTTCATCCGGATGGACAGCAAGGCGGAACTCGCCTGAAAGTGTTCTGTCAACGAATTCCAGTATGATATTGGTCCCGACGCCCTCGACATGCCGATAACGCCAGACCTGGTAGGGAAAGGTCGAGGTGACCCCGCCTCCCTCGTTGAGAGGTCGATTGTAGGTTTCACCCGAGGAGTGATATTCGATCTCGTCCGGTGCGCCGAAGGTAATGTAGATCCGCCCCCGATCGGTCAGCCATCCGGGATATCCGCTGGCGAAGTGCTCGTTGGCATAAGCGATTCGACGATAGTGCTCCTGCTTGAAGGGGTTGTCGACGGTGCTGGCATCGTCGTCGCGCCTGAGCCAGAACTGCTCGATGAAATTATCCTTCTCTTCGGTGGTGGTGAGGCGCTTGAAGACAGCCTTTTCGTCGGGCGTGATGATAAAGACGACATCTTCTTCGAGCCATTTTCGGTAATAGTTTTCGGCCTCCTCGATGCGTTGCTTATTGCGGCTGTCGGACCGGCTCTGCCCGACCAGAAACCCGGAAGCCAAGCAGAAACAGAGCACCGGAAGAACCGGTCTGAAGGAAGCAACAGTCCTCGAATGGCTTTTCCCAAAAAGATCGATCACACGCTCACGCTCCTGATCGGCGGCCGTCTAGCCTCCGAGGCAGATGCCGCTCACCGCCAGAGACGCCTCCCCCCTTCAGAAGAGAGGAGGCGCTTGAGAATATCGTGCCGCGGGAAGTTCAGAATACGTACTTCAACGCGAACTGAATCTGGCGGGATGTGGTGGTCGTGGAGCCGATATTGCCCGCGAAGGGAATGAAGGTTCCCGGTGTCTGAAACTGCGCATGGTTGAAGGCGTTGAAAAACTCGGCACGAAACTGTATCTCGTCGCCGTCTTCCGTCACCCTGAAGGCCTTGGACATCGATATGTCGATGTTCCAACGGCCCGGCCCGAAGAGCGTCGTTCGCGCTGCGTTGCCAAACTGACCCGGAGGCGGCGCCACGAAGCATTCGGGGTCGAACCACAGATCGATGGTCGGGTTGCTCAGTTTCCCGTCGCAAATCCTGTCCGGTCGGTTGCCGAGCCCCGTGCCAGACTGGTTCGAGACTCCCATGGCCAGCGGGTAGCCACTGTGGGCAACCAGAATGCTGTTCAAGTTCCAGCCTTTGGCGATCGCTCCAGCCACGCCCGTCAAGTTCGAGCCAAAGGGTAGTTCATAGAGATAGCTGAGTTTGAAGTTGTGCCGCAGATCGGTGTTGGTCGAGGCATAATCCGCACTCGGATGTGGCCGATACGGGAAATAGACCGTTCCCGGATCGCCACCCAGGCCAGTCTGACCATCAGTGAGCCCCTTGCTCCAGGTATAGGTGGCCAAAAGGAAACCGCCCCTGGTCGCGCGCCGCTCCAACCTCAACTGCATCGAGTGGTAGTTCAGAATGCCGTCGCTGAGGGTAGTGTTTACCGTATTTAAGTTTGGGTAGGGCCGTCGTGAGCGGCTGTTGAAACCGGGTCCGGGCGGGGCCGAATTCAGGTTCCGGTTCTTCTTGAACAAATGGTCGCCTCGGGTGGCCGCGTAGGCAACCATGAAGACCATGCTGCCCGGCAGCTTGCGCTCTACGTTCAGGTTCCATTGCTGGACCCGGCCCTGTCTATAATCCACGGCGGTTGCCGTCCAGTCACCCATGTGATCTTCCGGGTTTCTGGGTTCGCTATTGTCGGGAAAGCCGGTGCTGAGAGTGCGACCGGCTTCGATGTTGTTGGTAAAAAAGGAATAGGCATTGGCAAACGGCGGGTTCTGATAAGGCCCCGATGCGCCGCTTTGAGCAGACACATCATGGTAGATACCATAGCCGCCGCGGATCACGGTGTTGGTGCTCCCGCCGGGACTCCAGGCAAATCCAAAGCGGGGCTGGATGTTGCTGTAATCCGTTTTCACGCCAACCGTGCCGCCCACAAAGTAGCGGCCGGTATAAAAGTCGAAGTTGCTGAAGCGACCCGCAGCCTCGCTCTGGGGAGTCGTGACGGCGTAGGCAAGACCCAGGGTCAAGGTCAGATCCGGGTTAACCTTCCAGGTATCGTCCATAAAACCGCGATATTCTTTCCAGCGCCTCCCCTTGACAGAACCCTGCAACTGATTGCTGCGCTGTCCCCAGGCGGGAAGGCCGAGCAGCATACTGGCAACGGGGTTGCCGGTCGATGCGTCAAGTGAGCCGCTGGGGGAAAAGCCGGCGGTGAAAAAGCGATCGAAGGAAAAACGGCCTGAGAGAAAGTTATCCCCCAGCAGGTTCAACTGATTGGCTCTGGTGGTGCCGCCTACATTCAAGGTGTGGTTTCCGCGCACCAGAGTCAGGGTGTCAGTCAGATGATAAACGTTGGTTCCTCCTTGAAAAGGCGAATAACCCCGGTCGCCCAAGTCGATAAAGGGAGAGGCGAGGGAGATTTGGGTCAAGGACGAGGTTTCCTCGCCTCCCAGGTTGGCGCCGGGAATACCCAATTCCCGCGCCTTATTGGACCCGTAGCCGAAGGAAGTAATGTAGTTGAAGACCTTGTTGTAGCCGGCCGTGACGTTGTTGATGGTGCTCGGGGAGAAGAGGTGCGTATAGGCAACGGCGGCATTGAGTGCATCGGTGGTGAAAGTCTGGTTACTTTGCCAGGGGGATCTGGCCGCGAATTCCGGCACTCCGGAAGGCAGATACTGCTCCCCGTCCTCAATGGCGAGGCGCACGAACAGCTTGTCTTGATCCGTGATTTCATGATCCACACGGCCGTAAATGTTATAGACGTCGAGCGTCTTGGCCGGGTTGGACAGGTAGTTGTTCAACAACCGGTCGGACCGTGTGGGGGTGGGAAGCAGCCCGGCCAATGACCTTCCAATGGGATCGATTCGGTCTTCCGGGATGATGTTTCCGGGGAATGGGTCGCGCATTTGCATGCCCGTGGCCGGGTCGGTCCTTGTTGTTGTCGGGTCGTAGATTGTTTCCGAGAAAGGTCCCGAAAAGTCGCCTGCCAGCATCCCCGCCGTGGGCACGGTGCTCTGGATGGTCAGACCCTCCTCAAGATTGGTGAGTTCAACACCCCCGAAGAAAAACGTTCTCCCCTTGACAATGGGGCCGCCCAACGAGAAACCGTACTGGTGACGGCTCAGGGTCCCCTTCTCCGGCCCGTCAAAAAAGTTGCGGGCGTCGAACGCGTCGTCGCGGTTGTACCAGAAGGCGCTTCCATGAAAATTATTGGTGCCCGACTTGGTGCTCACCAGGATGGTGGTGCCGCCGCGAGCGCCGTACTTTGCCTCAAAGTTGTAGGTCAAAACTTTGAATTCGGCGATCGATTCGATCGAGGGCAAGATGGAGACACCGCCCGCGCTCAGCTCGTTGTTGTCGATGCCGTCGTAAAGCCAGTCATTGGCGTTTTCGCGATTGCCTTGAGCCGACACCGACATGGTGCCCCGGTACGAGACTTCGCTGCTGGGACCTGCTTTGAGGAAGCTCCCGGTGCGACCTTCCGTCGTACTCGATGCCAGCAGCGCAAGTTGCACAAAGTTGCGCCCATTGAGGGGCAGGTTGGCCACCTGCTCCGAGTGAACCACCTGGCCGAGGGTCGCATCGGCTTTTTGGAGATCGACATCCGCGACCCCGGAAGTGACCGTCACATCGGTTGCCAGTTGCGCCACCTCGAGGGTGATGTCCACTTCTCGGCTCTGCCCGACTTCCAAATCGATGTCGGGGACCTCCGTTCTTGCAAACCCGTCCATGGTGACTGACACCGTGTAATCCCCGATTGGCAGTAGCGGCAGGGTGTACCTTCCGGCATCGTTGGTGATGGCTAGGCGGGTCACTCCGGTCCCCTGGTTGAGCGCGGTCACCTCCGCCCCCGGGATCACTCCTCCGGTATCGTCCTCTACCGTGCCAGCTATAGTCCCCGTAGACTGCGCCCACAGCGTTCCGCTGACCAAGAACCCCAGCAAAAAGATCATCGTCACTACCGTTCGTGAACTCCGCATTCATTCCCCCCTTGATTTAGACAAAAGAGTCCCGGCTCCAACCAGCGAGAATCGGAAAAACCCGACTATGAATGCCCTATCTTCAGCGCGCCGCTGGCACGCTTCATGGGCTTCTGGCATGACCCACCGCAGGTGTAGCACGGGCAGGAGGTTTAGCACGACCAATAGAGAAACGTCAAGCAAGAAGGAGCAAAACAATGAATTGCCTCACCATAGATCTACCTGAAATGAAATCATCGTCTCCAAGGCACAAGTCCCTTTTTTTCAATAAGTTCAGTGCATTCGAGAGCGACTGTACCTTCCCCTTGCTGGGCATGGATTCGGATAATGGCGGCGGGTTGATCAATTGCCGCATGACGCGCTACTGCAACCAAGAAGGGATCACCTTCGCTCGATCTCGTCCCTATCGCAAAAACGACAACCGTTTCGTGGAGCACAAGAACTACTCGGTGGTCAGACGCTTGGTGAGCTACGCTCGCTACCAGGGGAAAGAAGCGGTCCAAAAAGAGCTTCCCGATCCCAGTCCCGAGACCCAAACCCAATTCCGACCGGTCTCCGGGGCCGTCGGCGCATCGGCCTCGGAACCGGCCTGCGGATCGGGATCGTGAAAATCCTATGGTACTCTCTGTTCGGTTCGGCATGAAGAATCCAGGATTATTCCAAGTTGTTCATCAACTTGTTCAACACAACGCTGGATTAGGAGAGGGTGAACGGGTGTGCGTGGTGACCGACACCAATAAGCTGGACCTCGCGGAGATCTTTGTTGACGTCGCCGCCGCCCAGGGTGTCGATCCGGTGATGCTGGTCATGAAGCCTCGCGCACAGCACGGCCAGGAGGTGCCCGAAACTATCGCTTCCGCCATGGCTAAGGCCGATCTGGTTTTTCAGATCGTCACCCACGCCATGACCCATACCGATGCAACGCAGCACGCCTTGCAGTCCGGCGCCCGTGTGATGGTGCTTCGCGGCGTCACGGAAGATCTCATGCTCAACGGCGCAATCAATGCCGATTATCAATCCATTGGAGAACGCTGCGCCCAGCTGATCGATCTGATGACGAAAGCTCGCCGGGTCTTTGTCAGCACGCCCCAGGGAACGGATCTCGTGATGGATTTGACGGATCGGACACCAAAAGCTCTAGACGGGATGCTCAAGGGCCCCGGAACGTTTGCCGCCATCCCGGATGGAGAAACCGCCATCAGTCCTGCCGAAGGTACGACCGAAGGGATGGTGGTGGTCGAAAACACGATGGATGGTCTGGGACTGCTCGACCAACCCATCCATATGAAAGTGGTTGCAGGCAGGGTGGTGTCGATCGAAGGGGGAAGCTCCGCTAGGCAATTGCAGGGAATTGTCGATGCAGGGGATGAGGGCGCCGCCAATATTGCAGAATTCGCGATCGGGACCAATCCCAAAGCTCGGTTGGTGGGCAACATGGCCGAGGATAAGAAGCTCGAAGGCTCCGTCCATATCGCCATCGGCGACAACCATGTGCTTGGGGGCACCGTCATAAGCGACATCCACTTTGACGGCCTTCTGCTCAAACCAACTGTTGAGATGGATGGTCAGATCGTGCTCCAACAGGGAAGATTTGTTGTTTGAAGGTTCCAAATCGGACCGGAGGTGGGGATGGTTCAGCTGATTGACTTAACCATGCCGTTCAGCCCGAAGGTGACGCAACTGGATGGTCATCCGCCTATTTCAATGGAACCCATCACCACTCACGCCGCCAATGGCCGTTCCAACACCCGAGTCGTATTCAGTATTCACACCAGCACCCACATCGATGCTCAGTACCACTTTTACGAAAACGGTGAAACCATCGATGAGGTCCCGTTGGAGACCTTGATGGGAAAGACCTATCTTTGTGATGTTCGACGGGTGGCTCGACCCAAGATGCCTTTGAGCGTGGACGATTTGAAAGCAGGCGGCTTGCCGGACGAATCGGAACTGAAAGGCAATCGGTTGTTACTGTATGCAGATTGGTCGGCATCCCGCTGGCGAGGTTCCGACCTGTACAAAGGCAACCCCTATCTGGCCGATGAGACTGCGCACTGGTTGGTCGGTGTTGGCATTGCAGCTCTGGCACTCGATTTCTCGGTGGATGGCGCCGCTCCCTATCCGTGCCACCAGATCCTGCTGGGCGCAAAGATTCCCTTGATCGAAAACTTGATCAATCTTGACCAGATTCCAACCAGAGAATTCACCCTCGTTGCCCTGCCCTTAAAGGTCGAAAGAGGGGACGGCGGACCGGCCCGGGTGGTGGCGGTGATCGAATGACGACAACAGCGGCGCGCAAGTTGGACCACATCGGCATTGTGGTGCGAGATCTGGAAGCCACGGCCAAGGCGCTGGAACTCACCTTGGGCGTCAAGCTCGAGGAGGTGGAGGATTATCAAGGCAGCTTGCAGATTGGTTTTTTGCCGCTGGGCGAAATGGACATTGAATTGATTGAGCCTGCAACCGGCGATGGTTTCATCGCCGAATTCTTACGCGATCACGGCGAAGGCGTTCACCATGTGGCGTATGCCGTCGACGATCTGGAAGCATCGATACAACATGCTTCGGATCAAGGCGCGAAGCTGTTGTTGGCGCCTTGCATTGGGGCGCGAGGCCGTCGCATTGCCTTTCTCGAAGGTGAGGGCTTAGGCGGCACCATCGTGGAACTGGTCGCGGAACGGAACGAGGGTAAATGAAAGTGGCGGTGGCTCAACTGGCGCCCACTCAGGACGCGCAACGCAACGTTGAGCGCACTGTTGAAGCCATACGGGAAGCGGCCAGACAAGGCGCTGAGTTGCTGGTTCTGCCGGAAATGTGCACCAGCCCCTATTTGGTTGCAGAAACGAAAGACCAATGGGCAGAGGACCTTCTTGACGGCAAGGTCGTCCGATGCTGGCAACAGGAAGCGAAAGCATTCAACCTTACCCTGGTGGCCGGTGTGTTGGAACAAGCCGCCGACGGCTGCTTCAATACAGCGCTTGCGTTGGGACCGCAGGGCGTCTTGGCAACTTATCGCAAGACTCATTTGTTTGGCTGGGAGCGACAGCATCTAGAGCCGGGTCAAAAGGCTCTGGTCGTTCTTGAAATCAGCGGCATCAAGATCGGCATGCTGGTCTGCTACGATCTGCGCTTCATCGAAGCAATGCGGCTGTTGGCACTGCAGGGCGTCCACTTGTTATGTGTGCCAACCGCCTGGACCAACATCGGCAAGCCGAATCCTCTCGATCAGAACAACTGGTGTGCGGCAGCCCACTTGGCCGTTGGGCACGCTTATGCAAACCGATTCTTCGTCCTTTGCGCCGGGCGCGTTGGCAGAGAGGCGGATATAACCTATCTGGGAAACAGTCTGATCGTTTCTCCCGCAGGCGAGGTCCTGGCTGGGCCCGGATTGCCGAATGAAGAAGCCGTATTCGTGGCCGAGATTGATCCGCACGAAGCTGAGAACAAACACATCGGTCGAGACAATCATGTGTTTGAGGATCGACGCACAGATCTCTACCAACTGTCTTCAACAATCGTGTCGCCCCCGACTGAGCAGCAGCAAGAAGGGTGAGTCATGGAACTGGGACTCAAAGACAAAGTCGTATTGGTCACAGGAGGCAGCAAGGGAATCGGGAAGGCCGTCGCGAGTAGCCTGGCCGGTGAAGGATGCAGAATTGCCGTCTGTGCGCGAGGCCAGGGCTTGCTCAAACAGACCAGCAAAGAAATGTCTCTGAAAACCGGCAGCGAAGTTGTCCCTTTTGTATGCGACTTAACCGTATGGGAAGACGTGCAGAAGATGGTGGAGGCCGTCATCGAGCACTTCGGTCGGATCGATGTGTTGGTCAACAACGCAGGAAGCGCACCGGGGGGATTGATCGAAGAGTTGACCGAAGAGGACTGGGCACAGGCCCTGCAATTAAAGTTTATGGGTTACGTGCGTTGTTGCAAAGCAGTGTTGCCCCACATGCGCAAACAAGGCAAGGGGCGCGTGGTCAACATTGTGGGCAATGACGGCGTGAAATCTTCCTATTGGGAAATCACGCCCGGCGCCGCCAATGCGGCCGATTTGAACTTGACGCTGTCACTGGCTGAACAATACGCCAAACACAATATCACCTTCGTAGCCGTTAACCCCGGCCCTGTTCAAACCGAGCGCTGGGCGGGTTTACTAAAGGCGATGGCGCGCGACCGCAACATCACAGTCGAAGAAGCGGATGCGCTTGCCAAGAAAAGCATTCCCTATGGCCGAATTGCCCTGCCCGAAGAGGTCGCCGATGTCGCCACGTTCTTGTGTTCGGACCGAGCCCATTTCATCAACGGCACCATGATCGAGATTGACGGCGGCCAACGCAAAGCGATCATGGACACCTGATGGGGAGATGACAACGCTTGTCCGAGACCGTCACGTCGCAACGAATTTCCCAGCACCAGCCCTGCCGGGAACACGTCCCATTCGTGCAGGGCCAGGGACGTTATCTGGACGATCTTGATTTGCCCGGCAGCGCACACGCCGCTTTTGTCCGGAGCCCCCATGCTCATGCACGACTGCTGCGGGTAGATGCCGCCGCAGCGCAAAAGCTTCCAGGTGTGCTGGCTGTGCTGACTGGGGCGCAAATCCAAGGCCGGATCAAACCTGTCCGCGCTCGGTTGGACAAACCCACCTATCAAGAGACGGATTGGCCTGCTTTGGCTGGGGCCAAAGTGCGCTACGTCGGCGAAGCCGTTGCAGCCGTTGTCGCCGTGGATCGTTATCAAGCTGAGGATGGCGCAGCCAAGGTCCAGGTGGACTATGATCCCTTGCCGGTCGTCAGCGGCGCCGAAGCGATGATGCTCGAAGACGCGCCCCAGGTTCACGAATCGTTGCCCAATAACATATTGTTTCATTTCGCCATCGGTGGCGATGAAGAAGGCGCCCTGTTTGAACAGGCTGCGCTTCGTGTGCGGGCTCGATTCAAGCATCCGCGCGTTACCGGTCTGGCGATCGAGAACTGCGGAGTCGCGGCCCAGTATCAGCGGGAGGACGGTGAGCTGACCGTGTGGTCTTCGACCCAGGTGCCGCATCTTTTGCGCGACATTCTCAGTGAGTGTCTGTCCCAGCCTGCCGACCGTCTGCGCGTGGTGGCGCCCGATGTGGGCGGCGCTTTTGGCGTCAAGATGCACGCTTTCCCTGAGGAGTTGGTCGTGGCCTATCTGGCCCGACAATTGGGACGCCCCATCAAATGGGTGCAAGATCGCATGGAGAATCTTCAGGCCAGCACCCACGCTCGCGATGACTATGTTGAGGCAGAGTTGACCGCCGACTCCGAGGGCAACCTGATTGGATTGAGGGCGAAGTCCATTTGCGACGTTGGAGCCTATTCGGCGTTTCCGATCACGTGCGCGCTGGAACCCTACACGATTGCGACAGCATTGCCGGGGCCGTATCGCCTTCCGCTTTTTCTTTACGACGGCTATGCGGTGGCAACCAACAAATGTCCGGTTGGCGCCTATCGGGGGGTAGGATTTGTGCTTGGACCGTTGGTCATGGAAGGACTGATGGACCGCCTGGCTCGAAAACTGGGTATGGACCCGGTCGAGCTGCGCCTGAAGAACCTGGCCAAACCGGAAGAATTTCCCTTCCCCAGTCCCTCGGGGGCTGTTTACGACAGCGGCGATTACCGCGCTTTACTGAGGATGGCGTTGGACCAGGGGGGCTATGGAACGCTGCGGGACCAGCAGCAAAAAGCACAATCGGAGGGTCGACAACTGGGCATCGGGGTGTCCTGTTTTGTCGAGCCGACGGGGATGGGATCCGCCACCTATCGCAACCGCGGCATGGTCCAGGTTCCGGCGTTCGATTCCGCCGCCTTGCGCGTCAACCGGGACGGCGATATCGAGGCCTTTGTGAGCACGCCTTCGCAAGGCCAGGGCCAGTTCACTACCATGGCGCAACTCTTGTCTCGATTTCTGGGATTGGCGCCAGACACGATTCACGTCCACTTGGGAGACACAGCGACCTGCCCCTATGGAACAGGGACGTTTTCGAGCCGAAGTATGGTCAGCGGCGGCGGCGCATTGCTCAAAGCCGCTCAACAATTGCGGCAGAAGTTGATCGAACTGGCGGCCCGCCATTGGGCGGTGGATCCGGATCAGGTAGTGTTGGTTGGGGGCCATGCGATTCACGGCGAGCGGGAACTTGGCATCAAGGCACTGGCGCAACTGGCTCACAGTTCTCCTCGAACCCTGTCCGACGAGTCTGAACCAGGTCTGGAAGTCCGCTGTTCCTATGATCCGCCTGCTGCGTGCTGTTCGGCGGCGACGCATTTGGCGGTGGTCGAGGTGGACCCGGACACCAACCAGGTGATCGTCTTGCGCTATGTGGTGGCCGAAGACTGCGGGCCCATGGTCAATCAGCAAGTGGTTGAAGGTCAGATTCGCGGCGGCATCGCACAAGGGCTCGGGATCGCTTTACTGGAAGACCTGGTTTACGACGATCAAGGTCAGCTGCTCACCACAACGTTGATGGATTATCTGGTTCCCGGCAGTGATGATGTGCCCAACATTGAGATCGTTCACATGGAGACGCCCTCTCCCTGGAGTGTAGCCGGACTCAAAGGCGTCGGTGAAAGCGGTACGATTGGCGCGCCGGCCGCCATTGTCAATGCCGTGCTGGATGCCATTGGACACCATCCAAACGAAGTGAGGCTACCGTTGACGCCGGAGCGCATTTTCCACCTGAAAAAGAAAACTGTCGTCTGAGGCCTGCCGTGGATCTACCCCAACCGTCGATCATCGGGAAATCGATCAGGCGTTTGGAAGACCCCCGCATGGTCCAGGGTCAGGCCCGCTATCTGGACGATGTGCAGCTGCCTCATCTTTGCCACGCCGCAATTCTGCGCAGTCCTCATGCACACGCCAACCTCGTGACTATTGATCTGGACGATGCACGGCGAGTCACAGGGGTGGTGGATGTGTTTTCGTTTGAACAGTTTGCTGATTTGATCAAGCCCATTCCCGTCCGCCTGAACCCCTATGGATCACTCGAGCCCTTCTTGCAATATCCATTGGCTCGAGACCGCGTGCGCTACGTAGGCGAACCTGTGGCCGTGGTGGTTGCCGAGAGTCGTTACCTGGCAGAAGATGCGCTGGAACAGATCCATGTCGACTACGACCCCCTCACGGCGAGTGTTGATGCTCGTGCTGACCAGCCTGCGACCATCCACGAAGCTGCTTCCGATAATGTCGCTTCTTCTTTCGTGGTTGAACATGGTGATGTCGACCGTGCCTTTGCTGAGGCGGAACATATCGTACGAACACCGTTCACAGTCGGTCGACACACCGGTATTCCGCTGGAAACCCGGGGCCTCGTTGCCTACCACGATAAGACTCGTGGTCGGTTGCGAGTCTGGGGACCCACCAAAGTCACCCACTTTAACCGAGGCGTGCTGGCGCAAATGTTGGAAATGCCGGAGCACCGGATTCAGTTCATCGAGCCGGATGTAGGCGGCAGTTTCGGCGTTCGCGGCGAATTCTATCCGGAAGATTTCCTGATTCCTTCGATTGCCATGAAGCTGACCCGTCCGGTCAAATGGGTTGAAGATCGCATGGAACACCTCATGGCCTGCAACCATTCGCGACAGCAGTTTTATGATTTGGAGTTGGCGCTAAAAGAAGACGGATCGATCCTGGGTGCAAAAGTAAGTTTGACCAACGACATGGGAGGATACATTCGCACTCATGGGATCATCGTCCCGGAACTCAGTGCAGGAATGTTCCCGGGCACGTACCACTTTCCCAGCTACCGATGTGAAGTGCGGTGTGTCCTCACCAATAAAACGCCTACGGGCACCTATCGCTCCCCGGGACGGTTTGAAGCCAACTCAGCCCGTGAGAGGCTGCTCGATCTCGCCGCAGGGGAACTGGGAATGGAACCGGCGATGCTGCGTTTCAAGAACATGATTCCACGCGATGCGATGCCCTATGCCGTGGGTACTAGATCCCTGGGTGAAGACATTGTCTACGATAGCGGCGATTATCCCCATGCTTTACAAGAAGTCTTGCAGGAGAGCGACTATCAAGCCCGCCATGAACAACGCCATGCAGAATCAGCAAGTTCCCTCAAGTATGGCCTGGGGATGGGATGTTTCGTTGAAAAAACGGGACTGGGGCCGTTTGAAGGGGCAAAGGTTGAAATCGATTCCAAGGGACGCGTTATCGTCTCGACGGGCGCGGCCAGCGTTGGCCAGGGGCTTGAAACGGTGCTGGCTCAGATTGCGGCCGAAGTTCTGGGTGTGGCGCCGGAAACGGTCTGCGTGCTGCACGGGGACACCGATTTGATTGCTTGCGGCGGGGGCAGCTTTGCCAGCCGCACCACCGTCATGGCCGGAAACGCCGTCTACGAAGCCACTCAAAAGGTACGAGAGAAAGTGCTCACAAGGGGCGCGCGTCTGCTGGAGTGCTCTCGGCAAGAACTGGTGTTGGAGGATGCCCGGCTCACCACAAGTGACGGCCTACACAGGTTGACATTGACGGAACTCTCGCAACAGGCTGCGGCTCGACATTCGGCGCCGGATGAAGAGCTTGGACTACAGGCGACCCACTACTTTCACAGTAATCAAATGACCTACGCTCACGGCGCCGTCGTGGCGGAAGTCTCTGTCGATGTTGAAACGGGAGCAGTCAAAGCTCAGCATTTGTGGCTGGTGCATGATGTGGGGACGGTTGTGAATCCGAAAACCGTCACCGGTCAGATTGAGGGGGGTGCGGCTCAGGGCTTGGGCGGCGCGCTGTTGGAAGAATTTGTGTATGACGAGTCAGGCCAATTGCTCACCGCTTCGTTTATGGATTACCTGCTGCCCACCATAATGGAAATGCCGCTGGTCACCGAGAAACGACTGGAGCGCTCACCGTCGCCACTGAATCCGTTGGGCGTCAAGGGCGCAGGCGAGTGCGGGATCGCGGGGGTCGGTGCCGCCATAGCAAACGCCGTGGCCGATGCCTTGGGTCCAAGCGGCCAACGAGTCGACACGTTGCCGCTGACACCGGAGCGAGTGAGGCGTTGGCTGCAAGCGGATGAGGAGAAGCCCGATTGAAATTAAGGGTGAAGGGCACAGAGAACATTCAGGCGCCCGCCGCTCGAGTTTGGGAGGCGCTGGTTGATCCTGTGTTGTTGCAGCGATGTATTCCCGGTTGTAAGAGCCTGGAGCTGGTGGGCGATCAACTTTATCAAGCCACGATGGAAGTGGGTGTTGCAGCCGTCAAAGGGAAATTTGAGGGGCAAGTCCAACTATCCGACCTGGCGCCACCGAGACGAATTGTGCTGAATGTCCAAGCCGATGGCCCCACCGGTTTCGTCAACGCCACCGCCCACATCGAGTTGGCGTCAAGTGCCGACTCCACTCAGGTCGGTTATGACGGCCAGGCAGACATTGGCGGCAAAATCGCCGGAGTCGGCCAGCGTGTCGTCGGCGGCGTGACCAAATTCCTGGCGGGACAGTTTTTCAAGGCGCTCAAGAAGGAATTGAGCGCCAACTCATAGAGGCGCACTCATAGAATAAAGGAATCCTTTGTGAAGCCGGCGCCCTTCGAGTATTACGACCCCAGAAGCGTGGATGAGGTTTTGGCATTGCTTCAGGAACATGGTGATGAAGCCAAAGTTCTGGCAGGCGGGCAGAGCCTTGGACCGCTGCTCAATATGCGGATGGCCACTCCACAGGTCATCGTGGACGTGAATCGCGTGGAAGCGCTCGATTATCAACAGGACCAGGATGGATGGATGGCCATCGGAGCGCTCACTCGACAAAGTGAGCTCGAGGATGACGCGTCTCTTCACCGGAAACAGCCTCTGGTGGCGGAAGCCATTCCGTTGATCGGGCATCGTGCGATTCGCAACCAGGGCACTGTGGGAGGCAGCGTAGCCCATGCGGATCCGGCTGCGGAATGGCCGGCATTGGTCGCGGGATTGGACGCTGAACTTGTGGTTCAGAGTGCCGGCAATGATCCCCGCGTGTTGGGCGCTGAAGATTTCTTTTTGACCTACCTGACAACGATGCTTCAACCGGATGAACTATTGCTGGAGATTCGGTTGCCGCCCTGGCCCAAAGATGCCGGCTGGGCGTTCGTTGAGTTCAGCCGCCGACACGGAGATTTTGCATTGGTGGGCGTGGCCTCACGCTTGAGACTGGATCCCGATCGAATCTGTAGAGATGCCCGTCTGGCGTTGATTGGCGTGGAGGGAGTTCCGGTTCGTGCCCGCCAGGCGGAAGATATGCTGGAAGGCGAGAGAGTGAGTAGAGAATTATTCGTCGCCGCGGGACAAGAGGCGGGGAAGAACCTCGACCCGCAGGGCGACTTGCACGCCTCCGGTGAATTCCGGCGGGATCTTGCCGGCGTCCTGGTTCGAAGAGCATTGACACAGGCAGCCAAACGCTGTGAGGCAGGGATCTCATGAGTGAAAAACAAGGCAAATATCAAAGGTCAATCTCGGTCACAGTCAACAACGCTGGGCACCAGTGCACCGTTGAGGCGCGACTCACGCTGGCAGATTTTCTTCGCGGCGAACTGGGGCTGACGGGTACACATCTGGGTTGTGAGCACGGCATCTGCGGCGCCTGTACGGTATTGCTGGACGGGAAGCCCGTTCGATCCTGCATCCTGTTCGCAGTGCAAGCCGATGGGCGCCACATCCGCACAGTGGAAGATTTGGCTGAAGATGGCCACCTTCATCCGCTGCAAGAGGCCTTTTGCGAACATGGTGGCTTGCAATGCGGCTTTTGCACGCCCGGCTTCCTGTTGACGGCCTTGGATCTCCTGGAGAGGTATCCCAATCCCAGCACGGAGGAAATCCGCGAGGGCCTGGCTGGGAATCTGTGTCGTTGTACGGGCTACCAGAGCATTATCGCCTCGGTAGAGGCTGCCGCTGAAAAAATGAGAAGAGACAAAGAAGTTGCAGGGGCAACCTAAACATGCTCTTGATGCGTTCGACACTGATCTTGTTGCCCCTTTTGATGTTTGCTTGCCGCCAGCCATCACCCCACCCAACTGCCGAAGCAACTATCGACGACCGGATCCGAGTCATTTTGGACACGGATGCCAATAACGAGTTAGACGACCAGCTTGCCCTGGCCTACCTGCTCTTCAACGGAGACACTTTCGATGTGGAAGGCGTCACCGTCAACGCGACCGCTCTCGGGGGAACGATCGCAGACCACTACGGAGAAGCCGAACGGATCCTCCAACTGAGCACTTTGCATCCCAATATTCCCCTGTTGAAAGGCGCCGAAGGATCCTTTGCAGACATCCGGGACCATGCGACCGAGATCGATTTCGACGGCGCCGATGCGGTGAACTTCATCATTGAGCGTTCCCTGGCGCCCTCGGACCGCAAGCTGATTTTGGTGGCGGTAGGCAAGCTGACCAATATCGCACTGGCCTACATGAAGAATCCTGCCATTGCCGACAATGCGGCTCTTCTCTGGTTGGGCTCGAATTATCCGGCGCCGGGGGAGTACAACCAGAATAACGACCCGGAGGCCATGAACGCCCTCCTCGAGAGCGACCTCCCATTCTCGATCGCCCTGGTCCGTTACGGGGAACCCTCGGGCACGGATGCCGTTCGCGCTACCCTGGCGGACATCCGGCTGCGCATGCCGGGCCGCGGTCCCCGCACCGAAGTCCCGGTGATGGGCCGTCACGGAGCTGCCTTCTCGACCTTTGGCGATTATTCGGTCAACCTGTTCGAGCACATCGAGTACGCCACCGTCCCACCCTCGCGGGCGCTCTTCGATATGGCCACCGTTGCCATCTTGAAAAACCCGAATTGGGCCGCATCGCGGCGTGTTCCCGCCCCCGTTCTGCGCGACAACGTCTGGATCGATAGGCCCAACAGCCCGCGACGGATTGAATTATGGGAGCACTTCGACCAAGAAGCGATAATGGCCGATTTCTACCGCTCGATGGAAAACTATGTTCTGGTTTCTATCGAGTAGAACAGGGGGTTCCAACCTAGTGTCCTGAAATCGCTACTTCACTGAGTCGGCAGGGAGTTTCGATACCAAAGAAATCATCGCCCACCGGCGCCGAAGATCAGGCCCAATCCTGGATACCCAGCATCTCAAGAACCTGCTCGTAGTGATCGGTGTTCAGCAACGGAAACCCTTCGCGAACGGCGTTCTGGTAAAAGAGCGGGTCGAGTTGATCCGGTCTCAGACGCCGATCTCGGCTGAGATCCAGGAGAGCTGGAATATTGAGCTCGTTCATCGCCATCGTGGCCTTGATGTTTGGCACATACCAACCCGCGAATCCGATCATTCGAGCGGGATCAACACCGGCAGCCAACACTGACTCCAGATCCGGCAAACCCAAATCCTCGATGAGCGGAATGAAGCAGACCAGATCCGGGGCCAGAGATTGATAGGCCTGCGTGGCTTCAAGACCGTATGAGCTGACGATAACCCGCGCTTCGGCGTGATGCGCGCGGATTTTCCGGATGACGATCTCGGGCGGGACATCCTTGAGATCGAGCCACAGCAAGGCCCCATTAGCGCCCCAGGACAGGAATTCGTCGAGTGTCGGGATACGAAATTCCGTGACGCTGCCCAGCGCATCACGCAGACGCAATCGAGCGATCTCTCGGGAAGTGGCCTCCTTGACCAAACCGGAGCCGGTGGTACCCCGATCCAGAGTCTCATCGTGCACGCAGACCAACTCGCCGTCGGCGCTTAGACGCACATCGATCTCAATCATTGCGGGTCCGGTGCGCACGACTTTTTGAGCCGATTCAATCGCGCATTCGGGAAGTCCGCCCTGGGGAGAGTAGCCGGCACGGTGCGCCATCAACAAGGGTTGTGTCAGGGCATCCAGTCGGGTGTAGCGGGCCAGTGCATCCGCGGACGAGAACCGCTTGACGAAGAGTCGGTCCACTTCTTTGGACCTTGATCTGACCGGAGTGCAGGAAATCGCCGTGAATGCCAGACCAACCTGGAGGAAGTCTCGGCGGTTCATTGTCTCCCGGGCCTTCTCCCCAGCCCTTTCGCCGCGACAGCCTTGATCACTTGGGTTGGGACGCTGCTGCGTGGGCTTTCTGCTTGTTCAGAGGTGCCAGCCGAGTGAACTCGGGACTCAGAATGGGGTCCGCGATGGAGCGCTGCCACTGGATTAACCGGTGGTCGAGCTGCTCGATGGTCTGACTGTAGACCGGGTTGAGGTCGAATCGGTCTTGATAAATGAGGTTGGTCGTCTCGTGCGGGTCCGCTTCGAGGTCGTAGAGCTCGTCCATGTTATTGACAAAGTAGAAGCGCACCAGCTTCCATTTTGGAGTGCGGATCATGCGCATGAAGGCCAGGCCGAAGTGGTGCATGTCGTACTGGGCATAGACCGCATCGGTCCAAGGGATCTTCTGGCCCCTGAGCAAGGGAGAGAAGTCCTCGCCGTCCTGGAGCACTGCCGGCGGTACGCTGATTCCGAGCATTCCCAGGATCGAAGAGTAGAGGTCTACGTTGCTGACGTATTGGTCGACCACCGTGCCCGGTTCAACAACGCCGGGCCAACGAATCGCCATCGGCACGCGAATCGACTCATCAAACAGGTTGGGGCGAAACGGACCCTCCAATCCGGCGGCGATGGTCCAGGCATTTCCTTTCTCCTGGAGTCCGTGGTGGCCGATCAAATAGCCGTGATCGCTGGTGAAAAGCACGATCGTCTTCTCCTCCAGACCGAGTTCTTCGAGCTTGGCCAGCAGCCGGCCCAGATTTCGGTCCATCGAGTGAACGCTTGCGTAGTACTCCAGGGTCAGACGCTTGACTTCCGCGATGTCCATTCCGGGAAAGCTCGGGACCGTGGGATCGAGGTCCCGGTAGGGCGCGGAGTCCTCCTCCGGAACGGGTCCGAAGGGCAGGTGCGGCGCCCGCGTGCTGAGAACCAGCGCAAACGGACGCGATCGGTTCTCGGTAATGAACTCGATGGCATTGTCCGTCAGCAGGTCTTCCAGGGAACCCTTGAACCGTTGCGTCACTCCATCCTTCTCGATTTCAGGATCCATCGGCGTCGTGAAACCGCCCAGCAGCCCGTAGAAGTGGTCAAAGCCCTGGCGTGTGGGGTGAAACTGGGGCAGCGACCCCAAATGCCATTTCCCCACCAGAGCAGTGACGTAGCCGTTCTGCTGAAGCACCTCGGGCCAGGTAGTCAACTCGGGTGGGAGGCCAAGCCCGGCCTGCGCTTCGAAGCCCGGCCCGAGTGAGATGTAGTCGGTGATACCCAGGCGCGTGGAGTGGAGTCCCGTGAGAAACGTCGCCCGGCTCGGCGAACAGACCGGCGTGGCGACAAAGGAATTGGTAAAACGGGCGCCTTCCCGCGCCAGCCGATCGATATGGGGCGTGACGGCTTCCGGATTGTTGTAGCCCACGGTCCAATCCGCCTGATCGTCCGTGAGCACGGTGATGATGTTCATCCGCTCTGACTGGCCGCGCAGCGCCGGGGCCAATGCCAGCACCGCCGCGCAAACTGAGAGCAGCAGGAGTTGGTGTCTCATACAGTTCCTCCTCTTCATATCGCCCCGTCTTGGGATCACTCGGCCGGGAGAACCCGGCCGGCGGCTTTGTCGTCTGATCCTGATCGGCTTGATTCTAGGTGAGGGCCGTGGAACAGACAAACTAAATCCGTGGTATTCTCTTCTCCGAGATGAAGTGCCCTCTTCTGCGTCTCGCCTTCCCGATCCTCTGCTCGCTTACGATTTGGTGGCTCCCGGCACAAAACAGGGATCCGTTCCCGTTGCCTCGCGACGAGCAGATTCAGGACTTGCTCCAGGCCGTAACCGCCTACCAGAAGTCCGCCGACTCGAACTCCGACTTCGTGGATCCAACCTATTTGATCGAGGCGTTGAAACGTGTGGAAGCGCGATTCTCCTCGGATTCCTCCATTTCGGAAGTCCAAAGGTTGGCGCTCCCTGTGATCTATTTCCAGATCAACCACAACGCGCGAGCTGTCGGATTGCTCGAAGACTATCTCGAGGAGAATCCCGGCTCGTCGCGCGGCCGTCTTCTCTTGGCCTTGGGCTATCTTCGGGAAGAAAAGTATCTCCAAGCCGGGACTCTCGCCCGCAACTCTATCGAGTTGGAGCCGGGAAATGCCTATGCGAGGTACCTTCTGGGTCTGAGTGAGATCGGGCTGAACAGAATAGACGAGGCAGCGGTCAATCTGGAAAACGCAGTTTCACTCGATCCCGATTTCGCCGACGCCCACTTCGAGTTGGGAGTGCTGTACAGCAAGAACGCCGAAACGCTTGTGTCGGCTCACGACGCCCTTGCAGAGGCGTTGTCCCTGGGCCTAGAGAAACCGGATGTGTATTTCAGCTTGGGGTTCGTGCTCACAAAGCTCGGGAAGGATGAAGATGCAGTGGTGAAATTGAACCGGGCTATCGAATTGAATCCCGATCATGCCCAAGCCTACTACTCATTGTCGGAATCCCTGCGCAAGCTGGGTCGGCAGGAGGAATCCCGGGCGGCGCAAGAAAGATTCGGCGCCCTCAAGGCCGCTGATAGAGAAAATATACGCAGGGAAGCCCAAGGCCTGAATCATTTCGAAGAGGGGATGAAGGCGCTACGCTCGAACGATCGACTGGATGAGGCACATCAGTGGTTTCGCAAGACCCTGGAGATCTTCCCCAGCATGGGTGCGGCCTATTATCGCCTAGCCCAGATCGATCTCCTGCGAAAACGTCCTGTGGACGCACTCGAATCGATCCATCGAGCGATCGAGATCAACCCACTGGATGCAGAGTACTACTTCATCCTCTCCCAGTGCCTGCAGGAAACGAATGCACCCGGAGCCATGGACGCAATCCGCCAGGCGATTTCCCTTAAGCCAAAAACGGCAGATTTTCACAACGTTCTGGGAAATCTGTCGTTTGGCCGAGGCGATTATCAGACGGCCGTAGAGGCTTACAGCAAGGCTACAGAGATTCAGCCGGAGAATCCCGCCTTTCACCTGAATCTCTCGGCGGCGCTAGGCAAGACGGGGGACAGCCGAGGCAGCCGAGAAGAGAAAGACCTCTATTTCAAGTTGATTCGCGTAAACAAGCCCTGATGATCCAAAGAGGTTTCGCTTTGCCGGCTAGCGCTCTGGGTTTGCTCCTTTCCTCCTTGCTAACGACCGGCGCCGCCCCGGTTCCAGGTTCCTCTGAGGTAACGTTCCTGGACGTCACGGAGGCTGCCGGGATCTCCTTTGAACACAAGAACTCCCCGACGCCCGAGAAGAATCTTGTCGAGACGATGGGGTCCGGATGCGGGTTCGTAGACTTTGACAACGATGGCTACCTGGACATCTTCCTGGTCAACGGCGGCCGCACGCCAGGCAGCAAGCAAATCGGACCCTTTGACCACGCCCTCTACCGCAATCAAAGGGACGGAACGTTCCAGCTTGCGACGGCAGCCGCAAAAATCGAACCCAACAAGTACTACGGGATGGGAGTGGCCGTCGGCGACTTCGACAATGACGGCTTCGATGACCTGTTCATCACAAACTTCAACGGTCCCGATGTCCTATACCGAAATAACGGAGACGGCACCTTTACAAATGTCGCAGAAATGGCCGGAGTGGCCGGCGACGGGTCTTGGAGCACGAGTGCCACCTTTTTGGATTACGACAACGACGGCTTACTGGACTTGTATGTCGTCCGCTACGTGGATCATACCTTTGAGAAGAACCTTTACTGTGGAGCGAGAAACATCCGAGCCTACTGCACCCCACAGGCTTACCTGGGAGTCTCGGACCTTCTCTATCGCAACCAAGGAGACGGCACTTTTGCAGACATCAGCAAGGCGGCCGGCGTCGCCCTGTCTGAGGGAAAAGGCCTGGGTGTTTCTATATTTGACTACGATCAAGACGGCTATGTCGACATCTACGTCGCCAATGACTCCGTCCGGAACTTTCTCTTCTACAACAACCAGGACGGCTCATTCCTGGATCGCGGCTTGACGAGCGGCACGGGATGGAGCGACCAGGGGGAACCCCAAGGGAGCATGGGGACCTCGGTCGGGGACTACGACAGGGATGGGCGCCCGGACATCGCGGTAACCAATTTCCATGATGAGTATCTGGCCGTGTATAGGAACCTGGGCGACGGCTTCTTCGAGGATGTGAGCACCCAGCTGGGCGTCAAACTCATCAGTCGTGCCTTGGTGGGCTTCGGCATCGGGTTTCTGGATTTTGACAACGACTCCGATCTCGACCTCCTGGTTGCCAACGGACACGTACTCGACAATGCGCCGATCATGCGGGAAGGGACAACCTATCGACAGAGGAAGCTGCTTCTCGAGAATGCGGAGGGGCGATTCCACGATGCGAAAGAGAGCGGAGAAGCGTTGGCGGCACCCCAAGTAAGCCGCGGACTTGCCCTTGGCGATTACGACAATGACGGGGACGTGGACGCACTCGTTGCCAATTGCGGAGGTCCCGCAGTCCTGTTGCGGAATGAGAACGGCAATCGAAGTTCCTGGCTGCAGCTGAAGCTTATCGGGGACGAGTCCAATCGAAACGCGTTCGGGGCGAGGGTGGAACTGAGGCTCGGCGCAGGGGTCATTAGCAGACAGGTAACTGCTTCCGGAAGCTACCTCTCCTCCAGCGAGCACCGTGTGCATTTTGGACTGGGAAGCCACGAGACCGCAGTCAGCCTCACCATATTCTGGCCCAGCGGCCGCCGCACGGACTTGAAGGGCATTCGCCCCAGGCAACAGCTTGTTGTTGAGGAGGGACGATAGGGCGGAACCACACATTGGGCACTCGGTCGCAATGGGTCTGCCTGTTCCCCGATTCATCGCGGAGGTCGCCGAGCATGCAGCGTCTCGCGGCTGCGAAAAACGGATACTCTGCGAGCCTTTGCGTGCCCTGACTTGAATCTTCATGCCTCGAAGCAGGGAGCCTGGTTCTAATGAGAGGGCCGGCCCGTAATTACCGTTGTCGGAAGCTTTGCGGCCCGGCGTGACTGCGCGGACTGACTGCAGGCCGGTTTTGTGGAGAGATATTACCGGGTTCTGTTTTGGAGATGGGGCCGGGCGACGAGGCATCGAGCTGAACCGACCGGCCAGCCAGCAACTGCTCGTCAGGCAAACCGCTTGCGGATGTTCCGGATATCGAAACCTTCCAAACCGTCGTTGACGGCCAACGGGCTGGTCATTAAGCTGCCACCAGGCAAGGAGGATCGATCCGATGGTGAACTCGAAAGCAATGCCGCTCATCTGTTTGCTGGCTTCACTTCCCCTTTCCAGCCTTACAGGGTTGGCTTCCGGGAGTACGCCGGCTGTTCAAACCGCTCCCCCCGAAAAAGTCATCATAGACGCGGACATGGGAGAGCTGAACGACGATGCAGCGGTTCTCTTCATGCTGGCCCACTCAGAGAATGTTGAGATCCTGGGAGTCACTCTGGTGGCCGGAAACACGTGGGTGGAAGAGGGCGCGGCCTATGGACTCCGCCAATTGGAGATCATCGGACGGACCGAGATTCCTGTCTTGATGGGCGCCAACGAACCCCTATTGGGAAATCGCCGTCCCTGGTTGGCGGCGGAAGAAGCACTTTACGGCAACAGCCAATACCTGGGCGCGTTTACCCGTCCCAAACCGAGCTCCTACCTCGACATCGGCCGCGAGCCCTACGGCGGATACCCTCAGATCAAACCATCTTCCGAGAACGCCATCGACTTCATTGTGCGCCAGGTCAAGGAGCATCCGAATCAGGTGACCCTCTTCGCCATCGGTCCGGCGACCAACGTGGCCCTGGCAGTCAAGAAAAACCCCGAAATCGTACCGTTCTTCAAAGCTGTCTATTACATGGGAGGGGCAATCGAGATCCCGGGCAACACGACTCCAGCAGCTGAATTCAACTGGTGGTTCGATCCCGAGTCGGCCAAGATCAGTCTCCGGACGCCCTTCAAAAAGCAGGTCATCGTCCCCAATGACATCGCCGAGCGGGTCTATTTTACAAAAGCACAGTTCGATCGAATCGTGAGCGCTCCCGAGACCCCGTTGACCAGAATGTTCGAGGATCTGCGAGGCGAGCGTTTCCGCTCCAATCCCGACCTGCGATCGTACGTCTGGGATGCCATCACCGCTGCCGTATTCCTGCATCCGGAGATCGCGACTCGAATGGAAGAGCGCTTCATCGACATCGATACCAACTACGGACCCAACTACGGACGGTCGATCGGGTATGAGGAAACGCGGCGGCGCTCCTTCGCCAACCCCGAGAACTTCCCGGCTGGAACCCAGAAAGTCCACGTTCTCTTCGATATCGACCGCGAAGCCTTTTGGGACCTGTACGTCAGTTTGATCACCAAGCCCGTGACAGGTTCCTGATTGACCGCCTTGCATCGGGAGAAGGTTGGGTTCCTGCCGCCAGCTTGGTGATCAAAATCGCGCACTTGGCGGGGGAACCCATGATTCGTCCCCTAGCGAGCCTTTCGATTTTCGCTGCTCTTCTAGGCCTGCTTCCGGCCCAGCAGCCCACCCTGACTCTCCGCGAACTGGTCGACCCTTCCAGCATTTTTCGAAATCAGGATGGAGCGGTGCCGGTGTTCCTCCACGCCTTCATCGAGTTTCGCAACCTGGAGAATCTGTTTGACTACATCGACACCCAAGCGGGCCGGTGGAGGTTCGAATCCCCTTCGGATCGGAAGAGTTTTGCCGATAGTCTCCTGCGGCGAGGCATCGAGAGTCGAATCATCTCGATGACCTATGAGAAACCTCGCGAGATTCTACTGACCCACACTCGAGTCGAGTTGGCGGCGGCCGTCGATCGGGTTCCCACCAAGAGTGCGCCGCTCATTTATCAAGGGAAACATTGGCAGCTGGACAGGGCGCTCTATCGGGAAATGCTTCTCGATCTCCAGCGGCGCTGGAGATCTTCCCTCAACTGCTGGAGCGCCTCACCCTCCATCGCGGGCCGGGTGCTCTCCAACTGGTACATCATCGAAGAAGGCATCGATCTCTTTAACGCTCGCTACGATTCCACGGAACACTTCTGGCAGGCCGTCAAGTACCACCCCAGCGTTCGGCTCAAGGATTTGCTGGAGGTGTTGGGGCAGGTAGCGGCCGTGTCCTGGGAACCCTGGATCGAGCAACTGGCCAACGATCAGAAGATCCATTTCGAGCACGGCTACGCCGTGGAATTCCTGCGCAAGAACCTGAGCCCGCGGCAGCTTCAATGGTTCGCGGCCGAAATCGAGAAGCAGTCCAGACGTTTCAACCTTCCGGTGCGCGAACTGCAGCAGCGCGATCCGGCCCTTCCCTGGAAGCTTCGTTATACGCCTCTACAGGAAAAAATCCTTTGGGGTGACCTGGCCGATGTCTTCCATCTTCTTTTCTTCTTCGCGCGCCTGGACGAGGGACGCCTTCGTTTCGCGGAAATGAATCCGGTGCTGGATTCTCTGTCTCGATACCGCTTCGACGGGATCTATCTCTCGGGTTACGGCAGCGGAAGAATGGATTTCGTCAGTCCCGAGTTTCGACAGCTCATGCTGGAAATCTGGAAGGTGAAATTCTTGAAGATGCAGCGCTTCCGCGAAGTCTTGCGCTCCACGCGGGGACTTCGGCTTTTGCATTTTCTCAACGACGGCGACTCTCCCGACCCGATCCCGGTCTATGTCGGTTTTCTGGAGGAGATCCGGGAAATGGCGCTCAGATAGTCGTTTGGTCGGGTCGGCAAAGCGAGCGGTTCGATCTCGTTTAGTTCCCGATCTGCTTCTCCAGGAACTCTTCGACGGCTTGCGGCATGAAGGACGACGTGCTGAAGGCGCTGGGCAGAGCGTCTTCAAAGGTTGTGAGTCGATAAGATCCTTGGCCGTCGGTGAGGATGAGCTGGATCGGCTGCAGGTCGTGACGCAGGTTGAAGCTGCTCGACTCAAAGCCGTACTGCCGATCACGGTAGCTGATACGAGGCCATTGGCCCTCTTCTCCCGCCACCACAATGGCCCGGATGAAATAGTCGCCGCCGGCTGCTGCCTGTTGGAGAAGCCCCCCGATCGGATAGCGATAGTGAAAGGCTGCGTCATCAGCGCCGGCCGCCTTGTAAAGATGACCCGCCGTCGACAGACCCGCCGCCCCCGCATGGTGCTGCGAGGTAGTGAAAAGAGTAACACCGTGGCGCTGCGCTTCGCGAGCTGCCTCGACCAGCCGTTGCAGTTCCGATTCCGGGAGCGAAAGACTTGTCTCCTCCACAAGGGGAAACTGTTCTTCGTCGACCACTCCGTCGGCAAAACGTTTGAGGTGGACGGTGTGATCGGAAATCTGTCCGCAGGCCAGGACGAGGTTTTGCCAATCGGTCTTGGCGATCATGTAATCCCGGCAATCGCCGCAGCCATACCCGGGCCCGCACGATCCCTCGGTATAAAAAGCCAGAAACCCTACCCTCCGGGTGGCCTCGCCGCCCAGCAAGCTGGCAACATGGTTGAGCAAGGACGTTTCTCCATGGATGGCTTCCGGCAGGTGGTATTCGGTGTTGCCGCCGGTAATGATGTGTTCAATGCCGTCTTGCTCCACCACGGTGGCCACGCGAACGTTATAGCGGGATATGGGTGGATCCGTGCCTGTATCGGCAGCCGCTTCCAGTGCCCGGAAGATTCTCCCAGCCTCGGCTTCCGACACAAGATCCCTTGTCGACTCGGAGAGGCTCCACGGAGTGTGTTCATCGGATGGACCGGTGCAACCGGCCAAGGCCAACAGGAAAAGCGAAATCAATCTCAGAGTGCAATTCATGATGGCGGAGAGTATAGCAAAGAGGTGCATCTGGAGGTTTGAGAAGTTGGAGGACTATACTCGCTTTCACCGATGGCAAGCCTACATCCCCACGAGAGGTCGTCCTTTTCGCCCCTCTTCCTGCCCTTGGCTTCTCTGTTCGCCCTCGATCCTTGTCTGGCTGAACAGGATTTTCCACCTTTCCAAATCATCAATCGAACCGCAGAAGCAGGCCTCCCGACCGAGTTCGCCACGGAGGGCCTGCCAAGCAACAGATTATGGGGGCCACCGATAGCGGCGGCGATGCCCTCGACGGCAACCTTGGCCTTTATTTCCGCTGGCTACCTCAATCTGGACGGTTTGCGCCTCGATGGGGAGGCGCCCGTTTGCAGCTACCGCGGACTCGATAGGTCCGGTGGACCCCAGGTTCCGGCGGCGACCGGCGGCAGACCTTTCAGGGGGTGACGATTCGAGAGGAGCAATCATGAAATGGGAATTCAAGCAACTTTTAGGACAACTATTCTCGCGCCGCAGTTTCTTGAGGCTGGGCGGCCTGGGAGCGGTAAGCGCGTCGCTTCCCCGTTGTGGCTTTAACGGCTCCGGCACAAGCGGTTCTCAAACAGCGGGCCCGGCGAGTGAACTCCCCCGCGAGGTCAGGAACCGTATCCAGTCCCGGATTGAACTGATGCAGGTGTCACTGGGGAAAAAGCCTGCGGATCTGGTCATTGAAAATGGCACCTTGCTCAATACCGCAACCGCCGAGCTCTTGCCCGAGACGTCGCTGGCCGTCTCCGGCGAACGCATCGCTGCCGTGGGCGATGTCCAGCGTTGCATCGGCCCCAATACTCGGCGTCTGGAGGCCCGAGGCCTGTACCTGACACCCGGGTTTATCGATCCTCACTACCATTGCGAAAGCAGCCGTCTCAGTCCCACCCGCCATGCCGAGGTGACGCTTCCCATGGGTTTGACTGCCTATTTCGAAGGGACGCATGAGATCACCAATGCTGCTCTGGGACTCCCAGGAGTCGAGTACTTCATTGAAGAGGGTCGGCCCCTGCCCCAGAAGATCTATCCAGCCGTCTCTTCCGCCACTCCTCCCAGCCCGGTCGAAACCACCAGCGGCCGAATCGGCTATCGGGAGGCAATGGAGTCCTTTCGGCGCTGGGGCAACCGTGTTCGCGGCATCGGGGAGGTCATGGACCTGCCCCGGGTCCTGGACGGGTCCGAGTTCCTGCACGGAGTCATCCAGGCAGCCCTCGACTCCCAGCGCAACGTCGAAGGACATGGCAGCCCTCCTCTCGAGCTGCTGGATGCCTGGACCAGCGCCGGGATTGCTTCCAGTCATTCCGCTCGCATCGGCGAGGCGCTGACGATGCTGCGAAAAGGAGTCTACCTGCAACTCAAGACAGAGCGGACCCGGGAAATCATCGAGCAGTTTCTCGACCTGCCCCTCAGCAACTGGTCCCGTGTCGGACTTTGCGTCGACGACCGGACGGCAGCGGATCTGTTCGAGCGCGGAAGCATGGATCACGAAGTTCGCCAGGCCATTGCATTTGGGGTACCACCACTGGTGGCCTACCAGATGGCGACGATCAATAACGCTCGCCACTGGCGCGTCGACACCGATCACGGCATCCTTGCGCCGGGCCGATATGCCGATGCCCTTCTCATCTCCGACCTCGAGAAGGTCCGCATCGAAAAGGTAGTGGCGAGCGGACAACTCGTCGCTGAGCAGGGGCAAATGCTGGAACCATTTCCCACACCTCCGATTCCAGACTATGCCCGCAACCGGATGATCCTCGATCGCGTGCTCAGGGCCGACGACTTCAAGATTCCAGCGCCGCCTGGACGCTCTCAAGTCAGCGCCTACGTCCTCAAGCCGCGCTATTTCTCGCGAGACCTGGGGCCTATCACGACCACATTGCAGGTCAAGGACGGGGTGGTCCAGCGGGATCTGGCGCGCGGGATCACGAAGTTCGCCATCATCGAACGCTACGGCCGAGGAGGATCAATCGGGACTTCTTTCTGGGAGATGGGCTTCGACGGGGGCGCCATCGCCTGGACTGTCAACCACGACCACCACAACCTGGCGGTGGTGGGGGCCAATGACGAAGACATGGCCTTTGCCGCCAATCGAGCCGCGGAAATTCAAGGAGGCTTTGTCGTTGCCCTAAACGGCAAGGTCCTGGCTGAACTTTCCCTGCCGATCGCCGGCCTGATGACCCATGAGGAACCCCGCTCCGTGGCCCAAAAGATCGAGGCTCTCGATCGGGCAGCCAACGCCTTTCACCCCGTTGAATCGTTGAGCGGTCACACCACCGATCGCCTGACCTTCATCAACCTCACCTGCTCCCCCTGGAAATACGCCCTGACCGATCTGGGTCTGTTCAATTTGGAGACAAAGGAACGAATGCCGGCGGTCTTTTGAAGAAATGGACGACTGGGAATATCCCGGTCTGGATCAAGGCGGAAACGCCGGTATCTTTCGCCGACAATTCACGACTGCTGACAGATCTTCCAATAGTTGCTGAATCCACAACCTCGCCACCGGAGAGGGAAGCATGTTGACGGAGACGGCGATCCAGATCTGTACCTGGCCAACATGTACTCTGCTTCGGGCTCACGACATCATGGCCAACCTCGTAGCCACAGATTACCTCCCGGGTGCCTGTGAGTTAATCCGTGGATTCATCAGTGGCAACGAGTTCTATCGAAACGATGACGAAACGTTGTACCTACCCTGGGGGTGGCGGCGGGAGTGCCAATAGTGGTTAAACTTACGGGCCCGCGGTGGTGGACTTCAACGGTGACGTGGCGCTCGAGATTTACTCTTCAGCCGGGCACCGAAGTGTCAGCAGACAAGAACCGGACGGCTGAAGCTGTGGGTGGAGGGTTGCCGTGACGCAGCCCAGCGGCGGCGGCTCCGACCGCCGAAATCTCTTACAGCGGCCCTCGTACTTCGACTTGTTGCAGGAGCACGAGGGCCTTGAAGTACCGGCGGCGACCTACTTTCCCACACAGTCTCCCGTGCAGTATCATCGGCGCTGGAGGGCTTAACTTCTGTGTTCGGTATGGGAACAGGTGGGACCCCTCCGCAAGAGCCACCGGAAAGTCGAATTCCTCGACAAGGACAAGAAGGACAAACCACCAGCGCGACACGAGTCCTGGTGCTACTGGAAATTCTAGGTCAAGCCTCACGACCGATTAGTACAGGTCAGCTTCGCCCGTTACCGGACTTCCACATCCTGCCTATCAACCTCGTAGTCTCCGAGGGGTCTTCAGGCTGAAAAATCAGCGGGAGATCTCGTCTTGGGAAGAGCTTCGCGCTTAGATGCATTCAGCGCTTATCTCGACCGTACTTGACTACCCAGCGGTGCCTCTGGCGAGACAACTGGAACATCAGAGGTACGTCCAACCCGGTCCTCTCGTACTAAGGTCAGCCTCCCTCAAATCTCCTACACCCACGACAGATAGGGACCGAACTGTCTCACGACGTTCTAAACCCAGCTCACGTACCGCTTTAATCGGCGAACAGCCGAACCCTTGGAACCGTCTTCAGCTCCAGGATGCGATGAGCCGACATCGAGGTGCCAAACCTTGGCGTCGATGTGAACTCTTGGCCAAGATAAGCCTGTTATCCCCGGCGTACCTTTTATCCGTTGAGCGATGGCCCTTCCATGCGGAACCACCGGATCACTAAGGCCGACTTTCGTCTCTGCTCGACGTGTCTGTCTCGCAGTCAAGCAGGCTTCTGCCTTTACACTCTACGGCTGGTTTCCAATCAGCCTGAGCCTACCTTTGCGCACCTCCGTTACTCTTTAGGAGGCGACCGCCCCAGTCAAACTACCCGCCTAACTCTGTCCCTCTTCCCGATTCAGGGAACAAGGTTAGATGCTCAATACCGAAAGGGTGGTATCTCACGGATGGCTCCACCGAACCTGACGGTCCGGCTTCAAAGCCTCCCACCTATTCTGCACATCCAGCACCGGACACCAAAGCTAAGTTGTAGTAAAGGTGCACGGGGTCTTTCCGTCTTGTCGCGGGCAACCGGCATCTTCACCGGTACTACAAATTCGCTGAGTCTCTCGTTAAGACAGCGCCCAGATCGTTACGCCATTCGTGCAGGTCGGAACTTACCCGACAAGGAATTTCGCTACCTTAGGACCGTTATAGTTACGGCCGCCGTTCACCGGGGCTTCAATTCAAAGCTTCGCGCCGAAGCGCTAACCCCTCCTATTAACCTTCCGGCACCGGGCAGGCGTCAGACCCTATACGTCGTTTTGTTGACTTGGCAGAGTCCTGTGTTTTTAGTAAACAGTCGCCTGGGCCATTTCTCTGCAACCCCCTTCGGCTCGGAGCGCGTGGCTCTTTCACCTACACAGGGGCCCACCTTCTCCCGAAGTTACGGTGGCATTTTGCCGAGTTCCTGAACGAGAGTTCTCTCAAGCGCCTTGGGATCTTCTCCCCGTCTACCTGTGTCGGTTTGCGGTACGGCCACCTTGGTTCTGGCTAGAGGCTTTTCTTGGCAGTGTGGAATGAGCGGGTTACCCGTCAGATCTCTCGTCGGGGCCCTATCACGCCTCAGCACTAGCTCCACGGATTTGCCTATGGAGCCTGCCTACACGCTTGGACCGGGACTTCCAACACCCGGACCGCCTATCCTTCTGCGTCCCCCCTTCACTCATAACGAACTACGGTGGTACAGGAATATTTGCCTGTTTCCCATCGACTACGCCTTTCGGCCTCACCTTAGGAACCGACTAACCCTGGGCGGATGAACCTTCCCCAGGAAACCTTAGACTTACGGCGAACTTGATTTCCACAAGTTTTATCGCTACTTATGCCGGCAGAGTCTCTTGCCTGCGCTCCACCTCTCTTTCCAGATCGGCTTCACTGCCCAGGCAATGCTCCCCTACCAATGCTCGGTCGAAACCGAACATTCCGCAGCTTCGGTGATGTGCTTGAGCCCCGTTACATTATCGGCACAGAGCCGCTTGACCAGTGAGCTGTTACGCTTTCTTTCAAGGATGGCTGCTTCTAAGCCAACCTCCTGGTTGTCTCTGCGTCTCCACATCCTTTGCCACTTAGCACATACTTCGGGACCTTAGCTGGCGATCTGGGTTGTTTCCCTTTCGACTATGGAGCTTAGCCCCCATAGTCTGACTCCCGGGTTATCGTCATCGGCATTCGGAGTTTGGTTGGATTCAGTAAGCGGTGAAGCCCCCTAGTCCATTCAGTGCTCTACCTCCGAGACGAAACACCCGAGGCTAGCCCTAAAGCTATTTCGGGGAGAACGAGCTATAACTGAGTTTGATTAGCCTTTCACCCCTATCCTCAACTCATCCAAGCCGTTTTCAACCGACACTGGTTCGGGCCTCCAACAGGTGTTACCCTGCCTTCACCCTGGTCAAGGATAGATCACTCAGCTTCGCGTTTACTCCAGACAACTAGACGCCCTGTTCAGACTCGGTTTCCCTTCGGTTGCGCCTTA
>OZ244623.1:0-402500 GCA_965218465.1 Acidobacteriota bacterium | reverse complement strand
GTCAAAGATCACTGCGTCAAGAGCAAAGCACCTACCCAAGCGGTACTTCCCCGTGGCATCAAGCGCACCACTATACGCCTCCCTTGGAGATGGGTTCAACCCCGTAGCGAAGAATTGCGGAAAAAGATTTCCGCTCAGTCAGATTTCCGCTCAACCGACCCAGCCGTTCCTGCAACGAGGAGTTTACCAAGACGAGGCATTATCTCCTCAAGTCTTTGAAAACAGGAGGCTAAGGAGAATCGAGAAAAGTGTAATGGATAGTTTTTCGAAAAAGCGGCCAGTTCCGTGCCACTTCTTGTCAGACCGAGCAGCAGGAGTTAGAGTGGTGATCGCTGTTATGTCTTTCGATAGCCGCCGACTTCGCTTTCGGCCAAACAAGACGATCTTTGAAGATCGCTTTCGCCAAGTTGAGGTGACCAATGCCTTCCGCAAGCTCACCTGCCCCCGTTGTAATCTCTCATCGATCTACAAGTTCCGAGTCCAGCAGATCCGCCGCAAAGAGGAGATCGAAGCCAACGAAGAAGAAGAAATCCGGTCCGATCATCACCATCTCTGGGACAGCATTCCCCGTTTCGCTGAAATCCCCGAAACTGTCAAATGCAAACGTTGCCGTGAGATCCTCGGCATCGATACCACCTGCATTTACTAGCTCCACTCCAGCACCTCTCTCCCCGGCTGATCCCAAGTATGCCACCACCGACAATCAGGAAAGGGCCTTTCGATCGGTTAAGATGGGTAACGCAGGATGAGTTGTTGGGGCGTTCGCTTTTGGTGCTGCAACGGCTCCCGGCATTAAGACGGCTCCCTGGAGACTTAACTTGAGCGATCAAGCCGTCCGCAAAAAGCAAGTTCTGCAAGTCGATTCCGGCCATGCTTCGCCGTGGGACGATGCGCTTGCGGTTGAAGAGC
This sequence comes from Acidobacteriota bacterium, assembly GCA_965218465.1. Classification (GTDB taxonomy): domain Bacteria; phylum Acidobacteriota; class UBA6911; order RPQK01. The sequence continues at coordinate 401,591 of OZ244623.1, read as the reverse complement.
CCCTGGAAATCCGCCTCGATTTTCAGGCTGAGGGGTGGCGGCGCCAGCAAACCGTTTCCATCACCATGCGAACTCCGGGACACGATGCCGAACTGGCGGTCGGTTTTCTGCATGGGGAAGAGATTGTTTCCTCGGCCGACCAGATTGAGTCTATCAGCAACCAAGACGGCCCCGACGGCAACAACCGGATCGAGATTCGCTTGGTTGCGGGCACCGAGTTCGATCCGCTCCGCCTGCAGAGAAACTTCTACACCACCTCCAGTTGCGGCATCTGCTCGAAGGCCTCACTTCAAGCACTTGAGATCTCGCGGGCCCGAATTCCCCCACCGTCTCAGCCTGTGGTTGAGGCAGCGGTGATCGAGAGCCTACCCAGCCAGTTGCGGCAGGCTCAATCGGTGTTTGCCCGGACGGGTGGCCTTCACGCTGCCGGTCTCTTTTCTCCTGAGGGGAAATTGCTGCGGGTGCGTGAAGACGTCGGCCGCCACAACGCCGTCGACAAGGTGCTGGGGGAACAACTATTGGCGGGCCGGTTGCCGCTGTTCCGTTACCTCCTGATGGTGAGTGGAAGAACCAGCTTCGAAATCTTACAAAAAGCGCTGACAGCCGGGGTTCCCATTGTGGCCGCCGTCAGCGCTCCTTCCAGCCTGGCCGTCGATTTGGCACAAGAATACGGGCTCACGCTGTTGGGGTTCGTGCGTGGGCGCCACTTCAACATCTACGCGGGCGCAGAGCGGATCCGACTCTCTTCCTGACCGGTTTGTTGCTTGATCGGAACTGGAATGAGTCCTAGCCCGCATTCCTCACCGGGGGCGCGATGAGCGCGCCCAGCACGTCTGTGCCCGGGAAGCTTCGACAAGAAATCTGTAGTTGCCTCAATCGATATCCTTTGGTCATACGCTCAGCGACTTGGTGAGAAATTCGGGCTGAAGACAGGCCCTCCAGACAGCCCGCGGGCAGGCGACCCTTGCAACTCCGGCAACCACTTCCTCCGTTTTCTCTCAGGGTCCGATTTTGGTAAACTCGGCCTCTCCCTGAGCGCGCCTATAGCTCAGTTGGACAGAGCGCTGGTCTACGAAACCAGAGGTCCCAGGTTCGAGTCCTGGTGGGCGCGCCATTTGTTTTTCAACAACTTCGCGCGATTTTCCCCATTCATTTCATTGGACGCGGCACAGAAAGTGGAAGACTTGAATCTCCTGACCCTCGATACTCACCCGCTGAAGGGCAACCGAAAAGGTGAGTGGGCAATGACTGTGGCAAAAGAACTGGAGGATTACCTTCCGGTTCGAGGCGGGAAACGCCTACCAAGTGAACCTAGAGGATTTATCACTAGAACGGAGAGAGGTATGGCTAGAAACCCGAATAGACACCCGACGCATCCGGGTGCGTTGTTACGGGACGAGATCAAGGCTCGAAGATTCAATCAGAGACAAATGGCGGATCTTGTCGGTGGGGGGCGCAGAGCCATTAACGAAATTTGTCAGGAAAGACGACCGACGAGCACCGACATGGCGCACCGGATTGGAAAGCTCTTCGGCAAGGGACCGAGGCTTTGGGCCAACATGCAAGAAGCGGTTGATCTATGGGAGACCGAGCGTGAGCACCGGAAAGACTACGCAAGGATTCAGACCTTGGAGATAGCCTCTGCTTGACACTGAAGACTTGGCGCAGCGGTCTAGTTCTATACTCGCAGCCCCTGAGGCTGAAACGATCTACCATAATCGAGGGTTCCCTCATGAATAAATCTTCTTCCAAGACTCTGCTGCCGCGTCCCCACTCTTCCAAGGTCACCGATGGAGTGGAGAGGGCAGCCAGCCGAGCCATGTTGCATGCCGTGGGCTTTGAACGCACCGACTTCAAGAAGCCACAAGTTGGCATTGCTTCGACCTGGAGCATGGTCACTCCCTGTAACATGCACATCAACCAGTTGGCCGATCGTTCTGCTGCGGGCATCGCCAGCGCCGGCGGCAAACCAATGCTCTTCAACACCATTACGGTCTCGGACGGGATCTCCATGGGCACCGAGGGTATGAAGTACTCGCTGGTCTCGCGTGAAGTGATCGCCGACTCAGTGGAAACGGTAGTGGGTTGTGAAGGTTTTGACGGCCTGGTGGCCATCGGCGGTTGCGACAAGAACATGCCCGGCTGTTTGATGGGCATCGCCCGACTGAATCGACCGGCGGTTTTTGTCTACGGCGGTACCATTCTACCGGGTCGCTTCCGGAACCGGAATGTTGACATTGTTTCCGTGTTCGAAGCAGTCGGAAAACACGCAGAGGGGGAAATCAGCGCTCAGGACCTGATCGAAATCGAGGCTTGCGCGATTCCGGGTCCGGGCTCCTGCGGCGGAATGTATACGGCCAACACCATGGCCTCGGCAATCGAGGCTCTGGGCATGAGCCTTCCCAACAGCTCAGCTCAAGCGGCTACTTCCAAGGCCAAGTTGGAGGACTGTCGCGCTGCCGGTGCGGCCGTGGTTGAGCTGATTTGCCAAGGAATCCAACCCAGCGAAATCCTGACTCGGAGGGCCTTTGAGAATGCCATCACCGTGGTCACGGCGCTAGGCGGCTCAACCAATGCCGTGCTGCATCTGCTGGCGATGGCCTACAGCGCGGGGGTCGAGCTCACGCTGGACGACTTTTTTGCCATCGGCCAACGGTCGCCCGTCTTGGCCGATCTGAAGCCCAGCGGACGCTACGTCATGGCCGACTTGGTCGCCATCGGAGGGACCTTGCCCTTGATGAAAACCTTGTTGGATGAAGGATTGTTGCACGGCGACTGTCTCACCGTGACCGGCCGAACCCTGGCCGAGAACTTGGCCGGCATAGGACCCTATCCTGCTGGACAAGAGATCATTCGACCCCTCGAAAACCCCATCAAGAGCAGCGGCCACCTGGTGGTGCTTTATGGGAACTTGGCCCCCCAGGGAGCGGTGGCCAAGATCTCGGGCAAAGAGGGCGAACGTTTCTCGGGGCGGGCACTGGTTTTCGAATCGGAAGAAACCGCCCTAAGCGCCATTCTCGATGGAACGGTACAGCCCGGACACGTGATCGTCATCCGCTTCGAGGGGCCCCGCGGAGGACCCGGAATGCGTGAAATGCTTTCACCCACTTCAGCCGTGATGGGCAAAGGATTGGGTCAGGCGGTTGCCCTGATAACCGACGGACGTTTTTCCGGCGGCAGCCATGGTTTCGTGGTGGGTCATATCACTCCCGAGGCGTTCACCGGCGGTCTCCTGGGACTCGTGGAGAACGGCGATCCCATCACCATCGACGCTTCCAGTCGTCAGCTCACACTCGGTGTGGCGGCCGACGAAATAGCACGACGTCGACGGAAGTGGCAGGCGCCCGTGCCCCGTTACACTTCCGGGGTTCTGGCCAAGTATGCGCGGTTGGTCAGTTCAGCCTCTCAAGGAGCGGTCACAGACCGATCGTAAGCTCTACGGCTCAGGATCAAATTGACGTCTCAAGACCCGGTCGATGCCATCCAGCCAACCCAAGAACGGTTGTCTATCGGTGGGCCAGAACAGGGTTCAACACCTCCAGGTCACCATCAATGTTCTCAATCGGAAGACCTAGAATGTGAGCGATCAAAGGGTAGATGTGGATGTTGAGGAAGGGTTCGACAACCAGCCCCTGGCGAAAAGCCGGTCCGTGAGCCACAAAAAGGCCCTGCATCGACTGGGCCAGATTGTCGAAGCCATGGGAGCCGTAAGAAAAGTCTCCCTTCGACCGCTCGAACCGCGACCTGCTGGAAATCATCCAACCGGGGTCCGCAATGGCAATCAAAGGGCAAATTCTGCGGTGACGACGGTAATGGAAGCGGCGGGGAATCTCTTCCCGCGCAAAGACCTTGAGTCGGGGATGGGCATTCTTAAGTTTGTCGACGGTCTCAACCAGGTAGTCGGCGGCGGGACGGAGCGCGGCCGCCGGTGACCAGTCAACAACCTCAATCCGACCAAGATCGACATAGTCGTCGAGAAAAATCACCCGTTCAGGGCTCATGGTCTCCATTCCGTGGTCGGAGGTCAGAACGAGATTGACTTTGTCCAGCAGCGAGCGCTGTTCCAGACCCGTCAGCAGCCGTCCGAGTAACCGGTCGACACGCTGCAAGGCCTGTTCAACCTGAGCGGACTCAGGCCCGAACTTGTGGCCTGCCGAGTCCAGAAAAGAGAAGTAGAAACAAATCAAGGATGGCCGGCGAGCCGGGGGAAGATCGAGCCATTCCAGAACTTGATCTATGCGTTGGTGGTTGGGTATCGACCCATCGTAGGCGCTCCAGTAATTAGGCCGATAGCCGGCAATTTCAGCCTCCGAGCCGGGCCAAAAGAAGGTGGCTGCGATCTTCCCCTGGCTGCGGACCAGCGACCAGAGAGGCAAACCCTGCCACCAACGACCGTCGTTAACCGCTTGGCGGTCGTTCAAGCTAAAATAGGCGCCAAACTTGGGGTCAAACATGCCGTTGGCCACAATCCCGTGGTTTTCGGGATAGAGGCCGGTTACGATCGAATAGTGGTTGGGAAAAGTCTTAGCGGGAAACACCGGAATCAGGCCTTTGGCTCGAACGCCATCCTGAATCAGCCGCGTGAGATTGGGCATCGTTGTGCGTTCGGGATAATCCCACCGAAAACCATCAATAGAGACCAGCAAAACGGTGGGCTGGACTGGCGATTGCTGAGCCGCCATCACCCCCGGAGAGGTCAAGGTCCAAGCCAGAATGAAAATAACGAAAACTCTCCAACGCAAATCAGATCCTCTTGTTGGCGACAGCGGTGGTTGTCAATATCAGTCTGCTTTGCTTGATCCGGGTTGGTCAACCAGATGCCGCTAAATTTAGGCAATAAGCCGTCCGAAATGCCGGCTTCGAGCCCTATTGCTCCGGCAGGAGTCATTGTGGGGATAGATCACCGTCTCGGCCATCGGAGTTGCAATGGTGGCCGGCTGGCCTGCACCTGCTCATCAGGAGCCAACTCTCCCAAACGGCGGCTGGTCCTTGACGACAATATCAGGATAAACCTCTGACAATAATTCAAAATGAGCGGTTCTTGCCAAGACGATCTGGTCCAGCTTCTTGCAGAAGTACGCGCCTGCCAAGTGTGTCGGGAACAGCTTCCATTCGATCCACGCCCGGTGCTGCGAGCCTCCAGTTCCGCTCGCTTGTTGATCGTCGGTCAGGCCCCGGGAACCCAAGTTCACCAATCGGGCATTCCTTGGAAGGATGCTTCCGGAGATCGGCTCAGGCAGTGGCTGCACATGGACCAAGCGACCTTCTATGACGAGAGCCGAATCGCGATTGTTCCGATAGGATTCTGTTATCCGGGGCGTCACCGGAGAGGCGGAGACCTCCCCCCTCGACCCGAATGTGCTCCCTTGTGGCACGCCCAATTACTGGCCCGAATGCCCGCCATCAGACTCAGGTTACTGGTAGGTCATTACGCTCAGCTCTATTATCTGGGCGATCGTTGCAAGAAGAACATGACCGAGACCGTTCGGGCCTTTCGCCAATACTTGCCCGATTATCTCCCAACTCCGCATCCAAGTTGGCGCAACACTCTATGGCAACGCAAAAACCCATGGTTTCAAGGCGAAGTACTGCCCGAGCTGAGGACCAGGATCCGCACCTTGCTCAAGACGCCAACAGGTTGAGGGGAAGCAGTAAACGATTCGGGTTTTTCAGCCAACCCATCGGGGGCATCTCCATGCCGCCCCCGGATCTTGGGGCGGGAGACAGCAGCAGCAGGAATGGCCGCTCTGCGCCCGGCCGACGGATCTTTACTTGAATCGGTAAATCAAACGACCTCGATTCAAATCATAAGGAGACAGTTCAACCGTTACTTTGTCCCCTCGCAGAATTCGAATGAAGTGGCGCCGCATTTTCCCCGAGATATGAGCCAAAACCATATGCCCATTTGCCAACTCGACGTTGAACATGGCGTTGGGTAGGGTATCCATTACCGTGCCCGAGACTTCAATCGCGTCTGACTCTTTGGGTGCCTGCTCGGTCCGAGCCTCAGTGAACTTGTTCTTTTTTTTCTTTTTCCTTCTCCGACCGAATCGCCTTCGAGGAGGGGGCCTACGGGGCATGCAGTAGTTTTCCTTTCGACCTGATCAATAAACCTGATTACAACATGGATCGACCACAAACCCTCCCGGCAGCTGCGACTAGGGAACGCGAATCCTTTCCGGCTTACTGAAATATAGCCTTCCTGGGGCCGAGGGTCAAACCTCGCCTGCTACCTGTTTCGAGGATCTTGGGAAAGGAGAGTCCATTCCAAAGCTACAGCTTGACCCAGTTTTTCACTTTGTGCTCGCACATTCCCGCTACTGAAGGTGACGGTTTTCGTCGAAACATCGGGGCCGGATACCAGCCGAAAAACTCGAGTGGTAGGGCCTTTCTCTACTGACGCCCCCAAGGCGTCCACGCATCTGACCGATCAGGCAAGTTCGGGTTACCCAGGATGGACTCACTCCGGCTTCCCAGCCTTCCGGCTCCGCTCAAGCCGACTTTGAAATTGTTGGATCTCACCCAGCAGTTGTGAGACTAACCGAGGCTGTTCTTGCGCCAGATTCCGGTTTTCCTGGGGGTCGCGGTCCAAGTCGTAGAGTCGGGGGTGTATCCGATGATTCTTCCAGGACCCTCTTGACCGGGCGACATGCAGTTTCCAAGGACCTCGGCGGACCGCAGCCAGCCAACCCAGGCGACTGAAGAAAAAGAGCGGATCTTGACTCTTTCGTGACTGCGCTCCGGGCTCAGTGCGGCCCGTGAGCTCACCCAAGAGATGGCGACTGTCGAGAATCGTATCCGGGGGAAGTTCGACTTCCGCCAATCGAAGGCAGGTCGCAAAGAGATCGAAAACCATTGCGGGCAGTCGGCTGATTTTCCCTGCCCGAAACCCTCCAGGGAAGCTGGCAATCAACGGCACTCGGATTCCGCCCTCCCAGACCGTGGACTTGCGTCCGCGCAGACCGCCATTGCTGGCATTTCTCCAAGAACCGTTGTCACTGCTGAAAAAAAGGACTGTCTTCCGTTCCAGGCCATATCGACGCAAAGCCTCGACGATCTGACCCACACCCCAGTCCAATTCCTGCACGACATCTCCATAGACGCCGGCTCCGGAATTGCCCAGCCAGGGCTCGGTCACGGCCAGAGGGAGATGCGGAGCGGAGTAGGCCAGATAGAGAAAAAAGGGAGATTCTCGATGTCGCTCGATAAAATCAACCGCCGCCCGAGTGTAACGTCTCGTCAACAAAGGATGAACCGGGACATCTCCGTGCAGCACTGAATTGTCCCGAATAAACTTGAGCGGCAACATGTTGCTGCTGTAGGGCATTCCAAAAAACTCATCAAAACCGTGCTGTAACGGCAAGTAGGGGCGACGACTTCCCAGATGCCACTTGCCAATCGAACCGGTGACGTAGCCTCGGCGGGCAAGCAGTTCGGCCAACGTCGTTTCTTGGGGAGGCAATCCCTCGCTATCGACGGGCGTGAGCACAGTCTCCACACCCGTCCTAAAGGGGTAGCGACCGGTCAACAAAGAGGCCCGCGAAGGACTACAGACTGGAGAAGGCGAGTAGAAATTGGTAAACCGGACCCCCTGCCGGGCCAGCCGGTCGAGGTGAGGTGTGTCGATGCCGCCGGGCCCATAGCAACCCAGATCTCCCCATCCCAGATCATCGGCGTAGATGATGATAAAATTCGGGTTGGCAGCTGTCAGCCAGGCGTTGGACAACAGGAGGACTGTGGCAAAAGACCAAACTCGATGCACAAGCTTATTCTAAGGCCTAAGAGTGCCCCGGAAAATCCACCGGGGGTATCCCCGCCATGAATTCACCCCTCCTGAAGCTGTTAGAAGCACTGGACTTTGCCGCCAAGAAGCACGCCGGTCAGCGCCGCAAAGGCGTAGCCCGTGAGCCCTATATCAACCACTTGATTGAGGTGAGCTTGTTGCTGGAGAGAAGTACCGGGGGCGAGGACCCCGCCCTCGCGGTCGCCGGCGTCTTGCACGACACTCTTGAAGACACCGATACCGACCTCAGCGAATTGAGACATCGATTCGGAGCCGACGTGGCACAGTTGGTAGCGGAGGTCAGTGACGACCGTCGCCTGCCAAGAGCGGAGCGCAAGAGGCTCCAGTTGGAGACCATGGGTGACCGCCCACAACGGGCTCGCCTACTGCGAATCGCTGATAAGACCAGCAATCTTCGGTCGGTGATTGAGAGCCCTCCTCAGCGTTGGAACCGGAAGCGCAAGTTGGAATACTTCCAATGGGCCAAGGCCGTGGTCGATCAGTGTCGCGGACTCAGTCCGCAATTGGAAGCTTGGTTCGACGAGCAGTATCGGCAAGGGCTGGAAGTTCTTTCGGCGCCCGAGAGACCCCCCAACAGTCGCCCTTCCCGACCTGGCGGACCTGGCGGGAAACCCAACCTTCTCAAGAAAAAAAATCGAGGGTGAAATTTCCCCCTAAACCGGTCTCCCCGGTCGGTTTCTCCAGGTTTGCTTTGAGAACCAGCCAAACTTCCAACAGCGAAGTTGGTCCTAGCTCACACTGTTCCTCTGGTCCTGTTTGGCCTCCGACTCGATCCGGGGTTGATTGTGCAACCGGAGGGGTGAAGACTTTCGCAATCTCATGTTGATCAGCTCCACCACCAAGGAGAATGCCATCGCAAAATAGGCATAGTTCTTGAGGTGATAGCGATGACCGGCCTCCTCGTCCCATCCCTCCACCATCAGCAAGCAACCGATCAAGATCAGAAACGCCAGCGCCAGGATCTTCATGGTGGGATGTCGCTCCACAAAACTCGATACTGCCGAGGCCGACACCAGCATCACCAAAGCGGCGACCAGAATGGCGGGGATCATCACCGATAGCTTGCCCGAAATGCCCACCGCGGTAATCACCGAATCCAATGAGAAGACCATGTCAACAATCGCAATTTGGATCAGGATGGCCCAAAAACTGACTGGTCCGATGACCTCATGAGTCCGTTCAACCGCCTCAAGCTTCTCGTGGATTTCGTAGGTGCTCTTGCCGATCAGGAACAGTCCGCCTCCCAGCAGAATTAGATCCCGACCCGAAAAAGCATGACCGACCAGCATAAAAAGAGGCTCGGTAAGACCGGTTACCCACTTGATTGCCAACAACAGGAGGAGTCGCAAACCAACGGCCAGAGCAATTCCGAGCTGCCGGGCGCGGGCCCGTTTCCCTTCCGGCAGCTTGGAGGAAAGAATCGACAAAAAGATGATGTTGTCGATCCCCAAGACAACTTCGAGAATAATCAGGGTGGTGAGAGCCACCAGATTCTCAGCGGTTAAAATCGATTCCAACATAGCGGCTGCTCCCAGTGTTTCCGAGGTTACTGCAGGACATCAACAATCTCCAGTGCCCGAAAATCGCTTTCAAGAGGGCCACCCCACTATTTCCGCCGTTTAGCCGCTGGGGGCCGTTTGGGCCCAAGCGGCCCCCCCGCACCTGCTCAACAACTGCTGCGATTCGAGCACTGGTCTCTATCGCTCGCTATAGGGCGTGCCCGAGCTCCCGGCTTGAAGTGAAATCCAACCAAATGTGCCCCGAATTTTCAGTTGGCTCGACCCTTAAGGGCGCAGACGTGGCAGAATAGGCTCAACAAGGAGACGATTGATGAAGAAATTATTTTTGTGTTTGCTGTTGATGACCAGTTGGATTGCCTGCGGAGGTGACGCCATCGAAGAGGTGGCGGAGCCGGCCGTTTCGGCGCAAGATTTTACGGGCCGTTGGGACGTGACGGTTGAAGCCGGTGACGGTGGCTACCCGAGCTGGTTTGAGCTGGTTCTTGAGGAAGACCAATGGACGGGTCGTTTTGTCGGTCGCTCGGGAAGTGCTCGGCCGATTGTCTCCATCGAACAGGAAGGCAACTCGCTTAAGTTCTCGCTACCGATCCAATACGAGTCCAACCCGACCGATTTGACTTTCCAGGGCCAACTGGAAGGAGACCGGCTTCAGGGGACCACCAACGCTGAGGACAGCTCTGAGGTGAGTTGGACCGCTGTCAGAGCGCCGGAGCTGCCCGCCCGCGAGAATCCTCAATGGGGAGAACCAATCGCACTCTTCAACGGCGAAGATCTCAGCGGATGGAAACTTCGCGATCCGGATGGGCCCAATTCGTGGACCGCCAAAGATGGGATCCTCTCAAACACAGGTCGTGGGAACGACCTGATCACCGAAGCTGCCTTCGGCGATTTTCGCCTGACAATGGAATTCCGTTATCCGCCCCGGAGCAACAGTGGAGTCTATTTGCGCGGTCGCTACGAACTTCAGATTCAGGATAGCCTTGGTAGAGAACCGGCGAGCAGGGCCCTGGGCGGTGTCTACGGTTTTGTCAGCCCCGAAAGCAATGCCGCCAAGGCCGCGGGCGAGTGGCAAAGCTATGACATCACCCTTTTGGGACGCCACATCAGTGTTGTCCTCAACGGTGAGGCGGTCATCCAAGCGCAAGAAATCCCCGGCATTACCGGGGGAGCCTTGGATAGCGACGAGGGGAGTCCCGGACCCATCTTGCTGCAGGGAGATCACGGGCAGGTCGAGTTTCGCAACATCATGCTGTCACCAGTGGTGGATCAGTAACCGACTGCTTGGCCATCCTTGCGCATCTCGGATGCTCCCTGGTAGACCCGGTTGACGGAATCCCAAAGGATTGCCTGGTAACCGCCAAAAGCCCCGGGGGCATCCCGTAGTTGGTGGCCTCGTCGCCTGAGTTCCTGTCTGATGGCTTCACCAATCCCACTCTCAAGCGCAACGCGGCCTCCGTCGATCATGATCCTGCCGGTGGGCTGGCTGCTGCCGCTGTGGTTGTAGCGGGCCGCGTCGCCCGCCTCCTGGACGTTCATGCCGAAGTCGATGAGATTGCAGATGATCTGCGAGTGTCCCTGAGGCTGCATAGCCCCACCCATCAGACCAAAACTTAGAAAAGGTCGTCCTTCTCGGGTAACAAAGGCAGGAATGATGGTGTGGAAGGGGCGTTTCCCGGGAGCGTAAACGTTGGGGTGCCCCTCTTCCATGTTAAAGAGGGCTCCCCGATCCTGGAACACAAATCCCAAACCGTCAGGTACCAGGCCGCTGCCCATTCCCACATAGTTGCTTTGGATCAACGAAACCATCATGCCATCACGATCGGCGGTGGTCAGATAGATGGTGTCCCCCTGATCAAGTTGTCGGTTGCCGGAGTCGATTCGATCCAGGGCGCGCTGAGGTTGGATGAGGCGGCGACGTTGGGCCGCATAACCCTTCGAAAGCAGTCGCTGCAGCGGAATCTCGGCAAAGCGCGGATCGGCATAGTAACGAGCTCGATCCTCAAAAGCCAACTTCTTGGCTTCAACCTGCAAGTGCAGGTACTCGGCGCTGTTGTGGCCTAGCGATTTGAGATCATACCCTTCCAGGATATTGAGCATCTGGAGAGCGGCGATTCCCTGGCCGTTGGGCGGGAGTTCCCACACCTCGTAGCCACGGTAATCGACCGCAACCGGTTCCACCCACTCGGCTTGAAAATCACTCAAGTCTTGCTTTCGCAAATAGAGCCCGCTGCGACGCGCATAGGCGTCAATCGTGTCCGCGATGGCCCCACGGTAGAACGCGGCGCTGCCATCGCGAGCGATTTGGCCCAGGGTGTTGGCCAGATCGGGATTGTGAAACACTTCGCCATGTCCCGGCATCCGCCCATTGGGCATAAACGTCCGGCGAAAGTTGTCGAACTCGGTGATATCCTCCTCGTTTTCCCGCAAACGGCGCAGGTTGGACTGCAAGGCTGCGGCGATCACTTGTGAGACGGGGAATCCTTCCCGGGCGTAGCGGATAGCGGGCTGGAGCACGCGCCGCCAAGGGAGACGTCCAAAACGCTGATGTAATTGGGCCCACCCTTCCACGGCGCCCGGCACGGAAACCGGCAGCGGGCCGAATGACGGGATGAAACGGCGGTCACCCAGCTTTTTCTTGAGCTCTTGGTAAGACAACCCGCGCGGTGAGGGTCCACTGGCATTGAGTCCATGGAGTCGGTTGCCGGCGGGATCCCAGACGATGGCGAAGAGATCTCCGCCAATGCCGCAGCCGGTGGGTTCCATCAATCCCAGGGCGGCGTTGGCCGCAATGGCGGCGTCAACCGCCGAGCCACCCTCCTGCAGGATGTCCAGAGCAATCTGAGAGGCTAAAGGCTGGCTGGTGGCTGCCATTCCGTGACGCGCCAAAACCGGACTGCGGGTGGCAAAAGGGGCCCCGGTTACCCGGTCGCCGTGGCCTTCCTGTCCGGATAAGGCGAGACTCGACACGAGTATCAGGGCCACCAGCAGAGCTGTTCCGCTGACCGTGGCTGATGGCATAAAGTTTTCCAACATCCTTGCACTCCTTAACCTTCGGGTAGCCCGCAAATCAGATCCTCTTGAAGCCTTTGAGGATTTCCTCAATATTCATCCGCAGCACGATGGGCCGGCCGTGAGGACAGGTATAAGGATTCTCGCATCGAAACAGCTCGTCGATCAGCCACCGCATCTTTTTCGGAACCAGAGGCGTATTGATCTTGATGGCGGCCCGGCAGGAAAGATTGATGGCGATTTTCTCCCGCAAACGCCTGACGCCGGCGCCGTTCCGGTCGCCGGGAATCGCTTCTTCCTTGTCCAGCAGATCGCTCAAGAGTCGATCCACCCGGTCAGCTCCGGCTGCCACTTCAGGAATTCCCTTGACGACCAAAGTCCGTTCGCCAAACCACTCGACTTCGAATCCGTTTTGATTCAGTTGTTCCAGCAGCACCTGGGCTGCTGCCTGCTGAGACAACGTCAGTTCCAGAGTCAGAGGGATGAGGAGACGCTGGATTGGACAGCCTTGCTCGGAATTCAGCTGCCGGAGAGCGCGGTCATAGAGAATTCTCTCGTGAGCCACATGCTGATCGATGACCATCACTCCTTCACGGTCTGCCGCCACCAGAAAGCTCTCCACGAATTGACCCAGCAGCACCGGGACAGGACTGAGATCGGCGGTCTCGGGAATATCGAAACGATGTGGATCACTCCCCTGATAATGGGGTGCGACCGTGGGATTCCGGAAACGGTCACGGCGAAACTCGGGAAATCCCAAAGAACTGTCCGGTTGGCGTTGAAAGTAGCGTTCCACACTTCGCTGCACGCCAATCGAAGCCGCTTGACGAACTTCCATTTTCTCTACGGGAACGTCGCGGGCCAGACTGGCCAGCGAAACCTGCTGCTTGATGAGAGCTTCCTCGATAGCATGGTAAATCGCACGGTGAACCCGGCTGGAATGCTGAAAACGCACTTCCGTCTTGGAGGGGTGGACATTAACGTCCACTTCCACCGGATCCAGGTCAATGAACAGGAGGATGACCGGATGCGCTGAGGCAGGGATCAAGTCTCGGTAAGCCAAGCGGATAGCATGGGTGATGACCCGGTCCCGCACCGCTCGCCGATTGACGTAGAGATACTGATTGCGGGTATTGGACCGTTGCTCGTGGGGCAGCGAAGCGAAACCGCTGACTCGGATCCCGTCCTTTCGATATGCAACCGGCACCAGGTTTTCGAGAAAGCTGTCGCCCATCACTTGAAAAATCCGATCCTCGAGCTGAGTCACAGCGGCAGCACTGATCAGACTTCGCCGTTGATGGTGGAGTTGGAATTCGACCTCCGGATAGGCTAGTGCATAAAGCGTGACCTGACGGGTCAAGTGTCCCAACTCGGTTGGGACCGATTTGAGAAACTTACGCCGAGCCGGAACGTTGAAAAAGAGATCGTCAACCTGAACTTCCGTGCCCTTCGGCCAACTGATCTCGCGTTCCTGGCGCAATTGTCCTCCTTCCAGCTCCAGTTGGTGACCGGCGGCGCCGGCGTTAGCCTCAACGGCAATCGTCTTGAGGGTCAGACGAGACACCGAGGCGATCGAAGGCAGCGCCTCCCCGCGGAAACCGAGGCTGTCGATGTGCTCCAAGTCCTGGAAGGTGCGAATCTTGCTGGTGGCATGATGCTGGAAGGCGATGCGGGCGTCCTCGGCTGTCATGCCGATGCCGTCGTCCCGCACTCGAATTTGCTTGCGGCCCCCTGCTGTAACCGTTACTTTCACCTGCCGAGCACTTGCGTCGAGAGCGTTTTCGACCAGTTCCTTGACGACCGAGGCGGGCCGCTCAATGATTTCGCCGGCGGCGATTTTGTGAGCCAAGACTTCAGGCAGCACGCGGACTCTGGGCATAGCCCAATTATATCGGCTTTGGCTGACCGCACCGCTGGGTGGACGAACGACTGGAAGAACGTTTCTCCTGGGAGGATTCTTCGACTATTCTGAGTGCTGCTCCAAGCAGGGAGGTGGGAGTTGTCAAGGAGTCAATCAACTGCGGTTCCGCTGGTGTTGGTCGTGTTGGACGGTTGGGGCCTCCACCCCGGACGCCGATACAATGCGGTCCGGCTGGCACGGACCCCGAACTTCGATCGGCTGAGCAGCGCCTATCCCGTCACCTCCTTGTCGACCAGCGGCTCCGATGTCGGTTTGCCCGACGGCACGATGGGCAACAGTGAGGTGGGACATCTCAATATCGGAGCCGGCCGCGTCGTGTGGCAACCCGTCCTGCGTATCAACCAGGCTATCGCCGATGGCAGCTTTGCCCGCAACCCGGCTCTGGTCGGCGCCTTCCAATCTGCCAGGGAAAAGGGCAAGAAAGTCCACCTCTTTGGCTTGGTCAGCCGAGCGCTCGTTCATTCCTGCGACAAGCACTATGTTGCCTTGGTGCAAATGGCACGGCGTTTCGGGATGCGGAGGGACCAGCTCGTCCTGCACATCTTCACCGATGGTCGGGATAGTCCGCCGCAAAGTGGCCTGGCAGTGGTGGGGGACTTACAACGCCTGCTCGATGACGTTGAGTGCGGAATCATCGCCACTGTCAGCGGCCGTTACTACGCCATGGATCGTGACCGCCGCTGGAGTCGGGTTCGCTTAGCCTATCAGGTCATGGTCGAGGCCAAGTCGGAGTTTTCGGCTACCAGCGCCAAAGGGGCAGTTGAGGCGGCCTACCAAAGAGCGGGCCGGCATCCTCCCGAGGCGGACTATCCCGCGGAAACCGATGAGTTCATTCGACCCACCGTAGTGGTGGATGAGCATGGTAAGCCGCTCAGTCGCTTGGAGGACGGCGAGGTCGTCATCAGTTTCAACCACCGGGCGGACCGTCCTCGACAGTTGATTCGGGCGCTGGTCGAGGAAGACTTCGAAGCCCAGACGGCTGCTGACCGTGATCCCGGGTTCACCCGCAATCGGCGCTGCCCGCTAGAGTTGGTGACCATGACCGACTACCGAGCCGGCTTCAAGTGTCCGGTAGCATTCGATTCCCAACCGCTTCCCGAGACTTTGGCCGAGGTCGTCAGTGGCGCCGGACTCCGCCAATATCACACTGCTGAAACCGAAAAATATCCCCACGTCACCTATTTCCTTAACGGCGGACGAGAAGCTCCCTTTCCCGGCGAGGATCGTCTGATGGTGGGCTCGCCGCGGGTTGCCACCTACGACCTGCAGCCGGCCATGAGTGCACCGGAGGTCACTGTCGAGGCTATCCAAGCTGTTCGATCCGGTCGCTACCGGCTACTGGTTCTTAACTATGCCAACGCTGACATGGTAGGACATACCGGGGTTCTTCAAGCAGCTGTCCAGGCAGTCGAGGCGGTAGATGAAGGCCTGGGGAAACTGAGCGCGGCGACACTCGAAGCCGGTGGAGAGATGCTGATAACGGCCGACCACGGCAACTGTGAAGAGATGTGGGATCCCGTGAGCAACAGTCCCCACACTGCCCACACGACCAATCCGGTGCCTTGCTTGCTGGTCTCACATCGCCGGCAACGGCAGAAACTGCGGTCAGGCGGCCGGCTGGCCGACCTGGCGCCAACGCTGCTCGATCTGCTGGGCTTGGAAATTCCCTCAACCATGACAGGGCGCTCGTTGCTCAAGACCAAGTAGCCGAACAAACGACCTATTGCGGGCTCTCGTGCAATCGGTAGCAAGACCGACAAAAAAAGCGAACAAGACCGGCAACACCGGATGGGTCGGTAGCGTTGGGACCCCAGACTGGCGAGCGTGCCGGTTGCACTTCGGATCTCCCCATGAGTTGATTTCAGGGCGGACCCAAAAGGGGAACAGGGGTAAACTGCCGGCTGCCACCAACTAGAGCAAATGCCATGAGAACAAGGCAGGACCCGTTTTGGTTTTACGCCTTATTGGCGCTGCAGGTCGTCTACTGGAGCTGGGCAACGGCGTTCCTGGCCAGCCGCTCGCTGTTTCCGCCGATGACGCTTTGGCTGGTACTGTCAGCGCTGGTGCTGATGGCCTATCGGGGAAGCTCCAGCCTGCTGACCAGGTTGCTGCCGCTGGCATTAAGCTTGCTTTGTTACCGAGCCTTGGGAGCGTTTTCGGCCAGTTTGGCGATGGCTGAAATCCACACCACCGATGTCATCCATTGGGAGCGTTTGCTGACCGGCGGATCGATCCCGGCCGTCTGGTGGCAAAACTGGCGATTGGAATCGTCCCTTCAAGGCTTGGCTGACTGGCTCGCCAACATCCTCTACGGATCTCACTTCGTTTCCCCGTTGCTGGCAGCGCTGGCCGTCCACCGCTACCGTTCCTCGCGTTACTGGTTGTTCATCTTCCATTATCTTCTACTGACCTATCTGGGTTTTGTGACTTATGCCCTCTTTCCCACCGCACCTCCCTGGTGGGCCACCCAGGAAGGCTTTCTTACCGGCAGTGAGAGAGTTCTACTGTCCGGTTCCTTCATTTCGCTGGAAATGATGCGACAGACCCCCAATCCGGTGGCGGCGATTCCCTCCATGCACTGCGCTCTGCCGCTCTTCTTGTCCCTGGTCGTGTTACGTTTTTGGGGCCGTCGCTGGTGGCCCGCGATGCTGCTGCCGGCGCTGATCGGCTGGGCGGTCGTCTATTTGGGCCACCACTACGTGATAGATGTGCTTATCGGTTATCTCTATGGTGGAGTTGGCTATCTCTGGCTGGAATTCAGTTACGGCAGCAGTCGATAGAGATTGGCAGTACCATTTTTGGAATGCGGGGGTGGTCAAAGTCCTGTCAATCCTCCAAGAACCTTGGAGGGCTTTTGACCGTTCCGAACTGGCTGTTTACGATTACTGATCAGAACATCCGCGGGATAGGTGGGTTCGACCGGAGACTGGAGCGTGTTGGTGGGTAACTGGCGGCGAAGCAAACATCTGCAGGCCCGGTTGTGGATTACGCTGTTGACATTGCTGACGCTGGTCCCTTTCCTCAACCAGGCTTTTCATATAGACGACCGGATCTACCTTGAGACATCCCAACAAGTCCTGGAACACCCTTTGTATCCCTATGACTACCCAGTCCTTTTCGAGGGTCTGCCAACCCCCGATGCCGCCAGCAACATCCACTTGCCGTTGACGGCGTACTACTTGGGTTTGGTGCAATGGCTAACCGGCTCTCAAGCCGAGTGGGTCTACCACTTGGCATTCCTCATATTTCCCTGGCTGGCGGCGCTGGCCTTTTACGATTTGGCGCGTTTTTATCTCAAAAATCCCCTGGTAGCGGCCTGTCTTCTGTTGCTTGCGCCTGCCTTTTCGGTTCTCGCGCACACTCTGATGACGGAAGTCCCCCTGCTGGCCTTCTGGTTGCTGGCAATCAGCCGCATGCTACGCATTCAATCGGACGGCGGCGGTCGTTGGGACCGGGTGCTGTTGGCCGCGGCGGTGGCCGCAGCCTCACTGATTTCCTTGTTGACCATAGGATTGGTGCTGCTGCTGGCTGCCCTGATTGTCTTGGATCGCCATCCCGCCCGGCCCAGTCGTCAACTCTGGTGGGTCCTTCTGATTCCAGTGGTGATCTGGCTCCTTTGGTTTAGCCGGGCTTACCTGCATTACGATCGCCTGGTGCTGGTCAACGCGTTACTGCACGCTCAAAAGCGATCGGCGTTGGATGCTTATCTGGTCGGCCTCAAAGGGCTCAGCTTCGTTTTGAACTTGGGTGGAACCTTGCTCTTTCCGCTGCTGCTCTGGTACGCCTTCCGGGGACGTGTCAAGAGCCGCCTAGTGCCGCTGCTGGGGATGCTGGCATTGGTTCCTCTTTTCGCCAGTCAGTCGAACTGGCATGGCTGGACCATCCTTCTTTTCGTGATCTGCCTGACCTCGGGCCTGCTGGTTCTCTGGCAATGGATCGAGTTGGTGAAGCGACCAACGGCGCCCCAGGTTCTGTTATTGCTCTGGTTCTTTGGCATCGCCGCGCTCTGTCTAGGGGTCTATTACTCAGGCGCCGTTCGTTACACGCTTTTGGCGCTGCCGCCGACCTTGCTGCTCTGGTGCGGAGCGGTTGAGCAGGCTTTTATTGCAGCACCCGGCAGGGCTCGGCCGGCGCTTTGGCTGGGCGTCGTCTTGACCGGACTCTACACCGCGCCCATCGCTTATACCGATTACCAGTTCGCCGGACTCTATCGCGATTACGCGACGCAGTTGGTCAATCGGTATGCCAAACCGGGTCGCACGATCTGGTTTACGGCCGAATGGGGTTGCCGTTATTACCTTGAGAAAGCCGGGGCGAAGCCCTTGCCCCGTCATTCCAATCAGCCCCGCGAAGACGACATTATCCTCAAGCCCTATCTGGCCAGTCCTTGGGTGACGCTGCTCGACGGGGACGATTACAGTGAGCTGGTGGAGCAGTTGCCCGCTGAAATCGCCTCGCCTCTGCGAATCCTCGACTTTTCAGCCCGGGCAGGCTTCTACAGCACTGGTTGGGGTATCTTGCCGTTCGGCTGGTCAACGGGGGAGCGCTGGGAGTGGTTTAACGTATTTCGAGTCAAGCAGCCCTACGCAGGCCCGCTGCCTCAACCGGAGCGGCACTGGTGAGTAGGAGCAACTCTTGGTCCAACCTCGCTCGGCCTGCTTCCCGCTTCTTGGCGCGGCCGGGCTTGCAACGTGGCGGCCTTTGGCTGGCGATAGGCTTTGCCTTGCTGGTGACCCTGAACTTTCTCTGGGAAATACTCGATCACACTCCTCCGGCCTGGGATATGGCCGGCCACCAGCTAATGGGTTTTGCGCATCTGGAGGCTTGGCATCAGGGTCACCTCCTACGGGAAATCCCGCGCCTTTCAAACTATTATCCACCCCTCTACTACCTGCTGGAAGCCGTCGTCCTGGGCTTAAACGCTGAAAGCCAGTTTTTGGCTCTTTGGTGCAATTTACCCGGTCTCGCCATGCTCAGTTATGGAACCTACCGCTTGGCCGGACTGAACCTGCCTCCTTTGACCGCGGCCGCCGCCGGACTACTGGCGCCGCTTTTTCCCCTCGTTGCCTGGGTGAGCCGCGAATCTTTGCTGGACCTCTCCCTTGCCGGCGGCTACGCCACCGCTTTGTGGATAGTAGTGAAAAGCGACTGGCTCAGACACAGATACTGGAGCTGGCTCTTCGGACTGCTGGCGGCGATTCTGCTGTTGATCAAATGGACGTTTGCCGTTTTTGCGATAGCCCCGGTGCTCTTCGCCCTCTACTGCAGCCGCGACCGCAAGTCCAGCTTTTGCAATCTCCTGGAGTCCATGTTGCTGGCCATCCCAGCGGTCTTCTGGTGGTACCTGCCCAACTTGAAGGCGCTTTACGGGCGGTTTTTCCGAACCGCCGCTGCCGCCCTGCTCGAGCAGGACCCGGGACTGGATCAATTGGGAGGTTGGCTTTACTACCCCCGCAGCCTCGCCAGCTACTACCTGTTCCTGCCTTTGACCCTGGTCATGTTGCTGGTGCTCTGGAAGAGTCGCGCGGGTTGGAATCGTCCTCTCGAGCAGCGCTTTCTCTGGGTTTCGTTATGGTCGGGGATCTTTTTGATGTCACTACTGCAAGCCAAGGACCCCCGCTATATCATGCCTGTGGCCGGCCTCTTGGCCGTTTTGCTACTCACTCCCTGGGCGACCAAACCGAGACGAGTGGGCCTGATCCTGGGAATAGCCTTCATTCAGTTTCTGTTGGTCTCGTTTCCCTTCCCCGGCATCCCCCAGCGAATCGGCTTTTTCGAGGTTGAGGGCGACACCGACTACCTGAGCATGGGACGCGAGTGGGTCTGGTTTGAAAACAACTATTTTGGGGTTCTGGGTCCGGCTCGCTATGAGGATTGGGGTTATCGAGATATGCTGGATCTGTTTGGCGACCAAGATCAGGTCTGTTTTTTGCCGGAATCGGCACGACTCCATCCGGCGGCTCTGCTATTGGCGGCTCGCAAGTCGGGCCGTTCGCTAACGGTGACCCGGATCGGGGATCGTGCGGCCTCAGACAAACAATTGCCAGCCTGCACCGGGATCGTTGGCAAGACCGGATCACAGGGACTCTCCTACGCCACTCGTTACAACTCGGAAATCTATCGACAATTGGCGGCACTCGAGTGGGGTCCACAGCTTCGAAAACCGTTACCCGACGGCAGTCACTTGCTGCTCTGGACCGATTTTCCTGGGAGCGACCCAGGCTCACGATTGGACCAGAAGGAACCCTGAAGATTGAATTTGAGGGCGCCTTGGCTCGACAATAGGATCCATGCCCAACAGCAACGCACTTATAGAATCCCGGGCCGTTGAACCTTTCCTGAAGAATGGCTACATCGTAGCCTGCCCCAAGACCCGTCAAGGTGTTTATCTGGACCCCGGCGACGAAGTTCACTTGGTGATGGAACGGCTCCAATCGCTCGACATCGATCTGGCGGCTGTCCTCCTGACTCACGCCCACGTCGACCACGTTTCGGGTATAAGTGAGCTGCGGGACCGTGATCCGGCGCCCATTTATCTGCACCCCGAAGATCGCAGTCTTTACGAGAACCTTCCCATTCAGGCTTCCTGGTTTGGAATCCATTGCCAAGCGCCGCCTCCCGTCGACCATTGGCTGTCGGAAGGCGGCGAAATTGAGGTGGGCACACTCCGATTCAAGGTTCTTTATACGCCGGGGCATGCTCCGGGGCACGTCGTTTTTGTCCTCAATCAACACGTTTTCTGCGGCGACACCGTGTTTGCGGGCTCGATAGGACGAACCGATCTTCCCGGAGCCTCCTATCCCCAACTCATGGAGAGCATCACTGAGCGCATTCTTCCGCTAGGCGACGACAAGATCCTTTATCCCGGACATGGACCCCAAACCACCATCGCTCAAGAGCGAAGCAGCAACCCTTTTCTGATCTCGGCTGCCTACCGGGTTGGTGGGCGGAGCCAATGAAAGAGGGGCCGGCTCGTCAGTCGCCGCGGGATGATCTTGAATAGCGTTCGTCAGCTATTTTTTGACGCGGCGGGGACTTTGTTCCGGCCACGCCATTCGGTGGGTCAAGTCTATAGGACGATAGCCAAGCGATTGGACCTGAAGTCCTTGGCCTCCTTGGACAGCGGGTCGATCGACCATGCCTTCAGGCTGGCTTTGGCTCACCACAGCCCACTCTGTTTCCCCAAGCTGAGCAGAACCAAGCTTCAGCAAGCGGAACACAGCTGGTGGCGGCGGGTCGTGAACGACACCTTTGGGGGATTGACCGATGCAAGACCCGAGGCCACCTTTTTCGAAAGCGTATACCATCACTTTTCGACCGCTGAGGCCTGGAAGCGGGAACCGGGCTGTCGCCGGATACTGGCCAAGCTGGATCGTGCCGGCTATCGCATGGCTATCGTTTCCAACTTTGACTCGCGGCTACCGGGGGTACTGGAGGGTCTGGAACTCGGGAACTTCTTTTCGGCCGTGGTCATCTCGAGCGGGTTCGGAGTGGCCAAGCCCGACCCTGCTATTTTTCGAGCAGCCTTGACCGCCACCGGATCGTCGGCCACCGAGAGCGTCCACCTGGGGGACGATTTCCAAAACGACTTTCTGGCTGCAAGAGCGGCCGGACTCAAAGCCATCCTTTACGACCCTGGGAACCGCCGCACGACCATTAGGCCCCGTTTCGTGCATTACAATGCCTTAGCTGATTTTTTGTTATAGTTCCTTCTCCCCAGGGCCGGCAGTCTCAACCGCGGGCCTATTTCGACTGTCGGATCTCGAGCAGAGAAACCCCATGAGTCAAGAAATCATACGAGTAGCACACAGTCCCGACAGCGATGACGCCTTCATGTTTTACGCTCTGGCCACCAACAAGATCGACACCGGCGAGTTCAAATTCATCCACGAACTCAAAGACATCGAAACCCTTAACCAGGCGGCCCTGGAAGGCATTTACGAAATCTCCGCCATCAGCATCCACGCCTATGCTTACCTCTATCGAGACTACGCCCTGCTGAATTGCGGCGCCAGCATGGGCGAAGGTTACGGGCCCAAGCTAGTCTGTCGGGAGCAGCAGAACGAGGAGCGGCTGGCGGGTAAGCTGGTAGCCGTACCCGGTAATCGGACCTCGGCCTACCTGGCGCTCAAGTTGTTCGAACCCGACTGCCAGACGTTGGAGGTCCCCTTCGACCGCATTGTCGAGACCGTTCAAGAGCAAAAGGTGGACGCCGGAGTCATTATCCATGAGGGCCAATTGTCCTATCGAGAATATGGTCTCCGAGCGTTGGTGGACCTGGGCCAGTGGTGGAAAAAGCAAACCAACCTGCCGCTGCCGTTGGGAGGCAACGTCGTTCGCAAAGACTTGGGTGAGAAAAGAATCAGCCGGTTGTCGGCCCTGCTTCGGGCAAGCATCCGCTTTGCGATCGAGAACCGTCAGCAAGCGTTGGATTATGCCTTGCAGTTTGGCCGGGGTCTGGACCGAGACCAGGCTGATAGTTTTGTCGGTATGTACGTCAACCAGAGAACTCTCGATTACAAGGACGAAGGGCGGCGAGCCGTACAACTTTTTCTCGACCGCGGTTTTGAAGCAGGTCTTATCCCGGAGCGAGTTGCCGTCCAATTTGTAGCCTGATCATCATCGACCAACTCCCGCCAGCCGGACTAAGCGACCGCCGGCAACCGACCCGGTGGAAGATAACCGGCTTTCAGCCAACTCGAATCCTCGATTGACCGGACCGGGATGGTCTTCCTCCAATCGGGAGAGGCCGGTCTTTCCTTACTCAGGATTTGTTGGGCCCCTATTCGGCGCGGGCTCAACCGGGGTCCCAAGCCTTCGTTGCCAGTACTCGACTTGCTCCGGCCGATTGAGATTGGCGGTTATACCGCTGTCGGCGACGGGAACACGATGCACCAAGGCGAGTTGAGAACGGACCAGATGGCGTGCTCCGCTCTCCAGAGGAGTGCTCTTGAGATTGCAGTACTGCGGCTGCGGAAACACCACCGGATGTCCTTTCTGTCCCTGGTGCTCCGGAATCAGGATCGAGGCGGGGAGCCTGTGGTGGGTCTGCGCCAACTCGACCAGTGTCTTCGGTTTCACCAGCGGATGGTCCACCGGATGAACCAACAAGGCAGACTTTTTCTCGAGGGCCTCAAGCGCCAGCCACAAACTCGACAGCGGCCCTCGTTCGGGACAGGGGTTCACCATCACCTGGACCCCTTCCAAATCGACCCTTTGTCGGATTTGCCGGTGGTGTTGTCCCAAAATGACCCACACCGGCAGCCCGGCTTGACGATGGGCCCAAAGGACTCGTTCCAAAAAACACGTTTTTCCCAAACGCACCAACGGTTTGGGCCGACCCATGCGCGCCGAAGCTCCGGCTGCCAACACCACTGAGGCCACCCCGGTCGCCCAAGGTGCTTCCTGATCGATCTTCCCTGGCGGCGCCAGCGGCCTGGGTAGTCGGACGCGATTGGGAGGCGAAAATCGGGGACGGCTGAGAGAAAGCGATGGTGGAACTCTGCCGGGTTTGGCCTGCGGCGGCACGAGTTCAGACCAGAAAAGACTGACCGCAGCTACAGGTTTTGGAAGCGTTGGGATTCACAAAAGCGAACCCTTGCTGAATCAAATCACCCTTCCAATCCAGGGTCAGGCCTTTGAGATAGAGATAACTCTTGAGATCGACGAACACCTGGGCGCCATCTTTCTCGAAGACTCGATCGCCAAGTTTGTGATCGGGCTCGAAGCGCATCACGTAGAGTAAACCGGAACATCCTCCGCCTTTGACTCCCAAACGCATCCCGCCCTGGGATATCCCCTCCCGGCTCAGTCCCTGCTGAATTCGGAGGGCGGCCCCCGATGTCACCTGAATCGACATGATGGTTTGTATCAGCGCTACCGGCGCCAACCCGCATTGTAACAGAAGTGTCCAGCCCTTCCTCGATTTCCCGGGCCAAAGACCCGAAGAAAACAGTCTCATTCGTCCCAATGCTCTGAAAGCACGACTTGGTTACGATTCGCCAGGAGGCTCTTGCTTTAGTCTTCCGCTGCACACGACGCTCAAGGTTCATCAACACCAACAGGGAGCATCGGGCCAATCGCGAAAAAATAGAACCGGTATCGGGAACCTCGGTTTGGCCCCGACTTGCCGAGGTAGTCGGCGCGACGGATCCAGGAGCCCGGCGGTCAAGGCCTGGTGCGTGTCATCTCCACCGATACGCTGTCGATATCGTCGCGCATAGCCTCCGGGAACTTGGTAACCCGAACCGTCACCTGTTTTACCAGATCGAGCGTTAGCACGGAGCGGCAGAGGTAGTCGGTCAGCGATTCGAGTAGCTTGCATTCGTGATCCTGAACCGTCTTCTGAATACGCTGGGTCAACTGCTGGTAATCCACCGTCAAAGCAACATCGTCGCCGGCTGCAGCCGCATCCAGGTCCGCCTGGACGATCACGTCTATGACGATTTGTTGCTTCTTTTTTCTTTCTCGGCGGGCCACACCCAAATGAGATTCGCAGAAAATCCCGCGCACTTCGATTTTGTCCATTCGATCGTTTCGCGGCAAAACGGCCATCCCTTGTGCTGGTCAGCTCCGTGACCTTGGGGGCAGTTTACTCCAAACCCCGAGCGCGAGTATATTCCTGCTGAGAGGAGACTGACATGGTTCTCGACAACGGGATTCGCATTCAATATCTGGGACACTCGACATTCCACTTGACCACCCCCGCGGGCAACACCGTGGTCATCGACCCGTGGCTGCGGGACAATCCCTCCTGTCCTCCCGAATTTCACCAACTGGATCGTGTCGAAACCATTTTGCTGAGCCATGGACACGCCGATCACATCGGTGATGTGGTTTCCCTGGCCCGCCAACATGAGCCCTCCATCGGTTGCATCTACGAACTGGCAACTTGGCTGCGGGCTCAAGGGATCAAGAACGTCAGCGGAATGAACAAAGGCGGCACGCAACAGCTGAATGACCTGCGTGTCACCATGGTCGACGCCAAACACAGCTCGTCCTTCCAGGACGAAGATGGGCGATTGATCTATCTGGGCGAACCGGCCGGTTACATCATCCGGTTCGAAAACGGTTTTCGCCTTTATTTTGCCGGCGACACTTGCGTCTTTGGCGACATGCAACTGATTGCCCAGCTCTATCGGCCCGATCTGGCCTGTCTGCCGATTGGCGACTTCTACACCATGGGGCCTCTTGAAGCGGCCCACGCCTGCCGACTGCTGGGAACCAAAATGGTGATTCCGATGCACTACGGCACCTTTCCTCTTCTTACGGGGACCCCTGACCGGTTGCGCCAACTGACTGCCGACCTGGGAACCGAAGTGATTGCCCTAAAGCCCGGCGAGATTCTCGAATAGGCAGGCCCGACCGGACGATTGCGCGCCGCAGGTTGGGAACTCTTGGACACGGATCCGACTCCGCCCCGGCCTCGATTGGTTCCCTTGTACTCCGATCCCGGCGGTTTCGCTCGAATCCAGTAAGTGCTTTTCCCCAAAGCTCAAGACGCTGAAAGCCCACACACGCAACTGTTTCAACTAGATGCGGGGGTGGGATCTTGAAAATGAGAGTGATTTTCATTGTCAATTAAGTCTTTGTTTTTCAATAATTTAGAGTTGACACAAGAGCAAAGTCGGAGTACCATAAGGGGGATAGTTGGCGGCTTTCTCAACTGGACGTTCCAGTTGGCAACGGGAGCCTGCAGGACCAAGGAAAACAGGAGAAGAATCGATGGTTTCCAAGAAAATCAACCAAGTGCTCAACGGGCAAATTCAAGCGGAGTTTTACGCCTCCTATTTGTACCTGTCGATGTCGGCCTACGCCGAGGGAGCCAACCTGCCCGGTTTTGCTGCCTGGATGCGCCGGCAAAGTAAGGAAGAGAATTCCCACGCCATGCGTCTTTTTGACTTCCTGCTCGATCGTGATGGAGAAGTCAGGCTGCATGCAATTGGCGAACCACCTGGCGAATTCGGTACCCCGCTGGAGATGTTCGAAAAGGTACTGGAACATGAGCGGAAAGTGACGAAAATGATCGACGAGGCTTACAGCCAAGCCGTTTCAGAAAAGGATTGGGCCACTGCCGTTGAACTCCAGTGGTTCATCTCCGAGCAGGTAGAAGAGGAAAAGACTGCCGGTGACATCGTGGCTCGACTCAAAATGGCTCAGGACGAGCCTGCCCTGTTCTTGATGGTCGACCAGGAACTGGGAGGTGGGTCTTCCGAGTAACGGGGGGGCGCAGACCAGGAAACTTTCCAGCTAGTGACCAAACCGCAATCCGCCCGCCGACTGCCGAATTGGGAGATGCCCGCGACCCGTTGCGTTCATGACATGACTTGTCCGCCACAGAGGTTGTAGGCCTGACCGGTAATATTTCGAGCTCCATCCGAGACCAGAAAAGCGACCAGATCGGCCACTTGCTGGGGGTCGATGATCTCCTGCAGCGGAACCTCTGCCAGCGCCTGCTGGCGAAATTCCTGGTAGGTCACGTTGTTGGCGGCAGCTCCGGCCTCCATCCCAGCGCGGGCCATTCGGGTCTCGACCCAGCCAGGACAGACCGCGTTGACGGTGATTTTGCGCGCGGCAATTTCCAGAGCCAGCGCACGGGTAAACCCGATCACTCCATGTTTGCAGGTGCAATAAGCCGTGTATCCGGGCACACCGAAACGCCCCAGTATGGAGGAGATATTGATAATCCTTCCATTCTCGCCGAGCAGACCCAGGGCACGTTGGCTGCAGTAATAGAGTCCGTCCAGGTTGACGGCCAGCAATTGGCGCCAGCGCTGGTCGTCACCTCGATCCAACGGGTTGGGTCCCCCGATTCCGGCATTGTTGACCAGGATATCCAACCCCTGCCACCGTTCCTGAACCGTGGCGAAAAATCGATCGACCTGGTCGGCAACACTGACGTCACAGGGATAGGCCAGCACCGAAGAACCGGTTGCCTCCAGCTCGCGTTGGGTTTGTCTGAGAGCGGCCTCTCCGCGGGCACAAATCGCCACTCGGCAGCCCAGTTGACCCAACCGGCCGGCGATGGCTCGTCCGATTCCCCGACTCGCTCCCGTGACTACGGCTCGTCTGATTGGCTCCGTCATGGGGCGGAACTATAGTCGCGTCTTGGCGCTACCACAACCGCCAAGCAAGGCTATTGCCCTTGGGCAAAGCGCGCGTGGTTGGTGGGCCGGCCGGCTCGCTACACCCAAACCGGACCCACCAACTTTTTCTTCAAACAGACCCATCGAGTTTGGACTTGGCGCGCGTTTTCCTTCGACTCGGTCAGACCACTCCAAGTCGTCGCTCGATTTTCCCAACGGTGGGGTACAGGATCCGAAGACAGCCTGCGCCGACCTCAAGCCGGACGGCTATCCCTGGACAGCGGTGCACCAACTGCCGCGGCAACGCCGCGTGCACGTGCATGTGCTGCCGCCCGTTACGATCCGGAAACGGGTAAGAGCCTGAAACGCGCGCCGCCTGGTTGGGAACAGGCCTATGGTCCGTTGCGCGACCTTGCCGAACCACAAGCGCGGATGGAGCCACCCGGAAGATCCGGCGAGAGGCCGGGAACGTGCAGCCAGGCGACCGGTCGCCCATCAATGCTGCCCAGCTTCGAGCTCGGCCTCAATGGCGCTCGACCGACCCTCGCTTACGCTGCGGGATATCCACCCGACCCTTGACGTTACTGTACCGGATGCCGCCGCTGCCGTCGCGATGCACGGTGAAGTCACCGAGCACACCGCGGACCTTGATGGAACCTGAACCGTCCCGGTCGACTATCACGTCCTGGCCCACGTCAACAACGTCAATGGAGCCGGAGTTGTCGCTCACGCGCAGCGTACCTTCGATGTCACGGACATGGATCGATCCCGATCCGTCGTCGATCTCGAGATCGCCGGCAACATCTGCCACTTCTATTTCTCCCGACGAGTCGTCAATGCTCACCGACGAGCTGATATCTCGGACTTCGATGGATCCGGAGCTGTCGTCGATACGGAGAGCGCCGGTACCGGACACCTCCATCGACCCCGAGGAATCGTCGATTTTAACCGCCATATCCCGGGGTATCTGCACAACGAGGTCGATGCGCGCGACGCGGTTGCCAAAGCTGAACCCGAAAAAGTTCGGATAGTGAGTTTCAAGGACGATTTCTTCGGCCGCGCGCTCGAGGGTGACCTGCAGCTCATCCACGTAGGCCAGATCCGATGCGCACTTGTACGCCATTACTCGCACCTGATCCAGTCCCTGGCGGCCCTCTACCTTCAAATGGCCCGAGCCCGCTCGGAGCTCAAGGTTGTCGGCGGCGCTGGCAGCCAGGGAAACCTCCTGCTCGTCATCGTACCGGCACTCTGAGCGAGGCGCCTGGGCGTAAAGTACTGACAGGATGTAGACCCCACCGCCGGTTAGGCCAAAAACCAGGATCATTGAAGCCAATATCGCTCTGACGCCCATAAATCCCCACCTCCGCTCGCTTCTCATCATCGCAACCGTCCTTACGAGTCGTATCCTATCAGTGCCTTTAGAGTCTCCAGCTTGGCGGTGGGCCCTCTGGTGGAGCCACTTCGCCGCTGCCAAGTCACAGCTTTGGTTCCAATCATCGATAGGAGAATACGGATAAACTCCAAACAAAGTTCCATCCACATCGCGAGGTCAATTTCCAACAATGTGGGCGTTCTTCTTCGTGCCCATACCGCTAAGACAAGCGGGGGGCTCCTGGCGACAACCAAGTTCAGACCCGAGGGCTTCCACAGCGAGAACCCGTGCCTCGTGGTCAAAGGGGCGGCGCAACCGCTGGACTTTCTGGCGGAGTCACCCGGTTCTTGAGCGGTCAGTGACGGGGATCCGTAGCAGGTCCGGGTAGCCGCGGGACCGACCAAAAGGACGAGGGAGACCGGAAAGCGACACTGGGGGCTCCAGCCGGTAATCTCTCGCTCCGTTGTGGGTTTAGTGGTCGGAGGTGTGAGAGAATGAGAACCTGTGGCACGATACAGCCAACCCATGCGCAAGGCGGCCAATCCCTGACATGACCACGGTGGATTCGCTGTGGCAAAATTGGGGGGCTGGCTCCGGCTTTCCGACAAGGAGAATACATGGCAACCAATACGGTAACCTTCGATTACAAAGTCGCCGATCTCAGCCTGTCCGACTTCGGCCGCAAGGAGATCGAACTCGCCGAGCACGAAATGCCGGGTCTGATGGCCGTACGAGAAGAGTTCGGCCAACAAAAGCCTCTTCGAGGAGCGCGCATCATGGGCTCGCTCCACATGACCGTCCAGACGGCGGTGCTCATCGAAACCCTCACGGAGTTGGGTGCCGAGGTACGCTGGGCCAGTTGCAACATATTCAGCACTCAGGATCACGCTGCGGCCGCCATGGCCCGGGCCGGTATCCCGGTCTTTGCCTGGAAGGGTGAAACTTTGGAAGATTACTGGCGGTGCACGATCAGGGCCATGGAGTTTCCCCAGGGTGGCCCCAACCTTGTGGTCGACGATGGGGGGGACGCCACTTTGTTGATCCACATGGGTTACCAGGCTGAAGAGGTTTTTGCGGCCGACGGTTCCCTACCCGACCCTTCCAGCAGTGACGTCAAAGAAATGCAGATCATTCTGGAGCTGTTGCGCCGGCGGCTGAAACAATCTCCCCGGTTCTGGCACCGCTTGGTCCAAGACGTTTTGGGGGTTAGTGAAGAAACCACCACCGGAGTGCATCGCCTCTACCAAAGGGAGCAGGATGGCAGTCTTCTTTTTCCGGCCATCAACGTCAACGACAGCGTTACCAAGAGCAAGTTCGACAACATCTACGGCTGCAGACATTCGCTGCCGGACGCCATCAATCGCGCCACTGACGTCATGATCGGAGGCAAGCTGGTGGTGGTATGTGGTTACGGCGAAGTCGGCAAGGGTTGTGCCCAGTCGATGGCCGGGCAAGGCGCCCGCGTCGTGGTCACTGAGATCGATCCAATCTGTGCCCTGCAGGCGGCAATGGAGGGCTTCCAAGTAGTTCGGCTGGAAGACGTGGTCTCAGACGCCGACATTTTTGTCACGGCGACCGGTAACCGTGACATCGTCCTCTACCGGCATATGGAGAAGATGAAGGACAAGGCCATCGTCTGCAATATTGGTCACTTCGACAACGAAATCGATATGGCTGGTCTGGAAGCTGGTGCCCGGCAGGGTCGGGTTCGGCGCGAGAACATCAAGCCTCAGGTGGATCAATGGCACTTCCCGGACGGCCACAGCATTCTGGTACTGGCGGAAGGGAGACTGGTGAACCTGGGTTGCGCCACCGGTCATCCCAGCTTTGTGATGAGCAACAGCTTCACCAACCAGGTGATCGCTCAAATCGAACTCTGGCAAGACCACGATAAATACGACAAGAAGGTCTATGTGCTGCCCAAGCATCTGGACGAGAAGGTCGCCCGCCTCCATTTGGATAAGTTGGGCGCTCGCCTGACCAGGCTGCGAGAAGACCAGGCCGGCTATATTGGTGTTGACGTCAAGGGTCCCTACAAACCGGATCACTACCGTTATTGAATTGGCCCCCAAGCGAGCCCTAACGGAATGAACCGCGACCGACGGTTGGGTATGGCCGTCCGACTCGACTTGAGCCAACAGAAGTTGGACTTGACTGACGGCCCTTCCCGAAGCTAATCCGCTGCTATCGCTTCCTCGCGGCGTGAGATCTTGGAGAGCTGAGATTTGTG
Organism: Acidobacteriota bacterium; assembly: GCA_965218465.1. Lineage (GTDB taxonomy): Bacteria > Acidobacteriota > UBA6911 > RPQK01. Next base: position 370,650 of record OZ244623.1, on the reverse strand, counting down.
GAAGATCTTCAAGTAAGACTTCTCCAACCAGCGAATTACCGGTATCTCCGGCATAAACTGGAAAAAGCGCCAGCGACAGCGCAATCTGAGATAGCGATAGTAGAGATCGAAAAGCAACAGCAGGACGGGCTTGAAACGATTCTCGCTAAAACGCTCGAAGGCCCTGCGTTCGAAAAAGCGGCTCATCACGTTGACCTTGCTGACAAAGGACTTTTGGCGGGAGCTGAGAAAGGGGTTGTTGTTCTCTCCAAAGTGGAAGTGACTCCATCCCTCCAGAGTGTCCGGGAACTCCATGCCATGGACCAGCTTGGCTTTATCGTAGAGCGTGGTGCCTGGATAGGGAGTGTAGATGGCCACCGGAGCCAAGCCGGCGTTGGGGTTGCTGCCCGCCAGCTCGAACATGAAATCGACCGTCTCCAGGGTTTCCTGTCGTTCTTCGTTGGGGAAACCCGCCATGAACCCAAACTTGGCATAGATATCGGAACGAGCCAGAAGGCCGTTCACCTGGCGCACCTGCTCCAGGGTGGTGCGCTTGAGAATCTCTTTGAGTCGCGCCGGTGAACCCGATTCGACTCCGATCCAGAGCTCTTTGAAGCCGGCGCGAAAGAGCTTGTTTATCATCTCGTCCTTTTGCCGGTAGAGATAGTCGATTCGGCAAGGCACCTGCAGCAACAGGTTGAGATTTTTCTCCAACAGGAGATCGCAGATCTTCTCGACTCGGCCGGGGTGACCGAAGAAGTAGTCGTCTTCGATAAAGATGGCCCGAACCCCAAATTGCCCCACCAGATCGACAATGTCGGCTACCGTGCGCTCAGCGGAAAAGTAACGGAAGCGCCGCTCATTGAATTTGAGGTTATAGCAAAACTCACAATCGAAAGGACAACCGCGGCTGGTGACGACTTGCAGTTGGCGCTGGGAGGTCGTTGGAGCGGTAGTGAAATAATGCTCCATGTCGAGTAATCCGTAATCGGGCGGCGGAATCACATCCAGGTCTTCAATGAGTGGGCGGGGAGGGGTGAAACGAAGCCGCCGGTCTTCTTTGTAGCCGATCCCGTCGACCTCCGAGAGGTCGCCGTCACGCCTTAGGCAGTCAGCCAGCTCGATCAGGGTAATCTCGCCTTCGCTCTTGACGACGATGTCGCAATACGGATCCTTGAGCGTGGAATTGGGACAGAGCGTGGGGTGGACACCGCCCCAAACCAGCGGTAGGCTGGGGTCGACCTGGCGAACGGCGCGGGCCGCCTGGAGTCCACCCTGGATCTGCATCCCGGTCATGCTGGAGATTCCCACCAGAATGGGTCGGTCTTTCCGAATACAGGCGGCAACATCGGCCGCGAAAGTGGTGGTCAGTCGTTCGTCGAGGATTTCTACCTGATAACCCGCTTTCTGCAATACCGTTCCGAGATAGAGACAGGCCAGAGGCAAGCCGACATTGACTCCGAAAACATCCATCCCGGTCACCGGGTAGACCAGGACAATCTTTCCCAAATCGCTGCAACTCGGTCTTTGCCAGGGAAACTGGGAGGCCGCCAGGGCGGCTCCATTGATTTTTTCTACCCCGAAGGCAGGATTGCTCATCGCATTAGCCACTTCTTGTACAAATTCTCGGCCGCGTTGGCCAACTGAGGGAAGTTACGGCTGACTTGGGGACGAAGCCGGGCCAGAGGAGTCACCCATTGAGGATGGTTGATGTAATCGCAAGCCGCACATAGCTTCATCCGCTCGAAGTTTTTCTCGTAAAGCAGCCGGCGTTTCTCGTTGAAGGCTTCCGAGTGCCACACCTGGTGGATCGTTTGCCGACGCAGATCCCCGACGGGATATTGAGCTTCGGAATCGAAGCAGCACAGCGCCACCCGGCCATCGGCCAGAATCGTAATGTAGTGCTGTAGCCGTTCGCAGTAGTTGATCTTGTTGGGGCTGCGACCGTTGTTGTGCAGTTGGCCCGCCCAGTTGAAATAGACTGAAAAACTGACAGCGTCGGCTTCGCGCCAGACCCGGCGCAACTCTTTGCGACTGTGCCTGTTTTCCTCCACCGTCACCATAGCGATCCTGACGGTGGGCCGGGTCTTGCCCAGTTGGTTGCGACGGCGAATGAAATAGAGCACATTGCTTCGCACTTGATCGTAATTCAGTCCCAATCGAATACGCTCGAAGGTGGCTTTATCGCTCCCGTCAATGGAGACGATCATGCTGTCCAGCAGGTCCTCCCGCAGGATTTCCTCCGCCAGTTGTGCACTCAATCGGGAACCATTGGTGGTCAAGTTGAGGTGGGTATCGGGCGCCCGCTCGCGTACGTAGCGAAAGTAATCGAGCACGCCCGGGACCAACAGCGTCTCGCCGTGAAGAAAAGGGAGCAGGTTAGGCGCACGGTGCCGGCCGCATTCATCCACGATCTTCCGGAAAAGGGACATGGACATGAACTCCCGGGGTCGCTTCATCTGCGGTGTGGCACAGATCGTACACCGTGCATTACAGACATTGGTCAACTCGACGTAGACCTTGGCTGGAAAATCCGGATAGGAGTACATGGTCAGAGGGTGACCTCAGTTAACACGCGTCACGTCACCGGAAATGAACTTGGGCAGAAAATTGCGTTCGATAGCCTTGAGATAGCGTTTGCTGGATCGAAAATTGACAAGCTTGGGCAGCACCCGAAAAAAGCGATACTTGGTCAGAAAAAACTTCAAGTAGGCCCGTCGCTGCAGCTTTCTCAGCAAGGCAAAATCGAACTCGTCGGTTCGGATCTTGGCCACTTCGTGGAGGTGGTCCGGGCTCTCGTTGGGATCGAACCCACCTTCTTGTTCCAACTGCCGACTCAGCTCGGTGCCGGCATAGGGGATCACAATACTAAAGAGTGCTTCGTCCAGGTCGGTCCGACAGGCGAACCGAATCGTCATGTCAATTTCCTCCACCGTCTCGGTGGGAAAGCCGATCATAAAAAAGCCGAGGCTGTTGATCCCATATTTCCGCAACCAGGCCACCACGTCGTTGACCATATGCAGCTTGAGATATTTGCGGCTCTTACTTTGAATCCGCGGGCTGGCCGACTCGATGGCAATGGCGACGTGGTGAGTTCCAGCCTGGGCCAGTTTCCTGATCAGCTCCTCATCCAGCCGCTCCAGACGGATCCCGTTACCGAACTGCAGCGCCACCTCCATCTTCGATTCGACGATCAGATCGCAAATCTCCTTGGCGCGGTCCATGTCGAAGTTGAAAATATCGTCTTCGATCATGAACTCCTGTATCCGATAACGTCGATACAGCAGTTTCATTTCCGCCAGCACATGCTCGGGACTACGGGCGCGAAACTTTTTCCCGAAGAGATCGTGGCAATAGGTGCAGTGCCATGGGCACCCTCGACTGGTAAAAATCTGTATCGCTCGGGAGTAAAGAGGAGTGAAGCGGGCCGACTCAGCCGTAGAATAGCGGTCCAGATCCAAGAGCTCATAAGCCGGCAGCGGGATATCGTCCACCTCGCGAATCGGCGCTCGCGCGCCGTGGATTCGCTGCTCCCCGTTTTCATCTTTGTAGGCCAGTCCCTCGACTTGCGACAAATCGCCTTCCCCTTCCAAGACTTGCAGCAGGTGCCCAAAGGTTTCTTCGCCTTCGCCTATACAAACAAAGTCGCAGTAATCTTTGGCCAGGACCTCGCCGGTGACGATGGTAGGGTGCTGGCCGCCGAAAACGATCCGGATGCCGGGATCGAAACGACGTATCTGACGGGCAGCTATCTCGGCCCCTTCGAATTCGGCCGTCATGCAGCCCAGTCCGACTAGGTCCCAGGATCGTTCCCGAAGTCTTCGGTCCAGAACCGTCTCAGGATCGGTCTCCAATGCCAGATCGAGAATCTCTACGTAGTGGCCGCACCTCTGGGCGATGGGAGCGATATAGACCAGCCCGATCGGAATGCCCACGATCATATCCATAAACGTAGGCTTTCCCCGCACCAACAGAATGTTCATTCAACGTCCCTCGGGCAGATTCAACGATCTATGAAGAGCGGGATTCGATAGAAAACCGCCATCTTCTCCATCTTGGGGATCCATTTGCGAACCTTGAACATGTCGACCATGAAACTGCCCAGGATCACCGGCAGCCGGGGGTTGGGCGCGTGGCAGTCTTGACAGTCGGGATAATCACTCAAATCTCCGTCCAGATGCGCTTGACGCATCTTCTGCATAGCCTCCGAGTTCCAGAGATCATAGACCGACTGTTCGTAAACATTCCCGAACGGTTCCGAGCGCCAAGTGTGGCAACAAGGATAAAAGTCTCCCTTGTAATTGATCGTGGGGGGGCCTTGCCAAAGCTGATAGCAGGGATGCCGACGGCGCTCGTGCTCGACCCGTTCCTTGAGGGCCACCTCGGGAATGACGATTTCGTCTTCTTTGATGCGAACTTCATCCACCCCATCGATCGACCACATCCGGTGAAAATCTCCCACTTGGTGCTGGTTCTCGGGCAGCCGAACCATTTGAAGCACCGTAAAAATCTCGGACCTCAGCTCCCGTTTGATTTCCAGGAAACGAAGGATGTTGTCTCGGACCTGATGAAAGTCTCCTCCCTTGCGGTACTTCTCGTATACTTCCGGCGTAGTGCCGTCAAAAGCCAGAATCAAATTATCCAGCCCGGATCGAATCAACTCGCGGCTGCGCTCCTCGTTCAACAGGCTGGCATTAGTCGACACAACAGTATAGATGCCCGCGTCCTTACAATAGCGCACCATCTTGCCAAGTTCGGGATTCATCAATGGTTCACCGCCGCCCCACGGGAACACCAGCTCAGTCTGCCCCTTGATCTCGTCAATCACCTGCTTGAAGAGGCGAAAATCGAAATCTTCGGGCGGGTAGTATCCGAACTCGCGCGGGCACATCGGGCATTTGAAATTACACTTGGCCGTATTCTCGACGATCAAGGTAATCGGCAAAGCTTGCAGATCAGCCCGACCGGTCAGGTAGCCGGACATGAGCCGAAAGCGGTTCTGGGCTTGAGAGAATCTCACGGTGTTAATTCCTTCGCCGAAAACGGTGTTATCTTAACAGAGTCAGTCCGGTTGACGATACCGGCAGAGCAGAAATCGCGCCCGCGACTCCGGCGGCAATGGGCGGGCAGCTTCAGGCCAAAAACCTGAAGATTCAGTTGATCCAGAAATCCTCCTGGCGCTTCTTCTTTTTGCTCCGATTCTCGGGAGTTTCCAACACGGTGAAACGACGCCGCATGCGATTGATCCGCCAACGAAAGTAACTCTGCCGCAGCGCCGTCGGGGATAACCATCCCTTAAGGTAGAGGAAACCGAAGACCATACCCCCCAGATGAGCAACATGCGCAATCTGGTCACCAGGCGCGCTGAGAGAAGAGATAAAGGCCAATCCCCCCAAGAAGGCGACGAAGTACTTCACCTTGATCGGGAAGAGAAAGTAAAGGTAAACGAGACGGTTGGGGAAGAGCATGCCGTAAGCGATCAAGATCCCATAGATGGCTCCGCTTGCCCCCACCGTCACTATCGGCGATAGCGGCGCCACCGCCACCGAAAGCGCTCCGGCTCCTATCCCCGTGAGGAAGTAGTATTTGAGGAACCGGCGCGACCCCATTGTTCGTTCCAATTCGCTTCCGAACATCCAGAGTGCGAAGAGGTTCCAAAACAGATGCCAGAATCCTCCATGGAGAAAGAGATAGGTTGCCAGTTGCCAAAGAAACAGCTGGGTGAGAACAAGCTTGGGAGTCAACCCCAGAACATAAACGATCTGGGGTCCCGCCAGTTCCGTCCAAAGAAACACCGCAGCGCAAGCGATGACCAAATATTTGACCACCGGGGTCAAGGTAGGGCCAAGTCTGACCCCGCCGGTACGGACATAATGCATACCGAAAATCATACCAGTTCGGCGGCGCCCGGCATAAATCGAAATCGGAAAAAACTGGGAGCCCCGCAAGCAAGAGTCGGAAACCGGTCGCTCCGCACAGCGGAGAGATTCGAGGCGGACAGAACAGTTTGGTGTGATTGGGGTGGAGGGACGCTCCCATTTGAGTCCCATCCGCAGCCGGCAATGATTTGAGACCACGCCTGGAGGCTTAGGTTCGAAGTCTCACGCGGCCTTGGGTCGGGCGTGGAACAGGACGCGAGTTCCCGATGTCAGGGGTTCCTCTTCCAAGATCTCGTACCGATTTGCCAGGAGTCGCCGGAAGATTCTCAGATCATAGTCCGAATACTGGTCCGCCTTGTTGCGGAGCAGAGCCTGGACCATGGAATCGTCCTTGGTTACGAACTCGATCACCAGCTCGGCGGGAAAACTCGCTAACCAGCTAATGAATTCCGACAAAGGGACATTGGCTCCAATGACCATATGATGTACGAGCGCCAGAGCCAGAATCATATCGGGCCGGCCGCGCGACTCGAGGTTCTTGCGCTCCTTGCACCACCATCCCAAGTCAGGCGACGGGTCGGCTAAATTGAATACCAGCGGAAGAATGTTCCGGCAGGACTCATCGCTGAGCTGGGTAAAAAGTCGATCGATGGTGACATGGTCTTGATCCAATGCCACCACGTAATCCGAATGCTTGGCCAAAACCCGGGTGAAATTGCCGATATTGCAGCCCAGATCCCAGGCCAAAGATCGGTGTCTGCTGCCGGTTGCCCTGGCGACGAATTCTTTCTTGGTCTGATGGTCGGCTGCCTGGTAGGTATGCTCAGTGACATACTCCGACCAGGCAGAATCGAATGGTTCCCACTTGAGTCGTTGAATGATTTTTTGCAGGTTCGCCAAGTTTTTTTGGATCATCGTCTTGCCAAAACCCAATTCTTTCAACTGCCCTTTGGTGCTCTCGCTTCGGCCGGCATAGCGGTGCTGGAATCTGTTCTGCAGATGAACATGCAAGAAAACGCCGGGCCGGACCAAGTCGCGAAGTGACATGACAGCCCGGCAGGATTGCGGTGAAATCCCATCAAGGCTGCCCCTTAGCCAGGAGTGGAACGGAAGATGCTTGTAGGCCTGGAGAAACAGGGGGAAGAGAAAAAGTTGGCAAAACTGGCGATATCCCATCCACGCCGTGCCCGGAGAAAGCTGCTCGAAGGAAGGAATATCGATGAAGACCGGCTTCGTTCCCCTCCACTGGATATTGAAAGCGGTGGCATCCTTCAAGATCATGTCCTCTTCCAGCGACTTCGAGATGAGTTGGAGGTGAAGAAGAGCGGCCCGCTTGAGCATTTCGAACGACCACTCGTAGGGATAGGAAATGAAAGGCACCTTCTGGTGTTCCAACAGGGCGGCCCAGTCTCCGGAGTCGAAGTCCGGCAGAACTGAAAAATCCACTCTGTGGGTCTCAACGATGTGACCCGTTTGCACACACTCTGAGTAGAAGCGAGACCGGCTCAGTTTTTGCCAGTCCTGCAGCGAGTGCCGGCTCAATAGACGGTAGACCTTCCCGTCATGATAGAGGACGCGGCCGTTCCGATCCCGAAAAGAGCCGGGTTCGATGTCAATACCAACCGGCGAGAAACCTGGGGCCACCAAATCTTTGCCGTTCACAAGGGGTTGAATTGGGGAAAACAGCGTTGACCTGCCGACTGCTTCCCAAGCATCAAAACGCGGGACTTCCGCTTTGTTCGCAATGTCTTGCCGCTGTTGCTGCTCCAGTATCCGTGTCCAAGGCCTGCTGCCGGTTATTCTTTGTCCCGGCCCCTGAATACTGAAGTGAGTTTTTGCCAGAACAGCTTAAGAAAGACCGCAGCCCCTGCAACCCCACCCAACAAGAGTTGTAGTAAAAGGCTGCCGCTTCCGGGATCCAAGTAGGCCAACGGTAGTTCTTGTGTGGTGAGCCAGTTGACAACTTCCAACATTTCAGACTCCATTCTATATCACTCGGGGATCAGGCACTAAGAATCGTCTCACGATATAACAGGGAGTAGCGACCCAGAGGCTGACTATCCCTCGGGATCAGAAATGAAGTCGGGTGTCGCCGAGGTCGGTCGGACCGGGTGATTAGGTGGGATTACAGGCCAGGCCGGCTAACGCGCTGTTGCTAAACTCCGGGGTTTCCCACAAAGCCGTGCTCATGTAGCGTTCGCCAACATCGTTGAGCAGCGTTACGATCATGCCCTCTCCTATACGCTTCGCGGTCTCATACACGCCCTGCAGGTAGGCTCCAGATGACTGACCCGCGAAGATGCCGTACCGGGCCAAGAGTGCGCACATGCGTGCCGAGTCGTCGCTGGAGACGTGGACCTGGCGATCGATCACGCTCGTGTCGAGAATCTTGGGGATGATGTTTCCCGGAGACTCCAGCGGTTTCAGTCCCTCGATGCCGGGGAAATTCTCCGGAACGATCTGGACGATCTCGACCCCCGGAACTTCTCCCTTGAGTCGCCGGCCGACGCCCGTCAGGGTGCCTCCCGTGCCGACCCCGGCCACAAAATGGGTAATGACACCCTCCATCTGGGCCAGTATCTCGACGGCCGTCGTTTCGTAGTGAGCCAGCCAATTGTTGTCGTTGGCATACTGGTCGCAATGGAAGAAGCGGTCGCCCTGTGTGTCGGCGATCCGGTGACTCTCCCGGAGCGCTTCGTCGTAACCCTCCATCGGATCGGTCTCGATCAGGGTGGCCCCGTGGGAGCGTATGCGCTGCTTACGCTCCCTGCTGGCGTTGCCCGGAATCACGATGTGCACCGGAATGGACATCATGGCCCCGATCATCGCGTAGGCAATGCCGGCATTTCCCGAACTGGAATCGAGCACGGCCCTGCCGTCGCGGAGTTCTCCGGCCAACAGTGCCTCAAGCAGCATCCGGCGGACGGGGCGATCCTTGAGGCTTCCACCCGGATTCGTATATTCGGCCTTGGCAAATACGCGCACGCCGGGGAACTCCTCCTTGAAGCAGGGGATCTCCACCATTCCCGTGTTTCCGATCAGGCTCAAAAGTGAAAATCTTTGGTGAAACTCGGCAAAGCGCTCTTCGATGGAGATAGTCGCGGTGAGGTTCATAGAAATATCGGCTTTTCCATGAAATCAGTAAAGAATGAGTTTATCGCAAACCGGTGCAAGATCGCCAACGCGTTGTCTTGCTTATGAAGTCCGTGGGGGAGTGTTGGCAGGCTTCCCGGGGCCAACACGACCTGAGGGAAGTCCTCCCGATTGGCGTTGCACCAAGGGACAAATCAGGTTAACCATCACTTAAACTATTCAATTTATATCAATATTAAACGGAAACCGATCAAGACCTGTAAATAGCAATAAGTTGAAGCAAGAACAAGGCGATCATTGCAGAAAGAAATTCACACTCAGATAGTACGATTGATCCCGTTTCGGATACTCCAAACCGGCCTTTCTACATCGACCTGTCTACTTGGTCAACAGGTGTCAGTGGAGGCAGGCAGGTCTGACGTCCGGCCGGACCGTGATTGGGATCCGGCGCTGCTACAGGGAAGGTTGGGCATCCCCTAAGGTCAAGTGTCGAATCGAACACCGGCACCCGCATCAGTTTCACTTCAACGCGTCGTTCTTTAACGAGACTCCAGCACGGCTCTCAGGCGGCTCCACTCCTCAGCCGGATGAGGCCCCACCAGCAGACGGTTTTGCACTACCCCACCAGAAGAAGCAAGCGGGGTTGGTTTCACATCCCGAGGGATGACCAAAGGGGTTGACCGAGGTCCCGTCGCTAGGCTGGAGATTCAACCGTTGCACCGACCGCCCGGCGCAAATCGGCGGCGCGGTTCGTTCGCTCCCAGGTAAACTCCGGCTCATCTCTTCCGAAGTGGCCGTATGCGGCAGTGGCGCAAAAAATGGGACGCTGGAGGTTGAGCGTCTTCATGATGCCTTTGGGAGTCAGGTCAAAATGATCTCGGACTAGACGGGTGATAGTCCCGTCGGACACCCTGCCAGTCCCAAATGTGTCGACCATGACCGACACCGGCTCGGGCACGCCGATGGCGTAGGCTAACTGGATTTCGGCCCGGTCGGCCAGACCCGCGGCGACACAATTCTTGGCCAGGTAGCGAGCCATGTAGGAAGCTGAGCGATCGACCTTGGAAGGGTCTTTTCCCGAAAAGGCTCCACCCCCGTGACGAGCCATGCCGCCGTAAGTGTCGACAATGATCTTGCGACCGGTGAGCCCGCAATCCCCCTGAGGTCCTCCCACGACGAAGCGACCGGTGGGGTTGATGTAGATTTTGGTCCGATCGTCCATCAACTCGGCGGGAATTGTGCGGGCGATGACCTCTTGTTCAACCGCCTCGCGAATTTCTCGATTGTCAACATATTCCCCGTGCTGGGTTGAAACCACTACGGCATCGATCCTCACCGGCTGATCTCCCTCATACTCCACCGTCACCTGGGACTTGCCGTCCGGTCGCAACCACCCCAGTTGCCCCTGCTTGCGGCATTGCGAAAGCCGACGAGTCAGGTCATGCGCCAATTGGATTGGCATTGGCATCAACTGAGGCGTTTCCTTGCAGGCATAGCCAAACATCAAGCCCTGGTCACCGGCGCCTCCGGTGTCTACCCCCAGGGCAATATCGGGAGACTGGCTATCCAGGGTGCAGATGACTCCACAGGTATGAGAATCAAAGCCAAATTTGGCCCGAGTGTAGCCCACCTTGCGGACGGTTTCGCGAACGACCTCAGGGATTTCAGCGTATACACTGGTAGTGATCTCTCCGGCCACGACCACCAAACCGGTGGTTACCAAAGTTTCACAGGCAACGCGGCACTGAGGATCTTCCTTGATAATGGAATCGAGAACGGCATCGGAAATCTGATCTGCTATCTTGTCAGGGTGTCCCTCGGTCACCGATTCTGAAGTAAACAGATGCCGATTTGATGCGGTCATGGAACCTCCTGAAGCTAGGTTAGGCCAAGTAAAGCTGCTAAAGCTACTACAGCCGGTTTTACCCTGTCAATGCTGCTCCGAACCTAGGGCTGGTCTTCAGTCGAATCCAGCGGATCGGGATCAACCCGGGAGGGGACGTGTTGGGGGAACCACTGCTGCAGACGCAGGAATTCTTCCGAGCTCATCGACATGATGCGATTCTCGACCTCTTCCGTTTCCGAGGGAAACAAGGGATCGTTGGCCGCGATCGCGGCAACGTCAACGGGTGGGACACTGGTGCCGTAAAACTGGTTGACCCCCGCAATGACTGCATTGGCCGCCAGAGCGTGGGTCGTATTGGTGGGATGAATCCCACCGAGGTCGAAGACGCCACCCAGAAAATCGGTCGTGAGCGTTCGTCCGGCTACCTCGACTCCTTCTTGATCATACCGATTGAGGATTCCGTTGGCGTCAATTACGGGGAATCCCAATGCTTGGCCAAGGGCGGCGATATAACCATTCATCTGCGCGGTCAACAGTTGGAGAGCCATCACCTCCGCTGCCGGAAGAATGGTTTCCGGCGGAAGCGGCCCCGGTAACTGTCCGGTGAGAATCGGCTCGATCAGCAGGACTCCCGTGAATCGGACCATATCGCCGGCCGAAAGGCCCAACGGAGGTCCGATGAAGGCTAGCGGCACGCCGGCGAAAGCGGCAATTTCTTCAGCCGAAGTGAGAAACGGGAGCACTGTCACGTCCGGTATATTAACCACAACCAACTGAGTCGGTGTTCGCGTCAGCAAAGCTCCGACAGCGGTCATATAGCTCTCTTGGAATTGGACCAAGGGTGTGGCCGGCGTCCCCCTGACTACCGTACCGAGCACGTCGTTGGAGCCCAGCCAAAAGATGGTAAAGGTCGGCTGCAAGGCCACGGCCAACTCAATCTGGCTGACCGGCGGGAATCCGAAGACCGCCGTCAGGGGCACTCCCAGAATGAGATTCGGAAAGGCCAGCGCCAAATCGCTGCTGGTGAGGTCCGGCCTGACGGTCAGAGCATCAAAAACAGTCTGACCCGGAATGGCCAAGTTTTGCGGAACGATCAGCGGAAAACCGCGGGAGTTGGCACCCCCGGTAGCGGCTCCAACCATTGGAAGCCCGTCCACCAGTGTAATCTCGGTACCGACTCCAGGTTCGGGGAACAAGGGCAAGAACAGGAACGTTCCCATTTGCTGCGCCACCAGCGTGGCGAAGGAGGAGGACTGTCCTTGACTCCTGAGGACACCATTCTGAAATCCCGCTGCTACACTGTCGCCCAGGATCACCAGGTTGAGGAAACTGGGAGCTTGGGCTTGTAGCCCGCTGATCGAAACAGGGGTGACCAGCAACAAAACGACAATCGAAAGCGAAAGGATTTTAGCCGTCATATTCAGCTCGCTTCCTTGGCAGCAGACTTAGAAAATCAAGCGCAACCCAAATTGGATCTGCCGCGGGTTAAAGGCCGAAGTGAATCCAAGGGGACGGTTGGCGGGAATCGAGCTACTGCCTTGCACACGGGTGGTAGGTAACGTCATCGCTCCGACAACGGTGTTGATGCCCGAATAGTTGACCCGATTCAAGAGATTGAAGGCCTCCAACAAGAGTTCAAAGTAGGTCTCTTCCCGCGGTAGCCTGAATTTTCGTGAGACGCGCAGATCGATAGTAGAAAAATTCGGTCCGCGACCGGTATTGCGCCCCACCTGGGAGCCATCATCCAGCAGAGGCCGGTCGGTTCCGTTATGAGTATCGTTGTTGCGGTCAAAGCCGTTGATCACATTGAAGGGCTTGCCGGAAGAGGCAATAATGATCGGCGAGACCGTCCAGTCAGCCAGAAAGTTGGTGGCGAATCCTTGTCCACTTCCGGCCTGATAGGGACTCTGCCAAACCCCGCTGACCACCAGACGATGAGCTTGGTGAAAACTGGATAGCGACCGCTCTGCACTGAGCAAACTCTGATCATTGGGCTGCAAAGAAGAGATGAAATCAGTCGTGTCGTCGATGGCCTTGGCGAAGGTGTAGGACAGATTGAAGCTGTAGCCTCTGCTGAATCTTTTCCTGAGGCTGGTGGCAACGGCGTGGTAGATCGAACTCCCACCGGATTCGACCATATTGATTTGGGTAAAGCGCGGATCGGCTCCTCGGCCCGCAAACTGATTGTCGCCAACCTTGCGGAAATTGATGTCGCGTGACCGGATCAAGTGGACTCCCCGATTGAGACTGTAGTCGAGTCCAAGGGCCAAATCGGGCCTTAGCGACCGTTCGATGCTGAGACTTGCCTGATGGCTGTAAGGAGTCGTCATATCGGCAGCTGCCGGCAGGATCACCGCGGGCGTGGTGCCGGGAGTGATCGACCGCGCTTCCAAAAAGGCTTGCCCGCCGACACCGTCGGCGCAAATACCGCCGGGACAGACGCTAGTCCAAGCATCGGCTGAAGTCGTGGAGGTAATCCCGGGCAAGCCGGTGATAGGCAGAAAAACCTGCGAGACCTTGCCCGACAACACCTGGGAGATAAAGGCGATGGCCTGCACGTAATTCTGGTAGAAGATACCGTAGCCGCCACGAATCACCGTCTTGCCGTTGTTGCCGGGGTCCCAGGCAAAGCCCAACCTAGGCGCCACGTTGTTGTGGTCGTTGAGGGGCGACGTCTGGAACTGGAACGGTGCCGAGGTATTGATCACGTTGGAGGTTTCAATCCGCCAGTCCGTATCGTAGCGGAGCCCGAGATTCAGGGTTAAATTCTCTCGCAGTTGCCAAGCGTCCTGAAAATATAAGGCCACCTGCGGATAGACGAAACTGGCGCGGGGATCTCCAAATCCCTGCAAGAAAGTGATCGGGAGTCCGAAGTTGAACGACTGAACCGCCGAGATGGGGGCAAGCAGGTTGGGAACCAGATCGGGGCGTCCCAGTCCACCAGCCGCATTGGGTGTCGACAGTTGTCTAATCAGCCCCGCCGTAGTGCCGGGGCCGAGCTGTTGATCCAGAATCCCGGCCAACGGAATGCGTTCGCCGAAGGTGAACCCACCGCCCAAAAACACCTCGGCAAAACCGTCTAAATCCGTCAAATCGAAATCCACACCAGCCTTGAAAGTGTGTCTACCGCGGATAAAGGTCATATTCTCGGTGACTTGAAAGATATTGATGTCGTAAGAGGTGGGGTTGAAGAATTCACGACCAAACTCCGCCACTCCGGAGATGTCGATCTGGGGACCGCGGGCGTCGTTGGTAAGAACGGTAAAGGACCTCCTGGCGGCTTGGAACTTGACATCGTTGAGGGTGTGGGGACTGAAAATATGGGTGTCGGACACCACCAGAGCCCAATCTTGCCTGTCGTATTTGACTCCGTTGCTTACCCCTTCCAGTGCTCCAAAACGGGCGTTGTCATTGAAGGAATCATTGATGTTGAAACGCGCCGACAAATTGTTGGTAAGGTTGAACTGGTGATCCACCTTGAGGGAGAAGGTGTCGGACTCGGCTGAGAATGGAAAAATGCCACTTTCCCGTTCGAATAGAGCGAGGGTGTTGGGAAAATTGGTGGGCAGTGTGTGGAGCACGCCAAAACGTGGATCGGTCAACGCCGCTGACAAAAACGTCAATGGGGGCACTCCGGTCGAAGCCAGAAAGTCGAAGAGTTGCTGCTGAGATGCAGTGGGCCGGAAGATGGAGAGATCGTCAAGAAAGTTCACGAAGAGCGACTCTTTGCGATCCAGCCTTTCAAAGCTGGCAAAAAAGAAAGTTTGGTCCTTGACAATCGGTCCACCTATGGTGGCGCCGAGCTGCAATCGCTCGAAGGGCGGGTCGGTGGGCGCCGACTTGGCAAAGGTGTTGGTGGCATCGAAAGAATCACTCCGCCAAAAGAAAAAAGCATTGCCGTGTAAAGAGTTGGTCCCCGACTTGCTGACGATATTGATGACGCCGCCCCGAGCCCTCCCGAACTCTGCCGAAAAGGTATTGCGATTGATCTGAAACTCTTGGACGGCGTCCTGGCTCAGGGTAGATCGTACCGAGCCGGCAACGCTGTCAGTATTGTCGGCGCCGTCCACGGTGACATAGTTGCTGCGCTGGTCTTGTCCGCCAAAAGAAAGCCCCGAGGTGGGCGCTTGAACGACTTCCTCGTGGAAGACCGATTTGTCACCAACACCCGGGGTGAGCAGCGCAAAATTGAGAAAATTGCGCTCGTTGATAGGCAGATTGGCGATTTCCACCGCACTAATGGTGGAAGACTGAACCGTCTTCTGGGTTTCAATGATGCCGACATTGGTGACGACGACGATTTCAGAAGTGACCTCCGATACCTGAAGAACAATGTTCAGGTTGGCCGATTGGCCCACAGTCAGCACCACGCCCTCGATCATCTGGGCCTGAAAGCCGACCAACTCGGCACGGATCTGATAGCCACCCGGCGGCAGCAACGGAATGCGGTAGCTGCCGCGTTCATCCGAAATTCCAATTCGGGTGAACCCTGTCGCCGTGTTGCGGGCGGTCATTTCGACCCCGGGCAATACGGCATCACTCGCGTCCTTGACCGTCCCCAGCAAATCGGCGGTTGCTGCCTGAGATTGCGCCAGCAACGAGCCCCTGAACAGCCCGGCTACCAGCAGCAGGATGATTCCGAGGTTTCTCATTTGCCCCCCCAACGTTGTTTCCCGAGCCCAACCTTAAGAGAAAAAGGAGAGCTCGCTAAAAAACATCGGAAGTTTTTTTGGCTGGAACTCTACTCGCCCACTTCCCTCAGATAACGTAGCTTGTTGTTGGCTTATACTTGATTGAATCAAAGGAATCAATGGATTCGCGCGATTTCCTGCTGCCTGAGCGACGAGAAACCAGCCAAAAACCCATCATTCCAACCCCTCGACTTGGCCTTCCATCCCTGAGAGGTCCGGAGCGAACCGCCCTTCAATCCGGTAGGCGGAACTGGAAGCGTTCTCCCTCTCGCTTCCGGGCTTTCTGCCTAGTGGCGCAACTCTAAAACCGGCCTGTTGCCGCCTGCACTGTCTCCGAGGTCGAGTTACGCTATCCGGCGAAAGCGACGGTATAGTGTGTCGCGCTGGGCAGGCAAAAAACCTGCTTCTTCAATAAGGCGGATCAAATCCCGGCTTTCAGCCTTATGGTGAGCACCAGCCGCACTAATGACATTTTCTTCGATCATAATGCTGCCCACATCGTTGGCTCCGAAGTGGAGAGCCAGCTGAGCGACCTGAAGACCCTGGGTAAGCCAAGAAACCTGTAGATTGCGAAAATTGTCAAGAAAGATCCGGGCAATTGCCAACAGTCGCATGTACTCCACCGCCGCCACAGGTTGTTTGATGGTGGATTGCATGGGGGTGTTCTCCAGCTGAACATTCCAGGGAATAAAGGCTACAAAACCCCCAGTTTCATCTTGCAGATCACGCAGCTTCCGTAGATGCTCGACACGTTCCTGAAGGGTTTCGCCACCGCCGATCATCATGGTTGCCGTGGTCAGGAGTCCTTCCTGGTGGGCGACACGCATCACTTCCAGCCACTCACTGCTTGTGCATTTACCGGGCCCAATTTCCCGCCGCATGCGGTCGGTCAGGATTTCCGCTCCTCCACCGGGAATCGAGTCAAGACCCGCTTTCCGGAGACGCCTGATCGCTTGCCTTAGAGTGAGTCGACTCAGTTTGGCAAGAACTACGATCTCGGGAGGTGAAAAGCAATGAAGATGAATCTTGAAGCGACGGCGGATCGAGCGCAAAAGATCTTCGTAATACTCGATCTTGAGATCGGGATGCATGCCCCCCTGCATCAAGACTCCTGTCCCTCCCAATTCGATCGTCTCTTCAATCTTCTTGAAGATGGTCTTCCGATCCAGCAGATAACCTCCTTCTTGCCCCGGTTTGCGGTAGAAGTTGCAAAACGTGCAGCGAGCCACGCAAACGTTGGTGTAATTGATGTTGCGATCGATCAAGAAAGAGACCATGCCTTCAGGATGGAGGCGCCGCCGCACCGCATCGGCAACGCGCCCGATCGCCTGCAGGTCGGGGCAGCGCAGCAAGGTCAAACACTCCGACCCGGAAATTCGTTGGCCGGAGATTGCCTTGGCCAAAATTGCCTTGGCCGAGTTCATAGCTCTATCTTAAACCTTGAGATCTGCCCTCGGAAAACTTTGGTGCTCTGCCTGCCCTCTTAGCCGGACTTAAGACGGAAAACCTGAGCCACCTTGGCGACGCACAGTCCAAGCAAGACTTGCAAGTTTCCAGTTGGCGGCGGGCCTACCCAATCCCAATTGGCTGAGGAGCTTGCTGAAGGCGTTGGGTCCCTGGCTCCAGCGTTCCTTCCAGTTCAAGCAATTGGCTTTTCACTTCCAATCCGCCGGCGAAACCGGTCAGCGAACCATCTGCACCCACGACCCGATGACAGGGAACAATCACCGGAACAGGATTGGCTCCCACAGCTCTTCCCACGGCTTGAGCAGCTCCGGGCTGCCCCAGTGCGCGGGCCACTTTGCCGTAGGTCGTTGTCCGGCCGTAGGGAATGCGTAGCAGCTCACTCCAGACTCTTCTCTGAAAGCGCGTACCCCTCAGATCGAGAGCTACCGGCAGCACCCTGAATTGGCGGGTGAAATAACCGTCCAGGCTCTCGATGGCTTGTGCCAGCACCGGGTGGCTCCCCGGTTGAGGCAAGCGGCCAAAGTGAGCTTGAAACCATGTTTGCGCTCTTGAGGGGGTGTGGCCCCCAAAATCGAGGCGGCAAACGCCATGATCGCTGACGGTGACCTGGAGGTAACCGACCGGCGTTTCCAGCAAGCCAAAGGTGGGGATTTCAGCCATTTATTCCAGACAGAGCTTGTCACCAGTCAGGCCGGCCCACACCGGTCTCAGACCGGATCGAAGCCGAATCAATCACCTAGTACCGGCAGAGTAGAGCACCTTGAGGCGTTGCATTTTACACTGTGCGTCTGAAAGTCTCCAACTTGGGGAGTAGAGCACTCTGGGCTACAATACTGAAAAAGAGTCTCAACGGATGACACCTCGCGTCCAACGCTTACCTGACGCTTGAAACCCTGCCCGACCAGCACCGGCACCAGTGAGTACACACCATGGAAGAGGTTAACTCCAGCGACAACACCGAGCTGCTGCGGGCCCGCTTTTGGCGTCTGGCCAGGCTCAATATTCTCTCCAATCTGACAGTACCGCTGGTCGGTTTGGTCGACACTGCGATGCTGGGGCACTTGCCCGATATTCGCTTTTTGGCGGGCGTTGCGCTGGCAACCATCCTGTTCGACTATCTCTATTGGACCTTGGGGTTTTTGCGAATGTCCACCACGGGACTGGTGGCTCAAGCCGGCGGGCGGGGCGACTCGCAAGAAATAGTTGCCGTGCTGTATCGGGGGGCGGTGCTGGGTTTGGCGGGCGGTCTGCTGCTCTTGTTGGTGCAGTCTCCGATTCGGGATCTGGGCTTCTATCTGCTCAGCGGTGATCCTGCCGTTGAGGAAGCGGGACGGGCCTATTTCAACGCCCGTATCTGGGGAGCTCCGGCGATGCTGCTCAATCTCGTGTTGGTAGGGTGGTTATTGGGTCGCCAAAAAAGTCAACAAGTTCTCTGGATGACCGTTTTTGCCAACCTCTGCAATATCGCCCTCAACGGAGTCTTTATTCTGGGGTTGGGTTGGGCCGCCTGGGGTGCCGGCTTGGCCAGCATGCTCAGCCAATACCTGATGCTGGTGTGGGGTTTGGCCATCCTGCGCCGAGAAAAGGAAGTGGGGCTTCCTTACTGGCCATCGGTCCTGCAACGAGAGCAGTTGGGAAGCTTATTACGCCTTAACGGGGACTTGGTGATACGGACTTTCTGTCTGATCAGTGCTTTTGCGGTCTTTACCAACATCGGATCGCTGATGGGCACGACGGTTCTGGCAGCCAATGTTCTGCTGTTACGATTGCTGGGGCTGGCGGCCCATGTCATCGATGGAGTTGCCCACTCGACCGAAACGCTGGCCGGGCACTTGGGGGGAGCCGCTCGAGCCGGCCGTCTGCGAGAACTCTTGCGGCTTTCGCTTCGCTCAAGTTTTGGCGTGGGTTTACTTTTCGCGCTGGCTTTTGTGTCGTTCCCCAAGGCGATTCTCGGGCTATTGGCGGGGCACCCGGAGGTGACCGAACTGGCTGGGGGATACGTCTATTGGCTGGTGGTTACCCTTTTGTTGGGGAGCATTGCCTACTCCTACGATGGTTTTTTTCTCGGACTCACCTGGGGAGCCGAGTTGCGACGGGCCATGCTGCTGAGCACTCTGGTCGGTTTTGTCCCCCTGGCTGTACTGGCCTGGTGGTGGAATAGCAATACGGTGCTGTGGACATCACTGACCGTCCTGATGCTGACCCGTGCGGGGACTCTGGCACTGAAAGCCGAAAGACTCTTGACGGGTCTCGACCAACGAGGGCGTCGACAATGACAAATGGGAGCGAGGTCATAACGGGAGGGGAGATTTCTCTGTCACGTTTCCCTTTTTTCTGGGAAAGCGCTTTTGGCCATGCGCGCGATCGCATCCAGCTTCTCCCCGATCTCGGGATCGATTTCCTCGAGAGGAACGTATGGCGCCAACTCGTCGAGGTCCTTTCCAGCCATCAAGTCCGGAAGCTTCAATTTGTCGAAATATTTCTTGAACAGCGGCCTAAGGAAGCTGTCACTCACCTGGCTATCCGGATCCCAGGGCACAGCTTCTCCACGCAGGTCCCGCGCTGAAGTCATCTCATCGATCGCTTCGCGCATGGCGGCCAAGCGCCGACCTGCCTCGGCTTGCATGAGCAGCGGTTCGGGCACGTCAGTTTGGGCGGAGGCCTGAGCGTAGGCTTCCAGCGTTGCCCGAGAGCAAAGATAGTTCTCGATTTCCCTCCGCCGCCACATCAGGCATTGAACCGGTGCAATAGCGGGCCTGCCCTCTTCCAGCCGATCGAAAAAGGCCAGCCCCCGAAGCCTTGGTATGGCCTCCTTGAGGCCTTGAAAATGACGTTGGACTTCCGAGTGCCGATTACCTACGAAGTGCACGAAAGGACGTTCCAAGACTCTGGTGGCCGCGTCCAATCCCAGTCGGCGCGCAAAAATGAGCAACACCGAAAGGTCTATCGGACGTTGGAGATAGAGGACCCAACCGGTCTGTTCGGCCAGATAGTACTGCTCGAAGCCAATCTCCTGGAGTGCTTTCAAAACCTGGTTCCCGCGGCGATCGACTCGGCGAGGAAAACCGACGAATGCAATAACCATGTCTCGGTTGGCGGCCTCGTTTAGCAGCACTTCAGAATGGCTTGCCGCAACGATCTGACTATCACTTTCCGAAGCGACCTCGGTGATCAGGCGATAGATCTGGCGCTGCCTGAGAATTTCGAGGTGAGCATTCGGCTCGTCCAGGAGCAGAACCGCGCCGGGATTGGCGTACATGTAGACCAAGATGAGCAAGGTTTGTTGCAAGCCCCGTCCTGAGCAAGAGAGATCCAGCGTGACGCCGTGCTCGCGGTACGACATGAGGATCTCACCGCGTTCCTCGAGGTACCGCGGTGCTTGCAGTTCCGCTCCGAAGAGGCTCCCAATCTGTTCCACCAGCCTCTCCCACCGATCGAGCCGCTCCTGGTGCACCCGGTAACAGAGATTGCGCAAGACCTCGGCCATGCGCCCTTCCCCAATGCGGAGATGGAGCGCGCCTATGTCCAAGCGCGCCTCCGAAGCCGCCAAACCGGACATGGGCGGCAGGTAGGCGATCCGAACCCTTCCGGCATCGTCCGGAACCGCCATTCGTTCGGGGGGGCCGCCTGGGTCTTGCCGGCCGGCGCCGTGAGTCAATCGCAACGGCCGACAATAAAAAGATTCCTCGTTGGCATAATCGAACTCCAAACCGCAGCTCCAAGGCCGGTCATTGGTAATCCCCTCAACGACGATCTCAATCCGGATGTTGCTCGTCATCGGGCGCCCTGCAACTCGCTGCACATCGCGCACGCGGAGGCCGCGCCAAAGAAGATTGGCCTCCGGAACGGGAATGGCAACCAAGTCTCGGCGATTGACGGTCACGCCGGGGCGCTGTGTCGGCATCTTTTTGCCTGAGCGCTTCTCGTTCCAACGCTTGAGACCGATCTGCCAAAGCGCCAGCGCCTGCAACGCCGAGGTCTTGCCTGAGTTGTTGGGGCCAATGAAGAGTACAGGGCTTCCGAGCTCGATCTCAGCCTTCTCGAAACGCTTGAAATTGCGGATCATGAGCTTGGTCAACACCCGGCGCCTCCTTTACCAGGCTCTGGTCATTGGATGGGCCCCCGTCAACACCCGCTGGGCACACTTCTTCATGAAACGGTTCCCCCTCGCTTCCACTTCCATTGATAACCGATGCGGATGTAATAGAAGGCGCCGTTGTAACTGAAGGGTGCGTTAGGGCTGTAGCGATTACCGACGGCCGTGGCGTTGGGATTCTCCTCCGGATAATTGTTCAAGACGTTCCGCCCACCAATGGTGATTGTCACGGCCTCGCCCAGACGATAAGCAGCTACAAGGTCGAAAAGATGTTCGCCCTTGTAGACGCGAACATCTCTGGCGTCATACCAGTCATGGTAGTAGCTGAGGCGGCCGAGGAGACGCAAGCGGCCCAAGCTGTGGCGGGCCGTGAAATTCCAGCGCTTCTCGGGGATGGCTTCCTGCAGTTGCCGGATCCGAACCGCATCCAAAATAGCGGGATTGAATTCTTTGACTTTGGTGTCGGTGTGGTTGAAGAGGAAGCTGAATGCTGTCTGGCCACCGAGCGACGGCGGCACATAGGTCGCAACCAGATCGATGCCCTGGGTACGAGTCTCAAAGTCGTTGGTGAAGAAACGGAAATTCGACAAGTTGCGGGCGCTGGTGATGCCCTCGGATATGAGGCTATCCACTTCTTCAGGGTTGAGAGTGAACAACTGGGTCAACGCGAGTCGATCGGACAAGTTGATGCGGAAGGTATCGGCCGTGAACTTGAACGCTCCTTTGTCGATCACCGCCCCCAAGCCATAGTTGATCGACTTCTCGGGCTCGAGTGGTTTACCGCCTCGAAGCTGCGCGACTTTTGAGGTTGAGGGAATCGTGCCGTTGTTGACCAGATCCATGAGTTGAAGATCGTATTGAGTGGACACATTGAATGCGTTCTGCTGGCCGGGCGTGGGTGCCCGGAAACCGCTGCTCACGCTGCCCCGGAGAGCCAAGTTCTCAGTAAACCGATAACGCCCCGCGAGCTTGCCGTTCAGGGTGATCCCAAAATCTTGAAAATCTTCCACTCGGGCCGCGGTGCCGAGGGTCCACTTGTCTTCCAAGCCCCGGAATTCGACATCGCCGTAGACAGCGTAGTTGCTCCGGCTCCATTGACCGTCCGCGATCGGACTGAATCCGGGAAAGCCGTTGGAGCCGGCGCTAAAACCTTGAGCGGCAAAGGGGCCAATCTCCCATGACTCTGTCTGGCCCAGTCCGATCTCGAAATGTTCCCGGCGCCACTCACCACCACCAGCCAGGTTGACGCGCTCGTTTAGGGCATAACTGAGGTCAAGATTGAGACTGAGGTCCTGTTGCTTGTAGAGCCCAGGATCGAATTCGGTAGGTGTGGCCGGACCCAGTGAAGCGTTTACGGTGTTGAAGATGAAAAAATCCACCTTGTTGGAGCCCAGATTGACGCTCGCATCCCAAACCAAGCCACGGGAGGTTTGACCGCGCAGACCGGCTACCAACGACGCGTCGGTGGCGTTACCGCCAAACTGAGCCGTGAAGCCGCCTGGGAAGAGCTCTTGGAAGGAGAAGCAATTCGGATCTGCGAAAACCTGCGAGAGAACCTCCGAATCGGGAAGGCCGTTGTTAACCGAAATCGTGGGGCAGTTGGCGGAGCCATCGGGGATGCCGTCTTGGGCGTCGAGCAGGTCACCAATGAGAAGAGTTTGGCCGCCGTCAGCGCTGAAAACAGCGGCCCGGGTATTGGGATTGCGGAAGAAAAACCCCCCAGTGACTTTCTTGCTGGCGTAATTGGTGTGACCGTAGAATTGCATATTTTTGAAAACACGGCCAAAGTTCCCCAAGAACTTGAAATCGTCGTCAATCGCCGGGGAGCCATGGATCTGGGCCGGATCGGCCACGTGAGTATTGCCACCCGCAATCAGGAGCGCAGCATCGCTGCGCTGGACGCTGCGGCTGGTGGGATCGGTGTTGCCGTACTCAAGGCTGAGGTTGGCAAAGCCGTTTTGGCCCAGCGGCAGTCCAACATTGCCCGAAATCGTGTACGTATAACCGTCCCCAGCGCTGAAGCCACCAGTATGTACCTCCAAACTTCCGCCCGAAGAATCGTCTTTCATCTGTAAATTCAAAACGCCGGCGATTGCATCCGAGCCATACTGGGCTGAAGCGCCGTCTCGCAGCACTTCCACCTGACGCAGCGCGATGGCCGGAATGACCGAAAGGTCCGCTCCCTGGGCGCCATCGGAAACGCCGTTGCCGATCCAAGTGATGATCGCCGCCCGGTGGCGACGCTTACCGTTGAGCAGAATCAACGTATGATCCGGAGCCAGCCCGCGAAGATTCGCGGGACGGACAATCCTGGCCGCATCACCCACCGGTTGGGGATTGACGTTGAAGGAGGGCAGGACGGTTCTTAACTGATCGGCCACATCGGTATCACCCTGACTCACAAAATCGCTGGATGATATGACGTCGATCGGCACGATGGACTCGGTCACCGTCCGAGGTCGGGCACGGGTGCCGACCACAACGATTTCCTGCGTCAACCGTGGAATCGTTTCTTCCGCCTCCTTCTCCGGTTGTTCTTGTTGCTGAGCCGGATTTTCCTGTTGCTCTTGTCGCGGCTGTTTGCTCCCCTCACCCTTTCCTTGTTGGGCCGCCACCGGATCGGCCAGACAGAAAAGCAGCACCACAAGCAAACTCAGGGTCAAGGAAAAAGGACGAAAACCAAGCTCACCCATAAATTCCCACCAGATTCTTCCGATTGACAAAATGATAACGGAACCGAGCCAAAGGCAACACCTGAGCAGTATCGACGAATCCGGGACCGAGAGTGGTCCACCTTGAGGAGAGATGTTTGGAGACCTTAGACCCGGTCTTGGGCTGACATGAACCCTTGCGTGTCGAACCCACAGCTCCAAATCTCTACTCGATCTATTGGTCGGAATCTCGGCGAGACTTGGGCAGCCACCGACCCACGTTCTGACAGTACTCTACAAACTCCGTCCCGAACTTGGCCCGGAGCGCGCGCTCCTCATACCGGATGATGAAAATGTTCAATATGACAAAAAAGAGACCCGTATAAAGCAGCAATGGAGCCGACCAAAAGAACCAGCACTCTCCCAGCAGGATGAGCAAAACAGCGACGTACATTGGGTTTCGAACATAAAGGTAAGGTCCGGAAGCGACAAATTTCCTGGGGGCGTCGAACAAAGCCAGAGTCCCTCGGCCCCGACGCGCAAACTCCCAAACACACCTGAGCAGCACGACCAATCCGGCTGCTATGACAAGGCTGGAGGCGAATTGGCCCCACCACCAGTCAATCGGCTGTTCAACGCGAATAGAAGACAGGATTCTGGAGGGCAATAAGCCAACGATAGTCCCCGGAAACAGAACCATCATCGTGACGCTTCTGATTCCAAGCCAAATCTGCTCCAATCTGCCCACAAACCCCTCCCGGCTCGCGGCAACCTCGGTCCGGCTGCATCATCGCAACCCAGCCCGGAGCCCAAGCTCTTGTTGTCGTCAAGACACGTCCAGGATATCAGTTCCAGGCCTAGCCGCCGCGGGCTAAAAGCTTGTCGATCTGCGGAGCCCCGTTCGTAACGGCTCAGGAAGCGTAAAATCACCGATGCGGAAGTGGGGCCAATAGTTGCGAGACTGGCGAAAGTTTGTCAGCCTCCGCAATAAGCGGCCTCACCCAGTGACTATCGGCTCGGACCATAAAGTTACCAATAGACGCCTTGCGCCATTTGAACCCGCTCTCACCACGTGGAACCTCCTCTAACAACCAGGAACCGTTGACTCTTCAACCCCCACGTCCCTGGCATGCCCAACCGTGATAAAAAAGACAAGATGATCTCGACCTCCGCGCTCGGCATGGCTTTTGGCTCCCAGATCTTGTTCCAAAACGTGTCCCTGCGGCTCGATGCCGGACAACGCTATGGTCTGGTAGGCGCTAACGGCTCGGGCAAAACCACTCTCTTGAATATTCTTGCCGGCCATCAAGACCCAACCGAAGGTTCCGTGTCACTGGCAAAACGAATGCGTTTGGGGACCCTGCGCCAGGATCAATTTCTCCACGACGAAGAGGAAATTCTGGCCGTGACCATGATGGGCAACCGCGAACTATGGGAGGCGCTGGTGGCCAAGGAGGCGTTGTTGGCCCGGGCCGACACCGAGTTCGACACCCGACGTTACGCTGAGTTGGAGGAAGTCGTGCTGCGCCACGACGGCTACGCCGCCGAGGCCCGCGCTGCTGAGATTTTGGAGGGCTTGGGTTTGCCCAATTCGATTCATCAGGACCGGCTTTCCACCCTCTCGGGAGGCTTTAAACTGCGGGTCCTGCTGGCCCAGGTGCTGGCCGGTTCACCCGATGCCCTGCTGCTGGACGAACCCACCAACCACCTGGACATCGTCTCGATCCGCTGGCTGGAGAAGTTTCTTCTTGAATTTGCAGGCCCGGTGCTCGTTATCTCCCACGACCACCGCTTCCTGGACAATGTCTGCACTCAAATCCTGGACATTGACTACCAGACGGTCACCCCCTACAAGGGCAACTACACCCAGTTTATTGAGGCCAAGGTTGCCGAGCGCGAGCGCCGCGAGAAAGAGATCGCCAATCGTGAACGGGAGATCGCCCATCACCAGAAATTCGTCGACCGGTTCCGCGCCAAAGCTTCCAAAGCACGCCAAGCCCAATCGCGAGCACGGATAATCGAGAAAAAAGCCCAGGGTCTGGAGAAGCTCCCGGCCAGCTCGCGGCGCTATCCCAACTTTCGTTTTGGCCTGATCCGGCGCAGCGGGCAAGAAGTTCTGAACCTAGCCGATATCAGTAAGTTTTTTGGCGATAAGCAGGTTCTCGAAGGAGTCAATCTCACGCTGCTGCGGGGTGATCGGCTGGCCATCATGGGGCCCAACGGGATCGGCAAGTCGACCCTGCTCAAGATCTTTGTGGGTGAACTGGAGGCCAGCGGCGGCCGGGTGGAGTGGGGTTACGAGACCTATCCGGGCTATTTTGCTCAGGACCCGCGCCGGCAATTGAATCCCAATCACCAGACAGCCGAAGGCTGGATCGGTGACGCCGTACCCGGCGAGACTATCGGCTTTATCCGCAACCAGTTGGCTCAAGCGCTTTTCTCGGGCGAGGAGGCGCAAAAACGTCTTTCGGCCCTCTCCGGAGGTGAAGCCACCCGTCTGGTCTTCTGCCGCTTGGCCGTCCAACAGCCGAACGTCCTGGTCCTGGATGAACCCACCAACCACCTCGATCTGGAGTCAATCGAATCCCTGGTCAAAGGTCTTAAACAGTACGCCGGAACCTTGGTGTTCGTCTCCCACGATCGCTGGTTCGTTTCGCAACTGGCCACACGCGTGGTGGAGATCAAGCCGACCGAGATTCTCGACTACCGGGGTAGCTATGAGGAGTACGTCCATTATTGCGGCGACGACCACCTGGACCGTGATCAGGTGGTTCTGAAAGTCAGACGGGAGAAGAAAAAAAAGAGAAAGAATAAGGCGGCGGCTTCAGGCGCCACGACCGGCAAGCAGGCCCAAGGTCGGCAACGACTCCAGCAGCTGACCAATCGCCGGGGCAAACTCGTCAATCAGGTCGAAGCTGCCGAGGCACGCGTCCGGGAAATCAACGAACTGTTCTGCGACCCCCTCTTCTGCCACGCTGCCGGGCATACCGAGTTGGGCAAGCTGGAGATGGAACAGAAGCGGCTGTTGGCCACAGTCGAGCAATTGATGGACGAGTGGCAGGCAGTGGAAGAGGAACTAGCCCGCATTTCTCACCGGGGGGCACACGAGTAGCCGATTCAAGGCCTGGAGCAGGCCCTTTGATTCAAGCCTCGCTACCAGAGAGAGTCTCTTAGGCAGAGACCAGGCCCCGGACCGCTGCTTGACTGGAAAAGCCGATCAAGCCTCCGAAACGATCTTTCGCAATTGTTCTCCATTCCGCTTGAGCCAATCGAACAGGATTCGAATATCCGTACCGATGCAAAAGTGGCGGACTCCCATTTCCAGGTAGTGCTCGGCCGCTTCGGGACTCCCGATTTCCGCCCTGGGAGGAATGCCTTTTCGTAGACAGGTTTCGATGACGTAGCGTTCCGCCTCTTCCACCTCCGGGTGACTCCACTGGCCGGGGCGTCCAATACTCATGCAATAATCAGCGGGACCCCACTGGATCATGTCAATTCCCTCCACCTCGAGAATTGCTTCCAGATCGTCGACTGCGCTCTTCTTTTCGATCATCAAGGCCACCACCACGTCCTTGAGGTATTGCACGTATTCCGGCTGTCCCGCGTGTGCCATGTAGGAAAAGCGGCGGACCGCCACACCGTAGCTCCCGTCAGACTCCGGTGTCTCAGCTCTAACCGCCCTGACGCAATTCCGAGCGTCCTCGACATTGCGGCAATCGGCAAAAAGCACTGACTGAAAGCCGGCTCCGATACCCCGTTGGGCCAGAAATTGGCGTGGCTCCTGGTCGACTTTGATCATCGAGGACATGTCAAACAACTCGACGGCCCGGCAAAAGTTATCCAGCGCATAGAGGTCAAAAGGGCTGTACTCGGAAACGAATTCGACATAGTCGAACATTCCGGTATGCCCCACGATCTCCACAACCGAGGGCCAGCTGGAGTGGACATGGGTGGCCAGGGTCGGCCGGCCCGTGTCTAGCAATTCACGGAACTTGTTACGTCTCATAACCGATTCTCCTATTTAGCGGGACCACTCTCCGTCCATTTCCTCGCCGCTCTCCCAAGGCGCGCCGGGCCCGCTTGGGGACCGTTGGGGGAATTGTCGTAGAGACGACAATCAGGGCTCCGGGCTCCAGCGTATCAGGTGGTTGAGATCCTTGATGAGAATCGACCTCTGATAGAAGGCTGGATGAGCCCAGGTGGGCGTATCGGCCACCGAATAGCGCGCCAGCGGTTGGTAGCCGTCCCGGCCGGTGGCGTTGACGATCAACTCCGAATTGGTGGTCAGAAAAAGCAGGTAACGAGAGGAAGCCAGCACGGCGGCGTTTTCACCCTCGCGGCCCCGGCTGCTCCAAACCAATTCACCGGTAGCCGGATCGAGGCAGAAGAACTGGCCCTTTCGCTTGTGGGAATGGCCGTAGAGCAGACCGTCCACCAGCACGGGACTGCTCATATACAGGGAGGCCTGAGTGTTCTTCCAGACCGGCTCCGGCGGCGCATCGTTCTTGAGACGCAGCGATAACAGGCCACTGTCCAGACCGGAGTAAATCAGCAAGTCGTCGGAGATCACCGGAGTGATCGAGTTCTGGTAATAGTTGGTGCTGAACGGTTGCCGCCAGAGTAACCGTCCGGTCTTGAAATCGATTGACACCAGGTGATTTTGCGTCTGAGTAACCAACTGGGGCGAGTCTCCACCGCCATAGAGAATGGGAGAGGCATAGGCGGGACCATCCTCCGTCCACTCCCAAATCAGCTTTCCCGAGGTGGTTTCCAGTGCCCGAAGCGCTCCCTGGTCGTGTCCGCCCACGTGAACGATCAGCAAACCGGCCTCGACCAGCGGGGACATAGCCACACCGAAAAGCGGTGAGGTTTGGGCAAATTCCTCGGCGAAATCGTGCCGCCAGAGTAGTTTGCCGCTCTCCAGCTCGAAAGCCGACACTCTCCCGCTAATTCCAAGAGTGAAGAGCCGGCCCTGATGGGCGATAGGCGTTGACTTGGGTCCTTTGCCATGAGCCAGGGCTGAGGAATGCACGGTGTACGGCGTAGCGATTCGGTCTTCCCACACCGTGCTGCCGTCCTTCGGATCCAGGCGGCGGACAACTTCCTGGTCTCCTTGTCGCGAGTGGAGATAGATCCCGCCGTTGACGACCAGCGGTGAGGAGTGCCCGACTCCTACTTCGACCTGCCAGAGCCGCTTGAGTTTTTCCGGCCACTGTGGGGGAAGCTGATCCTCAGCGATGCGACCGTCACGAGCTGGCCCTCTCCATTGGGACCAATCGGCTGCACCGGCTACACCCCAACCCAGAATCGCCCACAACCCAATCGCTACAGCGCCTCTGACCATTTTCGATCCCTCTTCAAAAACCGGCTTCAGCCGGTAGATAGCGCCTCTTAGGTTATATCAGACGACCGCGCCGTGGCAGGACTCGGATCAGCCCAAACCCTGACGCGGGAGGGACAGCGCCGACAAGGTTGGTAACGAGCCAGGACCGACAAAGCAACAGCGAGTGACAGACGCCGGAAGGCGAGGGGACCGTTCTGGAGCGAGCGTTGCGTCGCACCTACCAGCACCGGCGAAGTCAAGCGGTGACAGGGCAGCTCCCAAACCCGGCATCCGGTCGGCAGAAACTGACAAGGCAGATTGGCGAACCGGGAGCGATTACGAGGTGCCGGCAACCCAACCTTCTTTCGAGGCGGAGCTGTGAAGCGTCACAGAGGTAATCCACGGCAGTCCCCGCGTCCAGCCAGGGCAAGAGACAAGCCAGGAGATACGAATCAGCAGGGTCGAGGCCGTCGCCATGAAATTGCCAACTCCTGCAGGGTGCTGGCTGATTCGACAGTCCCCTTCGGTAACCAAAGATTGGCAGGCCCCCCAGCCGTGTTCTTTTCTTGAAGCAAGGCAGATCTCAGTTGCCCCGCTTGCAAATGAACGTCTATCTCCTGAAGACTATTTCCCACGAATGTACTGCTGTCCCAGTTGTTTTCAGCATCCTACCGTCATCGACTTCATAGTCAGCAATTCTGAAGCTACGGGAGTGTGTGATTTCTGCGCTGCAGTGGATCAACCGCTTATCTCGGTCACATCCCTCGCAGGCCTCTTCGAGCCTTTACTGCTCAACTACCGCTATCTCGATTCTGACACTCTCCATGACTACGAAGACCCTATCGGCGTTGGTGAACACTTGATCGACTTGGTTCAAGAATGGGACATCTTCACGGACGAAATCTTTTGTTCCGGTGAAGCAGCAGACCTGCTTGAGGAAATCGCCAATTCTCATTGGGATGACGATAGTGGTGAACCACGATTCGACCAACACGCCCTGTACACCGAGCGACCATCGAAATGGCATTCCACGATGGCTTCTAACTGGGACGACTTCAGTCTCCGGGTGAAGAGGAATCCTGGGGCCTCTGTTCCGACCCGTAGAGCATTCGACGAGGACGCATGGAGATTTGCAGATGTCGTTCCGATTGACTCTGTTCTGTACCGTGCGAGGTTGGGCTTCAAACAGGGGCGATCCGGAAAGAAGTTGCCTTGGCCGGAGATGGATGCACCTCCCCCAGAAAAGGCGAGAGCAGGAAGAGCAAATTTCAAGGGAGAGCCCGTTCTGTATTGTGCTGAGACTGAAATGACTGCCATTGCTGAGGTCAGACCTGCTACGGGCTTCGTGGTTTCTGTTTGTCTGCTCCGCCCGCGTCGGGAACTTGGAGTTCTCGACTTGGTTAGCACTCACACGATAAACCCGTTCGAATGCGAACCGGGGGAGCTCGGTTATTGGAGCGAGTTGTGGGAGCTTGTATACGCATTTGGCAGACAGCTAAGTACGCCTTTGGAAAGGAGCGACTCGTTTATCGATTATCTCCCCTCGCAAGAGCTGGCGTCACGACTCCAAAAAGCGTGCTTCGATGGAATCCGGTATCCGAGCGCCATGGACGAAGGGGGTGTCAACCTTGTTTTCTTCGCCCCTTCGGTCTGTAATGTTCTCGAATCGAAGCTCGTCAAGATCGAGAAGACTTCTGTTCAGTTCGCAGAATATACCTAGCACCGCTGCTGACTACGGAGCCTGAAAAAGAGCCGGGAGAGTTCTTTCAGATCCCTGACAGGAGCGGAGGCGCTTGCTTCTATAAAGCTCCCAACCAGCTTAGCTTGCAACTCGGCAAGGTCGTGTGGGGGGAGTTACGCTGGTTGGCACATTGGACAAAACTCACGCGCTGGTTGGGCAATCCTCATTGACGGATTTTCCGGGACACGCGCCTTTTTCAATTCCTGAATCAGTCCAAAAGAAGCTAAACAGAGAATATTCTTTTCAAATTTTCGGCTGCGGCAATCGCTGGCAAGACCGACTTGAACGTCTCCGGCGACAAGAAACACTGCTCGCCCTCAGAGAGGTCGAGGCCTTTCTCCCGCGCAGCCTTGAAGCAGCTGGTTCAACGCGTGATGTGGGAAACACCAATAATGAGCGCTTTATCAACAAATAGACTTGCAAGGCACTAGCAAGCGGGTTAACCAGATAGCCTAATCTAATCTAGTATAAGCAGTTTGTGCCTCACAGGCCAACCTCCTGCTCGCTTGGAAATTAGCTGCGTGAATCTATAATGACGGATCGAATCTCCCCTGAACTTCGCAGCCGCATCATGGCGCGCATCCGTGATGTCGATACTCGACCAGAAATGAAAGTTCGCCTCCTCGTCCACAGAATGGGTTACAGGTATCGCCTTCATCGCCGAGACTTGCCCGGCACTCCCGATCTGGTGTTTCCCGCTCGACGAAAAATCATCTTCGTTCACGGTTGTTTTTGGCACCAGCACGATTGCCCCCGGGGCTCGCGGCCAGCCTCGAATCAGGACTTCTGGAACCGCAAACTTGACAAGAACGTGCTTCGAGATCGAAAAAATACTATGGAGCTAGAACGCATCGGTTGGTCGGTTCTAGTGGTTTGGGAATGTGAAATGAAAAACCTTGAGACCTTGGCCGAGCGCCTTGATAGTTTTCTTTGTGGCGGCCGAGGTGGACCAGCCCCTTCCTTGGCGTGACCAAACTGTTACCGATCTTGAACAAATGTCCAGGCAATCACATCGGTGTCCGACCCGATCCGCGAGTGATCATAATAATGGCTTGGTATTATGGATCAACGAAGGATCATGGGTGGCTCTATCATGCTGGAGGGGTAAGGCTCGTGGAACAAATGGCGCCCCCACGTCCCACATCTGATCTTGCCCTTGTCCAGGTTTGGGGTTTGCCTATTTTCGTCAGCACGAAGATACTTGCGTCATGCCGAAGGCTGTCCTGACCACCAGGGTCGAGCCAACTTATGATGATCTACCGGAAGTCCGATATCATTTTCCGCACACCTATCTGAATACGATCAAAGGTGCGCTCGATGACTGGATCGTCTACTACGAGCCGCGCCGTTCTGGCCCAAACCTGTCGAGCTCGGGCGGGCGGCAGGCGTATTTCGCGACCGCGCGCTTAGTGAACGTGCAGGCCGACTCAAAAATGAAAGACCATTATTACGCTTTCGTCCAAGACTATCTGGAATTCAACCGACCCGTTCCCTTCCGGGAAGGAAACCTCTACTATGAGCGTTCCCTTCAAAAAGCCGACGGGTCTACCAACAAGGGCCGATTCGGCCGCTCGGTTCGGTTCCTGAAAGATGCGGAATATCAACAAATTCTGGCCGCGGGATTCGTGAGTTTGCTCGAATCTTCCGACTGGCAGCTAGATGCTGAGGGCAGCGATGCTGAGGCACAGGCTGCCGCCCCCGATGAATCTCCCGGTGACACGGTAGAACCCGAAGAACAGCATCACAAAATTATTACGCGGCTTTCGCGCAGACGGTTTCGCGATCATGCGTTCGCATCGGCGATCAAATCCGCATATGAAAATACCTGCGCCGTCAGCGGTATCCGGATCATCAATGGTGGCGGCAGATCTGAAGTGCAGGCGGCACACATCCGCCCGGTCGAGGATAACGGACCCGACAGCGTGCGCAACGGTGTAGCCTTGTGCGGTACGATGCACTGGATGTTTGACCGTGGGTTGATATCAATCGACGATGACTTCAGTTTGTTGCTCGATGAGACGTCCATACCTCGCAACGTCTTGCGGCTGATCAACCGGGACCAGCGATTGACAGTGCCCAATTTGCGGCAACATTATCCGCATCGGCAGTTCCTGAAATACCACCGAGAGCGCGTATTTAAGGGCTGAGTATTCATGGCCAAATCCGTGATCGATTCACCTTTGATTCTGAGCTGGATGGCCCGTGACCTGTGAACCAGGGTTCCCGCCAGCGATGGCTCAGGGATTGCCCTCCCGGCAGGAAGGGATCAAGCGGCGGCCCGAGACTCCGGTCCTTTAGAGCCCCAACCTGTCTGCGTCTGGGTGTTCGTAAGCTCAAGGCAGTCGTTGTTGATATGCCCCCAAAGACATGGCCTAGATCTCCGAAAATTGGTAAAAGATTTACAATAGCTGAAAAAAGGGTGTCACTATATAGACTTGCTCAGGAATTTGCCAAGCTGTGCAGAATCCGGAATCTCGAAACGTTTGACTATCTTCGGTAAAATACTGAGTGGCTCTCAGAATGATCGCGCTTGTCGCCAGCCCGCGATATGTAGAGCGAGACAGAACGACCCACATGACCGTAGGAAGCGAGGCACAGATTGGTTGCCATGAAACCCGTAGTCGACAAGTTTCGTTCAAAACCTACAGACGACGCTATGCGGGCTGTGGTCGATCAAGCGGCTGGTCACCACACAACAGATGACGATGTTGCGTATCTTGCAAAAGCTCTCGGCAGATCCGGAAATATTCTCTTGATCCCATGGAGTCAACTTCCAGTCGATTTGGCATCTACGGGTGCACCGACCTCGTTATCGACTTTGCTGGGACCACTTTACCTGCGTGCCATGGGTTTTTGTGTGCCGAAGCTTGGGGTACCGGGGCGGCCGGCTGGTGGAGTGGACACTCTGGCACAGTTGCCAGGTTATAGGGTGAAGCTGACCAATGATGAGGTCATGGACTGCATCGAACGATGTGGCTATGCTCATTTCTTGGCCGGAGAGGAACATGCGCCTCTCGATGCTCGCCTATTCCGCTTCAGGCAACATTCAGGGACGCAAAACATCCCTGAACTAACCATAGCAAGTATTCTGTCCAAAAAAATAGCCGTCGGCCTCGACCGTGCTGGTCTGGATGTCCGGGTGGCACCACACGGAAACTTCGGTGCGACATGGGAGGAGGCACGAAGGAATGCTCGGCGATTCTCTAAGATAGCGACCATCGTCGGCATAGATTCGGTTTGCTTTCTCACTGATGCTCGATTTCCTTATCAGCCGTTTGTCGGCAGGGGAGAATCACTCCTTGCCCTCAAGGACACATTTTCCGGTATGCGAACTCCGTCACTCGAAAATCATGCCAAGCTGTGCTTTGCTATGGCATGTGCGACTGTCAGTCACCCCGCCACAGATCTGCATAGTCAGACGAAAGCTGCTGAGAAACATTTCTACGATAACTTGCTGGCCCAAGGCAGTAGCCAGGATGCATTTGAGGGATATGTGCATAAGATTCGGAGCGGACATAAGTTTGAATATTCGGCCAAGGAACATGGATTCTTGTGTATGCAACTTGATCGGCTACGCGATCTTGTCCTTCGATTCCAATCGGTCGGAGTGGAAAATGATGTCGATTTCGCGGATAGTTTCGGAATCGTATTGCACAAAATACCAGGAGACTTAGTTCGACCCGGTGACCTCATCGCCACAATCCGGGTTGCCGAAGAACAATGGCACTCCGTCGATCAGCGATTGGATGACGTAATCTCAATATCCGGCACACTGGAGTTCGAGACGGGTTTCGAAAAGGTGATGAATGGGTAAGTTCTGCTGCTTCTGCTGCCCAGCCGATGACTATTCCGAGAAGTCACTTGACGATGCCTGTCCGACGTGTAGGCGAACGTACGGGTTTCCGCTCTCTGACTCTCCGGTAAAGGTTGGAGATTACACGATTGTCAAACCGCTGAGACGCGGCTTCTACGCAGCAACATATGTCGCCGAGCGTGGTGCCCTCAAGACCAAATCGGTTCTTAAAATTTCGCCTAAGGCGTTCTTCGACTTCTTCTCCAACAAAGATTTTCAGAATGAATGTCAGATGCATGTGAGGGTAGCCGAAGGGACGGAGCACATCGTTGATATTCGCGATATGTTCGATGCCGATATTGCTTTTGGAGATACCACATTGGCATGCTACGGAGCGGAATTGGAATATGTCGATGGCAAACGGTTGGCAGACTACCTAAAACCAAATGCGAAATTGACAGCCATCACCGCTGCGCAAATCTCCATTGACTTATTCAAAATTCTCGATGAGTTTAGGAAGAAAGATGTCAACCATAATGATCTGCACGCCGAGAACATTATTATCAAATCCCTCGGACCAGACTCCAGGCGCTCCGGAGCAATTGATGATTCAATCCGCGCGGTCGCAATAGACCTCGGTTCAATCTCCGACGATAGCAAGAGTGACAGTGGAAACTCGCGACTAGGTGATCTGCACTGGACCGCCGAGCATCTAAGGTCCCTCATTGAAAATCTGCTCTATGATCCAGACAAAATCTCGGATTTGGACAACCGGTTGGCCAGGGCACTGCAGCTTATCGCGCAAAACATCTCTCCGAGTGCGGAAAATCAGCGAACACCCTCGGCCGCCGATTTCATCGAGCAGATTGAGGAAGCATTCTTCCGCGTCGCAAAACCTTGGCGGCCGTGGCAACAACCGTTGAGTCTTAGGGTGTTCAGTGCCTCATACAACGCGCAGACCATGCAAGCTTGGCATGTTCCGCAACTGCTCGTCGATACGGATGGACAGTGGTTAAACGCCATCAGTTCACCAGGACCCCAAGTGATCACCGGGATGCGTGGATGCGGTAAGACTATGCTGCTACGCGCGCTTCAATTTCACGCTCGCGCCGCTCAGCGAGAAGAGGAATCCAACAGTCAGATCCTAGAACGGTTAAAATCTGACAACTATGTGGGGATGTTCGTATCAGCCCAAAGACTGCTCGACAGACTCGGAGATGATACCGAAACAACTCACGATCCATTTGCACGTCTATTCGTGGCCTTCGGCCTAGAAGCGGTGAAAGCAATACGCCACCTTTATGATATTGACCAAAATGCAGTATCACAGTTGGCTTACAAATATCTCCTAGAAATTATCGCCGGCCACATCAAGAACTCAGACGATCTCACTTATTCATCCTCTATATACGACCTAGAGACGCGTCTTAAGCGTCTGCTGATATCGATGAGCCGAGGTGAGCGTGATTACTCTTTGACGGGGCACCCGAACACAGCCTTCCCGAGGCTTGCGGAGGCAATACGTCGCTGTTCTTCAAGCTGGGAGACCGCTCAGGTCTTGTTTCTGCTAGACGATGTTTCGACAAGATATCTGAAGCAACCCCGCATCGAGCAGTTGCTGTCTGCATTGTTGTTCCAGAGTCGGTCATGCGCATTTAAGTTGACCTCCGAAGCCCAGACCGTAGAACTCGGATTGAAGTCGCCGGGAGAAATCCATCCGGCAAGAATCGGTCGCGACTTAAACGTCTTTGATTTGGGCGCAGAAGTCTATGAGAAAATCAAGAAGCCCGGCAAGGGGAATGGTCGCGATTTTGTGGAGAAAATTCTCAGTCAGCGGGCGAAGTACTTCGCGGCGCATCCAGAGCATAAGCCTAGCGTTCTGCTCGGCGACGTACCATTGGAGACCATAGCAGCCGAAATTGGTAAATCGGCAAGCAGCTCAAGGGAACGAAAGAAGATTTATCGTGGAATCACTGCTCTTGCCCGCATGTGCGTCGGCGACATCGGCGATGTCATCAGCCTCTACGAACAGATTCTGAAGAAGGCCGATGGACAACCGTTTCCGATTAAGGCAGAGATCCAGTCCGATTGTTTCCAGGACTTTTGCGCTAGGCGTTTGTACGATCTCAACCGCCGGGGTGGTTACCTGAAGGATGTTGCCAAGTCGTTCGCAGAAGCGTCGAACAAACTCCTAATTAAATCCTGTAAGGGATCTTCCTCCAAGACAGGTAAGAATCGGATCCGTCAATATTCCTCGCTGTATGTGCGGATCACTACGGGCAATTTCGAACAACAAACCGCGCGGTTGCGTGAGTTGATCGATGCTGGAGTGTTTGTATTCGCGGGTGGAAGCAGCGTCCCCCGTACGAAGACGCGCGACGCCAACCCCATACAACAGTTCAAGCTCACTTACCGCAAGATTTATGGGCTTGTCAATTTCATCGGTCTAGCGGAGCGGGATCGTTTTGAGCTGTCCGGGTCCGACCTTGAGGAATGGCTTTCGGAACCGAGCAAAGGCAAGGAAATCCTTCTCCGAAATCTGGGAGGAAACGATTCTGAGAACGGACCTGACAAAGAGGCGAATACACCACCGAGCGCGGAGAAGCCGATTGGCGCCGACCTGAATGCACACGGTGAAGCGGAAGGCAGTCGTGGGATTACGCAGGTTCCATTGTTGGATCTTAAGGTGCCTTCTGCTGCACTAGAGGAGCCACCTGCTTTCAAGCCCCAAAATGCAAGATTTCTGGAGACCAAGAAGCCAATAATTCAACATCTGACAGACAACCTCCTCTCTGATATCCCAATAGACTGGATAGTCGTTGGATTGGGCTTTGAGAAACGAACTTTAGAATCTGTTCGACGTTTGTGTTCAGCAACAAACCCACGCAACGCGCTGACTGTTGAGTACCAAGATCCGGGCAAGGGTGCCAAAATAAGGTCAATCTTAGCACAATCGGTTGGCAGCTGTTTGACCGAAAACTACGATGGGATCATCGATAATGGCTTCCCCAATTTGGATGGAAACGTGGTCGTCGACATCACCGGGCTGGCGAAGCCAGTGATTTTTCATGCAGTCAGGGACCAGCTGCGGCAGAAAAGGCGCGTATGGGTTTGGCATACAGAAGCAAAAAGCTACTATCCGCTTGATGGTGACTTGGAAAAAATTCTGAAAGCAGAGGTTGATTGTAAACCTCACATCCTGCTTGAGGAATTGAGCAGAGTCCTGACGGGCGAGACAGGGCCGTATGTGGCTAACAAGTTCTTGCCGTCTGACTACGATAACACGCGGCAGAGAGTTCTCTGCGCATTCTCATCTCCGAAGCATGAACGACTCCTCTCACTGCTGGACGATCGGGATTACGACCGGATAGAGATTATTGCTCCTAAGGGCGATCCCCCAAGGAGCAAGGTTGCTCAAATAGCCGCCGAGGTCGCGGCTCGGAACAACGCTAATTCAAACGTTACGAACATCGACTCAAATGATTTTGATGGAGTGTTGAAGTTCATCACTGATCGATACAAATGGTGGTACATCGATCATGGTCTGAATTTCGAGTTGGGCTTAACAGGTTCGAAGGTTCAGACTGTCGCCTGTGCTGCGGCCAGTGCAGCATTTAAAGTATCACAATGTTGGTATCTGGGACCCAAGAAATTCGATCGAGAGCGGTTTACAGAAGGTGTCGGGAAATCGCATTGCTATGGAATCTCCCTAGACAGAGAGCCATGACCAGCCGAATTCAAGCGGAGATCCAAGTTGGTTCTCCGTGAAATATGCGTTCCTCTTGTCTTTAGTTTGAAAATTCTCTTCCAACCTACAGGGTATATGGCCACCGTATTTCAGGGTCGCCAACTGTCAGGTCAATACCACCACAGAAAAAACTTTAGGCACCCGCAAGCGGGCTGGAAACGCTGTTCCGTCTTTCCGGCTCAATGTTGATTGAAACACCGGCTAAGGAAGCTTGGCCTCTGGCTATTCACTCCTCCGAGGAATCGTACTTGACATCCTGTGGTCCCAAACCTTCCGCACGTCCCTTCTTTCCCCTATAGACGGTGACGTTCTGCAGAACGTCTCGCGTTCGGGCCACTTCTCGTTCCTTGGCAGAAAAATCCGCATGCTTTAAATCGCCCTCCAACACCGCCTTGTAGTGCTGGTAGTAGGTCCTCGTGCTCAAGTAGATTTCACTCCAGCTCCTCAAGTCACAGTCTGGGCGATCGTCGTAGGATTGAAGTCCCTCTCTTGTTACGTTGAATTGTCCGCCGGAAATAAGAACCATATCTACCCTTCCTCGGGCTCTAGCCAGTTTTTCCCGATATGTATCCAACCTTTGGAGTTCCTCTAGTTCTACTGGGTGCGCTGATCGCTTTATTTCGATAATTACCGTTTTCTGGTCCGCCGTCAGCCCCAGGAAATCGTAACGCTGTCTGGAAGCTTTCTCGCTGCCGATATCTTCGGCGTTCCACTCTCTCAGTTGTTTTGATATTGATTTTTCTTCGGCCAGAATCTGCCACTCCGGGTTCAACAGCCATGGATGCCCCGCCAAGAGATCGTGCATGTTGTCGTCGCCCTTGGATCCGGCAATTTCAGCAGCGTTATTGACAATCATCGAGTGGAATTTTTCTGTGATACCTAGCCTGCCTTTTATGATCTCCAGAATCGCCCGGCTTTCGAGGACCCTCCACTCCTTGAGGTGAGCTAACAGTCGCTCCAGTTCTTCGGGATCCACCGATGCGTTCTCAATGTCCTGAGTAACATCATGGAAGTTACGATACTCGTAAGCCCGGACAAGGGCGTCGGCCAGCTCCAGCGTTCTCTCCCGATCCGATTCCGCCCGACCCAAAATTCTCAAGAATCTGGATATTTGATTCCGAGAAGCAGACTCCAGACGGCCAATTCTCTCCGCGATTTCCTTATCCTGGAGAATCCAATGCTCCATGTCGCGGCCTCTTCTCTCCACACAGTCCCTCAGAGCCTTCCGGGTCAGTCTAGCGCCCCATATCTTGAACTCTTGCACACTGTCGTGCTCCCAGTCGATTTCTTGCCTATCCGTGGATATGATGTCGGAGTCATCATCTTTTCCTTTATCCAGAAAGTCCGCTTCGATCACCCCTATCAAATACCGCGTGGCTAGCTGTCCCGAGGCTCTCGCTTCGACTTCAAAAAAGAAAGGAGGAGCCTGCGCAGTCTTCCCTCTCGCGTAAATCGAAAAGCCCCGAAGTTCTGCGAGGTGAATCACCCGCTTGGAGAAAGCGTAATAGTAGCGCACGATATTGCCGTCGGGCAGCTCTTCTTCTTCGAATCCTTCTGCAGGAACCCGCTCTTCGATATCGAGTTCAAGACTGGTATCTTGAATTTCTTCGCCGTTCACTAAAATTTTCATGCGCCCGCGAACTGTTCGGCTGAATCTGCGCGCCAAGGCTATCTTGAGCCGATCGATAGCTATCGCCGTTTTGTGCTTCAATACCCGCAGAGTAATGCGGGTCCCCGAGTCGGACTTCGCATCAGGAGGCTTTGGACCCCGAATACCTCTTATCTCGACTTTCTGGGCTTCGTTGTCATTCTCTTTCAGTCGTTCAATGTCTAGTTCAAACTCAGTGGACCGCCGGTCCTTCCAAGTTACGACCCCGATTCGATTCGCTATTCCAAATCCGGCCAGCTTCCCGATTCCCTTTCTTCCCATCACAGGACGTCCAGCGGCGACATCGTTTCCCTCTCGTCGGCGGTTCCGGCCGACGATCATATAGTGTTTCTGCACTTCCTCGGGGCTCATTCCCCGTCCGTCGTCTTCAATGACAATCACACTCTTGTCTGGATCGTAGCTATCTTCCTTGGACGTGGTCACATACACGGTGTCGGAACCAGCATCCCAACAGTTGGCTATTAGTTCGGCTATCGCAGTATCCCTCCGTTTGTACATCTGCTTTCCGAGAAGTTCTAACAGCCGGCCCAGGACTTTGATATGGAAGGTCAACTCCTCTTGCCGGTCGATGTGCCCCATCTCGATCTTGCTTTTTGCTGCAGCGATTTTCTTTTCCATGGGTGCGCGGTTCAGGTTTACACGAATAGAGACGCGTGATGCTCAGCGAAGGCAGGTGGAAATGCATTTCCTACAAGTGCGGCGGCATGGGATTTTCCTCTCCGCAGTGAAATGAAGTAATCAGGTGGAAATCCTTGCAGTAGTGCAGCCTCTCTCAGAGTGATAGCTCTATTTTGCTCCGGGTGCAGGAATCTGCCTTTTGATGGGTTGAAGCAGCCGCCGGTAATCGTCGGAGCGACATCATCCCACGCCATTCGACCGTAGATGTCTCTGAATCCGTCGCACGACTGGTGACAGGCCAGCTGAAATTCATCATCCAAGTCAGTTCTGCTGCCACCGTTTCTGGGTATTTGCCTTATCAGATCCATTACACGCTGGCTGCGTATTTCCGGAAGGTCATGTAGCGGATCGCCGCTGTCCCCCGGCGGTTCCAAACCGTCAATCGCCTCCCTAACTGTCTTGCGGGGCTTGGTCGGCTTACGGAACCGAGGAGATCCCTCCAAGCTGGCTAGTACGATGAGCCGGAAACGCCTCTGGGGGACATTGTAGTCGGCTGCGTTCAGCACATCATACGCGCACTCCCCATATCCCAATTGGTATAGCCTTTCGAGGAATGCCAAGAATCTTCCGTCGCGCGCTAACCCAGGGACGTTTTCCATCATGACTGCTTTCGGTTGTATCTCTTCGGTGAACCTGAGGAAGTCAAAAAGTAGATCATTTCTTTCGTCCTCTACGGTTTTCGACCCATTGAGAGTCCTCAAGGATGAGAATCCTTGGCATGGAGGACACCCCGCCAACAGAGCGAGGTCACCCGGTTGGAGTTCGAAAGCTTCCATGATATCCGACGGTTTCACGGTTCTTACGTCTTCGTCCCACACTTGAACTTCAGGGTGATTCCGCTGATAGGTTTCTACTGCCACAAAGTCGTTTTCGACCGCGCCGATCACCTCGAATCCAGCCTGTTTCAGGCCCAATGTGAGCCCTCCACAGCCCGAAAATAAATCAATCGCACACAGGTTTAGATTCATGAGATCCGTGTCTGAGGAAGCGGGTCCAAAGCGAGAGGCAGACATTCCGAGACAAGTGTATCAAACCTCTCCCTCCCGAATTGGACTTGATTGGATCGATTCAGCATGCAATGACGGTCCCGGAGGCAACACCCCGCGATGTAACCGACCAGCCCAATAGCACACTCGGCCAACTCGCCCGGGAGCTTGGCCTCCCACGGCCTCTCGATCCTGCGACAGTCCAAGTGGAGGGTTGGGAGAGCAGGAAGTCTTCTCGTTTGAACATTCTCCCCCCACTGCCCATACAACACCCCAAGGAGAACACTGCGCTGAGAGTTCGCCAGCATCGCCGCCATTAGTCCCAATCACCCTCGGCGTCTCGCTGCAGC
The DNA here is from genome assembly GCA_965218465.1 of Acidobacteriota bacterium. GTDB lineage: Bacteria > Acidobacteriota > UBA6911 > RPQK01. The sequence continues at coordinate 328,660 of OZ244623.1, read as the reverse complement.
GCTTCGGCGAGGCTCTGATCGCCCTCCCCGCGCCGGATTGAGCGCTCGACGAGATCCACTTTCCGGCCTAGATCGGCGAGTCCAACAGCCCGCGCCACACCATAGAGGACGGCCGCAACGGTCACCAGAGCCAACCCCAGGTGCACGGCGATGCTCACGCCGTAGTCGGAAAGAATCACCCTCCAGAACGGCGCCAAGTACTTGAGGCGAGAGCCGAGGAGCAAGACCACCAACGCTGCCAACGTAGTGGTCAAGCCGGCGCTGACTTTCCAGGGTTGCATCGTCTCTTACAGCTCGAAGACGGCCGGGTCCCTTTGGGCGGGACCTTTGGTGTCGTTGTTTCCCTCTCCCCGGCCCATCCCGAGCGCTTTGAGAACGCGCGCCTTGGCCGCCCCCGTGGCGTGGATGGCAAACCCGGCGCTGGAAGCGGCAGGCTCGGTACACCTCGGTGTCATGGGTGAGCTCGGAGCGCTTGACCAACCCAGACCACGTCCGTTGTTGCGAGTCGAGGCCTCGCTCGATAGCCGCTCGCCGGGGGCTTTTTCGGCACCCTGTTGGGTAAGAGTCAACACCTTGAACAGTTGCCTTTTGGTCCCTTGGCCGTGTGCTCGTGCATCAGTCCCTTGCTAACCCACCAATTCACGGCGCGCCGAGTCGTATAGGGATTGCCGCCGAAGTGGACCTCGACCACGTCGCGGAACGAGACACCGCCGGTAAATTCCCACATCGGCCAGCACCTGCTAGAGCGTTCGAAAAAGTACATCGGAGCCGCAAGAGAAGAGTTCGGGCTAGATCCATTCTTCCTCCTGAGAGTTGACGTAGTTCCCTGGCCTGTCTGTGCGTCGCACGCAGACAGGCCTCTACGAGGTGGCGTTCTTCCATGGGCCACAGATGCCCTTAATGAGAGGGGGGACTATATACTTGATTGCATGGTACCAACTCCAGGCGCTTGGGGAGAAGCGCTTAAACTGGAGCTCAAGGAACGTTGGCGGTCGGCCCATCGGAGGCCGTCCGAGAACAATTTCGACATATCTAAATAGGGAAGGCCTTTAGATTATGCGCCTATCCTGGAATGAGGTACGCGCCCGCGCTGCCGGATTCTCCCAAGATTGGCAGGATGCGACTGACGAAAAGAGCGAGACGCAGAGCTTCTACAACGCCTTCTTCGAGATATTCGGCGTACGGCGTCGTTCCGTCGCGCGCTACGAGGAGCATGTGCGCAAGCTGGATAACCGATCCGGGTTCATCGACCTGTTCTGGCCGGGCGTCCTGATCGTCGAGCAGAAGAGCGCCGGCCGTGATCTTGCCCGAGCCTATGGGCAAGCTGGGGAGTATTTCGACGGCCTGCCCGAGAGGGACCGGCCTCGCTACATTCTGGTAAGCGACTTCCAAACCTTTGAGCTTCACGACCTCGACGAGGGCGAGACGGCATCTTTCGCCCTGGCGGACCTCCCCGCCCATATCGAAAAGTTTGGCTTTGTTCTGGGCGTACAGCGACGCACCTTCCGAGACCAGGATCCGGTCAACATCGAAGTCGCGGATGCGATCGGAGAATTGCACGATGCGCTCAAGGCCTCTGGCTATGTTGGCCATGACCTAGAAGTGTTCTTGGTCCGCACGGTGTTCTGTCTGTTTGCTGATGACATCGGCATCTTCGAGCCGCGCGACATTTTTTTGGACCTGCTGGAGACCCGGACCCGAGAGGACGGCTCCGACCTCGGAGGCTGGCTCGCGCGGCTGTTCCAAGTCCTGAACACACCGGTGGACCAACGCCAGGCCAAGCTCGATGAAGACCTCGCTCGATTTCCCTACGTCAACGGTGATTTGTTCAAGACACAGCTCACGATTGCCGATTTTGACGCGGATATGCGAGGCACCTTGATCGATGCTTGTCAATTTGACTGGTCGGCCGTCTCGCCGGCCATCTTTGGAGCGCTTTTTCAATCCGTGATGGAGCCTGTAGAGCGCCGGGCTCAGGGCGCCCACTACACGACCGAGAAAAACATCCTGAAAGTGATCGAGCCGCTGTTTCTCGACGACCTGAGAGCTGAGTTCAAGCGACTTCGGGAGCGTAGAGACACCCGCCGGCGCTCCGAACTGCAGGCCTTTCACAAACGGCTGGGCGAGATGAAATTCTTCGATCCAGCCTGCGGATGCGGGAATTTCCTGATCATCGCCTATCGCGAGTTGCGCGAACTGGAAATCGAGCTGATTCGCGAATTGCGTCTCGGGCGAGCGGATGAAACGCAACGGGTGCTCGACATTGCAATCTGGTCCCGGATCACCGTGGATCAGTTTTACGGTATCGAGATCGGTGAATTCCCAGCCCGGATCGCAGAAACGGCGTTGTGGATGATGGACCACGTCATGAACAACCGGCTGAGCCTTGCGTTCGGTCAGAGCTACGTCCGCATCCCGCTGGAAGGCTCGCCGCATATCCTCAACGCCGATGCGCTGGAAACGGATTGGACAGCATTATTGCCGCCGGAAGACTGTTCCTACGTGCTTGGCAATCCACCCTTCGCCGGAGCGAAATACCAGAGCAAAGAGCAACGCGCCCAGGTCCGTCGGATTGCCGCCTTGGGCAAGACGGGCGGAACTCTCGACTACGTAACAGCTTGGTTCCTTAAGGCGGGGGAGTACATTCAAACGGGCAGAGCCCGGATCGGTTTCGTTGCCACCAACTCGATCACCCAGGGCGAACAGGTGGCGCAACTCTGGCCAGCCCTGTTCACGCGATTCAATCTGGACATCGCCTTCGCCCACCGCACTTTCGCCTGGGGCTCGGATGCACGCGGTATGGCTCACGTACATGTGGTCATTGTCGGGCTCGGCGGCCGAGAGAACGCCCGCGCGGACAAGCGCCTGTTCAGCTACCCGGACATCAACGGTGAGCCGGAGGAGACCCTTCACGCGGCTCTGTCACCCTATCTGTTCGGCGCTGGCGGGTTAGCCAATCCGCAGCTCACGGTGCGCGCGGAAAGCCGACCCATCAATGGGATGGGGAAGTTGATCATCGGATCAAAGCCTATCGATAGAGGTCATTACATTTTCAAGGCCGAGGAGCGAGCCGAGTTTCTCGTTGCCGAACCGGCCGCCGCACCCTACCTGCGTCCCTTTGTGGGAGCACGGGAATATCTGCAAGGTGGAAAGCGCTGGATTATCGCTCTGCACGACGCTTCTCCCTCCGCATTGTCGCGGTTGCCGCGAGTAAGGGAGCGCATCGCTGCCGTTCGCAGATACCGTGAAGCCAGCAAAAGCAAACCCACGATCAAGCTAGCGGAAACGCCGACGCTCTATCATGTGAATGTTCTTCCCACAACACCGTTTCTGGTGATTCCCGAGGTTAGTTCCGAACGGCGAGACTATGTGCCCATCGGTTGGCTTGCGCCGCCGGTGATCCCGAGCAGCCTCGTCCGCGTCCTGGAAAATGCCAGCCTTGCAGATTTTGCACTGCTCACCTCCACTATGCACATGGCTTGGCTCCGCCACATCGGTGGCCGTCTGGAGAGCCGTTACCGCTATTCCATCGGTCTTGTCTACAACACGTTCCCGACCCCGCCCTGGACTTCAGGCTGGTCGAAACTGGAGCCGCTGGCCCAAGCCGTGCTCCATGCGCGCGCGGCTTATCCGGATGCTACGTTGGCCGATCTCTACCATCCCGATCTGATGCCGCCCAATCTGCGGCGAGCACACCAGCGACTCGACCGCGCCGTGGATCGACTCTATCGACCGGCAGATTTCGCTTCCGAGCGGGAGCGGGTCGAGCATTTGTTCATGCTCTACGAGAAACTGTGCGCACCGCTGGAGGCCAAGATGAAGGTGAAGCCAAAACGCCGGCGAATCCGGCGCAAGCGGTGATGTGAATTTTGAGTAAGCGTGCACCTGAGAACCGCCCGCTGGCTGGTTCTATCAAGAACTTATGGCCTTTGCTGTCCAGTTGAGCAATGGCATTCAGCTTTTGAATGTCTGGCTCCCACTTCGGATAAGGCTCAAACTTGATCTCCGCAATCAGTCGAACGGTTGAAGCCTCACAGAGAACTAAGTCTGTAGCACGCTTCACCCCAGACTCGCCATCCAGCATTCCAGCCCTCAAGAAAGACAGCAGCGCCCAGGCACCTGGTTCGGAGAGCCCGATAAATCGAGGCTTGGACATCCCTTTCTGTCGCAATGGTGCCAGTCAGATAGTCCGCTGCAACCAGTTGTTAGCGGTTGAATGCACTGCACACCTCCGCAACCCACTGATCCCCTGGCTTTCTCTCGGGGTGAGCCGCAACGACGTACCGGATTGGCTGCCTACCCGGGGCGATCGTTAGTGTTCCAAACCTTTCGACGTAGCAAAATCCAGCGACATCCTGCGGTGTGCCATCAAAGTCAGGTAGAAATGGTGAGGCCCATCCCGTTCCCGTCAGGAGCAGCAGACGCGAAGGTGTGTAGGTCGTCAGTTCCAGGTTAAACAGCTCTCTGCATCCGGGAAGCTGGATCTGACGGAGAGTCTTACCCGGATTGCCGCCTGCTGCCGGAGCGATCTTATACAGATCCGACCAGACGAGATGAGATGACCACGAGCCCTGTTCAACATCAGCGATTTCCAGTCGCGCAACGACACCTCGAATCGTGCGCCAAAAGGCAGACTTTTTTGTGTTGTATCCTTTCGTGTTACCCCAATTATTGGTCACCCACCTCATAGGACACGGTTCGCCTCTGTTCACACTATCCAGAACATTGTGCGAGTAACGCTCAGCGGCTGCGTGCGAGGCCAGATTTTCGGGCAATACACCCTTATCCCATCCGTTGACTGCTCGGCCCACGACCATTAGGGCGTGAGCATAGAGACATCCGCGCATCGCCATGAAACCAGTGATCGTCGATTCGGGCAGCCTCACAGCTTCCCGCCCCACAGCGGCGAGCACCTTCGAGGCAAATAACTGACGCTCCTGCTCAGTAGCCACTTGCTTCTGCCTTACCGCTAACGATTGGCGTGAATGGCGCGGGACACGACCTTCCCAAAGTCCGCGCCCATGCTTCACTGTGTCCACTCCACACCTTGGCTAGGCCAGGTATGTCTACTCTATTGTTGATTCGCGATTAACAAGCCCGGCTTGATTTCCAAGAAACCAAAGTCAGCCAATGGGTGATACTCGAATCGTCTTCGCTGTGCGATATTGATCCACCTAGACAGCAACACGAAAGAGTTGCCTAAACTGATCTCTGTGGACTCATCCCTTTCTCGCACACCAACGATGTGGTAGACGCGACTCACACCTTCATCTACCCCGATCCAGAACGGGGCCAAATACCGTGCGTCGTTGTATGTCAACTGGGGAACACCGAGTTGCCGATTTATCCAAACAACGTCCCGGTGCGATACATCGAGTCGGAATTCTTGGATTTCCGGAACCACTATGACGTTAGTCATGTTCTCTTCCTCGACAATACAAGCCGCTACATGCGGTCTAACCATTGCTTAGCAGCCAGATCTGCTTGATAACACGATATCGGACCTGTTAGCAACGTCATCGCTGTGAGGCTAGGCAAGAATGAGCGGAATGCCGCCACTTCACTAGGCCCCGCAGCCGGCCTTCGCGCAGGGATTTTTGGAACGGGAGCGCCCCCCCAGGGGATGGCACACCAGTGCACATCAGCAAACCCTCCTGTGCCGATCCAGGGGCCAACAAGGGGGGTGCTCCCGTCCACGTCCGAAATTCTCGATCGCACGGCGGGCTCGGGAAAGCAGACAGCGGGATAGAGAGAAGTGTTGGTGCAACTTGAAAAGCCTCTCTCGTGGACATACCCCCCCTTGTCCCATGTTCAACTCCCCGATCGGCACGAGACCGACTTGTGAGCGGTCAAGATTAGCCTCGAGCAACCACGCCGTGCATCAGGTGGAGCCGCCGTCGAACATGGCCTTGGCACCGGGCTGCCGATGCAGCTCTTTCAACTCGACGTTCCGTTTGAGTACGGCTTGCAGCCCGCCATAGCCATCGAGCACGCTCTGGTCTCCTTGGAGAATGGCTTACTTGATCCTCTAGCAGCTAGCTGCTAGGGGCGGGTATAGCGGTTCATCAATCTTGTTCTATGCAATCTGGTTCGAACCGCCCGGCAATGGGCAGGGTGTCTCGTAGGAAACGCTCCGCACACGCGAGGAGCACGAAAGCGTTGCCGTGGAACTGTCGGTTGTCCAAGAATTCTGTGCGTCCAACGCCCCGGAAACGAGCGACACGAAGCAGGCACTGCGGCATCTCGAACTCGATGCCCTCGGTGTTGCAGAGCACCACGGCCACCCGCAACAGAACACCGTCCTGGAACAGCCCCAGGCCGCGCAGTAGCTCGGTCGGCTCCTGAGTCCCTGGATCCTCCAATCGGCTTCGTCGGACCGCCTCGTTGACCGTGCGTCGGATCTCTGCCACATCGAGGTCATCGACCGTCCATCCGCTGGCCGGTTGGTTTTCTCACCGCTGCTCGCTGTGCATGCGCTCGCGAGTAGCCCCGACACGGTCGCCGGGGGAACCTACACAAACCGGCGCCGTTCCGGGTCTCGAACAACGGGGTGTTCGTCGCAGAACCTCCTGGCCAATCCGAAATCGTTGCGCTCGCAGAATACGAAACGCCGCGAGTGCCCCACTTGACATCGGTTGTCGGACTCAACGAGCACCGTTGTGAACCGAACCGGCGATACGTGCCCGTCGAACTTCTCCAACGACCGGAAGTACGACCGCTCATAGCCGTAGAACATTAGAGTGGCTGATAGCGGAAGCATGACTTCGACACCTTCCGTCGGGAGCTGGAACGGGTGGATGCACCGATGCTCCGGGTGTACACGAGCCGCAACTGGATGATCAGACGTGTAGAAGGGCACACCCGAATCGTTCCGACCAAAGGTCCATATACAGTCACCGATGGCCCCAGCGATCTCCTGAACGACCGAACCCTCAAAAAGCATGCCCACGTGAAAGGATTGCAGGTCGCGTTTCGACCTCCTTAGGTCGGCGAGCTGACCAAGTGCTACTCGCTGCTCCGATGTGCGAAGGGCTTGGACTGCGATGTAAGTGGCAATCGTTCTCCGGTCGATGTCCGAGATCGTGACGATCCTGCCACCCGCTTCGATCAGCCTGATCCAAGAGGAAGTAATTCTTGCCGCTTTCGCTTCAAGCCTAGCAAGCTCCCGTTCCAGGAACGCCGGGTCGATTACTGTGCTTTGAAGAAACAGAGCTTCGTAGAAGCGACCTTCCCTTCCGAGCTTCTCCGGGCGTCCGCAGAACACCAGATCGGTTGACTTGTCAAACGCCCAGACGTGGCCTACCAGATCCCCAAATCGATCCAGATAGAACCTCGGGACGTAGTGATGCTGCTTCTGGTTGGCCATCGTGAGGATCGGGCATTAAACGTTCCCATCCTATCATGTCCATGCCCTCTATCCGAGCTGCCAGAGCCAGGCTGGACTCGAACCTGCGACCGTGGGCTTAGAAGGCCCCACGTCCGGAAACGCCAGCGGCATACTTCGCGCTGCCCCCGGCTCTAAAGGCGAGCGGCGGGCAGGGATCCTGATCGGTCCCGAGTTCGGCACCGTCGGCTGGACCGACCTCGTCGCGGGGCACCGTGCGAGGCCAGCTACGCGGGCTTCGACGTCCTGATTGCCTGCGCCTTTAACTTCGAGACCCGCGTCGGAGTTCAGCAAGCTCGGGGCCGTGGCCACCGAGGAGCTGTCCGAGCTGATAGCGTTGGTGTACTTCACCTCGCCACCGAAGAACCTCGCCGACATGCGGTGGGCCTCGTCGCATACGATCAGGTCCCATTCCTGCTCTGCTTTCAGCTTGGACTGAAGGTCCGGATTGCGAGAAAGCATGTCGAGGCGGGCAATGAGGAAGTTGTTCTCGGCGAACGGATTGGCGGTGTGGAGGACTTGCACATGATCTCGGATCAGAATGTCGAAGGGTAGTCCTGGTCAAGTAATCCGCCCACTCCTGCGTCATGTTGCGCCGTGGAAACTCAGCCGACCCGAGCGGCGACCTACCAGAAACGCGATCCAGTCGTCAGCGCGAAGCTTCTTCTCCGGTTCCGAGTCATCGTGCAGATAGACGAAGACGTTGGTGTCAACGAAGACCGGCCCGATCATGCAATTCGTCCCTCGTTGGTCGGCGCCCGTCTACCCACTCCAGCTTTCGGGGCTTCCTCGCCCTTGCCAGGAAGCGCTCCATCGCGATCTCGTACTCGTCCTCCCTGCGTCTCATCCCTTCGATCAATTCCGCCAGCCACTTCGACATGCTGCAGTTCTGCTCGGCGGCGCGAACCCGCAGCCAGAGTGCGATATCGTCGCTAAGGGTTACGGTGACGTTCTTCATAGCACGAAAATAGAAGAACACGAAATTCGTGTCAATATAGCCCTTCTCCAATCCCCATTCACAACTGCCGCTCCACAGAGTCTTGGCACGCGGAAAATGGACCAGTTCGACATCAGGCTGCGCATGCACGGCCTCTTTGGACGCAATGCAGGACCACTGTATTTCACAGACAACCTAAGTCGGCTGAGGATGCAGCCGGGCATAGCCGCTGGGCTTCCGGCGCAATTGGCTTGCCGTTCTGGTAAATTGAGGCCAGCGAAAACCGGAGTGATCTCCAAGAAACTATGCAAAGGAGCTAGTCTCATGACCGCAATCCCTGATTCCCTTATTCGACGGTTTCGGTGCGCCTGCCCAGGCGTGATTCTGCTGCTGGGTCTTTGGACCGTATCGATGGCCCAGGACGCCCCCATCATCCAGCCGGGTGCACCGGGTGAGTCGGCGCGGGAGCTTAGCGCAAAAGAGGCCATCGAGATTGCCAATACGAGCTACTCGCCGGATGACGTCAAGTTTATGCAGGACATGATCCCGCACCACAACCAGGCGGTGCAGATGGCCGCCTTGGTGGACGATCGAACGAACCGGCAGGAGTTGCTCGACGTGGCGGGACGTATTGACGCCTCCCAGGCCGACGAGATCGAGTTCATGCAGCAATGGCTGCGGGAGCGGGGCGAAACCGTACCCGACCCCACGGCTCACGAAGCGATGCATACCTCCCACAAGATGGCCGGCATGGCCAGCCCCGAAAACATGGCCAAGCTGGCCGAGGTGAAAGACACGGCATTCGACCGGCTGTTCCTCGACTTGATGATCACCCACCACGAAGGCGCGGTGACGATGGTAGAGGAGCTCGTGGAAAAGGCCGGCTCGGCGTATGACCCGGTGCTGTTCGACTTCGTGAACGACGTCACCAATGACCAGAGCGCCGAGATCGAGCGCATGAATGCGCTGCTGGCGAGCCTGTCATTCGAGCCCCGCGCGAGTCTGTCGCCCGGCTTCGAAGACGCCGGCCAGGCGATCTGGAACCTGAAACTCGTGACCACTCTACCGAAACCACCGGGTTTCTTCGACCCGCAGAATCCGGCCGATCTGCCGCCTGCTAAGCCGTCGGTGGAATCCGAGGAATCGGCCGAGGAGGAGGACGACGGCCAGAGCAATAAGGGCACCGAATGGGGCGAGCGCTCGCCGCTATTGAGCTTCTCAAACACCGACATGGCCTTCGTCGACGACAAGCTGGTGGTCGGCAGCTACCACGGCTTCAACGTCTATGAACTGCAGCAAGACGGCGTTCCCAAGCTTTTCAGCTCGGTGGTCTGCCCGGGCGGGCAGGGCGATGTCTCCATCGTCGGCGACCTCCTGATCATGTCGGTGGAACAGACCCGCGGCCGGATTGATTGCGGGCTTCAAGGTGTCAGCGAGGACTCAAGTCCCGAGCGTTTCCGCGGGCTTCGCATCTTCGACATCAGCGATCCTTCGCGGCCGGCGCAAGTAGGCCAAGTTCAGACCTGCCGAGGCTCGCACACCCATTCGGTCATCTCCGGCCCTGGAGAGGACGGCAAGATCATCGTGTTCAACTCCGGCACAGGGTCCGTCCGCGACGGGAAGGAGCTGGAAGGTTGCGTCGGCGACATTGCGGGCGACGAGCGAACCGCGCTGTTCCGCATCGACGTCATCGAGATCCCGGTCGACGATCCGTCCCAGGCCCGCATTGTGTCCAGCCCCGCCGTCTTTGCGGATCCCGAGACGGGCAGGCTGGCTGGGTTGTGGCCAGGTGGCGACCACGGTGAGGGTACGCAGGAGAGCCGTGTGACCAGCCAGTGCCACGACATCACCGCGTTTCCCGGAAGCGGAATTGCCGCCGGGGCGTGCTCGGGCAACGGCATTATCTTCGACATCTCCGATCCCTATCACCCCAAACGCATCGACGAGGTGGTGGACCAGGGCTTTGCCTACTGGCATTCGGCGACGTTCAACAACGATGGCACCAAGGTCCTGTTCACCGACGAGTGGGGAGGCGGCAGCCGGCCGCGTTGCCGCACCTACGACCCAATGAACTGGGGTGCGGACGCCATTTATGACATCGTCGACGGCCAGCTCGAGTTCAGGAGTTACTACAAGCTGCCGGCGCCCCAGGTCGAGCAGGAGAACTGCGTGGCGCACAACGGCTCCGTCATTCCCGTTCCAGGCCGCGACATCTTCGCCCAAGCCTGGTATCAGGGCGGCCTCTCGGTGATCGATTTCACCGATTCGGCCAAGCCGGTCGAGATCGCCTATTTCGACCGCGGTCCTATCCATGAGAAACACCTGGTCTCGGGCGGGTACTGGTCGACCTACTGGTACAACGGCAAGATCTATGGGACCGAGATCGCGCGCGGGCTGGACGTTTTCGCGCTGGCGCCCAGCAGACACCTGACCGAAAATGAGATCGTCGCGGCGGAAATCGCCGACCAGGGCCAACTCTTCAACCCGCAGCAGCAGTTCAAAGTGACTTGGCCGGACGAGCCGGTCGTAGCACGGGCCTACATCGATCAGCTGAAACGCGGTGAGGCCCTGTCGGGATCGCTGATTTCCGACCTGAAGGCGGCACTGGACCGCTCGGAGTCAGGGCTAACGGCCGGCGGACCCAACCCGGAGCTGGCTGCGAGCCTCGAGTCGCTGGCGACAGCCGTGGGCGAGGGTGGCGGGAACGCCGTCACGATCAAGCGGCGGAAGGCGTTGGCCAATACCTTAATGGGAATTTCGGACAGGCTGGCTGAAGCGCGCTGACGCGTAGCTTCTCAGCGGTCGATGACCTAACCGGTACAATTCGTCTCGATCGGTTTCCTCCCATGGCCGAGCGTTTCCAGCGCGCTCCCCGACCATGGCCTGTAGGTGTGACCAAACTTCGCGCCTCTAGAGTGGCTAGGTCTTCACGCAATCCCCGCTTGTTGATTTGCGATCCCAACTCGGCGAGGATCTCGCGCAACGCCATGGCGCGGACCACCTGATCGATTAGCGCAAGGACCTCCCGTTGCCGCTCGGTCAAAAGGGTCACCTTGTTGCGATGCATCACCTTGACACGGTGCGTTTGCACGAGGGAAGCGGGTCGGAAGCGTACCGTCACGCAACCTCGAGCATCCACGATCTCGGGGTGTGGCAGGAACTTAATGATAACTGTCCCCTTTCTCCGCCCCTTTCTGGCACGAAAGTTACACGGCTATGATCCCTTAAGGAGTTGTTCTGTTCCCAATCCACTTCAAGCCGCCCAAGGGCTAGCCTTGTCATCATGTTCAGGGTGGCACCTCAACCCCACAGATGATCCCTGAATAATCGCCCTTCCTGCTAGTGTGGTGTCTCGGAAATAAGCATGGATAATCGCTCTAGTTTATCCAGGATGGATTGGGCCGTAGCGGCCCATACGAACGGTTCGCATCTTCATTGTGTCGGTGGGTGAACTCCTCAATCGTCTTCACCAAGTGCTTGATGTTGCGGAACGAGTCGCGCTTGATGGCCCGCTGGGTGATCAGGCCGAACCAGCGTCCCACTTGGTTGAGCCAGGAGGCGTAAGTCGTGTAAGTGGTAGCGGGAGAGCTTGGCAATCCAAGCCTTAATCTTTGGTGCTCGTGGGTCGCATAGTTGTCCACCACCAAGATGTCCAGATCCGTCGGCACCTCCTTGTCGATCAGCCGCAGGAAGGCCAAGAAGTCCTGGTGACGGTGGCGCTTCTTACATTGGGCGATCACGCGACCGGTGGCGGCGTCCAGGGCAGCGAAAAGGGTGGTCGTGCCGTGGCGGATGTAGTCGTGCGTATATCCTTGAACGTACCCGAGACCCAGGGGCAGGGTCGGCTGCAGTCAACTTCCTCACATCAGAACAAAAACCTACTTAACAGGGGGTGGGTCAAGTTTGCTTGATCACGCCGGGCCATTTTTCCCTTGTCACTCCGAGTTTATCCTGACTTTTTGACACTGAACTGTACAAGTACCTATACTTTCAAGTGTCATGAAAACCGTCAATGCTTTGGAGCTTCGCCAATCCCTCGGCAAGGTGCTTGATCAGCTTGAGCGCGACGGAGCCCCCATTGTTGTGTGTCGTCGCCGGACTCCAGCCGCCGCTCTGGTGAGTCTCAAGGACTACCGAGAACGGTTTGTCGACCAAGAAGCCGACGAGCATCGCCGCGCCGTGGTCGCCAGGCTCAAGCAGCTCCAGTTCGAGCCGCCCCCCAGCGGCACCACCCTCGACATACTGCGCGACTTGCGGTCGTGATCGTTCTGGATGCCTCGGTCGCGATCAAGTGGTTCGTGAGGGATGAACCGCTGACCGCCGAAGCCGGGCAGGTGCTCGACGCGATCGAACTCGATCCGTCGCCGTATTCGGTTCCAGACCTCTTCATGAATGAATTGCTCACCGTGCTGTGCCGCCTCCCCGCCAGCCGGCCGGCACAAGTACAGGAAGCCTTGGCTCTCGTCGAGGCGCTGGGGATCACACGAGTTGGCAATGGACACGAGTTGCTGGCGCTCGCCGCTGACTTCGCCAGCCGGTGGAAGCTCTCGGGCTACGACGCGGTGTACGTCGCGTTAGCCGCGCTGTCGGATGGCGCCTGGCTCACGGCCGATGCCCGGGCCGCCCGCCGCATCGGCCACGCTCATCTGGTGCGCGTCCTCGGATTATAACTTCATATCGAAGCTGATTCGGCGGCGCGATGGAGTGGACCACGGTATCGGTTGGGTCGAGTTCGAGGGCAGGCTCACGGAAAAATGATGGCTCGGGTGAGAACGCCGGCTGTGTACCGCAGCCGCCTGATCGAGCCGCTGCTTTCGAAATTGCTAGAGTGCTGGCTCAGTCAGGACTCCCACCTGAGCAGTCGATCGAAGCTGTCTGCAGTGACGGTCGCGCCGTCGTCGAGGAAAACGTCGGGGATCCCGCACCGCGTGGGCCAGCTGGTGTTCGATGAAGTCGGGGCGAAAGCCCAGCACTTCATCCAGAATGGTTCTCGCCATGGCCCGAAAGCCATGACCTGTCATTTCCTCTTTGCCGATCCCCATGCGCCTCAGAGCAGCCAGAATCGCATTGTTGCTCATAGGCCGATCTCCTTTCAGAGTTCGGGCGCTCGGGAAAACATAACGCCCCCGGTCACAGGATGCAGCTCGCGCAGGATCTCCACCGCTTGGCGGGAAAACGGAACGATATGCGGAGTGGCGGTCTTGGTGACGGTGTAACGCCATTCGGATGCCTGCAGGTCGATATCCGACCATTGGGCGTGGCGTAACTCCCCAGGCCGCACGAAGACCAGAGGAGCCAACCGACAGGGCACATCGCACAACGAGTGTCCCTTGGTCGCCATCCAACACTCACAGCAATGGACCCACCTGCTTCGGCTCGGTGAGGGGTGAAGTGTGCTCTCTTCAGCGGCAACAACGCACCCCGCAAATCTCCCATTGGATCGCGCCCTGTCCGTGGCGACCGCATAGCGAAACACCTGTCCACAGTTCTGAAGGGCTCGATAGGAGATTTCCAAGGCTCCACGTTGTTCGATCGGGCGGTCGACCGCCAACAAATCAGAAGCGGTGATGAAGGAGAATTGGTGCCGGAGGCGGGAACCGAAAATCCATTGTAAATAATTGACTTTAAGGGAATAATATTCTTTAGGTGTATCGAGTTGCCCCTATAGTTGCCCCCAGCTTTTGATTGTCATTGCTTGGCGTCGGCTCGTCAGACCGCCCACTCGGCCGACAGGGCCTCGGCCTGCTCCAGGACCGTCCGGGTTGCCTTTTCCTGTTTGTCCGGCGGGTAGCCGTGCTTGCGCAGGATGCGCTTGACCAGCACGCGCAGGTGGGCCCGCACATTCTCTCGCAGCGTCCAGTCGATGGTCACGTTGTTGCGCACGGTCTCCACCAGCTCCCGGGCAATGCCCCGCAGCGTCTCGTCTCCTAGCACCTTCACCGCGCTGTCGTTGGTTTCCAGCGCGTCGTAGAAAGCCAGCTCATTCTCTGACAGTCCCAGTCTCTCTCCGCGAGCGTTGGCCTCCCGCATCTCTCGGGCCAGTTCAATCAGCTCCTCGATCACCTGCGCTGCTTCGACGGCACGGTTTTGATAGCGGCGCAGGGTTTGTTCCAACATCTCGGCAAAGGAACGCGCCTGGACCACGTTCTTGCGCCGGCGAGTGGCGACCTCGCCCTTGAGCAGCTTCTGCAACAACTCTACAGCCAGGTTGCGCTGCGGCATTCCCCGCACCTCGGCCAGGAACTCCTCCGACAGAATCGAGAGGTCCGGCTTCTGTAGCCCGGCAGCGGCAAAGATGTCCACCACACCCTCGGAGGCCACCGCGCGAGAGATGATCTGGCGGACGGCATGATCCAGTTCCTCTTGCGGCCGTGCTTGGGAGCCGGCGCGTTTCATCAACATGGCCCGCACCGCCTGAAAGAACCCCACCTCGTCGCGAATACGCAACGCTTCCTGGTGAGGCACGGAGAGCGCAAAGGCCTGGGAGAGCGCCCGCACGGCGTTCAGGCAGCGCTCCTTGCCGTTCTCCTGGGCCAGAATGTGCTCCTGGGCGGCCGGCAGCAGTCCCAACCGTTCCTGAGGCATTCCTGTCGTCCACCGGGACCGGTCGAAACCGTGGAAGAGGCCGCAGCAGATCTCGTACTTCTCCAGCATCACGGCCACCGCTTCCTTCTGATCGAGCGCGGTCTTCCCGCTGCCGCCGCTCTCGGTGTAGGTCGCCAAGGCGCGTTTGAGCTCATGGGCCAAGCCCAGGTAATCGACCACCAGACCGCCCGGCTTGTCCCTGAAGACCCGGTTGACGCGGGCAATGGCCTGCATCAGCCCGTGAGCGCGCATCGGCTTGTCCAGGTACATGGTGTGCAGGCTGGGCGCGTCGAAACCGGTGAGCCACATGTCCCGCACCAACACCATTTGAAAGGAATCGGACGGGTTGCGGAATCGCTTGGCCAGCAATTCTCGACGCCGCTTGTTGCGGATGTGCGGCTGCCAGTCGGGCGGGTCGGAGGCCGAGCCGGTCATCACGACCTTGAGGATTCCCTGGCCGTCCTCTTCGTGATGCCAATCGGGGCGCAGCCTCACCAACTCCCGATAAAGGTCGATGCAAATTCGACGGCTCATGCACACCACCATCGCCTTACCGTCCATGGCTTCCAGGCGCTTCTCGAAGTGGGCAACGATGTCTTGAGCAATCAGCTTCAGCCGCTTCTCCGTCCCCACCAGGGCTTCCAGTTGGGCCCACTTGGTCTTCAGCTTCTCCTTGCGCTCTATCTCCTCGCCCTCGGTGGCCTCCTCGAACTCGGGGTCGATTCTAGGCCTTTCGCTTTCGTCCAGGGCCAGCTTGGCCAAGCGACTCTCGTAGTAGATGGGAACCGTGGCTCCGTCCTCTACCGAACGCTGAATATCGTAGATGCTGATGTAGTCCCCGAACACGGCCCGCGTGTTGGCGTCCTGTAGCTCGATGGGCGTCCCCGTGAAGCCGACGAAGGAGGCCTTGGGCAGCGCGTCGCGCATGTGACGGGCAAACCCGTCGATGAAGTCGTACTGGCTGCGGTGAGCCTCGTCGGCAATCACCACGATGTTGCGGCGTTGGGAAAGCGAAGGATGGGTGTCGCCCTTCTCCTCGGGAAAGAACTTCTGAATGGTGGTGAACACCACACCGCCCACGTCGACCGCCAGCTTGGCGCGCAGGTCTACTCGGCTTTCGGCCTGAACCGGGGGCTGGCGCAACAGATCCCGGCAACGGGAGAAGGTGCCGAAGAGTTGATCATCCAGATCGTTGCGGTCGGTGAGGACAACGATGGTGGGGTTCTCCATGGCCGGCTCGCGGATGATGCGTCCGGCGTAGAAAGCCATGGTCAGGCTCTTGCCCGAACCCTGAGTGTGCCAGACCACCCCGATGCGACGGTCGCCGAGAGCGCCACCCGGCTTCCGGACCGATTCGTAACGGCCGATTTCCTCGGCGATTCGTGCCTCCAGGCGTTGCAGCTTCGCGGCCCGCAGGGTCTGGTCCACCGCGACGCGCACCGCGTGGAACTGATGATAGCCCGCCATCTTCTTAACTAAAGCGCCACTGCCGTCGTCCTCGAACACGATGAAGTCCCGGACCAGCGCGAGGAAACGGTTCGGCTCGAAGACGCCTTCCAGCATCACCTGAAGCTCGGTCATATGAGAACCAGCCAATGTCTCCCCGGTGATGGTGCGCCAGGGTTTGAACCACTCCCGCCCGGCAGTGAGCGTCCCGATGCGCGCCTCCAGCCCGTCGGAAACCACCAGGGCCGCGTTCATGGCGAACAGCGACGGCAGCTCGGCCTTGTAGGTCTGAAGCTGCTGCCAAGCGGTCCAGATGGTGGCGTCCTCATCGGCTGGGTTCTTGAGTTCGATGACCCCGAGCGGCAAACCGTTGACGAACAGGACCACGTCGGGGCGGCGCGTGTTCCGGCCTGCCTGTGCCGCATTCATCGCGGCAGGCAGGTTCTCGACTACCGTGTACTGATTGACCACCAGCCAGTCGTTGTTGGCGGGATTGTCGAAGTCGATGACTCGCACCTGGGTGCCACGAACCACGGCTTCGTCGGTAAGGTATTCCACCGTCACGCCCTCCACCAGCATTCGGTGAATGGCACAATTGCGGGTCTCAAGCGTCGGCCCTTCGGCTCGCGTCAGCTTGCGGTAGGCATCATCCAATGCCGATGCGGGGAGGGTGGGGTTCAGTTCTGCGAAGGCAGCCCGCAGCCGTCGCTCCAAAACCACCTGTCCGTAGTCGTTACGCTCGGCGTCAGGAGCCTCGGGCGCGATATCACGTCCGTGCGCCACCTGCCAGCCGAGGCCGGTCAGCCATTCCAGGGCAGCGACCTCAACGTCAGATTCAGTAATCCCAAAGGTCGCCATTGCTAAGCGGTCTCGTCTGCATCTAATCCATCGAGAAGGGCCATGATCGCTTCGTCATGGGGCAAATCGTACCAGATTGGGAAAATTCCACGCTCAGTCAAAAAATGCTCTCTAGCAATCTGATCATTGTCATCTTGAGGCTTTGTCAATAGAGCGTAGTGCTTAGGCATATTCATGTCGACATTAGCAACGTGCTCTAACAGGCGTACAGTTCTGTCCGGGCCTAAGCTGCACCCCAGAAAAAGCAAGCTGTATTGCCGATAAAGAAGGGCAAGCTCCTCTCGTGGTGGGCTATTCGGGGCATATGCTGCTTCGTACTCATGGGAAAACAATACCCGGCCTTTCTGGTTCTGACAATCGCCATGCAGCTTCAGAAGAAACCGTCCGTTTGGATCTTTGAGACGACGATAATCAGCAAGCTGGTCTCCCGAGAATATGAACCCGAAAGGCGTGCCAACCAACTCATACAGATGCTCAAGAACGCGGTCTAGGTTCGTAGTTATCACCAAATTGGAAAACAACCCTGGTAGAAGGCATATGGGTCCATTGATAACGCCCGTATTAGCAATGCGTAGATCATGTTCTATGCGTTCTGCAAGAAGCCGTGGATTCGTGCTACCGGCTAACAGATCGGCAGCCTCTTCAAAAGAGGAAGAACTAATCAGCTGTTTCAATTCAGATAAACTACATTGTGTGAAATCTCTAACTCTTATCAGGAACTCTGCCCATGTTGGCAATCCGGATGGAACAGACATACCTGATCCTACCAAAGGAATCACCTGTTGCCGGATAGCTGCATTTTTCAGGTCCCTGTAACGATCAGAATTGGCCGAATAACCGAGAACCGTCTCGCGGAGTTCATATTGTCTGGGTTTCCAATCTTCATCTAGCCACCTGTTGAATTCTTGCTCATATATTGCGCTGAATTCACTGAGGATTTCGACTGGAGAGAATTCAGAAGAACCAATCAACACACTCTGTTCGTCCGTTCCATCGTGGAGCGTAAAGGCAAGTTGCTTCTCAAACCACCTCCTAAGAACATTCTCGACTATCAACAGAAGTCAACCACCCTCATTTCTCCCGATAGTAGCCTCGGCAGTAACACATCCCTCTGGGCGGCAAGAGCCCGGGAATTCTGTAGGTTGCTGAGGATGCGCTCCATCGAAGGCCTCACCGTAGATTCAAACGTCTTCGCCTGTTCTACAGGCGGCAGTACTGTCTCGACGGTCTCGAAGGTCTGGCGAGTGATTGTGTCGAATATCGTTCCATGCGCTCGATGTTGTAGCCGACCAACGGCCGTCCTGACATTCCAGTAGGTGAAGAGGTCAGGATAACCGCGGGCACCGCGAATCCCATAGCAAGTCTGATTCATGGCCATCGGTACGCCAAGACAGGCCAGTCTCCCAACGGTGCCTCTAGCTGTGATTATGGTTGTTCCCACAGGCAGGACTCTCGCAGCGCTATTCTGAATCCCTGCTTGTGTTATGGACCTCGCAGTTTCTAGTACGAAGACATCACTTAGGCTAGGTGCATCCTTGGCTGTATACCAGGGAATGTCTCCATTCCAATAGGCATCAACGGATGTGCGAGGAGTTCCACCGCTGAGAAGCTCTATCGAGTTATCCAAGGCTCCGACATCCCACCCCTCCGGGATCTCCCCAAGCTCGGAGTCGACGAGCCGGTCGGGAAAGAGTGCGGCGAGGGGTTGGGGTAGGCCGGGGTCGCGACCCTCCATTTTGGCCCGGACGGGGTCGAAATCGACGAACCAGGACTTGAAAAGCGCCCGCGCCATCGCCTCCAGCGTCTCGTTCATGCGCCGGTTCAACTCGATCTTGTCGTCCAGCGTGCCCAGGATGTGCGCTATGACGCGTTGTTCGGGAAGGGGTGGGACTGCAATCGCGAGTTGTGCGAGGTCGCTACCAGTTATCCCTGCCACTGCTACTTGTCGACGAATCGAGTCAAGGGCATGAAGACCGCTTGGAGAGTTGAAGTAGTAGTACAGGAAAAGGGAGTCAGCCTTCGTTGGATCGGGCCTAGCGCGAATGATTGATGACTCAAACGTGGTGGGTTCGTTCGCTTCAAGAACCACGCTACATTTCCCCGCACCCTCGGCTACAAGTGAGCGCCGTGCGAAAAGCAGATCGCCAGTTTGAATGCTGAACCTATGTTTTTCTGAATCCGATAGTTCGACTCGCCTCATATGCACATCTCGAAGCCGTGGATACGCAAAAAGCTCCCCCATATTCACGACCTTGACACCACGGCCATGAAATTCCCTCCGCTTGTATATCCCGTTGCGTACCGGTTCTACCAAGAGTTGTGAAAACGGAAGTTCGTGGCACTCACTCACTATAGCTAGGCCCTTTAGGTTGGCTTCTCATCGCCGTGGTCTACCGCTGCATCTCGGTCTGCCGCCCTCCAGTCATTCTTTCTTCAATAGGACATGAACCTCACGGCCGAGGGTAGTGAGATTGGTTTTGATTACGTTCCATACCAAACGGTCGTCTACATCTGCGTATCCGTGAATCAAGACGTTGCGGAAGGCGATGATGCGTTGATAGTGGCTGATTCGGCCAGCCGTTGCTTCATCGATCTCGGCGAGGTGGGTCATCGCCTCTCCGATGATCTCAAACTGACGCTCTACAGCCGACCGCAGCATGGCGTCGGTCTCATAATCCGCAAACGTCTTGCCACTTGTAAACTCTCTCAGCAGGTCGGCGGCGCGCTGAGTGTCGTACAGATACTTCCGAGCTTCAAGCCTCATAGACGGGAGTCCTCGTCTGCTCCACCGATTGCAGGAAGTAAGGATTCCTGATAGCCGACTCCACCACCAGGTCCACTGGCCGTCCAAATAGCCGTCCCAACGCCTCCAGCAAGCCGAAATAGGCGTCCGCATAGGTGTCGAGAACCGCCGGTTGAAACTCGACCAAAAAGTCCAGGTCGCTCTCGTCTGGATTGTCCCGGCCGGTTGAGACCGACCCGAACAGGTCCAGCCGCTGGACGCCGTACCTGATACAGAGCCGTTTCAATTCGTCGGCCCGCTTCTCAATGGCGGGGATCATCTTGGGTCCTCCCGATTGGCGCCAAACTCCAACCACGCCAAGTTTGCTTCAATAGCGCCGCCCAGGCGCTGCGCCTCGGGCTGCCGGGTTTGGAGTGTGTCCTGCAACTCGGCCAATGGTCGCTCCTCCAATTGCACGCCTCTTTCGCAGCAGGAAGGACGATCGATTCTGGGGAAGCGAAAGCAAGAGTCATCTTGCTCCCCTCCACTGGGCGGTGAACCTCAACGACTCGCCTACCTGAAACGATGCCGGTTGCCGGCCATCTGTGACCGTCAAAGAATCTTGTCGGCCATTTTGGATCAAAACTGACCGACAAACTGCGTTGAGGGCCATAAGTGTCCGTCAAAATACTTGGCTTCCTTCAGCAACATTCAACAGCTCGGGAAACGCGAGAATAGCCGCCCGGCGGCGCATGGTCCATAAAGTACATGCGTGTCACTATGCCGTAGAAGCGGCAGATTTCAGGCATCCCGTGCTCCGACCTTAACGTCGAGGGATATCTGCTCGAATGTTTTGCCGGTGAGCTGCATGTAGAGCGCATCGGGGCAAAGTTCGATATTGTCTCCCCAGGCTATCCCTCCGGCCCGAGCGATCCGCACCTTCTCGAAACAGGCGCGTTCGTTCCAGGCTTTGAATACGCCGCGCCCGACCAGATGAGACAGGTCAATCTCACCCGTAGTACCATCCTGATACCGAAGCCATATACGGCAGCCGTCTCGCGGCTCTACTTCAGTTGGCCGAATCATCGTTCTCCCTCAGCTTCACTTCCGAACCCCAGCAGTGCCAGGTTCTCCTCGATGGCCGCGTCCAGCTTGGTGGCCGCGTCCAGCTGCTCGCGCCATTGGGCAGTGAGGCGAGCCATCTTTTCCTCAAAGGGTTCGGTATCCTCCGGCTGCGGCTCGACACCGACGTAGCGGCCGGGCGTGAGGACATGGCCGTGGCGGCGCACCTCTTCCAGCATGGCGCTCTTGCAGAAGCCAGGGAGGTCTTCATATTCTCCCGCGCCCTGTTCTCCTCGCCAAGCGTAGTAGGTATCGGCGATGCGGGTAATGTCCTCATCGGTCAGCTCCCGATGGGTGCGGTCCACCATCCGGCCCAGCTTGCGGGCATCGATGAACAAGATTTCACCCCTTCGGTCGCGTAACTTGCCGCCTTTGCGATCCCGGGCCAGAAACCAGAGGCAGGCGGGGATCTGGGTGGAGTAAAAGAGTTGGCCCGGCAGGGCCACCATGCAGTCCACCAAGTCGGTCTCGATCAGACTCTTGCGGATCTTTCCCTCGCCCGACTGGTTGGAGGACATGGAGCCGTTGGCCAGCACGAAGCCGGCGGTGCCGGTGGGCGCCAGGTGGTGGACCATGTGCTGCACCCAGGCAAAGTTGGCGTTTCTGACCGGTGGCGCCCCGTACTGCCAGCGCCGGTCCTCCCGCAGGCGGTCGCCGCCCCAGTCGGAAACGTTGAAAGGAGGGTTGGCCAGGATGTAGTCGGCCTTCAAATCGGGATGCCGGTCGTTGTGGAAAGTGTCTCCATGGGCAATCTGACCCTCGATGCCTCGAATAGCCAAGTTCATCTTGGCCAGTCGCCAAGTGGTGTAGTTGGATTCCTGGCCGTAGATGGAGATGTCGGCCCGGGCGCCCCTGGGAAGTTTGCCGCCGTTGCCATTTCCGGTGGCGTGGACGCGGATGAACTCCACCGACTGCACGAACATCCCCGAGGAGCCGCAGCAGGGGTCGTAGACCCGGCCCCGATAGGGCTCCAGCATTTCCACCAGCAGCTTGACGATGCAGCGCGGAGTGTAGAATTCGCCCCCCTTCTTGCCTTCGGCGCTGGCAAACTGGGATAGGAAATACTCGTAGACGCGGCCCAGCACATCCCTGGAGCGGGCCTCCTCATCGCCCACCTGGATGTTGCTGATGAGATCGATAATCTGGCCCAAGCGGGTCTTGTCCAGAGCAGGGCGGGCGTAGTCTTTGGGCAGCACGCCCTTGAGCACCGGATTGTCGCGCTCGATGCCGTTCATGGCGTCGTCCACCAGCCGGCCGATGGTGGGTTGCTTGGCTCGCGCCTTCAGTTGCGTCCAGCGCGCTTCCACCGGCACCCAGAAGATGTTCTGGGCTCGGTATTCGTCCGGGTCCTCCGGGTCGGCCCCCTCACCGACTTCAGCCTCCAGCCGAGTGTGGGCTTCCTGGAAGGCGTCGGAGATGTACTTGAGGAAGATCAGACCCAGGACAACGTGCTTGTACTCGGCCGCGTCCATGCTGCCGCGCAGGGCGTCAGCCATCTGCCAGAGCTGAGCTTCATAGCCCACCTTGGCAGCACTTTGCCCCGGTGGCTTGGAGTGTTTACTGGTTTTGCCCAATGGCCCCTCCTCTGAATGAATCTTTTTCGCTTCCCGCGATCATCTCCGACAGAGACATATTGCCGAATCGCTGGGCTCTGTCCTGTAGAGTATCTGGAAAGTTTTCTATTTTTGAAAGGAGAATCATATAGTTAACTACTCAGACGGTCCCTGTCTCATCTTGGCATATTTCCACTTTTGGATGCTTGAAGGGGACGGACCGTTAACGCGGGTAAAGGATGTGCTACGGTCATCGCGAGCCTATCAACGAATTGCAACCGACCGCCATGACTAGCGGGCCAAGGACGCACTGCACCACGGCGCCAACCCCCATTCCCCTAGGTCTTACTCGTGAACGAGAGGCTCTTGCGCGATGTCGAGAGGGGCCCCCACAACCCGCTCCTTTTGTGGTCCCCTAACTTCCAGAATGCGTCGATTGCATCGTCTGTTCTGAAACGCTTACGAAGATCATGTTTGCTCAAGAGCCGTGAGTATGCCTCGCAAGCCAGATGCTCGATTTGCCGTGTCCTTTGCCAGTACACATCTTCACGCTGGTCTGGCGGATAGCTCTGGTGGAAAGTCTTATCCCATGGGTTTAGGTGTTCTGTCGCGCTCCGCATATCGTAGGCCTCCTTCAAAAGGGCGCGCGTATCGTCCCCCCTGCGGGCAAAGGTTTGGCAGCGGTGCGCAAACTGGGCTCTAGTCTTGCCTTTTTTCGGAAGGATGAGAGCCTCCAGCGACCGTACAAATTGGTGGAGACGGTCCTCGCCTGTTTCTTCTTTTAAGCCCTTGAACAGCGTACTCAGGCCGTAAGTGACCCGCCGAAACTGTGTCTTATCGGCCTTCATCGCCGCGACGCTGGCGCGTCGAACTAGACTGTCTTCAAGCCAGTCTCGGGTGATCGGGGCGCCCGCTCGCCCGTGGCTTCGGTAGAACGTCGGCATCTGGCTCAACTGTCGGATTTCAGGAACCCCGTTCAAGGAGGAGCCGACCAACAAATCCGCTCCTTCATCTTCAGAGATCTCGATGCCGACACGGAGGTGCAGCATGTAAAACAGAAGACCCAGATCATGGGAGAGCTGTTGATGCACATCGCCCAGGGCGCCGGGGTAATCCGAAGGCTTCTCAACAAGCAGGACTAGATTGGCCCGGCGGAGCCTCTTTAAGCGTATGGAGCCCAACCATTTTTCCCAGGTGCCGAGGTCGTCGTTGAGCGGCAAGTCAGACATGATCCAGGTTCCGTCGGAGAGCTGGAATTCAGAGGCGGGAAGACCGGTGTAAGCCTCGTTGACGGCCAACAAGGCGAAGTCGCCATTTTCCTGGAACCGATAGTCCATGGGTCGATCCTTTCATCCCCCGGGTGACGTCCTGTACCGCACCTCTGGCCTCTTCTCAAGAAGAACCGTCCTTCGCCTTGGTCCTGTATGACCACTTCCTGTGGAGACGTTCGTAGACGTGTCTTGGGAATCCTGCCGTTAACTCTCCGAAATTTTTAACGATTCGTCAATGGAGATCATCTCCGGAAAGTCGATCTTCTCACGGAAGTTCTGCATCGCATGGGCCTCCATCAGTTTCCTGGTACTGTACTGTCGGCGTTCATGATAGCGACGAGCGAAGCCTTTATCCCACGTCCACTCGCGGTGCGAAAGACCAATTACTCCTCTCACAAGACGAGCGAAAAACTTGGTGCCGATAACGACATAAGGTCGTCCGTACTCGTGATCCCTAGCACTATAGTGCGCCCATCGCATGTTCTTCCTCCTCTTCTTTTTGGCGCTGTCTTCTGCGTAGTAAACGGAATCGGCCTTTTGGAGGAAGTCTTCGAATGTCTCATTGGAGTCCAGCCCCGGCTCCCTGTGGGCCGCACGTCGAGATAAAGGCCCTGGCCATCGCAATAGCGTCCGGCCTGGCTCACGTTGCGGACAAAGGCCGGTGTCAGGGCGTGGTGGGGATGCCGACCGCGGGGCTTGCGTTGCGGAGGTCGTTTCGGGAGTCTCATACCTACCAATATACCCGCCATTAAATGGAGGATGCAAGGGGATGGAGCGGATCGGTATAGAACAAGATCGAATATCCAATCTAGTCATAAAGCAATCAAATATATATACTTATGTACATTATTGGACTTAACTGGACGATCTAGCTGATTCAAACAAGGAAGCCCTGCGGGAAGGCTATCGGAACACCCTATGAAGTCGCCATATGTGGTTCCCATTCTAGCTGGTTCGGCGGCTGTTGGCGGCCATGCAAGAGTGCAGGAAAGTGGCCGTCGAAAATGTCAGGCCTCGGAGATGTGACGGAGCGATGGCTGGAACGTAGGATTCGGGTATCCCAAAGGGTCGGTAAACAGTACCTGCCCCACCCTTTGCATAATACTTCGCAAAGGAGAAAGGAAACACGGAATGAGTAAAACTCTATCTAGCAAGCAGCGCAATCTATACTTCACACACACCGGAGCACAGAAGCAATACGACACGGCTCCTCCAATGCAAGATCTGATACCGGCAGTATCGTACGCAAACGCTCGGTCATTCATTGTCGAGTACTATCTTGGCATCGAGGAAAACCTCAGATTTCTCATCAACCTGGCAAAGCAGCAAGGCCGGAACTCCAAGAAGGCGACTAGTGGGCACAATCTGGAACCACTGTTCTATTGCCTCCCAAGCGAGGATCGGAAACTCCTAAGCGCACGCTATCGAACCTACTGGTCGCTTCAAAGCAGAGCCTGTTACTCCACTCCCTTACCTGGGGAAGACAATGAGGATCTGGAACGAAAACTCTCCGATCGATTCAACCAAGACTATGAGGAGTTCATGAAAAAGTTCTGCACCTTGGACAAGTTCTTGCAGACCTGCGGGGATGGGTACAACAAGTGGAGGTACTGGCCCTTGGAGACCAAACAAGAAGATCCTCAACTTCCTCACGTAAACCTCGATCTGATGTTAGAGGTTTGGAGAAGCCTGGTATGGCTGTCCGCCCGGCGACTGCGAGAGAAATCCCGCAACGAAGGAGTGTCAACGTATGTAGAAGCCCCTGTGGACATCTTCCTAAACGAGTATCTGCATCACTACTTGTATCGGAGTGCAGAGGACGACGACGAGTGGCAGCAGGCTTCTCTTGACGACACCAGCGCAATCGAGTTTAGCGACCTGCACGATTGGTTCTGGAAGCGACCGTCGGTGAAAGGCTCCAACACTCCGGTCTTAGTATCCGGCCTTGAAGTCCTCAACGCACAGGCGGGCTGGACGGATGGTTTGGAAGGAGCGACCGGCGAACTCGAAAGAGTGCTCCTGAGAGCAGGTCCTTCAAGGCATAGAAGGCCCGCAATTTCTACGGAATACCGATTGTCTGACATCCAAGTGTTCCACCGTCGAATTCGGACGGAAGGATGTGCTTGGGACGCTGATGCCAAGGAGTTTCATCCCCTGCCCTGACACCGCTTGAATTACGTCAAAGAAGCTTTATAATTCGCTTTCAATTGATCCAGGTAATCTGCCCACTCCTGCATCATCTTTCGCCGTTCCGGCAGATAGGACGTGCGGTTATACGCCCGTCCGTTGGGATCCCGCACGGCGTGGGCCAACTGATGCTCGATGAAGTCGAGGCGCAAGCCCAGCACTTCATCCAGAATGGTTCTCGCCATGGCCCGAAAGCCATGACCGGTCATTTCCTCTTTGCCGATACCCATGCGCCGCAGAGCAGCCAGAATCGCATTGTTGCTCACAGGCCGATCTTCCCTCGGAGTTCGGGAACTCGGGAAAACATAACGCCCCCAGGCGCTTTTTCGAGGGGCATAGGGTGGCAACGTTCCAGGGATTCGCGGATCAGGCAGTACGCCGTCTCACCATGTTGGATAATGCGGAGTCTCTACGGGACTTGGCCGGGTTGCCCAGCAACCGCCTGGAGGCACTGCGGGGAAGCCGGACCGGTCAGTACAGCATCCGCATCGATGCGAAGTGGCGAATCTGTTTTCGTTGGAGAGGCGACGGACCCTACGAAGTAGAAATTGTGGACTATTACTTAGGAGATTGAGTCAATGAACATCAGGAACGGTATGAGACCCGTGCATCCGGGAGAGATCTTGCGGGACGAACTGGATGCACTCGGCCTATCAGCCAATGCGCTGTCGAAGGCGCTGGATGTGCCCGTGAATCGAATCACGGCGATCCTGAATGGCCAGCGGGGCGTGACGGCCAACACGGCATTGCGCTTGGCGCGCTATTTTGGGACAACGCCGCAGGTCTGGCTGAACCTGCAGAAGACCTGGGAGCTGCGGAGAGAGGAGATCGATGAGCTTCAGGGCCAGGCAGGAGCTATTCTCCAGCGGTGCATTACAGACGCGGCCGTCCCATGCACGATCATGCCGCGAACACGCGCCGACAGGCAGGTGACGCACCAGTCCCATTATCCTCTCCCCCTATTCTGATCCGCCCTTGCTTGGCGGAAGAACTCATCTGCCCACCCAGGGGTCGATGACATCGACACCTGTCCCCTCGAAATCCGGTATATTCCTTGTCGCCACCGCCGCGCCCCGAGAATGGGCGATCGCCGCGATTTGGCAATCGGCTTGTGCAATCGGTCGCCCGGCCTTGCGCCGCTGCGCAGCGATCCCAGCATAGGAGCGAGCCGCCTCGCTATCGAAAGGCAGCAAGCGACCAGAGAACAACTCGCTGAAGGCACGTTCGGCTGCCTTGGCGAGTCCCCGGCGTCGTTTGCCTTCGGGTAGAAAAGCGATGCCAGCGCGGATTTCCGCCTCGGTAACGGCTGTCACGAACAGATTGTGCACTAACTGGTCGTTCACCCAAGCGAGAACAGCGGGCCATGGATTATCACGCATCAACTCCGAGACGACATCGGTGTCCAGAACAATCATCAGCCACCCCCTCAATCGAATCTAGGTGGCTCACGCATCGGTTCGCGCGGCGGAATATCCAGTTCCACACCGCCAAAGGGCCTGAACAGTTCGTGGATCGCTGTTCCCAGCCCTTTCGTCGGGGTTGCCTTTAACTCGACCGCCTCACGCAGAATGGTCCGTGCTTCTTCCTCCATCGAACGCCCGTTCTCGGCTGCCTTTATACGAAGCCGTGTTTTGACCTCATCATCAAGATTGCGGATCGTAATGCTAGCCATCGCTATGCCTCCGTTTCTTCAGACGCCGCTTTAAATTACACCTCGATTGCACTGCAATCAATGCCGGGGCGGGTTTATAACCGTTCTAGGAATCGGCGATGGACCGGATGTGGTCCAGCGTTCTCTGAAAGCCGCGAATCAAGCCGTCTCCTTATCGATCCGTGCTGGCCCACGGGTCGATGACCTCGACGCCGGTATTTCGAAACTCGCCTGTGTTCCGCGTGACCACGGCCAGTCCGCGACAGGCCGCCGCTGCCGCCAGGAAGGCGTCGCGCAGGTGGTCGTCCAGCGGTTCGCCCCGTCGCCGTTTTTTTTCCATGATACGGGCACACGCCTGAGCGTCGGCCAGGGTCCAATCGAATATTCGCCCCTCGAAAAGCTCTTCGAGAAGACCTTGAAACCGCTCGGCAAGGTCGTCGCGGCGCCGTCCAGGATTGAGACGGCCGATGCCGTTGAGGATCTCCCAGACAGTGATGGAGGCCAGACCAATCCCCTCTCCTGCGATCCTATCCAGAAACTTGGCGACCCGCGGTTCCGGCTTCGGCCGCATCATCTCCGAGACAGTGTTCGTGTCGAGGAGCCAAGCAACGGGCGCAGTCACGTTTTGCTCTCGTCAGCAAACTCGACCGGTGTGTAGGCATAACATTCGGGGGGCGGCAGTTCGACCCCGTGCTCGGGCCCGAAATACCGCTTGAAGACCTCGGAAGGCTTGGTGCGGTGTTTGCTTTTTTCGCGCTTTTCGCGAATGAGACGGCGGACGAACTCTTCCATCGAAACGCCGACGTGACGCGCTTCGTGTTTGAGCCAGGTCTTGTCCCCCGGATCTATATCGCGGACGGTAAGAGTGGAACTCATCGTGGTGTCTCCTTGTTGGATGGTGTATCGACCTGCGCGCCCGAACAATGCTAGCAAAATGTGCCGTCAAAATAAAAGAGAGTGAATCAGCTTACTTTGGTACCGTCTACATGCCCGCCAGAATGAGAACCTGATGCCGCCATTTCATAGGGCCTTCAGCCTATCTTCCCGCAGGGATTTTTGGGACGGGAGCGACCCTCCCAAGGGGTGCCACGCGATTGTAAGGTGCGCCACCCCACCGTGCCGATCCGGGAGGCAAAAACGGGGGGTCGCTTGTCTGTTCCATTCTTGGGTATGGTCGTTTGATTTGCAGGTCCGGGTCACGGGGAAGGCCCGGGCTGTTACGCGCCCGAGGAGGCGAGCGTAGCGAGCCGGAGCGGGTGCGTAACAGGGACGGTGGTCGGACCGATGGTCGCTTGGCCGTAGGGGGCCGTACGGGAGTGTGGTCGCCACCGTCCTTCCCTACGTCCTGAATGGATACATGAGCATCGAGGCTCGCATGACAAGCACAGGAGAAGAGAAGATGACCAAGCATACCGTCGGAATCGACATCTCGAAAGCCTGGCTGGACGCCTTCGCCGCGCCCGGGGGGAGAGCATCCCGGTTCTCGAATGACCCGACCGGCTTCCGGAAGCTGATCGCCTGGATCGGCTCCGAGATCGATCGGATCGCCTACGAACCCACCGGACCCTTCCACCGCGACTTCGAGGATACCCTCTTGAAGGCCGGACTCCCCCTCTACCCGATCAACCCCTTCCAAGTCCGGTCCTTCGCTCGCTCCCTCGGTGGGCGCGCCAAGACCGATGCCGTTGACGCCCGCATGCTGGCCACCATGGCGGCGGCCATCGAGGATCTGCGTCCGGCTCAAGCGAGATCGGAGGGACAGCGCGATCTCGCCGAACTCCAGCAGATCCGCGAGGCGCTGCTCAAGGACCGGATCGCCAACACCAACCGCGGCCAGCACTTGCGCACTGCTGTGGGCAGGCGGCTCAACAAGCAGAGGCTGAAGCACATCGAGCGCCAGCTGAAGCGCGTCGATGCCGAGATCCAGCAACGGCTCCAGGCGGAGGAGACCCTGGAGCGCCGAGCCGAGATCCTGACCTCCATCCCCGGCATCTCGGACATCACCGCCGCAGGACTGATCGTCCATATGCCCGAACTGGGCACCCTCACCGGGGCCTGTGCCGCCAGCCTCGCCGGACTCGCCCCGGTGACTCGGGAGTCTGGATCCTGGAAGGGACGCAGCTTCATCCAGGGTGGCAGGCACCAAGTGCGCCGACTGCTCTACATGCCCGCGGTGGTCGCGATCCGGTACAATCCCGATCTCAAGCGGAAGTACGAGGCTCTCGTGGCCAACGGGAAACCGCGCAAGGTCGCCCTTACGGCGGTGATGCGGAAACTCCTCGTCCTCGCCAACACTCTTGTGCAACAGGACCGCATCTGGACAGCGCATGCGCCCGGAAAATACTGCTGCCCTGTCTTCCCGATACCTTGCCAGGCGAGCAGCGGTCACAGTTGATCGAGCCGACTACAAGCGGACTTGGCAACGGAGGCGACGCCAGAAACGCCGCAAGGCAGGTCTCTGCCGCGAGTGCGGGCATCCACTTGACATGGATACTCCCGTCCCATTTACGGAATTGTTCCCTTAAGTATCTGATAATATTAGAGTTATGATATATTCTCCCGAACTGGTTCCCTCATTGTGTCCCACGTTCTAGACAGGATTCCATTCGACTGTGTTGGAGGTCCGTGGACTCCATGGACGAGTTTCGAGCCTCGACTCCAATGTTTGAAGAGCTTGCGCGCTCCGGGAATTGGGGGTGTACATTCTGAGCCGACCGGGTCCGTTTGGCCAGTACTTGCTGAAGACGCATCGTCTTCTTCCCCGGCAATCCTTCACCTTATAGATGCCCACGCATCTCCTCCTTTCTGGATCCGGGTTCTTCGCCGTGGGGCGAATCGTACCACGGCTCCAGAGAATCAACGCCGGCGTTCAAGTCCTACTGGGCGAAGATGCGGCGGTGACCTGCTGGCCATCGCCATACGGATCTGCGATCTGCTCGAGGAGTGTCTGGGCGTACTGCGACGCGGTCGGCCGGGGGAATAGGGAAGAGAAGAGAGGAGGAGCCACGAGGAGAAGGATGGTGGGTGCGATGACGGTCTTAGCGCTGGTTCTCGTAGGCTGCGGGAGCCCTCCGGAACCGAAGCAGAAAACCCCGGAAGAGTTAGCGAAGGAGCGGGAAAAGTTAAACCGGAAGAGGCAGGAGAACATCGACACCATCATGAAGCGGACCCTGCCCAAGAATCCGGGCCAGGATCTCCCCGACGCGGTGCCGGTTGAGAGGTGACCGGCGGCCGCAGAAGAGGGGCGGTGCCCCCAGGGTAGCACGCCAGAAACATGATCCGGACCGCAGACCGAACAACGCGGTTAGTAAATAGAGTGTTGTCCTGGTGTGATTGGCCGCAACGGCTGATGGGTTACTCGCCCGGATGGCTCGGTCGGGAAGAAGAGGAATCATCGGGTGCGGGAAGGCGTAAGTCGCCACCTCTCGGGTATCCTGATTCTCCCACTCCGAAATATTCGTCGTCTCTCGGATAACTGTGCCTCAACCCTAATCTCTGCCGTTACAAACAGACACAGAGGATGATTCGAAAGTGAGTGCGATAGTTCCCGTCGCTCTTTCGGCACAAGCCGGATTGGCTCGTTACCGATGAGATCGAAAGAAAACGGTGCGTACCAAATGGTTGGGTAAAGCCGAGGGGGTGTGAGAGGCTGCTTAAGGTGCCTCATTAGAGCCGTACGAATCGGGTACACACTCCTCGCACTACATCGAACCAATACCTGATCTTCACCGCTGACGTTCGTGACGGTAGCCACTATCTGGTCGGGACCAGATCCATCGAAAACGACACGTATACCCGGCGAGATTCGAATTGGGCGCAACCAGCGAATTAGGCGACGAAGCGCAAAGAACGCCGCCACAGTCACTACTATGGCGCTTGGGGCTCCAACGACTAGATTTAGGTCGAGCATTAGGCCTAGGACCCCCTGCGCTCAGAGGGTATCACCCCCTCCCACTGTGGTGATCCCGTTCCCGGACAAGGCGCGGTAAGAGGCTTTGCCGGATACCCCCTCTGATGGTCTGTCAGGCGCCCACAAGGAGAGATCCGGAAAATCCCGGATTCCCGAAAAATTCGAGCCCGTGAGAAGCCCCAGAATCGACGATTTCCCTTGGTCCAAGGGCAAAATGTAGTCTACAGGCGTTGCTTGATGTCCGTATTGGGGAACTCCTGCCCCCGCGATGACTATGGTAGAATTTCTGTTCCTGCCCTCGGTGCAGGAAGCGATCCAGAACGAGGCGATGGCCGTCATATTCCTGAAGGGGTTCTGGCCTCAGATCGTGGGGAACCAGTTGGCGAAACCGATGGCTCCGCGCTCCTCTGCGGCCATGACTGGTCGCCCTGCCACGACACCTCATCTACGACCAGCGTCCGAACGAAAAGGAGGCGGAAGCTCATGAAGGCCATCGAGTCCCCCTTTCCAAAGATAATCAATGGAGCCACCCAGTTCATCGTTCCCGTCTTTCAGCGCGACTACAGTTGGACTGAGGTGGAGTGCAAACAATTGTGGCTGGACATCCTCCAGATTGGCGCTGAGACAACCAGCCGAGAACACTTTATAGGATCCATCGTCTACATCTCGACAGCAGACTTGAGAGCAGCCTTCACACGATGGCTCCTGATTGATGGTCAGCAGCGCGTTACAACACTGATCCTTCTCCTGGCAGCGCTTCGCGCCCACATCATTGAGACTGGATGGTCCGGAACTGAGGATGGGCCGACGGCCAGACGGATCGAGGCGTACTTCTTGAAGAACGTCGAGGAAGACGGCCCCCGTCGCCCCAAGCTCGTATTACGCCGGCACGATCAGGCGACGCTCCAAGCGATCCTTGACGACGACAACGAACTTCCCCAGAACCTCTCCAAGCGGGTCCGAGATAACTACGAGTGGTTCTACGACCGGCTCACCGAGGCAGACCCCGAGCTGGTGTACCGCGGCATCGGACGGCTGGTCGTCGTAGACGTCACGTTAGATCGTAGCAAGGACGACCCCCAACTCATCTTCGAGAGTCTGAACTCGACTGGCATGGATCTGAGCCAGTCGGACCTGATACGCAATTTCATTCTGATGCGGCTTTCTGAGGCGGAGCAAACGCGTCTGTATACGACCTACTGGAGCAAGATTGAGGGCCTTTTCCGTGGTTTCGAGAGAATCTTCGACACATTCGTGCGGGACTACCTCGCACTCCGGTCGCGTGCGACGAAGCAGGAGAAGGCCGATGAGATCTACTTCGCGTTCCGGCGCGCATTTGGATTCATCGGAACGGAACCGGCGCGCCTCGACGAGCTTCTCAAGGATCTCCTTCGCTTTTCTCGCTACCATGCTGCCTTCAGCCTGGGAGCGCCGGCAGATGAAATGCTGCGGGAGCCCCTCGCACGCTTGCGCCGCCTAGTGGACGTTCCCGCCATCCTGATCATGCGGCTCTTTGAGTGTTATGACGTGCACAGGACCCTGGAGGTGGAGGAGTTTGCACGTCTCATAATGCTAATCGAGAGTTATTTGTTCCGGCGCGCGATCTGCGGGGAACAGACTCGAGGATATTGGCGGGTCTTTGCGAACCTCGCCTACCAGATAGATCCCAATCACCCTACTGAATCCTTGGCTGTTGGGCTTGCCCGGACAGGCGACACATACCGGTTTCCGGATGATAGCGAGTTCCATCAGGCGCTCACCGATCGCGACATCTACGGGAAGCGGGTATGTTTCGTGTTGCTTGACCGCCTCGAAAACGATGATGCCAATGAGCCCACCGACACCAGCAACTACACAATCGAGCACATCATGCCTCAGAACGAGAGGCTGCCAGCGGAGTGGCGCGAGATGCTCGGGGTGGACTGGGCCGATATCCAGCGGAAGTGGCTCCATCGCCTCGGAAACCTCACACTGACCGGCTACAACAGCAAGTACTCGGACCGCTCATTCACCGAAAAGAAGACCATCAGCGGCGGTTTCGCAGAGAGTTCGGTTCGGCTCAACAGATATGTCCGAGAGCAAGCGCAGTGGACGCCAGCGCAGATGAAAGAACGGGGAGAACTGCTGGCTCAGCGGGCGCTCGCGATCTGGCCGCAACTTGAAGTCGATGCCGCCTTGGTCCGAGCTGCCGAACTTGAGGACATGCGGCAACGTGCCAAACGGCGGGACGTCGACAAGGTACAAATGACAAGGGAGGCCCGCGTGCTCTTCGGACAGCTTCGCGCGGTTGTTCGCGATCTCGACAGCGACATCATCGAAATTGCAGAATCCCGCTCTGTAAGCTACCACGCACCCGAGTTCTTTCTTGAGGTCCTGCCCCGCAAGTTCGGTATCAACCTGCTCCTTGCCCTCGATTTCAACGAAGTTGAGGACCCACACGGCATTGCCCAGGACACCTCACAGCGTAAGTTCTTCATCTACGCTCAGTACGAAGGCGGCGTGAACATTCCAATTTGGAGTGCCAACGATATTGAGATCTCGCTGCCGATCATCCGACAGGCACACGCTTTGATCGGGTATTAAATGCATGACTAGACATGGAGATGAAGTAGACAGTAGCGCGAAAAATGGAGCCCCACACGAGTATCCGGTCTCTGAGACAATGAGGAGGTTCGGGGCAAAATCGTTCCAGGACCTTTTGCTAGACTTTCGAGAGTATGCCACCATCGGAGTCTGGAACTGGAGGCCCAAAAAAGAGCTTGACGTTCCCATTGGGGGACCCACGGACCTCCGCAATGCGGTTCGTCGGGACGCTGTTCCTCCCTTGGGTGCAGGAGGTGATACGGGATGACGAGGTGGCCGTAATCTCCCTCAAGGAGTTCTGGCCATGGATCGTGGGGGATGGGTTGGCGAAATCGACGGCGCCGCTACGTCTGCGAAAGCGCACTCTGGAGATCGTCGTCTCCGGCCGCTCAGATTGATAAACCATGCCTGTAAATCCAAGAGCAGTGGTGGAAACCTACTTCGCCGATCTACGTCGGGTGCGAGCCTCCGGAGGCGCGACTGCGGAACGTTCGAGCTATGGCCCGCTTGCAAATCTGCTCAACGCCGTGGGGAGGATGCTCAAGCCGAAAGTATTTTGTATCGGTGAGTTGGCCGACCAGGGTGCCGGCCATCCTGACTTTGGACTCTATGTGGCGAATCAGGTGCAACGCGGCCGCCGCCGGCCGGGCCAGACACCGGAACGCGGCGTGGTCGAGATGAAAGGAGTGGAGAACGACGCATGGCTCACGGCGGACAATGATCAGGTCAGCCGTTATTGGGACCGTTACCAACTCGTGCTAGTGACCAACATGCGCGATTTCGTGTTGGTGGGAAGGGACGCAGAAGGGCGTCCGGTGAAGTTGGAAACGTTTCGTTTGGCTGAGGACGCGGAACAGTTTTTACGTCGATTGGAGACGCCGCGCGCCCATATTGCCATCGCCGTTACGAATGGCGCCGATTATCTGGTAACGTGGAATTTCCGGCACATCGCCAACGCGGTGCTGCGATCTCGAATCGAACATGTATGTCGACAGGCCGGTTACGAGCCGCCGGTTATTTGCACGCCAAACGAATTGATGGAGCCTGATCATGCAGACGCCACAAGCTGATCCGATCATCGCTGAAATCCGGGCTGTGCGAGACAGACATGCCGCGCGGTTCGGTTACAACGTCGAAGCGATCTTTAAGGACATCCAGGCCCGGCAAGCAGCTTCCGGCCGCAAATACGTCCGCCAGCCGCCAAAGCCATCCCGGCTAGAGACCGCATCTAGCGCCTGAGGGGACCGTCACCAAGAAGCGCCGAAAGGACGTCCACCCATGTTTACACACTTCTTCGCCCTACCTCGCGGTACCGCCAACCGCAACCAGCGTCGGCGACCGTGATCGCCGACCCTATCCTCGCGCAGATCGTCCGTGATCTGATAGATCGCGGCAGCGAAGGCGTCTACTGGGATTTCAAGCTCAAACACCACCTCAATACAGGAGACCTAGTCCACGACGTGCTCTGTCTCGCGAACGCGGAGCACGATGGCCCACGATTCCTTGTCTTTGGCGTGGAGAACGGCGGTGTGTCGGTGCAGACGATCAAGGACGACGATGGGCGCCGGAGCCAATCTGACATCGCCGGCCTGTTCCGTGACAACGCCGGGAAGTTCTTCCAGTCGAGATTCCCGACATTCCACCTCCGCACGATAGAGATGGACGGCAAGCTGGTAGACGTGCTGATCATCGAGGACGAGCCGAAGAAGCCGTACTACCTTGTCGAGAAGATCAAGAATGTCCGCGCGCATCACATCTATACGCGCGTCTGTGACACGAACACGCCAGTCGACCGTGTCGCCCAGCCCCACGAGATCGAACGGATGTGGCGGCAGCGGTTCGGCCTGGACGCGCCCGCGCTGGAGAGGGCCAAACGGTGTCTGGCCGAACCGGCGGCCTGGACCCTGCGTGAAGAGGACGGATTCGTCTGCTGCCACCACAAGGTCTTTCCCGAATTCACGCTGAAAACGGCGAGCGCGGAAAAGGGCCACATGGGCAGTACCCAGGAGTGGACACGGGGCGAGATCCGGACCGACGACAATCACGCCGGCTGGTACGAACTCCGTTGCCACCAGACGCTGTTGAGACGCATCCACTACGTGAGCTTCGACAACCACAAGAAAAACATGGTCGCTCCAGACTGGGAGGCGGTCGGGCGGGGGCGCTTCTACTTCTACAGGGCCGGCAGCGTCCGGTACGCGGTCCAGCGATTCTGGTCCGCGCACGATGACCGTGACGACTCTGAGGGCTTACGGATAGGAAGAGGAGGCGAATCTGCAACTCAGGCGCGTTCGCGATGGCACGGGGGACTCAACATTCCGGTGCTGAATCCCGGCGAACTGGAAGGTTTCATGGAACGGTGTCAGGCGAACGCCATCCGTGCCAACGAACCAGCTACTGACCCTGGCGAGCAGTACGAACTCTTCCTCCGTAATCTGCTCGAATTCGACGACTGGCGGCGATCCCAACGGCGTGATGGAGTGGAACCGGCGTAGCCGCCAGTGCCCGAAAACCCGGTCGGCTTCTATTGCCTGGGTTCCCCAAGTATGGAGTCGGTGGGCTGTCAACTGTCGAACGTTGACGACAACTGATCGACGATGCGCCGCGCTCTTGCATCGGAGATTATCAGCCTTCCTGCAAGGATAATTTAGACGGGAGCGCCCCCCCTAGGGGGTGTTGCGCAAATGTGAATTGCGCAACGTCCCCGCGCCCGATGCGGGCAGCAAAAAGGGGGGGGTCGCTCCCGTCCACCTCCGATTTCCCCGCGCGGGCGCCGGCGTTCTTGGATCTGGCCGTAACCACAAGCAGGAAAGGGAGATCGGGGAATTCGCCTGTGTAAGGTGGAAAGCTCTCATGATGTAAGTGACCCACGATGTCTCACTTACACTCCCCGATCGGCCACGAGACCCCACTTTTCAGCGGTTAAAATCAGCCTCCATCAGCCTTTGCGACTGCCCAGCGCGCTCACCGCCGATCACGACTTGGACGGAGCGGTCCTCGACCACCGGTTGCAACATGAACGGCCGCTTCAGTGGGGCCGTCGCTGCATGAAAGGCACAACGATCGGGGGAAGCGTTTTTTTGAATCACCGGGACCGCTTTTTGTGAATACACCCGGCTTGTCCCATTCACACTCCCGGATCGGCCACGGGACTCCCTTGACGCACTGCCGAAACGAGCCTCCATGGGCGTTTGCGACTCCCGCCAGCCAGATAGCTCGCCCAGTCCTCCATGAGCACGCGCCGCCGCTCGAACAGGTCCGTGCGCCGGTACGCCGCCTCGACCTTGTTCTTCACTACATGCGCCAGCGCCGCCTCGACGACCTCGCGCGGATGATCCGTCTCCTCCGCCGCCCAGTCCCGGAACGACGACCGGAACCAGTGCGGCACGGCCGCGATCTCGTTCCGGCGCAGCAGTTTGCGCAGCTGACCGGAGCCGAGGGGCTTTCCGCCCCCTCGGGTGAAGATCAACCGTGCGGCTCCATCATCCAGCGCCCGTGCTTCCTCCAGAATCTCTTTCGCCCGGCGGCACAGCGGCACCCGGTGCTCCCGCTTGGACTTCATGCGGGATTCGGGAACCGTCCACATCGCTTCCGTCGGATCAATCTCCGACCACTCGGCCCACCGCACCTCGCCCCACCTCGCCGCCGCGAGCACCAGGAACTCGAAGGCCAGCATGGACACGGGCATCGCATTCGAGGCCCGCACCTTCTGAAGTGCCGAAGCCACCTCCCGATGCGGCAAGGCCCGCATGTGCCGCACCACGGCATCCTGTGGACCGAGCACCGACACGACGCGGTCGCAAGGGTTGTCGGTTCTGTATTCCATCGCCACGGCCCACTCCAGGACCGTGCGGATGCGCTGGCGCACGAGCCGGGCCGTACAGGCCTTCACGTGCCAGATGGGGGAGAGGATCCCCAGGACATCGCCGCTCGTCACCTCCGAGACCGGCATCCGGCCGATGCGCGCAAAGGCGTAGCGCCGCAGGCTCGCCATCCAGTCGTGGGCCTCGGCGAGCGAGACCAGCGCCACGGAGCCGAGTCCGAAGTCGCGGCGCCGTCCGCGTATGACGAGGCGTTGGATCCAGCTTCGGGCTCCACTCGGCTTGACGAAGAGGTAGAGACCGTTGCCGTCGCAGTGTTTGCCCGGCGGGGCCGAGCGCACGAATGCGGCGGAGAGCGCCTTGTGGGGGTGGCGACCCTTCGGCTTGGTCTTCCGGGCCGGAGGGGGAGAAAAAGTTACATCACTTATTACACCATAATATAGGGGATCGAGTTGGCAATCAAGGGACGTCATGGGAGAAAGAAACGAATCCAGAATAGCTATAAATAAAAGAAATAAAACCACTAAATAG
Source organism: Acidobacteriota bacterium (assembly GCA_965218465.1). Taxonomy (GTDB): domain Bacteria; phylum Acidobacteriota; class UBA6911; order RPQK01. The sequence continues at coordinate 290,099 of OZ244623.1, read as the reverse complement.
ATATTTCGGGACCTCTTTGGATATCTCTGGATTCACTATGTATGTTGACGTTCCATCAATCCCTATCGGGAAGGCCTGAAATGACACCATTGGTGTGGCAGGTTAGGAACTTGATGAGCGCCCGGAACGGCAACCATGATCTGTCCTTTCATCAGGCGGCCAAGGTGCGTTTTCATGGCCGCCAACACAGAGAGAGGAGTGTCTACTTACAAGGGAAAGGCTGAGAGCCCTCAATGAGCAGGTTCCATCGGCAGACTTGCAAAAGGCATGTCCGCCACCATGGACTGTCGAGACAGAAGATTGCTGTTTTGAGGCACATCGTGTAGTTGACGAGATTCGGCCCCACTAGTAGCCTTCAAGGATGAAATCATTCTCAAAGGCTCCGTTTTACATAGTTTGCTTTTTCCTCATCATCCTTGCTGCGGGTCAAACCGTGTCGGAACAGAATCGCCTGCTGGCTAAGCGAGAGGCCATCGCTCAGCGTCATGAGGCTACTTTGTACTTGAGGGGAACAAAGGGCGCTGGGTTATCCCATCAGGAGCGTGCGGCCGAAGCCATGAAGTGGTACCGCAAGGCAGGGGATGTCGTCGGGGGGCAAGTCAAAGTGGCCCAAAGTTATGAGGTCGGAGGCTCACACCTTGGGTTATCCGACCAGGAGCGTGTGGCCGAAGCGATCAAGTGGTGGCACAAGGCCGCCGAGAACGGATCCGGCATGGCTCAGCTGAAGTTGGGCGAGAGATACAACCGAGGCGAGGGCGTAGCACAAGATCCTACTGAAGCCCTGAAGTGGTTCCGCAAGGCCGCCGGATCCAAAGAAAGGGGAGTCGTTTATGTCGCCCAAAATTATTTGAGGAGTTTCCAGCGTGCCAAGGAGAGCGAAATCCGCCGTGCCGAGGCCCGCGCGGCCGCCCTGAAGGATCCCGTCTTTCTACGTAACGAGGCTTTTTCGTACCTGGCGGGAAAAAAGGGCCATGGGTTATCCCTTCAGGAGCGTACGACCGAAGTCATGAAGTGGTACCGCAAGGCGGGAGACGTCGTCGGGGGTCAAGTCGCAGTGGCCGACAGTTATGAGAATGGGTTCTTGGGCAGTGGGTTATCCTATCCGGAGAGGTGGGCCGAATCGATCAAGTGGTGGCGCAAGGCCGCTGAGAACGGATCCAGCGAAGCTCATTCTAGGCTCGGCCATATGTACAGGTGGGGCCAGGGTGTAGTGGTGGATCTTACTGAAGCCTTGAAGTGGTGGCGCAAGGCCGCCGAGGCGGACAGTTGGGACGCTGGACACGCTCGATCTGTTGTGGAGGTGCTCCAGGCCCGAATCCAGCTTGCCAAGTACGCTCGCGAGGCCGCCGGGCAGGGACATGTACAAGCTCAATTCGATCTGGCCTGGTACTACGAGCAAGGCGAGGGCGTGCCTAAGGATCTTGCCGAAGCCATAAAGTGGTACCACAAGGCCGCCGAGCACGGACACATGAAAGCTCAATACCGTCTGGCCCAAAAATACGAGCGAGGCGAGGGCGTGCAGAGGGATGTTGCCGAAGCCATAAAGTGGTACCGCAAGGTAGCCGAGCAGAAAGATATTTCTGAACAGGACCTAAAACGCGTTGAATGGGACCTAAGGCGCCTCGAAGGGCCGAAGAACCCATATCTCCCTTGAAGCCAAAAGGGCCGTGGGCTTGTATTCCTTGTCGCTACGGTCTTCGGCGTGTTCCTCGTGATCCTCCAATTACCGCATCCTCTTGCGCAACGACCCCGATCCAGGCCTGTCGCCACGACACGCTTGCCGGGGGACTCATTTTGACGAGTTAAAGAGCGCCACACCGTGCCGATCCAGGAGTGTAAGAGAGACAAAGGGAGCGACTTACATCATGGGAGTCTGCCAACTTACACACGCGATTTCCCCGATCTCTTTGTCGCTCATTCAGTTACGGCCATATTCGCGGGTCCGCCGTGCCGATCGAGGAATTTGGAGGTGGACGGGAGCGTCCCCGACATCCACGAGGAACGGCTGGAGACCCCCAGGAAGCAGGCGGTGGTGAGGCTCCGTGTCCGCCGCGCTTACGGCTGTCCGGACTGCGGCTATCGGAGCTTCCAAAGAGACTGTTCCCGCTGCGGTGAAGGTTGCGAGGCTGTGTCTCGGCCACCCTCATGAGCTTCGAGCGAACCGGTGCCGGATCCCGGAAGTTCCGGGTCGGGTTGGGTGAGGGATGTTGCCCCTGCTGCGGATGTTTCGGCTAGGCTGTGCTCCGAATCCTGTCCCGCTGACGGATCTTCCCCCTGTGGGTTTGTGTCCTGTAGCATAGGTTCTTCCGGGAGTGGTTCCCGACAGGAATTCACTAATGCCAGTGATCGAGGAACTGAGAGGAGGCCGCATTGACCGAAAAACTCATCGACAGGAACCCTGATGTTCTGGGCGGAACTCCAGTGTTCTCGGGGACCAGGGTTCCCGTGCGGATCCTGATGGAGCACCTCGAGGCCGGCGACCGGCTCGACGACTTTCTGGACGACTACCCCACGGTAACGAGGGAGCAGGCCGTCGGCCTGCTTGAACGGGTGACGGCGCAACTGGTGGGCGAGGCCCGATGAAGGTGTTGCTGGACGAATCCGTTCCAAGGCGGCTTGCGTCGGCGTTTCCCGAGTCGTTCGGAACAGCTGGTTAGCATCAACCGTCGAGCGCCGCCGGCAGCAGCGCTGCGAAGCTTCTCCTTCTCTTGCAACCGCTCCAACGTGATGTCCAACGTCGACTCCGACACCTGCCGGCACAACTCGGCCCAGAGCGACTCGATCCTCGCGGCAGGTGCGATGAAGAGCAATGCTGACGGGCTTTTTTCCGATAGTCGTGTGAGGTAGGCGAGCGGCTGGTTGGCAGTGAGCCCCGCCCAGAACTTAGCCTCCATGAGGACACATTCCCGGCCACGCTGATCGAAGCCGACGAGGTCCGGTCGCTCGCCCTCCTCACCGGTAGCTTGGGTGCGTACTCTGGCTATCGGTCCAACCGTCGCGCCACCGACGGACAAGATGGCAGAAAGAGCACGCCGTGTCGCCTCGGATTCCGAAAGGATGTGTGCGAGCGATTCAACCGCAACGTTCTCGGGGGACGCAAACATCGGGATGATCTTGGCCAGCAGCGTTTGCCGCCTCTCGGTGGGGATCGTCAAAAATGTTCCTCACTTTAAGGCTAGGCTGAGCACAACGGTTGGCACTATCGGTAAGGAACATCGGGGGCAATTCCTTTGGGTTCCCGCTGGTCTGCCCCGGATAGTGCCCCAAATTCCTCTGGCTTATCAAGAAAAATTAATTTGACGATTATAGACAACAAAATCGCGTAACTAACTATGACAAACCACTATATTAGACTTAATTATTTGGATGCGTGTGGAATTGGTGCCGGAGGCGGGATTCGAACCCGCACACTCGTTTCGAGCGCCACCCCCTCAAGATGGTGTGTCTGCCAAATTCCACCACTCCGGCGTTGAAGCTTACTGGTCGTCGGGAGGCGTCTCGGTCGTGTCCGCGGCCTCGCCTTCCACCGCTTCGGAGGTCTCCTGGGCAGGTTGCTCGCCGGCGGCCGGCTGAGGAGTGTCCACCGCAGGTTGCTCTGCCGCGGCATCAGCCTCAACGGGAACATTCTGCATCAGGGTTCCACCCCCGCCGGAGGACATGATGGAGAGGCCCAGCGAAGTCACCATGAATATCACCGCACTGACGGTGGTGGCTTTTGTCAACACCGTGGCGGCCGAGCGGCTGCCAAAAGCGGTTTGACCTCCACCGCCTCCAAAAGCCGTTGACAAGTCTCCTGCCTTGCCGGATTGCAACAACACGACCAGAATCAAAATGATCCCAACCAGCACGTGGAGGACCACAAAAAGCGTAAACATGTCGTTTTCCTCGCTGCCGCGGTAAGCGCTACCAGCCTGGTTGGCTCATTCCAACTCTGCAAACCTGGCTAGTTTAGCAAAAGAAGCGGCTTCCAGGCTGGCGCCACCGACCAGAGCACCGTCAATATCGTCCTGCTTCATCAACTCCACTACATTGTCCGGCTTGACGCTGCCTCCGTAGAGAATCCTGACCCGACCGGGGACCTCACGCGAAAATCGTTCGCCGAGCCAAGCACGGACCAGGTAGTGCACGTCCTGGGCAATCTCGGGAGTGGCGGTACGGCCAGTGCCAATGGCCCAAACCGGCTCGTAGGCGAGAATGATATGAGAAACCTGGGGGGCTGTCAATCCAGCCAAAGCCCGCTCCAACTGACCCAGAATGACCTCCCGAGCCGCTCCCGCGTCACGCTCCTTCAGCGTTTCCCCAACACACAGAATCGGCGTCAGTTCCGAGGACAGGACCCGCTGCAGCTTGTGCTGAATCTCGCGGTTGGTTTCGCGGGCCAATTGGCGCCGCTCGGAGTGTCCTAGAATCACATAGCGACAACCGGCGTCGACCAGCATCTCGGCCGAAATTTCTCCAGTGAAGGCTCCCTCCGGTTCCCAGTGGACATTCTGAGCCCCCAGGCCGATTACACTGCCCTGGAGCACCTCACAAGCGGTCTCCAAGGCCGTAAAGGGAGGACAGACGACGATTTCCACCTTGTTGTAGTCGCCTACCAGCCGGCACAGTTGGGCACAGGTTCTCCGCGCCTCGGGCCGCGTCTTGAACATCTTCCAATTGGCCGCAATTACGGGCTTCCTGCTCATACTCTTTCCTCACGCTCCTTCATTTAACCCGCTTAACACGGTGATCGCGGGTAGAGGCTTGCCGGCCAGGAATTGAAGCGAGGCTCCGCCTCCGGTGGAGAGGTGCCAGATGCGGTCGACAAGGCCCAGCCGCCTCAGGGCAGCCACCGAATCGCCCCCACCCACGAGCGAGCGGGCCGAGGACCGAGTCAGCGCTCGCGCTACACCTCGGGTCCCACCGGCGAATTGCTCCAATTCACAAACTCCCAGAGGGCCGTTCCAAAGGACGGTGCCGGCCTTGGCGATACGACCGGCGAAAAGATTCGACGTAGCCGGCCCGATATCGAGTCCCATCTGACCGGCGGGAATATCCACCGCCGACAGAGGAGTGGCAACCGCTGTTTCGTCACAGCAGCTCGATACCAGGTGATCGATCGGTAGACGAACAGTTACATTTCGGCTGCGGGCTTTCTCCAGCAGAGCCCCGGCAACCTTGACTTTATCGGTTTCCAGCAGCGACTCACCAACTTGGTGTCCCCGAGAACAGAGGAACGTGAAGGCCATGCCGCCGCCGATCAGCAGCTCATCCGCAAAGTTGATCAGGTTATCGATGATGTCGATTTTGTCGGCCACCTTGGCGCCCCCCAAGACCGCTACCAGCGGTTTCTCGGGAGCGGTCAAGATCCGGGAAAGGCAGGTCAATTCTTTCTCGATCAGAAAACCGACCACGCCATTTCGCAAGACGTGCGGCACCCCAGCGGTTGAAGCGTGGGCCCGATGCGCAGTGCCAAAGGCGTCATTGATATAGAGTGCGGCCAATTGCGCCAATCGCGCCGAAAAATCGGCGTTATTGGCCTCCTCACCAGCGTGAAAACGGAGATTTTCCAACAACAGAACCTCCCCGTCAATAAGCCCCGCCGCCGCCTCTCGGACGGCGGCGCCCACACAATCGGTGCTGAAGCCCACTTTTTGGCCTAACAACTCACCTAACCGCCCGGCGACGGGACGGAGCGACAATTGCGGACAGACCTTACCCTGGGGGCGACCCAAATGAGAGGCCAGAATGAGCCGGCTCCCGCGCTTCAACAACCATTCTATGGTAGGTAGAGCCGCCCGGAGGCGAGTATCGTCGCCCACCCGGCCACCCCGCAGCGGGACATTGAAGTCCACCCGCAGGAACACGCGCCGGCCTTGAGGCTCAAGCCGGCGCAAACTGATCTGGTGGAGCGGAGCAGCAAACATAAACCGGTTCCCAAGTTCAGTTAGAGCCGCTCGCCCACGTATTCAGCCAACTCCAAGACCCGGTTTGAATAACCCCATTCGTTGTCGTACCAGGAGAGAACCTTGACCAGGTTGTCACCCATCTTGCGCACGAAGGGTCCGTCAACGATGGAAGAATGAGCATCTCCGCTAAAGTCGACCGAAACCAGTTCTTCATCGCTGTATTTGAGGATGCCCTTGAGTGGCCCGGCACTAGAGCGCCGAAAGGCTTCCTTGACCTGATCGACGTCCACATCACAAGCCAAGGCGGCGGTCAGATCAACCAGTGAAACCGTGGCTGTGGGCACTCTTACGGCAATTCCGTCCAGCTTGCCCTTCAGCTCGGGCAACACCAGCGAAACGGCGGCCGCCGCACCCGTCGTGGTCGGAATCATCGAAAGAGCTGCGGCCCTTGCGCGTCGCAGGTCCTTATGGGGCAAGTCCAGAATACGCTGCCCGTTGGTGTAGCTGTGAATGGTCGTCATCAAACCGTGCACGATCCCGAACTCGTCGTTGAGCACCTTGGCCACCGGCGCCAGACAGTTGGTGGTGCAACTCGCGTTGGAAATCACCTGATGAGCGGCGGGGTCGTAGGCCTCAGCGTTGACGCCTAGAGCGATGGTAATATCAGGACCCTTGGCCGGAGCACTGATGATGACTTTGCAAACCGAGCCGCGAAGGTGTTTGGCGGCGTCCTCTCGAGCTCGAAAAAGCCCTGTGCTCTCGATGACGATGTCGACTCCGAAGCGATCCCAGGGAACCTGACCGGGATCTCTTTCCGAGAATACCTTGAGCTCAAAATCACCCACCGCGATCGAGTCGCCCGAATGGCTGACTTCCTGCTCCAAAGGCCCATAAACCGAATCGTATTTCAAGAGATGGGCCAGGGTCCTGGGATCGGTCAAATCGTTGACCGCCACAAATTCCAGACTGGAATTTTTCTTAAGGGCGGCCCGCAGGACGTTGCGTCCGATCCGCCCGAAACCATTAATCGCTATCTTGGGTGCCATGTGAACCTCACTGCAAGGAAATCGGCCCAGGTGAGCCCTCGGCCGCCAGTTGATACCGGATAAAGAGAGCCAAGTTTACATCAACTGGCCCCTTCAAACCAAAGGAGAGACTAGCGATTTATTGGAACCCTCCCCATGCCCGCGAAGCCAAAAAATTGCACTCAAGACCCAAGATTGGACCGCTGAAGGGTGGCTTCGATCAGACATCTGGGTACAGGTTCCGGCCGTCGGGCTGACTATTGAAGCGTCGGTGTCCCCACAGCCAACAATGAGGGAACTCGCGCACCACTTGCTCCAATTGGCGATTCAAACGAGCGGTAGCCTCGCGCACGGGATCTTCCACGCCTTTTTGGCGCCGAGCATGAAAAGGAGGATAAAAACGTATCGTGTAATGGCCGCTCCGTGCCCCGGGATAGAGAAAGCCTGAGACAATGGGCGCTCCCGTTCGCAAAGAAAGAGCCGCCACCGTGCTGCTGGTAGAGGCGGAATGGCCGAACAACGGTACATAGATTCCGTCGCGCGGTTGGACATTCTGATCGATCAGGAAACCCACGTCCCCACCGCTTTGGAGCCGGCGCAACACCGGCCGTACTCCCTGGCTCTTTGCCAGCGTGCGGTTCCCGTGACCACAGCGAATCGAATCGACCCAGCGTTCCAAATAGGGATTTCCCAAAGGACGAACCATAAACGCCAGCGGACAGCCGCTGAGCAGGGCATGGGCAACAGGCAACAATTCCCAGGCGCCAATATGGGCGGTTACAAAAAGTACCCCCTTGCCTTCCTGCTTGGCTCTCAGGTAATTCTCGAGCCCCCGGCCGGCCTCGTATTGAACCCGTTGCTTGAGGCCAGCCCGGGTGAGTCGGGGCAAGCCGGAAATTTCCAGCGCCAAGTCACCGAGTTGACGGAAACTACGATGCAAGATGATTCGCCGAGCCGTTTGGCTCTTGCCGGGAAAGGCGATCGCCAAGTTGATCATTCCGATGCGGCGATGCCGGCGGTCGAAGGTATAGACAATGCTGGCCAGCGAACGCGCGGCCCAACGCGACCAAGCCGCAGGTAGCAGGGCCAAAGAACCAAAAAAAAGTCGTGTCAACCAGTAAACGATCCGCTTCATGGGCGGTCATTGCGCCAATGCCCGATCACGGTCAGGCGAAGAGAAGGCGCTCGATGAGCAGGAATCAACTCTCTCCAGGTGGATGGGGGATCTGTTGCATTTGCTCCCAATAGGGCTGCGGGAATTTTCTGGGCCGCCCCTGAGGATCGGTGACGACATGTTTGGTCTCTCCCTCGGCAAAGAGGGTTTGGCCGTCAATGTCGATCAGTTGATAGCCAAACGTAATTACCCGTCGCCGCAACTCGGTCAAACGGGTCCGAACCACAAACGGGGTGTCGTAGCGAAGCGGGACCCGATAGCGGCAGCGGGCTTCAGCCACGGTTAGAAAACGTTGGCTCCGACGTTCCAGCTCCGCGTAGGAAAAGCCCCGGCGGCGACAAAACTCGGCTCGACCGACCTCGAACCAGACCAGGTAGTTGGCGTAATAGGCAATACCCATCTGGTCGGTTTCCGCATAACGCACCCGGAGTTGATGATCGACATAATCAGCCATGCTTCAACCGCTTCCGGAGGGCCAAGGTCGCTAAGGCACTCGTGAACCTGTCTGACGTACCTGGATGGAATTGATGACGACCGGGATCATGGGGGCTTCCCCTCGCAAGGGAACCTGAGCAATCCCGTCTATCGTGTCGAGACCCCTGATGACCTTTCCAAAGGCCGTGTACTTCCCATCCAGATTTCTGTTTTCCGCCAGCGCGATAAAAAAGGAATCCACCCCGCTGTCCTCGGCTTGACCTCGGGCCATCGAGACCGTTCCCCGGACATGCTTTTGGTGGTTGAACTCGGCCTTGAGCGGCCTTACGTAACGGGCGTACTTGGCCGGAACAGGGGGTTTACGTGTTCCCAGAGACCCGGCCTGGATCACGAATCCCGGCACTATTCGGTGAAACGTGGTTCCCTTGTACAGTTCGAGCTCGGAAAAAAGAAGAAACTGGCGGCAGTGCTCCGGTGCATCCTGAGCGAACAGTTCGATTTCGATCGTTCCCAGGTCGGTTGTCAAAACGACCGTGTTTTGGGCCAACTCTTCGGGAGATGCATCGGCGAAAGGAATCGGCTCGGGGGGCGGTCGGTCCCGCATTGAGGTGGTCAGAATCTCCACCCGCTGCAGCACTCTCTGGTCAGGATTGGTCCGTAGTCGAGAAATAGCCTGAAGCGTTTCCAACCCCTCGACGACCCGTCCAAAGGCCGTGTACTGACCGTCCAACTGTGTCTGGTCGGTTACGCAAATAAAAAACTGAGCCCCTCCGCTGTCATTGCGGCCGGGAACCAAGACGGTCGATACGGTGCCGGCAAGGTGAGAGACATCGTTGAACTCGGCTTCCCGTTCGAACAATCCCCCCGTCCCGTAGTGCTCCCGCTTGGCTGGATCTTTGCTGAGAGGATCCCCACCCTGGATAATGCCAAATGGTATCGCTCGGAAAAAGGTGGTTCCGACATAGTAGCCGTCATTGATGCGGGCCAGAAAGGCCTCCACATGGGCCGGCGCCTTGCCGGGAAAGACCTCCATCACCAGTTGGCCCAACGAAGTCTCAATGACGACCTGTCGGTCGGCCACGGTGGGTAGAGTGTCCTGGGCCAGCGACAAGGAGACGGCCAGACTGCCCGTCAGCAGCCATCCCCAAAAGCAACGCTTCCACGACATTTTCTCCCCTTCCCAATGGCCGATTATTCGCGAAAGGCATTTCAAAAATCAACCAACCAAGAGCCTGAGAGAGACCGATTGTTGCCGCAAGCCCTAACTGTCCATTTCTCGAAAATCAGGGTCAAAATACCTTGCCTGATCGGGCCCGGCCGTCTTTACGGTAGCCGGCGACAGGGGCCTCCCCGTCTGCGCCTGCTCTATTTCAGTTGTCGGGAAGCGGAGGCATGGTCAGGCGGTGGACGACCGTCCCCGCGTCATCCTTCGACTTGGCAGACTCGGCCTGGGACTGATAAAAGATGACCTTATGAGTCAAGAAGATGTGATCACTCGGTTGATTTGGCAAGATCAGCTTTGCTTCGAGGCCACCACGGACGGCAATCGCCGGTTGCTGCTGGATGGGGATAACGAAACCGGCTTTTCACCCATGGGAGCGTTGCTGACCTCACTTTGCGGGTGCATGGCGATTGATGTGGTGCTGATTCTGGGCAAGATGAAACAACCTCTGAACCAGCTTGAGGTGCTTGCCCGGGGGCAGCGCCGACCCGATCCGCCACGTTACTTCGAGCAGGTCGAGCTCGAGTTCCGGATCGGCGGCGATATCGATCGTCGGAAGATCGATCGAGCTATCCAACTATCTCTCGACAAATACTGCTCCGTACTCCACTCGTTGAGACCGGATCTGAAAGTCGATTGTAGTGTTGTCGAGTTGCAGTCGGGCGATCGGACCGAGGTCAAATCAGTAGGCGCTTGATGCCCTTGGCCGATATTGTCTAGCGTCGAAGCGTCAATCCGCCATCAACCGTGATCACCTGGCCGGTGACATAGTTGTCAGGTTCCAAGAGCAAACGCACGACGCGCGCCACATCCTGGGGACGACCAAAACGCGGAATCACGCCATCTTCAATAAAGCGGTCGTATTTCCCCGACTCGATTGAAGCGAGCGCCATTCCGGCGCGATTGACTCCCGGAGCGACCACATTGACTCGAATCGAGCGCGGCCCGCCCCACTCGCGCGCCATGATCCGCGCGGCGTGAGTCAGAGCCACCTTGGGTCCGGCGTAGTTGTAGCTGCCCTCGAAGAGGGAAACGGCCTGCATGGTTGAGATCAGCACCACGGCGCCGCTGACATGGTTGGCCTTCATTCGAGTAGCGGCATCTCGGGCCAACAAGAGAGGACCGAGATAGTTTCGGTCGAGCGAGGGTTGGAGGTCGCCGGTTTGGGCGGTTTTGAAGTCGAGGCGGGCAGGATCGCCCGAAAAACAAACCAATCCATAGAGCAAATCTCCGGCCGTCTCCAGCAAACGGCGGCGGGTTGAGGCCTCTGAAATATCACCTTCGACCAGTTCTATTTCAGCTCCCAGTTCTTCGAAAACGGCCTCTCGGAGACCTTGGGCTCGCTCACGATTGCTGCGATAGCCCACCACCACCCGGGCGCCGTCTCGGACCAGCAAAGCTACCGTCCGGCTCCCCAGACCTCCACTCCCTCCGGCCACCACGATCGCCCGATTCTGCAGCCCCCGCTCTTCCCAGTCAAAAGAGGACGATGTGTTCACGGGTCAGTTCTCGATCTTCAGGAACCTTGGGCCGCAGTCACTTGTTGCTGATGCTCCTGCTGCTCGAGCCACTTCTCTGCATCGATGGCAGCTCTACAACCGGCGCCCGCGGCCGTGACCGCTTGACGATAGACGAGGTCATGTACATCGCCGGCAGCGAAAACTCCCTCCACGGAAGTCCTCGACCCTGCAAAAACTTTGAGGTATCCGCCCTCGTCAAGTTCGAGTTGGCCTTTTAGAAAACCGGTGTTGGGGCGGTGACCGATGGCAATAAAAACGCCATCAATGGGCACGATTTCCTCCCGCCCGGTTTTTACATTGCGGATTCGGATCGCTTCCACGTTCTTTTTCTCGGCATCGAGAATGTCATTGACCACCGTATCCCAGAGAAAGCTGATCTTTTCGTGATTGAGGGCGCGGTTGGTCATGATCTTGGAGGCTCGTAGTTCATTCCGACGGTGGATCACGGTCACCCGGCGGGCATATTTAGTCAGATAAAGCGCTTCTTCCATGGCCGAGTCTCCGCCACCTACAACCACGATATCTTTTTCTCGGAAAAAAAAGCCGTCACAAGTGGCACACGTGGAAACGCCGTGACCGATCAAACGCCGTTCCGAGTCCAAACCGAGCAGCCGGGCTGAAGCTCCTGCGGCGATAATCACTGACTCTGACCGATACCGACCCCCATCGGTGGTGAGCTCGAAAGGATGACGGCTAAAGTCCACACCCTCTACCTGCTCGCTGCGATAGACAGCGCCGAAGCGCTCGGCTTGTTGCTTCATTCGATCTACGAGGTCGGGGCCCAAAATTCCCTCGGGGAAGCCCGGATAATTCTCGACGTCGGTGGTCAATGAAAGCTGGCCACCGGGTTCATGTCCCTCAAAAACCAGCGGTTGCAGATTGGCTCGGGCGGCATAAATGGCAGCCGTTGAGCCGGCACAACCGGACCCCAGTATCGTCACTTTATAGACCATTGGCTCTTCCTCTCAGGGCTGGGAGGTCACAGGATATCAAAGCTGCCAGGCGGTAGTCATCAGCTTGGCCCAGCCGGCAACGAAGGAGACAACTTGACCGGCCATTTCATTCTCCGGAAAAAAGTCCCCTGCCAAGGAACGATGTTTGTCCAAGTCGATGGCGCTGCTTCCAGCACCTGGGTGCCATCCCGGCAATTGACGTTGCCGCGGGGAGGGTCTTATGCTCGCCAAATGCCAAAGACCGCGATGGCAGAGTTGCAACGGACGCCGCTGCGTGCAGGTGAGCCGGTACTGATCATAGACGACCGCAACCGACAACACGTGCTCCGGCTTCAGGCCGGCTACAGCTCTCACCATGGCCGGGCTGGGCTGATTGCTCACGACCGGATTATTGGTTGTCCACCCGGTCTCAGCTACTCGACTTCGACAGGACGCCGGTTTAGCGTTGTGCGCCCCTCCCTGGAGAACTACCTGCTCAAGGTGATCAAGCGCCACACTCAAATCCTTTATCCCAAAGATCTCGGAAACATAGTGGTCCAGGGCAATCTCTTTTCCAGCGCCCGGGTGTTGGAAGCGGGACTCGGATCTGCCTCGGCAGCTTTGCTCTTGCTACGGTTGCTTGGTGAGCAGGGCGAGCTGATTTCCTACGAGCGCAACCCTGAGTTTGCCGAGCTGGCTCGCCGGACTCTGGAGGAATTCGATCGCTTCTACGGTGCGGCCCTGGCTCGTCATCGAATCGTGGTGGGCGACATTTACGAGGGGATCCCGGAAAAGGACCTCGATACGATTTTGCTGGATGTGGCCGAACCCCAATCGGCGCAAGCAGCCGCTGCCCAGGCCCTGCGGCCTAACGGAACTCTCCTTTGCTGGTTGCCCACGGTCTTGCAGGTCTTTGTGCTCGTGAGAGTACTGCAGCAGAATCCCGAGTGGGCGGAAATCCAGGTCACCGAGACCCTGATGAGACCATGGCGGGTGGCTCCGACTTCCGTTCGTCCCGCCCACAAGATGGTGGGGCACACGGGGTTTTTGATTTCGGCAAGAAGGGTAGTGCAAAGGAGTCTTTGAGTCGGAGCCTCGACCTCGGTCTGCGTTCACTATCCAGGTCTTGCGGACTGAGAAATTTCGCTGCCAGGCTCCGTGACGGCTGCAGCCCGCGGGCATTCGAGGGACAAGAACTTGCAGGGACGCTGTGGGGCCCGTCTTTGCGACCGGGTGGAAGCACTGCCCTGATTATCTGAGGCTTGTCCTCTCGCTTGTCTCAATTCCCGCAAGGGTTCTCTACCCGGCTCTCATTTTGTCAGTGCACCGACAAACGAGGGCCTCGCTTTCTCTTCCACTAGTCGACCGTCACAGAAAGTCAACAGGGTTTCAGGGTGAAGACGAATCCGCGGCCCCGGAAAAAGGATGCCGGTCAAGTTGAGTGGATCAGCCGCCGATATCCGGACGCATTGACCTGTCGCCGCCTGTCGCCGGATCGAACGTAACGAGTCCACTGCTTCCGGCAACGCAAACTGTTCTCCGGCAAAGCCTTCCACAAAGCGCCCGCCACGCAGTTTGCCCTGAGCTTCCCACCGGCGCAGCAGGCGCGCCAATTCTCGCCAGGGAGGAGCGAGCACCTCCCGCGCCACCAGATCGCGAAAGAGAATACCCCAGCGCTTGAGCATCAACCAGGCCAGTGGCTCCAGCTCCTCGCCCCAGAAAGAAGCTGACTTGCCTCCTCTCCGGAGGGCGGAGAGAGGACGCAACAGAGTCCAACGTCCACTCGCCAGGGCTTGTCGCCGCTTCCGTTGCCATTTGCGCCGGTGGCGTCCGCTGTTGCGCTGGCGAGGGTCGATCAAGGCTCGCAAACCGGCGAAACCGTCGGCCGTGACTTGGCCGGCCGAAACCAGTTCCCAAAGTCCTTGCTCGACCTCCACTGGCAACCGCCCACTCAGTTGCACCAGTTCGTCGAAAAAGCTGGCTCCCCAGCGCTCGAGCAGGTCCAAGACCTCGGTCGCGGTGTGGGAAAGCACCAACCGGGGCTTCGTTGTCTCCCCTGCCCCACCCAACAAAACCGGCAGCTGGCGCCGCTGGAAAAAGGCCAGCGGAGCCAGTCGATTGGGACGAACTCGTCGGGGAGGGCGATCAGCATCAGGCGGACCCTGCAGCGGCGAGGAAAGACGGCCCCACGCAAAGCGGCCGCTCAAACAAAGCGTGTCAAGCCACGCGGCCTGGTAGCCATCGACCCGGCCGGGCAACAAGAACTTTTCCCAGGCTGCCGCCGGCGCCTCCAGACCCTGCAACTGTTCCAGTACCTGAGCGGTTCCCGCCTCGCCGTGGAGCTGGGTTCGGGGCGCGACATGTTGCCAGGAAAGCAGAAAGCGCATAAAAACCTGCGCCGGAACGGCCTGAATTTCCTTCCGCAACCTTCCCAGTGTGAGGCGATGGATTCGAGCCAGCAGTCGACGGTCGCACCACTCCATGCCGCTGGTGTCGGCGCGGAAGGACCCCCGCAGAATCTGCCCCTCAGCTTCCAGTTGCAACAAACCGTTTTCAATCTGCTCGACCGGCAACCCCAGCAACGCTTGCAGTTCCGTGGTCGTGGTTGGTCCACTGGATTCCAACCGATACCGCAGAATCTCGGCGATGGCGCTCTCCTGATCCAGGTTCCGATCACGGCTCCACTGAGCCTCTTGCACTCGCTCCAGATCCCTTGACGATCGTTGCCAGACGGCTTCGGGGTAGGCTCGGTCGACCAACCCCATCCGTTCCGCCGCTACCCAGAGCGTGAGCTCGGAGTCAGCTTGCGGTCGCAGCGAGAAAGCTCGGCATTGAGAAGCCAGTTGGGTGAGTTGCTGACGGTGGGTCTCGACCTCGGCAGCCGTCAACACGCCCAGCGTCAGCAGAGCGTCGTGCAGCTCTTCCGCATCCCGCACTAACGGCCAGGCTTGCTCGGCGACCTGGGTGACGGCTTGGGGGTCGAGGCGGGACAGTTCACCGGCGTCTTCCGGCAAAAGGGTCCGGCGCGTTTGCACCGCTCGGGTACGCCGTTCTTCCAGAGGAGCGTTGTCCAAATAGGCATAGGGATTGGCGTTGAGAATCTCGTGGCAGAAGGGTGAGGGTTCCCGGGTGTCGATAGCAATGCAACTAATGCTTCCCTTTTCGATGGCGGTGATCAGGTTGGTCAGACCTTCGACATCCATGGCGTCGGACAAGCAATCTCTCATGGTTTCCGTGACCAGCGGGTGGTCGGGAATCTCGATGTCTCCGCTGATGTGTTCCAGGCAAGCAGCCTGTTCGGGAAACACGGCTGCCAACAGATCGTCCGAACGCATTCGTTGTAGCGGCGGCGGCACCTTTCGTCCACCCGAGAAGCGCCGTACAGCCAGTGCCCGAGTTGCGGTCCAGCGCCAACGGACGCCGAATAATGGAATCGCCAGCAAGGCTTGGGTCAATACGTTGGCGACTGTTGGGGAGCGGAGAAATGAAAAGACGCTATCAAGGGGAAAGCTGTGTTGATCGCTGAGGGAGATGACGATGCCGTTTTCAGTGGCGGCTGCTTGCAGCTCGAAGTTGAAGGATCGGCAAAATCGCTTGCGCAGAGCTAGTCCCCAAGCCTTGTTGATCCGACTACCCAAGGGAGCATGAATGATCAGTTGCATGCCACCGGCTTCATCGAAGAAACGCTCAGCAACGATCTGTTGCTGGCTGGGCACACAACCCAGAGCGCTACAACCGGCGCGGACATAAGCGTTGGCTTGCTCGGCCCCCCGGCGGTTGAGCCCACAGCGCTCTTGCAGCCAGGCCAATGCCTCCTCGGGTGGGCTTTCCGCGATCCGGGCCCGGAGCCGACTCAGCCGCGCCGAGACCTCATCGCTGCGTGCCGGGGCCTCGCCGCGCCAAAAGGGAATGTTGGGAGGAGCCCCCTGGGCATCTTCCACCCACACTGCTCCCCTCTCTATCCGCAGGATGCGCCAGGAGGTATTGCCCAACAAGAAGATGTCGCCCCGCATGCTTTCCACGGCGAAATCCTCGTCCAAATCTCCCACTACCAAGCCCTCGGTCTCCACTTTGACGAGATAGTTGGCGTTGTCAGGAATGGCGCCGCCTCCAGTGATAGCCGCCAGGCGGGCTCCGCGCCGTCCGAACACTTTGGAGTGGACGCGATCGCGATGAAGATAGGCGCCCCGGCGCCCCTTGCGAGTCGAAATCCCTTCCGAAAGGATTCGTATCAGGGCGTCGAAGTCACCCCGACCGAGCGAAGCATAAGACGCTGCTTGGCGAACCCGCTCAAAGAGCTCACTCTCCTTCCATTCGTCTCCGGCACACCAGGCAACTATCTGCTGGGCCAGCACATCCAGGGAACATCCGGGAATCCTGATACGATCCAGTTCGCCCTCCGCGATGGCCTCGATCAGCGCGGCGCACTCCAGCAGTTCATCACGCGTAGTTGCAAAAATTCGGCCCTTGGGCACAGCGCCTTTCCAATGTCCGGATCGCCCCACCCGCTGCAGCGCCAGGGCTATCGACCGGGTCGAACCGATTTGGCACACCAGATCGATCGAACCGACGTCGATGCCCAACTCGAGGGAGGCGGTGGCCACCACGACTTTAAGCTGCCCCTGCTTGAGTCGGTGCTCGGTTCTGAGCCGAGTTTCCCGGGCCAAGCTGCCGTGGTGGGCTTCCACTTGGTCTTCCCCCAGAATCTCGGCCAAGTGATGGGCGGCGCGTTCGGCTAGTCGGCGAGTATTGACGAACACCAACGTGGTGCGGTGTTGTCCGCAGAGATCCGCGATTCGTTGGTAGATCTCCTCCCAGACCTGGTGTGAGGTCACCGCTTCCAATTCGCTTCCGGGAACCTCTACCGCCAGATCCAGTTGACGGCGATGACCGATATCGACGATTGAGACAGGACGATCAGGTCCGGTCAGAAAGCGTCCGATCTCCGCAATTGGCTTCTGGGTGGCCGAGAGACCGATCCGCTGGAAGGAGTGTTTAGTCAGCGTCTCCAACCGCTCCAGAGAAAGGGAAAGGTGGGACCCCCGCTTGCTTTGCGCCAGAGCGTGGATTTCATCCACAATGACCGTGCCGGTATCGACCAACAATTCCTGGCCGCTCCGGCTCGTGAGCAGGATAAAAAGAGACTCGGGAGTGGTGACCAGAATGTGGGGTGGTCGCTTCAGAGCCAGGCGCCGCCGGTGAGCCGGCGTATCACCCGTGCGCAGGTGAACTCGCAGTGCGGGCAGAGCCGCGCCTCGACGGGCAGCCAGCTCGCCGATCTCATGCAGCGGCGATAGCAGATTCTGCTTCACGTCGTTGGCCAAAGCCTTGAGAGGCGAAACGTAGACGATCTGGGTCGTCTCTTTGAGTTGGCCTTCTTGAGACTGGCGCACCAGACCGTCGATCGCGCCCAGAAAGGCAGCCAGAGTCTTACCCGAACCGGTGGGAGCGGCAATGAGCACGTTGCCGCCCTCCTGGATCCGGGGCCAACCCCGTCGTTGAGGCTCGGTGGGAGCCCCAAAACGGTCTTCAAACCAGTCGCTGACCAGCGGGTGAAAAGCAGCCTTCATCCTTCGGTCCCGTCTCCCGGGGTTACCCACCAAATGCACTCTTCCCTACCGGCCAAATCCCCCCCCTCGATGACCTTGTCCGGCCACATAGGCCGCAGCCGGCTAACTGCCCAAGGGCACACCTGACCTCCACCGACCAACAGCTCAATGCCTTTTTGCCCAACTCGCGTTACGGGAATCGCTCCAGCCCTTGATCCAGCAACTGCGCTATCCCGAAAACGTGGAAATCTTTCGCCTCCAATTCGCCCGGACACATGTTGCCCAAGAGTATAAAACATGTCTCGGTCGAGGCCGCTGCACCGCTGGCGAAAGGCTGTGGCTGGCCCGCGCGGCCCCCCTCGATGCTTACGCCTTGAGATGGTGGGTCCGGTTGCCCGGGCCCCAACTTTCAGTTGAACTTGAACCAAGGGACGGCTTCCTTGATTCGGTCTATATTCACGAGTCGGGGGGCGACACAAGTGCCAAAGGAGCGGACCATGTTCAATCCCTTGTTAGGCGTGGCCTCACTCTCCCTCGACCCAAGGCAGGGTGTGCCTACCCGCGACTCGACTGTTTCATCGTGGCCTCTCATCCAGGTGTGCTTCGTGGTACATTGCCCCCTTAAGGGTTCGCACTACTCAGTGGGTGTAATTTTGAGAGGATTGACCACTCTGTGAGCATCTGAAGTGAGGTGCCTACTATGCGGCGGATGACGAGGCGGGAGGTGTTACGCTCCGGTCTTGGCGGATTCGTGGCCCTACCTTGGCTGTCCTTCCCCAACGCTCGGGCGGAACCGATGGGACCGGCGGACACTGAAATCGTTCTTGGTGTTTCGGCGGCCTTCTCCGGTCCCTCACGAGGTCTCGGCATTGAGCTTTACCGAGGCGCCAGTGCCTACTTTGAACACGTCAACCGGGCCGGCGGCATCCAAGGTCGCAAGGTTGTGCTCAAGACGTATGACGATGGTTATCAGCCCAACCCTGCGGTCAAGAACACCATGACCCTGGTGCTGGAAGACCAGGTGTTTGCCCTGTTCGGCTATGTCGGCACGCCTACCGTCACGCGTGTTCTTCCCATGCTGAAGAAGTTCCAGCAAAGGAAGTCCTATCTGTTCTTTCCCTTCACGGGCGCCCAACCGCAACGGGAACCACCCTACGGGGATTTTGCCTTCAATCTGCGGGCTTCCTATCGCCAGGAAACCGCCGGTCTGGTCGACAATTTCGTCTCGATCGGCAAGAGACGCATCGCCGTGTTCTACCAGGCTGACGCTTATGGCCGTAGTGGCTGGGCCGGTGTGCGACGGGCTATGGATCGACATGGAGAGCGGATTGTGGGCGAAGCCACTTATCGGCGCGGCGCGAAATTCTCCGGCAGCATGCGGCCGCAGGTGGAGATCCTGAAGAAAACGAGCCCAAGCGCCGTCATCTGCATCGGCTCCTATGCTGCCTGCGCGGCATTTCTGCGCGACGCCGTCGACCTCGGGCTAGAAGTTCCGATCGCCAATCTCTCCTTTGTCGGAAGCGAGAACCTGCTAAAGCTGATCACGGAAGGACGCCAGGACACTGAGCGCTACACCAAGCTGCTGGTGAATTCGCAGGTCGTGCCCAGTTATGAAGATATTTCGGTACCCGCCGTCAAGGAATATCGCGAGTTGATGGATCGTTACGATCCCCGGCCGCCCCAAGACCTGCTCAAGGAAGACTACACTCCATTTTCCTACAGTTTCGTTAGCCTGGAGGGATTTCTCAATGCCAAATTGATGGTCGAGATCCTGCGGCGCTTGGGCGACAAACCGGACCGTAACAAACTCGAGCAGGCCGTCTTCACAATCGAGAACTTCGACCTCGGCATTGACGAGCGGGTTTCCTTTGGACCCACCCGACGACAAGGTTTGCAACAGATCTACTATACCGTCGTCGAATCCGGTCGCTTCGTTACCCTGAAGAGTTGGAAGGAGAGGTTTGCATCATGAAAAATCAAAAGCTATCTCAGAAAACCTTGGTTGGACTGACGGCCACTGAAATCGTTCTTGGTGTTTCGGCGGCCTTCTCCGGCCCCTCACGAGGTCTGGGCATTGAGCTTTACCGAGGCGCCAATGCCTATTTCGAACACATCAACCGGGCCGGCGGCATCCGCGGCCGCAAGATCGTGCTCAAGACGTACGACGATGGTTATCAATCCAACCTCGCGATAGAGAACACCCTGACCCTGGTGCTGGAAGACCAGGTGTTTGCCCTGTTCGGCTATGTCGGCACGCCAACGGTCACGCATGTTCTTCCCATACTGAAGAAGCTCCACCAAAGCAAGTCCTACCTGTTCTTTCCCTTCACGGGCGCCCAACCGCAACGCGAACCGCCCTATGGGAATTTTGCCTTCAATCTGCGGGCTTCCTATCGCCAGGAAACCGCCGGTCTGGTCGACAATTTCGTCTCGATCGGCAAGAGACGCATCGCCGTGTTCTACCAGGCTGATGCCTATGGCCGCAGTGGTTGGGCTGGCGTGCGACGGGCTATGAGTCGACATGGAGAACAACTTGTCGGCGAAGCCACTTATCAGCGGGGTGCGAAATTCTCCGGCAGCATGCGTCCACAGGTGGAGGTGCTGAAGAAATCGGGCCCAAGCGCCGTCATCTGCATCGGTTCCTATGCCGCCTGCGCGGCATTTCTGCGCGACGCCGTCGACCTCGGGCTAGAAGTTCCGATTGCCAACCTCTCCTTCGTCGGAAGCGAGAACCTGCTAAAGCTGATCACGGAAGGGCGCCAGGACACTCAGCGCCATACCAAGCTGCTGGTGAATTCGCAGGTCGTGCCCAGTTATGAAGACACTTCGATCTCAGCGGTCAAGGAATATCGCGAGTTGATGGATCGTTACGATCCCCGGCCGCCCCAAGACCTGCTCAAGGAAGACTACACTCCATTTTCCTACAGTTTCGTTAGCCTGGAGGGATTTCTCAATGCCAAATTGATGGTCGAGATCCTGTGGCGCTTGGGCGACAAACCGGACCGTGACAAACTCGAGCAGGCCGTCTTCACAATCGAGAACTTCGACCTCGGCATTGACGAGCGGGTTTCCTTTGGACCCACCCGACGGCAAGGTTTGCAACAAGTCTACTATACCGTCGTCGAATCCGGTCGCTTCGTTACCCTGAAGAGTTGGAAGGACAGGTTTGCATCATGAAAATTCAGAAGCTGTTTCAGAAACCCTTGGTCGGCATTTTCTTCTTGTTTGCCGTGATCAGCCTATCGACCTCTGCACTGTGTATCTATACGGTCGATACGCATCTATCGAATGAATACGAGAGCAACAGCAGGGGTATCGCCAAGACGATTGCAGACGCAAGCGTGGACATCCTGCTGAACCGCGACTTGTCCTCCCTGCAGTCCCTGATCGACCAGTTCATCGAAATCCAGGGAATCAGCTATATCTACATCACGAACGAGCATGGCGAGTTCCTTGCCCACACTTTCGTTCCGGGGATTCCCGATGAAATTGCGCAGAGTGATTTATCCTCCACGGCGTCCGTGGAGCGCCACCTCCCCGGGATGGGAGACTTTGTCGAGGTCAGTAGCCCCATCCTCGCCGGTGTCGCGGGCACAGTTCATATCGGCATGGATACCGGACTGATCGCGCTGAAGATTCAAAGAGCGGTCGGACAGCAGGTCTACCTCATTTCCTCCATCTTCATCATCGGCATCTTTGCCGCCATCTGGTTGATCAGGCTTGCCGCAAGACCTATCGACTCGGTGATCGCATATGCCGCAAGACTGGCACGGGAACGGAAAAGTCACACCTCGGACGACCAGCTTCTGGCGCGCGACGACGAAGTCGGGCAACTCGCTCGCTTGTTTCTCTATTTCTCACTGGTCATGGATATCGACAAGGCGCAAGGCACTCCCCCGGGCGAACCTGTCTAGCCCGGAAACTCAGGCACAGAGATAGTGGCCAAACTGCAAATCGTACTTCCACGCACGGTGACGGTTTTCCTCTGCACGCTCCTGCAGATCTGTTTTGGGACGGTTTATGCCTGGAGCTTTTTCCAGACACTTTTGGTGCAGCAGTACGGTTGGTCGTTTACGGACACCGCCATAGCGTTCAGCATCGTCATTTTCTCGCTCGGACTATCGGCAGCCTGGGCCGGCATGCTGCTCCCCAGAACCGGTCCGAGAAAATTGGCAACGGCCGGCAGCGTGATGTTTTCGGCGGGCTACCTCATCGGCGGATTGGCCTTGCATCTGGATAATCTTCCGTTGTTTTACCTCGGTTACGGCGTGATCGGCGGTGCGGGGATCGGGCTCGGATATGTCACTCCGGTCGCGACAACGGCCAAGTGGTTTCCGGACCGCAAGGGGCTGGCCACCGGAGTTGTCGTGATGGGATTCGGTATCGGAGCATTTCTGCTCAGCAAGGTGCTGGCGCCGGTTCTTATGCTCTATGCCGGAGAGGGAGATCTGCCACTACTCTTCGCTTGGCTCGGCATCATATTCGCCTGCATCCTGATTCCATCGAGTCTTTTGCTGTCCGACCCGCCTTCCGATTCGAGCGTCAGTCCGGGAAGCACCGCCGGTGGCGATGCGCCTCAAGAAGCAGACTCACTTGCGGACTGCCTGCTCTCGTCAAGATTCATTGTCATGTGGCTTGTCTTTTTCTTCAACATCTCCGCGGGGATCTCTGTGATCAGCTTTCAGTCGCCGCTACTCCAAGATGTCTGGGGACTTGCCGATCCTTCTCTCGAGCCCGCCACACTCGTCGCATACGGAGCCACGTTGATCGCAATCAGCTCGTTGTGTAACGGGGCGGGGCGACTATTCTGGGGTTTGCTGTCCGACCGCATCGGGCGTATCAGAGTGTTCCGGATTCTCCTGGCCAGCCAGATGGTCGTCTTCGGCATCCTGATGACGGAGCAGAATCCGTGGGTGTTCTCGGTGCTCATCTGCTACATTCTGCTCTGCTTCGGTGGGGGTTTTGCCACCATGCCATCCTTCATTGTGGACGTTTTCGGCGCCAAGCGAATGTCGGCGATCTACGGGACAGTGCTAACGGCCTGGGCAGCCGCGGGAATATTCGGTCCGCTCTATGTCGGGAACCTCAAAGACAGGTATCCCGACCGCGCCGTGATCTATTGCTTTCTGATCGGGGTCGTGATTCTCTGCTTCGGATACATATTCTCCTACCTGTTGAACGATGAGCGTATCCGCCTCGGCCGGCCCACCCTGGCAGACACGTTGCGCCAGTTTGGAATTCCGCCGCCGCGGCAGGATTGACAAATGGCTGCGCCCCTGTTCTGGACAGGCAGTATCCAGCGGAGGCACGCTCCGGTGTAGCCGTTTCCGGCGGATCGCCGGGGTCACTTCAACCTACTGGCTCCGGTCACGATTGGTCACCGCCACTCGCCACTAACCGCTATGACGAACCAGCACCAAGTCTCCATCGGCAACTTGATAGTCTCTGCCCTCCAGCCGGAAGCGGCCGGCCGCTTTAACTGCCTTGAGATCACCGTGCCGGTCAAAATCTCCATAGGACACGACTTCCGCCCGGATGAACCCGTCGGCCAGATCGGTGTGGATCTTGGCGGCCGCTGTGATCGCACTGTCTCCCGCCTTGATCGTCCAGGCTCTGCATTCATTCTCACTATAGGTATAGAACGTGACCACTTCGAGAGTCCGATACACCGCCCTCAATACTTTGGGCGCGGCCAGCTCCAGGATCCCAAATTCGGCCATGAATTCATCCCGATCCTCCGGCGCCATTGCTCCCAGTTCCGCCTCGATGCCGGCGCAAAAGCCGCACACCTGAAGTCGGTCTTGTTTCCATCGTGTCGGCAACGGGAGTTCCTCTTTCAACTGATCCTCCCCGATGTTGAGCAACACGATTAGTGGCTTCAGCGTCAAAAAACCGAAGCCCCGGACTCGTTTCCTCTGATCGGCAGAGAAGTGCATCCGGCTCAGAGGATGGCCTTCATCGAGAACCTCCAAGCACCTTCGAAGCAATTCCAGCTCAATAATTTCTTGGGGATTACCACGCTTGCGGAGGCTGCCGCGGAGCCGATCTATGCGTCCTGTCACCATAACTTGGTCCGCCAGCAGTAGCTCTGAAAAGAGCAGATCGCGATCCCGCTCGGGGTCGATACTACCTTTGAGATGGAGAATGCTGCGGCGACGAAAAGCCCGCACCACCAGGACCAACGAGTCAGCCTCGCGAGCCTTGGCCAACCCGCGCGAGTCGACTTGTCGGCCGAAGAGGCCCGGAATCTCAACGATCTCGACGGTGGAGGGCGTGGTTTTCTTCGGCCGAAAGACCTGGCTGATCCGTTTCAACCGGGGATCAGGAACTTTGAGGACCACGATCCGCCCACCCTTGCCGGTTTCACCAAAAGCCCTTGCCGACTTGGTGATTCCAGCCAGAGCCGAGAAAACGGTTCGGACACCTGCGCCAGGCAGGCCCACTAGAGCAAGTCGCATGCTACCGAAATCTTACTGACAAGCAAGAACCTGAAGCGGCTCCTTGCTGAGAGGAGCTTTCCGATCAATGCAATCGAGAGTCGACCCTGTTGTCAAGCTCGGCGCGAAGAACTTGCCCCCCGCCGCCGTTCCAGGAACATCTCCTGGCTATTGACAGCCGGTTGTCCGGACTTGGGGCAAACTCGTTGGTAAACGCCATCGGGCAGCAAGCGCCGAGCCTTGACTGTATCTGACAGCTGGAGGCCCAAAACATCTTGTCTCAGAAACTTGACCAGACGCGAGTCCTCCATGGGATAGAGAGCCTCGACTCGGGAGTTGATGTTTCGGGGCATCAGATCGGCGCTACCCAAGTAAACCTCTTCCCGGCCACCGTTGTGAAAATAATAGACTCGACCGTGTTCCAAAAACCGGCCCACGATGCTGGTTACGCGAATATTCTCGCTCACCCCCTCGATCCCTGGGCGCAGACAGCAAATACCGCGCACCAGCAGGTCGATTTCCACGCCGGCCTTGGAAGCTTGATAAACCAGTTTGATCATTCCCCTATCGACCAGCGAGTTCATCACAAAAATGAGGCGTCCTTGGCCGCTATTTGCTTGGTGTTCGATCTCACGTTTGATCAGTCGCGCCATCTCACCCCGCAAGTTGATGGGCGCTACCAGCAGCTTGCGGAAAGACTTCTTTCGAGAATAGCCGGTGAGATAATTGAAAAGGTCCGTGGCATCGGCCCCAATCTCATCATCACAGGTAAAAAGCCCCAAATCCGTATAGAGATGGGCAGTCACGGCGTTGTAGTTTCCGGTGGAAAGATGGATATAGCGACGAATGTGCTCCCCCTCCTTGCGAACGACGAGCGCGACTTTGGAGTGAGTCTTGAGACCCAGTAGTCCGTAAACTACGTGGACGCCTTGCCGTTCCAGAGCGCGGGCCCGATGGATGTTGCTTTCTTCGTCGAAACGGGCTTTCAGTTCGACCAACACCGACACCTGCTTGCCGTTTTCGCGGGCTTCCAGCAAAGCGTCCATGATGGGCGAGTTGGGTTCGACACGATAGAGCGCTTGCTTGATAGCCAGGACGTCCGGATCACGAGCAGCCTGCTTGAGGAAATCGACCACGGGTCCGAAGGAGTCATAGGGATGGTGCAGCAAGATGTCTCGCTGCCTGATCATGGCAAAGATATCACTCTCGGAACTCAGTGCCTGTAACTCGGTTGGAGTGGCGGGAACAAAACTCGGAGCCTTGAGATCGCGTCGATCGATCTTGGCGAGAGACATCAGCCCACTCAGGCCCAGCATGCCTTCCACATCGTAAACATCCTTGCGATGGAGCTCGAGGTTTTTGATCAGGATCTCCCGAATATGGGCAGGCAAGGCGCTGCTGAGAGTCACCCGGACGACGGTGCCAAATCGTCGCTGCCGGACCTGCTCCTCAATCGTCTCCAGCAAGTCTCCCGCTTCCAGCTCCTGGATGACCATATCGGCGTTGCGGACAACCCTGAAGGGGTGGGCCTCGAGGATCTCCATGCCGGGAAAAAGCTCTTGCAGATTGGCGGCAATGACTTCTTCAAGCCAAGTGAAACAAAGGGGCACCCCCGCAAGACCGTCTTCAGAGGGAACGCTCCCGGTCAGCTCATGCACAGGGAGCAGCCGCGGCAAGGTCCCGGGCACCTTGACTCGGGCGAAGTATTCTTGTCCTTTTCGGTCGCGGATCAAAACAGCCAGGTTGAGACTGAGGTTGGAAATATGGGGAAAGGGACGTCCGGGATCGAAGGCCAGCGGTGTCAGCACCGGAAATACCATTTCGTTGAAGTAGCATTTGACTGCCGCCCGCTGCCCGTCATCGAGCTGGGAGTAACTCAGAACTGAGATCCCCTCCGCTTCGAGCTGAGGTAAAAGCTCATGAGTGAGACATTGGCGGGCTTCCCGCATAATTTCGGCAGCCACCTCGTTGATCGATGCCAACTGCTCAGTAGGAGTCATGCCATCGGGAGGCAAATCCACTACTCCCGCAGCCACTTGTTCCTTGAGACCGGCTACCCTGACCATGAAGAACTCGTCCAGGTTCGAACCGACGATAGCGAGAAACTTGATGCGCTCGAGCAGGGGGTTTTGGGGATCTTTGGCCTCCTCCAGAACCCGGCGCTGGAATTCCAGCAAACTCAATTCTCGATTGATGTAAAAACGAGGATCGTCAAGATTTGGCGTCACCACAGGCTTGGCCACCGGCACGGGTCTTGGCTTGACGGAAGAATCCCGCCCTTTACCCAAACTTGGTGCTGGATCGATACGGCTACTCATGATCGTTTTCTCTTGGCGGCTTCAAGGCAATTCTAAAGCCCCGGCCACGTCCTCCTCCATGCCGGATCTGACGGCACGACCCATTGCTTCACGCACAGACTGCAGGGTGCCTTCTCCGGAAATAGTGACCAGGAGGTGCCTGGAGGTGTAGTAGTCGACAAGCGGTTCGGTCTGCAAACGATAATTCTCCAACCGGGCTCGGATCGTCTCGGGACGATCGTCTCTTCGCTGATAAAGAAATTCTCCCTGGCAACGGTTCTCGGGGCAGGTCTCAAAGGGGTGGAACGTCCGATGAAAAGGAAGCTGACACTGGCGGCAGATCATCCGGCCCGAAAGTCTTCGCACAATCTCGTCGCCCGATACGCGAAGATAAATCACTCGTTCCAATCGTTGTGCCAGTCTGGCCAGCATATCGTCCAAAGCTTTGGCCTGCTCCAGCGTACGGGGAAATCCGTCCAAGACCACGCCACTACGCACGTCGGACTGCGAGAGGCGTTCCAGGAGCATGTCGATGGTAACCTTGTCGGGAACCAAATCACCGCGATCCATGTAGGCCTTGGCAGCCACGCCCAAGGGAGTGTTCCTTCCCAAATGGTCCCGAAACAGATCCCCAGACGCAACGTGGACCAGTGTGAAATCATCCCGCAGGTGCTTTGCCTGCGTGCCTTTGCCTGAGCCGGGGGCTCCAAGCAACACGATGTTCATTCGCTGACCCCCCTCATCTCCCATTCCTTTTGGAGAAGTGCCGCCTAAGAACCAGATTATGCACTCCTAAGTCAACTGAATTCAACAAGATGAGGAAACAAGCAGCGAGACCACCCGTTCCGGCGGCCCCAACCAGAACCGGGGGGATTCCAAGCTGAAAGACAACTTGAGCGATTTATTGAAAACTTTGGGAGTACGCTCGACTTGCAGATGACTCCTGGGGAGTCAACCGGTCTTTGGCACCGACTGAGTGGGGCCGGCTACGATCACCTGGGAAGCAATCAGTGATGAAACCACCCCACTTTGATGGTCAATTCGCCGCTCCTGGGAGTCTTGACCGACGCCCAAACGATCGTACCAGGCTCGGGCCTCGGCATGACTTGGCAATCTCTTGTTCCCGCCGTCTCGATTGCAATTATCGGGAAACGAGTATTGGTCTCGTTGCCCTTTCCAACAATGGCAAGAAACGTCTGCCTCACCTATACTCTTCGCTGTTTCAATCCGAAACCGCTCGAGTAGGAAGGTACCCACAACGGGGGGAGGTTCCATGTTCGGCTCAAACCAAGACTTGATCAAGATACCGGCACTGATCACGCTGGCGGTGACACTGCTGCGTCTAGTGGGCGAGTTGCTGCATTGGCCGGCCCTCTTTTTCAGCGCCGAGGCGGGAGGCGGCTTTGCGATAGTCGGGATCGTATGGCTGGTTCCCATTTTTGGGATCTATTTTGCCTGTAAGCTGATTGGGAGCGGCAACCTTCCTGAGAGTACCGGCAAGACCGTGCTGTTTGCCTTTTTGGCCGTGATTGCGATCATAGCTACCTTCATCATATTCTCGCTCATCTTCGGAGCTGATTCCTCGGTTGTCCCCCTGTTGGGAGGAGCTCTGGGCTCGGTGGCAGGTCTGGTCATCGTCCGCCAAGGCTGGCCCAAAATGTTTTCGATCCTCTTCTGTTACGGGTTGGCCGCGCGGGTCCCCGTGGTCGTCGTGATGCTTTTGGCGATGCTGGGCAACTGGGGAACCCACTACGATGCCGTTGATCCCAATTTTTCCCTTGAAGGTATGGGGGTGTTCACTAAGTGGCTGTTGTTGGGCGTCATTCCCCAAATGACTCTTTGGATCGGTTTTACGGTCATTATCGGGACCTTGTTCGCAGGCTTGGCTGCTTTCTTTTGCAAACCCAAGACCACTTAGTTCAGCTTGGCCAGGTAGAGGGCAAGTTGTTGAGTAAGAAGAGAATCCCCCTTGGCTCTTAGTTGATTGGTGATCGCTGTCGGCGACAGATCGGGAAGTATTCCCCACTCAAATGACCGACCGCTTCCGAAACCGCTCGACCCACTCAAACAGATTCGGCAACACGAAAAGCGTCAACAGTGTCGAAGTCACGAGACCGCCGATCACGACCGTCGCCAGAGGCCGCTGTATTTCCGCTCCGGGTGCCGTCGATGTGGCCATCGGCAGAAATCCGAGGCTGGCAACCAGCGCTGTCATCAGCACTGGACGGAGACGGACCGTCGCTCCTTGAAGGACGGCGCGCTGCACCCGATAGCCCTTTTCCACCAGGCTGTTGATGTAACTGACCATGACAAGTCCGTTCAACACAGCTACGCCGAACAAGGCCACGAACCCAATGGACGCCGACAGGCTCAGGTTCAGGTCGCGCAGCCACAACGCCGCCACGCCTCCGACGAAGGCCAGAGGTAGGTTGATCATAATGAGGCCCGCCTGGGCCGTCGATTTGACACTGGAAAACAGCAAAATGAAGATCAGGAAGAGAGAGATGGGGACAACCAAGTACAGGCGAGCCATCGCCCGCTGCTGATTCTCGAATTCTCCCCCATAGCTGATGTAGTAGCCCGGCGGCAGGTCTACCTGGGCTTCGATTGCCTCCTGGGCCTCAGCCACGAAACCACCTATGTCGCGGCCCCGCACATTGGCCTGAATCACGATGCGGCGCTGAGCGTCTTCACGGTTGATGACTTCCGGACCTTCCGCCGCGCTAACTCGGGCAATCGTCTCCAGCGACACCCGATCGCCGTTGGGCGCCCGCAGCAGCAACGCGTTTATGGCGCTGATGTCGCTGCGATGCTCGTTGGGGAGCCGGACGAGCACATCGAAGCGTCTTTGGCCGTCGATAACCTGAGTGGCGACCTTTCCTCCGATGGCAGTCTCCACTACTTCCGCCACGTCACTGACACGAAGCCCATAGCGAGCCATCTCGGATCGGTTCAGATCGACCCGCAGTTCACGCGCCCCTCCAAGGGTCTCCACCTGCACGTCGGCCGCGCCGGGGATGCGCGCCAGAACACGCTCGATCCGACGAGCTTGTTGTTCCAGCCGATCGGGGTCGGTGCCGAAGAGTTTCACCGCAACGTCGGAAGGCACGCCCGAGATCACTTCGTTCAGACGCATGGCCAGCGGCTGAGTGAAATTGTACGCGACTCCCGGCACGTCCTTGAGCCGGTCATCCAAGGCCTCGATCAGCTCGTCCTTGGTGGCTGCGGTCGTCCACTCCTCAATCGGACGCAGGATGACGTAAACGTCCCCCTGGTATATCCCCATCGCCTCGGTTGCCAAATCGGGACGTCCCATTTTGGTCACCACCGTCTCAACCTCCGGAAACTCCAGCAGCACCTTTTCGACCGCGATCGAAAGATCGACGGATTCGGTCAGCGACACCGATGGTAGCTTTCGTGTCTCGATCAGCAGCGCGCCCTCATCCAGCTCGGGCATGAACTCGGTGCCGATATAGGCGAGCGAACCGACAGCCGTGCCGATCATCAACACCGAGAGGGTCAGAGTTGCCCAGCGTTTTCTCATGGAGTAGATCAGCCACCGGCGGTACCGTCGCCGGATGATGTTGAAGTAACGCTCTGAACGTTCCTTTGGCCGATGTTTCAAGACGAGCGAGGCGAGGACCGGGACAACTGTCAGCGCCAGCACCAGCGATCCGAAGATGGCGCAGACAACGGTCAGCGCCATGGGGCGAAACATCCGGGCGGACATTCCCTCCAAGGCAAAAATCGGCAGGTAGACAGCGATGATTATCGAGATCCCGAACACGATCGGCCTTCCGACTTCGACTGCGCTCCGGCGGATGAACTGCCCCATTGGCGGCGACCCGAGGGGTTGATCTCCATGGGGTGAGCTGCGTCGCAGGCGACGGATGAAGTTCTCCATCATCACGACTGATCCGTCCACAATCAATCCAAAGTCAATTGCCCCCAGGCTCATCAGGTTGGCTGAGACGCCGAAGATGCGCATTCCCACAAAAGCCACCATCATCGACAGTGGAATCACGGAGACCACGATCAAGGCGGCGGGAATGTTCCGCAGGAAGAGGAACAGCACCAGGATGACCAGCAGCCCGCCTTCAACCAGATTGGTCGTGAGCGTTTGCGTGGTTCGATTCACAAGTGCAGTCTGGTCGTAGAAGGGCGTGATGCTGACACCCCGGGGCAGTGACCGGCTGATCACCTCAACCCGTTCCCGGATCGATTCGATGACGGTCTTTGAGTTTTCTCCCTTGGTCATGATGACCATTCCCGACATCACCTCGCCCAAACCGTCCTTGGTGACGGCTCCCTGGCGAACGGCGGGACCAATCTCGACCGACGCCAAGTCGCGGATCAACACCGAAACGCCAGTGCCCGATTTGACAACGACATCGCGGATGTCGTCCTCGGAACCAAAGAGACCAAGGCCCCTGACGGTGTATGCCTCAGGCCCGTGCTCGATGTAGCTGCCACCAAAATTGGCGTTACTCTCAGCCAGCGCTCGGTAGATGTCCCGCAGCGTCAACCCGTAGGCCAGAAGCCTCTCGGGGGCAACCAGCACGTGATACTGACGGACGAAACCGCCCCAGGAATTGACCTCGCTGACTCCAGGCACCGTACGCAGTTGATACTTGATATTCCAGTCGTGGAGTGTCTTCAGCTCCATTGCACTGTAGCCTTCGCCCTCTACGACATAGTGGTAGATCTCCCCGAACGGGGTTGCGACAGGCCCCATGGTCGGTTCCAAGCCTTGGGGGATTCGTGTCTTGGCTTCCTCCAGGCGCTCGTTCACCAACTGGCGCGCGAAGTAAATATCGATGGCATCGTCGAAAACGATGGTCACCGTCGAAAGTCCGAACTTGGAAATCGAGCGTACCTCTTCGGTGTCGGGTATCCCCATCATGGCGCTCTCGATGGGGAAAGTGACAAGTTGCTCGACTTCTGCGGCTGCCAGGCCCGAGACCTCGGTGACGACGTTGACCTGATTGTTGGTGAGATCCGGGAAAGCGTCGATCGGCAGGGTCTCCAGTGCCCAGATTCCCGCGCCACTCACCAGCAAGGCGAGCAAGAGAACCAGCAAGCGTTGCTGGAGGGAGAAATGGATTAAGGCTCGTATCATTGCGCCAAGGTGAAGGTTATGGGTAGCGGGTCGTCAGGGGACAGCGGGAAATTCCCCAACATTACCACTGGCTGCCAATCCCTACTCCTCAATCGTCCCTTTCAAGAATTCCGTCTTGATCAAGAACGCGCCCTCGGTCACGATGCGTTCTCCTTCTTGCAAACCGGCGGTGATCTCATACAAGCCCACCTGCTCCCTGCCGGTAGTGACGATCCGTTTCTCAAAGCGACCCCCGCCATGATCGACAAACACGACCGAATCGCCTTCGACGTCCTGTACTGCCGCGGAAGGGACCACGATCAAGGGCTCGGTTGAGCCGATATCAATGTGGATAGTCGCGTACATCTCGGGTCGCAGGCGACGGCTCCTATCGCGGATCAGACAACGCACACGGACAGTACGGGTACCGGGATCAAGCGACTCTGCCAAATAGACCACATGCGCCTGGAAGTCAGCCTTCGGAAAGGCCGGGACTCGGATCCGAACGGGCTGCCCCATGCGGACGAGTGACGACCGGCGCGAGGGGACTTCAGCCACTACCCAGAGACTCGACAGGTCGGAAACTATCAAAAGGTCATCCGTCGGGTTGACCACCGAACCAACGGTGACGTTGCGCTTCATCACGATACCCGAAATGGGCGACCGAATGACGACATCTTCTTCTTCTGAGGGAGCCTCAGGATCCGAGCCCAAATGACGAACGAACTCGTCCGCCCTCTGCAGCTCCGCGTTTGCGTGGCGCAGCCCTGCTTCTGCGGTAACTACGTCGGCTTCAGCGCGCAGTTGTTGGCGCGCTGAAATCGCCTTGGCGTCAAGCAACCTTACTGCCCGTTCCAACTCGGCTTGGCTGTAGCGGAGCGTCTGTTCGGCCAGCGTCAATTCTGTCTGAGCACGAGTGAAGGCGGCCCGCGCGTCGATCAACTCGTGGCTGTGGATCCACACCAAGGGCTGACCCTTCTCGACCCGGTCGCCTACGGTCACGTCGACCCGCCTCACGCGTCCCTCAGCGAGTGCTCCCACACGGGCCGACGTATCCTGATTAATTTGAACCCGGCCGGTTGCAGTCATCGATTCGACCAGCGAACGACGCACGATCGGTTGGGAGGAGATCTCTCCAGTTTGCAGGGACTCGGCCGACAATCGTATTTCCGTCAATTCGACTGCAGGCGCCGCTTGCTGAGGCGCCTGCTCGACGGGAACAGCTTCCGGGCTGCAGCCTTTCAGCGCTAATAAACATAGCCACAACAGGCGCACACAAGGTCGGCTTCGCTGCGGTCTCAACCGGCTCATCTCCACATTTCGCCCTCCACAGGAATTGTCCAAGCGACGCCCTTGATTGGCTGGATTCGCCTCTGCAAACTCGCATCACGCTTGCTGGGGGCGGGCGAGGAGGCAGGAACTGCTGGGGGAGCCTCGTCCGCCCGGGGGATTCGATCGAGGCCCGCGGCAGCCTCCAATTCGCGAACAGCGAGACGATAGTTGGCCATGGAAGTCAAGATTAACTCCTGGGCCAGGTTACGCGCTCGCTGAGCCTCCAATAGATAGAGAAAATCCTGTGCCCCCTCCCGGTAGGCGGCCAATGCCACACCGTTGGATTCGTCGGCAAACGACAGGTATCGTGCCTGAACCGATCGAAACTGATCTGCGGCCGCTTCAACTGCTCGTCGGGCCGCAGCCAATTCCGCCAGCACGACGCTTCTTTGGGCAAGGATCTGCGCCTTGGCTTCACGCACAGCGGCCTGGCTACGAGTGATCGCGCCGCGATTCTTGTCAAAAAAAGGCAGGGGCACAGAAACACCAGCGATAAGAGTGTTATCCGGGCCGTTCCTTTTGTATCCGACGGTGGTCGTCAGATCCTGCTTGGCGCGGGATTGCTCAAGCCGCAGGGACGCCTCTGCAGCGCGCACAAGTTCTTCGACAATTCGAATCTCGGGTCGCGCCAACGCGGCGGCTTTCAGATCCACGCCGTTGAGGGCAAGTGGTTCGAATCGTATTTCTTCATCCACCTCGAAAGCGATATCAAAGGTTGAGCTACCCGTCGCTTGCAGCAACCCAATGCGGGCCCGATCGTGTTCCAGGCTAAGAGCCCGCTGGGTGTAGGCCAAGCGTTCCGCTTCCAGCTGCGCCTTGATAAGGTCCCCAGCTGCTGTGTAACCCTCCGAAACCCGAACCTCGTTGAATCGCACAATCTGTTGAAAGTGATCGACGTTGCTGCGGGCCAACTTCAGCCGGGCCGCCGCCGCCAGTACTTCCTCCCAGGCGACGGCAACACGGTTGAGAATCCGACGCTCCAGGCTCCCGAGCTCCAGACGCGCCAATTCGACGCCTGTCGACGCCAGAGCTACACGGTTCTTGAGCTTGCGGCCGCGTTCGAAACGATGAACATAGGTGGCAAACCAATCCGTGTATTGGGTAAACCTGAAATCACCCTGGGTCGGAGCGACAGGCAGGTTCTCGACGCTGAACTGCAGGGCCGGGTTGGGGCGTCTGCCCGAAGCAAACAGGTCGCCTTCGGCTATTGCCACGCGCTCCCGGGCCGCTACCAATAAAGGGTGCTGCCGCCGCGTCTGGTCAAGGAGGTCTGTCAAAGAAAGCCGCCGGCTCACGCTTGTGCTCGATCCCGATGCCATCCCGGACACGGAAAGCAACAAGAGTAGCGACGGGCCGCAAAACCTTTTCATGGAAACCTCCTCAATCCAACCGGTTCAAGTCTTCGTTTTCGAGAAGAGCCATACCCCTCCAACCTGAGCCGGTTCGAGCGTACAACCGGGGCACAATCCAGACTGGCTCTGACCCGGACCGTCACCTTCGAGGCCGGCAATCCCGCCTGCTTGGTTTGTGCCATTCATTTCCCGTGCCGGACAACCTTTCCGTTCTTCATTACGAAGTCGACGTTTGAGAGAGCAGAAATGTCCTCGAGTGGGTTCTGAGGTGTGGCGATAATGTCGGCCCATTGGCCTGGAGCAATAGCTCCGCGCGTGCCCTCGAATCCCAACAGTTCGGCTGCATTCGT
Source organism: Acidobacteriota bacterium (assembly GCA_965218465.1). Lineage (GTDB taxonomy): Bacteria > Acidobacteriota > UBA6911 > RPQK01. Next base: position 255,488 of record OZ244623.1, on the reverse strand, counting down.
TGTCATGCATTTCAGGATCTTGGCGGCCGGGATTCCCGCCCTTTCCCAAACCCCCAGATATTCAAACATCAGATCGGTCCGGCTCTTTGGTGGAGAGTCCATGAAGATATCGGTCCCGAATGCCATTTTGACCCCAATCCGGTGGGCTCTTTTCAAGCGGCTGACGATAGCTGCTCCAGCCACCTCGGGCGCGGGGAAAATACCCCCGACCGTCCCTACGATTTGCAGGTGCTCCAGAGGGAAATCCGTGCCCACTAGAAACGTCCCCTTCTCTTTCATCAAGTGCAGAACATCGTCCGAGAGCTGGAATCCGTGCTCAATCGAGTCGGCGCCCGCCAGAATAGCGTTGCGTGCCGGTTTGTCGGTCATGGCGTGCACGGCCACCTTAAGGCCAGCCCCGTGAGCCTCCACGACCGCCGCACGGATCTCATCCTCCGAGTAGACGTAGGCGCTGTTATCCGCAGCCAATTTGATGACCGTAGCTCCATAAAAAATGTTCCGCCGGACAGCCTTGCGGATTTCATCAGGAGTGTCAGCGTCTACATATTCGTATTGCCAGAAAGAGCCGATTTCTGGCGGGATACCGTGGGACTGGCCACCGAAGGGTGTAATGATCTTTCCCGAGTTCACTACGGTCGGACCCGGATACCAGCCTAGTTCAATCACCCGTCGCAGGTCTGATGCTACATAGTGGGCATCGTTGCCGAGATCCCTCACCGACGTAAAACCGGCATTCAAAAGGATCTCCGCATTGCGCAAACCTTTGATTGCGCGGAACGCCGAGCTCTCCTTGAGATATTGAAACTCCAGACTGACCGCTCCTTCATCGCCCAGCGTCAGATGGCTATGGGCATCGATCAGGCCGGGCATTACCCACGATCCGGTGAGATCGATAACAGAATCTGCAGGGGGTATAGGCAAGTCTGCGCCCACCTGGGTGATCTTTCCATCGCTCACCAGAATGATTTGATTCTCGGCAATCGTGCCTTTCCAGGGATCAATCAGATGACCTGTCCGGATCGCCAGCGACCCGGCCATCAAGGACCCCCCAAACAACAAGAGCAAAACAACCAAACGGATAATCATAGTTTCCCCCTCATGGTTCTTGACCGCCTATTGACTGACAGCTGCTCATTCCCCGTTGGCAGATGATCTGCGGCTCGGACCGGGGCCAACGCCATAATACAACCTTGAGAAGGGTGCCTTAGGCCGGCAGATCGATGGAACGCAGCCACTCGTCCCGGTCATCGCGATCGCAAGCGATCAGCAAGGCCCCGAAACCACCAGCGATTTCCCACGGTTTCTCAAGCTCACGAACGCACTCAACGATGTCGTCGATGATGCAACGGTACTTCAGAATGTGCTCTGGGTCCACTTCTGGCCGGGCACATCCGGATCGTGTTTCACCAGATGTAACATGTTAGCCGACATCAAAATGGCAATCGGATAGTGCAAAGGAAAGGGCAAGAGTTCACTGTGGAGTGTAAACGCCCAAATTTCTTTGACGTCCGCGTGCTGTTTGGTCGAAAACTCACCAGCCCCGCCAGGCAGTGTGAACGACTCCTGACCGCATCCAGCAGTTCCAACAAGAGAGAATTTGTGCGTGTACTACCCTAAGTGGTTGCGGTCGTCTTGACATTCTCACGACCGAATTTCTATACTCGCGGCTTTCGAGCACCTTTTAACGGGCTTGAAGCACGAATCTGAGCCAGTCAAACAACTAGGCAGCAGAGAGAGAGCAAATCGATGAAGCGAAGAGCCTTCACTTTCATCATTGCATCCGGCCTTCCGGTTCGGAAATTCACCGTCCCTCGTGCCCTATTGATCACGGCTACCGTGGCGATTTCTGTCCTTCTATTGACTGGAACGCTTTCCTCGCTGCGTTATTTCGCGATGTGGGAAAAGACCCAGAATTATGACGACGTGCTGGTGCAAGTCGACCAACTCCGCAGCCAGAACGAAAACTTCCGGACTACTGCAAAGCGGTTGACAGATCGACTCGCTTCGCTGGAGGTATCTACCAACAAGTTACGGATTGTTGCGGGAGACGTGGAGGGTTTGGGAGGCATCGGAGGTCCAACCAACCAGCCTGATGCAATCTTGGCCTTGGATGAGCCGTCACTCTACCAACATTTTCTGTCGCTGGACCGAAAGAGCATTTCGCTGCGGGGTGAGTTGAAGAAGCTGCAGGACTATTACAAAGAGCGGAGTATCTTGCTGGCTGCAACTCCCTCCCTTATGCCGGCAAACGGCTACCCCTCGGATCGTTTCGGAATGCGGCGCGACCCCTTCACCAACAAGTCGGATTTTCACCCCGGAGTGGATATTTCCGCACCTCGAGGCAGCCGAGTGATTGCTACTGCAGACGGGATGGTCGACTTTGCCGGCCGGAACTTGGGATATGGCAAGCTGGTCGAGCTCAACCATCACTTTGGCGTTATCACTCGCTATGGACATCTGGCCGAGATCAACGTCAAGCAGGGACAGCAGGTCCGAAAAGGCGATATCGTCGGCTATGTGGGACAGACGGGACGGGCCACGGGCCCCCATGTGCACTATGAGATCCGCCTCAATGGTCGCGCCCTGGACCCGTTTCGCTTCTTGGCTGATTCGGACTGATCTTCCGCCGCAGATCTTGCTTTCCGGCAGACCGGAGCTTCCGGTCAAAGAATCTAACTTCAGCTGGTTGCACTTCTTGAGCCGCCGACAGCGAAAGGAATATAGCTTTTTTTAGACTTTCTGTGGAATGGGGCATCTGGGTAAACGAGTGTCTCGATTTTGATAAGTGACGAGCGCCTGCTCGAACTGGCGCTGAGCGGTGACGAAGCCAGTTTTGGAGAACTGGTCATACGCTGGCACAGCCGCATTTACGGCTTTATTCGGCGTTACGTCGCTACTGCAGAGGATGCCGAGGACTTGACCCAGAACACCTTCGCCAAAGCCTACAGTCATCTCGACCGCCTTGCCGATCCCGCCAGTTTCTCTTCCTGGGTCTACAAGATTGCTCTCAACGAGTGTCGGATGCGGTTCCGCCGACAGTCGAGGCGACCCCAGTTCACGTCGGTTGAGACTCAGGCTCTTTCTCAAGTGAGCGAGCGAACGCCGGAGTCGAGATTGGCAGAAAAAGAGATCCGACAAGTACTTCAAGCCGCCTTTGCAAACTTGCCCGAAGAACAACGTGTGGTCATCCTGATGAAGGAGTACCAGGGGCTCAAGTTCCACGAGATAGCAGAGATCTGCGAAGCGCCCTTATCCACCGTCAAGTCAAGAATGTACCTTGGTTTGAAAACCTTAAGAAAGTTGATGGAGAGGCAAAAATGATGTGTCAGCGTTGCCAAGAGCTCATGATGGATGTGCTCTACGGTGAAGAGGTCCAGGCCCGCGATTGCTTCGACTTCTTTCAACATCTCAATGGCTGCGACCGCTGCCGGCGAGAATACCTCGAGCTTCTGCAAACCCGCGCGCTGATGGGGCGGTGGAAAGTGGAAGAGAAAGCCCCGACTCCCTCGATTCGGTTGCCAACCCAGCCTTGGAGCCATCGCTTACGTCACCTCTGGTTGCCCTTGTTACCCAAGATAGCGGCGGGTGTTCTGGTTCTGATGGGCGCGTTCTCCGCTCTTCAAGTCACGGGTGTCTGGCAGCCGGACCGAGTGATGGTATCTCAGCCACAACTGATGGAAATGGTCAATGATCTGGTAGTTGCTCGCCAAACTGAAGAGCGGCACTGGTGGGGTCAGGCTTTGGTGAACTTTGCTGACGAAATGGATTCTCGCCAACGGCAGGATATGTGGTTCTTAACCGAGCGACTGGTTACCTTGGAGCAGCACTACATCGACAACCAGGAAGAGAATAACCAGCGCTTGCAGGTTCTGCTCTCGCGTTAGGAGTTGATTTATGTGGCAATTGTGTCGTTATGCTTGGATGGCTACTGTTTTCCTGCCGATTTTGACCGAGGTGACCTTCTCTCAAAACCGACTGGATTTCGTCACCCTCAAGAAGGATGCACAGGTTTTTGAGCGGATAGTCGACGAACGACTGCGACAGGCTTTTTCCGATCCCTTCGCTATCGTGGTCAGACCTCAGGCATTTTATTTGCAAGGCTATGGGGTGGTGGTGTCCTTTCAGCTCAACATTAATCGGGGCCGAATTCGGACACCCTTCGGCGAAATCGACGCTCCCACACGCTACAATAGGGACGAAGACGCTGTCGACGGCGGCCAACGGCGGAAGCAGTTTCAACGCATCAAGGAAATCGTGATCGATTGTTTGGCGGATTACTCGGGCAGCATCAAACAATTGGGGGGACACGATCGGGTTTCGATCAGCGCCCAGATCGAGGATCGCAATGAGCTCAACCCCTCACGGCGTCGCATGGTGCTAGTGGTAACAACGACACGAGATGATGTCGATCTACTGGGCATGCGTCGAATCGAATTGGAAGAATTCCGTCAGCGTCTTCATATTCTTGAATACTAGGGCTGATCCTATTTACGTTCGGTTAGTCCGGCATGATCCAACTAACAGATATTCGAACCCGTATCCATTTTGGCGAAGCGCTGGTGCAGTGCGGAGCAATTTCGCAGGAAGAGCTGAACGCCGCCCTCAATCTGCAGCGTCAATCCCCTGACAAGATCGGCAAGTTGTTGATCGATATCGGCGCTATTTCGGAGACCGACATGGTCAAGCAACTGAGCGACCATCTCGGTATCCCCTATGTCGCGGCTGCCGATTTCCCCCAGGTGCCGCCCGTCGAAAACATCCTTTCGCCCAAATTCATGCGCGAAGCGTGTTGCCTGCCAATCGATGTCCACGAAGAGACCACGCTCCTGTTGGCTATGAGTGATCCACAAGACCGATCGATTCGCGACGCGGTTCGGCTCTATACCGAATATCAGGAAGTCCGAGTCGTGCTGGCCGCTGAAAGCGAGATTCTGGATCGGATCGAAAGATTCTATGGCAATGAATCCACCGGTTTGGGACGAATCGTTGAGGGAATCGAAGATGTGGACTCCCTGGGAGGAGACCCCGAAGACATTGAACACTTGCGTGATTTAGCTTCAGAGGCGCCGGTCATCCGATTGGTCAACCTGATCATCTCTCGGGCTGTCGAGGCGCGTGGGTCGGACATCCACGTCGAACCTTTCGAGAAGGATCTCAAGATCCGCTATCGGATCGACGGCATACTCTACGATTTCGAATCCCCTCCCAAACGCCTCAAAGCGGCCATTATTTCCCGCATCAAGATCATGTCCAAACTCAACATTGCCGAACGGCGCATCCCCCAGGATGGCCGCATCAAAATGAAGGTCTTGGGTAGGGACATCGATTTGCGAGTCTCGACTTTGCCCACCATGTACGGTGAGAGCGTGGTCATGCGGATCCTGGACAAGAGCAACACGCAGATCTATGACTTGGAAAAACTTGGATTTTCCAAGGCCATGTTTTCCCAATTTAGCGATTTGATCAGCCAGCCCCATGGAATCCTCCTGGTGACGGGACCAACTGGAAGCGGGAAAACGACGACCCTCTATGGTGCTCTCAATCGCATCAATCTACCCGACAAGAAGATCATCACTATCGAGGATCCCGTCGAATACCAGATCAACGGCATCAACCAGATACACGTCAATCCCAAGATAGGGTTGACTTTTGCCATCGGGCTCCGCTCGATCGTGCGGCAAGATCCGGACGTCATCATGGTGGGTGAAATGCGAGATCTGGAAACTGCCCAGATCGGCATTCGAGCCGCCCTCACAGGGCACTTGGTTTTCAGCACGCTCCACACTAATGATGCTCCCAGTGCCATCGCCCGGCTGGTGGATATGGGAGCCGAAGATTATTTGTTGTCCTCCTCGGTAATTGGCGTGCTGGCCCAGCGTCTGGTGCGGAGGATCTGTCCCCAATGCAAAGTGAAGCAGGATATCCAACCTGAGGTTTTGCAAGAAACAGGCTGTCCAACCGAAAACGGCGCAGTTGTTTACCAGGGTCAGGGATGCACCGCGTGCAGTCAGACCGGTTACTTGGGACGAGTGGGTATTTTCGAACTGATGTTGATGGACGAAGACATCCGACGACTGACGATCACCAATGCCGATTCAGCGGCCTTGCGGCAGGCAGCCATGGCAAATGGCATGGTCGCCTTGCGCCAAAACGGGTTTGAGAAGGTCTATCAGGGCCTGACTACGGTCTCGGAAGTTCTGAGGGTCACGGAACACGTTTAAAGTATTAGGAGATGGTCTGAGTGCCGCTTCTCGTCTAGAGGGACTCTGGCGGAGCGGGAACAGTCTACGGAAATCGATGGCGTCTTACCAATACAAGGCGGTGTCTCCCAACGGCAAAGTCGTCGAGGGATCTCTTGAGGCAGTCGACCGGCAAACCGCCCTCTCTCGGCTCCAAAGCCAGGGGCAGTTGCCCATAAAGGTCCAAGCCGAAGGAGGGGTGGGTTGGCTGGGCCGCGAGTTCAAAATGCCGTGGCAAAGGCCTCGAGTCTCACAGGCCGATCTGCTCATTTTCACCCAGGAGTTGTCAGCGCTGACCCAGGCCGGTTTGCCGGTTGATCGTAGTCTGTCGATTCTCACCCAATTGACAGAGAACAGCTACCTCAAGAGCATCGTCAAAGAGATCTTGACCGAGATTAAAGCCGGCAAGTCCCTCTCTGAGGGGTTAGCCATGTATCCTCAAGTCTTCCCCAAGATCTACTTCAATCTGGTCAAGGCCGGCGAGCTTTCCGGGGCTCTGGATCAGATCCTGGAAAGGCTAGCCGAATATCTCGAGAAATTTCAGGAACTCCGCAGCCATGTGGTTTCGTCTCTGATCTACCCTCTGATACTGGTGGTGGTTGCAATTGTGTCATCGATCATTCTGATCGGTTTTGTGATTCCCAAGTTCGCAGTCATTTTCGACAATGCCGGCGCACCTATTCCGTTGCCCATGAAGATCCTGTTGGGTGCAAGCGGTTTTGTGACTGGAAGTTGGTGGTTGATTTTGATCACGGGGGTGATCATTGGGGTGTTCTTCAAACGTTGGCTGAACAGCGAAGAAGGCCGGCTGTCCTGGGATCGACAGATGCTGCGGCTGCCCTTGCTGGGGAAGGTCGTCGAGCGCATCGAAGTGAGCCGCTTCAGCCGTACTTTGGGGACGTTGCTGACCAGTTCGGTACCCATGATTCAATCGATTAATATCGTCAAGGAAGTGGTCGAGAATAGAGCTATCGCTTCTGCCATGGAACCTATCAAGGCGGGAGTCAAAAGAGGAGAAGGTTTGGTTGAGCCCATTCGACGCAGTGGAGTGTTCCCTTCCTTTGCGGTCCATCTGCTGGAGGTCGGAGAGGAGACGGGCCGTCTTGAGGAGATGCTCATGCAGATTGGCCAAACCTACGATCGTGAATTGAAAACTTCTTTGAAGCGACTAATTGCTTTTTTTGAACCGGTAATCATTCTCGTGATGGGAGTCGTTTTTGGAGTCATGATCGTTTCTATTCTGTATTCGATTCTGAGTATCAACGATGTCCCCATCTAGCCGCAAAGGACTGGCAAAAGGAGAGGGAGACTCATGTTGAACAATGACCTGAGAAGGCGGGAGAAGGGTTTCTCGTTGATCGAGTTGATTGTCGTCCTGGTCATACTGGGATTGTTAGCCACAGTCGTCGGCCCCAGGGTGATGCAACGCTTGTCCCAAGGGAAGGTCGAAATTGCCAGGCTACAGATTGATCAGCTCGATGGTGCGCTGGGTTTGTATCACTTCGACGTGGGCCGTTATCCCACTAGCGCTGAAGGCTTGCAGGCACTGATCGAAGACCCAGGAATCGATAACTGGAGTGGGCCTTACCTGGACAAGAAGACCTTGCCCTCAGATCCGTGGAACCGTGAGTACCAATTTCGGTCTCCGGGCGTGCACGCAGACTACGATCTTTGGAGCAACGGATCCGACGGCCAGGAGGGCGGCGAGGGAGACGGTGCCGACATTACTTCCTGGTAGCCGGGTCCCGAGTTTTGGCTTTAGCCTGATCGAAGCCCTGGTGGTAATGGCCCTGGCCGGATTGGCGGCCGCTTTGATCGTCCCTTCCTTCTCGAGAGGATTGACCGGGATCCAACTCGAGGCCACCGGACGAGATCTGATTACCCGAATGAAACAGGCCCGCTCGCAGGCCATTGCCGAACAGCGGGTCTTCCGAATTCTGATACCTGGCCGTCAACCCGAACCGAGCCGGCCAAGCTCCTATATTCTGGCTAATGAATACGAAGAAAGTCTGGAAGCTTTTCCTCTTCCCAGCGGCATCACTCTGGGCACGGAATCGGAAATCCAGTTAAAGCAGATCAGCTTCTATCCCAATGGCCGCAGCTCGGGCGGTAGGCTGGTACTTGAACACGAGCAGGGAAGGCACTTGCGGATCGTAGTCGATCCCGTAACGGGCTTCGCGAGAATAGAGAGATTGGAAGCAGGGCCGTGAAGCACCGGCATCATGGATTTACATTGTTGGAGGTGGTGGTCGCGTTGGCTGTATTGAGCGTCAGCTTGGGCTTGGTGCTGCAGATATTTTCGGGAGGACTCAAGAATATTCGGCGGATCGAGCTCGCCCACCGGGCGATGAGCCATGGCGAAAACGTGATGAGCGAGATCTTGAGTGATCGCGAGATTCAGGGGCCCACTACACTGAGTGGCGATCTGGACGAGGAATTCAGCTATTCGGCCGAGGTGACCGATTGGGAAGAGCCGAGCGAGACGTTAACGCTCGATGTAGCTACGGTTGACCTGCGCCTGCTCGATGTTCAGGTGCGGATCAACTTCAAGAACGATCGGTTTGGAAAATTCTATCGCTTGCAATCTCTCAAGGCCGTGTCAATGCAGCAAGCTGAGCCAGGAAGGACACCCGCTGCGGCTCGTATTCGTGAACTTTTGGGTGGGCGTTCGAGATGAAGTTTCCGCACCGGTCAGCGCCCAGCAATCAGGATCGTCCCAGGCAGCCAGGCTTTACCATTCTCGAATTCCTGATTGCGTTTGCCATCCTGGGACTCATGGGCGTAATCATGTTCTCGACCTTTCGGCTCTCACTAAACAGTTACCATAAGAGCCAAGAACAGATCGATCAAAAGGCTCGCCAGCGCACGCTGGAGGATTTGATTCGTCGCCAAATTGGGTCGCTTTTCCCCCTAAGGCCGGTAGCCGGATTCAGGTTCGACCAGCAACTGGCGCAGTCGAGTTCGGCCACCGCTCTCCGACAAGCGCAGCTAAGCTCGCTGAGCCGATCCTTGACATCGCCCCCGCCTCTTTTTTATGGCACTGCAGACTCGGTCACCTTCGTGACACTGGCTCCTCTCAATCTACTGGAAAATGCCGGCTTGACGGTGGTCCGCTACGGCTTGGCGGAGGACGAACTGGGCCGCGGCTACCTGGGCGCTATGGAGATGCGGTTCATTGGTCAGCAAAGCTTTGACACCATGGCCGCGATTCCGCCGGGAAAACCGCTAACCATGGTCGACAACGTCGAGACGGTTGGTTTCGAGTATTACGGACCAGACTCCGAAGGGCTCAGCTGGGATTGGTACGATCAATGGGATAGCGCTGAAGTCGGATCTGTTCCTAACGCAATCAGGGTTCGTTTCAATGACGAAACGCTGTGTGTCCCGATCAATGCGGTCGGTGCCGACGGTTCGTTTCTACAATCAACCCCGTCGACACAAGGGAGTAGGTAGGATTCATGTCGAGCGTCAACGGCCTACCGGACCATAGACAGCGAGGAGCCATTCTGATCGTCGTCCTCTGGATTGTTCTGGCCCTTAGTCTCCTGGGTATGTCTTTCTCCGGTGCAATCCGTACGGAGGTCCATGCGGCCCGCAATGTGATCGATCAGAAGCAGGCCTACTACATCGCGCGTGCCGGGATTGAATACACTGTCTACAAGATTCTGGAAAGTCAATCGGCATTTCGCCAGACTCAGCAGCGCAACCAGGGAGACCTCTATGAACCAACCGAGGTCGATTTGGGGAGAATTAGACTGGAACTGCCAGACGGCGCCGCCGAAGTGGAGATCATCGACGAACGGGGCAAGATCAATCTCAACAGCCCGCTGGCATTGGGGGCCAACTCCACCTATTTTTCCGATCTGATTTACAACCTTTTGATTGGCGTGGGCGTCGACCCGGTTGAGGCCGATGCAATCACCGATGCCATCCTCGATTGGCGGGATCGAGACAATTTCATCAGGCCCAACGGAGCTGAAGACGAGTATTACCTTTCACTTGACCCACCCTATCGTTGCAAGAATGACCATTTCTCAGCCCCTGACGAATTATTGCTGGTGAGGGGAATTACCCCTGAGATGTTTTATGGAAGAAAAGGACTGTCGGCCTCCGGCGAACGGGTCGAGTACTATGGTCTGCAAAAATACTTTACGACCTTCGTTGCGGGAGGCATTGGTGGGGACCTCAAATCGGCCCCCTTAGCGGTATTGACAGCCCGCCCGGATCTGGATTATGAAATCGCCACTCGAATCTTCGAACTGCGCCGGCCGGGCCAAAATGCCGAGCAATTGCTTCAAGACATACCAGGACTACCTACCGATGTGGCGGTGCAGCTAACCAGGCCGGGAGTCGGTCGTTCTCCGATCTATACGCTGGTGAGCAGGGGTTCGCTGGCTCATTCCAAAGTTGTCAGTCAGATCCGTTGTGTAGTCGAACTGAACTCCAGGAGTCCTGGCGGATATGCAATACGTTATTGGAACGAATCCGATACCGAGATCTGAAAGAGAGCATTAGAAACCACGATGTTTAACCTGGATACCGCTCTCGGCATTGCAATCCAAGACGATGATCTAGTGCTGCTAACTCTGGCCAAGGGCCTGGGTTATCGCGTTAATGGCTACCGGGTCATCGAACGGTTTCGCGAGCTGGAAACCGCCGAACTACGTAGTGCTATACAGCATTATCTTCGCAACAACCCTCATAATCGTGACAACGTGATCCTGGGGCTGCCCCGAAACCAGGTTGTGGTTCGTCAGGTAGAGCTTCCGCTGGAAGTGGAAGAGAACCTTAGAGAAGTGGCCCAATTTCAGGTGAACAAGGTGGAGCCCAACGAAGACGAGTCCTCCTGCTTCGATTACCTGGTTCTGGAGCGCGATGAGAAGAAAAAGATCATCTTGCTGCAGATAACCATGGTGCCGCAAAGAACGGTCGATGATCTGCTGCAGTTATTTCAACAGTTAGGTCTCTACCCTGCTGCCATTAGGCTCGAAAGTATGGGTTTGCAGCAGCTGTTGCAGATTCACCGGGATGGATACCAACCGCAGCCTTCGATTTTGATTCATGTCGATGACGTTCGAGCCGAAATTGTCGTTGCTGCCGGCCAAGATCGGTGCCTGGCTCAGCAGGTATCGCTGCCACCCGCGGAGTTGAGCTTCGATCGGTTGGTGGCTGAACTGGACGAGTTTGTTCCCCGCTTGCCCTTGAGATTAGAAGCAATCTTTCGGATTTACCTCAGTGGCTCCGGAGCTAAGGAATTTCTTCCCGATTTCGAGGAGCGGTTTGGCGCTTGCGTGCTGTTGTCGAAGGGACTCAAACTGCAACAGCCGAGTCAGGCCTTGGAAAACTCCGGACGATTTCTCCATGCGCTGGGCTTGGCGATTTCGGGGCTCAGCCGGTCAAGGCTGGCCCGTTTCAATTTGATTCCCCACGACCGGCGTCGAGCGGGCCATCGCCCCAGCATCGTTCCGACCGTGGCATTGTTAGGGTTGCTGCTCGTAACGCTGGGAGCAGTGGGCGCCGGAACGTCTTTTCAGAAACAAGGGTGGTTGAATACACTCTCCAACGAAGTCGACGATCTGCGCCCTGCAGTCAACGAGGTGATTCAAACGCGGCGGGAAATCCGCGATCGATTAGCTGAGGCCATCGAGTTGAAAGGGCTGCTTTCCGGACGGCAGCGAGTCCTGCAGGTCCTCAAAGAGCTGAGCGACCGTATGCCTGACGATGCTTACTTGCAGACGCTCACTGTACATCCCGACAAGGTGAACCTGACCGGCTATTCGGAGAACGCCACCAGTCTACTGAGCTTGTTGAGAGCATCCGAATCCCTGAAGAATATCTCTTCCCGATACATCACCCGAGATCAGCGTATGGGCAAGGAAAAATTCAACTTCGAGGCCCAAATTCTGGATCCCAATGCTGAGACTTTACCCTGAAGGCCAAAGAAGCATGCTTAAGAGCCTTTCCAAGCGACGACGGAAAACGTTGCTGCTCCTCGTCGGGGGATTTGTGGCGATATGTCTCATTGTTTTCGTTTTGCTGCCTCTGCAGGATCGTCAGACGACGATTGATGACTCCATCGCCCAGAAGCAGGAAGAACTTCGGCGATTCCAGACGCTGCTGAAACAACGAGAGACCTATCTGAGGCATTTGAGCGATCTTGATCAAGCCGTGGGGGAGTTTGAGAAGGGCCTGCTGGAGACAGTAGAAGATCGTAGCGGACAAAGCATCGTGGAAGAGATAGTAAGACTACTGGCAGCCGAAAATGGGGTCAGGGTAATTCGAAGCAACCCCTTGGCCGACAGCAAAGTGGGTGATCGATTCACCAAAGTTGGGCTCCAAGTCAACCTGGAGAGTGATCTGGCCGACTTGGTGAATTTTCTTCATGCCTTGTCATCCCATCCCACTTTTCTGTTTGTGGACGAGTTCAATCTGGGCGGGACCAGGGGTAGGGATCCGACACGGATCCGACCCCGGATGCGAATCTCAGGGTTTATCCGACTTTCTTAGCTCTATTGGCATCTCTATTGGGAGCAAAAAGAGGCAAGGAGACAATCGATGGGTCGAAAAATACTGCTGATTAATTCAACGGTTCTGGCTACCATTGCGTTTCTGGTCCAATATCTGCTCAGCTCTTGGGGAGCCTTTGAGGACCAGGTGGTCACCAGATCCAACTTGGCCACGCCGGCCATTGAACTGAGCAAGGTACCCCAAGCAGAATTGGTCCAGCCATTGCCCAACTTCATGTTGGTTCCGGAAAAGAACTTGTTTACGGTCGAGCGGACAAGTACCTCCCAAGAATCCGTCGATGACCAAGTCGATCGTCCGAAACTGGCCAAGTGGCCCGACCTGCTAAGTGTTTCGATGTTCGCGGGAACCCGTCAGGCTGATCTCAACGTCTATACCGGAGGTCGGGGGCAACGGAGCGAGCAGCACGTGGTCTCAATCGGTGACATCGTCCAAGGCTATCTGGTCAGCGATATTCAGGACAATCGTCTCGTCCTGGCCTGGGAAGATTTTACCCACGAGTTGACCGTCTCCGTCGCGACCAACAAGAAAAAAACGGCGGCGGCAAAGCAAGCCGTCAACATCATCACGATTGGGGCCGCCGGTGCTGCCGTGGAAACCACCACCGTAGCTTCCGAGGAATCGCGCGGCCTGGAAGTCAGTGCGGTAGGCGATAGGAGGGGGCGAGTTGGTCGAGAGAGTCAAGACCAGGCGGGGGGAGCACTCAACCAAGGTGCTCGAGGGCTCAACAACCGGAGCGGGCTCAGCCCCACAACCGGGGGTCGCGCGCAACGGACTGTCGGCAGTCGGGGAAGGACCCGGCGCCCTCTTAACCGGTAAGATCGATTAACCAGCCCGGCAAAGAAAGTAGCGAAAATGCGACTGATACTCCCGGCCTTAGTCCTTCCCCTGACCAGCACTGCCTGGGGAGGGCATCCCAACGAGTTTTCCTTTTTGCAGCAAGCACGAACCACAAGGCAAGCTACCACGGCGGTCGTCCCCGCCCAAGAACAGCAACCGGTAGTGGTGCGGGGTAGTGTCCCAGGTCCCGGCTCCCAGGCTGGCGCCGACCCATCGCAACCGGACTCGGCCGTTCCGGGGGACACGGCGCGTCCAGCGACTCCGCCCTCCGAGGGCGACTCACTCAGCCTCACCTTTACCAACGCTAAGATCGAGACGGTCGTAAACACTGTAATGAAGGCGCTCGGCTACTCCTACATCATCGATCCTCAAGTGACTGGGAGCATCAGTCTTTATACCTACGGTGAAGTTTCCCAAGATCGACTGTTCGGGATTCTTGAAAGGCTGCTCAAACTCAACGGCTACGGCATTGTTCGGCGGGAAGGCATCTACACCATTCTGCCCTTGGGCGAGACCCCCAAGATCCCCGGCCGGATTCTACTTCGACCTGAGTCGGGAGAGACCCCGGAGCAGGACGCCGGCCCGGCCCCGCCCCAGGAGACCCTCTCCCCCCCTTCTGAAGAGTCCGCCAACCCCACCGCTCAGGAGACCGGCCAGGTGGACCCCGCGCTTCCAACTTCCCCGTCGACGGCCATGGCCCAGCAATTGGAGGAGGAAGAAGGGGTGATCACCTACATCATTCCGCTTCACTACATTCCATCCTCGGAAATGGTCACGATGGCGAAGGCTTTTGTTTCAAATGGCGCCACTGTGATCGACTTTCAGTCCGCCAACCTGATTCTGCTGACCGACTACCGAAGCAATGTTAAGCACGTGCTCAGACTGGTGCATTTGCTCGACACCCGCTACTTCGAACTCAACACCGTTGACCTGGTTCGTATCCAGTACAATCAGGCCGTTGACGTCGCCCAAGATCTGGGCATGGTGTTTGCGCCGAACGAACAGGCCGGCGGCGTTCGCATCGTGGCGATTGAACGACTCAATAGCCTCTTGCTCGTCACCCGTTCTCCGGCAGTGCTGGCCGAGGTCAAGTCATGGATTGAGCGACTGGATGCACCCGCTTCCGGCTCGAGTCTCAAGACCTTTGTCTACCCAGCAGAGAACAACACCGCGGCCAATATCGCTGAAGTCTTGGCGCAGCTTTACAGCGACGGGGGAGGATTGCCCCAGACCGGGATTCCTTCTCAACAAGATGAAGGTACTGCGCCCGGGGATCAGATGTTTCGCCGCCAACAAGCCGGGTTTGTCGGTGGACGCCAGCAGCAGGGTTTCGGGAGCTTGGGGCCGGCTCTTTCTTCCCGTTCCGCTCAATCGAGTGTTCGGGCAGTTGTCAGTGGTGACATCAAGATTATCGTCAATGAGTTCAACAACTCGCTGATCATTCAGGGGACAGAGGCCGACTATCAGTTCCTCGAACAGACCATCAAACAACTCGACGTATTGCCTCGCCAAGTGCTGATCGAAGCTCGAATCTACAGTGTCGAACTCAAGAACGATCTTAGTTTTGGCGTTTCAGCTTTCTTGCGGGGATTGGGTCAGGGAGCTGAAGAGGGAGGAACCGTCGGCCCCGCGACCACAGGATCAATTGGTAGTGATCAGACGGGTGGTGCTATCTCCGCCATGACCCGCATTGCTATCGGTGGAGCGCGACAACTGGAGTTCATTGTCAACGCCTTAAAACGAAAGACCAACGTCGAGATGTTGGAGGCTCCTACGCTCCTGGTTTTGGACGGGACCCAAGCGCAAATCAACGTGGGGGCCGAAGTGCCCGTGACCACAGCTTCCTTTGGCGACCCCATTCGTTCCGGCTCCGGTACTGCCTTTGTCAACTCGATTCAGTTCAGGCCAACGGGAACCACGCTGCTGATGCTCCCCCGGATCACCGCCAGCGGTGTAGTCACGATGGACGTGGCAATCGAGGTTAGCGCCGCCACGGGTGACGCATTGACTCCCACCATCAACCGTAACTTCGTTCAGACCTCGTTGATCGCTCAGGACAATCAAACCGTTGCTATTGCCGGGGTCATCAGTGACTCACTCACCAAGGTCCGCAGCCGGGTGCCGATTTTAGGAGATATCCCGGTAGTGGGAGCGCTTTTTGGCCAAACCTCACGCAACAAACGTCGCTTTGAACTGATCTTCATGATCACACCGCGGGTGATTCGCAATCTCCCCACGGCCCTGGAACTTACGATCGATTTCAAGCGGGCTTTGCAGAATACCTATGACTATGTTGAGCGCAAGGAAGGTCAACGGGAGGACTTGATCGAGCGCAGGCGTCGCCAAGAGCTCGAGCTAGAGCAGCAAACACAGCAGCCTCCCTCCAAGTTGCGTCGTCGCTGAGGGGCGACCGAGTTGAGTTGAGATCGGTGGAGAAGGGATGGTTGGATCCCTTCAGCGAACTACACCAAGAGCAAATCGCACCCGGCATTCCTGGTTTCCGCTGCCTTGATGAAGGCTCGGATTAAGACGGAGGGGTGTCCTAGGCAGCTATCGGTCGCCAAAACTATTGAGGTTCAGCGCCGTGTCCACAAGCCACGCAAGCTGCCAAAGGAGAGGGTCTGTCGGTCGCGCCGAGGGGATTGAGCCAACTTACTATATCGCGCCCCGCCTCAAAAAGTCGCCTCGATCACGGAGCCCAATAGGTTTGCCGACTGCCAAGGTCGACCAGATCACCGATCATCAACCAAGGCACCTGCTGGTCGAGCGAGACAGCGGCAAAAGCATCCAGCCGGATACCGGTTTTTTCCACCAGCAGCACAGAGTCGGGCAAAGACAAAACCAGTACCTCTGTTTCCCCATCCCGTCGGAAATCGACATCGAGTGATCGCAGTTGGCGCAGCAGCGCGCCAGCCCCCAAGTTGAGCCGGTTGGGTTCCTCTGCACTGATGCTGACTGCCGAGTTCAGTTTGGGGTCAATCACGTACAGCCGCTCATTGAAAAACCGGGTGCTGGAGCCGGAGGTCATCAGCAGGCGCGCCGGGAAGGGTAGCACCACTTCTCTCACATAGCCCCAACGACCGTCGACATGCTCGAAGATCACCAAGTTGGGCTCACCGGTCAGAACGAGAGCTAACTCGCGCACGCCATCTCGATTGAAATCAAAGAAAGCCATCGCCCGCACATCCTGTAGATAGAAACTAGCAGAAGCGTGAGGTTCAAACACCCCGGGTGAAGTCTGCAGAAACGACTCGAGCGATGACCCGAATCCGGTGATTCTTCGTACTTTCACCAGATCGTTGAGACCGTCATCGTCGTAGTCACTGATCAGAATCCGTTCATTCTCGCTAAAGGCAACTGAGGTGCGCAAATGGCCAACAAAGTCCAGCTGATTGCCATTCTCGAGCAACAAACCACCGGCATTTTGCTGCCAGGCACCGGCGACGATTGAATCGGCGCCACTGGCACCCACCAAAAGGACGCCGAAGCTGGGGATGCCGGGACTCTCGGGTTGAGGGGAGCGCGGTTTCTTCGATCGTCCTGAATCATCGCCGGGAGAACTCTCTGAGCCACTGCTGCCATCATTATCGGTCTCACCTGCAGAGGATTCATCGGGTAGAGGATCGGCCAAGGGTTGGGAATTCATAGTGTCCCGGCCACCCGCATTGTTGGAACTATCGATTTCGGGAAAAACAGGAGACAGATCTTGGCGCCTGCCATCGATAGGGGGTGGATTCTCCCACCAGCCCCCGTTGAAAGGATTATCGTTGGGCGTCACGGTTTTCGCGCCAGTGAACAGAGTCCGGCGGGCGTGCCGGTAACCCTGCTCGACTTCTTCCAGTCCCGGCAAATTGAAATAATCGGGCTGGCTGCGACGGAACAACCTGCTTGCACTTTCTTGACCCAAAGTTGTCAGCCGAACCGGTCTCAATTCGTGACGGGTGGTCGATCCGGGCGCCTCTTTTGCCGTAACGACCGTTTCTGCGTCTCCTTGGCCTCCAGCTTGGTACAGTGGGGGTTCCGGCTGAATCACTGGGCGAATCTCTACCTGTTGTGTCAGGGGTAAAGTCGCGTTCTCAATGCGGCCCAAAGCATCAGGTGAGGATAGCTGAGGGAGCGCTTCAAGACTCGACCCAGGTTTGGCTTGACTGATTATGTCCTGGGCGGGACTCGGCTGCTTGTAGCCACTATAGAGCGGGAACGCCAGCAAGAGAATCGTGACTAAGACGCACCAGCCCAATTTGAAAAAAACCGACCACTCGGCGTTGCGAGTCCGCTGATGGGCGTCTTGTGAATACACTTACCCCCGCTCCGGTTAGTCTTTATACATGACTAGTTGCCGCAAGTAAAGAGCCCAACCTTCCCTAGCGTGGGCCTCGTTTCAGTGAACCTCTACCAATAGACCCTTGTCTTCAGTTACGCCCTTCCCCACTCCACTGGCCGGCATTCAATTGTCGTCAGCTCTGTTTCCATTCTGAACTGCGGAACGAAAGCTTACGCCAAGTGAGTGACTAGTCCCTGCTAGATTGCAAAAAACCGATCAGCCTGCCAACATCACATTCAACAAGTCTTTTACACCATGTTCATCGAAATCCTCATCTATAGCTCCCTACTTTTGCTCGCCCTGGCAGTGCTCGTTTGGAAGAGGTCGGGCGTTGACGGCGCGTCTCTTACCGCCATAGCCATACTGGGGCTGGCCGTCTGTGGGGCTCTGCTGTGGAAACCCGAGACCGACCTCCAACTTGAGCTCGCTCTGCCGGCAGGGCTGGAGCCGGAAGCGGGGTTAGCTACTTCGGACAGTTGCCGAGCCTGTCATCCCGATCAGTACCGGAGCTGGCACCGGAGCTATCACCGGACTATGACCCAGGCGGCAACGCCGGAGGCAGTGCTGGCTCCTTTTGAAGGAGTCCGATTGGTGGACGGTCAGGGCGAGCCCACGCTTCTGACGCGCGAGGGCAACGGTTTCTGGGTGGAGATGAAGCCTTTTTGGCAGCTTGAACCCGGGCGCGGCGATGTTTCCAGCCAAATGGCCGGTATTTCGCGCGTACGGCAGCGAATTGTGATGACCACCGGATCACACCACTTGCAGGCCTACTGGATGCGACTGGAGGACTACGGAGGCGCTTATCTTCAATTTCCCTGGATCTACCAGATCGGCGAACGACGCTGGATTCCCGCTGCCGATTCTTTCCTCAAGCCTCCTTTGCAGGGGGTTCCCGAGACACCAATCTGGAATCAGACCTGTATCGACTGTCACACCGTAGGAGGACAGCCACGACTGGACTTGGTACGGAGGACGGTCCTCAGTCGAGTCGGTGAACTGGGGATCGCTTGCGAGTCCTGTCATGGTCCGGCCGGAGAACACATCCGTGCCAACCAAGCACCCCAGCGTCGTTATTATTATCATTTGACCGGTCGGCCCGACCCAACCATCGTCCAGCCAGAGAGGCTATCGCCCCGGCGGGCCTCGGAGGTTTGTGGGCAGTGTCATAGCGTGAGCGGGCCTCTCGAGCCCGAAAAATGGCAGGTTGAGGGCCGAGTTTTCCGTGCAGGGGACAAACTGGAAGAGACCAGGCGGATAGTTCGCTTTTCCCAGGTCCCCCAAGATCCGGTAATTCACGCTTGGCTGCGACAAAATCCGGAGGAATTGCGAGGTAGATTTTGGCCCGACGGTACCGTGCGCGTGGCTGGGCGGGAATACAATGGATTGATCGAATCAGGTTGTTTTCAACGAGGCGACCTCTCTTGCCTGTCCTGCCATTCAATGCACTCCAGTCATCCCGACGGCCAGCTTGCGAAGGAAATGGAGAGCAACGAGGCTTGTTTTCAGTGCCATTCCAGTTACCGGGATCGACTCCAGCAACACACCCGCCATTCACCGGAAACCGCTGGGAGCCTTTGTTACAACTGCCACATGCCCCACACGACTTACGGATTGTTTGAAGCCCTTCGGAGCCACCGCATTGATAGTCCCAGCGTTGAGATCAGTTTGCGCAGCGGGAGACCCAACGCCTGTAACCTCTGCCATCTGGATCGAAGCCTGGCCTGGAGCCAACAACACCTTTCGGATTGGTATGGTCTTCCGGAGGTGCCGATGAGCCCGCAGGAGGAGGAGATTTCCGCAGCACTGCTTTGGTTGCTTCGAGGTGATGCCGCTCAGCGAGCGTTGAGCGCCTGGAGCATGGGTTGGGCAGCTGCCCATCGTGCCTCCGGACGCGGTTGGCAGGCCCCTTTTCTGGCTCCGCTGCTAGAGGACCCCTATGCCGCCGTGCGTTACGTCGCTTACCGCACTTTGCGAAAGTTACCCGGTTATGCCGATTTTCGGTACGACTTTGTCGGTCCGCCTCAGCAGCGCAAACAGGCTCGCGAACAAGCGTTTGCGCTTTGGCAAACGCAGGGCAGCGAAAGTCGTGACCGAAGAGGAACACGAATCCTGCTCGATCAATCAGCAGAGCTGCAGCGAGAGGCTTTGGCTCAACTCCTGGCCCAACGTGATGACCGGCCCGTGAGGATTATCGAATGAGTCCAGCAAGGTGCCTTTCTCTCACTCGGTCGCGAGAGAAACCAAAGGCTCGGAGGATTGAGTTGCAACCGGGAAGTGGTCTTGAATCATGAAGCGAAAGGATTCCAACCGCGAAAGTGTTGCCTTAGCTCGCCGACACCTGCGACTGGGCTGGTGGTCATTGTTGGTTTTCCTCAGTCTGGGGGCAATTTTAGAGAGCATGCATGGTCTTAAGGTTGGCTGGTATCTGAACGTTTCCAACGAAACTCGCCGGTTGATGTGGACGCTTGCACACGCGCACGGCACCTTGCTCTCCCTGGTTCACCTGGGGTTTGGTTTCTCGGTGTCTCAATTTGCCAAATGGGACCCCCGTCGCCGGAATCTGGCTTCCCGCTCGCTGGTGGCAGCCGGATTGCTGTTACCCACAGGCTTCTTGACAGGTGGGATCTTTATCTATGACGGCGATCCCGGATTGGGGATTTTGCTGGTTCCAGTTGGAGCAGTCTTGCTCTTTTTGGCCGTTTGGCTGACGGCTCGGGGAGCAGGTCAACAATGATCGTGAGCTGCGCCAAAGAGATCGACTCTCATCCACCACAATACGTCTCGCTGGGGGTGAGCTGGTTTGATTTTTCGTTGCTGGACTTCTTGATGCCTCTAGCCCTTGCCACCACCTAAGAACTCCCCCGGCGCGACTGGTGTCACCGTCGCCGGGCCCAGGGCCTTGCAACCAACCTGGAACCAGCCTTTTTTCTTGACAACCAATTATCCGGGTGGTCATCATAGCAACAGGATTAATAGATCATAAAATCTACTCGCGCGAAAATATCATTCTGCTCTGGTAACGGAGTCTCTGTTCCGTTTTTTCCGCTGAGTTGAAAATTGGACTCTGGCCCAAAAGGAGGTTTCATGTATCGGCCTGTTACTTTGCGTATAGCAGTGATTATCGGTCTGCTGGCCTGCGGCTCAAGCTTGGTCTTGGGACAAGGGGTTTCGGCCCGACTTGAAGGTATCGTCAAAGACCCAACGGGGGGAGTTATCCCCGGGGTGACGGTAGTTGCTACCAATGAAGGCACCAACCTGCCTTACGAGGCTATTAGCAACGATACCGGGCTCTACGTTTTTCCCAATCTTCAGGCTGGAAGCTATGAAATCACGGCTGAGCTGGAGGGTTTCAAGAAAGTCAGCCAACCTGGTGTCGTCCTTCAGGTGGGAGATTCCCGAACTCTTGATGTGACGTTGGCGCCGGGGGATATCTCAGAGACGGTGACCGTAACCGGTCAGGCCTCACTGATCAACACCACTGACACCAAAGTGGGTGCAGTCATCGGTACCGAACAGGCGGTGGACCTGCCGCTCAACGGCCGCAACGCCATGCATCTGGTCTTCCTGCAGGCGGGAACCAGCCCCTTGGACCGGTTGCCGGTGACGACCACCGGACACGGGCACCCGCAGCAAAGCGGAGCAGTCGATGGGTTGGCGCCCCACGCCAGCATTATCCAGGTCGAAGGCATCACCAGCAGCAACCCGGGTTATGACTACAACCCTTCGCACCCTTCTACCCCGGTACCGCAAGAAGCAGTGGGTGAATATCGGGTGACCACATCGGGCGATTCTGCCAGTACCGGCCGCGGGTCGGGAGCGCAGGTGAAAGTTTTGCTGAAATCAGGCACCAACGAGTTCCATGGCTCGCTATTCGAGTTCCATCGCAACCGGGTGCTCAATGCCAACAACTTCTTTAACAACCGTTCCGGGAGTGACCGGCCTTTTCTGATCCGGAATCAGTTCGGTGGCAGCATTGGCGGAAGGATCATAAGAGACCGCACCTTCTTTTTTACTACTGTGGAACAGCAGCTGCAGAGCCAAGCTCGCGTGATTAACCGCTTTGTTTACACACCCACCTTACGCAGCGGAATTTTCCGCTTTTACAACAAGGGTTCCAATTCGGGCCGTCTCGTTGACCCCAGTGGAAATCCCACCGTTCCGGACAGTGACATCGGCACCATCGATCTGGTCAATGTTGATCCCACCCGCACTGGGTTCGATACTTACTGGCTGCCCCAACTGCTGGCATCGATGCCGACGACTCCCAATAACTACGACATTGGGGACGGCTTCAATACGGCGGGCTACCGCTTCAACGACTCCCGGCGCCAGGACATCAGCCAGTTGATGTTTAAAATCGATCACGCCCTAAACGATAGCCACCAACTGGCCGTTTCCTTTGCTGACTGGACGTTGCACGATCCCAATCCGAAGCTGCTCAACGGAATTTCTCCTGAGGATTTTGAAGAAACTCGCGCGGGAGGTTCCATCCGAGTGATTTCGAGCTTTACGCCGCGGTTGACGAACGAGCTGAGCATAGGGGCCAATCTTCGTCGAGCCTTCAGGGTCGTGACTAATGAAAGCCAGGAGACCTTCCCTCCGGGGAATATCCAGTTCGTCGGCCTGGGTTCCTCTCGCGATTCTACCGGCAATCTGCACATTTTGCGGGGAACTCAGAATAATCCAGCCGTAAATACGGGCTTTTCCGACAATTTCAGCTGGGTCACGGGTAACCACACCATCAACTTCGGTGGAGAATTTTGGCGCATGACACTCAACCGTCAAATCGGCGTGGGCCATTTCCCAATCAGCCGCACCGACAACGCCAACAATCCCGCCAACATTCCGGCGCTGCCGGGTTTGAGCAGTGGTGACCGCAACCGGGCGGCTCAGCTGACCAACGACCTGACCGGCACCATTGGGAGCGTCAATCAGACCTTTTTCTTGACCAATGAGGTTGAGCTGACTCCTTACACCAATACCTATCAGGCTGCCAACAAGATTGAGTGGTCGGTTTTTGTTCAGGATATCTGGAAGGTCCGCCCCGGTTTGACGTTTAATCTCGGTGTGCGCTACGACGTGATGCCCCCGGTGGCAGTGGACAATGTCTTCGGCTATCCGGTGGGGGGTGTTGCCGGCGCCCTCGGTATTCTGGGACCTACTGGCCAACCCACGCGGTGGGGACCTGATTCCGACAAGGGACGTAACATCTTCGCTACCGACTACAACAATTTCGGGCCTCATGTGGGTTTCACCTGGGATCCCTTTGGAGACGGCAAAACGGTCGTCAGCGGTTCCTACCGAGTTTCCTTCGATCGCTTCATGATCGCGGTGGGGGCCAACTTTTCCCAACAGAATTTCGGAACCAGCAGCCAAGTCACTTTGACACCTTTCGCCCGCCTCTCCGATCCTGACTACTTCTCGGGAGGTGTCCTGCCGATAGCCATACCTCCACTTTTTCCGCCTCTGGGCAATGTTCGAACGTCGCGGGCCTATGCCGTGGACCCCGACTTGGCCGTTCCCTATGTGCAGGGCTGGGCGCTTGGGTTTGAACGTGAGCTCGCCAACGATTGGAAGATCGATTTGAATTACGTGGGTAACCACGCCGTAGGCATGTGGCGAGCCAACAACTTCAACCAGGTTAACATCCGAAACAATGGGTTTCTGGACGCCTTCCGTATCGCCCAAGCCAATCTGGCTGCTAACGGCGACCCGACTGTGGGCAGTAGTTTAGGTGGATTGGCTCCACTCTTCGCGCTGGTGCCATCCTCCCAATTCTTTTTGATCGCCCAGGGACAAGCAGGATCATTGGCCAACTTCCTGGACACCACTTCAGGTTTTGGTGCGGGTGTGCGAGGAGGATTGGTGGCCCAAGCAGGTCTTCCCGAAACCTTCTTCCGATTCAATCCGCAGGTTCAAAACCTCAACATCGTTGGCAACGGGAGCCATTCCACTTGGCATGGACTTAAGATGACCGTCAATCGCCGCTTCAATGACGGTCTTTATCTACAAGCCAACTACACTTTGAGCAAGGGCCTGACCGGCAACGTGCCCGGACAACAACTCTTCAACCCCGACTACCGGGACAACGCCAATTACGCTCTTGACAAAGGTTATTCGCCCTACGACTCGACGCACGTGATCGGTGTCAACTGGCTGTGGGAACTACCCTTTGGCCGCGGAAAAAGGTTTCTGGACGGCGCCTCAGCCTTCACAAATGCGCTGCTGGGAGGGTGGCAAGTCAACGGAATTTTCGATTTTACAACCGGCCGGCCGTTTCACACCCACACGGGTCGCAATTTTCTTAACCAGAACCGCACCGGGACGCCCAACTTCAGCGGCAATTTCAACAACCTCTCCCAGGTCGACAAAGGCTCTATCATCACCATCCTGAGCCCCGAAAAACGGGCGGCTTTCAGCAACCCGGGAGCGGGTGAAGTAGGCGGCCTGCCGCAATACAAGTTCCACGGACCCGGCTTTACGACACTGGACATGAGCTTATTCAAGACGATGCCGTTGCCTCAGATTTCCGAAGAAGCCAGTCTGCAATTCCGGGTTGAATTTTTCAACATCTTGAATCACCCCAGTCTTGAAGCTCCCCGTTGGGGGGGAGCCAATTTTGGCAACATCAACAGCGGAAGTTTCGGCACCATCAATGCCGCTTTCCCGGAACGCATCGGTCAGTTCGGAATCAAACTACTCTTTGAAGAAGAGGAAGAGTAAGGGCCAAGACACGCGATTGGTCAAGGGGGGGCCCCATTGCGGGCCCCCTTTTTTCTTGAAAAGATAAAGACTTTTGAGCATGGGACACGGGAGCTAGTACGAGTGGGAAAGCGAATCACGTGGAGCGACGTTGGCAGTCTTGGTCCGGGCAGCGCCCACTCTCGCATTCTCGGAGGTTTAAACAAAAGGGGGGGATAATGATGGGACTTGAAGAATTGAGACTGTGGTTGGGATCCAGCCATTTGAGGCGACTTGGGCTGACGAGTTGGCTGTTCCTATTAGTCTGGATCCCACTTCTGGGCCAAGCCAACCCTGGTTTAGGTCGGCTCGAGCCCGCTATTGAGAAAATCGATCACATGACCGCCCTGGCCTTGACGAAGCGGGGTGTGGGCAGCATCACTCTAGGCGTTGTTTCGGGGGATCAACTGGTCTGGACTCGCAGCTATGGCTACGCCGATCATGAAGCAGGACGACTGGCCAACCGGGAATCCGTTTATCGAATTGGCTCGATCACCAAACAGTTCACTGCCCACATGCTGCTGCAGCTGGTGGAGCGAGGAAAAGTCCGCCTTAGCGATCGGGTAGAAAAACATCTCCCCGAAGTCAACCAGGTGCAGGGAAGGTTCGAAGACGCTGCCCCTATCACCCTGGTCCAGCTGGCTACGATGACGTCCGGCTTGGCCCGCGAGCCTGAGGACCTGCCCACCTATCTGGTGGGTCCCGTTGCACGCTGGGAAGAAGTGATGCTCTCGGCTTTGCCGCGGGTCAAGTACGACTTCGAGCCCGATACCGGCTACCAGTACTGCAATATCGGCTACGCCATGTTGGGTGCGGCGTTGGGACGAGCCGCAGGCCAACCGTTTGTCGACTGGGTGACCGAGCAGATTCTTCAACCCCTGGAAATGCCCAACACGGCTTTCGAACCCAACCCAACCATCCAAGCTCACATCACCAAGGGGTATGCAATCGGATCGGATGGGCAGATCGATGCTGAGACCCCGGCCAGACAGCACGAGGGAAGGGGTTACAAGGTGCCCAACGGGGCGCTCTATACTTCGGTAGACGACCTGGCCAAGTTCGTCTCCTACCAGTTGGGCCACGGTCCCGAGTCGGTGTTGAGCAAAAAAACGCTGGAGCACAACTTCAGCCAAGTCAACACCGCCAGCGATGACCTTTCGACCGGTTACGGCATTGGCTTCCGGGTCGTACGGCGAGGTGACTCGGTATTCTACGGGCATGGCGGCGGGGTTTCGGGTTACACGGTTTCATCCCTTTTCGAAAGAGGGACCCAGCTTGGCATGATCGTACTGACCAACGCCGGGGGACGGCTCAATCCTGCCGAGTTGGCCAGCGACGCGCTGGCGAAACTAGTTGCGGCAAAAAAAGGCAAAGATCGACACCATCGCTAAGCCCGCTAGAGTTCGTTCAACTGGGTTGAGCGGATCTCCGGTAAGGCTCGGTACTGCTTGGCAAGCAACTCTGAAGCGTGTGTGTCCGCCGATTTCCCAGCTGCGCCACCCAACCCTGGCCGGCTCTAAGAGGAGTCGCGGGCAGAGGCTTTGTCTTCCGGTTGCTTGCCTGTTGGCGATCACATTTTTCTGTTCGACCAACACGGCTTTGGCTCTGCAGAGCCTCGATCCACGAATCAGTCGGCTGCTGGAGCAAACCCAGCAGGCATTGCAACGGAAACAAACAGATCTGGTCCGGGAGCACTCCCAAGCGATCCTCGGACGAGCCCTCAGCAAATTGGGAGAGATCTCACTGGCTTTCGCCGATTACAGCGTGGCCGAACGGGCCTTCCAAGAGGGTCTGGAGACCAATGCTTCCCTGGTCGAGATTCTGCAGGGCTTGAATGCAGTTTATCTTTCTACCCAGAGATATGAGAAGGGTGTGGACGTTTCCCGGAGGATTCTGGAACTCGATCCCGAGCACCATGACACTCGTTACCTGTTGGCCATGTTCTACTTCATGTTGGATCAACTGGAATCGGCCAAGGTCCAGTTGGAGGATCTCTACCGGACCCAGCCCGACAACCAGAGCGTCGCCTACAGCCTCGCTCTTTGCCACATCAAACTGGATGAGAAGCGTCGAGGCAGCGAGATTCTGAAGAATCTGGAGGAGGGATCAAAGGCTTCAGCCAAGCTCTACCTCATGCTGGGAAAAGCCTACCAGGAGGCACAGCAATTCGGCGAAGCCGTCCGTGTGCTCAAACGGGCCCTGACCTTGGACTCAAGTGCTACCGGCGCCAATTACCATTTGGCTTTGACCTACTTGATGGATCAAGGGATGGCCGCCTTCTCCTTGGCCAAGCTTCACCTCCAACTCGAACTTTCGCAGGACGCCGACCGGTACTATCCGAATTACCTGCTGGCCGTGGTCTACTTTCACGAGCGCCATTTTAACCAGGCCATACCCCACCTCGAGAAAGCGATCTCGGCCGAACCGGGCAACCCCGATCCCTATCTTTACCTGGGACAATGCCAACTCCAAATGGGTGCAATCGATCAGGCCATTCTCGCTCTGAAAAAATCAATTGAACTTACCCGTAACCCTGGCCGCAACGACTTCCAACTGGCCCGGACTCATTACAGCTTGGGGATGGCTTTTCGCCAAGCGGGGCAACCAGCCGAGGCAAGCGCAAATATTGAGTCAGCTCGGAAACTGATGAAACAGGCCCACCTCGAGCGGGTGCGGCAAGTCGGCGACGACATCAGTGGCACCCAGAACCATTTCAGGACAGCCGATTTCAGCAATAACCGTTTGGCGTTGGCGCCCCAGCTCCAGTCCCTTGATCCCTCGATGACTGCGGCACTCGAGAACCGGGCCAAATTCTATCGTCGTGCAGCGGCCTTCGCCTATCAGAGTCTGGGGGCTGCAGCGATCGAAGAGTCCCATTTCTCCCGGGCGGCCGAACAGCTCCAAAAGGCGATCGATTGGGATCCGGAACTCCCTGATCTAGCCTACAACTTGGCCCTGGCTTATCTCCAAGTAGGCCGTTTTCGCGAGGCGCTGGTATCCGCCGGAGAGGCTCTTCGGGCCAAGCCCAAAGACACCGATGTCCTCCAGTTACTGCTCTATTTGGCCCGAACCCTGGTTAAGGAGAATCTGCTGGAGCCGGCTCTCGAGGCCATCGACCTGTTGGAGAACGCTACTGGACCTACCGCCGAGACCCGGGAGCTGAGGGGACGTATTTTGGCGCTCCAGGGAGGGAGCGCTAAGACTTTTCGAATGAAGCCCTGATCTTGAACGCTCGACCGCCGTGGGCCGCCCTATTAGAAGGTATTCTTGCTCTTGGCGCTGGGAAGAGTAGCAGACGCCGCGCCCCTTCTAAACCAAGTGTCCGGCGGTCAGGCCAAACCACCCGGGAGCCGGCTGCCGACTCGGCCCGATCCGGTTGGCTGTCGTGCTTGCCAGCCTTGAGGGACGCCCATTTCAACAGGCCAGCATTTGACAGTCGCTGAAGTCGCCGCTACGGTGCCCGTTAAGCTTGAAAAATAGTATGAACCTGGTCAATTGAGACTGTTCTCCGAGAAAGGATTGGGACGGTGACAACACAATGGGCCGGAATTTTCCCGGCAGTGACAACCAAGTTCAAAGAAGACGAGAGTTTGGATCTTGTTGCGATGGAATACCACTTCAATGCCCTGATCGAAGCCGGTGTGCATGGGCTGGTCGTGACCGGGTCGCTGGGCGAAAACAGCGCTCTCTCAGCCCTGGAAAAGCAAACCGTGCTGAAGACCGCTCTATCGGTCAACAATGGGCGAGTGCCGATCTTGAGTTGTGTGGCCGAAAACACCACGGCTGCCGCCTGTGCTTGCGTCCAGGCCGGGGCAACCAAGGGCGCCGATGGCTTTATGCTGCTGCCTCCAATGCGCTATTGTGCCGACGATCGGGAGACCATGCAATATCTCCGCACCGTGGCTGCCGCGTCACAAAAACCAATCATGATCTACACCAATCCGGTGGCTTATGCGATCGACATCACCCCCGAAATGTTTTCCCAACTGGCTGACGAGCCGAGATTTGTTGCCATCAAGGAGTCATCTGGGGATCCGCGGAGAATTACGGACATCATCAACTTGGTGGGAGACCGCTTCCAAATCTTTGTTGGAGTTGACGACTTGGCTCTCGAGTCTTTGCTTCTGGGAGCGGCCGGTTGGCTGGCTGGTTTGGTGGACGCCTTTCCGCGAGAGACGGTGGCAATCTACGAATTGACCAAAGCCGGTCGAATCGAGGAGGCTAGGGAAATCTATCGCTGGTTTATGCCTTTGCTGCATCTGGATGTCTCGACCAAGTTGGTTCAGAACATCAAGCTGGCAGAGGCGATGACCGGACTCGGCAACGAGAATGTTCGAGCTCCGCGGCTGCCGCTGGAAGGTGAAGAGAGAGTTCGGGTCAAAAAGATCATCCGAGAGTGTCTGGAAACCCGGCCCAAGTTGCCTGATTTCTAAGCTTTGGTGCCCAAGCGTACCGTAGCGGCAATTGAGAACCAGGCATCCCGGGCCTATGTTTAGGTCCCGCAACCGTAAGGGAGCTTTATTGAAGATGGCTGTACATACTTTCTTCTGTGTGGATGCTCATACTTGTGGAAACCCGGTACGGGTGGTGGCCGGAGGCGGTCCGTTTCTGGACGGCTCCAGCATGAGCGAGCGCCGTCAGCATTTTCAGGCCGAATATGACTGGATTCGTCGCGGCCTGATGTACGAACCCCGGGGGCACGACATGATGTCGGGCAGCATCTTGTACCCCCCTACCCAGGACGATACTGATATCGGTATCCTATTTATAGAGACCAGTGGATGCCTGCCGATGTGTGGCCATGGGACGATCGGAACCGTCACGGTGATGATCGAAAATGGCTTGGTCCAACCCAGAAATCCGGGAGTTTTGCGTCTGGAGACACCAGCCGGCATTGTCGAAGCCTTTTATTCGCAGCAAGGAAAGCGAGTCACTGCGGTGCGCATCGTCAACGTGCTTTCCTATCTTCATTCCAGCGCCTTGAAGGTCGAGTGTCCGGACTTGGGCTCCCTCCGAGTGGACGTGGCTTATGGGGGCAATTTTTACGCTATCGTCGATGCGCAGGAGAATTTTCGAGACTTGGCAGATTACACCGCGGCCGATTTGATTCGTTGGAGCCCAATGGTGCGAGAGCGCCTCAACCAAAGTTTTACTTTTGTCCACCCTGAGGACGCGACAATCAATGGTTTGAGCCACCTGGAGTGGACGGGTGAACCCACCCAGCCCGAAGCTCATGCCCGTAACGCCGTTTTCTACGGAGACAAGGCGATTGACCGATCGCCCTGCGGCACGGGGACATCGGCTAGAATGGCTCAATGGGCGGCCCGCGGTGACCTTGAGGTGGGTAGCGAGTTCGTCCATGAAAGCATCATTGGAAGCCTATTTCGTGGTCGGGTCGAATCGCGCGGAAAGGTGGCCAACCACGACGCTATTGTTCCGAGCATCCAGGGGTGGGCCAGGATCACGGGCTACAATACGATCCTGATTGACGATGACGACCCCTATGCTCACGGTTTTCAGGTTGTCTGATTGAAGCCGGTTTCGGCTTTCCGGAAAACCATGCCTAAAACTTCCGATGTCATCATTATTGGTGGCGGTGTCGTCGGCTTGTCTTGCGCCTATTATCTCCAGCAGAGGGGACTGCAGACCACCCTGCTCGAGAAGGGAGAAATCGGCTCCGGTTGCTCCCAAGCCACCGCGGGCTTACTGACTCCCAGTCACTTTGTGCCCCTGGCCGCACCGGGTGTGCTGCGGCTGGGGCTCAAGTGGATGTTGAACCCCGAAAGCCCTTTCTATATCAAGCCGCGCCCCAGTCTGGAGCTATTGCAGTGGCTTTGGCTCTTTGGTCGTTCCTGTACGCGAGGCCACGTCGAGCGTTCAGCTCCCCTGCTGAGGGACCTCTCACTGGCCAGCTTGGCCCTCTATCGTGAGTTAGCCCAAGACCGGAATCTGGACTTTGGACTCCAAGAGAAGGGCTTGTTGATGCTTTACAAGAGCACTCGCGGCAAGCGCGAGGCAGCTGAACTGGTGGAGTCAGCCCATGAGATCGGGTTGGAGGCCCAGTTGCTCGACAATGCCCAAATCAATCAGCTCGACCCTTCAACTCCGTCGGCGGCCCAGGCGGCCGCTTATTTCCCAGGAGATTGCCATCTATGGCCGGAAAGGTTTGTAGAGGGCTTGACCAGCGTCAATCTCGCCTCTCGAATTGAGATTCGTCGACAGACCGAAGTGCTCAGATTGGAGCTTCAAGGGGGGAAGATCCATCGTATACTCACCACGGCAGGAGAATTTTCGGCTGACACCGTTGTATTGGCTGGAGGGGCATGGTCGTCGGCCATTGCCCGGATGCTCCAGTTGAAACTTCCGCTGCAAGCCGGCAAGGGTTACAGTGTGACCTTAGCCCGAGCCGCCCAAACACCAACCATTCCTTCGATATGCGACGAAGCCAGGATAGCGGTCACTCCGTTACCGGGGCGACTGCGAATGGCCGGCACAATGGAACTGTCGGGGCTGGACAGGACCATCAATTTTCGCCGCGTCAAAGCGATTCTCAAGGCGGTTCCCGACTACTATCCCGAGTTGGACTGCCGGCAAGTTGAGGAAGCCTCCATCTGGGGCGGCCTCCGGCCCTGCACTCCAGACGGCTTGCCCTATCTGGGACGCTGTCGGCGAATTCCCAATCTGATAGTGGCAGTGGGGCATGCCATGGTTGGCCTATCGCTGGCGCCCATCACCGGCCGGCTGGTGGCCGACATCGTTTGCGACCGGCGGCCGGGAATCGACCTGACGCTACTGGCGCCCGAACGTTTTGGTTGAGTTCCCTACCGAACCGGTATGAATGGAACAGACTTGACGGCGTCAAGACTTCGGGAAATCTCAACCTAAGAGCTTCGTTGCCAATTTATGGTGCGTTCTGCGCCTTTGCCACCAAAAGCTCTAATTCTTGGCTGTCCTCAGGACAGCCGCATCTTCATCCAGGGGGCGCTATTGTGGAAATTCGCGACTGCGCTGCCCGGTGGGATCAGCCGGTCGCAAGCAACCCGCTCCTCTTTGCCTAGTTCCATTTCCATTACCGGCAAGAGAAGCTCCAGCTGTTCCAACGTCCGGGGACCGACCAGAGGAGCAGTGACGCCGGGTTGATCTTTAGCCCACAGCACGGCTAACTGGGCCGCCTCCAAGCCACGGTCGCGGGCCAATTGAACGAACTCGTTTCCGGCGGCCACGGCTGCAGCCGTCACCCTCTCGGCGTAAATCCCTCCCCTCAAGCCGGCCCGGGACTCGGCGGGAGGGTTCTCGGCATCGGCATAACGGCCGGCCAGAATGCCCATGGCCAGCGGAGCCCACGGGAGGATGCCGAGCCCAAAGGTCTCACACATCGGTACCAGTTCATTTTCAATTCGCCGGTCGAGCAAGTTATAGGGGGGCTGTTCGGAGACGAAGCGGGAATAACCCCTCGCTTCGCTTACCAGGATTGCTTCCACCACCTTCCAGGCCGGTGCAGTAGAGCTGCCGATGTAGCGCACCTTGCCCTGTCGAACCAGATCCGTCAGAGCTCCCAACGTTTCCTCGATGGGGATGTCAAATGAAGGGCGATGCAGTTGATAAAGATCAATATGGTCCGTTTGGAGCCGTCGTAACGAATCCTCACAAGCCCGAATCAAATGCAGTCGGGAGTTGCCGCCGTCGTTGGGGCCGGGCCCGGTAGGATAGTGGGCCTTGGTGGCGATCAGAACTTGGTGACGGCGGCCATTGGCCACCAGAGCCCGCCCGATGATTCGCTCGCTTTCCCCTTGGGCGTAACTGTTGCTGCTGTCGATCAGGTTGATCCCGGCTTCCAAGGCACGGTTGATGATCTCGGTCGACTCAGCTTCCGGTGTGGGATTGGCAAAGTTGTCGCTGCCCAAAGCCAGCGGAGATACTTTCACCCCGCTCCGACCCAGCCTTCGATATTCCACGTCAATCTCCTGCTGTACCAGGTTTTTAGCGGGCGGAATAGCCCGCGTCCACGGCAACCATCGATCCGGTCATGTAGCTGGCGGAGGCGGAGGCGAGAAAGAGCACAACACGAGCGATTTCGATCGGCTCGGCCAGACGTCCCAGAGGTACTGTCTCGGCTAGTTGCTCCAGTAGTTGAGACGTCACCGGTTGGGACCGTTGGGAGGCCAGCATCGGCGTATTCACCTCGCCGGGGCAGACCGCGTTGATCCGAATTCCCTCCTTGACGTGATCCAGGGCCATGGCCCTGGTGATCTGGTGGACGGCTCCTTTAGAGGCACAATAGGCCACCACACCGGCCGCGCCTACTTCGCCCCAGATGGAACCAAAATTGACAATGACTCCTCGCCGTTGCTTCTTCATAGGTTCCAGAGCCGCCCGGCTCAAGAAAAAGACACCGTTGACGTTCACGTCCAACACCCGTTGCCACTGAGCATCGCTGGTGTTGAGAGCGTCCGCCCGCAGGATGATGCCGGCAGCATTGACCAGCACGTCCAGTCGTTGGTGACGCCGCAGGCACTCGGCCACAGCTTGCCGGCAGAATTGGGGATCGCTGACATCGCCAATTAGCGGAGAGGTGGCTCCAATCTCCGCAGCCACCCGCGTGGCGGACTCTTGATTTCGATCGAGTAAGACGACCTTTGCACCTGCAGCCGCGAACTCCCGAGCTGAGGCCTCGCCCATTCCTGAAGCCGCGCCGGAGACGAGGACGGTCTGATTACTGAAATCCATCGGACTCGGAGCCCCCCAACTTCCTGACTCCGAATCCCGCCACCCTAATCCCCCACACTTTCTCTCCAGTCCCCTGCACCTTCCTGGGGATCTTGGCCGACCGATTCGGCTTCGTCGACTTCCCACGCACTGCGATAATCAAGTTTGTCGCTACCGGTACAAAGCGGCAGTTGATCTGGGTCGTCACGGAGCTGGTTGCGGCAGCCAAAGCGCGCCGTGCAACGGTCCTGAGCATTTTTGTAGGGACAGCGCCGTTGGCTGACCTCGTCAGCAGTCCGGCTGATGTCCTGGTAGATCTCCCACAGAAACGCCAAGCTGCGTTCTAACCGTTGCTTGTCAACTGGAGCCGGCTCCGGCAGTTCCTGATGACTCGCGGTCAGAGAACCAATGGCCGGTTCGGAGTTCCGCTTAGTCAAGCGCTTCAAGACCTCATTCATACTGGCAAGGGGAACTAATTTTTCTCGTGCGTTCAATCAGGAAGCTGGTCGAACTGCCTTAACGAGCTCCCGAATATGATCGGGGGTCGTGCCACAGCAGCCTCCGATGATCTTGATGCCCATCTCGGCCATCTGGCGAAAACGTTGAGCCATCCACTTCGGTTTCTCGTCGTAGACGACATTCAGGCCGACCAGTTTCGGGATACCGGCGTTGGAGTGGACCAAGAGCGGACGGTCGGTCAGCTTCAGGAGGATATGGGAAAGCACCAACATGTTTTCGATGCCGTTACCGCAATTTGTCCCCACCACGTCGGCTCCGGCAGCGTGCAATTCGCTTACGGCCTGCTCAGGCGAAACCCCCATCATGGTGAAAAAGCCACGTGGTCCCTTGTCGAAGACCATGGTAGCCATCGCCGGCAGCCCGGTGGCCTTGGCAGCCTGGATGGCCAGGGTAGCCTCTTCCACGGCGGTCATTGTTTCGGCCACGATCGCGTCGGCGCCACCCTCGGCCAACGCGGTTGCCTGCTCGGCAAACGCTTCCAACATTTCCTCTTGGCTCACCTCGCCCAGAGGCTCCACAAATTCTCCCGTCGGTCCGATCGAACCAACGACATAGCAGTTCTCGCCAACAGCCTGACGGGCATGTTGGGCCGCCAACTTGTTGAAGCGATGAACCTGATCGCCATAGCCATACTTCTTGAGCATGAAACGATTGCCGCCAAAGGAGTTGGTCAGCACCATCTCCGACCCGGCCTCAGAATAGGCGGCGGCCATCCCGCGCACTATCTCGGGTTGGCTAGCATTGAATTCCTCCGGACAACCGCCCGGTTCCAGGCCGCGATTCTGGAGGTAGGTGCCAGTTGCGCCGTCCGAGATGAGAGGACCGTCATGGGACAAACGGGTCAGTAACGGTAGCTTGGGCGAAGCGAAATGAGTCGTGTTCATATCTATTCGGAAGATTCTCCCATGGTCCAACCAACGCTCATGTCCGAGGCTGCAGTATACATGAGCAGGAGGTGACTAGGAGTTTTCGGTTTTCCCGAACCTATCCGATTTGAGACACTACCAAAAAGAACCGAGTTCAAAAAGATCGTCAACGCCGACAAAAATCCAAATTAGCAGCAGGCCACGTTGATGACAGGTCAAATCCTCCGCGCGCGCGGATCCCGAAAGGTTATTCAGGCTTGATTTCCAGGATTGGCGCGACTACGCTTCAACCATCCCTCCAGGCCTGATTTCAGCCCTTATCCACTATAGTTTTCTCAGGAGGAACTATGGACAAGATCGACTTCAAGAAGACCAGAAAAGATCTGTATCGGGCAACCAGTCGAGTCAAGCAAGTCGAGCCGGGAGAGGGCATGTTTCTGGCGGTCGATGGCCAGGGGACTCCTGGCGGACCGGAGTTCACGAACGCGATTCAACACCTCTACTCGGTCGCTTATACTTTGAAGTTCTCTCTTAAAAAGGCGGGAAGAATAGATTTTGTCGTACCCCCTCTGGAGACTCTCTGGTACGACGATCCGGCCAAGGTACCCGAGGCTTCCAAGTGGCGTTGGAAGCTCTTGATTCGTGTGCCGGAGGCCGTAAAGGCAAGACAGGTCCAAGATGCACAGAGAGACGTCTTCAAAAAAAAGGGAACCGATACCTCCCAGGTTCAGCGGCTGAAATGGGCTGAAGGCGCCAGCTTACAGGTCCTGCATGTTGGGCCCTACAACGAGGTCGGCCCGGTGTACGAGCAACTTCGGCAGAAGGCGATGGCAGAAGGTTTAGCTCTGGATGGTCCGGGGCACGAGGTCTATCTCAGCGACCCGCGCCGTACTGCGCCGGAGAGGCTCAGAACCATCGTGCGAATGCCCATAGCTGGATGAATTACCGTCCGGCACTCGCTAGCGACGCCTACCCGAGACTGTATCGGACGTGCTCAAAAGGCGATCCAACTCTGCCAATTGGTGCGAGAGGTCGGAATCAGCCGTTTTCCACATCGACTTGAGTTGCCTGGAGGCGTCACCTGCTGTCACCAGATTATGGTTCGCCAGCGCCGACCGGGCCAAACCAAAGAGCGCGTGGGCCCGTCCGGGACCTCGTCGGAGGGCTTCGGCAAACTGCTTTTCAGCCTCCAGGGGACGATCCAGCTCGAGCAGGAGTTCTCCATAGAGTTCGTGTGCCGACTTAATGATCCGAGGAGGACCGAATTCCAGGGGCAGACTCGACTCCAAGGCGGCTGCCTGGGAAAGACGTTCCAGGGCTTGGGCACTGTTTCCCTCTGCTTTAAGCAGAAGTGCTTCCAGCTCCAATGCCAACACTTGCGCAATCTGAAGGTCCTCGGGCGTATCGCGGGTTGACTGTGCAACTTGCTCGCGGCGACTCTGATCCATCCGCAAGTCGAGCTCCTTGAGTGCCGCCCGTGCCCGCTCAGGCTGCTCTTCCAATAAAGCCTGCCAGCTCTCCGCAAAGAAGTATGCGGCGGCGGCGGTGAGAGACATTTTGGCTGCGGAGAGGTCGGTGGAAATGGGCACGGTCCGTCCCGTTTCAACCACTTGAGCAGCCTGCATCACAGCGAGGTACCCGTTCCTGCTCCGCGAGGCAGCGGTGGTGGTATCCTGATCCATGATTCTGACCTTGGACAGAGCCTCCTCATATCTCCCTTGCTGGAGCAGTCCATACTGCAGCCAATGGAGCGCATGGTGGCTACGTTTGTAGATCGGTTGGCCCAATCTTCTCAGTCGTGCCTCGGAGACCTCGAAGGACTTGGTGTTGGACGAGATGACCTCATCCCAGCTGCCCAGCGCAACGTAAATGTGCGAAATCATATGTTGGGCGTGCGTTGCAGCGGGAGCTACTTCAGCATAGATTCGGGCCGCTCGCAGGCCCAGGGGAGCATGGACGGGGTCGTCGTAGGAGTGGATCAGGTAATGAAGAGCGCCAGGGTGACGCGGATTGCGGTCGAAGACCTCCTCGACGACTGCGGCAGCCTTCATGTAGATGCGGAAGTCCCTGACCCCCTGAGCCGTTCCCAGGATCGACAAGGCGTAAAAACTGGCGGCTTCCAGGTCATCCGGATAAGCCTCGCGGAGGCGTCTCAAGGCCTCCGAGTAGGCTCGGTCACGGTCTACTTTGGATGCCGGAGTGGCAGCCATCGAGCTATAAAGTGTTTCGATGGTCCGCAGGTAGGCTTTCTCCCGTTCGGTGGGGGCTTGGCCAAGCCGATCGGCAGGCGTCGGCCCTAAACGTTTGAGTGCCTCCAGAGCTGCCTTCCGATCCTGTTGTCTCCAAAGCGGGCGGTTGTGGGTCATGGCTTCACCCCAGTAGGCTAGCGCGAACCCGGGATCAATGGATTGAGCTTCCTTAAATGCCTTCAGGGCATCTTCATATTCAAAACTGTGCAGCAACAATACGCCCCTGACAAAAGACGGTTGAGCTGCTGCCGCCCCCGAGTTGGGAAAGGAAATTTGTCCCAAGTCCTCCGCACCGGCGCTCAGCACGGTTCCACAGCAGACAAGAATTCCCAGGCCCACCAACCTTCTTGGACTCCACATGAGAGCTCTCCTTTTTTTTGGTTTTGATTTATGGTCGCGTTTTTCCGATCAGGGTAACAAGTCACCATCGGGAAATTGTGACTTTCAGTCTACGCACTCACCCTTGGTTGGTCAAAGCAACCAAACTGATACTGTCTTCCGATTCGAAGACTTCTTGCACTTTTCTTTCTTGCCTGCAAGTGTCGGGGTCCGAGCTCGAGGTCGGTGGTCTTCTCAGGCCCAACAGCGGTCGACCGCAACCGGTTGCTTTTCTGCCCGTGAATCAAACCCAAGCATGGACAAGAAGTCCGTGCCGCTATGGAGATGTTCTCAGTCCCTTTGACCAACAGCCGGCGCAACATCTCATTCAAGCTGTGAGCCCGAAGGTTGACACAAGCAATTCAGCAATTCTTCAATTTGGCTCAATGGGTGGTCAACTAGGTTGGCGGGGATCGTTGGAGCATGTGACAAAAACGGAGGCTATCGCGAACAGACGCAGCGGCATTAGGCTATTGGCTGGATGCCCCAGCTCCGGTTTACCTTGGCTGGCTTCAATCTGTGATAGTTCCAGATAGCTTGACCGACTTGAGCCGCTGCACCGTTGCTTGAAAAGGAACGGATCACAATGGACTACACCAATCGCGTGGTTGAGTTCTTTCATGGCGGGGAACTGCGTCTCGGACGCGTTTCCGAGCAGGTGGGCTACAAGATCAAGCTGATAACCGCCAACGGACGCCACCTTACGATTCCAGTGAAGCAGGTCGTTGTCGTGCATCCGGCTCACCATGATCAGGCCACCTTCCGAACCAGGCTCACCCAACTGAACGAGCAGCTGGAGCGGTTGGGCCGGGAAATCGATACCGAACTGCTATGGTCGTCTCTGGATCACGAGAATACTTTTTCCATAAGCGAACTGGCGTCGGAATACTTTGGAAATGCCGTTCCGAGTCAGCAATCGGCAGTTTTTCGAGCAGTACTGGGCGACCGTATACACTTCAAGATCAAAGGGTTGACCATCCATCCGCGGACCGCCGCCCAGGTAGATCTCCAGCGGCATGCCCTCCGAAAGCAACAGCAACGCCAAGCTCTCGTGGAGGCGGTTCGAGAATGGATGAGAAAAAATCTCCAAGTGGAAAACGCAGAGCCGGTAGAGGCGCCAACCGAAGCTGCGATGGCTTTGGAGGAACTGGAACAGTTTCTCTTTTCCGGAACAGAGGGTGAGAACGTTCGCCTGCTGCGGGGGTTCGTGGGCCCGCGGTCTGTGCGGGAGGCGGCTCTTGGACTCTTGATACGAAGTGGCCGTTTGCCCTTGGACACGGATCCGCTGCTGGCGTTGGCCGGCATCGAAGCGCGCTTTCCCGAGAAAGTTCTTCAACAGTGCCGGCGACTGGACCCGCTCTGGCCCGATGATCCCGTTAAGGACCTGACTAATCTCGAACCCTTTAGCATCGACTCGCAGGAGACATTTGAAATCGATGATTGCCTTTCGCTGCAAGCTGATCAACAAAGGAGCCAAGTCGGGATTCACATTGCCAACGTGGCCAGCCTGGTTCCCTCCCAGGGCCCTGTTTTCGAAGAAGCGTTGCGGCGAGGGTCTACGATTTACTTACCTCATCGGACGGTCACGATGTTTCCTCCAGATTTGGCTAGAGAGCAGCTCAGCCTGGTAACCGGAGAGTATCGCCCGGCCTTGAGTTTGCTGGTCAACTTCGATAGTTCGGACGAGTTGGTGGATTGGGAGATTGCGCAGAGCCGGGTCCGAGTCAACCAACGTCTCAGCTATGAGGAAGCCGATTCGCTCTTACTATCGAGTAGAGATGACACCGGCCGGGCGTTGCGCCGATTGGCCACGCTGGCTGAAAGCCTCCGCAATCAACGACGAGAGCAAGGGGCACTGGAAATTCGAAGGCCCGAACTCAAGATCGAGATCGGCGAAGACAAGATCGATCTCACGATTCTCCTCACGGATTCTCCGAGCCAGAGGATCGTCAGCGAGTTCATGATTCTTGCCAATCGACTATCCGCCCTTTACTGCACCCAACATCGAATTCCGGTTTTCTTCCGGGGACAGGCCGAGCCTGAAGAACCGCTTCAGATTCCCGAGGCGTATGATCCACTGGCTTTCTTCCGCCTGTTCAGACAATTGCCCAGAAGTCAATTGGAGCTCGAGCCGAGGCCCCACTCCAGCCTTGGCGTTAAGAGCTATGTGCAGATCTCCTCACCGATTCGACGAGTCTTGGATCTAGTAGCCCAGCAGCAAATCACGGCTCATTTGGCAGCGCGAGAGCTTCCTCATAAACAGGAGGATCTGACGAACATCGGTAGCAAGGCGGCTGCCGCGGAGAAAACCCTTAAGCTAGTTGAAAGGCAGTCGGCCAGATATTACCAATTACGCTATTTGCAGCTGAGTTGTTCTTCCCAAGCGATGTCGGCCATGGTGCTGACGACTCTGTCCAACGGGTACCTGGTGGAATTGCGCGAGTCGATGATTCGGGGCCGGTTGAGTTCTTCCCGGCGGCTACAAGAGGGGGCTGTGGTCGAGGTATGTATTGATCGGCTCGACCCTGAGAGCGACCTATTGGTTCTTCGCCTGGCGGAAACATAGCTCAGCTGGGAGGACGGTCACCAATCAATGCCACCCTGACAGGCCCGATCCGACGGCCCAAAGCACCCAACCAGGAAGAACGAAGCTGCTATTTCGGCATCAGCCAGTTGCTTTCGACATTTTCCGGCCGAGAGTGAGTTCTTCGACGAGGCTCGGTGGAGTGGTTCAATAAAGATGATACTGTTGCCGGGGCTAAACATGCCCTGGGGATGGTTGCCGAGAATCGGTAGAGGCGAAGCCCGAGAAAATGAAGCCGTGCACCTTCTGTCAGATTGTTTCCGGAGAGGAACCGGCCTCCGTGGTTCACCAGGATTCGGTTAGCCTGGCATTTCTGGACCGGCGTCCGCTTTTCCCCGGACATTGCCTACTGATCCCCAAGACACATGTGGCCACGCTGCCGGAGCTGGCTTCCGAGTCTATCGGGCCCCTTTTTGCCAACGCCCGATTGCTGGCGGCTTCGGTGACAACGGCTCTGCAGGCCGAGGGAACCTTTGTGGCCATCAACAATACCGTCAGCCAAAGCGTCCCCCACCTCCACATTCACATCGTTCCCCGGAGACGAGGAGACGGTTTGAGGGGGTTTTTTTGGCCCCGCAACCCCTATCGCGATCAGCAACATCTACGCCAAGTTCAGCAGGACCTGATTACCGCGATTGCTCAGCAGAAAGCCGGGAGGTAACTTGGCGGGCTGGGCATTAGCGCAACACCTGGTCGAAGAGGACTCATCGCCCTGCGGTCTTTCGTTGCCGTTGGGATTGGGCGAGTTGGGACGCCGGCGGCCAAAACAGCGGCTGGAAGAACCTTCTAGCAACCGAGGGAAGTCTCTTTAGCCAAG
The DNA here is from genome assembly GCA_965218465.1 of Acidobacteriota bacterium. Taxonomy (GTDB): domain Bacteria; phylum Acidobacteriota; class UBA6911; order RPQK01. The sequence goes on along the minus strand of OZ244623.1, from coordinate 214,700 downwards.
TGGTCGACAACGGCCTCCATGCTTTGAGTTTCCCGGTAGATTCGCAGTTGACGATCGGCGCTGGTGCCGTTCTTGATGATGGTCCTGAGATGCTCGATTTCTTTTTGACTGCCCAGTTTCTTCGCGGCGTCGCCGATGAAATCGATTAACTCCTCCAACAAAAAGCGCACCGGGACTTCCTCGTTTTTCCCCAAATCCAGCAACTGTCCATCCATTCCGTCTTTCATGGCTCGCCACTTGTTCTCTTCCAGTAAGTCTCGCCGATAAATCCGCCAGGAAAGGTTCTTCTTTTGCAACTCCAGCAAGGTGCCGACCAGAGCCTGCAGGACGGCGGCGATTGAGATGACGTCGTCAACCCGCGTGGTGCAATCGCAGACGCGGATTTCGAGAGTAGGAAACTTGGGGTGGGGACGAATATCCCACCAGATCTTGGTGGGCTCGTCGATGCAGCCGGTCTTGACCAGAGTCTCGATGAAACTGTCGTATTCCGCGGCAGAATCGAAATACTCCGGCAAACCGGTGCGAGGCAGATCCTGAAACACCACACTGCGATAAGACTTAAGTCCGGTATCGGTTCCCAACCAAAAGGGAGAGGAGGTCGAGATACAAAGAATGTGGGGTATGAAGTAGGCGAGCTGATTCATGATGTCGATTCTCAGCTCTGGGTTGGGGATTCCAATGTGCACATGCATTCCAAAGATCAACAGCCGCCGGGCTACGTAGCTCATATTGTTGACCAGTGTCCGGTAGCGGTCATGGTCGGTGGTAATCTGATCTTGCCAACGAGAGAAGGGATGGGTACCGGCGGCGACGATCTTGCGGTTGTTTTTTTCCGCAATTTCTCCCAACATTCCGCGCAATCGGACCAGTTCTTGTCGAGCCTCGCGGACGTTTCGACACACATGGGATCCGATTTCGACCTGTGACTGGAGCAACTCCGGTTTGACCTGGTCGCGGAAGACCACTGCTCCCTGTTCCAGGAACTCAGAAACGAAGGATGTCAACTCTCTCGTTTCGGAGTCGATGATCTGATACTCTTCCTCGATCCCAATTGTCAGGTCTTCTAAGGTCATGGAGTCTCCTCATTTCGATTGGGAATTACACCAATAGTAGTGAGCCAAACAGCGTAGCGTCAACGCTTCACGCTGCTTGGAGTTCGTTAGTAGAACTCGATCTGCACCGCGGCTGAGAAACTCTGCGCTAGCCTTTGAGTTGGAGTCGACCTCTCCGACGCGCCCTGAGCGGGAGTTTTCTTGACTGGGCCGATTACTGGAGCCTGTAGGCTGTCCCTGTCAGCGAATCGGCCCAAATCCCGGGAGACCGGAAGATTGTGGATCCGTCCGTCGCCGCTGCCTACGAAGCGTGAACGAAACAACTGAGCAACTTGATTCGCCTCACGCCGAAACAAGTTGCTCCCGTTCGGGTCTGAGTCGAATCGGGTGTAGAGGAAGAGTCTTCATCCCCAAGAGCCACTCGTCTGGGGGGCCTAACTCAGTGGCATTCGGCCGCAGGTCAGGTTTGGACTCCAAAACGAGCTCCCTCGACTGGAAAAGGGATCTATCCTCCCATAGAATGGGCGTTTTGTTGCTCAGCATGAGGACAGCCACAATGCCATCAACTTTTGACCTAACCTCACACGGGATCCAGTGTGGCCAAGTTCTTCGTAACGCTGCTCCAGCACAACTCTACGAAGAGGCAGTCCGTCGCGGCCGGGGATCGGTGATACTTGCCAACGGCGCGCTAATGGCCCTGTCGGGAGCCAAGACTGGACGGAGTCCTAACGACAAACGGATTGTCTGCAACCCCGATGCTCCTGGCGATATCTGGTGGGGTCAAGTCAACATCCCGCTTGATCCGGCCAGTTACGCGGCCAACCGACGGCGGGCGATCGAGTACCTCAACCAAGTGTCCCAACTGTACGTTGTAGATGGTTTTGCGGGATGGGACCCCCAATACCAAATCAAAGTTCGAATCATCTGCGAGCGGGCCTATCATGCCCTTTTTATGCACAACATGCTGATCCGACCCAGCCGCGATCAGCTGGAGAATTTCGGCAAACCCGATTTCGTGGTTTTCAATGCCGGGGCTTGCCTGGCTGATTCCCAGCTCCCGGGCGTGGGAACCGAAACCAGCATCTGTCTTAACTTTGAGAGTGCCGAGGCGGTCATACTGGGGAGCGAATATGCCGGGGAAATGAAGAAGGGAGTCTTCACCCTGATGCACGGGCTGATGCCGCGGCGGCAAGTGTTCTCCATGCATTGCTCGGCCAACCAGGGCTCAGATGGCGACGTTTCCATATTCTTTGGACTCTCCGGCACTGGAAAAACCACCCTGTCAGCCGATCCCGAGCGTTTTTTGATTGGCGACGATGAACACTGCTGGAGCGATGAGGGAATTTTCAACATCGAAGGCGGATGCTACGCCAAGATGATCGACCTTTCGGAGGAGTTCGAACCGGAAATCTACCGCGCCCTCCGTTTCGGGGCTGTCTTGGAAAACGTCATCTACGACGAGGTGACTCGAGAGGTCGACTATGGCGATACCTCGATCACGACCAATACTCGGGGCGCCTACCCCATCGAGTATGTCAAGAATGCCTTGTACCTTGTGTCGGAAACCACCCCTCCAACATCATTTTTCTTACTTGTGACGCCTTTGGAGTGCTCCCTCCGGTCAGCCGGCTGACGCCGGCTCAGGCCATGTATCACTTTATCAGCGGGTATACCGCCAAAGTAGCCGGAACCGAAGTGGGTGTCACCGACCCGGAGGCCACCTTCTCGGCCTGCTTTGGCGCACCTTTTCTGGTCCTTCACCCTACGCGGTACGCCGAGATGCTGGCCGACAAAATGAGCCGGCACTCGACCAACACCTGGCTGGTCAATACGGGCTGGTCAGGCGGAGCCTACGGAACCGGCAGCCGAATGAAACTCGCCTATACTCGAGCCATCATCGATGCGATTCACTCCGGCGCTCTGGAGACCGTTGAGTGGACCACGGATTCAGCCTTCGGCCTGTCGATCCCTACTTCCTGTCCGGGCCTTCCCGATGAGATTTTGAACCCGCGCAACACTTGGTCCGATCAGGCGGCCTATGACACCACCGCCGCCCGGCTGGCAGCACTTTTCCACCGGAACTTCGAAAATTTCTCCGACGCTGCCAGCCAGGAAATCCGCGACGCCGCTCCCCAGTTTTGACAAGAAATCCTTCGGGGACAGAGACTTGCGCTCAGCTCTCTGACCGTGTTGGGTGAGAAATGCGGGTCAGGCGGCTTTGGTGGTGCTTTTTGCAACGCGACTGATGGCGGGAACTGGACTGATTTAAGATTGAGGAACGAGTCGCCTTCGGAGCGGCACGGTGTTACCGCGGATGAGAACGGCCGCAGGTCCAGGCCAAGCCTGGAGGTCTACGAGCATGCCAGACTTGGTGCGGGCAGTGAACAACGTCGTGGACGCGCCGAACAAAAGAGTGAGGGTGTCGCCGACGGGGAGCAACAGCATGCTGGCCGATTCTCGGCCGAAATCGTTCGCGTCATCAACTGTCAGCGATCGCAGAGGCACCGGGTGATTGAAGTGCCATCCCAGCTTATCGGCCCAACAGCGGCTGTCCGTGTTCTGCTGACACCCTTGTTGGTGCTACTGACGGCGGTGGCGGCCGCGGCCGCGGTACCGGGGACACTTGAGTCGGTGGCTGTCTACAGCATTGACCATCAGAAACTGGAGGTGCGGTGGTCTTCGTCCGACTATGCGGCGACCACCGGTTTCAAGGTGCAGTGGAAGTCCGGCAACGAGGACTACGACGCGTCGCGGCAGGAGTTGGCCGAGCCGGCCACCAGCGTGGTGACGGCGTCATCGAGCGAAACCACAAAGAGGTACAAGCACCTGATCACCGGATTGACCAACGGCGCGGAATACACGGTGCGAGTTCTGGCCTACAACACCAACGGCGACGTTACTGCCTCGGCTGAAGCGATCACGGCTACGGGGACGACGGCCCTGCCCAACATGTGGCTGAACCCAACGGCGAGCGATCCGGTGGCCGCGGTCCGGTCGGAAGCCATCTACAGCGTGACCTTCCAGGGCGCCTGGACCACCACCGTCACCTCCGGCGGCGTTCCATCCGGGGCGCATTTCACCACCCTGATCGGCGGCGTCCACAACGCCGGCGTGACCTTCCTGAGAGAGGGCGGCATGGCCAGCGCGGGGGTCGAGTTCATGGCGGAACTCGGTGGAACGTCCACATTGGCGGCCGAAGTCCGAGCAGCCGAGCCGAACGCGCTCAGCGTTCTTCAGGGCAGCGGCGGCAGTATCGGCCCGACCGGCTCTTCTACAATCAATCCGGTCACGCTCACCACCGATCATCCCCGGGTCACCCCGCTCTCGATGGTGGCGCAGAGCCCGGACTGGTTCGTGGGCGTCTCCGGACTGCCCCTGCTCGATGCGCAGGGAGACTGGCTGTCGTCGCGCTCGTTGAACCTGTATCCCTGGGACGCCGGGACCGAGGAGGGGACCGAGTTTTCGCTGTCGAACCCCGCCACCGCGCCGCAGGGAGTCATCACCAGCCTGCGGGGGTTGGGCAAGTTCTCGAATGAGCCCATCGCAACCCTGACCTTTACTCTCCAGTTGGTCAACACCGCGCCGTCCTTCAGCAGCGACACCAGCTTCGAGGTGGAAGAGAACCAGACGGCGATCGCCACGGTGGTGGCCACGGACCCAGACAGCGGCGACGGGGTTGCCTATGCGATCAGCGGGGGCGCCGACGCCTCCAAGTTCGATATCGGTGAAACGACGGGTGTGTTGACCTTCAAGGTCGCGCCGAACTACGAGAGAGCCGCAAATGTGGCCAGCGCCGATCCCCTCAACGATGCTGGGAACAACGAGTACGTCGTAACCGTGACGGCCACAGGCGGCACGGCCGATCGTGCGCTGACGGCAGAGCAGACGATCACCGTCACCGTGCGCAACCTGGAGGAAGCCGGAGCGGTGAGCTTCTCCCAGGTGGCGGCTGCCATCAGGGCGACGTTGAGCGATCCCGACGGCGGTGTGAGCAGCGTGACTTGGCAATGGGCCCGATCTTCGAACCGGAGCACGGGATGGACGAACATCGGTAGCGCCACCTCAGCCAGCTACACGCCGTCCAGCGACGATGAAGAAATGTACTTGCGAGCCACGGTGTCCTACAACGACGCGCAGGGTTCCCGCAAGCAGGCGCAGGGCGTCAGCACCAGCGAGATTACCCCGCCCAAACTGCTGGTTTCCACCCTCGTCTCCGGCCTGTCGATCCCCTGGGGCATCGCCTTCGCGCCCGACGGGACGATGCTGTTCACTCAGCGGGCGGGTGTGCTGAGCAGTCGACTTGCCGATGGCACGGTCCAGCCCGTTACCGCCGAGTTCAGCGACTTGTTCGCCCGCGGAGAAACCGGGTTGATGGGCATCGGCGTCGATCCGAGTTTTTCTTCCAACCGGCGCTTTTACACCTGCCAAGGCCACACGGGCCCTGAGATACAGGTGATCGCCTGGACCATCAATGCTGCCTACACCGTGGCCACCCGGGTTGCCGATCCCCTGGTTGGGAGCATGCCCGTCGTCACCGGCCGTCACGGCGGCTGCCGGCTGCGCTTCGGACCGCAGGGTTATCTGTGGATCGCTACCGGCGACGCGGCATCCGGGACGGTCCCGCAGGATCTGACCTCGCTCGGAGGGAAGGTCCTTCGGGTCAATGCATCCACGGGGGCGGGGGCGCCGACAAACCCATTCGCTCCATCACGGGTCTACACCTATGGCCACAGGAACGTGCAGGGCTTGGCTCTCCGCCCCGGCACGAGCCAGATGTGGTCGGTGGAGCACGGTCCGTCGGTTGACGACGAGATCAACCTGCTGGTCGCCGGGCGCAACTACGGCTGGGATCCGGTGCCGGGCTACGACGAGAGCGTGCCCATGACCGACCTGGTGAAGTTTCCCAGTGCGGTCGAGGCCAAGTGGTCGTCGGGGGGGCGTACGCTGGCCACCAGCGGAGGCATCTTCCTGGAGGGCGATCAATGGGGCGTCTGGGAGGGACGACTTGCGGTGGCCACGCTCAAGGACAGCAAGCTGCGCCTCTTCGAGTTCACCCCGGATGGCGGCTTTGTGAGCCAGGTCATCATACCTGAGCTCAACGGCGCTTTCGGGCGGCTGCGGACCCCGATGATGGGTCCCGACGGAGCCTTGTATGTTTCCACCTCGAACGGCAGCGGCGTGGACCGGATACTCAGGGTTACACCCGTTGAGGCGCCGGTGGTGAACAGGGTAGCGATCACCTCCAATCCAGGGCCGGACGAGACCTACGCGGCCCGGGATGCGATCGAGGTGACTGTGAGGTTCAGCGAGACGGTGACGGTGGACACGACGGGAGGGACGCCGACTTTGGCCCTGACAGTAGGGGCTCAGAGCAAGCCGGCCCGCTACCGCTCGGGGCCGGACAGCGCGGCTGTGGTGTTCGTCTACACAGTGGAGAGCGGTGATATCGATACTAATGGGGTGAGTATTGCTGCCGGCAGCATCGAGCTGAACGGGGGGACGATCAAGGGTCTTGCAGACAATCTGGCCGTGTTGGCGTATGAGGCGGTGCCGCCAGCGCCCGGCCACGCGGTGGATGGGGTCCGGCCGGAGCTCCAGAGCGCGACAGTGGATGGCGCCATGCTGGTGCTGACCTACGACGAGGCGCTCGACGAGGATTCGATACCGGCGACGGGTGATTTCAAAGTGAATGTGGAGGGGGCCGAGCGGCCGCTGACCCAGATTCTAGTGAACGAAAGCGTCGTCACGCTGACCCTCGATTCGGCGGCAGCGCCAGACCAAACGGTGACGGTCAGCTATTCGGCCGGAACAAACCCGATCCGGGATGCGGCCGGCAACACGGCTGAGGATCTGGCCGAGTATACAGCCAAGCCGCCGGGACCCGTCATCCCGCCCGGGGGCGGAGGCGGTCTCCCTCCCCCTTCCAACCCGGCGCCGTCGGCGCCCAGGAACCTGGAGGCGTTGGGTGGAGACGAGCAGGTGACACTCTCCTGGGAGGCGCCGGAAGACGACGGCGGCTTTGCAATTGCCGATTACGAGTATCTGATCGGCGGGACGGGCGGGGGTTGGATATCCACCGAATCCACCGACCTGACCCATACGGTCACCGAGCTGACTAACGGCCGGCTCTACCTCTTCCAGGTGCGGGCGGTCAGCGCGGCCGGCGCCGGCGCCTCTTCCCGCCAGGTCGAGGTGACTCCGGGAGTGGGAAGATTGGAGTTTGCCCATTTCGCCAACGGTTCGTCCATCACCTCCGATCTGGTGTTGGTGAACGTGTTGGCTCGTCCCATCCGCCCCTGGCTTTACTTCTACGACCGGGAAGGCGAAAGGATTGCAGTCGAATCGGTAGTGGAGCTCACCGAAGAGCTGGAGGTGGCCGAGGACGGAAGCTTGACCGTTCAGACTGAGATGCAACCGCTCGAGGCACTGACGATTTCCACCCATGGTCAAGGAGAGTTGGTGGCGGGATCGGTGACGGTGGTCTCCAACGGTCCCCTTGGCGGGGTGCTGCGTTTTGACCTGCCGGGGGTTGGAGTGGCCGGAGTGGGAGCCGGTCAACCTTTAACAGATGCCCTCTTTCCCGCCCGGCGACAGGCGGGAGCGATCAGCACCGCAGCAGCCATCCGCAACCTGCAAGAGGAGGAGTTGGTAGTGACTTGCCAACTGATGCAAGAGGGAGCCGTGCTGGAAGAAGTGGACATCGACCTGCAGGCCAAGGGTCAGGATGGCCGCTTCATTGAAGAGGTGTTCACTGCTGCCGACACGACCGACTTCGTGGGATTGGTGCGCTGCCGGGCCGAGGAAGAGTTTGCCGGAGTGGCAGTGGAGCTGGATGCCGGCAACGGGATCTTCACCACCTTGCCGGTGCTGCCGGTAGACCGGACGGTCTTCAGAGGCGGGGAGTATGCCCTTGATTTTGCCCACTTCGCCAATGGTGCTTCCATTACCTCCGATCTGGTGTTGGTGAATGTATCCATCCGGCCGAGTCGTCCTGCCGGTCCCTTTACGACGCCCATCCCTTCCACCCGGCCCAGCCTCTACTTCTACGATCGGGCCGGAGAAAGGCTTGCCGCCCAATCGGTGGTGGAGGTGACGGAAGATCTGGAGGTCACTGAGGACGGAAGCTTGAGCGTTCAGACGGAGCTGCAACCGCTGCAGGCAGTGACGATTTCCACCCATGGTCGAGGAGAGGTGGTGGCGGGATCGGTGACGGTGGTTGCAGAAGGTCCCATCGGAGGGGTGCTGCGCTTTGACCTGCCGGGGGTTGGGGTGGCCGGAGTGGGAACCGGTCAACCTTTAACGGATGCCCTCTTTCCGGCCCGGCGACAGGAGGGAGGCATCAGTACCGCAGCAGCCATCCGCAACCTGGAAGAAGAAGAGCTGGTGGTCAGTTGCCAACTGATGCAAGAGGGTATCGTGCTGGAAGAGGTGGACATCGAGCTGGAGGCCAACGGGCAGGATGGCCGCTTTATCGAAGAGGTGTTCACCCGCACCGATACGTCGGACTTCGTGGGGTTGGTGCGTTGCAGGGCCGAGGGAGAGTTTGCCGGAGTGGCCGTGGAGCTGGATGCCGGCAATGGCATCTTCACCACATTGCCGGTGGTGTCCGTCCAACGATGATCGGTTGGGAACTGCTCATCTTTCAATTGCCGTTGACATCGATGACCTTCAGGACGGTCGAGACCCACGCTGGTCCCCGGCGAGGTTGGACCTCGATGGTGGCTCCGACCAATAGGGCTGGGAGGGCGCCGGAATCTCCCTTAGTGCGTGCGCCTCAGATGCCATCGTCCACCTTGGCCGGGGTCCAACCGGGCACGCCAACAAATGGCAGAATGCTGGGGCAGGGACTATGCGGGGTTGTCGACAGGTACCCGAGTGGTGAAAAATGAGGCTCTGCTCATCACAAAATTGAGACATCCGAGTGTGCACAGACGGAAGCGACGGCGATGGCTAGGAAGGACTTTGACACTTGCGCTGGTTTGCATTTCCGTCCTCTTCGCCGGGGGTCCGGGCCTGGAGGACTGGGAGGAGGGCCGGCGGCTTTTTGGCGTTGAGGAATACAAGCGCGCTCAGGAATCGTTCGAACGCGCCTTGAGCAAGGATCCCCTCAACTCGACCTACAATTTTTGGCTGGGGCTCGCGATCGGAAGACGAGCCGAAGGCATGACGGGTTTTCGCCGCCTCACCGCCATGGGGCTTGCGAAAAAAGTGAAGGTGCAATTCGAACGCGCCGTCGAGCTGGACGGATCCAATCTTGACGCGCTGGAAGCCCTCCAGAGGTTCCACTTTCGGGCTCCGGGCATTGTGGGCGGAAACAAGGCGGAGGCCCGGCGAATAGCGGATCGGATAAAACAGATCGACGAAGCGCGGGGCGCGATCGCCTGGGCAGCCTGTTTCGAGAAGGATCAAGACTTCGCGCGCGCGGCCGTGCAGTATGCGCTGGCCCGCAAACTTGCCCCGGATAACACGGCGTACTTGGCGGGCCATGCCGCCTTCCTTTGCAGGCGCGGCCGGCAGGCGGAGAGCGACAAGCTTTTCAACACCGCCTTGGCCCACGATCCCGACAACCCCGTGCTCTGGCTGGTTGCGGCCAAAGCGTGGATCGGCGCCAAGCGTTCCTCCCTGTATCCCAGAGCGCGACAACTGCTGGAACGCTATCTCGCGAACGCGAAATCGACGCCAAACACGGATTCCCCGTCCCAGATCCGCAAGCTGCTGAAAAAGTTATGAGGGCCGGCAGGTCGCCTATGAAATAACTTGCTGATTTGACACTCCAGACCGGTAAAACTAACCTCTCAACTCATCAATCCACCCACAACTTGACACCAGAGGTTTTCCATGAAAACGCCCGCTCGTCTGATTCTTCTCACATGGTCGCTGTTACCTTTGCTTTTGGGCACGGTGGCAGCGGGTGATTTCACGCTTCCGGAGATTCTCAACTATCCTTTCCCCTCGGACATGTCCGCTTCGCCCTCCGGTGACGCTTTGGTCTGGGTTATGAACGAACGTGGAGCCCGTAATCTTTGGCTGGCTGGGGCACCCGAGTTCAAGGGATATCGTTTGACTTCTTGGGACCAAGATGACGGGCACACGCTGTCCCAAATCTCTTGGAGCCCTGATGGTACGAGAATCGTCTTTGTTCGGGGCAGCGGAGCCAATCGCCGGGGAGAATTCCCCAACCCTTCTCATCTTGCTTTGGGCACGGAGCAGGCTATCTGGTTGGTTGATGCTGGCGATAACCGGCCGCAGAGGCTGACCACCGGCTCGTCTCCTCTGTTCATGCCTTCGACTGAAGCCATCGTTTTTCTACGCGGCGGCCAAGTCTGGAAACTCAAGCTGGAGGAGGATAAGGAACCCCGCCAACTCATCAAAGCTCGCGGTAGTGCCGGTTCGCTCCGGTTTTCACCCGACGGACGGCAACTGGCCTATGTCAGCAGGCGGGGAGACCACAGTTTTATTGCCGTCTATCACCTCCAGTCAGGTCGGTTGCGCTATCTCGCACCCAGTATCGACCGCGATTCAAGTCCGGTGTGGTCTGCCGACAGCCGCGGGTTGGCGTTCCGGCGGACTCCGGCTTCGCCTCGTAGATTGATCTTCACTCCTCAACGTTCGGCTCAACCTTGGTCGATTCACGTCGCCGATGTCACAAAAGGAACCTCTCGAGAAGTTTGGAGAGCTGACCTGGGCATCGGCAGTGCCTACCGGGAGATCGTGGCTGAGAATCAGCTTTTTTGGAGCAGGGATGGCTATTTGGTCTTTCCTTGGGAAAAAGACGGCTGGACCCACCTCTACTCGGTTCCTGCCGAGGGTGGACCGGCTCGACTCCTGACACCCGGCAACTTTGAAGTGGAACAGGTCCGCTTAGCTATTGACGGTCACACTCTGATCTACAATTCGAATCAAGGAGATGTCGACCGCCGCCATGTCTGGCGGGTGGCTGCAGCAGGAGGCCCACCCCAAGCACTGACCCAGGGGGTGAGCAACGAATGGAATCCCACCCCGCTGGCCAATGGTGCCGGTATTGCCATGATCCAATCCACCGGACAGCACCCGCCCCAACCCTATCGACTCCAGGGCGACCGGCTCCAACGACTGTCCCCGGCACTACCTGCAGCCTACCCCGCTGAGCATCTGGTGGAGCCCCAGCAAGTCATTTTCAGTGCCGCCGACGGCTTGAGGATCCATGGACAGCTTTTCTTACCTGCCGATCACACTTCGGGCCGGCGCCATCCGGCCATGCTCTATTTCCATGGCGGGTCCCGGCGCCAGATGCTGCTGGGGTGGCACTACAGCAGCTACTACAGCAATTGCTACGCTCTCAATCAATATCTGGCCAACCAAGGCTACATCGTATTGTCAGTTAACTACAGAAGCGGCATCGGCTACGGGATGAAATTTCGCGAGGCACTGAACTACGGCGCCGCTGGGGCCTCCGAGTTCAACGATGTAATGGGAGCGGGGCTCTATCTGCGCAGTCGTGATGATGTTGACCCCCAAAGGATCGGGCTGTGGGGTGGTTCCTATGGCGGTTACTTGACGGCGCTGGGGCTAGCCCGAGCCTCTCATCTGTTTGCCGCCGGAGTTGATGTGCATGGGGTGCACGACTGGAATTCCGTCATCCGGAATTTCGTGCCCTCTTACAATCCTCTTGACTATCCAAAGGCCTCCCAATTGGCGTTTGATTCGTCGCCTCTGGCCTCGGTCGACACTTGGCGCTCGCCGGTGTTATTGATTCATGGGGACGACGACCGCAACGTTCCTTTTAGCGAAAGCGTCCAGCTGGCCGCCGCGTTGCGCAAACGCAACGTCCCCTTCGAACAGTTGGTCTTCCCCGATGAAGCCGTGTAACTTTCTTTCTGTAATTTGAGTTCTGCCCAGGTAGTAGCGGCTTCGATGAAGGGAGGCCCGGAGGGCCGACCACAGTCGAAGCCGGCCAGCGCCAAAGGACAGGGGTCTGGGACAGGATTCTCCAAACGAAACCAACGAGTTTTGAAAGGAGAATCGATGAACCCAGACCTGAAGCAAAGTTTACCACGAGAGATTTTGGAAGAGTTAATGGAGGAAGGTGCCCAGGCCTTTGGAAAGGTTCTGGAGAAGTTGCTCAACTTGGCCATGGAGCTGGAACGGTCTGAGTTTCTGGGAGCCGAACCCTACCAGCGAACGAGCCGGCGCCGGGATCATGCCAATGGCTTCAAGGACAAGACGGTCACCACCCGCGTGGGGAAGCTGAAGCTGAAGATCCCGCAAGTGAGGCACTTGTCATTTTATCCCAAGTCGTTGCAGCGAGGATGCCGGTCGGAGAAAGCCTTAAAGCTGGCCATTGCCGAGATGTACGTCAAGGGTGTGTCGACCCGCAAGGTGAGCCGGATCACCGAACAACTGTGTGGGACGGAGATCTCGGCCACCCAGGTCTCCAGGATTGCCAAGCTGCTGGATCAAGAGCTGGAGCAGTTCCGGCAACGAGAGTTGGGGCAATACCCGGTGGTGTACCTGGATGCCCACTACGAGAAGGTGCGAGTCCAGGGCACGGTGCGGGACCTGGCCCTCCTGAAAGCGATTGGAGTCAACCGTTGGGGGAAACGAGAAGTGCTGGGGGTCTCGGTGGCACTGAGCGAAGCGGAGGTCCACTGGAGAGAGTTCTTACAAGCGCTGCAGCGACGAGGATTAAAAGGCATTGAACTGTTGGTCAGTGATGATCACGTAGGGCTTCGGGCAGCTCGCCGGGCGGTGTTTCCTGCCCTCCCCTGGCAACGGTGTCAGTTTCACTTGGCTCAGAACGCTCAGGCCCATGCCCACAACCGGGCACAAGCCCGTCAGATGGGCCAAGCCATTCGGGATATCTTCAACTGCCCGTCGCTGGCCGCTGCCGAGAGGATGGTCAGCCGGGTGGCCGAGCGTTTCCAGCCAGAGAATCCGCGGTGGGTCAAGTGGCTGCAGGAAAACATCGGGGAAGGCTTTACCGTCTATCGTTTTGCGCGATCGACTCATCGCAGGGTCCGGACGGTCAACGGACTGGAACGGCTCAACCGGGAGATCCGCCGCCGCACTCGAGTGGTGGGGATCTTTCCCAACCAAGCTTCGGTCCTGCGATTGACCTCGGCGGTGCTGGCGGAGCAACACGAGGAGTGGATCACCGGCCGACAGTATCTAAATCTGAATGATTGGAGGGTTACGGAGAAACCTGACTCCCAGACAAATTACAGAAAATCAGTTGCGTGATCCCCGATGAAGTCCACGGCTTTTTAAAGCACCGCTCCTGGCTAGCGGCTTTCGAAGCAGCCGACAACTTTCTCGCACGCCACCTTTTGTCTGGAAAACCCAGCCCAACAGAATCTCCACCTGGGTAGCACCTTGGATGGCGCCCGCACAACCGGGAACCACTAGCTTCATGGTACTGGTTGTCACCAGTCTTTTCAGGAAACGGGAGCCTGCAACTACCGTTTCAAATATTGCTTTTGCAAACGCCAGTCGCCCGGCCTGAGATTTTTCTGCCGCCAGAAATCTTCTTCCGAGTGAAAACCATAGAAGCTGGGCGAATAATCACCGACCAGCTCCACTTGACTTCTGGGAGGGATCCGGTTCTCCATTTCCAGCCCCCAGTAACAAGCATTGACCAGAAGTCGACGCAAGTCTTCGTTCTCAAAATCGACGGAAGCTCCCGCGGTTGTACAAAAGACCCGCGACCGGCGGCCGCTTTCTCCCAGATATTGCCGTATCCAAGCCAAGGGCACCATGGGCTCATTCTTAGGACCCTCTAGTGGAGGATCATCTGGACTCATCCCTTGCAACACTTGGCCCCACACCAACACTTGGGCATCATCGGGCAAGGTCGTAATTCCATATACGTCAGTCGGCCCCCAAATCTCTCCTATACCTCGCAGGATCGGATGTTCACGATTCTCACGGTTGACGATACCGCGGAAGCTTTCTCCCTTGTGCCGACCGTGGTGATTGATCCAGGTTTCCCCCAACACCTGCCGACCAAAGCCACCTGGCCATTCCTTACTGCGAAAGCTGTACTTGGCGTAAGGACTTGCCTGGTTACTTTGGTAGTTGAAAGCATGGGTGGCCGTCCGCAGTCCAATGATGGGCTTTCCTGAATTAACGAATTTAACGATGTGGGCCATTTGTGGATCAGGCAGTTCCCGGAATCGCGTGAAGAGAATCATCAGATCGGCATTGTCGAGAAACTCCAGGCCAGGAATGTTGGTTTGATTATTGGGATCGATAAATCCTTCGTCCGGATCGATAGCAAAGAGCACAGTTGTCTTGAAACCGTGCCAGACAGACAGTACCCGGGCTAACATCGGAAGCGCTTCTTCCGAGCGGTATTCCTCATCTCCTGAAACCAGCACGATGTGTTTGGTCGCTCCGGGGCCACTGCATCCGGGATAAGTCAACCAGAGGTCAGATTCGGGCGGGAGTGCACTTTTGCATTGAATCAGTCCCACGGCCAGCAGACTCAACAGCCAAAACCTGCAAAGATCCAATGGTCAGTTCTCCACGCTTTGGGGTCAGTCGGGCGGGATTCCAGCTCAAATCTGAACTGGGTCGGATGCGATCCAGCACCACCCGAGGTCGAACAAACATCAGCGCCTGCGACGACTCGAAAGGGTCGCGGGTCTTCACAACGCACTGGCCGCTTTTTTGGATACCGGCACATAAGACCGACTGGCTTATGAAAATACCAGCAACACGGCGCCGGTTCTTAACCGGTATCGCTTTTCCTTGCGATCAATTTGGCAGCTTCAGGAAGTACCGCCAAGGCGCGTTGGACCTGCTTGTCCAGCTCGAGCCCGACCTGGTATCCGGCCTCTTCCCCGAAACGCAATAAGAAGAGTTCCCTTCTTATCTGATTGCGAATCAGCTCGGTGTTCTCACCGAATTCTTTATCAAGGCCTTGGATCGGCGTTTCCAGATTGTCCAAGAACTCACGAAAACGTTGTAGGGTGAGGTCGCTGACAAAAAGTCTCGCCATGAGTTCCTTCTTGGCGTCCTGATCCAGCTCTAGCAACTTTTTTGGGTCATGCTCAAGGACGACGTCGGTTCGAATCTCGCCTGTCCCCAGCTTGGCGGCAAACTGATAAAAGAGATTGCGGTGGGTCAGTTCCCGTGCCAGACGAGGGAAGGATCGTTGCTCGACTTCTTCGTCCGGCATGATTCCTCCGCCACTGTAGACAGGACGGCCACTGTCGGTAGCGTGTTTGGTGAGCCCGCGAGCTCGCGTGCGGCGACTGTTGAAATAGTCGTAGAACCCGCGAGAATAGTCACGCTGAATCAACCGATCGCTAGGCGTATAATACTTACCGGTAGTCAAAGCCAGTCCCCGATCTCCATCAAGAGGATAGATGGTCTGGACCAAGGCTTTGCCAAAGCTGGTTTTCCCGACGATCAAAGCCCGATCGTGGTCCTGCAGAGCACCGGCAACGATTTCGCTGGCGCTGGCACTGTACTGGTTCAGTAACACCACCATGGGATAAGAATAGCGCTTGCCACGAGGCGCTTGGTAAGATTCCGAGGCACCCCGACGACTCCGGGTGCTGACGATCAATTCCCCCCGCTCGAGAAAACGATCTGCCACTTCAATGGCGGCTGCCAACGCTCCACCTGGGTTGCCCCGCAAGTCCAGAATCAAGCCGCTAAGCTCCGGCTCGTTGAGTTCGCGCAAGGCTTTATCGAGCTCACTGCCAGTGTTCTCAGAGAACCTGTCAATCCGGATGTAGCCCGCTCCCGGCTGTAACTCGAGGGCGAACTTGATGGTGTAAAGCGGAATCGCATCGCGTTCGATGGTGAAGTCCAAGGAGACGGCCTCGCCGGGTCGCTCCACGGTAATTTCAACTGTGGTGCCTCTGGGACCCTTGAGGTTGGGGATGACTTCAGTGTTGATGTCCCAGTCCTCGATCGGCTCACCCCTGATCTTGTAAATGATGTCCCCCGCCAACAGGCCCGCTTTGTACGCGGGAGTACCCGGGGCCGGGGGGTCGACCACTACCACTCGGCCGGAGCCGCGAGCCTCCGGCCGAATGGTTATACCCAATCCGAAATATTTGCCCTGTTGCTCTTCCTGTAAACGAGCATAATCGGTGTTGGAAAAAAAGGAACTGTGCGGATCGAGTGTCCAAAGCATCCCTCGAATCGCATTTTCCACCAGATCGCGAGCAGAGACCTCCTGCACATGATGGGCTTGAATGACCGAAAGCGCCTCGACAAAAGTCCTGAGGAGCTGCTCAGTTTCCCCACCTGAGGAACCGGCGCTGACTTGATTTCCCCACAATCCTCCCAGGATGGCGGTTGTAGTAACGGTGAGGAGTAAGAGGAGGCCGAGTCTGTTCTTCATGCAGTTTTGCGATACGGGCTGACTCGACATTATAGCATGAGACCGGTTTGCGAAAACGCGTTCAACTCTCATTGGGGTGTGGCTGGCCCTGGAAGTGAAATGGCAGTTTGACTTGCGTCTTCGTGCTGACTTAGACTGAGTGCGAAGGCGGCCAATATGTTTAATCTGGGAGTCCCTGAACTGGTAGTCATCTTTGTTGTGGCTTTGGTGGTCTTTGGTCCGCGCAAGCTTCCCGAACTGGGACGCTCGCTAGGTCGGAGCATCGGCGAGTTCAAGCGAGCGACCAACGAGCTGAAGAGGACCTGGGAGGATGAAGTCCAAGCCGAAAACGAAGAAGTGAAACGAGTGCTTAACTCGGACTGATCGAGGCTGCAAAACTTTTCAGGTCAAAAACGATTTTGCCGCCGGTTCTTGCTGCTCTAGCCAGCCTCCTCCACCAGCCATCCCATGCAATTTGACGAGTCCTCCGGCCAACCCCCAGAAACTTCTGCGTCCCGTGAGCCGACCAACCAGACTCCGACTGAAGATCAAGCCTCGAATGAGCTGAGTCGGATCTACAATGAGGGCGCTCCCCCCGATCCGCCGGACGACGGTCCTCAGAACCGCCTGGGGGGTCGGATGACCTTTTTGGAGCATCTGGACGAATTGCGCCGCAGGATTCTCCAGAGCATTTATGCTCTGCTGGTCGGCTTTGCAGCCGGATGGATTTTTCGCGAGCAAATTTTCGACTTCCTGGCTCAGCCGATTTATGACGCGGTCCAGGAACAACTCGTCATCATCAAACCCACCGAGGCCTTTACGATCTACTTGAAAGTCGCGTTTGCTGCCGCCATCTTTCTGGCGATTCCCTGGATCCTGTTTCAAGTCTGGCTCTTTATCGCTCCCGGTCTTTACCGCAAGGAAAAACTCTACGCTTTGCCTTTTCTCTTGTCCTCTACGATCCTCTTTCTGGTGGGCGGAGCCTTTGCCTACTACGTGGTGCTGCCGCCGGCGCTCAATTTCTTACTGAATGTCTTTGGGCAAAAATTCAAACCGCTGATTACCGCCGTGGAATACTTCGATTTCGAGGTCCTGATCCTGGTCGGAATGGGAGCCATTTTTCAGCTTCCGGTCCTGGTAGGGTTTCTTTCCATCTTCGGGATGGTCACCCCCAGGTTTCTCTGGAAGAACTTCCGCTACGCGTTCTTGCTGATCGTCATCATTGCCGCCTTGGTCTCTCCCACGACCGACCCTTTCAACCTCTTCATCTGGAGTGGCCCGATGGTGCTCCTTTACTTGGTGAGCATTGTCGTCTCCTGGCTCTTCAACCGCAGCCGCTCCAAGCGTCTGCAAAAGGCCCTTAATTCCCGCCAATAAGCTGCGGTCCTGACTGAGTTCAGCTTCCTGTTGCTGACAGGTGACAGCCCCAAAAAAGACGGCCTCGGGGGTTATCCTCTAGGGTATTGTGAAAGATCCACATCAGATTACACCGGCTGAGTTCGAGATCCTTGACATCTTGTGGCAGTCGGACCAGGAAATGACGGTGGGCGATATCTTGCCCTTGCTACGTCAAAAGCGGGCGGTGGCCTACACCACGGTCATGACCCAGCTTGACAAGCTGGCCCGCAAAGGGAGTGTCAAACGCAGCAAAGCAGGCAAAGCCTACCGCTATCGGCCCCACGTGCTCCGGCACCAGGTGTTGAGACGACTGCTCAACGATTTTGCCCAAAGCTACTGCGGCGGGGATCGGCGAGAATTGCGGGCGCTCCTGGCCGAAAAAAAAAGGCCGCCCGGTTCACGCGTTTCCTCTTCGCCCCAGACCCCGCCTCCAGCACAAGCTCCGGACATGGATGTCGTTCTGCTCTAAGGGCGGCCTCGTATGCGAGATTATGGGTGCCGACCTTCAGGAGATGCCAACGGGGAGGGATCAAGCAAAGGCGCGCCAACCGGCCCTAATATTCAGCCACATCGTATTCCGCCCGGTATTTCTCGGCTACGTAAATGAAACTCTGCTGGATCAAGTCATCCACGAACGTCTTGATTTCGGGCGCGGCTTTAAGCCGATAGAGTGTCCGTTGGATCTCTGGCTTCACCTCCTCCAGCGGACGGTGAGTCGATTCCTTCCGGTCGAGAATCTTGACGACTTGTAGGCCGTAATCGGTCTCAATCAAGGAACTGATATCTCCCCCGGACAAATCGAATGCCACTTCTTCAATCTGCTTTGCGAGTGACCCCTTCTTGAACCAGCCGATATCGCCACCGTCCTTGGCGGTAGGACCATCCGAATACTCGCGGGCCAAGTCTTCAAAGCTTTCTCCGGAACTCAGTCGACTGAGCATTTCTTCGGCCAGTTGGCGCACCTGGGCGCGAGGTTCACCCTCGGTCAAAAATAGGATCTCTGCCAGCTTTACTTCGGCCGGCTCTGCATACCGGTCTTTGTGCTCCTCGTAATAGGCCTCAATCTCAGGGGTCAAAAGAGTGATTCGCGAATAGACCGATTGCTGAACCAGATAGTCGATAATCAATCTCTCCCGCAGGTTGCGGCGGTACTCAGCCAGCCCCGTCCCTCGCTGTTTGAGGGCCTGCTCGAAAACTTCCAAGCTGGGAATCCCAAGATCGCGGATCATGTTCAAGAGCGCTGTCTCTACTTCGCTATCGATATTGGAGGTGACTCCAAGTTCGTCGGCCTTCTGAATCATCACACGATTCCGAATCAGATTCTTGAGTAGGGCCCGTTTGGCCATTCGGAAACGTTCATCGTAGACACCGTCTTCACCGCCTTCGTCCTGAAAGCTCAGCCGCAGCAAGCGGATTTCGCGCTTAAGATCGGTCAGCGTTATCACGTCCTGGTTCACCTTGGCCACGATCTCATCCAGAATGAACTCATCTTGAGAGATCAAGGTCCCAAACATCAGGGGCGATAGACCGGCTAGCCAAATCCATCGACAGTTCAGACTACTTAAGCGGTTTATCATGATTGCTCCGCTTGTATACCAAACCCGGCTCCAGTATCTCAATCTGAGCAGTTTCCAGCACGCTCGCCAAAAACTGGTCTAACGCTTTCCGTTCCTGTTCCCTCACAAGAAGCTCAAAGATCTCCTCCTGGACTTCATAAAATTTCTGGGCATGGCGGCGGATCTTTTCTTCAACCATGAAAAGGTGGTAGCCGCGCTCCGACTCAAAAATCGAACTCACGGCCCCTACCCGCAGCTTGAAGATAAGACTTTCAAAATGTTGCGGTAGCTGGCCCCGCTCGAAAACGCCGATCTCTCCTCCCTCGGCTGCCGTAGTGCCGCGGGAATATTTCCTGGCTGCTTCACGGAAGCCACGAAAATCACGGTTCTTTAACTCCCTCTCGAGCCGCCGGGCCAACGGCAGTTCCGCAACCATAATCTCCAAAACTCTGATGCGATCCTCAACTTGAAAATCTTCGGCGTTGGCTTGGTAGTATTGCAGAAGCTGCTGATGTTTGATCGATCGATCGGCCTGCAGATTGAGATTGGCGAATTTCTGGATCAACAGGTAGGAACGCGCTTGGCGGTAGAGATCGTTTACCGGCTCGCCGCTTTGGGCATGCCTCCCGATTTCCAAGACTTGCTGAACTTCGGCCTCGCTGACCGTCACAGCCGCTGCTTCAGCGGCCTGTCTCAAAGCCACTTGGTCAATCAGTGTCCCGAGTGCCGTATTCTTGTCCAAAACTACAGCCTCTCCGGGGTGATTTCGCAGGCCCTGATAAGCCGTCGCCAAGTCTTGGTCCAGAATTACCTCACCGTTGACGGTTGCCACCGGTCTCGGTGGAGGTTGCGAGGAGGCCGGATCTTCAACCGGCCCCAGCCGAAAGCCCTCCAAGCTGAGCAGCAGGCCGACCGTAACCGTTTGGAACAAGCGTGACATAGACATCGAAGAGGAAGCTCTTCTTACTTTGGAGGAGAGCCGACAACCCGGGTCCCCAATCCGGACAGCGGGCCACCCCGCTTCCTGCTCTTCCCTGCTGTGACCATTTCCAGGGGTTGGTTCCGAAGAGCTATTTTAGCATAGCCAGTTGGCTCAACGTGTGGCGCAAAGACTTAAGCAAGTCTCTTCCTTCAAGTTGTGCCGTCTCAATCTCGAGCACACCTCCTGGAGAGATCGAAAACCGCTCTTCGCGAACCAACAGTCCCATCAGTTGATCGACATCGAGTGGCGTGTCAGGGTGAAACTTGGCGCTGACAGTTGTCCCCTTCTTTTGCAGACTTAAGATCCCCAGATTTCCGGCCAGAATGCGTAACCGGGAGTACTCGAACAAATTGGCAACCGAACGCGGACATTTTCCGTAGCGATCCAGCGTCTCGTTATTCAGACTCTCCCAACTCTTCTCGTCTTTCAATGAAGCAACTCGTTTGTACAGCCAAAGCCTCTGGTTGGGATCGTCGATGTAGTGCTCGGGAATCCGAATATCGAGTCGAAGCTCAACTCTGGTTTCGGGCGCGGACTGAGGAACATCCCCCTTGAGTTCGTGCATGGCCTCCCGCAGCAGCTTCAGGTACAACTCCAGTCCAACTGAAGCGATGTGTCCATGCTGTTCGGCTCCCAACAAGTTGCCGGCTCCCCGGATCTCGAGATCCAAAGCCGCCACGCGGAAACCCGAGCCCAGGTCACTGAACTCACGAATCGCCCTGAGTCGTTTTCGGGCCACCGTGGACATTGTTTCCTGCGACGGAATCAAGAGGTAGGCATAGGCTCGCCGCCTGGCTCGGCCTACTCTTCCTCTCAATTGGTAGAGTTGGGCCAATCCGAAACGGTCGGCGCGGTTCACGATTAGGGTGTTCGCTCGGGGGATATCAAGACCATTTTCGATGATCGTGGTGCAAACCAGCACATCGATCTCGTAATTGAGAAATGCCAGCATCACTTCTTCCAGCCGTTTCTCGGGCATCTGGCCGTGACTCACCGCCACGCGAGCTTCCGGGACCGTCTCCTTGACAAGCTTGGCAATCGAATCAATGGTCTCGACGGAGTTGTGGAGAAAAAAGACTTGGCCGCTGCGCTTCAACTCAAGATCGATAGCGCTGGCAACGATCCGTCTGCTGAACTTGACCACTGCCGTCTGGACCGCTAAGCGGTATTTGGGCGGGGTCTGGATCAAGCAAAGATCGCGTATGCCGATCATCGACATATTGAGTGTCCGGGGGATGGGCGTTGCTGAGAGTGTCAGAACGTCAACCTGTGTCTTGAGACGCTTAAGTTTTTCTTTCTGGGCAACGCCAAAACGCTGCTCCTCGTCGACGATAATCAGGCCTAACCGCTGAAAACCCACGTCCTTGGAGAGCAGACGATGGGTACCAATGAGAATGTCCACTAGACCCAGGCGGGTCTTCTCCAAGATTCGTTTCTGCTCGGCTCTACTTCGGAACCGGCTAAGCATCTCGATGTTGACGGGGAAACCTCGAAAACGTCGGTCAAAGGTGTTGAGGTGCTGGAAGGCCAGCACGGTGGTGGGTGCCAGCACTGCTGCCTGACGGCCGTCCTCGACTGCCTTGAAAGCGGCTCGCATGGCCACCTCAGTCTTGCCGTAACCGACATCGCCGCACACCAATCGGTCCATGGGTCGCTCCGACTCCATGTCACGTTTGACACTCTCGATGGCTGCTTTCTGATCGGGCGTCTCCTGATACTCAAAAGCGTCTTCAAACTCTCTCATGAGGGCGTCGTCAGGTGAAAAGGCATGTCCCTTGGACACCTCACGCTGGGCATAGAGCTTGAGCAAATCGCCGGCCAGACGACGTACCGACTTCTTGATCCGCTTCTTGGTCCTTGCCCAGGAAGCACCTCCCAAGCGGTCGAGTTGCGGAGTGACTTCCGAGCCGCTGAATTTCTGTAGCAAATGGAGATGCTCAACGGGTACATAGAGCTTGCTGTTTCCCTGATAGACCAGCTCGACGAACTCTCGGAGAGTTCTCCCGACTTCGATCTTCTTGAGTCCCTTGAAGCGAGCGATGCCATGGTCGATGTGCACTACATGGTCATTGGGTTTGAGATCGCGAAAATCTGAAAGAAAGCTCCCGCTTACTTTCTGGAGACCAACGGCAGTCACCTTGGGAGACGAGGTGTCTTTGCCAAAGACCTCGTGCTGAGTGAGCAAGTGGAGCCTGAGTTCTCGCGAGTAGAAACCGCTCGAGACCGGGCCTTCAATCACCGCCGTGGTCGGCGAGGCGAGGGCTTGGTCCAATCCTCCCTCCAACCGGTCCACGTTCCACTCATACTCACGCAGAACATCAACCAGACGTTGACTCATACCCTTGGAGCCCATCGCCATCACAGTCCGCTCCCCTCGTTTTTTCCATCGCTGGAGATCATTGAGCAAATCCTGCATCCGGTTCTGGTAGGGGCGTTCGCGCCGAAAATCGAAGACCTGAGTCCGCTCACCGGTCAGCTTTTGCAACTCCAGTGAGGGAAACCGGCCCAGCAATTGCTTCAAAGAGTCGGTTTTCAAGAAAAGCCGTGCGGGGGCCAGCGACGGCTCGCCCTCCAGGTCGCGTTGTTTGAAGTCTTTCTCCAGCTTGTCCTGAATCCGCTTGAACTCTTCCCAGATCTCTTGCCGCTTGTGCCAAATCACCCGCGGCGGCCGCGCGGCAGACCAGCCGGCATATTCCAACAAGTTGGAGGGATTCTTCAGAGTCAGAGGAAAAAGGTACTCGAATCCGTTGAATAATTCTCCGTCAGCAGTAAACTGAAGTTTCTCTTCCAGAGCTTCACTGAAACGAATCTCGTTCCAATGCAGCGGTGCCTGCCGGTGCCACCGTTTCAGCTCTGCTTCACCTATCAACATCTCGCAAGCGGGTACGATTTGGCAGTGAGGAATCAACCGCACTGAGCGCTGGCTACCGGGGGCGAACTCGCGTATGGACTCGATTTGGTCGCCAAAAAACTCAAGCCGAACCGGGTGTGGCTTGGCCACTGAGAAGATGTCGATAATCCCTCCTCTTTTGGAGAACTCGCCCCACTCGTTCACCAAATCTTCACCGCGATAACCTATCCGTTTAAGACGGCCCAGTAGGCGTCTGGGAGCTATTTCCCGGCCCGCCTCCAGCTCTATGGTCTCGGCCAAAATCTTTTCGGGCTTGGGAAGGCGCGTGGCTAGCGAGCGGATGGTCGTGACAACAAAAGCCTCTGGGACCTGCAACAGCTCCCAAAGGGCGGCTGCCCGCTTTTCGGTAATCTCAGGATGCGGCGAAAGCCCACGATATGGATCGGCTTCCGAGACCGGGATCTCCAGAATCGGATAATTTCCCCCTGAGGCAAAGAAGCGTAAATCGGCGGCCAGTCGCTCGGCCTCCCGGTTGTCGGCACAAACCAAGAGATAGGGTCGAGGCTCGGCCAGCCGAAGCCGGCTTAGGACGAGTCCCGCCGCTGCGCCTCCAAGACCCGCAAAAGCAGCCTTGGAAGGGAGGCCCTGCAAGCGTTCTTGGAGAGCTTGAAGGGGAGGCTGGACAGCACTATTCGAGATTGCGAATGTGCTGGATGATGCTGGAGGTAGATTTCCCTTTTTCAAACTGAACTGAAATCACTTTCCCACCGGCCTTCTCCACCACGGTCCGACCGACGATCTGATCTAGAGGCCAATCCGCCCCTTTGGCGAGAACATCCGGTAGCAGCTTTTGGATGATCCGCCGGGGGGTGCCCTCTCGAAAAACGGCCACCCAATCGACACACTCGAGGGCAGCCAATATTCGGCAGCGGTCGCCTTGGGCGAGAATCGGCCTGCCCGGGCCCTTGAGCTGAGTCACTGAGGCATCGCTATTGAGGGCTACAATCAATCTATCTCCTTGCGCTCGGGCTCTCTCCAGATAGTGGATATGACCCGCGTGAAGCAGATCGAAGCAACCGTTGGTAAAGACGACTGTAAGCCCCTGGAGTCGCAATTGCTCGCGAATCGGGATCAACTCAGCCAGGGTTTTGATCTTGGCGGCGGCCGCTCTCGGTGGGGTCTGACTCACTAAGCCTCCGCAGCACCGGACAGACCCAGTTTTTTCTCCAACTCGGAGGCGATCAACTCAGCTTCGAACCTGATAGCAGCCTCGTCCCGGCCCTCTACCATGACACGGGCCAAAGGTTCAGTCCCCGAATAACGAACCAGAACGCGGCCTCGGCTGCCCAAGCGTCGCTCGGACTCAGCTACCATCTGCCGCAACGAAGGATCCTGCCCCAGGTCCCGCTTCTCTCCAACCGGCACGTTGAGCAGAACCTGGGGGTATTTTGTGAATCCGCGGCGCAATTCGCTCAAGGCACCAGCTTCTTTCACCAAACGGGAGACTTCAAGTGCCACTAGAATGCCGTCGCCGGCCACCGAATGCCGCCTCAGGATGATGTGACCCGACTGCTCGCCTCCCAAATCATGTCCACCCTTGAGCATTGCCTCCAGGACGTAACGATCCCCGACTCGGGTCCTTACCAGCTGGATATCTTCGCGACTCAAAGCGTCTTCAAGCCCCAAGTTGGCCATGACGGTCGTCACCACACGGCGCGAGGCGAGTTCTCCCCGGGCTGAGAGATGCCGAGCCAGGATATAGAGGACATCGTCTCCGTCAACCAGGTTCCCTTCCTCATCGGCAAAAATAACGCGATCGGCATCTCCGTCGAAGGCAACCCCTAGAGCGGCACCCCGGCTGGCCACCGCTTGACAGATGTTCTCAGGATGCAAGGCGCCACAGTGCCGATTGATGTTGGTCCCGTCAGGTTGCACTGCCAGTTGGTAAACCTCCGCTCCCAACGATTCGAATAGCTGCGCCGCGATCCGATAAGCTGCGCCGTGGGCTCCATCCAGTACCACCGTCAATCCTGCCAAGGCCCAAGGGGGTTGGGTTTGACTTAAGAACTCGCAGTAGGGTTCAGACCATTTCG
Organism: Acidobacteriota bacterium; assembly: GCA_965218465.1. GTDB lineage: Bacteria > Acidobacteriota > UBA6911 > RPQK01. The sequence goes on along the minus strand of OZ244623.1, from coordinate 189,452 downwards.
GATTCGTAAATAGCAGCTCATCACCGGCCGCGTCCCGCTCTGAGGAAGGCAGAGCCGGCAACTTACCCATCAAATCCTCCAGCTCGTCTTCGTCAGCGTCAGAAAGCTTGCGACCCGACTTGGAGAAGATTTTAATGCCGTTATCGTAGTAGGGGTTGTGGGAGGCTGAAATCACGATACCAGCCTCAAAACCGAAACGCCGGGTCAAGTAGGCGATACCGGGAGTCGTGAGCACACCACTGCGCCTGACCTCACCACCGGCCAGTTCAATGGCTCCTGCCAGAACATCCTCGATCCAGGGTCCACTGCCCCGCGTGTCGCGCCCGATCAGGATATTGCGCCGGCCTTGAATGACGATTGCCTGACCCAGTCGAAAAAGAGTCAAGTAATCGAGCGGAGCTACACCGGCCCGAGCACGAATTCCATCAGTGCCGAAGAGTCGTTGCCGCATGGTCAGCGGGTTCTTTGAACCCGAACCGTGGCCGGGCTGGTGCTATCCAACCGGAACAGATCCTGGTATTCATCAGGGATCAGAATTTGGGGGATCAGATGAGAAGGACTTGATGCCACGGCCAGATCGGTGACATTAACCACTGCTTGGAAGCGCCCAGCCTCCAGTGTTTGGTTGAAAGACAACGGGACGGTGCCATTCAACTGCAGGCTGGAATTGAAGAGACGAACATCGGCACCGGGAGGATCGATTGCCACCTTGACCCCTCTGATCCTGAATCGCCGCCTCTTCTCCTCAATGGTCAGTTTGGCGGTGACGGTTCCCGAACCCTCAATACGCAGGCGTCCGTCATCCAGATCGACGAATATCTCCTGCTGGATGGAACCTTGGCGCCCGGCAATATCGATTCCTCCAGTCCGGGCTACCTCCAGAGCCTCCACCACCGACTCAGGTCCCGCCACGAGAACCTCTTCCGGTTCCGCTTCTACGGCAGTGACTTCAAAACCGTCCGCCGCCTCTCCGGAGGTCTGCACGCGGACGGGAACATGCTTGGTGCGGGTCGCCTCCAGTCGCAACGACACCTGAGCAGGCGTGACCTTGACGATCTCGACTCCCCGCGGATGCGATATATGCTGTGGGGTCAATACGATCTGCTGATCACCTGCGCGGGCATCGGTCAGATTGACCACCGCACTTAGCTCTCTAGTATCTAGATCGCCCCCCCGAGAACGAACTTCTACATCTACTTGGCGCAAGTAGTCGTTGGAGATCTCCAGGTTCTCGGGCATGTTGACGATAACCAATGGCACGGTCACGGTCCGTTGAGCCGTTCGCAGGCTGGCAACTTGGTTCCAGAGCAAAAACGCCAGCATCAGGGAAACCGCCTTAAGCGGCAGATTGCTGAGGAAGAAATCGCGCACCGTCGAGTTCATGCCGTCTCCGGACTCTGGACCGACGACGACTTGGCCGGCCGAGATGCCGAGCGCGCTATTGGGGGAGTTTGCGCCGTCTTTTCCAAGAACTTGAGGAGGCGTGGGCCATCCAGCCGACGGATGATCTTGCCGTCGTGAACCGCCGAGATCTTACCTGTCTCTTCGGAGACAACCACGGTTACGGCATCGGTCTCTTCGGTCACACCGATGGCTGCCCGGTGACGCGTTCCCAGCTCCTTACTGAGATACGGGTCCTTGGTCAAGGGCAGGAAGCAGCCCGCCGCTGCAATCCGATCCCCAACCACGATCGCGGCTCCATCGTGGAGAGAACTTTTGGGATTAAAGATCGTCAGCAAGAGATCGTACGTCAAATTGGCATCCAAACTAATGCCCGACTCAATATAGGTCTTGAGTCCGATTTGGTCCTCTAAGACGATCAAGGCTCCGGTTTTTTGAGTGGAGAGGGTAGTTGCTGCCAGCACGATCTCGTCGAAGTGGGTTTCACGGTTCTTTTTCCGCCAGGAGCGAAAAAGACGTCCTTTACCGATTTCAGCCAGTGCTCGGCGGATTTCAGCTTGAAAGACCACTATCAAACCGAAGACGAAGACGGGAAATAAGACTTTTTCAAAGATTGCTTGAACGGTCCTTAGATTGACAATGACGGTCACATAGTAAAAGAAGGCGATCGAGAGTACTCCAACCGTCATCTCCCAGCCCCGAGTACCCTGGACAAGCCGCAACCCTTGATAGATGAGAAAAGTGACTACCGCGATATCAAACACGTCCAACAAGCCGATTTGGCCCAGCGTGGAGAGCAACTCCGACATAGTTTACTTCCGTTCGTAGAGTAGCGCGTCCACGATTCTAACTACACTCCGCATCTCTGCCACATCGTGGACGCGAATCATGTGAGCCCCTCGTAATACTGCCCCGGCAACGGAGGCCGCCGTTCCAAGCAGCCGCCCACTGGGAGGCACATCCAACAATTCACCGATAAAGCGTTTTCTGGAGGTCCCTACCAGGAGCGGCAGATCGAAGCGCTCCAGAAAAGCGAGACGATTGAGAATCCTGAGATTGTCTTGCAAGGTCTTTCCGAAACCGATCCCCGGATCCAGGATTATTCTATCACGTTGAATCTGCTGGGCATAAGCCGTCTCGAGGGCTAATTGAAGATCGCTTTGGATTTCCTTCAGGATGTCGGCACTGGGAGGCATCTTTTGCATGGTCTTGGGACGGCCCCGCATATGCATCAACACCAGACCCGCTTGTTCACGAGCCACCAAGCGGCCGATCTTGGGGTCGGCTCTCAGCGCGCTGATGTCGTTCACGAGATCGGCCCCGGCCTCCAGTGCTACGCGCGCCACTTCGGCCTTGCAGGTGTCGATCGAAAGCGGCAGATCGAGCTCACCCCGGATGGCCTCTAACACTGGCAAGACCCGGTCCACCTCCTCCGCTGCGGTTACCGGATCGGCTCCCGGACGGGATGACTCCCCACCCAGATCGAGCAGGTCGGCCCCTGCTTCAGCAAGTGCGGAGCAATAGTCGACTGCCTGGGCCGAGTTGCGGTGTCGCCCACCGTCGTAAAAGGAGTCGGGTGTGAGGTTGACGACTCCCATGATCCGGGTGAGTCGCCCCAGCTCTAGCTCTTTGTCACGAGCTTTAAAAAGATAGACTTTTCGCGTCAGTGGAGTGTCAGCTTGCCGTTTTGCCAAGCGGCCCCGCCAGGGGCTTGGCCCTGATTTCATGAGACTGACGGTGGGTTAAGCTGGGAAAGACGCCGTCAGGCAGTCGCCGGACGTTCGTTGGGATTGACTAGCGGCGGCAGGCTCGCTTCCTCTTCCTCGACCTTCTCGACGCTGGGTGTCGGCAGCTCTTCCGGGCTCTTTTCAGTACGAATCTTCTCACCTCGGATTACCGCCGGGATCTCGTCGGAATCGAGGGTCTCATACTCCAAAAGCGCCTCAGCCAGACGAATCAGCGCCTCCCGATGAGCTTGCAGCAACTGGTGTGCCTTCCGGTCCGCAGCGAGGCTGAACTGCTTGACCTCCTCGTCGATCCTCCTGGCGGTCTGCTCGCTGTAATTCTGCTGGCGTGTGATCTCACGTCCCAAAAAAATCTGTTCTTCGTTCTTGCCAAAACTAATTGGACCTAAATCCTCGCTCATGCCCCACTCGCAGACCATCTTGCGAGCCAACTCGGTTGACCGTTCCATATCGTTGGCAGCCCCCGTTGTGGTTGCACCGAGGAAGATATCCTCGGCTGCCCGGCCGGCCAGCAGGATGGTCATGCGGGCAGCGATGTATTCCCGCGTGTAGGTATACTTGTCGTCCTCCGGCAACTGCATGGTAAGCCCCAGAGCACGTCCGCGGGGAATGATCGTTACCTTGTGCAGTGGATCGGCGTCAGGCAAAAAATAAGCCACCAGCGCATGACCGGCTTCATGGTAAGCAGTGTTACGCTTCTCTCTCTCGTTCATGACCATCGAGCGTCGCTCTTTGCCCATCAGCACTTTGTCTTTGGCTTCTTCAAAGTCGATCATTCGAACCGCCTTGCGGTTCTGACGGGCCGCGTTAAGCGCCGCTTCATTAACTAGATTGGCAAGTTGCGCCCCCGAAAAACCCGGAGTCCCTCGAGCCAGTACGGAGATCTTGACATCTTCGTCCAGCGGAATCTCCCGGATGTGGACTTTGAGAATACCCTCGCGTCCCTTGATGTCAGGCAAAGAGACGACCACCTGCCGATCAAAGCGACCGGGGCGTAGCAAGGCTGGATCAAGAACATCGGGCCTGTTGGTAGCAGCAATCAGGATCACACCTTCGTTTGATTCGAATCCGTCCATCTCAACCAGCAACTGGTTGAGGGTTTGCTCACGCTCGTCGTGCCCGCCTCCCAGACCGGCTCCCCGGTGACGCCCCACTGCATCGATCTCATCAATGAAAATGATGCAAGGAGCATTTTTCTTGCCTTGGTCGAAAAGGTCACGCACTCGGCTGGCGCCCACGCCGACAAACATTTCAACGAAGTCTGATCCACTGATGGTGAAGAAGGGAACATTGGCCTCGCCGGCAATCGCTCGAGCCAATAAGGTCTTACCCGTCCCAGGAGGGCCGATCACCAAGACGCCCTTGGGGATTCGTCCGCCCAGCTTCTGAAATTTCTGGGGTTCCTTGAGGAATTCCACGATTTCCTGCAGTTCCTCCTTGGCTTCCTCGACTCCAGCAACATCTTTGAAGGTGACCTTTTTCTGTTGGTTGGTTGAAAGCTTGGCTCGACTTTTTCCAAAGGAGAGGGCCCGATTGCCCCCCGCCTGCATTTGCCGCATCAGGAAAATCCAGAAACCGATGAACAGAAGGATCGGAAAACCGGAACTCAGGACCATATAGAGCAGGTTGTTCTGCTCGTCTCGGGCAATCTTGACGTTGACGTTGTTCTCGTTAAGCGTGTTGGCGATTCGGTCGATACTGTCCAGGGGCAGCGTGACTTGATAACGGCGCGGTTCGGCCGAATCGTTACGGGTATAAACCCCTTCGGCCACCCCGGAGTGATTGATTTCAGCCGTACCAACGCGCTTCTCCTTCACCATTTGGGTGAACTCGGAGAAATTAATTTGGTCGGGAGTCCCGTTCTTTACGGAGCTCAGAAAACTCCACAAGGCAATGACCGCTACAAAGACGAGCGCCACCAGAAAGATATTTTTTGCGGTTGCAGTCACAACGTTTCTCCGAACAATCTAGACGTCAACTTGCAATTATAGTTCAAAAAAGCTTGACCCGCCCAAGGTGGTGGTCTTCGCCACGGCAACTCGTCGCTTTGAGCCGGCTAGTCGGGATCGGCCAAGGAGTGCGTCGAACGCCGCTAGGCCTTTGTTGCTGAAACCTTAGCACGCTCTTGACTCGGCCAAGTTTCGCACAGGATTTGGAGTCTGACCGAGCCCGAAGAAGACGATAGAGCGGGAGTCTGCTGGGCCAATGCCTGGGCCCAAACCGGGTGACCCTGCTGTTCGACAACCAACAACCGGTCGCGTTCCCAGGACGGGACTCGATAGTGCTGGAATTCATCCTTTAATTTCCTCTCTCGTCCCCGACTGAAAACGCGGTCACCGGGCCGTCGATTGCGCACCTTCACTTCCTTTTCTTTGGACTCGAACCACCAGCCGGCATCCCGCACCGATTGACCACTGCTCCGAGCGGCCGTTAATCTAACTCCTGTTTCTCTTACCAAGACTTCGCCGGGAATAGTCAACCGATAGCAAAATTGCGGGACTACCAGTGCCGGTCCCAACCGCAGGAGACCAAAACTACGCTCGGCTCGCAATCCTTTCGGGAGATCGATCCCTCCGCTTCGCCCCGACTCCAAGAGTTCGCGGAGCGCCTCGACGTGGGTGAACTCAAAATTTCTTAGAGAACCTTTGACCCTTCGTACGGCGCATCGCAAAGCGGCTTGAACGAGGGCCGGTGCTTGGCCCTGCAGCGGCCCCGCGTCCAACACCACCCCCAAACGACGACGGGGTTGGCACTCTTGCAGCAGTTTCTCCCCCTCGTTTTCGAGAAAATCGGCCGTGCTGCGAAGCAGATCGGCGCTTCGTCCCAAGTTTTCAACCAGTCGCGGGTTCAACCTCTCCTCTGCAGGCGCAATTATCTGCTCACGCACCCAATTGCGATCGAGTTGAAGATCCCGATTGCCAGGGTCTCGGCAAAAAGGCTGTTGCAACCGTTCCAAATAGCTCAAGATCGACTCTCGGCGGCAAGTCAACAGCGGTCTGATCAGCTTGACCTCTTGGTTTTCAACGGCCAGAATTCTGACAGGAGAAATGGCTGCCAGCCCGTCAGGGCCCGCCCCCCGCACGGCCTTAAGGAGAAAAGTTTCGGCTTGGTCATCGAGCTGGTGGCCAGTTGCCAAAGCGGCCTCTTCGGTTGCCGCGATGCCGCCTAGATACCGGTATCTTTGCCGACGCAGTTCCTGCTCCAAGTTGCCCGCCTGGGGAACCGGCAGCTGGGTCCGGCTCAATCCGACCTTGTGGCGAGCGCATAGCCGCACCACAAACCGTTCCTCGGCCTGCGACTGCTCTCCCCGCAACTGGTGATTGACATGAGCCGCCCGCACCCGGTAAGCGCGTCCGGACTGCTTGGACAATGCCAATAACACCCGTAGCACAGCAACTGAGTCAGGCCCTCCGGAAAGAGCTACCAATACCCTTTGAGCCCTGGACAACATGGCGTAACGATCAATAGCCGTAGCGACTCGCTTCTCGAAAACGTCCATAACCCGGCACTCCGGATAAACCTTAGCACGAAGCCATTGTCGACTTGTCGGACGTCAGACCGACCTGATCCGGCCCCTTGCGGGGTGCCTCTGAAATTGATCGATAACGATCTATTCGGTTATGATGATCGCTCGGGGCGGTGTAGCTCAGTGGTTAGAGCAAGCGGCTCATATCCGCTGCGTCGGGGGTTCGAGTCCCTCCACCGCCAGACCTACCTTCGAGGTGCTTCCTTGAGTCGGGCCATAGTTGAGCCCACTATGGAACTTGATCGTTTCGAGGGGTTTCAACTTATTACCCACCTCCCCCATGGTGAGCCAAATCCCAAAGCAGAAAATATCGGTCACTTTTTTTCAAGACTACAGCGGTTACCTTGGACAAACACCAAAACAGGGGATCGCCCCCACCCACGCCCAAGCACTCTCAGGGCTCCACCAAGTGGAGATCGAACGGCAAGAACTAGTTGAAGACCGAACTGCGCCACTTGGGGCCAGACCAATAGGGTGAACCTTGGTGGCAATACCCAGGATCATCCTTTAAGGCCGATAACAAACCAACTAGCGCCGCGGAAAACGAGAACTCGCGGTCCGAGTGATTCGCCCTGAGTGAATCCAGTCAAAACCGGATCCTGCTATTGGAAGGACTTTCTTCCAGCCCGGGAGAGACTGCGGTTCGGACAAAAACGGCGTAGTCAAGAAAGGAAAAAGAGATTGGAAGGAGATTCCCCGTTGCGGGCTCCCCCCATACAAAAAAAGTCCCAAGCGGTGACAGCTATCGTGTGTGGCCAAGCCGTCTATCCGAGCGAGCACGCTACCCTTTCGGGTTTTCGCTCGCCCCAACGCCACAGCTTCTACCGTTGCTCGCCACCAGCCGTTTTACCGGCTACCGGTCTGCTTCGGTTTCACCTGCCGCGCTCTCGCCGGTGCACCTCCTCTTCCCGAACTTACTCGAAAGCAACTTCGGGAACGGCATCAGCACCGCCGGAGCTGACTTCCCTTGGAAACGGTAGTTCCGACTATCAGTGGTCGGCCGAAGCCGCCCGCCAACCTGTCAGGACTTGGAAACAGCCACACCACCAAAAGCTTGGAGCGAACTCCACTCTTTCAGGTCGTTCGGAAGTTATCCCGAAGGACCGTTCCCTTTTCTGCCCCAACCTCTGCTCCGGTTGCCCAGAGCATCGACCGTAGGCCGAAAAACCCGTTCCAAAGTGTTGGCCCGATGACCGTAACCCCTTGGGACGATCGAAATTATGTTAGGTGGTAAGGAAACAAGGCAAGAGTTTTTTGATTGAGAAGTTTGCCAGCATAGATCTTGTGCAAAACCTGTTTGAGCTCCTTATCCGCTTGATCGCTGGATCTTTAACCTCTCCGGCACACTTTATGCACAGTGTTTTCCACAGAAGACGTACCGGTTTTCTTGATGGAAACTGTCGAGATGGTCTTGAGGCAAGTTACCAAAAGAACGGTATGATCGAATTCTTAGGCCCAATTTTTGCCTTGATTACCCGGCTCGGATTCAAAGCGTTTTGCCAGGGCGAGAAATCGCCATCAAAGCCCGAAATGGTCTCAGGTCGGTTACGGATTTAGGATGGATTCCCGCGGCGTGATTTGAACTCCCCGCAGTCTCGGTGTCATCAGACCTATCGGGTTATCAAATCTGTTCTTGGTATGATGGATGGGCTAATGCTGCCTAGTCGTTCAACACCAGCGGGAGTCATCGAGAAGGATTGGGATATCGTCCCAGCAGCGGGACTCCGGTGTTCCGGCAATCGATCATGGAAAGCCTGATCAGCTTCCTCTTCAAGTATCGACCTTTCTTCTTTAGGGAAGGTGATTTCTCTTTTCAGTGGATAGCGCCTTGGTGGCAAGTGCTCTTGCTGTTGGCGCTGCTAAGTGGATTTGTCCTGTGGACCTATCGCGACCGCTGGCGCCGACACTCGGGCCGCGCCTTCTGGTTGCTGGCTTCACTGCGCTGGACTCTGCTCCTGGTGTTGATATTGCTGGTAATGCGTCCCAGTTTGGTGATCTCGTCGCTAGTTCCGCGGGAAAACATGTTGGCCTTTCTGGTGGACAATTCTCGCAGCATGGGAATTCAGGACGGGCAAGTCCCGCGGGGGCAGCCCTTGGTCGACCTACTGGCTGCAGACTCCAGTTTTGTCGAGGCTCTGGAAGACAGATTCTTTCTCCGGCCCTATCGTTTTGACGCTTCGAGCGAAAGTGCGAGGCTACCTTACACGCTGTCCTGGTCGGGAGACCAGACCGACATTTCGGGTGGTATTAGACGCATCCTCAAAGAAACGCGCAACCTGCCGCTGGCCGGCATTGTTCTGTTCAGCGACGGAGCCGACAACAGTTTCAAGAGTCTTCGTAACGTGATGGCCGAGCTGAACTCACGCCAGGTTCCCGTTTACTCCGTCGGTCTGGGTCCGGAGCAGATCGAGAACGACGTCGAGCTGGTGCAAGTCAGCACCGCCCGCGAGCTGATTCCCGATTCCATAGCCACCGCACGGGTGACGTTGCGCCATCACGGCTTTGGAGGGACTCGCGGCCGGCTTGAAGTACGGGAGGGCAACTCACTGGTTCAATCACAAGAAGTGTACTTTTCCCCCGATGCGGAGACTATCACCACCGAATTGAAAATCAGCCCTAGAAAAGAAGGAATCAAGACCTACCAGTTTCGTCTCCAGCCACTGGAGGGAGAGCATATCTCCCAGAACAACACCCGTTCTACGATGGTGGAGGTGCGCGACAGCCGCCCTCGCATTCTTTACGTAGAGGGACACCCACGCTGGGAGTACAAGTTCATCCGCAGGGCGGTCATGCCTGACAAAAATCTGTGGCTTGAAACCTTGTTACGAACCGCAATCAACAAGTTCTATCGTCAAGGCATTGAAGAGGAGTCCACGCTGGCGAGTGGTTTTCCTTCCGACCGGGAAGAGCTCTTCCAATACAAAGGCATCATTTTCGGCAGCGTCGAATCCAGTTTTTTCACCTATGACCAAATGGAAATGGTGCGCGATTTCGTTAGCAAGCGCGGGGGAGGATTTCTGATGCTGGGAGGCAGCTCTTCCTATGCTTCCGGAAAATACCAGAACTCTCCCATTGAAACCATACTTCCGGTGTGGCTCCAAAAGGCCGGCGCCGATGGTGAGCCTTACGCTCGGGGAGGAGGCTTGTTTACTCCCACCGACCATGGTGACCGCCACCCGGCCTTGAGCCTGCCCTCCTCGGACGGCGGCAAAGGTAAGCAATGGAAGGAAATGCCGACCCTCAGTGACTGGAACCTGGTGTCCGGTCTGAAACCGGGAACCACTGTGCTGGCCCGTCTGGGCGCGTCGACAGGTAGTAGCGAGAACGCCCCCTTGCTGACTTTTCACCGCTTCGGGCGCGGTCACAGCGTAAGTCTTTTGACTGGCAGCAGTTGGCGCTGGCAAATGGGTTCCGACTCCAAAGACTTGGGTCACGAGACTTTCTGGCGACAGATGCTCCGCTGGCTGGTGAGTTCGGTCAAGAATCAGGTCAGCGTGCAAACCGATCGCGATAACTACGTGCGCAACGAAGTCATCCAAATACGTGCTGAAGTCAATGACAAGACTTTCAACGGCATCAATGACGCACTGGTGGAAGCCTCAGTGATAACCCCTTCAGGCTCGACCGAGGTTTTGCCTTTGCGTTGGAGTGCCCGCCAAGACGGGATTTATGAAGGTCAATGGCAAGCCTTTGAGGATGGTGTTTACGAGGTCCGAGTCCAAGCGGCTCAGACCGGCGCCGACTCTGATCAAGACTACGGGCAGGCTCGCGCCTCGTTTTTGGTTGGCACGGCTAGCCGTGAATACTTCAACTCCGCCCAAAAAGTCGACTTCCTACAGCGCTTGGCCCGGGAAAGCGGTGGTCGCTATTACGATCTCGACACGGTGGCCAATCTCCCTGAAGAGATTGTCTACACCCAACACCATTCCTCGGTTGTCGAAATTCTCGATCTTTGGGACATGCCTTTCAATTTTCTCCTTTTGTTGGGCCTGCTGGGCGCCGAATGGATCTGTCGGAAAAAGTATGGATCAATCTAGTGCAGTCCGGGTGAGAGGTTTGTCGGTTTGTGGGCTGATCGTGGCTCTGATCTGCTCGACGGTCGGCGCCCGCTCCGACGACTATTGCATCATTATCAATGGACTTGGCGGAATGCCCGAGTTTGAAGAAAACTTCGTTCAATGGGCGCAAAGGCTGGCAGCCGTCTTTGGCGAACAACCCTCTTACCGCGTCTTGAGGCTTGATGGCCGCGAGCAGCGGCGCCCTGCCATTTTAGAGAGTCTCAGAACGGTGGCTTCCGAGATCTCGCCCGACAGTCGGCTTTGGCTGTTTCTGGTCGGTCACGGCGATTTTAACGGAAGCAATTACCGGCTCCATATTCGCGGACCCGACCTTACCGATGAGGATCTCGGAATTTTCCTTGAGTCGCTGGGAGAGCGCAGGACCTTTGTGATAGCTGCCACCAGCGCCAGCGGCTCGTTGCTTCCCAACTTGGCGGCCGAAAACCGGGTAGTGATCACGGCAACCAAGAACCAACATGAACGACAGCCTCCACGGTTTCTCTCTTTTTTCCTGGAGGCTGCCAACTCGCCTGAAGTCGATAGCAACAAGGACGGCAAAGTGTCTCTACTGGAAGCTTTTCTTTTCAGCCGTCGCCAAGTCAAAGATTGGTTCGTTGGCCAACAGCTTCTTCAAACCGAGCACGCCTTATTGGATGATCGGAACCGGGTTCGGCTGCGGTCGGGAAAGGAGGCCAACGAGCCGACGAGCGGGGGAGTCGGAATGTTGGCTTCTTCGGCCTATATCTCAACTCCCCCCGAAGAGGCCTACCGCTCTCTCAAAGCCCAGCAGCTGGCGCGGCAGAAAGCCACCCTCGAAGATGAGATCAATGACCTCACGTTCCGCAAAGCCGAAATGAGCGGCCAAGATTACTATCGTCAACTCGAAGAGCTGCTGGTCAAGCTGGCTTCCCTTAATGAACGCCTCGACGAGTTGGAGAAGCCCGAGGCCAAAAAGAAGCCATGAAGGGACCCCGGCTGTTCGTGAACTTACTGGCCTGGGGGGTGGTCTGGGGACAGACTCCGAGCCCCGTCGACGCGTTGCTGATCGAGGCCCAACGCCTGATGGAAAAAGGACGCTACCAAGCTGCTCGCCAGAGATTACGCGATTCTAGCGACCCTCGCAGCCTGCGTTTACTGATCGAACTGGCCCAGCGCCGCGGCGACCGTGCCTCGGCCCTGCGGTATGCCGGACAGTTGCTCGCCTCCTATCAGCGGGGTGATCTGCAGACCGCAACCGACTTGGCGCAGGCTGCCTTCGCTGCTTGGCAACTGGATTATTGGCATCGGTCCAACGAGATTTTCATGGAAGCCTCCGAAAAGGAACCGGTGGCTCCCGCAGTATTTATCGACTGGGGAAACCTCTATCTGGAGCGGTACAATCCGGCCGAGGCGGCAAAGATTTTTGGCGATGCCCTCAAACAGGAAGAGCACAAAGCGGAAGCCGACCGCTGGGATTTGGCGGCGGCGTATATCGGACTAGCCCGGGCCCAGCGCGACCAGCAACGGCCCGGTACCGAAGAGGCTCTCAAGAAGGCCGCTCAACTCAATCCCAACAGTCTCGAGTTGATTGCCTTCCGAGCAGGAGATGCGGTCCGGCAGAGCAGCTGGAAAGAGGCTCAGCGCTTGATCAAAAAAGGTCTTAAACTCAACAACAACTATCTCCCTTTGCTGCAAATCAAGACCGCCTACCACTACTTCCAAGGGGAAAAGCGAGCCGAGGAGAAGGCGCGGCAGCAAGTGCTCACCATCAACCCATCCAATGCCGGTCTTTTTGAACTATTGGGCGATCTCTGTGTATCTCGTCGCCGACTGGAAGAAGCCATCGGTTTCTATCGCCAAGCCGTCAGACAGAACCCCCGGCAGTGGTCAGCGATGGCCTCACTGGGAATCAACCTGCTACGAGTCGGCAAAGAGAAGGAAGGTCAGCAGATTCTGGAATCGGCTTACGAAAACGACCCTTTCAATCTGTGGACCGTCAACACCCTTCGTTTGCTGGACAGCTTTGATAATTTCACGCGATTCGACACTGAGCACTTTTCAGTCAAGGTAGCCGCCAAAGAGTCTGTCGCTCTGAGGCCTTACGTCGAGACCTTGCTTGAGCGGAGTCTCCAAGCCCTGTCGCGAAAATACGACCATCAGGTGACAGGAAAATATGTTTTCGAAATCTATCCCAACCATGAGGATTTTGCTGTCCGTACGCTGGGTCTCCCCGGACTGGGCGCCCTGGGAGCCACTTTTGGGCGAGTCGTAGCCATGGATTCCCCATCTGCTCGCCCCGAGGGAAAGTTCCATTGGGGATCAACATTGTGGCACGAGGTGGCTCACGTCGTCACCCTGTCAATCAGTAACCAGAAAGTCCCGCGTTGGTTCACCGAAGGGCTGTCGATGCGGGAGGAGCGGTTGGCTTACGAGGGTTGGGGTGAATTCCTGACTCCCGCTTTCGTGCAAGCTTATAAAGAAGACAAGCTTCTGCCGCTGGGGGAATTGGAGAGTGGGTTCCAAAGCCCTCGCTTCGCCGGGCAGCTTGAACTCTCCTATCTCCAGTCGGCTTGGGTCTGTGACTTTCTGGCAGAAAACTATGGCGACGCAAAAATCAAGGCTATGCTGGTAGCCTTTGGCCAAGACGAGACGCTGGAGCAGGTCTTCAAGTCGGTTCTGGGTATCTCGCTTGAGGACTTCGACAAACTTTTGCGGGAAGAACTCGAGAGTGAACTTCGCCCGCTGGTCGAACGTTTGCAGCCCCTCCAACCGACGGAATCCTTGAGCGAAGAATTATCGCCGGCTGATTGGATCGATCTGGCCGAGGCCCATCCTCAGAACTACTTCGCCAACCTAAACGCTGCCAGGCAACTACTTGGGAACGATCGATCCCAAGACGCTGTCCCCTATCTCGAGCAAGCGTTGGAGCTCTTCCCCTACTCGGCTGAAATGGGCAGTCCCTACCATCTACTGGCGAACATCTATCGCCAACAAGGAAATGTGCGAAAGACCACCGACGTTTTGGCTCGCTGGTGGAAGGTGGCGCCGCATTTTCCCAAGACCGGTCTGGAACTGGCTGAACTATTATCCGAGTCGGGAAGAATGGAAGAGGCTACCGAGGTTCTGGAGAACGTGATGTACGTTGATCCTTTCGAGCCTGGCGGTCACCGTCATTTGGGAGAACTCTACCTGGCGGCCCAGCGTTCGGGGGAGGCGGTGCGCGAGTTCAAGATCCTGTTGAGCCTCCAGCCCCAGGACTGGGCAGGCGCCTATTACCTGTTGGCCAGGGCGTTGGCGCAGCAGGGCGAAAGGAGAGAGGCCCGACAACAGCTACTATTTTCCCTGGAGTTGGCGCCCACTTTTGAGGAAGCCCAAAAGTTTCTGCTAAAGCTGGTGAGAGAACCGTGAAGAGAGCCCGCTCGGCCGCGTTGGCAGGAGTCCTGCTGCTTCTGGTGGCGCCGGTCTTAAGCCTGGACAGCGACAATCGCGACCCTTCCGATCCCAATCTTTTCCAGTTCGTCCGCATCCGCTATAACGGATTCGGGGGGATGATCGGTTCCTTTCGAATGGGCTCGGGACCGCCCTGGATGCACGACTATCCACGGGCTGAGCGGAACTTCCTCAAGATTCTGCTTGAGGTCACCAGAGTGGAAACGACTCCTGATTCACACCTCATTCTGGATCTGGATGATGAGCGAATTCTCGACTATCCCTTCCTCTATGTCAGCGAGCCGGGTTACTGGAACCCCACCGAGAAGGAAATCGCCAATCTGCGCGAGTACCTCAAGCGCGGTGGTTTTGTTGTCTTCGACGACTTTCGCGGCATTGCCGAGTTGAATACCCTGGTCAGCGCGATGAGACGGGTTGACCCGGAAGGAACCTTTCGCAAATTGACGCTCGAGGATAGCGTATTTCACTGCTTCTATGACATCGAGACCCTCAACATGGTTCCGCCCTACCGTGTGCCGGGAAAACCCACTTTCTACGGCTGGTTTGACCGGGCTGGAAGGATGGAAGCAGTCGCCAACCACAACAATGATATCGGAGACCATTGGGAATGGTCCGACCAATCGATCAATCCCATCGCCTATTCCAACGAAGCTTACAAGTTCGGGATCAATTACGTCATCTATTCGCTAACTCACTAACCGGAACGATCGGAAGGAAGACAGCCAAGTGAGGATCACAACCAAGCCGCAAGTCAAGAACGACCAGTTATCGGATCTGGTCCAGAAGATGCTCGACTCGCATCAGCGAGTGGTCGAGCAGTTGCATCGTGTGATTGTCGGGCAGGAGCGGGTGATCGAAGAGGTCCTCATCTCACTTCTTGTCAGTGGCAACTCTCTGATCACCGGCTTCCCCGGCTTGGCCAAGACGCTCCTGATCAGCTGTGTCTCGGAAGCCTTCGGGCTCAAGTTCAATCGGATCCAGTTTACGCCTGATTTGATGCCGGCCGACATCACCGGCACTGAGATTATCGAAGAGGACAAGACTACCGGCAAGCGCCAACTCAAGTTCGTACCCGGCTCGATTTTCGCCAACTTGGTGCTGGCGGACGAAATCAACCGCACGCCACCTAAGACCCAAGCAGCGCTACTGGAAGCGATGCAGGAGCGCAAAGTCACCGTGGCCGGTCGGACACTCGAGCTGGACCCTCCCTTTATGGTTATGGCCACCCAGAATCCTATTGAGCTGGAGGGAACCTACCCGCTACCCGAGGCTCAACTGGATCGCTTCATGTTTAACATTCTGATCGGCTACCTCGACGAAGACCAGGAGATAGCCGTGGTTAACCAAACCACCGGCAGCCATTCGCCCCAGATTGAACAAGTCGTTACAGCCAAGGAGTTGCTTGAGTTTCAGGAACTGGTACGCAAGATCCCGGCTTCAGAAGATGTGACTCGTTATGCAGTGCAACTCAGCCGCGCCACTCGCCCGGGAAATCCGTTGGCGCCCGACTACGTCAACAAATGGGTAGGCTATGGCGCCAGCTTGCGGGCGGCCCAGTTCATGATCCTGGGAGGCCGCGCTCGAGCCCTGCTCAAGGGGCGCTACAATGTTGCCGTGGAAGACGTCCAGGCCCTAGCTCCTCCCGTTTTGCGCCACAGGATCCTGACCAACTTTCACGCCGAGTCGGAGAAGGTGACCACCGACGACATCATCGAGCTTCTGATCAAGCAATTGAATCCCCCGCAATCGGGTCTCTAAGAAGGAAATATTGGGTTGATGACCGTTGACGTCGCCTCGCAGATTCGCCGGAGCCAGTTCGAGCAGCGTTTTATCGACCCCGACGTGCTTACCGGCCTCGGCAGCCTCTCGCTAGTAGCCAAAACCGTCGTCGAGGGTTTCATCTCCGGGCTCCACCGGTCTCCCTATCATGGTTTCAGCGTCGACTTTGCCGAGTACCGGGCTTACACGCCCGGAGACGATATTCGCACCATCGATTGGAAAGTCTACGGCCGCAGCGACCGCTTCTATGTCAAGAAATACGAAGGAGAGACCAATACCCAGGTTTTCCTGGTCCTTGATTGTAGTCGCAGCATGACCTTTTCCAGCACAAGACTCTCCAAACTGGACTACGGTCGTTTTCTGGCATCTTCGTTGGCCTTCATGGCCCAACGCCAGAAAGATGCAGTGGGCTTGGTTACCTTCGACTCCACCGTCCAACACTTCACGCCCGCTCGGATCCGCCGCGGGCAATACCAAACCCTTTTGCACCATCTGGAAGAGGCGAAGGCCGGCAGCCGGACCGACATCAGGCAGGCGCTTGCGGAACTGGCCTCTCACGTGCGTAAACGCAGCCTGATCATCGTGATCAGTGATTTCTACCAACAACCTCAGCAAATTGGCAAAGCACTCAAGTTTTTTGCCCTTAACGGGAGCGATCTGGTGCTTTTTCACCTGCTCGACCCGGTGGAATTGAAGCTTCCCTTCAGCTCAGTGTCCACCTTGGAGGACATCGAGAGCCAAGACTGCTTGCCCTATGCTCCCGAAAGCGGCAACGCTTATCGCCAAGCACTCGAGGCTCACATCGAGAGTCTCAGGAAGCAATGCAACGACGTCAACATCGACTATGAACTGGTGAACACCGAAGAACCGCTGGATCAAGTGCTCTACCGTTATCTGACGGCGCGGGCTCGTCACTATTGAGCAGGAGGAGGTTGCACTGCCGGAAACCGGCTGATTTCTGAAGACTTATGGATTTTCTCAGTCCTTTCTTCTGGTTGGGCGCGGCAGCTGTGGCCGCACCCATCCTGCTGCACCTGGTCCAGAAGGAAAAACAACGACGAATTCCTTTTCCTTCCTTGATGTTGATGCCCGTGGTTCGAATCAAACAGATGCGGCGGCGCAAGCTGACCCATCTCTTTCTCTTATTGCTTCGTTGTTTGGGAATCCTGTTGCTGGTGACAGCGTTTGCCCGACCGGTGGTCAGTGGAGCCTGGTTTGGCAGTTTCCGCACATCGGCAGCTCGTTCGGTCATTGTTCTACTGGACAATTCGATGAGCATGGCTCGGTCCGGTGTTTGGGAACGGGCTCTGGCGGCCGCTGAAACACGCCTTCGCAATCTGGGCGAATTGGATCAAGGTCTCATCATGACCTTTGCCGAAGGCGGTCACCTGGTATCCAGCTGGCAAAGCGGCAGGCAAGCTCTGGTTGAGATCCTGCGCAACAGGGTCGAACCCTCTTTCCAGTCAACCTCTTATGCGCAGGCGCTGCAGCTGGCTGTCGATCAGTTCGGAGAAGAGAATCGATCGCGCAAGGAGATCTATCTCATCACGGATCTACAGCGCAGCGGCCTTTCCTCTTCCCGGGGCTGGAAGGTTCCCGAGGATATCCTGGTGGAGCTGAAAGATGTGGGAGAGGCGGCGGACAACATCTATGTCGACGAAATCCGCCTTTCTCGCAACGTTTTCGGTAAGAAGTATCCTGGCCCGCTCCTGATCCGACTGGCCGGCTCACCTCCACGGTCGGCCGGCGGGACAGCACAGTTGTTTCTGAAGGGCCTGCTGATCGACCAAATTCCTTTTGAGATAGGAGAGGAAGGCGTAGGTCAGATCACATTCTCTCCCTTTCCCCTGGATGAAGGGATTTCTCGGGGCCGGATCGTCCTTCAGGCCGAGGACCATTTGCAGCAAGACAACAACCACTACTTTGTGTTGGAGCGACAAGTTCCACGCCGAGTGCTGGTCATCAGTCCCCCGGGTCACCGCTCAGGCCTCTATCTACAGACGGCGCTGTCCTCCGGCGACAACTTGGCGTTCCAAGTCGAGTTGGCCGGCCAACTCCCTCTCCAACTCGATCCCGATCGGACACCTCTGGTGATTCTGGACGATCTGCGAAGACTCCCCCCGGTCGATCGCCTGCGCGACTTTGTCCAGGCTGGAGGTGGATTGATCGTCGCCCCGGGCGACTATTCCCGGGCCACAACCTACAGCAAGGAGTGGGAGGCTTTTCTGCCGGCGGTTCCCAGGGAGAGAAAGTTCGTCCGCTCTCGCAAGCGCAGCTTTACCTCGCTGACCGATATCAGCTGGGAGCATCCTATTTTTTCCGTGTTTCAAGAGGGGCACAAGGCTTCGATAGCGACTACGCCTTTCTATGGGTACTGGCTTCTGCAATTGGCTCCCGATGCCAGATCAGTGGCTCGTTTTGAAGGCGGAGACCACGCTCTGGTCGAGAAGAAAACGGGTGAGGGTAGGGTTCTGGTTTTCGCCTCGACCCTGGACACGGTTTGGAATGATTTTCCCGTGCGAGCAGCCTTCGTCCCCTTTTGGTCCCGGACCATTCGGCACACTTCAGGTTGGCAGGAAGCACCGGCAGCGCTCACTGTCAGTCAGACGCTGCCTCCCCGGCCCAAGGAGCAGGGGGACAAGACCAACTGGTCTGTTATCGATCCAACCGGAACCCGCCTTGGCAGCCTGGAAGGGGACGTTTCGCGGGCGGTTCAGTTGCAACTTCCCGGCCACTATGAAATAAGAGATAACAAGAATACCGAATGGGTGGCAGTCAATGTGCTTCCGTTGGAGTCGGATCTGAGCCGGGTCGCTGCCGAGGATTTGTTGGCCGTTTTCGTGCCGGGGAATTCACAGCTGCAAAATACCGTTACAACCGGCGGCAAGGTGGACGATCCAGGGCTACAGTCGATTTGGTGGCTATTTTTGCTCTGCGCTGCGCTGGTTTTCGCAACCGAGTCGATCGTTGCCAACCGCAGCAGTGCTCCTCCCGGAGCGGTCTGACCGCAGCCCATCTGAGAGAAAACAATTGAGACTGGGATGATCGTCAGCAGGCCCTTTCGATTCTACATCCGTCAGGTACGGCGAAAACTCCAAGCCGAACGCCTCAGCCTCGGAGTCTCCATCCTGCTGGCCGGTGCACTGGTGGCTTCGGTTGTCGCCAGCTGGCTGCTGGTCCGGAGCAATTTTTCCGACGGCACTATTCTGGGTCTGCAGGTTGGCCTCGGGTTGCTGATCCTGCTTCTGGTGACGAAATTCATCATCCTGCCGCTGGTGCGCAGACCGAATCAGCTCCAAGTGGCGCGTTTTATCGAAGAACGCCATCCGGAACTCCGAAACCGCCTTTCTACGGCAATTGAGGTGAGTCGACCCTCCTCGACCACCGACCCCCAGATCAAGACGCTGATCCGACAGGATGCGAGCAGGAAGATGCAGCAGGTCCAGTTGCCGCGGCTCCTCCATCGCGAACGAAGCCTGCTTTCCCTGTTGACCATCTTCACCACCGGAATCATTTTCGTGGCTCTCTTTTTGGGAGGTCCCCACGCCTTCCGCTTCAGCCTGGGGAAACTCCTTAGCTGGAATTCCGACGACCAGCCCTCGCTTTATTCGATTACGGTCACCCCCGGCGATGCCAAGGTCGTTCGTCACGCCGACGTCGAGATCCGCGCCCTGCTGGTAGGTTTCGACTCTGATTCGATCAGATTGCAGGCCAAGTATGAGAATCAGCCCTCCTGGGAAGAAGCCCAAATGCACCCGGACCCCCAAGGCGGAGGCTTTGTTTTTCGCTTTTTCGATGTTCGCGAGAATATCGACTACTTGGTGGAGGCGGATGGGATTCGTTCCGACTCTTTCACCATCCAGGTTTCTGACCTCCCGGCAGTCGAAAAGCTTCGCATCGAGCTTACATTTCCTCGCCGCACCGGCCTGGAGAACCGCGTTCAGGAAGACGACGGCGATATCCGGGCTCTGATCGGCACGCTGGCTCACTTGCAAGTGGAGACCGATCAGCCGGTTCGCTCGGGCAAAGTCAAGTTGGAAGAGAGTGGCGAAATCGAGCTCAGGCTGGTCTCGCCCACGGTTCTTGAGGGTAGTTTCAAAATCGAACGGGATGACTTCTACCGTATCCAACTCCAGAACCTGGAAGATGTCTGGAGCCCAGCCACTGACGAGTACCTGATCGAAGCGCATATAGATCAGCCTCCAGGCATAACCTTCACTCGTCCGGGCCGCGATAAGAAGGTGACCAATCTGGAAGAGGTTTTTGTCGAGGTCAAGGCCGAGGACGACTACGGTCTCAGCCGTCTTAACCTCAACTATTCGGTCAACGGCGAAGAGGAGGCGAGCAAACGGTTGGATAGCCCCTCTTACGCGAGATCGGCCACGGCCAGCCATACCTTCTACCTGGAGGAATATGACTTGGTGCCCGGTGATTTCGTCTCTTACTACGCCGAAGCCTACGATGCCCTGTCAAACTCCAAGACCGACATCTATTTTCTCGAAGTGCTTCCCTACGACCGCGAGTTTACGCAATCACAGCAGTCGGGAGGCGGAGCCGGCCGCGGCGAACAACTTCAGCTCTCCAGGGCCCAAAAAGAGATCATCGCAGCCACCTTCAACATGCTGCGCGATCAGAAGAATTTGGAACGCAAAGAGTTCGAGGAGAACGTGCAGACCATCGGTCTGATGCAGCGACAGTTGCAGCAGCAGGCGGTGACCATCGTCGAACGGATCAAGCGCCGAGGGGCAGCTACCGACACACCCATGTTTAGGCAGATGCTCCAAAATCTAGAGCAGGCGGTAGAATTCATGGAGTCAGTCCACCAGCAACTGAGCCGGTTCCAGCCCAAGCAGGCGTTGCCGCCCGAACAAAAGGCTCTTCAACGACTCCTGCGCACTGAGTCCCTCTTCAAGCAGATTCAGATCGCCATGGCAGGGAGCGGCGGTAACGGCAGCAGCTCCTCGGCTGAGGACTTGGCTGATTTGGTGGACTTGGAGCTGGATCGGACCAAGAATCAGTACGAGACCCTGCAAGCGGACCGCCAACACAACCAGGAACAAGTCATTGATGAGGCCGCCCGGAAACTCAAGGAGCTGGCCCAGCGGCAAAAGCAGGAGTTGGAACGCCAACGCCGTCTGGGCTCCCAAAGTTCTTCCGGGGGTCGAGCTTCACAGCAACAAATCTTGGAGGAGGTGGAAAAGCTGGCCAGGGAATTGGAGCGTCTGTCCCGCCAGAAACGGGACCAGCAGTTGAGGAACCTGTCGCGACAACTCCAACAGACCGCGCGTCAATTGCGTCGGGGGATGAACTCCCGCAATGCCCAGCAGGCACAGGCACAAGCCCAGCAGGCGCTGGAACGTCTCCGGAGCGCACGCGACCAGCTTGATCGTCAACGAGAGTCCGAGATGGAGGCCTCGATCGACCAGATGGCGCAGAAATCTCGTGAACTGGCTCGCCGCCAAGAAGAGACGATCGGTCGGATGCAGGAATTGGATGACCGTCATAGGACAGACGACTTGGATACTGAGGCTTTCAAGCAGCTATGGCGGCTACTGAGAGAAAAGTCAGAGCTGCTGGAAGATCTCCAGTCGCTGGAGAGCGGTCTTCACCGTTCGGCCCGGCGGCTGGAGTTCAAGGAAAAAATCGCTTCTCGCAAACTCAAGCAGGCCGGCAACCAAATTCGCGACCAGCGTACTCCGGAAAAGATGCAGGAAGGATCGGAGTTGCTCCGACGAGGTTGGACCACCCTGGCCAAGAGACGTGAAGAAAGCGTGGCTCAAGATCTCCGGCAATTGAGTGATGCCATAAATCAGGCGCAAGAAGCCTTAGGCCAGAATGAAGGTAGCAACACCCAGCAGCAGGCCGAGGCAACATTAGACCAACTGGGAAATCTAGTCGAGGACCTGGAATCTCTCTACCAAAGAACCCAGGCAGGAGCAAGAGCGGAGGACCGCGCAAGTCAACAACAAGATCCATCAGACTCCCAGCAAGACCCGTCCAGTCAACAACGAGGCGGCCAAAGCCGGCCGGGAGCGCAAGCGCGACAGGAGCGAGAGGGCCAGGATCGAGAGCCGGGGCAAGCGCAGCAAGTTCCAGCCGACGAAGTCGGCAGCACCGGTGGAGGCCCTCCCAGCAACTGGTCACAGTCACAGCGAGCACCTATCGACTCCAGCCCGGCTGCCAACTCGAGAGGAATCGATCCCCAGCTACAGCGTGAATGGGGAGAGCGGATTCGTGACGCTGAGCGAATTCACGATCTGCTGCGGGGAGTGGATCGTCGACGAGCCCGGGACTTGGCCAAGCTGGCGCGGATGATGCGGACAATCGATGCCCAACGCCTTTTCAACGACCTGGAGGAAGTCGCTCGGCTCAAGTCGCAGATTATCGACGGCTTCCGACAACTGGAACTGCAGCTTTACCGTAGCCTCGAGCCCGGCCGCGACCGACTGCAATTGACCCACGACGACGAGGTTCCGCCCCAATATCGCGACCGCGTTGAGCAGTATTACCGCTCTCTGGCCGGCGAAACCAAGAGACCGTAACCCATGCCAGCCGCCTGCGGCGGAAAATCACAGAGACTTGGACCTCTCCCAACACAACTGTTGAGGAAAATCCCAGGGACCCCGCCTTGGCCGGCTGCGGTTTGTCAATGAGGCTCAGGGGCCGGATCGCCAAGTCAGAAGCAGATTGGCCGCCAGAATGAGACCTGCGCCCAGCCAGAGCAGAGGGCCCAGCGCCTGCCCGAATATCACCCACGCCACCAGGGCTGCGCTGAGCGGTTCGAAGAGCATCAGTATGCCACCGGTAGAGGCCTCGACGCCCCGCATTCCCCCAAAAACCAGACAGGCCGGCACGACTCCCGCCAGCACCGTATAGATGGCCACGGCTACCCATGCGTCCAAATAAACGCTCGGGTCCAACCGAATCAACCGAGGCTGTACGATCCAGGTTGCTGCCAATGGGTGCAAAACGAGCAACCAGACCCCCGTGGAGAGTCCGTAGCCAAAAGCGGTCGTGACCTGGTGACGTTTCCTGAGCCCACTGCGCCGCCCCCAAACTACCCACAAGGCCAACCAGAGACCCGACGAAAGCGCCGCCAAGAGACCGATCCAGCTCTCACTATCCAAGCTCTGCCAGGGCCGAAAAAGCACAGCCACGCCCGCCAGTGCCATTCCGGCCGCTATCAGCTTGGGAGCCGTAATCGTTTCCCGCAGGATCAGTCGACCCAACAGGATTGTAAAAATCGGTTGCGAATAAAGTAGAAAAGCGACGACCGCCACCGGAAGCCCCAGCACGAGACCCGCAAACTGTCCCAGTTGCAGCAGCGCCCCAATCAGTCCAAAGACAGCAAAAAAGCGCCAGTCCGATAACCGCAGCCGCCACTGGGGGCGCCAGCACAGCGCCGGCAGCAAGAACAGCGCCAGCGCCATAATGAGAAATGCGATCTCGTAAAGCGAAAACCCTAAATCGGCAAAGTATTTGCCGCCCACGGTGATGAGACCGTAAAAGCTGGCCCCGAGTGCGATCGATAGATGGTTGCTCAGTGGCGATTGGGCAGCCGACCCACCAGAATCCGGCCTCAACTTCCCCCGGTTACCCAACGGATTCACTGATCTCTCCCAACTCGAAGCCGCCCTGCCCGCCCCCAACACGAGCTCTTCAATTCTTGTAAACCATAACCGAAGCAAGACCGGAACATAAGCTGCTCTTTTTTCGTTTGGATAGCATAGGGTGACTGAGGGAGAATTCTCTGGGTGAGCAGCGTCAATCCGAGGCCGGGAACGGCTGGGGCTGACGGGGTCGAGGGTACGACAGCCACGCTTCCCGGACAATGGCGCACGCGGGAATCCATGTTGGAGTACTGACCTGAAGGAGTATCTGGATGACACAATGGCATTTCAGCGTTGACGGAAATCAAAGCGGACCGCACACCCGCGAGCGGTTGATCACCTTGGCCCGCCGGAAACCGAAAGGTTATGTCTGGCGCGAGGGTTTCAGTAACTGGCTACCCGTTTCTCAGGTGGCTGAGTTGAGCAGCCCGGCTGTTGGATATCGACCACCCCCACCCACCGGCCCAAGGTCCCACGAGATCGACTTCAAAATCTACGGTGAAGAGATGCAGTTTGTTGAAGTCGAACTTGACCCGGGTGAGAGCGTGATAGCCGAAGCCGGCGCCATGATGTACAAGCATGTCGCCATCGAGATGACCACGATTTTTGGCGACGGCTCCACCGATCATGGCGGCTTTATGAATAAATTGGTGGGCGCCGGAAAGCGGCTGCTGACCGGCGAAAGCCTTTTCATCACCGTCTTCACCCATCAGGGAGTCGGCAAAGCCCACGCCGCTTTTGGCGCGCCCTATCCTGGAAGCATCATTCCAGTGGCGCTGCCCGATGTTGGCGGAAGCTTGATTTGCCAGAAGGACAGTTTTCTCTGCGGCGCCAAAGGCGTGTCGATCGGCATCTTTTTTCAGAGGAAAATCCTTACCGGTCTCTTTGGCGGCGAGGGTTTTATCATGCAGAAATTGGAAGGGGATGGGGTTGTCTTTGTCCACGCGGGCGGCTGCGTCGTAGAACGCGAGCTGGAACCGGGCCAAGTGTTGCATGTGGACACCGGTTGCGTGGTGGCCTTTCAAGACACGGTCGGTTTCGACATCCAGTCGGTCGGCGGTATTAAATCGGCTCTTTTTGGCGGCGAAGGTCTCTTTTTCGCCAACCTGCAGGGCCCGGGCAAAGTCTGGCTCCAGTCGCTGCCTTTTTCACGTCTGGCCGGCCGCATGCTGGCCGCTGCTCCCAAAGGGGGCGGAAAGCGAGTCGGTGAGGGCTCGATCCTGGGCGGCTTGGGAGATCTGCTCGGCGGAGATCGATAGCCGAAGAAGGCCTTGAGATGGCTTGACCAAGGCTGACAGCGCCGCCGTTACTCGGCGATGCTATAGAGAAACTCCTTGCCCCGCAGCAGGATCTCGTTTCCTACGATCACGGGCGAGGCATCGAAACCATCGTCCAGCGAATTGGTGGCCAATAGTTCAAACTCGGCGCCGTGCTTGAGGACTACCGCGTTTCCGCGGCGTCCAACGATATACACCCGGTCGTTGGCTGCCACCGGCGAAGCATACACATTGCCGATGCCCTCCAGCCGCTGGCGACCGTAAAACTCGCTCCCATCGTCGGCCCTACGGGCCGTCAAGATCGCGTTGTTGCTCTTGAGAAAGTAGAGCGTGCCCCGATAAAGCAACGGAGAAGGAACGTAGGGTGTATCTCGATCGAAGGTCCAAGCTACCGCTGGGCTTTGGCTGATGTCCCCCTTGGCTTCACCCAGTCGGATGGCCCGCAGCACATGGCTCCGAAAACCACTGATCACAAAGACCATGCCGTCGGCATACACCGGCGAGGGAATCGAGTTGAGCGTCATCCCGACGTCATGCCAAAGCTGCTGACCGGTCAGGAAATCGTAACTTCGCACCCGGTTGGTCGCTGCCGTGATGACTTGGATCCTGCCCCCCGATGAGACGATCAGGGGAGTTGTCCACGAGGTAATCTCGTCCCGCTCGACCCTCCACAGTTCTTGGCCACTCTTCTTGTCCAGTGCCACCACAAAGGACTGATCCTCATGGTCCCAGTTGACGATGATGCGGTCCCCGTAAATCGCCGGCGAACTGCCTTCGCCAAACCCCCGTCGCGGACGCATGTCGCCCAGGTCTTTTTCCCAAATCAGCTCGCCCTGCAGGTTGAGACAATAAAGACCGTTGGAGCCGAAATAGGCGTAAACATGTTGACCGTCGGTGACTGGAGAACCTGAAGCCCAGCTGGAAGTGGGGTGGATGCTGGCATGGGGAACTTGCCGGCGTAGCGTTTTTTCCCAGCGAATTGCACCGGATTTGCGATCGATAGCCAACAGAGTGAAGCGCAGAGGCTGACTGGACCTGATCGTACCAGGACCGCGCCGGCGCGTCCCCTCAGGTCCAGCACCGGGCTGAGATTCGGAAGGTGAGGCCGGATCGACCGCCTCCCCAACCGGAACCGCTGTCTGGACGAAAATCGTGTTGCCCCAAACGATAGGAGTTGCCGACCCGTGGCCAGGGATAGGAATCTTCCAGCGGATGTTCTTGTTTTCGCTCCACTCGGTGGGTGGATCTCCCAGCGGCGCCGTGCCGCTTGCCAGCGGTCCCCGCCATTGAGGCCAATACTGTTTCGATGCCTTCTCCCAATCCGGTTCCGCAACCGAAAAGCTACCTGACATAAACGCGACCAGGAACCCTGCACCTGCCCCCACCACTATCAGGCCAATCAAGAGACTCAATGGGGGACAAATCAGCTTCCGCATGAAATTACTCCTTGTCTATTTGCTGGGCAGGTTCGGACTCACCCTGACCGTTGGGCAAATTTTCACAATTCTACCGCATAACACAGACCGCAGCAGTCAAGGTTTCAACAGTTGGCCGCAACCATAGTAAAATACCGCTCGGCGCCGGAGTGGCGGAACAGGCAGACGCACCAGACTCAAAATCTGGCGGGTGGCAACACCCGTGGGGGTTCGACTCCCCCCTCCGGCACCAAGTTTTGGCCGGCTCAGCCAAAGCGGTACCGCGCCGACAGCGGAAACTGCCTCCAGGGCAGGTTCCAAGAGCCCTTCAAGGGATAAACACCCCAACAAACTTCAGGAGATTATAAAGAATACTTGACGATTTCGGCAACCGTGGGTAGTCTTGGAATATGTGGAGTTGGATTACCTGGATCGTTAAAAAACTCGTTTCGGGAATCATCCTTCGGGTCATTTGGTCCTTGGTCAAAGACCACCCTTGGTCAATTGCTGCGGCGACTGCCTTGAGCTGGCTTTTGTCCCATTTCGCACAACTTGATTGGGGGGTCTGGTTCTTCGGAATCGTATGCATAGTTAGTCTCTTCATGGGAATGTGGGAGAAGTGGTTGTCTCGGAGACTTTGGGCTCTGAAATTAGACAGGAAACTTTTTGCTGACATTGATAGGGCGGTTCTTATACCGGACGCTTACAACCTTTTTCTGGAACTGAAAAATATCTACCCGAGATTGGAGCGGTATGGGATTAGCATGCCTGCATTGACGAACGCTGACCATCCGACGTGGCGTCAATACCATATCAATTTTCTTTCCCGTCTCAGGCGTCGAATTAGGCAAGAAGGTAGCTTTACTCTGGAGGAGTGGAAGAAATGGGTTGAGGTCCACGAGGAAAAATCCGTCGTGGAAAGGCTGAACAAACTGGAATTACAGATGCTCAGGCTCATCTACGATCAGTTGCCTGAACACGATGTTACCACCAGCACTGTGTACGCTCACAAACCGTTCTTGGATGTCGCTCCACGAGACCTCTATGGGGTAATGATCCACCTCAGTCGCGAAGGTTACATCGAAGTGACAGAAGACGAACCCGTCAACCCTTTTGCGCCGCTGTCCGCACGAATGTGGACGGTGACAAGGGTCACGCAGAAAGGGAGGCTCGCCCTTGAAACTTCGGGGACGTAAGTAAAGGAAAAAGAAAATGAGAAAGACCGGAAAATTTCAAAGAATACCTGACACTTCTGGCGTCGTCACTTATAATATAAACCATGATAAACAAAAGAAAAACCAACCAAAAAGGCGGTCCTGGAAAGTCTCATAGAAGGGGCATCTCCCTGCTGGAGCTATCCGACATGTTCCCTAATGAGGAAAGGTCGATCCGGTGGTTCGAATCCCTGAGATGGCCGAACGCCGAGCCGGGCAAGGATTCAACCGAAAGGGCTTGCCCCCGCTGCGGTTCCTTGGGCACCCATGTAGTCAAATCGGGTAAGCCAATGCCCTACCGCTGTCGCGACTGCCGCAAGTATTTCAGCGTCAAGACCGGGACGGCGATTGAAGCCTCCAACCTCCCGATGCGAAAATGGGCCTATGCGATTTACCTTTGGCTGACTTCCCTCAAGGGCGTCTCGGCCATGAAACTGCAACGGGATTTGAAGGTCTCCTACCCGACGGCCTGGTTTATCGCCCATCGGCTGCGTGAGGCGTTCACTTCCCAAGCTGCCTTGTTCTCCGGCCCTGTAGAGGTTGATAAGACCTACATGGGAGGGAAGCGCAAGAACATGCCCAAGTCCAAACGGGCGAAGTTGGAAGGCCGGGGAACGGTCGGCAAGGCCGCAATCGCGGGAGTCAAGGATCGGGAGACCAACGCCGTCAGGGCTAAGGTCGTTGCCAATACCGAGGCTGAAACCCTTATGCGGTTCATCCTGGAGCGAATCCACCCTGAGACGGCCATCTTCACCGACGAGGCTAGGGCTTACGAGTCACTGCCCAACCATGAGGCGGTCAAGCATTCGGCCCGGGAGTACGTCAGAGGCCAAGTTCATACCAACGGAGTAGAATCATTCTGGTCGATGCTCAAGCGGGCTCACATGGGGACATTCCACAGGTTGAGCGTCAAGCACCTCCAGAGATACGTTAACGAGTTCGTTGGCCGTCACAACATCCGCGAGTTGAACACAGTGGATCAGATGGCCTTTGTAGCCTTGGCCCTGGTGGGCCGGAGGCTGAAGTGGAAGGAGTTGATTGCATGAAACTTGAAGAGTCGACGTTATTCAAGAACCCCGTCGGGGCAGGATATTGGGGGCCTGGCAGCTTTCGGGATCTCACCGATGAGCAGTTGACGGCTTTTGGGAAGACACTGGATGATGAAAAGATCAATCGGGTTGTTGAATCTCTTTCAGAAGCCGCAGGAGTATTGGCAACAATTCATGCTTATCTGCGGGAAATACGTGCACGTTCACAGGGCCGTACCACCGCCGCCCCCGACCTTTCTTGTTTGGGTCCGGTTCCCAGCCTTCGTTCTTCTCCTCAAGAAGGAGATAATGGCTCTCCGTCCTTTCGGGAGGATGCTTGATATCTTTCGCTGAAATAAGACGGATATTGCGGATTGGAGGGTAGGGGATCGAGTTTATTGCCATAGACTTTTATTCTAAGACAGAAGAGGGTAATTAGTGAAAAAGAAACAGCGCCGTCGAAGCCGTGATGAGATTGCCCTGCCCCCCTTGCCCAAGGACGTTACGGCTGAGGACATTGGCAGGGCATTGATTCAGCAGATCAAGCCCGTCCAGCTGGTTGTCAATAGGAGGAAGGAGAAGGAATGAGAGGGGGGAGGGGGCGAATGCCAATTTTAACGCCGCGTCGGGGCAAGCGACTCTACAGAAAAACCCTCCTCAATCTCCTGCACCTGTTTAGTGATATCCGCCAGGTTGGCACTCCACACTTCCCCGTTAAAGAATCGGATTTTAGACACATAGGCCACGCCGGTATAGAAGGACGACTCCGCCGATGCACTGGCCCTCCAGGATCCACTGGAACTCATGCCGACAGCTAAAGGTTCGATGGTAAAACCACTTAGCCTGTCCTGGAACTCGTTAAAGATGTTGAAGGATAACAATCCAAATTGGAGGGCCACTATGTCTCGTTCGCTAATGTTTTCAAATGTGACGTAGTGGTAAATCCCTTCACGAGTATACCGGCCTGATTTCGGTTTGTACTCGGCCTTGTAACTGACGATCTGAACCGGAGCGGAAGGCTGTTTGAGAATTCTGTGCTTTGCTGGGGGAGTTGCGCTGCTAGACAAGGCCAACAGGAATATAGTCAGCGCAACGGTAACAGTGGCTTTTTGCATTTTCCCCTCCTTTTACGGGGTGCAAAGTGCTTTCCCAGTAGCGAAGTCTACTCCGGTCAAGTAAAGATGTCTGTTCTATTCAGCGAGAGACCCGACACAGGGGTTCGCTGAGTTTTGTGATGACGTGGAAAAGGGTATGACAAGAAGGGAAAAAGTGTCAAGGATTCTTTATAATCCCCAAACTTCAAGTTAACGAACAACCAGCCAGACGGCTCCCGCCTAAATGAGACCCGCAAACACCACCGAGTCCCGTCCGCCCCTCCCCGCATTGTCGGCATCGGTCGTCAGCCGCGACGCGAATGTACAGGGCTCGCAGTTATATTCAGGCGCGGACACACTTCAAGGGGAAGTCTCAATGGAAATGAGTTGGCGCGAGAAGACTCACGAAATCATTTTCGAAGCCGACACGGCGGCGGGAAAACTGTTCGACGTCGTCTTGATCGGCAGCATTCTGCTCAGCGTCTCCGTGGTGATGCTGGACAGCGTGGCCTCAGTCCGGTCCCTCTACGGCCCCTACTTGTATGCCCTCGAATGGTTTTTCACCCTGCTCTTCACCTTTGAATACATCCTCCGTCTGCTGTCGGTTCGAAACCCCAAGCGCTACGCCCGAAGTTTCTTCGGGGTCGTGGACCTGCTGGCCATTGCTCCAACCTACATCAGCGTCGTTTTGCCCGGCTCCCAATATTTTCTCACCATCAGGATTCTCCGCATCCTCCGCATCTTTCGGGTATTGAAACTGGCCCACTATCTGAGCGAAGCCTATCTTCTGATCGAGGCACTCAAGGCCAGCAGTCGCAAGATCGCCTTGTTTCTCTACACCGTCTTGACTTTGGTCACGATCCTCGGCTCCCTAATGTACTTCGTGGAGGGGGAGGAAAATGGATTCACCAGTATTCCCCGCAGTGTCTACTGGGCTATCGTCACCCTGACGACGGTCGGTTACGGTGATATTTCACCTCACACGGTTTTAGGTCAGGCCTTGGCCTCAATCATCATGATCATCGGCTACTCCTTCATCGTCGTCCCCACGGGCATCGTGACCGCCGAGATGGTACAAATGCCTCACCGAGTCGTTTCCACCCAGGCTTGTCCGGCGTGCGGCGCCGAGGCCCACGACAGCGATGCCGTGCATTGTAAATACTGCGGCGCCAAGATCTGAGGGAAGACCCAAGAACTATTCCCTGCTCTTGCCGCCAAGAGTCGATCCGGCGGATCAGCCTCAGGCAAGCACCGCCTCGCCAAGCGGGACCCTCGTCATAAGCTGCAAGCCGGTGGATTCAGGGTCTGGGCCGGGGTCGAAAGTGCCAGTTCTCCGTGGCCTCAGGCCGGGGATAGTTCGACTCCGAGGCCCTCCCATCGGGGGAGATGATGAACACTCGGATTTCGGTGTCCTTGGGATCGGCGAAATCATCGATCAGGAATTCGAACAGATATCCGCTCTTGTCGATCTCGGTGCTTCCGTAACGTTTTTGGACATCACTTCGGTGTCGTCCGGTGCGGCCTGCGTAGAAGAACTCGCCGTCTCGAAACAGCACGATGGCCCGAGGCAGAAGGAAGTTTTCCACATCGGCTCCCCACCCTCCGATGAACATCCGGCTTTGGTCCGGACTCTGCCGAGAGACGACCCATCCCGTCACTCCCGGGTCCCCAACCGGGATTTCCCGTCCTTCAGGCGTCACCAGAAGGGTTCTGTCTCCGGCCACCGCCAGCCGGTAGGAAGCGGGACCGGGAACTTCGACGGGCAGGAGAAAAAGGCGTGCCCCCCTTCGGTGGGTTTCATAGATCCGAACCTGGTTGCTGCCGTCCCGAAAGGACTCCCCCGGAACCAGGGCCGAGAAGATGATTTCGCGGTCCAGCGTGGTGGTTCGGGTTACGGCGCGCACAGTGCCATTGACGCCGACAGCCAAGCTACGGCCGACCCTGGAACTTCCGTTCCCGAGAACCCGTCCTGAAATTCTCGACAACAGAAAAGGGGAGTCCCGATCGACCCGCTGGAAGAAGTGGCTTCCGTCGATCTCGACCTTCAGATCCGATTTCCCGCCAACCAACGGTTCCGCTCGCTTCCCGACCAGGTCGGCGTGGGGTCCGATCCGGAAGAGATCCTGCTCCGAGAGATCTTCTTGCGCTGCTCCGAAGAGTTTCAGCTTCCGATCCAGGCTACTCCAGCGGGCTTCCAACCGAGAATCGAGGGACAATCTCCCGCCTTGGTCGCTGTAGATGACCTTCTCGGGACGTTCCGGTGCTGAGGCATCCAAGGCCGACCGTCCGTCCAGGGACCACTCGGTTTCGATTCCCAGCATCTCCATTACAGTAGGGAGGATATCTACCGACTCCACGTTGCGGTCGCTGAGGACTCCTCTCTTCTGCCCGGGCGCCTTGATGATCAGAGGTATGGACATGATGTCCATGTAGTTGGTGCCGGTCACTCGGCGGCGGGAGTCACCCGGGCGAAAGCTGGCTCCGTGGTCCGCCGTCAGAACCAGAAGGGTGGAGTCGTAGAGATTCTCCTGCTGGAGTTGCCGGATCAACTCGCCAACCAGACGATCCACAAACATGACCTGCAGGAGGTGGCGCTGGTAGGACTGGGCCACCAGCCAGGGGTCCTGCAACCATTGGTTCACATCCAGACCCTGGCTGTTGGGGCCCACGACTCCGGCGACCCCGGGCCGCTCCGAGAGGGTGTACAACTTCCCCGAGGGCAGATATTTCCAACTGGCGTGGGGGAGCATGGAGTGCAGGAAGTAGAGCCCCGGGCGACCGTTGCTCCGAATGGAATCGACGAAGAGCCGAAACCGGTCCGCGCGGTGAGACCAATCGACCCGGAAATCCTCCCAGGATCGGCGATCGGGGTCAGGAGAACCCTGGGTCATGAATTCCTTCCAGGTCTGGGTCACTGGGGGAAGCCAGCGCGAGGCCCAGGATGACGGAAGCAGGAGATGGAGATAGGCGATCGATAGATCCTCCACCAGCAATCGGAAGCGCGGGGCGAAGGGCGTGGGCGCGGGCCAGGGATTCAACTGGGTGACGTTCTCCTGAATCTGCAGATCATGGGAACCGTAGAGGAGGGAGAACAGATTTCGCGGATACTCCCGGAACAGGGGGAGGGGAAAAGGGCGGCGCTGGGGAATGGTTCCGGTCAAGATCACCGGAATCGACAACAGGGTGCCCTCGTTGTTGGAGGTCGCATTGCGAAACCAGTAGGAGGTCCCAGCCAGAGCAGCCAGGTTGGGAAAGAGTTTCGAGTCGATCTCCCGACTCCGATTGAGCAGGGACATCAGCGGAAACTCGTCGAAGATGACCATAACCACGGGAGCGTTGGCGCCCGATTGCGTCTCGATGTCAACTGAACCGGGAAAGATCAGCTTCCGGATCCCCGAGTCCAGCAGGAACAGGAGGGGAAACAGCGCGACTGCCGGCAGCAGGTAGGACAGAAAGGTTCTTGTCAGGGGATAGCGGTAATACGCAAGAACCAGACCGGCACCCGAGCACAGAGCAAGGACGAGGGCGGCCTCGGCGGGTAGCGGCAGTTTTTGAAGCATCTGGAGCGCCAGTCCGGCGGCCAAAAGGCCCAGCAGGCCCAAGTAGGTGCGGACGGCCAACCGTGGATGGATCCAGTGCAGGCCCCAGACGACAAGCGCTATCGCTCCTGGTAGCAGGAGAGACAGCCCCAGGGTCAGCAGCAAAATGTCCACCCTCTCTGTCTGGTGGGCCGGCAGGAACTGGGGATAGCGGGTCAGGAGATCATAGAGGGGCTGAGCCGTGGTGAACGCCGACAGGACGAATAGGTGGGTGATCCGAATTGAGATCCCAGCCTCTGGTTTGCGTCTTTTCGGATCGTCCATTTAAGCGACGGGTATTGGGCCCGCTTGGGCCTTCAAGAGCGCCCCTTGAGCATTCCGTTCCAGGGCGGGACAACCACGGTGACGTTTCCCCGGCACTTGGCCTGACAGGCCAGCCGCAAAGGCGGGTGGCGCTCAGACGGCGAATCCGAATCGACATAGCCAAAAAAGCGCAATCTTTTCAACTCGTAGGGACTCTGTGGGTCAAGATTTTC
The DNA here is from genome assembly GCA_965218465.1 of Acidobacteriota bacterium. GTDB lineage: Bacteria > Acidobacteriota > UBA6911 > RPQK01. The sequence goes on along the minus strand of OZ244623.1, from coordinate 155,801 downwards.
ACGTCCGCCCACAACGCCCACCCAACAGGTGCCGCAAGACCCGCTGCGACACTCGAACGGAATAGGACCCTCTAGACAACGAGGATCTCGAGAGCGGTGGTCTCGAGTATCCGAAGCCGAGGCCATGGAAAGATCCTGCCCACAGATAGCGATGAACTGATCGCGGGGTTTAGACTCACGAAAGGTCACCCGGTAACGGCGGTCAGCCGATCGCAAGAAGTCCAGTAAACCGTCTCCGCGCCGGCGACTTCGGGCGGCGACCAGCTTGTCGGGAGAGACTTGGGGTAGCGTGGCGGTGGCAGGCTGTTGCCTCGCTTTCCTTATCCGTTCCAAACCAACGTGGCGAAGGGCCAAAAAGCCTACTGCCGTAATACCCAGAGTCACAGAGTCCGGAACCTGTTCCGTCAAGGCCACCCGAGAAGCCGATTCCCGAATGCTCAGCTCCAGATTCGGTGCCGAATGCCCCCGAAAGGATTCGACATGCCGGACAATGGCTTGCTTGACCGATACCCAGTAGTGAGCCCCATAGAGAAAACCCACCGATTCATCCAACACCTCGGTCAATTGGAACCGGCCGGTCAACCGGTAATCACGCACCGTACCTTCACGATCCTCGCGTTCCAGCAGGTCGTCCAGTTTGAGGGGCCAAAAAGCGAACCAGCTCCGGGTTGCTTCTCGATCCACCGGGTGAATGGCCCGTGCCAGCTTTAAGACCAGGGCGTCCCATTCGGCCTGAGGCCGTTGCTGCAGAGAGTCCAAGAAGAATTCCTCGAGGCCCGCCCGGCTCATCTCAACACTCCGCCCACGGCAAACGTTGCAATGTCATCGAGAGGCCGTCTGCGAGGAGGAGATGGCGAAGCTCCGCGAGTGCCAAGAATCTTGAAAATCCATTTCGAACTTCCCTTCCCTCAGCTCAGCCAGTCTCTGTAATGTGGTGTCGAACACCGGTGTCGACTCGCTGACTTGGCCCCCCCGGACCAAGTTCTGAAACTGGGCAAAAGGCACTGCCTCGATCGCCTCCTCGCTACTCCGGAAGTAGATCAGGCTGCGGTTCAAACCATCCAGTCCCAGGCGGTCACGTAGAAACCTGAACTGGTTCACGCTGCTGTCAACCGAGCAGCCGGAAATTCCGTCATCCTGAAATCCCGACAACAGCACAAAACGGTCGTGGGCACAGGCAAAGGCGCCGTTTACCGGCCGGCCGTGCGAGACCCACTCGCCTAGGAAGCGGCTCAGGACTTCGTTTATCTGAGCCTGCTGGCCGGAAGTCAGCGGAGCCTGAAAGCCGTAAATCCAGAGATGAGCCTCATCGGGAAGTGAATCAAACTGGACTAGGTTCATAACTTGCTCACCCACCTCTCTCCGACAACCGAACTCTCCAAAATTTCACCTCCATTATAAAGCTAAGCAAAAAGCCGATGCCAAACCGGTACAAGGGAACTTGGCCTGCGCTATTATGACAAAACCCCGTGGGGCAGGAAGGAAGAACACAGATGGCAAGAACTTACCAGGCGATTCAGACCAAGCTGGTTCACTCGGGTGAACCTGAATCCCGTTTCGAGGGCGCGGTCAGCATGCCCATTTTTCAATCGGCCACCTTTGAGAACCAGGGAACGGAAAAGTATCACGAACTCAAGTATATTCGACTCAACAACACTCCCAACCATCGGGTCTTGCACCGCAAACTGGCCGATATAGAAGGCGGCCAAGCAGCCTTGGTGACGTCCAGCGGAATGGCTGCCATCACCTCCACTCTGCTGACCTTTCTAAAGGCGGGCGATCATCTGCTGGCTCAGGAAGGTCTTTACGGAGGCAGCCACGACTTCATTCAAGATGACCTGGCCGATTTTGGGATTGAATTCGACTTTATCCCACTCGACGATCCTGTTGCCTGGGAAAAGGCCCTCAAGCCGAACAGCCGCGCCCTTTTTGTCGAGAGCATCACCAATCCTTTGATTCAGGTGGGCGACCTGGAGGGCTTGGCGAACTTCGCCCTGAAACACCAATTGGTTTCAGTCATTGACAACACCTTTGCCAGTCCGATCAACTTCCGCCCCCTCGAGTTGGGCTTCCAACTGGTCATGCACAGTGCCACCAAGTATCTCAACGGACACTCCGATATCGTGGCGGGCGCCGTGATCGGGAGCCGGCGCCAGATTCGCCAAATTACTGACCGCGTCAACCACCTGGGCGGGTCTCTGGATCCCCATGCCTGCTTCCTGTTGCAACGCGGCCTCAAGACGCTGGCATTGAGGATGGGCTATCAGAATCGTAGTGCTTTGAAAATCGCCCGTTTCTTGGAGCAGCACCCCCAGGTGGCGTGCGTCAATTATCCCGGTCTGGAGTCAAACCCCTCTCACGTACAGGCGACCAAGCTCTTTTCGGGTTTTGGAGGCATGTTGAGCTTCGAACTGACCGGCGGGGCCCAGGCTGCCAATCGGTTTATTGAGGCGGTCCGGTTGCCGATTGTCGCCCCCAGCCTGGGGGGAGTCGAGACCCTGATTACCCTCCCCTGCAAGACCTCCCACGCCGGTATGTCACCAGACCAGCGCCGGGCGCTCGGCATCGGAGATGGGTTGATCCGGCTTTCGGTGGGAATCGAGTCCTCCGAGGAACTGATGGACGACTTGGCTCGCGCCCTGGAGCAATAACCGATCTTCGAGCCTTTAGTTAGACCTCACACCAGGAGCCCCTTCGATGTCACCTTTGACTGATTGCGTCGAGTTCTTGCAAAGACTGATCCGGATACCGAGTCTCCCAGGCCAGGAGGGCGACGTGGCCCAAGCGGTCGCCGATGAAATGACCCGATTGGGCTACGATGAAGTCAAGCGCGACGATGCGGGCAACATTATTGGCTTGATTAGAGGACGCGGTCTGGCGCCCGCAGTGATGCTCAACACTCACCTTGATCAGGTCGATGTCGGCGATGAGTCGCGTTGGCCCTATCCCCCTTTTGGCGGCCAGATCCATCAAGAGCGAGTCTGGGGTCGGGGAGCCATGGATATTAAAGGGCCACTGGCCGCACAGGTCTATGCCGGCGCTGAGCTGTTGCAAGCCGACTCGCCGCCTCCGGGCGATGTCTGGGTGAGCGCCGTCGTGCAGGAGGAAGTAGGCGGTTTGGGGGCCCGCCATCTGAGCACCCATCTAAAACCACAACTGGTGGTGGTTGGAGAGGCAAGTCACAACCAGTTGCGGCGGGGGCACCGGGGCCGCACCGAGCTGCTGCTGGGGGTGAAAGGGCGAAGCGTACACGCCAGCGTCCCTCACCGGGGAGTCAACCCGCTTGAGGTTGTCTGCCGGTTCATCGGCGGTCTGGGCCAAGTGGAAAAGGGTTATCATCCCGATCTGGGACACAGCAGCGTTGCTCCCACACTCATCCGCACCGATCAAACCAGTGCCAACGTGATCCCAGCCGAAGCCTGGTTGACCTGTGACTGGCGCAACATACCTGGAGAGAACGGAGAGAAGGTTCGCACCAGGCTGGCCCAACTGGCGCGTGAGTCGCTGATTGCAGGAGCAGAAGCCGAAGTGATCATCCCGACCGTGCATCGGGTGAGCTACACGGGATTCTGCGATGACATTCCGGCCGATAACCCCGCCTATATTCTGGAAAAATCCGATCCCGCCGTTCGCTCGGCGGAAGAGGTTCTAGGGCAAGCGATCGGAGCCACCGAGACCGCCGGAGTGTGGCAGTTTGCTACCGACGGCGGCCACTTTTCCCTGGCCGGGCAGACAGTGGTCGGTTACGGGCCCGGTGAAGAGAACTTGGCCCACACCGTCGACGAGTCCATAGCCATCGAAGAGATCGAAACAGCCCTGGTGGGCAACTTGGCCTTGGCCCGCGACTGGCCACACCGCTTCACCAAGCTGAGGGCCTGACTGGCGCCCGGCAGTTAGGACAGAAGGAGCAGGGGGGCGTCAGACAACAGTCCCACCCGTCCTCAGGCCTTTAGGAACTGCTCGACATGCCGCCGATCCATTGGCGGAGAGGCCAAAGACAGCAGAATCATGACAGCCAAATTGGCCGCTAAACCCCAGATCCCGGGGTGGATCTGCTGCCACTGCAAGGCGGGAAACAAGTTCCAGATCAATGTCACCAGACAACCTGCCAGCAGACCCCCGAGGACTCCCCGAGGAGTCGAGCGACCCCAGAAGAGGGCGACCACCGCCAAGGGGAATAGCTGGGCGATCGCTCCATAGGAAAGCAGCAGCAACAGCACCAATGAGATTTCCGAATAAACTGCCAGATAATAGGCCACCGCTCCGATGACGATCACCAGAAAACGGATCCATCGGGTTTCGCCGCGGTCGCTGAGTCCGGCTCCCGCGACCTGAAACAGATCCTTGACCAAGACCGAGGCGCCGGCATGGACAATGGCGTCTCCGCTTGACATTGAAGCCGCCAGCGCGCCGGCACAGAAAAACCCCACCACTAAAGCCGGCAAATCCATTGAAGTGATGATGGTGGGCAGTATGGCATCGGCCGGTTCCACTCCCGGATAAACCAGGATCCCCGAGAAACCGATCAACAAGATGGGGACCAGAAAAACCTGAAAGGTCGGATAAAACACCACCGTCTGCTTGAGCGTGCGAATACTGCGGGCCGTGTAGATTTTCATGAAATAGTGCGGCCACATGCTGAATCCCAAAGCAGAAATGGCAATTGCACTGGAATACCCACCCCATGTCCAGCGATTGCCGGCGTTATCGAGCCCTGGCGCCGTCAGCATTTCGGGTAACCGCTGCGCCAGTTGCTGGAACATCGGTTCGATCCCTCCGTAGAGCCGATAGGGCAAATAGAGACCCAGCACCCAGGCCAGCACCAGCATCAGCACACCTTGAAAAGTGTTGGTCCAGGCCACTCCCATCACTCCACTGCGAAAGACGTAAACCAGCACGACGGCGTAGGCGATCGCGGCGCCTCCCCAAACCGGGACGCGTCCTTCCGTCACTACTGAGAAGACATAACCCGCCCCCTTCATCTGCAACGTCAGATAGGGAAGAAAGGCCGCCAAGCTGATGAGCGCAAGCAGAATGGAAATGGCTCGACTGCGGTAACGGTGAGCAAAAAGCTGGGCCTGGGTCACGTAGCCGAATTTGCGGCCCAAGCGGGCAACCTTCGGCCCCATGAAATACCAGGGTATCAGCCCCACGGTGCCGTAGGAGATGATGTAAAAGGCGGCGGCTCCTTTGGAATAGGCCCAGCCGGGTCCCCCCAGAAAGGCAAAGGCGCTGAAGATGGAGGCGCCCATAATGAAGTAAAGGACCAGGAAACCCAGTTTTCGGTCGCCCGCCACATAGCCTTCCGTCCCCTTTGAAGTCCGCCGAGCCGAGACCAATCCCACTGCCAGAGAAACACCCAGATAGGCCAGGGTGATGAGAAAGACAATCAGCCAACGGTCCATCAGTCGACTTCTCCCCGCCGGTCCTCCCAAAGATAGTAAGAGAGCAGGACCAGAAACGAGAGCACCAGGAGACAAACCAGGTAGAACAGGGAGAAGGGGAGACCGAAAACCATCGGTTCAATGCGAGAAAAAAAGGGATAGACCGGCCAGATCATGGCCAGGAAAACGCCGATAAAGAAGAGCACGACTGCTTTGCGTACCCGGGAACGGACGTCGTTGGACATGGGACCCGATTCTAGCGACCGGAAACCAGCCTGACAAGAACCTCAACCAGCCGCTTTGAGAACCCCTCCGGCCTCCAACAGCAACCATTCTTGAGCATCCGCCTCAATACCAGCGGCGGCCCTCCAGGCGGCAACGGAGTCGGTGGCAACGATGCTCCAACTCGGGAAGCGCCCTCCGTTGTCTCCCCATTTCGGCCAGTGCCAATGCCGCCCGGAAATCTCTCCGATGGTGCTCGAGCAACTTGGCGGCCTCGACCAGCAGAGAGATCGGTGGCCGGGTGTGGAGGTCGATAGCCTCCAAATAGAGTCTGAGGGCAGGTTCGGGTTCTCCCAGTCGCTTCTTGAGAGAGGCCAGCGCCGTAAGCATTTCCACCCGATCCTCGGCGTGGCAGCCTTGGCAGGCCTCTTCCAGTATCTCGGCCGCTCGCCGATAATCTCTTCTCAAGGCGTGCAATCGGACGACCGAGAACAAATCGACGTCCGGCTGACGATCGGGATGCTCCAATAGCTGTGCCGAATGGACGGCCAAGCTGACCAAGGTCAGCAAATCCAGGCGATTGTGCTCCAAGACCCGATCCAGAGATCGCAGGTTCCCCGAGCGCAGAAAACGAAAATAAAGACGTGGAATCAGGGCCGAAGGGACATCACCTTCCCGATGAATGTCAAGCAGCCGCCGCTCGAGACTCTGGAGAGAGCAGTCGGAAAAACTTCGCTTCCAGAGCAAGCGGCTGCAATAAAGCAGATCCAGATGATCCCAGCCTTTGAAAGGCCAACCCAGTCGTTGCAGCACAAAGCGATTTTGCAACAAGTTCAGGTCGTAGCTCTTGCCGTTGAAGGAGACCAGGTGACGGAACCCTTCACCCGCTTCGACCAGCTCGATCAGGCTTTCCAACAAGGCCTTCTCCGATTGGTAGTCGGGTAGAAAAAACTGACGAATGCAAAACTGGTCAGCGCGAAAATAACCGACCCCGATCAGAAAAGCGCAGGTTCCGGCTCCTCCCGCCAAACCGGTGGTTTCCGTGTCCAGGAAAAGGGTTTGCCGGCAACGAAAGCTGTCAAAGGTCCCACTCCCCGCCAGTAGACGTACCGAATCGCGGTTCAGCCCCAGCCACTGTCCGAGTTCGGTTCCACCGTGGTTGTGATCGACAGGGAAAGCGCGATCGATCACCAACAGCTTTCCTGAAGCTCGTTGACGCCACTCTCCTTTAAGGAGCCGCGCCCACGCCTGGGGACTTTGCCTCGATTTCAATTTCTCCAGACTTCGCCGGAGACGACGGCGATCCGGCGGCTGTCGGTAGATCCGATTCAGTCGATTCCGCAGCGGAGAATTCATACTCATGGAACACTCTAGTGCACGGTGACGGCGGCAGAGCGATCCGGCGTCAGCCCCTTGAGGATCTTCAAGACAATCTGCTTGATCGTCACGCCTGTCTCATTGATCGGCCCCACACAGGAGGGACATCCGGAGGAGCAGCCACACCTCGAGATCAACTGTCCAGCCTGTTCCAGCAAGAGTTCGTGACTCTCAAAGAGCTTCTCGGAGAAGCCAATGCCGCCGGGGCAATTGTCATAGAGAAAGATCGTAGGGTCGAAGCTGTCCAAGAACTCAAGATCGATCGGGTCTTGGTCGCCCTCCGCCGAATAACAACCCAAGCCCTCGGGACCCGACAACGCGAACCAGCGGGTCGACCGGCTCCCGACACTGCGTCCTAGATCCCGGAAATCACACATCAACAGCATAGTTGCGATGTGGTGGAGGGCGTAAGCCAGACCCAGGAAACCCACGACCACCTGTTGACGAGTCAACGCCTGTTTCAACAACAGATTTTCCGGAGCGGTGAACCAATAGGACGTCGTATGGAGTTCGTGAATCGGCAATTGAATCTTACCGTAGCCCAGGTTTTCCCAGCTATCGAAGCGGACCTTCTTGAAGCCGGGAAACTTCTTGACCAAGTGGATCTCCCCGCGCTCTACGGCGCAGTTGTGGCTTGTCGTTTGGTCATCTGACTTGAGAACCCGCAGGCCGGAGTAGCTGATGGCCTCCGTAAAGTAGTCGACATTGACCCGACGGGCGTAGGCCTTGCGACCGTCATAGTCGAGCCGTTCGATCTGGTACTGACGGCCTTCACACAAATAAATCGCTTGTTCATAAATCAGCTCGGGAGCGCTGTCAAAATCCACTTCGGCGATAGCCTGGTTGGCTTGATCCCGATCGAAGACAACAAAATTCTCTTCCGCCAGGTTGCGCAGGCTGACCTCGCTGGCGGGATATCCCTCATCGCTCCAGAACCAGGCACCTTGTTGCCGTGTCAGCGTTCCCTGCTCGTCCAGGAAAGAGAGAATCTCCTCCAATGATTCATCTCCGAAACGTTCATCCCGTCGAAACGGCAACTCAAAAGCTGCACACTTGACGTGACTGACGAGAATCTGAAGGTTGTCGGGATGAATCAAACCGTGCTCAGGCGATTGATCCAAAAAGTACTCAGGACAGCGAACCATGAATTGGTCCAGCGGCAGATTACGAGCCACCAGAATGGCAACGGACCGGCCCAGGCGTCGGCCCGATCGACCTACCTGTTGCCAAGTGCTGGCGACCGAACCAGGATAACCGGCCAGAATGCAGGCTTCCAGTGTGCCGATATCGATGCCCAACTCAAGAGCATTGGTACTGACCACGCCCAGAATCTCCTTTTTGCGGAGTTGGCGTTCAATGGCGCGACGCGTCTTGGGAAGATAGCCGCCGCGATATCCACGTACCTGGGGCGGTTTGCCGGGATGAGAATCGATCGCTTTCTGGAGATACCGCAAGAGAACCTCAACGTTAATACGGCTGGTGGCAAACAACAGCGTTTGGATCTTGGCTCTCAAGAAAGACTCCGCCAGACGTCTGGCCACTGTCAAAGCACTTCTTCGCAAACCCAGTTCCGAGTTGACCAGGGGAGGGTTGTAAAAAATCAAGTCTTTGGCGGCTCGGGGGGCGCCGCTACGATCAATTTGAAACACTTCTTCTTCCAGCAAGTTGGAGGCAAGCTCGGCCGGATTGGCGATGGTTGCTGAAGCGCAAATGAACTGAAGCTCCGAGTCATAAAAGCGGGCCACCCGCTTGAGACGCCGAAAAACGTTGGCGACATGGCTGCCAAAGACCCCGCGATAGGTATGGAGCTCATCGACCACTACGAAGCGGAGGTTGCGAAACAGCTTGGCCCAAAGAGGATGATGAGGAAGCACGGCACTATGGAGCATGTCGGGATTGGTGAGAATGATTCGCGCCTGGTCGCGGACCTTGCGGCGGACGTCGCCGGGTGTGTCTCCGTCATAGGTGTGCACGCCAATAGGGAGATCCAATAACTGCTCCAGTTGATGGAGCTCGGCCATCTGGTCCTGCGCCAAGGCCTTGGTAGGAAACAGATAGAGCGCCCGCTGCTCAGGATCTTGGAGCAGAGCTTCCAGCACCGGGAGGTTGTAGCAAAGCGTTTTTCCCGAGGCGGTAGGGGTGACGACAACCAAGTGGCGACCCTGGCGCGCCTGTTCGAAAGCTTCGGCTTGATGGCTGTAAAGCCGCTTGATGTCTTTGGAAACGAGTGTCTGTCGTAATCTTGGCGAGAGTCCCGAGGGATAATCTCGATACTCTCCGGGCTGGGCCTCGATCCGGATCCAGGCGGTGATTTCGCCCCGCTTTTTCGCCGGTTTGAGCTTATCCAAAACTCGGTCGATTGCCACTGTTCCCTCTTTGGAGCTGAAGTAAACGGCCTAAGTTAGCAAGCTTTCCTGACATTGGCCCCAGTCCACCGCTTGAGAGCGGATCACCGCTAGCGGCCTCCGGAGCTCCAAATGGTCTACCTGGTATGAAAAGTCATCGAATTGCCTGATTTCGTCACTCGCAGGGCGGGGGATCACTTGACGGCAAATCTCGGCAATCTCTATCATCTAGCCTGGATGGGGAGAAAGACCGCACTGGCTTGCGTACTGGCTTGGCTAATTCCGGGAGGGGGGCATTTCTTTCTCCGCTGCCGGCGCCGTGGACTGGTTTTTTCGGCCGTCATCCTGCTGCTGTTTACTCTGGGTCTGCGGATGAACGGTCAGCTGTTTGACCTGACTTTCGGATTTTTCGATATTCTCAAATTCTTCGCCGGAATCAGCACAGGACTGCTCTATCTTGCCGTAAAAACCGCCGGACTGGGGGCTGGAAAGATCACCACCTACGGTTATGAATACGGCAATACCTTTCTCTATACGGCGGGACTGCTCAACATGCTGGTGATTGTCGACGCCTTCGACATCGCTCAAGGTCGCAAGAAATGAGCCACTATCTGATGCTGGTTGTTTTGGCAATCTGTGCGGCTGTAGTCTTCGCGCTGGTGACCAAAGACTCTCGGCAGGAACGCCTACATTATTTGCTGACAATGCTGGCCTACATGGTAGTGGGGTCCCTGTTGGGGGGCTGGGTCATGGCCCTGTTGCTGCCGTAGGGTGGCGGCCCGGCGGCGCCAACCGACCTGCCGGCTTCCTTCTCCTGCCGGCCGGCTTGATCTCTTGCCAGTGGGACCGAGACAAACCAAAAGCACTTGAAGGCGAAATATGGTCCCCGGCCGGCTTGGGCAATACCAAAAGAAGCGCGATTTTTCCAAGACTTCGGAACCTCGCGGAGAGGGATCGGCCGAACCGGCCACAGGGCAGCGCTTTGTGGTGCAGAAGCATCGGGCCCGCCATCTGCACTACGACCTTCGACTGGAGATGGAGGGAGTGCTCAAGTCGTGGGCCGTCCCCAAGGGACCTTCACTCAACCCCGAAGAGAAAAGGTTGGCCATCCATGTGGAAGATCATCCCCTGGAATACTTCGATTTCGAGGGGGTCATTCCACCTGGAGAATATGGAGCCGGCCAAGTCATCGTCTGGGATAGCGGAACCTACCAATGTGTGGGGTCGGAAACCGACCCTGCAAAGGCCCTCCGAAAGGGTGCCATCGAGCTTCACCTCAGAGGAACCAAGCTCAAAGGCCTTTGGCTTTTGGTGAGAATCAAGCGAGAAGAAAACCAGTGGCTCTTCTTCAAGCAGCAGGACGCTCATGCCGATCCTCAACGAGATTTGCTGCAGGAGCAACCTGAATCCGTCCTCTCGGGTCTGCCGATCGAAGAAATGGTCGAGGGACAATCGCGGACCTGGAACATTCGCTTAAGGAGGCTGCTGGAAGAACTCAACCTCCCTCTGAAGCAGATCGAGTCCAATGTTCGCCCCATGCTGGCGACTCTTGCGTCTCAGGTTCCTTCCGGGAAGCGCTGGACTTACGAACTCAAGTACGACGGCTATCGCGCACTGGCGCGCAAGCAGGCGTCCGAAACCCAGTTGATATCGCGCAACTTGAAACGTTTGCGACAGTTCCCCGAGCTGGTGGCCGAGCTCGAAGCGCTGACCTGCAACGAATTTGTCTTGGACGGTGAAATCGTGGCGCTCAACCAACAAGGCCGTTCCCGCTTTCAACTGCTGCAGGGTCGAATCGACCGTGGCGAGGCCGGCCGACATGATGCGGTTATCCGCTACATGGTTTTCGATGTCCTGGGGTGTGAAGGTTACGACCTGCGAGGCGCCACGCTGCGGGACCGGCGCCGGGTCCTGAAGGCGCTAATGCCACGCAATAGCAGCATTCGCATGGTGGAGGTGCTGCCTGGTCAAGGGCAGGAGTTTTGGGAGCTGGTTTGCTCCCGAGGCCTGGAAGGCATCGTCGCCAAACAATCTTCCAGCACCTACCAGAGTCGGCGAACTTCCGGTTGGCTCAAGATCAAGTGTAGCCATGAAAAGAGTTTTGTCGTGGGCGGCTGGGCCCCTGCCTCCGGCGGTCGCCGTCACTTTGCTTCGCTGGCTGTGGGACGTCTCGAAGAGGGTCAATTGCGATTCTGCGGCCGGGTTGGCAGCGGTTTTGACGAGAGACGCCTGGCCGAGATTCAGGCTCTGCTGAGGCCACTTGAAACCGCTAAGTCGCCCTTCAAAGACACCCCCAAGGAGTTGGCGGGAGCGCGCTGGGTGAAACCAAGTCTGGTTTGCGACGTTCGCTTTAGCGAGTGGACTCGGGATGGCATTCTGCGAGCGCCTTCCTTCCAAGGTTTACGACCCGATTTGACGGTCCGGGATTGCCAAGATGATCCGCAAGCCAGACAACCACCGGTTGAGAACAAATCCGATCCTCTGGAGGGTTATCCTTTTCTTTCCAATCCAAACAAGCCCTTTTGGCCTGAAGAGGGTTACCTGAAACGAGATTTGGTGCTCTATTACCATCGTATCGCCCCCGTCTTGCTGCCTTATTTGAAGGATCGCCCCATGAACCTGGAACGTTATCCGGACGGATACATGGGCAAGAGCTTCTATCAAAAAGATGCTCCCGATTTCTTCCCCGATTGGATTCGCACCGTCAAGATTCAAACCGACTCCAAAGAGAGGGCGGTCCGCTACGTCGTTTGCGACAGCCGGGAGACACTCGTTTATCTGGCTAACCTGGCTTGTATCCCGCTTCACCCCTGGAGCAGCAGGGTAAACTCGATCGACAGGCCCGATTTCCTGATCATCGACCTTGACCCGAGCCCCGGGGTGCCCTTTAGCGAGGTCTGTCGAGTCGCCCTCAAAGTAAGGGACGTTCTGCAACAGGTGGGCCTTGAGAGTTGGTCCAAGACTTCCGGTTCCAGGGGACTCCACGTGCTGGCCCCCCTGGAACCCGAGCAGGATTACGCAGCGGTGCGGAGCTTCGCTGAAATCGTGGCGCGGCTGACGGTTCAGGGACTGGAGGAAATTGCCACCCTCGAGCGCAATTTGTTGAAACGCAAGGGAAAGATTTATCTCGATTTTCTCCAGAATGGCTTGGGGAAGACGATCGTAAGCCCCTATTGTCTGCGTCCTCGCCCGGGTGCCCCCGTCTCCACGCCGCTGGAATGGAAAGAGATCGCTCGAGCACCTCGTCCGGATGCTTTCAATCTGGGTAACCTATTTCCGCGACTGGAACGCAAGGGAGATCTCTTCCGACCGGTTCTGACCAAGAAGCAGTCGTTGAGAAAAGCGCTGGCGGAATTCGATGGGCTACTGGACCTTCCGGAGCATTGACTTCCGGAAGACGGCCCCAAGTGCTGGTCTATTGGTTGCCAACACATCTGATCGAGCCCCCCCTTTTTTCTTCCATCGCCTCCTTCCAAATACGGCGGCGAATCGATAGCGGTGAGACTTCGCCCTTTTTCAATACCAAGCGTTATTACTAGTGTGCCCAGCCAACAACACCACCCGCCTGAACCGATTTTCGACAAGCAAATGGACGAGCTTTCCGAAGCCGATCTGCTGGTTTTGTTAATGGGACCGGGCAATGCTCCGGCAAGGGCCTCGGCCCAAGCTGAGAAGTTGCTGCAAACGATTGGCAGCCTCAGCCAGCTGTCCCAGTGCTCCTACCACCGATTCCGAGAGACCGGATTCAGCCATGAGCGGACACTGGCTCTGATGGCGGTCGATTGCCTGGCCCGACGGCAACGTCAGGGAGTTCTCTTCCCCGGCCAGAGATTTGGCTCGAGTCGAGACATTTTTGAGCACTTTCAGCCCCGCCTGGAGCCTCTCCGCCAAGAGTGCTTTTGGAGCATCTTGCTCAACGGCAAGAACCGCTTGATCCGACTGGTGCGCATTTCTCAAGGATCCTTGACTACCTCACTGGCCCATCCCCGCGAAGTCTTCCGGCCGGCGATTGGACACGCCGCCGCTTCGGTGCTCTTCGTCCACAATCACCCCAGCGGCGATCCCCGGCCAAGTCAAGAAGATCTCAACATCACCAGACGCTTGGTGGAGGCTGGTCGGGTAATCGGAATCGGCGTGCTGGACCATGTTATTATTGGCGGTCACCAATATTTCAGCTTCGCCGACGAGGGCCTTCTCTAGCCCAAATGGTTGGCCCGAGCCCGACTATTGGATTGAGGACTCTGCAATGCCGCCTGCGCTGGATAACGTCTTTTTCTCGCGGCGTATCCTCCAGGGACGACCACTCCAGGTGGTTGGTTTCGGCCTCAATGCCGTCGACTGGATCTGCCGAATTCCCCACTTCCCCCATCACAATACCAAGGTAAAGATGGACTCGATGCAGCAACTGGGCGGTGGCCAGGTAGCCACGGCGATGGCGCTTTGCGGCCGTTATGGGATAAGAGCCTCCTACATCGGGCGGACTGGCGATGACGAAGAGGGCAATTTTTCTCGCGCCAGCTTGGAGAGCGAGCCGATACAACTGCAGCTGGAGCAGATACCCGGCGCCAGCAGCCTGCTCTCAATCATCCTAGTGGATCGTCCGACCGGAAACAGGACGATTGTGTGGAAACGAGATTCGGTTCTCGCCTACACCCCTGAGACAATCGATCGGGACTCGATCGTCCAAGGAGAGGTCCTCCACCTGGACGGACATGATCAGGAGGCCAGCATTGCCGCCGCCCGCAGGGCCCGTTCCTCCGGCATGACGGTTTCGCTGGATATCGACAAAGTTCAGCCCGGTGTGGAAGAGCTGCTCTCGCTCACCGACTATACGATTCCATCAGAGTCGTTTATCCTCAATCTGACAGGTCTTTCGGACTGGCGGCAGGCCTTGATGCAGGTCAACAACGAGTTTCCCGGAGTGATGGCGATGACCAGGGGAGAGCATGGCTGCGCCGCCATCTGGGAGGGTAAGATCCGGACGTTTCCAGGCTATTCGGTCAAGCCTATCGATGCTACCGGGGCCGGCGACGTCTTTCATGGAGCCTTCCTCTATGCCTTGCTCAAAGGCTGGAGCGTAGGACGCTGTCTCGATTTTGCCACCGTGGCCGGAGCTCTGGCCACAACTCGCGTCGGCGCCCGGGCAGGCATTCCCGATCGTGCGGAGGTGCTCCGGATCTGTCGGTCTCGCTGGGATTCAGGTGAACCTTAGCGCTTTTTGAGAACACCAAATAAAAGGGAAACCCACTCAACAAAGAAGACGCCCAAATGGTGAAAGCCATGCCCAACCGAACCCTTTCACTGCTGTTGCTGGCGTTAGCGCCGAGCTTGGCCTTGGGGCAATTATCGCCCCCAGAAATTATTGAGAGCTTCGCGGCCAAGGAGTCGGAGTTTTTCCAAGAGTGGCAACAGTACACCTATAAGCTGGACATCGTGTTCCAAGTGCTGGACGATTTTGGTCAGGTTGCGGAACAACGGCACATGATCATGGAAGTCTATTTCACCTCGGACGGGGAACGAAAGTGGCGCAAGCTGTTGGATGAAGGTTATTTGCGGTCGCTAAGAGTCACTCCCGAAGATATTCACGATGCGGTTTTTCTACAGCCGTTCGTCCTCACCACTGAGAACCTTCATCTCTACCATGTCCGCTATCAAGGACGTGAGCGAGTCGACGAGTTGAATACCTTCGTCTTTGAGGTCGAGCCCAAACAGATCCGAAAAGGAGAGCGCTATTTCACGGGTCGGGTCTTCGTCGACCAGCAAGATCTACAAATCGTCATGGCACGGGGCAAAAATGTACCCGAGGACCGCAACAACAAGTTCCCCCAATTCGAAACTGTTCGCCAACAAGTCGATGGCCATTACTGGTTTCCGGTTTGGACCGAGGCTGACGAGGTCTTGCGCTTTGGGCGAGGTTCGCGGCGTCAATCGGTTCGGTTGAGGCAAATCATTACTCTGGAAGATTTCAAACGATTCGAGGTGGATACCTCGATCAAATACGGTGAGGTCGTACCCGAGGTCAAGCCGCCTAACTGAATGAATCCAGTCCACCGACGGGAACCCCAACGGCGGCCTCGTGCGAGGCTCGCCTGGACGCTTGGAGTCGTCTAGGAGGGAGAGCAGCTTGGTTCATTTTATCGATCTGCGTTCGGACACCGTTACTGCTCCAACTCCCGAAATGCGCCGGGCCATGGCCGAGGCCGCAGTAGGTGACGATGTCTATGGCGAGGACCCGACTGTCAATGATCTCGAGCGCCGGACGTCGGAGATCTTTGGCAAAGAGGCGGCGCTGTTCCTTCCCACCGGCACCATGGGCAATCAAATCGCGGTGCATGTCCACACCACTCCGGGCCAGGAGATCATTACCGAGTCCCGCAGCCATCTTTATAACTACGAGATGGGCATGATGGCAGCCTTTTCCGGCTGCCTGGTTCGCTGCTTTGATTCTCCCGACGGGCAGCCGACCTGGGAGTTACTGGAGAAAAAGCTAAGCACTAACGTGCCCTTTTCTTCCAGCACTGGATTGATCGTGTTGGAGAACAGTCACAACTTCGCCGGCGGAACCACTCTCAGTGCAGACGCCACCCGCAAGGTGGCCGAGGAAGCCCATGAACAAGGTGTCCCTGTGCATCTGGACGGTGCCCGAATTTTCAACTCGGCTGTCGCCTTGGGCGAAACGGTGGCTGAGCTGTCCGCTGCTTGCGATTCGGTCATGTTCTGCCTCTCCAAAGGCCTTTGTGCTCCAGTGGGCTCAATGCTGGTTGGTGACAACGTATTTATCGAAGAGGCACGCCGGGTGCGCAAGATGCTGGGCGGCGGCATGCGTCAGGCAGGTGTGCTGGCTGCGGCCGGCCTGCTGGCATTGGAACAAATGCCCTCACGACTCTACAAAGATCACGAGAACGCTCGCTATCTGGCCGAAGACATTGCCGGGCTGGAAGGATTTGAGGTTTGTCTGGAGAACGTGCAGACCAACGTGATAATGGTCTCTACTCGACACCTGAGTGGGCGGCGCCTGGTCGAAAGTCTGCGCCTGCGCAATATTCTGGCGAGTGTTTCGGGATCTCGCCAAGTGCGGCTGTTGACCCATAAGGATGTCAGCCGCCAGGAGATCGAGACAGTCATAGGAGCGTTTCACGAATTGGCTGGTCTGAGCTAAAGAGGACTGCCTGGGGACCAAGCTGGTTGGGCGAGGCCTGAGGCCAGCTACCGATCAGGATGCTGAAGCTTTTTCGGGAGCGAATCGAGATGAAATCCACCTCAATGTCAGGCTGGCGAGCCGGCCCTATGTTGTCCCCTCAAGAGTTCCACACCAGACCGGTTTTGCCCCGTCGCTCCTTCCTCTCAAGCGTTCTTGGGGGAACTTCATTCTGGGTCCTGGGAGGCGGCGCCAAAGCGGAGCGAGTGGCAATCCCAACAAACTATTTTGCCGACACCGACCAGGATATCTTTGCCTACATTGAACGCTCGAAGGGCCAATTCGACCAGACGCTGTACCGGCAACTTCTGGGCGCTGCCAACGAGTTCAAGGAAGGGGATCAGGCCATCGGTGTGGCTGCACTCGATGCCGACTCGCGAGGGAATGCCCGAGCTCTGCTGGGCAATACACGGATCCTAGACCTGATCAGTCATCCAGTCTTCGAGGACACTGTGTCCTCGTTTATCGACCAGGCCGTCGACCAAGAGGTCACGAAAACCATCGCCGGCTGGACGCTAGCCCAACTGAAACGTTTTCTGCTCGAGAGCGACGAGAATTCGATCAAGGGGATCATGCCCGGTCTGCCCAGCGACGTCGTTGCTTGCGTGGTCAAGCTGATGAGCAATCAGGAGCTGATCGCCGTCGGGCAAAAGGTCTTCAATCCTCTGCCCAACTCCAACATTGGCGCCAAAGGCTACCTGGGCGCCCGCATCCAACCAAACTCGCCCACCGATAACCTGGACGACATCAGATGGCAAGTGTTCAATGGATGGTCCTATGCCGTCGGAGATATCGTGCTGGGCACCAACCCAGTCTCCAGCGAGGTTGAATCGGTCGCCTCGATCCAGAACGCGCTAGCTGAAATTTTGAGGGTATTCGAACTGGAAGACGCCTTGCCCCATTGTGTACTTTCCCATATCGACGTGCAGGCAGAGGTGGAAAGGAAGATTCCCGGCTCGACGGCAATCTGGTTCCAAAGTCTCGGGGGCGTCACAGATGCCAATACCACCTTCGATTTGTCAGTCGAGAAGATGGTCGCTCACGCCACACGGCGAAGCGAGAAGTACGGCTTCTACTTTGAAACCGGTCAAGGGGCCGATGCTGCCAACGGTCACGGCCAAGGCTTCGACATGGTCATTCACGAGGCCCGCAAGTACGGTTTTGCCCGAGCACTGCGGCAAGAGGTAGCCAAGGCCCAGCACAGCGCGGGCCGCAGCCCGGCACCGTGGGTGCACTTGAATGATGTAGCCGGCTTCATTGGGCCGGAAATCTTCCGTAAGCGCGAACAGCTCGTCCGCTGCTGCCTGGAAGACACGGTGATGGGTAAACTTCACGGTTTGACGATCGGGCTCGATATCTGCTCCACGCTGCACATGGACATCGACCTCGACGACCTTGATTGGTGCATTGAGAAGGTGATGCCCGCCAACCCGGCCTACTTGATGGCCCTGCCAACCAAGAACGACCCCATGCTGAGTTACCTGACGACGGGTTTCCTGGATCACATCCGTGTCCGCGAAGAGTTCGGGTTCAAAGTCAACGACGTGATGTGGCGTTTTTTTCAGTCCTTGAAGGTGATCGACGGAGAGGGCAAGCCCACCAAGCATTTCGGCCAGCCGACATGGATCTATCTGCAATACTTGCGCAAAAAGGGTGACCAGCGCACGGATCAGGAGATCCTGACCGAGGGCCGGCGCCAAATCGAGGAAGTGCGGTCGCGAGGGGTGTTCATTGCGGAAGGCCATGGGGAGAACATATGGGATCTGGAGCCTCGGCTCCGGAAGCGAATCCGCTATCTCTACCAGGATTCCAAAAAGTGTATCCGGGCCGAATTGCCGGGAGACTTCCACAAGAAGCTTCCCTCGGTGATCATGGTGAAGAGCCGGTCCAAGGACCGCCACGACTACATCTTGCATCCGCCTACGGGAGAGGAATTGGACACCGTCTCAACGGCGATCATCCGTCGCCTCGCCGCCAAGCGAGGAAGTCGTTACGACGTACAGTTGGTTATCTCCGACGGCTTGAACGTTTACTCACTCACCGACGACGGTCACCTCAATCCATACCTCGCGGCTCTTCGCGCTCGCTTGGAGGCCAGCGGATACAAGCTGGCGCCCGAGCACATCGTGGTGAGGAACGGGCGGGTCCGCGCCGGCTACCGCATCGGCGAGATGCTCTTCGGAAATCTTGGGAAAAGGGATCCCAAGTATACAATTCTGCACCTCATCGGCGAGAGACCCGGGTCGGGACACCACGCGTTCTCGGTCTACATCACCAGATCCCCCATTGGCACCTGGGCCCAAGCCGGTCTCACCGACCACAATATTACGAAAGTGGTCTCCGGCATTGCCGACACGGCCCTTGACTCGGTGACAGCCGCCGCCAGCACAGTCAAAATCTTGTCACAGAAAGCGTAGCCTTTGTTCCAACGGGGGACCGGTCAACGCCGCATCCGGCTCATGTCCTGAAAGGGTTGGTGACGGTTACTCCTTCAATTTGCTGTCCATGCTGCAGGTCCTCGCTGTAAAGGGTCTTACAGCCGGCGTCGAGCGCGGCGGCAACGATCAGGCTGTCATAGGAGCTGAGGGCCGGGATCGAGACTTCAATGGTTTCCGCCACGACTGACGCCACAGCTACAGCGTAGCCAAAATAGACCCACAGTCCTCAGATTCCAATCTGTTATTCCGGTTGCCAAGGAGTGCCAAATTGCGGCTGGCAGCCTTTCTTGACAGAGCTTACGGTCGTTTCAATCGCTTTGGTTTTTACTGTAAGATCAATCGATGGATTTTACTTTGACCGAGGAGCAGCAGATCCTCAAGGAGACCGTGCAGCGATTCGCCCGCCAGGAAATTCAGCCTCACTCGACTGGTTGGGACGAAGAGCAGAGCTGCCCCAGGGAGCTGTTCACCCAGTTGGGACAATTGGGCATGATGGGAATCCTGGTTGATGAGGAACTGGGCGGATCGGGACTGGATTATCTCGAGTATGTCATTGTCATCGAAGAGATTTCTCGCGTTGACGGCGCGATCGGTCTCTCTCTGGCCGCTCACAATTCGCTCTGCACCAACCACATTTATTGCCATGGCAACGCGGCCCAGAAGCGAAAATACCTACCCGCTTTGGCCAGCGGAGACGCCTTGGGCGCCTGGGCCCTGACCGAACCGGAAGCAGGCAGCGATGCCATGGCAGCCAATACCCGCGCTGAGCGAGTCGACGGGGGCTGGGTCATCAACGGAACCAAGAGCTTTTGTACCCACGGCAGCTCCGCCGACACCTACGTGATCGTCGCCAAGACCGATCCGGAGCGCGGTAACCGAGGACTCTCTGCGTTCGTAGTTGAGAAAGGTACCCCGGGGCTGGTTACCGGCAAGAAGGAGGACAAACTCGGCTGTCGCGCCAGCGACACTTCTTCGTTAATTTTGGAGGATTGTTTTCTGCCCGAGGAGAACCTGGTGGGCCTCGAAGGCGAGGGCTTTATCGATGCTCTCAAGGTCCTGGACGGAGGGCGCATCTCGATCGCCGCCATGGCCCTGGGGATCGCTCAAGGCGCGCTCGACTGCAGTCTCAATTACGCTCTGGAACGGAAACAATTTGGGAAAGCCATCGCTGACTTCCAGGCCATCCGCTTCAAGCTTTCGGAAATGGCCACCCGGACCGAGGCAGCTCGACTGCTCACCTACCGGGCAGCTACGCGCAAGAAGCGAGGCCGCTCGGTGCCCCTCGACTCTTCGATGGCTAAGGTCTATGCCAGCGAGGCCGCAGTCTGGATTTCAGAACAGGCCATCCAGATCCACGGCGGCTACGGCTACACCAAGGACTATCCCGCCGAAAAGTTTTGGCGCGACGCCAAACTTTGCACCATCGGCGAGGGAACCAGCGAAATCCAGCGGATGGTCATCGCTCGAGAGCTGCTGAAGTAGTGCATCCTCAAGTGGCCGCGATTCAGTCCAGGAATACGCGCGCGATCGCCCAGGCCATCTCTCAGGTGGAAGACCATCCCTGGGCTCCCGCCACCCTCTCCCTTCTCAAGGCTCTCTTTCCCCAGGCCGGCAAAGCCCAGGTTGTGGGCGTCACGGGAAGCCCTGGAGCCGGTAAGAGCACCTTGGTCGATCAGCTTGCACTGGAATACCGGAAGCGGCAAGAAACCGTCGGGATTCTGGCGGTTGACCCCTCTTCTCCCTTTTCCGGCGGCGCTCTGCTGGGCGACCGGATACGTATGCAATCACTGAGCACCGACCCGGATGTCTTTATCCGCAGCATGGCCACGCGGGGACAGATGGGAGGCTTGGCTCCCTCGGTGGAGGAAGCGTTGTTGGTGCTCGGCAGCGCCGGTTACCGGATTCTAATCGTCGAGACCGTCGGAGTTGGACAGGATGAGGTCGACATCGTCAAGACAGCCGACATCAACCTGGTCTTGGTCGTTCCGGGTATGGGTGATGACATTCAAACACTCAAAGCAGGCGTTATGGAGATCGCGGATATTCTGATCATCAACAAAGCCGACCGTCCCGATGCCAATCGGACCCAAAAGGAGTTGGAAGCCCTGCTCTCTTTAAGCTCTCGATCCGATGGATGGGTGCCTCCGATTGTTAGAACCGTGGCTACTCAGGGCAAAGGAGTCCAACAACTGGTCACCGAAATCGATCGCTGGCAACAGTTCCAGCAGGCGACTCAATCCCAACATTCGCCTTCCTTGGATCGCATCAAACAGCGGCTGCTGGGTTTGCTTCGAGACCGCTTGATGCGGTTGTTGGAGCAGCGAATCACCGAGGCGGAAATCTCGGAATTGGCCGAAAAGGTGATGACTCGGCGTCTGGACCCCTATACCATCATCGATCAAATACTTGCCAACTTGGGGTTGGAGGAAAAGACATGACCCGCCGAATCGCGCATGTGGCCATTGCCACCAATTCGATCGCAGTCACGGCCGAATTCTACAAGACGCTGGGATTGGAACTAAATTCGATCGAGACCATCCGTCATCAAAAGGTCAAAGTGGCCGTCATGAATGTGGGCGATTCGGCGATTGAACTGGTCGAACCGATGACGCCCGACTCTCCGGTCTCGAAATTTCTGCGAGAGCGCGGCGACGGACTCCACCATGTCTCGCTCGAGGTCGACGACTTGGAAAAGGAGTTGGCTCTTCTCAGGGAACGCAATGTCAAGCTGATTGATGAGTACCCAAGAGTGGGAGCGGAAGGCCGCCTGTTCGCCTTCATCCACCCCGACTCCACCGGAGGCGTCCTGATTGAGCTTTCCCAACCCGGCCCCGAAAACGATTAAGCAGTTCCAGCCCCAGCCACCGATGGGCTAAGCGCCATCCAGCCTGGCGGTTGGAACCTGAAACCGGCCCCTACGGACTAAGCGACTCCGGCCCCCCATGTTCTCTTCCCAACCGGCGCCCGGACCTGCATTTTTTCCTCTTAGCCCGCATTTCTCACTGGGAGCGCGATGATCGAGGGCGCGCCCGGCAAAGTCTGTCCCCGGAAGACTTGGACAAGAAACCTGCAATCGCCTCAATAAGTAATATCCCTTTGGTCAAACACTCAGGGACCCGGTGAGAAATTCGGGTTAGGGTATACTGTTGCCTCGTTTTTTCGGGGAGCCTGCATGAGCACAGCAGAAATCGGCATCATCGGCGGTAGCGGTCTCTACGACATGCCCGGCCTGGAAGACACCGAGAAGATCGAACTGGACACTCCTTTCGGCAAGCCCTCGGACAGTTATCTGGTGGGGTCTCTTGAAGGGCGCCGGGTAGCTTTTCTGGCCCGCCACGGAGAAGGTCATCGGCTCCTGCCCAGTGAGCTCAACTTCCGTGCCAACATCTTCGGTTTCAAGAAGCTGGGCGTTAAGCGCATCCTCTCCGCGAGTGCGGTGGGGTCGCTTCGGCTCCACCACCAACCCATGGATTTCGTACTCCCCGAGCAGTTCATCGATCGCACTCGGCTTCGCGTTTCGACGTTTTTCGGACGTGGCATCGTTGCCCATGTGAGCTTTGCCGACCCACTTTGCGCCAACTTGATTGATATGGTCGAACAGGCTGCCCGGCAGTTGGATTTTCCGATCAAGCGAGGTGGAACTTACGTTTGCATGGAAGGACCGGCTTTTTCGACCCGGGCCGAATCCCATCTCTACCGCAGCTGGGGGGCCGATCTGATCGGGATGACCAACTTGCAAGAGGCCAAGTTGGCCCGCGAAGCGGAAATTTGCTACATCACCATCGCCATGGTCACTGACTATGACTGCTGGCATGAAGAAGAAGAGGACGTGACGGTCGGAATGCTGATCGGCTACCTGAACAAGAACAGCGAGAATGCCAAGAAACTGCTCCGGCAGGCCATTGCCATTTCATCCCCTGATTTTGACTGCTCCTGCCAACACGCCCTCAAGAGTGCCATCATTACCCAACCCTCGATGATCCCGGAGCGGACGCGGCGAGAGTTGGCGCCCATCATTGGAAAATACTTCAACTGAACGGATCCGGTCCTCCCAAAGAGCGTACTTTCTCATGCCCATAGTCGTCGTCGGCTCAGTGGCCTACGACTCGGTCACTACCCCTTTCGGAAAGGCCGAAGAGATTCTGGGCGGATCAGCCACTTATTTCAGCGTATCGGCCAGTTTCTTT
Organism: Acidobacteriota bacterium; assembly: GCA_965218465.1. GTDB lineage: Bacteria > Acidobacteriota > UBA6911 > RPQK01. Next base: position 132,650 of record OZ244623.1, on the reverse strand, counting down.
ACCCAAGTCGCACTGGTGGCTTGCGTGGGACGGGACTTCAAGCAGGAGCATGTCGAGTTTCTCGAATCGAGAGACATCGATCTGGCAGGTCTGGAGTACCTGGAGGGAAAGACGTTCCGCTGGGCCGGAGAGTATGGCTTCGATCTCAATCAAGCCAAGACTCTCGACACTCAGCTCAACGTCTTCGGCGCTTTCCGCCCCCGCATACCGGAGGCATACCAAGACGCCCGCTATGTGTTTCTAGGCAATATCGACCCCGACCTCCAGCGAGGGGTGCTACAGCAGATCTCCAGGCCCCATCTGGTCGCTTGCGACACCATGAACTACTGGATCGAAGGCTCCTTCGAGTCCTTGCAGCAGGTTCTGCGCCGAGTCAACGTTCTGCTAATCAACGACTCCGAGACCCGTCAATTGGCCCAGGAATCCAACTTGGTCAAGGCTGCCCAACGCATCATCGGCTGGGGACCGGAAACGCTAGTGATCAAGCGAGGAGAATATGGAGTCCTGATGTTCGTCCGCCGACCGGAAGGACGCCTCGAAGTCTTTGGCGCACCGGCGTTTCCGTTGGAGAGCGTCTTTGACCCAACCGGCGCCGGAGACAGCTTTGCCGGTGGGTTTATGGGCTATCTCGCCGGCAGCGATCGTACCGATCGAGCTGCCTTGCGACAAGCGGTTATTTTCGGCTCCGTCATGGCCAGTTTCAATGTCGAAAAGTTTTCCTTGGAGCGGCTCCAAGAACTCACCTTCACCGAAATCCGCCTGCGTTATCAGGAGTTCAAGCAGATGACCCACTTTGAGGAATTTGAAGCGGAGAGCCTTCCCGGCGGACGCCTGACGGGGATCGACGGATAGCCGGAAGCAGCTCAATGACCTGCTTGACGTTTCCCGGCCCCGTAGAGCCGGCCCGGGTCAAGCCCGCAAAACCGAGTTGATAATCGCCTGGTAACCCCGATAGGCGCCTACCAGTTGATCCAGTTCCAGGTACTCGTCGATGCGGTGGGCCCGCGCCTCGCTCGAGGGGCCAAATCCAATGGTTGGAATTTGCCGCTCGCCGGCACAGAAGGCGGCATTGGTGCAAAACTGGTAAGCGCCCAATCGGGGACTCAAGCCGGTCCCCGTCAGACCGTGCAGCGCACGTCTCACCAGAAAGTGATCTTCCGGTATCTCCCAGGGAGGAAACCACTTTTCCTGCTCCCACTTCCAACCGGTGTAGGACTGGTACTCGACCCGTGCCAAGGCAATCCGAGTATCCTCGGCTTGGGCCGCTCGGCAACACCGTTCCACCTGCTGCCGGATGTCCTGCTGCGTTTCTCCCAGCACCAGCCGCCGTTCCAGAGTAGCCCGGCAGCCGCTGGGAACCACCGAATGGGCAGGGTAAGGATCTGAGATCAGATCCGTGAAGCAGAAGACCGCCGGCCCGAGGAAGGGATCGCGGGTCAGCGGCAGGGCTTCGATTGCCTCGACCACGGCCATCATCTTGTGAATCGCGTTGACCCCCAAGTGAGGGCTGGAGGCATGAGCCGGCTCGCCCAAGGTCTTCAGGATCAACTCGGCCCGCCCCCTGCCGGCGCGGATGAGATTCAACTCGGAGGACTCGCCGATGACTACGAAGTCGGCAGGGTAACGCTCGAGCACCTGGGCCAGCGCTGCACCCTCGACACTTTCTTCACCGACTGAGGCCGTGACCACCACCCGACCCCGACAACTGTCTCGAGCCAGTTCGGCGGCGGCAAAAACCATAGCCCCCAGAGCTCCCTTCATGTCGGAACTCCCCCGACCTTCGATTCGGCCCTGACAAACCCTGCCACTAAATGGGTTCCCGCTCCAGCGATGGCGAGGCACCACATCCACGGTATCCATATGGGCGTCCAACAACAGAGTAGGACCCGACCGGTTGGCCTCAACGACTCCAATCACGTTGCCGGCCGAGTCGACCTCAACTCGGTCGAAACCCAGCTCCTTCATTTGTTGAAGAACCAGCGCCGCGACGGCGCCTTCATTGCCCAACACGCTGGGTGTTGCCACCAGAGTGCTCACGAATTGCACAAGTTGCTGCTGCGAGGCGTCGTTGGTCATTGGGCCTCTCGGGCGTGTGAAAAGACCGCTTTGGACCGGCGGGCGCACCGCCCGGTCCGACAATGAGAACTCAGAGACATGGTTGGGCGTCTGTAAGCTCGAATCATCTGACTTCCACGGTGGCAGCGACGGAGAGGCCAAGTCACTCCACCAGGGTTATCTCCAGGCTCTCCAAGCGTTGCTTCCCGTCACCTGGAACGATCCTCGGCGGCGGCAGGCGGTGTCTCCTCCGGCGCCTCCCCCTTGACATAACGATCAAACCAGTCCAGCCAGCGGGCCCAAAGGTCAAGATAGGTTTCGATGGCACGGGGACCATGCGACTCATGGGGGTAGATGTAGAGAACGGCGGTCTTCCCCAGGCCGGTCAACGCTTGCATCAGACGCTCCGACTGGATCAGAAAAGTACCGGTGTTGTTGTCGACGGCTCCGTGATACATCAACAATGGAGTATCGATATGATCGGCCTGGAAGAAGGGCGACATCTCCAGAATCGTCTCTTGAGCTTCCCACAGAAAGCGGCGTTCTCGCTGAAAAGTCATCGGTGTCAAGGTTCGGTTGAAGGCTCCGTCACCGGCTATGCCGGCTTTGAAGAAGGGAGTTCTAGCCAGAATGTTGGCGGTGGCGAAAGCTCCGTAGCTATGGCCTCCGTGACCCAATCGATCGATGTCCAGGTACCCCATCTGATCCATCTTGCGGATAGCCCCATACATCGAATCGACCAGGTGGGCAATGTAGTTGTCGTTGTAGCGTCCATCGGCCCCGATGATCGGAATATCGGGTTCGACCACCGCGTATCCCTGAGTTAGCCAAAGCTCGGAGGCGTTTCGATAGTTGAGGTGGCGAAATCTGGTGTGGCTGTGCGATCGAATCGCTGCCTGCCGGTAGGCTTGAAACGATTCATACTCGCGTGGATAGGTCCAGAAGACCGCGGGAACCCGAGTACCTGGCCGGTATCCAACCGGCAGCGTCATCCGGCCCCGCACCTTCAGTCCATCCCGACGCTCGAACTCGAAGTTGATCCGGCGGCAATCGGCCACTTCGGGAAAAGGATCCTGATTATCGGTCAGTGCCTGGCGGGTACCATCGACCCGGTGCAAGAAGGCATTGGGAAAAGCATCGGGACTTTCCCGCGTGTAGACCAATTGTGACAACTCGTTATCCAGCGCCGCCACGGGCTCCTCGTAGGCTTCGGCTGCACTCTCGAACACTCTGGTGCGTGCAGCTTCGGCTATGGAAACCCGGTCGATAAAAGGTCGATGTTTGAAGTCGTCACGGTACCCCTGACCGGAAAGAAATATCGACTCGTCTTGCGACAGCAAGGCACGCCGGATCCCGTTTCCCGTGCTCCGAAACATGACCTCGCCCGGCTGCGCGGTCGGATCCTTGGGATCGATGTCACCTACCAGCACTCTGGCCTCAGGTACCGCTGCCGTCAGGTCATAGGCCACCAGATCGTGTCGGTTCCGGTTGCCGTCGCCTCGTCCGGTCAAGCGAGCCAAGGCGAACTTTGCCGTAGCTGAGTAAAGCACCTGGGTAAAGCGCTTCTTACTCGAAGCCAGCACCTCGGCCTGGTCCAGTTGGTAAGGCAGTCCCAGCCGCATGAGACGATCGATTGGTGGTTCGCGGCTTTCGGAATCCTCGCTCTCCTCCTCCGGACGGGGTTGGCGCCAGAGCAAGCTGAGTCCGCTGCCGTCGGGACGCCAGTTAACCTCCCGGGGCAGCTTGTCGCGAACGGGATTGCCATTGTCGCCGCTGCGGTGGAGAGCCTCCTGGAGAGGAATCTTGCGTAGCGTGGAAAGGCTTTGGCCGCCTAAATCCAACACCTCCAGTTCACGGGGAAAACCGGAGTAGTCCACTATAAAGGAGAACGGTTCTACAAGTCGCTCTGCCAAAATGTATTGCCCGTCCGGACTCAGTGAAAACTCCAGGTGCATCCCCGGGGCGCCAATGCTGCGCGGCGGCTGTCCCTGACTCAAAAGGGCCAGCTGGCTGGTGGTGTAGTAGCGAAACAACCTGAGATCATGAGGCGTTCTCAAGAGGAAGGGGTAAGTGCGCGTGGGTGTCGGCTCGGGGCGAGTTCGACGAATAACAGGACCTTCGGGAGTTGGGGGCCGCCCCGGCTCCGGCCCTCGATCCGGGGGAACCAAGAGCGTCAAGACCGAGCCCTCAGGGGTCCACTGCAATAGACGCGAGGCGGTGGCCGGTGATCGCCCCCGCTGGGGGCGACCTGCCAAAGTCGCCATCACATAGGCCTGGCTCAAGGGCTCTGCCCGTCCGGTCGCTACCTCCGCGGTCCAGACCTGGGAACCCTGATCGAGGTGAACCAGAAAGGCAATGCGACTGCCGTCGTAGGACCAGGTAATGTCGCTCACCAGCGCTCCCTCGGGAACCGCTACCACCCGAATAATCCCTTCAGCCAGCGAAAATAACCGCAATCCGCTCAGCCCATAGGTGGATAGACGCCACTCCTGGTTGGCTTCGGGCACCAGTTCCAGCATTGCCAACCGATAGGTCTTGCGTCCCATCTTGCGATAATCGGAAAAGTACTGCTCGACGGGGACCACAAAGTGGCTGGAGTCGGGAGAAACCGACCTCAGACGATCGTAATGACGGTCGCGCAAAAGCAGGGTTTCGATTGGTTCCGGCGGCCGCAAGAAGGCGTCCCCTTCTCTTGCCTGGCCCAGAACCTGACTGGCTGACCCGGCCAGCAACAGCGAGACGGTCAGTGGCCAAACCCAATCCGGAACGCGGCTTGATTTCAGTGAATACACAACGCCTCCCTTGCCTAAGCCCAAACCAGCGTTGATTCACTCTTGTTGTTGGTTTGAAGGACCCTTGTCAGCATCTTTTTCGCGGCAGCTCACCCCCGGCGTGGATACTCACCGACCCGGCAATCCACGATAACACCGCTCCTCGTGCCTGTGAAGCATCAGGCCTGCCGGCGCCAAACTCCCTTCCCGGCTTGGTGATAAAATCTGAGCAGTTTACTTTTGGAAAGATAGTCCCCGTATGGGATGGACATGCTGCTGATTGCACTTCTTCTGGGCCTTTTTTCCCCGTCCCAGGACCTCGTCGATGCCGAAGCTCTGGAGTGGTTCCGCAAGGGCGAAGCCCTGATCGACACTCAGGAGGCCTTCTCCGCTCGTCAGGCCGACTATTTTGAGCGAGCCGTCCGGATCCAGCCCGACTTCGCGGCTGCACGTTACAACTTGGCCTTAATCTATCTCCGGCAGGACCAGTACTCCTCCGCTCTCGAGCAATTGAATGCTCTGATTGAGCTGGAGCCGCAAGTGGTGCGCGGCTACCTGCTACGGTGCCAGGTTCTGATTCGAAACAACCAGCTCGCACGGGCTCGCCTGGATGCCAAAAAGGCCTTGACTCTGGCCCCGGAGGACGCTTCGGGTTGGCACTTCCGGGGACGAATCGAGCTGGCCGACAAGAATTACGATGAGGCGGTTCCAGCTTTGGAAAAGGCTCTCCAATTGGACCCCGAAACCGTTGAGATCTACTTCGATTTGGGCATGGCCTTGCACAATCTGGGGCGGCTCGATCAGGCAGTCGACCAGTACCGATCATTCTTGGAGGCCTACCCAGACGACTTCGACGCTCACTTTCTCCTGGGCGACATCTATCAACGACAAGACCGGACTGAGTTGGCGCTGCAACATTTTCTGGCCGCTGAGCAGCAGCGGCCGGAGGATGCGGAGGTCAATCGCCAGCTGGCCTATCTCTACCTGGCGGACGAGAACATCGAGCAAGCCGAAAAACGCCTGCGCGCCATCAAGGCCGGTTCCATTGTTGATTTGGCAAACCTGGGAATCATCGCCGCCGAAGAGGGCCGGAACCTCGATGCCGAACTCTATTTTCGGCGGGCACTGCTCAAAGATCCTGCCAACGGCGCTCTCTGGGCCCATCTCGGGGACCTCTTTTTTGACCGGCAAGAGTCCAGCGCCATTCAGGCTTACGAGAAAGCCTTGAGCTTGGGGTGGGATGATTTTGACATTCTCTTGAGTCTAGGCACGCTTTACACCAACCGGAAAAAGAACGAAACGGCTGCGGATTACCTTCGAAAGGCGTTGGCCAAGAAACCTGAATCGGGGCGCGCGCATTACCATCTGGGAATCGTCCTTGACCAATTGGGAGAAACCGAGCAGGCCCCGCAACATTATCTCGCAGCCCTGGAGGGAGGAATCAACCAGCCTTGGATTCATTACCGGCTGACCTTGTTCTTCGCCGCCCGCTCGGAGGCCGAATCGGCGCTCAAACATTTGGAAAAGGCATTGGAGTTGGATGCCGAAAAATATCTTCCCTTGATCGATCGAGAACTGCGTAAAGTCAGGTCGGACTTGGACAGTATCCGCTACACACCGGATTTCGCCGCAGTCCTCGAGCGTTTCCGAACTTCAGCACCTCCGCTTCGCTAAACTGCTGCTCACAAAGCCCGGTGGGGCGTGACTGCAACAAACCAGCGCGAATCTCGCCACTTCCATCTCCCTGAAGTACCGGCAACCAAAAAGCGAGAGTCCCTCAAGCTTGAAACTTTCCGCCCCAGCTTGTAGGCTTCGTTTCTTGGATTTCACAAATCCGCGAGACCCCGTTGACAGACCCCCTGAGTTCACAGGACAAGCAAAAACAATGCAAAGCAAACTAGTTCTGGCGACCATCTTGTTGGTCCGACTTGTCTTCTTGGGAGCACAACCCAACTCGAAGGAAGTTCCCAAAGCTCCTCCACGGGCCGAGGGAGAAGGTCCTTATCCGGGCTTGATCCTGCGAGGGGGTATTTTGATCGACGGTACGGGGGCTCCCCCCATCGGGCCGGTGGACATCGTGATCCGGCAAAACCTGATCGCCGATATCCGAAGTGTGGGCAATCCAGGGATACCGATCGATCCTGAGCGCCGCCCCAAAGCAGAGGAGGGGTATCGGGAAATCAACCTGGAGGGACACTACCTCCTGCCCGGCTTTGTGGACATGCACGCTCACATCGGAGGTGCACGCCAGGGAACGCCGGCCGAGTATGTCTTCAAGTTATGGATGGCCCATGGCATCACCACCATCCGAGACCCGGGCAGCGGCAATGGATTGGATTGGGCGTTGGAGCATAAAGCCAAGAGTTCGAAGAACGAGATCACCGCACCCAGGATCGAGGCCTACGTAAGGTTTCGACAAGACGGCTCGGACTCGATTTCCACTCCTGAAAAGGCGCGCGAGTGGGTAGCTTCGGTCGCTGCCCAGGGAGCCGACGGACTCAAATTGAGCTCTTACCGTCCCGATATCATGGAAGCGATTATCGCCGAAGCTGAGAAGCAGGGCATCAAGACTGCCGCCCATTTGGCCCAGTTGCGGGTGGCTTGGATCAACACCATCAAGGCAGCGCGGCTAGGGCTGACCACCCAGGAACATTGGTATGGTTTGCCCGAGTCGCTCTTTACCGATCGGACCGTTCAAGACTTCCGGCTCGACTACAACTACAACGACGAGCAGCATCGCTTTGGCCAGGCCGGTCGACTCTGGCAACAAGCCGCACCGCCGGGAAGCGCAGCCTGGAAGGCACTGATCGAAGAGTTGGTGGCGCTCGACTTCACCTTCGTCCCCACACTCACCATCTACGAAGCCAGCCGCGACCTGATGAGAGCGCGGAGGGCCGAATGGCATGAACAATACACCCTTCCCTCACTGTGGGAGTTTTATCGGCCCAATCGAAATTCACACGGCTCCTACTGGTTCTATTGGACCACCGAGGACGAGGTGGCCTGGAAAAAAAACTATCGGCTCTGGATGCGATTTCTGCAGGACTACAAAAACCGGGGCGGCCGAGTTGCCACCGGCTCCGACTCAGGCTTCATCTATAAGTTGTATGGCTTCGGGTACATCCGTGAGTTGGAGTTGCTGCGCGAAGCCGGCTTCCATCCTCTGGAAGTGATTCGCGCCGCCACTCTGAAGGGGGCTGAAGCTTTGGGACTCGATCACCGCATTGGGACGGTGGAAGCCGGCAAGTTGGCCGACTTGGTGGTTGTGGATGAGAATCCCTTGCAAAACTTCAAAGTTCTCTACGGCACCGGCGCGATTCGTCTCAATCCGGACAACCAACCGATTCGCGTCGGAGGAGTCAAATACACCATCAAGGACGGGATCATCTATTCGGGAAAAGAACTCCTGGCGGATGTGGCCGACATGGTTCGCGAAGCACGCGGCTCCTCTGAGGGCGTCGTGCAGCCCGGGTTGGGGCCGGTGACTCCCACTGCTCGCAATCCATAGCCCGAATTTCTCACCCGGTCACTGAGTGTAGGACCAAAAGGATATTATATTGAGACAATTACAGGTTTCTTATCGAAGTCTCCCGGGCACAGACTGGGCTGGGCGCGCCCTCGCTGGTCTTTTCGTCTTCAGCGTGCACATGTTCCCTCAAACGTAGCCCCTGCTATGCTTTCGGTCACGAGCAGCCGCTGCAAGACAAAAATCCTGCGCGATCATCGCGCCCCCCGGTGAGAAATGCGGGCTAGCGCTCCGGCTGCCTTGCTGGTCATTGCCAAGGAACGAGGATCGAATGTACCAGATTGATCTCAGTGACAAGAAAGGCTTGATATTCGGGGTGGCCAACCGGCGTTCCATTGCCTGGGCAATTGCCGACCGGCTCCATCAAGCCGGCGCCCAATTGGCGTACGGCTACCAGTCGGAGCGTCTCCACGGTCTGCTCCGGAAGCTGACCTCGCAACAGGACAACCCCTTGTTGGCACAATGTGACGTCTGCGAGGACAGCCAACTGGATCGACTGTTCCAACAGGTCAAGGATCGTTTCGGCCGTCTCGACTTTGTCGTCCACGCCATCGCCTTCGCGCCCAGGGCCACCTTCGAGGCGCCTTTCGTAGAAGTCTCGCGAAAAGACTGGAACATCGCTTTGGAAGTTTCGTCTTATTCGTTGGTGGCCATAGCCGAAAGAGCCCGTCGGCTGTTGACCGAAGGAGGTTCTTTGACCACCTTGACCTATCTGGCCTCCCAAAGAGTCGTCCCCAAATACAACCTGATGGGTGTAGCCAAGGCAGCCTTGGAGGCTTCAGTACGCTTTCTCGCCTACGATCTGGGCCCCCAGAAAATTCGAGTCAACGCCATCAGCGCCGGACCCCTGCGGACCGTCGCCGCCCGCAGCATTCCAGGGTTTGGAGAAATGGCTGCCAAAGCCGGCCGGACATCGATGCTTAAGCGCAATATTACGCACGAGGAAGTTGCCGGGCTGGCTCTGAGTCTGATTTCCGATCAGTTGGGAAGCGGTATTACCGGTGAAACCATCTTTGTGGATGCCGGTTACAACGCCATGGGCATGTTGCTTGAAGATCAATGAAGCTGCCGGCCCCCAAACAGAATCCTGAAGTCATCCTCTACACCGACGGAGCTTGCAGCCGGAATCCGGGGCCGGGAGGCTGGGCCTTTGTCCTGATCCATCCCGAGAGCGGGAAGAGGCTGGAGAGTTTTGGCGCCGATCCCGCCACAACCAACAACCGGATGGAACTACAAGCGGTCATCGAAGGGCTGAAGATGCTCAAGAGACCTAGCCGCGTGCGCGTGGTCACCGACAGTTCCTACGTGGAAAAGGGACTAAGCCAGTGGAGTCCACGTTGGAAAACTCAGGGATGGCGGCGCAAGACCTCCAAAGGATATCGAACCGTCAAGAATGTCGAGCTTTGGCAACAACTGGATGCCCTGGCCCAGCGGCACCAGGTTGTGATGGAGCGGGTGCGGGGTCACTCCGGACATCCCGAGAACGAACGTTGCGATCAATTGGCGGTAGCGTCCTACCGGGAGTTGCAAGCCGAACAGCAGGGTCAGGGACAATAGGCCAGGTCGATCCGGACAGGCCAAGATCCGAAGCCAACTCGTCCAACCGCCGAATCGGGATCTTCCTTCCGGCCGGGCCCATCAACACCACCCTCCACGACTGGCAGATCGGAGCAGACCGGTATTCTCCCCCATTGGCTGATGGGAGCGCTGGAGGGCGGACCGCATCCCCAGAGACTGAAAAAAAGGTCACGTTAACCGGTGACGGTGATGAGAACGGAACCGGGTTGGTTACTCGCTGGACGCTGGGCCGCTGTCGGTAGGCCGCAAAAGGTACTCCTTGCCTTCGATGGTGAAGACAATCCCACCGCTTTCAATGCTGAAGGACCCACCGTCACGCCGTTCTTCCCCGTCGGAGATCCGCATCCGATCTGCTTCCTGCCTGACCGCCGTTTCTTCAAGAAAAAAATAGCGCTCTGAAACCGGATCGATCAGCAGTGGAGGGAGTTGGCCCCCAATCACCAACAGTTCCACCGATCCCTCCGACTGATAGATCCGGGCGCCGGGAGCACTCCGGTCCCCCACTCTAAGCTGATACCCCGTGCTGAGGTGAAAGCTGCGGTCGGTTTCGAGGGAAGCGATCTCATTGGCAACAGCCGCGAAGTGCAACTCTTGCGAGCTGGCCGTGAACCCCGCCATCAACAGGGCAGCTACAAGACCGGCGGCCAAACGAAACCGCGGCAAGCGCTGACGTCGCCAGCCGATAAAGGCCACCATCAACGGTGGAATCAGCAGGAACAGATCTTGCCAGAAGGCTGCTGCAGCCGTACGTTCCACCAAACTTCCAAAACAGCCGCAAGCCGCCTCGGGGTCTCGTTCACCGCGGGCCACCAGCCAGTAGTTGCGGCCCGTCAAAAACAGAAAAAACACCACCAGCAGCGCGCTGGGTATCAGGGTCAGGGCGTGACGACCCGCCAACAGGAGAGCTACGCCAAGGCCCACCTCCAGCGCCAACGCCAGCACCACCACCACCGCGCCAGGCAGGAGAAAATCCAAACCCTCCAGACGGACCTGTTCCAGAAAAGCGCCCGGTTCCCAGGCCTTGGCAGCGGCCGCCACCAGCAGAACAGCTCCCAGAACGACTGCTCCAAGATCGGGCACGATCCGGAGCCGGCCTCCGGACAGCACCTTTTTCACTTCGGAAACCACCCCATCATCCTAACACGAGGGATATATAATCGAGAGGCGATGAGCCAACCCAAGATCAAGGGCGGAATGGTCCTCTTCGATGGAGTCTGCAGCTTCTGCAATCGCAGTGTCGAGTTCATTCGGCAGCGAGACCCGGCAGATTATTTTCGCTTCGCCTCTCTGCAGTCTTCGACAGCTCAAGCCTTGCTGCCCAGCCACGCCCTGACATCCGCTGAAAGCATGATTTTGTTGGAGGGAGATCGAGTCTTCCGGCAGAGCGCGGCCGTGATACGGATTCTCTGGCGACTGGGGGGCCTGTGGCCGCTGCTGGCGGCCCTGGTCCTGATTCCGCGGCCGCTGCGGGACTTGGCCTATCGCTGGTTTGCCCGCAATCGCTACCGCTGGTTTGGGAAGGTGGACTCATGTTCCCTGCCCTCCCCCGAGTCAAAGCAGGCCCGCTTCCCATTCTGCGGATAATCTGTGGACAAATCTGTGAATAATCTGCGGATAAATGGATGGCCAGTCTGTGGCTAATCTGCGAATAATCTGTGGACAATCTGTGGATGGGAGCCGAGGTGACCAGGAAACTCTTGGACTTCTTGGCGCCGAGGGGTCCTCTTCGGTTATGGCTCGACAAAACGGACGGGGTTTTCCAACTGAATCGTGATGGAACTACCGCGGTCCAAGATCACGTGCCGGCCTCGGCGCAAAACTCCCATCAGGGTGCCTACGGCAGCGCCCACGGCTGCTCCCGAGCCGGCTCCGGCCCAGCTTCCCGTGCTGAGGCCACCGATGGTTCCGCCGGCGATTCCGCCACCGGCAGCGCCCCCAACCGTCTCCTCGACCTGACTACCGCCACCCTCGAGAGTTCCCTGTTCATCTCCGGGTTTACGTCGTTCATGCTCGGCCGACTGAATGACCGCCTCGATCTTGCGGGTAATCCCGTTTTCGAGAACTACCGTATCGAAGCGAACTCGCAGTTCCGCCTTGCGCTTGAGGCGGCCCGGACGCTTGCTCACGACCACCTCTCCGATGACGTAAGAGCCGGGAGGCACAACGACCCGGTCGTCGACAGTTATCGGGACTTCCACCCGCCCGTGAAACCGGTCGCCGGCCTGAGCCGTCTTGGTGTTGATCGCTCTTGACAACTCGACGAAAATCTCGGTCTTGGCCGGAATCACCACGTCGTCCAAGCTCTGGCCCGGCATGGCAGCCATTGCCGCAGGGCCGAGTCCAAGCAACATCAGGATACAAATTGCCCTCATACTCCTAATGATGAGCCAGACTGGGCTAAAGGTTCAACCCAAAACGAGAGTCGATGACTCGGGCTTGACGGTCACTCGGACCTGGGGGGAACCGTTTGCAACCGGAGCCTCACGAAACGCCCCGCCGGCAACCGGCCAACTCATCCCGGCCCCTGGGCTGGGAGCTATTTTTCCGACCAATAACCGACTTGAGGTCGGCCCGACTCGTCGATCCGAACGTTCAGATCGGCCCCGTAAATGTCTTGGATCGTTTGCCGGGTAATCACCTCGGACGGGCGGCCCACCTGGACCAGACCACCCTTGCTCAAGAGAGCGATGCGGCGGCAAAATGCGGCTGCCAGCGACAGGTCGTGCAGAACCACCACCAACGTCAGCCCTTGGTCTCGATTGAGTTTCCTCAGCAGCTTGAAAAGGGCCACCTGGTGGTGGATGTCGAGATGGATATTGGGCTCATCCAAAACCATGATGCGAGGGGTCTGAGCGATGGCTCGAGCCAACAAGACCCGTTGCCGCTCGCCGCTGGAGAGCTGGGAAATCGGCCGGCCTGCAAGCTCGTCACAGTCGGTCAGCCTCATGGCTCGAGTCAGAATGGAGTGGTCCTCGGCGGAGAGCCGCTGAAACCGTCCCCGGTAAGGGAAGCGCCCCATGGCCACCACTTCCCGCACTCGAAAAGGAAATTCAAAGTGGTTTTCGGAAGGAATCACCGCCAGCAGCCGGGCCAGCTCACGAGCGGAATAGCCGGCCAAGGGCCGCCCCCCCAACAGGACGCTCCCCGATTTGGGTTGGAGACGGCGGCAAACAAGCCCCATCAAGGTCGATTTTCCACTCCCGTTGGGGCCGATGATGCCCAGAAAATCGCCCTTGTCGATCGCCAGACTGATCGGCTCCAGCACGAATCCGGAGCCAAACTGAAAACTCACTTCTTGCAGATGCAAGTTCATGGTTCAGAAATTTCCGGCCTGCTGGCGCCGCCTCAGCAGGACAATAAAATAAGGCGCTCCCAGCAAGGCAGTCAGGGCGCCGACCGGGATTTCCAAGGGCGGGACCAGCGTCCTGGCCAAGGCATCGGCCAACAGCAGCACGATGGCCCCACCCAGGGCCGAGCCGGGAATCAGAATCCGGTGATCGGGACCCAAAATCATGCGCATCATGTGGGGGATGATCAATCCCACGAATCCGATCAACCCTGCTACTGCAACTGCCCCGGCCACCATTGTCGAGGCGGCCGCGAAGAGCAGTTTCTTGGCGGTCTCGACATCGACTCCCAAGTGCAGCGCCGCTGACTCGCCCTGGGTGAGCAGGTTCAATTCCCGCCCCAAAAGCCAGGTGACGGACAAACCGGCAACGATCAACCCGCCCGATATCCAGATCTTGGTCGAATCGCCCTCGGTCAAGGTCCCCAACAGGTAGAAGAGGATTGCGTACTGTTCGCGGAAAAAGACTGAAAAAAACAGAAAAACGACCGCGTTGAAAAACAGACTGACGATGACTCCCGCCAGAATCAACGTTTGTACCGGCGTTCTTCCGTGGGTGTGGGCAATGCGGTAAACGGCAAAGATCGATCCCAGCGCCAGCAACAGGGCCAGGAAATAGATCCCCAGATAATGGCCGATGCCCAACAGACCCGCCAGCATGACTCCCGCCGTGGCGGCGCTGGAAGTCCCCAAAATGAAGGGATCAGCCAGCGGATTCCGCAGGACGCCCTGCAAGACGGCTCCGGCGCCGGACAAACCGAAGCCGACCAGGACGGCCAGCACAATGCGAGGCAGCCGCAACTGCCAGATGATGTCCCACTCCGCCCCAGCCACCGGGCCCACAAACAGGCAGACGCCGGCTGTAACAGGCAAAGCCAGAGCCAGCAACATTAATCTTGTCAAAGGACTGGTCATCAGGGCTCAAAGCGGCGGACGATGGTCGATTGGCGCAAGATCACGGGAAATCCATCGTTTCCCGGATACGCTGCTGAAGTTGCTCCATCCCCACCAGTAAGCGGTGATTTCCTCGAGACAGCAGCGCCTCTTCAAAGTCATCAATGATTCGTCCTTGGCGAACCGCCTCGATGCCGGACCACCCCGGACGCCGCCGAATTTCCTCAGCCGTGGCGGCAAAGGAAACAATAATAGCGGGGTTGCGAAAGATAATCTCCTCCTCGGAAACCTGGGGCGCAGCCATTTCCAGATCATCGAAAATGTTGCGGGCCCCACAAAATCGGATGGCCTCGCTGGAGAAACTGGGCCGACCGACGGTCCAGGTCGGGAGATCGATTTCCAGGTAAAGACCCGGGCGAAAGGGAAATCCATCAGTGACCTCGGCAATGGAATCAGCCTGCCGGCGCATTCGTGCCACCAGGGCCGCGGCTTCCGGCTCCCGCTCGACCAGCTCGCCCACCTGGACAACCAGCCGATAGATCTCCTCCAGAGAGGCTGGAGAAGGCAGTTCTTCCACTTGTAGCTGGAGTTGCCGCAGCCGTTCCACCGTTCTCGACGAGGTCCAGCGCTCGGCCAGGATCAGATCGGGACGAAGCGCCACCATCTTTTCCAGGGAAGGATTGATGAAGTCGCCGATCTGCTCCCTGCTCCCGGCCTCCGCCGGGTAATCGCAATAACGCGTCACCCCAACCACCTGATCGCCCACCCCCAGTTCGAAGAGCAGGCCGGTCAGGTTGGGCGCCAGGGAAACCAATCGCCTGGGCGAGTTTGGAGCCGGAGCGTTGGGACTCTCCATCCGCCAGATTTGCCGCGCCAGCAGCAACACCAGCACTCCGGCTACGGCGATCAGAAATCTACGCATGCCGCACAGTCTATCCCTTTCCGGATGCTCTTTCAGGCAGCTCCAACCCAAACCAAAGGAGATGGCCCACTTGACTCTGGGGTTAGCTCGGCGGGCAGGAAAGCTAGGACGAATTTTCCCCGGACACACTCAGCAAGGAGGTAACAAGATGGCCCCTTGACGCTCGTTTTAACTCGGCCGGCAAGGAAGCTAGGACATATTTCCCTCTGACACACTCAACAAGGAAGCAACGAAGGCTTCGGCTGAGAAAGGCATCAGGTCGCCGAGTTGCTCGCCCACACCCACGAATCGAATCGGGATGCCGAGGTCGCGAGCGATGGCCACCACGATGCCGCCCTTGGCGGTCCCGTCCAGCTTGGTGACGATCAATCCCGAAACACCAACTGCAGCCAGAAACTCGCGAGCCTGAATCAATCCGTTTTGGCCCGTAGTGGCATCCACCACCAGAAAAACCTCGTGGGGGGCGCCTTCAACCTCGCGGGAGGCAATTCGCTTCATCTTCTTCAGTTCCTGCATCAGGTCGGTCTTGGTGTGCAAGCGACCGGCGGTGTCGGCCAGTAGATAGTCCACCTTACGGGCCTCGGCAGCTCTCAAAGCATCGAAAAGAACTGCTGCCGGGTCGGCTCCCGCTGACTGCTTGATGATCTCGGCCCCACTCCGCCGGGACCAGATCGCGAGCTGTTCCACTGCGGCGGCCCGAAAAGTGTCGGAGGCACAAATCAACACCTCACTCCCCTGGTTGCGGTAAAAGGTGGCCAACTTGCCGATAGTGGTCGTCTTTCCGACCCCGTTGACACCCACGACCAGGATCACCTGGGGCTTGACGTTGGATGGCGGAGGCGGCCGACACCCTTTCAGGATGGCCAGCAATTCCGCCCGCAGGATGCGGCGGACTCGAGCTTGGGTCACCGAGCGATCCTGGAGAGTGGCCGAGCGGACCTTCTCGACAATGGAAAGAGTGGTCTCGACTCCAATATCGGAACCGATCAGAACCGCTTCCAGATCCTCGATCTGATCTTCCCGGACCGGGCCGGCCGCAGCGCCCAGCACGTGACCAATCTGGTCGCTCAGCTCTTGCTGGGTAACCCGTAAAGCCTCCCCAAGACGCCGCAAATACCCCGGTTGGGCACGATAGTCGAAAACACTCATCAATCGCCGCCCGTCCATTCTTCAAAAGCGGCGCGGAGCCACTCTTGCTGCCCGCTTTCGGCCCAGTGCCAGAGTTGCGTGAACTCGTCGGTCAAGAGTCTGCCGAAAGCGTCGGGCGTAGGTATGTTTTGGCACCCTTCCAGGGCCAGTGAAGTGGGCGTTCGATTGATCCTGTCGAGTTGGAATTCGCGGTGGGTCAAATTGACCCCGATTCCGACGATGGCCCACTGAATTCGGCCCTCTTGGCTTCCCATCTCGGTGAGAATTCCAGCCACCTTGCGGCTACCGATCAGCACATCGTTAGGCAGTTTGATGGCAATTTGCGATTCAAGCTGAGGTTGACAACGCACCAAGGTGAAAACGACCGCCAGCGCCGAAATTCGGTTCAAAAGTGAAAACCGGGTTTGGGGCCAATTGGGAAACAACAAATAAGAAAGGTAGAGCCCCTGCCCCGCCGGAGCGTACCAGCGGCGCCCATGGCGTCCTCGGGCGGCGGTCTGTGAATCGGCTCGAACCGCACGTGGCCGGCCCTGGTCCAGGTAACGTCTCAGGTAAAGGTTGCTGGAATCGACTTCCACCAGGACTTCGATCTCCGGAAAAAGATTTCTGCGGAGGGAATTCCAAGCTGGAGGTAAGCGGCGACTCCCGGGTAACGGTCGGCTCACGGTCGGATCCTCGGTGGGGCGCCGACCGCGAGACGGATTCCGGAAAAGCTCTCGGAGGGAACCGTTTCCGCCGCCGCTCGACACCAGACCATCTTATCTAGCATCAAGACATGAGCCCCTGAATGCAAGCGATTCCCGACCTGGAGCGCCCGGGCGCAGTGGATAGCGCAGGGGGATTTTCCGATCTGCAGATGGAACCACAGATAACGCAGATTGCGCAGATTTACGCCGATTGAAACGCCCACGCACACCATACCGGGGTCCAGTAGGGAGCATATCTGTGTAGGGGCGAGGCATGCCTCGCCCACTTCGTAAAGACCTCCAGGTGAACGACCATCGACCCCGATTGTCGACCGCGAATGCTCCGGACACAGGGAACACCGAACTGCAGATTTCGCAGATTGACGCTGACTATGCGCAGGGGCGAACGGGAACGGCGCCCTGAAACGCCCACGCACACCATACCGGTCCAGTAGGGGGCGTATCTGTGTAGGGGCGAGGCATGCCTCGCCCACTTCGTAAAGACCTCCAGGTGAACGACCATCGACCCCGATTGTTGATCGCGAATATTGAACCACAGGTGACGCAGATGATCGCCGATAATGAACGATCACGCCGTGTAGATCTTGACCCATCGCCGAGGCGTCTATTGCCGACCGCGTTCTCGTTGCAGCGTCGCCGCTGCCGCTCTAGACTGAGGCCACCGCGGCGGCGCACAATATGGCCTCCCGTCGGCGGAAGGCTATTGACACTTAAAATTGGACCCACTGATGACCTTGGATGAACGGGTTCGTAAGGCGGTCTCGAAAGCGGTGGTCACAATCAACTCCCAGGTGGACGAGGCCTACCGGATCGAGGATTCCCCGTCAACGGTCTTGTTGGGTGAGGGATCTCAACTCGACTCGCTGGGATTGGTGTCCCTGGTGGTGGCAACTCAGCAGCAACTGGGCCAAGAATTCGGCGTGACGGTAGAACTGGTCGACAGCCAGGCCATGGACAATCGCCAGGCCTACTTCGGTACCCTGGGCGCCTTCTGTCGGCAAATCTCCCGCCGACTGGAGAAGCAGGGGATTTCCTTGGAATAACCCGGCCGGTGCTCAGCGCCCCGCTGACGCTCTCCAGCCCTGGCGTCGGCCCCACCAAACCAGAGAAAGAAGGGCGCCTGGCAATCCCACCGCCCAGGCTGTCCCGCGCTGGATCCCATCCCGCCACCGCCAAAGGTCCTCCCGGACTACAGACGCAATAGAGCCGTCCCCCAGGCCAGCCCAACTCCAAAGGCTGACAGCACCACCAGATCGCCCTTCTTGACCAATCCCTTGTCACCGGCTTGCTTGAGCGCAATCGGAAGCGAGGCCGAGACGGTATTGCCGACCTGGGAAATATTTCTATAGGTGCGGCCGGGGTCGAGGTCCAGCGCCAGACCGATCGAGTCCAGTGACGCTTTGCTGGCCTGGTGGAAGAGAAAGAAGTCCACCTCATCGAGGGAGACCCCATTTCGATTCAACAGCTTGCGGATTTGCTGGGGGACGCGGCTTTCGAAGAAACCGAATACCCCAAGACCGTCCATGGACACGTCCTGGGAGGAGCGGACATTGCCCTTTTCATCGCTTTGCGGACGACTCGTCTCTTCCGCCTGGGGCAGACGGCAGCCGCCCGCCGGGATGATAATCTTGTCGAAATGGCGTCCGGCGGTGGCGCACTCGATATCGAGCAAGCCTCCTCCCTCTTCAGCAGCCGTCAGCCAGGAGACGGCCGCTCCATCGCCAAAAAGGACCCGGTTGGAAAGGTCAGTGCGGTTGACGCGTTTGCTCAGCGTATCGGCCGTAACCAACAGCGGGTTCCCAAGTTGGCCCGAGTGAACCAGCCCTTGGGCCAACGAAAGGCCATTGATAAAACCGGAGCAACCCATCGCCAGATCGAAGGCGAAAACGGATTCATTCAGGCCCAGTCGTTGGTGTAGCACACAGGCGTTGGCGGGCAGAAAATAGTCCGGAGTTTGGGTGCAGAAGATCAGACCGTCGACCCGGGCTTCGAGCTGGGGGTGCTCTCGAAAGAGTTGCCGGCAGGCCCGGTAAGCCAGATCGACCGCGGTCTCATCCTCGCCGGCCCAATAGCGCGACTGGACGCCGGCCCGGAGACCGGCCGTGGACAGATCCCACTCCGGATTCAACCGCTGGAGTTCCTCGTTGGTCACCCGTCGCTCAGGTAAGGCTACGGCAATCTGCTCGATGGTCAGATTCATCTCTCGGAATTTATCGCTTCCCGGCTGAAACAGCCTCTGCATCGGGTCACGGCTCAGACCAGCAGTTTGGACTCGGCCGCTTCCCTTTCGAAAAGACTCCAGGAATCCCAGGGAACCCAATGAGCCGGATGGGCTCGAACTCGGCGATCGAGCCGATCGACGCAGCGTTGCAGGTCGACTTGCACCTCCCCGGTGGTCTCGATCGGCTCTTCAATAATGATTCGTTGACGATGAGGTTGGCTTTCGCTCCTGAGGATAAAAAAAGGGACGATGGGCGAACTGCTCCAGGCGGCGAATCGAACCGCCCCGGAAGGAAAATCGCACCAGCGGTCCAGAAACCGAACCCTGGCCGTGTTCTGGGAGAGATCGGGCGGGACGTCGATCAGGATCGTCAGCATCTCGCCCTGTTGCAGCAAGCGGTAGATCTCCAACCCCGCCTCGCCGGAGACACCGACCGAGCCCCTGAGGTCGAGGAACACGATTCGGCCCGCGATCGACTTCCTCATCCAGGCTACACGCCAGCGGCTGTAGGCTCTTACCGCCGGCTCGTGAGTGGCATCGATCCGGGCATCGTTAGCCACCACATGGTGGGGAAAGCCACGGAGTCCAAGCGCCACCATGGCGGTCACCGGGGCTCCCAAGTGAGCGGTCAACAGCACTACTCCCCGGCCCCGACTTCGGGCCTCTTCAAGATGCTTCAGTCCCTCAAAAGAGACATATCGGGAAAGATTGCGGGAATTCAAAAAGGGGAAGTAGTAGCCGTCCAGGTCGTCGGCTGCGATCAACTCGAACCGCCGCCGTGTCAGTGCCTGGGGGCTGGCGGGAAGCTGGGGGCCTAAAATCTTCTCCAGATTCTCGATGGAACGTTCCCGAGCCTCTACCTGTCCGCGATAGAAATGGCGGGCGTGCCGACACACCAACCGGTAGCCCCAGCCCGGAGGCAGCAGGGCCAGCAACGGCAGCACCAGGAAGTAATAGATCCAATCGGGAACCGTCCGGTAGCGTTTCGTCAAATCGATTCGATTATAGCCAACCTCGTCGACTCGCTCGGCGTGGGATCGATAGCCACACTCATCCGGGAGCTGAATCGTTTCGGCGCCGCACCCAACCCCAGGCAACCCACCGCGGCTCTTTGCTAGAATCGTCAAGCGATCGTTCTTGGCTCAAGGGATAGTTCCGATCGGGGGCAGGATCGCCGCGCCCCAACCAAGGAGAGCCCATGCTCAAACCGGATGGCCCGCTTCCCAAATTCATTTACTGGATCGTCGCTCTAGTGGCTTTGGGCTGGATTGTGCTGCTGTACCTCTTCAGCCGAACTTTCAACATCCCGCTGGACCATCCATGAGACCGCTGGATTGGGTGGTTTTTCTGGCCTTTATGGCCTATGTGGTTTGGGACGGAGTCCGCCGCGGCAGCGCCAGCCGCGACCTGGAGGGCTACTACGTCGGCGGCCGCTCCATTCCCTGGTGGGCGGCCGGGTTGTCGGTGATGGCCACCCAGGCCTCCGCCATCACCGTGATCGGCACTGCCGGTCAGGGTCACGAAACGGGCATGGAGTTCGTGCAGATCTACCTGGGTCTGCCTTTCGCCATGATCCTGCTCTGCATCTTTCTCATCCCCCTCTACCGCAAAAACCCGATTCTGACCGCTTACCAGTTTCTGGAGAGCCGTTTCGGCCCTGCCACTCGCACCCTCGCCAGCCTGATTTTTCTGGTTTCCCGCTGCCTGGCGTTTGGAGTGGTGCTTTATGCCCCGGCGGTCGTCATCTCGGCCATGACGGGGCTCAATCCGACCTGGGTGGTGGTGCTCCTGGGCCTGCTGACCACGGGTTACACGCTCAGCGGCGGCATTCGAGCGGTGGTCTGGACCGATGTCAAGCAAATGAGCGTCATCATCGGCGGCCTGCTGATATCGCTGGGCATACTGCTCTACCACGTGTTGGGGCAACTCGACTTCTGGCAGGCCCTGAACGTCCTGGGCGCCTCGGGCAAACTCAACGCCGTCGAAGCGGCGCCCGCCAGTTGGAATCTGATCCCGGCGCTGAAGGGCTCCGACCTGCCCCGGACCTTCTGGGAGGATCGCTACAACCTCTGGTCGGGCCTTTTCGGCGGGCTTTTCCTGATGTTGTCCTATTTCGGCTGCGACCAGATCCAGGTACAGCGTTATCTGACCGTCGAATCGGCCAACGCCAGCCGAAAATCGCTGCTCGTCTCGGCCTTCGCCAAGATACCGATGCAGGTGCTGGTATTGTTTCTGGGAGCGTTGCTCTACCTCTTCAACCTGTTGGGGGCGCCGCCGCTGCTCTACAACCCCTCCGATCGGGAGACCGCCCAGTCGGTCGCCGATCAATCCAGGATGGAGGAGCTTGAGGAAAGCTACCGACAAGCTCTCTCGACCCGGCGTGAGCTGGCTCTGCAAATTGCGGACGAAGACGCTCCTCGGAAAAACCTGCCCCTCTTGGAAAGCTACCGGGAATCGGTGCAAAGGGTCGCCCAGCTTCGGGCCGAAGCCCGGACCGAAGTCGGGGCCCGCGGGGACACCAATTACGTCTATCCTCACTTCATTCTCAATCACCTCCCCCCCGTTATTCTGGGATTGATAATTGCAGCCATTTTCGCCGCTGCCATGTCCAGCGCCGACTCGGCTTTGAATTCCCTTTCCGCCTCCTCGGTGATCGACATCTATCACCGCTGGATCCGGCCCCAGGCCAACCCACGACAGTTATTGACAATGGGACGGATCGTGACCGGTTTCTGGGGTCTGGTCGCCACCCTGGCCGCGCTGCAGTTTCAGGGCCGAGGCTCGGTGATCGAACTGATCAACCGCGTGGGATCGTTTTTTTACGGCAGCCTGCTGGGCGTCTTCGTGCTGGCGCTGGTCTGCCGGAGAGCCGGTCCCCGGGCCGGGTTCTGGGGTCTGGTAGGCGGCATGGCCAGCGTCATCGCCGTCCACAACCTGCTGCGCTTCGAGTTCCTCTGGTACAACATCATCGGCTGCCTGGGAGTGCTGGCGACAGGGTTTGTGGTGAGCCGTTTCGAGAAGCCGGCCGTTCAGCCTGGTTGATCAATCCCATTTGATGAGATGGCTGCCAGAGCTCGGCTGGAGCAGGTTAAGCGCCGCTTTGTCCCGTTTTCGCTGCTGGACTTCGGTATTTAATACGAAACGATGTCCATGCAACGCCCCGGCAACGCCATACCGATATTGTATGGGCGCGATTTATCGACTTCACCGCGCCTGGGATGCCCGTCGGCGCCCGTTGCGTTCCTCTTTAGGGGGTCATGTCAGCTGAAAACTTTCCGCGACCGGTGGAAACATCTCGAATAACGACGCCAGCTTTTGTAAGTGAAAGCAAGGCGTAATTGGTGTGACGATTTCCTACAAGTACCTTTCTTCTCCTAAGGATGGATCGGTTAGGGACCAGGGACCAATGCTCCGGCACACTCCCCACCCATGGCAAGCCGGAGGGCTGGTAGGCGGGATAAGGGTGGAGGTTGGGTCTCATGCCGGACCTATGCCCTCCCCACCACCGCGTCCTCGCCCGTATTGAAAATTGATCGGGGGCGGGTTCCAAACCTGCCCCAAACCTGCCCCCACGTGGATTTCGCCGATGCCAACATCTGACTGGACATAACCACCCGGACGTTCATATGTGCAGGATTCATGGCCGACCTATGACTGTCCCACGGCCACCGCGTCGTCGCGCGTATTGGAATTTGGTAGGGGCAGGTTTCAAACCTGCCCCTACTCGCCAGCTCGTACACCGTGTATCGGTCATCCAGCGCTTGAGGCCTTTGTTGAGCGAACTCACCCTATATAGGGTTTGAATCTGGCCATCGAAGGTTGTCACCCCGTGGCGCCGCTCAGCGGGACCTCGAACTAACATCAACCAGGGCTTGGTCGAAGGTCATTATCTCGGCCACGCCGCGGCGCCGACAGCTCGCGAGGTGGCAAAGGTCTCTTGCCCCCAGCCCGGGATGCCGGTCGTGAAGCTGACGGGCCAAGATGACATCCGCCTCTTCCAGCGGCCACACCTCCACGCCTGCCCTGGCCACCAATGCCAGGGCTGAGTCGAGAGTGTGGAGCCTGCCGACAGGCAGGTAGGCATGCGTCAACTCCTGGAGAACCTCGGCGGAGGTGCACAGCGGTTCCCGGTTCAGGTTTGCCTCAATGAAGAACTGCTTGGCAGCCGCTTGCAGAGGATGATCTCTTCCCACTGCGTACATAAAGACATTCGTATCGACGAAAATCACGTGCCGGTGGCCCCACCGGAGCGGGATTCTTCCATAACTTTCAGGTGCTCGCTCCAGTTCGGTTCCTTTCCGGAGCCTTCCACAACCGCACAAGCTCGGAAGAACTCCCGAACCTCTTCCGGCGACTCGAATTGCTTTAACTGCTGTTGCTTCTCAAGCCGTTCACGGGCGGCGGCCCTCAACCATGCGCTGAAGGTCATGCCCTCCTTTCGCGCCTGATGGACAAACCGGTCGCGGTCTTCATCGGGGATGATCAACTGAACCCTGGCCATTGGGATATCCTCTTCCGCTTTGGTTATGTGTATGTATCTTACACATTGTAACCCCACGATGTCAACCCGCCACCCCTGTCGCGCTCGCAAATCAGTATCGGAATCGGTCGGGGCAGGTTTCAAACCTGCCCCTGCTACGTGGGATTCGACGCCCTCGGCGGTCAAGACCACAATGCCGTGCACATGATTGGGCATGATCGTCCAGGCGTCCCGTATTTCCACCTGCCCGACATCCACGCGGTTGGCAAGGGAGGTGCAGGGGCGAGGCATGCCTTGCCCGCCATGATCAATGAGACGATTCACCTCCACATTGCGTCGGCGTCGTCATCGATTCTTACCAATCGGCCTTGCCCCAACAGATCAATCAAATCCGCCATCATCCGTAGGTCGTGGCTCAGGGCGCGCCGGCTTGGCGATACGCCAATTCGAACACAGTATCAGTCATCGAGCGCCTGAAACCTTCGTTGTCCCAGAACTCCTTATACAGTTGAGTGTCGTCCTTCATCATCGCCGTTATGACTCTCTTTAGAGCCCTGTCATGCTCGATGCGTGCGTTTTCCCGATCCGAGTTTTTCTGAGCGTTCTTGAAGGCGTTGTCCTTCGCTACTCGTGAAGGAATCGTCTTGGTAATAAGTTCTTTCACGCGGTCGCTATCCTCCCAATCGATGTCTGCGAACAGGTCGTTGAACTCCTTGAGGATTTCCGAGAGGAGTTCCAGCTCAGGATCGGGTCGGCCGCCGCCGCCGTTGGTCGGCACCGGTTTGATCTCGGCGTCCTCATCCGGCAGCAGGATCTTCCGCATGGCCCGCTTCTCGACCCGGTAGCTGTCCATGTCGATGGCGTCCAGGATGCCCTTGGAGAGGTCCTCCTCCTTGGGGGCCGGCAGCTTGGGGATCAGGAAGTTGAGGAAGATGGAGCGCTTCTCCCAGCCGGCATTGGTGTAGGACAGGATGGACGACAGAAAGGAGTAGGTCCGCACGAACGCCTTGGCGTTGCCCTTGAACTCCACCTGCCCGTCTTCGTCCAGTTCCTGAATATAGGCCTCCACGCATTGATCCAGGATCGGATCCAGCCGGTCGCGGTCGGCCCCGTCAAGGTAGAGCTTGACGAAGTCGTCGACCTGGTGGGTCGTATAGACCTGCGCCCCATCCAGGTCGGCCTGCAGGTCGTGCAACTTGTCGGGGTCGGTCTCGTCGGCCAGAATCGTGGTTCGGTAGTAGTCGGCAAAGCCCCGCTCGATCGTCTCGGTGTCGTTGAAGAAGTCGAGCACGAAGACGTCGTGCTTCTTGGGATGGGCCCGGTTGAGGCGCGACAGCGTTTGCACCGCCTTGACGCCCGAGAGGGTCTTGTCCACGTACATGGTGTGCAGCAGCGGCTCGTCGTAGCCGGTCTGGAACTTGTCCGCGCAGACCAGGAAGCGGTAGGGGTTCTCCCGGATCTTGGCCGGGATCTGACCCGACGGAAAGCCGTTCAGAGAGGCCTCACTGACCTTCATCCCGCCGTACTCCCGCTCGCCGGAGAAGGCCACGATGGCTTCACAGGGCCTCTTACTCTCCTTCAGATAGTTGCGGATGGCGTGGAAGTATTGAATCGCGCGCTCCACCCCGTTGGTGACCACCATGGCCCGTGCCTGGCCCCCGATCTTGCCCTTGGTGAAAACCTGGTGATGGAAGTGGTCCACCATGATCTCGGCCTTGAGACGGATGGCGTGGTCGTGGCCCTCGACGAAGCGCCACAGCTTCTTCTTGGCCTTCTTGACGTCGAACTCCGGGTCGTCCTCGACCGTCTTGGCCAGCTTGTAGTAGCTCTTGACCGGCGTGTAGCGCGCCAGCACGTCCAGGATGAACCCCTCCTGGATGGCCTGCTTCATGCTGTAGGTGTGGAAGGCGTGGTGCCGGACGGCGCCGTCGGACTGCGGCTCCGGCTCACCGAAGAGCTCCAGCGTCTTGTTCTTGGGCGTGGCCGTGAAGGCGAAATAGCTGGCGTTGGACAGCAGCTTGCGCGACTCCATCAGGCGGTTGATGCGATCCTCGAAGGTCTCGTCCGCACCTTCTTCCCCGGCCTCGGACAGTGCCCCCGACATGGCGGCGCTGGTCCGGCCGCCCTGGCTGGAGTGAGCCTCGTCGATGATGATGGCAAAGCGCCGTCGTCGTTGTTGGTTGCCGATCTCGTCCAGGATGAAGGGAAACTTCTGGATCGTCGAAATGATGATCTTCTTGCCCGACTCGAGGAACCGCCGCAGGTCTCCGGAACGCTCCGCGTGTCCCACCGTCGAGCGCACCTGGGTGTATTTACCGATCGTGTCGTGGATCTGCCGGTCGAGGATGACGCGGTCCGTGACCACGATAATGGAGTCGAAGACCGGGGCGCCCTCCTTCTCCAGCCCAATCAGTTGATGGACGAGCCAAGTGATGGAGTAACTCTTGCCACTGCCCGCCGAGTGCTGGATCAGGTAGCGCTTGCCGGCCCCCTGCATCTCGGCGTCGATCAGCAGCCGGCGCACCACCTCGAGCTGGTGGTAGCGGGGCCAGATCTGGTCCCGCTTCTTCCTCCCCGTCTTGGCATCCTTCGACTCCACCACCTGGGCATAGTTCTCCAGGATGTTGGTTAGGCTGGTGGGAGTCAGCACTTGGCGCCACAGGTAATCCGACCTGAGACCGTTGGGGTTGGGCGGGTTTCCGGCGCCGTCGTTCCAACCGCGGTTGAAAGGCAGGAACCAGGAAGCCTTTCCTTTGAGGTGGGTGCAGAAACGGATCTCGTTCTCGTCCACCGCGAAATGGGCCACGCAGCGGCCGAACTGGAAGAGCGGCTCGCGCGGGCTGCGGTCTCTCTTGTACTGCTCCACCGCATCGCTCACCGTCTGCTTGGTGAGGCGGTTCTTGAGCTCGAAGGTGAAGATGGGGAGGCCGTTGATGAAGAGCCCGATGTCGAGCGCGCGCTGGGTCTCGTCGCGGCTGTAGCGAAGCTGCCGGATGACGGTGAAGCGGTTCTGCCGGAAGCGTTGCTGGGCCTTCTCGTTCTCGGCCGAGGGCGTGCCGTAGAACAGATCCAGCTCGTGGGCGCCGTGCTTGAGACCGTGGCGCAGCACGTCGATAGTGCCGCGCTTGGAGATCTGGCGCTGCAGCCGGGCTAGGAACTTGCGCTGCCTGGGGCCGTCCCGGTCCAAAGCCAAAGATTGGGCGGCTTCCGGCTGGGTGTTGCGTAAAAAGGTGGCAAGCTGGACCCGATCGACGCAGAACTCGCGGTCGTAGTCTTGGGGACTGCCGCAGCTCCAGCCCGCGCCTCCGTATCCGGCCGGGGTATCGGCCACCCTGCCTTTCCTGGCTGGATCGCAGGGATGCCCGGTCAGCGCCCTGCAGATGAGGCGTTCCAGACCGCGTTCGGAGGTGTCGGTTGTCATGCCTCTGCCTCTTCGAGTATGACGTCGAGTTCGTCGATATCCGACTCGGGGCCGGTGTCGAGGGTGTCGTCCAGGGTGTCTTCGGCAGCGAGGCGATCGACCTCGGGCAGTTTGGCCGCTGCCTGGCGCACGTCCAGCTTTCCGGTGACCACATCGGCGATCAGCCGGGTACGGTATTCGCGGAGAAGAGAGATTTCGCCATGGGTGAGGTCAATAGACCGCCGGACGTTTGCCGATTTATTGCTCGCGAACTCAATAATAGCGCGCTGCTCCTCAGGGGATGGACATAACAGCTTGATACGAAGGAACTGCTCTGGGTACAGCCTTAGTCGTGACGAGCGGATACCCGTTGACCGACAGATATATTCGTTCTTGTACGTCGTCGTACGCAGCAGGAGATCGGCGTAGTCGCCAAGCAATCTCGAAGAAGGGTGAGGTCGGTAGACAGCATACGATGGGCTGACTATCCCGACCTGCCTGGAAACGCCCAGGGCGGCCATCCAAGCCCACATCGTATTGACTACAAGATCGCCGGGCCTACACAGCTTGTGCCCAACGTTCGACTCCGCCTTAAACATCGTGACATTCTTCTCGCTTCGTGGCGTCACCCCCGTAATGTGAGACACAGATAGCAGTTCCGCCGAGCCAGTTTCAGAACGTTCATCCACTTCCCGGAAGTACCATTTTGCCGGGCGTAGATCCCAATGGGCGGGCACGCAGCCCAGCCACTCCACACCGGAATCCTGGTAGGACGGGTAGCGCTGGCCGGTGCGGACGTCGATCCGGCCCGTCACGGCTTGGTGGGTGATAGCCTGCTTCTGCTCCTCCAGCAGCGCAATCAACTTCTCCTTGGCACGGAGGTAGCGCCGGATGCGCCGGTCGGCATGGTCGAGATAGCGGACGATGGCAGTTTGTTCGGGGAGCGGGGGCACCATTACAAGCTTTTGGTAAGCATGCTTCCGCTCAAGGCCAGGTACCGCTGAGTCTCTTGTTATCTCGTCCAGACGCAGCCAGCCAAAAAGGAAGAAGAGCCATCGGATATCAGCTGATGAAAAACGGTCATCCACGAAGAACGTGGTATCGATTGCAAACACAGGATTATCGGAGTAGTTCACCTTTCCGAACGATCCTTTTCGTCCGATCACGATGCAAGGAGCCTTTGTATTCGCTGAATTATGTAAACCCACAGGTCCGTTTGAACCAAGAACGGGAACGACTCCGTCCTTACGCACCTCAGCGGCAAGTGCGTCACCATATTCCAGTCGGCAGATCTGCTTGAGACGACGTATCTCCCAATTTGCCGGCACCTCCCCCAACCATTCGACACCAGAGTCCTTGTAGGCGGGATAAGGGTGGAGGTTGGGTCTCATGTCGGACCTATGCCCTCCCCACAGCGGCGGCCGGTTGCATATTGGAATTGGTAGGGGCAGTAGGGGCAGGTTTCAAACCTGCCCAAACCTGCCCCTACATGGATTTCGTTCAGGACAACGATGCCAAACATCTGACTGGACATAACCACCCGGGCGTTTATTTGTGCAGGATTCATGGCAGACCTATGACTGTCCCACAGCCACCACGTCGTCGCGCCTATTGGAATTTGATAGGGGCAGGTTTCAAACCTGCCCCTACGTGGATTTCAACGATGCCAAACATCTGACTGGACATAACCACCCCGGCGTTTATATGCGCAGGATTCATGGCAGACCTATGGCCGTCCCACGGCCACCGCGTCGTCGCGCGTATTGGATATTGATAGGGGCAGGTTTAAAACCTGCCCCTACATGGATTTCGTTCAGGACAACGATGCCAAAACACATCTGACTGGGCACAACCACCCGGACGTTTATTTGCGCAGGATTCATGGCAGACCCATGCCCCTCCCACCGCCGCGTCTTCGCCCGTATTGAAAATTGGTAGGGGCAGGTTTCAAACCTGCCCCAAACCTGCCCCTACGTGGATTTCAACGATGCCAAACATCTGGCTGGGCATAACCACCCCGGCGTTTATTTGTGCAGGATTCATGGCAGACCTATGGCCCTCCCACCGCCGCCGCGTCGCCGCGCGCCCGATTGGAATCGGCAGGGGCAGGTTTAAAACCTGCCCCTACGTGGATTTCAACGATGCAAAACATCTGACTGGGCATAACCACCCGGGCGTCTATATGTGCAGGATTCATGGCAGACCTATGGCCCTCCCACCGCCACTGCCGGGTTCTCTGGATCTTCCGACCATCTGGCCGGGTTGTCCTCGATGTATTGCCGAATGCGATTCAACGCGGACTGGTTCCGGATGACGTGTTCGTAGTAATTGCGCTGCCAGAACGGTGTACCAACGGTGCCGAGAAGGGCGTTGACGCGCCTGGCAGAGAATGTTTTGAAGGCCCTGATAACCTCGGGCAGCCCATGACGGACCGCACCGGCATTGGCATTGGAATTTGGTAGGGGCAGGTTTGAAACCTGCCCCAAACCTGCCCCTTCGTGGGATTCAACGCCCTCGGCGGTCAAGACCACAATGCCGTGTACATGATTGGGCATGATCTTCCAGGCATCCAAATCGACGTGAGGATAATGTAGCGGCAATTCCTCCCACGCCGCCCGCGCCTGCCGACCCACCTCATTGAGGTACATCCTGCCTTCCACCACGTCGCCGAGGAGACATTCTCTGTTCCGGGTGCAGACGGTGATAAAGTACGCGCCTGCCCGCGAATAGTCGTAGCTGCACAACCGGATCGACCGACGGTGATGTTTCTCCGGATTGTAGGAGGCGTTCACTACTCCTCCAAAATCTCACCCAACAACCCTTCGGTCTCTTTCTCCAAAGCCAGAATGTCAGCCCGGATCTCCTCCAGTGTCCGCATCGGCTTCGGCTGGTAGAAGTAGCGGGTGAAGCTGATCTCGTAACCGATTTTCACTTTGTCAGCCTGGTACCAGGCGTCGGGCGCGTAGGGCAGCACTTCTCGCCGCAGGAAGGATTCGATGCCTCCATCCTCCATTAGCGGAATCTGCTCGGTATCGCGCAGCTCCGGATCCGGTTCGTATTCGACCACTTCGGGGAGGACGTGGACCCTAGTCTTGAACCGGCCGCGCAGGGGATCGGCTTCCACGCCCGGCTTGTGAACCTTTCTGATGACGGGCCGGGCGTTCTCGTCGCGGAATCCCATCCAAGTTCTAAGCAGCTTCTTCCTCTTGGCCGTCAATTTGACGCCCGCAGGCCTGGCATCCAACTGCACCGCCATCAGGAATAGATTGTAGTCGAGGCGAGGTCCGGGGCCCAAGACCGTTGCCACTTGATCAACAAATCCAGCCAGCCGCATTTCCTTAACTTTCTCGCAGGCGATGCGGAATTCAGCGCGTCGTTGGTACGAAAGGTCAACGGCCAGCCGCAATGGCCGCTCGACCGTCACTTTCCAGTAACCGAAGGCCGCATTGTCGAAGATCTGGCTCTGTTCGCTCTCCTCGAAGGCCAGGAACGTCTCGCAGATGCGGGCAATCTCCTCCTCGCCCAGTTCGCAGTTCTTCTTGCCCAGGTTCTTGCGCAGCGGCTGGTGCCATTGGGTGGCGTCGATCAACTGCACCTTGCCCCGGCGGTGCTCCGGCTTGCGGTTGGTCAGCACCCACACATAGGTGGCAATGCCGGTGTTGTAGAACATGTTCAGCGGCAGCGCGACGATCGCCTCCAGCCAGTCGTTCTCGATGATCCAGCGGCGGATGTTGCTCTCGCCCTGCCCGGCGTCGCCCGTAAAGAGCGAGCTGCCGTTGTGCACCTCGGCGATACGGCTGCCGAGCGTTGTGTGCTGCTTCATCTTGGAGAGCTTGTTGGCCAGAAACAGCATCTGGCCGTCGCTGGAACGGGTCACCAGGGAGTACTCGGGATCGCCATCATGCTCGATCAGGAAGCGCGGGTCTCGCATGTATTTCTTGCCGCCCATTCGCTCCAGGTCGCTCTTCCAGCTCTTGCCGTAGGGCGGATTGGAGAGCATGAAGTCGAACTCGCGCGACGGGAAGGCGTCGTTGGCCAGCGTGGAGTGCTCCGGGCCGCCCACGATGTTGTCGGCTGCCTTCCCCTCCCCCTTCAGCAGCAGGTCGGCCTTGCAGATGGCGTAGGTCTCGGCGTTGATCTCCTGACCGTAAAGGTGGGTGGAAACGTCCTTGTCGTGCTCGGATGCCAGTTGGTGCAGGGTCTCCTCAGCCACCGTCAGCATGCCGCCGGTGCCGCAGGCTCCGTCGTAGAGCAGGTAGGTGCCCGACTTAATCTCGTCGGCGACGGGCAGGAAGACCAGCTTCGCCATCAGCCGAACGGCGTCCCGCGGCGTCCAGTGCTCGCCCGCCTCCTCGTTGTTCTCCTCGTTGAAGCGTCGAATCAGCTCCTCGAATATCGACCCCATGCCGTGGTTGTCGAGGCCCGGATGCCGGATGGATCCGTCGGCGCTCTTCACGGGGTGCGGACTGAGGTTGACGTCGGGTGAGGTCAGCTTCTCGATCAGCGTCCCCAGGGCGTCGGCCTTGGAGAGCCGAGGGATCTGGTTGCGAAACTCGAAGTTCTCCAGGATATCTTGCACGTTGGGGGAGAACCCCTCGAGATAGGCCTCGAAGTCGGCTCGGAGTTGCTGTCGGTTGGCGCGGGCCCGCAGATCGCGCAGGGTGAACTTGGAGGTGTTGTAGAAGTCCTGTCCCGCCGCTTGCCGCAGGGCAGCGTCCTGCTCGATCAGGCCGATCCTGTCCAGCGATGCCTTCATGTCCAGCACGGCTTGCTTGCTGTCTTCCAGCACCGCGTCCAGCCGCCGCAGCACCGTCATGGGCAGGATGACGTCCCGGTACTTGCCACGAACGTAGAGGTCGCGCAGGACATCGTCGGCGATGCCCCAGATGTAATTGGTGATCCAGTGCAGGTCGTGGTTGCTCATCGGACAAGGGCCGATTCGGGCCGCCAAAGTGATCGGACCGCCTCGGCCTTCCCTAAGCACGTGATTGTGACATACAAACAAAGGGGTTTTCCACGAAGTTACATGCTATTAGTGGACTTTTTCAGGTCAACTCGGTGACGAGTTGAATTTTCTCGCAGGCCGGTTCCAGCGGTCCCGCCCGGGGCTAGCCAGACTCGAATCCGGTGGCTGCATGAGGCTGACGAGCGGCAACGCGGCAACCCAGGCCGCCGGCAATCCGATCGGAGGTGTGGAACTGACGAAAGGCGAGGAACCAAGAGTGGAAATAGAGATGCCGCGTGACTGTCTCTCCTCTTTCAAGTTCTCGTTCGAGCACGGAGCAATTGTGATTCTTCAATTGCCGCGTCCCCTCAGGAGCCGATGCCGTAAAATCGATCGTGCAGAAAGGCTGTCAAACCGATGAGGAAGCTAATAACAATGCGTGGTTGGAGAGGAATTGAACCTATGCCGCCGACATCTAGACGACTGACGCGCCGAATATGACTTCCCGATCCAAGCGCAAACGACAGAGGCAAGAGACGAAGGGCCGCTCACCTGACGACTACTTCGCGGCTGGCCCCTTTGAGTTTGCGCGGTTTGGCAGAGTCGTGGTCCACCGATCTCGCGCAAGCCTGGAAGAGTGGCAGCGGGCGCAGGCCAAAATGGCTCTCGATCTGCCGGAGATCACAAGCGAGATCGACACCCTTGTGACTCGGATCGCCGATCGCGTCGCGCGGATGCCGCCCGAGTCACTCCTGCAGCGCGCGTGGTGGGAACGCGCATATCTTCTAATCCACCGCCGTGACAGTGAGGTGCCGGATTTCGACCAATTAACCGCAATGCGGATGATCGATTACATCCAAAGCATCATCGCGTCGGTTGAGCCAATTCTTCCTTACCGAACGGAGGTTTCTGAGGAAGAATGGATCGCCCTCAGGAAAGATGTGAAGACGCTTTTCACCAAGCTGAGTCTCGACTACCAAATCTGCCTCACTGCGGATCGCCGCGCGTCCGATCCAAATCTGGACATGGGCTTGGAGGAGTTTCGATTCAGAGCAGAGACCCTGTGGATGAACGTCCGTGGTGAGCGGTACCACGTTCACGAGCGACAGGCCCTTGAGGACGTAATCAGTCCCCATTCCGACGTGCTGTTACGACTGTTTGGGATCGACAGTCAAACATTAGTTGTCGCTCTCGACCGATTGTTGCACAAGTTGACTGCTGGATTACATGACACGTTTCTCCAGCTAAAAAAGCTCCAGGAAGCCGTCTCCAACCGCATATCGGAACTCGCCATAGAACGCCCTGATGCCGAGTTCGAAGTGTTGCATACCGCTGCCTTCGAGGACCCGGACTTGTCAGCACATCGGGACGAACTGTCGGGAGACCTATTCGGCCTTGACCTTTTCGACGTCGAAAAAGTCACCGGTTTACCGTCTGCACTTGTTGGCGAGCTTGCCTGGTCACCGGGCGAAGATCACGAATTCTTTGCGCCTGGCGACTTTCGGGGGTGGCCACTTCGCGTATGGCCGACCATGAAACGTCCATTCATTCGCCTAGAAGGGAGAGTGCTTGCATTCGATGTGTTCGTTCTCTTCGACAAGTTCTATCGTGTTCTCCAACGTCTCATTTTCCGCCTAGATCCGGATTACAAAGAGACTTGGAACGCGCGTCAGAACGCGCTGTCTGAGGCACTTCCGTTTCGCTACCTCGAGCAACTCTTACCAGGTGCGCGCGTTTTTCGGCGGATCTTCTATAGAACGAAGTCCGGGAGTGGCACAATCGAATGGCATGAATGCGACGGCCTGCTTATCTACGACGATCACCTTTTAATTGTCGAAGTCAAGGCTGGCGCATTCACCTATACTTCACCTGCAACTGATCTCCCAGCCCACATTGAGTCGCTGCAGAATCTCGTTCAGAACCCTGTGGTCCAAGGCAAACGATTCCTCGAATATCTGGAGTCGGCCCCTAGTGTCTCTATCAGTGATGAGAATCACACCGAGATCGGGCGATTGAGCCGAGTCAATTTTCGGCACGTCACCGTATGTGCCGTGACTCTCGATCCATTTACGGAGCTCGCTGCTCGCGGGCGACACCTAGGGAAGGTCGGCGTCGACATCGGTGAAGGCGCGGTATGGGTACTCTCTATCGATGACCTGCGAATGTACGCTGATCTCTTCGACAATCCTTTGGTCTTCCTTCACTTTGTTGAACAGCGGGTGCGGGCGGCGCAATCTGAACTCGTAGATGTGGACGACGAACTCGACCACCTCGGCCTATATCTTCAAGAGAACAATTACAGCATGTACGCGTCGAAGCTGATGCAATCAGCGACGACTCCCCCTAGGTTCTACGGTTATCGAAAACCAATCGACGAGTATTACGATGCCGTCTTTCGTGGCGAAGAGGTGACTCTCCCGAGGCAAAAGATGCCGGCGCGACTCACCGAGATTATCAAGTTTCTTGGAACTTCCTCCCTCCGCGGGCGCTCCGAAATTGTCTCATTTCTTCTAGATGCAAGCGGGGAACGCCGCGAGACGATTGCGAACGCGATTGAACAACAACTCCATGAAAACGCTGCGCTGGGGAGAGCGAAACCACGTTCTGCGTACGGCGACCATGCGTTCACTCTGTTCACATGGTCGCCTCCAGTACCGCGCGACGCAGTATTCGCACGCGAGCACACAATGGCTGCGTTAGCAGCAGCTAGCGAGACGAGTCAACTGTTGCTGGAATTGGAATACACAGCTCAGGATACAGTCGGGGCCGTTCATTGGCGGCGCATAAGTCTATCAGGGCTCTCAGTTAACAAAGTCGCTCGCATTCAAGCGAAAGGCAGCGAATTGCGTGCTCGACGTCTTCAGGGCGCCCGAAAGCGTGGCAAAATCCGCCGTAACGATCCCTGTCCTTGTGGAAGCGGAAGAAAGTACAAACGGTGCTGCCGTCCGTAATTGCCCCAAGCCGATGCCTCTTGAGGGTCGAGCCGATGAGGACTGGAGCCGACGTGATCCGTAACGACGGGTTGGGGGGATGAACATGAAGACAAGGACATCGGCGTTCGAACAGAACCGACAGGGCGTAGGCCGCCCACGCCTAGTTCCTCTCCACTTGGGCCAATGCCAGATTAATGACTTCTCCCGACACATTGCTTCGCTCGGATGCCCAACCCGTCGAACTCCGAGGAAATCTGTGGGGTACGGCACCGATAACTCATTTCCTGAGAAGGCGGGATAGCGTCGAAGGCAATAGTGGTTGGTCCTTGATCGTGACGCCAGACCCATGCCGCTGGTTCCTGGCGTGGGGCCCCCCATCGGGGATCTCCAGCGCGCCCCGGCTAGCCGGAAGCGACACTCGCGCGGATCTTCATCTGCTCTGCCGGGATCGTCCCTATATTGTCCAGCTTGGCGCTTAACGTCAGTTCTTTCGTTTTCTAAAGCAATCGACTTTCCGATTCCCGGCTCACCCAACAGGATGAGACACTGAACTCGACTTATATCCTCAAATGAGCAGACACCCTCCTGTACGAATTTGCCCGTCCCTGTGGTTGGATCAACAAGGTAGCCCCGGTCCGCAAGACTGTACCGCCCCTCGCGGGCACACCAGAAACGCCTCTATTTGTAAGTTGCTTGAGCCATAAACAGGAAAAATTTGCCGGAAGTTGTAGCGACGATCTGTCTTGTCGCGTGTTCGAATTACTGGATACCAGTATACCCTAGTGGGGTCCACCATCCGAGCCACTAGTCTCGGTTCATCCTCGGCCACCTGGAGCATCCTTTCTTTAGGTCGATGAGCCTAGCGAAGCGCTCGACAGGCCCGGTGCCCGGAGACCTCCACTCGCCTCTTGCACCCACAACACCGCTCGTCTCCGCTTCGCCGGGCCAAAAAGTTTGCGAAGGAGACTTACTTCAGTACCTGGTTGTTCAGCAACAGCTCCGCCACCAGCTTCTTCAATACGAAAAACCTTCCGACTCGCCAGATCAGCTCTACGGGCAGGTGGATCTCCTCTGGCCTGCCGCTATCGCGTATCCTCGCAAGGATGCTCTTGTGTGGATGCCGCCGTCCCGGCTCGTCGTGCCGTTGGCCTCAGTGCGGCGCAGTCAAAATGCAAGTCACCGCGGTGGCGGGAATCTCCAGAAGCCGTGCTTCGGCATGTTCGATCGCAATCGCTACACTTTCGCCAAAATTGATGTAGCTTTCGAGGAAATTGTCGAGAATCAGCCCGAAATCGCGTTGGGCCTCGGCCGAAAAATCAAGACGAAATGCCGTGAGCGCGGCGCTTGTCGGCAAGCATCCTCTTCAGCCGCTCGTCCATTTCTTTCGCCCCGACAAACTCGCCGGCCCGGCGGCGGGAGAGGACTTCATAAAGCGCCCTGCACTCCAGGTCTTCAACATCCAAATGCTGTCGGAGTAGATGAATGCCCTGCTGAATAACCGCGCTAACACCGGCATAGCGCCCGCTATCGACCAGCGCCTTGGCAAAGGCGTGTTGCTCGTCGGTGAGAGAAATTGAGCACTTGACAGTCAAGAGGCACCCTCCTGGCCACAGAGTAGCACTGAGTAGTACTGACGTGAAGCGCAGGGAATGAGCGACCGCAGCAGCGGTTACCAAGAGCCGAGTGAAGTGTTGACCCGTAACGAGAGATATTGAGAGACTTCCGCCGTGGAAAATCAGTTCATGGCAATTATCGAGCAGGATGGAGAATGGCATATTGCCTACTGCCCTGAAATTCCTGGAGCCAACGGTCAAGGCAGAACCAAGGACGAGGCCCGCGAGAATCTGGCTGAGGCTATAGCGCTTATTCTTGAGGTTCGTCGTGAGCAAGGGTTGCGTGGTGTGCCCCCCGAGGCCATCCGAGAAACAGTCAACGTCCCCTGAAAAGGAGCAACCCTTTCAGGTGTCTGGAAAACCCTGGGAAGTCCGGACATCGGTTACCTCCAGCACTGGGGCAAGAACTCAATCACGGGAACCTCGCATCGGCCAGCGGTTCCCGGGTAGCGCGCTTCCGGCGCACTTGCGCCAGCTCATAGCTTGCCTGCATCCGCATCCAGTGCTCGGCGGTACCGCAACCAATGTGTTCCAGCGCCAGCGTCATATTGGCGGACACGCCGGCCCGGCCGTTGAGCAGACGTGACAGCGTCCCGCCCTCGCAGCCCAGGCGGGCCGCCGGCTGGGTAACATTCCAGCCAGTCGCTTCCATGCTTTCGCGAACCAGCTCGCCCAGGTGGGGCGGGTTCAGCATCGGGCCTGCACGTTCGGTTTCTCTGTCGTTCATAGGTCAGTTCTCCTCTGACGTCAGTGGTAGTCGATCAGATCCACGTCCAAAACCTCGTCCTCCCGGAAACGAAATACGACGCGCCAGTTGCCGTGCTGGGCAAAATAATGATTGACCCCGGACAGCCATCGATCTTATCGACACCGTCATCGGGAAGTTTCCCTTTCGAATCCACACGGTGCCCACTCGCCTGTGAGAGAATTCATTAGAAAGTCAACGATTCAGACTGAAAAACACGCTAACGGTACACGAACTCCACCAAACAAGACGGATCATTTTGTTATTCTAAGGACGCGCTGTCGGTGTTCCCGGTAACAAAGAGGACGCTGTCGATTGACGATAAGCGCGAGGCGATCGCCGCTCTTGGGCGGCGGTTGGCAAGGATCGCAGGAGCTGAAGTAAAGGAACATCTGTACGCGACGATGAAAGTGGGACCAGGAAAGTAGGATAATTCCAGTGGGAGGCCGTAAATGTGGAAGAGATTTTCTTGTTTAACAATTGCTATCTTCGTGATCGGAGCCTTTGGCATCGCCTACGCGCAGGAGACTGCTACCTTGAGTGGCGAGGTGACCGACAGGACCGGCTTGGCTATCCTGGGCGCGCAAGTAAGGGCCGCCAACAATGCCACCGGAGTTGAGGTGACCGGTTTGACGGGCGCCACCGGCGCCTATGAATTGACCCTGGAGTCCGGGGTCTACACGATCAGGGTCGAGATGCCGGGCTTCGAGACGGGCGTCGCCAATGACGTCCAACTGATGGCCGGCCAACCGGTTCGGCAAGACTTTACCCTTGAATTGGCCGCCATCACCACCTCCCTGGTGGTCGTCGGCAGCCGCGCCGAGCCCCGGTCGGTGACCGAGTCCACCGTGCCGGTGGACGCCATATCGACCGCCGACTTCGTGAGCCAAGGAAGTAGGGATTTGGCAACCCAGTTGCGGAGTGTCGTCCCCTCCTTAAACATCAACATCCAACCGATCAGTGATGCATCGACCGTCGTACGGCCGATGATGCTGCGCAACCTGGCGCCGGATCACACCCTGCTCCTGATCAATGGCAAGCGCCGCCACCGCTCGTCGGTTATCGACTGGCATGGCGGCAATGGCGTGGCCTTTGGGTCCCAAGGACCGGATATCTCGGGCATCCCGGCGATTGCCCTGCGGCAGGTGGAGGTGATGCGCGACGGCGCGGCGGCCCAATACGGTTCCGATGCCATTGCAGGTGTGATCAATTTGCTGCTCAAGGACGACCGTTCCGGCGGCAGTCTCGAGTTCACCGCCGGAGCCTACGGCCGGGGATGGGACGGCAAAGCGTACACCGTGGCCGGCAACGTCGGATTGCCGCTGGGCTCGACCGGCTTTGCCAACCTCAGCTTCGAGTACGGGAGCGCCAATCCGACCGACCGCAGCAGCCAGCGCAGCGACGTGGCGGCTCTGGTCGCCGCCGGCAATACCCATGTCCGCCAGCCGGCACAGATCTGGGGTTCGCCGGAAGTCGACGACGACCTCAAGCTGTTCGGCAATTTCGGCTACTCTTTCACCGATTCCCTGCAGGTCTACGGGCACACCAGCTACGCCAGCAAGGAAGTGACCGGCGGCTTCTTTTTCCGCAATCCCAACACCCGAGGGGGCGTCTTCAGCGGCGACGGTGGTCGAACCCTGCTCATCGGTGACGCTCTGGCGGCCCGCGGCGAGGGTTCCGCCAACTGTCCCACGGTGGCCATTACCAATCACGTGCCCGATGCGGATGCCCTGGGAAGGGTGTTCGCCGACCCCGATTGCTTTTCCTTTCAGGAACGGTTCTCCGGAGGATTCACGCCCAACTTCGGAGGCACGGTGTCCGATCATTCCGTGGTGGCCGGCATACGGGGATTCACGAGCAACGGCATCGTCTGGGACGGAAGCGTCAGCGTCGGGTCTCACCAAGCCGATCTGTTCATCACCGACACCGTCAACGCTTCGCTCGGTCCGGATACCCCAACAGACTTCAATCTGGGCAGCAATCGACAGCAGGAAATCAGCCTCAACCTGGATATCTCCTATGCCGTCAGCGACAGGCTCAACCTTGCCGCCGGAGCCGAGTGGCGGGACGAGCAGTACGAAACCCGGCAGGGTCAGCCTGAGTCCTGGACCATTGGTCCCTATGCCGCTCAAGGTTTCAGCGTCGGTTCCAACGGTTTCAGCGGCTACAGCCCGCTGGCGGCAGGCAAGTGGAACCGCAGCAACGTAGCGGCTTACGGCGATATCGAACTGTCCGGGCCCGGGAAACGATGGACGATCGGTACCGCGGGCCGCATCGAAAACTTCGAGGACTTCGGCACCACCGTCAACGGCAAGCTGTCGGGACGCTACCGGTTGCTGGATCCCTTTTCGCTCCGCGCCAGTGTGAGCACTGGATTTCGCGCCCCGACGCCGGGCCAGCAGAACGGGTTCAACTTGTCGACGATCTTCGACCCAACGATAGGCGATCTGGTGGAACGGGGTACCATCCCGTCGATCTTTCCCACGGCTCAACTGCGGGGTGGCCGACCGCTGGAACCTGAAAAGTCGGTCAACTACGCTGTGGGCGGCGTTCTCGAAAACGGGTCGCTGATCCTGACGGCCGACTACTTCCGCATCGATCTGTCCGACCGGCTGGCCGTGACGCAAGACTTCACCCTCACGCCGGCCGAAGTCGATCAACTTTTGCAAGCGGGGGTCGAAAACGCCCGTGGATTGGCCAGCTTTCGATTCTTCACCAACGAGATCTCCACCACCACCCAGGGAATCGATCTGGTCTTCAGCTACGCCCCACCCCGCCTCAACGGCAACACGACTTTCGGCGCCGTCTTCAACCACACCACCACCGAGGTGACGCAATTTAATCCGGAGTTGCTCAACACGGCCCGGCGGGTGCGGGAGCTGCAGGAAGCACTTCCCCAGAACCGTTGGAACTTCAGCGTCAACCAGAAGATGGGCCGATTGGAGGTGCTGGGGCGGCTCAGCTACTATGGCGCCTGGTTCGATTGGGACAGCGCCCAGACCCTCTTCAGCGGCAAGCCCATCTTCGATGTCGAGGTTGCGGTGCCCTTCTCCGAAAGGACAACGCTGGCGTTGGGCGCCCAGAATGCCTTCAACACCTTTCCCGACGTCTCACCCAATGCCACCAGCGTGGGAGAGCAATACAGCGAATACACGCCCTGGGGCTTCAACGGCGGTTACTACTACGTCCGGCTGAGCTATAGCTGGGGGATGTCACCGTAGGGAGATTCCTGTCTGCCGGTGCCGTGGTGGACCCCTGCCGGACGTAGGCCCTATGGCGGTCGCCGGGTATTCGCAGTCAAAAATCACGGTCGACGGTACGCCCCTTTCGCGGCGGTAATCAAAACCCCGCAGCCGCATAGATCGATGCCGGCGCTGCAGCGCGGCGCCGTGCATATTGGAATTGGTAGGGGCAGGTTTGAAACCTGCCCCTAGGTGGATTTCCCTCGGATGCCACTACCTCCTCGATCAGGACGACGACGCCAACCATCTGGCTGGGCACAACCACCCGGGGCGTTCATATGTGCAGGGTTCATGGCGGACCTATAGCCCGTCCCACGGCCGCCGCCGAGTTCTCAGGGTCTTCATGCCAGCAGGCCGGGTTGTCCTCGATGTACTGGCGGATGCGATTCAAGGACTTCTTGTCCCGGATCACGTGTTCACAATAATTGCGTTGCCAGAACGGCTTTCCGACCGTGCCCCGAAAGGCGTTGATGCGTCTCGCGGAGAACGTTTTGAAGGCCCTGACGACCTCAGGCAGCCCATGACGGATCGCATATTGGTAGGGGCAGGTTTAAAACCTGCCCCTACGTGGGATTCCACACATGCAAGGGCCGGTTTGGTTTAAAAAGGGACAGGTTTAAAAAGGGGGCCGGTCGACCGTGCGGTTTCCAAGGACCGAACAACAGCATGACACCGGAAGACATCCTCCCGCCAAGTCACGCATTCACGGTTGATAATCGTTAATCTGGAGTCCTTTACGAACCGGGCGACGCATGCTGTACGGTATCAGGACATCCTTTACAGTTTGTATCAGGACATGCTTTACACATTCGGGGTGAGAGGTCACCTTCCATGGGGAGGTAGACATGCCCTGGAAAGTGACGGATGTGATGGAGGAGAAGATACATTTTGTGACTCGGGCAGCTGTGCCAGGAGCCAACATCAGCGCCCTGTGTCGGGAGTCTGGGATCAGCCGACCGACTGGATATTACTGGCTGAAACGATACCGAGAGGCGGACAGCGTGACTGCACTGGAGGAGCGAAGTCGGCGACCGAAGCACAGTCCGCGGCGAACGGCGGGGTGGATAGAAGCGCGGGTGGTGCAACTGAGACAACGGCATGGGTGGGGAGGCAAGAAGCTGCAGGTGTTGCTGCAGCGCGAAGGGGTGCACTTGAGTGTGGCGACGGTCAATCGGATTCTGCAACGTCAAGGTTGTGTGGAGCGGCGATATGCGCATCAACCGGCCGAGGGACGTTTTGAGCGATCGCGGCCCAACGAGCTGTGGCAAATGGATTTCAAAGGGGCGTTTGGCTGCTCCGGGGGGCGCTGTTATCCGCTAGCGATCCTGGACGACTGTACGCGCTATTCGGTGGGGTTGTATGCCTTAAGGAGTACGAGATTGGATCCGGTGCAAGCGTGTGTACGCAAGACGTTAGTGCGCTACGGGTTACCGGAAGCACTGCTGCTGGATCATGGGGCACCGTGGTGGAGCACCACCAACGGATGGGGGTTGACGCGCTTGAGTGTGGATTTGATCAAACAAGGGATTGACTTGATCTACGGGCGGGTGAGGCATCCGCAAACGCAGGGGAAAGTGGAGCGATTTCATCGGACTTTGAGCGAGTCGATCTTTCACCGAGGGCGACCGCAGCAGTGGGAGGAGTGGGAAGGTTTTCTGAAGAGGTTTCGCAGAGAGTACAACCACGTTCGGCCGCACGAGTCACTGCAGATGGGGGTACCGGCGCAACACTACCGACGCAGTCGACGGGGCTACAATCGGCGGCCGGCAGCCTGGGAGTACGGGAATGAGCTCGAGGTGAGACGGCTCGGAGCGCAGGGATGCCTGTACCATGGCGGCCGCTACTACTTTGTGTGTGAGGCCTTGGCAGGAGAGGCTGTGGGGATTGAAGAGTTGGAAGAGAAGCTGCTGGTGCGGTACCGGCATATGTATGTTCGAGAAATCAACTTACGGACGCGGCAGACTCGAGCTCTCGTCTGCCGCGTCCGTAAGGACTAAAGTGTAAAGGATGTGTTGACACAAGGTGTAAGGAATGTCTTGA
Organism: Acidobacteriota bacterium; assembly: GCA_965218465.1. Classification (GTDB taxonomy): domain Bacteria; phylum Acidobacteriota; class UBA6911; order RPQK01. The sequence continues at coordinate 90,083 of OZ244623.1, read as the reverse complement.
CACCAAACAGCATGCATCGCCCCTACACGGATAGGCCCCTACCGGCCCGGTAGGGCCTACCGGGGCGTTTCATGGGAGCCGTTTCGTCGTCTGCCTGACCAGGACCGGCGGCGGTGGTCGACAACGCCAACCTGCGAATCGGCCTTGCGTGGGCGCTGATCGCCGTCAACCGTCGGGGGTCGATTGCTGGTTCCTTTGGAGGTGTTGACACACCAAACAGCATGGGGCCGACGGTCGTTCATCTGGGGGGTCTTGCCAAACCGGGCGGTGTTGGCCAAGCCCCGACAAGGCCGGTAGGGCCTACCGGGGCGTTTCATGGGGGCCGTTTCGTCGTCTGCGTGACTCACCGGGCCTGGCATGCCCCGTCGGCGCCTGTCTTCTAACCCTTGATGGTCCACTCGGCCGGGGGAGTAATTTGAGGCTGCGGTTTTCCTCCCGCATCGCGGCGGCCGCTGCCGGTCAGACGACTGTGGGCTCGCAGCTTGAAATCTCCCTGGCAAAGGATCTGGCAGGAGAGCCTGACTCCTTCCAGCCCGCGCGCCCGCAGCACCGTTTTTTCGGCCACCGTCATTTGCTTGGGCTCACCCTCGATGAACTCGACCCGACAGGTGGTGCAACGGGCATTGCCGCCACAGGCATGCAGGACGTCAACTCCACAATCCTCTTCGAGGGCCAACACCAGCCTCTTCCCTTCCGGCACTTCACAAGGGGCAAATCCTTCAACTGCAACTTGGGGCATCTTTTCTTCCCTCCACTGTTTTGGCCTCTACTCCAAAATAGCTCAACCAAAGATCGCACTTATTCCTATCACAAACCACCGTCAGACTCGACCTCGTTTCCCGCGAGGTTCCAGCGCCTCAATTGTGTATTGCAGCGTGCTCGCCTAAACTGAATCCTCATCATTGACCTCAAACTCGCGTCGCCAGCATGAATAACCCGTTGACCCCAGTGGCCGGTCGCGTCATCGGCACCGAGGACGCCACTCCGCTCGAATTCTGGGTGGCTATTGCTCCCGGCCAGTATCTGCAGCTTGACGATGTGGTGGCCCTCGAGCGGCGGCTGCCCAACCGGGAGCAAATCAAGGTTTACGGCTTGGTGACCCAGGTTCGAGCCCGCCATGAAGGCGCCCGTTTCGACAGCGACGTCTTCCTGATTTCGGAGGGCCTCTTGCCAGCCGAAGTCTCGGAAGCTGCCCAAGTGCTGGCCACTCGATTCGAGCCGGAAGTCTTCGTTCCTCCCCTCCCCGGCCAGGAAGTCCGCCGGGCCCGGGACAAGGAGCGGGAGCAGGCCCTCTTCTTCGATCGGATGGAGAAGAAGCTGGCGGTCGGACTCTCGCGAGACGGCGAACCGGTATTTATCAATTATGAGTTTCTGGATGGGACCCGGGGAGCGCACGTCAACATCAGCGGGGTCTCCGGAGTCGCAACAAAAACCTCCTACGCCACCTTCCTCCTCTACAGCCTCTACCACTCGGACTTGGAGAGCAACCGCCTCAACACCAAGGCCTTGATCTTCAACCTCAAGGGAGAGGATCTGCTTTACCTGGACAAGGTCAACCGCAAGGTTGCCGACTCCAAAGCGTTGCAACGGAAGTATAAGGATCTGGGATTGCCGGCCGGCGCCTTCACCAGCACCGAATTCTGGGCGCCTCCCCGCCGCGGCGCACAGTCAGCCACACCCGATGTCGCCAGCCGGCAGGAGGGCATTACCTCCTTCTTCTGGACGCTGTCCGACTTCTGCCGCCAAGACCTGCTCATGTTCCTTTTTGCGGACTCCGAGGATGACCGGCAACAGTACACCATTGTCATCCACAACGTCATGGCGCAGCTCCGAAAGGCCGTTCCCCTGGCCGACGGAGGAGTCAGGATCGACGGTGGCCAGATCCGGATTTTTCGAGATCTGGCGGACCTGATAGCGGATAAGGTGCAAGATGAAATTGACGGCCGCTTGTGGGCCGGACGCGCCATCGGTCAAGGGACCACCAACGCTTTCATCCGGCGTCTGTTCGGTGCGGTCAAACACGTCCAACACCTGATTCGAGCCGACGTCGCCAATCCCGAGCGACACCGAATCAAGCGGGAACATCAGATCACGGTGGTGGACATCCACAACCTCAACGACCGAGCCCAGCGGTTCGTGGTGGGCGTCACTTTGAAAAAAGCCCTGGACGAGAAGGAACGCTCCGGCAGCCCCGACCCCCGTTGGTTCGTGGTGCTGGACGAATTGAACAAATACGCGCCCCGAGAGGGCTCCAGCCCAATCAAGGAGATCATTCTCGATATCGCCGAAAGAGGACGGTCGCTGGGCTTCATCCTGATCGGGGCGCAACAGACCGCCAGTGAAGTCGAGAGGAGGGTCACGGCCAACTCCGCCATCCGTGTGGTCGGACGGCTGGATTCGGGAGAGTCGGCGCGAGCCGATTACAGTTGGCTCCCGACCGCCCACCGGCAACGCTCCACCATCATCAAACCGGGAACGATGATCCTTTCCCAGCCCGAGCTCCCGATCCCCCTGGTGCTGGAGTTCCCCTTCCCCGCCTGGGCCACTCGACCGGACGAGGCGCTCCCAGCCGATGAGAACGATCCCGCTGCGGACCCCTTCCAGGGCCTGGTAGAGAATGAAGAGTGATCTCGAGTGTCCACGGGCCCCGGTGACGAGAAACAATGAAGATCCTGCATACCGCCGACTGGCACGTGGGTCGAAAGATCCGGGGCCGTAGCCGCGCCGACGAACATCGGGAAATTCTGCGGGAAATCGTTGCCATCAGCCGGGAAAGAGAAGTCGACCTGGTGGTGGTGGCCGGGGACCTCTTCGATACCGCCACGCCCTCGCCCGAGTCGGAGAGCATCGTCTACGACACGCTGCTCGAGATCACGGACGCCGGCGCCCAGGTGGTCCTGATTTCGGGCAACCACGATAATCCCCGGCGCCTGCAAGCGATCGGACCCCTGTTGAATCGGGCTGCCGATATCCGAACCGGAGCGGTCTTGAAGCGTCCCGACAAGGGAGGAATCGTCAAAATCGAGACTCGCAGCGGCCAGAGGGCTCAAGTCGCATTGATGCCCTTTCTATCCCAGCGGCAAATCGTGCGGGCTTCCGATCTGATGGAGAAAGACGCCGACCAGCACACTCAAGACTACGCCGCACGTGCCGGCCGCTTGCTGCAATGGTTCTGCCGCGACCTGGACGCCGATTCAGTGAACATGGTCGTGGCTCACCTGCTGGTGACCAACGCGGAACCGGGGGGAGGCGAGAGAGCGGCCCACACCGGCTTCGATTACGCCGTCCCCTCGCTGGCATTCCCGACCCGGCTTCACTACGTCGCCCTGGGTCACATTCACAAGGCCCAGTCGATGCCGGCCGCTTGCCCTCTTTGGTACTGCGGTTCCCCCCTTCAGCTTGATTTCGGCGACCAGGAACTCCGCAAGTGCGTGCTGCTGGTGGAGGCGGACCCGTCGACTCCGGCAAGGGTGGAACAGGTGTTCTTGAACGGCGGCAGGAAGCTGCACACGATTCGCGGCAGCTTGAAGGACGTGGAAGCTCTGGCGGAGGAAGGAACGGATGCCTACCTGAGAGTCCTGCTGGAAGAGACGGCGCGGGTGGGATTGGCGGACGAAGTGCGGGACCTGCTGCCCAATGCCGTGGAGGTGCGCCTGATCGACCCGGAAACCCAAGCCGAGGGAGAGATCGATTCCGACCTGGCCGGAAAGTCACCCCATCAACTGTTCGCTCAGTTCCTGGCCGAACGCCAGCGGGAAGAAGAGCGTTTGTTGCAGCTGTTCGACCAGATCCTGGAGGAGGTCCATGAGACCGCGGCGACTTGAGCTGACCGGATTTGCCTCCTACAGCCAGCCGACCGAGGTGAATTTCGACGGCGCCGACCTGTTCGTTTTCACCGGTCCGACAGGCTCGGGCAAGTCGAGCCTGGTCGATGCCATCACTTTTGCCCTCTACGGCACCGTGCCCCGATATGACCACAAAGGCATGGTGGCTCCCGTGATCACCCAGGGGAAACAGGAAGCGAAAGTCCGGCTCGATTTCCAGGTCGGCGGTCAAGAGTACACGGCCGTCCGGGTCGTCCGGCGGCTGAGCGGCGGCGGAGCCACCACCAGAGAAGCCAGGCTCGAGCTGGGAGAGGAGACTCTTGCCGGCAGCGCCGACGAGCTGACCCAAAAAGTCACCAGCCTGCTCGGGCTCAGCTTCGAACACTTCGTCAAGTGCGTGGTGCTTCCCCAGGGGGACTTTGCCCAGTTCTTGCGCGACAAACCGTCCAAGCGCCAGGAATTGCTGGTGAAACTGCTCGATATCGGGATTTACCGCCTGCTGGCCCGCAAAGCCCGCGCCCGCCACGCCGCCAGCCGGGACAAGGCCGGTTGGACGCGCCAGCGGCTGCAGCAGGAGTACCAACACGTGACCGACAGCGCTCTGCAGCAGGCTCGCGGACGCTTGGAGGATCTGGAAGAACTTCGGCGGCGAGTCTTGCAGGCCCAACCCCGGCGGAGGGAACTGGAGAAAACCCTGGAAGCCGACCGCTCGGAGGACAAGGCCGTTGCCGAGCGAGTCAACAGCCTGAAGAAGCTCCGGCTGCCGGAGGGAGTCGTCGATCTCTCGGAACGATTGGGGCGATCCCAAGCAGAAGTCCAGCAGGCCCGACAACTTCTGGAGCAGTGTGTCAAGGAAGTCGAGAGGTGGGAGGAGAAGCAGAGCCGGTTACCCGAAAAGTTCAAACTCCAGCAAATCCAACAGGATCACGCCAGGACTCAAGACTTGACCGGCAAGATCAAAGGCCACCAGTCGGAGCTCAAACGGTGCCAAGCGCAGCAAAGGGAAGCCCAAAACGAGTTCGACCAAGCAGCAGCCGATCTGGAGTCAGCCCAACGCCAACAACGGGAAGCTCAGGACACGCACGCGGCCGCTCACCTGGCTGCTCATCTCAAGCCGGGCGACCGCTGCCCGGTTTGCAACCGCCGGATAGAAACCGTGTCTCCCCTCGAGACTCCCCCCGATCTCGAGCAAGCGAAGGAACGCGCCCGAACCTCGAAGGCTGTACGCGAGGAAAAACGAGATCGGCTTGGCCAAAGCTCGAGCGAAATGCAGCGCTGCCAGGGACTGCTGCAAGAAAAACGGTGCCGGTTGGCGGAAGTCGAGGAGCGGCTTCGAGACAAACCGTCGCTTACAGAGACGGCCTCGCTATTTGGAAAGGTTCTCAAAGTCGAAGAGGCTCTCAAGAAAGCCCGCCAAGAAGAGCGCCAAGCTCGAAAAGCGGAACGACGGGCCCGCGGACTCCTGGACGAATTGAAGGGTTCTCTGCCCGAGGCCAGAAACCGGCTCCGCCAAGCCCGCGACAGCGTGACCGCCATGCACCCGCCTTCAATCGAAGATGAGGGTGACCTTGCCGCAGCCTGGAAAACCTTGCTGCAGTGGGGCCGGGACGAACTCTCGAGACAGCAGGAAAAGAGTTCCACCGTCGAAAGGAAAATCGAAGCAACGACTCAAGAGTTGGAGCAACTGGAGGCTGAGTTGCGCCAAGCCTGCCGCGACAAAGGTCTCGAGCCGGAAGGACAGGCACTGGAGCCACTGTGCGTGGAAGCCGTCACCAAGGCCCAGGAATGGCTGTCCCGCCTGCAAGAGGACCGGAAAACCGCCAAGAAACTCAATCGAGAGGCCAAGGCTCTGGACGAGGACGCCCGGGTCGCGGCAGAGTTGGCGCGACTCCTGGGGGCTCGGCAGTTCGAGAAATGGTACCTCAACCGCGCCATGCAGCGGTTGACCCGCGGCGCCTCCAAGACCCTGCGGGAGCTCTCCTCGGATCAATATTCGCTCACTCTGGACGAGAAGGGCAGCGATTTCATGGTTGTGGATCACAACAATGCGGACGAACTCCGCCTGGCGCGAACGCTTTCCGGAGGGGAGACGTTTCTGGCCTCCCTCTCGCTGGCGCTGGCCCTCTCCGATGACGTCGCCCAACTGGCCGCCCATGGCGCCGCCCGTTTGGATGCCTTGTTTCTGGACGAAGGGTTCGGAACCTTGGATCCGGACACTCTGGACACGGTGGCGTCCGTGATAGAAGCACTTGGAGCCCGGGGACGGATGGTGGGGTTGATCACCCACGTCGCTGAGCTGGCCGAGCGCATCCCCGTCTGCTACCGGGTGAGTAAAGATGCCGCCACTTCCCGGGTGGAGAAAGTGGTCAGGTGATTCCGTTCCGCTCTCGCTCTTGAGGATAAGGCCCCATGAAAGGACCTCGCTTCAGCGTTGAATCCTGGTCGCCGGAATATGGATCGCCCTTCGAACCGATGCCTCCTGAAGGTCTTTCGGATGTCAGCGTAGACCACGAAGTGGAATTCGCCACCGCCGACTGGAAACCGATCGATCCACCCCCGTCCCCTGCCGCCAAGATCCGCTTTGTGGACGGCGTGCGGCGGATCGATGCCCGGATCTGGATCGAGCAGGCAAGAGGCCTTCGTCCCACCCAGGGATTGTGCGCCTCCTACGCTGCCGGGAGCGTCTTGTGTGCCGATCGCGCCATCGTCGACACCCTGAAAGTGGAGCGAATATTGGTGACCAGCGGAGAGACGTTCAATCTCTTGGCCGGGGCCCACCGATACCAGTCGCGCGTCGCCGCCTCCGACTCTAGCGAAGACCTGACCCGCTCACTGCAGGAGAACCTGCGGGCACTGGAGATCCAGGTGGCGGAAGAAGTCCCCGGCGCCGACCTGATCGTCATCGACGGCCCGCTGCGAGGACGCGATCAGGTCGAGGGTGCGGTCGGCTACATCAAGAGCCATCGGGTCGAGTACCTTCCCGAGGAAGTGCGTTCCACGGTGGCCGCATTGCTGCCGGGACAACGAACCCCTTTGTTCGTCACCCAGACCGGTTGGAGCCGATACTGCTGGTATTCTCGTTTACCTGGCGGTTCGGGGCAGCCGTGGGCAGGAGTGGTGCGGGTTGAACTGCCGGCTACCCTGACCACCCGCGAGGCGATCGAACGGGCCAATCAAGTGTCGGCACACCTGCCCAGATTCGCTTCCGCGACCTATAAAGACCCCCGGGCTCCGCAGAACCTCTACCCTATTGCCGGATTGGAGCGAGAGCTGCGTCGAAATCTGGGAGATCAGCAATTGCTCTATCGCCGGCTGTGCCGCAGTGCCGCCGCGAACACGGTTGCCGGTTTGCGATGACGGCGGGGCTGGACTTTCTCGCTCGTGTAGGATGTTTTACCCGGACCGTTGGTTTCAACTCGCTGGTCACAGCCCGTCGGGTGCCGCCGGGATCCTGAGGTCGAGGGAGGAAATACGTTGCTGGGGCCCTATGTTCACCGCATCGATCCGGTCCTGTTCGACATTGCCGGAGTGCACCTCTGGTGGTACGGACTCGGTTTTGCCCTCGGCTTGCTGGAGTTCCATCTCTTTCTGAGAGGCGCGCGAGGGCGGTTGAGTCTTTCCGCCCGCGAGGTCTGGAGCCTGAGTTTGTTCATTGCCATCGGCGTACTGGCGGGCGGGCGGGCCGTCGAGATCGCTTTCGACGAATGGCACTTCTATCGGGGCCATCTGGAGTTGATTCCCGCCTTCTGGCTGGGGGGGATGGCGACCCATGGGCTGTTGCTGGGTGGGGTCATCGGCGTGGGACTGTTTGCCCGTCTCCATGGCAAGCCCTTTCGGCTCCTGGCTGACGCCCTGGTCATCCCGACGGCGTTTCTGTTGGCGATGGGGCGGCTGGGGAACCTCATCGACGGCCAGATCGTCGGCAGCGTGACGGAGGTGTGGTGGGCGGTCAAGTTTCCCGACGCGGAAGGATTTCGCCACCCGGTGGTGCTCTACGACGGTGTCAAGAATCTGTTGTTGATGATCTACCTGATGCGTGTCCGGCGGGTGAACCGAACGCGCGGCGCCACCGCCGCCCGCTTCGTCTTCTGGTACTCGTTCCCGCGCTTCTTCATCGATCTTTTCAGGGACTATCCAACTCACCGGCTGGCGCTGGGAACCGGGCAAACGCTCAACATCGTGATGGCCTTGGTGGGAGTCGCCCTGTTGTACCGCTCTCGCCTGCGAAGGCTGGGTCGTCTCAAGGCGAGTCGCACTCCCGATCCATCGTCTGGCGGCTCGCTTGAGGCGGCTCCGCTGATGTCCCAGCGCATTGCCTTCGGGTGCCTGCTGGCGTTCTGCCTCACGATTCCGAGCAACTGGACGCAAGACATCCCGGCCAGATACGGCGAGCGACATCCGGGACTGGATTACTCCTGGCTATACCCCAGGATCGATACCGCGCCGCAGCCCGCCAAGACGGTGACGCCCGGGCAGGGCCGCTCTGGTTTTGGAGGCGGTGAGATCGGTAAGAGCCGGATAGCGGCCTCAGGACCCGCTGGCAGGCCGAGTATACTGCCGAAACGGCGGAGCAGAAGTGTTGGGCCGGGGGACGGTTTTGCCCGAAACCAACGGAGTGCGGGGTCATGAGGCGTTCAGTGGCGGTGCTGGTCTTGCTGGGAACCGCAGCGGCAGCTGTGGTAGTTTCAGCGGCGTCTCAAACGGCCGCTCAAGAGACCGTCACCGAACCTGACAGCGGAACGCCGTTCCCGGTCTCGCTCGTTGCACCGGGCGGCCGGCGGCCGCACTTGTTGACGGGCACCGGAATCCGGCGGCGAACGATTTTCAGGCTGAAAGTCTATGCCTTCGGGCTTTATGTCGATCCGGAGGGAGCGCGAGCCTCTCTTTCCCGATTCGCGGGGGTACCGGCGTCGGAGCTGGAGCAGGACGAGAGCTTTTACCGGCGCCTTCTCGACCTGGACTTCGCGCTGACGGTTCGGCTCGTCTTGACGCGCACCGTCAGCGGCGAAGACGTCGCCGACAACTTCAAGCAAATCCTGAGGCCCCGAATAGCACAGGCAATCAGGGACATGAACGGCTCTCTACATCCGGATACGTTGCGGAGGTTCCTCAGCTACCTAGAGGTGGACGAGGTCAGGGTTGGGACGGAAATAGTGATCTCCTGCGGTCCGGCGGGTCGCTTGGTGATCTCGGTTGGGGAAGTCGAGCACCCGCCCATCGACTCGCCAGTCCTGTGCCGGGCAGTGTTCGACGTCTACCTGGGTCAGGATCCGGTCTCGCGCCCGGGAAAGAAGCGTGTGATCGCCGGATTCCCGCAGATGCTGGCGATTCAACCCGAATAGCCGATCAAGGTCCGCAGCGCCCTACTGCAGCTTCAACTCCTGGAAGCCCGCGATCTGCTCCCACCTGCCCCACCAAATCAACGATCCAGCCCCCCGGAAAAGGCGCTCCGGTCTCGGGTGGCAACCCGATTGCGGAGCGAGTGGTAGAGGCTTGGCGCTCGAACTGCCGTCAACCGGCTGGGAGGGGCGCTTCCAGTTCCTGAGGGTGGGTGCGGAAGACGAGGCCTTTCAAGTCTTCCAGGATGAGATAGAGGGAAGGCACCAGAATCAGGGAGACGGAGGTCGAAAACATGACTCCGAAAGCCAGAGAAATCGCCATCGGGATCAGGAACTGGGCCTGCAAGCTCTTCTCCAACAGCATGGGAGTCAAACCGCCAAAAGTCGTCAGGGAAGTCAGCAGGATGGGGCGGAAACGCCGGATGCCGGCTTTCTGGACCGTTTCCCGCAGGCTTTCTCCGGTTCGACGGTTGCGATTGACGAAATCGACCAACACCAGGTTGTCGTTAACCACCACTCCCGCCAGCGCCACCATTCCGAACATCGACAGTATGGACAGGCCGTGACCCATCAGAAGGTGTCCCCAAATGGCTCCCACAAAGCCGAAAGGAATAGCCGACATGATCAGCAGAGGCTGGGAATAGGACCTCAGGGGAACCGCCATCAGGGTGTACATCACCAGCAGGGCCAGCAGAAAACCTCCCAGCAGCGAAAACAGCATCTCGCTTTGTTCCCGCTGTTCTCCTTCCAGGGTGTAACTGACTTGAGGGTATTTTTGGAGAATTTCCGGGAGATCGGATTGCTGCAGCGTGGCGATGATCTCGTTGGCGTTGGCCTGGTTGGAATCTACATCCGCGGTCACATTGATGGCCCGGCGCCGGTCCACCCTTTTTATCGACGAGTAGCCGATGCCGAATTCAGCCCGAGCAACGGTCGAGAACGGCACTTGCTTGCCGTCAAGCGTGCGGATGCGCATATTTTCCAAGTCGGCCAGCGACCTTCGCTCCGCCTCGGGATAGCGAACCATGACCTTCAGATCGTCCCTTCCTCGCTGGATTCGTTGTGCTTCTTCTCCATAGAAAGCCTGACGAACCTGGCGGGCCAGATCCAGTTGAGACAAACCCAACAACGCGGCCTCAGGAAGGACCTCAAGTTTCACTTCCTTCTTGCCGGGCCGGAAGGAATGGGTGATGTCGAACACACCCGGATAGGCAGTGAGCCGACCTTTCAATTCGTCGGCAGCGCGGCGCAGGACCTCGAGATCCAAGGCCGTGAGCTCAATATTGATGGCCTCTCCGGCGGAAAAGAGCGAAGAGGTGAAGCTCAACTCGGTGGCATCCGGAATGGGGCGGGTCAACTCGCGCCAGCGCTCCGCCAATTCCTGGCTGGAGAGTTCGCGATGCTCCGACTCCGCCAACTCAATGTTGACTTCGCCCAAATGGGCGGCACTCACGGCGGTAAGGCCACGCCTGCCCATGCGGTTCTGCCGGGCGGCCGTGGGCTGTTCGCCGATGGAAGCCAACATATGTCGAAAAACACTCTCTTGTCCCGGTCGCTCGCCGTCGACCTCCTGGCGCAACCTCTCGGCTGATTGCTCAAGTCGACCGACAGCCTGGGCCGTTTGATCCATGGGGGTCCCCAACGGCATGGCCAGAACGGCTAACACGTTTTCTGCCTCGATGCGGGGCATGAAATTGAATTGGAGCCAGCCGGCTCCCAATAGCGACACCGTGAGGACGAACACCACCAACGCAGTGGCCGCCGTCAGGTAACGCCATGCCAGACAAGAGCCCAGCAAAGGACGATAAATCGTCCGGATAAACCACTTCAGGGGCCGATCCAAGAGACCGCCGGCAGATCTACGGCGAATGGGCGCATCGGTTGTCGAAGCCGAAGAGGAGCTTCTCGAAGCGCGGCCTTTGGAGTGGGATAGATGATTGGGAAGGATGAAAAGAGATTCCACCAGGGAAAACAGCAGAGTCGGGATGACGACCAGGGGCAACACCCGGAAAATCTTGCCGGTGGGTCCGGGCACCGCCAGCATGGGCGAAAACGCGACCACGCTGGTCAAGACGGCGAAGACCACCGGAACCATCATTTCGCGGGCGCCGTCGATGGCCGCTCGAAGCCCGGTCTTACCTCGCTCATAGTGGGCAAAGATGTTTTCCCCCACGATGATGGCGTCGTCGACCACGATTCCCAACACCACGATGAAGGCAAACAAGGAAATCAAATTCACCGAGACGCCCAAGTTGGGCAGAAGCAGAAAAGTACCCAGAAAAGAGATGGGGATGCCCAGGCTGACCCAAAAAGAGAGCCGGAGCCGGAGGAAAAAAGCCAGAATCGCCACCACCAGCAGGAGACCCTGCAAGCCGTTTCTCATCACCAGCTCCAGCCGGCTGCGCAAGGGTTCGGAGTCATCCTGCCAAGTCACCAGTTGGATCCCCTCCGGCATCTCGGCCTGGGCTTCCGCAACGTACTGGTTGACGGCATCGGCGATTTCCAGAGCCCTCTGCTCACCCACTCGAAAAACCGGGATCAGCACCACGGGTTGGCCGTCGAACCGAGCCATTTGATCGGTTTCGGCAAAGGTGTCGCGCACCTGGGCGATGTCCCCCAGCCGCAGGTGGACGCCATCCGCGCGGGTGATCAGAGGCAGGTTTTCGAACTGAGCTCCGTCGTAGGCCTGCCCTTTGGCGCGAAGCAAAATCTCGCCTCCGGAGGTCTTGACCGAGCCTCCCGGCAGATCCAGGGAAGAGCGGCGAACCGCGTTGGCCACTTGGTCGAAAGTCAGGCCATAACGCCGCAAGTCACGTTCGGAGACTTCGATGGAAATCTCGTAGGGCCGGAAGGCGGCCATTTCGACCTGAGTGATGGCCGGCAGGGCGGAGACTTCGTCCCGCACCTTCTCAGCCAATCTCTTGAGTGTCTTTTCGTCGGTGGGTCCGGAAACGGCTATGTTGATGACTTGGCGGCGCACCAGGACTTCCTGGATGATTGGACTCTCGATCTCTTCGGGGAAGGTCTCAATGGCGTCCACCCGTGTCTTGACCTCATCCCGCACGCTGCTGACATCTTCTCCTTCCAGCAGCTCGATGCGCACCGAGCCTTGTCCTTCAGAGGCCGTTGAGGTCAACTTCTTGATTCCGTTGATCCCTTGCAGTTGCTCCTCAATGCGGATGCAAACTCCTTCTTCGACTTCCTGGGGAGCGGCCCCGGGATAGATCACGCTGACCGAGATCATATCGGTGGAGAATTCGGGAAAGATCTCTTGTTTGATGGTCGGGAAAGTCAGAAATCCACCGATGAGAATGATTGCCATCAGGAGATTGGCAGCCACTCCATTGCGCGCAAACCAGGCAATGGCTCGATTCACGGGCCCTCTCCAAGCGTGGCGTTGCGAACCCTCATTCCATCAACCGGCGTCTCCAGCGGGGAGACGCAAATCCGTTCCCCCTCGACCAAGCCGGCTTGAATCACCACCTCCTCCTGCTGGGCGCGCAAGACGGAGACCTTTCGAAAACGCAGCCGCTGGTCGGCGTCCACGACCATGACCGTGTCTTGCTCGCGCAGGGCTTCTCGGGGCAGGACCACCACGTCGCTGAGCCAATGGCCCATAATCTCGGCCTCGACAAACATGCCGGCTGCCAACGGCGGCCGTCCCGGATGAGAGTCACGGCTATAGGGATCGTCAACCTGGGCTACCACAAACAGCATTCGGGTGTCGGGGTCGATCTCCCCTTCGGTACGCACGATTCTTCCCGACCAGCTGTGCTCTTCTCCCGCAAAAGTGGCTTTCAGCATCACCTCAGGCCCCGGTCTGGCGGCGGTTTCCTCGCGGTGGTGCAGCGGCAGATTCAGAAAGGCCGCTTCTTCATCGGGAAGAGGGAGCCTTACTTCGGCGAAGTCGACGGCGTAGAGTTGGGCAACCGGGGAGCCGGCCGTGACGTATTGCCCCACATCGACGCTCTTGGACCGGACACGACCGTCATAGGGAGCTCGGATCTCGGTTCGCTGCAGATTACGATTGCCTCGCTCCAAAGCAGCTTGGGCCGCGGCCAGAGAAGCTTCCGCTTCGGCCAACTGGGGCCGCCGCAACAAGAGAGGCGAGGGCTCGCCCTGGCCGAGTTCCGCCCATTCTCGGCGCGCCACTTCGGCTTCCGCCTTTTCCTCTTCAAGGCGGCGCCGAATCTGAGCGATTTGCGCCTCGGTCTCGATGATGGACAGCTCGTAGTCGCGCGGATCGATCTTCAGCAGCAACTCGTCCTTTTCAAAAAAGCCCCCCGGCGCCAGCGAGCGAGAAACCTGCACGACGCGGCCGGAGATCTCTGCCACCAGCGCACTTTGGGTCCTCGGCACGACCGTCCCTTGGGTGTGGACCCTCAACTGAATCCGGGTAGGCTGAACGTCAACCGTACGCACAAAGGGAACGTGTTCAACGGTGGGTCGAGTCCGAACCTCGGTTCGGGAATTCATGAGGTGCCAAGCCCCCACCAGACCGGCGCCAAGAACGAGGATCGGCAAGACAATTTTCAAAATGAGTCGAATCACTCTAAATCCTTTTCAACAACCGTTGGACCGTCGGAAAAGCCTCCGCCCAAGGCCAAATGCAAATTAACGCGTGTTTCCAGTTGGAGTCTTTGGACAGTCAGCAATTGGCTGGCGTTGTCCAAAGTTCTTCGCTGTGCCTCCAGCACCGTCACGATCGGTTCCAACCCGCGGGAGTAGCGGTCCTCGGCCAGCCGATAGGCAGCCAAAGCGTGGCGCGATGCCTCTTGAAGCTCCTTCTCTCTTTCCGCCAAGAATCCCTCGGCGGCCAAGGCAACCTCCACCTCCAGGAAGGCCTGCAGAACGGAGTTTGCAAACTGGGAAATAGCCTGTTGAACATCGGCATCAACTGCCTGCACCTCAGCGCGCAACCGTCCCCCTTCAAAGACGGGCTGGATCAGATTGCCCAGAAAATTCCAGGTGACAAAGCTGGGATCGATCAAGTTGATCAGGCCGCGAGTGGAGGATCCCCCGGAGCTGGAGAAGCTGAAGCGCGGATAAAGAGCGCGCCGCGCCTGATAGTAGCGCGCATCGGAGGCAAAAAGACGCCGCTCGGCCGCTGCCAAATCGGGCCGCCGCGAAACCAGTTGTGCCGGCAACCCCAGGCCCGGCGGCGGCGGCAAGGGAGGCAGTTCCGTTGCCGGAGCCAGGGCTGCGGCCGGATAGCGTCCCAGGAGAATCTCCAAGCGCCGGATCTCCGCATCCAGGGTTTCCCCCCGTTGCTGGCGCAGCGCCCTGGCCGATGCCAAATTGGCAGTCGCGAGGCGTAGATCCAGGGGAGGCTGAAGACCCCGCTCATAACGGTCGCGCACTCGGCGCACCGTGCGTTGGTAGCTGGTCGTGGTCTCCTCAGCCAGCGCCAGTTGGCGAGACGCTTCCACAACGGCGAACCAGGCCCGACACACCTGGGCCACCAACGACTGGCGCGCCGCTTGTAAATCGAGCTCTCCAGCCTGCAATTCGGCGGTCGCCACCTGCTTGCCCGCGTCCAGACGGCCCCACACGTCCAGTTCCCAACTGGCGCCGAGGGCCAAGGCGTAGCGGGTCGAGGTGGTGCTCAACACACGGCCTCTTTCAGCCCCTGGAATGGGGAAACCGATAAAATTCTGGCGTTGCTGGGTGCCATCCAGACTGGTGTCAAGACTGGGCAGCAGATTGGCTTTGGCGATTCGGACCTGGGCGGCTGCAGCACGCACCCGGGTAGCCGCACCGCGAAGATCGTAGTTGTTGCGCAGACCCTCGGCGATGACATCCTGCAGCGCCGGATCCTCAAAACTCTCCCACCACTGCCCACTCACGGAGCCGGAGTCGGCCTCAGCCGCCGTCCATCGCTCCGGCGGGGTAATTGCCGGCGCTTGGCGCGGAGTCTGAAGGGGAGCGCGGACACAGGAGGTCAGAAGCAGAACGATCCCCAATAGCCTCTTCATCGTTTATCCTCGCAACTCAGCCGCTCGGTCTGAGGTGCTCTTGTCAAGGTTTCCCGACCACCTGTTACCACATTTTTGAACGCTTAGTATTTTAGACGACTTTGAACAATGGAGTTTCCAAAAGCTGAGAATGGTAAAGACCAAATGGGTACCGGAGCGCTTAAGCAAGCTTGAAGTTGAGGCCCCAGGGTCCGCTTGCCGGCTCGCTGCTACAGCGTATTCTCGGCGAAGGAAGGTATCACTTTGTCCTGTTATACTCGCCTCCGGTGAAGGGCCGTCCCTGTGGGGAAGCAAGCCGGGAAAGTTGAACGAGATGCCGAGTGTGCGATACCAAAGCTGGGGTTTTCTGCTTCTCTTGCTGGCCTTGCCGGCCGTCGCCGCCCAACAGCCGGCTCCGCCCGAAAACAATCCTCTGCGGGAGGCTCTTCTGGTCGAGCAGCCCGAACCGGACAGGATTCTGGAACTGCTGTCCCAACCCGAGTTGCTGGCCGAGCGCAGGATTCAGGCGACATTGTTGAGACTGCTGCGGTCAGCGGACGACCCGGTCTTTTCCGCGGCGGCCACGGTTTGTCTGACGACTCCCCAACTTGACGGAACAGCCCCCATGCTGTGGCGCCGCTGCGAGGCTCTTTTTCTACGCGCCAATCCCCGCCAAAAGAGCTTGCTGGAAATGGCTGCAAGACGTGAAGACCTCCGGCATGATCGGCGTGTGGTGGCCTTGATCGCCGAGGCTTTATTGGAAAAGGATACCGAACTCTCCCGGTTGGCCCTGGGACTGGTGGAACAAGATCCATCGCTGAACCGTCACTTGGGGATCGCCCACGCTCTCCAGAGTGTTCATGGTCGGCCGGCTGACCGATCGTTTCCCGACCCTTCAATCTTTGAAGAGCGGATCGCCCCGGCGCTGACGTCGCCCGGCGGGGACGGACAGGCTTGTTTCGACTGTCACCAGGGTCGCACGATTTTTCATTTGACACCCCCCCAAGAGATGCCGGACCGACAAGCCAGCCTGCGGCAGCTTTATCGCGCCACCTTGCACGTGATCGATCCGGAGCAACCGGAGCAAAGTTGGATATTGGTCAAGCCGGTCCAACCGCCTCCCGAGCCCCGCCAGCCGGCCAGCCTCAAGACCCATACCGGCGGCGCCCGTTTTGAGGTCGACTCGGCCACCTACCGGCAGATATTGGAATGGATCCGTTCAGCGCGGCCCTCAGAGCGGTAAATCTTCCGGCCCCAGGTGTCAAATTTCATTCGACACCCGGAATCGAAGCATTTGAGGCCTTCCGTGGTCCCGGGGTTGCGCCATTATCAACCACAATCGGCGTCATCTGCGGTCGGTCGCGCAGACCAACGCAACCTTCCCCATGAAACGCCTTTGTTGGCCCAACCGAGGGGACCGGGGCCTATCCGTGTAGGGGCGACATGCGTCGCCCTTTAAGATCAATGACCCCAACCCCATCCACCTTTCCATCAACACCGGCGTAGGTTGCCCGGAATTCCGGCGGGCACGACAAATGACGTTGTCCAAGAGGGTCCGGAGGCCATGAAATATCGGTGGGAGAACCGGGCGAACCTGAAAAACACCCCGCCGTAGGTCATCGGCGCCATTATCAACCACAAATCTGCGTCATCTCCGGTTTGGCATTCCCGGTCGATGATCGCGGTTAACCGTCGGGGTCGTTGGTCGTTCACCCGGAGGTCTTTACGAACCGGGCGACGCATACGTCGCCCCTACAAAGATCTATCGAACCCACCGCGCCTGGGTTGTCCCATCGGCGCCCGTTGTGTTCCTGTGCAGGGCGGCATCGTCGCCATCCGCAATAATCTGGGGAAACCAGCTGTTCCCAAAAACCAAGAACAGGATCAAAGAGCAAGGCGTTCATTCGCAGGTCCGCCGTTCCAGCGTCGCCCGCCACAAATACCCCCAACACCGCAGATCGAACCGCCATGACGCGAATTCCACAGATCATCGCCGATGGTCCCGGTCGCGCAGACCAACGCAACGTTTCCCATGAAACGTCCCTGTAGGCCGTACCGGGCGGATAGGGGCCTATCCGTGTAGGGGCGGACGCATGCGTCGCCCTTTAAGATCAATGACCCCAACCACACCCACGTTCCCGCCGCCGCCGGCGTCGGTTGGCCGGAATTCCGGCGGGTACGACAAATGACGTTGTCCAAGAGGGTCCGGAGGCCATGAAAAATCGGTGGGAGAACCGGGCGACGCATACTGTTTGGTGTCAAGACATTCCTTACACCTTGTGTCAACACATCCTTTACACTTTAGTCCTTACGGACGCGGCAGACGAGAGCTCGAGTCTGCCGCGTCCGTAAGTTGATTTCTCGAACATACATATGCCGGTACCGCACCAGCAGCTTCTCTTCCAACTCTTCAATCCCCACAGCCTCTCCTGCCAAGGCCTCACACACAAAGTAGTAGCGGCCGCCATGGTACAGGCATCCCTGCGCTCCGAGCCGTCTCACCTCGAGCTCATTCCCGTACTCCCAGGCTGCCGGCCGCCGATTGTAGCCCCGTCGACTGCGTCGGTAGTGTTGCGCCGGTACCCCCATCTGCAGTGACTCGTGCGGCCGAACGTGGTTGTACTCTCTGCGAAACCTCTTCAGAAAACCTTCCCACTCCTCCCACTGCTGCGGTCGCCCTCGGTGAAAGATCGACTCGCTCAAAGTCCGATGAAATCGCTCCACTTTCCCCTGCGTTTGCGGATGCCTCACCCGCCCGTAGATCAAGTCAATCCCTTGTTTGATCAAATCCACACTCAAGCGCGTCAACCCCCATCCGTTGGTGGTGCTCCACCACGGTGCCCCATGATCCAGCAGCAGTGCTTCCGGTAACCCGTAGCGCACTAACGTCTTGCGTACACACGCTTGCACCGGATCCAATCTCGTACTCCTTAAGGCATACAACCCCACCGAATAGCGCGTACAGTCGTCCAGGATCGCTAGCGGATAACAGCGCCCCCCGGAGCAGCCAAACGCCCCTTTGAAATCCATTTGCCACAGCTCGTTGGGCCGCGATCGCTCAAAACGTCCCTCGGCCGGTTGATGCGCATATCGCCGCTCCACACAACCTTGACGTTGCAGAATCCGATTGACCGTCGCCACACTCAAGTGCACCCCTTCGCGCTGCAGCAACACCTGCAGCTTCTTGCCTCCCCACCCATGCCGTTGTCTCAGTTGCACCACCCGCGCTTCTATCCACCCCGCCGTTCGCCGCGGACTGTGCTTCGGTCGCCGACTTCGCTCCTCCAGTGCAGTCACGCTGTCCGCCTCTCGGTATCGTTTCAGCCAGTAATATCCAGTCGGTCGGCTGATCCCAGACTCCCGACACAGGGCGCTGATGTTGGCTCCTGGCACAGCTGCCCGAGTCACAAAATGTATCTTCTCCTCCATCACATCCGTCACTTTCCAGGGCATGTCTACCTCCCCATGGAAGGTGACCTCTCACCCCGAATGTGTAAAGCATGTCCTGATACAAACTGTAAAGGATGTCCTGATACCGTACAGCATACGTCGCCCCTACAAAGATCTATCGAACCCACCGCACCTGGGACGCCCCATCGGCGCCCGTTGCGTTCCTCTGCAGGGCAGCATCGTCGCCATCCGCAATAATCTGCGGAAACCAGCTGTTCCCAAAAACCAAGAGCAGGATCAAAGAGCAAGACGTTCATTCGCAGGTCCGCCGTTCCAGCGTCGCCCGCCACAAATACCCCCAACACCGCAGATCGAACCGCCATGACGCGAATTCCACAGATTATCTCCGATGGTCCCGGTCGCGCAGACCAACGCAACGTTTCCCATGAAACGCCATTGTTGGCCCAACCGAGGGGACCGGGGAATATCCGTGTAGGGGCGACGCACGCGTCGCCCTTTAAGATCAATGACCCCAACCCCATCCACCTTTCCATCAACACCGGCGTAGGTTGCCCGGAATTCCGGCGGGCACGACAAATGACGTTGTCCAAGAGGGTCCGGAGGCCATGAAATATCGGTGGGACACCCGCGCGATCCCCAAAACCACCCCGCCGTACGTCGTCTGCGCCATTATCAACCAAAATCGGCATCATCTCCCGTTTGGCATTCGCGGTCCATGATCGCGGTTAACCGTCGGGGTCGTTGGTCGTTCACCCGGAGGTCTTTACGAACCGGGCGACGCATACGTCGCCCCTACAAAGATCTATCGAACCCACCGCACCTGGGACGCCCCATCGGCGCCCGTTGCGTTCCTGTGCAGGGCGTTATCGTCGTAATCTGCGATGATCTACGAAATCTGCGTCAACATCATCGGTGGTCATGCACACCAATCTGGCGGTTCGACATTCTCGGTCGATGATCACGGTTAACCGTGGGGGGCGTTGGTCGTTCACCTGGAGGCGTTTACCGCATGTGTGGCCCCTAAGATCTATCGACGTTACCGCGCCGGGGTTGTCCTGTCGGCGCCCGTTGTGTTCCTGTGCGCGGTCCTGATGATTCAACGGGCCGGAGAGACTTTCTCCAAGTGGGGGAGATTAGACCATTTTTGCCGTGATGCCCAATCCCATTCCCGGCGCCATCGTCATTGGCGGCGAAAATCTGCGCAATCTGCGGATCGGAAAATGGTGTGCGAGGCCGGAAGCCCTGCCGGCCTTGATTCCTTTTCCGGGAAACCACGGGACAGCCCCTGTAATACAATAGCCGGCAGGTAGATCATGATTTTTGCGCTCTCTCTCCATCGGCTGCACTGGGCTCTGACGGCCGGGCTTGTCCTGGGCGGAAGTCCCCTCTGCCGGGGCCAGATCGAGGATATCGATGCCCGCGAAATCATCGACCGGGCTGACCGGATTCTGCGAGGTGACTCCTCTCATGGACAGGTGGAGATGACCGTCATCACCAAACGCTGGAAACGCACCCTTGAGCTGGAAATCTGGTCTGAGGGCACCGATAGAGCCCTGATTCAGATTCTCAAACCGAAGAAAGAAGCGGGGACCGTGACTCTCAAAGTGAAGAACGACATCTGGAATTATCTTCCCAAGATCGACCGCACCATCCGGGTACCCAGCTCGATGATGATGGGGGCTTGGATGGGTTCCCACTTTACCAACGACGACTTGGTCAAAGGCAGCCGCTTGATTCGCGACTATGAAATCGAGCTCACTTTCCAGGGACAACGGGAGGGGACGTCAGTCTACGAGTTGGTGCTGACTCCTCGACCCCAAGCACCGGTGGTGTGGGGACGGATCGTCTATCGGATCAGGCGCGCCGACTTGATGCCCCTTTGGGCGCGCTATTACGACGAAGACGGTGAACTGAAACGCACTCTCACTTACGAGGAATTCAAGCAGATGGGAAAGCGGTTAATCCCCTCCGTCCTCAAGTTGATCCCCAGCGACAAACCGGAAGAATACACGCAGATGACCTATCGCTGGATCGAGTTCAACTTGCCGATTCCCGAGCGGACCTTCTCCTTGTCGGCCCTGCGGAGATAGAAGATGTTGGCGCTCCGGCTGGGCTGGCGCAATCTGTGGCGAAATCCGCGCCGCAGTCTGATCACCCTTTCCACCGTGGCGGTGGCTCTGATCTTTCTGATCCTGATCCTGGGAATGACCGAGGGCCTGAAAGAACAATTGCTCGAGAACGGTACCCGGTTGATGTTGGGGCACCTGCAGATCCACCACCGGGACTATCTGCCTGACCGCAACCTCTATGACACTTTGGGCGGTGATCAGGGAATCGACCTGGATCTGCCACGGCAACTGGAACAGACGTTGGGCCTGCAGGTGGCCACCCCCAGGGTGTACGGCTTCGCGCTCCTCTCCAGCGGCGAGTCTTCGGCCGGAGCGCAGTTGATGGGAATTGTCCCCCAGTCGGAGCGACGCCTCAGCACCTTCCTGGAGACCGTTTCGCCGGCTTCAGGCGTGGGACCGCAGGCCGCAGGTCGCATCGTGCTGGGAGAGGGGCTGGCTCAAGAGCTGCAGGTCACGGCAGGATCGGAAATCGCCGCCATGACTCAGGCTGCCGACGGCAGCCTGGGCAACGCCTTGTTTCGGGTCGGCGCCATTCTTCGAACCGGCCTGGTCCACTTCGATCGTTCGCTGGCGATCCTTCATCTGGAGGATCTGCAGGAACTGCTGGCCTTGAGAGCCGACCAGGTTCACGAGATCGCAGGACGCCTCTCCAGCCCCATGGAGGCCGATGCTGCCACCCAAAAGTTCAACCGACAAACCGATCCGATTCATCGGCTGGAGGCCAGCAGTTGGGGAGACCTTGCTCCCACCTTGCGCGATTACCTGCAGCTTTTTGAAGGGACTTATGGCGTTTTGATCGGGCTGGTTGCCATTTTTTGCGCGCTGGGCATTCTCAACACGATGGCAATGGCGGTCTTCGAGCGCTCGCGAGAGATCGGTACGGTCGCTTCCTTGGGGATGTCCCCGGTTCAGATTCTGGCCTCGGTGATCCTGGAGAGCGTTTGTCTGACGGCCATGGGGTTGGTGTTGGGCCTGGCGGTAGGATGGCTGCTGATGCAACCGCTCGTCGAAAATGGCCTGGATTTGAGCCGCTGGACAGGCGAATTGGCTATGCTTGACACCCACATGGACCCGGTGCTTCGCTTCAAGTGGTTTTGGCCCAACGCCCTCAACTCGGCCCTGGTTCTCATATTGTCGGCTGTGCTGGCGGCAGCCCTGCCCGCTTTTCGAGCCGCCAGGATGAATCCGGTGGACGCCCTCAACTCGGCGGGTGGAGGGTAGCCCCAATTCCTCACCACGTCGCTGAGTGTATGACCAAGAGGAACTTATAGATTGAGGCAGTTACAGATTTTTGGCGAAGTCTCCCGGGCACAGACTGTGCTGGGCGCGCCCCCCGGTGAGAAATACGGGCCGGCATGAACGTCATACTTCGCATCGCGTGGCGCAACCTCTGGCGCAACCCGCGCCGAACTTGGCTGACGACTCTGACCATCGCACTGGGACAGGCGCTGTTGCTGGTTTTCCTGGGCCTCGGAGACGGCAGCCACCGGCAGATGATCGAAAGCGCGGTCCGCACGGGCTCCGGTCACGTGTTGTTCCAAAGGCAGGGCTACCAACAATCGGGTGAGCTGAAACTGTCGCTCTCGGGGGACCACCTGAAACAAATTCAGGATTGGCTGAGAGCCCAAGACTGGGTGGAAATCGAACACATCGTCCCCCGAAGCTTCTCCTCGGCACTGGTTTCCTCGGCCGACGGGGCGACCGGAGCTCAAATTATGGGCGTCGATCCCACACTGGAGAAACCAGCTTCCCGCCTGAGCGGAAAACTGGTTGAAGGCAGCTTTCTCGAGGCTGGAGACCGCAACCAGTTGGTGATGGGGATCGGTGTGGCTCGAAAACTCAAGGTCGACCTGGGTGACAAGGTCGTATTGATGGGACAAGCTCGGGATAGCTCGGAGATCCAATCCCGCCTGATGCGCGTCAAGGGGATCTTCAGCACCCTCCAGGAAGAAATCGACCACAGCCTGGCAATGGCGCCGCTGGCGGACTGGCGCGAGTTTCTCCACCTCGGGAAGGGAGTCCACCAAGTCGCCGTCTTGCTGGCTGAAGAGGGCGATTCGGAAACTTTGGCGGCCCGGGGAAGAAGAGAGCTCTCCTCCCAGATCGAGGTCCTTCCCTGGAGTGAAGCCATGCCCGAACTGGTCAATTTCATCCGGGTGGACGACGGGGGCAATTACGTTTTTCACGTGTTTCTCTTCTTGCTGATCGGGTTCATGGCCCTCAACACGCTGTTGATGTCGGTGCTGGAGCGGCAGCGTGAATTCTCATTGTTGGACGCCCTGGGTCTGACCGCAGCCGGACGCTTTGCAATGGTCATGTTGGAGGCCTCACTCATCGCCGCCCTGGCTTCGGTGGTTGGCCTGACCCTGGGCTACTCGATACATTTGCTGCTGGCCGTTTACGGGTTGCCGCTCGATTTATTCGGGGTCGATTTCGAAGGCGCCAGTGCCGTCGGAGTGGCTTTCGACCCCATCCTCTACTCCCATCTTTCCAACCGTCGGCTGGTCCAATCCATCCTGGTCATCTTTCTGATGACGCTGCTGTTGGCTTTTTGGCCCGCGTTGCGGGCCGCTCGCCGCGGCAATGTCAAACTGCTGGGGACCGACCGATGAAATCCGACCCGGTGCTGGTTTTGGAGGCGGTTTCCAAGATCTACCGGCAAGGCCGGCAGAGCATCCGAGCCTTGGACGCTGTCGACCTGACAATCTCTCAGGGGGAGTTTACGGCCATAGCGGGCCCCTCGGCCTCGGGAAAAACCACCCTGCTCAACCTGGCAGCCGGTTTGGATGAACCCGACTCGGGCAAGGTACTGCTGGGCGATCGAGACCTGACGGACATGAGCCGGCGCGCCAAAGCCAGGTTGCGTTTGCACCAAGTCGGCTTTGTCTTTCAGTCCTACAACCTGGTTCCGGTTCTCAGCGCCCAGGAAAATGCCGAGTTCATTCTCCTTTTACAAGGCGTCTCGCCTAAGGAGCGGCAAGCGCGCGTGCGGCAGATCTTGAAAGAAGTCGGGCTAGAGGGAGTCGAACATCGCCGGCCCAGTGAACTATCGGGCGGACAACAGCAGCGGGTGGCAGTCGCTCGCGCCATCGCTGCCGATCCGATCCTGGTGCTGGCCGACGAGCCCACCGCCAACCTGGACAGCCAAACCGCTTTAGCCTTGCTTGACCTGATGGAACGGCTGAACCGGCAACACGGCACCACCTTCCTGTTTTCCACCCATGATCCCCGCGTCATGAAACGGGCGCGGCGGCTGATCGAGTTGGTGGATGGACGCATCCACCGGGATCGCCAACTTGGGATGGGGGGACCAGGCGACCGAGGATGACACCCAACCGACTCTCAGAAGTTCTCCCCCGGTCGCTTGACGTCATGCTCCGTCCCTCCGTGGCTCGGGGACGCAGTCATGCGAATTACCGCCCCACGGTCCCGGTTTGGAAAATGTGGAATCTGCCCCCTGTCTTCCGGCCATCGAACCGAGCCGGCAGGTGGCTTGGGACCCTTCTCTGCCTGTGGGTCGTCATGTCGACCATCCAGGTCCCCACAAATGGCCAGAGTTTCGACCTGGGAGGGTCGCTGCGTGGTTATCAGTTCTTCCAGACCGAGAAACCGCTTCCCTTCCAACTTTCGACGCGACGGGACACGGAGTTCTTCTCCTTTCGAATGACGCTGGACACTCAGTTCTCCAGTCAAGTGCAGTGGGAAACCCACCTGGTGTTGGACTGGCTTTCGCCGCCTCGATCGGGAGTCTTGGATCTAGCCTCCGGCAGCAGCCAACCTCACTTGCCTTTACAGCATCAGTTCCGGTCCACCTCCAATCACCTGATTGCGGGAAGGCTCGATCGTTTCAATTTCCAGCTCGATTTGGACCGGGTCAACATCGTGGTGGGGCGACAAGCGATCAGTTGGGGCGTCACCTACTTTTTTTCGGTGCTGGATCTTTTTTCCAACTTTGCGCCCCACCGGATCGATCGCGACTACAAGGAGGGAGTCGATGCGGTGCGAGTGACGGTTCCTGTGGGCAAATACTCCGAAGTCCAGGTCATTGGCGCAGCTTTGGGCCGCTCGCTGGACCGGCGGGGCGCGCTGGCAGCGCAAGCCCGCCTCCACCTGGGTGCGCTCGATCTTGGCCTGATGGGCGGGAGGTTCCACCAGGATACCGTTGCCGGAGGTTTCTTGACCACCGACGTGCGAGGGACCGCTCTAAGAGGAGAATTTTCCTGGACTCACTCGGCAGATCCGCGCGACCGGCTGCTCGGCCGGTCCAACTTTTGGCGGGCCACGCTGGGCGTCGATCGACAGCTCACTCCCCAGCTTAGCACCACACTGGAATTGTCCTACAACGGGTTTGGAACCAGCCGCGAATCGGAATACTTGCAATGGGCTGAGTCCGATCGCGTCCTGCGGGGGGAGGTGCCGACCTTGGGCACCAGCTACGGGGGGCTGGCGTTTCGCTGGCAACTGCATCCGCTTTGGACAGTGACCCAATCGGTGTTGGTCAACTGGCAAGACCCTTCGGCCTTGTGGATCCCGGCCCTGCAATGGTCAACCAGCAACAACTCTTCCGTCCTGTTGGCCGTCCAAACCGGCTTCGGCGGAACCATCAGTCCGGCGTCGCAACTGGAGAGCGAGTACGGCGGCGCCCCCACGACGCTGCTGGCAGCGGTCAAATGGTACTTTTGAGCTGAACCCGTGCTCTCTAAGCATAGATTGAAGAACTGATCCAGGGACAGTCTACGACGGCAGCACCATTCCTTTCATGACGAAGACCGGGGTGGAAAGACGAAATCCCGAAGCGCCTTTCTCCCTTTGTCGTCCGTGAGGTGACGGAGGCCGAGCCGCCTTAGTTAGCAGAAAAATTTGCAATTCGTCCAGTAACCCCTTGAAGCATGGTTTCGAATAAACTAAGTTAGTTAGACTAAGTCTCAGGAGGATGCCATGCGGACGGTCAATATGCACGAAGCCAAGACGCACCTTTCGCGCCTCGTCCAGGCCGCCAGCCATGGCGAGCCGTTCATTATCGCCCGGGCAGGCAGGCCGATGGTTAAAGTCGTCGCGGTAGAGGCGCCGGGGCCCGGAGCAATGTGTCGAATCGGGTTTCTGGCCGGCAGAATCTCGGTGCCGCCCGACTTCGACCGCATGGGCTCTACCGAGATCGAGACGTTGTTCGAAGGTGGCGCGTGAGTTTCCTGCTCGACACTCATGTCCTGCTTTGGGCCGCGGGCGTGCCGGATCGGTTGCCGGCCGATGCGCGCACGCTGATCGAAGACCCGGCGACGGAGTTGATCTATAGTGCTGCATCGCTTTGGGAGGTCGCCATCAAGAACGGGTTGGGGCACGCGGACTTCAGCGTCGATCCACGCCTACTGCGCCGGGGGTTGCTGGAGAACGGGTACACGGAATTGGCCATAACCGGCGCCCATGCAGTGGCTGTGGATGTGCTGCCGCCGATCCACAAGGATCCATTCGACCGCCTCCTGGTCGCTCAGGCTCTGATCGAAGGGGTAACGCTAGTGACGGCGGATGAAGTCCTTGGGCGCTACCCAGGGTCGATCCGGGTCCTTTGACGGCCATGCTTGCCATCCGAAGCCTTCCCTCGCTGATGCCCTCCAAGCGTTCGATCGCCCCGCGCAAGGGAGACCACTTGGAGACTCCTCAGTCAGGGAACAAAAACCTTCTCGCGCTGCCCAGACTCCTTCAGCTCGCGCGATAGGCACTCGGACTGGGGCCCCATTAGCCTTTTCTCCGTTCGCACCATCCACAGGGTGATCGGGTTTCCCCCAGAGTTTGTGGAAAATCTGCGGAAAATCTGTGGATAAAAACGAAGTGGTGGGCCTAGGTGGATTTGAACCACCGACCTCACGCTTATCAGGCGTGCGCTCTAACCAAGCTGAGCTATAGGCCCACGATCATTGAAACAAGGCGCCCGAGTATAGCTTAGCTCCGCCGGCAGTACAATTTGCACTTGCCGTTTCCCTTCCCGATAATGAGCGCCGGATGCCCAAGACGATTGACCAACAGATCGCCTACCTGAGCAAAGGTGCGGCTGAAATCATCAATCGGTCCGAGCTGCGGCGCAAGTTGGAAAAGTCGCAGGCCACCGGTCAACCGTTGACGGTCAAGGTAGGTTTCGACCCCACCGCTCCCGACCTGCACCTGGGTCACACCGTGCTGATCCGCAAGATGAAGCACTTTCAGGACTTGGGACATCGCGTCTATTTCGTGGTCGGGGACTTCACCGGATTGATTGGCGATCCGACCGGACATAACAAGACCCGCCCTCCCTTGAGCACCGATCAGATTCTGGAAAACGCCGAAACCTACAAGCAGCAAGTCTTCAAGATACTCGACTCGGAAAAAACCGTGGTCGAGTTCAACAGCCGCTGGCTGGGCCGGCTTTCTTCCCAAGATTGGATCAAGCTTTGCGCCAAATACACCGTGGCCCGAATGCTGGAACGGGACGACTTCAGCAAACGGATAGCCGCCCAGCGGCCCATATCGATCCACGAGCTGCTCTATCCTCTGGCCCAGGCCTATGACAGCGTTTTCGTCAAAGCCGATTTCGAGTTGGGTGGGACCGACCAAAAATTCAATCTGCTGGTGGGGCGAGATATCCAGCGCGAATACGGCCAGGAGCCTCAGGTGCTGCTGATGACCCCTATCCTGGAAGGATTGGATGGAGTCGAGAAGATGAGCAAATCGCTCGGCAACACCGTGGGCATCGACGAAGCGCCGGAGCAGATTTACGGCAAGTTGATGTCCATCAGCGACACCCTGATGTGGCGCTACTATGAGTTGTTGACCGATATTCCCCTGGATGCCATCGACAAGTTGAAAAGCTCGGTGGTAGCGGGAGATCGCCACCCGATGCAAGTCAAGCAGGAGCTGGCGGCCCGAATCGTCACCGACCTCCATTCCGAAGCGGCAGCCCGGAAAGCTCGCCGGCACTTCGTTCAGGTGGTGCAGAAACAGATGAACCCTGACCGGATGCCGTCTTTCCAGCTCTCCTCGGGCGAGGTCGGGCTGGCGGTGGCCGATTTGCTGGTTCAGATCCGTTTGGCCGGCTCAAAATCGGAAGCTCGCCGGCTGATCAAACAGGGTGGAGTGTCGATCAACGGCTCCAAGGTCGGTGACCTGACAGCCAAGCTGCAGTCTCGAGAGGACGAGTTCGTGGTCAAGGTGGGCAAGCGAAAGTTTGCCCGCGTTAGCCTGAAATAACACTGGCCGCAAGACGGCAACGCCGTCCCGGCTTCAAGGAGCGGCAAATGGCCCCCGGTTGCGAAGAATCGGCTCTATAATCGGTGCGGGATCGTTGACATGTTCGACCTGCAAACCACCGTTGACAGTTGGTTGTCGCTGGGAATGAGGATCGCCCTGGCCACCGTGGTGCGGACCTGGGGGTCCTCACCGCGTCAACCGGGTGCTCACATGGCAGTCAACGAAAACGGCCAAATAAGCGGATCTGTCAGCGGTGGCTGCGTGGAAGGGGCGGTAGTCCAGGAAGCGCTGGAGTGCCTGAAAGATCTCCGTCCCCGGCGGCTCACCTTCGGTGTCTCGGACGAGCAGGCTTGGGAGGTCGGACTTTCCTGCGGCGGTCGGCTGGAAGTGTTCGTGGAAGTTCTCGATCCACAATGGTGGAGAAGCGTTGCCCAGACCCTGACCGACCACACCGGTCACGCCAGCGCGACTATCCTGGAGGGTTCCGCCGTCGGAGCACGGGTCACAACCAGCCGGGACAGCGTGATCTTTGCCAGTCCCGGATTGGACGGGGGTTTGGCCGCCACGCTGCAAGAAGCCGCGCGGCAAGCCTGGGAACAACGCCAGACCGGGTATCGCAACCCGGGAGACCTTGAACTGTTCTGCCATTGTCAGCTTTCCCAGCCCCGGCTGATCATGGTGGGAGGGGCTCATGTCGGCATCTATCTGCAACGTCTGGCGCGCGCCTTGGGTTTCCGCGTCTTTCTGATCGACCCCCGCCGCAGCTTTGCCACCCGAGAACGGTTTCCCGAAGTCGAGGAGATCCTTCACGAATATCCCGACCAGGCGCTGCCCCGACTCAATCCGGGGCCGGACACCTACCTGACGGTCCTGACTCACGATCCCAAAATCGACGATCCGGCCTTGCTGACGGCCTTGCCGCTGGGACTTCCCTACTTGGGTGTTTTGAGCAGCCGCAAGACACACCGGAAACGGGTGAAGAGACTTCGCGAGGCGGGTCTTTCAGAAGCTTTGCTGGAGCAGATCCGCACTCCCATCGGCCTCGACATTGGGGCCAAGACGCCCGAGGAGATAGCCTTGGCGGTCCTGGCCGAAATCGTAGCCGTCCGCCGCGGGAAAGAGTGACCCACGACGCCGGCATTCAAAAGACGCGACCGGCTCCAGTAACAACTACACACGGTCCAGCCCTCTTCTTAGTGTCTTGTATTTGGAGCCTGTCGGGCGTTAGGCTCGAGGAATGATGTCGAATTTGGAAGAATTGCGCTTTCCGATCGGTCGGTTCCGGCCTCCGGCCAAGACCGATGACAGTCAAATCAGAGCCTGGATCGACGATATCGAGGCGCTTCCCGCGGACCTTGGGCAGGCAGTCGAGCCGCTTTCCAAATCCCAGTTGGACACCCCTTATCGGCCCCAAGGCTGGACCCTTCGCCAAGTGGTTCACCATCTTCCCGAAAGCCATATGAACGCCTTTGTCCGATTCAAATGGACCTTGACCGAGGACTCTCCCCGGATCAAACCCTATTCGGAAGACCGTTGGGCCAAGCTGAGCGACTATTCAGTGGTGCCGGTGACAGTATCGTTGACATTGCTGGACGCACTGCACCGACGCTGGGTCGGGCTGTTGAGGTCCCTGGCAGCGGAGGATCTGAAGCGGGAGTTCATTCACCCCGATTCGGGTCCGGCCAATCTGGCCGCGACCATCCCACTTTATGCCTGGCACGGCCGGCATCATCTGGCTCATATCGAGCAAACTATCCAGCGGCAAGGGTGGAAAGCATAAGACCCGACCGGTAGGAGCCGAGCGGGAAGCACGCACCCCGATAGCCGGACGTCAGGCCCGGGGTGGCCGAGGCTTGGACGACGGATAGTCCGGTCAACGTGGTAAAACCACGACCATGGAATCAGGCCAGTGTCACTTCGTTGTATCCTTCTTCTTAGGTGACATATATACTTACGTAACACCTGCCAACAAAAAGAAACGAGTCTGACGATGCAATCCAAAGGCTTTTTAACTGCAATCTTGCTTCTAGCGGGTTTCCCGATAATGTTGGGGGCCGCTAAACTGAAAATTTCAGACTTGGTTGCAAGTCACAGACAAGCCATTGGCCCGTTTGAGGCCCTTGAGCGGCGAACGAGCACGGCGGCCGTTGGAAAAGTCAATCTGAAACTTCTTGTCGGAGGGAGCGGTCAGCTCGAGGGCTCCGCTTTGTTGGGTTCGGAGGCGGAACGCCAAGTTTTCTTGTTCGAATTCGGTACCCGCGACTACAAAAAAGATCACTTCGTCGTGCGAGGTAACGATTGGGAGGTCGCTTTTGTTTCCCCAGGCGCCCGTTCGGTGTTAGGTGACTTCATCTTTACCCACGAACAATTGGTCACCAAGGGTCCTTTCGGGGGGATCTTCTCTTCGAAATGGCCCCTGTTGGGAGAGGACGCTTCAGGGGAGAAGCCCAAGTTTTTGAAATACAGAGGTCTGAAAAAAGTCGACGGGCAGCGCTTGCATGCGGTCGACTATCGTCTCAGAGGGGCCTCAGACGTGAGCATTCGATTCTTTTTTGATTCCGAAACCTTCCAGCACGTGTTAACCCGCTACTTTGTCGAAATTCAAGCAGGTTTGGGCGCAACTCCAGAGGCATCGGCTAGGCTTCGCAATACCCGCATCACTCTCGAAGAGACGTTTGGGAATTTCAAAGAAGTAGAAGGATTAAGCCTCCCCACTGCCTGGACGATTCGTTATTCGCGCGAAGGAACGCGATCGACCACTCTTTGGCGGTGGGATGTAGACTTCTCCCGCGTGGAACTGAATCGATCCGTGGATGACAAGTATTATTCCATTCGAGAATCGTCGAGGTAATCTTCCTGAATGAGGTGGGCAGTGTCATGTGTTCCAAGCCTTGTCAGGTGAGAAATTATCGCTGGGCCGTCTTCGTGTTTGTCCTTTCCCAGCTGGCGACGGTCGTGATCTTGGCCCAGCAGACCGAGGCTCTTCGCCAGGAAGACCAGACGGACTACTATTCCCGCTGGCTAAACGAGGACGTGGTTTACATCATTACCCCCCAGGAGCGCGAGGTTTTCTCGAAACTGACTAACGACGAAGAGAGAGATGCGTTCATCGAGCAGTTTTGGCGGCGGCGCGATTCCGATCCTTCGACCGCCGCCAACGAAACCAAGGCTGAACACTATCGCCGAATCGCCTACGCCAATGAGCGCTTCGATTCCGGGTATCCGGGATGGCGCTCCGACCGAGGGATGATCTATATCAAATTCGGTCCTCCTACAGGGATCGAAAAGTATCCGCAAGGTGGATTCTACGCCCGTAAATTTCATGAGGGTCAAGGGTTCACCTCGGTTTATCCTTTTGAGATCTGGTTTTACAATCATCTACCCGGAGTGGGAGACGGCGTTGAGATCGAGTTTGTCGATGCTTCCAAGACGAACGAATACAAGATTGCCACCCACCCCGACGAAAAGGACGCTCTCATCCACGTTCCGGGGGCTGGGATGACGCTGGGCGAGCAACTGGGAGCGGTGAGCCGCTTGGATCGTCTTCGCTTCCGTCACGGCACGGTGGATCACCGCTTCGAGTATCGTACGGCGCGAGACTTTCCGCTCCAGCGCTTGGAACAACTCTATAAGCTGCAAAAGGCCCCGGCGACTCACTTTGCCGATTTTCGGAAAAGAGTCGAGACACGGATCGGATATGAGCTGATCCCGTTCGAGGTGAGAATCGATCAGTTCCGAATCAGTGACACATTGACGTTGGTCCCAGTGACCTTGATCGTCGAGGAAAAGCACCTCACTTACATTGCGGCGCCGGATCAGACACCAACGGCCACCCTCGATGTTTACGGCAAGGTGGAATCGATTCAAGGAGAACTCGTCTATTCTTTTGAAGAAACAGTGCAGCACCGCCGGGTCACCTCGGAGACCGCCGAGATTGTCCTTTATCAGCAGAAGTTCCCTTTGCAGCCGGGCCGTTACAAGCTGTCGCTGATCGTGCGCGATCACGACTCAGGCCGGATCGGATCCCGCGACCAGCGAATCCTCATTTCTCGGCCCCCGGGAGGAGAGTTGTCTTCCAGCTCTCTGGTGTTGACGCCCAGGGTGGAACGGGTTGCCGACGATGACCTGATGGGGGATCCCTTCGTCATCACCCGTTATAAGGTGAAGCCGGTGGCATCGCCCCAGTTCGCGCTTTCCGATCGCTTCGTGCAGAGCTACTTCGAGGTTTACAACCTGGGCATCGATCAGAGCACCTCGGCCACAGCAGCCAGAGTGGAGATCGCGTTGCAATTTCGAGCGCCAAGATCGCAGGGCCAGTTCGTCGACCTATTCCCCTTTACCGTTATCGAGCGCGAATTCGAGCAGGCGGGTGACACCCTGATGATCTACAACACCGTTCCCTTTGACGGGCTGATTTCCGGTGAATACAAGCTCCTGTTTCGAGTAACCGACTTGGTCAAGCCGCGGTCTTTGCGTCGAGAGGTCCAGTTCAGGATCCGTTGAGACTTGAATAAATACAATTTTTTGGATCAGAATATTCATTTTTTTGGAAAACACGAAGGTGCGTCACGTGCCGGAGACATTGCAAAATGTTCAAGACGCGTCTAGGGGCATTATTTGGCGCTGTTGGAGGATTCGTTACCTATGATTTGGCCCCCAATTTGCTTATACTTATCAATGTGGGGCAGTTTGCTAGTTCTTAGCATGTATAAGCAATCGGGTAGCTAAGGAAAGGATGGTTCATCATGAAGCGAGGATTTCTGGGGACCTGCTGGTTATTGTTGCTGCTGGTGCACTTCAGCACCCCGCTCTGGTCACAGGCAGCCAATGGTTCACTCACGGGTATTGTCGTCGACGAGTCGGGGGGAGTCGTGCCAGGCGCCGAGATCACCTTGACAAGTGAAGCCTCGGGGAAGAGTTTCACCAGAATCTCTTCGGAGGGCGGCACCTTTACTATCCCAGCCTTGGTGCCGGAATTGTACTCATTGAGAGCCGAATTGACTGGATTCAAGGCCTACCTGGGAGAAGACATCAAGATAGACGTCGGCCAGGAATATACCCTCCGGATCGAGTTGGCAGTGGGATCGGTCTCCGAAGAAGTGACCGTGGTCGCGGGTGTCGAGTTGATGGAACGTTCAAGCGCCGAGTTGTCGAACACCATCACCAAGCAGCAAATCGATAACCTGCCGCTGAACGGCCGAGATCCCCTCAACTTGATTCAGTTGAATGCCGGCACTGCCGCCAACGGAAGGACGAATACGACGATCGCGGGTAACCGTACTTCCTATACCAGCATCACTCTCGACGGCGTCAACATTCAGGACAACTTCATTCGCTCCAACGCTACCGACTTCTCGCCCGTCAGGCTGACGGTAGCCAATGTCGGCGAATTTACCATCACCACTCAGAACCAGGGCTCGGAAGCGGGATTCGGCTCCAACCAGGTCGCTGTGGTGACTCCCTCGGGCGGAAACTCTTTTCACGGCTCCCTTTACCTGTTTCACCGCAACAGCGCCCAGGCCGCGAACAGCTTTTTCAACAATCGGCGCGGCTTGTCCAAGAATCAACTGATTCGCAATCAGTTCGGCGCCACAGCGGCAGGTCCCGTCATCAAGGACAAATTGTTATTTTTTGCCAACTACGAAGGACAGCGCATTCGGCGGCAGTTCACGGCTAATACCACGGTTTTGACTGAAAGCGCCCGTCAAGGCCTCTTTACCTTTACCGATACGGAGACGGGTATGCTCCATCAGGTCAATATCTTGGAGGCTGCCGGGTTGTCGATGGATCCTGCTATTCAAGCCGTTTTGAGCCAGGTGCCCACCAATTTCAACAACTTCGATCGCGGCGACAGCCGCGCCGGTTTGCTTAGAAACACGGCCGGCTTCAGTTTCCAGCAAGGAAACAACAATACGCGGGATCAAGTGAAGTTTCGTTTGGATTACCATCTCAGCGATGCCCACTCGCTGGAAGGCACTTACCAATTCCTCACCAACAACGACGATCGGCCCGGTATCGACTTAACTTTCAACCCAGTTCCGGTCGTCAAATCAGGCACGGGTGACGCCTACAGCGATTTTATTTCAACCGCCTGGAAGTGGAACGTCAGCCCCACTCTCTTGAATGAGCTTCGCTTGGGAGCTTTCCTTTCTCCGGTTCTCTTCACGACGGCCGAAGAATTTGAAGCGGGTTACAAGCTGGGCGGGTTTCTCTGGACCAACCCGGTCGAGGACTTCGAGGGTCAGGGTCGAAACGTGAGCACCTGGACGTTGCAGGACAACTTGAGCTGGCAGAAGGGTTCCCACTCGCTGCGTTTCGGGTTTCAAAGCAATGTCGTCCGGGTGAATTCGTTTTCCTGCTTCGATTGCATACCGAATTACACCGTCGGGTTGAGCACGGTCAACCCGACTGGGCTGGACGCCAGCCACTTCGGTGGAGGCATCGGCAGCAGTGATCTCGAGACCGCCAACTTTCTGCTGGGAGATCTGGTGGGTTTCTTGAGTTCGGCAGGGCAGCAGTTTGTAGTGCCTGATGCCCAAGCGACTACCTTCTCCGCCGGCCCCGACGAGAGCTTTTGGGAGTACGATACTTATGCGCTCTATGTGGGGGACAAGTGGCGGGTCAATCCCAAGCTCACTTTGGATATAGGTCTGCGCTGGGAATATACGCCCAATTTAAAGGAAAGCAAGGGCCGCATGGTTCAGATCAATCCCAAGAGTGGTCAGCATATGGCCCAGGCCCTGTTGGACCCGGACGGTGTCTATGACTTCGTGCGAGGACGCCTGATCGGTGAGGATCTCAACAACTTCGCTCCCAGCATCGGATTGGCCTGGGATCCTTTCGGCGACGCGAAAACGGTTTTTCGGGCCGGCTACGGGATCGCCTATGTCAACGACGAAGCGATCCGTTCTGTTGATGGGTGGCTGAATCGGTTCGGCGTGCAGGAATCGGCCAGTCTCAGCAATCTCACCACCACCATCGCGCAGGGACTGCCGACGATACCAGCTCCTGAGTTCGAGTTACCGCTCCCATTGGCCACCATAGCCGGCCGCAATGCAAGTGGTAAAGGCACTTTCGGGATTCCCAACGATCTGGTCCTTCCTTACGTGCAGACCTGGAACGCCAGTATCGGGAGAGAATTGTTCTGGGATATGGCGGTCGAGGCGCGCTATGTGGGGACCAAAGGGACCAAACTGCAGCGCGGAGTCGACTTGAACCAGGTCGAAATCTTCGAGAATGGCTTTCTGGACGACTTTCTGCGAGCCCGCCAAAACGGCTTCCTGGCTCAAGCGGCAACCGGAAGGTTCGACGCTCGCTTCAATCCGGGTATTCCCGGTAGCCAGCCGTTGACCATTTTCCCGTTTCTTCCCTTCGGTGGATTGGTGACGCACCCGGTCTTGGTACCTCAGCTGCAGCAAGGAGCGGTCGGACAGATGGCCTTCATCTATCAATCGAATAATTTGACCGGTGGATTTCCGTTCAATGCCAATCCCAACGCCAACTTCGCCGATCTGGCCGTCAACCAGGCTTCCTCGATCTACCATGGGGGACAGCTCGAGGTGAAACGTCGTTTCAAGGATGGGTTGCTCTTCAACGCCAACTACACCTTCTCGAAAGTGTTCACCGATGCCGGCGGCACCGGCCAGACCAACTTCGACCCCTTCGTCGACATTAACAACCCGGGGTACGATCGGCAGCGGGCTGCCTTCGATCTGACCCACGTCTTCAACGCCAACTTCCTCTTTGAGTTACCCTTTGGTCGCGGCCGGCGCTTTCACATCGAGAACTCGATCCTGAATCATATTTTGGGCGGGTGGAACATGAGTTCGATCTTCAATTGGCAAAGTGGACAGCCCTTCGCCATCGTGTCGGGCCGCGGCACTCTCAACCGCAACGGTCGTTCCGGTAACAACCGGGCCGACTCCACGCTGAGCGTCTCGGAAATCCGAAGCCTGCTGTTGGGAATGACGGAGTCGGGTGGAGATCTCTTCTTCATCAATCCATCGAATGTCACGGGGGCCGACGGAAGAGCGGTGGCTCCGGACGGAGCGGCGCCCTTCGCCGGTCAAGTCTTTTTCAACCCGGCGCCCGGGTATTTGGGCGGCCTGCCGGGGAATGCCTTCAATGGTCCCGGTTACTTCAACTGGGACTTTCTGGTGGCCAAGAAGTTCGATGTCACTGAAGGTGTGGATTTGGAGGTTCGTGGGGAGTTCTTCAACTTCCTCAACAACGTGAACTTCGATCTGCCTGGTGGCGCCACTACGACCCGCTTCAACATCAACAGCACCAGTTTTGGACAAATCACAAGCGCGAACGGTGATCCCCGAATCGTGCAATTTGCGTTGAAGATTCTCTGGTAGTCACTTCAGGCCGAAGTCGGAAAGAGATCCCTTGGCCCTGAGAAAGCGGCACGGCTCTTGGCAAAGAAATCGGTGGCCGGGCGCAAAGCGGGTTGGTTGCGATGCAACGCGTTTCTGCTCCCGGAAGCCTATGCCATGCCAATGAGAAAAAGGGCTCAGTAGGGCTTTTTGCTTAGAGAACCAATCGGCAACTTGGTTTCGACTGTCTTGAGGAGATCGTAAACCTGGGTCTTTCGACCGGGTTCGATTTGCTGATCGGATTGCTGCCCAAGCTGCGCCTCGCGACCTGGGTCAACGGAGTTTGCGCCGTTGCGTACCAATGCGGATACTCCTTACTGACGAAAATGGATGACCGGATGGCGGCGTGCCTTGAACTCTCGGACCAACCGGTCGATTCCAGGCTTGGCCACCGCTGTGTGGTCAAAACCGTCCGGATTGGCGTGGCCGACAAAGAGCCGCTCCTCGCCGGTAGACGGTCGACCTCCGAGCGATGCCAAGCGGGCATCGGAGGCCGCGCCTCCGGATCCATGTCGATCGATAACACTCGCTCGCCCACGTCGCTGCGTTACGAGCACTTCCGTTGTCCTGGGTGACACTGCCTCGAGCCGCAATCTGTCGATTCCGGGAACCACTGGCGGGTCCCCGGAAACAAGGCTATGGATTAGAGATTCGGTTTGACGCCAGCCGCCTTCGGCTAGACAGCCACTTCTGGGTCAGGACGTGCATCCCGGCCGCGCAGGATGGTGAATCCACAATTGGTCAGCAGCGTTTCCGTCTAACGCCACCGGCCACGCTGAGGATTGCGGCGAGGCTCCGCTCGACGTCGTCGCCCGTGGTGGCCCACGACGAGACACTGATACGCATTGCAGTCCGGCCGCGCCAGCACGTGGCGCCGCACCAGCAGGTCCCGTCGCGCTGCACGCCCTGGATCACTTCTGACGTGGTCCGATCATCACCGAATGAAACGAGCACCTGATTGAGCACTACGTCGTTGAGGATTTCGTAGCCACCCCTGCGTAGCCCTTCAGCGAAGTGCTGGGCGTAGCCGCAGTTGCGCTCCACGAGCGCCTCCACACCATCGCGGCCGAGCGAAGCGATCGCCGCCCAGATCTCCAGCCCGCGGGCGCGACGGCTCGCCTCGGGCGTGAAGTCGAAGGGCTCGCGACCCGCACGAGCCGGCAGATAGTCCGCCTGCAACGACATCGCGCAGCGCAGCGCCTCGGCGTCGCGCACAATTGCAAGGCCGCTGTCATAAGGCACGTTGAGCCACTTGTGGGCGTCGGTGGCCCACGAGTCGGCACGCTCCATTCCCGCTGCGAGCTCGCTGTAGTGGCGTGACGCCCTCGCCCAGAGGCCGAAGGCGCCGTCGACGTGGACCCAGACGTTTCCAGTCCGCACCGCATTGCAGATAGCACCTACCGGATCGAACGCTCCCGTGTTCACGTTCCCAGCCTGGGCACAGATGATTGAGGGTCCGGTCAGACCGGGGAGCTCATCGGCGCGCATGCGGCCCTGATCGTCGGCCGGCACCCGGATCACTCGATCGCGCCCCAGACCGAGCATGCCGACCGCCTTGAGGAGGGTGGCATGGGCCTGCTCGCCCGCCACGACTGTAATTCCTGGCGCTCCTTGGAGTCCTTTCCGATCAACATCATGACCGTGTGCGAGCAGCACCGAGCGCCGCGCCGCCGCGAGCGCTGTGAAGTTGGCCATCGTCGCCCCAGTGACGAACGCGGCTCCTGCGTTTGCTGGCAGGTCCAGGATCTCAAGAACCCATCGCATCGCGATGGACTCGATTGCGGCCCCGATCGGCGAGCTCGTCTCGCTGAAAGCGTTCTGATCCCAGGCCGCGGCCAGCCAGTTTGCGGCCAGCGATCCGGGTAGGGCGCCGCCGGTGACAAAGCCGAAGTAGCGAGGGCCGGCGCTCGCGACCGTGCCCTGGGAGCCGATCTCGTCGAGCTGGGCGAGAATATCCAAAGCGGGTCGGCCCGATCGCGGCAGGGCGCCACCGAGCGCCGTTTCGAGTTCGTCTGCGCCACGTAACGCTGCGACGCGGCGCTCGGTAAGGGATTCGAGGAACCGGGAAGCGCGCTCCCAAGCCTCGCCAAGCAACTCGCGGATTGTCTCCCGCGACTCGCAGCTGTCAACTCCCATCTCTCATCCGTTTCGGCCCAAGTGAGCATTCGTTCCGACATTGGGAAATAAATCGGCTTCTGAGGCTGTCCAAGGGCACCAACCTTTTTCCCAGCTTCGCACAATGTTGCCGCGACTACCAGTAAGCAGCTGACCGTGGTCAAGCCGAAGAGCTTGGCCCGTGGAGCCGACCGGTTCCAGGCAAACGGTAAGAGTTGTATGGGTGCCATCAGCCACTGTAACTTGTACCTGCCAACGCTACGCTATAGGGTCAAAGACCGGTTCGGAGCGACCTTCGGACGCTGAATGCGGTTCGGGAAGCGGGTTTTCATCCTGCCGCCCGAGGATCCTCTTTGTTTACAATATCCACCACGGTCGCACGCGCAAGATCGTTACTAATCAAGGCGACAGCGAGGGGTTCTGTTGGTGTCGCGGGACAAAGTTTCAAAAACGAATCAACCGGCTTCGCATCAACTGTTTCACGAAATCGTGAACCCGATCTTCAGCCGGCTCGATTTTTGGACCGAATTGCTGCCGGAGCTGGGCCACGATCCGCCTCAACGGAGTTTCGCCGTCGCAAGACTTCCAAACCAGCGTGCCGATTTCATCCAGCCGAATGCGATAGTCCCGGATCCCCAGCCGGCGGGTGAGCCACCTTCCCCACTTGCCGTCACTCAACTTGGGCCGGAAGAGGACAGCGCGGCCCTCGGAATCCTCCTCCCAGCGCAGTGCACGCCGGGGACGGGCTGAAAAGAAACGAGGATCGATTTCGCTCATCGCGGGCCAGGGAGCCTAATCCATCTTGGCGCCGAGGGCGCCACCCTGGCGCATGGCTTTCAACGGAACCGCGACCAACAGGTAGAGCAGCCCAGCAAATCCCAACAACCCCAGCCAGGGGTTGTGGCTAATGAAGCTGGGCAAAGCCGCGGAAATGGCCAGCAACGGATTGATCACCTCTACCAAATCGGCGCCCAACACCAGAAAGGCCAAAAGAACCGCCATCAAGGCCTCGCCCGCAATGAAACCGGAGGAAAGCAGGATCCCCGTGTTGGCGGCGGCGGTCGCCTCAGTCGACGAGGCTTCCGCTCTTGCCAGCCGCCGGTCCAGCAACCAGCGGATAATGCCACCCACAAAAATAGCAGCGGTGGAGTGAAACGGCAGGTACATCCCCACGGCGATCAGCATGGGCGAAGGTGAGTTGATCAGGATCAGGCCCAAGGCGAAGAACATCCCGGCGATGACCAACGGCCAAGGCATCTCCCCTCCCACGATCCCTTTCGATAGCAGCGCCATCAATCCGGCCTGGGGCGCGGGCAACTCCTCGCTGCCGATTTCATAGACATTGTCCATGGCCATCATGGGCCAGATCAGCACCAGGGCAGCGACGACCACCCCAATGATTTCTCCTACCTCCATCCGCCAGGGAGTTCCACCAAGAATGTGACCGACTTTGAGATCCTGGATCATGTCGCCGGCAATTCCCGCGGCACAGCAGACCACTCCTGCGACACCCAAGACGCCCAGGATGCCGGAGTTGCCGGTGACTCCTATCATCACCATCAGCAGAGCCGAGATCAGCAGTGTGCTCAGAGTCAATCCACTGATGGGATTGTTGGAACTTCCCAACAAACCGACCAGGTAGCCGGCCACGGCTGCGAAAAGGAATCCCAAAACCACCATGATGACGGTTAGCCCCAGTGAGCCGACCAAAGAGCCGCTGAAGAACCAGTAGAGAAAAAAGAGCGGCACCGACAGCAACGCGATCGCGATTCCGACTTTGCCGAAGTCGAGATCGATCTCGAGCCGGGTCACGCTGCGTTGGCCGGTCTTGAGGGCCCGCAAATCGGCAACTGCTTTCTTGATGCCGTTGATGAGCGACGTTCGGAGCTTGAAAAGAGTATAGAAGGCGGCCACAATCATGGTGCCCACCGCCAGCGGACGGACTTGCTGGCGCCACACTTCGATGCTGAGATCGATCCAAGAGGAGGAATCGGTGGCGGCGCCACTGAGTTCCGGATTCAGAAAAAGACTCAAAGGAACCAAAAACAACCACCCGGTCAGGGCGCCCGAGAACAGCACCGCCGCAATCTGGGGTCCGACGATGAAGCCGACTCCCACCAGGGCCGGTGAAGCAGCGGCCGACTCGAGCATGACGCCACCCTGATAGCGCACCGTCTGCCCCATCAGCGTGATTTGGGAAGTTCCCAAGGAAACGAATCCCCGGGCATAGTCGGACACGACTTGGATTCCGTTGGAGTTCTTGAGCAATTCCCAGCCCGCGGCCAGCCCCATGGCCGTGAAGACATAGCGGGCTCCGGTTTGCCCGCCTTGACCCGCCTTGACCAGTTCTGCAGCCGCAACGCTCTCGGGAAACGGCAGCTCAGCTTCGACGACAAGCGTGCGCCGCAGCACAATGACGAAGAGAATACCCAGCAAGCCTCCAATCAGCATGATCAAGGTGCTTTCCCAGTAACGCAGTCCGTCCCAGACGCCGCTGATGACAAACGCCGGGATGGTAAAGATGGCGCCGGCTACCAACGCTTCACCGACCGAGGCCGTGGTTCGGGCAAGGTTTTCTTCCAGAATCGAACCCTTGAACGGTCTCAGCGCAGCCATGGCCACCACGGCGGCGGGAAAGGTTGCGGCCACGGTCAAACCCGCCTTCATCCCCAGGTAGGCATTGGCGGCCCCCAAGACAATCGCCATCAGAACGCCGATAAGCAGCGCCCGAAGTGTCAGCTCGGAAAGCTCTTGATCGGCCGGTACGTATGGCTCGGAGTGCTGCGAAGAGGCGGCCTCGCGCTCAGTTGCGCTCATAGTCGGTTCCTCCCTGGTAGCTGTGGGGCCGGGTTGTTCCGGAGGACTGTAGCACTTTAGCAGAGTACCCTCAAGAAGGCGGCCGCGAGCCTTTGGGAGAGATTTCCGCCGCGGGATTCCAGGCCGGCAGCCGGGGGTAAAGCTGTTGAAATGAGCCTGGAGAATACTCCATTATGAACAGGAGTCTGATGACCGTCTCGCGATTTTCAGTAGACAGGCGGAGGTTGGGACAGCAATGCTACCGGACCTGATCGCAGCTCGGAAACTCTTCAAGAGCAACACGATTCTTTTCGGAAAGGCGCTGGGAGGACTTTCGCAGCAGCAATGTTTGAAGCGCCCGGGCCAGGGGAACCCGATGATTTGGCTGGCGGGACACCTTCTTCTGAGCCGCTGCAGGATGGCCAACTACATCGGGGCCCGATGCGATCGCCCCTGGAAAGACCTCTTTGCACGTCAATCGCGGATCGTGGAGCCGGAAAAGTACCCACCCATCGAAGAAATCCGCCACCGATGGGAGCAGGTCACCGATACCGTCCGCGGTCGGCTGAACGAGTTGACGGCCGAGGAACTGTCAGCTCCCGGGAAGCGGCTTCCGATCGAGATGCCTGATCTGCTGGGAGGATTCACGTTCCTGGTTTGGCATGAGTCGTATCACGTCGGCCAAATGGGGTATGTCAGGAAATGGCTCACTGCACAGAGCCTGATCGACGACGATTTTTGACCACAGTGAACGATCGTCGACCACGAATGTCAGACAGGCGGGACCGCCCAATTCCCGGCAATTGACGCCGGTGGTGATGGAAACGTGGGTGGTGTCGGGGTCACTGATCTTATAGGGCGACGCAATGCTGTACGGTATCAGGACATCCTTTACAGTTTGTATCAGGACATGCTTTACACATTCGGGGTGAGAGGTCACCTTCCATGGGGAGGTAGACATGCCCTGGAAAGTGACGGATGTGATGGAGGAGAAGATACATTTTGTGACTCGGGCAGCTGTGCCAGGAGCCAACATCAGCGCCCTGTGTCGGGAGTCTGGGATCAGCCGACCGACTGGATATTACTGGCTGAAAC
Organism: Acidobacteriota bacterium; assembly: GCA_965218465.1. Taxonomy (GTDB): domain Bacteria; phylum Acidobacteriota; class UBA6911; order RPQK01. The sequence continues at coordinate 47,824 of OZ244623.1, read as the reverse complement.
GATACCGAGAGGCGGACAGCGTGACTGCACTGGAGGAGCGAAGTCGGCGACCGAAGCACAGTCCGCGGCGAACGGCGGGGTGGATAGAAGCGCGGGTGGTGCAACTGAGACAACGGCATGGGTGGGGAGGCAAGAAGCTGCAGGTGTTGCTGCAGCGCGAAGGGGTGCACTTGAGTGTGGCGACGGTCAATCGGATTCTGCAACGTCAAGGTTGTGTGGAGCGGCGATATGCGCATCAACCGGCCGAGGGACGTTTTGAGCGATCGCGGCCCAACGAGCTGTGGCAAATGGATTTCAAAGGGGCGTTTGGCTGCTCCGGGGGGCGCTGTTATCCGCTAGCGATCCTGGACGACTGTACGCGCTATTCGGTGGGGTTGTATGCCTTAAGGAGTACGAGATTGGATCCGGTGCAAGCGTGTGTACGCAAGACGTTAGTGCGCTACGGGTTACCGGAAGCACTGCTGCTGGATCATGGGGCACCGTGGTGGAGCACCACCAACGGATGGGGGTTGACGCGCTTGAGTGTGGATTTGATCAAACAAGGGATTGACTTGATCTACGGGCGGGTGAGGCATCCGCAAACGCAGGGGAAAGTGGAGCGATTTCATCGGACTTTGAGCGAGTCGATCTTTCACCGAGGGCGACCGCAGCAGTGGGAGGAGTGGGAAGGTTTTCTGAAGAGGTTTCGCAGAGAGTACAACCACGTTCGGCCGCACGAGTCACTGCAGATGGGGGTACCGGCGCAACACTACCGACGCAGTCGACGGGGCTACAATCGGCGGCCGGCAGCCTGGGAGTACGGGAATGAGCTCGAGGTGAGACGGCTCGGAGCGCAGGGATGCCTGTACCATGGCGGCCGCTACTACTTTGTGTGTGAGGCCTTGGCAGGAGAGGCTGTGGGGATTGAAGAGTTGGAAGAGAAGCTGCTGGTGCGGTACCGGCATATGTATGTTCGAGAAATCAACTTACGGACGCGGCAGACTCGAGCTCTCGTCTGCCGCGTCCGTAAGGACTAAAGTGTAAAGGATGTGTTGACACAAGGTGTAAGGAATGTCTTGACACCAAACAGCGTCGCCCCTACACGGATAGGCCCTATCCGCCCGGTATGGCCTACAAGGGCGTTTCATGGGGAACGTTTGGTTTCGTCCCCCCGCTACTGCAAAATCTGCAGATTCGGGAGCCCACCTGCCTGACCCCGGTGGGATGACCGCGAATATTGGACACGGGCGAAACGCCGCCCCCCCCAGGTGCAACGCAGATTCATGGACGACGACGCCCTGTAGAGAAACGCAACGGACGCCGACGCGGCATCCCAGGCGCGGTGGGTTCGATAAATCTGTGTAGGGGCGAGGCATGCCTCGCCCGGTTTGTAAACAGCTCCAACGGAACAATTCCTCGACCCGTCACGATGATGCCGACGACGTCCCGCAGAGGAACGCAACGGACGCCGACGGGGCATCCCCGGGGCGGTGGGTTCGATAGATCTTTGTAGGGGCGAGGCATGCCTCGCCCGGTTTGTAAACAGCTCCAACGGAACAATTCCTCGACCCGTCACGATGATGCCGACGACGTCCCGCAGAAAAACGCAACGGGCGCCGACGCGGCATCCCAGGCGCGGTGGGTTCGATAAATCTGTGTAGGGGCGAGGCATGCCTCGCCCGGTTTGTAAACAGCTCCAACGGAACAATTCCTCGGCCCGTCACGATGATGCCGACGACGCCCCGCAGAAAAACGCAACGGACGCCGGCCAAGCACCCAGGTGCGGTGGGTTCGATAAATCTGTGTAGGGGCGAGGCATGCCTCGCCCGGTTTGTAAACAGCTCCAACGGAACAATTCCTCGGCCCGTCACGATGATGCCGACGACGCCCCGCAGAGGAACGCAACGGACGCCGACCAAGCATCCCAGGTGCGGTGAGTTCGATAGATCTTTGTAGGGGCGAGGCACGCCTCGCCCGGTTTGCAAACAGCTCCAACGGAACAATTCCTCGACCCGTCACGATGATGCCGACGACGCCCCGCAGAGAAACGCAACGGGCGCCGACGCGGCATCCCAGGCGCGGTGGGTTCGATAAATCTGTGTAGGGGCGAGGCATGCCTCGCCCGGTTTGTAAACAGCTCCAACGGAACAATTCCTCGGCCCGTCACGATGATGCCGACGACGTCCCGCAGAAAAACGCAACGGGCGCCGACGAGGCATCCCAGGCGCGGTGGGTTCGATAAATCTGTGTAGGGGCGAGGCACTCCTCGCCCGGTTTGCAAACAGCTCCAACGGAACAATTCCTCGACCCGTCACGATGATGCCGACGACGCCCCGCAGAGAAACGCAACGGGCGCCGACGAAGCATCCCAGGTGCGGTGGGTTCGATAAATCTGTGTAGGGGCGAGGCATGCCTCGCCCGGTTTGTAAACAGCTCCAACGGAACAATTCCTCGACCCGTCACGATGATGCCGACGACGCCCCGCAGAAAAACGCAACAGGTGCCGACGAGGCATTCCAAGGTGCGGTGAGTTCGATAGATCTTTGTAGGGTCAACACACCTCTCGATGAACGACCGACAAGCCCGAAGGTTGGCTGTGGCCATTGACCTCGAGCGGCGAACTGCGCAAGATCCCTCTTCCAAAACATCTGAATGGTGACTGTCCCCTTCTCCGAGAGTTACCCGCGTGCGGACCCTCTTGAACAACTTCATTTTTGGTGGTCCGCCGAATTCCCGGCAATTGACGCCGGTGGTGATGGAAACGCGGGTGGGTCGGGGTCATTGAGGGCGCCACACAGACCCCCATCGACCCCAATGGTTCACCCGCGAATATTGGACACCGGAGGAACACCGTCATGAGATTCGTCGTTGTTTTGATGCTACAATTGATCGGGTGACGGGCGAACGGTATTCGCGTCAGGTTCTGTTTGCGCCGATTGCGGCTGCCGGACAGCAGCGCATTGGCCGCGCCAGTGTGGTCTTGGTAGGCTGTGGGGCGCTCGGAACCGTAGGGGCGGAGATGTTGGCGCGGGCCGGTGTCGGCCGTCTGCGACTGATCGACCGCGATTTTGTCGAGCCCAGCAACTTGCAGCGCCAGTCGCTCTTCACCGAAGCTGACGCTCGCGAAGGTCGGCCCAAGGCTCAGGCGGCTCAACAAGCCCTGGCTGCAATCAATTCCGAAACCAGGCTGGAAGGCGTCGTTCGTGACCTGACGGCTCGCAATATCGAAACCAGTTGTGAAGGTTTCGATGTCATCGTCGATGCCACCGATAATTTCGAAACGCGGTTTTTGGTGAATGACTTCGCCTTCAAGACCGGGGTGCCCTGGGTCTATGGGGGGTGTGTCGGCAGTGCGGGAATGGCGTGTGTTTTCCGGCCCGGTTCGACCGGTTGTCTTTGCTGCCTTCTGCCCGATCCGCCTCGGCGAGGGAGCCTGGAGACCTGTGACACTTCGGGGATCATAGCGCCTGCGGTTCATTCCGTGGCGGCCTTTCAGGTGACCCAGGTCCTCAAGCTGCTGGTTGGTGAAGAACCGGCGGCTGAGCTCTTTCAAATGGATATTTGGGACGGGAGTTGGCGCTTGCTGGGTCTATCCCAGTCACGCAACGCAGAGTGTCGTTGCTGCGTTGGCCAAGAATTCCGCTACCTCGAAGGTCGCCGGCAGGACCAGGTCGTTCGACTCTGCGGGCGCAACGCCGTCCAGGTTTTCCCCCAGGAGAAATGCGACGTCGATTTTTCCAGAATCGCCCGGCGGCTGGAAGGATGCGGTCAAGTCCGCAGCAATGACTCCCTGCTCCGGATCGAGGTTGATGGTTATCAGATAGCCCTCTTTCGGGACGGGCGTTCGATTATCAAAGGGACCGATGATCCCGCCCAAGCGCGTTCGGTCTATGACCGTTATATTGGTCGTTAAAGAGAAAGGACCTGATCCTGTTGCCGGAGCCGTCATCCCAAGGCGCCCCTCACTGACAGCGTCCGGTTCAACTTGTGGAGTGGCCCCATGAACCCGATGAAAACAACCAACCCTGAGCCCACTTGGCTGAAGAAAGGTCCCGTGATGCGGGCGGCGGCAACCGCACCGATTGCGACTCTGCTGCTGGCCGGGTTGTGGGGAGCCCCGCCGGAGAATGCACAGGCTCAAGAAGTCATCCAGAGAGCGATCGAGGCGATGGGCGGAGCTGCCTTTCGGGGGATCCGGACCCGTTCGACATCCGGCCGGTACTTTGCTTTTCGCAAGGGTCGAAAAGCTTTCATCAGATTTCAGTCCTGGACCCAGTACGAGAATCCGGCCAAGTTCCGGCAACAACTCGGCAAGGGCAAGCGGCAGACAGTTGTGGTCTACAACCTTGAACTTGACCGCGGCTGGAGGCAGGAGGGCCTGCACGAAGTCGACCTGATCAGCCAACAGCAAATCGAGGACTTCCGGCACAGCGTCAAAACCGATATCGACTATCTGCTCCTCAACCGTCTGGATGAAGAGGGGATGTCATTTTTCTACTTTGGGCCGGACGAAGTGGCGGGCGCCGGCAACTGGGAAGCGGTGGAGTTTATCGATTCCTCCAACGATTCGGTGATCATTTACTTCGATGTCGACAGCCATCTGCCTGCCAAGATAGAAAGTCACTTTACCGACTCAATGGGTCTCCGGCATGAGAGCAGCACCGAATTCTATAACTGGCACACTTTCAACGCTGTTAGGACTCCCCTTCGATTAGACACTTATGTGGACGGTGAACTGGCGCAGCAGTATTTCCTGGAAGAAACGCAATTCAACCCCCTCATTCCTGCTGAGATGTTCCTCAAGCCGGTCGTCAAGCCCAAGAAGGACAAGAAGAAGAAGAAAAAGCGATCGAACTAGCTTTTCCCCGCCTCCGTCGTTGTCCCCCGTCTGTCTCTTTTTCCCCACAGGTGTGTTGCTTGGCCAAGACAGTCTGAGCGTGCACCGGGTAGCCAGTGCTCCGGAAACCGAGGGTTGCGGCTTTTGGACTCCAACTTGCCTGATGGTGGGCAGCAGTCGAGCGCTTCCGTTTGGCAGGGCATGGAAAAGAAGGGGATTTTGACTGAGAGTCGATTGCAGCACACACTGGCTGCTCCAGTAGAGGTTTCTGGGGTCGGCCTCCATAGCGGTTGTGATGTCACCGTGCGCCTGGAGCCGGCTCCGCCCGATACCGGCATCGTCTTTCGTCGGGTCGACTTGCGCAACTTTGAAATCGAGGCTCATCGCCGCTACGTCTCGCGGGTCGTTCTGGCCACGACCCTGATGAAGCATGGCGTCATGCTCTCTACTGTCGAGCATCTCCTTTCGGCACTTTACGGCCTTCAGGTCGACAACGTCTACGTTGCTATCGATTCTTTGGAAGTCCCTATTCTGGACGGTTCGGCCCAGGTCTTCGTCCAACTGATCGACCGGGTCGGAAGGCGTGCTCAGTCGCCGCCGCGCACCTTCCTCAAAGTCGAAAATGAGGTCGTGGTTCGACAGGCCGACAAGTTCATCAAGATCAAACCGGCATCAAAATTCGAGATCAGCTACCGGATTGACTTCGAGCATCCCGCCATTGGCCGGCAGCACTTCGAGGGAGCAATTACACCCGCTTTTTATGCCCGTGAGATCGCCTTGGCCCGGACCTTCGGCTTTCTCTCAGAGGTGGAACAGTTGCGCCGCAGCAACCTGATTCGCGGAGGGTCGCTTGACAACGCCGTGGTGCTGGATGACAGCGGAATCATGAACGGGAACCTGCGGGTTCGGGACGAATTCGTCCGGCACAAAGTCCTCGATCTCATAGGGGATATCGCCCTTTGCGGCTACCCTCTGCTGGGACGTATTGAAGCTTACAAGGCCGGACACGCCTTGCACACTCAATTGGCCACGGAGTTGACCCGCCAATCTTCTGCTTTCCGCCTGGTTTCCGAGGCCGGAGATCGCTTGGCAACGGCCTGAGCTGGCCATTGGGCTTGGCGGCTATTCGGGATCGGATGGGGAGGTTGTCCTCTTAACCTCGCCCAGAGGTCGGCCAAACCACGGAAGTCTTCCCGGCGAGAGCAAACCGTTCAAGGAGACGGTTTTCCCGTCAACGCCTGACCGGGAAAGACATCATCCACTACCTGACCATCGCGAACCACTGCTATGCCTCCCACCAGCACGTGCATGACTCCTTCGGATGGGATGTCTCCCTGGGTGTAGGTGGAACGATCCCGGACCCGCGTAGGATCGAAAATGGTGAGATCGGCGTCGGCGCCTTCCTGGACGCGTCCCTTACGTTTCATTGCCGGCGCAGCCGCCTCCAGCCGGCGAGCCGGTTGGATCGTCATCTTGCTGAGAGCCTCCATCAGCGGGAGCGCCTGCCGGTCGCGGCTGTAGTGGCCCAACACTCGGGCAAAGGTACCTGCACCGCGAGGATGAGCAGGCCCATGGAGAAAAGGGATGCCATCGCTGGCCACCATCACATCGGGTTGGGCCACGATCCACTCGTTGGTGTCTTCGCTGCGGCCATGAATGATGACCCAGCCGCCTTCTTTCCGGTATTGGTTGAACTTGGCAGTATCCAACCGTTCCCCGGTGGCTGCCCATTGCAGGAGGCCATATTCCTGGTCGGTGAGTCCCTCCCAGGAATCAAAAAGAGCCGACTCGATCAACGTCGAACCGGCTGTGTAGGGATAGGATTCGGTGGTGATGTCCAGGCCGCGGCTAACCGCACCCCGAATTATTTCCAGCACAACGCGAGCGTCTTCATCGGCGCTGCTGTTCAGGTGCACAATGTGGACGGAGACCCCTGTGGCAGCCGCCAAAGCGATGGCTTCCTGAAAGGCTCCCAGCGTGCCTCCCGAGTTCTCGCCGCGTAAATGGGCATAGACAGCGACTCCACGCCGCTTGGCCAGTTGAAAAAGCCTCAGGATCTCAATCCGGGACGCTCCTGGAGTGTAGGTGATCCCGAAGCCCAAACCGAGAGCGCCTTGGTCAAGTTCCTTCTCCATCAACTGGCCAAGCTGGTCGATTTCTTGCGGGGAGAGTTGCTGATAGGCATAGTTGCCTTGGTCCATCCGAGCCGCTTCCTCAGCCGGCAGCGTCGTGACGTGACCAATGTCGATCCCATCGATCAGTTTGACGCGGGCCGGCCAATGGCCCACCGTGGCGCCGTAGTGAATCAGAGCCTTGCCTTCCCGCGACGCCAGCCATGGGCCTATGGGGTAAACACCGACCTCCATTTCCAGGGCCGTGGTAACGCCATCCTGAGCCTGGAGCCTGTTGCTGACCGGATCCTGACCGTGGGCATGTAGATCGATAAACCCGGGGGCAACCACCAGACCGGCGGCGTCGATGGTTTCGCCGCCTGCCAGGCCCTGCTCGCCAATCCTTGCTATTCGGCCGTCGATGAGCCCGACATTGCGCACCGCATCCAGCTTTGTCTCAGGGTCCATGACACGGCCGCCCAGGATCACCAGGTCAAACTCTTGGGGTGGATTTTCAACGGAGCAACTGACGCCGAGCGACCCCAGCAACAGAAGCGAGAGCGACAAGCGGATGACGGCTGTGCCCCGATCGGCTTTTTGAGAACTGGTCAACATTCTTCTCCAAATCTTCAGTCAACAGGTGATCAATAGACTTTCCCAGACGCGGCTGCAAGTCAAGGGAAAACTGGAGCCGGCGAAGGGAATCGAACCCCCAACCTACGCATTACGAATGCGTTGCTCTACCCTTGAGCTACGCCGGCTCAGGCCTTATTTTTTCAATAGGTTACCCCAATTCTCTCCTCTAGTCATTCTCCTTGGTTCCTACCGGTTGCCTGTTGCATTGGTGACCCCTCGTTAGCTTTGCTTTCGAAGGCGCTGAAGCGCATGGGAACCGACGTACCCCGCGTAGCGCATTGTTGTACTGATATCCGAGCACCCCATCAGCTTTTGGACCGTTCTCACGTCCATCCCGCACATCAGACATTTGCTGCGGCGGAACCGCCTTAGATCGTGAAAACCGACCTTCAACCTGACCCTCTCGGCGGCTCGACGTAGCGGCTTTGGTGGTATTGACCCATCCGTTGACAAAGACGTAAGGGTTATTCAGGTAGCGAACCTGCCCGGCGACGGCGTTCAGGGGACGGAAAACCAGAACAGGCCCAACGTTCCCGAAGAGGCTTCGCCCACCGTGCCGCTGAACAGGATCAGTTCGGTGGTCCATCCATCCGAGTCGGCCAGACGCGCGAAGAACCGATCGTCTGATGTTGCCGGGGCGATCTCGTTCGATGGCGCCGTCGCGGCCACCTTCAATTCCCCTCTCTCGTTGATCCGAATCCTGAGGGCAGTGACGGCGACCTCGCCGGTGGCGCTCACTCGCAGCAGCCCGGAGGTGAAGTCGTCCGGCACATCGACGATCTTGTCGAGCATGCGAGCCGACTGGCCCAACGGCGGCAGCGTGAGAGTGGCTATGGGTCGAACCAGAGAACCGTCCGGACGGGTGATTTCCAAAGTGACCGTGGACTCCTCATCGGTCGTGTTGGCGATGGCGAGGCCGGTTCGGATCGAACCGGGTCGATTCGGCGCGCCCAAGGCGTCGACCGGGACCCGGAATGCGCTGGAGGCCCCGAGAGCGGGAACGCCGACCTCCGAAATGGTCTTGTCGGCCGAGGAAAAGGAAAACACGAGCAAGCCGGAGGGCGAGGCGCTGCGGGAGGGAGTGGCCCGCACCCAGCCGGACGAGAGCGGGCCGGCAGTGTTCGATGTGGCGAAACGACGGGCGCTTTCGGCCGGAATCTCGTAGTCGAACCTCGATCCTCTCCGGCCGTCGCTCAGGGTCAGCACCGCGGGAGCCGCGTCCGGGCCGAGGAACTCCACAGTTCCGGCGATCGGTTGCGCGGTCGGGTTGACGAGAATGACCTGCGTGCTCCAGCCGAGACCATCGGCGAAGTGGGGGAACAGCACTGGAGCGGTCGGGGTGCGGGAGAACGGAGACGGAGGAGGCCGTGTCGGTGTGACCGGCAGCGTCGTCAACAGCCATTCGCCGACCTGGTTGGTCAATTCCCGCAGGGCGACGACGGCCAACGGAGCCGATGCGGTGAATGTGAAGGCGCCCACCACGCTTTCGACGTTGAACGGCGCCGCGCTCAGAAACGTTGCCATCTGCTGGTGGGCCTCCAGCGAGAAGGTCCCCTCGGCGATTCGGCTCCCGTTCCCGTCGGTGAGATAGAACCCGATGTCGGCCCGGGTCGTGTGGGGGTTGGCAAAGGCGATGGCCGTATCGACCGGCCCGTGGACCTCGGCAAAGATCCGTCCCCGGCTAACGAGTGCGGAGGCGCGGACGCCGACTTCGGTGATCAGCACGCCCTCGCTACCGCGGAACTCTAACATGGCGATTCCCGAAGGCGTGCCAGATCCGCCGTCGGCGCGAATCCGTCCGTAACCGGTCCGCAGGGACTCGGCCTCCCCGCTGCTGAAGAAAGCGACGATACCCTGGTTCGGAATCTCGAAGGCTGCTTCCTCGGGCAGAACCAGGGCGACATCAACGGTGAGTTCGACCGCGGCCGTCCCGCCGGCATCGTCGGAGGCCTCGACGCGGATCGCGACCGGTCCGGTTTCCTCCGGGGCTGTCCAGCGTGCCGTGGTTTCGCCGGTCGAACCGGCGAAGGACCCTCGCGGAGCGCTCCAGGCGTAGGTGAGCGGGTCGTTGTCCTGATCCGTCGCCGTGGCCGTCAAGCTCACCTCTCCCGCCGGCATCACCGAGCATGGCGCACACGAGAGGATCACTGTGGGCGGCTGGTTCTTCGGTGGTGTGCCACCACCGCCACCACCGTCGTCGTCGTTGATGGTCAACGTGTGCCGGTTGGGGCTCCCCACCGTATAGCCGCTGCCCGCCGTCAGTGTCAGCACAACCGTCTCGTTGTTCTCGTCCGCGTTGTCGTCGGTGATCGCCACCGGGATGTCCACGCTGCTCGCGACGGAGGAGGCCGACACCGACCCGGACAGGGTCGCATAGTCGCTGCCCGAGGTCGCCGTGCCCCCCACGCCGTAGTTCAGCGTGATGCCGGATTGCGGCGCCGGTTCGAGGTTGACCGTCACGTTCCGCGTCCCCGCGCCCTCGCCTGCGCTCGACGCCGACGACGCGAACGACGCTACCGGCGTCTCCAACGGCGGGGTGCCGTCGTTGTCCCTGATGGTCAGGGTATGCCGGTTGGCGCTCCCCACGGAGTAGCCCGTGCTGCCGGTGAGCGCCAGCACGACCGTCTCGTCGCTCTCGTCCGCGTTGTCGTCGGTGATCGTCACCGGGATGTCCACGCTGCTCGCGCCCGACGACACCGACACCGACCCGGACAGGGTCGCGTAGTCCGTGCCCGAGGTCGCCGTGCCCCCCACGCCGTAGTTCAGCGTGATGCCGGATTGCGGCGCCGGTTCGAGGTTGACCGTCACGTTCCGCGTCCCCGAACCCTCGCCAGCGCTCGACGCCGACGACGCGAAGGACGCTACCGGCTCCGGGTCAGGCGTCTGGTTGGTGAACGTCAGCCGGGCCATGCGGACGTTCGAAAACTTGCCTGTCCCCCGGATGCTTGTGATGACGCCTTGCGGGTCGGTGGCGAGGTTGGAAAGCGTGAACTCGGTACCGTCTTCGGTGCCGGCGTCGTACGGAAACAAGTTCACCTGGTAATTCTGCCGCCATTGATTTGAGCTGTCGAGCAGCGACAACCCGGAGACGCCGACGAACCAGTCGGGGCTGGGGCCGATCATTGACAACAGCGTGACCAGAGGATAAGTCCTCGTTACCGTGATGGTGAACGTTGCGCTGGCGGTGCCGCCCCCGGAAACGCCCTGCTGGATGACGGATCGGGTGTGCGGACTGGCTTGGACTTCGCCGCGGAACGTGCCGGTGGAGCCCAGCTCCGCCACGTTCTCGACACCCGGGCTGGCGGTGCCGCCACTCTCCCAGAACGTGACGCCGCTCCCATGCACTGCGCCGATCAGCGTTGTGAAGTGAGCTCCTGCTACAACGCCGCCGGGTGTGCTCGCCGTGGTCCAGTTGCCCTGGAACGTCACCTGGTAGGTGACCTCCTGTGCCCTGGCTGGCGCGACATACCAGCCGGCTGAGGCTGCGGTCACCAAAACCGCGACGATCCTTTGACGCCAAGCGTATCGATGTCGCACTTGGGGCATCTCACCAGACGGACGTTTCTTACCGATCCACGGGAGAGGTTCTACATCCCGGAGTTGTGTGCGTCAAGTTCCCTAAATTCAGATCCGGCATCTCCGTTGGGGTTCAAGCGGCGGCGTGGCTGAAACGCCCCCACCAACGGATCCACCCACTAAGTTCGACTTGGTGCCGTTTTGAAGTCCACTCCCGGTGACCGGATTCAGGGCTTGGGACCTGATGAATCTGATCTCTGGCCCCGGCGGCCGGTAGGCCAAGGCGCTTGATCCCCTCCCCCAAATAGGATTCTGAGGTGCAGTATGTAACCATGATCCTCTGGCTACTGAATCGCCTTTTTGCAGGTCAGTTATCTCCAGTCATTCTGGCACGTACTTTGCTCGTCCTCTTTCCGCAGCCGAGAATGAAGGATTCGCCAGCGATGAGAGCGACCCCGTCGCTGGCGATACGTGCTTTGCGTCGTCTTCCACTGATCGCCATCCTTGTAGAGGCGGAGGAAGGTAACGTTGTCCTGGTCCCATTGGCAGCTTCGTTCCGCCAGATCCCAGCATTGACGGAGCCGACTCGCGCACTTGCCACACCGGCCATGGCAGTCGGGACTCAGTTTGCACCTGCCCCGACGTTTGACAAGGAAGCCATTCAGTGCAGCCGCGTAACCGTAGCAAGAAAATCCCAAACACAGTAGAATCGACGACGGGGGACAAAATGGCTGAGGAGATTATTTTCTCCGTTCAGGAATCGCCGGAAGGCGGCTATGAGGCACAGGCTTTGTCAGCCCCGATCTTTACCGAGGCTGACACTTTGGAGGAACTACGCGCGGCTGTACGGGATGCGACTGAGTGCCATTTCGAGGAAGGCCAACGCCCCCATCTCATCCGGCTCCACTTCGTCCGCGATGAAGTCATCGCAGTATGAGGTTGCCCCGGCACCTGAGCGGTGCTGATCTTGCCGCCAAGCTGAGCCAGTTCGGTTACAAGCAGACCCGGCAGACAGGAAGCCACCTGCGGTTGACGCGCACGACTCCTCAAGGCACTCAGCACATCACGATCCCAAAGCATAAGGCGTTACGCGTGGGAACACTTAACGCCATCCTGGGCGAAATTGCTCGCCATCTTGAAATCAGCAAAGCAGCCGTGCTAGAGCAAATTCAGTAACGTGGCGCTCAACCAAACATCCGGTTTATTTCACCCTTCTAAGCGCAAGAAAAGCCCAGTGCTACTCAGTCCTCGGCAGGCGGAAGCCGTGGTGGTAGAGCGGAAACCAGATGAGCGGTTAAGGCAAAGTGGGGCCCGCACTCCTCCGGCGTCGTCCACAGCCGCGCCAGCAACCGCCCTGAAACACCCGGAGCCGGCCCCAAGCGGGACCGAGGGTGGACTTTGGGACGGCTGAAAGTGAGGAAGCTTCAGGGACGGGTCTCCTTCATGTGGATGGGCAAAAAGATTTCGCCCCGAGCGGCTCATTCACTGGATAAGCGGCCCCCCCAGATGGTGGACAAGCCGGCGGAGAGGCGATCGACCTCAGGTTTCTCCGGCAGCCGCAGGGTCGGCTTCCCTGCTGGAAGTCCCGGCGGAAAAAGGCTGCCAGACTTCCAGGATCTCAGCCGGTGCTGGGTTTGGGAGGAGGAGCGGCGGCCTGGGCGCCCATTTCTTCGGCCTTGGCGATCATTCCCTGGGCCTGATAGGCCATTGAGAGGCTGGTGTAGGCCAACGCATTCTCCGGGTCGGCCTCGAGAAAGCGCTTGCCGACCTCAACCGCCCGAACGTAATCCTTTTGGTGGTAGTAACTCATAGTCAGCGCATGGAGGGCGTCGACATAGTCCGGATCGAGTTCCAGGGCCTTCTTGAATTCCTCGATTGCTCCCGCCAAGTCGTCATCACCAAACAGCTCCATACCCTTGAAGTAGTGATCGCTCTTGTTCATGGTTCTTTTTTCCCCTTCCTGGGATCGGCCGCGACGGCTCACTGTCGCTTCACCCCCAGAATAACAAACGATGCCGTCTGCGGACCCAGCTTCCGGGTTGGAGGATGGATTCTTCAAGGGGAACACGATGGGATTACAGTTTTTGGCCTTGGGAATCAAAAACTTCCACCGGCCCCAGTGTCGACAGACCCTTTTCCACCTGCTCGCGGTCTCCGACGACGGTGACGACCAACTGTTGGGGACTAAAGTGACGGCGGGCGGCTTCTACCACCTGGTCGGCGTCGGTCGATTCCAAGCGCGGGATCAGTTGCGAGTAGTAATCGTCAGGCAATCCATTCAGACGCCGGGCGATTTCCAGATTGGTCACCGAGGAAACGGTTTCCAACTGCCGGATGAACTGGCCCCCAATAGTGGCGCGGGCACATTGCAACTCTTCGGCTTCGGGAGGCGCCTGGCGCATCCGTTCCAGTTCGGAAAGAGTCTCCAATATCGCCTCCACCGTCACATCCGCGTTGACGTCGGCGGCAGCCATGAAGACACCGGCATCGCGATAGCCGCCTAAACTGCTGTAGGCACCGTAGGTATATCCCTTGTCCTCCCTCAAGTTGAGGAAGAGTCGGGCGCTGGCGCTGCCTCCGAAGATCTGGTTGGCCAGTCGGAAGGCCGGCAGGTTGGGGTCGGAACGGGCTGGAGTCAGCCCACTGATACTGATCCGAGACTGGACCGAATGGGCTCGGTGGACCAGCTGAACCAAGGGCCCGGCTGGAGCCTGGGGGACACCAGCTAGAGGTGGATTGGGCGGCGATCCGGCCCATTGGCCGAAGTAGCGCTGGACCAATTCGACCATCCGGTCGAGTTGGATTGGGCCGGCCAGCACCAGAAAGGCTCCCTGGGGCACAAAATGCTTTTGGTGGAGCTGGTGCAGGGCCCCCTGATCGGTGCGCTCGAGATGGGCAACCGGTACAGCGACGCGGCGATAGGGATGATCGGCAAAGAGCGCCTGGTGAGTCCGCTCTCGGGCCAGAAAAGCTGGGTCGGATCTCTGTGCGATCAGGTTGCTGTGCCAGCGCACCTGCATCTTCTCCAACTCTTCACTGGGGAAGGTGGGCCGCAAGCTGAAGTCGGACACGATCTCAAGACCCTCCTCGAGACTCTTCTCCAGCACCAGCAGGGAAACCAGGGAATACTCCATGGTCACTGTCGTCAGAGTCCGAATCGCCAGTTGATCCAGCTCTTGAGCGATCTGGCGGGAGGTGCGTCGCGAGCTGCCTTCCTGAAGCATATCGCCGAGCAGAGAGCTCAGTGAGAGGTTGTCGTCCGGATCGTGTATTCGTCCCAGCGGAAAACCCAATATGATGGAAAAGCGGGGGAGACGGTCGTCTTGAAGTAGCAAGAGTTTGAGACCGTTAGCCAGCTCAGTTTGATCGAAACTGGGGTAATCGGGATTTCGGGACGGAACCGGTAGGGGTATTGGGGCCAAGTTATCTTGGCTCGAGGTCATGTCGGATCTCAAGTTGCAAATGACTCCAGCCCGCCGGCGCTGCTGTTGGGAGCCCCAGGTTGGACTACAATGGTGGTACTGTTCTCTTCCCGAAAAACACGGGCAGCGGCGGCTTGAAGGTGATCGGGTTGGACAGCCAGATAGCGCTCCACTTCGTGATTGATCCGATCAGGATCATCAAAGAAAACAGCGCAGTGGGCCAGTGCTTCGCCGATTCGTGAAACGGTCGCACGTTCACTGACGGCGCGAAAAAAGAACTGGTTCTTGGCTTTTTCAAGCTCCTTTTGGGTTACGGGCTGACGGGCCAGTTGCAAAAGATGCCGCCACACCGCCTCCACCACCCGTCGGGGATCGACGCCCCGCTGCACCTGAAAGGAAATGTTAAATAATTGAGGACCACGGTATTGGTTCGGACCTGCCGCCAGACTGGAAATCCAATTATGCTCGTAAACCAAATCCTGATAGAGGCGCGAGGACTCGCCCTCGGAGAGCACTACCGCCAAGATTGCCAGCGCGTAGTGGTCCGGTTCCCCCAAAGCAGGCATCGGAAACCCCTGACAAACGGCTGCCAGAGGCGCCAATGGGTCGATCACCGTCTCCGAACGCGGCGCCGTTTGAGGCGGTTGCTCGAGTTGGGGGAAGGATCGGTTTGTCCCGGCCGGAATCGAGCCGAAATGGCGCTCCAGCATCGGCCGAACGGAAGAGATCTCGAAATCACCGGCCAGCGCTAAAACTGCATTGGAGGGACAGTAGTGGGTTCGATGAAACTCCTGGGCCTCTTCCAGAGTCGCTCGCTTGAGATCACGCACTGAACCGATAATGGGATGAGCGTAGGCCCAGTTGTCATAGGCCAGTTCCTCGAAGCGCAAGAAAGCACGACCGTAAGGTCGATTGTCATAACTTTGCTTTTTCTCTTCAATCACCGTCAGCCGCTGATTTTCGAAGTTTTCCCGGGTGACTCGCAGTGAGCGCATTCGGTCCGACTCCAGCCAAAGAATCAGTTCCAGATAGTTCGAGGTCAGGGTCTGGTAATAGTTGGTTCGGTCCTTGCTGGTGGTAGCGTTCCAGCTCCCTCCAGCCAGATCGATGTAACGGCCGTGTTGGTTGGCAGCGACTCGCTCCGAGCCCTGGAACATCATGTGTTCGAAAAGGTGTGCCAGTCCCGAATGCCCCTTTTTTTCGTAACTCGCCCCCACCCGATAATGGAGGGTGACGTGGACTAACGGGACCCGCCGATCACTGTACAGCAACACCTGGAGGCCATTTTCGAGGCGTTCTTCACGGAAGTCCAAGTGAGGAAGAGAGCTCATTCCGAAATGGGTCACTGCTACGATTTGGGGACCGAAGTGTCGGTTGGTCAGTTTTCAGGAGCCAGAGCAAAATCAAAGAACATCAATGTTTCACCACTGGTCAGATTGTCGATCTGAGGCAAGTAGAGTCGGTGTCCCGCCAGGTCCCCAGGGGGAAGATCGAAGAACACCACTCCCCAATCGGAAGTATCGGGGGCAATCAACTTCTCGCCCAAGGCCTTGTGCCGAAAATCCTCAAACATATTGGGGGGTATTTGGCGGAGCAGGATCTCTCGTCGAGTAGAATAGTATGAAAGCGGCTTCTTGAGAGCGATCCGCAACATCACATCGCCCGGGGGAATCGATCCTCTGCTACTTCCGTCGGGCCCGGTAAGGAAGATGTCGGCGGCGGCGAGACGGAGAACGTCGCCGCTCCGGTTATCGATCACGACCAGAACCGGAAGAATTTCGCGCTTAAGGATCCGGTTGCTGTCCAGCAGTTTCAATATCTCTTTCGGATCGGTAAAAGCCCTGGCCGCGATGACGACCCCCTGAAAATCCTGACGCCAGCGCATTTCAGTCGCCGGATCGGGTTCGAACTTTCGGATCTTGTATTTGGCGGCCCCTAGTGGAGTGACAGTCACCAAGACTACCAAAAGCCGCACTGCAAACTGCATGGACAAAGTTCATCATAGCAAATGAGCGGTCTTGGATGCCGGCAAGGGTTGCCGGGACAGATTCTTCAAATCGCCAATGGGAATTGGGCTTACCGGTGAACCGGCGCTTTCTTGGGGGATGGTGTATCGTTGCTTCGTTCGGGCCCGCACTGGTGTTGCTCGAGAAGGGATGGGTTCTCCGCTGCTAGGAAAACAGTTGCCTTTTCGGGTCGGCTGCACGGGTCCGAGGGGCATCAGACTTGTTATAAAATGAGCTGGAAAAGCAATTGGGGAAAGCCTTTGCCTGAGAAGACAAGGATCACGGTGAGCTCGCTTATTCTGCTGGCGATGACCACGGTCAGTTGGGCTCAAGTTCGACCTCTCTCCGATCGCGACAAATGGGAGATGACTTTCCTGGCAGGGGTTGGCCACTTGGCCGGCGGTGGTCATTTCACGACCGAGGCTGACTTGGGCTCTCCTCGAAAAGTCGTTCTCGATACTGACGCGGGCTTTCTGCTTGGCCTCCGAATCGGTGAGAACCTGGGACGTTTCTTCGGTGCCGAGGTGGAGTACACGTGGGGTCGTCATTCCGGTAACTTAAGGGACCTGACGCCGGCGATGCCGGGTTTCGAACTCGAGCAGTCGGTTCACAACTTCCTCTACTCCGGACTCTTCCATCTGAAGCCGCGCTGGAGCCGGTTACGCCCTTTCGCGATTGTCGGTGCGGGCGCGGCGCTTTTCACGCCTTCCAGTGCCTCCCGGGCTGCCGGCGCGGCGGCCGGCCTGGATATGAAGCACCGCTGGAAATTTGCAGTAGGCCTTGGGGGTGGGCTCAACTGGGACCTGAAAGGCCCTTGGCGCCTGCGTCTTGAGTTTCGAGATCGCATTACCGGAGTGCCCGACTACGGCTCCTCGCGTCCAGGGAACGGCGCAGATGCTGAGCAAACGCCCGCCTTGCGGCCGCAAGGGCTTTTTCACGGCTTGCAGTGGACGGTGGGCCTGGTTTACGTCTTCAATTCCAGCTAGGTTGCACCATGTTTAGAACTCAACTCGCAGCCTCGCTGTCGGTTGTCTTGCTAACCGGCAGCCTGATCTGGGGCAGCAATCTTCGTGGTCCGGAGTTTCTGGCCGGAGTAGAGGAAGGTTTCGCCCATATCTACAACCTGGACTACGAGCAGGCCAATGCGAGCTTCCAGCGATTGCGGACAAGATTTCCCCAGCACCCCGCTCCACCTCTTTACCTTGCCACCGCTATCTGGCTGAGGGAGCTCTTTCAGCGTCAGGAGTTCAACCTGCAGCAGTTCGTTTCACCCGGCTACTTTAACAAACCAAGCTCCCGGCAGATGCCGGCTGCCGATCGACGTCGCTTTGAGGAGCTCATGGCGGAGTCGAAGCAGTTGGCGGAGAAGTTGGTAGAGCAGGACCCGAGTGACAAGGACGTCCGCTACTTCATTGGGAGTCTGCATGGGATTCGGGGTTCTTTTGCCATGACCATCGATCGCAGCAAGACCCAGGCCTTCAGGCACGGCAGACAAGCCTACAAGATGCACTTGGCATTGGTTGAGGAGGATCCGCAATTCCATGACGCTTACATGAGCGTGGGTCTTTACGAATATATCGCGGGCAACCTGCCTTGGTACATCAAGTGGTTGGCAGCGATCATTGGCTATCGGGGCAACAAGGGCAGAGGTTTTGAGTACCTGGGCCGCGCCTCCGAAAACGGCATCTTTGTAGCCGACGACGCCCGTCTGCTACAAATGTTTCTGTACGTTCGCGAAGGCATGTATGTGGAGGCCCTGGCCAATATCGAAAAGCTCAAAGAGCGGGCCACCAAGAACTTCATCCTGCGTCTGAACGAAGCCCAAGTCCTGGAGCGAATGGGGCGCCCGAATCAGGCCGCCGAGACCTATCTCGAGGTCCTCGACCTGGCCAACCGAGGAGTGCCAAACTTTCACCTTCTACCACTTCCAACCATGCGTTTGCAGCTAGGCAAGAAGCTCTTTGAGCTGAATCAGTTGGAACCGGCCTTGGAGCAGCTCCGACAAGCCGCCACCGAAGATTCGTTGCCTTTGAACGGTCGGCTTGAAGCCCAACTTGCCAGCGGCCAGATTCTTGACTTGCTGGGGCGACGAGCCGAAGCTCAAGAATGCTACCGAGCAGTGCTGGAGAAGACCGATCGAGGCGTGGTTTACAAACGGGCGCGCAGATTTCTCAAGAAGCCCTATACAGGCGGCCGCAGGGTCAAAAGGTCCTGAATATTGTAGTGAAGCTTGAGTCGCCCGCTCTGCGTCCCAGGCGATTTCTCACAGCTTAAGCCGGGATGGGCTCCACTCCCAGCGAGGCGTCATCTGTTCCGTTACCACCATGTCAAGGCGCGGTAGTTCTTCCCCGCCACCAAAATGAGATCAACCTGTGAGAGAGCCTTGATATCATCGAGCGGGTTGCCCTTGACTGAAATGATGTCGGCGAACTTACCTTCCTCGATCGTCCCGATCTGATCTCCCATGCCGATCGCCTCGGCAGCGACACTGGTGGCAGCGGCGATGGCATCCAGCGGGGCAAATCCACTTTTGACGAGATATTCCACTTGTAGCGACTGAGTGCCGGCCAGGTTACCTTGTCCAAGCGTAACAGGGACTCCGGCCTTGTGGGCGGCCAAAATTGCATTCAAGCGGTCCGTGTCCGACCGGATGACCCGCTCTTGCTCACGAAGCCAGGGAGTCCAGACCAAGCCCTCGGGCGTAAACCCCTGCCGCACTTTCTCGACCGACTCGCGCACTTTGTCAATCCAGTCCTGACGGGTGACCACCTGGTTGTCGTGAAAATCCCATAAATCGTCGACAAAGTAGGCGTATTTGCTGAGGAGATCTTCGCTAACGGTGCCATTGTGGCGGGATATCAGAGCGATGGTGGTTGGGTTCAGGGGACTGGGGTTCTCGAGATGAACGATGCCCGACTCCAGAGCCTTCTCGATCGAGGAACCCCATCGGCCCGACGCTGCAGCGCTGACTTGGCGCCGGTGCCGGCTGATCTCCCTGACAATCGCCTTCAATTCCTCCTCCGTAAAGAGAGTCTCATCGGGACTGATATCTTGGAGAGAGATCTTGAGATGGTGGGACCCCTGCTTCAGGTTTCGTCGAACAAAGGTTCGTAGATTCTCCAATCCGTCGACCTGCCAACTGGAAGGACCGCGCCCATCGGTGGTGGTCAGTCCAAGGCCGCTGGACAGAACCCTTGGCCCGGGGGTCACGCCGGCGTTTATGGTTTCCGCCAGGTAAACATCTCCAAACCCGACTTCTCCGGCGACGAACACCGTAGTGACGCCCAACAGGAGGTTGGTCCGCATGTTGCGAACGGCTCTACCCATCTGCAGATAAACGGGGGTTTGATCATAGCCTTTCAGCACCCCCTCGTAGCCTCGGGGATCAGGTCTTTGGAAAGGGTAGCTCTGGGTGTCGATGAGGCCGGGAAGCAGAGTCTGGTCACCCAAGTCTATGATTGTGGAATCCTCGGGAATACGAACTTCCTCTTCCGTTCCGACCAGCTCGATCTTCTGTCCACGTACCAGCACGACGGCGTTTTCAATCACTCCTCTACCGGTTCCATCGATCAACCTTTTTGCTTTCAAGGTCAACAGTCTGTCCTGATTCTGGGCCAGCGCGGACATCGACCCCAGGATCAAAAGGGCCAGGGCCGGAGAGACCAGCAGGCGCAGCAATCTTTTCTCATTGGGGACAGTAACTTGACTTGCTAAACTTTTCGCTCGCATTGAAATCTCCTGCCGGAGTAACAAAACAGTCCTTAGCTCAAGACCTCAGAGTTAAGATTCTGCCCTTTGCCCAGCTTCTTTCCCAAACTCTGGCCTAAACGGACCGAAGCCGGTTTAGTGAACGGTCAAATCGCTGAAGTTCTTCCCGCCCACCATCACAAAACTCACCTTCGACATGGCCGTGATGTCCTCCAGCGGATCACCTTCCACCGCGATGATATCAGCCAGCTTTCCAACTTCCAGGGTGCCGATCCGGTCCTCCATCTGAAGCGAGGCAGCACCATTGGCGGTGGCGGCCATAATGGCTTCCATGGGAGTAAAGCCGGCATCGACCAGGTACTCGAGGTTCAAGGCTTGCAGCCCCGGGTTCGGATAGTAACCGCAGGTGATCCTCACACCTGCCCGAAGAGCCTTGAGTAGCGACTGCTGGTAGGCTTCCACTCTTTGCCGACCTTGCTCACCGCGGGCGGCCTGCACCTTCTTGACATGGGTGCGCGCGAAACTGATCCAATCTCGAACCGATGCGGGTGAGTTGTCAATAAAGTCTCCGGCATTGAGACGTTGGCCACCGGGTCCAGTGGTGGAAAGTCCGGCACTACCAAAATGAAACCCGAGGAAGGCCTCTTTCTCAGCCAGGAGCCGGATATTATCGTCGTCCAGGGGAGGTGGATTGGGGTGCTCGATCGCATCGAAGCCGGCTTGCAAACAAGCTCGAACTGAAGCACCAGTGCTGGCCAGTTGCGGGTCCGTGTTGGCGGTGGCGTGGGCCAGTGCGAATCGGCCATGGCGATGCAATTCCTTCGCCGCCGCCTCCAGTTCCTCAGGAGTGTACTGGGTCACTTCTCCAATATCGTCGGTGGCAATCTTGAGTTGATGCGCGCCCTGGGCGAGGTTGTGTCTGACCTGCCGGACGATGTTCTCCACACCGTCGACATAAAAATGGTGGACGAACTCATGTCCTCCAGTCGGTTCCAATGCCTGGCCCGAAGACAAGATGCGGGGTCCTACGGCCGTCCCCTGATCGATCGCTGCGGCCATTCCGATTTCATAGAAACCTACATTTCCAAACTCACGAAGAGTGGTGACCCCGGATAGGAGCTCAACCCGGATATTCCAGAGGTGGTAGCCGGTTCTTCGGTAGGGTGGATCGTCGAATTGGGGCACCAGACGGCCTCCCCTACCACCCCGGAACTCGATGTGGCCACCCGAGTTGACCAAGCCTGGAAGCAGAGTCCGGTCACCCAAATCGATGACCTCGGCAGCGACCGGCACCTCAACGTCATCGGTGTGGCCGATAGCCTGGATGCGGTCGTCGCGGACAAGGATGACGGCATCGGTCAAAGGCTCAGCACCGGTGGCGTCGATGAGTCGGTCCGCCTTAATGACGGTGTAGCGGACGTCCTGCTGCGACCATAAGTGTGATATGGCTCCGGCTGCTGACAATAGAACAATGCCAAACCGAAGGGCGCGGTCGAAAAATCGCATACAGGTACCTCCAGCGTTGATGCTTTCGAAATTAGAAAGAAACCATCCAGAACAAAAGAATTGTCTACTCCACCCTACTCTCTCTGTCAAGCGGACCAAGGTTGAGAAGGAGGGAATGGAAACAAGGAATAGCTGGAAGATAAATGATAGTGGTTGACAAGTTGACAACAGGATGATACGACATTTAGTGCTCAACTGAAACTCCAAAACACCGTGGTAACAAAGCGAATCTCCGTCGAATCCCAAAGACGACCAAGCTTGGAAAAGCGACCTCATCGATTCGCTGGGAGGGATTTCAAAGTGTGGCTGAAAGCTTTGCTCGTTTTAATCCTCTTTCTTTTTTCCGCTCCCCTGATGGGACAAACGGCCGACACGATCGCCATCAAGGCGGCGCTCCTGATCGACGGCAAGGGAGGGCCTCCCATCGCCGATGGAGTCGTGGTGGTCGAGAAGGCCAGTCGTTACGGCAAGATCCTCGCCGTCGGTCCCGCCTCCAGTGTTGAGATTCCCGAGGGGGCCGAGATCATCGATGTCGGCGACGAAACGATCATGCCGGGCATGGTCAACACGCATGGGCACACCTTTATCCAGAATCGCCCCGAGCCTGAAGGACCGGCCTACGCCGTCGATGCGGCCAAGCCCAAATATAACCACATGCCGGTCGCTATTCGCCACGCTCGTGTGGGTCTGTTGAGTGGAACCACCACCATCCGCATCACCTCGGATTACGATTTCGTTGACGTGTACCTCAAAGACATGGTCGACAAGGGGATGTTTCCCGGTCCGCGCTACATCACCGGTGGTGTAGGGATGACCTCCACGGGAGGCCATGGCTTCAGTAACTGGGATGTCGACGGCATCGAGAACATCCGCAGGTTCGTTCGCTGGGGCCTGAAGCACGGTTCCGAGCAGATCAAGTTGTCGATGAACGATATTTCGCCTGACGAGACTTACTGGACAATAGAGGAACTGAAGGCCGCCGTCGATGAGCTGCACCGCCACCGTCGTTGGGTGACAGCCCACGCTTCAGGACCTTACGGATCGTCGGTCCGCCGCGTCATTGAAGCGGGTGTGGACAGCATTGAACATGGTCGTCCTCTCAACGATGACCTGCACGCGGTTTATTTGAGTCGGAAAACCGATCCTGACACCAACGCTGTCAGAAGCAAGAGCTACAAGGGCGTGGGGCTGAGCCAGACCCGACCCGGTGGCGCCCCCTGGCAAGGCATTCAGAGACCCCTTTCCGATCCCACCAACTACTACAACGTCATGAACAACGTGGTGAACAGCACCAAGGAGCTCAATGATTGGGTGCGGACGGAGTGGGCCAAGTGGCGAGAGGCCAATCCGCATATGGAGGAGGCTGATCCGTCTATGCCTACTCGGGACAACTGGCCTCGATTGAACTACCTGAGAAACGAGAATCAACTCAACTACGACCGTCCGGGGATCGGCGGAGGATTGACTATCGGAGAGAACCTGGGTGACCTGGTTCACAGTCACAAGTATCCCTGGGAAGGAATGTCCGCTCGTGTCCGGGCCCTTTACAGCGCCTTCAAGGCCGGTGTCAAGGTTGGAGTTGGTCTGGACGGCCCCTATGCCGAGCTTCCGCTGTTGGCGGAGTGGATGGTCAAGGATGGAGGGTTCAGCACCGGGGAAGCACTGCTGGTGGTGACCCGCGACGGCGCCATAGTGGCCGGCGTGGGGGAAAAGGTTGGCACTCTTGAAGTCGGCAAATACGCTGACGTCATCTCAATTCGAGGGAATCCGTTGGAGGACATCACCACACTTTCCGACGTCAATCTAATCATGGTGGGCGGCAAGAGATACCAAGTAAGCTACCGTTAAGACCGCGTTGAGAAAGTAGTGAAAAAATGCGTAACACGCTGGTGAGACTGGTTGGGTCTTCTTTTCTCGTGGGTTGCCTCTGGACGTGCTGGCTGCAAGGTCAGCCGGCCGATCGTCTCATTGCCATCACGGCGGACCGGCTCATTGACGCCACCGGCAATCCAACGATCAACGATGCCGTGATCGTGGTGGAGGGAGGGCGCATTGCGGCCGTTGGAACCCGGGAGGCGGTCGAGATCCCCCAGGGGGCCGAGTTGATCGAGTTGGGGGATCAGACTCTTCTTCCCGGCATGATCAATAGCGGCGGACACATTGAGTTCCGGGGCCGTAAGCAAGGCCGTCTCGTGCCCCAGTTCGACGACCCTCCTTATCAAAAAGCCGGCAACCTGGTCTGGAATATCCGGCTTGATCTTCTCACGGGAGTCACGACGGTTCGCGAGTACGGCAATGTCGGCTTCTCTGAGATCGGGATAGCCGAGGCGGTCCGGCAGGGGACGATTCCCGGCCCCAGAATTGTCTCTTCAGGCGAGGGATTGGAACCCACGGGGGGCCATGAGTTCGTGCGCCAGTGGTATGTGGACGGCCCCGAGGCCATCGTGCGCAAGATCCGTCACAACATTGCCCAGGGGGCTCACGATGTCAAAATCTTGAGCAAAGATATCGGAGAGGTTTCGCAATACACGGAAGAAGAGATCCAAGCAGCGGTGCGCGAGCTGCACCGTCACGGCAAATTTGCCGTGACTCACTCCACCCGTTACACGGCCGACACGGGCGCCTCGATCCGTCTCGCCATCGAGTCCGGAGTCGATGTCATCGAACATCCCGCTCCACCACCTCTCAGAGACGAATCCATCCGTCTGGCTGCGGAAAACAATACCTTTATCGGTTTCTATTTCAACTCGACCGGCTTGAGTACGTCCGGTCCGGACGGCCAGCGTCTTGATCCGGAGTTTAGAGATCGAATGGCCCGCAATCCTCGCGATTGGATCGACTATGCCCGCAAACACGTCCGGGAGATGCTCGAGTTGCGTGGTGAAGAAGGCCGTGCAACTCTACGCGCCTTCCAACAGGCTTTGTTGAAGGCCCATCAGGCCGGGATCAAGATCAGCTGTGGGTACTATCCGGAGTCGGGGCTGCAAGCTCTCAATCTGGAATATCTGGTGGAGGCCGGATTCACGCCCATGGAGGCCATCATAGCCGCCACCGCCAACGGCGCCGCCTCGCTGCAGATGGAGGACCGGATCGGAACCCTGGAAGTGGGCAAGTTGGCCGACATCATTTCGGTGGAAGGGGACCCCATCGCCGATATCGGGGCCATGTCACGGGTGAATTTCGTGATGGTTGGCGGCCGTTCCTATTCCGACATGTCCTTGCATTGACTCTGTCTTTTGCCGGCTGCCACGGTTCCACGATTGGAGCGTTCGAGACACGTATCGTGCCACTGGCCGCCCCTCGTCTTCCGCTTGGGTGTGTAGCGTGAGTTAAGGATGGCGAAAGCAACACCGGGGAAAGAAAAGGAGTGCAAAATGCGTGGCGCCTTTGTGAGACTGGCTGGATCTTCTTTTCTGGCGGGTTGCCTCTGGACGTGCTGGCTGCAAGGTCAGCCGGCCGATCGCCTCATCGCCATTACGGCGGACCGGCTCATTGATGCAACCGGCAATCCGACGATCAACGACGCCCTGATCGTGGTGGAAGGAGAGCGCATTGCGGCCGTTGGAAGCCGGGAGGCGGTCGACATCCCCGAGGGCGCCGAGTTGATCGAGTTGGGGGATCAGACTCTCCTTCCCGGCATGATCAATAGCGGCGGACACATTGAGTTCCGGGGTCGCAAGCGCGGTGCTCTGCCGCCCCAGTTCGACGATCCGCCTTATCAAAATGCCGGAAACGTGGTCTGGAATATCCGGCTTGATCTGCTGACGGGAGTCACCACGGTGCGCGAGTACGGCAATGTCGGCTTCTCTGAGGTCGGGATAGCCGAGGCGGTTCGCCAGGGGACGATTCCCGGTCCCAGAATTCTCTCTTCGGGAGAGGGAGTGGAACCCACGGGGGGCCATGCCTTCGTGCACCATTGGTATGTGGATGGTCCTGAGGCAATCGTGCGCAAGATCCGTTACAACATCGCCCAGGGGGCTCACCAAGTCAAAGTCTTGAGCAAAGATATCGGAGAGGTCTCGCAATATACGGAAGAGGAGATCCAAGCGGCGGTGCGCGAACTGCACCGTCACGGCAAATTCGCCGTGGCTCACGCCACCAGTTACACGGCCGACACCGGCGCCTCGATCCGTCTCTGCATCGAGTCGGGAGTTGACGTCATCGAACATCCGGCGCCGCCGCCTCTCAGCGACGAAGCCATCCGTTTGGCTGCGGAAAACAATGTCTTTATCGGTTTCTATTTCAACTCGACCGGCTTGAGCACCTCCCGTCCGGATGGCAAGTATCTCGATCCAAACTTCAGAGACCGAATCGCCCGCAACCCTCGCGATTGGATTGACTATGCGCGGAAACACGTCCAAGAGAAACTGGCCATGCGTGGAGAGGAGGGCCTTAAGACCCTTCGTGCCTTCCAACAGGCTTTGCTGAAGGCCCATCAGGCCGGGATCAAGATCAGCTGTGGGTACTATCCGGAGTCGGGGCTGCAAGCCCTCAATCTGGAATATCTGGTGGAGGCCGGATTCACGCCCATGGAGGCCATCATAGCCGCCACTGCCAACGGCGCCGCCTCGCTGCAGATGGAGGACCGGATCGGGACCCTGGAAGTGGGCAAGTTGGCCGACATCATTTCGGTGGAAGGGGATCCCATCGCCGATATCGGGGCCATGTCACGGGTGAATTTCGTGATGGTTGGCGGCCGTTCCTATACCGACATGTCCTTGCATTGACTCTAGCTTTGCCGGCTGCCACGGTTCCACGATTGGAGCGTTCGAGACACGTATCGTGCCACTGGCTGCCCCTCGTCTTCCGCTTGGTTGTACCGGTGAGTTAAGAATGGTGAAACCAACAGCGGGGAAAGAAAAGGAGTGAAGAATGCGTAGCACCCTTGTGAGACTGGCTGGATCTTCTTTTCTGGCGGGTTGCCTCTGGACGTGCTGGCTGCAAGGTCAGCCGGCCGATCGTCTCATTGCCATCACGGCGGACCGGCTCATTGACGCCACCGGCAATCCAACGATCAACGATGCCGTGATCGTGGTGGAAGGAGAGCGCATTGCGGCCGTTGGAAGCCGGGAGGCGGTCGACATCCCCGAGGGCGCCGAGTTGATCGAGTTGGGGCATCAGACTCTCCTTCCGGGCATGATCAATAGCGGCGGACACATTGAGTTCCGGGGTCGCAAGCGAGGCGCTCTGGTGCCCCAATTCGACGATCCCCCCTATCAAAATGCCGGCAACCTGGTCTGGAATATCCGGCTTGATCTGCTGACGGGAGTCACCACGGTGCGCGAGTTCGGCAATGTCGGCTTCTCTGAGGTCGGGATAGCCGAGGCGGTCCGGCAGGGGACGATTCCCGGCCCCAGGATTCTCTCTTCGGGAGAGGGAGTGGAACCCACCGGGGGCCATGCATTTGTGCGGCAGTTCTACGTCGATGGCCCTGAGGCAATCGTGCGCAAGATCCGTTACAACATTGCCCACGGAGCTCACGATGTCAAAATCTTGAGCAAAGATGTGGGAGAGGCTTCGCAGTACACGGAAGAGGAGATCCAAGCGGCGGTGCGCGAACTGCACCGTCACGGCAAATTCGGCGTGGCTCATGCCACCCGTTACACGGCCGACACCGGCGCCTCGATCCGTCTCGCCATCGAGTCGGGAGTCGACGTCATCGAACATCCGGCGCCGCCGCCTCTCAGCGACGAAACCATCCGTCTGGCTGCGGAAAACAATACCTTTATCGGTTTCTATTTCAACTCGACCGGCCTGAGTACAACCCGTCCGGATGGCAAGTATCTTGATCCGAACTTTAGGGACCAGATCGCCCGCAACCCTCGCGATTGGATCGACTATGCCCGCAAACACGTCCAAGAGAAGCTGGCCATGCGTGGAGAGGAGGGCCTTAAGACCCTTCGCGCCTTCCAACAGGCTTTGTTGAAGGCCCATCAGGCCGGGATCAAGATCAGCTGTGGCTACTATCCGGAGTCGGGGCTGCAAGCCCTCAATCTGGAATATCTGGTGGAGGCCGGATTCACGCCCATGGAGGCCATCCTAGCGGCCACCGCCAACGGCGCTGCCTCGCTCCAGATGGAGGATCAAATCGGAACCCTGGAAGTCGGCAAGTTGGCCGACATCATTTCGGTGGAAGGGGATCCCATCGCCGATATCGGGGCCATGTCGCGGGTGAATTTCGTGATGGTTGGGGGCCGTTCCTTTACCGACATGTCCTTGCATTGACTCTGTCGTTGCCGGCTGCCACGGTTCCACGTTTGGCGCGATCCGGACCCCTATCGTTCCATTGGCCGCCCCAGGGTCTTCCGCCCGTTCCACCAGACCCTCACCGGCTGTGGGGGGAGGGCAAGTCGCCGGTCGGCGGGACAAGCAGCGTCTAGGGCTCCCAAAGATAGGTCAGCTTTAGCGCCAGCGAGCGGTCCTGGATCGACCTGTCCCAACTGTTCCGATTGTCGTTGTAGACCAGGTAAAGGTTGCTCAGGGGGCGATGAATCAGGTTGAGGCGAAGGTTGGAATTGATGGTCCGAGTGTCGGTGTTGTACTGGATGAGGCCGTCGAAGAAGAGACTGGTGTTGAAGCCATAGTGGAGGCGGAGACCAACCAGGTCGAGCTCGAAATCCCCTGCGGGTAAACTCACTTCATTTCGCTGGTACGAGACTTCGGTATAGAAGTGGGGACGGCGGCGAAAAACGGCTCCCAACTGGTAGGTCGTCTTTTCGCCGTTGAAGAAATCACCTCGATCATGGCGTAAATTGACCGACCAGGGACGGCTGGTATCCAGGCTGAAAAGCGCCGACCATTCGGAGAAGCGATAGTCCCCGCCGGCTATCGAGACGTCGCTACGGATTGCAAATGGGGTTTGGAGACGTTCAAAAGTTTCGGTTCGGGAAACTTCAAATTGGGCGTTGTTGGTGAAGGTCGTGCCGAAGCCCCAATGGAGCACGCGAGTCTGCAGCTGATTCTGCTGGTTCATGATGTACTCCACTTGGGCGTGGGGAAAGAACTCTCGAATCCGACTTCCGCGCCCGGGACGGGGATGTATACCCACCTGAGTAACGCTCTTGCGTATGCCCGTCCGGGGGACGAATCCTGCAGCAGCCTGCACGTCGTCACCAATGTCGATATAAGACTGGTTCAGGTCCCAGAATTGATCTCGCCAGCTGGCCTGGGCCTTCCAAGTCAGGCTGTCTCCGTTGTCGCCCGGCTTCTGGGAGCCGGCCAACATGGCGTCGATATTCAGATGCCTCAAAAGCCTGATATTGGTATCGACCCCATAGATACGATTGTGCTCGCCAAGTGTCCCGGCAACTCGATCGACGAAGATGGCGCCCAATCTGGCGTTTTCAGAAAAGGATCTCGCGGCCCGGATGACGGTAAAACCACGTCTGCCGGCATCCTGAGTTTCTTCTTCCTGAATAAAGAGAGCTCCAAGTTCATAAGGACCCTCGCGACCGCTGAGACGAGCACCCCAGAGAATCGGCACCGGGACCCCGGCATCGGAGAGTCCCACGCGGCGGGAAAAGAAAGGAATGAAATCTCGATCGACTGATCCCCGACGTCGCACTTGAGATCCTGTTGCTCGAAATCCCGGGTCCCGAAAAGAGAGTGCTTGCGATTGACCGAAGAAAAAGAACCCTCGGTTCTCGAGGAAGAAAGGGCGTTTCTCGGGGAAGAAGAGGCTGAAGCGAGTCAGGTTGACCTGCTGGGTGTCCACCTCGACGTCGGAAAAATCGGTGTTGTAGGTGAGATCCAGATTCAGTCCGTTGGTCAGACCGTACTTGACATCGACTCCTGCCTCGATGTCGGTTGTGGTTCCGTTCTCCTGTTGGGCCGAGGACCGGAATCGCGACTGAACATAAGGCGTGATCTTGAGACTGCGACCCGGAACCACATCCTCGATTCCAACCAGTGTTCCGGCCCGGGAGACGCGTCCCAGGCTGTAACGGTAGGGCAGCTGTGCCCAGAAGCTGGTTTCTCCCTTCCTCCGAACCACGCGAAGAAAGTTGATGCCCCAGGTTTGAGCGACACCCTTTTTGAAACGCATGGACGAAAAGGGGATCGCGAATTCGGCTGTCCAGCGATCTTTTCCAACAGTGGTGGCCACGTGCCAGACAGCGTCGAAGTCGACATTGAAGACCCTTCCGTCGTTGTAAAACTGGCCTTCATGCTTGGCCCCCGGGGGATTGACCGCGAAGCCATAAGAATTCCTACCGTCGTGGAAGGTATCGAGGGCAAACGCGAACAGGTCGTGCAACGGACCCGGACTGAAGTCCCGCTCCAGAGAGGGAACGGTTCTCTTGGAAATCTCGGAGTCGAAGCAAAAGGCTCCAAAGTACAGATTGTCGTTGTCGAACAGAATACGGACCTCGGTCGGCTCCGAAGCCGGTTCTCCCGTTCGCGGCTGGTTCTGTATGAAATCTTTCAGAACCTGAGCCTGCTTCCACGCTTCTTCGTCAAGCTTGCCATCGATCTTGATCGGCTGGTCGGTGAAGGTAGCCCTGGCAGTTAGTGGAGGCGACCCGGGAGATTTCAACTTGAGCTGACGATTCTGGGCCGAAAGGTATGGTTTTCCAATTCCGACCAACAGCAGCAACAAGACTACCAGCATTCGGGAACAGGATCCCGCGGATGCCAGCACGCTGATGGGGCGAGGTCCAAGTTGGCGACTGGCAAACATCGTGGCGAAGATCCTCTATCGATTTAGTTCACAGCTATTGTTGGCCGATTCAGTTGGAATTTCAGTTGCACTTTGCTCCTAGGAGAACTGATTCCGGACCATGCTAATGATCTGCAAGGGCTTTGTCAGTCCATTTAACTTTTTTTGGAAACAAAAGATCTCATTTGCGAGGACGACGGTTGGTGGAACCCCAAACCATGCCGGACCGGAACTTGGATGATGTACCTTTCCGATCGCCGTCTTGATCGCCGTTCCAGCTCGGTTCCATCGGCATCGTGTTGACGCTAAGCTGGAAACTCACTAAGCTACCAGCGTCCCGCGAGGGGGCAACAAGTTAATTCGTGGTCATTGTCGGAGGGGTGCATGGAAGCAATGATGCAAAAAGGGGTTGATCCGATCACAACCCAAGTGATCCGGAACGCACTTGTTTCTGCTGCTGAAGAAATGCGGATCGCACTGGTGAAAACGGCCTACAATCCACTCATCTACGAGGTTCAGGATTTCGCAGTTGCGTTGCTGACCAAGAAAGGAGAAATCCTGGCCCAGGGTGCCTCCCTGCCCTTGTTTCTGGCTTGTTTTCCCACCACGGTCGAAAACGGACTGAAAAAATTCGGTTCCGATGGCTTCCGCCCCGGCGATATTATCATTGCCAACGACCCTTACACCACGGGCACCCACATCTCCGACACGGCGATCTACTGTCCCATATTCTTCAATGGGACCTTGCAGGCCTTTTCGGTCAACATGGCCCACTGGGCTGACATCGGCGGCAAGTCGCCTGGAGGCTGGTGTCCCGACTCGACCGATGTTCATCAGGAGGGGATGCTCTTTCCGCACCTCAAGTTGTATGAGGAGGACAAGCTCAACGAAACTCTCCTGGACTACATCGCTGCCAATACTCGTTTCCCCGATCTGGTCAAAGGGGATTTAGGCGCTCAGATCGCTGCCTGTCGAACGGGGAACAACCGCTACCTGGCCCTTTGCGAAAAGTATGGAGCTGAAACAGTCCGCCAGGCCATGGAGCAAGTATTCGACCAGTCGGAGAAACTGGTCCGAGGGATGATTTCCGAAATGCCCGATGGCGAGTGGAGCGCGGCAAGCTGTTTTGACAACGATGGGGTGATCATCGATCAGCATCGACACCTCAAACTTACGGTTCGAATCGACGGCAGCGAGATGGAGGTGGACTTCGATGGAACAGGAGAGACTGCCGCTGGGCCCATCAACATTCCCCTTCCGGGGGCCAGAGCCGCAGCGGAGATCGCCTTTAAATCAGTCACCGTGCCTCACGAGCCCTCCAACGCGGGCCACAGTCGTCCACTGCGTGTCGTCTCTCCCGAGCACACCATCACCAACCCTTCCTGGCCTGCTCCTTGCGACTCCTACGGTTACGCGGCGTTGATCATCACCGACCTCATGAGCGAAGCCTTGTCAAACGCGGTTCCGGACCGGTGTCCGGCCGGAGAATACATGCTTTTTGGCGGCTGGCTGGTGCGAATGGACCCCCGCTACGGAAAACCCTTCATCTACATCGATCCGATGGACGGAGGTGGAGGTGCTTTGCCCTTCGATGACGGTGCCGACGGCACCATCTTTCATGGTGACGGCGACGCCCCCAATACTCCAGTGGAAGTGGCCGAAACGAGGTATCCCGTCCGCATCGATCGCTATCAGTTCCATACCGAGCAATATGGCATCGGTCAGTTTCGAGGCGGGTTGGGGACGATCCGGGACTACCGTATCCTCACCGACAATGTTTACATCCAAATCGCCAACGAGCAGACCCACTGTCGCCCTCATGGTCTGAAGGGTGGACAGGACGGAGGGATTAATCGACTCGTCATTCGACGAAAAAACGGGGAACAGGAGACACTGACCCAACGTGTCTCCCATTACGGTCCCTTTCACTCGGGAGACGTGTTGAGTGGCCGAACGGCCGGCGGGGCCGGCTACGGAAACTCGCTGGATCGAGACCCGCAGCGTGTTCGCATGGAAGTCCTCAATGGAATTCTGGGGACCCAGGAAGCAAGAGATTTCTACGGTGTGTGCCTGACGGCCGATGGCCGCGGCGACCCCAATGTGGATCTTGCCGCCACCGCAAACCTCCGGCAACAAAGGCGCAGCCAGGGTGGAGCTATCGACTCCGCCTGATTCCGCTCAATAGGCGGAAACCTATTGGCTCTCAACCAGTCTCGGTTAGGAGCTTTTGACCGCCCCGTTGTATTCGGATTAGTTGTCGCCTCGCGCCAGCACCACGTCGTTATCATCGATGATGGTGTAGGTGGCCTTCTCGAGTGCTATCAAAGCCAACTGGTAGTCGACCTCAGCGCGCAGTTCGCTGACCAGGTTTTCGGCCAGGTCACGCTGAAAACGAAGGACTTCGAAGTTGGTAGAAAGCCCGGCTTCGAAGCGCTTGTTTTCACCGGAAAGCTGCTCTTCCGCCAACTGGCGCGCCACGCGGGCCGCCTCCAGACTCTTTTGCCGAGTCTGAATCGTCTCAAAGGCGTTCCGCACCTCGACAATGATCATCTGTTGCTGGTTCTTGACCGTGCTGTTGTATTGTCGTTCCCGAATCTTGACCATCGCCATATCAGCTTGGGCAGCGCGGTTCCTTAGCGGGATGGTGACGTCGGCGAAGATGCCATAGTTGATGTAGCTAAAGCCGAATACCTGGCCCCAAGAGTTTCCGAAGGCCCCAAAGCGGGGATCATCCACGTTGGGAACGAGAGGGCCGAATCCATCTGGAACTCCATCACGGTCAAGATCGATCAGGGACCGCATAGTGACGTTCCCCGCGTTTCCCACCGAGCCGATGTCGACGCGCAGGTTGACTGAAGGTTTGCGCTCGCGTTGATAGAAGGCTCGGTCGACCTCATTCTGTTCGATCTGGAGTTGCAGTCTTTCCAACTCGGGGCGATTGCGGAAGGAGGTGGCGATAGCCTCCTCCAAAGTCACCATGACATCCCTCATCTGCGGCCGGTCGGTGGGAATGAGGGAAAGGTTCCAGATACTGTGCTCGGGATCAGGGGCCAGCAGCCTCTTGAGCGCGTTTTGCGCATTGATGATCTGGACTTCCGATTGGATCAAACCTTGTTCACGGCGCGCGACTTCAGCCTGCGAGCTGGTGATCTCAATAGGTGCCATCACGCCAATATCGACCCGCTTGACATTGTTGCGATGCTGGATGATGGCCAGCTCCATCGACTGGCGCTGGGTCTCGTAGTTCTCGACGGCGTAAACCAACTCCCAATATTGGTTTTGCACTTGCTGCAGCACTTCTGCCACCCGCTGCTGGAAAGCAGTGTCGCTGATCCTGGTATTGAGATTGAAAAGTTTGAGCTGACGTCGAGTGGAGGTCTGTCTGAATCCTCGCCACAGGGGTTGGGTAAAGGAAACGCTGAAGGAGGAATTAAAGCGGGGGTTGATAAAACTGAAGGTGCTGTTGGTGTTTTGCCGGTTGTTGTTGAGTAGGATCGATAGCGCTCCGCCGCCCTTCACGTTTTGCTGCAGTCGGGTATCGAAAACAAAGCGGTTGAAGGTGTTCACCTCTACACCGCCACCCGCATCCAATGTGCTGGTCGTGGGAACTTCGGAGTCGGCGAATCCCACGGTGAAGAACAACGACGGATCGAAAAACCCCTGCACCCTGACGATGTTCTCGCGGTCCAGCTCTTCGTTATAGTTTTCGATAGCTATTTCAAGATTGTTGGCCAGTGCCAGCCGCACCGCTTCGTTGACCGACAACTCCAGGACCGCCCCCTCTTTGCTTACCCGATCGACATAGGAGGGAGGGACCTCAAAAGTGATCTGCTGGTGCTGATCAGCCACTGATTCACCGGCGGTTGCAGCGGCCGGCCACATGGTAATAAATACCAGTAAAATCGCCAAGAAAGTCTTCAGTTTCATGATGTCTCCAGTTTTTTCCGGAAGCAGGACCGAGCCGGGGTTGGTGGATAGGTCATTTGGGGCCATCCAGCCGGCAGTCGCCGGCGGTTGGTGAGTCGACCGATCCCGGAATGGAAAGCAACCTCGACTTGCTGCAGCCCGAGGGACCGGCGAAGGCAGCGTACTTGGCTTTCTCCGGGCTGGTTTCCACACCGGCCAGAGCATGGGTTTCCATCTCATCCGTGATGGAAACTTGGGCGACTTTTTCCCATCGGATGAAATGGTGACTGTTACCGTTCATGATTCTACCCCTAACGTTCTCAGGGAGATACTGTTTCAACTCATACGCAGAAAAGTCTACTTTGGTTCAGTCCGCCGGTGCCGACTCTATTGGGGAACCAGATCCTGCGGTATCTCTACCTGCATCATCAACAGGGCCTCGGCGAGGGTCTTTCCCTGGGGGTCGATCCGCAACGAAACGGTCCCCCCGCCTCCCAACGAGCTTTCCAACAGGAAGTTAACGGCCAGCAGGTTGGCAACCTCATGACGTTCAACCGTTCCCCGACAAATGGGCCCGAAGTATTGTTTGATTCGTTCGGCGGTCAGATAGTCCACCATCCAGTGGTAGATTTCCGGCGTTCGAGCCACAACCCCGATATTGGCAGTATCCCCTTTGTCTCCCGAACGGGCATAGCAGACCTGCTTGAGCGCTGTTCGAGTGAGCTTTCCCTTTGGCGCCGAGCGCCGGGAGGGGGCCGAGTCATTGGACTTCACGGGCTCCAGCGGGACCGAGCTGGGGACGGATACCTGGCGGCGTAAGTCGGTCCCGAGCAGGGTCACTTCGGGTTCCACCTGATCGGCCGGAATCAGGCTGGGCCAATAGGCAACGACGTCTTGGACTCTCGGTCTGGCGCCTACAATGGCCACTCCGGGTAGGCTGCTGAGAATCAGCGAGGCAAAGCACTTGGCGAAACGGTCGATCTTGTGACGATCAGGATCGCGCACGCTCAGCCGCAGCAGGATCTCCGCCGGGTCCGTAGGCGGGGCCAAGTGTCCATGGGAGGCGTTGTATCCGACCAACTCGGTTGCGGTTTCTTCCAGCGAGAGGTTGAGCCGCTTCCAAAAAAGGTCGGCAATCCGCCGCCCTTTGCGGACAGCTTCAGGACCGCTGACCAATAGCGTGCCATGGGCCTTGTAGCCGGCCTGATAGGAGATCGATACTTTAAGGAAATCCGTCTTGGGACGGCCCCGGACTTGATCGATCCAAACTTCGTCCGGACTCGATTCGCGAAGCCGGAAACTTGAGAAGTCGGCCACCACATCCGGGGTGATATAGCTCCTTGGATCCCCCATTTCGTAGATCAACTGAGAAGTGACGGTCTTGCGGTTGACTCGTCCTCCCAACAAGGGGTGTTTAGTGATCCGCAGACGGCCGTCGGCAAAGATCTCAACGATGGGAAAGGCCATTTGCTGGAAGGAGGGGATCTCTTCCCAATCGGTCAGATTGCCGCCGCTGGCTTGGGCTCCACACTCGATGATGTGCCCCGCCACCACGGCGGAGGCCAACTGGTGCCAATCGGTTAGCTTCCAACCAAACTCGTGCACTGGCGGAGCGGCGGTAATGCCGGTATCGGTGACGCGTCCGGTCACGACAATCCGAGCGCCTAGGGCCAGGGCTTCCACCACCGGAGCAGCGCCCAGATACGCATTGGCACTCAGGACACGATCCTGAATGGCGGCGAACTCCTCATGGGTTTCCATGTTGCGGAGGCCGTCCGGCGAGTCCGCCAGTTGGTCCAAGCGATCCATCAAATCGTCTCCCTGGACCACCGCGATGTCCAGTCTGAGGCCAGCTTGGCCGGCGTGCCTGTCAATCTCGCGAGCGCAACTTGTCGGGTTGATGCCTCCGGCGTTACTGATGATACGGGTATGGGTTTGGCCCAGCAGGGGCAGGCATTCACGAATCTGATCGACAAAATCGCGAGCGTAGCCCAGCTCGGGATTCTTCCGGCGCTGCTTTTGCAGAATCGACATCGTGATTTCAGCCAGAAAATCCTGCGTGATGTAGTCCAGGTTGCCGGGTTCGAGTTGGCGCCGCAACGCCTCCGGGTCGTCCCCCCAATAACCTCCGGCATTACCGATACGAACGGACTTGGTCGACATGCAGCCAATTGTAGTCCAACCCTGGAGACAGTGGCTCCGATTTACGGCGGCGCTATCAGCCGGTTAGTGTTCGCCAGCGTCGGAAACAGCGCGCCGCCACCGTGCTAAGATCGTGCCTCCATGAAGACCGGGACAGCTCTCAAGAAAGGCCAGGTGATCGAGTTGTCTCTAGAATCGGCTGCCTTTGAGGGGGTGGCGGTGGGTCGCTACAACGGTTTGGTTGTTTTTGTCAAAAACGGCGTGCCTGGAGATCGGATTCGGGTCGAGGTTCGACGAAAAAAACGCCGGCACGCGGAGGCTGCGCTGCTGGAGATTCTCCAAGGCTCACCCCACCGGGTTGAGCCGCGCTGTCGCTATTTCGATTCCTGTGGAGGATGTAGCTGGCAGAACACCGATTATGCTGAACAGCTCGAGTTCAAACGAGTACAGGTCGAGCAACTGCTGCGGCGAATCGGGGGGCTGGAAGTCCCCGAAGTAGCTCCCATGCTCGCTGCCCCGGACCAGTTTTTTTACCGCAACAAGATGGAATTCAGTTTTGGCGCCCGCCGGTGGCTGACTCGATCGGAAATCGACAGTGGCCGGCCGTTACAAAAGGACTTTGCCCTGGGACTCCACATCCCTGGCCGTTTTGACAGGATCCTGGACCTCGAAACCTGCTATCTGCAGGCTCCTCCCAGCGCCCAGATTGTCAATTGGGTCCGCGACTTTGCCAAAGCACGGGGTTGGAGCGCCCATGATCCTCGCCGGCAGCAGGGCTTCTTGCGCCACTTGGTGATCCGCAATGGTCAAAAAACCGATGAGCTGATGGTCAATTTGGTCACGAGTCGTCTCGACTCCAGCAGAGTTGATCGGTTAGCTCGGCAGTTACATCGTAGTTTTCCGCAAATCGATACCTTTGTGCATAGTGTCAACGCCACCCGTTCTCCGGTGGCGGCAGGCGACGAGAACGTGCTCTGGGGCAGCGGCCAAATCCGGGACCGTATCGGCAACGCCGTTTTTGGAATCGCCCCCACTACCTTCTTCCAACCCAACACGTTACAGGCAGAAAGACTTTTCTCGCTGGCGTTGGACTTTGCCGAGTTGCGAGAGGACGAGCTCGTTTACGATCTTTTTTGTGGGATCGGCTGTATCGGAATTTTCCTGGCTGACCAGGTCCGAAGGGTAGTGGGAATTGAATTGGCGCCGCGATCGGTGGAGGCTGCCCGGCACAATGCCGCCCGCAACGGGATCGACAATTGCGTCTTTCAATGCCTCTCTTCGGAGTCAGCCCTGGGACACGACTTTCTCCAGCAACACGGTCGGCCCGAGGTGGTCTTTCTGGACCCTCCGCGGGTGGGGCTGAATCGGGAAACGATTGCGGCGCTGATCGAGGTTGCGCCTGCGCGCGTGGTCTACATCAGTTGCAACCCAGCCACGCAGGCTCGTGATCTTGCAATGATGGCAACAACCTACCGGTTGAGGCGAGTCCAGCCGGTCGACATGTTCCCTCACACCCGCCACATCGAGAACGTAGTTCTGTTGCAGCGTCGCTGAGCGGATCCGGCCGGCTCCTTACTCAGGGCACTCGCAGGACAATCTTCCCCACGTTGCGGTTCTCTTCCATAGCGGCATGTGCGCGCGAGGCCTCCTCGAGTTCGTAGACGCGATCCACCACGGGCCGCAGCCGACCGGTCTGAAAGTGAGGCAGGATGGCATGGGCAAAGCTGCGGGTGAGCTCGGCTTTTTCCTGCACGGAACGGTGTCGGAGGATGGTGCCTCGAATCTGAATACGGCGCCTGAGGAGAAGTCCCAAGTCGATCCTTGCATTGCTTCCCCCAACCAGGCCAATCAAGATCAGCCGCCCCTTTGGGGCCAGACAGCGGAGGCTGTCCTGCCACTGTGAGCCTCCCACCAAGTTGAGCGCCACCTGGACTCCATCGGCACAGATCTCTTGAATGCGTTTGGAGAAATTCTCCGATCGATAGTTAATCGGATAGTCGAGTCCTAGTGGAATGAGGCGTGCGAGTTTTGAATCGCAACTGGAGGTGCCGAAAACAATAGCTTGTTTCAGTTTGGCAAGTTGCAGAGCCGCGCTGCCGACACCACTGGCGACGGCCAGGATGAGGATCTTTTCGCCCTCTTGCAGACCAGCTTGGAGAAACAGCGCATCGTAGGCGGTGAGAAAAACCTCGGGCACTGCTGCCGCTTCCAGCCAGCCCAACGAGTCGGGGACCGGTAGGACCAGCTGAGGTAAGGTCACCAAATACTGGGCGTAGGCTTCGCCCGGGACAATCCCCATTACTCGTTGTCCGGGTGAGAAGCCCTGAACACGGCTGCCCATGGTCTCGATCTCGCCGGCAAACTCCAGGCCGGGTAAGTCGACCCGGGTGCCCTTCGGGGGAGGGTGGAGACCCCGCCGCTGCAAAAGGTCGGCCCGGTTGACAGCCGTAGCACGCACCCGGACTCGCATCTGTTCCGGAGTGATATCGGGGATTCCAACGTCGGCGTTTCGGAGCCCGCCTTCAGGCGTGATCAGAATCGCCTTCATGTCAGATATCGGTCTGGCAGCCAACGATAACCGGAACTC
This sequence comes from Acidobacteriota bacterium, assembly GCA_965218465.1. GTDB lineage: Bacteria > Acidobacteriota > UBA6911 > RPQK01. The sequence continues at coordinate 8,812 of OZ244623.1, read as the reverse complement.
GAACTTGAACCGAGTCTCCGGTCGAGCTGAATCAGTTGGTCGTCACGCGGCTGACAAACTCGTCCAGCCCGGCGACGGAGCCGTTGTGGCTGGCCATGTACAGCACCTCAAGGTGTTTCTGGCAGGATTGAGTGTGACGGTTGTTTCCCATCTTGGTACAGCGCGCAAAAGCCGCCATTGCATCGTCGCTACGGTTCTTCTTCCAGTAGCTCATCCCAACATAATACAAAGCTTCTGCCCGGTTACTTTGTGTAGTCGACAGATTGAACACCCTGTTGAAGGCTGTTACGGAGGAATCCCACCGCTGACGCTCATAGTTGTTTACAGCGAGGATGAGGTTGGCTGTGCGGGTGTTGTCTCGAATGTAGCCCTTCCATTCCGAGGAGTCGCTGTTATTCCTGACCTCCCGTAGTACAGCGATCACATTGGGGGCCAAAGAGGCGGCCTTGGCGTTGTTCCTGGCGTTGGCATGCGCCTTCATCAATTCGACCAGGATGGCGTAACAATCCTTAGCCTCACATTCTTCGGTAGCCGTCTCGCCATACTTGAGTACGCGGTCGTTGTCTTGGCTCTGGACCGCGGCCATGGCGATGATGTAGTTGGCCTGAGTCTTTGAACTCGGGTCGAGTCCCTCGGCCTGGAGCAGTCGTTCACCGTAGTCGATCGTACCGGCCCAATCCTGGGATTGAAACTTGGTCGTGGTGGCAAAGTAGAGTGCGGCCAGATCTTGTGGAAACAACTCGAGATATTTGTCGGCTAGTGCCAACAACTGTTCGTTCTGACCGGCGTCGGAAGACTGCTTGAGCAGTTGCTGGTAGGAGGCCTTGGCATGTGGCACCAGGGTCGACAAGGGAAACTTCTTGAGGAAGGCAACCAAGAGGTCACCCTTGGCGGCTGCATCGGTTTCCTGGTCGGCCTTGGTGTACTCGGCATATTCAGCGCGATACCGGTCGGCTGCGTTTTCTTCATCCGCGTCCTGGGCCAGAAGCCGAGTTGGAGAGGCAATCGCCAACAAAAGCACAAGCATGGTCAAGAAAAGTGTTTTCTTTTTCATGTTTTCACGACCCCCAAAAACCTCAACGATTGGGTTTTTTGCCAAAAAGACGAAACCTACTTATTCCCGATACAATATCGTTTGGTAGGTTATCATAAACGTATCGATGCTTCCATGACAACAAAATCGCGTGACGCTACGAGTGGCCGCGATGCCTGCTCATTCAGGCCGAAACTATGAGTCTGCTCTCGCTTTTTCGCGGTTCTACTGAAAAGCAGATCGCCAAGCTAAGAAAGAAAGTTAAAGAACCGCACGGGGATGCCTCGGTTCGGGTCAATGCCGCCTACAAGCTCTACCAAATGGGAACCCCCATGGCGATACGGGCATTGCTGGAACGATTCACCATCACCGTATCTCCTTTGGCCACGGATGAAGAAGAAAAACAGCAAGTGCTGGGCTGGTTGGTGAGTTTCGCCGAAGGGGCCGTGGATCCACTGGTCACGTTTCTCAAGCGTGAGCGTCAGGTCTACTGGCCGATCCGGGTGCTGGGCCGAATTCTGCCTCGCGAAGACTTGGTGGCGACGATCAACGAGATCCTGCTCCATCATTGGGAGAATCCGCCGGCAACCACCCAACCCCAGGCCCAGATGATTCGAGCAGTTTTGGGAGAACCTTCCAAAGCATTGCGGGAGACGGTCTCACTCTACCTGGAAGAGACCGATGACGATGTCCAAATAGCCGCGCTCGATTTTCTCTTCCAAGGCTCCAACGAGGACCTGCCGGCCAACCGCGAGAAGATCCTGGAGTGTTTTCTGGCGGCTGAAGACCGCCTTCGCGTTCGCCACCATATACTTGATCGTCTGTTGGAAAAGCGCTGGAGTGTCAAGGGCTACCGTCCCCGGGTGGAAGCGGTGCTTCCCACAGGTTACTCGCTGTCGCGTGACGGGCGGATCAAACGCTTGGGGGACGGAAGATTAGGGGCAGATCCGGCAGCGAGGTCAAGCCGTTGATGATTGAAGGAGTGGTTTTCAAACCTCTTGTCACTCATAGCGACGAGCGGGGGTTTTTTCGGGAACTGATTCGCGCCAGTGATGACTTCTTCTCTGAGTTCGGACAGTGGAGCCACTCCCGCATGAATGCCGGTGTGATCAAAGCTTGGCACCTGCACCAATTGCAAACCGACTGGTGGTACGTGGCTTCGGGCGTCCTCAAGGTAGCCCTTTACGATACCCGCAAAAACTCTCCAACCTGTGGTCAGGTCGTTGATTTCCTGATGGGAGACGATCAGCCGGCCCAGGTACTTTCCATCCCACCCGGAGTGGCTCACGGCTGCAAGTGTCTGAGCGGACCGGCGCACCTTTTCTATCTGACCTCAAGGATTTACGATCCGAAGGACGAAGGACGGATTCCCCACGACGAAGCCGCAATCGGCTACAACTGGCTCAAACGTCCTCCCATCGCCTAAGGCGCGTTAGTCGAGTCTTTTCCCCGCGTCCCTGATGGATAGATAGCCGGGCAAAGTCATTGTCTTTTCCGTCCGGTCGGAATTGGAGCACTCGGTGGGACAAATGTGGTCGAATTTGGCCTCAAGTTGGGCCTGGAAAAGAACCTCAGTACTGGCGGAAATAACGTTCAGCTGGCGGCTCGGCGGGTCGTTTTTCCCAAAATGAAACAGAGTCGGCTTGGCCTCTCTTGTCGATTGAGCTTCTTCCCAAGAGTCTCGACAGGAGGCCGATTGGCGTCAAAAGAAAGTAGAACACCAAAGCCAACAAGAGGTGGGACACGATCCAGCCAATAGGGTAGACGGCTCCCATCCACCCCAGGTAGATAGGACGTCTTAGAGGTGGAATCAAAAAATGAATTGTCGTCAACACGCTCCCAAGCAACCAAACCACTCGAGCCGCCTCCGATAATCCATGATAGTAGTGAAGCAGACTGCCGAGAGCGGCCGTGAACAAGGCGAGCAGAGCGCCGAAGACAAGTAAATCGCGGCGGGAAGGATGGCGATTGATGGTGATCATGTCGGTCAATCCAGTCGAAAGTCGGCCAGGTAAGCTTTGCGATTGATTTGGTGGCTTTCAGGTTGCTCGTTCTTATAGAGGACGAATCGCTCCATCACCAATACGTCCATATCGGTGCCCAGAAAACAACAGTGCGCCTCCTCCGGGGTGCACACGATTGGCTCCCCTCGAACGTTGAAACTGGTGTTGATGATCACGGGACATCCGCTCCGGCTCCGGAAAGCATCGATGAGTTTCCAATAGCGCCGATTGCGCAGTTTATCCACCGTCTGGACGCGTGCCGAGTAGTCGACGTGAGTGACCGAGGGGATGTGGGAATGCGGAAACTTGAGACGTTCAAAACCGCGGGCGTTAGAGTTTTCCGGTAACCGCTGGGATCGTCTGACCGGGGCCACCAAGAGCATATAGGGACTGGGCTCGTCCTTCTCCAACTCGAAAAAACGGGAGCAAGATTCTTCCAGCACAGAGGGAGCAAAAGGCCGAAACGACTCCCGAAACTTGATTTTGGAGTTCATGATCGATTGCATTTGCCGATTCCGAGCATCGCCCAGGATGCTGCGCGATCCCAGTGCCCGAGGACCAAACTCCATCCGCCCTTGCATCCAGCCCACGACCTGTTGCTCGTCGATGGCCCGAGCCACGGTTGAGATCAACTCCTGTTCATCCTCAATCCAGTGATAGACCGCACCTCGTTGGTTCAGGTAGCTGCGAATGGTGCTTTCTCCAAAAGCAGGTCCCAGCAAGCTCCCCGATTGACTGTCCAAGGGATTGACTTGTCGCTCCCCATCGAGCAACTGGTGCCAAATGAACAGCGCCACGCCCAACGCCCCTCCAGCATCGCCTGCCGCCGGTTGGATCCACAGCCGGTCAAAGGGGCCTTCTCTCAGAATTCGGCCGTTAGCGACGCAATTCAAAGCCACGCCGCCTGCCAGGCAGAGCCGGCTCAGACCTGTCAGATCATGGAGATGGCGGGCGCAGCGGAGCATAATCTCTTCAGTGACTCTCTGAATTGAGGCCGCGAGGTCCATGTCGGTTTGGGAAAGGGCTGTTTCGGGCCGACGGGGCGCGCGTCCGAATAGACGATCGAAGCGCCTGGAGGTCATGGTAAGCCCTTGGCAATAGTTGAAGTAGGAGAGGTCCAGCCGAAAGGAACCATCGGGCTTGAGATCGATTAGTTTTTCCAGAATCAGATCCACGTAGCGGGGTTCACCATAAGGCGCCAAGCCCATCAGCTTGTACTCACCGCTGTTGACTCGAAACCCGATGAAGTAGGTGAAAGCCGAGTAGAGCAGCCCTAGCGAGTGGGGGAATCGCAATTCTCGAATCAACTCGATCCGATTTCCTCGCCCCCGGCCCAGCGAAGTAGTGGTCCACTCTCCCACACCGTCCAGCGTCAGAATGGCGGCCTCATCGAAGGGAGAGGGATAAAAGGCGCTGGCAGCATGACTCTGATGGTGTTCAGCGAAGACAAAGCGTTTTCGGTAACCATTGTCGAGACTCTTCCTCATCTCTCGCGGCAGGTGAAGCTTTTGCTTCAGCCACAACGGCATTGCCTTGACAAATGACCGGAATCCACTGGGAGCGAATGCGAGATAGGTCTCGAGCAGCCGCTCGAACTTGAGCAGCGGCTTGTCATAAAAGCCGACAAAATCCAGTTCGGAGGGATCCAACCCCGCTTCACCAAGACAATATCGAATAGCCTCCTGGGGAAAACCGCTATCGTGTTTGACCCGGCTGAAACGCTCTTCCTGAGCAGCCGCCACGATCCGTCCGTCGACGATCAACGCGGCGGCACTATCGTGATAAAAGGCGGAAATCCCAAGAATTGCGGTCATTGGGGCACCTCTGCGTGGGGAGGGGGGCGACCAGTGGAAGTCGTTAGCCATAGCCCGCCGGATCGCCAAGGCGCAATCATAGATGAGATTTGCGTCCAGGCCAAGAGATTGCAGGGGGTTTAGAATGTCATCATGCCAGTCTGGTTGACCTTCTGGTGGGCGGTAGCCGCGGTTGGAGTCTTGGAGGCTGTGTTCTCGTTGCAAGGCGGGATCCGCTTCTGGCGGCTTTTCCGACGGTCTTGTTCCAAGGCCCCGACAGCGCCCATCGTCCCGGCCGTACTCATTATTCCATTTAAGGGGGTGGATCCTGGACTGGAATTGAACCTGCGGGCGTTTTTCGCGCAGGACTACGCCGACCTGCATTACTTGCTGGTTACGCAGGATGCGAAAGACCCGTCGGTGGCGGTTATCCAAAAAATAGCCAGTCAGTATCCGGAACGCCGCTGGCGGCTGCTATTCACCGGCTCTGCCCAAGGGCAGGGACAGAAAGTCCACAATCTGGTGCGGGCAGTCGGTGCAGTCGAACCCGATCGGGAGATACTGGTTTTCGGCGATTCCGATATCCGGCCCGGAAAACATTGGACTCGAGACCTGATTGAGGTGGCCAATCGGCCCGGGGTTGGGATGGCTACCGGATTTCGCTGGTATCTGCCTCAAACCCACAACTTCGCCTCCCTCCTAAGAGCCTGCTGGAATGCCGGCATTGCCTCACTGATGACTGAGAAGGACAATCGCTTTGCCTGGGGTGGCGCCATGGCCATTAAACGGACGACCTTCGAACGATGCCGGGTTTTGGAGTATTGGCGAGGCGCCTTAAGCGATGATTTGGCCTTGTCCCGGGCGCTGCGCGATTGCCGACAGTCAATCTATTTTCAGCCGCGAGCCTTGAGTTTCTCCCACGAGGATTGTTCTCTGGGGGAGTTATTGAATTGGACCCACCGGCAATTCGCCATCACCCGCATCTATCATCCCCAAATGTGGTGGATGACGTTGGCGGCGCAAGCAATTAATGGATTGACTTTGTGGGGTGGATTGGGTCTGCTGCTGCTGGGTTCCTGGACCGGGCTCAAGTATGAGGCCGTCGTTTGCGTGGCAAGCGTGACCTCGCTGGTGTGGGGTCTCGGCTGTCTCAAGGCGGCTTGCCGCTTGCTGGCGATAAAACAGCTGTTTCCCCGCCAAGCGGGACGGAACTGGTGGGTGCATGTCTGCTGCGGACCCTTGTGCAATCTGCTGTCACTGCTGAGCTTGGCCCGGTCGTTCTTGGGGCGGACGATCCAATGGCGGGGTATCCGCTACCGCATGGACTCGCCTCAACGGACCCGTGTTCTTCCCTGCCCTCCTACCGGTCTTAAGAAACGGTGACAGCTTGGCCCTAACGCAGTCCGCTCCTGTTACTATCCAGTCTGTTCCACCGGTCTATCCACGCCAATTCAGAGTCCCAACGGCAAGGGATAAGGGAGATTCGTTCAACCCCAAATAATCGATGAGACCGCCTTGGGAGGAACCAAAAAAATGAGGATCGCTTTGAGAGACGACTTTAGGGGACAATCGGCCGATTCCAAGACTTTTTCCGGTCGGGCGATCACCCAATTGATAATGGAGCGGGAAGACCTGATGCCCCGGATCTATCGAGTGGCTTTTGAGCCCGGAGGTAGAACCCACTGGCACCAGCATGATGGAGTCCAGATTCTGCTGGTGGAATCGGGACGGGGCCAAGTGCAGACCTTGGGGGATTCGACCAAAGTCATTGAGGCCGGTGATGTGGTTTGGATCGATCCCGAAGAGGTCCACTGGCACGGAGCGGTTGCCGACAGGGGCCTGACTCATTTGGCAGTCAATCTGGGTCGTCAGACTCGGTGGTTGGGCCCGGAGTTGGATGAATCGTTCTCATCTTGAAGGACCGGATCGCCTCGGGCACAAGCCCTTGAGCCCTGCCGCTGCCTGGATCTTAGATGGGCGGAGCCAGCAACACAGCGGTCTGGGGTTGGGTGGTGACTTCCACCTCCCGCTCTCCAATCAGAAGGTTGATTTCGCTCCTGACACCAAAGTCTCTAAAGTAGAGGCCGGGTTCTACCGTCATGGCCAAGCCTGGAATCAAAGTGCGCGTATCGTGGGTTTCCAGATTATCGAAATGAACGCCGTTTCCGTGCACTTCCTGACCCAGATTATGTCCGGTGCGATGAACGAAGAAGTCGGCTTTGCCGGCCTCGATCATCACCTGACGCACTTCATCATCGACTTCCCAGCCCTGAACTTCGACTCCTGAGGCCAGGCGCTCGCCAATGAACCGGATACCGCGGTCCCGTGCCCGGGTCACCAGCCCGAAGCTCTCTTCAATTCGGGAAGGCACCTGGGAGCCCAAGAAAGCAGTCCAGGTAATATCGGCATAGACGGCGGATTCGGCGGCGGTTTTTGCCCAAAGATCGATCAGCAGGAAGTCATTCTCCCGCACCGCCGCCGAGGTGGCTTCGGTGGGAGAATAGTGGGGATCACCACTGTTCGGCCCGACTCCGACGATAGGCAAATGTTCTGTTACCAGCCCAACCGCTTCAAACTGAGACAAAATAAACCGCTGCACTTCAATCTCGCTGGTTTGTCCCAAGCCGGCGATCTGCTGCGCAGCGTAACTGAATGCGTCTTGAACGATCCGGGTCAGGTGCTGAGCTGTGGTTCGGTGGTTTTCCATTTGAGTCGGACTCAGCACGGATTCGAAGAGTTGCACCAAGTCGCCCGAAGAGACCACCTCCACGCCCCGGGAGCGCACCCACTCCACAGTTCCGGCGTCGACCCGTGAAACGTAAGGAATGGCGTTTTTCTCGGAATACTGCATCGCTACCTTGGGTATTCCGGCCAACAGTTTCGTCAGCGACTGGTCAAGTTCCGTCCAGGTCAGATAGATGGATTTTTTGCCTGCCAAGTGGTCGAGTTGGCTGGATTCGATTCGATGTACCAGCTTGCGGGGCTCTCCTTCATCCGGCACCAGGTAGAACCAGCGCCGAGTGATGTGGGGATGCGGTGGAAATCCCAGAATTCGTAAAGCTGTAGGGTCGATGTTGTGGAATCCGTAAAACAGCCAACCGGGTAGTTGGCGCTCCCGCAACACCGATTGAATGCGCCTGATAGGGTCCGGCTTAGAGCTCATGGATCGACTTGGGAGTAGCGAGATTGAATGACTTGCCGGACTTGGTCCGACATCTCCTGCAGTGACATCTGCTCAAAGAGAGCGGGTTCAATTGGGGGGTGGAGAATCAGCTCCATCGTTCCAGGATAGATGATGACCGAACCCCGTGCCAGTCGTCGGTGGGCTCCCAGAATCGTTACGGGAATGATCGGCGCCCGTGCTTGTTTGGCCAGCAAGAAAGCGCCTCGTTTAAAAGGGGCCAGCTTTTTACCGAAAGTCCTCCCCCCTTCGGGGTAGATCACCAACGAGAGTCCCCGCTCGATCTGAGGGGCGATAGCCCGTAAGTGGCTCAGGGTTTGCCGGGGACGACGGTGCTCGATCGGGATGTTGCCGGAGCGGCTCAAATGCCACCCCAGCAGCGGGATCCGGAACAGCGCCGCCTTGGCCGCAAAGCGAAACTGAAAGGGGAGCCACGCCAGGAAGGCCCAGTGGTCAAACATGCTCAAATGATTAGCCATGAAGATGTAGCCACGACCGGTATCGATCTTGTCGATACCTTCAACTCTCACCCTGACTCGCGCCACCAGGAAGACGAACCTGGCCCAGATCCGGGCACAACCGTGTTGTAATCGCCCGCTTCCATCCACCAATGACATCAGGACACTCACGCCGGCCAACACGCCCGTGGCCGTCAAGATCAAGGGAACACGCCAGAGCGTGTTGATTTGAGCCAGTCTCGACATTTTAGGGACCATGCTAAGAATCGCTTGGCGAGGGGTCAAGAAGCACTTGAGCGCTTGCGTCGGGAACTGGTTCAAATCCCGTTCCGAGTGCTCCTATG